>NZ_JAVLRV010000002.1:2675470-2794600 GCF_055803035.1 Pseudomonas sp. 300 | reverse complement strand
CGAGCACTTCCGGTCAATCCAGAAGCGCCATGACCGGCATTGAAGGTTTTATCCAGAAGGCCTGCAAAAGCTTGATACAGCTTGGCTGAGCCCTGTGACGAACAAGAGGGGAGACGATGAAGGCAGTTATTTTGGCGGGCGGCCTGGGCACGCGCATCAGTGAGGAGTCGCACCTCAAACCCAAGCCGATGATTGAAATCGGCGGCAAGCCAATTCTCTGGCACATCATGAAGCAGTACTCCGCTCACGGGATCCATGACTTCGTGATTTGCCTGGGCTACAAGGGCTACGCGATCAAGGACTTCTTCGCCAACTACTTCCTGCATACCTCCGACGTCACGTTCGACATGTGCAATAACCGCATGGACGTTCACCAGAACTACAGCGAGCCATGGCGCGTGACCCTGATCGACACGGGCGAAGACACCATGACCGGTGGCCGCCTGCGTCGCGCCGCCCGTTATCTGGAAGGCGAACAGGCATTCTGCTTTACCTACGGCGATGGCGTTTCCGACCTTAATATCGGCGCCCTGGTGGACTTTCACCTGAGCCACGGCAAACTCGCGACCGTCACCGCTGTGCAGCCACCGGGCCGTTACGGCGCCCTGGAGCGCGACGGTGACAGCGTCAAAGGTTTCATTGAAAAACCGCGCGGTGACGGCGGCTGGATCAATGGCGGTTTTTTTGTCCTGTCGCCAAAAGTGCTGCCGTACATCGCTGACGACCAGACCTCCTGGGAGGCCGAGCCGCTGGCCGCGCTGGCCGACGAACAACAGCTGCAAGCGTTTCAGCACGACGGCTTCTGGCATCCGATGGACACCCTGCGCGATAAAAACCACCTTGAGCAGTTGTGGCTGAGCGGGGAGGCCCCATGGAAACAATGGGACTGAGTCCGGAATTCTGGCGTGGCAAGCGGGTTCTGCTGACGGGCCACACCGGTTTCAAAGGCAGTTGGCTGACGTTGTGGCTGCAAAGTCTCGGCGCGAAAGTCAGTGGGTTTTCCCTCGATCCGTCCACCGAGCCGAGCCTGTTTGAACTGGCGCGTGTGCACGAAGGCATCAACGATCAGCGCGGCGACCTGCGTGACCTGGGTGCCTTGCTCGAGTTGATCACCGAAACCCAACCGGAAATCGTCCTGCACCTGGCGGCCCAACCGCTGGTGCGCGAGGGTTATCGCGATCCGCTGGGGACTTACTCCAGCAACGTCATGGGCACCCTCAATCTGCTCGAAGCGATCCGTCAGGTCGGCGGCGTGCGTGCTTGTGTGCTGGTGACCACCGACAAGGTCTACGCCAACCAGGAATGGTTGTGGCCATATCGTGAAAACGAAGCGCTCGGCGGCCACGATCCTTACAGCAGCAGCAAGGCCTGCTGCGAGTTGCTGGCGCAGTCTTATGCAGCGTCGTTCTTCCCGGCCGAAAAATATGCCGAACACGGTCTGGCGTTGGCCACGGCCCGAGCCGGCAACGTGTTGGGCGGTGGTGATTTTGCCCCTGAGCGTTTGATTCCCGATGTCCTGAAAGCCTGGTCCGCCGATGAACCGGTGACCCTGCGTTACCCGCAAGCGGTCCGCCCGTGGCAACACGCGCTGGAGCCCTTGGCCGGTTACCTGCAACTGGCCGCTGGCCTTTACGAGCGAGGTCCCGAGTTCGCCGGTGCGTGGAACTTCGGCCCGGGCGAAGCGGACATGTGCAGCGTCGGCGAAGTCGTCAAACTGCTCGCCGATCGCTGGCCGCAAGCGCGTGGATTGCGCATCGAACCGAGTGATTTGCACGAAGCAGGCCTGTTGCGCCTGGACAGCAGCCGCGCCCGTCAACTGTTGGCCTGGCAACCGCGCTGGTCGTTGCAGCAATGCCTGACCCAAACCCTCGATTGGCATCTGGCCTGGCAAAACGGCGACGACATGCGTGACGTCACGTTGGGCCAGCTGAACCTGTACCGAGGCGCGCTGTGAGCGAATTTTTGTTGAAAGCCCTACCGCTGAAGGGCTTGTTCAGCGTGCAGCACAAACGCTTTGAAGACGATCGCGGGCACTTCGCCCGGTTGTTCTGCGAGGGCAGCCTGAGTGCCTTTGGCGAGGCGTTTCATATTCGCCAGATCAATCATTCCTGCACCCGCGCACGCGGGAGTGTGCGTGGTTTGCATTACCAGAATGCCAACGCGCCGGAAGCCAAGCTGATCACCTGCCTGCGCGGTGAGGTCTGGGATGTGGCGGTGGACTTGCGACCGAACTCCGCAACCTTCCTGCACTGGCACGCCGAACACCTGCGTGCCGGCGATGGCCGCAGCCTGCTCATTCCTGCCGGATTCGCCCACGGCTTCCAGACCCTGACCGACGACGCCGAATTGCTTTATCTGCACAGCGCCGACTACGCGCCGGAGCACGAAGGCGGTTTGTCGGTGAACGATCCACGGCTGGCGATTGCCTGGCCGTTGCCTGTCAATAATCTGTCAGCCAGGGACGCCAGCCATCCCTTGCTCGATGAACGCTTCGCTGGAGTGCGTCTATGAACTGCCGTGGTTGCGGAACTCCTTTGGCCTTGCCGCTGATCGATCTCGGCACCTCGCCGCCGTCGAACGCCTACGTCCGTGCCGATCAGCTGGAACAGGCCGAACAATGGGTGCCGCTGAAGGTCGCGGTGTGTCAGCAGTGCTGGTTGGTGCAAACCGAGGATTACACCAGCGCCGACAGCCTGTTCGATGCCGAGTATGCTTATTTCAGTTCGTTCTCCAGCACCTGGCTGGCGCATGCCGATCGCTACGTCGCCGAGATGGTCGAGCGTTTCGGCCTGACCGCCGACAGCCGTGTGGTGGAAATCGCCGCCAATGACGGTTATCTGTTGCAGTACGTCGCCGGCCGCGGCATCCCTTGCCTGGGCGTTGAGCCGACCCGCAGCACCGCGCAAGCGGCGCGCGAAAAAGGCCTGGAAATCCGCGAGTTGTTCTTCGGCCGAAACACCGCTGCGCAATTGGTCGGTGAAGGCTGGTCCGCGGACCTGATGGCTGCCAACAACGTGTTGGCCCACGTGCCGGACATCAATGATTTCCTCGGTGGTTTCGCGACCTTGCTCAAGCCGACCGGCGTGGCAACGTTCGAGTTTCCGCAACTGCTGGCGCTGATGGCCGGGCAGCAGTTCGACACGCTGTATCACGAGCACTATTCCTACCTGTCCCTGACCGCCGTGCATACATTGTGCGAACGCAACGGTCTGGAAGTCTTCGACGTCAGTCAGCTGTCGACCCATGGCGGTTCGTTGCGGGTCTTCGTCCAGCGGGCTGATGGTGTTCGTCGTGACGTGCAGCCTGCGGTTGCTCGGCAATTGCAGGCCGAACTCGTCGCCGGGGTGAAAACGCCCGAGTACTACGCGACCCTCGCGCCGGCCGCCGAACGTATCAAACACGAACTGCTGCGCTTTCTGCTCAAGGCCAAGGCTGACGGCAAGCGTGTGGTCGGTTACGGTGCCGCCGCCAAGGGCAACACCTTGCTCAACTACGCCGGGGTCAAACCGGACCTGCTGGCCTGGGTCGCCGACGCCAACCCGCACAAGCAGGGCAAGTACCTGCCGGGCAGTCGCATTCCGATTGTTTCGCCGGCGCAGATCGAGTTGGAAAAACCGGATTACGTGCTGGTATTGCCGTGGAACCTGTTGCACGAAGTCAGCCAGCAGCTGGCTCAGGTGCGTCAGTGGGATGGTCGCTTCGTGATCGCCGTGCCTGAGTTGACCGTCCTGTGAAAGTGCTGGTGACCGGTGCTACCGGGTTCGTTGGCCGCCATTTGGTCGCGGCGTTGCTCGCCCGTGGCTGCGCAGTTCGCGCGGTGGCGCGCAACGCCGAAACCGCAGCGAGCTTGCCGTGGATCAATGCCGTGGAGTTCATCAAGGCTGATATTCACGGCGCAGACCTGGACATCGGCGCATTGACCAATGGTATCGACGCCTTGGCGCATTTGGCCTGGCCGGGCTTGCCCAACTATCAGGCGCTGTTTCACTTCGAGCACAACCTGATGGCCGATTACCGCTTCATCAAGGGCGCGGTCGAGGCGGGCGTACCCCAAGTGCTGGTCACCGGCACCTGCTTCGAATACGGGATGCAAAGCGGGCCGCTCAACGAGCAGACCGCGCCGCAGCCGGGCAACCCATACGGGTTGGCCAAAAATACCCTGCGCCTGTTCCTCGAAAACCTGCAGCGGGTTCAACCGTTCACGCTGCAATGGGCGCGGCTGTTTTACCTGCACGGCGCGGGGCAAAACCCCAACAGTCTGCTCGCAGCGCTGGACCGGGCGATCGATGCCGGCGACCAGTGCTTCAACATGTCGGGCGGCGAACAATTGCGCGATTACCTGGCGATCGAGACGGCTGCCGGTTACCTCGCGGCGATCATGCAACAGCGTGACTTCGACGGTGTGATCAATTGCGCCAGCGGCCAGCCGGTTTCGGTGCGGGCGCTGGTCGAACAGCGTGTGCGTGAACGCGGCGCGGCGATCGATTTGAACCTGGGTCATTACCCATACCCGACCCACGAACCGATGGCGTTCTGGGGCGTGGCGGACCGTTTGCAACAGCTACTGGGAGCAGAGCATGAGGCATGAGTTGTATCGGGTCGCCGACCTGCCGGTGTTGCAGAACCGGACCTTTGCCGACCCGGCGTCGGCCAGGGCCTCGGCGAGCGCCGACATGGTGCTGGTACAGGATGAAAAGAGCGGGTTGATCTTCAACCAGGCCTTCGATGCCGACAAGCTCAGCTACGACGCCGACTACCAGAACGAGCAGGCGCATTCGGGCCAGTTCCAGAAGCACCTGAGCGATGTCGAAGGCATCATTGCCCGTCACTTCAAGGGGCAGGAACTGATCGAAGTCGGCTGCGGCAAAGGCTACTTTCTCGAACTGCTCAAAGGTCTGGGCTACGCCATCACCGGCATCGACCCGGCCTACGAAGGCAACAACGCCGACGTGATCAAGGCGCCGTTCACCCGTGGCCTCGGCCTGGCGGCAGATGCCATCGTGCTGCGTCATGTGCTGGAACACATCCAGGACCCGGTGAGTTTTCTGGCCGAGATGGCCGACGCCAATCAGGGCGGGCAGATCTACATCGAGGTGCCGTGCTTCGACTGGATCCTCGAACACCGCGCCTGGTTCGACCTGTTCTATGAGCATGTCAATTATTTCCGCCTCGATGACCTGCGCCGGATGTTCGGCACCGTGCATGAGGCCGGTCACCTGTTCGGTGGCCAATACCTGTACATCGTCGCGGACCTTGCGACCTTGCGCCTGACCCCGGAACAACCGGTGTCACGCCTGGACCTGCCGCGTGCCTTCACCGGCAGCCTCGAGCGCGCGGTGCAAATCATTCAGGCAAACCCGGAGCAGGGTTCGGCGATCTGGGGCGCGTCGTCCAAAGGCGTGATCTATTCGCTGTTCCTGCAACGGGCCGGTGTGGCGGTGGATCGCGTGGTGGATATCAACCCGGCCAAACAGGGGCGCTATCTGCCCCTGAGCGGCGCGCGCGTGTCCTCGCCCCAAGAGGCGATGGACGCCTTGCCCGAAGGCGCCAACCTGTTTGTGATGAACTCCAACTACCTCGAAGAAATCAAGCGGATGACCGGTGGACGCTACGTCTATCACGCCGTAGACAGCGCTTCGTTCCAGTGACTATTGAGACTTATAAAATGACCGACAACACCATCAATAAAGCGTTCGAAGCCGAGTGCCAGGCAGAAATCGCGCGTCAGGGCGATGACCAGAAACTGACGGGTCTGGCCCGGGATTTCTTCAACGAATCGGCCAGACACAAATACAGCTACCACTTCTCGTGGATGGGGCGCCCGATCATTCAGCTGCCGCAAGACATGATGGCGATGCAAGAGATCATCTGGCAGGTCAAGCCGGACCTGGTGATCGAATGCGGCATCGCCCATGGCGGCTCGATCATCTACTACGCGTCCCTGCTGGAGCTGCAAGGTCACGGCGAAGTGCTGGGCATCGACCTCGACATCCGTGCACACAACCGCGAAGCCATCGAAAGCCATCCGATGAGCAAGCGCATCTCGATGATCGAAGGTTCGAGTATCGACCCGACTATCGCCGCACAAGTGCGCGCCGCGGCCGAGGGCAAGAAAGTCATTCTGGTACTGGACTCCAACCACACCCACGATCACGTGCTCGAAGAACTGCGTTTGTATGCGCCGCTGGTGTCGGTGGGCAGCTACTGCGTCGTCATGGACACCGTGGTCGAAGACATGCCGGAAGATGCGTTCCCGGACCGTCCTTGGGGCCCGGGCGATAACCCGAAAACCGCGGTCTGGGCCTACCTGGAAGAAAACCGCGATTTCGAAATTGACCGCGCGATGGATAACAAGCTGCTGATTTCAGTGGCGCCGGATGGCTACCTGCGCCGCGTGCGTTAAGCGACACCTTTATTCAAGCGTTCAACGGGCAATCGGTCTGTGGTGGGGAAGGATATGCAAGGCATTTACGGTTCTGAAAACACGCTGCCCCTGAGTGAACTGTTCACTCTGGTGCTGATTTCACACAATCGCCCGGCGTTTTTGCGCAGGGCATTGCAGTTCTACAGCACATTGCCTTGCAAAATTCTGGTCCTCGATTCATCGACCGTTGCGCTGGAGGGCGCGGCTGCGATCGCGGACACCGTCGACTACCGGCATTTGCCGCAGTTTGGATACTGGGGAATCCAGACCAAACTGGTGTACGGCGTCGAGCAGGTCACCACGCCGTATATGGTCTTCGCCTCCGACGATGATTTTCTGCTGCACGGTGCCCTTACCGAGTCCGTGAACTTCCTCGAAGCCAACCCGGACTACGGTCTGTGCCATGGCTATTGCCTGATGTACCTGACCCACTCCAACTATGTGCAGTACTACCGTCGTGACAAAAAAGTGCACGAGGACTACAACGCCGAGCGCGGTCAGGATCGTGTACTCGATTACATGAGCCAGTACATTCCGCCGTTCTATGCGGTTCACCGCACCTCGTTGCTGCGTGACTGGTATCAGGCGTTGCCTGAAAAAACGATCTTCGAGTGGCAGGAAATCGGGCATGTCTACTACATGCTGGCTCGGGCCAAGGCGCGGATTCTCCCGTCGCCTTACGTGGTGCGTGAGGTCAACTATGGCCGCTCGGATCACAACACCGAAATCATGACGACCCTGACCTTCAAGGATGCGCGTTCAGTGGCGGAGCGCGAGCGCTTTGCCGGTTTTCTGGCGTCGCTGCCGACCGGCATCAGTGGCCTGGATGAACAACAGACTGCAGAGGTTGCCCTGCAGAGCTTCGCCGTCCTGGCCGAAAGCCTGACAACCCGTAAGGCGCTGACCATCGAACCGATTTTCGAGTCTTACTGGAAGGATCCGACGGTGGAACCGAAGCGCGTCTTCGGGCCTCAGCAATACGTCGAAATGCCGTTCTACAACAGCGCTTTCTTTGAACAACTCACGCAATGCGAGTTTCTCCTGCATGCGATGCCGGCCGGGCGTTTGCAACTCGAAGAAATGGAAGGCGCATTGCTCAAGCAAGAGGCCTTGCAGCGCACCTACTCCAATGACAGTTCGGCAACGATCCAGAACCGTCTGCTTGAAGCGGTGCAGTTGGGAGCCTTCAACCGCCGGGTGGTGCAAAAACTGGCGCAGCAGTTGCGGCAGATGGACGAGCCTGCCGATGCGCAGGTGCTGACCGACTGGGTTCAGCGTCTGGACAGTGTGCCGACCTTCGACAGTCGCCAGTTGCTCGACACGATGCCTTCGGGACGTCTGCACAACTGGCTGCAAGCCCGGCAACCGAACGACACCGCGGTGAGGAGGATCAACCAGCACCTGGCGGCTAACGACGGGGGGCCTCAGTTCGGCATTCTGCTGCTCGATCTGGACGCAGACATGGACAAACTCCAGGTCACTCTGGATAGCCTCATGGAGAGTGCATTCCGGGCGTTCAAGGTGGTGATCTTCACCACGGGCGACTTGCCTGTCGTCACCACTGCACAGAACACCCTGCATTTCGTCAAAGTCACGACGGCCAATTACGTCGACAAGCTGAACCAGATCGCTCGCCAGTCGACTTCGGACTGGCTGCTGCTGGCCGAGGCGGGTGACGAATTCACCGCAGCCGGTTTCTTGCGCGCCAGTCTCGAGTTGCAGAACGCCGAGGGTTGCCGTGCGGTGGCGATGGACGAAATTCATCGCCAGGCCAATGGCACGCTGGTCGATGTGTTCCGTCCAGCCTTCAATCTCGACCTGTTGCAGAGCATGCCGGCACTCGTTGCGCGGCACTGGCTGATTCGCCGTGAAACGCTGGTGGAGGTCGGTGGTTTTGCCCGCGAACTCACCTCGGCACTCGAGTTCGACCTGCTGCTGCGCTTGGTCGAAACCGGTGGCCTGGCCGGTCTTGCCCATTTGGCCGAGCCGTTGCTGATCACTGCCGCACCTGATTTCGCACCCAATGATCACGAGCGTCAGGCGTTGGTTCGTCATCTGGCGACGCGCGGTTATCAGGCCCAGGTCAGCACCGAAGTGTCGGGTGGTTACCGTATCGACTACCGTCATACCGGTCGCCCGAAGGTGTCGATCATCATCCATAGCGAGGACAACCTCGAGCACTTGCAGCGCTGCCTGGTCAGCGTCTTGCAGCGCACACGCTATCAACATAATGAAATCGTCATTGCCGATAACCACAGCCAGTCCACCGAGCTTCTCGCCTGGCTCGACAACCTGGAGAAAAACGGTGCCGGCCGGATTCGTCTGGTCAAGGCCGCACATCGCCTGAGCGCGTCAGCCCTGATCAACCTGGCCGTCGAGCAGGCGCAAGGGGAATACCTGGTGCTGCTGGCGGCGGACGCCGAAGTGGTCAACGCGAACTGGATCGAGGCGTTACTCAATCAGGCCCAGCGTCCCGAAGTCGGGGTGGTCGGTGCCAAGCTGCTGGATCGTGAAGGCCGTGTGACCGGTGCCGGCCTGATTCTGGGGCTCAACGGCGAGGTCGCTTCACCCTTCATCGGCGAGAAAAAGGACGCGTCGGGCTATATGCGCAGACTGCTCGTCGAACAGAATTATTCGGCCGTCAGCGGTGCCTGCCTGATGATTCGCAAGGAAGTTTTCGTTGCCCTCGGCGGGCTGGATCGTGAGCATTTCGATGAGGTGTACGCCGATGTCGATCTCTGCCTGAAAGTCGCCGACGCTGGTTTGCTCACGGTGTGGACGCCGCAGGTTCAGATTGCCCACCCGGGAACCTTGCCGAACGATCCAAATGCAGTGGCCGCCCTGCGTGACAAGTGGCAGGCGCGCTTTGCGCACGATGAGGCTTACAACCAGAACCTGGCTTTGACCGGCAAGGGCTTTACCCTCGGTGACGCGTCCAGTGTGAACTGGGCGCAGTTGCTTGCATAAGCTGTCTGATCAAATAAAAGGACTGAAGCCATGTGCAACAACGACCAATTGATGTTCAAAAGTGCGCGTAGTTGCCGGATCGTCGGGCGTTGCGTCGAGTCACGGACATGACGCCTTTCCGGATTCCCTACGGCCGGCAGAACATTGATCAGGCAGATATCGACGCCGTGATGGAAGTGCTCAAATCGCCCTGGCTGACGCAGGGGCCGACCATCGAGCGCTTCGAAAAGGCCTTGGCCAAACGCTGTCAGGCGGAGCATGCGGTCGCCGTGTGCAACGCTACCGCGGCGTTGCACATCGCTTGCCTGGTTGCGGATCTTGGCCCGGGAGATTACCTCTGGACCAGTCCGAACACGTTCGTCGCGTCGGCCAATTGCGCTCGCTACTGTGGCGCCGACGTCGATTTCGTCGACATTGACCCGCGCACCCTGAACCTTGATGCGAAGTTGCTCGCAGAAAAACTCGAAGTGGCCGAAGCCGCCGGAAAGCTGCCCAAAGTGGTGATTGCGGTCGCGTTCGCCGGACAGAGCTGCGACATGCGCGTCATCGCGCAGTTATCCGAGCGCTATGGCTTCACGCTGATCGAGGATGCTTCTCATGCGGTGGGGGCTTCGTACCTGGGACGGCCGGTAGGCTGTGGCCAATACGCCGCCATGACCATTTTCAGCTTTCATCCGGTCAAAATCATTACCAGCGCCGAGGGTGGCATGGTACTGACCAACAATGCCGAGTATGCCGAGCGTCTGCGGCGGCTGCGCAGTCATGGCATCACAGGTAACGCTGCACAGATGAAGGTGCCGGAAACGGGGTTGTGGTACTACCAGCAATTGGAGCTGGGGTTCAATTACCGCATGTCTGACTTGCACGCGGCACTCGGGCTCTCGCAAATGGCCCGTCTGGAGGCGTTCGTTACCAAGCGTCGTGAACTGGCTGCCCGCTATGCGACGTTGCTGGCAGGGCTTGCGCTGACATTGCCTATCGAACAGCCGGGCGCCGAGTCTGCCTGGCACCTTTACGTGGTGCGGTTGCAATTACCGCGTATCAAACTCAGTCAGCAGCAAGTATTCGAGGCGTTGCGGGCGGTGGGCCTGGGCGTGAACCTGCACTACATTCCGGTGCATTTGCAGCCTTACTACCGCGAGCAAGGTTTCAAGGATGGCGATTTTCCGCAGGCCGAGGGTTATTTTGCCGAAGCCCTCAGCCTGCCGTTGTACCCCGATATGACGGATGAGCAACAAGATGAAGTGGTTGAGCATCTGAGGCGAATTCTGGGTTGATACTTTTTTGATGACCAATACAACTGGAGTGGCTTTGTGAAAGGGCAGCAGGCAGCACGGGGAGCAGGAGCGCACAGCGCTCGGCCACTGGTTCTGAGCATCGCCGGACGTCGTATCGGTCCGGCCGAGCCTCCTTACATCGTTGCCGAGATGTCAGGGAACCATAACGGCGACATCAACCGTGCCTTTCGCATTATTGAAGCCGCCAAGCTGGCTGGCGCTGATGCGGTCAAGATTCAGACGTACCGAGCCGACACCATCACCATCGACCACTGCGGGGCAGAGTTCATGGTGAGCGGTGGCCTCTGGGATGGACGTCGCCTCTATGAGCTTTATGAAGAAGCGCACACGCCGTGGGCGTGGCACGAAGCGATCTTTGAACATGGCCGCAAGGTCGGGATCACGGTGTTTTCATCGCCCTTCGATGCTACGGCCGTGGACTTCCTCGAGTCTCTTGGTGCACCTGCTTACAAGATCGCATCACCTGAATTGATCGACCTGCCGCTCATTCGCAAGGTGGCGCGCACGGGCAAGCCCATCGTGATGTCCACTGGCATGGCGACGCTGGAGGAAATCGGTGAAGCGATAGAGGCTGCGCGTGGGGCCGGGGCCACGGAAATTGTGGTACTGCACTGCACAGCCGCGTATCCGGCGCCGCCAGAGGAAGCCAATCTGGCAACGATCGCCGAAATCGCCCGGCGTTTCGATGTCGTGGCCGGGCTTTCCGACCATACGCTTGGCACGGTGGTGTCCGCCATTGCAGTGGGGCTAGGGGCGTCTTTCATTGAAAAACATTTCACCCTTGCCCGCGCAGAGGGTGGGGTCGATAGTGCCTTTTCGCTGGAGCCCGCAGAACTGGCCGAGCTCGTGACGACGGCGCGCATCGCCCATGTGGCGGTCGGTGCTCCCGCATTCGAACCCACGCGGTCGGAAGAAATTGTCCTGAAAAATCGCCGTTCACTCTATGTCGTGGCGCCTGTCGCCAAGGGCGAGACGTTGACGGAGGAAAATGTGCGCTCTATCCGTCCCGGCAACGGACTCAAACCCAAGTTTTTCGAAGCAGTGCTTGGGCGCAGGGCGGTGCGTGCGCTTGCCTTTGGCGAGCCACTCGACGCCTCGATGTTCGAAGGGGGAATTGATACATGACTGGCACACCGACCGCTGTTGCGATCATTCCTGCCAGAGGGGGCAGCAAGCGAATCCCGCGTAAAAACATCCGCCTGTTTCGCGGTCGGCCCATGCTGGCCTGGTCCATCGAAGCGGCGCTCGAATCTGGTGCCTTCGACACCGTCATGGTCAGCACCGATGATCCGGAGATTGCAGAAATTTCGCGCGCCCTGGGTGCCGAAGTGCCATTTCTACGCTCGGCCACCGCGGCAGATGATCACGCCACCACGTCGCAAGTTCTGATTGAAGTGCTGGATCAATACGCCGAGGCGGGTATGCAATTCGATCTTGCCTGCTGCCTTTACCCGACGGCGCCATTCGTGCGGGCACAGGACCTTGCTGGCGGACGCGCGACGCTGCTGGGAAGCCGGTTCGACGTCATCATGCCTGTCGCTGCTTTTTCCTATCCGATCTGGCGCTCGCTGCAACGGGAGGACGATGGATGCATCGCCCTCAACTTCCCTGAAAACCTCAACGCCAGGTCACAGGACCTTCCGATTGCCTATCACGATGCGGGTCAGTGGTACTGGTTCCGCACCGAGGCATTTCTGCGCGATCACGTGTTGATGGGGGCGAACACCGGTTCGATCATTCTGCCCGCAATGCAGGTGCAGGATATCGATACCGAGGAAGACTGGGCGCTTGCCGAGTTGAAACATGAAAGGATGTTTTGATGAATGACCAGCGTCTACGCCGGCACGAGCTCGGTTTTCTGGAAGTTGTGGATCGCCCTACAGCAGAGGCCTTGAGCGAATATTATGCGCAGGCTTACTTTCAGAACGCGGCCAGTAGCAGTTTTCGAACATCTTATTCCGAAGAAGAACTCGAGGTCATCGAGCTGCGAATCGCGCAAAAGGCAGGCCAGGCTCGCACGCTCTTGAGTGATGACCAGCCCGGCAGCCTCCTTGATGTCGGTTGCGGTGAAGGCTTCGTGCTCAGGTACTTCGAGCGGCTCGGGTGGCAGGTTCAAGGCATCGACTACAGCCGCGCAGGCGTGCAACAGGTCAATCCGGCTTACGCCGACCATGTTGAGCAAGGAGATGTTTTCGAACTGCTCGAGGCCCGTATCGCGTCTGAAAAACAATACGATCTGGTCTGGCTGGGCAACGTGCTCGAGCATGTTCTGGATCCTGTCAGCCTGCTGCAATCACTGCGCTGTTTAGTGGCTCCAGACGGGCTTCTTGTAGTGACTGTTCCGAACGACGGCACTCCTTATCACGAGGAACTGTACGCGACGGGCACGATACCTGACCGGTTCTGGATCGCTGTGCCCGATCATCTATCGTACTTCACCGCTGACAGCCTGCGCCGAACGGCCGAGGCAACGGGCTGGGATTGCCTTTCGATTCAGGGCGATTTCCCGATCGACCTGTTTCTCGCACATGACGGATCAAACTACGTCGCCGATCGTTCCCAAGGGGCGGCAGCCCACCGGGCCCGGTTGATGCTCGAACGGCTGATCGGCCAGGCCGGCATCGAGGCATCCAATCGCTTCTACGCTGCACTCGTTGATGTGGGGTTCGGTCGCAACCTGACCGCGTTCTTTAGACCGAAACCCTGAGGATTCACTACATGACAGACCAAACCATTCGAACACTGGTGGGCTCGACGCAGTCCGAGACTGACCGCAAGCAGATGCTTGTCGATCGCCTTCGCGCCTCACGGATTCCCGATCGCGAGCTGCTGGACAACATCGGCCTCTACCTCACGCGACAAACGCTGTCGCGGATCAACTTCATGCAAATGCTCTATCAGATGATCGTGCCCGTTCACGGAACCATCATGGAGTTTGGCGTGCGTTGGGGGCAGAACATGGCATTGTTCTCCACATTGAGAGGGATACACGAGCCCTTCAATTACAACCGCAAGATCGTCGGCTTCGATACTTTTGAAGGTTTTCCTTCGGTGGCGCCTGAGGATGGCGGTAGCGTACAGGCGGGGGACTACGGCGTTGTAGAGAACTGGAAAGAGGAGCTCGAGGATATCCTTGGCTTCCACACGCAAAATGCGCCAATTCCACACAAGAAAAAGCATGAGCTGGTTCAAGGGGATGCCACGCTGACGCTTCCCGGATATCTCAAGAATCATCCTGAAACCATCGTGGCACTGGCCTATTTTGACTTCGATATTTATAAGCCGACCCGCGATTGTCTCGAGGCGATCCTGCCGTATTTGACCAAGGGCAGCATTCTGGCGTTTGACGAGCTCAATACAGAGCAATTTCCCGGCGAAACCATCGCCGTGCGCGAAGTACTGGGGTTGTCTCGTTACGCCATACGGCGTGATCCATCCAACCCGCTGACTTCGTATCTGGTGATCGAATGAGTACAGAGGCCATTCGATACCAGGTGATGCCGACTCCGACGCTATCGGACGGGCTGCTTGAGGTCCGAGCGGTTCAACCGGCTGACATCGAAGCGATCCGGCAATGGCGAAATGCCCAGATGGACGTGCTGCGCCAAACGGCTCCGATCTCGCGAGACCAGCAGGCGCACTATTTTGCCGAGCATGTCTGGCCGCAGACCGAAAGCCTGGAGCCGTCGCAGGTGTTGGTCGCGCTGGAACGTGCTGGTGTCTTGATCGGGTACGGTGGGCTGGTCCACATTTCCTGGGCGAATCGCCGGGCCGAGGTTTCATTTTTGCTCACCCCGGAACTCGAAAAGAACTCAGACGAACTCATCGCCCTGTTTTTGCGTTTCCTTGACTTGATGAAACGACTGGCCTTTGATGATCTCGGACTGCGGCGCCTGTGCACCGAAACGTTTGCGCACCGCACTCGCCACATCGCGACCCTTGAGGCATCGGGGTTCCAATGTGAGGGACGTTTGCGCGAGCACGTGCTGATTGACGGTAAACCCACTGACTCGTTTGCCCACGGCTTGCTCGCCTGCGAATGGAAGAATGGCCAGTGAACGACAATCAGACGCCCTTGAAAGGCACGGCTCGGCATGTGCTCGTCACCTCGGCTTCGCGTAAGGCACCGTTGGTGCGTGCGATGCAGGACGCTGTCCGGCGGATACATCCCGAGGCTCGCGTGATTGCTGGCGATCTTGATCCTGAAGCCCCCGCGCGCTATGTGGCTGACGGGTTCTGGCAGATGCCACCCGTGACTGACGCTGAGCTGCCGGCGCTGATTCAAGGCTGTCGCGAGCGAGGGATTACGGTGGTTTTTCCGACTCGCGATGGCGAGTTGGCCTTTTGGGCGCGCCACCGTGCAACGCTCTGTGAAGCGGGAATCTCAGTCGTCGTTTCCAACCCCGAGGCCGTTGAGCGTTGCCTCGATAAACTCGCTTTCGCTCGCTTCGGCAAACAGGTAGGCCTGCCGGTCATTGAGGCGGCGATGACACCCGAGGTCGTCGGAGCCGGACCTTACGTGGTCAAAGAGCGTTACGGCGCGGGTTCCCGGGCGATCGGGCTTGATTTGCCTATCGATGCCGCTCGCCATCACGCGAAAAACCTGGAGGCTCCGATCTATCAGGCGTTTGTGCCCGGGCCGGAAATCAGTATCGACGGCTGGCTTGATCGCGAAGGTTCGGTGGTGGGTGTCCTGCTGCGCCGACGCGACCGTGTGATCGCTGGCGAATCGCAGATAACGACCACTTTTCGCAATGAAGTGCTTGAGCGTGAAGCCGTTCGTGCCCTGGAGGCGCTGGACTTGCGCGGTCCCGTGGTGATGCAAGCCATCGTCATTGGCGACACGATGCGCATCATTGAATGCAATCCTCGTTTTGGCGGTGCCTCCACCACCGCCATTGCGGCTGGGCTGGACGTCCTTTACTGGAGCCTTGGCGAGGCTTTCGGGCTGGGGCTGTCACCTGTTTTCAAACGTATTGCCGGCGAGGTCAGACAAATTCGTCTGCCCGCCGATCTGGTGCTGCATGATCCTGATTTTTGACCTTGACGATACGCTCTATGACGAGAGCAGCTTCGTCACTAGCGGGTTGGGCGCCGTGGCCCGCCATGGCGAGGATGTCTTCGGCTGGAACGCTGAACGTTCGCTGGGTTTGATGCTGAACGTGCTGCAGCGCGAGGGGCGAGGGCGGGTATTCGACCGATGGCTTGAGTCGCATGGACAGTGGTCGAAGGCTCGCGTGACCGCGTGCGTGAACATCTATCGCCATCATCGCCCGAGTCTCGAATTGTTCCCCGCTGCCCGCGCCGTACTTGATCGGTACCGTGGGCAAGTTCCGCTCTATCTCGTCACTGACGGGCACAAGATCGTGCAGAGAAACAAAGTCGATGCACTGGCGCTCTTTTCAACGTTTCGACGGGTCCTGATCACGCATCGTTTTGGTATCCGCCATGCCAAGCCGTCCCTTCACTGCTTCGAGCGTATTCGCCAGGCAGAAGGCTGTCGCTGGGCCGACATGGTTTATGTCGGTGACAACCCCTCCAAGGATTTCGTCAACCTCAACCCTCTGGGGGCATTGACCGTTCGGGTGCAGACCGGTGGGCATCGCAACGTCGTGGCGCTGCCGGGCTACGATGCGCAAGTATCCATCCCGGACCTTGACGCACTCCCAAGCGTCCTGGCCGCACACTTTCAGGCCGCTGCGCCCTTTGGTCGAATAGCCTCTTATGGCGCTGATTCGGCAAAATAGCGTGACCTGCGAGTCATAACGCGCATCTTCACTGTATTGTATTAATAGGGAAGGTGGCGCCTGGCCTGTTTTGGGTCCAGTGATAGCCTTTTATTCTTCCCGTTGTCGCCTCGATGAGGCGGTGTTTTTATCCGTTTGTCGGCGCCCCTCGAATCATTACGAGCGGTGGTATTGGGCTGTTTATTATTGGGAAGCCGTAATGATTGGCATAAAAAGCATTGCGAGCTACGTTCCTGTAGCCGGCGTGGACAATTACGCACAAGGTGCAAAATTCGAAAAGGATGAAGAATTCATCCTGGGCAAGATCGGTTCGGCCTTCCTACCGCGCAAAGACGCCGGTCAGGAAACCTCGGACCTGTGTGTCGAAGCAGCCAACGCGCTGTTCGCCAACAATCCCGACTTGAAACGTGAAGACATCGACGTACTGATCGTCGTTACCCAGAACGGCGACGAAGAAGGCCTGCCGCACACCGCAGCCATCGTTCAGGACAAACTGGGCCTGCCGACCACTGTCGCCGCGTTCGATATTTCCCTGGGCTGCTCCGGCTACGTCTACGGCATCTACGCGATCAAGGGTTTCATGGAAGCCGCGGGCTTGAAGAATGGCCTGTTGATCACCGCTGATCCGTACTCGAAAATCGTCGATCCGGAAGACCGCAACACCACCATGTTGTTTGGTGATGCCGCCACCGCGACCTGGATGGGTGAAAACGCGCCATGGCAATTGGGCAAGGCCAAGTTTGGCACCGACGGTTCCGGGGCGCCGCATCTGAAGGTGACTGACGGGGTGTTCTTCATGAACGGTCGTCAGGTGTTCAATTTTGCACTGCTTAAAGTTCCGGCGCATTTGCACGAACTGCTGGCCGATTCGCAGCTGACCGCTGACGATATCGATGCTTTTTGCATCCACCAGGGAAGTGCTGCGATTGTCGATGCCGTGGCGCGACGTTTCGAAGGGGAGCCGGAGAAGTTCATCAAAGACATGGTCGAGACCGGCAACACGGTGTCGTCGAGCATCCCGCTGCTGCTGGAAAAACACGTGCTCGATTCCACCTGGAAGCGCGTGGCGTTGAGCGGTTTCGGCGTTGGTTTGTCATGGGGTTCGGCGATTATCTATCGCCCTTGATCCTTCAAAAGCCAGGCACAAAAAAAGCGTTCAAGGTGTAACCTTGAGCGCTATTTTTTTGCACGAATGAAAAGCGAGGCTCCATGAGCGAGTTCTTTGAGCGCAACGGCGAGTTGATTCAGCGGCGCTGGCCCAAGGTCTGGCATCGACTGTCGGTGGAGAACAGTGCCGCCTTGCACGCTGATCTGGTGGAAGGCCTGGGCTCGACGTTGAGCATCGATGGCATTCAGTTGACCAGTCGCCATGATCGAACTCGCGAAGCGTTGCTTCAGGCCGACAGCTTGCCCGTGGACAGTCCGGTGGTGCATGTCTATGGCACCGGGCTGGGTGATTTACAGCTGCAATTGCTGGAGCGTGCCGGGCTTGAGCGTTTGTACGTACACATTCTGAACGGCGCGGTGTTTGCCCTGGTGCTGCAACTGCTCGATCAACAGCCGTGGCTCGGGGATTCGCGAGTGGTGCTGCTGTACGCCGGCGATCTGGCGGAAATCCAGTTGCCGTTCTTCGCGTTGCCTTCGGAGCTGGTGCTGGCGGACGACTTCAACGCCAAGATCCGCGACCGTTTGATCAGTGAAACCCACTTGACCTTCAACAATCGCGATTTCGCTGCCGACAATCCGCAAATTGCCGAGCGATTGCAGGCGTGTGTCGAGCGTGTTCGCGCCGATGCCGATGCAGCCGAGCTGTTTGCCACCTGTTCCGGCAGAGAGGTGTTTGTCATTGGCACCGGGCCGAGCCTGGAACAGCACTTCGACACGCTGCGTACGCTACGGGAACAGGCGCTGCGGCCGCTGTTCATTTGCGTCGATACCGCCTACCGGCCACTTGTCGCGCATGGGATCAGACCGGATGTGGTGGTCACGATCGATCAGCGTATCTCGACGCGACATTTGCCGTGCGATGACACGAGCGATATCACGCTGGTCTACATGCCTACGGTCGATCCAGAGGTTTTGGGAGGCTGGCAAGGCAAGCGTTACGTGGCCTACTCCGCCAGTCCTGTCTACAAGGATATGCGCCAGTTATTGCCCAAGGCCCAACTCTTTGTCGGTGGCAGTGTGATTCACCCGGCGGTGGACCTGGCGGTACACATGGGTGCCAGCCAGATCACTCTGTTCGGTGCCGACTTTGCTTTCCCGAACAACAAGACCCATGCCGGCTGGAATGACGGTGATCTTGGGCCGCAAGTGGGCGCTGCCCGGCACTGGGTCCTTGATGGTCACGGTCGGCGGGTCAAGACGCAGCTCAATTTCCGCAGTTACTTGTGCGAGCTGGAACGGTACATCGCCGGGTACCCTGGGGTGACTTTCTATAACAGCAGTCGGGCAGGGGCGATGATCGTCGGCACGACGTTTCACCCGGAGCTCACACGATGACTGAAACCTCCCTGGTTGCCGAGGCGCGGCAGTGTGCTGTTTTGTTCCGTCTTGGGCGAGATGTCGAAGCTGCGCTGATCATGGTCCAGATATGCAGTGATGTGCAGTCCGCGATGGGGTGTGAGAATGTCGAGGTTCAATCTCGCTGGACAGTTTTGCTCACTGACATGCTTGCCTGTCAGGAGGCGCAGGATTGGTTGGCACTGGCTGATTATCTCGACCATGAGTTGCCCCAATTGTTGGAAGCGGCCACCGCCGGTTAAGGCTTTTTGACAATATGCCGGTACAGGCGAGTCCTCGCTGTCCCGTTACCGGCAATTCCCTGACGTCACTTTTTTGGATTGGATAGCCGCCAAGCCCTTGTTTCATTGAGGGTGGCAGTGTGATGGCAAATTTTTTTCAAAATGCCCTAAAGCAACCTGCATTCGCGACGATAACTATTACGAAGGTTCTCTAGGCCATACCCGGCGGTTGCCAGGGCCGGAAGCCGCAGTACCCAACCAACGAGGAATTCGTCATGGCTTTGACAGTAAACACCAACACTACTTCGCTGAACGTTCAGAAAAACCTGAACCGCGCTTCCGACGCTCTGTCGACTTCGATGACTCGCCTGTCTTCCGGCCTGAAAATCAACAGCGCTAAAGACGACGCCGCCGGCCTGCAAATCGCTACCCGTATGACCTCGCAGATCCGTGGTCAGACCATGGCTATCAAAAACGCCAACGACGGTGTTTCGATCGCTCAGACCGCTGAAGGCGCTCTGCAAGAATCGTCCAACATCCTGCAGCGTATGCGTGAAATCGCACTGCAATCGCGAAACGACTCCAACGGCACTGCTGACCGTACCGCTCTGGACAAAGAATACAAACAGTCCATCGACGAACTGACCCGTATTGCCAAGTCCACTAACCTGAACGGCAAGGCTCTGATCGACGGTACTGCTGGTGCGATGGAATTCCAGGTTGGTGCGGGTACTACTTCCGACAACCAGATCACCCTGACCCTGTCGACCAGCTTCGACGCCAGCGCCCTGGGCATGACCGGTACTACCATTTCCGGTACTTCCAACGCAGCCAACCACTCGGCAGTACTGTCGGCTGTATCGGCTATCGACGCTGCACTGGCGAACATCAACGCCACTCGTGCTGACCTCGGTGCTGCTCAAAACCGTTTCTCCACCACCATCTCCAACCTGCAAAACATCAACGAAAACGCCGAAGCTGCACGTAGCCGCGTACAAGATACCGACTTCGCTGCTGAAACTGCACAGCTGACCAAGCAACAAACTCTGCAACAAGCTTCTACCGCAGTTCTGGCCCAGGCCAACCAACTGCCATCCGCTGTACTGAAACTGCTTCAGTAATAGCTGGGTGAGTTTTGGCGGGGGAGTGCGCACGCGCGCTCTCTCGCTTTTTTAGTTTAAGAGGTGATGGACATGGATATGAGCGTGAAGCTGAACTTGTCTTATCCAGCTGCGAAGCCGGCGACGACTGTTGCTGACAAGCCGGTGGAGAAGCCTCGAGCCGATGCTGCTACAGTGGCAACGGTCAAGGATGAGCCAAAAGACGCGGTAACCGAGCGGGACAAACTGAAGATGGCCGTTCAGGAAATTGAAAAGTTCGTTCAATCGGTCAAGCGCAACCTGGAGTTCTCGATCGATGAGCCTTCAGGCAAAGTAATTGTTAAAGTGATTGCCAGCGACTCGGGTGAAGTGGTTCGCCAGATCCCCAACGAAGAAGTCCTCAAGCTGGCCAATAGTTTGAATGATGCAAGCAGTCTGTTGTTCAGCGCTAAAGTCTGACAGCTGGCATGAATTTTGTTGCTATGTTCTTTTGGGCGTTGTAATGGTCAAAAGGCCGGCGACACACTGAAGGGAGTCCCACATGGCAAGTCCAATTCTACCGGGTCTGGGGTTAGGCTCCGGGCTTGACACCGGTGCTATCGTCAAAGCCTTGGTTGATGCTGATAAGTCGGCCAAGCAGAGTCAGATCAACCGACAGACGACCACCAATACTTCGCAGATTTCCGGTATCGGGACCCTCAAGAGTGTCCTCGCGAATTTCCAGACCGCGATCAAAAACCTCGGTAGTACCACGACCCCGCAGTTCTTGGGTTACACCGCCACGAGTTCCGATCCCAAAGTGCTGACCTCAGTCGCCAGCAACTCGGCGGTCAACGGCACTTATGTCATCAAGGTCGACACCCTTGCGACCTCGTCCAAAGTGGCGACTGCTGCGTTTGCCGGTGGCCCTAGCAGCGCCATTCCGAGTGGTACGCTCAATATCACTCAAAATGGCATTAGCCGACCTGTCGTCATTCCCGCCGGCGCAACGTTGCAGTCTGTACGGGATGCGATCAACACCCAGCAAGGCGCCAATGGTTTCAGTGCCAACATTGTCACTGACTCTTTCGGTTCGCGTCTGGTCATGGGGTCTACCGTTACCGGTTCAGGCTCCGACATCACGCTCAGTGATATTCCTGGCCTGGAAATCACGGCAGGTCAAAAAATGGGCACCACGCCCACGGCGACCTCGGCCGGTGCCATCGGCGAACTCGCTGCGGACGCCAAGTTCACGGTTGACGGACTGGCAATCACCAGCAAATCCAACACCGTGGACGGCGCTATTTCCGGCCTGACACTGAACCTGGTGGCAGGTGGTGGTGTGACGTCAACTGTGACAGTCGGGCCGAACAGTGACGGTTTGAAAAAATCGGTCCAGGCCTTTGTCGACGCTTACAACCAGGTTGTCACTACCGTCAATACGCTGACCAAGCCCACGCTGGATAAAGATGGCAAGCCAACCGTTGCCGCCGCATTGACCGGTGACCCGCTGGCTCGGGGTATCCTGGCATCGATCCGTGAGCCGTTGGCCAGTACCGGTGCAGGCGACAAACTGACCGTGCTTTCGCAGTTGGGTATTACCACCAACCAGAAAACCGGCGCCCTCGATTTCGACAGTGCCAAGTTCACTACGGCGATGACCACGCAGAAACTGGGTGGTGAGATTCAGACGCTGTTTCTGGGTGACCCGACGGCAACCGGTGATGCGGCCAAGGGTTTGCTGGAACGAATGAATACGATGCTGACGCCTTATACCGTTACCGGCAGCGAAGGCATCCTTGATGCGCGTTCAACGAGCCTGGCGAAGGTTAAAACCAACCTGGCCAGCCAGCAAGAAGCACTGGATCGCCGGATTGAAACGCTGACAGCCGTGCTGACCAAAAAGTACAACGACATGGACACGCTGGTCGGCAAGCTCAAGGCGACGGCGAGCAACATTACCTCGATGTTCGATGCAATGAACGCACAGAAAAACGCTTCATAGCGCGCCAGCGCCAAAAGCCCGGCAGCGAATTCCGCTTGTCGGGCTTTTTTTGTTTAGATCTAAAGATTTTTGACGCGGTGTCGATACACTGGCTATACGAATCACAAAGTTTTGATGAGGTACAGCATGAACCCGATGTTAGCCCTTCGGCAGTACCAGAAGATTGGCGCTCAGGCCCAGACTTCCGAAGCCAGCCCCCATCGCCTGGTGCAAATGCTCATGGAGGGTGGCCTGGATCGCATCGCTCAGGCCAAGGGTGCCATGGAGCGCAAGGATATCCCCAACAAAGGCATTTTCATCGGCAAGGCGATCGGGATCATCGGCGGCTTGCGCGAAGGTCTGGACCTGGAAAATTCTGTTGAGTCTGTGGGGGAGCTGGACAAGCTCTACACCTACATGATGAAGCGTCTGACAGAAGCGAACGTCAAAACCGATCCAAAGATTCTCGACGAAGTCGCCGATCTGCTTCGCACCGTCAAGGACGGCTGGGACGCTATCGCCGCGCCGGGTCCGCAGTTTTAAGGAGATCACCATGAGTCTTGTTTTGCAGCGAATCGAAGAAACCCGTGAAGGCTTGGTCGGTGCCCTGGCCGAGCGAAACTGGGAAGCCATTGGTGAATTGGATCTGGCTTGTCGTTCCTGCATGGAAGATGTCTTGAGTGAAGCTTCGGTGGACGAGGCTGCCTTGCGCGACAATCTTGAGGAGTTGCTGGGGGTGTACAAGCAGCTTCTGGAGGCGGCGACAGGGGAGCGACAAGCAATAGTTGACGAGATGTCGCAGATCCATCAAGCACAGAACGCAGCAAAGGTTTACCATCTGTTTGGCTAATTAATCCCCAGTTAATCCAAACATAGTGCGCCATAAATTTGACTGTGCACGGTTTTTTGACTTAACTAGTGGCTGGTTCCAGATTTCAGGCGTCTACAGGCATAACGTGTCTGCAAGCGTCTAGCTTGCCCCATCATTTCGGGCATTGAGTTGACTAGGGAAGTTGCTATTGCATGTGGCGTGAAACCAAAATTCTGCTGATTGATGACGATAGCGTCCGCCGCCGCGACCTGGCGGTGATTTTAAATTTTCTTGGCGAAGAAAATTTACCCTGCGGTAGCCATGACTGGCAGCAGGCTGTCGGCTCTTTGTCATCAAGTCGTGAAGTGATCTGTGTCCTCATCGGGACAGTCAATGCTCCTGGTGCACTTCCGGGCTTGTTAAAGACACTCTCTACCTGGGATGAGTTCCTTCCGGTTTTGTTAATGGGCGATAATTCTTCCGTTGACCTGCCTGAAGACCAGCGTCGCCGAGTGCTTTCGACCCTGGAAATGCCGCCCAGCTACAGCAAACTGCTCGATTCGTTGCACCGTGCCCAGGTCTATCGCGAGATGTATGACCAGGCGCGCGAGCGCGGACGTCACCGTGAACCCAATCTTTTCCGCAGTCTTGTCGGCACCAGCCGGGCGATTCAACACGTCCGCCAGATGATGCAGCAAGTCGCCGACACCGACGCCAGTGTGCTGATCCTCGGCGAGTCCGGCACCGGCAAGGAAGTGGTCGCGCGTAACCTGCACTATCACTCCAAGCGTCGTGATGCGCCGTTCGTTCCGGTCAACTGCGGGGCGATCCCGGCCGAGTTGCTGGAAAGCGAATTGTTCGGTCATGAGAAGGGCGCCTTCACCGGTGCAATCACCAGCCGCGCCGGACGCTTCGAACTGGCCAATGGCGGCACGCTGTTCCTCGACGAGATCGGCGACATGCCGCTGCCGATGCAGGTCAAGCTGCTGCGCGTACTTCAGGAACGCACTTTCGAGCGCGTGGGCAGCAACAAGACCCAAAGCGTCGATGTGCGCATCATTGCAGCGACCCACAAGAATCTCGAAAGCATGATCGAGATCGGCACCTTCCGCGAAGACTTGTACTACCGCCTGAACGTGTTCCCGATCGAGATGGCGCCGCTGCGCGAACGTGTCGAAGATATTCCGCTGCTGATGAACGAATTGATCTCGCGCATGGAACATGAAAAGCGCGGTTCGATCCGTTTCAACTCCGCGGCGATCATGTCGCTGTGCCGTCACGGCTGGCCGGGCAACGTTCGCGAACTCGCCAACCTGGTGGAGCGCATGGCGATCATGCATCCGTACGGGGTCATCGGCGTCGTCGAGCTGCCGAAAAAATTCCGCTACGTCGATGATGAAGATGAACAGTTGGTCGACAGCCTGCGCAGCGATCTTGAGGAGCGCGTGGCCATCAACGGTCATACTCCGGACTTCACGGCCAACGCCATGCTGCCACCGGAAGGCCTGGACCTGAAAGACTACCTCGGTGGTCTGGAACAAGGCCTGATTCAGCAGGCGCTGGATGATGCCAATGGCATCGTGGCGCGTGCTGCCGAGCGGCTGCGGATCCGTCGTACCACGCTGGTAGAGAAGATGCGCAAGTACGGCATGAGCCGCCGCGAGGGTGATGAACAGGCGGATGATTGACGCCTGTTTTTCAAGTCGTTCATTTGTAGGCGGTTTTTTTTAGGCACGGGTATTGCTACATCCCTCGCAACGTTCCGTTTAACTGACGGTCAGCCAAGCGAGAGAGCCCGATGCCCCAAGCCGCCCAGATGTCTCCTGTCCCTGATGCTTCGGGTCAAACGTCGTCCGTAGAGCAGGCAAGCCGGCTTGGCCTTGAGCAGGCTTTCGCGCTGTTCAATCAGATGTCCAGCCAGTTGACCGACTCCTACAGCATGCTCGAAGCCCGGGTCACCGAGCTCAAGGGGGAGCTGGCGGTGGTCAGCGCTCAGCGCATGCAGGAACTCGCGGAAAAAGAACGCCTGGCCAACCGTCTGCAAAACCTCCTCGATCTATTGCCCGGCGGGGTTATTGTCATCGACGCTCAAGGCATTGTGCGCGAAGCCAATCCCGCTGCCTGTGAACTGCTCGGCCTGCCCCTTGAAGGCGAGCTGTGGCGTCATGTCATTGCCCGTTGCTTCGCGCCGCGTGAAGACGATGGGCACGAGATATCGCTCAAGGACGGTCGGCGCCTGTCGATCGCCACTCGCTCGCTGGACGCAGAGCCTGGCCAGTTGGTGTTGCTCAACGACCTGACCGAAACCCGTCATCTGCAGGACCAGTTGGCTCGCCACGAACGTCTGTCGTCTCTCGGTCGAATGGTCGCGTCGCTGGCTCACCAGATTCGTACGCCGTTGTCCGCCGCATTGCTCTATGCCAGTCATTTGACCGAGCAAGAGCTGCCGGTTGCCACGCAGCAACGATTTGCCGGACGGCTTAAAGAGCGTTTGCATGAGCTGGAGCATCAAGTGCGCGACATGCTGGTGTTCGCTCGTGGCGAGCTGCCGCTGACCGATCGCATCACCCCGAAAATGCTGTTGCAGTCCTTGCAGGCAGCGGCGCTGACCCACGTGCAGGATTTGCCGGTTCGCTGGCAATGCGACAGTCATGCGGGAGAGCTGTTGTGCAATCGTGACACGCTGGTCGGGGCGATACTCAATCTGATCGAGAACGCGATCCAGGCCAGTGCCGGCGACGTGCGCTTGAAAGTCCATCTCTACACCCGAGACAACAACCTGCGTGTCTGCGTCAGCGACAGCGGCAGCGGCATCGATACAAAAGTGCTGGCGCGTTTGGGCGAGCCATTCTTTACCACTAAAACTACCGGGACCGGCCTTGGCCTGACCGTGGTCAAGGCAGTGGCTCGTGCCCATCAGGGAGAATTGCAGTTGCGCTCGCGGTTGGGCCGTGGCACCTGCGCGCAGGTGATTCTGCCGCTTTTTTCTGATGAGAAGCGCAGTGCTCAGGGAGTGGAGTGAACGACATGGGGATCAAGGTTTTACTGGTCGAGGATGACCGCGCGTTACGCGAAGCGCTGGCCGATACGTTGTTGCTCGCAGGGCATGACTACACCGCTGTGGGTTCGGCGGAAGAGGCGCTGGACGCCGTCGGAACCGAGGCGTTCAACCTGGTGCTCAGTGACGTCAACATGCCGGGCATGGACGGTCATCAACTGCTTGGATTGCTGCGTGCTCGCCAGCCGCAGCTGCCGGTGTTGCTGATGACGGCGCATGGCGCGGTAGAGCGGGCAGTCGATGCGATGCGTCAGGGTGCGGCGGATTATCTGGTCAAGCCGTTCGAGCCAAAGGCCTTGCTGGATCTGGTCGCTCGGCATGCGTTGGGCAGTCTCGGCGCTGCCGACATTGAAGGGCCTGTAGCCTTCGAACCGGCGAGCGCACAATTGTTGGAATTGGCTGCGCGGGTGGCGCGCAGTGATTCTACGGTATTGATCTCCGGCGAGTCCGGGACCGGTAAAGAGGTGTTGGCGCGTTACATCCATCAGCATTCTCATCGCGCCAGTCAGCCGTTTATCGCGATCAACTGCGCGGCGATTCCCGACAACATGCTCGAGGCCACGTTGTTCGGACACGAAAAGGGCTCGTTCACTGGCGCCATCGCGGCGCAGGCCGGCAAGTTCGAGCAGGCCGACGGCGGAACCATTCTGCTCGACGAAATCTCCGAAATGCCCCTTGGTCTTCAAGCCAAATTGCTGCGGGTGTTGCAGGAGCGTGAAGTCGAGCGGGTTGGCGCGCGCAAGCCGATCACGCTGGACATTCGGGTTGTGGCGACCACCAACCGTGATCTGGCCGGGGAAGTGGCTGCCGGGCGTTTCCGTGAAGACCTTTACTATCGCCTGTCCGTGTTTCCATTGGCCTGGCGTCCGTTGCGCGAACGCACCGCCGACATCCTGCCGCTTGCTGAGCGGCTGCTGACCAAACACGTCAATAAAATGAAGCATGCTGCGGCTCGACTGTCGCCCGAGGCGCAGGCGTGCCTGATCGGTTACCCATGGCCGGGCAACGTGCGGGAGTTGGACAACGCGATTCAGCGCGCATTGATTCTGCAGCAGGGCGGTGTGATCCAGCCGCAGGATTTCTGCCTGGTCGGGCCTGTTGCCTGTGCGCCGTTACCGGCATTGGCCGTCGTGGCGTTGCGGGTTGCGGAGGTCGAATCCGAGTCTGCCGGTGCGCTGGGCGACGATCTGCGTCGCCGCGAATTCCAGATGATCATCGACACCTTGCGCTCCGAACGGGGGCGTCGCAAAGAAGCGGCGGAGCGTTTGGGCATCAGTCCGCGCACCCTGCGCTACAAGCTGGCGCAAATGCGTGATGCCGGAATGGACGTTGAAGCGTACTTGTTCGCCACCTGATTTATTTTGTAGGAGCGAGAGCGAAGGACAGGCTTTTGTTCAGAGCGGCCACGGAGCTGGCACCCTTGTTGCTAACACCTCACTACCCGCCGAGTGAGTGTCAAAAAATTGCGGGTCGCCAATGAGAGTAGACCATGAGCCAAGGTATTGAATTCAATCGGTTGATGCTGGATATGCGCTCCATGCAAATGGACGCCATGTCTGCGCCGAAATCGACTGCCGCCGTCCCTGAAATGAGTGGCAGCAGCTTTTCCGACATGCTCGGTCAGGCCGTCAATAAAGTGAACGACACCCAGCAGGCTTCCAGTCAGTTGGCCAGTGCCTTCGAAATCGGCAAGAGTGGCGTCGACCTGACGGACGTGATGATTTCTTCGCAGAAAGCCAGCGTGTCTTTTCAGGCGTTGACCCAAGTGCGTAACAAGCTGGTTCAGGCCTACCAAGACATCATGCAGATGCCGGTTTAAGGACGAGATTGAGTCATGGCAGAAGCAGTCGCCGATAACGTTCCGGCCAAGGCCACTCCGATAGACGGCAAACCGCCGCTGTTCGGCTTGTCTTTCCTGGAAAACCTCTCCGAGATGACCATGTTGCGTCAGGTGGGCCTGTTGGTCGGCCTGGCTGCGAGCGTGGCGATTGGCTTCGCCGTGGTGTTGTGGTCCCAGCAGCCGGACTACCGGCCTCTGTACGGCAGCCTTGCAGGTATGGACGCCAAGCAAGTCATGGATACCCTGGCTGCCGCTGACATTCCCTATACCGTTGAACCGAACTCCGGTGCCTTGCTGGTCAAGGCCGATGACTTGTCCCGTGCGCGTCTGAAACTCGCGGGCGCTGGTGTCACTCCCAGCGACGGCAACATCGGTTTCGAGATCCTCGACAAGGATCAGGGGCTCGGCACCAGCCAGTTCATGGAAGCGACCCGTTATCGTCGTGGCCTCGAAGGCGAACTGGCCCGGACCATCTCCAGCCTGAACAACGTCAAGGGTGCCCGCGTGCATCTGGCGATTCCGAAGAGTTCGGTGTTCGTGCGCGACGAGCGCAAGCCGAGTGCTTCGGTGCTGGTTGAGCTGTATTCCGGTCGCTCGCTGGAGCCGGGCCAGGTGGTGGCGATCATCAACCTGGTCGCGACCAGCGTTCCGGAATTGAGCAAATCGCAGATCACCGTCGTCGACCAGAAGGGCAACTTGCTCTCGGATCAGGCGGAGAACTCTGAACTGACCATGGCCGGCAAGCAATTCGATTACAGCCGTCGCATGGAAAGCATGCTCACTCAGCGTGTGCACAACATCCTGCAACCGGTGTTGGGCAACGACCGCTATAAAGCGGAAGTCTCGGCGGACGTGGATTTCAGTGCTGTCGAGTCGACCTCGGAGCAATTCAACCCGGACCAACCGGCGTTGCGCAGCGAGCAGTCCGTTAACGAACAACGCACCACCAGCAATGGCCCGCAAGGCGTGCCGGGTGCCCTGAGCAACCAACCGCCAGCGCCGGCCTCCGCGCCGCAAACCACCGGTGGCGCTACCGCGTCAGCCGGCATGGTGCAGCCAGGCCAGCCGCTGCTGGATGCCAACGGTCAGCAAATCATGGACCCGGCCACCGGCCAGCCGATGCTGGCACCGTACCCGGCGGACAAGCGTCAACAATCCACCAAGAACTTTGAACTCGACCGTTCCATCAGCCACACCAAGCAACAACAAGGGCGTTTGAACCGCCTGTCGGTGTCGGTAGTGGTGGACGATCAGGTCAAGATCAACGCGGCCAACGGCGAAACCACCCGTGCACCGTGGAGCGCCGACGAATTGGCGCGCTTCACCCGTCTGGTACAGGACGCCGTCGGTTTCGACGCCAGCCGTGGCGACAGCGTTAGTGTGATCAACATGCCGTTCTCCGCCGAGCGCGGTGAAGTGATTGCCGATATTCCGTTCTACTCCCAGCCCTGGTTCTGGGACATCGTCAAGCAAGTGCTGGGTGTCTTGTTCATCCTGATACTGGTGTTCGGTGTGCTGCGTCCGGTGCTCAACAACATCACCAATGGCGGCAAAGGCAAGCAGCTGGCCGGTTTTGGCAGCGACGTGGAACTCGGCGGCATGGGCGGCCTGGATGGCGAACTGGCCAACGACCGCGTCAGCCTCGGCGGCCCGCAAAGCATCCTGCTGCCGAGCCCGAGCGAAGGCTATGATGCACAGTTGAACGCAATCAAGAGTCTGGTGGCAGAAGACCCGGGCCGTGTGGCCCAGGTCGTGAAAGAGTGGATTAACGCAGATGAGTGATAACCGAGCCGCTGTCGCCAAACTGTCCCGGGTTGATAAAGCCGCGATTCTGCTGCTGTCCCTGGGGTCTACCGATGCCGCGCAAGTGCTGCGCCACATGGGGCCCAAAGAGGTCCAGCGTGTGGGTGTGGCCATGGCGCAGATGGGTAATGTGCACCGCGAGCAAGTCGAACAGGTGATGAGCGAGTTCGTCGATATCGTCGGCGATCAGACCAGCCTGGGCGTCGGCTCCGACGACTACGTGCGCAAAATGCTCACCCAAGCGCTGGGCGAAGACAAGGCCAACGGCCTGATCGACCGGATCCTGCTGGGCGGCAACACCAGTGGCCTTGATAGCTTGAAATGGATGGAGCCGCGCGCGGTCGCCGACGTGATCCGTTACGAGCACCCGCAGATCCAGGCGATCGTGGTGGCGTATCTTGACCCGGACCAGGCCGGCGAAGTGCTGGGCAACTTCGACCACAAGGTACGACTGGACATCATTCTGCGGGTTTCCTCGCTGAACACCGTGCAGCCAGCCGCCCTGAAAGAACTCAACCAGATTCTCGAAAAGCAGTTCTCCGGCAACTCGAATGCCTCGCGCACCACCCTGGGTGGCATCAAGCGTGCGGCCGACATCATGAACTTCCTCGACAGCTCGATCGAAGGTCAGTTGATGGACTCGATCCGCGAAGTCGACGAAGACCTGTCCGGTCAGATCGAAGACCTCATGTTCGTGTTCAACAACCTGTCCGATGTCGACGACCGCGGGATTCAGGCGTTGCTGCGCGAAGTGTCCTCCGACGTGCTGGTCCTGGCCCTCAAAGGTTCCGACGAAGGCGTCAAAGAGAAGATCTTCAAGAACATGTCCAAACGGGCGGCCGAACTGTTGCGCGACGACCTCGAGGCCAAAGGCCCGGTACGTGTCAGCGACGTGGAAACCGCACAGAAAGAAATCCTCACCATTGCTCGCCGTATGGCCGAAGCCGGAGAAATCGTTCTCGGCGGGAAGGGCGGCGAAGAGATGATCTAAGGTCACTATGTCGTCCAAACATGATGAGTCCAACACCGACCTGATCCGTGCCAAGGACGTCGGTGGTTTCGATGTCTGGTCGCTGCCCAGTTTCGACCCGCATGTGCCGGAACCCGAGCCGGAGCCTGAGCCCGAGCCGCCGGAAATGGAAGAAGTGCCGCTGGAAGAAGTCCAGCCACTGACCCTCGAAGAGCTCGAAAGCATTCGCCAGGAGGCCTACAACGAAGGCTTTGCGACGGGTGAAAAAGAAGGTTTTCACAGCACTACGCTCAAGGTCCGTCAGGAAGCAGAGGCCGTCCTGTTGCCGAAAGTCGCTGCCCTGGAGCAGTTGATGGCCAACCTGTTCGAGCCCATCGCCGAGCAGGACACCCAGATCGAAAAGTCGCTGGTCGACCTCGTTCAGCACATCACCAGACAGGTGATTCAGCGCGAACTGGCGATTGACTCGACACAGATCGAACACGTCATGCGCGAAGCCCTCAAGCTGTTGCCGCTGGGCGTGGGCAACGTGCGGTTGTACATCAATCCGCAGGATTTCGAGCAGGTCAAAGCTCTGCGCGAGCGCCATGAAGAAACCTGGCGCATCGTCGAGGACGAAGCGTTGTTGCCTGGTGGTTGCCGGGTCGAGACTGAGCACAGTCGTATCGACGCCACCGTTGAAACCCGCGTCGCCCGGGTCATGGACAAGCTGTTCGATCAATTGCATGAACAGGCGCTGCACCCGGCCGAGCCGGACCTGAGCCTGGAGTTACCGATCGACACCAAGCCTGCCGTCGAATCAGAACCGGAAGCAGATCCCGATGCGCCTTGATCGCACCAGCTTCGCCAAGCGCCTGGGCAGTTACGCCGAGGCCACGGAGCTGGCCGGCGCACCAATTCTTGAAGGCCGCTTGCTGCGCATGGTCGGCCTGACCCTCGAAGCCGAAGGCTTGCGCGCCGCCATGGGCAGCCGCTGCATGGTGATCAACGACGACAGTTACCATCCGGTGCAGGTCGAAGCCGAAGTCATGGGCTTCTCCGGCAGCAAGGTCTTTCTGATGCCGGTCGGCAGCGTCGCCGGCATCGCGCCCGGTGCCCGCGTGGTGCCGTTGGCTGATACCGGTCGTCTGCCGATGGGCATGAGCATGCTCGGACGGGTGCTTGATGGCGCCGGTCGTGCGCTGGACGGCAAGGGCGGAATGAAGGCCGAAGACTGGGTGCCGATGGACGGGCCGACGATCAACCCGCTCAAGCGTCACCCGATCAGCGAGCCGCTGGACGTGGGCATTCGCTCCATCAACGGCTTGTTGACGGTCGGTCGCGGCCAGCGGCTCGGGCTGTTTGCCGGTACCGGCGTCGGCAAGAGTGTGCTGTTGGGCATGATGACCCGCTTCACCGAGGCCGACATTATCGTCGTTGGGCTGATCGGCGAACGGGGTCGCGAAGTTAAAGAGTTCATCGAGCACATCCTCGGTGAAGAAGGCCTCAAGCGTTCAGTGGTCGTGGCGTCCCCGGCGGACGATGCGCCGCTGATGCGTCTGCGCGCCGCCATGTATTGCACGCGAATCGCCGAGTATTTTCGCGACAAGGGCAAGAATGTCCTGTTGCTGATGGACTCCTTGACCCGTTTCGCCCAGGCCCAGCGGGAAATCGCCCTGGCCATTGGCGAGCCGCCGGCGACCAAGGGCTATCCGCCATCGGTGTTCGCCAAGTTGCCGAAACTGGTGGAGCGGGCCGGTAACGCTGAAAAGGGCGGCGGTTCGATCACCGCGTTTTATACCGTGTTGTCCGAAGGCGACGACCAGCAGGATCCGATCGCCGACGCCGCGCGGGGTGTACTCGACGGGCACATCGTCCTGTCCCGGCGTCTGGCCGAGGAAGGGCATTACCCGGCCATCGACATCGAAGCGTCGATCAGCCGGGTCATGCCGTCGGTGGTGTCGCCGGAGCACATGAACCGCGCTCAGTATTTCAAGCAGTTGTGGTCGCGTTATCAACAGAGTCGCGACCTGATCAGCGTGGGCGCCTACGTGCCCGGCGGAGATCGGGAAACTGACCTGGCGATTTCCCTGCAACCGCAACTGGTCAAATACCTGCGCCAGGGATTGAACGACAGCATCAGCCTGGGTGAAAGCGAAGCCTATCTCGGCTCGATCTTCGCGCCCGCGGCTGGCGGCTAATCGATCATGGCCCAGAGTCGGGCAGGGCGCTTGGCGCCGGTGGTCGAAATGGCCGAAAAGGCCGAGAAAACCGCCGTCCAGCGGTTGGGCCATTTTCAGGGCCAGGTTCGCTTGGCCGAAAGCAAACTCGCCGACCTTGAAGCCTTTCGACTCGATTATCAGGAGCAATGGATCGTGCGCGGCAGTAGCGGCGTCTCGGGCCAATGGCTGCTGGGTTACCAGGGCTTCCTCGCGCAACTGGGCACGGCCATCGATCAGCAACGGCAAAGCCTGGCGTGGCATCAGAACAATCTGAACAAGGCGCGGGAAACCTGGCAGCAGGCGTTTGCCCGGGTCGAGGGCTTGCGCAAGCTGGTTCAGCGCTATGCGGACGAGGCGCGGCAGCTGGAAGACAAGCGCGAGCAGAAGCTGCTGGACGAGCTGTCCCAGCGCTTGCCGCGCGAGAGTCCGTATTGAATCAGCCTGACCGCGTTATCGTTCTTCGTCGGAACGCCCCCCGGAGCTTGCCCGCGAAGACTTGCTCGGAAACTTCACAAATTTCCAGCCTTGCCCCCATCTCCACCAAGTGCTAAACCTTGTACAAGTATGTTCACCAATGACAAGGAAGCCGTTCAATGTCAGTTGTTACAGAAGTCTCCCCGAATGGGCAAAAACTGACGATATCGATCAAGGGACGATTCGATTTCGCCAAACATCAAGAATTTCGAGAATCCTACGAGAATCTTGAGCCAAAACCCGAGTCCTTCGAAGTGAACTTGAAGGACGCCACTTACCTCGACAGTTCCGCGCTAGGCATGTTGTTGCTGTTGCGTGATCACGCCGGTGGCGAGAACGCCGAGATCACGCTGACCAACGCCAACGCCGATGTGCGCAAGATCCTCGCCATCTCCAACTTCGAACAGATCTTCGACGTGGCGTGACGGCCGTGCAATCGTTGTTCGAGCCGCTGACAATCCTGATCGCTGAAGACAGCGCGGCCGACCGCATGCTGTTGTCCACTATTGTCCGCCGTCAGGGGCATGAAGTCCTGACGGCGGCCAACGGTGCCGAAGCGGTCGAAGCGTTTCGCCAGCAGCGACCGCAGCTGGTCTTGATGGACGCCATGATGCCGGTGATGGACGGTTTCGAGGCGGCGCGGCAGATCAAGACGCTGGCCGGGGAAACCCTGGTACCAATCATCTTCCTGACGTCGCTGACCGAAAGCGAAGCCTTGGCGCGCTGCCTGGAGGCCGGCGGTGACGACTTTCTGGCAAAACCCTACAACCAGGTGATCCTCGCCGCCAAAATCAAGGCGATGGACCGCTTGCGCCGGTTGCAGGCCACCGTGCTGGAGCAGCGAGACCAGATCGCCCGGCATCACGATTACCTGCTCAACGAACAGCGTGTGGCCAAAGCTGTGTTCGATAAGGTCGCCCACTCTGGCTGCCTGAACGCCCCCAATATCCGCTACCTGCAATCGCCCTATGCGCTATTCAATGGTGATTTGCTGCTGGCGGCATTCACTCCGGCCGGCGACATGCACGTGCTGCTTGGCGATTTCACCGGCCATGGCTTGCCGGCCGCCGTCGGGGCGATGCCCCTGGCCGAGGTCTTCTACGGCATGACCGCCAAGGGTTATGGCCTGTCGGAAACCCTGCGCGAGATGAACGCCAAGCTCAAGCGAATCCTGCCGGTGGACATGTTCTGCTGTGCGACGCTGCTGTGCCTGAGCTTTCAACGGCGCTCGGTGGAAGTCTGGAATGGCGGGATGCCGGACGGTTACCTGCACAGTGTCGCCACTGGCGAGCGCACACCGCTGACGGCTCGGCATTTGCCGCTTGGCGTGCTGAGCCCGCAGACGTTCGATGACTGCACCGAAGTATTTCCAATGGCGGTCGGGGACCGGGTGTTCCTGTTGTCCGACGGGGTAATCGATACGTGCGATGCCAATGAGCAGTTGTTTGGTGTCGGGCGATTGCAGCAGGTGTTTGCGGCCAACCGTCAGCCCGACCGGCTTTTCGAGGAGATCGAACAGGCGCTGCGGGATTTTCGCGGTGAGGCTCGCGATGATGTCAGCATGGTCGAGGTCAGCCTGTTGGAGGCTGAACAGCTGAGTCCGCCGGCGCTGGTCTATTCCGATAGCGGTCAGTCCTGCCCGCTGGACTGGTCGGTGAGTTTCGAGTTTCGCGCTGCCACCCTCAAGCGCTTCAACCCACTGCCGTATCTTTTGCAGTTGCTGCTGGAGGTCCATGGTTTGCGCGCCCAGAGCGGCGCGCTCTACAGTGTCCTCGCGGAGTTGTACTCCAATGCGCTAGAGCATGGCGTGCTGGGACTGGACTCAAGCCTGAAGCGCGATGCATCGGGTTTTGCCCGGTATTATCAGCAACGCAATGCACGTCTGGACGAGTTGCAGGATGGCTATGTGCGGGTGCATTTACAGGTCACGCCCAGAGGTGAGGGCGGTTGCCTGACGATTCGTGTCGAAGACAGTGGCAAAGGGTTTGATGTCGATCGGGTGATGGCGCGCCCCCTAGATGGCGTCCGTCTGTCGGGACGTGGTGTCAGTCTGATCCGCCAATTGAGCCGCAGCGCCCAATGGTCCGACGATGGTCGTAGTGCCCGCGTGGAATTTTTCTGGGAGGCTCTGGCATAATCCGCGCATTCTTGATCAAGGAGTGAGCAAGTGGCTGACACACATCTGGACCGCGACGTGCTGAGCGCGTTGCAAGAGGTCATGGAGGATGAGTATTCGACGTTGCTGGATACCTTTCTCGCCGATTCCAAAGAGCGCTTGAGTCTGCTGCGCAAGGCAGACGACGCCGAGACGCTTGGTGCCACTGCGCACAGTTTCAAGGGCAGTTGCAGCAACATGGGCGCCATTCGCCTCGCGCAGCTGTGCAATGAACTCGAGCAGCGAGCCAGGCAGACACCCTTGGAAGGTATCGAGAAACTGGTCGGTGAAATCGATGGCGAATTCGCCATTATCCGCCCCCTCTATGAAGCAGAGCGCCAGCGCTCTCTCGCTGACGGTGCGACCGTCCGGCGTTTTTAGCGCCGATAGAACAAAACTGGCGCAACCCTTGCAGCAATCTCCGCAACTGTACCTACGATCCCAGTGCAGCGGAGACCGTTTCATGCCCGTTACCCCCAATATTCTTCTTCAGGCCGCCGCCCAGGCCAAGACTCAAGCCGCCTCCGCCAATCCACCGGCGCTGTCCGCTGAGTCCGGGGACAAGGCGTCCAGTTTCGCTCAGGTCTACGCCAATCAAGCCCAGAACAAGACCTCGGCGGCCTCCGATGGATCGGCGAAGCCGGTGCGCGACAAAACCCCGGACAGCCCTGATAAAAAGAGCGTCGGCGACGACAAGTCTGCCGCCCCGGAACCGACGGTTGCCGATAGCGGCAAATCCTTGCCCGCCGACAAACCGGCGCCGGCTGACGACAAGACCGCCAGCGATGATGCGGCGGCTACTGTAGAAACTCCGGTAGCCGACACTGCACCGGTTGATCCTGCCCTTGATCCTTCATTGCTGCCAGCGTTGCAGGCTGTGGCGGCGGCTCCGGTTCCGCAGGCGCCGCCAGTGGTGGTCACTGAGCAGCCGCCAGTCCAGGCGCCTGTTGCTGCGCCAGTGACGGCGGCACAAGTGGCTGCGCCTGCGGATGACGCGTTCGATCCTGAAGCCGATCCGCTGGATGCGCTGCCGGCCGTGCGTATGGCCATGGAGCAGGGCGGTCATATTTCCGCTGCCAGTCAGGCGCAACCCAAGGCCGCACCGACGGCTGCTCAGGCCCAGGCTGACGGCGAACCTACCTCGGCGCAGAACTTTGCCGCCGGCATGGCGGGCATGCTCGATGTGCAGGCGGACAAGGACAGCACCAGCCAGGGCGGTGAGAAAGCTTTCAGTGGGCTGATCGATGACGGCCTCAAGGACTTGAAGTCGGCCAGCAGCGACACCCGTGTCGATGACTTCGCCAACCGCCTGGCGGCGCTGACCCAGGCTGCCACACCGAAAACCGCCAACGCGGTGCCAGTGAATCAACCGATTGCGATGAATCAAAGCGGCTGGACCGAGGAAGTGGTGAACCGGGTCATGTACCTGTCCAGCGTCAATCTCAAGGCAGCTGATATCCAGCTGCAACCAGCCGAGCTGGGGCGCCTCGACATTCGGGTGAACATGGTGCCGGATCAGCAGACACAGGTGACCTTTATGAGCGCGCATCCAAGCGTTCGCGAAGCGCTCGATGGGCAAATGCACCGCTTGCGTGACATGTTTGCGCAGCAGGGCATGGGGCAGGTCGATGTCAACGTTTCCGACCAGTCGCGTGGCTGGCAGGGGCAGGGTCAGGAACAACAGGCTCAGCAGGGGCAGGGCGGACGCACCAACGCTAGCGGTGGTCGCCTCGATGGCGTGGATGAAGAGCTAGCGCCAACCGTTGCCGAAGTGGCGGCCAGTACGACCAGCGTCATCGGTTCCAGCGCTGTCGACTACTACGCCTGACAGGACCAAACACCAACTCTGTGGGAGCGGGCTTGAACGCGATAGCGGTGCAGCAGTCGATGCAAATGTTGACTGTCCGGCCCTCATCGCGGGCAAGCCCGCTCCCACAGGATTTGCCGTCTTTCAGGCTACGGCCGTCCCCCCTCCCATCTCCCTCTCGACACTTCTGGCATAACACTTGCTCTGGCCTTGCCGTGCGACTGTGAAAACCCGAATAGTGACGGATTATTGGCATGGCGAAGAGCGAAGCAGCAGCAGTAAAAGACCCCGCAACCAAAGGCAAACTCAAGCTGATCATTGTGGTCGTGGTGGCCCTTCTGCTGGCGATCGGCTTGTCCGTGGGAGCGACCTGGTTCTTCATGCACAGCGCCCAGAGCAAACCGGTCGCTGCGGCTGAAACCGCCCCGGTCGGCAAGCAGCCGGCGGTTTTCGAGCAAATGGCGCCGGCCTTCGTGGCCAATTACAACCAGAACGGCCGCCAGCGCTACATGCAGGTGAGCATCACCATGCAGGGTCGCAATCAGGCCGACCTGGAAGCGCTCAAAGTTCACATGCCGGTCATCCGCAACAACCTTGTCATGCTGTTTTCCGGGCAGGATTTCGCGACCCTGGCGTCGCCGGTCGGTCAGGAAATGCTGCGTCAGAAAGCCACGGCCAGCGTCCAGGAAGTGGCGCAGAAAGAGCTTGGCAAAGTAGTCATCGAACAGTTGCTTTTCACTAATTTCGTACTGCAGTAGGAACACGACATGGCCGTGCAGGACCTGCTGTCCCAGGATGAGATCGATGCGCTGTTGCATGGTGTCGACGATGGTCTGGTACAGACCGATACCGCTGCCGAGCCCGGCAGCGTCAAAAGCTACGACCTGACCAGCCAGGATCGCATCGTCCGTGGACGCATGCCGACCCTGGAAATGATCAACGAGCGTTTCGCCCGCTACACCCGTATCAGCATGTTCAACATGCTGCGCCGCTCGGCGGACGTTGCCGTCGGTGGTGTGCAGGTGATGAAGTTCGGCGAATACGTGCACTCGCTGTACGTGCCGACCAGCCTCAATCTGGTCAAGATCAAGCCGTTGCGAGGCACCGCGCTGTTCATCCTCGACGCCAAACTGGTGTTCAAACTGGTGGACAACTTTTTCGGCGGCGACGGCCGTCACGCAAAGATCGAAGGGCGTGAATTCACCCCGACCGAACTGCGGGTGGTGCGCATGGTGCTGGAACAGGCCTTCGTCGATTTGAAGGAGGCCTGGCAGGCGATCATGGAAGTGAACTTCGAGTACATCAACTCGGAAGTAAACCCGGCCATGGCCAACATCGTCGGCCCGAGCGAAGCCATCGTGGTGTCGACCTTCCACATCGAACTCGATGGCGGTGGCGGCGACCTGCACGTGACCATGCCGTACTCGATGATCGAGCCGGTGCGTGAAATGCTCGACGCCGGCTTCCAGTCGGACCTCGACGATCAGGACGAGCGTTGGGTCAATGCCCTGCGCCAGGACGTACTCGATGTCGACGTGCCGATTGGTGCCACGGTTGCCCGTCGCCAGTTGCGCCTGCGCGACATTCTGCATATGCAGCCGGGGGACATCATCCCGGTCGAAATGCCGGAAGAAATGATCATGCGCGCCAACGGCGTGCCTGCGTTCAAGGTCAAGATGGGCTCGCACAAAGGCAACCTCGCGTTGCAAGTGATCGAGCCGATCGAGCGCCGTTGACCGGCGCCTCTTCACATTCGCTTTTAACTGACGGCTGCCTTTGAAGGGTTGCCCGCCGAGGACACATAATGGCAGACGATATGAATACCCAGGACGACCAGGCGCTGGCTGACGAATGGGCTGCGGCCCTGGAAGAAACCGGCGATGCCGGGCAGGACGACATCGACGCTTTGCTGGCCGCTGACGCTGCCGGTTCGTCGTCCAACCGTCTGCCCATGGAAGAGTTTGGCAGCGTGCCGAAAAACAACGATCCGGTGACCCTGGACGGTCCGAACCTGGACGTGATCCTCGACATCCCGGTGTCGATTTCCATGGAAGTCGGCAGCACCGACATCAACATCCGTAACCTGCTGCAACTCAACCAGGGGTCGGTGATCGAGCTCGATCGTCTGGCCGGTGAACCGCTGGACGTGCTGGTCAACGGTACGTTGATCGCTCACGGTGAAGTCGTGGTGGTCAACGAGAAGTTCGGCATCCGCCTGACCGACGTGATCAGCCCAAGCGAACGCATCAAGAAGCTGCGCTGAGTGAACAAGGTTCTGGGGTTAGTGCTGGCCTTGCCGTTCAGTGTTCTGGCGGCCGAGCCGGTGGCGACTGTTGCCGCGGCCCCTGCGGTCAGCAGCGGTGTGGCGGGGCAGTTGACGCAACTCGTGCTCGGTTTGCTGCTGGTGCTGGGGTTGATCTTCTTCCTCGCCTGGCTGCTGCGCCGGGTCCAGCAAGCCGGACCGGCCGGAAAAGGGCAGGTGATCGAGTTGATCGGTTCCCGGGCGTTGGGTCCACGTGACCGATTGATGCTGGTGCAGGTCGGCAACGAGCAGATTCTGCTTGGTTTGAGCCCTGGCACCATCACCGCGCTGCATGTGCTCAAGGAGCCGGTGCACGTGCCGGTCACCGAGAAAGCGACCCCGGAGTTTGCCCTGCGCCTGATGGAGCTGATGGGCAAGGATCAGAAGGATAAGAAGTAATGGGTGCGCTACGCATCATCTTGACGCTGGCCCTGATGCTGGCTGCGCCGCTGGCCGTCGCCGCCGATCCGTTGTCGATCCCGGCGATTACCCTGGGCACCAACGCCAATGGCGCTCAGGAATACTCGGTCAGCCTGCAAATCCTGTTGATCATGACCGCGCTGAGTTTCATTCCGGCGTTCGTCATGCTGATGACCAGTTTCACCCGGATCATCATTGTCTTCTCGATCCTGCGTCAGGCCCTGGGCCTGCAGCAGACGCCGTCGAACCAGATCCTCACCGGCATGGCGCTGTTCCTGACCCTGTTCATCATGGCGCCAGTGTTCGACCGGGTGAACCAGGATGCCTTGCAGCCGTATCTGGCGGAAAAACTCACCGCGCAAGATGCCGTGGCCAAGGCCCAGGTGCCGATCAAGGACTTCATGCTGGCGCAGACGCGCAGCAGTGATCTGGAGCTGTTCATGCGCCTGTCCAAGCGCACCGACATTGCCACGCCGGATCAGGCGCCGCTGACCATTCTGGTGCCGGCCTTCGTCACGTCCGAGCTGAAAACCGCTTTCCAGATCGGCTTCATGATCTTCATTCCATTCCTGATCATCGACCTGGTCGTCGCCAGTGTGCTGATGGCCATGGGTATGATGATGCTCTCGCCGCTGATCATTTCCCTGCCGTTCAAGATCATGCTGTTCGTGCTGGTGGATGGCTGGGCGCTGATCATCGGTACATTGGCAAGCAGCTTCGGCGGTGTTTCGCCATGACGCCGGAAGTTGCGGTAGACATCTTTCGCGAAGCACTCTGGCTGACCACCATGATGGTCGCGGTGCTGGTGATTCCGAGTCTGTTGGTGGGCCTGCTGGTGGCGATGTTCCAGGCCGCCACGCAGATCAACGAACAGACCCTGAGCTTTCTGCCGCGCCTGCTGGTCATGCTGGTGACCCTGATCGTCGCCGGCCCGTGGCTGGTGCAGACGTTCATGGAGTACATCCTGCAGTTGTACGGCAATATTCCTCGGGTCATCGGCTAAACCATGCCGTCGCTGCTGCAACTGACCGATACCCAGATCAGCACCTGGGTGGCGACGTTCATGTTGCCGTTGTTTCGCATCGGTGCCTTGCTGATGGTCATGCCGGTCTTCGGTACGACCCTGGTGCCCAAGCGAGTGCGCTTGTATTTCGCCCTCGCGATCACCGTCGTGATTGCCCCCGGTTTGCCGCCGATGCCGCCGGTCAATGCGCTGGACTTGAGCGGGCTGCTGCTGATTGCCGAACAGATCCTCATCGGCGCGGTGTTTGGGTTCGCCCTGCAACTGTTCTTCCAGGCCTTCGTGGTCGCCGGGCAGATCGTTTCGATTCAGATGGGCATGGGCTTCGCGTCGATGGTCGATCCCACCAACGGCGTTTCGGTGGCGGTGATCGGGCAGTTTTTCACCATGCTGGTGACGCTGTTGTTCCTGGCCATGAATGGCCACTTGGTGGTCTTCGAAATTCTCACTGAAAGCTTCACCACGTTGCCGGTCGGTAGCGGGTTGATGGTTTCACAATTCTGGGACCTGGCCGGCAAGCTCGGTTGGGTGCTGGGTGCGGCGTTGATGCTGGTGCTGCCAGCGATCACGGCGCTGTTGGTGGTCAACATCGCGTTTGGCGTGATGACCCGCGCCGCGCCGCAGCTGAACATTTTTTCCATCGGCTTCCCGCTGACCCTGGTGCTCGGGCTGTTCATCGTCTGGGTAGGGCTGGCGGACATCATCAATCAGTATCAACCGCTGGCTACCGAGGCCTTGCAGTGGTTACGCGAACTGGCACGGGCGCGCTGAGTCATGGCTGAGAGCGAGAGCGGTCAGGACAAAACAGAAGACCCCACGGAGAAACGTAAAAAGGACTCCAGGGAAAAAGGCGAGATTGCGCGCTCCAAAGAGCTCAATACCCTGGCGATCATGCTCGCCGGTGCCAGTGCGCTGCTGATCTTTGGCGGGGCTTTGGCGCAGGACATGATGGAACTGATGCGCATGAACTTCACGCTGTCGCGGGAAGTGATTCTGGATCAGCGCAGCATGGGCGCCTTCCTTCTGCACTCGGGGCAGATCGCCCTGCTGTCGATTCAGCCAGTGATGATCACCTTGCTGCTGGCGGCGTTTCTCGGCCCGATTTCTCTCGGCGGCTGGCTGTTCGCGGCGGGCTCGCTGGCACCGAAATTCAGTCGCATGAACCCCGGCGCAGGGCTGAAGCGGATGTTCTCGGCCAAGGCACTAGTGGAACTGCTCAAGGCCCTGGCGAAGTTTTTCATTGTGCTGTTCGTCGCACTGGCGGTGTTGAAATCCGACATCGACGACTTGATGCGCATTGCGCATGAGCCGTTGGACATGGCGATCATTCACAGCCTGCAAGTGGTTGGCTGGAGCACCCTGTGGATGGCCTGCGGCTTGATCATCATCGCCGCTGTCGACGTGCCGGTGCAGCTGTGGGAAAGCCACAAGAAACTGCTGATGACCAAGCAGGAAGTGCGCGACGAGCACAAGGATCAGGAAGGGAAGCCAGAGGTCAAACAGCGTATTCGCCAGTTGCAACGCGAGATGTCCCAGCGCCGAATGATGGCGGCCATTCCTGAGGCCGACGTGGTCATTACCAACCCGACTCACTACGCCGTGGCGCTCAAATACGACCCCGACAAGGGCGGGGCGCCGATGCTGATTGCCAAGGGCAATGATTTCCTGGCGCTGAAGATTCGTGAGATTGCCGTGGCGAATGAGGTGTTGTTGCTGGAATCGCCTGCTTTGGCGCGGTCGATCTACTACTCCACCGAACTTGATCAGGAAATCCCTGGCGGGCTCTATCTTGCCGTCGCCCAGGTGCTCGCTTACGTCTACCAGATCCGACAGCACCGGGCTGGCAAGGGTAAACGGCCGGATCCGCTGAAGGATGACTTGCCGATTCCGCCGGATTTGCGGCGGGATTCTTGAAGGACCTAGCGTTTATTGAAAATGCTGATCGCGAATACGATAACGTTCAGCCTGTAAAACATCGACTTCGCCAGGTATGGCTGAATTCATTCTTTTTTTATATGAGGAAATTAATCCTCGATCCAGACCTTTACGACTTATGAGCGCAAGCCGCGTTGAAATGTCAGGACCGTTATCTGATTCAATCGCTGGAATAGAATGCGATAACCTGCTTGATCAGTAGCTGCTCCGTTATTTATAAGTTTGTTGTAAGGTTGTTCGAAAGGGTGTGCTATGTATCTAGGATCCATAAACTCACGAGTTTCGGGGCGTGCAGCCCTGTAAGCGAGTTGTTCAAGCCGCATGGAAGCTTGGGGTGGTTTGCTGCTTGTAGATATGCTCAGGTCGAACTGGTCTCTTGTAAAAACTGATAGTTGTGCATCACTTATTAGTTCGGGGATTTTAGTTTCTATTTCAATAATTCGGGCGTGAGCGCGCGTAGCTTCTTCAGGAGTTATTCCTGGCCTTGATACAAATCGACTACCAAAGCTCGAAATTGGTGTTGGTGCTGACGGTTGCCTGCCTAGTAGACGGGCAAAGAACTCTCGAACATGTCCAGTTGAATCGGTATTGTTAATTGGATCTCCCAAACAATACATATACGAATTCAGTCCGCCGTCTCCAAACGGACTCCAACTATCCGGACAATTAAACCGCATCAACACCGGATTAAACGCCCGATACCCATTCCCCAACAAGTAACAACCGGTAACCGGATCCGGCCGTTCGCCGTTAAAGCCAAGCAGGCTTAGCAATCCATTTTCAGGGCGGTGGTGGCCGTAGGGCGTATACGCGATAGGTCGTCGTGTTTGATTGGCATTAAGGGTCTGCAGCACGGAGCGCTGCTGATCAGTGGCCAGCAACGTGGTACTGAGTGCATCGCCCTCGCTCTGCTGCTGCGCCAGTATTTGGTCGCCGTGTTGCAGTAGCGAATACCGGTTCACACCCTGGATCTCGGTAGCCAAACGGCTTTTGCAATAAAACCGCTGCCGCTCAGGCGCACTCGGCTGCTCATTGGCTATCAGCCGGTCGAGGGCGTCGTAGCGGTAATGGCAGAGCAGCGTGTTGCGCCGTGATTGCATGAGTGAGCGCTCCGACGTTAAGAATGACAGGCACTCAGTATTGGTGGTTTGGCCTGGGTCGGGTACTAGCAGAACTGATAGGTTCATTGACCTTTGGTCCGTCAGATTGGCTTTTCAGTGACGCACTTTTCCGGATGCTCATCCCGGACTTGCCCCCGATGAGGCCCTCCGAGACGACACAGCTCTCCCTGTTTTAACCCCCGGCAAAAAGTTGGAAGGCTTCTTGCAGTAGCCGCCCTGCGCCTGCTTCAGGCGTCAAAAGTTTGCTTTAAAGGAACGGGGAAAACCGGTGGATCGCTCTCAGTTACTCAACAGTGCCCGCACAAACGTTGCCGACTTAAGTCGGGGCAATCTGGGCGTGCCGTTGTTGCTGCTGGTCATGCTGGCAATGATGATGTTGCCGATACCGCCGTTCCTGCTGGACGTGTTCTTCACGTTCAACATTGCCTTGTCCATCGTTGTGTTGCTGGTCTGCGTCTACGCCTTGCGACCACTGGATTTTGCGGTGTTCCCAACCATTCTGCTGGTGGCGACGCTGATGCGGCTGGCGCTGAACGTGGCCTCCACGCGGGTGGTGATGCTTCACGGGCAGGACGGCCATGCCGCCGCCGGTAAGGTGATCCAGGCGTTCGGTGAGGTGGTGATCGGCGGTAACTACGTGGTCGGTATCGTGGTCTTCGCGATTTTGATGATCATCAACTTCGTCGTGGTCACTAAGGGTGCCGGGCGGATTTCCGAGGTGAGCGCGCGTTTCACCCTCGATGCGATGCCTGGTAAACAAATGGCGATCGACGCCGATCTGAACGCCGGCCTGATCGATCAGAACCAGGCCAAGCTGCGCCGGATGGACGTGGCCCAGGAGGCCGAATTCTACGGTTCCATGGACGGTGCCAGTAAGTTCGTGCGCGGTGACGCCATCGCCGGTTTGCTGATTCTGTTTATCAACCTGATTGGCGGCATGGCGGTCGGTATCTTCCAGCACGGCATGACCTTTGGCGATGCGGGCAGGGTTTACGCGCTGCTGACCATCGGTGACGGTTTGGTGGCGCAATTGCCATCACTGTTGTTATCTACAGCGGCTGCGATCATGGTGACCCGTGCTTCGGGTTCGGAAGACATGGGCAAGCAGATCAATCGCCAGATGTTCGCCTCGCCGAAGGCGCTGGCCGTGGCGGCGGGTTTGATGGCGGTCATGGGCCTGGTGCCCGGCATGCCGCACTTCTCCTTCCTGAGCATGGCGGCCCTGGCGGCCGGCGGTGCGTATCTGTTCTGGAAGAAGCAGAACATCGTCAAGGTTCAGGCCTTGCAAGAGGTCAAGCGTCAGCAGGAATTGCTGCCATCGCCGGCACGCGCTCAGGAAACCAAGGAGCTTGGCTGGGACGATGTGACGCCGATCGACATGATTGGCCTGGAAGTCGGCTATCGTCTGATTCCGCTGGTAGACCGCAACCAGGGTGGTCAGTTGCTGGCGCGGATTAAAGGCGTGCGTAAAAAGCTGTCCCAGGATCTGGGCTTCCTGATGCCGACTGTGCATATCCGTGACAACCTCGACCTCGCACCGAGCGCCTATCGCCTCACCTTGATGGGGGTGATCCTGGCCGAAGCGGAGATTTATCCGGACCGCGAGCTGGCGATCAACCCCGGCCAGGTCTACGGCTCGCTCAACGGTATTACCGCCAAAGATCCGGCTTTCGGGCTGGAGGCGGTCTGGATCGAAGTCAGTCAGCGTGCACAGGCACAATCCCTCGGTTACACCGTGGTCGATGCCAGTACGGTAGTGGCAACCCACTTGAACCAGATTCTGTACAAGCACTCCAGTGAGCTGATCGGCCACGAAGAAGTGCAGCAACTCATGCAATTGCTGGCCAAAAGCTCGCCAAAACTGGCCGAGGAGCTGGTGCCGGGCGTGGTTTCGTTGTCGCAGCTGCTCAAGGTGCTCCAGGCGTTGCTGGCCGAGCAGGTGCCAGTACGCGACATTCGGAGCATCGCCGAGGCGATCGCCAACAATGCCGCCAAGAGTCAAGATACTGCCGCTTTGGTCGCCGCGGTGCGCGTCGGCGTATCCCGTGCAATCGTCCAAAGCATTGTAGGGACTGAGTCCGAGCTTCCAGTTATCACCCTGGAGCCAAGGTTGGAACAAATATTGCTCAATAGTCTTCAGAAGGCAGGACAAGGCTCGGAAGAGGGTGTTCTGTTGGAGCCAAGCATGGCTGAAAAACTGCAACGCTCGTTGATCGATGCGGCGCAGCGTCAGGAAATGCAAGGTCAACCGGTGATTCTGCTGGTGGCCGGCCCGGTTCGCGCGATGCTGTCGCGATTCGGCCGACTGGCAGTCCCGGGTTTGCACGTGTTGGCTTACCAGGAAATCCCTGACAACAAGCAAGTGACCATCGTTGCGACAGTAGGGCCCAACGGCTGAGGTAGTGGTTTATGCAAGTTAAGCGTTTTTTCGCCGCCGATATGCGTCAGGCCATGAAGCTGGTTCGTGATGAGCTGGGCGCTGATGCCGCCATCATTGGCAATCGCCGGATCGCCGGCGGTGTCGAGCTGACGGCTGCTCTAGATTACAAGCTGTCGGCGCTGGCCCCACGTGTTCCAAACATGGAGCTCGAGGACGAGCTGCGCAAGACCCAGTCGCGGATCGTCACCGCCCAGGCCGAACTGAGCCTGCGTAGCGAGGGCGAGAGCGACAAGTCCACCAATCGCCAGTTGTTTGCCGGCCTGCCACTCACCGCCGCCGAACCGCTGATCGAACCGACTTACACTGAACCCCGTCGTGCAGCGCCGGCGCCCGCGCCAGCCTCCGGCGGTGTCGATCCGCGGGCGTTCGATTCGATGCGTTTCGAACTCAACAGCCTGCGCGAACTGATGGAAGTACAACTCGGCTCCTTGGCCTGGAACCAGCTGCAAGGCAGCCGTCCGGCCCAGGCCAACCTTTGGCGTCGCCTGCAGCGCATCGGTTTGTCCGGCCCGTTGTCCCGCGATCTGCTGGAAATGATTACCGGCATCGAAGAGCCCCGTCAGGCCTGGCGCATGTTGCTGGCGCACCTGGCGCGGATGATCGCCACGCCGGAAGTCGAGCCACTGGAAGAGGGCGGCGTGATTGCCATGGTCGGCCCTGCGGGCATGGGCAAGACCACCACGCTGGCCAAGCTTGCGGCCCGTTACGTGCTCAAGTACGGCGCTCAGAACATCGCGCTGGTGAGCATGGACAGCTACCGTATCGGTGCTCAGGAACAACTCAAGACGCTCGGTCGGATCCTCAATGTGTCGGTCACCCACGTCGATCCGGGCCAGTCCCTGGTGCAGGCGCTGGATCCGTTGCTGCGCAAGCGCGTGGTGCTGATCGATACCGCGGGCCTTCAGGCCAGCGATCCGGCATTGCGCATGCAGCTCGAAAGTCTGGCCGGCCGTGGCATCAAATCAAAAAATTATCTGGTTCTGGCAACCACCAGCCAGAAACAGGTTCTAACCGCCGCGTATCACAGTTACAAGCGCTGCGGGCTCGCTGGCTGCATCCTGACTAAACTGGATGAAACGGCAAGCCTGGGTGAGGTGTTGAGCCTGGCAATCAGTCATGAATTGCCGGTGGCTTACCTGACCGATGGACCGCGTATTCCGGATGATTTGCATCTGCCGCGTCGTCATCAGTTGGTCAGCCGCGCCGTCAGCGTGCAAATGCAGGAAGAACCCAGCGAAGAAGCCATGGCTGACATGTTCGCTGATATTTACCACAGCCCGACCAAGCAGGTTGGCTGAGGTATTAATGAACAGTTTTTGTACCTACATCGATGGTCTGCCATGCATTGTTCAGTTGATGAACGCGCAGCCAGTAATGTGGCCTCCGTCTATGCAAGACAAGGTAAAGAAATAACATGGGCAGCATGCATCCCGTACAGGTGATCGCGGTGACCGGCGGCAAAGGTGGCGTCGGGAAGACTAACGTGTCAGTGAACTTGTCCCTGGCTCTAGCTGAGCTCGGCCGGCGCGTGATGCTGCTGGACGCCGATCTGGGGCTGGCGAACGTTGACGTCCTGCTGGGACTGACACCCAAACGTACCCTGGCCGACGTCATTGAAGGCCGCTGTGAGCTGCGCGACGTGTTGTTGCAAGGCCCCGGCGGAATCCGCATCGTCCCGGCCGCGTCCGGCACTCAAAGCATGGTGCATCTGAGCCCGGCTCAGCATGCCGGTCTGATCCAGGCCTTCAGCGATATCGGCGACAACCTCGACGTGCTGGTGATCGACACCGCTGCAGGGATTGGTGACTCGGTAGTCAGTTTCGTTCGTGCCGCGCAAGAAGTCTTGCTGGTGGTCTGCGACGAGCCGACCTCGATCACCGACGCCTACGCCCTGATCAAACTGCTCAACCGCGACTACGGCATGAACCGCTTCCGGGTCCTGGCCAACATGGCCCAGAGCCCGCAGGAAGGCCGCAACCTGTTCGCCAAGTTGACCAAGGTCACGGACCGCTTCCTCGACGTCGCCTTACAATACGTCGGTGCGGTGCCGTACGACGAAAGCGTGCGCAAGGCTGTGCAGAAGCAGCGCGCGGTCTATGAAGCCTTTCCGCGCTCCAAGTGTTCCCTGGCTTTCAAGGCCATCGCACAAAAGGTCGATACCTGGCCGCTGCCCGCCAACCCGCGTGGGCACCTGGAGTTTTTCGTCGAGCGCCTCGTGCAACAAACGGCAGGACCCGTGCTATGACCGCCAGCGGTTACAACCTCTACAAGAAGTCGGCACGTGACGCGCAGTACGAGCTGATCGAGCGTTACGCGCCACTGGTCAAACGCATTGCCTACCACTTGCTGGCGCGACTGCCCGCCAGCGTCCAGGTCGAAGACCTGATTCAGGCCGGGATGATCGGCCTGCTTGAAGTGTCCACCAAATACGACGCCAGCAAAGGCGCGAGTTTCGAGACGTACGCGGGCATTCGAATCCGCGGCGCCATGCTTGATGAAGTGCGCAAAGGGGACTGGGCGCCACGTTCGGTCCACCGCAATACCCGCATGGTCAGCGACGCAATTCGCTCGATTGAAGCTAAAACCGGCCGTGACGCTAAAGATCACGAAGTTGCGGCCGAACTCCAATTGAGTCTCGACGATTACTACGGGATTTTGAACGACACCCTGGGCAGCCGGTTATTCAGTTTCGACGATCTGTTGCAGGACGGCGAACACGAAGGGCTGCACGAGGATGGCGCGAGTGCTCATCTCGAGCCGTCACGCGATCTGGAAGATGAACGCTTCCAGGCGGCGCTGGCGGACGCGATTGCCAATTTGCCGGAGCGTGAGCGACTGGTGTTGGCGCTGTACTACGACGAAGAGTTGAATCTCAAGGAAATCGGTGAGGTCCTGGGGGTCAGCGAATCTCGGGTCAGCCAGTTACACAGCCAGTGCGCGGCCCGTTTGCGGGGGCGTTTGGGGGAGTGGCGAGCGCGCTGAAGGCAGTGTGGGGACACTGCGAACGTGGCTGGTGTGGTGTTGAACTGCGCCGGTCTCGATCTGTTGTGCTCCAGACAGTCATTGAGTGCTTTGCCGGATTGATTGAAATGGCGCGTCCAGGTGCTGGGGGCGTTTAAGACTGCTTGGAGGTCGAATTGGACAAGAACATGAAAATCCTCATCGTTGATGACTTCTCAACGATGCGGCGGATCATAAAAAACCTGTTGCGTGACCTTGGGTTCACCAACACGGTCGAGGCCGACGATGGCGTTACTGCCATTCCGGTTCTCAACAGCGGAAGCATCGACTTTCTGGTAACGGACTGGAACATGCCTGGCATGACCGGTATCGATCTGCTGCGTCATGTGCGCGCCGATGAAAAGCTCAAGCACCTGCCGGTGCTGATGGTGACCGCTGAAGCCAAGCGCGAGCAGATCATCGAAGCGGCCCAGGCCGGCGTAAACGGCTATGTGGTCAAACCCTTCACGGCCCAGGCGTTGAAAGACAAAATCGAGAAGATTTTCGAACGCATCGGTTGAGAAACTGCGCCACGGGGGAGCTATGGACCACAAAGAATCTTCACAGGGCGATTTTGAATCGACCCTGAAAAAACACGCGGTCGAACTGGTCGAAAGCCTTGAAAAAGGCAGGTTCGGCGACGCTGTGCAACTGATCCATGAGCTCAACCAGACCCGTGACCGCGGCCTGTATCAGGAAGTGGGCAAGCTCACCCGCGAGCTGCACAGCGCGATCGTCAATTTCCAGATTGACCCGCACATGCCGCAAGCCGAGGAAGTGTCCCAGATCACAGATGCCACCGAGCGTCTGGGTTACGTTGTCAAGCTGACAGAGGCCGCAGCCAACCGCACCATGGATCTGGTCGAAAACTCCACGCCGTTGGTCAACAGCCTGAGCGATGAAGCCCAGGCGCTGAGCACGGACTGGGGGCGGTTCATGCGTCGCGAAGTCGGGGCTGAGGAGTTTCGTGAACTGGCACGGCGTGTCGACGGTTTCCTGACACGCAGCAGCGTGGATAACCGTGCAGTGTCGAGCAACCTTAACGACATTCTGCTCGCTCAGGATTACCAGGACCTCACCGGTCAAGTGATCAAGCGTGTGACCCAACTGGTCACTGAAGTTGAAAGCAACCTGCTCAAGCTCGTGCTTATGGCCAGTCAGGTGGACCGCTTTGCGGGCATCGAACATGACCGTGAAGCGATGCTTGCAGAAAAAGATCCGCAAAAACATCTCTCTCAGGGTGAAGGTCCGCAGATTCATGCCGATAAAAGAGAAGACGTTGTGTCCGGTCAGGACGATGTGGACGACTTGCTATCCAGCCTAGGGTTTTAGAATTTTAGGCATTTTAGGTTTTTAGACCTGTAGGAGCACACCCTTAATGAGCTTCGGCGCCGATGAAGAGATCCTTCAGGATTTCCTGGTTGAGGCCGGCGAGATTCTAGAGCAACTGTCCGAACAGCTGGTCGAGCTTGAAAGCCGACCGGATGATGCGGACTTGCTCAATGCAATTTTTCGCGGTTTTCACACTGTAAAAGGGGGCGCCGGCTTCCTCCAGCTCAACGAGCTGGTGGAGTGCTGTCACATCGCCGAGAACGTGTTCGACATCCTGCGCAAGGGTGAGCGTCGCGTCGACTCGGAACTGATGGACGTGGTTCTCGAAGCGCTGGACGCGGTGAACAGCATGTTTACCGAAGTCCGCGAGCGCAGCCCGATAACGGCTGCCACACCTGAATTGCTGGCGGCCCTGGCCCGTCTGGCCGAGCCGCAAACCGCCGAGCAAGCCGCACCGGTGGCTGAAGTGGTGGAAGAATCGGTTGCCGAAGCCGAATCAGGCGACATCACCGATAACGAATTTGAACAACTGCTGGACTCGCTGAACGCCGTCAAGGCGCAGGCTGAGGCCCCGGCGGCGGCTCCGCAGCCGGCCGGCGATGCCGCGACCAGCGACGAAATCACCGATGCCGAGTTCGAGTCGTTGCTCGATCAACTGCACGGCAAAGGCCAGTTCGCGGTCGACGCGGTGGCTGCACCCGCGGTGCCAGCCGCACCGGCAGCGCCGAAAGCGCCAGGCGACAGCTCCGACATTACCGACGACGAGTTCGAAGCACTGCTCGATCAGCTGCACGGCAAGGGCAACTTTGCGGTCGACGCGCTGGAATCCGCCATTGCCTCGGTACCGACCCCGGCTGTGCCAACCGCCGCAGCGGCCGGCGGCGATCTGATCTCGGATCACGAGTTCGAATCGCTGCTCGACGAATTGCATGGCAAAGGCAAGTTCACTGAAGTCGGCACAGGTTCTGCCGCTTCTTCAGTCGCAGCGCCTGTTGCCAAAGCCCCGGCACCTGTTGCCAAGGCACCCGAGCCGAAAGCCGAAACACCGAAACCTGCCGCCGCTGCTGCACCGGCGCCTGCCCGTGCACCGGCCGCGCCACCGGCGGAAAAACCGGCCAGCGAAGCCGAGACCACCGTGCGGGTCGACACCGCGCGTCTCGACGAAATCATGAACATGGTCGGCGAGTTGGTACTGGTGCGTAACCGCCTGGTTCGCCTGGGTGCCAACAGCGCCGATGAAGCGATGTCCAAGGCCGTGTCGAACCTTGACGTGGTCACGGCCGACCTGCAAACCGCGGTCATGAAGACCCGGATGCAACCGATCAAGAAGGTCTTCGGGCGCTTCCCGCGTCTGGTTCGCGACCTGGCTCGCCAGCTCAAGAAAGAGATCAACCTGGAGCTGGTCGGCGAAGAAACCGACCTCGACAAAAACCTTGTCGAGGCCCTGGCCGACCCGCTGGTCCACTTGGTGCGCAACTCGGTCGACCACGGTATCGAAGAGCCGGCTGACCGCGAAGCGATGGGTAAACCGCGCAGCGGCAAAGTGATTTTGTCCGCTGAACAGGAAGGCGACCACATCCTGCTGTCCATCTCCGATGACGGCAAAGGCATGGACGCCGACGTGTTGCGCAGCATCGCGGTGAAGAAAGGCTTGATGGACAAGGATGCGGCAGACCGCCTCAGCGAGTCCGACTGCTTCAACCTGATCTTCGCCCCGGGTTTCTCGACCAAGACCGAAATCTCCGACGTGTCGGGTCGTGGCGTGGGCATGGACGTGGTGAAAACCAAGATCGCCCAGCTCAACGGCACGATCAATATCTACTCGACCAAGGGCAAGGGCTCAAAGATCGTCATCAAGGTCCCGTTGACCCTGGCGATCATGCCGACGCTGATGGTCATGCTCGGCAACCAGGCGTTTGCGTTCCCGCTGGTGAACGTCAACGAGATCTTCCACCTCGACCTGTCGCGCACCAACGTGGTGGACGGTCAGGAAGTGGTGATCGTGCGGGACAAGGCACTGCCACTGTTTTACCTCAAGCGCTGGCTGGTCAGCTCCGCCGCTCACGAAGAGCAGCGCGAAGGCCATGTGGTGATCCTTTCGGTGGGCACCCAGCGGATCGGCTTCGTTGTCGATCAACTGGTCGGCCAGGAAGAAGTGGTCATCAAGCCATTGGGCAAGATGCTCCAGGGAACTCCGGGCATGTCGGGCGCCACCATCACCGGTGACGGCCGCATAGCGCTGATTCTCGATGTTCCGAGCATGCTCAAGCGTTACGCCGCACGGCGTATTTGATTCTGGGGGAGCGGGGCGAGTGCGCCTCGCCGCCGCCTAACGGAGTGTTTATGGTAGTCAAAGTCCTGGTGGTGGACGATTCGGGGTTTTTCCGCCGCCGCGTCTCGGAAATTCTTTCAGCGGATTCGAATATCCAGGTCGTCGGTACGGCGACCAACGGAAAAGAGGCGATCGATCAGGCGCTGGCGCTCAAGCCAGACGTGATCACCATGGACTACGAGATGCCCATGATGGATGGCATCACGGCGGTGCGGCACATCATGCAGCGCTGCCCGACCCCGGTCTTGATGTTCTCCTCGCTGACGCACGAAGGCGCCCGGGTCACCCTGGATGCGCTGGACGCCGGCGCGGTGGATTTCCTGCCGAAGAATTTCGAAGACATCTCGCGCAACCCCGAGAAGGTCAAGCAACTGCTGTGCGAGAAGATTCTCAGCATCTCGCGCAGTAATCGTCGTGTCAGCGCCTACAGCGCGCCGGCACCGGTCGCTGCACCCGCCCCGACACCTGCGCCTTCCAGCATCGGCAGTTATGGCAGCAGCGCACCTGCTCGTCCGGCACCGGCACCGGCACCGATGCCTGCTCGCAGCTCCGCAGCCAGCCCGTCGTCGCCAGCGCCGAAACGCAAAGCCTACAAACTGGTCGCCATTGGCACGTCCACGGGCGGCCCGGTTGCCCTGCAACGGGTTTTGACCCAGTTGCCGGCCAACTTCCCGGCCCCGATCGTGCTGATCCAGCACATGCCGGCCGCCTTCACCAAGGCGTTCGCCGAGCGTCTGGACAAGCTCTGCCGTATCAGCGTCAAGGAAGCCGAGGATGGCGACATCCTGCGTCCGGGCCTGGCGCTGCTGGCACCGGGTGGCAAGCAAATGATGATCGACGGCCGTGGCGCGGTGAAAATCCTGCCGGGCGACGAACGTCTGAACTACAAGCCGTGTGTGGACATCACCTTCGGTTCGGCCGCCAAGACCTACGGTGACAAAGTTCTGGCGGTCGTGTTGACCGGCATGGGCGCCGACGGTCGTGAAGGTGCACGTCTGCTCAAGCAGGGCGGTAGCTCGATCTGGGCTCAGGATGAAGCCAGCTGCGTGATCTACGGCATGCCGATGGCCATCGTCAAAGCCGAACTCGCCGATGCGGTGTACGGCCTCGACGACATAGGTAAACACCTGGTCGAGGCGTGTATCTGATGGATGTACTCAGCCTTATCGGGATCATCATGGCGTTCGTCGCCATCATCGGTGGCAACTACCTTGAAGGCGGCCACCTCGGCGCGTTGGCCAACGGTCCGGCAGCGTTGATCGTGCTCGGCGGGACCGTCGGTGCGGCGCTGCTGCAATCGCCGATGAGCGCCTTCAAGCGCGCCATGCAGATTCTCGGCTGGATCCTGTTCCCGCCGCGCATCGACCTCGCCGGCGGCGTTGACCGCGTGGTGAATTGGAGCCTGACCGCCCGCAAGGAAGGTCTGCTCGGTCTGGAAGGGGTGGCCGACGCTGAACCCGACGCCTACTCGCGTAAAGGCCTGCAGCTGCTGGTGGACGGCGCCGAACCGGAAGCGATTCGCAGCATTCTGGAAGTGGATTTCTACACCCAGGAAAGCCGCGACATTGAAGCCGCCAAAGTCTTCGAAAGCATGGGCGGCTACGCGCCGACCATCGGCATCATCGGTGCGGTCATGGGCCTGATCCATGTCATGGGCAACCTGGCCGATCCGTCGCAACTGGGCAGCGGCATTGCCGTGGCCTTCGTCGCCACCATCTACGGCGTGGCCAGTGCCAACCTGGTGCTGCTGCCGATTGCCGCCAAACTCAAATCCGTTGCCTTGCGTCAGTCGCGTTATCGCGAAATGTTGTTGGAAGGCATCCTGTCGATCGCCGAAGGTGAAAACCCTCGCTCTATTGAGTTGAAGCTTCAGGGCTTCATGGATTGATGGGGGTAATGGATTATGGCTCGTCGCCGGCAACCTGAAGAACACGTAAACCACGAACGCTGGCTGGTTTCCTACGCCGACTTTATTACCCTGCTGTTTGCCTTTTTCGTGGTGATGTACTCGATCTCTTCGATCAACGAAGGCAAGTACAAGATCATTTCGCAAGCGCTGATCGGCGTGTTCACCGATTCGGATCGTTCGCTCCAGCCGATTCCCATCGGCGAAGAGCGTCCGAAAACCGTGACCCCGGCCAAGCCGCTGGTCAAGGACAGCGAGCAGGTCGACGCCGGCATCGCCGGTACCAGCGATCCGCTTAAAAGCATTGCCGATGACATCAGTGCCGCCTTCGGCGACTTGATCAGCTCCAATCAGATGACCGTGCGCGGCAACGAGCTGTGGGTCGAGATCGAACTCAATTCCAGTCTGTTGTTCGGCAGTGGCGATGCCATGCCCAGCGACATGGCGTTCAACATCATCGATAAAGTCGCAGCGATCCTGAAGCCGTTCGACAACCCGATTCACGTCGAAGGCTTCACCGATGATCAACCGATCCGTACCGCGCAGTACCCGACCAACTGGGAGCTGTCCTCGGCGCGTTCGGCGAGCATCGTGCGGATGTTGGCGATGCAGGGTGTCAATCCTGGTCGATTGGCATCGGTGGGTTACGGCGAATTTCAGCCGGTGGCCAATAACGCCACGGCCGAGGGCAGGGCGCGCAACCGTCGCGTGGTGTTGGTGGTGTCGCGAAATCTCGATGTCCGTCGCAGCCTCACTGGCACCGGAACCGCTCATGCGCAACCGGATGCCGCATTGAAGCGTGCTGGCACACAAACTGCACCTGCACCGGTCAAGTCGCCGGGACGAGAGAGCGCCGTCAATTCTCCGTCACCCGCATTAATACGTTGAGCTATTTCTCGGTCGACCGGGTCGACCGGGAGGAACAATCCGAATGAGAGTCTGGGCCGTTGCCAATCAAAAGGGTGGTGTTGGTAAAACCACTTCCTCTATCGCTTTAGCCGGGTTGCTGGCTGAGGCGGGCAAGCGCGTGGTTGTGGTCGATCTCGACCCCCATGGCTCGATGACCAGTTACTTCGGTTACGATCCCGACAGCCTGGAGCACAGCAGCTACGACCTGTTCCTGCACAAGGGCAGCGTGCCGCAGGGCTTGCCCGGTCAATTGCTGTTGCCCACCAGTCACGCGAGTATTTCCCTGTTGCCGTCGAGCACCGCGCTGGCGACCCTCGAGCGCCAGTCGCCGGGGCAGAGTGGTTTGGGCCTGGTGATCGCCAAGAGCCTGGCGCAACTGTGGCAGGATTTCGATTACGCGGTGATCGACAGCCCGCCGTTGCTCGGTGTTCTGATGGTCAATGCCTTGGCGGCCAGTCAGCAATTGGTGATTCCGGTGCAGACCGAGCACCTGGCGGTCAAAGGCCTGGAGCGCATGGTCAACACGCTGGCGATGATCAATCGTTCGCGCAAGCAGCCGCTGGCATTCAGCATTGTGCCGACCCTGTTCGACCGGCGCACCCAGGCATCGCTCGGGACCTTGCGGGTGTTGCGCGACAAGTACCCGGAAGAAATCTGGCAAGGCTACATTCCGGTCGACACGCGTTTGCGCGACGCCAGCCGTGCCGGCGTGACGCCTTCGCAGTTCGACGGCAAGAGTCGCGGCGTGCTGGCCTATCGCGCGCTGCTCAAGCACCTGTTGGCGCAGCAATCTGTTGCGCAGGTGGCGTGAGATGAATCGCCCGGTAAAAATCACTTCCCGCCCGCAACTTGCGCTGCAGTCCTATCTGGACAGCTTGCTGATGGAAGCGACCGAAGAGTTGCCACCGGAAATCGGAGCGTTGCCGCCGGAAATCGAAACGATTGTCCAGGTGGTCGAAGTTGAAGCGGCGCTGGATGAGTTCCAGGCGGCAGTACTTGAAGAACAGGCCCGCGATGGGCTGAAACCGGCCGAGAAACCGGCAGTCGTTACCGCACCGGTCGCGGCACCTGTGGTGAAAGCCCCGGTGGCGCTGATCGAAGCGCCGGCCCCGGTTCTGGCGCCGGTATCGACCATCGCGCCGCTGCTGCAAGCGCTGGTGCCGCCGATCGTTGAAGTCCATCTGCCACCGAGCAACACGCCGCCACCCGTGGAAACCGACGGCCGTCCTGCGTGGGCCGCCGAACCGTTCGAGTGCCTGTTGTTCGATGTCGCCGGGTTGACCCTGGCGGTGCCGTTGGTGTGCCTGGGCTCGATTTATTCCCTGGCCGGTCAGGAGCTGACGCCGCTGTTCGGGCAGCCGGAATGGTTCCTCGGGATCCTGCCGAGCCAGGCCGGCAACCTGAAAGTGCTCGATACCGCCCGTTGGGTCATGCCCGACCGCTATCGCGATGACTTCCGTCAGGGGCTGCAATACGTTATTTCGGTTCAGGGCTACGAGTGGGGGCTGGCGGTGCATCAGGTCAGCCGCTCGTTGCGCCTGGACCCGAACGAAATCAAATGGCGCAGCCACCGTGGTCAACGGCCATGGCTGGCGGGCACAGTGATTGAACACATGTGTGCGTTGCTCGACGTTTCCCAACTGGCCGAGCTGATCGCCAGCGGTGGGGCGAAGCACATGGGCGGCGGCAAGCAGCCCCACAAACCGACATAAAAAACACGCGGGGCAAGTGACTTGCCATCGCACCGAACACACACCGCCAGGGGCGGTTTTTCGAGGGGTCAGGGTATGAATGATAAGGCGTCGTCTGCAAAAGGTTCCGAAGATCCGATCCTGCAATGGGTAACCTTCAAGCTGGACAATGAAACTTACGGCATCAACGTGATGCGCGTTCAGGAAGTCCTGCGTTACACCGAAATCGCCCCGGTCCCGGGTGCCCCGAGCTACGTGCTGGGCATCATCAACCTGCGCGGTAACGTGGTCACCGTGATCGACACCCGTCAGCGCTTCGGCCTGATGAACGCCGAGATCAGCGACAACACCCGGATCGTCATCATCGAAGCCGACAAGCAAGTGGTCGGCATCATGGTCGACAGCGTGGCCGAAGTGGTTTACCTGCGTCAGTCGGAAATCGAAACCGCGCCGAACGTGGGTAACGAAGAGTCCGCCAAGTTCATTCAAGGCGTGTGCAACAAGAACAACGAATTGCTGATCCTGGTCGAGCTGGACAAGATGATGAGCGAAGAAGAATGGTCGGAACTGGAGAGTATCTGATTGATTCTTGAGGTTGCGGTCATTGTCCTGTTTCTCTTCTGGGCAGGCACGCTGGCGATGTTTCTGGCGTACATTCGCGGTCAGCGGCAGATCGCCGCGCAACAGGCCGAGGGCGATGCGCTGCGCGATCAGCGCATCAAGGACCTGGCCAAGCGCGTTGACAACTATCAAAGTGGCAACGTGCGCATGGGTGAAGACCTGCACGAACTGCGCGCTGTCGTCGGCCCGTTGCCGGACAAGCTGGCTCAGCTTGAACAGCGCGATCCGTCGAGCCTGTCGTTTGCCCAGGCAGCGCGCCTGGTCGGAATGGGCGCGAGTGTCGACGAGCTGACTCAGTCCTGCGGGTTGACCCAGGCTGAGGCGGAGTTGATGAGCAAGTTGCACAAGAACTGATTGTTGCGATTCAGCTGAAATCGCTATCGCGGGCAAGCCCGCTCCCACAGGGAATCGAGGTGGACACAACAGGTGTGAACACCGCTAACTCTGTGGGAGTTGGCTTGCCCGCGATGGCGTCCTCGAAACCTCAGTAATCATCCCCGCGATCGGTGATGTCCTTCTCGATCATTTGTGCGCTCGGATCATGCCCTTCAGGAAACTTGCCTTTCAGGTTCCAGGCAAACGCAATGATCTCTGCAATCGTGCGATACAACTCCTCCGGAATACTGTCCCCAAGCTCCATCCTTGCCAGCAGCTTCACCAGTTCGGCGTTCTCGTAAATCGGCACTTCATAATCGCGGGCAATCTTCAGTATTTCTTCCGCCAGTTCTTCGTCGCCCTTGGCCGTGAGGGTCGGGGCGTGGGTGCCGTCGTATTTGAGGGCGATGGCCTGGCGTGGCGTCTCGGGATTTCTCATGCGGTTTCGTCGACCCAGCGTTGTTCCAGACGGGTTTGGGGGCCTTGCGGCGGTGTGCCAAGGTGGCAATCGAGATCACCGACGTTCAGGCCAGACGCCAGCAAGCGTTCGCGCAGCCCGGCCAGATTGCTCTCGATCAGGCTCGCGGTGTACGGGCGCTCGGCCCACAGCTGGCTGGACAGACTGCCGTTGATCAACTGCGCCTGAATCTGCAGCGGACCTAACGGCTCCATGTCGAACGCCAGATCGACACGCCACAATTGTTGCTTGGGCTCTCGTTCGTCACGGCGTTCATGGGGTTGTTCTTTCTCCGGCGCTTCCTCGCGTTGAAACTTGACCTGCAGCGGCACGATGTCTTGCATATTGCGCATCGGGATTTCCAGCTGCCAGGTGCTCATCAGCCGACCGTCGTCGGTGACGCCGGTTTGCTCCAGGCTCGACAGTTGATGGCTTTGCAGACGTGAAACCGCCGCTGCCGCCAAACGCAGCAAGTGCTCCAGATCACCTTCGCCGTCCAGGCTCTGCAGGAAGCGTTCCGGCAGAGGAAAACTGGTTGGCTGCGGTTTGGCGCTGACCTGTCCGAGCATGCCGAGAGCGCTGCGTACGAAACTCGGCATGGCCTGGGCCAACGTGTTGGCCGCGATGATCGCGTTGAGATTGGTGTTGGCCGGTAACCCCGGTGTCAGTTGCGCGATCAGCTTCAGCAGATCGCCCTTCATGTCCGGTGCCAGCGTCGGATTCGTCCCGGCGAGCAGCTTCGCTTCGAGGAACAGCCCGCTATTGGCCAGCGCCAAGGCCAGGCCTTTTGGCGTGCTGAGTTGTTGCACGTCCGGCAGGCCGGCGAGCAGTTTATCCACGGCGGCGCGCAGGTCGCTGGATGTCGGGTTCGAGGTTGGCAGGTTTTGCAGAAGCTTCAGTAATCCGTCCAGTGAGCCTTGGCGGCTTTGTTGGCTGACCAGTTGTTGGGTGACTGCCAGTTGTTCCTGGCGGTTGCTCAACGGTACGAATTTAAGGGTGTGGGTATCTTGCACCAGCGCGCTCAGCAGGGTGCCGATGCGCAACGGCGTCGGGCTGTCGATGTTCAGGGTGCTGCCGCTCAGCGCCGTGTTGAGCAGACTCACCATCGAACGAAACACCGTCGGCTGGCCCGGCACTTGCGGCAGCACTTGGGACGTCAGCACTTTGCCTTGCAGCAAGGTGCCCACCGGCAGTTGTGCCGTGTCGATGCGGGTGAGGGTGGCAACGCTGGAGGCAATGGCCTGTTGCACCGTCACGGCAAGGTTGCCCGCCGATGGCTGGGTGATTGCCAGGTTCGTGCCCTGTGGCAACGGTTGACTGCTGGTGGCCTGAACCGTGGTCTGACGGCCGCTTTCAAGGGTGACCTTGAGCAGCAGTTGAAAGGTCTGATCCGCCTGCTTCAGTGACAGCACTTCGGCTTTGGCGGTCTGCCCTGCGCTGATCAGGCCTTCCATCGGCGTCAGCAGCTTGAGCAGTTCACCACTCACCACCTGTGGCCGCGACGTCGCGGGCGTGGTCGGTGGTAGCGGGAGGATGTTCATTTCGCCTGTCATACGCGGTCACAACCTGAGGAAATTGCCCTCTTTAGAGTAGGGCATGGCATGTATAATGCCGCCCGTCTTTCGGAGAGTGGCAAAAACATTGCAATTGTTTGACGCAGCTCTCTAGAACAGGCCGCCAATGCATCTATGCTGCATCTCTTTAGCGGCTGCACCGCCGCCGACTTGAACCGTAAAGGCCCGTGATCTCTTGACCAGTCCAGTCCTGCAAACCGTTGCCCTTGCCTGTGAGCGAGACCTTCGGCTGCTCTTCGAAAATCTCGAATTGAGACTGACCGGTGGCGAAATGTTGCAAATCAGCGGCCCCAACGGCAGTGGCAAAACCAGCCTTTTGCGTCTGCTTTCGGGCCTGATGCAGCCGACCGCCGGTCAAGTGTTGCTCAACGGCCAGCCGTTGAACGAACAACGCAGCGAACTGGCGCGCAATCTGCTGTGGATCGGTCATGCCGCGGGCATCAAGGATTTGCTGACCCCCGAAGAAAACCTCAGCTGGCTGTGCGCGCTGCATCAACCGGCCTCCCATGAAGCCATTTGGGCAGCACTTTCCGCTGTCGGACTGCGCGGTTTTGAAGATGTTCCCTGTCACACCCTGTCCGCTGGCCAGCAACGCCGTGTGGCGCTGGCGCGGTTGTATCTGGACAGCCCGCCGCTATGGATTCTCGACGAGCCTTTCACCGCGCTCGACAAGCAAGGCGTGGCGCAACTCGAAGAACACCTGGCCGGGCACTGTGAGCGCGGTGGCATGGTCGTGCTGACCACGCACCACACGCTGAGCCGAATGCCGACCGGCTATCGCGACATTGATCTGGGGAATTGGGCCGTATGAGTGTTTTCGGCCTGTTGGTCGCCCGTGAGGCTCGCTTGTTGTTCCGTCGTCCGGCGGAGTTGGCCAACCCACTGGTGTTCTTCGCGATTGTGGTTTCACTGTTCCCGTTGGCGGTCGGCCCCGAGTCTCAATTGTTGCAAACCTTGTCTCCGGGACTGGTCTGGGTAGCGGCCCTTTTATCGGTTTTGCTCTCGCTGGACGGGCTTTTCCGCAGTGATTTCGAAGACGGTTCCCTCGAACAGTGGGTCCTTTCGCCGCACCCCCTGCCTCTTCTGGTTTTGGCCAAGGTACTGGCACACTGGGCCTTCTCGGGTCTGGCACTGGTTTTGCTCGCTCCACTGCTGGCGTTGATGCTTGGTTTGCCCACCGCCTGTCTGCCAGTGTTGCTGCTTTCCCTGTTGCTGGGTACACCGGTGCTGAGCCTGCTCGGTGCGGTGGGCGCGGCCCTGACGGTCGGCTTGAAGCGTGGCGGCTTGTTGCTGGCGCTGCTGATTCTGCCGTTGTACATCCCGGTGTTGATTCTCGGCAGTGGCGCCTTGCAGGCGGCATTGCAGGGCATGCCGGCGACCGGTTATCTCCTGTGGCTTGGTAGCCTGACCGCCCTGGCGATAACCCTGACACCTTTTGCAATAGCTGCTGGCCTGAAGATCAGCGTCGGCGAATAATGAGGTCTGGTTAAATTTTAACCAGTAAAGACCCTGCGCTGCTCGTGATGGCGAGCAGCAACCGTGATGGAAACAGTAATGAACTGGACCTGGTTTCATAAGCTCGGCTCACCCAAATGGTTTTATGGCATCAGCGGCAAACTGCTGCCGTGGCTGAGCATTGCAGCGTTGCTGCTGATCAGCGTTGGTGTCGTTTGGGGCCTGGCCTTCGCGCCGCCGGACTACCAGCAAGGCAACAGCTTTCGCATCATCTATATCCACGTTCCCGCCGCGATGCTGGCACAGTCCGTCTACGTCATGCTGGCGGTGTGCGGCATCGTCGGGCTGGTGTGGAAAATGAAACTGGCCGATGTCGCCCTGCAATGCGCGGCGCCCATCGGTGCCTGGATGACTGCCGTGGCGCTGGTCACCGGTGCCATCTGGGGCAAGCCGACCTGGGGCTCGTGGTGGGTCTGGGATGCACGACTTACGTCCATGCTTATTCTGCTGTTTCTGTACTTCGGTCTCATTGCGCTGGGCAACGCCATCAGCAATCGTGACAGCGCGGCCAAGGCCTGCGCGGTGTTGGCGATTGTCGGCGTGATCAACATTCCGATCATCAAATACTCGGTAGAGTGGTGGAACACCCTGCACCAGGGCGCGACCTTCACCCTCACCGAAAAACCGGCGATGCCGGCCGAAATGTGGCTGCCGTTGCTGCTGACGGTGCTGGGTTTCTACTGTTTCTTCGGCGCGGTTTTGCTGCTGCGCATGCGCCTTGAAGTGCTCAAGCGCGAAGCGCGCGCCAGTTGGGTGAAAGCCGAAGTGCAGAACAGCCTGGAGGCCGCTCGATGAGTTTTGCGTCATTCGGCGACTTCCTCGCCATGGGCCATCATGCCCTGTATGTCTGGTCAGCCTACGGCATCTGCCTGGCGGTGCTGGCCCTCAACGTGGCGGCGCCGATCCTGGCCCGCAAGCGGTATCTGCAACAAGAGGCGCGTCGTCTGCGCCGGGAGAACGGCAAGTGAATCCGCTGCGCAAAAAGCGTCTTATCATCATTCTCGCGATCCTGGTCGGTGTCGGCGCTGCCGTCGGTCTGGCCCTGAGCGCCCTGCAGCAGAACATCAATCTGTTCTACACCCCGACCCAGATCGCTAATGGCGAAGCGCCGCAAGATACGCGTATCCGTGCGGGCGGGATGGTCGAGAAGGGTTCGCTGCAACGTTCCGGCGATTCGCTGGATGTGAAATTCATCGTCACCGACTTCAAAAAATCCGTGACCATCAGTTACCGCGGCATCCTCCCGGACCTGTTCCGCGAAGGGCAGGGCATCGTCGCGCTGGGCAAACTGAACGCCGACGGCGTGGTGGTGGCCGATGAAGTGCTGGCCAAGCACGACGAGAAGTACATGCCGCCGGAAGTGACCAAGGCCCTGAAAGACAGCGGCCAGTCGGCACCCACTCCAGCAAAAGAGGGCTAATTGATGACATCCGGAATCTTTATCCCTGAATTGGGCCACCTGGCCATGATTTTGGCGCTGTGTTTCGCGCTGGTTCAGGCCGTTGTGCCGTTGCTCGGCGCCTGGCGCGGTGATCGTTTGTGGATGAGCCTGGCCCAACCGGCCGCCTGGGGGCAGTTCGCGTTTCTGCTGTTCGCTTTCGGTTGCCTGACCTACGCGTTCATGGCCGACGACTTCTCCGTCGCCTACGTCGCCAGCAACTCCAACAGCGCGTTGCCGTGGTACTACAAGTTCAGTGCGGTGTGGGGCGCGCATGAAGGTTCGTTGCTGTTGTGGGCGTTGATCCTCGGTGGCTGGACCTTCGCCGTGTCAGTGTTCTCCCGGCAGCTGCCGCAAGTGATGCTGGCTCGGGTGCTGGCGGTGATGGGCATGATCAGTACCGGTTTCCTGCTGTTCCTGATCCTCACCTCCAACCCGTTCGCACGGATCCTGCCGCAGATTCCGGCGGACGGTCGTGACCTCAATCCTTTGTTGCAAGACATCGGCCTGATCGTTCACCCGCCGATGCTGTACATGGGCTACGTCGGTTTCTCCGTGGCGTTCGCGTTCGCCATCGCTGCATTGCTCGGCGGTCGCCTCGACGCGGCCTGGGCGCGCTGGTCGCGGCCATGGACCATCGTCGCCTGGGCCTTCCTCGGTATTGGCATCACCCTCGGTTCGTGGTGGGCTTACTACGAACTCGGCTGGGGCGGTTGGTGGTTCTGGGATCCGGTGGAAAACGCTTCCTTCATGCCTTGGCTGGTCGGTACGGCGCTGATTCACTCGCTGGCGGTCACCGAAAAACGTGGCGTGTTCAAGAGCTGGACCGTGTTGCTGGCCATCGCTGCGTTTTCGTTGAGCCTGCTCGGGACTTTCCTCGTGCGCTCCGGCGTGCTGACCTCGGTTCATGCGTTTGCCTCCGACCCAGAGCGTGGCGTGTTCATCCTGATCTTCCTGCTGTTCGTGGTCGGCGGTTCGCTGACGCTCTTCGCCCTGCGCGCACCGGTGGTGAAGAGCCATGTCGGCTTCAACCTCTGGTCCCGGGAAACCCTGCTGCTGGGCAACAACCTGGTGCTGGTGGTGGCGGCGTCGATGATCCTGCTTGGCACGTTGTACCCGCTGATTCTCGACGCGATGACCGGCGCCAAGTTGTCGGTCGGCCCGCCGTACTTCAATGCGTTGTTCATTCCTTTGATGGCGTTGCTGATGGTGGTGATGGCGGTCGGCATGCTGGTGCGCTGGAAAGACACCCCGGTCAAATGGCTGATGAGCATGCTCACCCCGGTGTTGCTCGGCAGCGCCGCGCTGGCCGTGGTGGCTGGTGTCGCTTACGGCGATTTCAACTGGGCAGTCATCGCGACGTTCATGCTGGCCGCTTGGGTGTTGTTGGCCGGTGTGCGCGACATTCTCGACAAGACCCGCCACAAAGGTCTGATCAAAGGCTTGCCGACCCTGACTCGCAGCTATTGGGGCATGCAGATTGCGCATTTGGGTATCGCCGTGTGCGCGCTCGGCGTCGTGCTGTCGAGCCAGAACAGTGCCGAGCGCGACCTGCGCCTGGCGCCGGGCGAGTCCATGGACCTCGGCGGTTATCAGTTTGTGTTCGAAGGCGCCAAGCACTTCGAAGGCCCGAACTTCACTTCCGACAAAGGCACCGTGCGGGTCATCCGCGACGGCAAGGGAGTCAGCGTGTTGCACCCGGAAAAACGCCTGTACACCGTGCAGAACTCGGTGATGACCGAAGCCGGGATCGACGCCGGTTTCACCCGTGACCTCTACGTCGCACTCGGCGAACCGCTGGGCGATGGCGCCTGGGCTGTGCGCGTGCACGTCAAACCGTTCGTGCGCTGGATCTGGTTCGGCGGTTTGCTCACCGGGCTCGGCGGGTTGTTGGCGGCGCTGGATCGTCGTTATCGGGTCAAGGTAAAAAGCCGAGTGCGTGAAGCATTGGGCATGACGGGAGCGACGGCATGAGACGTTGGTTGATGCTGTTGCCGCTGGCGATTTTTCTGGTGGTGGCTGTTTTCCTTTATCGCGGTCTCTATCTGGACCCGGCCGAGCTGCCTTCGGCCATGATCGGCAAGCCGTTCCCGGAGTTTTCCCTGCCTGCGGTGCAGGGCGACAAAACCCTGACCAAGGCCGACATTCTCGGTAAACCGGCGCTGGTCAACGTGTGGGGCACCTGGTGCATTTCCTGCCGGGTCGAGCACCCGGTGTTGAACAAACTGGCCGAGAAGGGGGTGGTGATCTACGGCATCAACTACAAGGACATCAATGCGGATGCCTTGAAGTGGCTGGTGGAGTTCCACAACCCGTACCAACTGGATATCCGTGACGACGAAGGCACATTGGGTCTGAACCTCGGCGTTTATGGCGCTCCGGAAACCTTCTTCATCGATGCCAAAGGCATCATCCGCGACAAGTTCGTCGGCGTGATCGACGAGCAGGTCTGGCGCGAAAAACTGGCGGCCAAGTATCAGGCGCTGGTCGATGAGGCGAAACCATGAAACGCTGGATAGCCGCTGTTGTATTGGGCCTGAGCATGGCCGGCGTTGCACACGCCGCCATCGACACCTATGAGTTCGCCAAAGAAGGTGATCGCGAGCGTTTTCGCGAACTGACCAAAGAACTGCGTTGCCCCAAGTGCCAGAATCAGGACATCGCCGATTCCAATGCACCGATCGCCGCCGACCTGCGCAAAGAGATTTTTCGCATGTTGGGCGAGGGGAAGGACAATCAGCAGATCATCGACTTCATGGTCGATCGCTACGGTGACTTTGTTCGCTACAAACCTGCACTCAACGCCAAGACCGCCTTGCTCTGGTTCGGCCCTGCCGGCCTGCTATTGGGCGGTTTTGTGATCATCGCCGTGATCGTCCGCCGTCGTCGCGTGCAACGCGCTGATACCAAGGATGAGCTTTCTGCCGAGGAGCGCGAGCGCCTCGATCAACTGTTGGATAAAAACCAAGAATGATTGATTTCTGGCTCGCTGCAGGTCTGCTGCTTCTGGTTGCCCTGAGTTTTCTGCTGATCCCCGTTCTGCGTGGCCGTCGCGCCCAGCTTGAGGAGGATCGTACTGCCCTGAACGTCGCGCTGTATCAAGAGCGCGTGGCTGAGTTGCAGACTCAGCAGGAAGAGGGCGTTCTCGACACCGTGCAAATGGACACCGGTCGCGCCGAAGCGGCCCGTGAGTTGCTTGCCGACACCGAAGGCGTCGAGGCTCCACGCGTTTCCCGTCTGGGCAAACCCTTACCGCTGCTGGCAGCGGTTCTGGTACCGGTCTTGGGGCTTGGGCTCTACCTGCATTTCGGCGCGAGCGACAAGGTTGAACTGACCCGCGAATTCGCTCAGGCGCCGCAGTCGATGGAAGAGATGACCCTGCGCCTGGAACGTGCCGTCGCCGCTCAGCCGGATTCGGCCGAAGGCCTGTACTTCCTGGGTCGCACTTACATGGCGCAGGATCGTCCCGCCGACGCGGCGAAGATCTTCGAGCGCACGGTGAACGTGGCCGGTCGTCAGCCGGAACTGCTCGGCCAATGGGCGCAAGCCCAGTACTTCGCCGATGGCAAGAAGTGGTCGGACAAGGTACAGGCCCTGACCGACGAAGCGCTGAAAGCCGATCCGAAGGAAGTCACCAGCCTCGGCCTGCTCGGGATCGCCGCGTTTGAAAGCGCGCGTTATCAGGACGCCATCGATTACTGGAATCGCCTGTTGGTGCAACTGCCACCGGAAGACAATTCCCGCACCGCGCTGCAAGGCGGGATTGCCCGGGCTACCGAGAAACTCGAAGCCAGTGGCGGCAAGGTTGCCCAGGCGCCTGCGGCCAAGGTTGCGGCGCTGCTCAAGGTCCGCGTCGATCTGGCGCCAGAGCTCAAGGCGAAGGTTCAACCGGGCGACAGCGTGTTCATCTTTGCCCGCGCCACCTCGGGCCCTCCTGCACCGCTGGCCGCCAAACGCCTGACCGTGGCCGACTTGCCGGCGACCGTCGAACTGGGCGATGCCGACGCAATGATGCCGCAGTTGAAACTGTCGAACTTCCCTGAAGTCCAACTGGTTGCGCGCATCTCACGGGCCGGCCAACCGACTGCCGGCGAATGGATCGGTCGCAGCCAGCCTCTGGCCAGCACCACCACCGTGCCGCAAAAACTGACCATCGACAGTCCGGACAAATAACAGGAACCACCGCCATGACCGCCATCGCTCGTATCACCCTGCTCAGTCTGGTTATGGGGTTAAGCGCGTGTGCGGTCCAGCGGCCCGAGCCGACGCCGTTACCACCGATACCGCCGTCGCAGCCCCGTCCGACGCCGTCAACGACACCGACACCCGGCAAGCCGGGCATTCCAGCCAAGCCCGCCAAACCGCTGCCTCGCACCTCCGCCAGCTTCGCGCCACCGCCGGGTGGCAACAGCCATTGGGATGCGAAACTTGGGGTGTACGTGCTCGACGACCAGACCAACACCTTCTACCGCCAGCGCACGTACTACCGCTGGAGCAACGGCTGGAGCCGCTCGATCAGCCCGAACGGGCCTTGGGAGGAAACGGATATTCACGGCGTGCCGGGTGGGTTGGGGCGGCAATTCGGGCAATAAACGGAAACGGCGATCTACGGATCGCCGTTTTGCTGTCTGGCGTCTGTGAGAGACGTTCAGGAATTGGTGCAGCAGCCTTGGGCTGCGATCACACGCTGTAAAACAACCGAACGTCGTGCTCGGGTTTTTTGTGCTTGAGTAAAGATAACTCTAGGGTTATTTTTGTTTGGCCGGAGCAAGGAGGCTGGTGGTGCAGAGCAGGTTATTGATCAAGGAGCTGGAGGAGTCGGGCTGGGCGCTGGATCGGATTACCGGGAGCCATCATCTCTTCACTCACCGTTACAACCCCTACACAATTCCCGTCCCCCATCCGAAAAAGGATTTACCTGTAGGGACGGTTAAAAGCATCAGGAGGCGTGCCGGGCTGCACTGCCCGCCAGCCAGTGACGCAGGAGATCCATAATGCAATATCCAATCTGTATCGAGTGGGGCGACGAGAACACCGCCATCGGTATTCAGATCCCCGATATTCCGGGCGCCGTCACGGCCGGGGATACGTTTGAGGACGCCTACAACGCGGCGATCGAGATTGCCCACATCCTGCTTCAGGAAATGGCCGCTGACGGGGAGTCGATCCCGATGCCGACTTCGGCCGCCGCCCATCGTGGCAACCCGGACTTCGCGGACATGGGATGGGGAATGCTGGAGCTGGACATCGCGCCGTATATGGGCAAGACCGAGAAGGTCAATGTCACATTGCCTGGCTATGTGATTCAGCGTATCGACCGTTATGTGCGCGAGCACAATGTCAAAAGCCGCTCCTCCTTTTTGGCGGATGCGGCGATGGAGAAGCTGGTTCGACACTGATTGAAGTCAGGTACATCGCCGTCGCGGGCAAGTCGGGTTGCCCGCGAAGCTTTTTGCAGCCTATGCCGCCGCCAGCGAGCGCTCCTGCGAAACGCTCAAAAACCGCAACAAAGCCAACAGTGGAAACGCGCTGCCCACCATCACGATCCACAACCAGCCGCCATGCTCATACACCGCGCTGGCCACCGAGGAACCAAACGCACCGCCGATAAAGATGCTGGTCATGTACAGCGCGTTCAAGCGGCTGCGGCTTTTGGCGTCAAGGGCGTAGACGGCCCGCTGGCCGAGGACCATGTTCATCTGCACGCAGAAGTCGAGCACCACGCCGGTGACGGCGAGGCCGATGACGCTGTAGACCGGATGGATGAACGCGGGCAGGAAGCTCAGGCTGGCGAACAGCAGCGCCAGCAGCGAAGCGATGCGGGTGTGACCAGCATCGGCCAGACGACCGGCGATAGGCGCGGCGATGGCACCGATGGCGCCAACCAGGGCGAAGATCGCGATCTGGGTTTGCGACAATCCATGATTACGCGCCAACTCCAGGGGCACGGCGGTCCAGAACAGGCTGAACGTGGCGAACATGCAACCCTGATAAAACGCGCGCTGACGCAACACCGGTTGTTGGCGCAGCAGCGTCCACAGAGAGCCGAGCAACTGCCCATAAGAAGCGCTGTGATCAGGCTGGCGCTTGGGAATCGTCACGGCCAGCACGATACTGATCGCAGCCATCAACACCGCCGCAATCACAAACATCGCCCGCCAGCCGAAATGGTCTGCCACGACGCTGGACACCGGTCGCGCCAGCAGGATTCCCAACAGCAAACCGCCCATGATCCCGCCCACCACTCGCCCGCGAGACTCCTCTGGCGCCAGATGCGCGGCCAGTGGAATCAGGATCTGTACCGACACAGAACTGAAACCCACCAGCAACGAGATCAGCAGAAACACATTCGGCTGATCGGTGAACGCGGCGCCCAACAGACTGGCAATCGCCACCACGGTGGTGATGATCATCAACCGACGATTTTCCACCAGGTCACCCAGCGGCACCAGGAAGAACAGGCCCAGCGCGTAGCCAATCTGGGTCAGCGAAACGATCAGGCTGGCCATGGTGCTGGTCAGGCCGATGTCGGGCGCGATCAGGCCGATGATCGGTTGCGCGTAGTAAATATTGGCAACGATGGCGCCGCAGCAGAAGGCAAATAGCAGCACCATGCCTTTGGTCATTGTCGCGGCACCGTGGGGCACCTGGGTCGCTGAGTTCATAACGTGTCTCGCTGAACAGAAAGGAATGCGTGAAGGCTAAGTGGCAGGCCGGATCGGCGGAAGAGGGATTGGAGTGATAGCAATCATCCCTTTGCGGAATGAGTGGCGCAGGAACCTGCGCCTGAATTTCAGAATCCGATGATACATTCACTTACATCTTGTTCGATAGCGTGCTTATGTTCTCTCTTACGACTCATCACCGGAGGGCACGTTCATGAACGCGATGTTCCGTCACCTGATTCGCCGTTAACTACAAGGGCGGGCAGCAGAAAATCCTGGTGCCGGAGGATGTGCCGATTGTGAACCTGGTGCCGGGGGATCGCAGTTTGCTGACGGTGGGTGTGTCTTCAGCGAACATCGTTTTCTGTCCGCCACAAAAAAGGCGACCGTCCAAGGTCGCCTTTTTCATTGGGGCATCAGCGTTTACTGAGTGTAAATCTGATCAAAAATCCCGCCGTCATTGAAGTGCGTCTTCTGCACGGTGCGCCAGTCACCAAAGGTTTTCTCCACCGACAGGAAATCCACTTTCGGGAAGCGGTCGGTGTACTTCGCCAGTATCGCCGGGTCACGCGGACGCAGGTAGTTTGCCGCGGCAATTTCCTGACCTTCCGGCGACCACAGGTACTTCAGGTATTCCTCGGCTGCCGCGCGGGTGCCTTTCTTCTCGACCACTTTGTCGACCACAGACACCGGCGGCTCGGCTTCGGCGGAGACGCTTGGGTAGATGACTTCGAACTGGTCACGACCAAACTCGCGGGCAATCATTTCCGCTTCGTTTTCGAAGGTCACCAGCACGTCGCCGATCTGGTTGGTCATGAATGTAGTGGTGGCGGCACGGCCACCGGTATCGAGCACTGGCGCTTGTTTGAACAGTTTGCCGACGAAGGCTTTGGCCTTGTTCTCGTCACCGCCGTTTTTGAGTACGTAGCCCCAGGCCGAAAGATAGGTGTAGCGGCCGTTGCCCGAGGTTTTCGGGTTCGGCACGATCACTTGCACGCCGTCCTTGAGCAGGTCAGGCCAGTCTTTCAGGGCTTTCGGGTTGCCTTTGCGAACAATGAACACGGTGGCCGAGGTGAACGGTGCGCTGTTGTCCGGCAGCAGGGTAACCCAGTTGTCCGGGACCAGTTTGCCGTTGTCCGCCAGGGCGTTGATGTCGGTGGCCATGTTCATGGTGATGACATCAGCCGGCAGGCCGTCGATCACGGAGCGCGCCTGTTTGCTCGAACCGCCGAAAGACATCTGCAGGGTGATGTTTTCGTTGTGCTCGGCTTGCCAGTGTTTCTGGAAGGCAGCGTTGTAGTCCTTGTAGAAATCGCGCATCACATCGTAGGAAACGTTGAGCAGGGTCGGTGCAGCCTGAGCCACGCTGGCCAATGCCAGGCCAGCGGCCAGAAGTGAGGCGCCAAAGAGTTTTTTCACTGCGCATTCCTTGTTCTAATTTAAAAGTGAGGCAATTTGCCAGCGACTATAACCGGGCTCGTATAGTCCTTTAAAGATTAAAAAGCACTTTGCTTATTCCAGTTTTTTAAACAACGCATTACCGCACCGCGAGCAAAATGCAGCGCCATGCTCATGACTGTTTTTCTTGCACACCGGGCAGTCGTGTTGCAACTGTTCGCCGCGCATGGCGTTGGCCAGTTCGGCGGTGAAAATCCCGGTGGGCACGGCGATGATCGAGTAACCGGTGATCATGACCAGCGAGGAAATCACCTGGCCCAGCGGCGTCTTCGGCACGATGTCGCCGAAGCCGACGGTGGTCAGCGTCACGATTGCCCAATAGATGCCTTTGGGAATGCTGGTGAAGCCGTGTTCCGGACCTTCGATCACGTACATCAATGTGCCGAACACCGTCACCAGCGTGCAGACACTGACCAGGAACACCACGATCTTCTGCTTGCTGCCGCGCAGCGCCGACATCAGGTAGTTGGCTTGTTTCAGGTAAGGGCTGAGCTTGAGCACGCGGAAAATCCGCAGCATGCGGATGATCCGGATAATCAGCAGGTACTGGGCATCGGCGTAATACAGCGCGAGGATGCCGGGTACGATCGCCAGCAAATCCACCAGCCCGTAAAAGCTGAACGCGTAGCGCAACGGCTTGGGCGAACAGTACAGGCGCAGGCCATATTCGATGGCGAAAATGACGGTGAAACCCCACTCGATGTACGCCAGCACGTTGGCGTAGTTCTGATGAATCGAGTCAATGCTGTCGAGCATCACGATGACAATGCTGGCGAGGATGATCAACAGCAGAATGCCGTCGAAGCGCCGCCCGGCCTTGGTGTCGCTCTGGAAAACCATGACGTAAAGGTCTTCACGCCAGTTTTTGCTGCTGTCCATGGAAAATGCCTGAATCGAGAATCAGCGCAGCCTAGGGTGATTCTCCTCCAGAGTGCAAGGCGTACCGGCGACAGTGGGCTTGCGGAGCCTTTGAACAACCGTGCGGATCAGCCAGCAGGCGAGGATGAACGGCGCGGTCAGCGTTGGCAGACCGATGGTGGCAAACACCGGCGTCAGCAACAGCGCTGATGCAATGCCGACCAGCGGCAACCACGGTTGCTGGCGCTGGGAGCTGAAGGCGAGGGCGGCGAGTACCGCGTTATAGCCACCGAGACCGATCAACGCGGTATAGAAGTCGTGATGCAACAGGCTCCAGCCCATGCCCGCGACAGACGCCAACAACGCCCAGCAGAAAGCGCGGCGATCAGCGATCAGCAAACCCACGGCAATCATCGCACCGGCCAGCGGATGGCCGAGGAACATCACCTGGCCTAAGCCTTTCAGCGGGGCGGTGAGCATGTTCAGCGTATTGATTTCGATCAAATGCGCGGTTGTCGAGGGTGTGGCGAAACACAGCAGCAACCAGCCCAGCCCCACGAAAGGCGCGGTGTAGGCAGGCAAGTATTGGCTGAGCCGGATGCGTCTGAGCCACTGTTGGGTGAGCATCGCACTCAGTCCACCCGCAGCGATGATCAGCGGCGGCAACAGCGCTGACCCGGGGAAATACAGGCTCAGCAGCAAACCGAGCAGGACACCGTTGTAACTGAACAGTCCGGCCTGACGATCGGCCTTGGCGTAGTTGCGACGTTGCGCGGTGAGCAGACCGGCGACGCCGCCCAGCAGCGCACCGCCGAGCAGGGTCGGCGCGGTAAAAAGAATCGCCGACAGGCACAGCAGACCAAACAGCGGATGGCGCTGGAGAAATATCTGGCTGAAGCCGTTGAGCAGGGCAGTCGCCCAATCGGGGCAGTGGGTGTTGAAGTGGTTGGCAGGCATGGCAGTTCTGAAAGTCAAAGGGAGCGAGTCGGTCGAGCGCGACCCTGCCTGATCGCCAGCAGGCTGGCTCCCACACTGAATCTGGGTTCAGTCTTGATTCCGTGATCGACACAAAACCAATGTGGGAGCCATCCTGCTGGCGATGAGGCCGGTATGGGCGCTCTAGATCAACGTCTCGATACGCAACGAGTTAGTCGACCCCGGTTGCCCAAACGGCACACCTGCCGTGATCAATAACGTGTCCCCGCGCTGCGCCATCCCTTGCGCCTGGGCAATTTCCAGCGCGGTCGAACACACCTCATCCACTTGCCGCAGTCGATCATTGACCACCGAGTGCACGCCCCACGCCACCGTTAAACGGCGCGCCGTCTGCAGGTTCGGCGTCAGGTTCAGAATGGGCACCGTCGGCCGTTCCCGGGCCGCACGCAGGCTCGACGTGCCGGATTCGCTGTAGTTCACCAGCACCGCCACTGGCAATACGTTACTGATGCGACGAATCGCACAGCTGATCGCATCGGAAACCGTCGCCTCAGCCTTCGGCCGGCTGACGTCCAGTTGTGTCTGATAATCCGGGCCGTTTTCCACCTGGCGGATGATTTTGCTCATCATCTGCACGGCTTCCATCGGGTACTCGCCGGACGCGGTTTCCGCCGACAGCATCACGGCGTCGGCGCCTTCGGCCACTGCGTTGGCGACGTCGGTGACTTCGGCGCGAGTCGGGGCCGGGGAGAAACGCATCGACTCCAGCATCTGCGTCGCCACGACCACCGGTTTACCCAGTTCGCGGCAGATGCTGATGATGTTCTTCTGAATCTGCGGCACGCTTTCGGCCGGTACTTCGACACCGAGGTCGCCACGGGCAACCATGATCGCGTCGCTCAGTTCGGCGATTTCCCGCAGTTGCGTGACGGCCGACGGCTTCTCGATCTTGGCCATCAAAAACGCTTTGTTGCCGATCAGTTCACGCGCTTCGCGAATGTCCTCCGGGCGTTGCACGAACGACAACGCGACCCAGTCCACACCCAGCTCCAGGCCGAAACTCAAATCGCGGCGATCCTTGGCCGTCAGCGGGCTCAACTCCAGCACCGCTTGTGGGACGTTCACGCCTTTGCGGTCCGAGAGTTCGCCGCCATTGAGCACGGTGGTGTCGATCGCGTCGGCGTATTTGGTCACCACGCGCAGCCGCAGCTTGCCGTCGTCCAGCAGCAGGTCCATGCCCGGCTCCAGCGCGGCGATGATTTCCGGATGCGGCAGGTTGACTCGACGTTGGTCACCCGGCGTCGGATCGAGGTCCAGGCGCAGGGCCTGACCACGATGCAACTGCACCTTGCCTTCGGCGAACTTGCCGACTCGCAGTTTCGGGCCTTGCAGGTCCATCAGGATCCCGAGCGGGTAATTCAGCTGGCGCTCGACTTCACGAATCCATTGATAGCGTTGAGCGTGGTCGGCGTGATCGCCGTGGCTGAAGTTCAGGCGGAAGATGTTGACCCCGGCCTGCACCAGCTCACGGATGTCTTCGATCCCGTCGGTGGCCGGGCCGAGGGTGGCGAGGATTTTGACCTTTTTATCAGGCGTCATTTTTTGTGCTCTCGAGAATCAGGATGGCGCGGAAGTCGTTGACGTTGGTGCGGGTCGGCTCGGTGACGATCAGCGCGTCGAGCGCCGCGAAATAGCCATAGCCATTGTTGTTGTCGAGTTCATCGCTGGCGCTCAAACCGAGGGCGGCGGCGCGGGCATAGCTGTCCGGGGTCATGATCGCCCCGGCGTTGTCTTCGGAGCCGTCGATGCCATCCGTGTCACCGGCAAGCGCGTAGACGCCGGGCAAGCCTTTGAGGCTGTCGGTCAGGCTGAGCAGGAATTCGGCGTTGCGTCCGCCACGGCCATTGCCGCGCACGGTGACCGTGGTTTCACCGCCCGAGAGAATCACACACGGCGCCGCCAATGGCTGGCCATGCAAGACCACTTGCCGCGCGATACCGGCGTGAACCTTGGCCACTTCGCGGGACTCGCCTTCGAGGTCGCCGAGGATCAACGGGCTGAAACCGGCCTGACGGGCTTTCACCGCAGCGGCTTCAAGCGACTGTTGTGGACGGGCGATCAATTGGAAATGACTGCGCGCCAGGCACGGGTCGCCGGGTTTGACCGTTTCCGATTCGGCGCTTTGCAGCCAGTTGCGCACCGAGGCCGGAACCTCGATGCCGTAGCGCTTGAGGATCGCCAGCGCTTCGGCGGAGGTGCTCGGGTCGGCCACGGTGGGGCCGGAGGCGATGACCGTGGCGAGGTCGCCCGGCACATCGGAAATCGCGTAGGTATAAACAGTAGCGGGCCAGCAGGCCTTGCCGAGACGGCCACCCTTGATCGCCGAGAGGTGCTTGCGTACGCAGTTCATCTCGCCGATGGTCGCGCCGGATTTGAGCAGAGCTTTATTGATCGATTGCTTGTCGGCGAGGGTGATGCCTTGGGCCGGAAGGGCCAGTAACGCAGAACCGCCACCGGAGAGCAGAAAGATCACGCGGTCGTCTTCGCCGAGGTTGCTGACCAGTTCCAGCACGCGTTTGGCGACGGCCAGGCCAGCAGCGTCCGGCACCGGGTGAGCGGCTTCGACGACTTCGATTTTTTCGCACGGGGCGCCGTGACCGTAACGCGTCACCACCAGACCGGACACTTCACCCTGCCAGCAGCGCTCGACCACCTGGGCCATGGCGGCGGCAGCTTTACCGGCGCCGATGACGATCACGCGACCGCTGCGGTCGGTGGGTAAATGGGCTTCGAGGACTTGCTGCGGATGGGCCGCGTCAATGGCTGTGGCAAACAGCTCGCGCAGGAATTGTTGCGGATCGACCGACATGGCGGGCTCCCGGAATTCTTGTTATTGGGATGTGGAGCAACCCGGATCCTTGTGGGAGCTAGCCTGCTAGCGATTCAGGCGCTGAGGTCTATCAGAGACACCGCGTCGATTTCATCGCTAGCAGGCTAGCTCCCACAGGTTTAGGCAGAGACTTGGTTCTTATCGCGAATCGAGAAATTCGCCATGTGTTCCAGGCCCTTGATCAGTGCCGAGTGGTCCCAGTTGCTGCCACCGATGGCCGCGCAGGTGCTGAATACTTGCTGGGTGTTGGCGGTGTTCGGCAGGTTGATGTTCAGTTCCTTGGCGCCTTGCAGGGCCAGGTTCAGGTCCTTCTGGTGCAGACTGATGCGGAAACCCGGGTCGAAGGTGCCTTTGATCATTCGCTCGCCGTGCACTTCGAGGATTTTCGACGAAGCGAAACCACCCATCAGCGCTTCACGCACCTTCGCTGGGTCAGCGCCGTTTTTCGAAGCGAACAGCAGGGCTTCGGCGACGGCCTGAATGTTCAGCGCGACGATGATCTGGTTCGCCACTTTCGCGGTTTGCCCGTCGCCGTTACCGCCGACCAGGGTGATGTTCTTGCCCATCGCCTGAAACAGCGGCAAGGCGCGTTCGAAGGCATCGGCATCACCGCCAACCATGATGCTCAGGGTCGCAGCCTTGGCGCCGACTTCGCCGCCAGACACCGGTGCATCGAGGTATTGCGCGCCTTTTTCGTTGATCTTGGCCGCGAAGGCTTTGGTGGCGGTGGGCGAGATCGAGCTCATGTCGATGACGATTTTGCCTTTGCCGACACCGGCAGCGACACCGTCAGCGCGGAACAGCACATCATCGACCTGCGGAGTATCCGGCACCATGACGATGATGAATTCGGCTTCTTGCGCGACTTCCTTCGGGTTCGCCAGGGCGACGGCGCCCGCAGCGATCAGGTCGGCAGGCGCGGCGTCGTGGTGCGCCGACAGGAACAGGCTGTGACCGGCTTTCTGCAGGTTCAACGCCATTGGGTGGCCCATGATGCCGGTGCCGATAAATCCGATTTTAGCCATGAGAAATTCCTCTTGTTTTTGTGTTGCTCAAGCAAATAGGGGAGCGTTGCTTTTTGTGGGAGCGAGCCTGCTCGCGATAGCGGTGTAGCAGGCAACATCCATGTTGAATGTCACACCGCTATCGCGAGCAGGCTCGCTCCCGCAGGGATCTACGTCAGATCGCGTTGTGGGTTTTGAGCCAGCCCAGACCCGCTTCGGTGGTGGTCAGCGGCTTGTATTCACAACCCACCCAACCTTGATAACCAATCCGGTCCAGGTGTTCGAACAGGAAGCGGTAGTTGATTTCACCGGTGCCCGGTTCGTTGCGCCCAGGGTTGTCGGCCAACTGGATGTGGTTGATCTCGCCCAGGTGCGCGGCCATGGTGCGGGCCAGGTCGCCTTCCATGATTTGCATGTGATAGATGTCGTATTGCAGGAACAGGTTGGCACTGCCGACCTGTTCGCGTATCGACAGGGCTTGCGCCGTGTTGTTCAGGTAGAAACCCGGGATGTCGCGGGTGTTGATCGCTTCCATTACCAGTTTGATGCCCGCCGCTTGCAGCTTGTCGGCCGCGTACTTGAGGTTGGCGACAAAGGTTTTTTCCACGGTGGCATCATCGACGCCTTGTGGACGAATACCGGCCAGGCAGTTGACCTGGGTGTTGCCCAGCACGTGGGCGTAGGCGATCGCCAGATCGACCCCGGCGCGGAACTCTTCGACCCGGTCCGGCAGGCACGCGATACCGCGTTCGCCCTTGGCCCAGTCACCGGCCGGCAGGTTGAACAGCACCTGGGTCAAACCGTTGGCGTCGAGCTTGGCCTTGATCTCGGCGGAGCTGAAGTCGTAAGGAAACAGGTACTCGACACCACTGAAGCCGGCCTTGGCGGCCGCTTCGAAACGGGCGAGGAAATCCTGTTCGGTGAACAGCATGGACAGGTTGGCTGCGAAACGCGGCATGGTGGTCTCCCGTAAATGTGTGAGGTCCCTTGCAGGAGCCAACTTGCTGGCTCCTGCAAGGAGAGCGATCAACTGTTAATCAAGCAACGAAATCGCCGTCGGCGCATCGTTGCCCACCAGCGCCAGGTCTTCGAATTCGTTGACGGCGTTGATCTCGGTGCCCATGGAAATATTGGTCACGCGCTCCAGAATAATCTCGACGATCACCGGCACCTTGAACTCTTCGATCAGCTCCTGAGCCTTGCGCAGGGCAGGCTGGATCTGAGCCGGTTCGAACACACGCAGCGCCTTGCAGCCGAGGCCTTCGGCGACTGCGACGTGATCGACGCCGTAACCGTTGAGTTCCGGAGCGTTCAGGTTATCGAAGGACAGCTGCACGCAGTAGTCCATGTCGAAACCGCGCTGAGCCTGACGGATCAGCCCCAGATACGAGTTGTTTACCACAACGTGGATGTACGGCAGCTTGAACTGCGCGCCCACCGCCAACTCTTCGATCATGAACTGGAAATCATAGTCGCCCGACAGCGCCACAACCTTGCGGGTCGGATCAGCCTTGACCACGCCCAGTGCTGCTGGAATGGTCCAGCCCAGCGGACCGGCCTGACCGCAGTTGATCCAGTGACGCGGCTTGTAGACGTGCAGGAACTGCGCGCCGGCAATCTGCGACAGACCAATGGTGCTGACGTAGCAGGTGTCTTTGCCGAACACCTGATTCATTTCTTCATAGACGCGCTGCGGCTTGACCGGCACGTTGTCGAAGTGGGTCTTGCGCTGCAGGCTGGCTTTGCGCTGCTGGCAGTCTTGCAGCCAGGCGCTGCGGTTTTTCAGCTTGCCGGCAGCTTGCCATTCGCGAGCGACTTCGATGAACACGGTCAGCGCGGCAGCGGCGTCGGAAACGATGCCCAGGTCCGGGTTGAACACGCGGCCGATTTGCGTCGGCTCGATGTCAACGTGAATGAACTTGCGGCCCTCGGTGTACACGTCGATCGAGCCGGTGTGACGGTTGGCCCAACGGTTACCGACGCCCAGCACCACGTCGGACTTCAACAGGGTGGCGTTGCCGTAACGGTGCGACGTCTGCAGACCAACCATGCCAACCATTAGCGGGTGATCGTCCGGGATCGTGCCCCAACCCATGAGGGTCGGGATCACCGGAATGCCGGTCAGTTCGGCGAATTCCACCAGCAACTCGCTGGCGTCGGCATTGATGATGCCGCCACCGGCGACCAGCAATGGACGCTCGGCTTGATCGAGCATGGCCAGGGCTTTCTCGATTTGCACGCGGTTAGCGGTGGGCTTGGCCAGGGGCAGCGGTTCGTAGGCATCGATGTCGAATTCGATCTCGGCCATCTGCACGTCGAACGGCAGGTCGATCAGCACCGGTCCCGGACGGCCGGAGCGCATTTCATAGAAGGCCTTCTGGAACGCATAGGGCACCTGGCCTGGTTCCATGACCGTGGTCGCCCACTTGGTCACCGGTTTGACGATGGTGGTGATGTCGACCGCCTGGAAGTCTTCTTTATGCATGCGGGCGCGGGGTGCTTGCCCGGTGATGCACAGAATCGGGATCGAGTCGGCCGAGGCGCTGTAGAGCCCGGTGACCATGTCGGTACCGGCTGGGCCGGAAGTGCCGATGCACACGCCGATGTTGCCGGCCTTGGTGCGGGTGTAGCCCTCGGCCATGTGCGAGGCGCCTTCAACGTGGCGAGCGAGGACATGATCGATGCCACCGACTTTCTGCAAGGCGGAGTACAGCGGGTTGATTGCGGCGCCCGGGATGCCAAAAGCGGTATCAACCCCTTCACGGCGCATCACCAGAACGGCGGCTTCGATTGCTCTCATTTTGCTCATGGTTTTGTGCCTCTTACGTTTTGTAATTGTATACAAGTGGCTTTGCGCAGAGTGTATTCACGGCGGACGGCGCAGGTCAATCCATTTTCTCAAGCGACTGTTTCATTCGTCGGTAGCCTGTTCTGCTGTGGCTTTTCGTCGCATGTGGCGCTTTTCGAGAATTATTGTATACAAAAAAATAACTCATTGTGTTCTATTTGTTGCATCGGACTGCGGCACAAACGCGCAGTCCATCCGCTTTCCCTATAACAAAATGAGGACGGCACCATGAGCGCTTTAACCTTGAAAGTGGCAGTCAGCCTGACCAGTCAGGCCATTTCCGCCGCACGTGCAATTTCCGCGGCCCCCTTGACCATCGCCGTACTGGATGCCGGCGGGCATCTGGTCACCCTGCAACGCGAAGACGGCGCCAGCCTGCTGCGCCCGCAGATCGCCATCGGCAAAGCCTGGGGCGCCATCGCGCTGGGCAAAGGCTCTCGCCTGCTGGCGCTGGACGCCCAGCAGCGTCCGGCATTTATCGCGGCGTTGAACAGCCTGGGGCAGGGCAGCGTGGTGCCGGCACCAGGCGGCGTGCTGATTCGGGATCAGGACGGGAACGTGCTGGGTGCGGTGGGGATCAGCGGGGATCTTTCGGATGTGGATGAGCAGTGTGCGATCAATGCGATCGAGGCGTTGGGGTTGCGGGCGGATGCGGGGGTGAGTGCTTGATCTTGTATTGATTGATCTATCGCCATCGCCAGCAGGCTGGCTCCCACAGGGGATTATCTGAGCATCAGAGATCACTGTGGGAGCTAGCCTGCTAGCGATAGCTATCGTCCAGACACATCGGGCTAAAAGTCTGTCCCGCCATTTAATAAACACAGGTCTAGCCTTCTTCATGACTTTAATCATGCAGGGGCAAAGGAATGCCTGATTTACCCGCTTCAAACCGCTTACGCATCGGCCGCTATGCTGAGCCAAACCGCATCTATCTCTTGACCACCAACACACTCGCTAGAAAACCTGTTTTCAAGGATTTTATCTTGGGTCGATTGGTCGTCGCACAGTTTCGCGCCGCACAAGACCAAGGCTGCGTTAATTCGTTGGCCTGGGTCATCATGCCCGATCATTTCCATTGGCTGGTCGAGTTACAGGAGGGGTCGTTGGGTGACCTGATGCAAAAGACCAAATCACTGAGCACCAAAGCAGTGAAACAGTTTACTGGTCGCAAGATCACCCTCTGGCAGAAAGGCTTTCACGACCGGGCTCTGCGGCGGGAGGAGGATTTGGTGAAGGTGGCGCGGTATGTCGTGGCCAACCCATTGCGGGCTGGACTGGTGGAAAAGCTTGGCGACTATCCACTCTGGGATGCCATTTGGGTTTGAGCTGAAACCGGGTCGTCTTCATCGCTAGCAGGCTAGCTCCCACAGGGGATTTGTGGGCGCCACAGATCCAGTGTGGGAGCTAGCCTGCTAGCGATAAAGTCAGCGCAAATTTAATGATCCGGCTCACACCCCTTCAGCACCAACCGAATAATCGTCTGCGCCGCCGCTTCATAATCCTCTTCATCCAGCTTGGCCTTGCCGGTGATGGCGGTGATCTGCCAGTCAAAGTCGGCATAGGTCTGGGTCGCGGCCCAGATACTGAACATCAGGTGGTTGGGGTCGATGGCGGCGATCTGGCCGCGGTCGATCCAGGTCTGGATGCAGTCGATGTTGTGCTTGGCCTGGCCGTTGAGCTGCTCCACCAGATCGGCGCTCAGATGCGGCGCACCGTGCATGATTTCGCTGGCGAACACTTTCGAGGCGAAAGGCAAATCGCGGGAGATGCGGATTTTCGAGCGGATGTAGCCGCTCAGCACTTCACTGGGCACGCCGTCGGCGTTGAACGGCGTCGAGGCCTGCAAGATCGGCTCGATGATGCTTTCCAGCACCTCGCGGTAGAGGTTTTCCTTGGATTTGAAGTAGTAATAGACGTTGGGCTTGGGCAATCCCGCCTTGGCTGCGATGTCACTGGTTTTGGTCGCAGCGAAGCCCTTGTCGGCAAACTCTTCACTGGCGGCACGCAGGATCAGTTCTTTGTTGCGCTCGCGGATGGTGCTCATAAACCAGGGGGTTCCTTGCCTGTTCTGGCGGTTGCGCATGGTAGCACCGGCCTCGCGCGACGCTCAAGAATGCCCCATGCGGCGCTCGGCCGCGCTATGCTGCGCAGCATTCAATCCAAAAGGACATCTGATTCATGGCAGGAAGCAGTTTACTGTTGCTGATCGACGACATTGCCGCGGTACTCGACGATGTGGCGTTGATGACCAAAATGGCCGCCAAGAAAACCGCCGGCGTGCTCGGTGACGATCTGGCGCTCAACGCCCAACAGGTTTCCGGCGTGCGTGCCGAACGGGAAATTCCGGTCGTTTGGGCAGTGGCGAAGGGCTCGTTTCTCAACAAACTGATTCTGGTGCCGTCTGCGCTGGCGATCAGTGCATTCATTCCGTGGCTGGTCACACCGTTGTTGATGGTCGGTGGTGCTTACCTGTGCTTCGAGGGCTTTGAAAAGCTCGCGCACAAATTCCTGCACAGCAAGGCTGAAGACCAGGCTGAACATGCAGAGCTGGTCGAAGCCGTGGCCGATCCGGCAGTCGATCTGGTGGCGTTCGAGAAGGACAAGATCAAGGGCGCCATCCGTACCGACTTCATTCTTTCGGCGGAAATCATCGCCATCACCCTCGGCACCGTGGCAGGCGCGTCGCTGACTCAGCAAGTCATCGTGCTGTCGGGCATTGCCATCGTCATGACCATCGGTGTCTATGGCTTGGTAGCCGGCATCGTCAAGCTTGATGATCTGGGTCTTTGGCTGACCCAGAAGCCTGGGCAGATGGCCAAAAATATCGGTGGCGGGATTCTGCGTGCGGCGCCGTACATGATGAAAAGCCTGTCGGTGATTGGCACGGCGGCAATGTTTTTGGTCGGCGGTGGCATCCTGACTCACGGTGTACCGGTGGTTCATCATTGGATCGAAAGTGTCAGCGCAGGGGCGGGCGGTGCCGGGTTTATCGTGCCGACGTTGCTGAATGCGGTGGCGGGGGTTGTGGCGGGTGCGGTGGTGTTGGCGGGTGTGATGGCCATCAGCAAAATCTGGAAGGCAGTCAAAGACTAAAGCCTGACTCTATGCAACTGTGGGAGCGAGCCTGCTCGCGATAGCGGTGGATCAGTCAACATTTACGGGGACTGATGCTGCCTCATCGCGAGCAGGCTAGCTCCCACATGGGATGTGTGGTGTTGGACAAAACGCATGAAAAAGGCCATTCGACTCACATCGAATGGCCTTTTTTTGTGGCGATGAATTACTCGGCGATCTGCAATTTGCGCGACTCGGTGTACACGTAACGCACCTTCTCGTACTCGAACGGCGAGTTCAGTTGGCCATAGCGGAAGCTGTTCTGGTGACGCTTGTCGATGCTGCGCAGGACCCAGACTTCAGGGTGGTTGGAGCTGACTTCGGCAACGTTCAGGAAGTTGATCGCGCTCTCGGCGGTGAAGTCCACGGCCAGGCCGCCGGTATCGCGAATGTTGGAAGGGCCAAGGATCGGCAGCACAAAGTAGGCGCCGCCCGGTACGCCGTAGAAACCGAGCGTCTGGCCGAAGTCTTCGCTCTGGCGCGGCAGGCCCATGGCGGTGGCCGGGTCCCACAGGCCTGCGATGCCGATGGTGGTGTTGAGCAGCAGGCGTGCGGTGGTTTCCATCGAGCGCTTGCCTTTGAACTGCAGCAGGCTGTTCATCAGGTTCGGCACGTCGCCGAGGTTGTTGAAGAAGTTGCTGACGCCGGTGCGCAGGAAGCTCGGCGTGATGTAGCGATAACCATCGACCACTGGCAGGAACACCCATTGGTCGAAGCGGTAGTTAAAGTGATAAACCCGGCGGTTCCACTCTTCCAGCGGGTCGTAGACGGCCAGCGCGTTGAGCGTCGAGCGTTCGAACTCGCGCTGATCCAGCCCCGGGTTGAATTTGAGTTTGCTCAATGGCTCTTTGAAGCCGTCGCCGTCGATGACGACCGGTGCATTGGCTTTGCTGTTGTCGGCATTGGCGACGCCTGCACAGAGTAACGCTGCGACAAGCAGGAGGTATTTAGCCACGGAAGAACTCCAGCATGGCGTCGCTGTTGACGCGGTAGTTAAGGTTGCCGCAGTGGCCGCCCAGAGGATAAACAGTCAAGCGGTCGCCGAAGGTCTTGCGCAGGAACCCAAGGTCGCCCGGGCCGAGGATCACGTCGTCGGCGTTGTGCATGACCGCGATTTTCGGGCTGTCGTGCAGGTAATCCTTCAGGGCATACAGGCTCACCTGGTCGATCAGTTGCAGCAGACTTCCGCCGTCGGTGCGGGCGCGCCACATCGGGATCACTTGTTCGGTGATGTAGCAGTCGAAGTCGCACTGCAGCGCACGCTTGAGGAACGGTGTGAGGCTGGTGCCTTCGGTGATCGGGTATTTCGGCGGCGTGATCAGGCCGCGACGGTTGATCAGGTCCGAGGTGAAAGCGATGTCGGCCGCCGAAAAGCGGAACGACGTGCCGATCAACATGGCCATCTGTTCGTTGCTCAGATGCTGCTTGGACTGCTGGAAGTCATAAAGCAGAGCATCGTTGAGGTCGATGTAGCCTTTCTGCTGGAAGTAGCGGGTCAGCTTGTTCAGCACCAGTTCATAGAACGTCGTGCTGTTGTTGATGCCTTTGACTTCGGTCTGGACCAGCTTGTCGAGGTTGGTGATCGAGGTGTAGAGGTTGACCGGCGGGTTGAGCAGCAAGACTTTCTTGAAGTTGAAGCTGCGGCGGGTTTCGTCCAGGTGTGCGACGAATGCCGCGTCCAGTGCGCCCAGGCTGTAACCGGTCAGGTAGTAGTCGGTGACAGGCACATCGGGGTTTTGCGCCCGCACGGCTTGCATCACGCGGTACATGTCTTCCGCGTCTTCCTTGGTGATACCGGGTGTGGCAAAGCGTGAGGCGGCGCTCATGAAGTCGAAGCTGGTGGGCGACGACAGTTGCACTACGTGGTAACCGGCCTTGTAGTAGAGCTTCTTCAGGTATTCGTTAAGGCTGCTGTCATAGCGTGCGCCGGTGCCGGCGATCAGAAAGATCAGCGGGGCGGCTTTATCCTGGGTGGCGATGCGGTAGGTGAGCTTCTTCACCGGCCAGAAGTTGTCCGGCAGTTCGAACTCACGCTCCGGGCGCAACGTGACGCTGCGGGTTTGCTGGTCGATGTCTTCGTCAAGCGGCAGCTCCGGACGCATGTCCGGCGGCGTCGTGGCAATGGTCGCCTCGAACGGGTTGGTCAAGGGGAAGCCATAACTGGCTGCGTCGATATCGACCGCCAGTGCAGACGCACTCAAAATAAGGCCGCCAAACAGGGCGGCAAAGCGCAAGGAACGGAGCATGACTGGATCCCTTAGAGAACGGTGCCGAATGAAGTTCGCAGGCTATGACCACGGGGGTTGCGCCAAAGTGCCATGCATCGGCACCAATCAGGGCTAATTTCGGAGTAATAGTAGCTGGACGATACACTTTGCAGTGATTGACTGCCCAGTTAACTGTTGTTAACGCTTGCGTCAGGCTGTCGGCGGATTAAGCTGGCCGCCGTTTTCGTTTATTGGAGTGCCTCATGTCCCGCCGTCTGCCCGTGATTCTTCTGCTTGTCTTGCTGCCTTTATGGCTGGCCGCCAGTTATGGCGCGCGTTATGGCTTCATGGAGGATGCGCAATGGGTCGGTCTCTGCGTCGACGACGCGAGCCGCTGGGAATGCGTGGTCCGTTCGAACCTGGGCTTGATGATTCATTTCCAGGTGTTGGGCTGGGCAGCCCTGGCGGCTGCGGTGATCGGCTTTGTGTTGCCGGGCCGGGCAGGGTGGTGGTTGGCGATACTGGCGCTGGCGTTCGGTTTTCCGGCGCTGGCGTTGTACAACACGACGATGGCAGTTTTTGCGGTGGTGATTGCTGCTTTGCGTCTGGTCCGGGCGTCTCGTAGCGCCTGATAGTCAGTCTTCGCGAGCAGGCTCGCTCCCACAATAGATCTTCGGTGGCCACAGAGTTTGTGTACGACAAAGATTAAATGCGGGAGCGAGCCTGCTCGCGATGAGGCCGGTAGCTGCGCTGAAGCTCAGCCCTTGCGAACCCGCAAACTACGCCACAACGCCGCCACCATCAACACACTCACCAGCGCCCAGCCCCAGGCCTGCTGGTTCTGCAAACCTTCGCGATACAACTGCGGCGCAATGCCAGCGCCGATGATGAAGGTCAGCAAGGCAATCTCTCGACGCGGCACGCTCACCGGGCGACACAGGTAAACCAGTGCTGGCAGGATGAACGCGACACTCGGGAAGCTGCGATAACGCGGATCGAACACCAGCTCCAGCATCATCACCGCTGCCGCAAACCCTGCCACCGCCAGCAACCAGCCCGCCCAACGTTCCAGCGCAGCGAAGGCTTGCCCACGCCAGCCCGTGCGAGCACTCAATGTCAGCGCTGCATGCGCCAGCACCAACAGATTCAAACCCGTCAGCAAGGCGACCCACAACCATTCGCTGGCAAAGCGCGTGGTGACCCGTGCCAGATCGCCCCAGGCGCCAATCGAACAGGCCGCCAAAGCGCCGAGCAGCGGTAGCACCAATGCAGAGCGGGTGCTTCGTACACGACCACCAAGGATCAACGTGCCCAGGAAGATCAAACCACCCACTGCCAGCCACTGGGACCAGTACGGCACGTTCGACACCGGACCGGCCAGCACGCCCTTGTCCTGGCGATCAGCGTCGAACAGGCCCCAGTAGCCACCAACCGCCCCTTCACTGGCGCGTTTCCAGGGTTGGTCGAACGCTTCGATCAGGTTGTAGTGCCAGCCTTCTTGCTCGGCCATGATCACAAAGTTGCGAATGAACTTGGCCTCGTTGACCCTGCTCGGCAGCGCGGTTTCGCGCTGGCGGCCTTCGCTCGGCCAGCCGGTTTCACCAATCATCACGTCTTTTGGCGCGAATTTGTTGCCGAACACCTGACGCACTTCGCGAACATGTTGCAGCGCGGCGTCGATGTTCGACGGGTCGTCTTCCCAATACGGCAACAAGTGGATGGTCAGGAAGTCCACCGCCGGGGCGATTTCCGGGTGTTTGAGCCAGAACTCCCAGACGTCGGCATAAGTGACAGGCTGTTTGACCTGGCTTTTGACCTTGTTGATCAGCTTGGCCAGTTGCGCACCGGTGACTTCCTTGCGTAGCAAGGCTTCGTTGCCGACGATCACCGACGTGACCACATCCGGGTTGGCGTTGGCCGAGGCGATCAACAGATCGACTTCTTTTTCGGTGTCCACCGGATTGCTGTTCACCCACGCGCCGATCATCAACTTCAGGCCATGCTTGCGGGCCAGATCGGGCAGGGCCTCAAGGCCGGTCATCGAATAGGTGCGAATGCATTCGAAGCGGGTGGCCAGCAGCGCGAGGTCGGCGTCCATGCGCTCGGGACGCAACTTGAACGGCTGATCGAACGGCGACTGGTCCTTGTCGAACGGGGTGTAGGAGGCGCATTGCAGCTTGTGTGTCGAACTGGCTACGTCCGGCAGAATCACCGGTTTGCCGAGGCCGTACCAAAAGCCGCCGAGGGCAAACAGCCCCAGCAGGCAGGCAAACAAGTAAGCGAAAAAAGGAAAACGTGATGTCGCGGGCATGGGCAGGCCGTCTGGGAGCAAAGCCGCGCATGTTACCCGCATTTGTCCCCCGCTTGGTGGCCTGCATGATTTTGACATGCAAAGTTCGGGCGGATTGCCCGAGGCATTTCAGAGGGTCGAGATTAATGGCTTTCTGATGTCGTTTCTCGATGCCTTGAGGTCGCTGACAGCACAGGTCGCCGATGGCGTCAGGTTGATTATCGAGGCGTCAGTACCCTCGTTGATAAATCGCGCTGATGATCGAACGAATTTGCGGTGAGGCGTGATGGGGGCGCTGTGCACCATAACAATACGTTGACGCGACTCGGCATCCGTCGAGCGCAGCACTTTCGGGGAAGTAACGATGAAGATGCGACGACTTTTAGGCGCGGGTGCCGCACTGGTGCTTGCGATTGGCTCCACCTTGGCCAATGCCGAGAGCAAAACCCTGAGCATCGGTTACGTTGACGGCTGGTCCGACAGCGTCGCGACCACCCACGTGGCGGCCGAAGTGATCAAGCAGAAACTGGGTTATGACGTGAAGCTGCAAGCCGTCGCGACCGGGATCATGTGGCAGGGCGTGGCCACCGGCAAACTCGACGCCATGCTGTCCGCCTGGTTGCCGGTGACTCACGGCGATTACTGGACCAAAAACAAGGATCAGGTCGTCGACTACGGTCCGAACTTCAAGGATGCGAAAATCGGCTTGATCGTGCCTGAGTACGTCAAGGCCAAAACCCTTGATGACCTGAAAACCGACGACAGCTTCAAGAAACGTATCGTCGGCATCGACGCCGGTTCGGGTGTGATGCTCAAGACCGAGCAGGCCATCAAGGATTACGACCTGACCGGTTACCAACTCAAGGCCAGTTCCGGCGCCGGCATGATTGCCGAGCTGACTCGTGCAGAGAAGAAAAACGAATCCATTGCCGTCACCGGTTGGGTGCCGCACTGGATGTTCGCCAAGTGGAAACTGCGCTTCCTGGAAGACCCGAAAGGCGTTTATGGCGCGGCTGAAACCGTAAACAGCATCGGCAGCAAAGAGCTGGCCACCAAGGCGCCGGAAGTGGCGAAGTTCCTGAAGAACTTCCAGTGGGCGTCGAAAGACGAAATCGGCGAAGTCATGCTGGCGATTCAGGACGGTGCGAAACCTGAAGCGGCAGCGAAGGATTGGGTCGCCAAGCATCCGGAGCGCGTTGCAGACTGGACCAAATGATTTGAGCTGACGTTTCTGGTCAGCGCTTCTCAAGGCCCCTTGGCATAAAAGCCAAGGGGCTTTTTGCTTTTCTGCGGGAGCGCCAAACCGAACATTGGCGATTCTGTCATGTCGTTCTAATACTAAGGTCGTCTGGAACCTGTCCCGCAGCCGCATAGAGTGGATACCGTTCCAACAATAATCTGTGCTGCGAGGATAAAAACAATGAACGACAGCATTTACCTCTCGATTCAAAACAGCCCGCGCTTCAAGGAGCTGGTTAGTAAGCGAGAAAGGTTCGCCTGGATTCTTTCGGCGATCATGCTTGGGCTTTACTCCGGATTCATCCTTTTGATCGCTTACGGGCCGCATATTCTGGGTGCGAAACTCAGCCCTGGGTCTTCGATAACCTGGGGCATACCGATCGGTGTCGGGCTGATTCTTTCGGCCTTCATCCTGACCGGGATCTACGTGCGACGCGCCAACGGCGAATTCGACGACCTGAACAATGCGATTCTCAAGGAGGCTCAGCAATGATCCGGCGTCTAATGGCTCTATTGAGCATCGCAGCTTTCGCACCGGGCGCCTGGGCGGCTGAAGCCCTGACCGGCGCCGTGCAAAAACAACCGCTGAACGTTGCCGCGATCATGATGTTCGTGGCGTTCGTCGGCGCAACTTTGTACATCACTTACTGGGCCTCCAAGAAAAACAACTCGGCGGCCGACTACTACGCGGCCGGTGGCAAGATCACCGGTTTCCAGAACGGTCTGGCGATTGCCGGTGACTACATGTCCGCGGCGTCCTTTCTGGGTATTTCCGCGCTGGTGTTCACCTCCGGCTACGACGGCCTGATCTACTCGATCGGCTTCCTGGTGGGCTGGCCGATCATTCTGTTCCTGATCGCCGAGCGCCTGCGTAACCTGGGTAAATACACCTTTGCCGACGTGGCGTCCTATCGCCTCGGGCAAACCCAGATTCGCTCGCTGTCCGCTTGCGGTTCGCTGGTGGTGGTGGCGTTCTACCTGATCGCGCAAATGGTCGGTGCCGGCAAGCTGATCCAGCTGCTGTTCGGTCTCGACTACCACGTTGCGGTGATCCTGGTCGGTATCCTGATGTGCATGTACGTGTTGTTCGGCGGCATGCTGGCGACCACTTGGGTGCAGATCATCAAGGCTGTGCTGTTGCTGTCCGGTGCCTCGTTCATGGCGCTGATGGTGATGAAGCACGTCAACTTCGACTTCAACGCACTGTTCTCCGAGGCGATCAAGGTTCACCCTAAAGGTGAGGCGATCATGAGCCCGGGCGGTCTGGTAAAAGATCCGGTCTCCGCGTTCTCCCTGGGCCTGGCGCTGATGTTCGGTACCGCTGGTCTGCCGCACATCCTGATGCGCTTCTTCACCGTGAGTGACGCGAAAGAAGCTCGCAAGAGCGTGCTGTATGCAACCGGCTTCATTGGTTATTTCTACATCCTGACCTTCATCATCGGCTTCGGCGCGATCCTGCTGGTCAGCACCAACCCGGTCTTCAAAGATGCGGCTGGCGCGCTGTTGGGTGGTAACAACATGGCGGCGGTGCACCTGGCCAACGCGGTCGGTGGCAGTATCTTCCTGGGCTTCATCTCGGCGGTAGCGTTCGCGACCATCCTGGCAGTGGTTGCCGGTCTGACCCTGGCCGGTGCTTCGGCGGTGTCTCACGACCTGTATGCCAGCGTGATCAAGAAAGGCAAGGCCAACGAGAAGGATGAGATTCGCGTCTCGAAAATCACCACCATCGCCCTGGCGGTGCTGGCGATCGGTCTGGGCATTCTGTTCGAAAGCCAGAACATCGCGTTCATGGTGGGCCTGGCGTTCTCCATCGCGGCGAGCTGTAACTTCCCGGTGCTGCTGCTTTCCATGTACTGGAAGAAGCTGACCACCCGCGGTGCGATGATTGGTGGCTGGCTGGGTCTGGTCAGTGCGGTTGGCCTGATGGTTCTTGGGCCAACCATCTGGGTGCAGATCCTGCATCACGAGAAGGCGATCTTCCCGTATGAATACCCGGCGCTGTTCTCGATGATCATTGCGTTTGTGGGGATCTGGTTCTTCTCGATCACTGACAAGTCGACCGCGGCTGACAATGAGCGGGCGCTGTTCTTCCCTCAGTTTGTTCGTTCGCAGACTGGTTTGGGGGCGAGTGGGGCGGTTTCGCACTAAGGCTTCGAGATTGTTTGTGTAAGTTGGGTTAAACAGAAATGCCCCGGTCGAGAGATCGGGGCATTTTTTGTTGTGCGGTTATCGCTCTTTGTTGCCGTGGGACTTGCCCCCGAGTCAGCCTGATAGTCGAGGATTGTGCGGGTTTACTCCATCCTCTGTGGGAGCTAGCCCTGCTAGCGAAAAACGTCCAGGTGACGCGTTCATGCAGACAGCACGCGTTATCGCTAACGACCATCGCTAGCAGGCTAGCTCCCACAGGGGGAATGCGTACGCTTGAAGAGCCAGGCCGGCCGGTGCGCCGCCGGCTATGGATGGCTGATGGCGGCGGGCCCACGGAGCAGGACCGGAGCGAGGGCATCTGAGCCTAACCGAAGGGCCGAACGAGAGGGGCAAGAGCGCTTGGCTACTTGGGGTCGGGCGGCGTTCAGTTTTCCCTGGCGACCTGCTGTTTGGGCGGAACCCATAGCCGTCGTCACCGAAGAAACGGATATACCCCCCGATCAATGAGGCAGCCAAACCCGGCACAAACAAAAACGGCCTCTATATAAATAGAGGCCGTTCCCGATGCAACTTTAAGACGTTATCGCAAGACACGTCTTATTTGCGGTCTTCCAGCTTGGTGATGTCGCGCGACTCGTAGCCGGTGTACAGCTGGCGCGGACGGCCAATCTTGTACGGGCTGGAGAGCATTTCTTTCCAGTGGGAGATCCAGCCGACAGTCCGCGCCAGAGCGAAGATCACGGTGAACATGCTGGTAGGAATGCCGATCGCCTTGAGGATGATCCCCGAGTAGAAGTCGACGTTCGGGTACAGCGAGCGCTCGATGAAGTACGGGTCGGTCAGGGCGATCTCTTCCAGGCGCATGGCCAGTTCGAGTTGCGGATCGTTGTTGATCCCCAGTTCCTTCAGCACTTCGTCGCAGGTCTGCTTCATCACTGTGGCGCGTGGGTCGCGGTTTTTGTAAACCCGGTGACCGAAGCCCATCAACTTGAACGGATCGTTCTTGTCCTTGGCCTTGGCGATGTACTTGTCGATGTTCGACACATCGCCAATTTCATCGAGCATGGTCAGAACAGCTTCGTTCGCGCCGCCGTGGGCAGGGCCCCACAGTGCAGCGATGCCAGCGGCGATACAGGCGAACGGGTTGGCACCCGAAGAGCCGGCCAGGCGTACGGTGGAAGTCGACGCATTTTGCTCGTGGTCGGCATGGAGGATGAAGATCCGGTCCATGGCCTTGGCGAGTACCGGGCTGATCGGTTTGATCTCGCACGGGGTGTTGAACATCATGTGCAGGAAGTTTTCCGCGTACGTCAGGTCGTTGCGCGGGTACATCATGGGTTGGCCCATGGAGTACTTGTAAACCATCGCTGCCAGGGTCGGCATCTTCGCAACCAGACGGATCGCGGAGATTTCGCGATGCTGCGGGTTATTGATGTCCAGGGAGTCGTGGTAGAAGGCCGAGAGAGCGCCGACTACGCCGCACATGACGGCCATCGGGTGGGCGTCGCGACGGAAGCCGTTGAAGAACGTCTTCAGCTGCTCGTGAACCATGGTGTGGTTCTTGACGGTGCTGACGAACTGGGCCTTTTGTTCTGCGGTCGGCAACTCGCCGTTGAGCAGCAGATAGCAGGTTTCCAGGTAGTCCGACTTTTCAGCCAGCTGTTCGATCGGGTAGCCGCGGTGCAGCAGAATGCCGTTGTCGCCGTCGATATAGGTGATCTTCGATTCGCACGAGGCGGTCGACATGAAACCAGGGTCAAAGGTGAAACGGCCCGTGGCCGTCAGGCCCCGAACATCGATAACATCGGGACCAACGGTGCCGGTTAAAATGGGCAGCTCGACGGGGGCTGCGCCCTCGATGATCAACTGCGCTTTTTTGTCAGCCATGTGGCCTCCTATTTATGCTTGAAATCATCAGACAGACCCCCCACGCAGGGCCCGCACCACTATAGTGAGATAAATTCGAATGTCAATTTGCCTAAAGTCTTGCTCCAGAAGGCTTTAACCGGACTTTTTCCTCGAAATTGACTGCCATTTACGCCTTTTATCCAACTTGTGCAATGCGCTATTAGGGGAAGGTGAACGCGTTGTCATTAGTAGCCTAACTGTCTATACTCGGCCTCCGACCGCCAGGGGCTTTTGGGCCTGCTTTATTGGGGGTCGCACTCCCTGGGTGGTGGGTACCTGACCAGTGCACTCCCCAACAACTTTGCCCTGATTGTTAGGGGCTCTTCAGTGTGAAAAAAAGCCGTGAATAGCCAACGACCTGTAAACCTAGACCTAAGGACCATCAAACTCCCAGTCACTGCTTACACGTCCATTCTTCACCGAATCTCCGGTGTCATCCTCTTTGTCAGCCTGGCCATCATGCTTTATGCATTGGACAAATCGCTCGACTCGGAAGAAGGCTTCGGTCAGGTGAAAGCGTGTCTGACCAGTCCGCTAGCCAAGCTAGTGATTTGGGGCATCCTGTCCGCCTTGCTGTATCACCTGGTTGCCGGCGTGCGCCATTTGATCATGGACATGGGCATCGGTGAGACGCTTGAAGGCGGCAAACTGGGCTCGAAAATCGTTATCGCCGTTTCTGTGGTGGTAATCGTTCTGGCAGGAGTTTGGATATGGTAACTAACGTTACGAACCTATCGCGTTCGGGCCTCTATGACTGGATGGCACAACGTGTGTCTGCGGTCGTTCTCGCGGCTTACTTCATTTTCCTGATCGGATACGTCGTTGCCCATCCTGGCATCGGCTACGCCCAATGGCATGAACTGTTCGCAAACAACTGGATGCGTATTTTCAGTCTACTGGCCCTCGTTGCCCTCGGCGCTCACGCCTGGGTCGGCATGTGGACCATTGCGACCGACTACCTGACGCCAATGGCGTTCGGCAAGTCCGCGACTGCAATACGTTTCCTCTTCCAGGCAGTATGCGGCGTTGCGATGTTCGCCTACTTCGTCTGGGGTGTGCAGATTCTTTGGGGTATCTGATTCATGTCTACTACTGTTAATACGCTTTCGTTCGACGCCATCATCATTGGCGGCGGCGGTGCTGGCATGCGCGCTGCTCTGCAGCTGGCACAGGGTGGTCACAAGACTGCCGTTGTCACCAAGGTTTTCCCGACTCGTTCGCACACTGTATCCGCCCAGGGTGGCATCACCTGCGCCATCGCGTCCGCCGATCCAAACGATGACTGGCGCTGGCACATGTACGATACCGTCAAGGGCTCCGACTATATCGGTGACCAGGACGCTATCGAATACATGTGTTCCGTAGGCCCGGAAGCGGTCTTCGAACTCGAGCACATGGGCTTGCCGTTCTCCCGTACCGAGCAGGGCCGCATCTACCAGCGTCCGTTCGGCGGTCAGTCGAAAGACTTCGGTAAAGGTGGCCAGGCTGCCCGTACCTGCGCCGCTGCCGACCGTACCGGTCATGCATTGCTGCACACCCTGTACCAGGCCAACCTGAAGGCCGGCACCGTATTCCTCAACGAATACTACGGCGTCGACCTGGTGAAGAACGAAGACGGTGCCTTTGTCGGCATGATCGTCATCTGTATCGAAACCGGTGAAACCTCCTACGTTCGCGCCAATGCCACCGTTCTGGCGACTGGCGGTGCAGGCCGTATCTACTCGTCCACCACCAATGCCCTGATCAACACCGGTGACGGCGTCGGCATGGCGCTGCGTGCTGGCGTGCCGGTACAAGACATTGAAATGTGGCAGTTCCACCCGACCGGCATCGCCGGCGCCGGTGTACTGGTAACAGAAGGCTGCCGCGGTGAAGGCGGTTACCTGATCAACAAGCACGGCGAGCGTTTCATGGAGCGTTATGCTCCGAACGCCAAAGACCTTGCCGGTCGTGACGTTGTTGCTCGCTCGATGGTTAAAGAAATCATCGCCGGCAACGGTTGCGGTCCCGATGGCGACCACGTAATGCTGAAACTCGATCACCTCGGTGAAGAAGTTCTGCACAGCCGTCTGCCAGGCATCATGGAACTGTCCAAGACCTTCGCTCACGTCGATCCTGCCGTTGCGCCGATTCCGGTCGTTCCAACCTGCCACTATATGATGGGCGGCGTTGCCACCAACATTCATGGCCAGGCAATCACTCAGGACGCTGACGGCGTTGATCAGATCATTCCTGGTCTGTTCGCGGTAGGTGAAGTGGCGTGCGTATCGGTTCACGGTGCCAACCGTCTGGGCGGTAACTCGCTGCTCGACCTGGTGGTATTCGGCCGTGCCGCTGGCCTGTTCCTGGAGCAGACCCTGAAAGAAGGCGTTGATTACGCCCGTCCACGCCAGTCCGACATCGACGCTGCCCTGGCGCGTCTCGATGGCCTGAACTCGCGTACCGAAGGCGAAGACGTCGCCACCCTGCGTAAAGAGCTGCAAAGCTGCATGCAGAACTACTTCGGTGTATTCCGTACCGGCGAATACATGCAGAAGGGTATCGCTCAGTTGGCTGATCTGCGTGGCCGTATCGCCAACGTCAAGATCAACGACAAGAGCCAGGCGTTCAACACGGCTCGTATCGAAGCGCTGGAACTGCAGAACCTGCTGGAAGTGGCCGAAGCCACCGCCATCGCTGCAGAAATCCGCAAAGAGTCCCGCGGTGCTCACGCCCGTGAAGACTACGAAGATCGCGACGACGAAAACTGGCTGTGCCACACCCTGTACTTCCCGGGTGACAAACGCGTGACCAAGCGTGCTGTGAACTTCTCGCCGAAGACTGTTCCGACTTTTGAACCTAAGATTCGGACTTATTAAGGGTGGCCGCCATGTTGCAAGTCAGTGTTTATCGCTACAACCCTGATCAGGACGCTGCGCCGTTCATGCAGGAATTCCAGGTCGATACCGGTGGTAAAGACCTGATGGTGCTGGACGTGCTGGCTCTGATCAAAGAGCAGGACGAAGGTTTCTCCTATCGTCGCTCTTGCCGTGAAGGTGTTTGCGGTTCCGACGGCATGAACATCAACGGCAAAAACGGTCTGGCATGCGTCACGCCGCTGTCTTCTGTCGTAAAAGGTAACAAGCTGATCGTTCGTCCGTTGCCAGGTTTGCCGGTTATCCGTGACCTGGTCGTCGATATGAGCATCTTCTACAAGCAATACGAGAAGGTTAAGCCATACCTGCAGAACGACACGCCGGCTCCGGCCATCGAACGTCTGCAGACCCCTGAAGAGCGTGAAAAGCTCGACGGTCTGTACGAGTGCATCCTGTGCGCTTGCTGCTCGACCTCTTGCCCGTCCTTCTGGTGGAACCCGGACAAGTTCCTGGGTCCAGCTGCTCTGCTGCAAGCGTACCGCTTCCTGGCAGACAGCCGCGACACCAAGACTGCCGAGCGTCTGGCTTCGCTGGATGACCCGTTCAGCGTATTCCGCTGCCGCGGGATCATGAACTGCGTCAACGTCTGTCCGAAAGGCCTGAACCCGACTAAGGCCATCGGTCACGTACGTAACATGCTGCTGCAAAGCGGCGTGTGATTCAGCTGCTGTAACAGTAGGACCGCTGTACCCGTAGATGCTACGGCGCAGGCTTCAACCGGCGCCGTAGTTTTAACCTGAGCAGTAGCTCACAAAGCTGCCGCTCTTATTTTGAAGAAATGAGACAAGCAGGGGCATCCGGGCTGGTACCCGGACTATCAGCGTGATCCTAAGTGGCTTGTTTTGGTCGCTGCATTCGGACTTCTGCAAGTTTGCTCGGTGTCGACGCCGGTGGTGTTCCCCTAACCGAGGGTGACCAAGCATGCAAGAAAGCGTGATGCAGCGCATGTGGAACAGTGCCCACCTTTCAGGTGGAAACGCTGCCTATGTGGAAGAGCTTTATGAGCTCTACCTGCACGACCCTAACGCTGTGCCAGAAGAGTGGCGCACCTACTTTCAGAAGTTGCCTACTGACGGCAACTCTGCCACCGATGTTTCGCACTCCACAATTCGCGATCATTTCGTCTTGCTGGCAAAGAACCAGCGCCGCGCACAACCGGTTTCCGCCGGCAGCGTGAGCAGTGAGCACGAGAAGAAGCAAGTTGAAGTGCTGCGATTGATCCAGGCCTACCGTATGCGTGGCCACCAGGCAGCCCAGCTTGACCCGCTGGGGCTGTGGCAGCGTCCTGCACCTGCAGACCTGTCGATCAATCATTACGGCTTGACCAATGCCGATCTTGATACGACCTTCCGTGCCGGCGACCTGTTCATCGGCAAAGAGGAGGCGAGCCTACGCGAAATTCACGAAGCGTTGCAGCAGACATATTGCCGCACCATCGGCGCTGAATTTACGCATATCACCGATTCCGAGCAGCGCCAGTGGTTCCAGCAGCGTCTGGAAAGCGTGCGTGGTCGTCCGACGTACTCCGCCGACATCAAGAGCCACCTGCTCGAGCGCGTCACTGCTGGTGAGGGCCTGGAAAAATACCTGGGCACCAAATACCCGGGCACCAAGCGTTTCGGTCTGGAAGGCGGCGAAAGCCTGATTCCGATGCTCGACGAGCTGATCCAGCGTTCCGGTTCCTACGGCACCAAGGAAATCGTTATCGGCATGGCCCACCGTGGCCGTCTGAACGTACTGGTCAACACCTTCGGCAAGAACCCGCGCGAGCTGTTCGACGAGTTCGAAGGCAAGAAGAAGGTCGAGCTGGGTTCCGGTGACGTTAAATACCACCAGGGCTTCTCGTCCAACGTGATGACCACCGGCGGTGAAGTTCACCTGGCCATGGCGTTCAACCCGTCCCACCTGGAAATCGTATCTCCAGTGGTCGAGGGTTCGGTTCGCGCCCGTCAGGATCGTCGTAACGACCCTACCGGCGAGAAGGTTCTGCCGATTTCCATCCACGGTGATGCGGCATTCGCCGGTCAGGGCGTGGTGATGGAAACCTTCCAGATGTCGCAGACCCGCGGTTTCAAGACCGGCGGCACCGTGCACATCGTGATCAACAACCAGGTCGGTTTCACCATCAGCAACCCGCTGGACTCGCGTTCCACCGAGTACGCGACCGACGTTGCGAAGATGATCCAGGCACCGATCCTCCATGTGAATGGTGATGATCCGGAAGCCGTGTTGTTCGTGACCCAGCTGGCCATCGACTACCGCATGCAGTTCAAGCGTGACGTGGTAATCGACCTGGTCTGCTACCGTCGTCGCGGCCACAACGAGGCCGACGAGCCAAGCGGCACCCAGCCGATCATGTATCAGCAGATCACCAAACAGCGCACTACCCGTGAACTGTATGCCGATCGTCTGACCCAGGCCGGGGTGCTGGACGTTGAGCGTGTTCAGGCGAAAGTCGATGAATACCGCAACGCGCTGGACAACGGTCTGCATGTTGTAAAAAGCCTGGTCAAAGAGCCGAACAAAGAGTTGTTCGTGGACTGGCGTCCGTATCTGGGCCACGCCTGGACTGCGCGTCACGACACGCGTTTTGATCTGAAAACCTTGCAGGAACTGTCCGCCAAGCTGCTGGAAATTCCGGAAGGCTTCGTGGTTCAGCGCCAGGTCTCGAAAATCTACGAAGACCGTCAGAAAATGCAAGTTGGCGGCCTGCCGATCAACTGGGGTTACGCCGAAACCATGGCGTACGCGACCCTGGCGTTCGAAGGTCACCCGATCCGCATGACGGGTCAGGACATCGGTCGCGGTACGTTCTCGCACCGTCACGCTGTCTTGCACAACCAGAAAGACGCGGGCACCTACGTCCCGCTGCAAAACCTGTACAACGGCCAGCCACGTTTCGACCTGTACGATTCGTTCCTGTCCGAAGAGGCCGTGTTGGCGTTCGAATACGGTTACTCGACCACCACGCCTGAGGCGCTGGTGATCTGGGAAGCCCAGTTCGGCGACTTCGCCAACGGTGCCCAGGTGGTTATTGACCAGTTCATCACCAGTGGCGAGCACAAGTGGGGCCGTCTCTGCGGTCTGACCATGCTGCTGCCGCACGGTTATGAAGGTCAGGGTCCGGAGCACTCGTCGGCTCGTCTGGAGCGTTACCTGCAACTGTGCGCCGAGCACAACATTCAGGTTGCTGTCCCGACTACACCTGCTCAGATCTACCACTTGCTGCGTCGTCAGGTGATTCGCCCGCTGCGCAAGCCATTGATCGTTCTGACTCCGAAGTCGCTGCTGCGTCACAAACTGGCCATCTCGACGCTGGAAGATCTGGCCGAAGGTTCGTTCCAGACCGTTATCCCGGAAATCGATACCCTGGACCCGAAAAAGGTCGAGCGCGTTGTTCTGTGTAGCGGCAAGGTCTACTACGACCTGCTGGAAAAACGCCGTGCCGAAGGTCGTGATGACATCGCCATCGTGCGTATCGAGCAGCTGTACCCATTCCCTGAGGACGACTTGAACGAAGTCCTGGCTCCTTACACCAACCTCAAACATATCGTTTGGTGTCAGGAAGAGCCGATGAACCAGGGTGCCTGGTACTGCAGCCAGCACCACATGCGCCGCATCGTTGGCAATCACAACAAGTCGCTCGTACTCGAGTACGCCGGCCGTGATGCTTCTGCTGCACCTGCTTGTGGTTATGCATCGATGCACGCTGAGCAGCAGGAAAAACTGCTGCAAGACGCCTTTACTGTTTAACGCCTTCGCGCACCTGAAACCGAATTTAAGGACTCACAGATAATGGCTATCGAAATCAAAGCCCCCACTTTCCCGGAATCGGTTGCCGACGGCACCGTTGCCACCTGGCACAAACAACCGGGCGACGCTGTAAAGCGTGACGACCTGATCGTCGACATCGAAACCGACAAAGTTGTGCTGGAAGTGTTGGCCACTGCTGACGGCGTGCTGGGCGCTATCGTCAAGAACGAAGGCGACACCGTTCTGTCTGACGAAGTCCTGGGCTCCATCGAAGCGGGCGGCGCTGCTGCCGCTCCAGCCGCCGCCGCTGCTCCGGCCGCTGCACAGGCTGCTGCTCCAGCCGCCGAAGGCGAAGACGATCCTGTTGCTGCACCGGCTGCTCGCAAGCTGGCTGAAGAAAACGGCATCAACATCGCGTCCGTTGCCGGCACCGGCAAAGGCGGTCGTGTGACCAAGGAAGACGTCGTAGCCGCTGTTGCTGCCAAGAAAGCCGCTCCGGCTGCCGCGCCTGCCAAGGCTGCTGCTCCTGCTGCCGCTGCTCCTGTGTTCGCCGCTGGCGACCGCATCGAGAAGCGCGTACCGATGACCCGCGTTCGCGCTACCGTGGCCAAGCGTCTGGTAGAAGCTCAGTCGAACATGGCGATGCTGACTACCTTCAACGAAGTCGACATGACCGAAGTCATGGCCCTGCGTTCGAAGTACAAGGACCTGTTCGAGAAGTCCCACAATGGCGTACGCCTGGGCTTCATGTCGTTCTTCGTGAAAGCGGCCACCGAAGCGCTGAAACGCTTCCCGGCTGTCAACGCGTCGATCGACGGTGCCGACATCGTTTACCACGGCTACGCTGACGTCGGTGTGGCTGTTTCCAGCGACCGCGGCCTGGTCGTACCGGTTCTGCGTAACGCCGAACTGATGAGCCTGGCTGAAATCGAAGGCGGCATCGCCACCTTCGGCAAGAAGGCTCGCGACGGCAAACTGTCGATGGACGAAATGACCGGCGGTACGTTCACCATCACCAACGGTGGTACCTTCGGTTCGATGATGTCCACCCCGATCGTCAACCCGCCGCAAGCGGCCATCCTGGGCATGCACAACATTCTGCAGCGTCCTATGGCGATCAACGGTCAGGTCGTTATCCGTCCGATGATGTACCTGGCTCTGTCCTACGATCACCGTCTGATCGATGGCAAAGAAGCTGTGACCTTCCTGGTTACCATCAAGAACCTGCTGGAAGACCCGGCTCGTTTGCTGCTGGATATCTGATTTCGTTGCACGGGTCGCCGCTTGACGGGCGGCCCATCTGTAATGACCAGCTTCGTCCCACGACGGTCCCCAAAAGGGACCGTCCGGTTTGATTCGAGAAGGAATGACACATGACTCAGAAATTCGACGTGGTAGTGATTGGCGCGGGCCCTGGCGGCTACGTGGCTGCCATTAAAGCAGCGCAACTGGGCCTCACCACTGCCTGCATCGAGAAATACACCGACAAGGAAGGCAAACTGGCCCTCGGCGGTACTTGCCTGAACGTCGGCTGCATTCCATCCAAGGCACTGCTGGACAGCTCCTGGAAATACAAGGAAGCCAAAGAAGGCTTCGCGATCCACGGTATCAATCACGCTGGCGTGACCATGGACGTGGCGGCAATGGTTGGCCGCAAAGCCAACATCGTCAAAGGCCTGACCTCTGGCGTTGCCACCCTGTTCAAGGCGAACGGCGTCACTTCCCTGCAAGGTCACGGCAAATTGCTGGCCGGCAAGAAAGTTGAACTGACCAAGCCAGACGGCAGCGTTGAAATCATCGAAGCCGAGAACGTGATTCTGGCTTCGGGCTCGCGTCCGATCGACATTCCACCGGCTCCGGTTGATCAGAACGTGATCGTCGATTCGACCGGCGCACTGGAATTCCAAACCGTACCTAAGCGTCTGGGCGTTATCGGCGCTGGCGTAATCGGTCTGGAACTGGGTTCGGTATGGTCGCGTCTGGGCGCTGAAGTCGTTGTTCTGGAAGCGCTGGAGAAGTTCCTGCCAGCCGCTGACGACGCAGTTTCCAAAGAAGCCTACAAAACCCTGACCAAACAAGGTCTGGACATCAAGCTGGGTGCTCGCGTCACCGGTTCCAAAGTGAACGGCGACGAAGTCGTTGTGAACTACACCGATGCCAACGGCGAACAGAGCATCACTTTCGACAAGCTGATCGTTGCCGTTGGTCGCCGTCCAGTAACTACCGAACTGTTGGCTGCCGACAGCGGTGTGACCATCGACGAGCGCGGTTTCGTATTCGTTGACGACCAGTGCGCCACCAGCGTACCGGGCGTTTACGCGATCGGTGACGTGGTTCGCGGCATGATGCTGGCGCACAAGGCGTCCGAAGAAGGCATCATGGTGGTTGAGCGCATCAAGGGCCACAAAGCACAAATCAACTATGACCTGATCCCTTCGGTTATTTATACTCACCCGGAAATCGCGTGGGTTGGCAAAACCGAGCAGGTATTGAAGGCTGAAGGCGTTGAAGTTAACGTTGGCACCTTCCCGTTCGCAGCCAGCGGCCGTGCCATGGCAGCCAACGACACCGGCGGTTTCGTGAAAGTCATTGCCGATGCCAAGACTGACCGCGTATTGGGCGTCCACGTGATTGGCCCGAGCGCTGCAGAACTGGTTCAGCAGGGCGCGATCGGCATGGAATTCGGCACCAGCGCTGAAGACCTGGGCATGATGGTTTTCTCCCATCCGACCCTGTCTGAAGCCTTGCACGAAGCAGCTCTGGCAGTGAATGGCGGCGCCATTCACATCGCCAACCGCAAGAAGCGTTAAGACAATAAGAAACCACGGCGGTATGGCCCGTCGTGAGCCTTGCATGCAAGACTCACCGCGGAATATCCGCTGGACGCAGTCTTGCGTAGCTGCACCGGTTGTCCGGAAAGGCTACGCAAGCAGCAGTCACAGGTGGTGCGGCACTTGAACGAGTGCAGCACCGAATGCGCAGTACCTAACGAAGACGGTAATAAGCATGAATCTTCACGAGTATCAGGGTAAGCAGCTGTTCGCTGAGTACGGCCTGCCAGTTTCCACCGGTTATGCGGTAGACACCCCGGAAGCAGCAGCAGAAGCTTGCGACAAAATCGGCGGCACCGAGTGGGTTGTCAAAGCCCAGGTCCACGCTGGTGGTCGCGGTAAAGCGGGCGGCGTAAAGCTGGTTCGCAGCAAAGAAGACGCTAAGGCATTCGCACAGCAGTGGCTGGGCAAGCGTCTGGTGACTTACCAGACTGACGCCAATGGTCAGCCAGTCACCAAGATCCTGGTTGAATCGTGCACTGATATCGCTAAAGAGCTGTACCTGGGCGCTGTCGTTGACCGTTCGAGCCGTCGCATCGTGTTCATGGCTTCCACCGAAGGTGGCGTGGACATCGAGAAAATCGCTCACGACACTCCAGAAAAAATTCTGAAAGCCACTATCGATCCACTGGTTGGCGCTCAGCCATTCCAGGGTCGCGAGCTGGCATTCCAGCTGGGTCTGGAAGGCAAGCAGGTTGCTCAGTTCGCCAAGATCTTCGTAGGTCTGGCCAAGCTGTTCAAGGATCACGACCTGGCTCTGCTGGAAGTGAACCCGCTGGTGATCAAGGCTGACGGCGATCTGCATTGCCTCGACGCCAAGATCAACATCGACGCCAACGCCATGTATCGTCAGCCTAAGCTGAAGACTTTCCACGATCCGTCGCAAGACGATCCGCGCGAAGCGCACGCTGCCAAGTTCGAACTGAACTACGTAGCACTGGAAGGCAACATCGGTTGCATGGTCAACGGTGCTGGCCTGGCCATGGGTACCATGGACATCGTCAACCTGCATGGCGGCAAACCAGCCAACTTCCTCGACGTGGGCGGCGGTGCTACCAAAGAACGCGTTACCGAAGCGTTCAAGATCATCCTGTCCGACACTAACGTCGCTGCAGTACTGGTCAACATCTTCGGCGGCATCGTTCGTTGCGACATGATTGCCGAAGGCATCATCGGCGCTGTGAAAGAAGTCGGCGTGAAAATCCCGGTTGTTGTTCGCCTTGAAGGCAACAACGCTGAGCTGGGCGCTAAAGTACTGGCAGAAAGCGGTTTGAACATCATCGCTGCTACCAGCCTGACCGACGCTGCTCAACAAGTTGTCAAAGCTGCGGAGGGCAAATAATGAGCGTCCTGATCAATAAAGACACCAAAGTTATCTGCCAGGGTATTACCGGTTCGCAAGGTAGTTTCCACACCCAGCAAGCCATCGAATACGGCACCAAGATGGTTGGCGGCGTTACTCCTGGTAAAGGCGGCACCGAGCACCTGGGTCTGCCAGTGTTCAACACCGTGAAAGATGCTGTAGCTGCCACTGGCGCCACCGCCAGCGTGATCTACGTTCCAGCTCCTTTCTGCAAGGACTCCATCCTGGAAGCGGCGTTCGGCGGCATCAAGCTGATCGTTTGCATCACTGAAGGCATTCCTACCCTGGACATGCTGGATGCCAAGGTCAAGTGCGACGAGCTGGGCGTAGTCCTGATCGGCCCTAACTGCCCAGGCGTGATCACTCCAGGCGAATGCAAGATCGGCATCATGCCAGGTCACATTCACTTGCCAGGCAAGGTCGGTATCGTTTCCCGTTCCGGCACCCTGACCTACGAAGCTGTGAAGCAGACCACTGACGCCGGTTTCGGTCAGTCGACTTGCGTCGGCATCGGCGGTGACCCGATCCCGGGTTCGAACTTCATCGACATCCTGAAGCTGTTCCAGGAAGACCCGAAGACCGAAGCGATCGTGATGATCGGCGAGATCGGCGGTTCGGCTGAAGAAGAAGCGGCTGCCTACATCAAGGCACACGTGACCAAGCCGGTTGTTTCCTACATCGCTGGTGTGACTGCTCCTCCGGGCAAGCGCATGGGCCATGCTGGCGCAATCATCTCTGGCGGCAAAGGCACTGCAGACGAGAAGTTTGCTGCCCTGGAAGACGCAGGTGTTAAAACCGTGCGTTCGCTGGCAGACATCGGCAAGGCTTTGTCCGAGCTGACCGGTTGGGCTGTCAAATAAGCCTCGCGCTTAGCTGACGCTTCACCAAACAAAGGCCACCTTCGGGTGGCCTTTGTCGTTTCGGGAGTTTGCGTCGACAGTGCGGACGCCATCGCGGGCAAGTCCGCTCCCACAGGGAATTGTGCCGTATGCATTTTTTGTGAGCGACCCGCTCCACTGTGGGAACGCGCCTGCCCGCGATGGCGGACTTACAGGCGCCAACCCATTACATGCAAAAACGCGACACAAAAATGTCGTGTATCGGAATGTTCGCCCTCTAACAGTGCGTTTTTCGCTCAAATTCGTTAGGCTAGCCGCCATTTTTGCGTCCGCATCCCACAAGGAAGCTTCGCGCTAAAGGGTCAGTCCTATGCGGGCCGACAGCATTTCCCTCACCCATAAGGGAAATCCCTCTCTAAATTCCGATTCAGTAGTGTGGTATTTCCTTAATGAAAGTGTTGAAAGGCCAGGACATTCTGGCACTTGGTTTTATGACGTTTGCCCTGTTCGTCGGGGCTGGCAACATCATCTTCCCGCCTATCGTCGGTTTGCAGTCCGGGCCTCATGTCTGGATGGCGGCGCTGGGCTTTCTGATCACGGCGGTGGGTCTGCCGGTGATCACCGTGGTTGCCCTGGCCAAGGTCGGCGGCGCCATGGATGCCTTGAGCAGCCCGATCGGCAAGGTCGCTGGTGGCCTGTTGGCCGCTGCGTGCTACCTCGCCGTTGGCCCGCTATTCGCGACGCCGCGTACGGCGACTGTATCGTTCGAAGTGGGCCTGGCGCCGCTGACCGGCGAGAGCCCGCTGGCGCTGTTCCTCTATAGCTCGGTGTACTTCCTGTTGGTGTTCTTCATCTCGCTCTACCCGGGCCGTTTGCTGGACACCGTAGGACGTTTCCTCGCACCGTTGAAGATTATCGCCCTGGCTGCACTCGGCATCGCCGCGTTCGCGCTGCCGGCCGGTGACATCGGCGTGGCGACACCTGAGTATGTTGCTGCACCGTTTTCCCAAGGCTTCATCAATGGTTACCTGACCATGGATACCCTGGGTGCGCTGGTGTTCGGCATCGTTATCGTCAACGCCATCCGCTCTCGCGGCGTGGATTCTCCGGTACTGATCACCCGTTACGCGATCATTGCCGGGCTGATTGCCGGTGTCGGTCTGGCGCTGGTGTATGTCAGTCTGTTCCGCCTCGGTTCGGGCAGCCATGAAGTGGCTGCCGGCGCCACCAACGGTGCGGCGGTGTTGCACGCTTACGTTCAACACACCTTCGGCTCCTTGGGCAGCGGTTTCCTCGCGGTGCTGATCTCGCTGGCTTGCCTGGTGACGGCGGTCGGTCTGACGTGTGCCTGCGCCGAGTACTTCAGCCGTGTGCTGCCACTGTCCTACAAGAGCTTGGTCATCATCCTCGCCGCGTTCTCCCTGCTGGTGTCCAACCTGGGCCTCACCAAGCTGATTGCGTTCTCAATCCCTGTTCTGACTGCGATCTACCCGCCGTGCATCGCGCTGGTCGCCCTGAGCTTCTGCAAGGACTTCTGGCATGAGCAGGGACGCATTGTGGGTCCGGTGATGTTGGTGTCGTTCATCTTCGGCCTGATCGATGCGCTCAAGGGCGCGGGTCTGGCGGATTGGATGCCGACGCAATTGGCTCATTTGCCGTTGAGCGAGCAAGGTCTGGCGTGGCTGGTGCCGTCGGTCATGACCCTGGTGGTGGCGGTGGTTTGCGACCGGATGCTGGGCAAGCGCGAAGAAGTGCTGGCTTAAGCTGCTTCACGGCCCGCCATAAGCGGGTCTTGAGCTTCAACAGAAATGCCCCGTATCAATCGATACGGGGCATTTTTTATGCGCGTGAGGCAGTGTCTTTTTTTGTGAGCTAACGTCGAAGCATTGCAAATCCCACAGGGTTTCGGATCCTCCGCAAATACATCACAAGGACCTGCATGTCGTTCATCCACGCCAACCTGATCCACATTCTTGCCGCCGTCTGGTTTGTCATCTGCTGGGGCGGCTATACCCGTTATGCGACATGGAAGGGCCGCGACACCGCGTGCCTGGCCAGCGTATTGCACCTGTACCGTGAAGACTGGATGCGCCGCATGCTGCTGCGCGACAACCGTATTGCCGACGCCAGCGTGGTCGGCAATCTGGAGCGCAATGCGTCTTTCTTTGCTTCCAGCACGTTGATCATTCTTGCCGGCATTCTCACCGTTCTCGGTGCTTCTGAGCGGGCCGTGTCATTGCTGGCGGATATTCCAATGGTGCAACAGGCCTCGCAGGGCATGTCGGAAATCAAGTTGCTGTGCCTGGCGCTGGTGTTCGTCTATGCGTTTTTTACTTTCAGCTGGTGCATGCGGCAGTACAACTTTGCAGCGATTCTGATCGGCTCGGCGCCAATGGTCGGAGAGCGGCACGTTTCAGAGCAGGAGCGCAAAGCCTTCGCGGCCCGTGCGGCGCGTGTCATCTCCATGGCCGCCAACCAGTTCAACTTCGGCCTGCGCTCCTATTACTTCGGCATGACCATGCTGGCGTGGTTCGTCAGTCCCTGGTTGTTCATGTTGATGAGTGCCGGCGTGGTGCTGGTGCTGTATCGCCGGGAGTTTCATTCCGACGTTCTCGATGTGATGGTCTATACCCCTACTGAGGCGCCATTGCCTGAGGCAAACAAAGAGGCAGCTTGATGAGTATTCCGTTCTGGTGTGTGTTTATCAGCGCTTTGCTGATTTACGTGGCCCGCATGCCGGTGGCCAAGGCCATGAAAGAGCAGGGCGGTTACAACAATCACCTGCCACGCCAACAGCAGGCCCAGCTCACTGGCTTCGGTGCTCGAGCGGTGGCGGCCCATCAGAACTGCTTCGAAGCTTTCATATTGTTCGCGGTGGGGGTGTTGATCGCGCACACCACGCAAACGGCGGGTTGGCTGATTGATACGCTGGCAATCATCTTTGTGATCACCCGCATCATTTACTTATTGTGCTACTGGGGCGATCTTGCCTGGCAACGAAGTCTGGTGTGGGTTGTCGGGTTAGTGTGTTCGTTGCTTTTGATGATTAGTCCGACTTTTAGAACGATTTTGCTCTAACAGGGTAAATGTCAGGCAAAAGAAAACCCGCACTTGGCGGGTTTTCCTTATCACGCTAAAAACTGTTTTAGTTTTTAGGTGCTTCTTTTGCAGCGGCTTCGTTCGATTCAGCCTGCGCTTTGGCAGCTTCAGCGTTTTCTTTCGCTGCGTCGTTCACTTTATCCTGAGCTTTGTTCATGTCTTGCTGAGCCTGCTCAGCATGTTGGTTGGCATCTTGAGCTTTGTCCTCGGATTTTTTATCGCAGGCAGCGAGACCGAGGGAAGCGGTCAACATCAAGGCAATAGCTAAAGTCTTACGCATGGGGTGTTTCTCCTTATGGAAAATATCTACTGGCCTTTCGAGCGCGGCCATCAGGGTTAAGTTCCTCAATTCGTTCAGATATATAAGATTATTCCCACGGGAACTTTTACGAATACGCCTAGTGCGGTGTCGGAATACTAAGAAGAGTTTTTATCAAATGGCCGAAAACCCCGTTTTTGAGCGCGCGACGCGATTTCTATCGGCATTGCGACACTGTCAGGTACTCGGGCTGCGAGTTCATAGCGCCAGCAGTGCCGGGCTCACCGTGATTCTGCCGTACAGCCCGCAAATCGTCGGTAACCCGCAAACCGGCGTGATCCACGGCGGTGCACTGACTACCTTGATGGACACCGCGTGTGGAATGTCTACCCTCTGCGTACTGCCCGAGTTCGAAGTCTGCCCGACCCTCGATCTGCGCATCGATTACATGCACGCGGCCGAGCCGCACAAGGATGTGTACGGTTTTGCCCAATGCTATCGGGTCACCACGGACGTGATCTTCGCCCGCGGCTTTGCCTATCAGGACGATCCCGAACAGCCCATCGCCCATGTCGTGGGCACGTTCATGCGCATGGGCAAGGCCATCAAAGGCACCAAAGGCTTTGGTGGCGTCATCGCCGGAGGGGCGAAATGACTGACAACTTCAAGGAACAACTGCAACAGGCCCATGAGCAGGGCGATTACGCCTCGCTGCTGCATTTGATTCCCTACGCCAAATTGATTGGAGTCGAGTGCTCGCGGGTCGGCGATGAGCTGCTGTTTCGCCTGCCTGCGAGCAAGGACAACATTGGTAACCCATTATTGCCGGCGATTCACGGCGGTGTAATTGCCGGGTTCATGGAGCTGTCCGCTGCCTTGCACCTGCTGATTTTTACCGGCTCGCCGGGTGTACCGAAGATTATCGACTTTTCCCTCGACTACCTGCGTGCCGGGCAGTTCCGCGATACGTGGGCTCGCTGCCAAGTGTGCCGTCAGGGGCGGCGTGTCGCCAACGTGGCAATAACCGCCTGGCAAAGCACCGAAGCCGAGCCCATTGCCACCGCCCGTGCCCACTTCAAAATCGATGAGCCCTTGAAATCCTGATCCGAGCCCCCAACTTTGATGACAACCCGCCGCCGACCCTCTACGTCGCGGCCACTGCCATCTGATTGGAGTTTGATGACCATGAGTGTGGAAACTCAAAAGGAAACCCTGGGCTTCCAGACCGAGGTGAAGCAACTGCTGCACCTCATGATCCATTCGCTGTATTCCAACAAGGAAATCTTCCTTCGCGAATTGATCTCGAACGCCTCTGACGCTGTCGACAAATTACGTTTCGAAGCCCTGTCCAAGCCTGAGTTGCTGGAAGGTGGCGCCGAACTGAAAATCCGTGTGAGCTTCGACAAAGACGCTAAAACCGTCACCCTCGAAGACAACGGCATCGGCATGAGCCGTGAAGACGCGATCACCCATCTGGGCACCATCGCCAAATCCGGCACCGCTGATTTCATGAAACACTTGTCTGGCGATCAGAAGAAAGATTCGCACCTGATCGGTCAGTTCGGCGTGGGTTTCTACTCCGCCTTCATCGTCGCCGACAAAGTCGACGTGTTCAGCCGTCGTGCCGGTGCTGCCGCCAGCGAAGGCGTGCACTGGTCGTCCAAGGGCGAAGGCGATTTTGAAGTTGCCACCGTCGAGAAAGCCGAGCGCGGCACCCGCATCGTCCTGCACCTGAAGTCCGGTGAAGACGAGTTCGCCGATGGCTGGCGTCTGCGCAACATCATCAAGAAGTACTCTGACCACATCGCTTTGCCCATCGAGTTGCCGAAAGAAGTGGCAGCCGTCGAAGGTGAAGAGAAGCCGGCCGTTGAATGGGAAACCGTCAACCGCGCCAGCGCCCTGTGGACCCGTCCTCGCACCGAGATCAAGGACGAGGAATATCAGGAGTTCTACAAACACATCGCGCACGATTTCGAAAATCCGCTGAGCTGGAGTCACAACAAGGTCGAAGGCAAGCTCGAATACAGCTCGCTGCTTTACGTACCGACCCGTGCTCCGTTCGACCTGTACCAGCGCGAAGCGCCGAAAGGCCTGAAGCTGTATGTGCAGCGCGTGTTCGTCATGGACCAGGCCGAATCGTTCCTGCCGCTGTACCTGCGCTTCATCAAAGGCGTGGTCGATTCCAACGACCTGTCGCTGAACGTGTCGCGGGAAATCCTGCAGAAAGATCCGATCATCGACTCCATGAAGTCGGCGCTGACCAAGCGTGTTCTGGACATGCTGGAGAAGCTGGCGAAGAACGAGCCTGAGCAATACAAGGGCTTCTGGAAAAACTTCGGTCAGGTCATGAAAGAAGGCCCGGCAGAAGACTTCGCCAACAAAGAGAAAATTGCTGGCTTGCTGCGTTTCGCCTCCACTCAGGGCGAAGAAGGCGAGCAGGTGGTCGGTCTGGCCGAATACCTGGCTCGCGCCAAGGAAGGTCAGGACAAGATTTACTACCTGACCGGCGAAACCTACGCGCAAGTCAAAAACAGCCCGCACCTGGAAGTCTTCCGCAAGAAAGGCATCGAAGTGCTGCTGCTGACCGACCGCATCGACGAGTGGCTGATGAGCTACCTCAGCGACTTCGACGGCAAGAGCTTTGTCGACGTGGCGCGCGGTGACCTGGACCTGGGCAACCTGGACTCGGAAGAGGACAAGAAAGCCGCAGAAGAAGTCGCCAAGTCCAAAGAAGGTCTGGTTGAACGTCTGAAAACTGCACTGGGCGATTCGGTTGCTGAAGTACGGGTTTCCCATCGTCTGACCGACTCCCCGGCGATTCTCGCTATCGGCGAGCAGGACCTGGGCCTGCAAATGCGTCAGATCCTCGAAGCCAGCGGTCAGAAGGTTCCGGATTCGAAGCCGATCTTCGAATTCAACCCGGCTCACCCGTTGATCGAGAAGCTCGACAGCGAGCAGAGCGACGAGCGCTTCGGCGACCTGTCGCACATCCTCTTCGATCAGGCGGCCCTGGCGGCCGGCGACAGCTTGAAAGACCCGGCCGCGTATGTGCGCCGTCTCAACAAGCTGCTGGTTGAACTGTCGGTTTAACGGCGTTGTAAAAAAACCCGCTTCGGCGGGTTTTTTTATTCCTGGGCTTTAGCGGGCGGGGGGCAGCTCGATCCGCTCAACTTCTCCCGGCACCGTTGGCCAATCCCCGGCCGCCCAGCGTCGGCGTGCTTCATCGATAGCCGCCGGATCGCTCGCCACAAAATTCCAGTTGATCCTTCGCGGCCCATCCAGTGGCGCGCCACCAAACAGCACTGCATGACAGTCGGTCTCGGCGAACAACGTCATCTCTTCCCCCGCTGGCAGTACGACCAGCGCATGCGGTTCTATCCGTTCGCCATCGAGCTGTACATCGCCGCTCAACACGTACAGCGCCCGTTCTTCATGCTCGGTGGGAATCAGCAGCGTGGTTGCTGTCTGAAGGTTCAGTTCCGCGTAGAGCGTAGGAGAAAGCACCGGCACCGGCGATTCAAGGCAAAAGCCTGACCCGGCGATCATCCGGATCTTCACCCCAAGGTTATCGCTGACCGGCAACGTACACGCTGGATGATGACTGTAGTGTCCCGGTCCCTGTTCATGATCTTTCGGTGATGCAAGCCAGATCTGTAAACCGTGCAGGGTGAATCCGCGGTCCTTCAAGTCCTCGGGCGTGCGCTCGACGTGGGCAATGGCACTGCCGGCGGTCATCCAGCTGACGTCACCGGCCTCCACCACCTGATCGGAACCGAGGCTGTCCTTGTGCTGGATCTGCCCCTGAAACAGGTAGGTGAGCGTCGACAGACCGATGTGCGGGTGCTGACGGATGTTCATGCCTTTGCCCGCGGGATAACGGGTTTCCAGCATGTGGTCGAAAAACACAAAAGGCCCGACGCTGCGGCATTTGGCTGACGGCAGCGGGCGAAGAATCGGTTGGCCTTCGACATCTTCGGCGCGGGGACGGATCACGAGGGGAGTGTTCATGGTGCATTCCAGGCTGAGCGGGTGACGCGTGGAGCATAACCCGCTTGCCCGGCCCTTGCCGCTATTGGCTGAAGGCGCCTTCTGACAGATGGGTTTCGATGCTGACTTCAGTGGTGGTCATCAGCTTGTGCACCGGGCAGCGGTCGGCCACGCGGTGCAGTTCATCGCGCTGGGCATCGGTGAGCACACCCTTGAGCGTCAGTTTGACGTGCAGGACATATTTGCCTTTCTGCTCTTCACTGTTGTCGCGTTTGACCTCCACACCAACACCCGTCAGCGGAATGTCTTTTTTCTTCGCATACAGCTTCAAGGTCAAAGCCTTGCACGCGCCGAGCGCAGCATCGAAGTAATCATGTGGCTCGGGTGCCGAGCCTTCACCGCCGGCGGAGGTTGGCACATCGGCAAAGAGTTCGTGGTCATCGATTTGTACGCTGTGACGAAAACCTTCGGCGGAAACGGTATTGATGGTAACGGTCATGGCAAGCCTCCCAGGCAGGAATTAAGTCATTCGATCAAAAAGACTTCGTTGTTATAGAGCATTCCTGTCCGGTCGCGTTCCACTTTCTTACCGGCTGAACCGTCTGCAGTGCGCCGAGGTCTACGCTTTTCCTGCCGCTGGAGATTGCCTGTGCGTTTATCCTGCTTGAGCTTTACCGCGTTGATGCTGCTGACGAGTGTTGAAGCCTTCGCTCGCGAATATGGCTACAGCGACGCGCACCTGCATTACGTGGATTTCTTCCAGGAAAGTGCGGGCATGCCGAAATTGCTCAAGGCCATGGCCGACAATCGCATTGATCATGTGATGATTTCCGGCATTCCGGTGGCCAAAAAATGGCACGAAGATGAACCGAAGCGCCCGCGCTATTACGCCGGTGATGACGCCGATGCCTATTGGTACAGCGCAACAGACACTATCGTCGCCGCCGCGGTGAACAAACTGACACCCGAACAGCGACAACACTTTCATCCGTTCCTGTCCGGCTTCAACCCCAACGATAAAAACTCCGCGGCCCATATCCAGCGCGTGCTGGATCTCAATCCGGGGCTGTGGCAGGGCATCGGCGAAGTCTTCACCCGTCACGATGACCTGACCGCGCTGACCTCCGGGGATACGCCGCGGGCCAATAACGAAGCGATGACACGGATCTATCACCTCGCCGCCGAAAACGACTTGCCGGTAATGCTGCACTCCAACATCACTTCCAAGCGTGAGAAAAATCCGCTGTACCTCGCGGAAATCGAAGAACCGCTGCGCAATCACCCGCACACCCGCTTTCTCTGGGCGCATGCGGGCACCAGTGCCGAGATACATCGGCACCAGACTCAGCTGGATTTTCTGCTGCCGACCCTGACGCGCATGCTTGAGGCTTATCCCAATCTGTACATCGACCTGTCCTGGAGCCTGCTGACGCCTTACTTGCTGGACGAGCAGGGCAAGCCTCGCGAAGCGTGGTTAAAGCTGGTGGAGCGCTTTCCGGAGCGCTTCATGATCGGCTCGGACGTGGTGGGACGTTTCAACAAGCTCGGTCAGGAAATTCATGGATTTGATCCATTTCTTGACGCATTGCCCGAGGAGATTGCGAGAAAAGTCGCGCGGGACAACTTTCTGTCGATCCTGCCGCACGCCGTTCGCTAGTCGTTGCTGCCCTTCGATCAAAGTATTTGGATGGTTTGATATTACGTTTTCGTCTTACTAAAAAGTTTTGCGAGCCGATACCTTCTAAAGAAACCAGCTGCAGGTACGATGCAGCATTTTTTTTTTGGAAGGAACCAAGGCAATGAGTATCAGAAGTATCAATATTGCGCCGCGTGCAGGCCTGGGTTTTGGTCTGTTGGCGTTGATGGTGTTTGGGTTGGGGGCGTTCGCCCTGCTGCAAATGTCGAACATGCGCGCACAGTCGGATCAGGTGGATGACAACTGGCTGCCCAGCGTGATGGTGGTCGGTGAAATGAGTCAGGACATGTTGCGGCTGCGGGCCTTGACCATGCGCCTGCTGATCGAACGCGATCCGCAGGCGCTGGGGCAGAATGTCGGCAAGCTCAACGAACTCAAAGGTACCCTCGAAGAAACGCATCAACGCTATGACCGGCTGATCGTGTTGCCGGAAGAGCGTGTGCTGTTCGACCGTTTCAAGGCCGCCGAGCAGAAGTACCTGCAGTTTCAGAGTCAGGTGATGAACCTGTCCGCTCAAGGACGAGTGGAGGAGTCGGCAGCAATTCTCAACGGCGATATGAGCCCGATTGCCGATGGCATCGCCGTGACGCTCAAGGAGTTGGTGGAACTGAACAAACGCAACGCCAATCTCGCTACCGAGTCGGGGCGTGTGGTGTTCAGCTACTCCAGGTTCTGGGTCGGCGTGATGATTGGCGTGACGGTGTTGATGACTATCGGCCTGGCGCTGTTGTTGACGCGCAGCATCGTGTTGCCGCTCGCGCAATCGTTGAAGGTGGCTGAAGGGGTGGCGGGCGGCGATCTGACCGGTGACATCCGCATCTCCGGCAAGGATGAACCGGCGCGTCTGCTGCAGGCGCTGAAAAGCATGCAGCAGAGTTTGCGCGACACCCTTCGGCGCATCTCCGACTCGTCCAGCCAATTGGCTTCGGCTTCGGAAGAACTCAGTAGTGTCACCGAAGCCGCGACCCGTGGCCTGCATCAGCAAAGCCTGGAAATCGATCAGGCGGCGACGGCAGTCAATCAAATGACGGCCGCCGTGGAGGAGGTGGCAAGCAATGCGGTGGCCACGTCCGAAGCGTCGCGTGAATCTGACCGGATCGCCCAGCATGGCCGCGAGCAGGTTCACCAGACGGTGTTATCCATCGAGTCTCTGGCTGACGATGTCACCGCCAACGCCTCACAGGTCGAAGACCTCGCGCTGAAGGTGTATGGCATCAGCAAGGTGCTTGACGTGATTCGCTCGATCGCCGAACAGACCAACCTGCTGGCCTTGAACGCAGCGATCGAAGCGGCGCGGGCCGGGGACGCCGGGCGCGGGTTTGCGGTGGTGGCTGACGAGGTGCGCGCCCTGGCGCACCGGACGCAGCAATCGACGGGGGAAATTGAGCAGATGATTATGGGTATCCAGCAAGGCACCGATTCTGCCGTCAGCTCAATGCAGCAGAGCAACACCCGCGCGCGTTCGACACTCGAAGTAGCGAAAGCCGCCGGTGTCGCTCTGGAAGAAATCGCGTCGGCGTTCACCTTGATCAATGAGCGCAACATGGTGATCGCCAGCGCCTCAGAGGAACAAGCGGCAGTAGCGCGAGAGGTGGATCGCAATTTGATGAACATCCGTGATCTGGCGTTGCAGACGTCGGCGGGGGCGAATCAGACCAGTGCGGCGAGTCAGGAATTGTCGCGGCTGGCGGTGGACCTGAACACGATGGTCGCGCGGTTTTCAGTCTGACCAGACGCTGCAAACCCCGTAGGAGCGAGCGTGCTCGCGATGGACGTTAACGATAACGCTGTAAACCTGACAACCTGCGGCGTTCATCAACCCATTGCGAGAAAGCTCGTTCCTACATAAAGGCGAAAAAAAACCCCGCATTAGCGGGGCTTTCCATATCGATCCGGATCAGCTGCCCTTGACAGCCTTGCCGTTGACCTTGCCGTCGAGGAGCATGATGTTGTACTCCTTGCCGTCGGTTTCGACCTGTTGCAGGCGGACCAGCAGGTAATCCCAGTCCTTGGCGAACCACAGCACGGTGATGCGCTTGCTTTGTGTCGGATCGCGTACGCGCTCGACCTTGATCGCGTCGATCTGGCCAGCCTTGGTGTCGACCTTTTCCGAACCCAGCACGCGGAAGTCATAGGTATCGACTTCACCATCATCGACCACCTGGTAGCTCATGCTTTTCTTGCCGGCAGCCACGTCATGCTGGAGAGCAAGCTGATAGGTGGATTTGTCGACCATGCCGCGGTTGAGCGGAATGTTGACGGCGTCACCACGATCGGTGCCGGTGACCTTTTTGGCGGTCCAGTCGAAATCCAGGTCAGCCTTTTTGGCTTTGCCCAGGCCACCGCGTTCAAAGTGGTAGGACTGTGGCAGCAGGGTGTCCTTGTCCAGGGTCAGGGTACTTTCTTCGGTCAGGCTGGCGATCATCATCGAGGCCTTGAAGCTGAGCTTCCAGACGCCGTTGGCTTCCTTGGTGAGGCTGCGCTCGGCGGTGCCGCTCATGGGCAGCTGCTTCCAGTCGGCGGTGTAGCTGGCGGAGAAAGGTTGAAGTTCCGCAGCCTGCGCGAAAGGCAGGGCAAGCAGAGCGCAAGCGAAGAGCAGGGCGCGACGCATAAAATCTCCTAGGTTCGAATCAAGTGGCCGCTGGCCGCGAGTAACTTGCCATCCAGTAAAGCACCTTGTTCACCGAGTGATAAGCGACCTTCTGCAAACCAGCGTACGGCCATCGGGTAGATCAGGTGTTCCTGGGTGTGAACTCGCTGCGCCAGACTCTGCGGCGAATCGTGCAACTCTACCGGTATTACTGCCTGTACGACCAGTGGTCCGCCATCGAGTTCCTCGGTGACAAAGTGCACGGAACAGCCGTGTTCAGTGTCGCCGGCCTCCAGCGCGCGCTGATGAGTGTGTAACCCTTTGTATTTGGGTAGCAGCGAGGGGTGGATGTTCAGCAGGCGACCCGCGTAGTGGCGCACGAAGTCAGCGCTGAGAATACGCATGAAACCGGCCAGTACCACGAGTTTGGGATTGAAGGCGTCGATCAGTTCGATCAGCGCGGCATCGAAGGCTTCGCGGCCTTCGAACGCCTTGTGATCCAGGGAGCGGGTGTCGATACCCGCCTCCCTGGCGCGTTGCAGGCCGTAGGCGTCGGCGCGGTTGGAAATCACCGCGGCGATGCGGACCGGGCTGTCGCCGGTCCGCGTGCTGTCGATCAAGGCCTGCAAGTTACTGCCGGTGCCGGACAACAGCACCACCACATCACAGGTCTGGGACATCAATGAGCCTTGAGGTTCTTCAGTTCAACCTGAGCCGCGCCTTCGGCAGCGGTGGCGATCTGGCCGATGACCCAAGGCTGCTCGCCGGCTTCACGCAGCACGTTCAGCGCGGTTTCAACGTGCTCTTGAGCCACGCAGATCACCATGCCCACGCCGCAGTTCAGCACGCGGTGCATTTCGTTTTCGTCGACGTTGCCTTTCTCTTGCAGCCAGTCGAACACGGCAGGGCGAGTCCAGCTCGCAACGTCAACCACCGCTTGAGCGCCTTTTGGCAGCACGCGCGGGATGTTGTCCAACAGGCCGCCACCGGTGATGTGGGCCATGGCTTTGACCGCGCCGGTGTCCTTGATCAGCTTGAGCAGCGGCTTCACGTAGATGCGGGTCGGGGCCATCAGCAGGTCGGTCAGCGGCTTGCCGTCGAGCTGGATGTTTTCGATGTCGGCACCGGACACTTCGATGATCTTGCGGATCAGCGAGTAGCCGTTGGAGTGCGGGCCGGAAGACGGCAGGGCGAGCAGGGCATCGCCGGCAGCGACTTTCGAACCGTCGATGATTTCGGATTTTTCCACGACGCCGACGCAGAAACCGGCCAGGTCGTAGTCTTCGCCTTCGTACATGCCAGGCATTTCAGCGGTTTCGCCGCCCACCAGGGAGCAGCCGGACAGTTCGCAGCCTGCGCCGATACCGGTCACGACCTGGGTCGCGGTTTCGACGTTGAGTTTGCCGGTGGCGTAGTAGTCGAGGAAGAACAGTGGCTCGGCGCCGCAGACCACCAGGTCGTTCACGCACATGGCCACCAGGTCGATGCCGATGCTGTCGTGCTTGTTCAGGTTCAGCGCCAGACGCAGCTTGGTGCCGACGCCGTCAGTGCCGGAAACCAGTACAGGCTGCTTGTAGCCGGCCGGGATTTCGCAGAGGGCGCCGAAACCGCCCAGGCCGCCCATGACTTCCGGGCGCGCAGTGCGCTTGGCGACGCTCTTGATGCGTTCGACCAATGCTTCACCGGCGTCGATGTCTACACCGGCGTCCTTGTAGCTCAGGGAGGGTTGCTTGCTCATGATCCAGGCCTTTAGGGGGGATTCAGGGGTAACGACCGAGTCCAGTGGGACCGCCGAAACAAACGAAGGGCATGTGCCTTGCGCGAATTTCAGGGTGCCCGGCTGTTGCCGGTCTGCGAAGGCGCGCGATTTTATCAGGCTTGAGGGGCAGCGGCCATCCTCAGGCCGACAGCAGGGGCATATCGATACAAAAAAACCGCTATTGCCCGTGTTGGTCGCCTCCCGCTTGGCTGTATAAGGTATCGCGATTAACCGTCTATCGTTATGGCAGTGCGAAAAACTTAACCGGGACGCGTGAATGTTTTACGTCGGGCGATGGTCACAGCCTTGCTCGATTGTCTTCATGCGGTCAGTTCCAGCCGCTCTTGTCGTCAGGAATCTTCCATGCGTTTTTTCAGATCATTGTTTGTGGGTTGTTTGTCTCTGGTCAGTCTGGCAAGTCATGCCGACACTGTAAAAGGTCTTTATCAGGTGCGTGAGCCTGTCACTAGTCAGGCGCCGGAAGAGCGTGATCAAGCCACCCAGCGTGCGCTCGATACGCTGGTGTTGCGCCTGACCGGCGATCCCAAGGCTGTGCAAAGTCCGGGGTTGGCGGCCATTCGCAAGGACCCGCAGCAGATCATCAGTCAGTACGGCTTCGATGCTGGCCCGCCGGAAGTGCTGAAGGTGGATTTCGACCCGGCCAGCACCGAACAGGCGTTGCGCCGTGCCGGGCTGTCGTTGTGGGGCGCGAACCGGCCATCG
>NZ_JAVLRV010000002.1:2661913-2675367 GCF_055803035.1 Pseudomonas sp. 300 | reverse complement strand
TGCGCGGCGCATCGGAACGTTACAACGCCGATGCCCTGCTGGCGGTGCATGCCCGGGAAGAGGGCGGCCAGTGGCAGGCCAAATGGCGTTTGTGGCTGGGCGATCAGAAGGAGGCGGGCAGCGTGCAGGGCGCGGATCAGGCCGCAGTGGCTGATGCGGTGTTGTTGGCGGTCAGTCAGCGTCTGGCGCCACGGTTTGTGGTCAAGGCGGGTGCTTCGGGCGAGCAATTGCTGGAAGTGCAGGGCATGAATCTGGAGCGCTATGCCGCGCTCGGACGTTTGCTGGAGCCGTTTGGCGCGCGCCTGCAAAGTGTTGACGGTGACCGGATTCTTTACCGGGTCAACGGCAGCGCCGAGCAGTTGCGCTCGCAGTTGTCGCTGGCGAAGTTGCAGGAAGTTCCGGCGGGTGAGGCGCCGGCACCAACGGTGGCTGTTCAGCCGGTGGCGGAGGGTTCGGCGCCTGCTGTCGCGCCAACACCTGCACCGGTGCCGCAGTTGCGTTTCCGTTGGTAAGGTTTTCTTTCTTTATATAGATGCATATGGAGTGGTACATGGCCGATACGCGGCGTTGGTTCTGGTTGGGTGGGGTGGTTCTGCTCTGCGCGTTTATCTGGCTGTTGCATCCGATTCTCACGCCGTTCCTGGTGGCGCTGTTATTGGCGTATCTGTTCGACCCGCTAGTGGATCGGCTGGAAAAGGCCGGTCTGTCCCGGACCTGGGGCGTGGTGGCGGTGTTCGCGCTGTTCACCTTGATCTTCACCACCTTGTTGCTGGTGCTGGTGCCGATGCTCGCCAAGCAGTTGTTTCGCTTGTATGAGCTGGCGCCACAGATGCTCGACTGGTTGCAGCACACGGCATTGCCGTGGGCGCAATCGAAGTTCGGGTTGTCGGATGGCTTCTGGAAATTCGACAAACTCAAAGCAGCGATCAGTGAGCACATGGGCCAGACCACCGACATTGTCGGCGTGGTGCTGAGTCAGGCGACCGCTTCTGGCCTTGCGTTGATCGGTTGGCTGGCCAATCTGGTGCTGATCCCGGTGGTGAGTTTTTACCTGCTGCGGGACTGGGACGTGATGATGGCCAAGATCCGCAGCCTGTTGCCCCGCGATCGTGAAGAGCGCGTCGTGACGCTGGCGGGCGAGTGCCATGAAGTGCTCGGCGCGTTTGTGCGTGGACAGTTGCTGGTGATGGTGGCGCTGGGCGTGATCTACGCGGCGGGGCTAATGCTGGTCGGGCTGGAGCTAGGACTGCTGATCGGGATAATTGCCGGCCTGGCGGCGATCGTGCCGTACATGGGGTTTGTGATCGGGATTGGCGCGGCCTTGATTGCCGGTCTGTTCCAGTTCGGCGGCGACTTGTACCCGATGGTTGGGATCGTCGCGGTGTTCATGGTCGGCCAGGCGCTGGAAGGCATGGTGCTGACGCCATTGCTGGTGGGCGACCGGATCGGTCTGCATCCGGTGGCGGTGATCTTTGCGATTCTGGCCGGGGGTGAGCTGTTCGGTTTTACCGGCGTGCTGCTGGCGCTCCCGGTGGCGGCGGTGATCATGGTGCTGGTGCGCCATGTGCATGATTTGTATAAAGATTCTGATATGTACGGTGGCGTTGACGAATCCGGGCGGTAAGGATCGCTGATGGCACGTTGCGGGCCGCCTGGTTCAGTGCCAGGCTGGCCCGTATCCCTTGAGCGGCTGTCACATGCGCCGCCAAAGAAACGCTCATAAAACCGGTGCGATAACGCAAACCTTTGATTTTGCTTATGGTCTGTCGCATTGTGCGGTCAGCGTCACGGGTATAAACTTCGCAAACTTTACACAGAGGCCACTAACGGTTCCTTTGGAACTGTTCAGTCAGCATGAAACCGATTCAGCTGCCCCTAGGTGTGCGTCTGCGTGATGACGCTACCTTTATCAATTACTACCCAGGCGCCAATGCCGCTGCACTCGGCTATGTCGAGCGGCTTTGCGAAGCCGACGCCGGCTGGACCGAAAGCCTGATTTATCTCTGGGGCAAGGACGGGGTAGGGCGTACGCATCTGCTGCAGGCTGCCTGTCTGCGCTTTGAGCAGTTGGGGGAGCCGGCGGTGTACCTGCCGTTGGCCGAGCTGCTGGACCGCGGCATCGAAATTCTCGATAACCTCGAACAATACGAACTGGTCTGCCTCGACGACTTGCAAGCGGTTGCCGGGCGCGCGGATTGGGAAGAGGCGTTGTTCCATCTGTTCAACCGCCTGCGTGACAGCGGTCGGCGTTTGCTGATTGCGGCGTCGACCTCGCCGCGTGAATTGCCGGTGAAGCTGGCGGACCTGAAGTCGCGTCTGACCCTGGCGCTGATCTTCCAGATGCGACCGCTGTCCGACGAAGACAAATTGCGTGCCTTGCAACTGCGTGCATCCCGTCGCGGCCTGCACCTGACCGACGAAGTCGGGCATTTTATTTTGACTCGCGGTACTCGCAGCATGAGCGCGCTGTTCGAGTTGCTTGAGCGTCTCGATCAGGCCTCCCTTCAAGCTCAACGCAAGCTGACCATTCCGTTCCTGAAAGAAACGCTGGGCTGGTAAAGCCCAGGTTTTTCACGGGTTCCGGCATATTTCAGGCGCCACAAAATCCGCTTTCCTACTTGGGGTAGGCTGCGCAAGCGTCTAAATGGGGCTTAAGCGCTTAGATGGAAACGCGAAACCGGAAAGTCACATAAAGTTCGATTGAATTTGCAAATGAGGATGATAGCGGGCATAGTCTCGGCTTCTTTACAACTATCAGCCACGGTCGTGCCCATGCTAAATCGCTTCGCACCCCTCGTGCCTCTCGCACTCGTCACCCTGTTGTTCGGTTGCGCTGCTCACTCTCCAGTGTCCCAGCAAGAGCAACAACAGCAGGTTAGAAATTCAGTTACTGCGCAATCTTCTTCCGTTCTTTTCCAGGAAGAGCTGGCCACCGATAAAGAACTGGCTGACTTCGCCGATGGCAAGTCGTACCAGCTTCCGGTTCTGGCCGACAGCATTCTCGAGCGTGGCATGTCCCTGATCGGTACTCGTTACCGTTTCGGCGGTACGTCCGAGGCTGGGTTCGATTGCAGCGGTTTCATCGGTTATCTGTTTCGTGAAGAGGCCGGCATGAACCTGCCGCGCTCCACTCGCGAAATGATCAATGTTGACGCGCCACTGGTTTCTCGTAGCGCGCTCAAGCCGGGTGATCTGCTGTTCTTCGCCACCAATGGTCGTCGCGGTCGTGTCAGTCACGCCGGGATCTACCTCGGTGACAACCAGTTCATCCACTCCAGCAGCCGCAAAAGCGGTGGTGTCCGGGTCGATAGCCTGGGTGACAGCTACTGGAGCAAGACCTTCATCGAAGCCAAGCGCGCACTCGCGATGGCCCCGACCGTGGTCACGGCTCGCAAGTAATTGACTGGCCTGTCGCCACATCAGTGGCGACAACGACTTCTCTGCAACAGAGAAGACGGACAGTTTGTAAGGCGAACTTAAAGTCTTACTTGAAGTTTGCCGCGTACCCGCTAGAATCCAGATCTATTATTGATGGCAAACCGCCTGCGTCCTGCGCAGGCGGTTTTCTTTTCTGCCCTTCCGGTGGAAAAAGCCGCAGCCAGATCAGGATGTTCTGCTTATGACGATGTCGGCCCGCCTCGCACTCATGCTCTTCGCAGCGCTGCTCAGCGCCTGCGCCAGCCGCACACCGCCACCTGCGCCGGTGGTTCGCGCACCGCTTGTTTTCAGTTCTTCCCAGGCTTTTTCTCCCGAAGCGGAAGACGTGCTCTTTCGCGCGTTGGGGCTCGTGGGCACGCCTTATCGCTGGGGCGGCAATACGCCGGATTCCGGGTTCGATTGCAGTGGCTTGATCGGTTATGTCTACCGTGACGTGGCGGGCATTTCCCTGCCGCGCACCACCCGCGAGATGATCGGCATGCAAGCGGCCAATGTCGGCAAGGAAGGCTTGCAAACCGGTGACCTGATTTTCTTCGCCACCAATGGCGGCTCTCAGGTCAGCCACGCCGGGATCTACGTTGGCGAAGGCCGCTTCGTTCATGCGCCAGCCACGGGCGGCACGGTGAAGCTCGACAGCTTGTCCAAGGCGTATTGGCAGAAAGCCTACCTGAGCGCCAAGCGTGTTCTGCAACCCGAACATTTGGCGCGCAATCCCTAGTTCGCAGAGGTCGTCATGACCGCACGCACACTCAATCTCGACGACTCCCTGTATCAATACCTGCTCGACGTTTCCCTGAGGGAAACGCCGCTGCTCAAGCGTTTGCGCGATGAAACCCAGGCGCTGCCAATGGCGCGCTGGCAGGTGGCGCCGGAGCAGGGGCAGTTCCTCGCCTTGTTGGTGAAACTCACTGGCGCCGAGCGCTTGCTGGAAGTCGGCACCTTCACCGGTTACAGCGCATTGTGCATGGCGGCGGCTTTGCCGGATGGCGGCTCGCTGATTTGTTGTGATATTCCCGGCGACTACAACGCCACGGCGCACCGCTACTGGCAGGAAGCAGGCGTCGCCGAACGAATTGACTTGCGCCTGGCGCCCGCGCTGGAAACCCTGGCTCAGTTGGATCAGCCCGGACAATTCGATTTGATGTTCATTGATGCCGACAAGGCTAACTATCCCGCCTATCTGGAGCATGCGCTGCGTCTACTGCGCGTTGGTGGCCTGGCGGTGTTCGATAACACCCTGTGGAGCGGGCGGGTGTTGGAGCACAATCCTGAGAGTGAAGACACCCGAGCCATTCAGGCACTGAATCTCGCCTTGAAGGATGATTCGCGTGTGGATTTGTCGCTGTTGCCGTTGGGCGATGGGCTCACGCTCTGTCGCAAGCGCTAAACGCAGCCCCTGTGGGAGCTAGCTTGCTAGCGATAGCGGTGCACCAGGCAACATCAATGTTGGATGTGCTGACCCTATCGCTAGCAAGCTAACTCCCACAGGTCTTGAGTGTGGCAGTTACTTCGCCGCAGAAACCCGCCACACCTTGTTCCCCACATCATCCGCCACCAGCAAATCACCCTGTTGATCAATCACCACGCCCACCGGCCGGCCCATGGCATCTTCATCTTTATTGAGGAACCCGGTCAGCACATCAACCGGTTGCCCGGTCGGTTTGCCGGCACTGAACGGCACGAAAATCACTTTGTAACCACTGTGCGGCTTGCGGTTCCACGAACCGTGCTGGCCAATGAACGCGCCTTCCTTGAATTGCGCTGGCAGCGTGTTGCCTTCCGCAAACGTCAGGCCCAGCGACGCGGTGTGCGGGCCGACCGCGTAGTCCGGCGCTATGGCCTTGGCGACCAGGTCCGGGTTTTGCGGCTCGACGCGAATGTCGACGTGTTGGCCGTAGTAGCTGTATGGCCAGCCATAGAACCCGCCGTCCTTCACTGAAGTGATGTAGTCCGGCACCAGGTCGCTGCCGATTTCATCCCGCTCGTTGACGGCTGTCCACAGGGCGCCGCTTTGCGGTTCCCAGGCCAAACCATTTGGATTGCGAATCCCCGAGGCGAAGATCCGGTGGTTGCCGGTGGCGCGATCCACTTCCCAGATTGCCGCGCGACCTACTTCCTGATCCATGCCGTTTTCGGCGACGTTGCTGTTGGAGCCCACCGTGACGTACAGCTTGCTGCCGTCCTTGCTGGCGATGACGTTTTTCGTCCAGTGGTGATTCAGCGTCCCGCCGGGTAGATCGACCACTTTGATCGGCTGCGACTTGATGGCCGTGTCGCCGACTTCATAGTGGAAACGCAGCAAGCGGTCGGTGTCGGCGACATACAGGTCATTTCCAACCAGCGTCATGCCGAAGGGCGAATTGAGGTTTTCCAGAAATACCGTGCGGGTTTCGGCGATGCCATCGTGGTCCTTGTCGCGCAGCAAAGTGATGCGGTTCGGACTCGGGACGCCGGCACCGGCGCGGCCCATGACTTTCTTCATGACCCAGCCTTTGACGCCTTTGCCATCGTCGGGTTTGGGCGGCGCATTGGTTTCGGCGACCAGCACGTCGCCGTTCGGCAGCACGTACAGCCAGCGCGGGTGATCGAGGTTTTCAGCAAAGGCCGCCACTTGCGTTCCCGCTGCCGCCACAGGTTTCACGCCGTCCGGCCAACCGATCGCCGGGGCGATATTCACCGTAGGGATCAGGGTTTTGTTCGGTTCTGGCAGTTTGGGTGACGGGCCGGTGCCGTCGGAGACTTGCAGGCTGGAGGTTTCACCACAGGCGGCGAGCCCTCCGGCGAGGGCGATGACGAGAACGAATTGGGGCTTGCGCATACTGATCTTCCCTATAAATGCAGTGGCCTGATCAATAGAGAAGCGCAAACCCGCGATGGTTCAACCGGTCAGCCGCGGGCTTCCTTGAACAGCACGGCGATGCCGGGATGATAGTTGCCCGCTTCGTTGCGCAACTTGCGGTAGGCGTAGGGGAAATACCAGGCGACGGCGCAGGTGTGTTCCTTTTGCAGGTCGTCGACCATGTCCTGGAGTTCTTCCGGGGTGGCGCCGTGTTGGGACTTTTGCGGTGCGACGAACAGGCAGCCGAGTTTCAGGTCGCTGGCGTAGCTGATGCGCTTGGCGTCGCTGGTGATATCGACCAGGGCCTGTGTCAGGTTCAGGCTGTTGACCCGTGGCCAACGCTGCGTGGCCTGAAGGTAGGCGCGTTCTTCGCTGGTGGCAATGAACAGGTCGGCGCGAGCGTTGCGTTCACCTTCCTCGTTCTGTTTGCGGGTCGGTGTGTGCTGCAGCGTGACCATTTCCGCCATCCACGCCGCGGCCGAGAGCAAGCCGAGGTTGGCTTTTTCGTCGTACCAGTAAGGCGTGTCGTTATCGCCGCGCACCGCGTTGTAGCGGTCTATACAGTCAAACCAGCGCTCCAGCACCGGGCGCAGGAATTCCAGCTTCGGATTGCTGATGATCATGCCTTGCATGTGGCTCACCCTTGTTATTGTGTTGTCAGGTTGTGGCGCTTTGATATCACTGCTGAGAGCGTGGCACAAGATTGGCGTCATTTTATTGATCAGTGGCAGTTATTCGCCCAGCGGCGTCCCGGCTTTAATTGACGCTCCACCCCCAACCCTCTAACCTTCGCGGCTTGTTTCAGGTGCTCTGTGGCCTTGGTCGACAGAGTGAAACAGGGAAGCCGGTGAGTGCGTGCGTTCAACACATTAACAACCACGATCCCGGCGCTGCCCCCGCAACGGTAAATGAGAGAAGACTGCGCCTTGAGCCACTGTGTCAATTGACATGGGAAGGCGCGCAGTCAGGCGAAGCGCCGCTCATGAGCCCGGAGACCGGCCTGATCCATCCAGCGGCATCACGGTGGGCGATGCCAGGCTTCTTGCCGTCTATTCTTGTGCCTGCCCGCCGTTATCCAGCCTCAACGGAGAGCTCCCCATGACTGATACTCCCGATCGTGACGAACGCCATCTGGCGCGCATGCTGCGCAAAAAAGCCGTGATTGACGAGCGCATCGCCAACTCCCCGAATGAATGCGGCCTGCTGCTGGTGTTGACCGGCAACGGCAAAGGCAAAAGCAGCTCGGCCTTCGGCATGCTCGCGCGCTCTATGGGCCACGGCATGCAATGCGGCGTGGTGCAGTTCATCAAGGGTCGCAACAGCACGGGCGAAGAGTTGTTCTTCCGGCGCTTCCCGGAGCAGGTGCGGTTTCATGTGATGGGCGAGGGTTTTACCTGGGAAACCCAGGACCGCCAGCGTGACATCGCCGCCGCCGAAGCTGCATGGGAAGTGTCCCGCGAATTGCTGCGTGATCCGTCGATCGGCCTGGTGGTGCTTGATGAACTGAACATCGCCCTCAAGCACGGGTACCTCGACCTCGATCAGGTGCTCAGCGACTTGCAGGCGCGTCCGCCGATGCAACACGTGGTGGTCACCGGTCGCGGCGCCAAGCCGGAAATGATCGATCTGGCCGACACCGTCACTGAAATGGGCGTGATCAAGCATGCGTTCCAGGCCGGGATCAAAGCGCAAAAAGGCGTCGAGCTGTGAATCAACCACGTCATTGCCCGGCGGTCTTGATTGCCGCGCCGGCCTCCGGTCAGGGCAAGACCACCGTCACCGCCGCGCTGGCCCGTTTGCATCGCAATCAGGGGCGCAAGGTGCGTGTGTTCAAATGCGGCCCGGACTTTCTCGATCCGATGATTCTCGAGCGCGCCAGCGGTGCGCCGGTGTATCAATTGGACATGTGGATGGTCGGCGAGCAGGAAAGTCGTCGACTGTTGTGGGAAGCCGCCGGTGAAGCGGATCTGATTCTGATCGAAGGCGTCATGGGCCTGTTCGACGGCACGCCGTCCAGCGCTGACCTGGCGCGGCATTTCGGTGTGCCGGTGCTCGGGGTGATCGATGGCACGGCGATGGCGCAGACCTTTGGCGCGCTGGCGTTGGGGTTGGCGAAGTATCAGCCGGACTTGCCGTTCGCTGGGGTGCTGGCCAACCGCGTCGGCACCTTGCGCCATGCGCAATTGCTTGAAGGCAGCCTGACTGAAGGTTTGCGTTGGTACGGCGCGTTGTCCCGGGAAACCGGGATTGAACTGCCGAGTCGGCACCTCGGCCTGGTTCAGGCCAGCGAGCTGAACGACCTCGACGTGCGCCTCGATGCAGCGGCTGAATCACTGGCCAACAGTTGTGACGTTGCACTACCGCCGCCTGTGGAATTCGCTGCTCCAGAAGTGATCGCTGCCGAGCCGTTGCTGGCCGGCGTTCGCATTGCCGTGGCCCGTGATGAAGCGTTTGCGTTCACTTATGGCGCGAGCCTGGATTTGCTGCGAGCCATGGGCGCCGAATTGTCATTTTTCTCGCCGATCCGCGACACGCAATTGCCGGAGGCTGACAGCCTCTATCTGCCGGGTGGCTACCCCGAATTGCACCATGTGGCGCTGTCCCGGAACACCCAAATGCTCAACGCCATTCGCGCTCACCACGCGGCGGGCAAACCGTTGCTGGCCGAGTGCGGCGGCATGTTGTATTTGCTCGATTCGCTGACCGATGTCGAAGGCTCGCGCGCAGAACTGGTGGGGTTGCTGGCCGGTGATGCGGTGATGCAGAAACGCCTGGCGGCGCTGGCGTTGCAAGCGGTCGAGTTGCCGGAAGGCTCGCTCCGTGGGCATACCTATCATCATTCGTTGACCAGTACCGAGCTGGAGCCGCTTGCTCGCGGCCTGAGTCCTAACGGTGGGCGTGGTGCGGAGGCGGTTTATCGTGAGGGGCGGATGACCGCTTCTTATGTGCATTTTTATTTTCCGTCGAATCCGACTGCGATTGCCGCATTGTTTGCGCCTGACCGTGCGGACACCATCGCTGGCAAGCCAGCTCCCACGGTTGACCGTGTATTACCTGAAGAAACGCAAGTCCCTGTGGGAGCTGGCGTGCCAGCGATGAGGCCATGACCGACAACGCATTCAGTCAGGCCGAAAGGGAAGCGGTTTATCGCGCGATAGCCGAACGCCGCGACATGCGCCACTTCAGCGGAGGCACCGTCGAACCTGAACTGCTCCGACGCCTGCTCGAAGCCGCACATCAGGCGCCGAGTGTCGGCCTGATGCAGCCCTGGCGGTTCATCCGTATCAGCGATCGGGTCCTGCGCGGCAAGATCCAGTTGCTGGTGGAGGAAGAACGCATGCGCACCGCCGAAGCCCTTGGCGAGCGCACCGACGAATTCATGAAGCTGAAAGTCGAAGGCATCAACGATTGCGCCGAGGTGCTGGTCGCGGCGTTGATGGACGATCGCGAGCGGCACATCTTTGGCCGTCGCACCTTGCCTGAAATGGACATGGCCTCATTGTCCTGCGCGATCCAGAACCTGTGGCTGGCGTCCCGTGCCGAAGGGCTCGGCATGGGCTGGGTCTCTTTGTTCGAGCCACAAGCCCTGGCCAACCTGCTGGGTTTGCCCGCCGGGGCCAAGCCGTTGGCAGTTCTTTGCCTTGGCCCGGTCAAGGAATTCTATCCGGCGCCGATGCTGGTACTCGAAGGCTGGGCGCAAGCGCGTCCGCTCAGTGAATTGTTGTACGAAAATTATTGGGGAGTGAGTCAATGAGTGTGGCGTTGTTGAGTGTCGCCGCGGTTGCGCTGGATGCGCTGCTGGGTGAGCCCAAACGCTGGCATCCGCTGGTGGCGTTCGGCCGTTTTGCCGACCGCATCGAGCAACGTTTCAATGGTGGCGGGCGCGGCTGGCGTAGTCACGGCGTCACGGCATGGGTGATCGCGGTGTTACCGCTGACCTTGCTCGCCACCGCTTTCTCCTGGGCGCCTTATGTCGGCTGGGTCGTCGAGATTCTCGCGCTCTATTGCGCCCTCGGCCTGCGCAGTCTCGGTGAGCATGTCGAGCCGGTCGCCAAGGCGCTGCGCAGTGATGATCTGGACGAGGCGCGCAAACGTGTTGGCTATCTGGTCAGTCGCCAGACCAGCGAACTGGATAAGACCGAAGTGGCCCGCGCCGCCACCGAATCCGTCCTGGAGAACGGCAGCGACGCAGTATTTGCCGCGCTGTTCTGGTTTGCCGTGGCCGGCGCGCCGGGCGTGGTGCTCTACCGATTGAGCAATACGCTGGATGCGATGTGGGGCTATCGCAACGAACGCTTCGAACGGTTTGGCTGGGCGGCGGCAAAGATCGACGACGTGCTCAACTACATTCCTGCGCGGCTGGTGGCATTGACCTACGCGCTGCTGGGTAAAACCCGACTCGCCCTGAAATGCTGGCGCACCCAAGGCCCGACCTGGGACAGCCCGAACGCCGGGCCAGTGATGGCCGCAGGTGCCGGCGCGTTGGGCGTCGAGCTGGGCGGGGCGGCGATTTACCACGGTGAATTGCATCAGCGTCCGCAGCTGGGTGAAGGGGTGCCGGCGGACGCGGACGCCATCGACCGCGGCTGGCAACTGGTCCAGCGCGGGGTATGGTTATGGCTGCTGATTCTTTGCGTGGGAGCTGAATTCTATGCTTGAACACGGTGGACGTTTGCGCAAGGCAGCGCTCGAATACGGCATCGCCGAAGCCGATTGGCTTGACCTGTCCAGCGGCCTCGCGCCTTGGCCGTTTCCGGTCCCGGACATTCCATTGCGCGCCTGGGCGCGATTGCCGGAAACCGATGACGGACTGGAACAAGCCGCCTGCGATTACTACGGTGCCGCGCAGGTGTTGCCGGTGGCCGGTTCGCAAATGGCGATCCAGTTGCTGCCGCGTTTGCGTCGGGTCGGCAAGGTCGGCGTGCTGTCGCCGTGTTACGCCGAGCACGCCGAAGCCTGGCGCCGCAGTGGCTACATCGTGCGTGAAGTGCTGGAGCAAGAAGTCGACTTCTTCCTCGACAGCCTCGATGTGCTGGTGGTGGTCAACCCGAACAATCCCACGGGCCTGTGCCTGACCCCGAGCCGTCTGCTCGACTGGCATTCCAGGCTGGCGCAGCGCGGTGGCTGGCTGGTGGTCGACGAAGCGTTCATGGACAACACGCCGCAGCTGAGCCTGGCGCCGTGTGCCCATCTGGTCGGTTTGATCGTACTGCGTTCTTTCGGCAAGTTTTTTGGTCTGGCGGGAGTGCGTTTGGGGTTCGTGCTGGCGGAGCGCAAGTTGCTCAAGTTGCTCGCCGAACAAGTCGGACCCTGGGCCGTCAGCGGACCGACCCGCATGTTGGGCCAAGCGTGTTTGCAGGATGCCGAAGGTCACGCCAGGCAACGCCTGCGTACAGAAGAGGCCAGCGAACGTCTGGCGCTGCTGCTGGAAAAATACGGTTTCAAACCTCAGGGCGGTTGTGCCCTGTTTCAATGGCTAACCACCGAGCGCGCCGAAGAGTTGCATGAATTCATGGCCCGGCGCGGCATTCTGCTGCGGTTGTTCACCCACAACAGCAGCCTGCGTTTCGGTCTGCCGGGCGAAGAGTCTGACTGGGCCCGGCTCGATCAAGCGTTCGTCGATTACGCCAAGGAAAGCCGATGACTACGCTGATGGTGCAGGGCACCACCTCCGACGCCGGTAAAAGCACGCTGGTGACAGCGTTGTGTCGCTGGGTCACGCGGCAGGGCGTGCGCGTGGTGCCGTTCAAACCGCAGAACATGGCGCTCAACAGTGCCGTGACCGCCGACGGTGGCGAGATCGGCCGTGCGCAAGCGGTGCAGGCTCAGGCCGCCCACCTCGAACCGCACACCGACATGAACCCGGTGCTGCTCAAACCCAACAGCGACACCGGCGCCCAGGTGATCATCCATGGGCGCGCCGTCACGACGATGAACGCGGTCGCTTATCACGACTACAAAGCCATCGCCATGCAAGCCGTGCTCGCCTCCCATACGCGGCTGAGCGCGGCGTATCCGGTGGTCATGGTCGAAGGCGCAGGTTCGCCGGCCGAGATAAACCTGCGGGCCGGCGACATCGCCAACATGGGGTTCGCCGAGGCAGTGGATTGCCCTGTTGTGTTGATCGCCGACATCAATCGCGGCGGCGTTTTCGCGCATCTGGTGGGCACGCTGGAATTGCTTTCTCCCTCCGAGCAGGCGCGGGTCAAAGGCTTCATCATCAACCGATTTCGCGGCGACATTGCGCTGCTGCAACCGGGTCTCGACTGGCTGGAAGCCCGCACCGGCAAACCGGTGATTGGCGTTCTGCCGTACGTAATGGACCTGCACCTGGAGGCCGAGGACGGCATCGATCAGCGCCAGACCGACAAGGCCGATCAAGTGTTGAAAGTGGTGGTGCCGGTGTTGCCGCGCATCAGCAATCACACGGACTTCGATCCGCTGCGCCTGCACCCGCAAGTCGACCTGCAATTCATCGGCCCTGGTCAGGCGATTCCGCCCGCCGATCTGATCATCCTTCCCGGCTCGAAAAGCGTGCGCAGCGACCTCGCGTATTTGCGCGCCAACGGTTGGGACAGCGCCATCGCCCGCCATCTGCGCTACGGCGGAAAAGTCCTGGGTATTTGCGGCGGCCTGCAGATGCTCGGCGAACAGGTGCACGATCCGTTGGGCCTCGAAGGTGCGCCGGGCTCCAGCGCCGGTTTGGGGTTGCTGGCGTTCCAGACGCAACTGGAAGAAGAGAAGCAGTTGCGCAATGTACGCGGGCGTCTGGCGCTGGAAGATGCACCGGTCAGCGGCTACGAAATTCATGCCGGCGTGACCACCGGGCCGGCTCTGGAAAACGCCGCCGTGCAGTTGGACGATGGTCGTTGCGACGGCGCGCAAAGTGGCGACGGGCAGATTTTCGGCACTTATCTGCATGGCCTGTTTGAATCGCCGGCGGCGTGCAGTGCGCTGTTGCGTTGGGCGGGTTTGCAGGAGGTGCAGGATGTGGATTACCACGGGTTGCGCGAGCGTGATATCGAACGTCTGGCGGATTTGGTGGAGAAGCATCTGGATACCGGGCTGTTGCGTGAGCTCTGCGGGATTTGACGCCGCTGTTCCGGCCTCATCGCGAGCAGGCTCGCTCCCACAGGGAATGAAGTTGTCCACATATGTTTGATTCACCCACGGGACC
>NZ_JAVLRV010000002.1:2618504-2661897 GCF_055803035.1 Pseudomonas sp. 300 | reverse complement strand
GATGAGGCCGGCACAGTCACCGAAGATTGAAAGGAATGAACCATGCTGCAACTGATCCTCGGCGGCGCCCGCTCCGGCAAAAGTCGCCTGGCCGAAAAACTGGCAGCAGACAGCGAGCTAGCGGTGACCTACATCGCCACCAGCCAACCGCTGGACGGTGAAATGAACGAGCGGGTTGCCCACCACCGCGCCCGTCGTCCGGTCGAATGGGCGCTGATCGAAGAGCCCGTTGAGCTGGCCCGCGTGCTGCGAGAAACCGCCAGCGCCGAGCGTTGCCTGCTGGTGGATTGCCTGACGTTGTGGATGACCAATCTGCTGATGCTCGACAACGCCGAGCGTCTGACGGCCGAACGCGAAGCGCTGCTGGACTGCCTGGCGCAATTGCCGGGTGAAATCATTTTTGTCAGCAACGAGACCGGAATGGGTGTCGTGCCGCTGGGCGAATTGACTCGCCGCTACGTCGATGAAGCCGGTTGGCTGCATCAAGCTTTGGCCGAGCGCTGTCAGCGAGTCGTCCTGACCGTCGCCGGCCTGCCCCTGACTCTGAAAGGAACCGCGTTATGACTCAATCCTGGTGGCTGAACCCGTGTAAGCCGATCGATGCCCACGCCGTCGAACAGGCTGAAGCCCGGCAACAGCAATTGACCAAGCCGGCCGGCTCCCTCGGACGGCTGGAGTCGGTGGCGGTGCAGTTGGCGGGATTGCAGGGGCGGGTCAAGCCAAACATGGATCAACTGTGGATCGCGATTTTTGCCGGAGACCATGGCGTGGTCGCCGAAGGTGTGTCGGCGTTTCCCCAGGAAGTCACCGGGCAGATGCTGCACAACTTCGTCAACGGTGGCGCAGCGATCAGTGTGCTGGCGCGTCAGCTCGGCGCGTCCCTCGAAGTGGTTGACCTCGGCACGATCACGCCGTCGTTGAGTCTGCCGGGCGTGCGCCACTTGAACATCGGCGCCGGCACCGCGAATTTTGTTAACGGCCCAGCCATGACTCAAGCCCAGGGCGAACGCGCCTTGCAGGCTGGTCGCGACAGCGTGCAGCGCGCCATGGCGGCGGGCGCGCAGTTGTTCATCGGCGGCGAGATGGGCATCGGCAACACCACGGCGGCCAGTGCATTGGCCTGTGCCTTGCTGGATTGTCCGGTGGTGCACCTGACCGGGCCGGGCACTGGCCTGAACGCGGCGGGTGTCAGCCATAAAGCTCAGGTCATCGAGCGCGCTTTGGCCTTGCACAGCGCTCAGCGCGGCGATGCGCTGCAAACCCTGTTCAACCTCGGCGGTTTTGAAATCGCCGCGCTGGTGGGCGCGTATCTGGCGTGTGCCCAGGAAGGTGTCGCGGTGCTGGTGGACGGGTTCATTTGCAGCGTCGCCGCCGTGGTGGCGGTGCGCTTGAATCCGCACTGCCGCGAATGGCTGTTGTTCGGGCATCGTGGTGCCGAGCCCGGTCATCGCCATGTGTTGGAGGCCCTGCACGCCGAACCCTTGCTGGACCTCGGCCTGCGCTTGGGCGAGGGTAGCGGTGCTGCGTTGGCCGTGCCGTTGCTGCGCCTGGCGTGTGACCTTCACGGGCAAATGGCGACCTTCGCCGAAGCCGCCGTGGCGGACCGTCCGGCATGACCTTGCGCCTGGACCTGTTACGCCACGGCGAAACCGAACTGGGCGGCGGTTTGCGCGGCAGCCTCGACGATGCACTGACCGCCACAGGTTGGGCGCAGATGCGCGCAGCGGTGGTCGCGCAGGGGCCGTGGGATCGGCTGGTCAGTTCGCCATTGCAACGCTGTGCGCGGTTCGCCGAAGAACTGGGCGCGCAACTGGGTTTGCCGGTGCAACTGGATAAAGATCTGCAAGAACTGCACTTCGGTGCCTGGGAAGGGCATAGCGCGGCGGCGTTGATGGAAACGGACGCCGAGGCGTTGGGTTTGTTCTGGGCTGATCCCTATTCGTTTACGCCGCCGCAGGGTGAGCGGGTCGCGGATTTTTCGACGCGAGTGCTGGCCGCAATCGGGCGTTTGCAGGCGGCCTGCGCGGGCGAACGTGTGTTGCTGATCAGCCATGGCGGCGTCATGCGTTTGTTGCTGGCGCAGGCAAGGGGATTGCCGCGCGAGCAGTTGCTCAACGTTGAAGTCGGCCATGGTTCGCTGTTTTCGTTGAGCGTCGAACCCGGCGTCATCCTCAAGGAATCGATCTGATCATGTTGCCCTTCTGGATCGCCCTGCAATTTTTGAGCAGCCTGCCGATTCGTCTGCCGGGCATGCCGGCGCCTCAGGAATTGGGGCGCTCGCTGCTGTTCTATCCGCTGGTCGGGCTGCTGTTCGGCGGGATCTTGTGGGTGTTGAACTGGCTGTTGCTGGGCACGCCGGTGTTGCTGCATGCGGCGTTGTTGTTAACGGTTTGGGTATTGCTCAGCGGTGCGTTGCACCTCGATGGCCTGGCCGATAGCGCCGATGCCTGGCTGGGTGGTTATGGCGATCGCGAGCGTACGTTGACGATCATGAAGGACCCGCGCAGTGGTCCGATAGCGGTGGTCACGCTGGTATTGGTATTACTGCTGAAGTTCGCGGCGTTGCTGGCATTGATTGAGCAGCAACACAGCGTTTTCCTGATCATCGTTCCGTTGATTGGCCGTTCCGCGTTGCTGGGGTTGTTCCTGACCACGCCGTATGTGCGCGCCGGCGGTTTGGGGCAGGCGCTGGCCGATCATCTGCCGCGTTTGGCCGGCAAGCGGGTGCTGGCGGTCAGTGCATTGGCGTGTGTGCTGATTGCAGGCCTCGGCGGTGTTTTGGCGTTGGTGTTGGCAGCGCTGATGTTTGTCTGGTTGCGGCAAGTCATGTTGCGACGACTGGGCGGCACGACCGGTGATACGGCGGGGGCGTTGCTGGAATTGCTGGAGGTCGGGGTGTTGGTGGGACTGGTGTTGGTCATCAGATGATTAATGTGCTGAATTTTCTGGCCTCATCGCGAGCAAGCTCGCTCCTACGGTGGTGCGAGCTTGCTCGCGATAGCGATCTACCCGACACTCTCAATCGCTAAGCGACGAATCTGTAACTTGATTTAACCTACTCGCGGGTATATACACGCACCATGCTCGACTCCCAATGTTTATGCATCAACCTGCGTCGCGCCGCCCGTGGCGTCAGCAGGCATTACGACGGCGCTCTCGACGGCTTCGGAATCAACGTTGCCCAGTATTCTTTGCTGTGCAATCTGCAGCGTTTGAATGAGCCGAGTATTTCCGCCCTGGCGGAAGCCATGGGCCTGGACCGCAGCACCCTCGGGCGCAATCTGCGGGTGCTGGAGGGCGAAGGCCTGGTCATGCTGGTCGAGGGCGAAGACATGCGTAATCGCATCGTCAGGTTGACCGAGTCTGGCGCTCAACGCCTGGCAGCAGCCTTGCCGGCCTGGGAGGGGGCGCAGCAGCGACTGGTTGATCGTCTGGGCGCCGAAAAACGCGAAACTTTGCTGAAGCTGCTGGACGAACTGGCCTGACGCCAGTTTTTCCGATCTTAAGCGGGTATATACCCGCTACCGGAGAATAAGAATGACATCGATGTGGCGTACTTGCGGTTGGGTTTTAGTGGGGAGTGCGCTGATCCTTGCGTTGTCACTGGGCGTGCGACACGGTTTTGGGCTGTTTCTGGCGCCGATGAGTGCCGAGTTCGGCTGGGGGCGTGAGACGTTTGCCTTTGCCATCGCCCTGCAGAACCTGATCTGGGGGCTGGCGCAGCCCTTCACCGGCGCGCTGGCCGACCGCTTCGGCGCGGCGAAAGTGGTGCTGATCGGCGGCGTGCTCTACGCGATGGGCCTGCTGTTCATGGGCTTGTCCGATTCGGCAGTCACCCTGTCGCTGAGCGCGGGCCTATTGATCGGTATCGGGCTGTCGGGCACCTCATTTTCGGTGATCCTGGGTGTAGTTGGCCGCGTGGTACCCCCAGAGAAACGTAGCATGGGCATGGGCATCGCCAGCGCTGCCGGTTCTTTTGGCCAGTTCGCGATGGTCCCGGGCACGCTGGGTTTGATCGGTTGGCTCGGCTGGTCGGCGGCATTGCTGGCGCTGGGCCTGATGGTGGCGTTGATCGTGCCTCTGGTGAGCATGCTCAAGGACAAGCCGTTGCCAGTTTTCGGTCATGAGCAGACCCTCTCCGAAGCCTTGCGCGAAGCCTGTTCCCATTCGGGCTTCTGGCTGCTGTCGTTCGGCTTTTTCGTCTGCGGTTTCCAGGTCGTGTTCATCGGCGTGCACTTGCCGGCGTATCTGGTGGATCAGCATTTGCCCGCCACGGTCGGCACCACGGTGTTGGCGCTGATCGGCTTGTTCAACATATTCGGTACTTACACGGCGGGCTGGCTCGGCGGTCGGATGTCCAAGCCGCGTTTGCTCACCGGCCTGTATTTACTGCGGGCCGTGGTCATTGTCCTGTTTCTGTGGGCGCCGGTGACGACCACCACGGCGTATCTGTTTGGCATGGCCATGGGTTTCCTTTGGCTGTCGACGGTGCCGTTGACCAACGGCACTGTGGCGACCTTGTTCGGCGTGCGAAATCTGTCCATGCTCGGTGGGATCGTTTTCCTGTTCCACCAGCTCGGATCGTTCCTGGGGGGCTGGTTGGGCGGGGTGGTGTATGACCGAACCGGGAGCTATGACTTGATCTGGCAAGTAGCGATTCTCTTGAGCCTGTTGGCGGCTGCCTTGAATTGGCCAGTGCGAGAGCGACCTGTGGCGCGCCTGCAAACCCGGATGAGTGCGACATGAACAGCCTCTGGCCACGAGTCGCCGTGGCAGCGGGCGGCGTGTTGCTGCTGGCCTTGGCATGGTGGGGTTGGCATCAGGGTGGGTTGGCGCTGATGCAGTTGGGCATGGGCGCTTGCTAGCACGATGTGAGGGCGAGTAAGTTCGTTGCAGACGACTTTTTCAAGGATGCATGGACATGTTTATGCGTTGGCTTGCCGTTCCCGCGTTACTGGTGGCGTTTACCGGATTGGTTCACGCGGCCGAGTGTCCCGAGCTTTTGGAAGGCTCGTTGCCCAAGCTGCGGTCCAAGGAAACGATCGACCTGTGCCAGCGCTTCGCCGGTAAACCGCTGGTGGTGGTCAATACCGCAAGCTTTTGCGGTTTCGCCCCGCAGTTCAAAAGCCTCGAAGCGCTGAATCAGCGTTACAAGGGGCAGGGGCTGGAGGTGATCGGTGTGCCTTCCAATGACTTCAAGCAGGAGTCCAAGGACGGTGAGGAAACCGCCAAGGTTTGCTACGTGAATTACGGCGTGACCTTCACCATGACCGAGCCGCAGAAGGTTCGCGGGGATGATGCGACTCATCTGTTCGAGGTCCTCGCCGCCCAAAGCGACGCGCCGAAGTGGAATTTCTACAAGTATGTGATTGATCGCAAAGGCAAGGTAATCGCCAACTTCTCCAGCCTCACCACGCCGGACGATCCTGAATTCATTGCCGCCGTGGAAAAAGCCCTGGCTTCACAACCCTGATCGACACCGACTAAAAAGCCCCGCCTCTGTAAGGAGCGCGGGGCTTTTTTGATTCAGGCGGCGAGGGGGTCAGGTTCGCCGTGAATCACCTCAGAAGCGGTAGGTTGCACCGACGCCGAAACCGTTCGCCCAGTTTTCATACTTGGCGCTGTAGCTCTGGTTGCGAGGGGCACCGTTGCTGTTGTTGACCTTGACCGACTCTTCGCGCAGGTACGAATACGCTACGTCGATGGTCAGGTCGTCGGTCGGGCTCCAGCCAGCGCCCAGGCTGAAAATCTTGCGATCGCCCGTCGGGATGCGTGGGGAGCGGTTTTCGTTGTTGGTCGGGGCCTGGTCGAAGGACAGACCGGTACGCAGCACCCATTGCTTGTTCAACTGATAGGAGGCACCGATGGCGTGAGCCCAGGTGTCGTGCCAGTTCTGCTCTTCAGTGATGGTGCCAAGGCCACGGGCGGCCAGCGCGGCAGGAACGCCTTCGTTCTCGACGGAGATTTCTTTCAGGCGGCTCCAGCGAGTCCAGGTGCTGCCTGCGTAGAGGGTCCACTGGTCGTCCAGCTGATGAGTGACCGAGAAGTCCAGGGACTCAGGCGTGGTAATGTCCAGCGAAGCGTCGAACTTCTGGTTTGGGTTCTGGCCCAGTGCCGCGAGCACGCCGTAGTTGACCTTGGTGTCACCTTCGAGCTTGTACTTCACTTTCGAGTGATAGGTCAGGCCGAGGCGAGTGCTTTCGAGGGCTTGAACCATGATACCGATGTTGTAGCCGATCGCGGTGTCGTCACCTTTGATCTTGACCTGGCCGTCCGGCGCCAGCGGGTTCAGCGACAGGTTCGATTCCAGCTTGCCGTCGATGCGGTTGATGGTCGGACCGAAACCGATCGACACCTTGTCGTTGAAGGCGTAGCTGACGGTTGGCTGCAGGGTGACGATTTTGACTTCGCTCTTGCTGCCGAAGTATTTGCCGGCGAAGCCGTTCTCGTAGTCGGTCACCAGGCCGAACGGAGCGTAGACGCCGAAACCGACTGCCCACTGGTCATCGATTGGCTTTACGTAGTAGCCCATGGGAACGCCCATGAAAGGGACCATGTCGCCTTTGTTGGTACCACCATTCGGGCGGGAGCTGGCATCGCTGATGTCAGTGTGCGCGTCGATAAATGCCACACCACCGGTCACTTGTTCGCGCTTGAGGCGAGCCATGCCGGCAGGGTTGCCAAATACTGTGCTTGCGTCATCGGCAGAGGAAGATCGCCCGGCAAACCCTGTGCCCATACCACTGATGCTTTGTTCGTTAAGGGCAAAACCACTGGCGAAGATTTGAGTGGATGCCAAGGCAACGGCGAGGCTAAGGGTGGTTTTGAGCATTACTTTTTTCATTATTAGAACTCCTGGTGATCACCGGGGCGGAAATTACCAACATTTTCGTCCCAGCGCCATAGGCTGTATTGCTTGATTTAGAGCGGTTTTGTAGGACAATCCGACCAAATCGCCACCTGTTGGGCGATCTTCTTGAGCGAGGAATTCAGCAGGCGACTTGATTCAGCGGTGATACACAGGTTTGCCAGGCGTAGGTGAAGTCTCTCAGGCGTCCTTGAGGCTGGAAGGTCTGGCGCCAGATTCGGGCCATTCCCAGCAAGTCGTCTGCTTCGGGGAGGGGGGTGTTCTGTTCTTCGACCAGCAGCCAGGCGATGGCGGTGGCGTAACGCAGGTTGACGGTCAATTCGAGATGCGGGCCACTGAGGAAGGCATGCTGGCTGGCCAGTCCACGCACCAGGCTTGCGCGCTCCGGGTCAAGCGCCAGGTAGTGGTCCCAGAGTGCCTGGTGGCGGGGTTCGGCGATTCGGTACAAGCCGTGCCCGCGACGGTCATGCAGGGCGGAGCCAAGGGCTGACTGACTGGCGGCGATGCCCAGCAGCAGGGATTCGGCAGTCGCGCTATGGCGTCCAAGGTAGATCAGCGTCGGACGGATCACATAACGGCACAGTTCGCTGGCAGCGATACCCATAAAACCCTCGAACATGAAGTGGTCGGCGAGTCCTGAAAGTAGCGTTGGCAGCGGGTGGATCGAATCAGGCTCGCCGTAAGCGGTTCAAGCCGCTTGAGTTGAAGTGTAGTGTCATATTCGCGCTGTAAAGGCCTGTTTTTAAAATATTTCCGGCAGCCAGTTATAACCGTTATATCGGTTAGTGCTTAGGCGACGGCTGCGAAAAGAGAAATATCGGGCAATAAAAAGCCCCGCTATTCAAGCGAGGCTTTTGAGGTTTTCAGCGTTTCTGGCGTCTCAGGCAACCAGTGCCTGACGGGTACGCTCGATCACTGCCTGCAGCGGCTCGGCGCTGGAGTATTGATCGGGGTACAGGCGTTCGCTGTGACGAGCGATGCCGTGTTCATTGACCAGGGTGAAGCTGAAGCAGCCTTTGCGTGCGGCCATGATCAGGCAGTTCATTGGTGCAAAAGCGTTGGTTAGGGTGCGGATGGCATCCTGGGTGTGGATTTGAGTAGTCATTATTGGGTGTTCCTACAAGCGACACGGATAAGAACCGTGCAAAATTAAAACGTTCCAGTGACGACGACCACCATTGGTCGAACGAAGAACCCGACTGGAACAAAGCAGCCAGTTTGAAGCGCTGATTAAGTTGGCGCGCTTGGGCTGGCAGGTAGGTACTTAGGAGGGCAGGCAACACATCAAGGGCAAAGGTTCTGGGCCCGGGGTGAAGATCCTGATCAATTTGCAGGCTGGTTCGGTCAGAGTAAGTGAGCTTCGCAACACCCTTTGCTTTCGATTCAAAGGCTGTGTTGGCGCAAGGTTTACCTGGAAACCATCGAGGTGGTCGATCCCGCTTGTTCGGTAGAGGCTTCCTTTGGGAAGGCTGACCGGGAGGATTTGTTCGACCAGAATTGACTTTCAGCTTGGTACTAACGCCGCGGATACTAACGGATTGAATCGCAGAAGGGAAGTGTGTTAGCCAAAAACATCTTCACGGGCCGGCATTCGTCTGCGGATTGGCGCTCTCCAACGGCCATGGAGCGCCGGTTGCGCCTTGTAAAGGCACAGATTACGACCGTCGGTCGTCGACGTTCGTCGGTCCGGAATCAGCCTGGATCATGGGTTAGCCAAGGTTTATCCCCAGGTCAGGTGCCAAAATGCGCCGAAAAAGCGCATCGATATAACTGGCTTGAAGGTACTTGTGCACATAAGTTGCGCGGACTGTCACGGCCCTGTCATCTGGCCCTCAAGCGTAGTGGGTGCCTGTAACCAAAATTTAAGTCAATGAAAAACATCGGTTTTTTTTACTGGTGAAAAAATCGTCAGTTTGACTGCGAGCCCCATTCCACAGGGGTTTGCGAGAGTTCAAGGGCGGTTGTCCACTGAGTTATCCACAGCTTCTGTGGATTGTCCCGAGCGCTTGCTCTAGCACGGGCGTGCCGGGTTTTTTTAGGCTTTACCTGTAAGAAAAAAAGAGTAGAGTGGCGCGCCTTCCGATCTGCCCCACAGTGCTTTATGAAGTTTCGCTCAATACCCGTTTCCGTAACCTCGACTCCTTCCAGCGTCCCCCCGCCCAAGCGCTTTTCGATGCGTGTGGCCGAGTGGTTGCTCGACAGCCCGCGTCTGGGCGAAAACCACAACGTCAAACACTTCGCCGGGCGTCTGCTCAAGCAGCCGGCGCGCGAAGGGGTAGTGGCGGCGCAGAGCCGTCTTGGTCAGTTGATGTGCCGCGAGTGTGGGAATGCAAGGGACCGCCGCATTGGCCAGGACCTCTTGCGTCAGGCCGCGCGGGCAGGGGATCGGCGCGCTCAACAGGAACTCGGTCTGATCGAAGACTGAGCTGTCCAAGACCTGATGCCTTGGTTAACCTTCAAGCTTTATCGAACGGGCAGGATTGGCTATGGCGATGGACTTGACCAGCATATTGCTCGGTCTGGCGGGTGCGGCGCTGCCGTTGCTGGTATTGGCCTGGCAACTTCAGCGTCGGGCGAGCACCACGCAGTCTGAAGTTGCACTGCTGGAAGAACGTCTGGCCATGGCCAACCTGGCACAGGACGGGCTGAATGCCCAACTCGAGGCGGCTCGCGACGAAATCGCGGATCTGGGACAGGCCAATGCCGCCAAACAGGCAGACCTGGCCGCCGTGCGCCGTGAAGTCGAATTACTGCAGATTGAACGTGATGACGCCCGCGACGCCGCTCATGCCTGGAACATCGAGCGCGCCGGCAAAGACGTTGAGTTGCGTCGCCTGGACGCTCAAGCCGCGTCGCTGAGTGCCGAGTTGCGAGAGCAACAGGAAAGCCATCAGCAGCGCCTCAGTGACCTGCAAGGCTCGCGGGATGATCTGCGTGCCCAGTTCGCCGAGCTGGCCGGCAAGATCTTCGACGAGCGCGAGCAGCGCTTCGCCGAAACCAGTCAGCAGCGTCTGGGGCAGTTGCTCGATCCATTGAAAGAACGCATCCAGTCGTTTGAAAAACGCGTCGAGGAAAGCTATCAGGCCGAGGCGCGCGAGCGCTTTTCGCTGGCCAAGGAGCTTGAGCGTCTGCAACAGCTGAACCTGCGCCTGAGCGACGAAGCGACCAACCTGACCCGCGCCTTGAAAGGGCAGAAGACCCAGGGTAACTGGGGGGAGTTGATTCTCGAGCGGGTGCTTGAACACGCCGGTCTGGAGAAGGGCCGCGAGTATCAGACGCAGGTCAATCTCAAAGGCCCGGACGGCGAGCGGTTCCAGCCGGATGTGATCATTTATCTGCCGGGCGACAAGCAGGTGGTGGTCGACTCCAAAGTCAGCCTGACGGCCTATCAGCAATACGTGGCGGCCGAAGACGATGCCATCGGCCAGATCGCCATCAAGCAGCATGTGCTGTCGCTGCGTAACCACGTCAAAGGCCTGGCCGGCAAGGATTACAAGCGTCTCGACGGTTTGCACAGTCTGGATTTTGTCTTGCTGTTCGTGCCCATCGAAGCGGCGTTTTCCGCTGCGTTGCAGGCTGAGCCAACGCTGTTTCAGGAAGCGTTCGACCGCAATATCGTGATCGTCAGCCCGACCACGTTGCTGGCCACGCTGCGGGTCATCGACAGCCTGTGGAAGCAGGAGCGGCAGAGTCAGAACGCCCGGGAAATCGCCGAGCGGGCAGGGTGGCTGTACGACAAGTTCGTGTTGTTCATTCAGGACCTGGATGAAGTCGGCAATCGCTTGCAGCAACTGGACAAGGCTTACAGCTCTGCACGCAACAAGCTGACGGAAGGACGCGGCAACCTCGTCAGCCGCAGTGAGCAGCTCAAGTTGCTTGGCGCGCGGGCGAGCAAGAGCCTGCCAGCGGACTTGCTGGAGCGGGCGATGACTGATGTAGATGGGTTGGCCGAGTTGCCCGAGTAAGCTGAAAAGCACCGCCGGCAAGCCGGCTCCTGCACTGACCGATTAATGTAAAAGCCGGCTTGCCGGCGATGGCGTCCGTTGAAACACCACAGGGCTAAACATCTACACTCCTACAACGGTAAATGCCGACTCAACAACGCCCTCAATGCCGCCGGTTTCACCGGTTTGGCCAGGTAATCCAGCCCCGCCGCATGCACCTGCGCCACAGTCTCGGGGCGCCCGTCGGCGCTGATCACCACGCCCGGCACTGGCTCGCCCAAACGGGTACGCAGCCACGCCATCAACTCGGTCCCGGTCTCGCCATTGTCCAGGTGATAATCCACCAGTGCCAATTGCGGACGTACGCCATCGCTGAGCAGCGCCGCGCATTCGTCGCGATTGCGCGCGGTCCAGACCTGACAACCCCAGCGGGTCAGCAAACTGTTCATGCCGATGAGGATGCTGTCTTCATTGTCGATGCACAGCACCTGCGCGCCGCTCAGCAACTTGCCGTTGAGCGGGGCGACTTTGCTCGGCGTCGCGGTTTGCGCCTTTGCCAACGGCACGCTGACGCTGAACACGCTGCCACGACCCGGCCAGGAACGCACTTGCAAGGTGTGCCCCAGAACGCGACACAGCCCGTCAGCAATCGCCAGCCCCAGGCCCAAACCTTTCTCGGCACGGGTCTGGTGACTGTCCAGGCGTTTGAACTCCTCGAAAATCACTGTCAATTTGTCTTTCGGGATACCCGGCCCACGGTCCCAGACTTCCAGGCACAGTTCACCCTTGTGCCGACGAACCCCCAACAGCACGGGGCCCTTGGCGTAGCGAAAGGCGTTGGTCAGAAAATTCTGCAAGATCCGTCGTAACAGTTTGATGTCGCTGTCGACCCGCAGCGTGCTGCCGCGAACTCGGAATTTGAGCCCTTGGTCCCGGGCCAGCGCCTTGAACTCTGCACCAAGAGTGTCGAACAGCTCATTGAGCACGAACGGTTTCGGATCCGGATTGATCTTGCCGTTTTCCAGGCGAGAAATGTCCAGCAAATCGCTGATCAGGTCCTCGGCCGAGCGCAGTGACGTATCCAGGTGATGAACCAGCTTCTGCGCTTCGCTGGACAAGCCGTCGTCCTGATGGGACAGCGCGGCGGAAAACAGCCGGGCAGCGTTCAGCGGTTGCATCAGGTCATGGCTGACTGCCGCGAGGAAACGGGTCTTCGACTGGTTGGCCGACTCGGCGGTGCCCTTGGCTTCGGTCAGGGCCACGTTGAGTTGCGACAGCTCGTGGGTCCGTTCGGTGACCCGCCGCTCCAGGCCTTCGTTGGCTTCGGTCAGCGCCTGCTCGGCCTCGCGGTACGCGGTGATGTCGGTAAAACTCATGACGAAACCGCCACCCGGCATCGGGTTGCCGATCAGCTCGATCACACGGCCATTGGGAAACAGTCGTTCAGAGGTGTGGGCGCGTCCCTGACGCATCCAGTGCAAACGCCGAGCGACGTGCACTTCGGCTTCGCCGGGACCGCACAGGCCACGTTCGGCGTTGTAGCGAATGATGTCGGCAATCGGCCGGCCGACGCTGATCAAGCCATCCGGGTAGTTGAACAGTTCCAGATAACGCCGGTTCCACGCCACCAGCCGCAGCGACTGGTCGACCACGCTGATGCCTTGCGTAATGTTCTCGATCGCGCCTTGCAGCAACGCACGGTTGAATTGCAGCACTTCCGAGGCTTCGTCGGCGATTCGGACGACATCCTCGAGTTGCATTTCCCGACCTTCGATGGCGGCTTTTACCACTGCCCGCGTCGAAGAAGCACCGAGAACACCGGCCAGCAAACGTTCGGTATGGGCGATCCACTCGCCGTCGGCGTTCTGGTTCGGGTTGAAACCTTTACCTTGGCGATAGGCGAAACGGATAAAGCTCTGGCGGGCGCGTTCTTCACCGACAAACCGTGCGGCCAGTTGCAGCAGGTCGTCGATCTGCACCGACAGCATGGAGCGGGCGCTGGGGCGGGCACTGATTTCCTGGCCGATGAACCGTCCGGCCTGCCAGTGTTCCGAAACACGCGTGCGCGACAACACCGATACCCAGGCGAATAGCGTGAAGTTGGCCGCGAGGGACAGCACCACACCTTGGGTCAGCGGGGTGAGCGGCAGGTTCAGCGGGTTGCCGTGCAGCCACGCCAGCCCGGGGAAAGTGTTCAACGACACACCCAGGCTGTGCGCGGCAATCGGCAGAACCAGCGTGTAAAACCACAGGAATGTTCCGGCAGCGAGGCCGGCGAACACACCGCGACGGTTGGCCTGTTTCCAGTACAACGCGCCCAGCATGGCCGGGGCCAGTTGGGTCACGGCGGCGAAAGCGATCTGGCCGATGGTCGCCAGGCTTGCGGTCGAGCCCAGCAGCCGATAGCTGACATAGGCCAGCAGCAAAATCACCACAATGCTGACCCGACGCACCGACAGCATCCACTGGCGGAACACTTCGAATGGCCGCTCGGCGTTGTTGCGGCGCAACAGCCACGGCAACAACATGTCATTGGAGACCATGGTCGACAGCGCCACGCTGGCGACAATCACCATGCCGGTCGCTGCTGAAGCACCGCCGATAAAGGCCAGCATCGCCAGTGCGGGGTGGGCCTGCGCCAGTGGCAGGCTGATAACAAATGAATCCGGCAACACCGAGCTGGGCAGCAGCATCTGACCGGCCAGCGCGATCGGCACGACAAACAAGGCTGCCAGCGCCAGGTAGGCCGGGAACACCCACTTGGCCAGGCGCAAATCCTGTGGGTCGATGTTCTCCACCACGGTCACGTGGAACTGCCGGGGCAGGCAGATGATCGCCATCATCGCCACACCGGTCTGCACCACCATCGACGGCCAGTTGATGGTTTCCTTCCAGTAGGCTTCGAGGCGCGGCGCGAGCATGGCCTGGTTGAACAGATCGTCGAAGCCGTCGTACAGCCCATAGGTCACGAACGCGCCCACGGCAAGAAAAGCAAACAGCTTGACCAGCGATTCAAACGCGATCGCCAGCACCATTCCGCGGTGGTGCTCAGTGGCGTCGAGGTTGCGCGTACCGAAGACGATGGTAAACAGCGCCAGCACCAGCGACACGATCAGCGCCGTGTCCTGGGCGCGGGTGCCCATGGCGTCGGCGCCGGCACCGATCAACAGGTTCACCCCGAGCACAATGCCTTTGAGCTGCAACGCAATGTAGGGCAGCACGCCGACCATGCAGATCAGCGCCACGACGATTGCCAGTGACTGGGATTTGCCGTAACGGGCGGCGATGAAGTCGGCAATGGAGGTGATGTTCTCCTGTTTACTGATCATCACCATTTTTTGCAGGACCCACGGCGCGCAGACCAGCAACAGGATCGGCCCAAGGTAGATCGGCAGGAACGACCAGAGTTGTTCGGCGGCCTGGCCGACGGCGCCGAAGAATGTCCAACTGGTGCAATAAACGGCCAGCGACAGGCTGTACACCCAGGCGCGCACACGCGGCGGCAACGGCGCACTGCGACGGTCACCGTAGAAGGCAATGGCGAACATGATGGCCATATAGGCCAGGGCGACGGCGGCGATCAGCCCGCTGGACAGCGACATGGAAACTCCAGACAAAAGACACCCGGGACTACAGCCCGGACGGACAGTCTCGCACGACCGTCCGAGTTAGTCAGTGTCGACCAAGGTCGTGGCGTGGTGGGGTGTCGCAGGGTTTCAGATCCTGGTTGTCTGTGTTGGCGCCATCGCGAGCACGCTCGCTGCCACAGGGATCTATGTTGGCCATAGATTATGTGGCCGCTGAAGATCCGCTGTGGGAGCGAGCGTGCTCGCGATGGTGGTTTTACTGACTTAACGCAATCTCGATCAACCGATGCAATTCCTCAACCTCCAGCGGCGCTGGCGAAAACAGAATGCGAAAAACCGTCGGCGCCGCTACCAGATTGATCAGCCGATCCACACCCGGTTTTGGTTGATCGGGATAACGATCCAGAATTATCTGCAACTGCCCGCCAATCAGTGAAACGCAAAGGCCTGGCGTCGGGCTCGATTGCACATCGCGCAGCATGTTGCGTCCCGGTTCGGAGCTCATCTCGTCCAGATACTGCTCCGCCCACGCTTGCACATCCCCGCGCAGGCTGCCGGTGTTGGCCGGCTCACTGTCAGGCTGCATGCGCGCCAGGGCGACATCCGCCAGCAACACCGACAGATCGCCCCAGCGTCGATAGATAGTCGACGGCGTAACGCCCGCGCGCGCGGCGATTTGCGGGACGGTCACGGTGGAGCGGTCCTGTTCTTCGAGCAGTGCGCGGACAGCCGAGTGAATCGACTCTTGCACCCGGGCGCTACGGCCTCCAGGGCGTAAACCTTCTTTAATAGTCATGGAGCGGACCTTAACACAAAGAATTTGCTTTAAGCGCTAGCGAGTAGCACACTCCGCAAAAGCAATAAATTAGCTTTTGCGGAGTGTGCACATGTTGAATTCAGCTTCCAACCGTTCCAGCCTGTGGTTTCTGGCGATCACTTTACTCAGTTTCCTCGCCGCTTCCACGGCGCCGACGCCGTTGTATCACTTGTACCAAGAGCACCTGAATTTCTCTGCAGCGACGCTGACGATGATTTTCGGCGTCTACGCCATCAGTCTGCTGGTGGCCCTGCTGACGGTCGGCTCGCTTTCGGATTATCTGGGACGCAAACCGGTGATCTTTACCGCTGTGCTGCTGAACATGCTGGCGATGCTGCTGTTTATCAATGCTGACAGTGTTGCGTGGCTAATCGGTGCGCGGGTGCTTCAGGGGTTTGCGACCGGGATGGCCACTGCCGTGCTGAGCGCTGCATTACTGGATACCGATCGCAAGCAAGGACCGCTGGTCAATAGCGTCGCGCCGCTACTCGGCATGGCGTTCGGCGGCATGGGCTGCGGTCTGTTGGCCGAGTTTGCGCCGCTACCGTTGCAGCTCACTTATTGGGTGTTGTTCGCGTTGTTTGCGATGCAGGCGCTGTATGTCTGGCGCCTGTCGGAAAGCGTCAGTCCGCAGCCGGGGGCACTCGCTTCGTTGCGGCCTACGCTGCATGTGCCCCTCCAGGCGCGGTCCACTTTGTGGCGAGTTCTTCCGCTCAATACCGCTACCTGGGCGCTCGGTGGTTTTTACGCTTCGCTCGCCCCTTCGTTGGTGCGCACGGCCACTGGCTCAACCTCGAACCTGGTCGGTGGATCGACCGTAGCGGCATTGACGGTGACCGGTGCGTTGATGATCTTCACCTTGCGCAATCGGCCCGCCGCCACCGCGCTGGTGTTGGGCGGTACGTTACTGCCCATCGGCATTGTGTTGCTGTTGCTGGGCGTGCACAGCGCCAGCCTGGCATTGTTTTTCCTCGGCACACTGGTGGCCGGTTGCGGCTTCGGTGCCGGGTTCCTCGGCGCGGTGCGCAGCCTGGTTCCGTTGGCGCTGCCCCATGAACGGGCCGGGTTGATGTCGGCGTTTTATGTGCTCAGCTACCTGGCGTTTTGTTTGCCGTCGTTGCTGGCGGGGAATCTGACGCGGACGTTTGGTCTGGTGGCGACCACTGATGGGTATGGTGCCGTGCTGATTATCCTGTCTGTCGGTGCGTTGCTGGCATTGATGCGCGAGCAGTCCATCAAAGTCTGTAGCGCCGATGGTCAATGATCGTTAGCCTTGGCACGCCATTCCTTTCGACGGACCGAACATGAAGATCATCCGCAGCAACGCCTTCACCGCTGACCGTGCCTGGGGAGCGCTGGACATCGCCAATATGAACGGCATCACCACGCGTTTGCACTGGACCGATCAGCCCTACAAGTGGCATGTGAATGACGGCGAGGAAGTGTTCGTTGTGCTCGATGGCCAGGTGCAGATGCGCTATCGCGAAGCAGGCGTGGAGAAAGCGGTGGTGTTGGCTGTAGGCGATATCTTTTACGCCTCGGTGGGCACCGAGCACGTGGCGCATCCGCTGGGCGTGGCGAGGATATTGGTGATCGAATCGGAAGGCAGCGTTTGACGCTATATCTACAAAGCAGATAACAGTTAGAGATATTACCCGTTATATAGATATTCGATTTGCGCCTACCCTGAATTCCACCTCAACAGAGGACAGGAGTTCGCTATGACATGCCCCAACGCCACCCCCGTTTTCAAACCCTTCAGTCACTTGCAGCACCCGCGCGAGGTTATCCGCCAGTTCACCCCGAACTGGTTCGCCGCGACCATGGGTACGGGCGTTTTAGCGTTAGCCCTGGCCCAGTTGCCTGTCGCGTCGCCAGGTTTGCAGGCGATCGCCGAAGCCCTGTGGCTGTTCAATATCGGTCTGTTCATCGTGTTCACTGCGCTGTACGCGGCGCGCTGGGTACTGTTCTTCGATGAGGCCCGGAGGATTTTCGGGCACTCCACGGTTTCGATGTTTTTCGGCACGATTCCCATGGGGTTGGCGACCATCATCAATGGCTTCCTGCTGTTTGGCCTGCCTCGCTGGGGCGAGGGGGTCGTCCATGTGGCCGCGTTGCTGTGGTGGCTGGATGTGGCGATGTCGCTGGCCTGCGGTGTGCTGATTCCCTACATGATGTTCACCCGCCAGGAACACAGCATCGACCAGATGACCGCCGTTTGGCTGTTGCCGGTGGTAGCAGCGGAAGTGGCGGCTGCCAGTGGTGGCCTGTTGGCGCCGCACCTGGCCGAGGCCCAGGCGCAAATGGTGGTGTTGGTGACCAGCTACGTGCTCTGGGCATTTTCCCTGCCGGTGGCGTTCAGCATTCTGACCATTCTTATGTTGCGCATGGCGCTGCACAAACTGCCCCACGAAAACATGGCGGCGTCGAGTTGGCTGGCGCTCGGCCCGATTGGCACCGGGGCGCTGGGGATGTTGCTGCTGGGCGCCGACGCGCCGGCCATCTTCGCCGCCAACGGGCTTCCGGGCCTGGGTGAAATCGCAGCGGGGCTCGGGCTGGTGGCGGGAATCACGCTGTGGGGCTTTGGTTTGTGGTGGATGCTGATTGCTCTTCTGATTACCGGGCGTTACCTGCGGGCCGGGATTCCGTTCAACCTCGGCTGGTGGGGCTTCACCTTTCCGCTGGGCGTCTATTCTCTGGCAACGTTAAAACTGGCCAGCACGTTGAACCTGACGTTTTTCAGCGCCTTTGGCTGTGTGCTCGTGGCGTTGCTGACGGTGATGTGGCTGATCGTCGCCCAACGCACGTTGCAGGGCGCATGGCGGGGCGAGTTGTTTGTCTCGCCGTGCATTGCAGGTTTAAAAAAATAACCTGCAAAGATTAGGTAATGTGTGGCCTGGATCGACGTCCGACATTCCAATAGCAGTATCCACGCCATCACAGGGACACACGGAAGATGAGTCACCCCTCACAGTTCACCTTGCTTCGCACCCGCCGCTTCCTGCCGTTTTTCGTGACCCAGTCCCTCGGGGCGTTCAACGACAACGTCTTCAAGCAATCGTTGATCCTCGCCATTTTGTACAAATTGTCCATCGAGGGGGATCGTTCGATCTGGGTCAATCTGTGTGCGTTGCTGTTCATTCTGCCGTTCTTTCTGTTCTCGGCACTGGCCGGGCAGTTTGGCGAGAAGTTCGCCAAGGACGCGCTGATTCGCCTGATCAAGCTCGGGGAGATCGTCATCATGGCGATCGGCGCGGTCGGGTTCGTCTTCGATCACCTGTCGCTGATGCTGCTGGCGCTGTTTGCCATGGGTACGCACTCGGCGCTGTTCGGGCCGGTGAAATACTCGATCCTGCCCCAGGCCTTGCATGAAGAGGAGCTGGTAGGCGGCAACGGCCTGGTGGAAATGGGCACCTTCCTGGCCATCCTCGCCGGGACCATCGGCGCCGGGGTCATGATGTCGTCCGCGCATTACGCGCCCATCGTGTCCACGGCGATCATCGGCATTGCAGTGCTCGGTTATCTGGCCAGTCGCAGCATTCCACGGGCGGCGGCCTCGTCGCCGCAGATGCGCCTGAACTGGAACATCTTCAGTCAATCCTGGGCCACCTTGAAACTGGGCCTGGGGCAAACGCCGGCGGTCTCGCGCTCGATTGTCGGCAACTCGTGGTTCTGGTTTGTCGGGGCGATTTATCTCACGCAAATCCCGGCGTATGCCAAGGAATGGATGCACGGCGACGAAACCGTGGTGACCCTTATTCTCACTGTGTTCTCGGTCGGCATTGCGCTGGGTTCGCTGCTTTGCGAAAAACTGTCCGGGCGTAAAGTCGAGATCGGTCTGGTGCCTTTCGGCTCGTTTGGTTTGACGGTGTTCGGTTTGTTGCTGTGGTGGCATTCCGGCGGAATTCCCGACAGCGTCAACGGCCATGGCTGGATCGAGATTCTCGGTTTTGGCCACACCTGGCTGGTGTTGATCGACATTCTCGGCCTGGGGGTTTTTGGTGGTTTCTACATCGTGCCGCTGTACGCGCTGATCCAGTCGCGCACCCCGGAGAACGAGCGGGCGCGGGTGATTGCCGCCAACAACATTCTCAACGCGCTGTTCATGGTGGTCTCGGCAATTGTTTCGATCGTGCTGCTGAGCCTGGCCAAGCTGTCGATCCCGCACTTGTTCCTGGTGGTGTCGCTGCTGAACATTGGCGTCAACGCGTACATCTTCAAAATCGTTCCCGAGTTCAGCATGCGTTTCATGATCTGGCTGCTCAGCCATTCCATGTACCGCGTGGAGCATCGCAATCTGGAGCTGATACCGGATGAAGGCGCGGCGCTGCTGGTGTGCAATCACGTGTCTTTCGTCGACGCGCTGCTGATCGGCGGCGCGGTGCGTCGGCCGATTCGCTTTGTGATGTACTACAAGATCTACAACCTGCCGGTGCTGAACTTCATCTTCCGCACGGCCGGGACCATTCCGATCGCGGGACGTCAGGAAGACATTCAGATTTACGAAAGAGCCTTCACGCGCATTGCTCAATATCTGAAGGACGGTGAGCTGGTATGCATCTTCCCTGAAGGCAAATTGACCGCCGATGGCGAGATCAACGAGTTCAAGGGCGGGTTGACGCGGATTCTCGAAGAGACGCCTGTGCCGGTGATTCCGCTGGCATTGCAGGGGCTGTGGGGGAGTTTCTTCAGTCGCGATCCCGACAAGGGCGTGTTCCGTCGGTTGTGGTCGCGGGTGACCCTGGTGGCGGGGCCGGCGGTGGCAGTTGAGGCAGCGGAACCGGCGAAGCTGCAAGGGTTGGTCGGGGCGTTGCGCGGCGCTGTTCGCTGATCCTTGTCGATGCGGGCCGATATTACCGCGAGCCCGCGCTGGCGGCGGTCAGCCCGCCATCGCCAAGCGGTTGCGTCCTTCGCGCTTGGCCACATAGAGCGCACTGTCGGCCCTACGCAACAGGCTCTCGGCCGATTCTCCGGGCAACAGGGTCGAGCAGCCGAGGCTGACGGTCAGCTCGATCAGGTTGCCATCGGCTGAAAAATTCTTGGCTTGTGCCGCGAATCGCAGTCGCTCGCCGACCATGGCGGCGGCTTCCCGGCCGGTGTTGGACAACAGAATCAAAAACTCCTCGCCACCAAAGCGGAACACCATGTCGACGTTGCGCAGCTGGCTCTTGATCGAAGCGGCGACACCCCTGAGCACGTCATCGCCGGCGCTGTGCCCGTGGTTATCGTTGATGTGTTTGAAGTGGTCGATGTCCAGCATCAGCAGTGACAAAGGTTGCAGATGCCGGCGCGACATCTCGATTTCCCGCTGCAGCGTCTGATCCATGGCAATGCGGTTACCGGTGTCGGTGAGGGGGTCGCGCAGGGCACTTTGGGTAGCTGCGCGGTAAAGCAGCGCATTACGCATCGGGTACATCAACGCGGACAGCGAAGATTCGAGATTGCCCAGTTCCTGCTCGCTGAAACGCTGATTGCGGCGGAACACCAGTTCACCCAGATGCTCGCCTTCATGGCTGAGGCTATAGCTGATCGAATGGTGGCCGCGCTGGCCGTATTCCAGGCGCAAATCGCTGGCCTTGTGTTGGTAGCTCAGGGCATCGAGCGGTACGAGTCGCTGAATTTCACGGTAGAAGAGCCCAAGAATGCGTTGCGGCTCAAGACTGGTTTGCAGCTGCAAACTCAGTTGCTGGCGCAATTGCGCAAGGCTGACCGGCCTCTCCAGAAGAGGGGGCTGCTGACCAAAGCCCAGGCGTTGCAATTTGGCGCTATCGAAGTCAATTGCGTTGGTCTGGGAAGGTGATTTCATATGGCGTGCACCCCTAAGCAGTAAGGCTGTCTTACAGGCTGGGTGAGAGCGGCTTTGGGCTGCGCGTCATACTGGTCCATCAGTCCCGTAGGACATTTGGAGCAAGTCTAATCTGCTTTGCTGGAGATTAGTAACCAATCGACCCGAAGGTCTGCCCGCCTGCTTTCACACCGCGTGTCTGAACAGATATAGAGCGAAAGTCATGCCATTCGGTTCATTCGGATTAAAGCCGTTTAAAATCAACGCACTGGAAGTGTCTTAAGTTGTTTTCAGCTTATTCGGCGACATTTGTTTGACTGAATTCAGGTGCAGTTGCGCCGCTTATGGGTGCCGTGACGGAAATTCGCCACGGCACAAAAGCGACGCACGGTGTTACTGAGCGTTGAACGCCTGGCCGTTGATACCGGTGCTGTCCGGGCCCATCAGGTAGAGGTAGACCGGCATGATCTCCTCAGGCGTCGGATTGTTCAGCGGGTTTTCGCCGGGATAAGCCTGGGCACGCATGCTGGTGCGGGTGGCGCCGGGGTTGATGCTGTTGGAACGTACCGGGGCGACGGTGTCGACTTCGTCGGCCAGGGTTTGCATCAGGCCTTCGGTGGCGAACTTGGAGACGCCATAAGCGCCCCAATACGCACGCCCCTTGCGGCCGACGCTGCTGGAAGTGAATACCACCGAGGCGTCCTGCGACAGTTTGAGCAGTGGCAACAGCGTGCTGGTGAGCATGAACATGGCGTTGACGTTGACTTGCATGACACGCATGAAGTTCTCGCCGGAGAGCTGTTCGATCGGCGTGCGAGGACCAATGATCGACGCGTTGTGCAGCAAACCGTCGAGGTGGCCGAATTCAGTTTCGATCATCGCCGCCAACTCATCGTATTGATGGGGCAGGGCGGTTTCCAGATTGAACGGGATGACCGCAGGTTGTGGATGACCGGCGGCTTCGATTTCGTCGTAGACCTGAGTCAGGTTGGCTTCGGTCTTGCCCAGCAACAGCACGGTGGCGCCATGCGCGGCGTAGGTTTTCGCAGCGGCAGCGCCAATACCGCGACCGGCGCCAGTGACCAGGATGACCCGGTCCTTGAGCAATTCAGGGCGGGCGGAATAATCAAACATAAAAAAACCTCAAAAATCAGAATGCGGGCGACCGATGCGCGGTCCTGCAGGAGCCCGGCAAGCCGGCTCCTACGAAGCGGTGCGGATCAGCAGCTACAGAGCGCGCTGTCCAACACCTTGCGCAACTCCAGCGGATGATCGACCACCACGTCCGCACCCCAGTGCCGCGGGTTATCGTCGGGGTGGATGTAGCCAAAGGTCACGGCGGCGGTCTTGGTGCCGGCATCACGACCGGATTCGATGTCACGCAGGTCATCCCCCACAAACAGCACGCTGGCCGGATCGAGGTCGAGCATCTTGCACGCCAGGATCAACGGCTCCGGGTCCGGTTTGCTGTTCTTCACGTGATCCGGGCAAATCAGCAGCGCCGAGCGTTCGGCCAACCCGAGTTGCTGCATGATCGGCTCGGCAAACCGCAGTGGTTTGTTGGTGACCACGCCCCAGATCAGGTTGGCTTTCTCGATGTCGGCCAGCAACTCGCCCATACCGTCGAACAGTTTGCTGTGCACCGCGCAACCCACGAGGTAGCGCTCCAGGAACTCCAGGCGCAGCGCTTCAAAGCCTGGCGATTCCGGGTCCATGCTGAACGTCACGGCGACCATCGCCTTGGCGCCGCCGGAAATTTCGTCGCGGATATGCTTGTCGTTGATCGGCGGCAAGCCGCGATCGGCACGCATCGCCTGACAGATCGCAATGAAGTCCGGCGCGGTGTCGAGCAGCGTGCCGTCCATGTCGAAAAGGACTGCTCTGATACGCATCGACTTACTCCTCGCGCAGGGTCTGGATCATGTAGTTGACGTCCACGTCGGCCGCCAGTTTGTAGTGCTTGGTCAGCGGGTTGTACGTCAGGCCGATGATGTCTTTGACAGTCAGACCGGCCATGCGGCTCCAGGCACCGAGCTCGGAAGGGCGGATGAATTTCTTGAAGTCGTGCGTGCCGCGAGGCAGCAGCTTCATGATGTATTCGGCGCCAACGATGGCGAACAGGTACGCCTTCGGGTTGCGGTTGATGGTGGAGAAGAACACCTGGCCGCCCGGTTTGACCATTTTGAAGCAGGCGCGGATCACCGAAGACGGATCCGGCACGTGCTCAAGCATTTCCAGGCAAGTGACCACGTCGAACTGCTCGGGCATTTCTTCAGCCAGGGCTTCGGCGGTGATCTGTCGGTACTCGACGCTGACACCCGATTCCAGCTGATGCAGTTGAGCGACGGCCAGCGGCGCTTCGCCCATGTCGATGCCCATCACGGTCGCGCCGCGTTGCGCCATGGCTTCGCTGAGGATGCCGCCGCCGCAACCGACGTCGAGGACTTTCTTGCCGGCCAGATTGACCCGTTCGTCAATCCAGTTGACCCGCAGCGGGTTGATGTCGTGCAGTGGCTTGAACTCGCTTTCGCGATCCCACCAGCGATGGGCCAGGGCTTCGAATTTGGCGATTTCGGCGTAGTCGACGTTACTCATGGTTCATCCTCTAAAACTTGAAAAATCCTGTTGCCCCGGCGTTGAGTCCAGGGTGCTTACAATTCGGTATGGCCGCTGATGCGCTGGCCCCAGGCCTTGGCGGTGGCGCACAGCTGTTCTTCATCCAGACGGGTCAGGCGGCGGTCGTCGAGCAATTGCTTGCCACCTACCCAAAGGTGTTTCACGCAGTCCCGGCCAGTGGCGTATATAAGCTGTGAAACCGGGTCGTACACCGGTTGCTGCGCCAGGCCGGAAAGGTCGAACGCGACCATGTCCGCGGCTTTGCCGATTTCCAGCGAGCCGACCTCGGCCTCGATCCCCAGCGCCCGTGCGCCGTTCAGCGTGGCCATACGCAACGCGCGATGGGCGTCCAGTGCGGTGGCCGAGCCGGCGACGGCTTTGGCCAGCAACGCAGCGGTGCGGGTTTCGCCAAGCAGGTCGAGGTCGTTGTTACTGGCCGCACCATCGGTGCCGACGGCCACATTGACGCCCGCCTGCCACAAACGCTCCACCGGGCAGAAACCGCTGGCCAGTTTCAGGTTCGACTCCGGGCAATGAATCACATTGGTGTTGCTTTCTACCAGCATCACCAGGTCGTCCTCGCTGATCTGCGTCATGTGAACCGCCTGGAAGCGCGGCCCCAGCAGGCCCAGGCGTGCAAGGCGGGCCAGCGGGCGCTCGCCACGCTGCTCGACCGATTGCTGCACTTCGAAGGCTGTTTCGTGGACGTGCATGTGAATCGACGCGTCCAGCTCTTCGGCGATCACCCGGATTTTCTCCAGGTTTTCGTCGCCCACGGTGTAGGGGGCATGGGGGCCGAAGGTGACTTTGATGCGTTCGTGGTGCTTGAGATCGTTGAACAGTTCAACGCCCTGACGAATGGCGTCGTCCGCCGTACTGGCGCCCGGAATCGGGAAATCGAGGATCGGAATCGCGATTTGCGCGCGTATGCCGCTGTTATGCACGCGTTCGCTGGCAACCTTCGGGAAGAAATACATGTCAGAGAAGCAGGTAATGCCACCTTTTATCTGTTCGGCGATGGCAAGGTCGGTACCATCGCGTACAAACGCTTCATCGACCCATTTGGCTTCGGCGGGCCAGATGTGGTTTTCCAGCCAGGTCATCAGCGGCAGGTCGTCGGCCAGGCCACGGAACAGCGTCATCGCTGCGTGCCCGTGAGCGTTGATCAGGCCGGGACTGAGCAGCATGTCCGGCAGTTCGCGGACTTCGGTTGCGTCAAGCTTCAGCGCGGCGGACCGCGGGCCGATAAACACGATGCGCCCGTCGCGGATGCCCACGCCATGCTCTTTGAGGACAACGCCAGCGGGTTCGACGGGTACCAGCCAGGTCGGCAGCAATAACAGGTCGAGCGCAGCGGCAGTGTTCGGCATCGAGGGTCGGTTCCAGTGCTTTTGTAAAGGATGGCGAAGTATACCCGAGCGTCTTCGCGGTGGGATCGCTATAATCGGCGGCTTTGTTTATGAGTGCGGGGTGAGGGATGCGCGATCGACTGTTGGCTGCGGAGAAGGTGAAGGCCATCGATTGGCGTGATGGCGCCCTTTATCTGCTGGATCAGCGTGTTTTGCCGTTCGAGGAAACCTGGATCGCCTACACCAGCGCGGCCGGCGTGGCCGAGGCGATTCGTTCGATGGTGGTGCGCGGCGCGCCGGCGATTGGCATCAGTGCCGCGTATGCCATGGTGCTGTCAGCCCGCGCCCGTATTCTCGAGGGCGGTGACTGGCAGGCAGCGTGGGAAGAAGATTACGCGTTGCTGGCCGATTCCCGTCCAACGGCGGTGAATCTGTTCTGGGCCTTGAGTCGCATGCGTGACCGCCTGGATCGTCTCAAGGGCGATACCGACCCTTTGGCGGCGCTGGAGGCGGAGGCCATCGCCATTCACGAAAGTGATCGCGAAGCCAACCTGACCATGGCGCAACTGGGTGTGGACCTGATCCGCAAGCACCAGGGCAACGCGCAGGCGATCCTGACCCACTGCAACACCGGCGCGCTGGCCACCGGCGGTTTCGGCACGGCGCTGGGGGTTATTCGCGGGGCCTTTATCGAAGGCATGGTCGAGCGCGTCTACGCCGACGAAACCCGTCCCTGGCTGCAAGGTTCGCGACTGACCGCATGGGAGTTGGCCAACGAAGGCATTCCCGTGACCCTCAATGCCGATTCCGCCGCCGCGCACATCATGAAGACCAAGGGCATTACCTGGGTCATCGTCGGCGCCGACCGGATCACCGCCAATGGCGACGTGGCCAACAAGATCGGTACTTATCAACTGGCGGTGAACGCCATGCACCACGGCGTGCGCTTCATGGTGGTGGCACCGAGCTCGACCATCGACATGAACCTGGCCAGCGGCGACGACATTCCGATTGAAGAGCGTGACGGCCGAGAGTTGCTGGAAGTGGGCGGCAAGCGGGTCGGGGCGGATGTCGATGCGTTCAACCCGGTGTTCGACGTCACCCCGGCGGACTTGATCGACGCGATCGTGACCGAGAAAGGCATCGTCGAGCGTCCGGACACGGCGAAGATGGCGCAGTTGATGTGCCGCAAGCGTCTGCATTGAAGGGATTTGGTGTCTGATCGATCGCCATCGCGGGCAAGCCCGCTCCCACAGAAATTTGTGTTGTGCCGCAAATCCCGGGCATTTCATGATCCCTGTGGGAGCGGGCTTGCCCGCGATGAGGCCCGCAAATTCAATAAAACAGTCTGAATTCTGCATTCGGCAACCCTCTAAGCCCCTCTCGTCCCCGTTAAGCCTGCCACCAGTCAACTAACTACACTCCATGCGCATCTGGGGGATAGGTGCGTGGCGGCTCTTGTGATAACATCCGGCGTTTTCCGAGGCAGTCCCACGGGGTTGTCTTTACTGCGCAAATCCATGGCATAACTCGTTGATTTGTCGTAAGTCGGTGCATGGCACTCAGCCTGCAGCGGCGAGCTTCGTTCGTCCCATATGGATGTGACGAGGTTTCACCAGAAAAAGGAATCGAGCTTCTCATGGGCGAACTGGCCAAAGAAATCCTCCCGGTCAATATCGAAGACGAGCTGAAGCAGTCCTACCTCGACTACGCGATGAGCGTAATTGTCGGGCGGGCCCTGCCGGATGCGCGCGATGGCTTGAAGCCCGTGCACCGGCGCGTGCTGTTCGCGATGAGCGAGCTGGGCAACGACTTCAACAAGCCGTACAAGAAATCTGCCCGTGTGGTCGGTGACGTGATCGGTAAGTATCACCCGCACGGTGATACCGCGGTGTACGACACCATCGTTCGGATGGCGCAGCCATTCTCGCTGCGCTACCTGCTGGTAGATGGTCAGGGCAACTTCGGTTCGGTGGACGGCGACAACGCTGCGGCCATGCGATACACCGAAGTGCGCATGACCAAGCTGGCGCACGAGCTGCTGGCTGACCTGCATAAAGAAACCGTGGACTGGGTGCCGAACTACGACGGCACCGAAATGATCCCGGCGGTCATGCCGACCCGTATTCCCAACCTGCTCGTCAACGGCTCCAGCGGTATCGCCGTGGGCATGGCGACCAACATCCCGCCGCACAACCTCGGTGAAGTCATCGACGGTTGCCTGGCCCTCATCGACAACCCCGAGTTGACCATCGATGAGCTGATGCAATACATCCCCGGTCCGGACTTCCCGACCGCCGCGATCATCAACGGTCGCGCCGGCATCATCGAAGCCTACCGCACCGGTCGCGGGCGCATTTACATGCGCGCCCGCTCGATGATCGAAGACATCGACAAGGTCGGTGGCCGTCAGCAGATCGTCATCACCGAACTCCCTTACCAGTTGAACAAGGCCCGTCTGATCGAGAAGATCGCCGAGCTGGTAAAAGAGAAGAAACTCGAAGGCATCACCGAACTGCGCGACGAGTCCGACAAGGACGGTATGCGCGTCGTGATAGAGCTGCGTCGCGGTGAAGTGCCTGAGGTGATTCTCAACAACCTCTACGCCCAGACCCAGCTGCAAGCCGTGTTTGGTATCAACATCGTTGCGCTGATCGACGGCCGTCCACGGATCCTGAACCTCAAGGATCTGCTGGAAGCCTTCGTGCGTCACCGTCGCGAAGTCGTTACCCGTCGCACCGTGTTCGAACTGCGCAAAGCCCGCGAACGGGGTCACATCCTCGAAGGTCAAGCGGTTGCCCTGTCGAACATCGACCCGGTCATCGCGCTGATCAAGGCCTCGCCAACGCCGTCGGAAGCCAAGGAAGCGCTGATCAAGACCGCGTGGGAATCTTCCGCCGTGGTCGCGATGGTAGAGCGTGCCGGTGCCGACTCTTGCCGTCCAGAGACCCTGGACCCGCAATACGGTCTGCGCGAAGGCAAGTACTTCCTGTCGCCGGAACAGGCGCAAGCCATTCTGGAACTGCGTCTGCACCGCCTGACCGGTCTGGAACACGAAAAACTGCTGGCCGAGTATCAAGAGATCCTCAACCAGATCGGCGAGCTGATCCGCATCCTCAGCAGTGCCACGCGCCTGATGGAAGTGATCCGCGAAGAGCTGGAAGTGATCCGCGCCGAATACGGCGACGTGCGCCGCACCGAAATTCTCGATGCCCGTCTCGACCTGACCCTGGGTGACATGATCCCGGAAGAAGAGCGCGTCGTGACCATTTCCCACGGTGGCTACGCCAAGACCCAGCCTTTGGCTGCTTACCAGGCCCAGCGTCGTGGCGGTAAAGGCAAGTCGGCTACCGGCGTCAAGGATGAGGACTACATCGCTCACCTGCTGGTCGCCAACAGCCACACCACGCTGCTGCTGTTCTCCAGCAAGGGCAAAGTGTACTGGCTCAAAACCTACGAAATCCCGGAAGCATCCCGTGCGGCCCGTGGTCGTCCGCTGGTCAACCTGCTGCCGCTGGACAGTGACGAATACATCACCACCATGCTGCCGGTCGAAGAATACACCGAAGGTCACTTCATCTTCATGGCCACCGCCAAAGGCACCGTGAAGAAGACCCCGCTGGAATCCTTCAGCCGTCAACGCAGCGTTGGTCTGATCGCGCTGGAACTGGATGAAGGTGACGTACTGATCTCTGCTGCCATTACCGATGGCAGCCGCGAAGTCATGCTGTTCTCCGACGGCGGCAAGGTCACTCGCTTCAAGGAAACCGACGTTCGCGCCATGGGCCGTACCGCTCGCGGTGTCCGCGGCATGCGTCTGCCGGAAGGCCAGAAGCTGATTTCCATGCTGATCCCGGAAGAAGGCAGCCAGATCCTCACCGCTTCGGCGCGTGGTTTCGGCAAGCGTACGGCGATCACCGAGTTCCCTGAGTACAAGCGTGGCGGTCAGGGCGTTATCGCCATGGTCAGCAACGACCGCAACGGCCGTCTGGTCGGCGCAGTCCAGGTGCTCGACGGCGAGGAAATCATGCTGATTTCCGACCAGGGCACCTTGGTTCGTACCCGTGTCGACGAAGTTTCCAGCCTGGGTCGTAACACCCAGGGCGTGACCCTGATCAAACTGGCCAGCGATGAAACGCTGGTCGGTCTGGAACGGGTTCAGGAGCCGTCGGAAGTCGAAGGTGAAGAGCTGGAAGGTGAAGAGGGTGAAGAAGGTGCAGTGTTCGACGGTGAAGTCGTGATCGACGACGTTGCCGAAGACCAGCAGCTCGACGCCGCCGCTGACGAAGAACCGCAAGAGTAAGCGGACAAACAGGGGGCGGATGAAAATTCGCCCCCTTGTTGTTTGTCCGTAATGAAATATCGACACCCATGGAGATCCCTTGTGGGAGCGAGCCTGGTCGCGATGCAGGCGCCGCGATACGTCTGAGGCGCTGCGGTGATGCCATTGCGAGCAGGCTCGTTCCCACAGATGTTTTGCTTTAGCAGGGACTCTGTGTCGATTGATGTTGTGATTTATTGCGTGACTACCACCAAATCAGAGCGAGATTGGATGTGAGCAAGAGAGCCTATAACTTCTGTGCCGGTCCTGCGGCACTTCCCGAAGCTGTCCTGACGCGCGCCCAGGGTGAACTCCTTGATTGGCACGGCAAGGGCCTGTCGGTCATGGAAATGAGCCATCGCAGTGATGAGTTCGTGTCCATCGCCACCAAGGCCGAGCAGGATCTGCGTGATCTGCTGAATATCCCCTCGAACTATAAAGTGCTGTTTCTGCAAGGTGGCGCCAGCCAGCAATTTGCGCAGATTCCTCTGAACCTGCTGCCGGAAAGCGGCACCGCCGACTATATCGACACCGGTATCTGGTCGCAGAAAGCCATCGAAGAAGCTTCGCGCTACGGTAACGTCAATGTCGCCGCCACCGCCAAGCCTTACGACTATTTTGCTATCCCTGGTCAGAACGAATGGAAGCTGTCGAAAGACGCGGCCTACGTTCACTACGCACCGAACGAAACCATCGGTGGTCTGGAATTCAACTGGGTTCCGGAAACCGGTGACGTTCCGCTGGTCGCCGACATGTCTTCCGACATCCTGTCGCGTCCGATCGATGTCTCGCGCTTCGGCATGATCTACGCCGGCGCCCAGAAAAACATCGGCCCGAGCGGCATCGTCGTCAACATCGTTCGCGAAGACCTGCTGGGTCACGCCCGTTCCCTGTGCCCGACCATGCTCAACTACAAGGTCGCGGCCGATAACGGTTCGATGTACAACACCCCGCCAACCCTGGCCTGGTACCTGTCCGGCCTGGTGTTCGAGTGGCTGAAAGAGCAGGGCGGCGTCGAAGCCATCGGCAAGCTCAACGACGTGAAGCAGCGCACGCTGTACGACTTCATTGATGCCAGCGGCCTGTACAGCAACCCGATCAACAAGTCCGATCGCTCATGGATGAACGTGCCGTTCCGTCTGGCTGACGATCGTCTGGACAAGCCATTCCTGGCCGGTGCCGACGAACGTGGCTTGCTGAACCTCAAGGGTCACCGGTCCGTGGGCGGCATGCGCGCCTCCATCTATAACGCCGTCGATATCGTTGCGGTCAACGCACTGGTTTCGTACATGGCAGAGTTCGAGAAGGAACACGGCTAATGTCTGAGCAAGAACTCAAGGCACTGCGCCTGCGCATTGATGCCCTGGACGAAAAAGTCCTGGAGCTGATCAGTGAGCGCGCACGCTGCGCCCAGGAAGTTGCGCGAGTAAAGATGGCCTCGCTGGCCGAAGGCGAAGTGCCGGTGTTCTATCGTCCTGAGCGCGAAGCTCAGGTGCTCAAGCGTGTGATGGAGCGCAATCAGGGCCCGTTGGGCAACGAAGAAATGGCGCGGTTGTTCCGCGAAATCATGTCTTCGTGCCTGGCGCTCGAGCAGCCGCTGAAAGTGGCTTACCTCGGCCCTGAAGGCACTTTCACCCAAGCGGCGGCCATGAAGCATTTCGGCCACGCGGTGATCAGCAAGCCGATGGCTGCGATCGATGAAGTGTTCCGCGAAGTGGCGGCCGGCGCGGTGAACTTTGGCGTGGTCCCGGTAGAAAACTCCACCGAGGGTGCGGTCAACCACACGCTCGACAGCTTCCTCGAACACGACATGGTCATCTGCGGCGAAGTCGAGTTGCGGATTCACCACCACCTGTTGGTGGGTGAAAACACCAAGACCGACAGCATCAGCCGCATCTATTCCCACGCCCAGTCGCTGGCCCAGTGCCGCAAGTGGCTGGATGCACACTACCCGAATGTCGAGCGCGTGGCGGTTTCCAGCAACGCCGAAGCCGCGAAGCGGGTCAAGGGTGAGTGGAACTCGGCGGCGATTGCCGGCGACATGGCCGCAGGCTTGTACGGGCTGACCCGCCTGGCCGAGAAAATCGAGGATCGTCCGGACAACTCCACGCGATTCCTGATGATCGGCAGCCAGGAAGTGCCACCAACCGGCGACGACAAGACCTCGATCATCGTCTCCATGAGCAACAAGCCGGGCGCGCTTCACGAGTTGCTGGTGCCGTTCCACGACAATGGCATCGACCTGACGCGCATCGAGACGCGTCCTTCTCGCAGCGGTAAATGGACCTACGTGTTCTTCATCGACTTCGTCGGTCACCATCGCGATCCGCTGGTAAAAGGTGTGCTGGAAAAGATCAGTCAGGAAGCAGTGGCACTTAAAGTGTTGGGTTCCTACCCGAAAGCCGTTCTCTAAGGGGTAGCAAATGAGTGGCAACTTCCTCGCTCTGGCACAGCCGGGCGTGCAACAACTTTCGCCTTACGTTCCGGGCAAACCCGTGGACGAATTGGCGCGTGAGCTGGACATCGATCCGGCCAGCATCGTCAAACTGGCGAGCAACGAAAATCCGTTGGGCGCCAGTCCAAAAGCCTTGGCGGCCATTCGTGAAGAGTTGGCCGAGCTGACCCGTTATCCGGATGGCAACGGTTTTGCGCTCAAGACCCTGCTGGCCGATCAGTGCCGCGTCGAACTGAATCAGGTGACGCTGGGCAACGGCTCCAACGACATCCTGGAACTGGTCGCTCGCGCTTATCTGGCGCCGGGCCTGAACGCGGTGTTCAGCGAGCATGCGTTTGCGGTCTATCCGATCGTCACCCAAGCGGTCGGTGCGACGGCCAAAGTCATCCCGGCCAAAGACTGGGGCCATGACCTGTCGGCCATGCTGGCCGCGATCGATGTCGATACCCGTGTGGTCTTCATCGCCAACCCGAACAACCCGACCGGGACCTGGTTTGGCGCCGAAGCGCTGGACGAGTTCCTGCAGGATGTGCCGGAACACGTGCTGGTGGTGCTGGACGAGGCCTACATTGAATACGCCGAAGGCAGCGATTTGCCGGATGGCCTGGACTTCCTGGCGGCGTACCCGAACCTGCTGGTCTCGCGCACCTTCTCCAAGGCTTACGGCCTGGCGGCGCTGCGGGTCGGTTATGGCTTGTCTACCGCGGTGGTTGCCGATGTGCTGAATCGCGTGCGTCAGCCGTTCAACGTCAACAGCCTGGCCTTGGCCGCTGCGTGCGCAGTGCTGCAAGACGCCGAGTACCTGGCTGAAAGCCGCCGCGTGAACGAAGCCGGCATGCAGCAACTGGAAGCGGGTTTCCGCGAACTGGGGCTGAGCTGGATTGCGTCCAAGGGCAACTTCATCTGCGTCGATCTGGGCCGTGTTGCTCTGCCGATCTTCCAGGGCTTGCTGCGCGAAGGCGTGATCGTGCGTCCGGTGGCCAACTATGGCATGCCGAACCACTTGCGCATCACCATCGGCTTGCCGGCGGAAAACAGCCGCTTCCTCGAGGCGCTGACCAAGGTTCTGGCTCGTGGTTGATGTCACTGCTCTGCAATCTCCTGAACCTGTGATCGGTCGCCTGGTGGTGGTCGGTCTGGGGTTGATCGGTGGTTCGTTTGCCAAGGGGTTGCGTGAAAGCGGCCTGTGCCGCGAAGTGGTCGGCGTCGATCTCGACCCGCAGTCGCGCAAGCTCGCGGTCGAATTGGGCGTGGTGGATCGCTGCGAAGAAGACCTGGCCGTCGCCTGCCAGGGCGCCGACGTGATTCAGCTGGCCGTGCCGATCCTGGCCATGGAGAAGATGCTCGGCCGGTTGGCCAGCATGGACCTCGGGCAAGCGATTCTGACCGATGTCGGCAGTGCCAAGGGCAACGTCGTGCGCGCCGCGACCGAAGCGTTTGGCGGTATGCCGGCGCGTTTCGTACCGGGCCATCCGATTGCCGGTTCCGAGCAGAGCGGGGTGGAAGCCTCCAATGCCGAACTGTTTCGTCGCCATAGAGTGATTCTGACACCGCTGGACCAAACCGATCCGGCCGCGCTGGCCGTGGTCGACCGGTTGTGGCGCGAACTGGGCGCCGATGTCGAGCACATGCAGGTCGAGCGTCACGACGAAGTGTTGGCGGCGACCAGCCATTTGCCGCACTTGCTGGCGTTCGGTTTGGTCGATTCATTGGCCAAACGCAATGAAAACCTTGAGATCTTCCGTTACGCTGCCGGCGGTTTCCGCGATTTCACAAGAATCGCGGGAAGTGACCCGGTCATGTGGCACGACATCTTCCTCGCCAACCGCGAAGCTGTCCTGCGCACACTCGATACATTTCGCAGCGACCTCGACGCCTTGCGCGACGCGGTCGATGCAGGGGATGGGCACCAATTGTTGGGCGTGTTCACGCGCGCCCGGGTTGCCCGCGAACATTTCAGTAAAATCCTGGCCCGCCGGGCTTATGTGGACGCTATGAACTCCAACGACCTGATTTTCCTGGGACAACCTGGTGGCCGCCTGACTGGGCGGATTCGTGTACCGGGCGACAAATCGATTTCCCACCGTTCGATCATGCTCGGCTCCCTGGCTGAAGGCGTCACCGAAGTCGAAGGTTTCCTCGAGGGCGAAGACGCTCTGGCGACCTTGCAGGCCTTCCGTGACATGGGTGTCGTGATCGAAGGACCGCACCACGGGCGCGTGACCATCCATGGCGTCGGTCTGCACGGATTGAAGCCTGCACCGGGTCCGATCTATCTGGGCAACTCCGGCACCTCGATGCGTCTGCTGTCCGGCCTGTTGGCTGCGCAGAACTTCGATAGCACCTTGACCGGTGACGCCTCGCTGTCCAAGCGTCCGATGAATCGCGTGGCCAATCCGCTGCGTGAAATGGGCGCCGTGATCGAGACCGCTGCTGAAGGTCGTCCACCGATGATCATCCGTGGCGGCAACAAGCTTAAAGGCCTGACCTACACCATGCCGATGGCCAGTGCCCAGGTTAAATCCTGCCTGCTGTTGGCCGGTCTGTACGCCGAGGGCAAAACCACCGTCACCGAGCCTGCACCGACGCGCGACCACACCGAGCGCATGCTGCGCGGCTTTGGCTACCCGGTCAGCGTCAATGGCGCTACAGCTTCGGTCGAATCCGGCCACAAGCTGACCGCGACCCACATTGAAGTGCCGGGCGACATCTCGTCGTCGGCGTTCTTCCTGGTGGCGGCGTCGATCGCCGAAGGTTCCGAGCTGGTGCTCGAGCACGTCGGCATCAACCCGACCCGTACCGGCGTGATCGACATCCTGCGCCTGATGGGCGCCGACATCACCCTGGAAAACCAGCGCGAGGTCGGCGGCGAGCCGGTAGCGGACCTGCGCGTGCGTGCAGCTAAACTCAAAGGTATCGAGATTCCCGAAGCGCTGGTTCCATTGGCCATCGACGAATTCCCGGTGTTGTTCGTGGCGGCGGCGTGTGCCGAAGGGCGCACCATCCTGCGCGGCGCCGAAGAGTTGCGCGTCAAGGAGTCGGACCGGATCCAGGTCATGGCCGATGGCTTGCTGGCACTGGGCGTCAAGTGCGAACCGACCCCGGACGGCATCATCATCGACGGCGGCCTGATCGGCGGCGGCGAAGTGCATGGTCACGGCGATCACCGGATTGCCATGGCTTTCAGCGTGGCGTCGCTGCGTGCCACTGCACCAATTCGCATCCATGACTGCGCCAACGTCGCAACCTCGTTCCCGAACTTCCTGGCGCTGTGCGCGCAGGTCGGTATCCGTGTTGCACAAGAGGCTCAGTCGTGAAAAACATCGCACCGGTCATTACCATCGATGGGCCAAGCGGCTCCGGCAAGGGCACGGTGGCTGGCATTCTGGCCAAGCGTCTGGGTTGGAACCTGCTGGATTCCGGTGCGCTTTATCGGTTGCTGGCCTTCGCTGCGCATAATCACGGTGTCGACCTCACCAATGAAGAGTTGCTGAAGAAACTCGCCGCTCATCTGGATGTGCAATTCATCGCGGCGACCGACGGTCAGTTGCAGCGCATCATTCTCGAGGGCGATGAAGTCAGCGATGTGATTCGCACCGAAAGCATCGGCTCCGGTGCCTCGCAGGTCGCGGCATTGCCCGCAGTGCGCGAGGCGCTGCTGCAGCGCCAGCGTGCATTCCAGGAAGCGCCGGGCCTGGTGGCCGATGGGCGCGACATGGGTACGGTGGTTTTTCCGGATGCACCGTTGAAGATTTTCCTCACCGCCAGTGCCGAGGAGCGTGCGCGCCGTCGATACTTGCAGTTGAAGGGCAAAGTCGATGGTGTTAGTCTGTCGAGTCTGCTAGATGAGATACGTGCACGCGATGAGCGTGATACCCAGCGAGCGGTAGCCCCGCTTAAGCCGGCGGCTGACGCCATACAGCTGGATTCCACGGAATTATCCATCGACCAGGTGCTGGAACGCATCATGAGCGAGATCGCCATTCGCGATATCGCCGGGTGACCAAGAAGTTGTGCAGGGGACCAGTCATAGTCCTGCGCCGCTTCTTTAAATGAACGTAACCCACGTCGTCTGGGATGTGGAGATGGGCGTATCCTTCGCCCTTATTCAACAGGAATTAAAATGAGCGAAAGCTTTGCGGAACTCTTTGAAGAAAGCCTAAAAACCCTGAACCTTCAGGCAGGCTCCATCATCACCGGTGTTATCGTTGATATCGATTACCAAGCTCGCTGGGTAACCGTTCACGCTGGCCTGAAGTCTGAAGCACTCATCCCGCTTGAGCAGTTCTACAACGACGCTGGCGATCTGACTATCAATGTCGGTGACGAAGTTCACGTTGCGCTGGACTCGGTTGAAGACGGCTTTGGTGAAACCAAACTGTCCCGTGAAAAAGCCAAGCGCGCTGAATGCTGGATTGTTCTGGAAGCTGCCTTCGCAGCCGAGGAAGTGGTCAAGGGCGTTATCAACGGTAAGGTTAAAGGCGGCTTCACTGTCGACGTTAACGGCATCCGTGCGTTCCTGCCAGGTTCCCTGGTTGACGTCCGTCCTGTGCGCGATACCACGCACCTGGAAGGCAAAGAGCTGGAATTCAAGGTCATCAAACTCGACCAGAAACGCAACAACGTTGTCGTTTCCCGTCGTAGCGTCCTCGAAGCCGAGAACTCCGCCGAGCGTGAAGCTCTGCTGGAATCCCTGCAGGAAGGTCAACAAGTCAAAGGTATCGTCAAGAACCTCACCGATTACGGCGCATTCGTCGATCTGGGTGGCGTCGATGGCCTGCTGCACATTACCGACATGGCTTGGAAGCGTATCAAGCATCCTTCCGAAATCGTCAACGTTGGCGACGAGATCGATGTCAAGGTTCTGAAGTACGATCGCGAGCGCAATCGTGTTTCCCTGGGCCTCAAGCAACTGGGCGAAGATCCATGGGTTGCTATCAAAGCCCGTTACCCAGAAAGCACTCGCGTTACCGCTCGTGTAACCAACCTGACCGACTACGGCTGCTTCGCTGAGCTGGAAGAAGGCGTTGAAGGTCTGGTACACGTTTCCGAAATGGACTGGACCAACAAAAACATCCACCCTTCGAAAGTCGTACAAGTCGGCGACGAAGTGGAAGTTATGGTTCTGGACATCGACGAAGAGCGTCGTCGTATCTCCCTCGGCATCAAGCAGTGCAAATCTAACCCATGGGAAGATTTCTCTGGCCAGTTCAACAAGGGCGATAAAATCTCCGGCACCATCAAGTCGATCACCGATTTCGGTATCTTCATTGGTCTGGACGGCGGCATCGACGGTCTGGTTCACCTGTCCGACATCTCCTGGAACGAAGTGGGCGAAGAAGCCGTTCGCCGCTTCAAGAAGGGCGACGAGCTGGACACCGTTATCCTGTCGGTTGACCCAGAGCGCGAGCGCATCTCCTTGGGTATCAAGCAACTGGAAAGCGATCCGTTCTCCGAGTACGTTCAAGAGAACGACAAAGGCGCAATCGTTAAAGGCATCGTGAAGGAAGTTGACGCTAAAGGCGCCATCATCACTCTGGCCGACGATATCGAAGCGACTCTGAAAGCCTCCGAAATCAGCCGTGACCGCGTTGAAGACGCGCGCAACGTTCTGAAAGAAGGCCAGGAAGTAGAAGCCAAGATCATCAGCGTTGATCGTAAGAGCCGCGTCATTCAGCTGTCGATCAAATCGAAAGACGATGCTGAAGAGAAAGAAGCCATCCAGAGCCTGAAATCGGCTCCGGAAGGTGAAGCTGCTGCTGACACCACCATGGCGGCACTGCTGCGCCAGGCAATGGCCAAACAGAACTAAGTTCTGCTTGATCGTTAAAAAGGGCGACTTCGGTCGCCCTTTTTTGTGCCTGCGATTTGGTGTTTGCAGTAACGGCGTCGCACGACATTGATGGCCCATGAAACCAATAGCCCCGCGCAGCTGTCTCTTTCTTTAATCGGATCAATCGCTTATTTGGGCTAGTCTTTAATCAGAAGCGAGCGGAGCTCGGGCAGGGCGCCCGGCATAAGGAAGAGAATGAATAGGCTGATTGTCGCAATAGCATTACTGACATTGGCGGGTTGTACCACTAATGCCAAGACCCACGCCGCACGTGGGGTCAGTGGCATCGAGGTCGATTGTTCGGGGTTGGGGTCGGGATGGGAGAAATGTCACAAGCGCGCTGCCAAGGAGTGCAAGGGCGCTGGTTACAAGGTGGTCACTCGATCCGATGACGCCAAAGACGAAGATGAGTTTCCCTTTGGGTTCAACCCCGCAGGTTATCTGACGCGCACCATGCTGGTTATCTGCAGATGAGCAGGTCGCGCTTGATCGGCTTTCTGGGCTGAAATAGGTCATCCCCTTGACAGCGAAGATATGTCAAAGCTCGGGCTGTTCAAATTCCTTCGGGCATGCTAAAACCTTTGAAGCGATTTTCCTAGCTGCTTGAAAAAGAAGGGAAAAATATGACGAAGTCGGAGTTGATCGAACGAATTGTCACCCATCAAGGGCTGCTCTCATCAAAGGATGTGGAGCTGGCCATCAAGACTATGCTTGAACAAATGTCCCAATGTCTGGCCACCGGTGATCGTATCGAGATCCGTGGATTTGGTAGCTTCTCCTTGCATTATCGGGCGCCGCGAGTAGGGCGCAATCCGAAAACCGGTCAGTCCGTCAGCCTTGACGGCAAATTCGTTCCCCATTTCAAACCGGGGAAAGAGTTGCGGGATCGGGTAAATGAGGATGAAGAGAGCGAGGTTTGATCGTCGGAGGCGCTGATGCGTGGTTTTAAGCGTGTGATACTTGTTCTGTCTATTCTGTTGATTGTGCTCATTTGTGTAGCGTTTGTGCTTGAAAATCAGCAGCCTGTTGCACTGTCGTTCATCGGTTGGTCGACACCTCAGGTCCCCGTTTCCCTGTGCATAGCGGGCTCATTGCTTGTGGGTATGATTATTGGTCCTATCTTGGGGATTTTAACTGGCCGCAAAAAAATGGCAATCCGAGCTCATTGATGATTCGTTAGGCCTGTTTTTTCTGGGAGTGCTCTGAATCCGTCGTTTGGGCTGGGTGACTCTCATCGGACAAGGCTTTTTTGTGATCGGATTATGTTCATGCCTCGCATGCATCTCGCATGAATGTGCATGTGCTCGAGAGTGGCGGTGGTCACTCTTTTTTTTTAAGAAAACCCATGAAATTTGGGTCGACGCGCCCTGAAAAACGTCTACATCCTGGTGTGTGCCCCGATTTTCAATCGTGATCTAGTGTGGTCGGCTTTTTTTCGGGAGGCGGAAAATTCCTGGGCCTGTGCGTGGGCTGGTGGCGTTATAATGGCTCACTGGGATTTTCACCGGGTTCTATCGCCCTACTTGTAGTATGTGAATGTCGGCTCTGGCAGCGCGGCTGGCGTGGGCTGAAGTCCTCAATCTAGTGTGCGCCATCCAGACGTCACATACGGTACAAATAGTTTTGATTAACGACGGCGATGCAATAGCATGTAGTGAATAACTGATCGAAGTAGTTTGCCGACCATTCGGTGACATACAAGTCACTCCGAAGATCGCGGTGTGAGATAATCCAACAGCTTTTTTTTGGCAGTCATGGCTAAGTGCTATGCGTCGCCATCCACCTTCACCGGCAAGGCTTTGAGGGTGTCGGTCCCGCGGTAGCGAGATCCGGGCTTGATTTGCATTTGAGATACAGGAGCGCCCTGGTAGTCAGATTTTGACTATCCGCGCAAACCCAAGCTGATAATTTTCAGGTTTTTAGAGTTGGAGTATTACTGATGCCCCTGCAGAAACAGGCCAGTGTCGCCAAGTTCAAAAGTAAAGAGGCATTGATCGGAATCGTAGGCCTTGGATATGTCGGCCTGCCTTTAATGCTTCGTTACAATGCGATTGGCTTCCGTGTGCTCGGTATTGACATTGATAGTCACAAGGTCAGCAAACTAAATGCTGGCGAAAGCTACATAGAGCACATTCCTTCGAGCAAAATATCTCAAGCGTGCAAGAGCGGCTTTGAGGCGACTGTTGATTTCAGTCGCGCGGCGGAGTGTGATGCCCTCATTCTTTGTGTTCCTACGCCTCTGAACAAATATCGCGAACCGGATATGAGTTTCGTTATCAATACGACTGATGCGATCAAACCATACCTTCGCGCCGGTCAAGTGGTGTCCCTTGAGAGTACCACTTACCCAGGAACTACCGAGGAAGAGCTTCTGCCGCGGGTTCAAGAAGGTGGGCTGGTTGTTGGCAAGGACATCTTCCTGGTGTATTCCCCTGAGCGGGAAGACCCGGGGAATCCTGACTTTGAAACCCGGACAATTCCGAAAATCATCGGGGGTGATACCCCGGAATGCCTGGAAGTCGGTGTGGCGCTTTACGAGCAGGCTATCGATAAAGTTGTACCGGTCAGTTCCACGAAAGCTGCTGAAATGACCAAATTGCTCGAGAATATCCACCGTGCGGTGAATATTGGCTTGGTTAACGAGATGAAGATCGTGGCCGACCGCATGGGTATCGATATTTTTGAAGTGGTGGATGCCGCTGCTACTAAGCCATTCGGCTTCACGGCTTATTACCCAGGGCCGGGACTGGGCGGGCATTGCATTCCTATCGACCCGTTTTACCTGACGTGGAAGGCGCGTGAGTATGGCCTGCATACTCGCTTTATCGAGCTATCTGGCGAAGTTAACCAGGCAATGCCCGAGTATGTTGTCGGGAAGCTCATGGATGCATTGAATGACCATGGCAAAGCATTGAAAGGTAGTCGCGTTTTGATATTAGGTATTGCCTACAAGAAAAACGTAGATGATATGCGAGAGTCGCCATCTGTGGAGATAATGGAGCTTTTGGAGACAAAAGGTTGCGTCATTTCGTACAGTGATCCGCATGTGCCGGTGTTTCCAAAAATGCGCGAGCATCATTTCGAGCTGAGCAGTTTGGCTCTGAGTGAAGAAAGCCTGGCGGGTTACGATGCAGTTGTTTTGGCAACGGATCATGACAAATTTGATTATGATCTGATCAAAGCGTCGGCTCGTTTGATCGTTGATAGCAGGGGGAAATACCGTACCGCTGCTGCTCATATCATCAAGGCTTGATACACATAAATTGGAATTGCGAACCCGTCTGGTCCTCAGAGTCTCGGTCGGGTAATCGCGCTTCGGAAGGAATAGCGCTCAATGAAAAATTTTGCACTGATCGGCGCCGCTGGTTATATCGCGCCTCGTCATATGCGAGCCATCAAGGATACTGGCAATGTGTTGGTGTCTGCATATGACATCAACGACTCTGTAGGTGTTATTGACAGCATTTCTCCTGAAAGCGAGTTTTTCACCGAGTTTGAGCGATTTCAAGAGCATGCGTTTCGCCTCAAGCGTAACCCACAGACAGCACTTGATTACGTTGCAATATGTTCACCAAATTATTTGCATCACGCTCATGTCGCTGCTGGGTTGCGCATGGGCTGTGATGTTATTTGTGAAAAACCATTGGTGCCGACTGTTGCGATTCTAGATGAACTTGCACGGGTTGAACAAGAAAGCGACTTTCGTGTTTACAATATTCTCCAGTTGCGTCATCACCAGGCGATTCTTGCCCTGAAAAATAAAGTGGCGAACGAGAATAAACAGCAAAAATATGATGTTGATCTTACCTATATTACTTCGAGAGGAAAGTGGTATATGGAAAGTTGGAAGGGGGACCCGCGTAAGTCATTCGGTGTCGCTACCAATATTGGCGTACATTTTTATGACATGCTGCACTTTATTTTCGGCAAGCTCCAGCGCAATGTTGTTCACTTCGCTAATGATTATAAGGCTGCTGGTTACCTTGAATATGAAAAGGCTCGGGTGCGTTGGTTTTTGTCCATTGATGCAAACGATCTTCCTGACTCCGTGAAAGGCAAGAAACCGACTTATCGTTCTATTACTGTAGACGGTGAGGAGATGGAGTTTTCCGAAGGTTTCACCGACTTGCATACGACGAGCTACCAAGAAATTCTGGCAGGTAGAGGGTACGGTCTGGAAGATGCACGGCATTGTGTCGAAACGGTGGATGTCATTCGCTCGTCGCGCATTGTTACGCCTTCCGATAATGAAGGACACCCAGCACTTTCCGGTTTGATCGGATAAGAGCCGCGTGTCTGGCAAGGGCGAAATTCTGGAAGTATAAAGAAGCAGTCTCACTGCGGATGCTTCCATTAAAACCTACGGGCTCATTTCGTCTTTGCGCCGAATTTTCTCCTTGAGTTGTTCGCGTCATATCATCGATTGCTGAGGGCTTAGCATGTCGCATTACCAACATTCATCTGCCATTGTTGATCCCGGAGCACAAATCGGAGAGGCAACGAGAATCTGGCATTTTGTTCACGTCTGTGGTGGCGCTCGCATCGGTAAAGGTGTCTCTTTGGGGCAAAATGTCTTTGTCGGCAATAAAGTTATTATTGGTGATAACTGCAAGATTCAGAACAATGTATCTGTGTACGACAATGTGACCTTAGAGAACGGTGTGTTCTGTGGTCCCAGTATGGTGTTCACTAACGTTTACAATCCTCGCTCGCTGGTCGAGCGCAAAAGTGAATATCGCGATACCCTCGTAAAGACCGGGGCAACCTTGGGTGCCAACTGCACTATCGTATGTGGCGTGACCATTGGCGAGTTTTCTTTTGTCGGAGCGGGCGCTGTGGTCAATAAATCGGTTCCTGCCTATGCTTTGATGGTGGGAGTACCCGCTCGTCAGATCGGCTGGATGAGCCAGTTTGGCGAACAACTTGAGTTACCTCTTCAAGGTGAAGGGGAGGCAGTCTGTGCTCATACTGGAGCACGCTATATTTTGGCGGGTGACCGAATCACAAAATTGGACATCGACCGTGATTGAATTTATTGATCTTAAAACCCAGCAACTCCGAATCAAAGACAAAATTGATGCGGCTATTCAACGAGTACTAGCTCATGGCCAGTATATTCTCGGCCCAGAAGTCGCAGAGTTGGAAGAGCAATTGGCTGCCTTTGTCGGGGCGAAGTACTGCATCACTTGCGCTAACGGCACGGATGCTTTGCAAATTGCGCAAATGGCGTTGGGTATAGGCCCGGGCGATGAAGTCATCACTCCAGGATTTACCTACATTGCAACCGCAGAAACAGTAGCGCTTTTGGGCGCGAAGCCGGTTTATGTGGACGTTGATCCGCGAACCTACAACCTTGACCCGCAATTGCTGGAGTCGGCTATCACGCCTAGGACGAAGGCAATTATCCCTGTGTCGCTTTACGGGCAATGTGCTGATTACGATGAAATCAACGCCATTGCTGCTCGCTACGGTATACCGGTTATAGAAGACGCAGCTCAGAGCTTCGGTGCAACCTACAAAGGGCGTCGCTCGTGCAATTTGACGACCATTGCTTGCACCAGTTTTTTTCCTAGCAAACCTTTGGGTTGCTATGGCGACGGTGGGGCCATTTTCACCAATGATGAAGAACTGGCCAAGGTTATGCGTCAGATAGCGCGACATGGGCAGGATCGACGCTATCATCATGTCAGGGTGGGGGTTAATAGTCGCTTGGATACTTTGCAGGCGGCAATTCTTTTGCAGAAACTTGAAATTTTCGGCGACGAGACTCTGATGCGTCAACAGGTAGCAGCTCGTTATAGTCAGTTGTTGGGGGGGG
>NZ_JAVLRV010000002.1:2544120-2618486 GCF_055803035.1 Pseudomonas sp. 300 | reverse complement strand
ACACTCTTTGTGTTGATGATCGCGTTAGCTTTCAACAAAAATTAAATAGCAAAGGTATCCCAACAGCCGTTCACTACCCTATTCCTCTCAATCGACAACCGGCAGTGGCTAATAATTCGGTGGTTTTGCCAGTGGGAGATCGTATTGCAGAACAGGTCGTGAGCCTGCCAATGCACCCTTATTTAACTATTAAACAGCAAATGTGTGTGATTGAGTCCCTGATGGAAAACACTTAGTGATCACTAAATATTTACCCAAGGGGGGCTTTTCCCGCAATGTTGTCACGTTGATGACGGGGACTACGTTGGCCCAAGCTTTACCTGTCGCTATTAGTCCTATATTAACCCGTTTGTATACCCCTAATGAGTTTGGGGTTTTTGCTATCTATCTGGCTTGTGTATCCATATTGGCCATACTTGCGACAGGGCGGTATGAACTGGCTATTATGGTGCCCAAAAAAGACAAAGATGCAGCCGCGCTGGTCGTAATTGCCTTTTTGATTGGACTGCTCATCAGTTTTTGCATTTTTTGTGTCGTGTATGTTTTTAATGATTATATTGCCGCACTTTTTAACTTTGGAGATCACTCAGGTTTGTTGTATTGGGTGCCGGTCAGCGTGATGTTGACTGCAGGCTATCAGAGTCTGAACTATTGGTGTAATCGCAATGGTTACTATAAGCATATGTCCTCCGCTAGAGTCGCGCAGGGCGTCTCTATGTCGGGCATACATGTTGCTGCGGGCTTTGCAAAACAAGGATTGATTGGCTTGATTGCTGGCGCCGTGGCAGGTCACATGGCAGTGTTTTTTTTGATGCTGTTCACTACCATAAAAAAAGATCGGGGCCATTTTGATAATCTGAGTAGGGCTTATCTTTACTCGGTTGCTCGCAGGTATGTTGATTTTCCAAAATACCTAGTGCTTGCGCACAGTCTCAACGTTGCTTCGTTTCAATTGCCGGTGATGCTTCTGGGTTCATTTTTTGGCAGTGGAGTGGCTGGTTTTTTTATGCTGACTCAACGCGTCATCGGTGCGCCTATGAGTATCGTTGCGGGGGCCATTGGTGATGTTTTTCGACAGGAAGCAAGTAAGGCATATGCGGAAACTGGTAAATGCGATGAGATCTATGTTCGGGCCTTTCGGCGTTTGTTTTTTATAGCCGTAGTTCCGTTTGTTGTTTTTTTTGTGTTGGCACCGGATTTTTTTTCATTGGTTTTTGGTGCTGAGTGGAAAGTGTCAGGGAGCTATGCTCGGATTTTGATGCCAATGTTTTTTATGCAGTTCATTACAAGTCCGTTAAGCTCCATGTATATGATCGCACAAAAGCAAAGAATCGATCTCGCATGGCAGTTTTCATTATTTTCTTTGACGCTTGTTTCTTTCTTTTTTGCTTTTGCTTTCAGTAATTCTTGGCTGGGGTTGGTTCTATTTAGTGCGAGCTACACAGTGATGTATGCACTTAATGGTTTTATTTCATACAGACTATCCTTTGGTGTCAGGGGGAAGTATGTTTAGGATGATGTTGGATTCAGTAGCAAGGGTCTTTTTTCGAGTCCGGCTACTTCTCAGGGAGATTGTTATATCCTTGAGAATGGATCGTGTTTCTGCACAGTCGGATGGCGGCATAGTATATCGTGGGTGCAAAGTTTTTGAATTGTTCGGCTTACGTGATTTGTATCTACAACTGAATCCCGAGGGGTCGTTCTCCATTGTTAGAGTTGCTTGTTATTTTTTTGGTGGTTCAAAGTTTATTGTTGTTGCTCAAGATCCATTGACGGGGCAACTTGTCGGTATGGATATGTACTACTTTAATCGCCGAGATCTAATTGAGAACACAGTTCATGAGGGTTTTGTTGGAGTGCGCTGTGTTTATGAAGGGCGAGGTATTGCAACGCGTATGCGCCTGCTGGCAAAACAGTATTTTAAGGGTAACGGATTTTCTGGCATCTCCACTCGTATTTCTTCGGACAATACAGCTTCTCTCGTCTCGGCAAAAAAAATAGGTTTTGAAGTTGTGAACGTTCTACCGGAAGATTCTGTTGCGAGTGGATGTTATTACATGGTCTGTGATTTGGAGTCGGACTGGTGAAGGATGCACGTGAAAAGTATCGTCAACTTTGTTTGGTTGAGAGCTCTATTCCACTGTTCAGCCAAGCATGGTGGCTAGATGCGGTTGCCGGTGAAAGCTGGGATGTTGTGCTATGTGAAAAGGACGGCAGAATTTCTGCAAGCATGCCTTTTATTGTTAAGAAAAAATTGTTTCTTACGATGATCACTATGCCGGCCTTAACTCAGCATTTAGGACCCTGGTTCCGGACTGAGAGCGATAATCCCTCTAAAAAATTGGGAAATGAAAAGGATTTGATGGCGGCGTTGATTGCTCAGTTACCTCGTCACGATTATTTTTCTGCTAATTGGCAATACTCGAAAAAAAACTGGTTGCCATTTTATTGGGCAGGTTTTAAACAAACGACTCGTTATACCTATGTGCTCGATAACTTGCTTGATCAAGAACTCCTTTGGAATAATCTCCAGCAGAATATTCGCGGTGACATTCGTAAGGCAGAAGGACGTTTTTCATTAAAGGTTAGAGATGATTTATCTCTGGATGCCTTCCTTTCTCTGAATAATCTTGTGTTCAAGCGCCAAGGTATGTCGGTGCCTTACACTGCTGAACTCGTTAAACGTATCGATAAGGCTTGCGCTTCCCGCAATTCGCGCAGAATCCTAATTGCCGAGGATTCGCAAGGTCGGCATCATGCCGGTGTTTATATTGTTTGGGATGAGCACAGTGCCTACTATCTCTTGGGAGGCGGTGACCCCGACTTACGCTCTAGCGGAGCGACAAGTCTGTGTATGTGGGAGGCTATTAAGCTCTCTGGGGGGATTTCCCGTCGCTTTGACTTTGAAGGATCGATGCTGGAGCCGGTAGAGCGTTTTATTCGGGGGTTCGGTGCGATACAGAAGCCCTATTTCTCGATAACTAAAACAAAGTCGAAGCTCCTGAAACTACATTTCTTTCTTCAGGATCTGAGGGGTAAACAGTGATGGGTCAGTCAGGCTGGCCGAATATTGCGTCGCTCAATTGGGTTCAAGGAATACTGTGTGAGCGTTTCGGCTTGGAAGTTCAGCTATCATTGGTCGCTGAACGCGTAGCTAGACTGAGCCTTCGGGGTCTCGAAGGATTCATTGAGTTCAAATTGGACCCGCTGACTTTCAATCGTACGGACTCGGATTTACCCTGCGGTAGTTGGTTGCCGGCAAGTGAGGGATGGGCTCAAGTATATCTGAGCGAATTGCCAGCGCCTGGTGTCGAAGTAATACCTACTCCGCTATTGGTGCAAACAACTCAGGGTTATCAGATTCATTATGATGTATTGGGTTTAACGTATTGGATGCTCGCGCGTTGCGAAGAAGTCGGATGTCGCGACGTTGACGAACATGGTCGATTTCCTGCTCAGCTATCGAACGCATTCAAGTGTGGATACCTAGATCGCCCGGTGGTGGACGAATGGTTGGCGCTTGTAGGACAGGTTATTGAGCGTCAATGGCCAGGTCTCCCCGTTAAGGCGCATAAGTTTTCAATCAAAGTTTCTCATGATGTAGATGAACCCAGCCGCTATGCGTTTCGATCGGTCAAGGGGTTAATTCGGGCCGTAGGAGGTGATCTCTTCAAACGTGCCGATATTGCAGGAGCCATTCGCGCACCGATCATCAAGTTGACGAGTGGGCAACGTTTGAGTCGTTTAGACCCTTGTAATACATTTAGTTGGCTCATGGATGAATCAGAACGGCGCGGGCTCGTGAGCGCTTTTTATTTCATCTGTGGTCGCACGGACCCTGCCAAAGATGCTGATTACGAACTCGAGCATCCTGCTATACGTCATCTGCTCCGTACGATCCATACCCGCGGTCATGAGATAGGTTTGCACCCCAGCTACAATACCTATCTTTGTGATGATGCCTTGAAGAACGAAGCTGATCGTTTGCGCAAGATTTGTTCGGAAGAAGGTATTTCTCAACCCAGCTGGGGAGGGCGGATGCATTACTTGCGTTGGAGTCAACCGGCCACACTGGTTGCTTGGGAGAAGGCGGGTATGGCCTACGATAGTACACTTGGTTACGCGGAGCACCCTGGATTTCGCTGTGGTACCTGCCATGAATACCAAGGGTTCGATCCGGTGCAGCAGCGTGTGTTAAAAGTAAGGATCAGGCCTTTAATTGTTATGGATGTAACCGTCATCAGTTCTGCCTATCTGGGGCTTGGTGCCGGAAAGGAGGCAAAAGAACTCGTTGAGCGATTCAAGATGGCTTGTGCTTCAGTGGGAGGGGTGTTTACATTTCTTTGGCATAATTCTAATTTTATGACACTGGATGAGCGTGCTTTGTATTTGGATATTTTGGATAGTTGAGATTGAAGAATTTACATTGCGTAAAGGGGTTTTGTTACTACGAGGGGGCATAAGTTATGGTTGATATCAAATTTGGGTATGGTTCTGTGTATATGCCCTGCTTAGGCTGATGGGGTTTCGCAGCAGTGTCGTGGTGGCTTTTTTACCTTGCGTGGTTGGATTAAGAGATCAACACAATGTTTGAATATATTTTTTCAAGGATTCTGAAAAAATCCAGGGGTAAGGCATTGCTCGACTCCTTCGTGCCTTCGACCTCCAAGGTGGAATCGGGTAGTACATTGGTGGGCACTACCTTTGGTGATTATTCATTCTGTGGTTATGACTGCACATTCATAAAATGTGACGTTGGCCGGTTTTGCTCGATTGCCAGCAAGGTGGTGGTTGGTGGGGCCCGTCATCCGATGGAGTATGTTTCAACCAGTCCGGTTTTTTTATCTCATAAAGAGAGTATTCGCACGAAATTTTCAAAGCATGAGTATCACTGGGAACCTCGCACGGTGATAGGACATGATGTATGGATTGGTGAAGGCGCCTATGTGAAAGGCGGCGTTACAATAGGAGTCGGTGCAGTTATCGGTATGGGGAGCGTGGTCACCAAGGACGTTCCTCCCTATGCGATTTATGCTGGGAACCCTGCGCGCTTGATTCGTTACAGATTTTCGGATCAGATTGTGGCCGGGCTCCTGAAGAGTCAGTGGTGGCAATATTCCGAGAGTGAGTTGGGTGCTGTGGCTCCCGACTTTAACGACCCCGAAACATTTTTGAAGGGGCGTGGGCTGCTATGAAGATAGTTCACTTATGCCTCTCTTGTTTTTACATCGATAACTATCGTTACCAGGAAAATGAGCTGGTGCGCGAGCATGTTGCGGCAGGGCATGAGGTTCTCGTTGTTGCATCCACCGAGACCTATGTTGATAACCTGTCCTTGGGTTACATCTCCCCGGGTCGATACCCAGGCAGTGATGGCGCTGAAGTTATCAGGCTTCCCTATTCCGGCCCATTTCCATTTTTCCTGAAGAAAAAATTGAGGATGCATCCCGGCGTCGACGAGATACTGAGCGGGTTTGAGCCCAACGTCATCGTGTTTCATGGGCTCTGTGGCTGGGAGCTTCTGTCGGCCGCGCGCTATAAGCGTTCGCACCCGCAGGTTCGCCTGTATGTGGACAGTCATGAGGATGCAAACAATAGCGCGACAGGATTTTTGTCCCGTCTCCTGCACCGCTATTACTATCGTCCAATAATTCGTCGCTCGCTGCCGTGGATGGACAAGGTTCTTTGCATCTCCTTGGAAACCATGGATTTTTGTAAGAACCTTTATGGAGTAACCCCAGAAATGCTGGAGTTTTTTCCTCTGGGGGGGTATATCGCTGACGAAGAGGCCTATCAGCAATATCGATCAGAGCGCAGGCAGGAGTATGGTCTTGATGAAGCTCATACAGTTTTTTTGCAGTCGGGTAAATTTGACGCGAAGAAAAAGCTAACGGATAGCCTCAGGGCATTTTCGGCTATCAAGTCCGAGCATTTCGTATTCTTGATCGTGGGGCGAGTGCATGAATCAATAGAGGCCGAAGTCAAGGAATTGGCGTCGCTCGACCCTCGCGTCCGCTTCCTGGGCTGGAGGTCTGCTGATGAGCTGTATCAGTTGCTGTGCGCCGCCGATGTTTATGTTCAGCCTGGCAGTCAGTCCGCAACCATGCAAATGAGCTTGTGCGCTCGTTGCCCGGTGGTAGTGGCTGATGTTCCAAGCCATCAGCCCTTCGTCCAGGGTAACGGTTGGAAAGTGGCCTCTTATCAGGATCAGGTTTCGGTGTTCGAGCAAATAGAACGCAATCCCGCTTTGCTACAAGGAATGTCGATTCGCTCTTGGGAGATCGCATCCGAGCTTTTAGACTATCGACGCATGGCGAAACGCCTGCTGATTTAATACGGAATTTTTATGGCGAATTATCAGATTTGTACTCGGTGCATTATGGACACAAGCGATCCGCGGATCGTTTTTGACGCTCACGGCGTTTGCGAGTACTGCAACAATTTCAAGACTGCCATCGAGCCAAACTGGCATACCGATCAGCGTGGTGAGGCCGAATTGATGGCGTTGGCCGATAAGATCAAGGCTCATGGTCGCGGAAAGGATTTCGATTGCATCATTGGTTTGAGTGGCGGGCTGGACAGCTCCTATGCGGCCTACATCGCAAAGGTAAAGATGGGGTTACGCCCGTTGCTGTTTCACGTTGATGCCGGCTGGAACACCGATCAGGCAGTAGGGAATATCGAGAAGCTGGTCGATGGGTTAGGGCTCGATCTTTACACCGATGTCATCAACTGGGAGGAAATGAAAGACCTCCAGGTTGCTTTTTTCCTTTCGCAAATTGCTGACCAGGACCTGCCGCAAGATGGGGCTTTTTTCTCGGGTCTTTACAAGTTCGCTCGTGAGAACCGCATCAAGTACGTCTTGACCGGCGCAAATTTTTCAACTGAGTGCTGTCGTGAGCCGGAGGAATGGGGCGGTTACCCTGGAATCGATAAAACTCTTTTCAACGACATTCACCGCCGGTTTGGCAAGCGTAAGCTCAACAGCTTCCCGCTGACTGACATTTTGATTTACAAGATTTTGTATCAGCGAATTCTGGGGATGGAGGTGGTCAAACCCCTCAACCTTGTGCCTTACATCAAAAAAGATGCCGAGGCCACTCTGGAGCGCCTGTACGGCTGGAAAAAATTCCAACACAAGCACCACGAGTCACGCTTTACCCGTTTTTACGAGGACTATTGGATGCCTCGTAAATTCGGTTATGAAAAGCGACGTGCCCACTTTTCGAGCCTGATCATGACTGGGCAACTGAGTCGTGAGGACGCCTTGGAGAGAATATCCAGGCCTGAACTGGATGAACAATTCCTCAAGGGCGAGTTTGAATACGTGGCAAACAAGCTCGACCTTTCCGTGGAAGAGTTCCAGGAGATATTCGAGGGTAAGAACAAGACCTACCACGACTATCGCAATAAGCGCTTCCTCATTGGTGTCGGTTCGCGTGTAATGAGCGCCTTGGGGCTGGAGAGAAGGCTGTTCAGATGATCACTATCATCGATTACGGGTTGGGTAATATTCAGGCGTTTGTCAATGTTTACAAGCGGCTGAATATCCCTGTGACGATTGCAAAGCGCCCCGAAGACCTTGAGGGCGCTACACGCCTGATCCTTCCTGGGGTGGGGGCTTTCGATCATGCAATGGAGCGTCTGGACGCTTCGGGTATGCGCCCGACCCTGGAACTTCTGGTGCGAGAGAAAGGTATCCCTGTTCTTGGGATTTGCGTCGGTATGCAAATTTTGGCGTCTGCCAGTGATGAAGGTCGACTTCCAGGGCTCGGCTGGGTCAAGGGGCGAGTGAAGGCATTCGCAGACGTTCCTGAGCTGGAGGGAATACCGTTGCCGCACATGGGGTGGAACGACGTACAGCCTCGGCCAGGTGTACCGCTTTTCAAAGGCCTTGAAGAAGACGCCAGATTCTATTTCCTGCACTCTTTCTTTTTCGATTGTGAAGACGGCTCCGGCGGCATCGCTTCCGCATCCTATGGACAAGATTTTGTCTGCGCTGTCGCTGAAGGTAATGTTTTCGGCGTGCAGTTCCATCCTGAAAAGAGTCACCATTTTGGCGCGGCTCTTCTGAAAAACTTCGCGGAATTTTAAGATGCTCAGGCCCAGAATCATTCCATGTTTGTTGATTCAGGATGGCGGTCTGGTGAAAACCGTTCGCTTTAAAGACCCCAAGTACGTTGGGGATCCTATCAACGCAGTGAAAATCTTTAACGAGAAAGAGGCGGACGAGCTAATCGTATTAGACATCGACGCTTCTGTGAAAGGTGTTGAACCCAATTACAAGCAAATCGCCAATTTAGCGGCCGAATGCCGGATGCCTTTGTGTTATGGCGGGGGTATTCGAACCGCTGAGCAGGCGAAAAAAATCATCAGTCTCGGTGTCGAAAAGGTCGCAATCAGCTCTGCTGCGCTGAATGATCCCATGTTGATTACCCGGATTGCCGAAGAAATCGGTCGGCAAAGTGTCGTTGTGGTCCTGGACCATAAACATCGCATGCTGAGCAAAAGTCAGGATGTCTGGATTCACAATGGCACACGCAATACCAAGCGCAGCGTTTTGGACGTTGCGTTGGAGATGCAGGCACTGGGCGCCGGCGAGATTGTTATCAACTCCATTGAGAACGACGGTCGGATGCAGGGTTATGACGTCACTTTGGCTGCAAAGCTAAGAGAAACCGTCAATTTACCGATTACCGTGCTTGGCGGAGGTGGATCTCTGGAACACATGCACGACGTCGTCGCCAAATGTGGCGTAGTGGGTGTAGCCGCTGGCAGCTTTTTCGTTTTCAAAGGCCCTTACAGAGCCGTACTCATCAGTTACCCGAACGATCAGCAGAAGGCTGATGTCGTCTACTCGGCCTTGCAATCGAGCTGATACTCGTTTGCGTCGGATTCAGGATTCATTATGTTCAGTGGAAAGAAACTTCTCATCTCTGGCGGCACAGGTTCGTTTGGAAACGCGGTACTAAAGCGCTTTCTCGATACGGATATTGCGGAAATCCGTATATTCAGTCGCGACGAGAAAAAGCAAGATGACATGCGTAAACGGTACGCCAATAGCAAGCTGAAGTTTTACATCGGCGATGTTCGCGATTATCAAAGCATCTTGAACGCAACTCGTGGCGTGGACTATATCTTCCACGCCGCCGCATTGAAGCAGGTGCCATCCTGCGAATTCCATCCGATGGAAGCAGTCAAGACAAACGTGATCGGCACCGACAATGTTCTGGAAGCCGCCATTCAGAATGGTGTCAGACGTGTCGTTTGCCTGAGCACTGACAAAGCGGTTTATCCCATCAATGCAATGGGGATTTCAAAAGCCATGATGGAGAAGGTCATGGTCGCGAAGTCTCGTAATGTCGATGAGACGAAAACCGTGATCTGCGGAACCCGTTATGGAAACGTGATGGCATCCCGTGGTTCCGTCATTCCTTTGTTTGTTGAACAGATTCGCGCAGGCATCGCGCTGTCGATCACCGATCCCAACATGACGCGTTTCATGATGACGCTGGCCGATGCTGTTGATCTCGTCCTCTATGCCTTTGAGCACGGCAACAACGGTGACCTCTTTGTGCAGAAAGCCCCTGCTGCCACGGTCGAGACGCTTGCACAGGCGTTGACGCAATTGGTTGGTCAACCTGAACATCCAATCCAGGTTATCGGTACTCGACATGGTGAGAAACTGTACGAGGCATTACTGAGCCGCGAGGAAATGGCCTGCGCCGAGGATATGGGCGAGTATTTCCGCATTCCACCTGATCTTCGCGACTTGAACTACAGTAAATTCGTAGAGCAGGGCGAGGAAAAAATCTCTCGTACAGAAGATTACAACTCCCATAACACCGAGCGTCTTGACGTCGCGGGTATGAAGAATTTGTTGCTGAAGCTCGATTTTATCCGGGCTATCCAGCGTGGTGAACATGCTACGCCGGAGGAGTGAAATGAAGGTTCTGATTACTGGTGTAAATGGCTTCATCGGCAAGAATCTTGAGGCTCATTTGCGTGAGCGAAGTGACCTCGAGATTTTACGTTTCGGTCGGGACGATGACAGTTCCTTGCTTGGGACTCTGGTTGCGCAAGCCGACTTCATTTTTCATTTGGCCGGGGTAAATCGTCCTCAGGATCCAGCAGAATTCAAGAGTGGTAACAGCGATTTAACGCAGATGCTCTGCGATGCTGTAGCGGTCAGTGGGCGCAAACCGAGGATTGTGTACACCTCCTCCACTCAGGCTGGTTGCGACAATCCGTATGGTGCAAGCAAGCTAGCGGCAGAGCACGCCCTCACCGAACTCGCCGAAAAGCATTCCATAGACCTGCATGTGTTTCGCCTCCCCAACGTTTTTGGGAAATGGGCAAAGCCAAACTACAACTCAGCAGTGGCGACTTTTTGCCATAATATTGCTCGTGGTTTGCCTATCACCATTCATGACAACAACGCGGCAATCACGTTGGTCTATGTGGATGATGTTATTCGCCATTTTGTCGACATACTGGATGGCCGGGCAACTCCTGGCGGCGACGCGCAGGTAGATCCGGTATATTCCACTACCGTCGGTGGCGTGGCTGCGCTGATTAATGCATTTCGTGACAGTCGCTCAACATTGATCAGTGAAGCTGTGGGGACGGGACTGACGCGGGCGTTGTACTCAACCTACCTCAGTTACTTGCCGCCTGAATCGTTTACCTACGAAGTTCCCAAGTATGGTGATCCTCGTGGTGTGTTCGTGGAAATGCTGAAGACGCCAAATGCTGGTCAGTTTTCTTACTTTACCGCGCACCCGGGTATTACTCGCGGTGGTCACTATCATCATACCAAGACTGAAAAATTCCTTGTCATTAAGGGACAGGCGCTTTTTCGCTTTCGCCATATCATGTCAGGCGAATTTTATGAGTTGAAAACCACAGGCGAGCAACCGGTTGTTGTTGAAACCGTCCCTGGCTGGACGCACGACATCACCAATGTCGGCGACGATGAACTCATCGTCATGCTGTGGGCCAACGAGATTTTTGATCGCGAGCACCCGGATACGTTCGCGTTGCCAATAAGCCTTTGAGGCCCACCGATCAAAGTAAAGGATTGTCATGAAAAAACTTAAAGTGGTTACCGTTGTTGGCACGCGTCCGGAAATTATCCGCCTGTCGCGGGTTATTTCCGCGCTGGACGAGCACTGTGAACACATTCTTGTGCACACAGGCCAGAATTACGATTACGAACTGAATGAGATATTTTTTCAGGATCTCGGTATCCGTAAGCCGGATTACTTCCTGAATGCGGCGGGTGCCACCGGCGCGGAAACGATTGGTAATGTCATCATTTCGGTAGATCGGGTACTCGGTGAAATCGCGCCTGAAGCACTTCTTGTCCTCGGCGACACCAATAGTTGCATGGCAGTCATTCCCGCCAAGCGCCGCAAGATTCCTACATTTCACATGGAAGCAGGCAACCGGTGTTTCGACATGCGTGTGCCTGAAGAAATCAATCGCCGTATCGTCGATCACACCGCAGACATCAATCTTACCTACAGCTCTATCGCCCGGGATTACCTACTCCGCGAAGGGCTTTCGCCAGACATGGTAATCAAGACCGGTAGCCCGATGTTTGAAGTACTTACCCATTATCGTGAGGGTATCGATGCTTCGGACGTACTGGAACGTCTTGGTTTGCAAGCAGGGCAGTTCTTTGTTGTCAGTGCACATCGGGAAGAAAATATTGACTCCGACCAGAATTTTCTTAAGTTGGTCGATGTATTGAATACTGTTGCGCAAGATTATGATGTCCCCGTCATAGTTTCTACCCATCCACGCACACAAAAGCGGGTGGATGCGTTGGGCGTTGTTTTCCATCCCAACGTACGCCTGCTCAAGCCACTGGGCTTCATGGACTATAACAAGTTGCAACTGTCATCGAAGGCTGCACTGTCCGACAGCGGTACCATCAATGAGGAATCGTCAATCCTCAACTTTCCGGCCTTGAACTTGCGAGAGGCGCACGAGCGACCTGAAGGTATGGAAGAAGCGGCGGTGATGATGGTCGGTCTGGAAGTTGAGCGTGTCCTTCAGGCGCTTCAGGTGATTGAAAGCCAAGGGCGCAACGAAGTGCGTAGTCTTCGTCTTGTCGCGGACTATAGTATGCCCAACGTGTCAGAAAAAATTGTACGGATCATTCATAGCTATCGTGATTATGTCATGCGTACAGTCTGGAGAAGGTATTAATCAGGATGGCTACTCGTGTTTTGTTAATGATGCAGTGGTTTGACCCTGAGCCCACCTTCAAAGGGCTTGTATTTGCACGGGAGTTGGTTGCTCAGGGGTTTGAGGTCGAAGTTGTTACCGGCTTTCCCAATTATCCCGGTGGAAAGTTGTATTCAGGTTACAGAATAAAAACCCTGCAGCGTGAAAGTATTGATGGCGTTCAGATAACGCGTGTACCGCTTTATCCAAGTCATGGGCAAAGTGGCATTGGGCGGGTGCTTAATTATATTAGTTTTGCCGCGAGCCTCTTGTTCTACGGTCTTTTTCGCGCGAAGAAGCCAGACGTCATATATGCCTATCATCCTCCACTGACGGTCGGTATCGCCGCTGCATTGGTTCGCTTTTTCCGAAGAGTGCCGGTTGTCTATGACATTCAGGACATGTGGCCTGATACCCTCAAGGCGACAGGAATGTTTTCCAACGAAAAACTCCTTAAAGTCGTCTCTCGCGTCTGTGATTGGGTGTATAGCCACGTAGACCAAATAGTGGTGCTTTCTCCCGGCTTCAAGCGTCTGCTGATAGAGCGGGGCGTGCCCGCGCAAAAGATTGATGTGATTTACAATTGGTGTGCCGAGGACGTCGTGCGCACCACATCAGAAAAGTCTCCGCTAAACTTTCCAGTGACCCAAAAGTTCAAAATATTATTTGCAGGGAATATGGGAAAAGCCCAGTCACTTGACACGGTCATTGCGGCAGCAGAACTGCTACAGGAAAGTGCCAGCGAGGTGGCGTTCATTTTTCTTGGGGGAGGCGTTGAAGTCTCCCGGCTGGAAGCGCTTGCGAAAACCAGAAAACTCGACAACATCTTTTTTCTTCCAAGTGTCTCAATGCTTGAAGTCGGAGCTTATCTATCTAGCGCCGATGCATTGCTTGTGCATTTGAAGAAAGATCCATTGTTTACCATTACCATCCCTTCTAAAACCCAGGCCTACATGGCGGCGGGGAAACCGATCTTGATGGCCGTCGATGGTGATGCCGCCGATTTGGTGCGTGATGCCGGTTGTGGCGTTGTCAGTGAGTCAGACAATCCCCGGGCGTTGGTCGATGCTGTCCTGTCGCTGTTGGGTATGTCGGCCGAAGCGCGCAATCAGCTGTCCGTGAATGGGCAGGCATATTATCAAAAAGAGCTGTCACTACGTGTCGGAGTCGAGCGTTTTGGTGAGCATTTCGCGCGTTTATCGAAATGATCCACCGAGTGCTTTCCTTCTCACGAAAATCAGCTTTTACAAGGAACTGCGATGTCTAAACGCCTGTTTGATATTGTGGCTGCCGTCATCGGATTGATTGTATTGTCTCCGGTGATAGCGATAGTCGCCTACTTGATTCGCAAGCGCTTAGGATCGCCGGTTCTGTTTCGGCAGGTCAGGCCGGGTCTCAATGGAAAACCATTTGAGATGGTCAAGTTTCGCACCATGCGAGACGCGATGGATGCCGACGGTAACCCGTTACCCGATTCTGAGCGTATGACAGACTTTGGACGGTTTCTCCGTTCCAGCAGCCTGGATGAACTGCCCGAGTTGTGGAACGTAATCAAGGGTGATATGAGTTTGGTAGGCCCTCGTCCTTTATTGATGGAGTATCTGCCACTCTACGACAAGGCACAGTTGCGCAGACATGAGGTGCGCCCAGGGGTAACCGGTTGGGCACAAATAAATGGCCGCAATGCGTTATCCTGGGAAGAGAAGTTCAAACTTGATGTCTGGTACGTGGACAATCAGTCACTTTGGCTGGATCTGAAAATCATCCTGCGCACAATCAAGAAAGTATTGATCAAGGACGGGATTAGCGCCGAAGGTGAAGTGACGATGTCGAAATTCTCCGGGTCAAAAAAATGAACAGATTGGCAATTCTCGGTGCAAGTGGTCATGGCAAGGTTGTCGCCGACACTGCTGAATGTTGTGGATGGGAAGTCATCGAATTTTTTGACGATGCGTGGCCGGCGCTGACGTTCATTGGTAACTGGCCTGTAGTCGGGACCACTGATGATTTGCTTGATCGTTTGGATGACTTCGATGGGGTGCTGGTTGCCATCGGCAATAATGCGATTCGCCGAAACAAGCTTCGCCAGCTCAAAATCGCAGGCGTCGAGCTCCCCGCCTTGATCCATCCTTCGGCGGTAGTAAGCCGCTATGCCCGTATCGGACCTGGATCAGTAGTCTTTGCGTCTGCGGTCGTCAATGCATATGCCTCCATCGGTGAAGGGGCGATCCTGAATACCGGGAGTAGTGTCGATCATGACTGTATTTTGGGGGAGTGCGTGCACATCAGTCCAGGCGCCAGGTTGGCAGGTGCAGTCCGCGTAGATGACGAAAGCTGGGTTGGTATTGGCGCCTGCGTCAGGCAAGTGGTCTGCATAGGTGCTCATGTCACGGTCGGTGCTGGCGCCGTAGTTGTCAGCGATATCTCTGATAACATGATCGTAGTCGGCGTGCCCGCTCGAGCATTGGTCTGATCTTGAGCATATAGCCATTGGCCACGCCTGTCTGATCGGTGATTTCAATTGTTGGCGCTTCTTTTTTATTATGGATGGCAGGTAAAACCGTGTTGAATACCCCATTTTCGCCTTGGCCTTCGTTCACTGCAGAAGAGGCTGATGCCGTTCGTGATGTAGTACTTTCCAACAAGGTCAATTATTGGACCGGCCAGGAATGTCGTGAATTCGAGAAGGAATTCTCCAGCTGGGCGGGCACCGAATATTCTGTGGCCTTGGCTAATGGCACCGTGGCACTTGATCTTGCGTTACATGCCCTGGGAATTGGCCCAGGTGATGAGGTCATTGTCACGCCTCGTACTTTTCTCGCCTCCGTCTCAAGCGTTGTCAACGCCGGTGCGATACCTGTATTCGCCGAAGTTGACCGCGATACGCAAAACATTACCGCTCAAACAATCCAGGCCGTACTGACCCCGCGTACTCGTGGGGTTATCTGTGTACACCTCGCTGGGTGGCCATGTGATATGGACCCGATCATGGAGCTTGCAGCCATTCATGATCTGAAGGTCATAGAGGATTGTGCACAGGCGCATGGAGCTATGTACAAAGATCGCCCTGTGGGTTCCATTGGTCACGTGGGTGCCTGGTCGTTCTGCCAGGACAAAATCATGACCACCGGGGGGGAGGGCGGTATGGTCACGACGAGCGACCGTGATCTGTGGTTGAAGATGTGGTCGTACAAAGATCATGGTAAAAGTTGGGAAGCCATCTACGAACGTGAACATCAGCCGGGTTTCCGTTGGCTGCACGAAAGCTTCGGTACCAACTGGCGAATGCTGGAAATGCAGGGGGCGATTGGCCGGATTCAGCTTCGCCGGATGAAGGATTGGCATACGAGCCGAATCAATAATGCTGAGCGCATCTGGAACCATGTTCGCGAGCTTAAAGGTTTGCGTGTCCCGACGTTGCCGGAACATTGCACTCACGCGGCCTACAAATGTTATGTGTTCGTCGAACCCCATCTGCTGAAGCCCGACTGGAGTCGGGATCGCATACTTGGGGAGATCATCGCGCTCGGCGTACCTTGTTTTTCCGGTTCGTGCTCTGAGGTGTATCTTGAGAAGGCGTTCGATGATACGGATTGGCGGCCGCAGGTGCGGTTACCAGTCGCGAAGGAGTTGGGGGAAACAAGTCTGATGTTCCTGGTACATCCGACCCTTACGGAAGCAGAAATCAATAAGACCTGCGAAGCAATTTCCAGTGTGATGCGAAAGGCAAGTCAGTTCTAATTTATTTGAAACGTCAGTAGCCTGAATTTTCCCTAGGTGTCCAGGCCAGCATCACTGCTGGTCTGTCGCCAGTTCTTAGCTCATTTATCTCCTTGTGCACCCCATCATCAAAACCACTATTCGGTGAAATCTTGGAAAAACAGACAGTCAGCAGTTGATTTATGGTTTTTTTGAAGTAACGAGTGCGTCAGGAGACGTACACTGGTCGAACAGAATCAACAGGGGAGCGGTACAAGGTGTACGACGGAGTTTTGGATAGGGTACGCACGTTGTTACTGGGGCTATCACGCCGCCAGAAGCGCTTCATACAAGTGTCGGCTGATGTTTTTTTGGTGTGGATCGCACTGTGGCTGTCGTTTTTGGTCCGCCTTGGCATTGACGATATGGTCAATCCGGTCATCGCCCACACTTGGCTGTTTCTGTGTGCTCCGGTTGTTGCGATTCCCTTGTTTGTTCGCTTTGGCATGTACCGTGCTGTCATGCGTTATTTCGGCAGCGATGCGCTAATCGCGATAATTAAAGCGGTAAGCTTATCGTCCCTGATTCTGGGCCTGGTAGTGTATTGGTACAGCAATCATCAAAATATTGTTCCCCGCTCAATCATTTTCAATTACTGGTGGTTAAGCCTGATCATGGTAGGCGGGTTGCGTCTGGCTATGCGTCAATATTTTCTGGGAGACTGGTTCTCCGCTGCGCAACATGTGCCCTTCACTAATCGCGACGACGGATTACCCAAGGTCGCCATCTATGGCGCCGGCGCTGCAGGTAATCAACTGGTCGCGGCACTTCGTATGGGGCGGATGATGCGTCCGGTTGCTTTTATCGATGACGATAAGACCATTCGTGATCGAGTCATTTCCGGGCTTCAGGTTTATTCGTCTAAACAAATCCAGCAGATGATCGATGAATCAGGTGCCCAGGAAATTCTCCTGGCTATCCCCTCCGCCACCCGCGGGCGTCGTCGGGAAATTCTTGGTTTCCTGGAAGGTTTCCCGTTGCACGTCCGAAGTATTCCCGGCTTCATGGATCTGGCCAGCGGGCGGGTGAAAGTTGACGACATTCAGGAAGTGGATATTGCGGACCTGTTGGGACGTGATGCCGTGCCGGCTGAGGATGATTTGCTGGAGCACTGTATCAAGGGGCAGTCTGTCTTGGTTACAGGGGCTGGTGGATCCATTGGTTCAGAGTTATGCCGCCAGATTTTGACATTACAACCCACAACACTTTTGTTGTTCGAACACAGTGAATTTAATCTTTACAGCATTTTGTCGGAACTTGAGCAGCGCGTTGCGCGCGAGTCATTACCAGTTCGTCTGTTACCGATTTTAGGTTCTGTGCGAAATCAAGGCAAGATGCTCGATGTGATGAGGACTTGGCATGTGGATACGGTTTATCACGCCGCGGCCTATAAACATGTACCGATGGTTGAGCACAACATTGCGGAGGGCGTGCTGAATAACGTGATCGGCACGCTTAACACCGCCCAAGCTGCCCTAACGGCGGGCGTGGCTAACTTTGTGTTGATTTCAACTGACAAGGCAGTTCGACCCACGAATGTAATGGGAAGCACCAAGAGGCTTGCCGAGTTAACACTGCAGGCGCTCAGTCGCGAACTGGCGCCGGTACTGTTTGGGGACAATACCAACGTTTCCCGGGTGAATAAAACACGATTTACGATGGTTCGATTTGGAAATGTCCTGGGCTCCTCCGGCTCGGTTATCCCGCTGTTCCATAAGCAAATAAAATCGGGTGGACCGTTGACTGTTACGCACCCCAAGATCACTCGTTACTTCATGACCATTCCTGAAGCTGCCCAGTTGGTAATCCAGGCGGGGTCAATGGGGCAAGGCGGAGACGTTTTTGTACTAGACATGGGCGAACCAGTAAAGATCGTCGAGCTTGCGGAGAAAATGATTCATCTTTCGGGCCTAAGCATCCGTTCCGAAAAGAACCCGCATGGCGATATTTCCATCGAGTTCACAGGGTTGCGGCCCGGTGAAAAGCTCTACGAGGAGCTATTGATCGGCGACAACGTTGCAGCGACCCAGCATCCTATGATCATGAGCGCCAATGAGGATCACCTGCCTTGGGAGGTGCTGAAAGCCAGGTTGGACGATCTATTATTGGCAGTAGACCAAGATGATTACTCGCGTGTACGCCAGCTTTTACGTGAAACTGTAAGTGGTTATACACCCGATGGAGATATTGTTGATTGGATCTACCAGCAACGTCGCTTGGACTCCTGATTGGTTACATTATTTTGTAATCGATAGGTTGTTGCGTGGTAACCGCTGCCTAAACTCCCCATTCAAAGCGCTGAGCTAATCCCGAATGCTGTGCTCCCGATTTCTATCCGGAGCCAGCACCTCATGATGCGACTCGACGCCGCAGACGAAGTCATCGTCTTATCCGTTCAGGAACTGAACTGGTTACTCGACCTTTTTGATTTGTGACGCAACCGTCCCCATCAGGCTTTAACTCCAGGATTCTTGGTATTTCAGTGCCGCGAACACTATCAGCCACTGCTGAATCTGATCCGCGACGGATTCTGGAAAGCCCGGTAATTGCCTGCGATGAACTCATGTCCAGATGCTTGAAGAACCTGATCTAGGCCAGGCCAGCCGATTTTGGATCGCAGGCACAGTCGGTGGCCGACTCCGTGGAACTACTCGCCGGAAATGCCAACTATCAACTTGCCATGGAAATGCATGGAAGACCGATCATTGATCGGTCTTTTGCTGTCGGCCAGCTCAACACCAAATTAGTGCTATTACCGGGGGCGTGGGCTGACTGAGTTCTTTAGAAGTCAGGTCGGTGCTTTTAAATGGCTAACTTTGTGCTGTTTCGATGGAGGAAAGGTTGGACTTTCTCGTCAGCTTAAGTGCCACGCAGGCAAGTCCCCATGCCAGTGCAGGGTAGGGCCAGGCAATCGCTTTGGATGCAATAATGCCGACAGTGCTAACTATAGAGGCGTATATCAGGATTTCGACCTGTCTGTTCTGTTTGGCAACTCTTACTTGTTTTAATCCAACAAAAAGTGCCATCAACGTCAAATAGCAATACGCCATGAACGCAAATATTCCATACTGCTGCAGTACTGATAACGCATTATGGACGTAAGCTCCCGTTGTTCCATACTCCCTCACCTGACCCAAATAATCTCCCAAGATAGGGCTTTCAATTATTCCTGGTATGGCGCTTTGCAAAAGCAAAAGCCTTTCGTTGCCGCCGGATACAAGAGAGGCGTAACGAGCATTAACTCCAAAGTAAAGTAGAATAATTAAGATGGCAGGAATTGATGCGATTGCAATGGCTAGTGTAGGTCTGAAGCCGTAGTTGATGTAGACATAAAAAGGAATTATCGACAATATCAGAAAGAACTCGGTCCTTGAGCCGATAAAATACAGGGTGGCCAGCGATAGCGTTAATGTCAGGCTCTTGAGAAGCCTGCTTTTTATAAAGACACATAAAGTGGTTGTATAAACGACTGCGCCCGCAAGGCTTTGGTACGAGGCAATGGTGTTCGTCGATGGATCAACCTCTCGTGGCAGCCATATCGTGTTGTTGATTGGGCTATAGTAGAGGTAAGTGAAAAAAGCAAATCCCATGAAGCAAAGTATCAGTGATAAGGTAAATATTCTGCTGGTTGTAATGCTAATGCGAGATCCAATAGTGTATAGACCAATTAAAAGGACGATGTTTTCCAGGCTCCATCTCATTCCATCAGATGTGATATAGCTTCCTGTATTTATTGCGTGGTTTATCAACGTTGCTGCGATTATGTAGATAAAAAATGCGGTCGCCGGCACTGATATGATGGCAGAGCTCAAATTTACTTTTTGTTTTCCACTCAGCACATATAGGCCTGTTTTCGCCGATGTGAGTAGTATTGTAAAGACGATAAAAATACCAAACCAACCGACGTACGAAGCATACCCTTCACTGTGTGCAACATGGAAAAAGAAATAGCCAGGAAATAGCAGTAGCAAATATAACTTGAATAAGCCTGGAAATTTAAAGTTCATTGTCTGTCCATTTATGGTTTTGCTCTACCGCCGGATTCACTTTAGGGCACCGTTGTCTGTCATGTTGGGGGCTAAAGATTAACTACCTTAACTCAGTTTTAGCCGCGGTGTAGCCTAGAATTTTCGCCTCTCCAGCGAGCATTGATCTGCTCGATTTTTTTCGGCAGCCAGTCCAGTCATTTGATGGCCGGACAAGGTATCGAAGTCGAACTGTGGGCCAGAAGTTTCTCATGATAAGCGACTCTCTCCTGAAGCTTCTTGCGAAATCCTGACCCTTGCTACAAACCTGTTAATACCAATCTGGGTTTCTCTCAGTAGCCGCCGATAGTGCCTGTTCTTCAAGGTAGTATGCGTTTCTCCGTTTACGATGGCTGAAAGGTTCTCCGGTTGACTTTCTACTTTTCATACAGAAAACACAAGAGAGGTTTTTCCTTTTAGACTAGCGGCTTGATATATTTATTAAAAAGCTCTTTGGACAGAACCAATGTGCAGCCGATGAATAATCCAGCGATGATCCCAAGAAGTATGAAAACTTTCAGACTGTGCTGGACTTTGGCTGTGCTGATGGTGCCCAATTCGCCTAGCGAGTTGAACGCTTTAACTTTTTTGTTTTCTGCAAGTTCTGGAAGGTTAAGTGCTATTGCTTCGGCATTGGCCGCTACCAACCGAGATTTAAGTTGAGATCTCGCCAAGTCCTCAGTGTCGGATACTACGGATACTGTATAAATATTACTTCCCTTGACCGGGTCTGCCACGTTGACGCCTTTGACCGCTAACACACCAACAGCCGTAGAGAACGTTTCTTTTTTGATGGCTTTATATACACCGTTTTGTCCAAATCCATAACGATTAAATTCAGGGGACTGGACTTGCAAGTCTATTTCTTTAAAGAAATCATAAAGCGATGGAGGCGAAATATGGGTCGTGGCCACCCATTGGACGGGCAGAGTTGAATACCATACAGTCGCTAGAATCGCACAGATTGATGTGAATATTAGAATGTGCCATTTTTTTTTCCAAAGAGGAATAATGATGGCTGTTAGATCTATCTCATCACTATTGGTTGTGGCTTTTGCATTGTTCACACTCAAATCCTTTATCTTTTATGTATTTTTACGAGTTGGTTGTACGTCGACGGCGATATTACTCTAGAAGTCGCTCAAAATCATCAGGGCTCTCAGGTCTCTCGCGTAGTAAGTTGCGCTGGACACCGTTCTTGTGGTGGCGAGCGTCACTGGAGCTGTCAGTGGAACGAGTTCGGGCAGATGCCACTGACTGCATAAGCAAGCGGTGGATAGCTGGACCCACCGTGATCCTGATTGTTTCACATCCTGTAACGGACGTGTTTTTGACAAGCTTCAGGCATCGCCTAAGTTTGGGAGGCAGCTTCGGAAAAGCTGCTATCCCAATCGATGTCATGGAGTGTCATCTATGCGTACCGGCTATTTCAGTTCCCTGCTATTTGCTCTGCTCGCCAGCGGTTCTATCGTTGCTTTTGCGGCCCCGGCCGTGAAAACCGAGGTGTCTGCCGCCCCAGTGGCTGTGGAGATCTCTACTCAATCACAATCTGGCCGAATCAATCTCAACGGCGCTGATGCATCAACCTTGCAACGAGAGTTGTCCGGCATCGGGGAGGCCAAGGCCAAGGCGATTGTTGCGTATCGTGAAAGTAATGGGTCGTTTGCGTCGGTAGACGAGCTGCTCGAAGTGAAGGGAATCGGCAAAGCCATTCTGGATAAGAACCGCGAAAAGCTTGAGGTGAACTAAGCTTGTAATTCAGCGCCATGGGCCGGTCATTGACCGGCCTTTTTGCATTCTGGCGTACGTGGCGATTTAGCGCCTTCCGTCGATGGGCGAAAAATTACGGCTGTCATATTGTGATTGAATTATGCCTATAATAAATTCGTCGTTCGGCTTGGCGCTGTGAAGCGCAGGCGCTTTTCTTTCCCTTGTGCATTTCCAGGAGCACTGTCATGAATTCTGTCCAGGTCCAAGGTACGGCTCTCGTTACCGGTGCTTCTTCCGGCATTGGCGCGATTTACGCTGAGCGGTTGGCGGCGCGTGGTTTTGATTTGTTGCTGGTCGCTCGCGACGAGCCGCGTCTTGAGGCCGCGGCGAGCAAGTTGCGCACCGAGCACGGCATTCAGGTCGAGGTGCTCAAGGCCGACCTGACTCAAAAAGACGACGTGTTGAAACTTGAGCAGCGCCTTCGCAGCGATTCGAGTATCAGCCTGCTGCTGAACAACGCGGGTGTCGCGTCTGATGGCTTGCTGGCCAACGCCGATTTGGACCAGGTTGAACGCTTGATTCAATTGAACGTGACGACGGTCACGCGCCTGGCTTCGGCGGCGGCCGCCAGTTTTGCCAAAGCCGGCCGGGGCACGATCATCAACATTGCCTCGGTGGTGGCGCTGTTTCCCGAGCGTTTCAATGCAACCTACAGCGCCAGCAAGGCTTATGTGTTAAGTCTGACCCAGTCGTTGAACGCCGAGCTCGATGGCACCGGTGTCAAAGTACAAGCCGTGTTGCCCGGCGTAACACGCACGGAAATCTGGGAGCGCTCCGGTGTCGACGCGACCCAGATTCCGGCGGACATGGTGATGGAGGCGGGGGAGATGGTCGATGCGGCGTTGTCCGGTCTCGACCAGGGTGAACTGATCACCATTCCTTCGTTGCCCGATGCTTCCGAATGGGATGCGTTTGTCGCGGCGCGTCATGTGATGGCGCCGAATCTTTCCAAAAGCAAGGCCGCTTCGCGTTACAAGTGAGGCACCTTCCATTGGCTTGAGGTAGTTGCGGTATGAGTGAACGTCGAGTGGTTGTAACGGGCATGGGTTTGGTTTCGCCGCTGGGTAGCGGGGTCGAAGCGGTCTGGGCGCGCCTGTTGGCCGGGCGTTCCGGGTTGCGCAGTTTGCCGGACGACGTCGTGGCTGATCTGCCGGCCAAGGTCGGTGGCGCAGTGCCGACGCTGGCCGAAGATGCCGAGGCGGGTTTTGATCCGGTTCGTGCGACGCCACCCAAAGAGCAGAAGAAGATGGACCGTTTCATACTGTTCGCCATGGAAGCGGCGCGTCAGGCAATCGAGCAGGCCGGTTGGCAGGCGCAAACCGCTGATGCTCAGGAGCGCACGGCTACCATTATCGGTTCAGGCGTCGGCGGTTTCGGCGCGATTGCCGATGCGGTGCGCACCACCGACAGTCGTGGCCCGCGGCGATTGTCGCCTTTCACCATTCCCTCGTTTCTGGTCAACCTAGCCGCGGGCCATGTGTCGATTCAGCATGGTTTCAAAGGTCCACTGGGTGCTCCCGTAACGGCGTGTGCGGCCGGGGTTCAGGCGATTGGCGATGCGGCGCGGCTGATTCGTTGTGGCGAAGCGGATATTGCGGTGTGCGGCGGCGCGGAAGCGGCGATCGATCGGGTCAGCCTTGCCGGGTTCGCCGCTGCTCGCGCCTTGTCCAGCGGTTTCAACGACACCCCGGAACGTGCTTCGCGCCCATTCGACCGTGATCGCGATGGTTTCGTCATGGGAGAGGGCGCGGGTCTTTTGGTGATCGAATCCCTGGAGCATGCACTGGCCCGTGGCGCGCAACCGCTGGCGGAACTGGTCGGGTACGGCACCAGCGCTGACGCCTATCACCTGACCGCCGGCCCCGAAGATGGCAGCGGTGCGCGACGCGCGATGTCACTGGCGCTGGCTCAGGCGGGGATTGCTGCCGCACAGGTGCAGCATCTCAATGCTCACGCGACCTCGACGCCAGTTGGAGATCTGGGAGAGTTGGCGGCCATCAAATCGTTGTTCGGCACGGATAACAAGATTGCGGTCACGTCGACCAAGTCGGCCACCGGGCATTTACTCGGCGCAGCGGGCGGGATCGAGGCGATCTTCACGCTGTTGGCGATCCGTGATCAGATCGTGCCGGCCACCCTCAATCTGGATAACCCGGATCCGGCCGCGCAAGGTGTGGACATCGTCCATGGTCAGGCGCGGCCAATGGCGATCGAGTACGCGCTGTCCAATGGCTTCGGGTTCGGCGGGGTCAATGCCAGCGTACTCTTCAAGCGCTGGGAGGGTTAATCCCGGGGCTTTTTGAGAAACTCGCGTGTGACGTCGAGAATCCGCTGGGCCAGATCGGCGCTCTCGACACTGCGCGACAGCAGTAGCGCCCCGACCATTGCGGACATGATGAAGATACTCTGGTCGGCGGCACCCTCGCCTTCAAGGGTGCCTTGTATTTGTTCGAGCCGTGCATTGAGCACCTCATCGGAGGTCGGACTTGGCTGTCCGCGCATGCCGAGTTCCGATGACATGGTCGGCAGCGGGCACCCTTCATGGGGCGAAGTCTGGTGCCATTCGGACAAATACGCGTCAATGAACGCCTCCAGTGGGCGCTCCTGAGCGAACAGCTCAGCGCAGACGATCTCCACCTCGGCGCCTGCGGCCTGCAGGGCTTTCTCTACCAGTTCATCCTTGGATTTGAAATGCGAGTAGAAGCCGCCGTGAGTCAAACCCAGCGCTTTCATCAGCGGCTGCAAGCCGGTCGCGCCAATACCGTCGCGGCGAAATCGCGCTGAGGCTTCCTTGATGATGCGTTGGTGGGTCTGGGCTTTGTGGTCTTGCGAGTAACGCATCGGGAGTCTCCGCAACAATGCGCCATCTTAACCAATGGGAATGGGATGGTGACTGTACTTCTACTTCTAAAAAGCATGCAGATGCGTCCAACTTCTTCATAGCATTGCGAAGGAACTGGCACGGATAGTGATTACTCATTAGCGGACGATTGTTGAACAATCATGAGGCAATAAGTATGAGCGGACTGTCCCTGGCCGACCACATTACCCTGGAGTTGCGCGCCGACATCATCGGCGGGCGTTTGCTGCCCGGTATGGCGTTGGTGGAAAACGATCTGGTGTCAGCCTACAACGCCTCCCGCAACACCATTCGCGAAGCCTTGCATCGCCTGGGGCAGGAAGGTCTGACCCGCTATGTACGCAACAAAGGCGTGATGGTGCGTCGCCTGGGCGTGGACGATGTGCGGGATCTGTTCAATGTTCGCCGCACGCTGGAGTTGCAGGCCATCAGCGCCAGTCGGCCGCTGCGCGATTATCAGTCCGACCGGATGCTCCAGGCCCTGGAAGCCACTCAACTGGCCCGGGAGCGCGAGGACTGGCGTGCCGTGGGCACGCACAGTCTGGCGTTTCATCAACACATCGTCGGGTTGCTGCGTAGCCCGTTGTTCGATGAGTTCTTCACCAATGTCGTTGCGCAACTGCGCCTGGTGTTTTGCTCCGCACCCGATGAGTCACGGTTTCAGGCACCGTGGCTGGCGCGCGACCGGCAGATCCACGAGCTATTGGCCGAGGGCGACAAACGCGCCGCCGAGGACGCCATGAGCCTTTATCTTGACGACTCCGAACACCTTCTCTTGCAAATGCTTGCCCCTTCTTCCCCTCACTGATCGAGGATTCGTGCCATGTACAAAGACTATCCGGCGGCCTACCAAGTCAGCAAAGGTTCAGCCTTGCAGGTGGACAAAGCCTTCTATGAAAAGATCCGGGATACACAGGAGGGGCGCACGCTGATCGAGCAGTTCGAAGTGCCGATCCGCACCGGCCGCGCCTGGAACGTCCCGGCCGGGCATGTGTTTCGTGTGACCACGCCGGTCGGCCCGCAAGTCGGGGATTTCAATGTCTGGAATGCCAACGATCCGCGCGAACGCTTGTGGGCGTCGCGCACGCGGCAGTTGCAGGGGGCACATGTCAGCACTCACGACCGGCTCTGGTCGAACCTGCCATTCTTGCGGCCGCTGGTGACCATCACCGATGACAGCCTGGCCGGCTACGGCATCGACGAACATGGCGGACGCCTGCACGACTTGCTCGGCACCCGCTGCGATCCCTATGTGAACAAAATGCTCACCGGCGAAGACTTTCACCATCACTGCCATTCCAACCTGACTCGCGCGGTATTGCCCCACGGCTTAACCGAATTCGACGTGCATGATGTGCTGAACATTTTCCAATGCACCGGGCTCAACCACGACGACATGTACTTCATGAAAGCCTGTCCGGCGCAGAAGGGCGATTACCTGGAGTTCTTTGCCGAGATCGATTTGTTGTGTGCACTCTCGACCTGTCCGGGTGGCGATCTGTCGCTGGCCATGTGGGGGCCGGACGCGCAGGACCCGCTGAGCGTGTGTCGCCCGCTCGGGGTAGAGATTTACAAACTGGAGGATTCGTTGCTCGAAGGCTGGAGCCAGCCTGAGCGAGCGGCATACAAAGGGCTGCATGGCTTGCACATCGCCAAGGCCGAATGGGAACAGTAGAAACGCCAAACCCTGTCATTCGATGAGAATGACAGGGTTTTTGTTTTAGCGGTCCTGCGCATCCTTGGCGTCCGCTTGCGCGTTGCGCTCAGCGACGCGTTTACGTTGCTCATCGGTCAGTTCGACCTTGTTGGCGGTGTCACGCAACATCATCAAACCGCCAACGATCGAGCCGATTGCAACGACCAGAATCAACCAGGCATACCAGGGCATAGGGCTCTCCTTGAGGGCAGGCCGATTGGCGGGTTTCGCCAATCGATCGTGCATACCACTTTGAGCGATTCAGCTTCGCACTGGTTCCATTCTATGCCTGATATGCCAGCAGCACCGCGACTGTTTAAAGCCCGGTCAACATCGCGTCCGCTGGTGCATCGGCGCGCAATTGCGCGGTCAACATGAAGTACACGAAACCCACCGCCATGAAGCCGAGGAAAATCAAGCCGATCAGCGTATTGAACCAGGCCATCGCCACCAGGCACACCACGGCCAGTAACAGCGCAATGAACGGCACCAGCGGGTAGCACGGCGCGCGGAACGTGCGCTCCAGGTTCGGCTCGGTTTTACGCAGTTTGAACAGGCTGAGCATGCTCATGATGTACATCACGATCGCGCCAAATACCGCCATGGTGATCATCGCGGCGGTCAGCGTCATGCCGCCGAGGTTGATCAAACCGTCGCTGTAGATTGCCGCGATGCCGATCACACCGCCGGCGATGATTGCCCGGTGTGGCGTCTGGAACCGTGAGAGTTTGGCCAGCGACGCCGGCAGGTAACCGGCACGGGCGAGGGCGAAGAACTGCCGCGAGTAGCCGAGGATGATCCCGTGGAAACTCGCCACCAGGCCGAACAGGCCGATCCACACCAGCATGTGCAACCAGCCGGAGCTTTCGCCGACCACGGTTTTCATCGCTTGCGGCAGCGGGTCGTTGATGTTCGACAGGGTGCGCCAGTCGCCGACGCCGCCGGCAAAGAACATCACGCCCATGGCCAACAACACCAGGGTCAAAATCCCGCTGATGTACGCCTTGGGAATCGTGCGTTTCGGGTCCTTGGCTTCTTCGGCGGCCATGGCCGCGCCTTCGATTGCGAGGAAAAACCAGATGGCAAATGGAATCGCCGCGAACATCCCGGTAATCGCCGGTGCGCCGAACACATCGGAACCGGCCCAGCCATTCAGCGCGAAGTTGCTGAAACTGAACGCCGGCGCAACAACGCCCATGAACACCAGCAATTCAGCCACCGCGAGTACACAGACCACCAGCTCGAAGGTGGCCGCCAGTTTCACGCCGAGGATGTTCAGGCCCATGAACACGATGTAGGCGCCGACCGCTGCGTGTTTCGGATCAAGTGCCGGGAACTGCACGTTCAAGTACGCGCCAATGGCCAGTGCAATGGCGGGTGGGGCGAAGACGAATTCGATCAGCGTCGCCAGCCCGGCGATCAGTCCGCCTTTCTCGCCAAAGGCGCGGCGGCTGTAGGCGAAGGGACCGCCTGCGTGGGGAATGGCAGTGGTCAGTTCGGTGAAACTGAAGATGAAGCAGGTGTACATGGTGGCGACCATAAAGGACGTCACCAGAAAACCGAGTGTGCCCGCCACGCCCCAGCCGTAACTCCAGCCGAAATACTCACCGGAAATCACCAGCCCGACCGCGATGCCCCACAGGTGCAGCGTGCCCAGCGTGGGTTTGAGTTGTGTGTTCATGCGTTTGCTCCCTGAACGGTTTGGAAAGCTCGGGGAGGGCGTGTGCAGCGGGCGTGCCAGTGGGGTGATGGCAGTCGTAAAGCGTAAAAAGGTGTCGTATCGGGGATGTTAGCTGCTGGATGCATGCATTTTTGTGCGCCAGTTGAGGGCGCGGTTGTCAGTTCTGCCGCCATCGCGAGCAGGCTCGCTCCCACATTGGACTGCGGTGGCCCAAACAACATCAAACCCCTGTGGGAGCTAGCCTGCTAGCGATGGGGCCCGCCCAGACAACGCTGTAACAAAGCCATAAACCCACTCTTTACGCTTTCTTTATGCACAGCCAACACCCTCGACCTCGCTCCTTTACAGCCTTCCTTCCGACAATGGCTCCACACGCGGCAATACGCCGTAACACGGAGAACTTCCATGAGCGTTCTGGACGGGGTGTCACTGCTATTGGCAGTGGGGCTGTTCATTTATCTGTTGGTTGCGCTGTTGCGCGCGGACCGGAACTAGGAGCGGCTATGCACAGTTATGACTATTGGCTGGTCCTCGCGTTTTTCGCGGTGGTATTGGTCCCGGCACCGTTTCTTGGGCGGTTCTACTACAAGGTCATGGAGGGGCAGCGCACCTGGCTGACACCGATCCTGGGACCGGTGGAGCGTGGTTGTTATCGGGTGGCCGGCGTTGATCCGCAGGCCGAACAGAGCTGGCAGAAATACACCCTGGCCTTGCTCGCCTTCAACCTTGCGGGCTTCTTGCTGTTGTTCGCGATCCTGTTGTTCCAGGATCACTTGCCGCTCAACCCGCAAAACCTGCCGGGTCAGGAGTGGACGCTGGCGTTCAACACCGCCGTCAGTTTCATGACCAACACCAACTGGCAGGCCTACAGCGGCGAAGCCTCGCTGAGCTACCTGAGTCAGATGGCCGGCCTTACCGTGCAGAACTTCGTCAGCGCCGCCACCGGCCTCGCTGTGCTGGTTGCGCTGTGCCGCGGTATCGGTCGCAAATCGACCAAGACCCTTGGCAACTTCTGGGTCGACATGACCCGCGCCACCCTCTACGGCTTGTTGCCGCTGTGCCTGCTGCTGGCGCTGTATCTGGTCTGGCAGGGCGTGCCACAAACCTTCGCGCAGTACGTGAATGCCGTGACGATGCAAGGCGTCGATCAGGTGATCCCGCTCGGCCCGGCCGCCAGCCAGATTGCGATCAAGCAACTGGGCACCAACGGCGGTGGCTTCTTCGGCGTCAACTCGGCGCACCCGTTCGAGAACCCGACGGCGTGGAGCAACTTGTTCGAAGTTTCCTCGATCATCCTGATCCCCGCCGCCCTGGTGTTCACCTTCGGCCATTACGTGAAGGACCTGCGTCAGAGCCGCGCAATCATCGCCTGCATGCTGGCGTTGTTCCTGATCGGCGGCGCCACCTCGTTGTGGGCGGAAAACCAACCGAACCCTGGCCTGAACAACGTCGCCGTCGAACAGACTGCGCCGCTGGAAGGCAAGGAAGCGCGCTTTGGCACCACCGCCACCGTGCTGTGGTCGGTGACCACTACCGCAGCGTCCAACGGTTCGGTCAACGGCATGCATGACAGCCTCAACCCGCTGAGCGGCATGGTCGCGCTGGTCAACATGATGGTCGGCGAAGTGATCTTCGGCGGCGTCGGCGCCGGGCTCTACGGCATGTTGCTTAACGTGCTGATCGCGGTGTTCCTCGCCGGCCTGATGATCGGTCGTACACCGGAATACCTCGGCAAGAAACTGCAGGCCAAGGAAGTGCAATTGCTGGTGGTGACCTTGCTGGTGATGCCGGTCGGCGTGCTGGTGCTCAGTGCGATTGCCGCCAGCCTGCCAGGTCCGGTGGCCTCGGTAACCAACCCCGGTGCCCACGGTTTCAGCCAGTTGCTTTATGCCTATACGTCGGCCGGCGCGAACAATGGTTCGGCGTTCGGCGGTTTCGGCGCCAACACACCGTTTCACAACCTGATGCTCGGTTTTGGCATGTTGATCGGTCGCTTCGGTTACATCCTCCCGGTACTGGCCCTGGCCGGCAGCCTGGCGATGAAGAAAACCGCACCGATTGGCCAGAACAGCTTCCCGACGCATGGCCCGCTGTTCGTGACATTGCTGACCGTGACCATTTTGCTGGTGGGTGGTTTGACCTTCTTGCCGACGCTGGCGCTGGGTCCAATCGCTGAACACTTGAGCATGGGCTTCTGAGGATCTGATGATGAATTTGCCCGCAACTAAACCCGTCGCCGTGAAGGCGCCGGAGCAACCGAAAACCGCGATCTCGGCCCTGTGGCGCCCGGCGCTGGTGCAAGCCTTCGTCAAGCTCGATCCGCGGCAATTGCAGCGTGCGCCGGTGATGCTGGTGGTCGAACTGACCGCCGTGCTGACCACCGTGTTGTGCTTCATTCCCGACAGCGCCGTGCCGACCTTTGTCGCTGCACAAATCGCACTGTGGCTGTGGTTCACCGTGCTCTTCGCCAACTTCGCCGAAGCCCTGGCCGAAGGCCGCGGCAAGGCCCGCGCCGACAGCCTCAAGGCCGGCAGCGAAGGTTTGAGTGCGCGCCGCAAAACCAGCAATGGCGCCTTTCAAGTGGTGCCGGCGACCAGCCTGCGCAAGGGCGATGTGGTGCGCGTCGAAGCCGGGGAAATGATTCCCGGTGACGGCGAAGTCATCGAAGGCATCGCGGCAGTTAACGAGGCGGCGATTACCGGTGAATCCGCACCGGTGATCCGCGAATCCGGCGGCGACCGTTCGGCCGTCACCGGCAACACTCGCCTGGTCTCCGACTGGCTGCTGGTGCGCATCACCGCCAACCCTGGCGAGTCGACACTGGACCGCATGATCGCGCTGGTCGAAGGCGCCAAACGCCAGAAAACCCCGAACGAAGTGGCGCTCGACATCCTGCTGATCGGCCTCACGCTGATCTTCCTGCTGGTGGTCGTCACCCTGCAACCGTTCGCCCACTTCGCCAACGGCAGCCTGCCGCTGGTGTTCCTGGTGGCGTTACTGGTCACGCTGATTCCGACCACCATCGGCGGTTTGCTCTCGGCCATCGGTATCGCCGGGATGGACCGTCTGGTGCGCCTGAACGTGATCGCCAAATCCGGCCGCGCCGTGGAAGCGGCGGGGGACGTGCATGTCCTGCTGCTGGACAAGACCGGCACCATCACCTTTGGTAACCGTCGTTGCACCGCGGTGTATACCGCACCGGGGGTGAACGCCAAGGAGCTGGCCGAGGGCGCGCTGTTCGCTTCGCTGGCCGATGACACGGCGGAAGGTAAATCCATCGTCGAGTACCTGCGGGGCCTGCATCCGCAGCCTGAGCCAAGCACCGAGCTCTTGACCGCCGTACCGTTCAGCGCTGAAACCCGTCTGTCCGGCGTTGACTATCAGGGCCGCGTGTATCGCAAAGGCGCAGTGGATTCGCTGTTGGCGTTCGTCGGCCTGAAACGCGCCGATCTCGCACCTGCTCTGTCCCGTGAAATCGACAAGATTGCCCAGAGCGGCGGCACGCCATTGCTGGTCTGCGTCGACGGTAAATTGCTCGGTGCGATCCACCTCAAGGACGTGGTCAAACCCGGCATCCGCGAACGTTTTGCCGAGCTGCGCAAACTGGGGATTCGCACCGTCATGGTGACCGGCGACAACCCGCTGACCGCAGCAGCGATTGCGGCCGAAGCGGGTGTGGACGACGTGCTGGCCGAAGCCACGCCGGAGAAAAAACTGGCGCGTATTCGTCATGAGCAGAATGACGGTCGTCTGGTCGCCATGTGCGGCGACGGCGCCAACGACGCCCCGGCCCTGGCCCAGGCGGACGTCGGTATGGCGATGAACGATGGCACGCAAGCGGCGCGCGAAGCGGCGAACATGGTCGACCTCGACAGCGACCCGACCAAGCTGCTGGACGTGGTGCAGATCGGCAAGGAATTGCTGGTGACCCGCGGTGCGCTGACGACCTTTTCCATTGCCAACGACGTGGCCAAATACTTCGCGATTCTGCCGGCGCTGTTTGCCTCGATCTACCCGCAATTGGGCGTGCTCAACGTCATGCACTTGACCAGCCCGCAGAGCGCGATTCTGTCGGCGATTGTGTTCAACGCCTTGATCATTGTGGTGCTGATTCCACTGGCGTTGCGCGGCGTGCGGGTGCAGGCGGCGAGTGCGGCGGCGTTGCTGCGTCGCAATCTGCTGATCTATGGGCTGGGCGGGATTCTGGTGCCGTTTGTGGGCATCAAGGCGATCGACATGCTGTTGACGGCGTTGCATCTGGTTTGACCCTGGCGAGCGCTGCGCGCTCGATCGCCGGCAAGCCGGCTCCTACGGTGTACGCGAGTGTCACGAACGTCTCCGCCCCGTAGGAGCAAGCTTGCTCGCGATGAACACACCACGGTCCACCTGACCAAACGCAGTTTTTCACCGAATTCGAGGATTTTGAAATGTCCACAATGATACGTCCGGCCCTGAGCCTGCTGGTCCTGATGACGCTGATCACCGGCGTCGCTTACCCGTTAGTGGTCACCGGTGTCGCGCAGGTCGCGTTTCCGGATCAGGCCAATGGCAGCCTTGTGCGCGACGCCGACGGCAAAGTCCGCGGCTCCTCGCTGATTGCCCAGGATTTCACCGGTGACGCGTGGTTCCATCCACGGCCATCTGCCGGCGCTTTCGCCACGGTGTCGAGTGGCGCCAGCAACCTCTCGCCAAGCAACCCGGCACTGGCCACTCGGGTGATCGACGATGCCAACAAACTGTTGGTGCCGGGTCAGGGACCGGTACCGTTGGCGCTGTTGACCACTTCGGGCAGCGGGCTTGATCCACACTTGCCACCGGCGGCAATTGCCTATCAACTGGCGCGAGTTGCGGCGGCGCGGAATCTGCCGGTGGCGACGCTCCAGAACCTGTTGGATGCGCACATCGAGCAGCCGTTGGTGGGGCCGCCGGTGGTGAATGTGTTGGCGCTGAACATGGCGTTGGAAAAACTGTAGATCGGTGGTGGCGTCAATCGCTGGCAGGCTAGCTCCCACAGGTGAGTGCTGACTTCTTGTGGGCGCTAGCCTGCTAGCGATGGCGGCAGAACAATCCACCCCATCAACCTCTGAAAAAAAGAGATATCAAAGCATGAGTGACTCCGGCCGCGCCGACGCGCTGTTAGCAGACCTGCCCCGCGATGGCCGTGGCCGGCTCAAGGTTTTCCTCGGCGCCGCGCCCGGTGTCGGCAAGACCTTCGCCATGCTGCAAGCCGCCCATACCCAACAGCGCCAGGGCGTGAAACTCATCGCCGGCGTGGTCGAAACCCATGGCCGTGCCGAAACCGAAGCGCTGCTCGGCGGCTTGCCGCAGCAACCCCTGGTGCGCTCGGAATACCGTGGCGTGACCCTCGAAGAAATGGACCTCGACGGCTTGCTCGCCGCCAAGCCGAAACTGGTGCTGGTGGACGAACTGGCCCACACCAATGCACCGGGCAGTCGTCACGCCAAACGCTGGCAAGACATCCAGGAACTGCTCGCCGCCGGCATCGACGTGTACACCACGGTCAACGTTCAGCACCTGGAGAGCCTCAATGATCAGGTGCGCGGTATCACCGGCGTGCAGGTCCGCGAAACCCTGCCGGACTGGGTGCTGCAAGAAGCCTATGAACTGCTGCTGATCGACTTGCCCCCACGGGAGCTGCTTGAGCGTTTGCGTGACGGCAAAGTCTATGTGCCGGAGCAGGCGCGGGCGGCCATCGATGCGTACTTCTCCCAGACCAACCTCACCGCCCTGCGTGAGCTGGCGATGCAAACTGCTGCAGCTCAGGTCGATAACGACCTGACCCAGGGGTATCGTCAGCTCGGCCAGGCCGCACCGACGGTGCGCGGCCGTTTGCTGGTTGGCGTCGATGGTGATGCCCAGGCCGAGCGTCTGGTGCGTCACGCCAGCCGCGTCGCTCAGCGCAGGCATCTGCCGTGGAGTCTGGTGCATGTGGATACCGGCAGCGTGCGTGATGAGCAATCACGCCTGCGTTTGCAAAGTGCCCAGCAACTGGCCGAACGCCTCGGGGGTGAAGTGGTATTGCTGCGGGCCGGTGAGGTGGCGAAAACCCTGATTCAGCACGCCACTGAACGACGCGCCAGCCTGGTCCTGGTCGGCCGGTCCCGGCAGCGATTGCGCCGTCGGCTGTTCGGTGGCGGCTTGGCCGAGCGTTTGTTGCGCCATGCGCGCGGGCTGGAAATCAACGTCATCGACAACGATCACGAACAGGACCCACCAAGACAACGTCCCGCACAGTCGCTGGTGTGGTTCGACTATGCGCTGGCGCTGGTCGCAACCGTGCTCGCCAGTGCGCTGGCCTGGGCGGTGGCGAGTGTCTTGCCGCTGCCCAATATTTCACTGGTGTTCCTCGCCGCCGTGTTGCTGGTGGCGGTGCGCAGCAGCCTCGGCCCAGCGCTGGCCTGTGCCGCGCTGTCCTTCCTGACTTACGATTTCCTGTTCATTCCACCGAATTTTTCCTTCAGCATCCAGCGCGAAGAAGACGTGTTGACCTTGCTGTTCTTCCTGTTGATGGCCGCGCTCACCGGCAACCTCGCGGCGCGTCAGCGGCGGCAATTGCAGGCCTTGCGCGACACCCAGGAGGAAACCACCGAACTGCTCGACCTTTCGCGCAAACTGACGGCTGCCACTGACCGTCAGGCCGTGGTCAATGCCGCCGCTCATCACCTCGAGGGCTGGAGCGATCTGCAATTGTGCCTGCTCAATCGCGATGGCCAGAGCGGCTGGAAAGTCGAAACCGGTGGCCCGCTGGAGCTTTCCGAAGCCGAACGCGCCGCCGCCGATTGGGCCTGGCAACACGATCAACCCGCGGGCGCGGGCACCGGCACGTTGCCGTTCGGGCGTTGGTGGTGGTGGCCGCTGTCGGTGGAAGACGGGCCGCTGGCGCTGCTCGGCGTCTGTGCCAAAGAAGGGCAGACCTTGAGCGGTCAGCGTCGACGGTTACTGACCGCGCTGAGTCAGCCGCTGGCCCAGGCGCTGGCGCGTGCGCAGTTGGCCGAAGACCTGGAAGCGGCGCGGCTGCACGGCGAAACCGAGCAACTGCGCAGTGCCTTATTGGCCTCGGTGTCCCACGATTTGCGTACACCGCTGACCTCCATGCGCGGCAGCATCGACAGCCTGTTGGCGCTCGGCGAAGCCATCCCGCTGGAGGATCGCCGGGAACTGCTCGAAGGCACCCGCGATGAAGCCGAACGCCTTGATCGCTATATTCAAAACCTGCTGGACATGACCCGTCTCGGCCACGGCGCGTTGAAGCTGGCGCGGGACTGGGTGTCGCCGGCCGACATCGTGGGCAGCTCGCTCAATCGCCTGCGCGCGGTGCTGGCGCCATTGCAGGTCAGCACTGACGTACCTGCGGAGCTGCCGCTGCTCTACGTTCACGCCGCGCTGATCGAACAGGCGCTGGTCAACGTGCTGGAAAACGCTGCACGGTTTTCACCGGTGCATGGGCGTTTGCAATTGCGCGCCGGCGCGGATGAAAACGAGCTGTTCTTCTCGGTCAGCGATGAAGGCCCGGGGATTCCGGAGGAGGAGCGGGCGAAGATTTTCGACATGTTCTACACCGCCGCGCGGGGGGATCGTGGCGGGCAGGGCACGGGGCTGGGACTGGCGATCTGTCAGGGCATGGTCGGTGCACACGGCGGGCGAATCAGCGTCGGCGAGGGTATCGAAGGGCGTGGCACTTGCATCACCCTTCATTTGCCGTTGCAGGAGCAGCCTGCGTTTGAAAGTGAGCGCTGACAGTGAAGCCTGATACCCTTTGGAATTCTCCATGCCACGATCAGAAATAATGAGCCAGACCGCGACCATTTTGGTCATCGACGACGAACCGCAGATCCGTAAATTCCTGCGCATCAGCCTCGCTTCCCAAGGCTATAAAGTACTGGAGGCCGGCACCGGAACGGAAGGTCTGGCACAGGCCGCGTTGAACAAACCGGACCTGCTGGTGCTCGACCTCGGCCTGCCGGACATGGACGGCCAGCAAGTGCTGCGCGAATTTCGCGAATGGTCGACGGTGCCGGTGCTGGTGCTGTCGGTGCGTGCCAGCGAAGGGCAGAAAGTCGAAGCACTGGATGGCGGCGCCAATGACTACGTGACCAAACCGTTCGGCATTCAGGAGTTTCTGGCGCGGGTGCGTGCCCTGTTGCGACAGGCGCCGGTGGGCGAGGCTCAACAAGCGGCGCTGGCGTTCGGCCCGTTGACTGTGGACCTGGCCTATCGCCGGGTGCTGCTCGACGGTGTCGAAGTGGCGTTGACCCGCAAGGAGTACGCGGTGCTGGCGCAACTGGCGCGGCATCCGGGGCGGGTGATCACCCAGCAGCAATTGCTCAAGGATATCTGGGGGCCGACCCATACCGAAGACAGCCACTATTTGCGGATTGTGGTTGGGCATTTGCGGCAGAAGCTGGCGGATGATCCGATGCAGCCGAGGTTTATCGTGACCGAGGCGGGGGTTGGGTATCGGTTGTTGAGTGAGGGTGGGCTTTAGTATTTGTGTTGCCTGATCCAGCCCCATCGCTGGCAAGCCAACTCCCACAGGTGTTGAGGTGATCACAGTACTTGTGAACGATACAAATCCTGTGGGAGCCGGGTTTGCCAGCGATGAGGTTCTAACAGCCTCCCGAGAACGTCAGGATTCTCGATCTCGCTCGCTCTCATACCTGTCCAGCGTATCCCGCGCAATTTCGCGCCCCAGCGCGATCAACTCCGGCGCCTTGTAAAACTCGAAAAACCGGCACACCCGCTTTGGCACGTTGATCAGAATATCCGGCGGATACCCGGCAATCTTGTACTGCGCCAACGACGTCTGCATCACCTCGAAACTCTGGTTGATCAAATCCAGCAAGGACGCCGGGCCCACGTTATCGATGATGAACGAACCGGTGGCGGACTTCGGTGCGCCGTCGCGTTCAGGAGCAGCCGCCGGTTGCTGGGCTTCGGGTTCGGCGGACTCGATCCAGGGGTTGATCTCGGCTGCTTCTGCAATCAACGCTTCTTTTTCCAGCAGCAGCAATTTCTCCGCTTGCTTGCGGCGGAACGGCAACTTCGAGCCCACCGAGTTGATCAGGCTGTCAAACCGGGTCCTGAACGCGGCGGGGCGCTGGATCACCGGCAATTTATAGTGGCGCTGGTTGGTGGAGTTGAGATTGACCGCGATGATCAGGTCGCAATGGCTCGACACCACCGGCACGATCGGCAACGGGTTGAGGATGCCGCCGTCTACCAGCATGCGATTGCCCTGCATCACCGGGGTGAACAGGCTCGGAATTGCCGCCGAGGCGCGCATCGCCTGGTGCAGGCAACCTTCCTGAAACCAGATTTCCTGCTGGTTGGTCAGGTCGGTGGCGACCGCCGTGTAGGGGATGCGCAAGTCTTCGATATTGATTTCGCCGACGATCTTGCGGATCTGCCCGAAGACCTTCTCGCCGCGAATCGCCCCCAGCCGAAAACTGACGTCCACCAGGCGCAACACGTCGAGGTAATCCAGGCTTTCGATCCAGTTCCGGTATTCGTCCAGTTTGCCGGCCGCATAAATCCCGCCCACCACGGCGCCCATCGAGCAGCCAGCAATGCAGGCGATGTCGTAGCCACGCCGTTCGATCTCTTCAATGACACCGATATGGGCATAGCCCCGGGCTCCACCTGAGCCCAACACCAGTGCGACACGCTTTTTCATGAATCGACCTCTTCTGAACAAGGTTCAACAATGCACCCATCGAGGGCTGTGCTTCAATCGCTAAGGTCGTATGGCAGGGTGACGGCGTCGTTTTTTCGACACTCCATGGCGGCAGGGGGTATTCTCGCCAGCGCTAGAGTTTGCGCGGCGGGAGCAAGGCACTTTTCACGCGCCAGACCGTCTTACGTGCACGACTGTTTACCTATTGTTGAGGTGTAAGTGATGAAAGCCTGGATCTGTGTGCCCTTGATTGCGCTGGCACTCGCCGGTTGTGCCGGTAAAACCGCTTACCGTGACAGCTGTGGCAGCGGGATCGATGCCGCGTGGCATGAGCTGGACCTGGCCAAGGCCGAAGGTTTCGCCGGCACCGTCAGTTACTCCAAGGCCCTGTCGTTACTGACCGGCGCCAAGACCCAGCAGCAATTCGAAGCGTTCGAAGGCTGCACCAAGAAAGCCGAAAAGGCACGCTTCTATATTCGTGAGTCACGTGCCGGCCGTTAATCAAGGCGCTAGTCTGTAGAAGCCGGCTTGCCGGCGATGGCGCCATCACGGCCACCCTCGCCAGCAAGCCGGCTCCTAATTGGAGTCAATCCCATGATTAATCGGTTGGTGGCTCATGTTCTGGGCCTGGAAGTCCGTTTGCTGGCCTGTCAGGCCCGTTTGAGTGCTCGAACAGACCCGGAAGCGTTGCACGATCTGCGCACCACGGTTCGCCGTTTGCGCAGTCTGCTGCGTCCATTGCGCGGCTTGCCCGGGGTCGAGCAGCTGGAAGTGGCGGCGTCCCGGGTCGGTGACCTGACCACGCCGTTGCGAGATCGTGAGGTGCTGGCGGCGTACTTGCTTGAGCACGATCAACCCGAAGCAGCGCAGCGACGCATGGCGCAGATGGCCAAGGCTTATCCGGCCGTTGCGGCGAGCCCTGAGCTGGCGCAGTTGCTGATGATCCTTGACGCCTTTCCGCGTTTCTTGCGCGCCTCGCAGCGTCAGGGGTTGCTCAAGGGCTTGGGTCAACGCATCGGGAAACGCCTGGCCAAACAATGGAAGAAACTCGACCAGGCGCTGCATGATCCCGCCCATGATCGCCATCGTCTGCGCCTGTTGATCAAACGCGTTCGCTACGGCATCGAAGCGTATCCCGAGCTGGATCGCTTGCCGAAACCGGCACTGCCCAGACTGAAATCGGCCCAGGCCGCATTGGGCGATTGGCACGATTGCTGGCAATGGCTGGCCCGGGCCGAACAGGAAGCCGATTTGCAGCCTTGCGTGGCCGTGTGGAAAACCACCATGGTCAACGCTGAGGGTCGTGCGGACCGAGTCCTCGACAAACTCAGTGCCGCCTGTTTCAAATCCTGAAACCTCCGCCGATCCAATGTGGGTCTCATCGCCAATAGGGCGGACAACACAAAACCCTGTGGGAGCGGGCTTGTGTTGAACATGAAAGTTGTGTTCGATCCGATTGCGGCCTATCTGTCAGTCTCTTTGGCCAGAATAAGCGCTGTGTCGTCCCCCGTGGCTGGTTAACATTCCTCCATCCTTTTCTGCCCTTGAGGTTTTCATGCGCTTTTCCGATCTGCTCGACGCCGTCCGCAGCCAGCCGCTGGAGCTGTCTATTCCGGCCGAATGGGCACAGGGGCGTGCCAGCTTCGGCGGCCTGGTGGCGGCTTTGCAATACGAAGCCATGCGCGCCAGGGTGCCGGCGGATCGCCCCGTGCGTTCGCTGGCGATCACTTTTGTCGGGCCGGTCGAGCCTGAAGTGCCGGTCAGTTTTGAAGTGGATGTCCTGCGCGAAGGCAAGGCTGTCAGCCAGGTACTGGGGCGGGCGATGCAGAAGGGCCAGGTGGTGACGCTGATCCAGGGCAGCTTCGGCGCCTCGCGACCGTCCGAAGTGGCGGTATCGGCGACGGCGGCCCCGGAAATGAAACACTGGGATGACTGCCAGGAACTGCCGTACATCAAAGGCGTGACCCCGGAGTTCATGCGCCATCTGGCGATGCGCTGGAGCGTTGGCGGTCTGCCGTTCACCGGTAATAAATCCCGCGAGATGGGCGGCTGGGTGCGCTTGCGTGGGGACGTGAAGGAAGAGGCGGTCAGTGAGGCGCATATCCTGGCATTGGTGGACGCCTGGCCACCGGCGCTGTTGCCGCACCTGACGAAAGTCGCGATGGGCAGCACGCTGACCTGGACCATCGAATTCGTCCAGCCACTGCTGGAACTGAGCACGCTGGACTGGTGCAAATACTTCGTTGAAATCGAACATGCCGCTGACGGCTACGGTCACGCGGCGGCGAAGCTGTGGAACGCACAGGGTCAGTTGATTGCCATGAGCCGGCAGACGGTGACGATTTTCGCCTGATCAGTGACGACGGTGGCGCTCACGCCAGGCGCGCCACCAGCCGCCGCTGAGGAAAAACCGTGGGAAGGTCAGGAATTGCTCGACCAGCAGGCGCGATACCGCGTCCTTGCGATCACTGAACGGCTCGGAGGCTTGCGCCTCCAGGCTGTGACCGTGGCGTTGCAGGCCCAATGCCGCCAGCAGGCCGATGACGCCAATCGCGAAGTTCGCAAAGCTCAGGCTGAACACACCGCACACCAGCAGCAGAAACGCCACGATGAACAGCGGCACGGCAATCAGGTGCAACACCAGATTAGCCGGGTGCTGGTGATTGTCCGGGTACGCGCGCCATTGCCAGGCGGGAAGGTTGGGGTGACGTTTGCCCATGATGCTGATCCTCGATCCATGTTGAACACATGGTTGAAGAATAGGCGCGGCATGGGCGGGCGGCGAATCAAGGATGGCTATCGGAGTGATAGGTGTCATGGGCAATATTGATGTTGACCGGGCTGGCACCTTTGCCGACAGGCCGGCCTCTCTCCCACATTGGAATGCATTTCAAATGGGGGAGCGAGCCTGCTCGCGATGGGGCCGTTACAGCTTGAGCTGCCCAATGGCCTTGCTCAACTCGCCGGCCAACGCCGCCAACTCATTACTGGTCGTCGCCGAATCCACCGTCTGCTGCACGGTGTTCTCGGTCACATCGCGAATGCTCACCACCGCCCGGTTCATCTCTTCCGCCACCTGGCTCTGCTGCTCGGCCGCCACGGCGATCTGCGTGTTGCTTTCACGCATCTGCGCCACGGCGCTGGTGATTTCCAGCAATGCGGCGCCGGCCTCTTGAGCCTGTTGCACGCAGTCGTCGGCCTTGAACGAGCTTTCCTGCATGAAGTCCACCGCGTCCCGGGTTCCGGCCTGCAGCGCCGAGACCATCAGGGTGATCTCATCGGTCGAGGTCTGCACACGTTTGGCCAGGTTGCGCACTTCATCGGCGACCACTGCAAAGCCACGTCCCATTTCCCCGGCCCGGGCCGCTTCAATCGCGGCGTTCAGTGCCAGCAGGTTGGTTTGCTCGGCGATGCTGTGAATGACATTGACCACGCCGTTGATTTTCTGACTGTCCTCGGCCAGGCGCTGAATCATCTCCGCCGTCTGCTGCACGCCAGTGGATAACCCTGCAATCGACTTCTGCACGCGACTGACCACTTCCTGGCCGCTGCCGGCCAGGGTGTCGGCGGTTTGCGAAAGGTCGCGGGTGGCGCCGGCGTGCTGGGCGATGTGATAGACGGTGGCGGTCATTTCGTTGATCGCCGTGGCGGCCTGGTCGGTTTCGCTTTGCTGGCCCAGCATGCCGTGACGAACCTCGTTCATGCTCGATGCCAGCCGCGCGGCGCCGACATCCAGTTGCCGCGCGGTGTTGGCGACAGTGGTGACCACCCGTTGATAACCGGCCTGCATGGCGTTGAACGCGCCGGCCATCTGCCCGACCTCGTCGTTGCAGGCCAGCGGTACACGGGCCGAGAGGTCGCCGGTTTTCTCAACGTGAAGCATCACGTCTTTCAAAGTGTTGAGCTGGCTGAGCAGAAAACGGATCAACAGTTGCGACGCGCCGAGCATCGCCAGCATCAGAATGAACACCGCGACCGCGTAGTTGGCGAAACGCTCACCGAACACCTGGCTCAGGCTCGGGCCATACGCGATCACCGCCACCTGTTGACCATCGGTGCGCGTGAACACTTCGGCGCCCATCAGCAGGTTGTCGCCGAATAGCGGCATCGAGTTGATCTCGACCCAGCCGTTGGCATCCGCCAGTTCCAGCACGGGCTGCTCGTTCAGCAACGGTGCCTGCCCGCGACTGAATGTCAGCAGGTTATCGGCTTTGGGCAGCGCTTGCCCGGCAGGCCAGGCGTTGAGCAATCGCGCCTGTGCCTGAGCGGACGCTTGAGAGGCATGACTGCGGGCCTGCTGTTCGAGCTGTACGGCGTACAACACCAACAGCAGGGTGGTGACGAAGGCGACAGCGTTGACCGCCCAGAATTTATATTTCAGCGAGATGTTGCTAAGCCAGGCACCCATGGAGGTCTTCTCTGATAGCGGAAACAGCATTGGCAAGGTGCCAGCATTGTGCCGCTACCCGAGGCGCTGGATCTTGATATGCGTCAACATTCCCCCTCACGCTCGCGCGCAGGAACTGCGGGACGTAATGCGCTATCCTTCGCGCCTTCAAAATTCCCTCGCTACAGGATTCCGCCCCCATGAAAGCCGCACTCGTCGAACTCATCAGCAAAATCAGCTCCGGGTGCATGAGCGAAGACGAAATCCTCAAAGTCGCTGACGAAGCGGCCCAGGCCTACGCCGATCCAGAGGCTTTTCTGACGGCCAATCCGGACATCAACTACGACGACACCTTCCCGATGCCATTGGGCGAGTGGGTCGTCGTCGGCAGCCTGCCGGAAACCGTGCTGTTCCAGGCCGACACCTACATGGACCTGTTCGCGCAGATCGTCGCGTCGTTCGGCCCGGGCGTGGATTTCAACATCAAACCCAAGCAACTGGCCAAAACCGAAGCCCTGACTGCGCTCAATCGCATTCAGGTGCAGATGGGCAGCATGAATAAGGAGAATGGCGGTTACACGCTGATGAACTTCAGCCAGCTGCTGGACGACGAGCTGCAAGTGGTGCTGGTCTATGGCAACGACGTTGCGCGTGTGCTCGAGCTGTGCGCTGAAGTCGGCATCACGGCCGCGCCGTCCCTGGAAGCCCTGAAAGTCGCCATCCACGTTTGATGGAATAAAACGGAACCCTCGCCAAGGCCGGCTATCCTAAGAGTGCAATCCACTCTTAGGGAGCGACACCATGGGTTCCACGTTCAACGGTCTGGTTGGCCTGATCATTCTGGCCCTGGATATCTGGGCAATCATCAACGTGCTGAAAAGTGGCGTCTCGACCGGGATGAAAATTGTCTGGGTGTTGCTGATCCTGCTGCTGCCGGTCCTGGGCCTGATCATCTGGGCCATCGCCGGGCCACGGGGCAATGTGCGGATCTGACCCGTTTCCCGAAACACCACCGAACCTGTGGGAGCTGACCTGCCAGCGATGGCATCACTGCGGAGTCTCTGATAGACCGCAGCGATACTATCGCTGGCAGGCCAGCTCCCACAGGTTTGGCGTCGAGCCGTCAACTGACGTTCGACCTGTCATCTTCCGCGACGTAGAATGCGCGCCTTTCCCGGGCAATCGAGCTGATCGATTGGCCTTCATGGGCGGGTAACCGTCCGTTGCCACCGCATTCATCGGAGCACTTCCCATGAGCAACACTCCAACCAGCGATTACCTGGAAACCCTCTACGAAGGCTACGGCCAGCGTTTTCGCATGGAAAAACTGCTGCACGAAGTGCGCACCGAACACCAGCACCTGGTGATTTTCGAAAACCCGCGCATGGGCCGGGTCATGGCGCTGGACGGTGTGATCCAGACCACCGAAGCCGACGAATTCATCTACCACGAGATGCTCACCCACGTGCCGATCCTGGCGCACGGCAGCGCCAAACGCGTGCTGATCATTGGTGGCGGCGACGGCGGCATGCTGCGTGAAGTGGCCAAACACGGTGGCGTCGAGCACATCACCATGGTCGAGATCGACGGCACCGTGGTCGACATGTGCAAGGAATTCCTGCCGAACCACTCCAAGGGGGCGTTCGATGATCCGCGCCTGAACCTGGTGATCGATGACGGCATGCGTTTCGTCGCCACCACCACTGAAAAGTTCGACGTGATCATTTCCGACTCCACCGACCCTATCGGTCCGGGCGAAGTGCTGTTTTCGGAAAACTTCTACCAGGCCTGCCGTCGTTGCCTCAACGAAGGCGGCATCCTGGTGACCCAGAACGGCACGCCGTTCATGCAGATCGAAGAAGTCAAAACCACCGCCGGGCGCCTGCGCAGCCTGTTCCCGGACTGGCATTTCTATCAGGCCGCCGTGCCGACCTACATCGGCGGCTCGATGACCTTTGCCTGGGGCGCGACCGACACCGCCTATCGCAAACTGTCCCGCGAAACCCTGCAACAGCGCTTCGCCGGCAGCGGCATCATCACTCGCTACTACAACCCGGAAATCCACATCGGCGCGTTTGCCTTACCGCAATACGTGCTGCAAGCGATCAACAAGCCAAGCAACGACTAAGCTTATTCACATCCCCTGTGGGAGCTGGCAAGCCAGCTCCCACAGGTTCTGTGTGTTTTCATGTTGGTGTGCCGTAATCCGTTTGAACGATCAGTCAGGCCAAAAGTCCAGATAGGTGTAAGCCCATTTGCGGGTTTGTTCGAGGAGGCACTGATGCAAAAGTGGAAAATCACTTTCGTGGATGATCACGGCGAAACAGTCGATGAAGTCTTTGAGTGCGACGAATGCCCGGACAACGAGCATGCCGCCAAACTCATCAAGGCCCGTCTCCTTCCTGTCGCTGCCGAACTGGATCTGAACGATCTGGAAGGGCGCACTGCTGATGCGAGCGTCAAGAATCTCAAGTCCCAGAACAGCATACAAATCCTCGGCATCACTCCCGTCTGAAACACTCTCTGGCACACTCTTGAAACACCAGGCCTTGGCAGCGGCGCTTACTTGAGGCTACTCTGCAATCGAGATCAGCGATTGGATCGCTAAGGTCTGGTCTTGTCAGCTACATGCTTGTTTCCCCTCGGCAACGTGGTTGCCGCAATGCTTGCACCATTCGGTTGCAGGCGTCGGGAGTACGGAAAGTCTATCCATCGGTTCAGGAGGACGTTTCATGAGCACAGCCTATCAAGAAGACATCAGCAGCTCGGTGCTGCGCCGCATGAAAGAAGGCGGTTTTGACTTTTCACGTTTCCATCCCATCGAGTTCTACGCCATTTTTCCGGACGAGGAGCGGGCACGCAGGGCGGCAGGGCATTATTCCGGCGAATCCATGAATGCACAGATCAGCGTACGGGACGACGGCGCATGGGCCCTGGAACTGAGCAAAGTGATGTCCGCCACCTACGACGGCATCGGCGACTTTGAGCAGGATTTCGAGGCGGTGGTCGAGCCTTTGGGTGGCATCATCGAAGGATGGGGCGTCAAGCAGGAGGTACGAGGGCTACTCGCATAACACTATGAACAGCGACAACATCCACTAACGGCTGACCTACGGGTTGGCCGTTTTCGTTTGTGGATTCAACGCCGACCTGTGTAGGAGCCGGCTTGCTGGCGGTGGCGTCCTCCCAATCTCCGCAAAACTGGCTGCCACGCCACCGGGCACAAATCCGGAAACAAAAAAAAGCCGCCCGAGCAGGCGGCTAAAAGGGAAGTTCAGTAAGCATTTCCAGCGAATGCGCCGATTATCCGCACCAACTGCCGGGCACTGAAATCAACTCTGACTATGCTGGTGATAGGCGAAAGCATTGCTTCGCAATGAAGCGGGGGCGATCAGGTTGGGGCATTTACCGCACAGGATTGGTGCGGTGCTAATGGCGTGATTATCCAACTGATTGATATTAAAGCGTTTCTGCCGATGGCACGGGCCTTGCGAAGCCTAGATGTCCGGGTGACAAGGAGTACGGCATGATCCGCACCTATTTTGATGAGATGTACGATGCCGGCGGCCAGGTCCGTCCGCATTATCGGGAGTTTGCCCGTTGGCTGGCCGAAACGCCTGACGAGCTTCTGGCACAACGGAGACGCGAGGCCGATCTGTTGTTTCATCGCGCCGGGATTACCTTCACGCTCTACGGGGACGAGCAGGGGACAGAGCGCCTGATTCCCTTCGACACCATTCCGCGCAGCATCCCCGCCAGTGAGTGGCGGATTGTCGAACGCGGCTGCATCCAGCGGGTCAAGGCGTTGAACATGTTCCTCGCCGACCTCTATCACGAGCAGCGCATCATCAAGGCCGGCATCATCCCGGCCGAGCAAGTGCTGGCCAATGAGCAATACCAGTTGGCGATGCAGGGGCTGGATTTGCATCGGGATATCTATTCGCACATCTCCGGCGTCGACCTGGTGCGCGATGGCGACGGCACGTACTACGTGCTCGAAGACAACCTTCGTACACCCAGCGGCGTGAGCTACATGCTCGAAGACCGCAAGATGATGATGCGACTGTTCCCCGAGTTGTTCTCGGCCCAGCGCATCGCCCCTATCGACCACTATCCGAACCTGTTGCTCGACACCCTGAAAAGCTCCAGCCCCATCGACAACCCGAGCGTGGTGGTGCTGACACCGGGTCGCTTCAACAGCGCGTTTTTCGAGCATGCGTTCCTTGCGCGAGAAATGGGCGTTGAACTGGTAGAAGGCGCGGACCTGTTCGTGCGGGACGACAAGGTGTTCATGCGCACCACCGACGGGCCGAAAGCGGTGGATGTGATCTACCGTCGCCTCGACGATGCGTTCCTCGATCCGCTGGCGTTCAACCCGGACTCGATGCTCGGCGTGCCGGGGCTGCTGTCGTCCTACCGCTCGGGCAACGTGGTGCTGGCGAATGCCATCGGCACCGGGGTCGCGGACGATAAATCGGTGTATCCGTTTGTGACGGACATGATCCGTTTCTACCTCGATGAGGAACCGATCCTGAAAAACGTGCCGACGTTCCAGTGTCGCAATCCTTCTGAACTGTCCCACGTGCTGGCCAATCTTCCGGATCTGGTGGTCAAGGAAACCCAGGGTTCCGGCGGTTACGGAATGCTGGTGGGGCCGGCGGCGACAGCGGCGGAAATCGAATCCTTCCGCGAGCGGATCAAGGCCAAGCCCCACGCGTACATCGCGCAACCGACGTTGTCCCTGTCGACCTGTCCGACCTTTGTCGAAAATGGCATCGCACCACGCCACATCGACCTGCGTCCGTTTGTATTGTCTGGCCGCGAAACCCGGGTTGTGCCCGGTGGTTTGACCCGTGTCGCCTTGCGTGAAGGCTCCCTGGTGGTGAACTCCTCCCAGGGCGGCGGAACCAAGGACACCTGGGTGGTCGAGGATTGAAGGAAGCCTGCCATGTTAAGTAGAACTGCCTCGGATTTGTATTGGATGTCGCGTTACCTGGAGCGGGCGGAAAACCTCGCACGGATGCTCGACATCAGTTATTCACTGTCACTGATGCCACAGGATGGTCGCGGGGATGGTCTGCATGAGCTCGCCATGCCGCTGCTGATTACCGGCACCCTGGACGATTACCTCGAACGCCACGGCGAGTTGCATGCCGAACGGCTGCTGCACTTTTTCGCCCTGGACGCGGCCAACCCGGCGAGCATTTACAGCTGCCTCGGTTCGGCGCGGGCCAGTGCCCATGCCGTGCGGGGGCGAATCACCGCGGACATGTGGGAAAACATCAACGCCACGTGGCTGGAAATTCGCGGCATTGCCGAGCAAGGCTTGAGTCGCTACGGCATGAGCCGGTTCTGCGAGTGGATCAAGGAGCGTTCCCATCTGTTTCGTGGCGCGTCCTACGGCACGATCATGCGCAACGATGCGTTCCGGTTTATTCGTCTGGGCACCTTTATCGAAAGGGCTGACAACACCTTGCGCCTGCTCGATGCGCGCTACGAAATGGCGGGCGATCAGGCCGAAGCGGTCAGCGACGGCACGGCTCACGCCTATTACCAGTGGAGTGCCTTGTTGCGAGCCTTGTCGTCGTTCGAGGCCTACACCGAAATCTACCGCGACGCCCCTGGCGCCCGGCATGTGGCCGAGTTGCTGCTCTTGCGCGCCGATGTCCCGCGATCCCTGCGCGCCTGCACCGAAGAAATCGACCAGATCCTCGCTCAACTGCCGGGGGCCAATGGCCGTCCTGCGCAACGTTTGGCCGCCGAAATGGACGCACGCCTGCGCTACACCGGCATCAACGAAATTCTCGACGAAGGCCTGCATGCCTGGCTGACCGAGTTCATCCCGCTGGTGCGCCAGTTGGGTAACGCCATACACAGTTCCTACCTGGAGGCTGCATGAGACTTTCCATTAGCCACGAGACCACCTATCACTACGAAGATCAGGTGCGGGCGAGCATCCAGTACCTGCGACTGACCCCTCACGACAGCGAGCGCCAGCACGTGCTCAGCTGGCAACTCGACCTGCCGCGCCCGGTGCGCGCGCAACTCGATCCGTTCGGCAACATCCTGCACGTGCTGACCATGGACGAGCCGCATGAAGCGATCATCATCGGCGCCCGTGGCCAGGTCGATATCGACGAACTGCGCGAAGCCGAACACGAGAGCCAGTCGGCGCTGCCGTTCCTGCGTTTCACGCGCCTGACCGAAGCCGACGAAGCGTTGCGTGCGTTTGCCGAGAAAGAATGCAAAAAGCGCCGGGATCGTACGGCGCTGATCGATTTGATGCATGGCCTGAATTCACACATGACCTACACGCCGGGCTCCACCGAAGTGGACACCAGCGCTGCGCAAGCCTTCGCCGGGCGTTCGGGTGTGTGCCAGGACCACACGCACGCGTTTCTCGCCTGCGCCCGCAGCCTGGGCATTCCGTCACGTTATGTGTCGGGCTATTTGTACAGCGAGAACAGCGAGCATCTGGCCAGCCACGCGTGGGCGGAAGCCTGGCTCGATGACGCGTGGTACAGCTTCGACGTGACGAACGAACTGGCACGGCCGGAGCGGCATTTGAAGCTGGCGGTGGGCCTGGATTACCTGGATGCTTGCCCGGTGCGCGGGATGCGTCGGGGCGGCGGGTGTGAGCAGATGCATGCGAAGGTGTTTGTGTCGCCGACGCCGATGCCGGTGATTTCAGTCCAGCAGCAGTAAGCCGGAACGCCGCACAACCTTGCAGGCGCTGGCAAGCCAGCTCCTGCAAGGGACCGCGTCAGGCCGGGGCTTGCTTCAGGGTTTAACTTTGCGCCCGGCCATATGCTTCAAATACCCCACCAACATGTCCAGATCCCCATCCGGCAGCACCTGTGGAGCAAACCCCGGCATCTTTGCCTGCGGCCACTGCCGCAAACTCTGCGGATCACGGATGTACCGTTTCAAAAAGTCCGCGCCAAAATACTCCGTCGGATTAAACGGAATATTCAGATCCGGTCCGAACTGCGCATCCCCGGCGCCGTTCAATCGATGGCACGCCAGACAGTTCTTCTGAAACAGTGCAAACCCCAGATTCACCGGATCGTCCGCCTTAAGCGCCGGGTCCGGCAGCAGGGCAGGGAAGCGCTCGGCCACCGGCGCCATGCGTTTGATGTGCGCCACTTGAAAGGGCCATTGCTCGGGACTGATATTGCCCGCTTGCGGGTCGGTCCAGACCAGATAAAACGGCCCGGCACTCGGCTTGCCTGCCGACAGCGCCGGCCACGGTTTGGCCGGGTCCTCAATCGCCAGCCACGCTCGGGCACCGTGCGTATTGAGCAGCGGCGCGGCCGCCAGTTCGGCGGCAAAACCATCCAGGGCTACCGCTTGCAGGTGATCGTCAGGTTGGATGCCGGTCAACAGCGCCGCCAAGGGCACGGCGCGATAACTCATGTCCCGTTTGTAGGAAACGTCGTTGGTAATGGTGAGGGTCTGAACCTGAGGATGCTTGAGCAATTCCTCGGTCTGCCAGGTGCGACTTTGCCCGCCCAGCTCCAGGTTCAGCTGTGCTGCAAACAGAGGCGTGCTGAGCAGCAAGGCCCCGAACAAAATGAGCGTTTTCAACAGATCGCCGTCCATGTCGTGGAAGTGCCGCAAAGGTTGGCACACCCACGCTGGCCCGGATAGCGAGCCAGTCACATTTTTAAGAGGCGATGGAAAACGTGCGCCGGTTTTTCAATAAAAGACTCAGCCGATCACCTTGGTCAGGTTCGGCAAAATCAACAACAGCGTAGTGGCGAAAAGAATGAGCCCGGCTTGACGTACTTTCGAGTGTTTGAACATGGCTTGACCGCCTTTTTTGTTATTTCCTGATGCCTGCCTGCATATCTCCATGACGGCAGAGCGTTGCACTTCCTGTAGGGCGAGCGCCTCGGCAAAACCCGACGACAACTTCGCATATGTTCACCTTAGGGCCCGCGTCACTCGTGGTTTAGATCCCTTTCGTATGGAGAACGCACTTATTGCTTTAAAAATGGCATGAGGCCTATTGCCAGCTTCTTTGCCGCCCGTTTGCTAGACATGTCGGTGTCCGGAAACAGTCAATCCGGTAGCACACTACCGTCCGTCTGAGCGTGTCCGTCAACGCCGGTGAGCATTGTGGTCATTGAATCGGCGGTGGCTAGGCATAAGGTGAGGGCTCAGTATTTTCACTGCCAGGTTCGAGGACGTCATGACCCAAGCTTTGATTTTCGACGCGTTACGCACGCCCCGTGGCAAGGGCAAGTCCGATGGCGCGTTGCACAGCGTCAAGCCCGTGAACCTCGTGGCCGGGTTGCTCAGGGCTCTGGAGCAGCGCACTTCGCTCGACACCAGTCAGGTCGACGACGTGGTGCTGGGCTGTGTGACGCCGGTCGGTGATCAAGGTGCGGACATCGCCAAGACTGCGACCCAGGTGGCCGATTGGGACGTCAGCGTCGCGGGCGTGCAGATCAACCGCTTCTGCGCGTCGGGGCTGGAGGCCGTCAACCTCGGGGCGATGAAAGTGCGTTCCGGCTTTGAAGACCTGGTGGTGGTCGGTGGCGTCGAGTCGATGTCCCGTGTGCCGATGGGCAGCGATGGCGGCGCCTGGGCGCTGGACCCGGAAACCAATTTGCACAGCCATTTCACCCCGCAAGGCGTGGGCGCCGATCTGATTGCCACCCTCGAGGGCTTCAGCCGCCAGGACGTCGATGCCTACGCGCTGCACTCTCAGCAAAAAGCGGCGCGGGCGCGGGCCGATGGTTCGTTCAGCAAATCGCTGGTGTCGGTGCGGGACCAGAACGGCATCATCCTGCTCGATCACGATGAGTTCATCCGCGCCGACTCCACCCTGGAAGGCCTGGGCAAACTCAAGCCGAGCTTCGAGATGATGGGGCAAATGGGCTTCGACGCCACGGCATTGCGGGTCTACAGCCACGTCGAGCGAATCAACCACGTGCACACGCCGGGCAACAGTTCCGGGATCGTTGATGGCGCAGCGTTGATGCTGATCGGCTCCGAAGCCAAGGGGCGGGCGCTCGGCTTGCAGCCACGGGCGCGAATCGTCGCCACGGCGGTCACCGGCACTGACCCTACCATCATGCTCACCGGCCCGGCGCCGGCCACCCGAAAAGCGCTGGCCAAGGCCGGGCTGCGGGTCGAAGACATCGACCTGTTCGAGGTCAACGAGGCGTTTGCCTCTGTCGTATTGAAATTCATCAAGGACATGGCCATCGACCCGGACAAGGTCAACGTCAACGGCGGCTCCATCGCTATGGGGCATCCGCTCGGCGCCACTGGCTGCGCAATCCTCGGCACGCTGCTCGATGAACTGGAATCCCGGCGCCTGCGCTATGGCCTCGCGACCCTGTGTGTCGGCGGCGGCATGGGCATTGCCACCATCATCGAACGCCTCTGAGCCACGATTTCAAGGAAACCCTCCATGACCGAAGCCATTCGTTACGAAAAAGGGCAGGACCAGATTGTCGTCCTGACCATCGACATGCCGGGCCAGAGCGCCAACACCATGAACGCGGTTTACCGCGAGGCCATGGCTGCGTGTGTGGCCCGTTTAGTGGCTGAAAAAGAAAGTATCGCCGGCGTCATCATTACCTCCGCCAAGAAGACCTTCTTCGCCGGCGGCGACCTCAATGAACTGATCAAGGTCGGCAAGCCTGAAGCCAAAGCGTTCTACGACATGGTGCTGACCCTCAAGGGCCAATTACGCACGCTGGAAACCCTGGGCAAACCGGTGGTCGCCGCGATCAACGGTGCGGCGCTGGGCGGTGGCTGGGAAATCTGCCTGGCCTGTCATCACCGCGTCGCGCTGGACAATTCATCGGTGCAGCTCGGCTTGCCGGAAGTCACCCTTGGCCTGTTGCCGGGCGGTGGCGGGGTGGTGCGCATGGTCCGGATGCTCGGTCTGGAAATAGCCTTGCCCTATCTGCTTGAAGGCAAGAAAGTCCGTCCGCAACAAGCCCTGCAGGCAGGTTTGATCGATGAGTTGGCGGTGGATCACGATGAGCTGCTGAGCAAGGCGCGCACCTGGATTCTGGCCAATCCGACGGCGGTACAACGTTGGGACGTGAAGGGTTATCAGATACCTGGCGGTACGCCGTCGAACCCGAAAGTCGCGCAGATGCTGGCGAGTGCGCCGTCGATCCTGCGCACTAAAACCCAAGGTTGCATGCCCGCACCGGAGAAGATTCTTTGCGCCGCAGTGGAAGGCGCGCAGGTGGATTTCGACACGGCGCACCTGATTGAAACCCGTTACTTCACCGAGCTGACCACCGGTCAAGTCTCGAAAAATCTGATTGGCACCTTCTGGCTCCAGCTCAACGAGATCAATGCCGGCGGCTCACGACCTCAAGGGGTTGCACCTTATGTGACACGTCGCGTGGGTGTTCTGGGCGCGGGGATGATGGGGGCCGGGATTGCCTTCGTCAGTGCTTCGGCCGGTATCGAAGTAGTGCTCAAGGACATCAACCTCGCGGCGGCGGAAAAGGGCAAGGCTCATTCAGCGACGTTGCTGGACAAAAAAGTTGCCCGCGGTCAGTTAAGTGCCGAGCAGCGCGATGCGGTGCTGGCGCGGATTAAAACCACTGAGAATGACGTTGATCTGGCCGGTTGCGACCTGATCATTGAAGCGGTATTCGAAGACCGTGAACTGAAAGCCAAGGTCTCCTCTGCCGCACAAAAAGTCGTCGGCCCGGACGCCGTGATTGCTTCCAACACCTCGACCTTGCCCATCAGCGGCCTCGCCACCGCCGTGCCGGATCAGAGCAAATTCATCGGCCTGCATTTCTTCAGTCCTGTGGAAAAAATGCCGCTGGTGGAAATCATCAAGGGCGCCAATACCAGCGATGAAACCCTGGCCCGCGGTTTCGATTTCGTCCTGCAAATCAAGAAAACCCCGATTGTGGTCAACGATAGCCGCGGCTTCTTCACTTCGCGAGTGTTCGGCACCTTCACCAACGAAGGCATTGCCATGCTCGGCGAGGGTGTCAGCGCGCCGATGATCGAGACCGAAGCGCGCAAGGCCGGCATGCCCATCGGGCCTCTGGCGATCTCCGACGAAGTTTCCCTCAGCCTCATGAGCCATATCCGCCAGCAAACGGCCAAAGACCTGCAAGCAGAAGGGAAACCGCTGATTGAGCACCCGGCGTTTGCCGTGATTGACTTGCTGCTCAACGAATACAAACGTCCGGGCAAAGCGGCAGGAGGGGGGTTCTACGAGTACCCGGTCGGCGGCCAGAAGCACTTGTGGCCAGAGCTGAAAAGCCGTTTCGAGAAGACTGACGGGCAGATCTCACCAAAGGACGTGCGTGATCGCCTGCTGTTCGTGCAAGCCATCGAAACCGTGCGTTGCGTGGAGGAGGGCGTACTGACCTCGACCGCGGATGCCAACGTTGGCTCGATCTTCGGCATCGGTTTTGCGGCCTGGACCGGCGGTGCGCTGCAGTTCATCAACCAGTACGGTGTGAAGGACTTTGTCGCGCGTGCGCAATACCTGGCCGAGCAGTATGGCGAACGGTTCGCGCCACCCGCATTGCTGCTGGAGAAAGCGGCCAAGGGGGAGGTATTTTAAGGGACCGATGACGACTCGCGGGGCTTGCCTTGGGACGGTGTTTCGAGGCAGGCTCTGGGGTGTGCATTATTCCCATCACGTGTCAGGTATTTTTTATGTCGTTACGCATCTGCATTCTGGAAACCGACATCCTGCGTCCGGAACTGGTCGATCAATATCAGGGTTACGGGCAGATGTTCCAGCGTCTGTTTTCGCAACAACCCATCGCGGCCGAGTTCACTGTCTACAACGTGATGCAGGGCGAGTACCCAAGCGATGACGAGACCTTTGATGCCTATCTCGTCACCGGCAGCAAAGCCGATTCCTTCGGCACCGACCCATGGATTGAAACCCTCCGGGCTTACCTGCTGACCCGTTACGAGCGCGGCGACAAACTGCTCGGCGTGTGCTTCGGCCATCAGTTGCTGGCACTGCTGCTGGGCGGCAAAAGCGAACGTGCGACCCAGGGCTGGGGTGTCGGCACTCACAGCTACAAACTGGCGGCCAAGGCGCCGTGGATGAGCCCGGTGCGGGAAGAACTGACGTTGTTGATCAGCCACCAGGACCAGGTAACGACGCTGCCGGAAAACGCCACGGTCATCGCCTCCAGCGATTTCTGCCCGTTCGCCGCGTACCACATCAACGACCAGGTGCTGTGTTTCCAGGGGCACCCGGAATTCATTCACGATTACTCGCGAGCCTTGCTGGATATTCGTCAGGAAGCGTTGGGCGAACAGGTTTATACCAAAGGCATGGCGAGCCTCGAGCATGAGCATCATGGCGCTACCGTTGCGGAGTGGATGATGCGGTTTGTGGCGCACAAACCCGAAACGGTTTAACGCTAAAAGCATCGCTGGCAACCAGCGCCTACAGAGGTTTGCGTTTCCTTTGTAGGCGCTGGTTGCCAGCGGGTTCACATACGACGCGGTATCGACTACAACCACCCCGATTTCTTGAAGCTCGCCCACAAACTCACACACCCCACCGCAATAAACCCCAGCACCGCGAAATACCCGTAATGCCAGGTCAGCTCCGGCATGTTCTGGAAGTTCATCCCGTAGATACCGGCCACCGCCGTCGGGAATGCCAGAATCGCCGCCCACGCCGCAAACTTGCGCTGCACCACGCTCTGCCGTGACGCCTCCAGCAATACCCCGACTTCAATGGTCTGGCTGGCAATGTCCGCCAGGGTTGTCAGGTCTTCCATCTGCCGGGTCACATGGATCTGCACATCGCGGAAATACGGGCGCATGTTCTTGTCGATGAACGGAAAGTTCAGCTTCTGCAGTTCCTCACCGATCTCCACCATCGGCGCCGCATAACGACGCAGGCGCAATACGTCTCGGCGCAGGCCATGAAGCTTCTGGATGTCATGCTCATTGAGGGCGCTACACAACACGTTGCGCTCCAGCTCATCGATCTCGGCATGAATGGCTTCGCCCACCGGCTGGTAGTTTTCAATCACGAAGTCGAGGAGGGCATAGAGTACGAAGTCTTCCCCGTGTTCAAGCAGCAGCGGACGCGCCTCACAACGCTGTCGGACATAGGCGTAGGACGCCGAATGACCGTTACGCGCGGTAATGATGTAGCCGTTGCCGGCAAAGATATGAGTCTCGATGAACTCAAGCTTTCCTTCATGGCGGATTGGCGAATACGTGACGATAAACAACGCGTCGCCGAAGGTTTCGAGCTTCGGTCGGCTGTGTTTTTCCAGGGCGTCTTCGATGGCCAGTTCGTGCAGATTGAACTGGCGTTGCAGGTTGGCCAGTTCCTGGGCGTCCGGCTCTTCGAGGCCGATCCAGACAAAGTGGCCAGGCTTGGCAGCCCAGGCAGCGCCTTCGTCGAGGGTGATATTGGTGACTTTCTTACCGGCGCTGTAAACCGCAGCAGCAACAACTCTACCCATGATGTTCGTTCACTTCTTATTGGCAGGCTTTCGTTAGCAAATGGGGCAGGCGGTGTTCAGCTTAGCCTTGTCTGCTGCTTGAGAGTCAGTGAAATCTGTGGCGTTCGCCGGTAAGGCGTCGCCGACAAAAGAAAACCCGCACAGGGCGGGTTTTCTTTTACGCGGCTTGCAGTTGCCGGTCCATCGAAGCAATGCATTCGCGCATCTGCTCGCGGCACTGGGCGATCAGCAGCGGCATGTCGTCCAGGCTAAGACCTGCTGTAGGAATCGCCGGCAACGAACGGATCAGAATTTTCCCACTGCGCCAGCGGTTCAATCGCATGTGTTTGACGTAACTGCTGACACACACCGGGACGATCGGCACGCCCGCCGCGATCGCCATCTGGAACGCACCTTTCTTGAAGGGCAGCAGGTCTTCGCCGAGATTGCGCGTACCTTCCGGGAACACCCAGATCGAGGTGTCTTCATGTTGCAAGGTGTGCGTGGTGGTCAGCATCGACTGACGTGCCTTGTGCGCATTGCCACGGTCAATCAGCACATTGCCGGCCAGCCAGAACAACTGGCCGAACAACGGCACCCACTTCAGGCTCTTCTTGCCGATGCACACGGTGCGGCGGGGCACCACGTTGCCGAACACAAACAGGTCATAGTTGGACTGGTGATTGGCGATGATCACGCAGCTCTCGGGTTTGTCCATCAATGGCCCAACCTCGGCCTTGACCCGCAAACGCAAAATACACATTGCCGGCCACGCATACAGACGCGCGCACAAACGGCTGTTGTCCGGGTTGAACGGGCGGCATAGCCCCAGAATTACTCCCAGCACGCCAGCGAGAATAAAGTGCAGCCCCATCAATAACATACGAAACACAAACAGCATTTACAGGCCCCACCGGGACAAAAGGTGGCGCAGTGTACGGATGTGCACTGTTTTCGGCAATTGCCGCTATAGAGGTAGGAGATAGCCGATGTTTGAGCGCATGTTTCCGACTTGTTGGTCAGACGTGTTCTAGAGCGGTTGTAGACTTTTCAACAAGGCGCGTATGAAAAAGCCCGACACGATGGTCGGGCTTTTCGGTGCAGCGTGTCTGGATTAAACCAAATGCTCTTGATCCTGAATGATTGCGTTGTCCAGGGTGTCCAGCAGTGCCTTGCGCACTTTCAGTTTGGTGTTCTTGTGCGCGGTCATGTTGATCTTCTTCAACTGACGAGCTGCTGCCAGCGCTGCGCCTTGCAGCTCTTCGGGCGACACCACCAGATCGAGGAAACCCGCATCCACGGCACTCTTCGGGTTGAACATCTCACCGTTGATCACCGAACGATGCAGCGCTGCCTTGCTCAGACGATCACGGGCGATTTCAATGCCGGCGTGGTGCATTGTCATGCCGATCTGCACTTCGTTCAGGCCAATGCTGAACGGGCCGTCGACACCAATGCGGTAATCCGCCGACAACAACAGGAACGCACCCTTGGCCACTGCATGCCCAGGGCACGCGACGATCACCGGAAACGGGTGCGACAGCAGGCGACGGGACAGCGTCGAGCCAGCCGTCACCAGCGCCACCGCTTCTTTAGGGCCGGCTGTCATCACCTTCAGGTCATAACCTCCCGACAGAATCCCGGGGGTACCGGTAATGATCACCACCGCACGATCAGTCACCGCCTGATCCAGCGCAGCATTAAACGCAGCAATCACGTCTGGAGAGATGGCATTGACCTTGCCGTTGCTCAAGGTCAGGGTCGCGATTCCGTCTTCGAGGTGGTAGGAAATCAACTCACTCATGACGCTATTCCTTATATGAAAGTTGGGGCAGACGTTACCCACCGCCGCAGGCCAGGTAAAGCGCCGTGACTGACCCGTCAGTCACCCTTTCCCCGCCGGGCAAGCGCAGCCTGCCACCCCCGCCGGGCGTTCCCCTCTCTATAAAGGAGCGCGCGAAGCCAGAGATTGGCAGGTATGCCATGGTCCGGAATGCGCCAGAACCTCTAAACCGCTAAGCACATGAAAATTCTGCAAAAAAAGTTTGCCATCAGAAAAGCTTTCGACTACATTAGCGCGCCTCGACAGACAGAACATGTTTGACGAGATACGGTGAAGTGTCCGAGTGGCTTAAGGAGCACGCCTGGAAAGTGTGTATACAAGAAATTGTATCGAGAGTTCGAATCTCTCCTTCACCGCCAAATTCGATGTAACCAGAACCCCTGATTTCGAGAGAAGTCAGGGGTTTTGTGGTTTCTGGCGTCTGAAAAAGCTGGGAAGAAGGTTCAGCACGCAGCCAGAAGCGCAGCCGGTAACGTTATCAAGCGCTAGCGGTAAACCGGCATGCCTGCAACAGAATGAGATAATTTAGCAATTTCACTAGCCTTTTTCAGAAAGATCCTACATCGGAAGACGGTTTTTTTAGATCAAATGGTCACCGGGTTTTAAGAGTGATGTGGGCTAATGAACGATCATCCTAAGTTTCCAAGTGCGGCGTCATCTGAAGAGCTGGATTTACTCGAGCTTTGTCGAGCAATCTGGGAACAAAAATATTTGTTGTTTGGAGTCGTCGCATTATGTGGTTTAGCTGCTCTGAGCTATGTTTCGTTCGTAACACGGGAATTTCAAGTCAGTAGCGTTTTGCGCCCTGTGGCTATCAATGAACTTGACGCCTTGAATAGATCCCAGTTGTACACGTTGCCTCCAATCGAAGCCCTGTTGAAAGTCCGGGGGGAACTAGAGTCTTACGAAACTCGTCTGGGATACTTTCGCAAGAATGAAGCGCTCTTCGGTAATTTGCAGTCGCCAGGAAGAACGCTTGAGCAAACGTTCGAGTCTTTTAACAAGAGATTTGTTTCGATAGCGCTGCAGGATACTGGGAAACTCGACAATTTCAATGCTTCTGTCCGGTTGACTTTTACTTATCCAGAAGGCTTGGATGGAGCGGCTATTTTGAATGGATTCGTTAAGTATGCAATCGATGCGGGGCATGAAAAAATTGCTACTGATTTGAAGGTAATAAGGGATAACCGTTTGTTGGAGCTTAGTAGCAAAATCAGTGCATCTCGCGCCAATTATGATACTGAAAAAGAAGCCAAAATCGCCTTGTTACATGAGGCCGATATACTCCGGCGAGCTCAATTGCAAGATGAGCTCAAGGCTTTGCGCCTTCAGTTGCAAACACGACGACATGATCGGATTACCCAACTGGATGAGGCCCTGAATATTGCCAATACATTGGGAATCAAGAAGCCAGCCATGCCGCCATCCTTGACCGGTCCTGAATACGTCAGTGCCGGTAACATGATAATTGGCGTTCAACAATTACCGCTTTACTTCATGGGGTCTGAAGCGCTTGAAGCGGAACGTACAGTTTTGCAGCGGCGCAACTCGGACGACTTTACCGAAACGCGCATTGCTGAAATTGCCAAAGCGCTGAAGCTACTTGACGCGAACCGTGAGGTGGAGGTGCTGAGTCAGAGGGAAAATGAAGATCTTTTCTTGCGCGATGTAGAGCCGCTACGTTCCGAAATCTCCCGGTTGAGTAATTTAAGTGTCAGTCTGAATAATCTCAAGATGGTTACAATTGATCAGTTTGCACAGCCACCCTTAGGTCCAGTAAAACCCCAAAAATTGCTGATTGTTTTATCGGGCTTGATGTTGGGTTTCATCTTGGGATTATTCCTGGTGTGTATTCGTCATTTTACAGTTGCGAAGGAGCGGTCTAGGTAATTCCGGGCGACGACTAGTTCACAGTGTCTAACCTGCCACCGAGTGGATGATTGTTCTATACGCTCCGGCCGTTCGATGCGCTGTTGCAGCACTTGTCCAGGCTGCTTTGAAAATGAGTAAGCAAAATCGATTTTTTCGGCGGGCGCTCGCAGACGCTGGAGCGCGCCTTAAAAGAGACATGGATTCTAGCCACTGACGAGATCAAGGAACGGGCGCGGGCACTGCAGGCCGACGCGGTAGTGGGGCTCGATTATGAGATCAGCATGCCGGCCGGCAAGGGCGGTATGGTGGTGGTATTTGTGACCGGGACGGCCGTCAAACTGAGGTGAATCGCGCAACGGTTCATGTGTATTTCCGTAGGAAACCGTGCTGGCCATTCGTCGGGCGTTCGGCAATCTGAATTACAAGTCCGGTAGTGACCGGCTAGTCTCAAAAGCTTGGTGGTCGGTATGTTTCAGGCAAATAGGGCTTGCCGGTATCGATCCCGCATTTGAGAGGGGCGAAAAGATGGCTGATCCGTATATCGAAGACGACGGTGCTGAATTTCCGATCAATAATTGCGTGCGGTGTGGCCAGACAGACTATGTGGTGGCTTACGGTGACGATGAGGTCAAGCTCGGCAAAATGAAATCCCAGGTGCCCCGAGGGCCGAAGGCGAAATTTTTACCCAAGGTAGCGGCCCCTGTCAGGAAGTAACCCGTCACCTCCAGACCCCGTCATTGAGCGGGGTTTTTTATGCCCGAAACTTTTTTTTGCCGCGTGTGTTTTTCCGCCAGAGCTTTCACAAAGTTTTCACAAGGTCTTACGTAATCTCAACTCATCCGTTAGAAAGCAACACCTGGCCCGTCTCCCCAGCGGGCTTTTTTTTGCCTGTCATAAAACCTTTTCCATAAACGCTGTCCAACCGTCGCCGATGGTGAGGTTGGGTCTGTGCGTCTGGACTTTCTCGCTGCTTGAGCATTCAATCTCGACCCTTTCTTATCTCCCCCTGTTTTTGAGGTTCTTGTCATGCGTTTAACTCTGCCCGCTCTGGTTCTGGGGCTTTTGGTTGCTCAAGGTGCAATGGCTGCTGGCGACGGCACTGCCGCGCTGGGCGGCGGTCTGGGTGGCGCGCTGGGTAATGTGGTCGGCCAAAGCATGGGCGGCAGCACTGGCGCAGCGATTGGTGCTGGCGTAGCGGGCGCCGCTGGCAGCGCCGTTGCAGCACGCAAAGGCAGCCGCACCAAAGCAGCCATCGGCGGCGGCGTGGGTGCAGCGGGCGGCTCGGTGATCGGCAACAGCCTGGGCGGCAAGACCGGTTCGACCATCGGCGCAGGCTTGGGCGGTGCTTTGGGCGGCGGCGTGGGCAGCAACCTGGCCAAGGGCCACAAGCGCCACTGATTCTGATTGATCCGTTCAAAAGCCCGGCTTGATGCCGGGCTTTTTGTATCTGGTTGTTTCTCTTTCGCTGCTATTGCATCTATTAGCGGTCCAACCGTCATCGCTGGCCGGATTCAGTGGGGGCAGGTGCTAGACTCCGCCCATCCGCAGCGCGTCCTTTCCCCCGATGCGGAATTAGAGGTTCATATCATGCGTTTGACATTGTCCACGTTGTTTCTGGGACTTTTGGTTGCTCAAGGTGCGATGGCTGCCGGTGATGGCACCGCTGCTGTTGGCGGTGGTATTGGCGGTGCATTGGGTAACGTGGTTGGCCAGCAGATGGGCGGCAGCACCGGTGCCGCGATTGGCGCAGGCGTGGGCGGCGCGGCGGGCAGCGCTGTTGGCGCGCCCAAAGGCAGCCGTACCGCAGCGGCGGTCGGTGGTGGTTTGGGCTCGGCGGGCGGCTCGGTAATTGGTAACAGCCTCGGCGGCTCCACCGGTTCGACCATTGGCGCAGGCCTCGGCGGCGCAGCGGGTGGTGCGGTGGGCAACAACCTGGGCACTGACAGTGGCGGCTCCCATTCCGGCAACGGGCACAAAAACAAGCATAAGAATAAGCACAAGAACAAACATCACTGAGTCGACAGTCAGTGACAGTAAAACCCGGCCTGGTGCCGGGTTTTTCGTTTTCGCGAGCATGACATCGGAACGATTGACCTCAGCCCGCCTCGAACTTTATACCCACCTGAATGTTATGAGGCATGCCATGACTCCCGAAACCGAAGGCAAGGAAGAAAAAGGCCCAAGCGGACTTCCGTTCATCAACGACCCTGGCAACGAAGATCCTGGGTCACTGATGGATGACGCGACGGTGCCGCTCAACGATGCCGATGACGCGGGTGACGTAGGGCTGACTGAGTTTGAAGACGAGGATGAAGACGAAGACGAGCAATGATCAGCCGTTATGATTGGAGTGACCGGTCGTCTCCTTGATCGAACGGTCTTCGTCGCGGAGCCATCGAATTTTCAGGAGCTTGTTTTTCAAGTTCTTTGAGAGGTGCTTTATGAACGCTGATTCGAAAGATACCGACATCGATGACACCCCCGAGTATCCGCTGCCTTCGCCGACTGATTCGCTGAGTCGTGATCAGCGGCCGCCGGATGATGAAGAGGCGGGGGTGGAACAGGTGCCTGACGGTGATGTAAAGCGCAGTGATACTGATGTTGAAGCGCTTCCTGATGATCCGGATATTGCGGGGAAGGATGCTTCCGGCCAACCCAGCTAAGCTTGTGCGTAAGGACTTGCCTACCATCCGCCACTTAGCTCGTGCCAGCTTTATAATAGCTGTCTGCACGAGTAATTTGATTGCGCCCCTAGGCCCCGAGGCTATTACGTTAGCCAGAATTAGCCTGTTAAAGAGTCCACCCAGCGTTTGTAAAAATTTCGCTGCTGCTGAATGTCATTAGTAATATCGCTCTCCTCATAATCAAAGATTCTGACTACATCATAGCATTCGGCAGGCCTACCCAGTTCAAGCTCATATGCCATCAACCCCAAGGACATCTGTGATGACATTCTAGATGGATACACATTGAGTTTGGCGCCTTTGCACAAAAATTTAGTATTCGGGATGTCTGCTCGCAATAAGCCAAAACATACGTAAAAATCATGAGCTGTGTATGTTTTTCTTATGCCGTTTTCCATAAATAAGGATAGCGACAACTGTTTTAAATCAAGTTTTATTTCTGCTATTTGGATATGTCCTCTAGTGTTTGTGCGGATTTCTATTTTATTCATGTTGGCTTTTTGTCCGGACTGGTGTGAGTAAACTTTGTCGCTGATCGCCGCGTATGCAATGGGGCTTGGAGGGCCTTTGTTGATTTTTTATAAGTGCTGTGCTTTTAGCTCAGTGATTGTGAAATAGATAACAAATTATTCTAGTCTTCTCAATTTTATGGCTGCTTAATGGATTTCAGCCATAGAAAGAAAAAGTCTGTCTGCATCTGTGGATCATTAATGATGTCTTGATCGTCGTAGTCGAAAATGTTCACTAAATTTTTTCTGGTAATACGCGAGCCTAATGTATGTTCGTAAGCCATAATCCCCGACGTCATCTGTGATGACATGGATGAAGGGCGCACATTTAGCTTTGCTCCTTTGCACAGGAATTTGGCTTCTGGCATGTCCTTTAAGATTTTTCCAAGGCACTCATAAACATCTTGCCCTGTAAATTTTTTTGTTTGACCGTTTTCCGTCGTGATACGTATGGTTGGTGGATGTTCGTCGTAATCCATTACGACTGACTTCATTTCTTTGTCGATCAGCACAGATATAGTTTTAATGGTCATGGATTAGTTCCTTCTAGGGTTTGGTATTGAATGTCCCACGTAACTGCCATCTTTTTTCAGAGGGGTGGCGCCTAGAATGTCTTCGCTTTTTATTCGGCCCGGAATAGCTATTTCATCTTCATAGCTATACGGGATGTCATTGGGGTGAAGCTCTTTGTTGATGTCGTGTCCGGGGATTTTTTTCAATGTGTACAAGTAACCCTTCATGGTTCTAAACCTAGTGCCAAAGTCTATGCCGACTTCACGATCAGTTGATGTACTTACAAAATTGCTAGGTGGATTTTTATTATCCCAAGCATGAAGTAATAAATCGGTGCTGTCCCCAAGACTTACAAACCCCGTTTGAAAAATATCGTCTGGGCGACGTAGATCACCACGATATAGATATTCACCTTCTTTAACCGAAGAGGGAAGCGCAGGCTCCCCCTCACCAGTTTCAATCTTGTGGACTGGGTCTTCCACCCTTCCAGCCGCCCCACACCTCCCCGCCCCCGGACAATCACTCAACCCCAACGGATCAACCCACCCCGTCGGGTTCCGCGTGTACTGGTACTGGTTCAATCCTCCGCCCAATTTGCTCGGATCCGGCGTCAAATACCGTCCAAGCTCAGGCTGGTAATACCGATGCCGGTTGTAGTGCAAACCCGATTCCGAGTCGAAGTACTGGCCCTGAAACCGGAGCGGCTGGTCGAGGATCTGGTGGGTGTCGCGGTTGAGGCGGGTGAGGCGGCCGTAGGCGGTGTATTGGGCGGCCCAGACGATTTCGCCGCTGTAGTCGGTGAGTTCTTGTGGTGTGCCGAGGTGGTCGAGCTGGTAGTAGAACGGGCAGGCGTTACGCGGGCCTTTGCCGTCGAGCATGACCAGAGGGCGAAAGCTGCCCGGTTCGTAGATGTAGCTGCGGTAGTGTTCACCACCGCCTTCGGCGACGAGGTTGTTGCCTTGCCAAAAAAACTCGGTGATGTGGCCATCGACGTTTTTGCTGATGCGGCGACCGAAGGCATCGTAGCGGTAAGTCGCCTGGCTGCCGTTGGGCAGGGTGACGCTGATCAGTCGGTGCTGACAGTCGTAACGGTACTCGGTGACCAGTTTTTGTGCCGTGCCGCGGCGTTCGCGGATCAGGTTGCCAAAGGCGTCGTAATCGTAGTGACGGTCGCCTTGTATCAGCAGGCGATTGCCTTTGACCGTAGCCAGACCGGGGCGGTCCTGCATCAGCAGGTTGCCGGCCGGATCGTGGGCGAAGTTTTCCGGTTGGTGATCTCGGGAGTGGCGGACGCGGATCAGGCGATCGAGCGAATCGTAGTGATAGCTGCGCTGGCCGTGGCGGCTGTCGGCAATGCGGTCGAGGTTGCCGTTGGCGCTGTAGACATAGTCGCGGCGATACAGCGGTTGCAGGTTTTGCCGGACAGCGTGGGTGTTCAGCCGGCCTTCATTGTCATACTGATAATCGCTGAGCAGCAGGCCTTGCTGGCGTTGCTGTTCGCGGCCGGCGAAAAAGGTGTGAGCGGTGAGTCGGGCGCCATTGAGGTCAATGGCCGTCAGTGCACCGCCCTTGGCGTGATGGAAATCGAGTTTGCTGTTGTCGGGCAGGCGCAGGTGGTTGAGCTGGCCACAGGCATCGTAGCCATAGCGCAGGGTGCCCCAGCCTTGGTGTTCGGTGACTAGCCGACCCTGCTTGTCGTATTCGAACTCCAGGGGATGATCGTGACCGTCATCGACGCTGACCAGTCGGCCAAGGCTGTCGTAGCGATATTCGACATTGACGCCGTCGGGCAGCGTCTTGACCAACAACCGTCCCGTCGAATCCCGAAGATAAGCCGTGACCCACTGCGAGCCGTCGTCACCGAATTCAGTCTTTTCCAGCAGCTGTCCATTGAGGTCGTAGGCATACGCGGTGCGTCGGCCATCGAATCCGGTTTCCTGCCGGATCAATCCATTGAGCGTGTAGTCCAGCTGATGTTTTTCGCCGGACTCATTCTCGATTTCGGTCAGCAACAACCGTGCGTTGTCGTATCGATAAAGCCGTTGTGTGCCATCGGGGTTGATCCGGCGGCTGACCAGATGCAAATCATCGGCGTATTCAAAACGCGTGATGCGACCCAGCTCATCGCGTTCGGCGGTGATCTTGCCGTAGGCGTTGTAGGTGAAGGCACGACTGGCGCCTGTGGGAAGCGTCGTCTGAATCAGTCGTCCAACGGCATCCCATTTATAACGGGTGACGGCACCGTGTTCGTCCTGACGGGTCACCTGCCGTCCCAGCGCATCGTAGGAAAAACGCCGCTGATCACCACCCGGCAAGGTCTCTTCGATCAGTTGACCCAAGGCATTCCGGACGAAGACCTGTCTGCTGTTGTCCGGAAAGCGGATCGACAGCAGCTGACCTTTTTCGTCGTGGTGATAGTGGGTGATATTTCCCTCGGGGTCGGTCATCTCGATGACATCACCCTGAGCATTGCGCAAATACTTCCACACGGCGTTGCCGTGGTACCGCGCATGCAGGAAACCATTGCGGTACTCGTAGGACGTTGGATCACCTTCGGGGGGAATTTGGGCGATCAGTCGTCCGACGTCGTCATAGCGATAGTGGGTAATTGCCCCGAGCGGATTTCTTTCGGCAATCAGCCGCCCCTGGTCGTCATGGACATTGAGGTGTTCCGCCCCGTCGGGTTCGACCCTCCGCACCAGGCGCGCTCGATCGTCGTGCTGATAAAACGCTTCACTGCCATCAACGTTTTTCACCTGCACGCCGCCGTCGTCATCCCAGACATAGCGCGTGTCCATCTGCGAAAACGACGCCCAATGCCGGATGCATCTTGCAGACTTGCCGAACCGTTCCCACTCCCAGAAGAAACTCGCGCCACCGGCCAGTTGCCGCTGCAGGATGACGTGCTGGTCGTCATAGTCGTAGCGTTCGCTTTCGCCGGCGGCGTTGGTTGCTTCGATCAGGCGATGACAGGCGTCATAGCGGTAGGTAACCAGTGTTTGCTCGGTGCGCCAGGCCTCTTCCAGGGTGCCGGCGGGATGAAAGCGCTGATACTCGACGGCGGCGAGGTGTCGGCGGTCGTAACGCAATCGCAGCGAGCGCCCGGCGCCGTTGTCGAGACGCATGATTCTGTCGGCGGCGTCCCTCTGCACTGTCAGACGGTTGCCATAGGCATCACTGATCGCTGTCAGTCGGCCTGTACGGAAGTGGTAAAAACGCGTTGCTTCACCTGCCATCGCGAGGATCAGTTCTTCCGGCTCATCCCCCAGAAAAATCGCCGTCCGTGACAGGCTGTTGTGAATGGTCGGGCGTTCGACATTGGGTAAAGGGAAAGTCGTACGACGGTTTTCGTGGTCGATCCAACTAACCTGTTCGCTGTTGATTTCCAGTCGGTGTGCAAGGGCATGACTCCAGCCAAATCCGAGCCCGCAGTCGATTTCAACGGCACTGGTGCGGTACACGCGGGTGAACTCGAACGGCAACCGTCCATCCAGCGAACCATCGATCAGGGTCAGCAGTTCTTCGCCGGTAACCATCGATACCGGGCAGCCGTTGGTCGTGGTTTTATCCGCTGAATCGACACTGTCGCCGTTCGGGTTTTGCGCGGGAGCAGGGGCGTCATCACGATGTTCCTGGCGGCTCAGGCGCGTCTTGGCTTCGGACTTGTCACGGGCAATGGCGACCGGGTTGTTCACCCGCACGATCGGTGATTCACCCGTGGTGATGTGCAACGGAGTCGCCGGCGCAGGGTTGAGCGGCACGTTCCGCGCGTTGAGCATCAGCGGTTTGAGGGCGTCGGCGTGATGGGTCAGATCAGACCTGGTCGTGAGTTCGGCCAGGCGCAGACTCGCGGCAGTCAGCCATTGTCGGGCTCGCTCGGACTTGACCTTGCCCAGCACCTTGGCGCTGATGCCGAGTTTCAGACCTATGGGACTTGTGAGGCGCGCCAGCAGGAACGCGACGAGTATTTCTGTACGAACTTCCGCGACGACTTCGGCGATGTACTGCGGCGGCAACATTCGCAGCCAACTGGTGAACGCCGCGAGATGAATGAACATCAACGGTTCATCACTCAACACCAGCATCACAGTGGCGATGGTCTCGGCCGAAGCGTTCAGCAATGCCTCGAGCTGAACCTCGGTCAGGTATTCAAGTAGCTTTTCGCTATTGGCCTGCAAGTCCGCGATCAGGGCGTAGATCTGCTTCACGTCATCCCACAAGCCGTGTAGCGATTTCTCGAATCCGCGCCAGTCGGCCCGTTGCAGCATGCCGTAGCGTTCGGTGAAACGAGCCTCGGAAAACCCCGCCCACAACGGTTGAAACTCGCTCGTCCACTCGTTGCGCAACCAGCTTTCAAGCTCATCGATCACGCTTTGATAGGAGGTATAAAGCGCTTGGACGTGAGCGGTGGAAACGTGGGGAAAGAAGGTGATGCGGTAACGATGACCGCGCCAGCACTCAGGGATTTCGAGAATGCCGCTGGGGCCGATGGTGTGATGGGTCGGTTCAGCAAAGATAATCTCGCCGTTGCTCTTTTCAGTGATCATTTCGAGCATCACCGGCGTATCACCAATCGGCACGAACCGCGCCGCGTCGAACATATGTACGAGGGTCAACGGGCCGTTGGCCGGGCACGTGGCGAGTGTCGAACTGACAGGCGCGGTGGAGTCCTTCGGTGCACTCAAGCGAACGTCGTTGCCGACCGTGAACACTTGCTCGACATCCAGCGCCCACCCCGTCCAGAAGTTTTCCGCCCAGGCTTCGTAGTCGTTGAGGCACAGGCGAAAATCGTCGAGCAGTGCTTCAACGTCCGGTTGCTCGGGGGGCATGGCTGCCACCACCAACAGGCCGATGGCGTTGTTCAAGGCCAGGACCTTGTCAGGGTTGAACATTCGCAGTCCCTCGCGCGGATCAATTTGGGTCGCGAGACTTTGCGGGGGATCAACGAGGAAAGAAGTCGGGAAAAGAGGTGTTTGGTGTAGGGCGAATCGCTAAATCATGTTCAGTGCTTCGGCGAAGGTTTCGCCGCCGTCGAGAGATTGCCCGTTGCTCTCTGCCGACCACGATGGCTATGCTGCTGAACCCTTTAATCAAATCCCGGAATCAGGTGTGCCTGAGCCGAACGGGATGTCATTAAAAACGGATCAGATGCGATGAATGCACCGCTGAAAGAGTTCGGCCCGATCAAAGCCGTGATTTTCGACATGGATGGCTTGCTGCTGGACACCGAGGGCATTTACACCGAGGTCACGTCCATCATTGCCGGGCGCTATGGCCGGACCTTCGACTGGAGCGTCAAACAGAACATCATCGGCCGTGGCGCGGGTGATCTGGCGCGTTATGTGGTCGAAGCGCTGGATCTGCCGATTACTGCCGAGGAATTCCTGGTGATCCGCGAGCCGCTGATGCGCGAGCGTTTTCCGACCGCGCTGGCGATGCCCGGTGCCGAGGAGCTGGTGCGACACTTGAAGGCCAACAACATTCCGATCGCGGTGGGCACCAGTTCGTCGCGTCAGTCGTTCGGCCAGAAAACCACCTTGCACCGTGACTGGTTTGCGCTGTTCGACTTCGTCGTGACGGCCGATGACCCGGAAGTCGGTGCGGCCAAACCGGCGCCGGACATTTTCCTCACCGCGGCGCGACGCCTGGGCGTAGCGCCCGAGGATTGCCTGGTGTTCGAAGATTCGCCGTTTGGCGTGACCGCGGCGAAAGCGGCGGGGATGACGGCGATTGCGATCCCTGATGCGGCGATGGCCGATGAAAAATACGCACACGCGGATGGCATTCTTCGTACGCTGAAAGCGTTCAAGCCGAGCGCTTGTGGTTTGCCGGCGCTTGAGTGGGCTTGATGCTGAAAATGTGGGAAGGACCGGGCCCTTCCCACAAGTGTTTTGCGTATGACTGACTTGTCTCAGGCGCCGAAACCACCGTCGATGGTCAGGCTGGCACCGGTGATGTAACCGGCTTCCGGCCCGACAAGGTAGGCGACGAAACTGGCGATTTCTTCCGCTTTGCCATAACGACCCACGGCCATCAGCGGGATCAGGCTTTCGGCGAAGTCGCCGCTGGCCGGGTTCATGTCGGTGTCGACCGGGCCCGGTTGGACGTTGTTGATGGTGATGCCGCGTGGCCCGAGGTCGCGGGACAGGCCTTTGGTCAGACCGACCAGTGCTGCTTTGCTCATGGCGTACGGGCCACCGCCGGCGAAGGGCATGCGGTCGGCGTTGGTGCTGCCGATGTTGATGATGCGACCGCCTTCGGTCATGTGTTTCGCGGCGGCCTGGGTGGCGATGAACACGCTGCGCACGTTGACCGCCAGCGTCTGGTCGAAGTCTTCGAGTTTGAAATCTTCCAGCGGGGCAACGGCCAGCACGCCAGCGTTGTTGACCAGGATGTCCAGGCGACCGAAGGCGTTGACGGTGGCGCTCACGGCGTTGCGAATCGCCTCGGCGTCGGCACTGTCAGCCTTGATGGCCAGCGCTTTGCCGCCGTTGGCAGTAAGGCTGTTTTGCAGCTCTTCGGCCTTGGCCGTGGAGCTTACGTAGGTGAAGGCAACCGTCGCGCCTTCAGCGGCCAGGCGTTTGACGATGGCGGCGCCGATGCCGCGAGACCCGCCTTGAATCAAAGCCACTTTGCCGCTTAGGTTCTGAGTAGTCATGTTGATCTCCAAAGTCGCCGAGGCGAGATGCCTCGGTTGATGGAGCCTAGTATCGATTCAGGATTACAGGCTGTGTAGACGGTAATTGCGATAGTCTGTGTAAACCAGAAGTTTATAGTGGCGCTTATGGAAACCTTCAGCAGTATCGAGTGCTTCGTGCGCAGCGCCGAAGTCGGCAGCTTTGCCGAAGCCGCGCGACGACTGAGCCTGACCCCGGCAGCGGTGGGCAAGAGTGTTGCAAAACTTGAGGCGCGGCTCGGTGTGCGGTTGTTTCAGCGCAGCACCCGGAGCCTGACGCTGACCGAGGCCGGTCATCTGTTTCTTGGCGAAGTCAGTTCCAGCCTGCACACGATTCAGAATGCCGTGGCCAATCTCGCGAGCGCCGAGGGACGTCCGGCGGGAACGCTGAAAGTCAGCATGGGTACGGTGTTCGGGCGGTTGTACGTGGTGCCGTTGCTGGGCGAGTTTCTAAGGCGGTTTCCGGCAATCAACCCGGACTGGCATTTTGATAACCGCCAGGTCGATCTGATTGCCCAAGGGTTCGATGCCGCGATTGGCGGTGGATTCGAGCTACCGCAGGGCGTGGTCGCGCGCAAGCTGACGCCGGCACATCGGGTGCTGGTGGCTTCAGCCGAATATCTGGCGGGGCGTGAGGCGGTCGTCGAGCCGGATGATCTCAAGCATCATGACGGGATTCTGATCAGGTCGCCGCAGACGGGGCGTGTACGATCCTGGCAATTGACCAGCCGCACTCAGCAACACAGCCCTTTGACGCTCAAGGCGCGGATGACCATGAGCGATTCCGAAGCAGCTTGTGCGACGGCGGTCCAGGGGTTGGGGATTGCGTTGGTGAGCATGCCGTTCGCTTCGGGTTATCTGGAGGCGGGGACGTTGCAGCGGGTGTTGCCGGACTGGTATGTGGACGATGGCAACATTTCTATCTATTACGCGGAGCACAAGTTGTTGCCGGGGAAGACCCGGGCGTTTGTGGACTTCATTATCGAGCAGTTTGCGCAGCAGGGCTTGGGGGCGCGGTTTAGTGCGGTTTGAGTCTGACTGGGGACCGAGTTGCCGCCATCGCGGGCAAGCCCGGCTCCCACAGGTTTCGTGTCGTTCCATATGATGTGTACGACACCGGACCTGTGGCAGCGTGGCTGCCCGCAATGAACGATAACGCGGTCTACCTGCCAAACCGCCCCGGCCAGCCAACGATGTTCTGATGAACCGCCGTCAGCAACACCCGAAAGACAACCGAGGCGAGGTACGTCTGAATCCCGAACCAGGCGATGGCGATAATGGCGCGGATCAATGCAGGTATTTTTTTTTCAGCGGGAATATCGGGGGAGGGGCTACGGAGTGATTCAGAAAGGGCGGATGTAACCATTTGGGGCGCAGAAAAAAGTGCACACATAAATGGCACCTATGGTGACATTCGTGTGTACACATTTTGAGGTCAGTCATAGACCCTGTGGGAGCGGGCTTGCCCGCGATAGCGTCGGCACATTAAGCATCAATGTGACTGAAAGATCGCTATCGCGGGCAAGCCCGCTCCCACAGGGGGATTTTACAAGGCTCGAGATCAGGCCTTGGATTTACTGATGATATTCCCCGCATGCAACCCGCATTCTTTCTGCGTCGCCTCTTCCCACCACCAGCGACCTTCACGCTCGTGCTGGTTCGGCAGTACCGGGCGGGTGCACGGCTCGCAGCCGATGCTGATGAAGCCGCGCTCATGCAGGCTGTTGTACGGCAACTCGAGCATGCGGATGTAGCCCCAGATCTCTTCGCTGGTCATCTGCGCCAGCGGATTGAATTTGTACAGGGTGCGTTCCGGGGTGGAGAACGCGGTGTCGATTTCCAGCACGGCGACGGCGCTGCGAGTGCCAGGGCTCTGGTCCCGACGCTGGCCGGTGGCCCAGGCAGTCACGCCCGAGAGCTTGCGACGCAGCGGCTCGATCTTGCGGATGCCACAGCACTCGCCATGCCCGTCCTTGTAGAAGCTGAACAGGCCTTTTTCCTTCACGAAGGGTTCAAGTTTCGTGTAGTCCGGCGACACCAGCTCGATGTCGATCTTGTAGTGCTCGCGCACCTGATCGATGAAGCGGTAGGTCTCGGGGTGCAGACGGCCGGTATCGAGGCTGAACACTTTGACGTTCTTGTTCAGCTTCCAGGCCATGTCTACCAGCACCACGTCCTCGGCGCCGCTGAAAGATATCCACAGGTCATCGCCGAACTCGGCGAACGCGAGTTTCAGGATGTCCTGGGCGGACTTGTTGGCATAGGTCGTGGCGAGTTCCACGACATCAAACGATGGGCTCATCAGGGCGGCTTCCTACAGGTCGGTGGCGCTGGGCGCTCTATATGGGCCTGATGGTAACAAAATCCTGCAGCCGCTGGCGCGCCCTCTGCGTTGCGCAGGTCAGCCCGAGTCGCTAGAGTTCGGCAGTCCTTTTGCTCGCTCGACTCAATAATCAATACAAATGGGAGTGTCTTGTGGAAATTGCCTGTCTGGATCTGGAAGGTGTGCTGGTCCCGGAAATCTGGATCGCCTTCGCCGAAAAAACCGGGATCGAATCCCTCAGGGCGACCACTCGGGATATTCCCGACTACGACGTTCTGATGAAGCAGCGCCTGCGGATTCTCGATGAGCATGGCTTGAAGCTCACCGACATTCAGGAAGTGATTGCCACGCTAAAGCCGCTGGACGGCGCTGTCGAGTTCGTCAACTGGCTGCGTGAGCGCTTTCAGGTGGTGATTCTGTCAGACACGTTCTACGAGTTTTCCCAGCCGCTGATGCGTCAGCTGGGCTTCCCGACCTTGCTCTGCCACCGATTGATTACCGACGATGCCGGGCGGGTGACGAGCTACCAGCTGCGTCAGAAGGATCCGAAGCGTCAGTCGGTTCTGGCGTTCAAGAGTCTTTACTATCGGGTGATAGCGGCTGGGGATTCCTACAACGACACCACAATGCTGGGCGAGGCGGATGCGGGGATTTTGTTCCATGCGCCGGACAACGTGATTCGCGAGTTTCCGCAATTCCCGGCGGTGCATACGTTTGAGGATTTGAAGCAGGAGTTCATCAAGGCTTCGAATCGGGCGTTGAGTTTGTAGTCGTTTTCAAGGACGCCATCGCGGGCAAGCCCGCTCCCACAGGTTTTGTGTCGCCCCGCAATTGTGCGATCAACACAAAACCTGTGGGCGCGTGGCTTGCCCGCGATGCTGTTAAAGGTTTTGCAGGGTGTCGAGCAGTACTTTCACCTTGGTAATCGATTCCTGATACTCGGCCTGCCACTCCGAATCCGCCACGATCCCGCCTCCGCCCCAGCAACACACCTGCCCATCTTTCACCAGCAAGCTGCGAATCGCGATTGAACTGTCCATCTCGCCGCGCACATCCAGATACAGCAACGAACCGCAATACAATCCGCGCCGAGTCGGCTCCAACTCATCAATGATCTGCATCGCGCGAATCTTCGGCGCTCCGGTAATCGATCCGCCGGGGAAGCTGCCAGCGATCAGATCCAGCGCATCGCGGTCATCCGCCAGTTCGCCGGTCACGCTGCTCACCAGGTGATGCACGTTCGGATAACTTTCGAGACTGAACAACTCCGGCACCTGCACCGAGCCGATGCGGCACGTACGCCCGAGGTCATTGCGCAGCAGGTCGACAATCATCAGGTTTTCCGCGCGATCCTTGGGGCTGGCCAGCAGTTCGGCGGCGTTTGCCGCATCTTCGGCTGCGCTCTGGCCCCGGGGGCGAGTGCCCTTTATCGGGCGGGTTTCCACGTGGCGGTCGCTGACTTTGACGAAACGCTCTGGCGACAGGCTCAGCACTGCGCCACCGTCGGGCAGGCTCTGGAAACCGGAGAATGGCGTCGGACACGCCGCGCGCAACGCGCAGTACGCGACCCACGGATCCCCTTGGCACTCGGCGCGGAAGCGCTGGGCAAAGTTGACCTGATAGCAGTCGCCCGCCTGAATGTATTGCTGGATACGTTCTATCGCCTGGCGATAGTCATCAGCGCTCAGGTCGGCGTTCATCGGCGCCTTGAGTTTGAACGATTCGATCGTTTCCGCCACGGGCTGACTGAACAGCGTGATCAGGCGTTGACGTTCGCTGTCGCTCAGCGACGGGTGGAACACCAGCTGGCTGGTCATCCGTTGGTGATCGCTGATCAGCGCCCAGTTGTAGAGCCCGAAACGCGCATCCGGCAATTGCAGATCGTCCTGTGCCTGGCTCGGCAGGTCTTCCAGATGACGGCCGAAGTCGTAGCTCAGGTAGCCGATCAGGCCGCCGGCGAAGGGCAGATCAGGTGGCAGCGCCGCCTCACCGAGTCGTGTCAGATTGTCGCGAAGGCGTTGAAGGAAATCGCCACCGCTTTCGTCAGGCATCACCGCCAGTTGTTCCAGTGGCCAGGCACTGAGCAGGTCATAACGCCCGCGATCAGCCGTTGGTCGGCCACTGTCGAGCAGCACGGCACCGGGGGCATGACGGATTGCCGCGAAGTACTCGGCGGGGTTGGCGCGATAGGGCAGCGGGTGTACGGAGCAGGTCAACATGGGCGGGGCAGATCAGCCATCGAGGCGGGGTGGCGATTGTAGTCCCGTCGGGGAATTGCTCCTAGAGGGGATGTCGGGGATTGGCAATTGGGCGACAAGATTGGGAGGTGTGGTGCCTGTCAGTCCGTTATCGCGAGCAAGCTCGCTCCCACCGGGTTCAGCGCAATCCCTGTGGGAGCGAGCTTGCT
>NZ_JAVLRV010000002.1:2533905-2544064 GCF_055803035.1 Pseudomonas sp. 300 | reverse complement strand
TAATCCCGCGTGCCTTCAACTCCTCCAGCCGCGCCTCGACCGCATGGGTACGCAACGTCAGTCCGCAATCATTGGCGATCTGGATGTTCAACCCCGGCCGGGCATTCAGCTCGAGAATCAGCGGCCCTTTCTCCTGGTCCAGCACCATGTCCACACCGATGTAACCCAGTCCGCACAGCTCATAACAGCCGGCCGCGAGTTTCATGAAACCGTCCCAGTAGGGCAGTTGCACACCGTCTACTGCGTTAGTGGTGTCCGGGTGTTTGGTGATGATGTTGTTCAGCCAGGTGCCGCGCAGAGTCAGGCCGGTGGCGAGGTCGACGCCGACACCGATGGCGCCCTGGTGCAAGTTGGCTTTGCCGCCGGACTGGCGCGTTGGCAAGCGCAGCATGGCCATCACCGGATAGCCCATCAGCACGATGATGCGAATGTCCGGCACGCCTTCGTAGCTGATGCTCTTGAAGATCTGGTCGGGGATCACGCGGTATTCGATCAGTGCGCGGTCACGGTGGCCGCCCAGGGAGTAGAGGCCGGTGAGGATGCTGGAGACATGGTGCTCGATTTCCTCGTGACTGATGATCTTGCCGGACACCGTGCGATAGCGCCCCTCGAATCGGTCGGCAATCACAATGATGCCGTCGCCACCGGCGCCCTGGGCCGGTTTGATCACGAAGTCGCTGCGGCCGCCGATGATCTCGTCGAGTTTGTCGATTTCTTTCTCGGTGGAAATCACCCCGTACAGTTCCGGCACATGAATACCGGCGGCGATCGCGCGTTCCTTGGTGATGATCTTGTCATCGACGATCGGGTACAGACTGCGCTTGTTGTACTTGAGCACGTAGTCTGCGTTACGCCGATTGATCCCCATGATGCCCCGGGCTTCCAGGGCCTTCCAGGTTTTCCAGAAGCCGAACATCAGGCGTCAGCCTTCTTCAGGAAAGCCTTGAAGCGCACCAGTTCGGTCAGGCGGTAGCCGCGATAGCGACCCATGGCCAGCATGAAGCCCACCAGAATCAACAGGATCGCCGGGAAGGTGAACACGAAGTACACCAACTCCGGCACGCTCATGATCAGGTGTGCCAGGGTGGCAGCGAACAAGGTGCCGATCGCCACTTTCATGGCATGCCCGGAACCGCGTTCTTCCCAGGTAATCGACAGGCGTTCGATGGTCATGGTCAGAATCACCATCGGGAACAGCGCCACGGACAACCCGCGTTCCAGGCCCAGCTTGTGACTGAACAGGCTGATCGCGGCAATCAACACCACCACAAACGTCAGCACCACCGACAACCTCGGCAGCATTTGCAGCTTCAGGTGTTCCAGGTAGGAGCGCAGCGACAGCCCCAGCGCGGTAATGATGGTGAACAGCATGATGCCGAACCCGAGCTGGGTTTCGCGGAAGGCCAGGGCGATCAGCACCGGGGTGAAGGTGCCGAGGGTCTGCAAGCCGATCAGGTTGCGCAGGATCAGGATCACCAGCACGCCAATCGGGATCATCACCATGATCATGAAGGTCTGCTGGGTTTGCAGCGGCAGGCCGTACAACGAGTATTCGAGGAAGTTGGCGTCGGTGTTTTCGTCGGTCAGCTTGGCCAGGCGAATGGCGTTCATTTCGCTGTTGTTCATGCTGAAGGTGACGGTGGCCTTCTTGCCGCCATCGACGGTGATCAGGTTTTCGTCGCCGGTCCACCACAGCAAACGGTCGGTCGGCAGGCCTTGTTCGCCGGTTTCCGGGTTGAAGTACAGCCAGTCGGTGCCGTTGAAGCTGCGCAGCCAGAGTTCCGGGGTTTGCGGCTGGTCGGCGACCAGACGGATGGTGTGGACTTTTTCCACTGGCACGTGGGCGATGGACAGTACCAGTTCGACGATCTTGGCCTTGTGCCCGCTGGACGGATCGCCGCCCAGCAACAGTTTCACGTTGTCGTCGTTGAGGTTGTTGACCCGCTTGATCGCTTCACCAATGAAGGTTTCAACGTCGGCCGAGTGCTGGCGAATCGGCGCAAGCAAGGCTTCGGCTGCGACTTTTTCTGCGCCTTCAACAGCGATGCTGTCGCGGAATGTCGGGCCTTTGACCTTGGATTTTTCGCCGGTGTAACGCTTGGTCAACACAAGGCGGTAATACAGGGTCTGGTTGCCCTTGGCCCGGCGCGCCGACCAGGTGACCTTGCGGTTACCGTCGACGCGATTCACGGCCACGCCGTAGTTATTGGAGATGAAGCTCTCATTGAGGCTGACGTAATCGCGGCTCAGTGGCGGCACGAACATCTGGATCTTGACCGGGTCTTTGGCACTGGCGACGAACTCGACTTTGGCGTCGATGTTCCACAAGTCGTCGGTGGCGTCTTCGGTCACGGGAATGCCGAGCACGAAAATCTGATAGGCCGTAACTGAAATGCCCAAGACCACCAGGATGGCGATCAGCATTTTCAGATGGAGGGTAAGAGAGCGCATTGGAATTACTCTGCGGTATGAGCGTCGGTGGCGCAGGCGGGTTTGCCAGCAGCGTATTTAAGACTGGGGTCGACCAGCGCATCAAAGCGTTTCAGCGCTTCGGAGCCGATCAGGAGCGGGTATTGGAAAGCGCTCCGGTCGGTAAGGTTCACTTCTATGCTGCGTAATGCCGACCCCATGCAGATATCCAGCTCGATCACCGGACGGGCGGTGTACTTCTTGCCTTCTTCCGGATCGTAGTCGCCGGCACGGCGCTTGATCTTGCTGACGCGGGCCAATGGTCGTTCGATCGGGTGTGTGTGCGCCGCATCGATCGCCAGATAGAAGCGTACCCAGGACTCGCCATTGCGTTTGAAGCGTTTGATGTCGCGGGCACTCAGGGAGGCGGTTTTCGCCCCGGTGTCGAGTTTGGCCGCGACTTCCAGGTTGATGCCGTCCAGCGAGGCGTACTCGTTGAGGCCGTACACGGTTTTTTCCCCCGCCGCGGCAACACCGGGCAGGCAAAGCAGATAAAGGAAGGTGGGGAAGGGCTTGAGTCTCATAAATCCTGGTGCGCAGCGGTCCGTGTTTCGATTCAAGGCCCTGGCATCGCTGCGCAAGCTCCCTCGTATGCCTATCAGCTATTTATGACAAGCAGTGCAGATGTCACAAACAAATGCGGGCGGCATTCTAGCACGGTGGCTTTATGGCGCCAGCGCCGGGAGGCGGCTATAAACAGAGGGGCTGCATCGTGGTGGTGCAACCGGTTATTAGACGATTGTCGACAATACCTATTTATCCTTTGACTGGAAGGTCGTTATTCGCTAGTTTTTGCCGCATCAGCTTTCAAGGTGTCGACAATATGCTGGATCAACTCGATCCCCCGGTCATAGCCCAGGACGAATCGGAAACACTTTCCGAGAACGTCTTCCGGCGCATTCAGGCGGCCATCGTCAAGGGCGAGATCGCCCCGGGCAGCAAGATCTCCGAGCCGGAACTGGCGCGCACCTATGGCATCAGCCGCGGCCCGCTGCGCGAAGCGATCCACCGTTTGGAAGGCCAGCGCCTGCTGGTTCGCGTGCCGCACGTCGGGGCGCGGGTGGTTTCCCTGAGCCATGCCGAGCTGCTGGAGCTCTACGAGATCCGCGAATCCCTCGAAGGCATGGCCTGCCGTCTCGCGGCGGAACGCATGACCGTCGAAGAAATCGACGAACTGCGCCACGTCCTTGAAACCCACGAGCGCGACGCCGCGTTTCAGGCCGGTGTCGGCTACTACCAGCAGGAAGGCGATTTCGACTTCCATTACCGAATCATTCAGGGCAGCGGCAATCGCACCCTCACGCAGATGCTTTGCGGCGAGCTTTATCAACTGGTGCGCATGTACCGCATCCAGTTTTCCACTACGCCCAATCGTCCGCGCCAGGCCTTTGCCGAGCACCACCGGATTCTCGATGCCATCGCCGACCGTGACGGCGAACTGGCCGAGTTGTTGATGCGCCGCCACATCGGCGCCTCCAAACGCAATATCGCCCGTCACTACCAGGACGGCGCTAAACCGACAGCCACAGAACGAGGTGAGTCATGAGTTCCAACAAGAGCACTCCAGGCCAGCGTTTCCGCGATGCGGTCGCCAGTGAACATCCGCTGCAAGTGGTCGGCGCGATCAACGCCAACCACGCGCTGCTGGCCAAGCGCGCCGGTTTCAAGGCTATTTATCTGTCGGGCGGCGGCGTCGCTGCCGGCTCCCTCGGCGTGCCGGATCTGGGCATCACCGGCCTGGACGATGTGCTGACTGACGTGCGTCGCATCACCGACGTCTGCGATCTGCCGCTGCTGGTGGACGTGGACACCGGTTTCGGTTCCTCGGCGTTCAATGTCGCCCGCACCGTGAAGTCGATGATCAAGTTCGGCGCGGCGGCGATTCACATCGAAGACCAGGTTGGCGCCAAACGCTGCGGTCATCGTCCTAATAAAGAAATCGTGTCGTTGCAGGAAATGGTCGACCGCATCAAGGCGGCAGTTGATGCGCGCACCGATGACAGCTTCGTGATCATGGCCCGTACCGACGCCCTGGCGGTTGAAGGTCTGGAGTCCGCACTGGAGCGCGCGGCGGCGTGCATCGAGGCCGGTGCCGACATGATCTTCCCGGAAGCCATCACCGAACTGGAGATGTACAAGCTGTTCGCCAGCCGCGTGAAAGCGCCGATCCTGGCCAACATCACCGAGTTCGGCGCGACGCCGCTGTACACCACCGAACAACTCGCCGGTGCCGATGTGTCGCTGGTGCTGTACCCATTGTCCGCCTTCCGCGCGATGAACAAGGCCGCAGAAAACGTCTACACCGCAATCCGTCGCGACGGCACGCAACAGAACGTGATCGACACCATGCAGACGCGCATGGAGCTTTACGATCGTATCGATTACCACACGTTCGAGCAGAAGCTCGATGCGTTGTTCGCTGCGAAGAAATAAGTCGCGCAACTCCCTAATAAATTCAAAATTGGAGGCAGCAATGGCCGAAGCAAAAGTACTCAGTGGCGCCGGGCTCCGTGGCCAGGTTGCCGGGCAAACCGCACTGTCCACCGTGGGTCAGTCGGGCGCAGGCCTGACCTATCGCGGCTACGACGTTCGCGAACTGGCGGCTGACGCCCAGTTCGAAGAAGTGGCCTACCTGCTGCTGTACGGCGAACTGCCGACCCAGGCGCAACTCGACGCCTACATCAGCAAACTGGGCAAGCTGCGCGACCTGCCGCAAGCGCTGAAAGAGGTGCTGGAACGCATCCCCGCCGACGCCCACCCGATGGACGTGATGCGCACCGGTTGCTCGTTCCTGGGCAATCTCGAACCGGAGAACGACTTCTCCGAGCAACACGACAAAACCGACCGCCTGCTGGCTGCGTTCCCGGCGATCATGACTTACTGGTATCGCTTCAGCCACGATGGCAAACGCATCAGCTGTGTGAGCGACGAGCAATCCATTGGCGGCCACTTCCTGCACCTGCTGCACGACAAGAAGCCGAGCGAATTGCACGTCAAGGTGATGAACGTTTCGCTGATCCTCTACGCGGAACACGAGTTCAACGCTTCGACCTTCACCGCCCGGGTGTGTGCATCGACCTTGTCCGACCTGTTCTCCTGCATCACGGCGGCTATCGGTTCTCTGCGCGGTCCGCTGCATGGCGGCGCCAACGAAGCGGCGATGGAAATGATCGAGCGCTTTAGCTCGCCGCAAGAGGCGGTCGAGGGCACCCTCGGCATGCTGGCGCGCAAGGACAAGATCATGGGCTTCGGCCACGCGATCTATAAGGACAACGATCCGCGTAACGAGGTGATCAAGGGCTGGTCGAAAAAACTCGCTGACGAAGTGGGCGACACGGTGTTGTTCCCGGTTTCCGAAGCCATCGACGCCACCATGTGGGAACAGAAGAAACTGTTCCCGAACGCTGACTTCTACCATGCGTCGACGTACCACTTCATGGGTATTCCGACCAAGTTGTTCACGCCGATCTTTGTCTGCTCGCGCCTGACCGGCTGGGCAGCGCATGTGTTCGAACAACGTGCCAACAACCGCATCATCCGCCCGAGCGCCGAGTATGTCGGCGTCGAACAGCGCAAGTTCGTGCCAATCGAACAACGCTGAATGGTGGAGGCTTGCGCAGGGATTTGAACATTACGCAAATCCCTGTGGGAGCGGGCTTGCCCGCGATGATGGAGTCACATTCGACATACCCGTCGCCTGACCCACCGCAATCGCGGGCAAGCCCGCTCCCACAGGGGTTGTGTTGATTTCCGATCCGATACCAGGCCCCACCCTTTGAAATCACCGTGACCGAGTCCTGACCGATGAACACTGAATTCCGTAAACCGCTGCCCGGCAGCCATCTGGATTATTTCGACGTCCGTGCGGCGGTCGAAGCCATCCAGCCCGGCGCCTACGACACCCTGCCGTACACCTCTCGCGTGCTGGCGGAAAACCTGGTGCGTCGCTGCGACCCGGCCACGCTCACCGAATCCCTGAAGCAATTCATCGAGCGCAAACGCGACCTCGACTTCCCATGGTTCCCGGCCCGTGTGGTCTGCCACGACATTCTCGGCCAGACCGCGCTGGTCGACCTCGCCGGCCTGCGTGACGCCATCGCCCTGCAAGGTGGCGACCCGGCGCAAGTGAACCCGGTGGTGCCGACGCAACTGATCGTCGATCACTCGTTGGCCGTCGAGCGCGGTGGCTTCGATCCGGATGCGTTCGAGAAGAACCGCGCCATCGAAGACCGTCGCAACGAAGACCGTTTCCACTTCATCAACTGGACCAAAAAAGCCTTCAAGAATGTTGACGTGATTCCACCGGGCAACGGGATCATGCACCAGATCAACCTGGAGAAAATGTCTCCGGTGATCCAAGTGCGCGACGGCGTGGCGTTCCCCGATACCTGCGTCGGCACCGACAGCCACACCCCGCACGTCGATGCGCTGGGCGTGATCGCCATCGGCGTCGGTGGCCTGGAAGCGGAAAGCGTGATGCTCGGCCGCGCCTCGTGGATGCGTCTGCCGGAAAGCGTCGGCGTCGAACTGACCGGCAAGCTGCAACCGGGCATCACCGCCACCGACATGGTGCTGGCGCTGACCGAGTTCCTGCGCAAGCAAAAAGTCGTTGGCGCGTGGCTGGAGTTCTTCGGCGAAGGCGCTTCCGCGCTGACCCTCGGCGACCGCGCAACCATTTCCAACATGGCCCCGGAATACGGCGCCACCGCGGCGATGTTCTACATCGACCAGCAGACCATCGACTACCTCAAACTCACCGGCCGTGAAGACGAGCAGGTGCAACTGGTCGAGCACTACGCCAAGACCACAGGCCTGTGGGCCGACAGCCTGAAGGGCGCGCAATACGAGCGCGGCTTGACCTTCAACCTGTCCTCGGTGGTGCGCAACATGGCTGGCCCGAGCAACCCGCACGCTCGCGTGGCAACCTCTGACCTGGCCGCGCAAGGCATCTCCGGCCAATGGGACGACGTGCCCGGCCAGATGCCGGACGGCGCGGTCATCATCGCCGCCATCACCAGTTGCACCAACACCAGCAACCCGCGCAACGTCATCGCGGCGGGCCTGCTGGCGCGCAACGCCAACAAGCTCGGGTTGACCCGCAAGCCGTGGGTCAAATCGTCCCTGGCACCGGGTTCGAAAACCGTGGCGCTGTACCTGGACGAAGCCGGCCTGACCACCGAACTGGAACAACTCGGTTTCGGCGTCGTGGCTTTCGCGTGCACCACCTGCAACGGCATGTCCGGTGCGCTGGACCCGGTGATCCAGCAAGAAATCATCGACCGCGACCTGTACGCCACCGCGGTGCTCTCGGGCAACCGCAACTTCGACGGGCGGATTCACCCGTACGCCAAGAATGCATTCCTCGCTTCGCCGCCATTGGTGGTGGCTTACGCCATCGCCGGCACCATCCGTTTCGACATCGAAAAAGATGTGCTGGGGCTGGACGCAAACGGCAAGGAAATCCGTCTGAAGGACATCTGGCCGAGCGACGAAGAGATCGACGCCGTGGTGAAAACTTCGGTCAAACCGGAGCAGTTCCGTCAGGTCTACATCCCGATGTTCGCCATCCACGAAGACACCGGCCCGAAGGTTACGCCGCTGTACGACTGGCGCGAGATGAGCACCTACATCCGCCGTCCGCCGTACTGGGAAGGCGCGTTGGCCGGTGCGCGTCCGCTCAAAGGCATGCGTCCGCTGGCGGTGCTGCCGGACAACATCACCACCGATCACCTGTCGCCGTCGAACGCGATCATGCTCGACAGCGCCGCCGGCGAATACCTGGCGAAAATGGGCCTGCCGGAGGAGGACTTCAACTCCTACGCCACGCACCGTGGTGACCACCTGACCGCGCAACGCGCCACCTTCGCCAACCCGAAACTGTTCAACGAAATGGTCCTGGAAAACGGCAAGGTCAAGCAGGGCTCGCTGGCCCGTGTCGAGCCTGAAGGCAAAGTGATGCGCATGTGGGAAGCCATCGAAACCTACATGGAACGCAAGCAGCCGTTGATCATCATCGCCGGCGCCGACTACGGTCAGGGTTCATCCCGGGACTGGGCGGCGAAGGGCGTGCGTCTGGCGGGCGTGGAAGCGATTGCCGCCGAAGGGTTCGAGCGCATCCACCGCACCAACCTGGTGGGCATGGGCGTGTTGCCGCTGGAGTTCAAGCCGGGCACCAATCGCCACACGCTCGCCATCGACGGCAGTGAAACCTACGACGTGATTGGCGAGCGCACGCCGCGCGCCGAGCTGACGCTGGTGATCAATCGCAAAAACGGTGAGCGCGTCGAAGTGCCGGTGACCTGCCGCCTCGATACCGCCGAAGAAGTGTCGATCTACGAGGCCGGCGGCGTGCTGCAACGCTTCGCGCAGGACTTCCTCGAAGAATCGGCGGTCGCCGTCTAAATCAAGTTGTGCGGACGCGGGACTTCAAGTCCCGCGTCTGTCTTGAAGGAGCACCCATGGCTCACGCACCTCAAATCAAAATCCCCGCCACCTACATGCGCGGCGGCACCAGCAAAGGCGTGTTTTTCAGCCTCAAAGATCTGCCCGAAACGGCACAGATTCCCGGCCCGGCGCGCGACGCGTTGTTGCTGCGGGTGATCGGCAGCCCCGACCCGTACGACAAGCAAATCGACGGCATGGGCGGCGCGACGTCCAGCACCAGCAAAACCGTGATCCTGTCGAAAAGCATCAAGGCTGATCACGACGTCGATTACCTGTTCGGTCAGGTCTCCATCGACAAGCCATTCGTGGACTGGAGCGGCAACTGCGGCAACCTGTCGGCGGCGGTCGGTTCGTTCGCCATCAGCAACGGCCTGGTGGACGCCAGCCGCATTCCGCACAACGGTGTGGCGGTGGTGCGCGTGTGGCAGGCCAACATCGGCAAGACCATCATCGCCCACGTGCCGATCACCAACGGTGAAGTGCAGGAAACCGGTGATTTCGAACTCGACGGCGTGACCTTTCCGGCAGCCGAAGTACAGGTTGAATTCATGGACCCGGCGGCGGAAGAGGAGGGCGGTGGCGGTTCGATGTTCCCTACCGGCAACCTGGTGGACGACCTCGAAGTGCCCGGCGTCGGGACGTTCAAGGCGACCATGATCAATGCGGGCATTCCGACTATTTTTGTCAATGCCGAAGACATCGGTTACACCGGCACCGAGTTGCAGGGCGCTATCAACGGCGATCCGAAAGCACTGGCGATGTTCGAAAACATTCGGGCCTATGGCGCGTTGCGCATGGGGCTGATTTCGACTCTGGATGAAGCCGCCAAGCGTCAGCACACGCCGAAAGTGGCCTTCGTGGCCAAGCCTGCGGCGTACGTTTCTTCCAGTGGTAAAGCAATTGCGGCGGGTGATGTCGACCTGTTGGTGCGTGCATTGTCGATGGGCAAATTACACCATGCCATGATGGGCACCGCTGCGGTGGCCATCGGCACGGCGGCGGCGATTTCGGGCACTCTGGTCAACCTCGCGGCGGGCGGTATCGAACGCAACGCCGTGCGCTTCGGCCACCCGTCCGGCACCTTGCGCGTGGGGGCGCAAGCCAGCCAGGTGAACGGCGAGTGGACCGTGAAGAAAGCCATCATGAGCCGCAGTGCGCGGGTGTTGATGGAAGGCTTCGTCCGTGTGCCGGGGGATTCCTTCTAACCCCGATCCAGAGATAAACACAAAACCTTGTGGGAGCGGGC
>NZ_JAVLRV010000002.1:2503360-2533872 GCF_055803035.1 Pseudomonas sp. 300 | reverse complement strand
CCGCTCCCACAGTTGATTGCATTTCAATAATAAGAACGGCGCCACCCACTGAGATTGAGCCCTGAACCGAGGTCCCATCAACGAACCACTTCACGAGTGAATCGAACATGAGCACCAACGTCGACCAGAACAACCGCCCCGACTACGACACGGTCCTGCAGGACATTGCCGATTACGTCCTGAACTTCAAAATCGAATCCAGAGAAGCATTGGATACCGCCCGCAACTGTCTGATGGACACTTTGGGTTGCGGCCTCCTGGCCCTGCGCTTCCCCGAATGCACCAAGCACCTGGGCCCGATCGTCGAAGGCACCGTCGTCCCGTTTGGCGCCCGCGTGCCGGGTACCAGCTACCGGCTGGATCCGGTGAAAGCGGCCTGGGACATCGGTTGCATCGTGCGTTGGCTCGACTACAACGACACCTGGCTCGCCGCCGAATGGGGGCATCCATCGGATAACCTCGGCGGCATTCTCTCGGTGGCCGATCATCTGTCGCAGAAGCGCCTGGCCAATGGCGACGCGCCGCTGACCGTGCGCGCCGTACTCGAAGCGATGATCATGGCTCACGAGATTCAAGGCGTGATCGCACTGGAAAACTCCTTCAACCGCGTAGGTCTTGATCACGTCATTCTGGTGAAAGTCGCTTCGACTGCTGTCACCGCCAAACTCATGGGCGCCAATCGCGAGCAGTTGCTGTCGGCGTTGTCCCATGCTTTCGCCGACGGGCAAGCGTTGCGCACCTATCGGCATGCGCCGAATGCCGGTTCACGCAAGTCCTGGGCGGCGGGCGATGCCTCCAGTCGAGGTGTGCGTCTGGCCGACATGGCGATGCGTGGCGAGATGGGCATCCCCGGCGTGCTGACCGCCAGGCAGTGGGGGTTCTACGACGTATTGTTCAGCCACAGCAACAGTGATCTGGCGCTCAAGCCAGAAGGCAAACGTGTCTTCAGTTTCTCCCGTCCGTACGGCAGCTACGTGATGGAGAATGTGCTGTTCAAGATCAGTTTTCCGGCCGAATTCCACGCACAAACCGCCTGCGAAGCTGCCGTCACCTTGCACCCGCAAGTCAGAAACCGCCTGCATGACATCGACAAAATCATCATCACCACCCACGAGTCGGCAATCCGCATCATCTCCAAGGTCGGCCCACTGGCCAATGCGGCGGACCGCGATCATTGCCTCCAATACATGACCGCCGTGCCGCTGGCGTTCGGCAATCTGGTGGCCGAGCAATACGAAGACGCGTTCCACGCCGCGCATCCGGTCATCGATGTGCTGCGCGAGAAAATGGTCATCGTCGAAGATCCGCGCTTCACCCGCGAATACCTGGAGGCTGACAAGCGTTCCATTGCCAATGCGATCCAGGTGTTTTTCAAGGACGGCTCCAGCACCGAGAACGTGGTGGTGGAATACCCGATCGGTCATCGTCGTCGCCGTACCGACGGCATCCCGCTGTTGGAAGACAAGTTCAAAGCCAACCTGGCGACACGCTTCACCGCCCAGCGCACTGCCGAGATCTTTGCCTTGTGCAAGGATCAGGCAGCGCTTGAGGCAACGCCGGTCAACCGCTTCATGGACCTGTTCGTGATCTGACGAACCCAACACACCCGTAGGAGCCGGCTTGCTGGCGATAGCCGTTACGCGGTGTATCTGAAACACCGCAGCGCTTGTTTTGCCAGCAAGCCGGCTCCTGCTGGTGAGGTGTTAGCCCCTCAACCATTTTTCGATCGGCAATTTGGTGATCGCAAACCCGGTCAACAAGATCGCCGAATAGATCATCAGCTCGCGCGAAAGACTTTGTCCTTCGTACCACGCGCCGATTACCACCGCGAACACCGGAAAAATGATGAACACAAACGACAAAATGATCGGGCTCAAGCGTTTGAGCAGCAAAAAATAAACGATAAACCCGCCCACTGACGCCACCAGCCCCAGGTAAAGCAGGGCGCCCCAGGAGCGCAGGCTGATCGCACTGAACGCTGGCGCTTCGACATTCAGCCCCGCGACAAACAGCATCACACCGGCGATGCCGATCGGTAGCGTGTTGTAGGTGATCACGCTGATAGCACTGCCATGCTTTTTAGTCACCACGTAACACAAGGCGTGCATCACCGCCGCGCAGAGAATCGCCAGCACCCCAAACAGTTCGGCATGGTCCAGATGCAAGCCCTGGCTACGGATAATCATGAACAGACTGCCGAAGCCGATGGCGATGCCGAGCACTTGTGACGGGTAGATTTTTTCCCGCAGAAACAGCGCGGAAAACAGCAGGATGAACACGGGCATGCAACTGAACAGCAGGGCGGTGAGACCGGATGAAACGTGCATCTCGCCGTAGTTGAGCAGGTAATACGGCAGGCTGAAATACGACAGCGTGACGAACAGGAAAAACCAGCGGCTTTCCCGTGGGAACAGCAGCGGCTCGCGACGTATCAAGGCGAAGCTCAGGAACAGCGGAAAGGCGATCAGGAAACGCAGGCCGGCGGCGGTCAGCGGCGGCACCGTTTCAACGGCAATTTTGATCCCGAGCCACGTTGTGCCCCAACTCAGGCAAACGATCAGAAACAACACGCTGGTGACCAGCGCGGTCAGCCAGGTTTTTTCGCGGCTTGATGGAGCAGTGAGGGCGATGGGCATGGTCGAGTTCCTGTTGTCGTCGCAATTGACCTGTAACTGCAAAAGGTCTATCCCTGATTGAACCTGTTTAAAGCACGCTATTCGGGACGCAAATGACTGTCAAAGTAAGTATTGCCATGGTGTCAATCCTGCGCGACGGGCTCGTCAATGGACTGGGCGTGAAGTACAAGCGCCTGGCGGACGCCGTGGAAAAAGCGCTCGAGGAAGGCGTCATCGAACCTGGCTGCAAACTGCCGCCGCATCGGCTCCTGGCCGACAGCCTCGGCGTGACCATCGGCACCGTCAGCCGTGCTTACGGCGAGCTCGAACGTGTGGGAAGGGTGGTCGCTCGTGTAGGAGATGGCACTTATGTGCGTCAGCGCGGGATGGAACGTCCGCGAGATGGTGGCTTTCGCAATGTCAGCGATGAGCCGCAGGTTTTTTTCGACATGAGCCGCAATCAGCCGATTCCGGGACAGGAAGCGCTGTTTTTGAGTCAGAGCCTGCAGGCGCTGGCCCTCGATCCCGAAGCCTTGCAGCACATCAGCGGCTACACCGCCGATGTGGGCTTGCAACGCTATCGTACGGCGGGTGCGCACTGGTTGCGGCACCAGCAGTTTGTGCCGGACGCCGAGCAGATTGTGTGCGTGAACGGTGGTCAGCACGGTCTGTTGTGTGCCTTGATGGGGCTGCTCAAGGCGGGCGATACCGTGGTCACAGAGCACCTGACTTACCCGGGGTTGATCAGCGTCGCGCGCATGCTTGGGATCAAACTGATCGGCGTCGCGATGGATGACGAAGGGCTGATGCCGGATGCGCTGGAGGACGTTTGCCGCAATCATCGTGTGTCGGCGCTGTACTGCACACCGACGATCCAGAATCCTACGGCAGCGGTGATGTCCGTCTCACGGCGTCAGGCGATTGCTGAGGTCTGTCGGCAGCACAACCTGCTGATCTTCGAGGATGAAGCCCACGCGGTGTTGGCTCAGCAGCGGCCGTTACCCTTGAGTTATTTCGCTGCGGAGCGCTCGGTGTTGATCGGCAGTCTGAGCAAAGCGGTTTCGGCGGGTTTGCGCGTCGGTTACCTGCATGCGCCGCAACCGTTGATCGGGCGCTTGAGCGCCGCAGTACGCGGAACGTGCTGGATGGCCAGCCCGTTGGCGCTGGAGGTGGCGAGCCTTTGGATCGGAAACGGTAATGCGGCGCAGTTGCTGGCTCGGCAGATAACCGAGATCGGCCGGCGCAAGGCCCTGGTCTGCGGAGTGTTGGAGGGATTGGCGTACAAAACCCATCCCGATAGCCCGCACTTCTGGATCGAAGTGCCCGAGCCGTGGCGGGCTTCGCAGATTGCGGCGGAGCTCAAAGAGAACAATTACCTGGTCGCCACCGCCGAGGCGTTTGCGGTTGGGCATGGGACGGTGCCGCAGTTCATTCGGGCGAGTGTGTGTAATTCGGCGGGGAATGATCGGTTATTGATTCGAGGGTTTGAGGCATTGGTTGAGGCATTAGCCGAGACCGCGTAATCGTTCTTCGCGGGCAAGCCTGCTCCACAGGGACTTCTGTCGTGCACAAATCTTGTGTCCACTGAAGATCACTGTGGGAGCGGGCTTGCCCGCGAAGGCGGCCGGACAGGCGCTAAAGATTTACTTGAACCGCCGCTCCACCCCTTTCTCCACGAGGATCTTCGCCGAAATCTCTTCCACCGAAAAATGCGTGGAGTTGATGTGCGCAATGTTCTCGCGGCGGAACAGATTCTCCACCTCGCGCACTTCAAACTCGCACTGTGCGTAGCTCGAATAGCGGCTGTTGGGTTTGCGCTCGTTGCGGATCGCGGTGAGGCGGTCCGGGTCGATGGTCAGGCCGAACAGTTTGTGCTGGTGGGCGCGCAGGGCGTTTGGCAGGGTCAGACGTTCCATGTCGTCTTCGGTCAGCGGGTAGTTGGCCGCGCGGATGCCGAATTGCATGGCCATGTACAGGCACGTCGGTGTCTTACCACAACGCGACACCCCCACTAGGATGAGGTCGGCCTTGTCGTAATAATGCGTGCGCGCACCGTCGTCGTTGTCGAGGGCGAAGTTCACCGCCTCGATGCGCTCCATGTAGTTGGAGTTGCCGCCGATCGAGTGAGACTTGCCGACGGTATAGGAAGAATGCTCGGTCAGTTCCTGTTCAAGGGGTGCCAGGAAAGTCGAGAAAATGTCGATCATGAAACCATTGGACGTTGCGAGGATCTCACGAATGTCCTGATTGACGATGGTGTCGAAGATGATTGGCCGGAAGCCGTCGGTTTCGGCGGCCTTGTTGATTTGTTGTACCATGGCCCGCGCTTTATCCACGTTGTCGATGTACGGCCGCGTGAATTTGCTGAAGGTAATGTTTTCGAACTGCGCCAGGAGGCTTTGACCCAGGGTTTCGGCTGTGATGCCGGTGCCATCGGAGATGAAGAAAGCAGATCGTTTCATTTGCACCTTGGGCCTTAAGCTAATGTTCATTCTTGGATATGATAGGCGCGATTTGCCGGCCGCCATTGGCCCGCATTCTCACTTATTTTCCAGGTCCAGGCCATACAGCTGGCAAATGCTCCTTCGGAGCGCCGGCTTCTGAGCTTTTCCAACACAGTTAGTGGAGAGATCACCTTGGTAGAGTACGTAGTTTCCCTCGATAAGCTCGGCAAACACGATGTTGAGCATGTGGGGGGCAAGAACGCATCCCTGGGCGAGATGATCAGTAACCTTGCAGGTGCCGGTGTATCGGTGCCCGGTGGCTTCGCCACGACAGCTCAGGCTTATCGTGATTTTCTGGAACTGAGCGGCCTGAACGATCAGATCCACGCCGCCCTCGACGCCCTGGACGTCGATGATGTCAACGCCCTGGCCAAGACTGGCGCCCAGATCCGTCAATGGATCATGGAAGCCGAGTTCCCCGAGAAGCTCAACGCCGAGATCCGCACCGCGTTCGCCACGCTGTCGGCCGGCAACCCTGACATGGCCGTGGCCGTGCGCTCTTCCGCTACCGCCGAAGACCTGCCGGACGCTTCCTTTGCCGGTCAGCAGGAAACCTTCCTGAACATCCGTGGTGTCGAAAACGTCATTCGCGCCGCCAAAGAGGTGTTCGCTTCGCTGTTCAACGATCGCGCGATTTCCTACCGCGTCCACCAGGGCTTCGATCACAAGCTGGTGGCCCTGTCGGCCGGCGTACAGCGCATGGTCCGCTCCGAAACCGGCACCGCCGGCGTGATGTTCACCCTCGATACCGAATCGGGCTTCCGTGACGTGGTGTTTATCACCGGCGCCTACGGCCTGGGTGAAACCGTCGTACAAGGCGCGGTAAACCCGGATGAATTCTACGTCCACAAAGGCACGCTGGAAGCCGGTCGTCCGGCCATCCTGCGTCGCAACCTGGGCAGCAAAGCCATCAAGATGATCTACGGCGAAGTGGCCACGGCCGGCAAGTCGGTCAAGACCATCGACGTCGACAAGGCCGATCGCGCACGTTTCTGCCTGAGCGACGCCGAAGTCAGCGAACTGGCCAAACAAGCGATGATCATCGAGAAGCACTACCAGTGCCCGATGGACATCGAGTGGGCCAAGGACGGCGACGACGGCAAGCTCTACATCGTTCAGGCCCGTCCTGAAACCGTGAAGAGCCGCACCCAGGCCAACGTCATGGAACGTTACCTGTTGAAAGAAACCGGCACCGTGCTGGTTGAAGGTCGCGCCATCGGCCAGCGCATTGGCGCCGGCAAGGTACGGATCATCAAGGACGTGTCCGAGATGGACAAAGTCCAGCCAGGCGATGTGCTGGTCTCCGACATGACCGATCCGGACTGGGAACCGGTCATGAAGCGCGCCAGCGCCATCGTCACCAACCGTGGCGGTCGTACCTGCCACGCGGCGATCATCGCTCGTGAGCTGGGCATTCCGGCCGTGGTCGGTTGCGGCAACGCCACTCAGTTGTTGAAAGACGGCCAGGGCGTGACTGTTTCCTGCGCCGAAGGCGACACCGGTTACATCTTCGAAGGTGAGCTGGGCTTCGACATCAAGAAAAACTCCGTTGAAGCCATGCCTGATCTGCCGTTCAAGATCATGATGAACGTCGGCAACCCGGACCGCGCCTTCGACTTCGCGCAACTGCCGAACGCCGGTGTGGGCCTGGCCCGCCTGGAGTTCATCATCAACCGCATGATCGGTGTGCACCCTAAAGCGCTGTTGAACTACGACGGTCTGCCACAGGACATCAAGGACAGCGTCGACAAGCGCATCGCCGGTTACGACGATCCGGTTGGCTTCTATGTCGATAAACTGGTCGAAGGCATCAGCACCCTGGCCGCTGCGTTCACGCCGAAAAAGGTCATCGTGCGTCTGTCGGACTTCAAGTCCAACGAATACGCGAACCTGATCGGTGGCAAGCTCTACGAGCCGGAAGAAGAAAACCCGATGCTGGGCTTCCGTGGTGCCTCGCGTTACATCAGCGAATCGTTCCGCGACTGCTTCGAGCTCGAATGCCGCGCCCTCAAGCGCGTGCGCAACGAGATGGGCCTGACCAACGTTGAAATCATGGTGCCGTTCGTCCGTACTCTGGGCGAAGCGAGCCAGGTCATCGACCTGCTGGCGGAGAACGGGCTGAAACGCGGCGAAAACGGTCTGCGCATCATCATGATGTGCGAACTGCCGTCCAACGCAATCCTGGCTGAAGAATTCCTCGAGTTTTTCGACGGTTTCTCCATCGGCTCCAACGACCTGACTCAGCTGACGCTGGGCCTGGACCGTGACTCCGGGATCATCGCGCACCTGTTCGACGAGCGTAACCCTGCGGTCAAGAAGCTGCTGGCGAACGCCATTGCCGCGTGCAACAAGGCGGGCAAGTACATCGGTATCTGCGGTCAGGGTCCTTCGGACCACCCGGACCTGGCCAAATGGCTGATGGAGCAGGGTATCGAAAGCGTTTCGTTGAACCCCGACTCCGTACTGGAAACCTGGTTCTTCCTGGCGGAAGGTCAGGCTTCGGCTTGATGTGAATGAAGCCTCGGTCAAGTGGCCGGGGCTTTAAGATTCAAGTAGGGCGGGCTCCATCTGGATGCCGCCCTTTTTTGTGCAAGAGCATTATGCAAAGCAGCAGCAACCTATTTCCTGTCGCCCTGATCAGCGCCGAGCGGCGCGGCGATCTGAGCGAAGACGTCTATCGTTTGAAACCCGGCAACAGCCCTGACGGCACGGTGGAGCTGGCCGTCACTCGTTTGGGCATGGCGGACGAGCCCGCACACGGTGGTGTGCCGGTGATCCTGTTGCACGGCAGCTTTTCCAATCGGCGCTTCTGGTTTTCCCCAAAAGGTCTGGGGCTGGGTGCTTATCTGGCGCGTCTGGGGTTCGATGTGTGGATCGCGGAAATGCGCGGCCATGGCCTGTCGCAGCGCAACCAGAACTATCGCAAGAACCGCGTCGCCGACTACGCTCGTTATGATCTGCCGGCCATTGGCGCGTTCGTGCGCGAGCAAAGCGGCCAGATTCCGCACTGGATCGGTCACTCGCTGGGGGGCATTACCCTGGCGGCAGCGCTGGGTGGCGAGTACATCGGCGAGCCGGTCGTCGCGTCTGCGGCGTTCTTCGGTACGCAAGTCAGCCGCACTTACTGGCCGTTGAAAATTCCGCCGGTGGAGTGGAGCGGACGCTTCATTCTCAAGCGTTTTGCGCAACTCTCGGGATCAAGGCTCAAACGCGGCCCGGAGGACGAGCCGATTGGCCTGGCCCTGGAAAGCATGCGCTGGTATGGCTTGTTTGGGCGCTTTGGCGATGCCGACAAGGATTGGTGGGCCGGATTGGCTGGCGTTCAGCTCCCGGTGCTGGCCGTGAGCGCCGTCGGTGACCATCAGGATCCAGCGTGGGCGTGCCGCAAGCTGTTTGATCAGATGGGTTCCGAGCACAAGCAATTCATCAATCTTGGCCGAGAGCAGGGCTTCGGCGATAATTTCGGTCACGTGGAAATGTTGGTCAGCAAAGCCGCTCAAGCCGAAGTCTGGCCGCTGGTGGCGCGTTGGCTGTCGGATCAGCACACGCCATTGCTCGGTGAAAAAGCGGATTTGGCTGCGGCAATCTGAGCCTGATGCTCTATCAAGGGCATTCCGCTCTGATTGGCTTGCGGCTAAGATATGACGCATTAAGCTTTTCCGGTCACTTTGCGACATCCTCGATTGTCTTCCTCTTTACAGGAGTTTCTCGATGAACCATTACATCACGCCCGACCTGTGCGACGCCTATCCGGAACTGGTGCAGGTGCTGGAACCGATGTTCAGCAATTTCGGCGGCCGCGATTCCTTCGGCGGCGAAATCGTGACCATCAAGTGCTTCGAAGACAACTCGCGGGTCAAGGAGCAGGTCGAGCTCCAAGGCAATGGCAAGGTGCTGGTGGTCGATGGGGGCGGTTCCCTGCGTCATGCGTTGCTGGGTGACATGCTGGCCGAGAAAGCCTCGAAAAACGGGTGGGAAGGGCTGGTGATCTACGGTTGCATCCGCGACGTCGATATCATCGCGCAGACCGATCTGGGCGTTCAGGCCCTCGCCAGCCATCCGAGGAAATCCGACCGGCGCGGGCTCGGCGATCTCAATGTGGTGGTGACGTTTGCCGGTGTGACGTTCCGTCCGGGCGAGTACATCTATGCGGACAATAATGGCGTGATCATCTCGCCAAGCCCGCTGAAAATGCCTGAATAAGCGTTGCACCAACTGAAGGGATGAGGATGTTCGAGGAAGAAAACGCGCAGTGGGGGCTGGTGCATGCCCTGGTGCTGGATGGTAAAGGCGGTGCGCGTTCGATAGCCCGGACTGAACTCGATGACTTGCAACTGCAGGCCCATGAAAGCCTGTGGCTGCATTGGGATCGCAGTCACCCGCAAACCCAGACCTGGCTACGTAAATCCAGCGGTCTGAGTGAATTCAGTTGTGATTTGCTGCTTGAAGAAAACACCCGTCCGCGTCTTTTACAGCTTTCCGACAGCGAACTGCTGCTATTTTTGCGTGGGGTCAATCTCAACCCCGGGGCCGAGCCGGAAGACATGGTCTCGGTGCGGATCTTCGCCTCGGCACAGCGGGTTATCTCGTTGCGCCTGCGTCCATTGCGCGCCACTGACGAGTTGCTGGTGCAGCTCGCCGAAGGCAAGGGACCGAAAACCGCCTCCGAACTCATCCTTTATATGGCTCAGTACCTCACCAACAAGGTGCAGGATCTGGTCAGTTGCCTCTCGGAAGTGGTCGATGAGGAAGAAGAAAAACTGGATGCCGACGAACGGTATTCGCCCGAACATGATTCCATTTTGCAGATCCGTCGCAGGGCTGCTGCGCTGAAACGTTTCCTGGCACCGCAGCGAGAAATTTTCGGACAACTGACCCGGATAAAACTGCCCTGGTTTGTCGAAGATGACGGCGACTACTGGAACGAATTGAACAACAGCCTGACCCGTTATCTCGAGGAACTGGAGTTGACCCGGGAGCGGGTGGGGCTGGTCCTCGAGGCCGAGGACAGACGTTTGAGCGTGCGCATGAATCGCACGATGTACCGCTTCGGGATCATCACCGGGATCTTTTTGCCGATGAGTTTTCTGACCGGTCTTTTGGGTATCAATGTTGGGGGAATTCCGTTCTCTGCCAGCCCGTACGGCTTCCTGATTGCCTGCCTGATGATGATCTCGGTGGCGCTGGGGCAGTGGTGGTTATTCCGACGTTTGCGCTGGGTATGACGATGCGCCATGTGACCCGGGGAAATTTGACCGCGTCTTTCACAGACATCACGAGAGGTGCGTATGCACGATCCGTTTGAACAGTCTTTGCGTGACATGCTGAACGCTTCGCCGTCTACCCGCGACGACGATGCGTGCCTTGGGCGTGTCCTGAAAACCGCCAACCGCCAGGTCGGCGCCGGCGATCTGTTCAGTCTGCTGGGCCGCTGGCTGCCCGCGCTGATGATTGCCTTGAACAACGGATCGGCGCACGTCTCGCCGGTTTCCCGTCACCGTAAACCTACCGTTCGCACTGCTGATAAGGCTGATTGAATATGGAACTTGATCTCTGGACTCAGAGCCTCGTCACTGCAATGACTGCGTTATGGACCAAGGTTGCGAATTTCATTCCGAACCTGTTCGGCGCACTGGTCGTGCTGCTGTTGGGTTTCGTCGTGGCGAAACTTTTGGATACTTTGCTGTCCAAGTTGCTCGCCAAGCTCGGCCTCGACCGCCTGATGGGCGGTACCGGTTTGACAAAATTGCTGTCCCGGGCCGGCCTTCAAGTACCGATTTCGACGCTCATTGGCAAAATTGTCTATTGGTTCGTCCTGCTGATTTTTCTGGTTTCGGCCGCGGAATCCCTTGGACTTGAACGAGTTTCAGCTACGCTGGACATGCTTGCGCTGTATTTGCCGAAAGTATTTGGCGCCGCGCTGGTGCTGCTGGTAGGTGTTTTATTGGCACAACTGGCCAACGGGCTGGTGCGTGGAGCAGCAGAAGGCGTAGGGCTGGATTACGCCGCAGGGCTGGGGCGAATTGCCCAGGGTCTGGTAATTATCATCAGTATTTCGGTCGCGATCAGCCAGTTGGAGGTCAAGACTGACCTGCTGAACCATGTGATCGTGATCGTATTGATTACCGTTGGTCTGGCGGTTGCGCTGGCCATGGGGTTGGGAAGCCGGGAAATTGCCGGCCAGATTCTTGCGGGAATCTATGTGCGTGAGTTGTATCAGGTTGGGCAACAAGTGCGTGTTGGCGAGGTCGAAGGTCAGATCGAAGAGATCGGCACGGTTAAAACCACATTGCTGACCGATGAGGGTGAGCTAGTCTCTCTCTCCAATCGGATCCTCCTGGAGCAGCATGTGAGTAGCCGCTAACCCGGCAAACCCTGCTAATGTATGCCGCCGCAAAATGCCCTGAGGGGCTGCGGCGGACATTGACCTGACTGTCGGCCCGACTTGTTTTGAATAAAGCTCAATCGCTCTCCACGCGCTACGACCCCCGCGAGCTCTCTGATGAGGAGTTGGTCGCGCGCTCGCATACCGAGCTGTTTCACGTAACGCGCGCCTATGAAGAATTGATGCGGCGTTACCAACGAACATTATTTAACGTCTGTGCACGATATCTTGGGAACGATCGCGATGCAGACGATGTCTGTCAGGAAGTGATGTTGAAGGTGCTGTATGGACTGAAGAACTTCGAAGGTAAATCGAAGTTCAAGACATGGCTATACAGCATCACGTACAACGAATGCATCACGCAGTATCGGAAAGAACGGCGAAAGCGTCGCTTGATGGACGCTTTGAGTCTGGACCCCCTCGAGGAAGCGTCTGAAGAAAAGGCGCCGAAACCCGAGGAGAAGGGCGGGCTTGATCGCTGGCTGGTGTATGTGAACCCGATTGACCGTGAAATTCTGGTGCTACGATTTGTCGCAGAGCTGGAGTTTCAGGAGATCGCAGACATCATGCACATGGGTTTGAGTGCAACAAAAATGCGTTACAAACGCGCTCTAGACAAATTGCGTGAGAAATTTGCAGGCATTGCTGAAACTTAGTTCGGCGCAAATATCTCTTACGTGTAGGCAAGTTCTGATAGACTTGCCGCCGAGTTGTCCCCCGGTTTGCGGGACTGCTTCACAATCACCAGATGGGGATTTAACGGATGAAACTGAAAAACACCTTGGGCTTGGCCATTGGTTCTCTTATTGCGGCCACTTCGTTCGGCGCACTGGCACAAGGCCAAGGCGCAGTTGAAATCGAAGGCTTCGCAAAGAAAGAGTACTACGACAGCCAGCGCGATTTCAAAAACGACGGCAACCTGTTCGGTGGCTCGGTTGGTTACTTCCTGACCGACGACGTTGAACTGCGTCTGGGCTACGACGAAGTGCACAACGTTCGTAGCGAGTCGGGCAAGAACATCAAGGGCTCCAACACCGCCCTGGACGCTCTGTACCACTTCAACAACCCAGGCGACATGCTGCGTCCGTACGTATCTGCTGGTTTCTCCGATCAGAGCATCGGCCAGAACGATCGCGGTGGTCGTAACGGCTCCACCTTCGCCAACGTTGGCGGCGGTGCCAAGCTGTACTTCACTGACAACTTCTACGCCCGTGCCGGCGTTGAAGCTCAGTACAACATCGACCAAGGTGACACCGAGTGGGCTCCAAGCGTCGGTATCGGTGTGAACTTCGGTGGCGGCTCCAAGCCTGCAGCCGCTCCAGTTCCAGCACCGGCTGAAGTCTGCTCCGACAGCGACAACGATGGCGTTTGCGACAACGTTGACAAGTGCCCGGACACCCCAGCCAACGTAACTGTTGACGCTGATGGCTGCCCAGCAGTTGCTGAAGTTGTTCGTGTAGAGCTGGACGTTAAGTTCGATTTCGACAAATCTGTTGTTAAAACCAACAGCTACGGCGACATCAAGAACCTGGCTGACTTCATGAAGCAGTACCCATCCACCACCACTACTGTTGAAGGTCACACTGACTCCGTCGGTCCTGACGCTTACAACCAGAAACTGTCCGAGCGTCGTGCAAACGCCGTTAAGCAAGTTCTGACCAACCAGTACGGTGTTGAATCGACTCGCGTTCAGTCTGTTGGCTACGGCGAATCCCGCCCAGTTGCTGACAACAAAACTGAAGCTGGTCGCGCTGTAAACCGTCGCGTAGAAGCGCAGGTTGAAGCTCAAGCTAAGTAATTAGCCCGCAGCTCTGAGAAAAGCCCGGCTTAGGCCGGGCTTTTCTTTGTCTGCGATTTGGGTTTTCAGATCACCGGACCTGCAGGAGCCGGCTTGCCGGCGATGGTCGTCAACGGAAACGCGTCATGCCTGACACGCCGTGGCGCTCTCAGGCTCATCAAGAGCAAGCTCGCTCCCATAATTCGTCGCATCACCGGCCGCAACTGCACCGATGACCAAAATGGCCGGGCTCTTGAGCTCGAAGCTTCGGGCATCTTCCTCCATCGCCGTCAGATCGCTCCGACATTCCCGTTGGTGCGGCAGAGAAGCGTTTTCAATCATCGCCACCGGTGTTTGCGCTGCCATCCCCCCGGCCAGCAGTTGCTCGCGAATTTCACTGAGCTTCGCCACGCCCATGTACACCACCAGCGTCGTGCCACTTTGCGCCAGGGCTCGCCAATTCAGGCTGCTGCCATCCTGAGTGTGGGCGGTGACCAGCGTCACGCCGCGTGCAACGCCCCTCAGGGTCAAGGGAATATCGCATTGTGTTGCACCGGCCAGCCCGGCGGTGATGCCATTGACCAGCTCCACGTCGACCCCACGGTCGCGCAGCCACTGTGCCTCTTCACCGCCGCGCCCAAAGATGCACGGATCGCCACCCTTGAGCCGCACCACGCATTTACCGTGGCGGGCATAACGCAACATCAATCGATGAATGAAGGCCTGCGGCGTCGAGCGACAGCCGCCGCGCTTGCCCACCGGAATGATCCGGGCCTGGGGGCAATGCTCCAGCACTGCGCCGTTCACCAGATCGTCGATCAGCACCACATCCGCTTCGCTCAGCGCCCTGACGGCTTTGAGGGTCAGCAATTCCGGGTCACCAGGACCCGCACCCACCAGCCAGACTTTTGCGTTCATAGTGTTTTCCTCACGAGATGACGGCGATCGGCTGCGCCGTGGCGGCGAGCAAACGCTTGATTTCCGGGACGCACGAACCGCATTGCGTGCCGCAGCCCAATTCCTGTTTCAACCCCTGCAAGTCCAGGCCTCGACGGATCCCGGCACAGACCGCGCCTTGGCTGACGTTTTTGCAGTTGCACAGGGTTTTAGTGCCGGCAACCGGCGTGATGGCATTGCCCGGTGGCGCGCTCAGCGGTGCAAGCATCCACCGCCGCAGTTGTTCGTCTGCACGACCTTGCAGCCAAAGGTCCTGCAGCCAGTGCTGCGCGAGCGTTTCACCCGCCAGGCGAATCGCGGTAATCCGGCCATGCTCGATGCGTACCCGTTTGCCAATGGAGCGCCGTGGGTCGTCGTAAGCCAGGACCGGACCTTCATTGAGCCCCAGGCAACGGTCGATATCGCACAACAGTTGCGGATCTGGCGCCGTGGCGCTGGCCGCGCGTATAAGCAGCGCTGGGCGTTCACGGCCAGTCAGGCTGAGGCTTACGTAGGAAAACTCCTCACAGAGCGGTCGTAGCGTCTCAAAATGCTGTTGAACATCGCCCTCAATCAGGACGAAAAGGTTCCAGGGCAAATGCACGGGGTCGATTCGTACACCGCTGTGTTTGAGTTCCGGTTGTTTCGATAACGGATCGAACGCCGGTTGGGTGAGCGCATTGACCCCGCCCTTCAGGAACCGGTCGCCCCAGTGCATGGGCAGAAAAGCCTGGCCCGGGCGCACGCTGTCGTCGCTGCCGACGGCGACAATCACCGCGCCGCGACGGCTTTTCAAACTGACCAGCTCACCTGCTTGCAGTCCATGGCGATGCAGTTCATCCGGGTGCAGGCTCAGCACGGCTTCGCTGACATGACCGAACAACTGCGCGGCAGTGCCGGTGCGGCTCATGCCGTGCCACTGATCGCGCAGGCGGCCAGTGATCAGCGTCAGCGGGAATTGCTCGTCGCGTTGTTCCTTGGCGGCAAGGTATGGATCGGCCACAAACCGGGCACGTCCGCTGGCGGTCGGGAAAATCCCGTCCCGATACAGTCGGGCCGTACCTTCACGGGCGCCTGCAGGAAACGGCCATTGCTGTGGACCGAGACGATCAATCAGCTCATGGCTGATGCCGGACAGGTCCAGATCTCGGTCGCGTGTCAGTAGTTTGTACTCATCGAAGACCTGCGCCGGGGTGTCGAACGCAAATAGACTGGGCTGCCCCGGACGCAGATATTTTTCCAGGCGCTGTGCGAAATCCACCGTAATTGCCCAGTCGGATCGCGTTTCGCCGGGGGCGACAATCGCCTGGCGGACGTGGGAAATCCGCCGTTCGGAGTTGGTCACCGTGCCGTCTTTCTCACCCCAACTGGCGGCGGGCAACAGCAGGTCGGCGAACGCGGCGGTTTCGGTGGTGCGAAAGGCTTCCTGCAAGACCACGAACGGGCAGGCTTGCAGCGCCGCGCGCACGGCGCTCTGGTCCGGCATCGATTGCGCGGGGTTGGTGCAGGCAATCCACAGGGCTTTGATGGTTCCGCTGCGAACCTGCTCAAACAGCTCGATAGCGGTGAGCCCGGTACTTTCAGGCAACTGGTCAACGCCCCAGTAGGCGGCGACTTCTGCACGATGCTCGGCATTGGCCGCTTCGCGATGGCCCGGCAGCAGGTTCGACAGGCTGCCGGTTTCGCGACCACCCATGGCATTCGGCTGACCGGTCAGGGAAAAAGGTCCTGCACCGGGACGGCCGATTTGCCCGGTGGCCAGGTGCAGATTGATCAGTGCACTGTTTTTCGCACTGCCGGCAGTGGACTGGTTCAGTCCCATGCACCACAGCGACAGAAAGCTCGGCGAGGTGCCCACCCATTCGGCGCATTGTTGCAGTTGCTCAACGCTGATCCCGCACAGCTGCGCAACCATGGGTGGCGTGTAATCGCGCACCAGGTTTTTCAATTCGGCGAGGCCTTCGGTGTGGGCCTTGATGAAGTCGCGGTCGATCCAGTCTTCCCACAGCAACAGGTACAAAATCCCATGAAACAAGGCGACATCGGAGCCCGGAAGAATCGCCAGATGCAGGTCAGCCAAGTCGCAGGTATCCGTACGACGTGGGTCGATGACGATGACTTTCATCTGTGGTCGGCGGGATTTGGCCTCTTCCAGGCGACGAAACAGGACCGGGTGGGCGTAGGCCATGTTGCTGCCGACGATCATCACGCAGTCGCTCGACTCAAGGTCTTCGTAACTGCAGGGCGGCGCATCGGCGCCGAGGCTGCGCTTGTAGCCGACCACTGCCGATGACATGCACAGGCGCGAATTGCTGTCGATGTTGTTGGTGCCCACCAACGCTCGCGCCAGTTTGTTGAAACTGTAGTAGTCCTCGGTCAGCAACTGCCCGGAAATGTAAAACGCCACGCTGTCCGGGCCATGTTCGGCGATGGTGTCGGCGAACACGCTGGCGGCGTGATCGAGGGCGGTGTCCCAGTCGGTGCGGCTGCGGGCCAGCCCTTTGCCCAGGCGCAGTTCGGGATACAGCGCTCGGGCCGCGAGGTCGCCGGTCAGGTGCAGGGTTGAACCCTTGCTACACAGCTTGCCGAAGTTGGCCGGGTGGGCCGGATCGCCGCTGACGCCGAGGATGCGCTCGCCGTCATGCTCGATCAGCACGCCGCAGCCGACCCCGCAGTAGCAACAGGTGGAGGCGGTGATCTGGCGGTTCATCAGCTGGCTTCCCGCAGGGCTTCACCGAACATCAGGTGATCGCGGATTTCATCAATATTCTGGCTCTCACGAATCTGCCGGAAATACCAGCCGCCATCCGCCGTGTCACCGTACAGGCAGGCCCCGACCAGTACGTCGTCCTTGATCACCAGTTTTTTGTAGATACCCCCGATCGGGTCGCGGAGGGTGATGGTTTCAGTGCCTTCGCCGCCCATGAAGTCGCCGGCGGAGAACAGGTCGATGCCGGTGACTTTCAATTTGGTCGAGGTCACCGAGCCTTTGTAGCTGGCGAAGCCAAGCTGGGCGAGATGGTTGGCGCAGACCTTGGCCTGTTCGAACAGCGGCGCCACCAGGCCATAGGCAATGCCGCGATGGCTGGCGCATTCGCCGATGGCGTATACCCGCGGGTCGTAGGTTTGCAGGGTGTCGTTGACCAGAATTCCTCGGTTGCACGGGAGTCCCGAGCGTTCCGCGAGTTCGGTCGCGGGGCGGATGCCGGCGGCCATGACCACCAGGTCGGCGGGGATGAGGTCGCCGTTCTTGAATTCGACCGAGCCGACCCGGCCATTGCCGGCATCGTGCAGGGCCTGGGTTTGCTCACGCAGACGAAAGTGCAGGCCACGGTCCTCAAGCGCGGTTTGCAGCAACCGGCCGCTGATGTTGTCCAGTTGCCGTTCCAGCAACCATTCACCGTTGTGCACCACGGTGACGTGCATGCCGCGCAGCATCAGGCCGTTGGCCGCTTCCAGGCCGAGCAGGCCGCCGCCGATGACCACCGCGTGCTTGTGGGTCTTGGCGGTGCTGATCATGGCTTGGGTGTCGGCGATGTCGCGGTAGCCGATCACGCCGTGCAGTGTGTTGCCCGGGATCGGCAGGATGAACGGGGTCGAGCCGGTGGCAATCAGCAGGCGGTCATACTCGGCCTCGGTGCCGTCGTCGGCGATCACTCGACGTTTGACTCGGTCGATCTCTACGACTCGGCGGTTGAGCAGCAACTTGATGTTGTTGTCCAGGTACCAGTCCAGGTCGTTGAGCGCGATATCTTCGAAGGTTTGCTCGCCGGCCAATACGGGCGACAGCAGGATGCGGTTGTAGTTGGTATGGGGTTCGGCACCGAAGACCGTGATGTCGTACAGCTCGTTGCTCAGCTTGAGCAGCTCTTCCAGGGTGCGAACCCCGGCCATGCCGTTGCCGATCATCACCAGTTTTAGTTTTTTCATCAGGTTCTCCGGGGAGTTCGGGCCCGCCTCGTCAGGGCGTTCAGGTCGTGCTCGACAAATTTTGCGCAAACAAAAAAAGGCGTCCCGCTAGTTGCCTAGCGAGGACGCCTTTGTCCTGGTCCCGTTCTCTCGGGAAGCGCATCCTTCGTCGTTGAAGGCTGGGCTTTATGTCTGTTGAGAGAGGTAATGCAGTGGTTGTGCCAAGTTAGCTAATGCCCGGTTTTACTGGCGTTGGTTGAGTGACCAAGCGTGGCTATTGCACCGAATCAAAGCGCCTTGCCCACTAATGGAGCGCCAGAAACAGCAACACCAGATTCACCAGCAGCGACACCAACGCCAACGTCCGCCAGACTTTCAATGGCTCGCGCTCAAGCAAGGGTCTGGGGCGCACGCTCAAACTGCGCCGTTCACCCTGTTCCAGCACCAGTAACCATTCTTCCGCGGTTTCAAATCGCTCAGCCGGATCTGCCGCCACCGCGCGCGCCAGGCTTTGTGCGATCCACTCGGGCAGGTCCGGGCGGTAGCGACTGGCACTGACCGGCAAGCCAAACCTTGGACGCTGGAACGCTTCGATTTCGCCGTAGGGATAGTGCCCGGTCAGCAGGAAATACAAGGTCACGCCGGCCGCATACAGATCCTGTTGCGGGCTGGGTTTATCACCACGAAAGGCTTCCGGTGCAATGTAACTGGGGGTTCCGGGCAGGGTCGATGCCTGATCTTCAGACAGGCCTGGGCAGTAGGCGAGGCCGAAATCCAGCAGCCGAAGTTCGCCATCGTCTCCCAGCAGCAGATTCTCCGGTTTGATGTCGCGATGGAAAATCTGCCGTCGATGCAGCATGCCGACCGCCCGCAGCAGGCGTTCAGCCAGATCCTGCCATTGGGCCAGCGCCAGGGTGGCGCTTCGTTCAGCCAGTTGCGCCAGGGTCGAACCGGAATATTCACGCATCACGTAGTACAAATGCTGACGCTGACTGGCGGCATGGACTTCAGGAAAATGCCGTCCGGCCACACGCTTGAGAAACCATTCCTCCGACAGCAATGCTTGTCCGGCCAGATGATCGTCGCGCAACGCACCAGGCAGGGTTTTCAACAGCCAGGGTTGTTGCTGAGCGTCGCGCACCCGATAGAGCAACGACTGCTGACTTTGCCCGAGTATCCCTTCGACGTGCCAGCCCTCGAACGTCTGGCCCGGTTTCAGCGCTGGCGGCAGTGGCCATTGCTGCACATGAATCAGCGCATCACCGATGCTCGTTTCACCGAGGGCGTCGACCCGCACCAGCAGCGCGCTGGCATTGTCCTGACTGCCCGCCAGATGCGCCGCATTCACCAGGGTGTGCGCGGCGCTGTGCAGATCCGGTTGATCGCGCAGAATTGCCGCAATGGCGGTGTCGCCCAGCACGGCCCAGATACCATCGCTGAGCAGGACGAAATGCTCATTCAGCCGCAGTTCGCCATCGAGAAAATCCAGCACCAGATGCTGATCGAGGCCGAGCGCCCGTTTGAGCACATGCTGCATGCCCGGCTGATCCCATACGTGATCCTCAGTGACTCGCTGCAGTTGATCGGCGTGCCAGCGATAAACCCTGCAGTCACCGACATGCGCCAGGGTAAAACGCCTGCCGCGCATGACCAGGGCACTGACAGTGGTCAGCAGCGGTTGCCCGCCGCCATTGGCCTGCAACCAGCGATTTTGTGCCAGCAGCAAGCGATCAAGCGCCTGGGCGACACCCCAGGTTTCCGGGGTGGCGTAGTAGTCCAGCGCCAGCGCCTGCAAGGTTGAACGCGCCGCGAGGCCGCCATCGGCGCACTGGCTGACGCCGTCGGCGATGGCGAACAGGTAACCCTTGCTCGCCGCCAGCGCCGGGGCCGGCGTCACCAGGCGCAAGGCGTCCTGATTCTCCTCGCGCGGACCGACGGCACTGGCTTCGGCAAAACTCAGTTGCAGGCTCATTCAGCCCTCACACCCGCGCAGCGGTGACGGCAGCCGAACCCCAAGTGGTTCTCCAGCGACGCTTCACGCCGTGCAGACCGAACCAGGCGAGGACGCCGAGGCTGGCGAACAACCACAAGGCCAGTTGATAACTGCCGGTGCTTTGCTTGATCGCCCCCATACCCGCCGCGAGGGCGAAGCCGCCGATGCCGCCGGCCATGCCGATCAAACCGGTCATCACACCGATCTCACGCCGAAAACGTTGCGGGACCAATTGGAAAACCGCGCCGTTACCCGCACCCAGACCGAGCATGGTGCAGACGAAAAGTGCCAGCGCCGCGTAGGAACTTGGCAGGTTGAAACCCACTGCTGCAATGCAGATCGCCGCCACCGTGTACATCGCCAGCAGTGTGCGAATGCCGCCGAAACGGTCCGCCAGTGCGCCGCCCAAAGGACGCATCAAACTGCCGCCAAACACACAGGCTGCGGTGTAGTAACCGGCGGTCACCGGGCTCAGGCCGTATTGGTCGTTGAAGTAGCCGGGCAGGGCGCTGGCCAGGCCGATGAAGCCGCCGAAGGTCACGCTGTAGAAAAACATGAACCACCAGCTGTCGCGGTCGCCCAGGGCCTTGAAGTAGTCGGACACCGACTTGGCTTTCGGCCGCTCAGGTGCGTTTTTGGCCAGCCAGGCGAAGACGATGATGGTCAGGATCAGCGGGATCAGGGCGAAGCCGAACACGTTGCTCCAGCCGAACGCGGCGGCCAGTACCGGAGCAATCAGCGCGGCGAGCACGGTGCCCGAGTTACCGGCCCCGGCGATACCCATGGCCTTGCCCTGATGTTGTGGCGGATACCACTGCGACGCCAGCGGCAGGGCCACGGCGAACGACGCGCCCGCCATGCCGAGGAACAGGCCCAGCAGCAGCGCTTGTTCGTAACTCTGGATGCCGTGTTTCCAGGCGATGAACAGCGCGCAGATGACGATCACCTGGCCGATGATGCCGGCGGTTTTAGGCGACAGACGATCCGCCAGCATGCCCATGATAAAGCGCAGTACGGCCCCGGCCAGAATCGGCGTGGCCACCACCAGCCCGCGTTGTTGGGTGGTCAGGTGCAGGTCGGCGGCGATTTGCACCGCCAGTGGGCCGAGTAGGTACCAGACCATGAAACTCAGGTCGAAGTAGAGGAAGGCCGCGAACAGGGTCGGGGTATGGCCGGATTTCCAGAAGCTTGAATTCATCGCGCACCTCAGCTGTGAGTCGTCTCGAGAAGGAGTCATGAGCTTGCAGGTGGGGCGCCGCAACGGCCGCACCACCAGCCCCGTTCTGTGGGGCCAAAACAAAAAAACGCCGCCACCCGATTCGCCATGGGCAAATGAGGTGAGCGACGTCTTTGTCGTAGGTGGGGCAACCGCCGTTGGTTACCTGTGTGGATTACGTAGCGAGATTTGTGCCAACAATTCTAGACCGAGTCGCTGCCAATCGCGGGCAAGCCCGCTCCCACAGGATTGGTGGTGTTCACAAAACATGTGGGAGCGGGCTTGCCCGCGATGAGGCCCTGATAGACGCTGCAATACTCAGCCGAGCAACTCACTCATCGCAATGATCTGCTCCGCCACCTGAATCAGCTTCTGCTGCCGGCTCATGGCCTGGCGCCGCATCAGCGTGTAGGCCTCTTCTTCATTGCAGTCCTTCATCTTCATCAGCAGCCCCTTGGCCAGCTCGATGCGCTTGCGCTCGGCCAGTTGCTGATCGCGGGCATGCAGTTGCGCGCGCAGGGCCTGGTCGCTTTCGAAGCGTGCCATGGCCACATCGAGAATCGGCTGCAAGCGTTGTGCGTGGATGCCTTCGACGATGTAGGCGCTGACCCCGGACTTGATCGCCTGGCGCATCACGTCGGGGTCATGTTCGTCGGTAAACATCACAATCGGACGTGGCTGGTCTCGACTCACCAACACCACTTGCTCCATCACATCGCGGCTCGGTGACTCGGTATCGATCAGAATCACGTCCGGACGCACCGTTTCGACGCGTGCGGGCAGGTCGATGGTCAGGCCGGATTCGTCGATGACCTCGAATCCGGCTTCGGTCAGTGCGGCTTTCAAGCGGCCGACTTTCTTCGCGGTGTCGTTGATCAGCAGGATACGCAACATGTTCGCAGTCTCCTGTCAGCGGCTGGCGAATCGGGACGAGCTGTCGCTCATGGCGTGCAGTTTGAAACTGCGGGCATATCCGGCCGGGTCCGAGCCGTCCCAGATTTTGCCGTCGATCAACTGGCTGCTGCGCATATCCTGGCCCGAAGAGGCGACATCCACCGCGCTGGCGGCCTCTCGATACAAGTCTAGTTGCTGAACCTGACGGGCCACCGCGAGGTAGTCCGGGTCGTCGCGCAGCAATCCCCAGCGGCGGAACTGGGTCATGAACCACATGCCATCGGACAGGTAAGGCCGGTTGACCTCGCCAGCGCCATGGAAGCGCAACGCGTGCGGGTCCTGCCAGCGGTTGCCGAGGCCGTCGGCGTAGTCGCCGAGCAGTCGCGGTTCGATGCAGTCGAGTGGCGCGTCCAGGTATTGCGGGGCGCTCAGCAACTGGGCGGTACTGCGGCGATTCTCGGTGCTTTCTTCGATGAAACGGCTGGCCTCCAGAATGGCCATCACCAGCGCCCTGGCGGTGTTGGGGTATTGCTCGACGAACGTGCGGGTGCAGCCGAGGACTTTTTCCGGATGGTCGGGCCAGATGGTCTGGGTCGTTGCCATGGTAAAGCCGAGATTGTGTTTCACGGCGCTGGCGGACCAGGGTTCACCGACGCAGAAACCGTCGATCCGCCCGGCTTGCAGGTGCGCGACCATTTGCGGTGGCGGCACTACCACACTGTTGACGTCGTGCAACGGATGAATGCCTTGGCTCGCCAGCCAGTAATACAGCCACATGGCGTGGGTACCGGTCGGAAATGTCTGGGCGAAGGTGAGTTTTGGGCGAGTTTGGTGCACGTGGCGATCCAGTGCTTCAGGACCGGTCACGCCCAACGCCTGCAAACCGTGGGAGAGGTTGATGCTCTGACCGTTCTGGTTCAGGCCCATGAGCACTGCCATGTCGGTCGGCGCCACGCCGCCGATGCCCAAATGTACGGCGTAGATCAAACCATACAGGCTGTGGGCGGCATCGAGTTCACCGCTGACCAGTTTGTCCCGCAGGTTGGCCCAGGAAGACTGGCGCTTGAGGTTCAAGGTCAGGCCGTAGGGCTGGGCGAAGCCCTGAGTGGCGGCGACCACCACCGAGGCGCAATCGCTCAGGGCCATGAAGCCCAGGTTGATGTCGGTCTTTTCCGGGGCATCGCTGCCGTTGACCCAGGCCAGTGGGCCCGCTGTGGGTTCATTCATGACTAAACACCTTCCAAAAAAAAGCGTCGTCCCAGGCCCTCGCGCAAGCAAAGCCGGGTGACGACGCCATTGTCCTTCCACTCATCCCGCCGTTGGCATGAGTGCTGATGCCTGTGCTGGTGCAAGGCATATGCCATCGCCCGCTGATTTTGTCGCGCGCCTCGCTTGCGACCCCGATGCCCGGCTATAATCGCCGCCTCATTTCGCCGCCATTCGAGTCAAAACCGCCCATGTACACCCTGGCCCGTCAGCTGTTGTTCAAACTTTCCCCGGAAACCTCCCACGATCTGTCCCTGGACCTGATCGGCGCGGGCGGGCGTTTGGGCCTCAACGGCTTGCTGTGCAAGGCTCCGGCAAAAATGCCGGTGAGCGTCATGGGCCTGGACTTCCCGAACCCGGTGGGTCTGGCGGCCGGTCTGGACAAGAACGGTGCGGCCATCGACGGATTTGCCCAGTTGGGTTTTGGATTCGTCGAAATCGGCACCATCACCCCGCGTCCGCAGCCGGGCAACCCGAAGCCACGGATCTTCCGTCTGCCGGAAGCCGAGGCGATCATCAACCGCATGGGCTTCAACAACCTGGGTGTCGATCACTTGCTGGCGCGTGTGGCGGCGGCCAAGTACAAGGGCGTGCTGGGCATCAACATCGGCAAGAACTTCGATACTCCGGTCGAGCGCGCGGTCGACGACTACCTGATTTGCCTGGACAAGGTCTACGCCCATGCCAGCTATGTGACGGTCAACGTCAGCTCGCCGAACACTCCGGGCCTGCGCAGCCTGCAATTCGGTGACTCGCTCAAGCAATTGCTGGCCGACCTGGCGACTCGCCGTGCCGAACTGGCGTTGCGACATGGCAAACATGTTCCGCTGGCGATCAAGATCGCGCCGGACATGACCGACGAAGAAACCGCTCAAGTCGCGCAAGCGCTGATCGAAACCGGGATGGACGCGGTGATCGCCACCAACACCACCCTGAGCCGCGTCGGCGTTGAAGGCATGGAATACGGTGACGAGGCGGGCGGTCTGTCCGGCGCACCGGTTCGTGACAAGAGCACCCACACCGTGAAGGTGCTGGCGGCCGAGTTGGGCGGTCGCTTGCCGATCATCGCCGTGGGGGGCATTACCGAAGGCAAGCATGCGGCTGAGAAAATCGCTGCGGGGGCGAGCCTGGTGCAGCTCTATTCCGGTTTCATCTACAAAGGCCCGGCGCTGATTCGCGAATCCGTCGACGCCATCGCTGCCCTGCGCTAAACCCCTGTGGGAGCGAGCTTGCTCCCACATTGAAGTGTTTGCCGCTTAAAGTCGCGTTTTTGGCAGGCATAAAAAAGGGCTCCTCGAAGGAGCCCTTGGGCCGGAGCCCGCCGCCCGGATGGGGCGTGCGTGGTAAGTCGTTACGTAATCAGGTTGTCGTGTCGGATGTGTGCCCTGTGTTAGCCGACGGCGTGAAGTTCGTTGAGTCTGTGGATTCCCGCAGTGCCGGTCATACCGTCCCAGTTGTCGCCGCGTCCTTCTCGCCAGCCGTTAATCCAGGCTTGGCGTACCGACGGTAGAGTAAATGGGCAAAGCTCACGGGATTTGCCACCAACGCCATATTGATATCCGCGCAAAAATGCTCTTTCCAACGGATCACGCTTAAGTCTTCTCATAGGGTGTTGCCCTCACTTGTTGACTGTATGTATCGCGTTGACCTCAATCGAGGTCTGGCAGAAATGTCTGCCGTTGGGGGCTCGCTGCCGGCGTGGCGAGCCAAGGTGTTGACGTCCGTTGTGGCGCCAACCTGTGTTGAGTTCTAACCAATGCGTCACATCGAGGGAATGATCGTTTTGTCATAAGGACGTAACGATAAAGATGGTATGGCCATAAGTAACACGATGTTTGTCCCGTGTTTATTGGCCAAAGCCCTGTATGATCGGCCCCCCGCAGGATGATGGGGTTAATCCTTTAGTGAGAATGCCTCGCGTTGGTCCCGGGCATTATTCGACGAAGGGTCGAGTTATGACATTTTATTGCATCAACTTTTTTATCTGCCCGTGCATCTAAGCTCTTCTAACCTGAGCAGCACGGGTGGGACGGCACACCTTCGTGCCACGCGGGCGCTCTTTTAGAAAAGCGCCTGATTGAAAACCGGGCCGGCAATGCGTTGTCGGTTCACTTAGCCAAAGGCTCTGAAATTCCAATGTCCGATCAATTCGAAATCTTCCTCACTTGCCCAAAAGGCCTCGAAGGCCTGCTCATCGAGGAAGCCGTCGGGCTTGGCCTTGAAGAGGCGCGTGAGCACACCTCTGCCGTGCGCGGCATGGCGACCATGGAAACCGCTTATCGCTTGTGCCTGTGGTCGCGTCTGGCGAACCGGGTTTTGCTGGTGCTCAAGCGTTTCCCGATGAAGGACGCCGAAGACCTGTATCACGGCGTACTCGATATCGAGTGGCAAGACCACATGCTCAACGACGGCACCCTGGCCGTCGAGTTCAGCGGTCACGGCTCGGGCATCGACAACACGCACTTTGGCGCCCTGAAAGTCAAAGACGCCATCGTCGACAAACTGCGCACCCCGCAAGGTGACCGTCCGTCGATCGACAAACTCAACCCGGACCTGCGCATTCACCTGCGTCTGGACCGTGGCGAAGCCATTCTGTCCCTCGACCTCTCCGGTCACAGCCTGCACCAGCGCGGCTACCGCCTGCAGCAAGGCGCGGCACCGCTGAAGGAAAACCTCGCGGCGGCCATCCTGATCCGTTCCGGCTGGCCGCGCATTGCGGCCGATGGCGGCGCACTGGCTGACCCGATGTGCGGTGTCGGTACGTTCCTCGTCGAAGCTGCGATGATCGCCGCCGATATGGCGCCCAACCTGCGTCGCGAGCAGTGGGGCTTCACCGCGTGGCTTGGTCACGTACCGGCACTGTGGAAAAAGCTGCACGAAGAAGCCACCGAACGCGCTGCGGCCGGTCTGGCCAAGCCACCGCTGTGGATTCGTGGTTACGAAGCCGACCCGCGCCTGATTCAACCGGGCCGCAACAACGTCGAGCGTGCCGGCCTGAGCGAGTGGATCAAGATCTACCAGGGCGAAGTCGCTACCTTCGAACCGCGCCCGGACCAGAACCAGAAAGGCCTGGTGATCTGCAACCCACCGTACGGCGAGCGACTGGGCGACGAGGCGAGCCTGCTCTATCTCTACCAGAACCTCGGCGAACGTCTGCGTCAGGCTTGCCTGAACTGGGAAGCGGCGGTGTTCACCGGCGCGCCGGACCTGGGCAAGCGCATGGGCATCCGCAGCCACAAACAGTATTCGTTCTGGAACGGCGCGTTGCCGTGCAAACTGCTGCTGATCAAGGTCACGCCGGATCAGTTCGTCACCGGCGAGCGTCGCACCCCGGAACAGCGCCAGGTCGAGCGCGAACAGGCGGAATACGATCAGGCGCCGAACGAGCCGCAGGAACGCCAGTACAACAAAAACGGTAACCCGATCAAACCGGCTGCGGCACCCGCTCCGGTAATCGAGCAACCGCGCTTGAGCGAAGGCGGGCAGATGTTTGCCAACCGTCTGCAAAAAAACCTCAAGGCACTGGGCAAGTGGGTCAAGCGTGAAGGCATCGATTGCTATCGTATTTACGATGCCGACATGCCGGAATATTCGATGGCCATCGACCTGTATCACGATTGGGTCCACGTCCAGGAATACGCCGCGCCGAAATCCATCGACCCGGAAAAAGCCTCGGCGCGCATGTTCGATGCGCTGGCGGCGATTCCACAGGCATTGAACATCGACAAAAGCCGCGTAGTGGTCAAGCGTCGCGAGCGTCAGAGCGGTACCAAGCAGTACGAACGTCAGGCGGCCCAAGGCAAGTTCGTCGAAGTCAACGAAGGTGGCGTGAAGCTGTTGGTGAACCTCACCGACTACCTCGACACCGGGCTGTTCCTCGACCACCGGCCGATGCGCATGCGCATCCAGAAAGAGGCAGCCGGCAAGCGCTTCCTCAACCTGTATTGCTACACCGCGACGGCCAGTGTTCACGCAGCCAAGGGCGGCGCGCGCAGCACCACCAGCGTCGACCTGTCGAAAACCTACCTCGACTGGGCGCGTCGCAACCTGTCGCTGAACGGTTTCTCCGACAAGAACCGTCTGGAGCAGGGCGACGTGATGGTCTGGCTGGATGCCTGCCGTGACGAGTTCGACCTGATCTTTATCGACCCGCCGACCTTCTCCAACTCCAAGCGCATGGAAGGGATCTTTGACGTGCAGCGAGATCAGGTGCAACTGATCGACCTGGCCATGGCGCGACTGGCGCCGGGTGGCGTGTTGTACTTCTCCAACAACTTCCGCAAGTTCGCGCTCGAGGAAAACCTCACCGAGCGTTACGCGGTCGAGGAGATCACCACCCAGACCATCGATCCGGATTTCGCCCGCAACGGCAAGATCCACCGAGCCTGGAAAATCACTGCGCGTTGACAGATTTTCGCATTGGATCCACAGAGCCTTGATTTTTAAAGGCTCTTGGCTTCTTTCAGTGCTGGTCAAATTGATGGCTAATAGCTATAACTCAACGCATGGCCAATGGGCTTTTCCGGCACCTGGCGTTTTGAGTTGCCTCTATGTCGTTGCACGCCGTGCGCCCAAAGATCCTGGGTTTTATCAGTGAAGACGTCTCGGCCTGGCTGGTCGCGCTGCTGGTATTGGTCGTCGGCGGGATTCTCACCGGATTGCTCGCCTGGTCGACCCTGAATCTGTTTCACCAACAATTGCGGCAACGTTTCCAACTGCTGGCCAGTGAACGTTACAGCCGTATCGAAGAACGTTTCGAAGATCAGGAGCAGCGCCTCGATGGGCTGCGCCGGTTCTTTGCCAATTCCGATGCGGTTGCCCGCGAGGAATTCGACGGCTACACCCAACCTTTGCTGCACCGGACTCAGGCCTATTCGTTTGCTCTGCGGGTCAGCCGTGCCGAGCGGGCAGCGTTTGAGCGTCGGGTGCGTGAAGAGGGTTTATCCGATTTCAGCATTCGTGAGCTCAATGCCGACGGTCAGCTGCAATTGGCGGCGGAGCGCGATGAGTATGTTGTGGTGCTGTACAGCCAGACCCAAAGCAAGCTCGGCTCACCGCTGGGTTACGACCTGGCGGCGCAGCCTCTGCGCCGTGCCACCCTGGACAGGGCGGACCAGCATGGTCAGATGGCGGTGTCGCAGCCGATGCATCTGGTTAGCATCGAGCCGGCCTATGCGCGGGGCGTGCTGCTGGTGGCGCCGGTCATGCTACGCGGCAATCCAGACACGAAACCTTACGGTTATGTGATGGCGGTGATCAGCATGCGTCAGTTGCTGGCCGATGGCTTGCCGGAAGCGGGCCGTGATTATCTGTCGGTGCGTATCCTCGACTTGTCCACCGAGGACCAGCACGAAGTGCTTTACGAATCCTCCAACGGTCCTGCCGCCAGTGAGTTGGCGGCGACCCGGCTGCTGCGGCTGGCCGACCATGGCTATCAGGTCGACATCCAGCCTAGCGAGGCCTTCCTGCAAGCCAACCATTCCTCGGTAGGCAGCCTGGTGGTACTGGGTGGTTTGCTCAGTCTGCTGCTCAGCTCGCTGCTTTATGTACTGGTCAGTCAGCGGCAACGCGCGCTGAAAATGGTCGAGCAGCGGACTCAGGAACTGCGTGCCCGTGAGCAGGAACTGCGTGGCACCCACGGTCAGTTGCGTGGCGTGTTGAATGCCGCGACTCAGGTGGCAATCATCGCTACAGACCTGCGCGGTGTCATCAGCACGTTCAACGCCGGGGCGGAGCAGATGCTCGGCTATTCAAGCGTGGAAGTGGTCGGGCACATGACCCTGGAAAACCTGCACCTGCCCCGGGAACTTGCCGCGCGTTCGGCGGAGTTGAGTGCACGTTATGGCAAACCGATTCCGACCTGCCAGGCGATGTTGGTCGAGGGCGGTGAGGAGGGCGGTCACGAGGCGCGGGAGTGGACACTGATCCGTGGTGACGGCAGCCAATTAACGGTGAACATGCTGGCGACCCCGGTGCTCGACGATCAAGGTTTGTGGGTCGGGCACTTGGCGATCTGCATCGACGTCACCGAGCGCAAGCGCGTGCACGAGGCGCTCGCCGCACGGGATTTGCTCTTGAAGAAACTCAGCGCCCATGTGCCCGGCGGGATTTACCAGTTCAAGATGGAGTTCGACGGGCGCTTCAGTGTGATCTACGCCAGCGATGGCATCCGCGAGATCTACGAACTCGAACCCGATGTCTTGCTGCTCAACGCCGAAGCGATTTTCACCCGGATTCACCCTCAGGACACCACGAGGGTCCGCGCCTCGATCCGGGCATCGGCGGACACGCTCAGCCCGTGGCGCGAGGAGTATCGCGTGCAGCTGCCGACGCGAGGGCTGCGCTGGGTCCGTGGCGAAGCAACCCCGGAGGAGCAGCCTGGCGGCGGCGTACTCTGGCATGGCTACATCTCGGATATCTCCGATCTCAAGCGCGTCGAAGAAGAACTGCGAGCGCTGTCGATCACCGATTCGCTGACCGGAATCCACAACCGCCGCTACTTCCAGGAGCGCCTGACCACCGAGATGGCCCGGGTCGAGCGCGGTGGCGGCGAGTTGTCGGTGATCATGCTAGACATCGATCATTTCAAACGCATCAATGACCAGCATGGCCACGCCGTTGGCGATCGGGTGTTGCAGGCGGTGTGCGAGCGCATCGGCCATCGCCTGCGCCGCACCGACGTGTTCTGTCGCTTGGGCGGTGAAGAGTTCATGGTGCTCTGCCCGGACATCGACGGCGAACAGGCCTATGTGCTGGCGCTGGAGCTGTGGCAGGGCTTGCGCAGTTCACCGATCGACGACGTCGGGATCGTCACCGCGAGTTTCGGCATTGCCAGTTGGCGGGTCGACGAGGGCGCGGATGCGCTGTTGCTGCGGGCGGACTCGGGGGTCTATGCGGCGAAGCAGGCGGGCCGGGATCGGGTTCAGGGCGAGATGAATTAGCTGCCGGCTGCACACAACCCCCTGTGGGAGCTAGCCTGCTAGCGATAGCGGTGTGTAAGTCAATATATGTGTCGAC
>NZ_JAVLRV010000002.1:2491181-2503342 GCF_055803035.1 Pseudomonas sp. 300 | reverse complement strand
CAGGCTAGCTCCCACATTTGATTTGCGGTGTTTACAACACCGAAGCCGTGTCAGGCAGTTTCGGCTGGCGATACAAATCCAGCAGCACCTGATCCAGCACCGACGACGCGCCGAACGGGGCCTTGTCGTTGAGGATCGCCACCACCGCCCAGGTGTTGCCGTTGACGTCGCGACTGAAGCCGGAAATAGCGCGCACGGTGTTCAGGGTGCCGGTCTTGACGTGGGCTTCACCGCGCATCGCGGTGGTCTTCAAGCGTTTGCGCATGGTGCCGTCGGTGCCGGCAATCGGCATCGAACTGATGAACTCGGCAGAGTACGGACTGCGCCATGCGGCTTGCAGCATCGCCGCCATTTCACGGGCGCTGACACGTTCTGCGCGGGACAGGCCGGAGCCGTTTTCCATCACAAGGTGTGGCGCGGTAATGCCTTTCTTCGCCAGCCACTGACGCACCACGCGCTGGGCTGCTTTGGCATCGTCGGCGTCGGCGTCGGTGCGGAATTTCTGGCCAAGGCTCAGGAACAGCTGCTGCGCCATGGTGTTGTTACTGTACTTGTTGATGTCGCGGATGATTTCCGCCAGGTCTGGCGAGAAGGCGCGAGCCAGGACCTTGGCGTCTTTCGGCGTAGGTGCCAGAACATCCTTGCCCTGAATGCTGCCGCCCAGTTCCTTCCAGATCGCCCGGACTGCGCCTGCGGTATAGGTCGCGTGGTCGAGCAGCGACAGGTAAGTCTGCGAGCTGCAGCCTTCACCCAACTGTCCGCCGACGGTCACGGTGACGCTGCCATCGGCCTGGGTCACCGGGTTGTAACGCACGCCACCGGCGCACTGCTTGGAGTTGACGGCTTTGACCTGGTTTTCGATGCGGATGCTGGCAATTGGCGGCTCCACCGAGATCAGCACCCGGCCACTGTCGTTGCGCGCGACGAAGCGCAGGGCCTTGAGGTTGACCAGCAGCGAATCGGGTTTGACCAGGAACGGTTTGTTTTCGTCATTACCGTCATCGTTGAACTCCGGCAGTTGCGGTTGCACGAAGAAATTGCGGTCCAGCACCAGGTCTCCGGTGACTTGCGTCACGCCGTTGGCCCGCAGGTCGCGCATCAGCAACCAGAGTTTTTCCATGTTCAGCTTCGGATCGCCGCCGCCCTTGAGGTAGAGGTTGCCGTTGAGAATGCCGCCGTTGAGGGTGCCGTCGGTATAGAACTCGGTTTTCCATTGATGGTTCGGGCCGAGCATTTCCAGGGCCGCATAGGTGGTCACCAGTTTCATGGTCGAGGCCGGGTTGACCGAGACGTCAGCGTTGAAAATGGTCGGGGTGCCAGGGCCGTTGAGCGGAATCATCACCAGCGACAGGGCATTGTCCTGCAGCTTGCTGGCCTTGAGGGCTTTTTCGACGTTGGGCGACAGCCCGGTATTGATGGTGGCAGCGGAAACGGGGAGGGCCAGGGGGAGAAGAAGACTGGCCAGCAACAATGGACGCAAAGATTTGATCATCTGAAATAAAACCCTACAGCCGAGGGGGGAAAAGACGAGGGCATGAAGATAATTTCCCTCAGTGGTCATGAACGTGTCGGCATTATGCCCCAAGGTGTAGCGGCTTGTGCCGTGCCCGAGTCACCTAATCCGCTATTTTTTTACCGACGGTAACTCGTTGCACCCAGAGAATCGGGCAATTGGCGGCTTAAACTGCTAAAGTGCCGCCCGTTATTACTTATGAGGATTGTTCCAATGGCGACTAACCGTTCCCAGCGTCTGCGCAAAAAACTGTGCGTCGATGAATTTCAAGAGCTGGGTTTCGAGCTGAACCTGGATTTCAAAGAAGATTTGGCTGATGAAGCCATTGATGCTTTCCTCGACGCGTTCCTGAAAGAAGCCATGGAAGCCAACGGTCTGGGCTATGTTGGCGGCGACGACTTCGGTCTGGTTTGCCTGCAGAAACGTGGCTCGGTGTCCGAAGAGCAGCGTGCTGCTGTTGAAGCCTGGCTCAAAGGCCGCAGCGAACTGACTGAAGTCACCGTCAGCCCGTTGCTGGACGTCTGGTACCCGGAAAAGCCGATCAATCCGGTAGCTTGATGTCATGAAAAACGGCGACCCAAGGGTCGCCGTTTTTTTATGCCTGTCAGAAAGCCATCGCCGGACCGCTGGCTGTGTGCCTGAATCTACTTTTCCTCACTGGTCCACCCAGCTGCCCTGCGGGTAATCCAGCAAAGAAACGACACGAACGGAAACAGGAGACAGTCTTTTCGGACGCTTCCCACAGCCAGGTTTTGAGCTTCCCGGTAGGGTCAACGGCCCCCGGCACTTTGCCGGGTTACCCCAAGGAAGAACGAACCATGACCAGAAAGGCCGTTATCGTTTTCAGCGGTGGACAAGACTCAACCACCTGCTTGATCCATGCACTGCCGATGTACGATGAAATTCATTGCCTTACGTTTGATTACGGCCAGCGGCATCGTGCGGAAATCGAAGTGGCGCAACAGCTTTCGAAACAACTTGGCGTGAAGGTGCACAAAGTATTGGACACTTCATTGCTGAATGAATTGGCCGTTAGCAGCTTGACGCGTGACAACATTCCTATTGCGCGGAGTACCGGAGCCGGGGTGCCGGATACATTCGTACCGGGCAGGAATATTCTGTTTTTAACTCTGGCTTCAATTTATGCCTATCAAGTGGGCGCCGAGGCTGTTATTACAGGTGTCTGTGAAACAGAGAGCTCTGGTTATCCTGATTGTGGTGATGAGTTTGTCAAAGTGTTGAACAGCGCCATCCACTTGGGTATGGACTATAGATTGCGGATAGAAACTCCGCTTATGAGGTTGAATAAAGCTGAGACTTGGGCTTTGGCTGATTACCATAATCGGCTGGATTTGGTTCGCTATCACACATTGACTTGCTATAACGGTATAACGGGAAGTGGGTGTGCCGACTGTGATGCATGTGCTCTTCGTGGGAAAGGGTTGAGTGAGTTTCTGGAAAACGAAGCGCAGGTCAGGAGCAGTTTAAAAATAAAACTAGGGCTCTAAAAAAATCAACGGCTGAGGGAGTTGGCCGATAGTGCCAACTCCCTCCAGATCTTATGCGGGTTGACCTGCAGCTATATATCTTTTAAATAGTGATCTTGCTCCGTAAGCAGGTAAAATATTGAAAAATGCGAAGCACATTTTTATAGTTATTTGAATATAGATGATATGAAGTATGTCGCTATTTTTCATGGTTCCATAAAATGCTATAAAGCAAAACAGAAAGCTATCTATTATTACTGCAAAAAAAGTACTGAAGAACACTCGTATAAATAAAAATCTGGAGTTTGTTAGTTTTTTTATCCTGCACAATAAATAAGAGTTGATGTATTCAGAGAAAAGGAAGGATATGCAGGAGGCTATCAATACAGATGACACATGTGCAATCACCTCGCTGTAGGGTTTGTCGAGACTCCATCCGGCTAAACCGGGAAGATAGCTGGTTCCACTTAGTAATATGATGATAAATGCGTTGCTTGCGAAAGCAAACAGTATGGCTCGTCTTGCGAGTTTGAGGCCGTAAGACTCATTTAGTATGTCAACTACTAAAAACGTCAGTGGGTACAGAAAAACGCCAGGAGTAACGGTTATGTCAAATAGTTCTATATATACAAGTTTTGTCGCTGCAACATTTGTGAAGATGTAAAGTGCGAAAAGCAGCAGGTTAAGGGCAACATATGTCATCCACGACCTTTCGTGGCGATCATTCATTTCGTAGGTAGTTAGGGCAGTGCCGCCAGAATAATATTTTCGATAAATGTCCTTTATTTCTACCTTGTTCAGATTGTCTATTATTTCGCTTTTTAATATTTCGCCTAACCTGACTTTTATGATTTTTCCTGTGGAGATAATCATTATGATGACAAGGTTTTTGTTTTTTTCAAATCCTAATAATTTGTATTTGCTGTTTTCGAGTTCAATCCTGTTTTCCATTAAACCTTTCCTCTAAAATATCTCCAATAATATAAGTGGTGTCAGAGTCGAAGTGGTTGTCGATGGCTATGGTCAGCCTGTTTGTTACCTTGTTGTATCCTAATTTGTCTGCGCTGCCATTTGATAAGCCCCTTTTGACTATCAAAAGATCCCCCGCCTCGTTCATTTCACTGATTTCATTCTCGAGAAACACGCCTATTAAATTACAGTCCGGTCCGAAGTAATATGTCAGTGGATGCGTGATAGTCAGTTCGCCAATTCTTTTGTCAAGACTCTGCATCAGCAAGCTCTCTCTAATAATTGGGACGGCTGCAGGATTCATATTTCCATCCGGAGAGGCGCTGCTCTCTATAATTTCTTTTTCTTCAAAATCTACCGTCTCTATTTCCTTGTATGAGACGCCAAAGAAATCCGATATTTTCCGAATGGTAGATTGTTGTACATGGACAACCCGTCCTTCCAAAATGTTATAGATGGTGGTTCGAGTCAGGCCGCTGGAGTTACACAAGGAGAGCCGCGTTTCACCACGGCTCTTTATCAGGTACTTTATGTTGTTTTTTAGTTTTTCTGTTCTGTCTTTTTTGTGCATTAAAATATCTACCATTTGCCTGTTGTTGCAATATATTGCGTGTGCGTAGGTGGCTCTCATTGAGCGCAGCATCCTACACATCTGAAGCTCGGACAAAAATGATAATTTTGAAAATAATCCAACAGTGGTTGAACGAATTTTCATTGTGCGAGTAGGTGTCGTCACTATGTGTAAGACGTTGCCTACTCTGCTAAAGAATTCTCTTACAGTAACTAGGAAGTGCTCGGGATATGAATCATTTAATTACACAGATGTTCATTAATTTGATTAATAAAATTGAATTTTCTGGTAATAAATCTACCGTTCCCTCATGTATGACCATCAATCAAATATGGTTGAAGGCAAGAGACAGGCACTTTCTAAACTTTGCAAGGAGCTCCGGCGTGAAAAAGTCCAGCCCAACCGCAACCGAATCATCAGGCCTTTCGGCCAGCACCACCGTCCCTTCACCCAAACGTTCCAAACCCACCGAACAACTCGTCAGCGTGCCCCTGCGCACTCACACTCGCCTCGAACCACCCAGCCAATTCTTCGCCGTCGTCCCGGATGTCGACACGGAATCCATGCTCTGCCACGCCTCTGAAACCCTTGCTTCCCTCAGTGTGATGGCCACCGATCTCGCTCGTGAACTGGAAGGCCCGCGTCGCCATGTAATTTTGGCCATTCAGCAACTGTCCGCGCTGGGTGAGTTACTGGTCAATCGAGCACTGGACAACCTGGAACCGCCCCGTGGCTTGTCTGAAGGCGCGTCCAACTGCCCGCGCTGAATATTTACGTTCCTTTTTCCCAATGGAGGTTTTTCGTCATGGATCGATACATGCCTGTCACCGGCATCGACTGCAGCGTCCCGTCATTGCTGATCGACACTGAAGCACCCTTGGACGTGTTGCATGAAACGGCGGCTTATCGCATTCGTACCGCAACGCAATTGCTGGAGAGTTTTGCGTGTGGCGAGGGTATCCACAGTGAATTGGCGCGGGTGTTGGTGACTTCGTTGCGCGATGGCTGTGATTTGCTGGACGTTGTCGGGCGACGATTGCAGGGGCAGGTTTCAGCCTAGAAAACGGGCGCCTGTCAGCGCCCCATTGCTTCCGGTTAATAGGAAGCATTACTATTCACGCCCCGTCTTCACAGCACACCGCAATGACCCCCAAGTTGCCCCGCAGACACGGCTTTTTCGAGCATTACGAAGAGTTGGTTGGCACCTGGACCCGTCGCCTGAGAAATCGTCAGCAGGCCGAGGATCTGGCCCACGACACCTTCGTGCGGGTGCTTGAGTCCGATTCGGCGGCGATCGAACAGCCCCGGGCGTATTTGCACCAGACCGCGCGCAACATCGCGGTGGATGGTTACCGGCGTGAGGATCGGCGGGGCGCCATGGAGTCGGAGGCGATCGATCACAGTGTGTCGTCGTCCGGCGACCCGGAGCATTTCATGCAGGCGATCCAGTTGGCTGACTCCATTGAACGGGCGCTCACCGAGTTGCCGGTCAATTGCCTCAAGGTATTTGTGTGGCAAAAGATCGAAGGCCTGACCCAGGCTGAAATCGCCGAACGCCTGGGTCTGTCCAAGAACATGGTGGAAAAGTATATGATCCGCACCCTGCGGCATCTGCGCGACCGCCTCGACGGTTTGCAATCATGATCGGCCGCGCGCTCCCACCCCCAGCCAAACAGGAACTTCCATGATGGATACTCGTGATTGTGCGTGCGGGCAAACAACGGTTCGCGATGAGGCGGCGCAGTGGTTTGTGCGTTTGCAGGAACCGGCCGTTGACGTCGAAGAGCATCGTCGCTTCGAGGTGTGGCTGAACGAGCATCCTCAGCATCGCGACGAATTTCAATTGCTTCAGGGTCTGTGGACCGCCGCAGAGCTGGTGCCGCGTGCGCGCCTGCAAGCCTTGTGCGAAACCCCGCCGGCGCGCAGCAAACGTCGCCCGCTGGTGCGTTATGCCGTGGCGGCCAGTGTGTTGGCGGTGGCACTCGGCCTGGGGCTGTTCAGCGGTTTGAATCAACCCACGCCTTACACCGCCGAGTTTTCGACGGCCTTGGGCGAACGTCGCCAGGTGGCGTTGCCGGACGGTTCGGTGATCGATCTGAACAGCCGCAGTCGCGTTCAGGTGCGCTATGACAATGGCCGTCGAAGCATTGAGCTGACGGAAGGCGAGGCGATGTTCAGCGTTGCGCACGACAGCGATCGGCCGTTCGTGGTCGAGGCGGGCAGCGGCAAAGTCACGGTCACCGGCACGCGTTTCGATGTGCGTCGCGGTGTCAGCGAAACCCGGGTCGTGGTGGAGCAGGGCACGGTCAAGGTTCAGGGGCGCGAGGCGGCGGACAACGAATTCATCAGTCTCACTGCGGGGCTCGGTACCCGCGTCGATGCCCAAGGCACAGTCGCGGCAGCGTATGCCGTCAACCCCGCAGAACTGACCGCCTGGCGCAGCGGAAAACTGGTGTTCAACAACGCCAGCCTGGCCGAAGTGGCCGAGGAAGTGTCGCGCTATCGGGAGAAACCGCTGACCGTGAGCAACTACAAAGTGGGCAATCTGCGCCTGACCAGCGTGTTCAAATCCGACAACACCGACGCACTGCTCAAGGCCTTGCCGAACATCCTGCCGGTGGCCGTGCGCACCCTCGATGACGGCAGTCAGGAAATAATTTCACAATAAATTCAGGTTTTTTTCGAGTTCATCGTCTTCTAGCCTAACTGCAACTGGTTTGCATTAACAAACGCATACTCTTGCGATCCACAGGGCTAGATTCGACGTGAAAAAAACCACCGCTAAAAACAACAAATTCCTTTGGTTGCCGCTGGGCCTTGCGCTGGCGGTCAACGTTGCGCTGCCCCAGGCCTTTGCCGCCGATGCCATTCACATCCCGGCGCAACCCTTGGGTCAGGCGCTGAGTGAACTGGGCCAACAAACGTCGTTGCAGGTTTTTTTCAGTCCTGACCTGGTCGCCGGTAAACAGGCCCCGGCGGTGGATGGCAACCTCTCGCCGGAACAGGCTCTGCGCCTTTTGCTGCAAGGCAGCGGCCTTGAGTATCAGATCGACGAGGGTTCGGTGACTCTGACGCCAGCGCCGACTTCCGCCACCAATGGCCCTCTGGAACTGGGTGTGACCGACATCAAGGTCGTCGGCGACTGGCTGGGTGACGCCGATGCCGCCGTGGTGCAAAACCACCCCGGCGCCCGCACGGTGATTCGCCGCGAAGCCATGGTCGAGCAAGGCGCGATGAACGTCGGCGATGTGTTGAAGCGCGTACCCGGTGTGCAGGTGCAAGAAGCCAACGGCACTGGCGGCAGCGATATCTCCCTGAACGTTGGCGTGCGTGGCCTGACGTCGCGCCTGTCGCCGCGCTCCACGGTGCTGATCGACGGCGTGCCGGCCGCATTCGCACCGTACGGCCAGCCGCAGCTGTCGATGGCACCGATTTCCTCCGGCAACCTCGACAGCATCGATGTCGTGCGCGGTGCCGGTTCCGTGCGCTACGGGCCGCAGAACGTCGGCGGTGTGATCAACTTCGTGACCCGCGCCATCCCGGAAAAAGCCTCCGCCGAAATCGGCACCACCCTGGAAACCTCCCAGCACGGTGGCTGGAAACACATCGATACGGCATTCGTCGGCGGCACCGCGGACAACGGCATGGGTGTGGCGCTGTTGTACTCGGGCGTGAACGGCAACGGTTACCGCGAGCGCAACAACGGCAACGACATTGATGACGTAATTCTCAAGACCCATTGGGCACCGACCGATGTCGATGATTTCAGCCTCAACCTGCATTACTACGACGCCAGTGCTGACATGCCTGGCGGCCTGACCCAGAAGCAGTACGACGCCGATCCGTTTCAGTCCGACCGTGACAACGACAACTTCAGGGGACGCCGCAAGGACATCTCGTTCAAGTGGGCGCGGCAGATTGATGACCGCACGCAGGCGGAAGTGCTGACCTACTATTCCGACAGCTTCCGGGGCAGCAACATCGCCGCTCGTGATCAGAAGACTATCGGCTCGTTCCCGCGCACCTATTACACCTTCGGTATCGAACCACGAGTGTCCCATGTGTTCGACGTGGGTCCGACCACTCAGGAAGTCAGCGTCGGTTATCGCTACCTCAAGGAAGGCATGCACGAGGAGGCGACCCGTCTGGAGCTGAACAAGAGTAATGAGCCGGTCGTGACCGCAGACTCGGACGGCCATGTCTATCAGGACCGCACCGGCGGCACTGAGGCCAACTCGGTGTATGTCGATAACAAAATCGACGTCGGTAACTGGACCGTTACGCCCGGTATTCGCTTTGAACACATCAGCACCGACTGGCACGATCGCCCCGTACTCGATGCCGAAGGCAAGCGTGTGCCAGAGAAGAATCGCAGCATCGAAAGCAACGAGCCGCTGCCGGCCTTGAGCGTGATGTATCACCTCTCCGATGCCTGGAAACTGTTCGCCAACTACGAGACTTCGTTCGGCAGCCTGCAGTATTTCCAACTCGGCCAGGGCGGTACGGGTGACAGCACCGCCAACGGTCTGGAGCCGGAAAAAGCCAAGACCTATGAGGTCGGCACGCGCTACAACGATGATGTGTGGGGCGGCGAAGTGACGCTGTTCTATATCGACTTCGATAAAGAGTTGCAGTACATCAGCAACGATGCGGGCTGGACCAACCTCGGCGCGACCACGCACCAGGGCGTCGAGGCGTCGGTGCACTACGACATGGCGGCACTGGACTCACGTCTTGACGGCCTGACCGCCAACGCCGGTTTTACCTACACGCGTGCGGTTTATGAAGGCGAGATTCCAGGCTTCAAAGGCCGTGACCTGCCGTTCTATTCGCGCCAGGTTGCGACTGCCGGCTTGCGTTATGACATCGACCGCTGGACCTACAACATCGATGCGTTTGCCCAGTCCAAACAACGTTCGCCAGGCGTTGCCGTGAATGCCAAGGGCAGCTTCACCAACAACTACATCACCGAAGGCACTGCCGACGGTCAGTACGGCGACATTCCCGGTTATGTCACCTGGAACGTGCGTGGGGGTTATGATTTTGGCGCGCAGCTGTCCAACCTGAAAGTCGGCGCCGGGGTGAAAAACATTTTCGACAAGCAGTACTTCACCCGCTCCAGTGACAACAACTCGGGCATGTACGTCGGCGCACCGCGCACGTTCTTTGTGCAGGCCAGCGTCGGGTTCTGATAGAGCGCGGCGCCTTCATCGCGGGCTTGCCCGCGATGCTTTTCAGACTTTCAATACTTTCCCGCCAATGGCCACCGCCACCAGCAACACCGCCATCAACCCAAAGGCAAAACTCAAACTGCTGCCGTGGGCGATGAACCCGATCACCGCCGGCCCCGCCAGAATCCCCGCGTAACCCAGCGTGGTAATCGCTGGCACGGCAACGCTTTCAGGCATGACCGTCTGCTTGCCCACCGCGGTATACAGTACCGGCACGATGTTCGAACAACCCGCGCCCAGCAGTGCATAACCCACCAGCGCCATCTCCCAGTTCGGGGCAAACGTCGCCAGAAACAGGCCCGCTGCGGCCGTCAGGCCACCGAACACGATCACCCGTGTCGCGCCGAGGCGCCGGACGATCTTGTCACCAGTCAACCGGCCGACCGTCATGGTCAGCGCAAACGCCGCATAACCCAACCCTGCATACGCTGTGTCGATCCCGCGCTCCTGCGCGAGGAACACCGCGCTCCAGTCCAGCGCCGCGCCCTCGGCGAGGAACACGATGAAACACATCCCGCCGATGAACAGCACGATGCCGTGGGGAACGGCAAACGCCGGTCCGGAGCTTTCGCTGCCGTAAGGCAACAGGTGCGGCGCGGCTTTGCACAGTGCGATCAGCAGCAGCACGACCACCACCAGCATCGCCCCCAATGGCGAAACCCCGAAGCCGAGCAGGGCACTGACACCCGCCGCGCCGACAATCCCGCCCAGGCTGAACAGCCCGTGGAAACCCGACATCATGGTCTTGCCGCTGGCCCGTTCGACGATCACCGCTTGCAGGTTCACCGTCGAATCTACGGTGCCCAGGCCCGCGCCGAACATGAACAACGCGGCGATCAGCGCTGGAATCGACGACACCGTTGCCAACATCGGCAGCGCCGCACAGATCAACAGCGTCCCACCCACCGCCACCCGCCGGCAGCCGAAACGCGTGGCCAGAATCCCGGCCATCGGCATCGCCAGAATCGAGCCCACCCCCAGGCACAACAACAGCAGGCCGAGGGTCCCTTCATCCAGCCCGGCCCGCGCCTTGGCGTAAGGCACCAGCGGCGCCCACGCGGCAATCCCGAACCCGGCGATGAAAAAAGCCACGCGCGTGGACATTTGTTCCAGGCGTCCGGGCACGAAAGTGGTCTGGGTGTTGAGGTTGGTCATATCGATCCTTGGCAAAAAACGTCGCGTCCCCAAGGGACAGTGACTCACCCATGAGGTTCGATCAGCGTCCGGACGGTGTCGCGGTCAGGCAGGGTGACATCCTTGCACAGCCCGTCACGGTTTCGCGATATGTTGCACGCCTGCGATGGTTATACGGGAGGCGCCATGACGCTGTTCTACGATGCTCGAGGCAATATCTATGCGGTAGTGGCGCCTGACGCGGTGCGTCGCGAAGGGATCGATTTACCGGAACAGGCCGGTCTGGCGGCACAAACCCGCGCGGCATGGGCGATGTCGGCCATCGAGGCGTTCTGCGCTTGGGCGCCGGGCACGCAACCGCCCGGCAGCAAGGATCATCGCTGCGATGGCTTGCTGGTCGGTCCCTTTCAGACGTCGCCGCCGTTTGATCTGTTGATCGTCAACACCGACGGCACATTGGCTGAGCGCAGTGGTAACGGGCTGACGATTTTCTCCCAGGCGCTCAGCGACCAAGGGCTTTTTCCGGAAAACGCGGCGTGTGTGCTCAGGGTTCATCACGACAAGGCTGACGCACCTACACCGGGTGAAACGTCGGTGAGCGCCGCGCAGGTCGAGGACGTGCAAGGTTTCTGGCTGGACCTGGGCAAACCGGCGTTCGGACCGGAGGCGGTCAGTGCTCAAGGGGTTGAAGGGGTGACAATGAACGGTCGCGAACTCAGCCACGTGCAACCCCTGTCGGCACTGGATCCGGCCTGGTCCCGCAGCCAGTTCGTGCGGGTCGGTAATCCGCACTGCGTGACCCTTGTGGAGGATGCGCAGGCACTGCCGGCGAATGAGCAGATGCGCGAAGCGCGATTGTCCGAAGGGTTGACGGCAATTGCCTACGCCATGCCGACCGGTGCAGGGCGGCCGTGTCCGGCGGGGGTCAATTTGCAATGGGCGATGCGCGAGTCACAAGGGCGGATTGCCGCTCGGGTGTTCGAGCGGGGCGAAGGCCCGACGGCGTCGTCCGGCACCAGTGCGAGTGCGGTGGCGTGTGCGGCGGGGCGGGTGGGTTGGGTGGCGGCGGGCGAGGTGAGGGTGGTGATGCCCGGTGGTACGGCACCGATTTTGTTGGAAGAGGAGCAGGGTGAATTGAGTCGGGTCAGCCTGTTTGGTACGGCGCGGTTGATGGGTTGATAGCACAATTGCTATCGCGGTGTAGAAACGGACACATCCTTTACGATTGAAACCGGGGACATCCTTTACGTTTCTGT
>NZ_JAVLRV010000002.1:2206071-2491081 GCF_055803035.1 Pseudomonas sp. 300 | reverse complement strand
TCCGGTTTAAAACGTAAAGGATGTCTCCGGTTTCTACCCGGGCAAGCCCGCTCCCACAGGGGATTGCGGTGTGCCGATAATTAGCGCACCAGGCTCGGCCGCTTGTTATCGAATTTCCAGCCCGCAATCAGAAACTGCATTGCCACGCTGTCATCCCGCGCGCCCAGCCCCATGCCTTTGTACAGCTCATGGGCCTGGGCGAGTTGATCCATGTCCAGCTCAACCCCGAGTCCCGGTTTCTTCGGCACTTGCACGCAACCGTCGACGATTTGCAGTGGCGCTTTGGTCAGGCGCTGGCCGTCCTGCCAGATCCAGTGGGTGTCGATGGCGGTGATTTCGCCCGGTGCGGCGGCCGCGACGTGGGTGAACATCGCCAGGGAGATATCGAAGTGGTTGTTGGAATGCGAGCCCCAGGTCAGGCCCCATTCGTGGCACATCTGCGCCACGCGGACCGAACCCTGCATCGTCCAGAAGTGCGGGTCGGCCAGCGGGATGTCCACCGATTGCAACTGAATGGCGTGGCCCATTTCCCGCCAGTCGGTGGCGATCATGTTGGTCGCGGTTTTCAGGCCGGTGGCGCGGCGGAATTCGGCCATGACTTCCCGGCCTGAATAGCCGTTTTCCGCGCCGCACGGGTCTTCCGCGTAAGCGAGGACGTGATGCTGGTCGCGGCACAAGCGGATCGCTTCTTTCAGCGACCACGCGCCATTCGGATCAAGGGTGATGCGCGCATCGGGAAAGCGTTCGGCCAGTGCGGTAACCGCTTCGATTTCTTCGTCGCCACTGAGGACGCCGCCCTTGAGTTTGAAGTCCTTGAAGCCGTAGCGGGCGTGTGCGGCTTCCGCCAGGCGCACCACGGCGTCGGCGGTCAGGGCTTTCTCGTGACGCACACGGAACCAGTCGTTGTCGGCGTCCGCTTCGCTGCGGTAAGCCAGATCGGTGGCGTTACGATCACCGACATAAAACAGATAGCCGAGCATTTTCACTTCATCGCGTTGCTGGCCTTCGCCGAGCAGCGCGGCGACAGGCACGTCCAGATGCTGGCCGAGCAAATCGAGCAGCGCCGCTTCCAGGCCGGTCACCGCGTGAATGGTGATGCGCAGGTCGAACGTCTGCAAACCGCGGCCACCGGCATCGCGGTCGGCGAAGGTCTGGCGCACCTGGTTGAGAATCCTCTGGTAGGTGCCGATCGGGCTGCCAACCACCAGGGAGCGTGCATCTTCGAGAGTCTGGCGAATGCGCTCGCCGCCCGGCACTTCACCGACGCCGGTGTGCCCGGCGTTGTCCTTGAGGATCACGATGTTGCGGGTGAAAAACGGGCCATGGGCGCCGCTCAAGTTGAGCAGCATGCCATCGTGACCGGCCACCGGAACCACTTGCATGCTGGTGATGATCGGGGCTTTTGCAGTGTCTTGCTGGTTCATTTTCTGGTCCTTAAATAGCAGCGATCAGGCGTGCTTGGGCGTTGGTTTGTCCAGCGCAACGGCCGGTGCGGTTTTCGCTGTGTTGCGGGCGGCGAAGACAATGATTGCTGCGATGATCGAGGTCGCGGCCAAACCGTACAGCCCGCCCTGAATCGAGCCGGTGCGCTCTTCGAGCAGACCGAAGGTGGTCGGCGCAACGAAGCCGCCGAGGTTGCCCACCGAGTTGATCAGCGCGATCACGCCAGCGGCGATTCGTGCATCCAGGTACGCCTGAGGGATCGGCCAGAACAGCGACGAAGCCGATTTGAAACCCAGCGCCGCGAAGCAGATCGCGACGAACGCGAAGATCGGCCCGCCGGTGGTGGACATGAACATCCCCGCTGCAGCGATCAGCAGAGCCGCAGCGACCCACGCTTGCTGATGTTTCCATTTCGCCGAGAGCGACGCGAAAGCGTACATGCCGACAATCGACAACAACCACGGGATTGAGTTGAACAGCCCGACCTGAATGTCGCTGAGGTCACCCATCTTCTTGATGATGCTCGGCAACCAGAAGGTCGCGGCATAAATGGTCAGCTGAATGAAGAAGTAGATCAGGCAGAACAGGATGATCTGGCGATCCTTGAGCAACGTGCCCAGCGACGGTTTGATTGGCGTCGCGGCTTCGCGGGCCAGTTGTTCGTCGTCGATGGCTTTGACCAGCGCGTCCTGCTCTTCGCGGCTCAGCCACTTGGCGTCGTGGGGTTTGGAGTCAAGCCAGAACCAGACGAACACGCACAGTCCGACCGAGAACATGCCTTCAATGAAATACATCCATTGCCAGCCGTGCAGGCCGAAACCGCTGATTTGCAGGAGCAGCCCGGACAACGGGCCGGAGATCAACGAGGCAATGGCCGAGCCGCTGAGAAAAATCGCGATGGCCTTGCCGCGTTCTACCCCAGGCAACCAGCGCGTGAAGTAATAAATCACCCCGGGGAAGAACCCGGCTTCAGCCACGCCCAACAGGAATCGCAGGATGTAGAAATGGGTTTCGTTCTGGATGAACGCCATGCCGGCGGCCACCAGACCCCAGGTCAGCATGATGCGGGTCAGCCAGATTCGGGCGCCGACTTTTTGCAGGAGGATGTTGGAGGGGACTTCGAACAGCGCGTAACCGATGAAGAACAGACCGGCACCGAGGCCGTAGGCGGCAGCGCCAATGCCCAGGTCATGTTCCATGTGGGCGCGGACGAAGCCGATGTTCACGCGGTCGATGTAGTTGACGATGAACATGATGACGAACAGCGGCAGAACGTGGCGTTTCACTTTCGAGATGGCGGACTTCAGGGCCGAATCGGCGCCGTCGTGCATCCCGGGTACGGATGTATTCACTTGGTTTTCTCCCACTGATTATTTTTATGCGGGGCGTTGCAGGTGCAGTGTTGTTGCTAGACATCATACAACTACGTTTTTTTATCCTGCAAGGGGTGGCGGTCAACAAAATCGCGTTATTCAGGATGTTTATTGCGTTATTCAGGATCGTTTGTGCGCTTGATTGTTGTCTTTAATGCCTGATTTGTTGAGTGTTGTCATACAAGATAGGTGCGGTTTTATTGAGATTCCGTTCGACCGCAGTGCTACGATCCGCTCAGCCCTGCTTTCGGATGACCGCCATGCAAGAAGATCTCGACGCGCCTGCCCGCAAGCGCACTCACAACCTGGCCCATGACTTGGTCGCCAAACTGACCCAGAGCATCTTGCTCGGCCAGATGCTGCCGGGGGACAAGCTGCCGTCGGAGAACAGCATTGTTCAGGAGCACGGAGTCAGTCGCACCGTGGTGCGCGAGGCGATCTCGAAGTTGCAGGCGTCGGGGCTGGTGGAAACCCGGCACGGCATCGGCACGTTTGTTATCGAGCGCGCACCGGAGCAGGGGCTGCGACTGAATGTCGACACCGCGCTGGGCGTGCGCAGCATTCTGGAGTTGCGCCTGGGCCTTGAAACCCAGGCCGCCGCGCTGGCGGCGATTCGGCGCACGGAGCAGCAATTGGCGCAGATGCGCGAAGCGCTGGACGATTATCAAAGCCTGCTCGCCAACAACGACAGCTGCGTCGAAGCCGACAAGCGTTTCCATCTATTGATCGCCGAGGCCACCGGCAATGTCTGCTTCACGGAAATCATGCTGCACCTGGGCAGCGCCATGATTCCCCGAACCCGAGTCAATGCGGCTGAACGCGGTGCGGCGGATCTGAGCAAGCTCGGGCAGTTGGCCAATCTTGAACACGAGGCGATTCTCAACGCCATCAAGCGTCAGGACGCGGATGCGGCGCGAGCGGCGATGTGGCTGCACCTGACCAACAGCCGTGACCGGTTTCTGGCGGATCGCGGGTAACCGTTGGTCCAGTCGATAGCACGCCCTTCGGCTGACTGCTTCCAACGAGTACGGCCCAGATTTGCTGGACCTCAATCAATGAGGTGCGTGATGGCTAACTCAATGGATCACGATGTTCCACCTGGCATGGACCCTTCGCGGGACCCGGCTGGCGCAGAGCCGGATCGACCTGAAGACTGGATGGATCCTGCGTCGCAAGAGGATGTACCTCCGGCGGATGAGCCCACGCCGCTGTCCGATGACAGGCGATAAACAGAACCCGGCCGGTGTGCCGGGTTTTTTGTGCATGGCCGCTGTCCGCGTCATCGTTCATCGCGGGCAAGCCTGCACACAGTTTTTGTGTATGGCGAAAATCCCTGTGGGAGCGGGCTTGCCCGTGATGCAGGCGCCTCGGTTTGCCTGATGCACACAACTCGCTTGAAAACCAAGCAAGCGCTCGGTTAACTTCACTGAACCTTCAGTGGAGCTCGCCGATGCCTGCCTTTCAGGAATACTTCGACCCCAGCCACCAATTGGTCCGCGACAGCGTCAGACGTTTCGTCGAGCGCGAGATTCTTCCGGACATCAACCAATGGGAAGAAGCCGAAAGCTTTCCCCGCGAGCTTTACCTCAAGGCGGGTGCGGCGGGGATTCTGGGGATCGGTTACCCCGAAGCCCTGGGCGGCAGCCACGAAGGTGATCTGTTCGCCAAAATCGCCGCCAGCGAAGAGTTGATGCGCTGCGGCTCTGGCGGTCTGGTCGCCGGGTTGGGTTCGCTCGACATCGGCCTGCCGCCTGTCCTGAAATGGGCCCGGCCGCAGGTTCGCGATCGTGTCGTGCCGGCTGTGCTGGCCGGCGAAAAGATCAGCGCCCTGGCCGTCACCGAGCCCAGTGGTGGCTCCGACGTGGCCAACCTGCAAACCCGAGCCGTGCGTGACGGCGACGTCTACCGTGTCAGCGGCAGCAAAACCTTTATCACCAGCGGTGTTCGCGCGGATTATTACACCGTCGCGGTGCGTACGGGCGAGCCCGGTTTTGGAGGCATCAGCCTGTTGCTGATCGAGAAGGGCACGCCAGGATTCACCGTAGGCCGCCAATTGAAGAAAATGGGCTGGTGGGCGTCGGACACGGCCGAGTTGTTCTTCGATGATTGCCGCGTGCCTGCGGGCAATCTGATCGGCGCCGAAAACATGGGCTTCGCCTGCATCATGGGCAACTTCCAGAGCGAACGCCTGGCACTGGCGCTGATGGCCAACATGACCGCGCAACTGGCGCTGGAAGAAAGCCTGAAATGGGCCCGTCAGCGCGAAGCGTTCGGCAAGCCGATTGGCAAGTTTCAGGTGCTCAAACACCGCCTCGCGGAAATGGCCACGGCGCTGGAGGTGTCACGGGAGTTCACTTACCGTCAGGCGGCGAAAATGGCGGCGGGGCAGAGCGTGATCAAGGAAATTTCCATGGCCAAGAATTTCGCAACGGACACGGCGGATCGGATTACCACTGATGCGGTGCAGATTTTGGGGGGCTTGGGGTATATGCGTGAAAGCCTGGTGGAGCGGCTTTATCGCGACAATCGCATCTTGTCGATTGGTGGCGGGACGCGGGAAGTGATGAACGAGATCATCAGCAAGCAGATGGGGTTGTAGTTGGCGGTGTGGCGGCTGGCCTCATCGCGGGTAAGCCCGCACACAGTGATCTTTGTCGAATGCAAGATTTGCATCTAACGACAATCCTGTGGGAGCTTGCCAGCGATGGCGTCAGTGAAGGCGCCGCTTACTTATCGGTCAACGCAAACTGTGTCAGGCAGAAAGTAGGAATTCCCATGTCTTCCAGGCGCTGCGACCCACCCAGCTCCGGCAGATCGATAATCGCCGCCGCCTCATGAACCCGCGCGCCCATGCGCCGAATCAGGTTCGCGGCCGCAATCAGCGTGCCGCCGGTGGCGATCAGGTCATCGAACATCACCACCGAATCGCCTTCGCACAAGCTGTCGGCGTGGACTTCGAGGAAGGCTTCGCCGTACTCGGTCGCATAACCTTCGGCCAGCACGTCCGCCGGCAGTTTGCCTTGCTTGCGGAACAGCACCAGCGGCTTGTTCAACTGATAGGCCAGCACCGAACCGATCAGGAAACCACGGGCATCCATGGCGCCGATGTGGGTGAAATCGGCCTCGACATAACGGTGGGCAAAGCTGTCCATCACCAGGCGCAGGGCTGTGGGCGACTGGAACAGCGGGGTGATGTCGCGAAAGATGACGCCCGGTTTCGGGAAGTCGATCACCGGGCGGATCAGGGATTTGATGTCGAAGGAGTCGAAGACCATCGTCGAGTTGTCCTGGCAGGCTGCAAACGTCGCAGTATAACGGTGGCTGAACCGTTTCGCTCAGCCGCCGTCGTCGCAATCAACCGTCGATCGAGCCACCGGCCAGGGCGCAGAGCTGGATCGGATCAAGGATATGGATTTCCTTGCCTTCGGCGGCGATCAGTTCGTTTTGCTGGAAACGCGTGAACACCCGCGACACGGTCTCCACTGCCAGGCCCAGGTAATTGCCGATTTCATTGCGCGACATGCTCAGGCGGAACTGATTGGCCGAGAAGCCACGAGCACGGAAGCGCGCCGACAGGTTGACCAGAAAGGTGGCGATGCGCTCGTCGGCGGTTTTTTTCGACAGCAGCAACATCATCTGTTGATCGTCGCGGATTTCGCGGCTCATCACGCGCATCAACTGACGGCGCAATTGCGGCAGTTGCAGCGCCAGTTCGTCGAGGCGCTCGAACGGAATTTCGCAGACCGAGGTGGTTTCCAGCGCTTGCGCCGACACCGGATGCTTTTCGGTGTCCATGCCCGACAGGCCGACCAACTCGCTCGGCAAATGAAAGCCGGTGAGTTGTTCTTCACCGCCATCGCTGAGGCTGAAGGTTTTCAGGGCGCCCGAGCGTACTGCATAAACGGAGTCGAAAACGTCGCCCTGACGGAACAGGAACTCGCCCTTTTTCAGCGGACGGCCACGTTTAACGATATCGTCCAGCGCATCCATGTCTTCCAGATTCAGAGAAAGCGGCAAGCAGAGGGGAGCCAGGCTGCAATCCTTGCAATGGGCCTGGTTAGGAGCGCGCATCTTTACTGGCTCGGACATTTCTTAAATCCTTGTGGGAGAACACACATAAGACGTAAGGGTAACTCACGGAGAGACTATCCGGCCAGCGCTGTGCCGATTTGTCGCGCCGCGGTAAAGCGCCGTGATCGGCGGCCGATAACCGGGTATCTGTCTCTGCCCAAAGGTATTCGATTCATGGCCACCATCGGTGTGCTCAACTCAGGCAACAATGGGGTGCAATCACTGCTTGAGCCTGCAAGCGGCTCGACCGGCGAAAACTCGGCAATTGCCCTGGGCCCGGCCACTTCGCCCGTGGCTGAAGGCATCAAAGTCTCGTTGTCAGGCGCCGGTTTGACCAAGGCTGCCAGTTCCCACGGTGACAACAAGGACATTGAAGAAAGCGGGTTGCCGGAAAACATTCAACAGATACTGAAAATGATTCGCCGATTGCAGCAGCAAATCGCCGAGAACGTCGCGCGCATGCAAGCGGTGATGTCAGACAAACGACTCTCAGCCGAAGAGCGCAGGGCCAAACTGGGCGCGCTGCAAGCGGCCATCGGCTCGCTCAATGGCGGATTGATTACCGCCAATATGTCCCTGTCCAAAGCCATGACTCAGTCAAACCTGACCCCCGAGCAGGTGTTGAAGACCGCGTCTCTGGCGATGAAGCCTTAGATCACCCGCGAGAATCGCTGACGGTTCTGTTGTTCGAGGTGTGCGTCGAACACCATGCACACCGATCGCACCAACAAGCGTCCGGCGGGCAGAACGGTGATTCGTTCATTGCTCAGTTCAATCAGTCCGTCCTCGGCCATGCGTTGCAGTTGCGGCCACAAACTGCCGAAGTAACCACGAAAATCAATATTGAAAACCTTCTCGATCTCGGTGAACTCGAGGTTGAAACTGCAAATCAATTGTTGAATCACTGCTCGTCGCAGGCGGTCGTCGGCGTTGCACAGCAGGCCGCGGTTGGTGGCCAGTTGTGCGCTGGCCAAGGCGTTCTGATACTGATTCAGGTCGCTGCTGTTCTGGCAGTACAGGTCGCCAATCTGGCTGATGGCCGAGACGCCGAGGCCGATCAAATCGCAATGGCCGTGAGTGGTGTAGCCCTGGAAGTTGCGTTGCAGGGTTGATTCTTCCTGAGCAATCGCCAGCTCATCGTCGGGCAGGGCGAAGTGATCCATGCCGATGTAACGGTAGCCGGCGGCGGTCAGCTGTTCGATGGTGCGCTGGAGCATTTCCAGCTTCTGTGCAGGCGTCGGCAATTCGTCGCCGTTGATTCGCCGTTGCGGCAAGAAGCGCTCCGGCAAGTGCGCGTAGTTGAACACCGACAGTCGGTCCGGTTGCAGGTTGATCACTTCGTCGACCGTGCGGGCGAAGTTCTCCGGCGTCTGTCTTGGCAAACCGTAGATCAGGTCAATGTTGATCGAGCGAAATTGCAACGTCCGTGCGGCGTCGATCACCGCTCGGGTTTCCTCCAGGCTTTGCAGGCGATTCACCGCTCGTTGCACGGCCGGGTCGAGATCTTGCAGGCCGATACTGACCCGATTGAAACCCAGCTCACGCAGCAGGCCCATGGTCGACCAATCGGCTTCACGCGGGTCGATCTCGATGCCGTAGTCGCCGGAATCGTCATCCAGCAAGTTGAAGCTTTTGCGCAATTGGGCCATCAGCTGACGCAGTTCGTCGTGGCTGAGAAAGGTCGGTGTGCCGCCACCGAAGTGCAATTGCTCGACCTTCTGCGCCGGGTCGAGATGGCAGGCGATCAATTGGATTTCCTGCTCCAGGCGTTGCAGGTAGGGCAGTGCGCGGCCGCGATCCTTGGTGATGACTTTGTTGCAGGCGCAGTAGTAGCAAATGTTCGCGCAGAACGGCACGTGCACGTACAGCGACAACGGACGCAGGGCCTTGCGGCTTTCGCGCAGCGCATGGAGCAGGTCGAAGGAGCCGATATGACCATCGAACTGCGCGGCGGTCGGGTATGAGGTGTAACGCGGTCCCGCCAGGTCGTAACGGCGGATCAGATCGGTATCCCAACGAATGGCGTCGAGCATCATGCGGGCATTCCCCCGGATAGGCTGGCAGTGTCGGCAAGTCTATGGCGTGCGGCGTGGGGGCATCTTGATTTGCATCAACGGTCAGGATTCGGGTGGTCGGTGCGGGCCTCTTTGCGGGCACGCCTCGCTTCTACAGGTTTTGTGTCGAGCCCCGAATGTGTGGAAAGCCCCAATTCCTGTGGGGGCGGGCTTGCCCGCGATGGGGCCTGCGCCGATCTAGTGCCCCATGAGCCAATGCTGATGCGGGCCCGGGAGGGTCCAGATGCCAAACAACATCACCAGCAAGCCCCCCGTCATCCGTACATACCGTTTGCGCAACAGCGCCGTGACGCGCTCGGCCGCCAGCCCCGTGGCGAGCAACACCGGCCAGGTGCCCAGTCCGAACGCGAGCATCAGCAATGCACTGTCCAGCGCATTGCCCTGGCTCGCCGACCACAGCAGCGTGCTGTAAACCAGCCCGCACGGCAGCCAGCCCCAGAGCGCGCCCAGCAACAACGCGCGCGGCAGGCTCGACACCGGCAGCAATTTGTTCGCGACTGGCTGGATATGCCGCCACAGACCGCGACCGAGGCTTTCGATGCGGGTCAGGCCGCTCCACCAACCGGCGAGATAAAGGCCCATGGCAATCAGCAGCAGTCCGGCGAGGATGCGCATGAACATGGCCGCCGGGCTGTTCGCCACCGCCCAGCCCGCCAGGCCGATCAGCAAGCCCGCCGCGGCGTAGCTGAGAATTCGCCCCAGGTTGTAGGCCAGCAGCAATCGAAACCGACGGCTGCGTTGCTCTTTGGGGATCGCCAGGGTCAACGCGCCCATCAAGCCGCCGCACATGCCCAGGCAATGACCGCCGCCGAGCAGGCCGAGGATCACCGCAGACACCAGCAGTGGTGCCAGCTCAAACATGCGGAGGTGCCTTGTCGTCCGGTTTGGCCGGATGGCCGCTGGCCTCATCGACCGCGGCGGTGTGATTCGGGTCCTGGTCGTCGAACAGGATGCTATGGGCCGGGCCGTCGAGGTCGTCGTACTGACCGCTGTCGACCGCCCAGAAAAAGATGTAGACCGCGATGGCCACGATCAGCAGCGCGGCCGGGATCATCACGTAGAGAGCTGGCATGGTGAGACTCCATGCCCGCGCGGCTCAGGCCGGCAGCGGGCGGGTTTCTGGCGTGGCGTTGACCGCTGGCGTACTCGGCAGGCGAGTCAGGCGCAAGGCGTTCAGCACCACGGTCAACGAACTGATCGACATGCCGACTGCGGCCCACACTGGCGTGATCCAGCCGAGGGCGGCAAACGGCAACATAAGGCCATTGTACAGCCCGGCCCACAATAGGTTCTCGATGATGACCCGACGGGTGCGCCGAGCGAGGCTGAACGCTTGCACCAGCGCGTCGAGGCGGTTGGACAACAGTACGGCGTCGGCACTGGTTTTTGCCAGATCGGTGGCCGAACCCATGGCAACGCTGATGTCGGCGGCGGCCAGCACCGGCACGTCATTCACGCCGTCACCTAGCATCAACACCTTGCGACCTTCCTTGTGCAGCTGTTGCAGGACCTGCAATTTGTCGTCCGGGCGCAAACCGCCACGGGCCTCGTCGATGCCCAGTTCAGCGGCGACGCTGGCGACCATCGGCGAGCTGTCGCCCGACAGCAGTAACGTGCGCCAGCCACGCGCCTTGCACGCTTTCAACAATGCAGGTGCATCGGCGCGCAAACGGTCGTCGAGGACGAACCACGCCAGCGCTCCGACGGTGTCGCCGAGCAGTAGCCATTGGCCGGCTTCCTCCGGCATCCGCGGTACGGCGGCGCCACTGAGTTCGCAGACAAAACCCGGTTGGCCGATTCGCAGGCGTTGCTCGCCGACCACACCTTCCAGGCCCAGTCCCGGCGTGCTGTGGACTTCTTCGGCGGCCAGCGGCGCGCGGCCAAACGCACGGGCGATGGGGTGTTCGGAACGGTTTTCGAGGGCGGCGGCGAGGCTCAGGCATTGATCGCTGTCGAGCGCGCCGAGGGGGCGGATCGAGCGCAGCGCCAGGCGCCCTTCGGTGAGGGTGCCGGTCTTGTCGAAGATCACCGTGTCGATCTGATTCAGGCCCTCCAGCACATGGCCGCGGGTCAGTAGCAAACCCAGCTTGTGCAGGGTGCCGGTGGCGGCGGTGAGTGCGGTTGGCGTCGCGAGCGACAGGGCGCATGGGCAGGTCGCGACCAGCATCGCCAACACTATCCAGAATGCGCGTGATGAATCCAGCTCCCACCAAAGCAGGCCAATGCAGGCGGAGGCGATCAGTGTCAGCAGCAGGAACCATTGCGCGGCGCGGTCGGCGATTTCCGCCAGTCGTGGCTTCTCGGCCTGGGCGCGGTCGAGCAGGCGGACGATGGCGGAGAGGCGCGTGTCCGGGCCCAGCGCCAGGACTTCCACGGTCAATGCGCCTTCGACGTTCAGGGTGCCAGCGGTGACAGCATCGCCCAACGTTCGCGGCTGTGGCAGGTACTCGCCGGTGAGCAGGGATTCGTCGATGCTCGACTGGCCGTCGAGGATTTTGCCGTCGGCCGGCAGGATCGCGCCGGGATGCACCAGCACTCGATCGCCGACGCGCAGTTCGCTGAGCAGGATCCGCTCACTCTGGCCGTCGGCGCTCAGGCGCAAACACGAGGCGGGCAACAGATTGACCAGCTGTGCGGTGGCGGCGGCGGTGCGTTCGCGGGCGCGACGCTCCAGATAACGCCCGGCCAGCAGGAACAACGCAAACATGCCGACGGCATCGAAATACAACTCGCCGACGCCGGTGATCGAGGTCCAGATCCCGGCGATGTAGGCACTGCCAATCGCCAGCGACACCGAAACGTCCATGGTCAGGTGGCGGGTGCGTAAATCGCGCATCGCCCCTTTGAAGAACGGCGCGCAGCTGTAGAACACGATGGGCGTGGTGAGGAACAGCGCGACCCAGCGCAGGATGGTGTGCAGCTCCGGGCTGAGGTCGATGTTGAATTCCGGCCAGGTGGCCATGGTCGCCATCATCGCCTGGAACCACAGCAGCCCGGCGACCCCGAGTTGGCGCAGGGCCAGGCGGTTTTCGCTGGCCAGTTGTTCGCTGGCGCGGTCGGCTTGATAGGGATGAGCGGCATAACCGATGTGGCGTAATTCGCTGAGCACCTGGCTCAGCGGCAGTTGCGCATCGGCCCAGCGTACGTGCAGGCGATGGTTGGACAGGTTCAGGCGCGCTTCGGCCACTGCTGGCAAACCGCGCAAGTGTTTCTCGATCAGCCAGCCACAGGCCGCGCAACTGATGCCTTCCATCAGCAGCGTGGTTTCGGCGAGTTCGCCATCGTGGCGGACGAAGGGTTTTTGCACGTCGGCGCGATCGTACAGCGCCAGTTCGTCCACCAACTGCACCGGCAACGCTTCGGGGTTGGCCGAGGCTTCGCTGCGATGCTGGTAATAGCTTTCCAGCCCGCCGGCGACAATCGCTTCAGCCACGGCCTGGCAACCCGGGCAGCAGAACTCGCGGGTTTCACCGAGGACGGCAGCGGTAAAGCGGCTGCCGGCCGGGACGGGCAGGGCGCAGTGGTAGCAGGGGAGTGGCGTGGTCATCAGGTATTCACTGGTACCGCTGAATCTGTGTCGTCGGGTCGGGCCTCATCGCGAGCAAGCTCGCTCCCACATGGATCATTGGTGAACTCAAATTCTGTGTACGACAGTGATCAACTGTGGGAGCGAGCTTGCTCGCGATGCGCGCAGCGCAGGCTTTTTACTTTTTCAGGTCTTCCGCGCCTTGCAGCGGTTCGTCACCCAGCAGCAGATCCTTGTCATGGCTGACCAGCTCTTCTTCGAACATGCGCCAGATGTGGTCGTCCTGAGTGCCCAGCAGTTCGACAAAGCGACGACCTTCAACCTTGTCGCTCAACTGGCCGATGTAGCGGCCCTGTTCGGTTTCGCTTTGGGTGAGGGTGATCTTGCGATCCTTCTCGGGCTGGGTCGGCGAGATCAGGTTCAGTTCGAGGGTTTTTGGTTGGCTGTTGCCGCTCAGGCGCAGGTCTACTTCGCCGGTCACGTCATCCAGGTGCACGCTGGCGCGCAACAGCAGGGTCTGTGCCAGCAGTTCACGGTCGAGGGAGCGGTTGATGCCTTTGCCGGCCTCGTAGTAGTTGTCGTTGACCAGGTTGTCCGGGTTGTTCACCGCGATCGTTACCATGGACAAGGTCAGCGTCACCGAACAGGCGAGGATGGCGATGATGATCCACGGCCAAAGGTGCTTGTACCAAGGACTTGCGGCGTTTGCTGCGGGCATGATCACTTCTCTCAACGAATTTGTGGGCCGATGAACCGGCTCTTGGCTTCAACGTGGATGCTCTCGTCATCGGCATCCTTGAGGATGAATTTCACCTCGTTGGTGCTCGATGGCAGTTTTTCCGGGGCGATGGACAGTTCCACCGGCTGGCTGAAAATCTCGCCGGCGGCGACCTTGATCTCACGTTTGCCTTGCAGCTTCAGGTCAGGCAGGCCAGCGGCTTCCAGCACATAGGTGTGGTCGCGCTGATCCTTGTTCATGATCTTCAGGCTGTAGACGTTTTCGATTCGGCCTTCGGCATTCTCGCGATACAGCACGCGGTCCTTGCTGACGTCGAAACCGACCAGCGAACGCATGAAGAACGCACCCGCCAGCAAGCCCATCATCGCCAGCAACACGGCGGCGTAGCCGATCAGCCGCGGGCGCAGTTTATGGGTTTTTTGCCCGGACAGGTTGTGCTCGGTGGTGTAGCTGATCAGGCCGCGCGGGTAATCCATCTTGTCCATGATGCTGTCGCAGGCATCGATGCAGGCGGCGCAACCGATGCATTCGATTTGCAGGCCGTCGCGGATGTCGATGCCGGTCGGGCAGACCTGGACGCACATGGTGCAATCGATGCAATCACCCAGGCCCTGCGCCTTGTAGTCGACACCTTTCTTGCGCGGGCCACGGGCTTCACCGCGACGGGGATCGTAGGAGACGATCAGCGTGTCCTTGTCGAACATCACACTCTGGAAGCGCGCATACGGGCACATGTAGATGCACACCTGCTCGCGCAACCAGCCGGCGTTGCCGTAAGTGGCGAGGGTGAAGAAACCGACCCAGAAATACGACCAGCCATCGGCCTCGCCGGTGAAGAAGTCGATGGTCAGCTCGCGGATCGGCGAGAAATAACCGACGAAGGTCATGCCGGTTGCGAAGCCGATCAACAGCCACATCGAGTGTTTGCTGAGTTTGCGCAGGAACTTGTTGCCGCTCATCGGCGCCTTGTCGAGCTTGATGCGCTGGTTGCGGTCGCCTTCGGTGACTTTCTCGCACCACATGAAAATCCACGTCCAGACGCTTTGCGGGCAGGTGTAGCCGCACCAGACGCGACCGGCGTACACGGTAATGAAGAACAGGCCGAACGCGCTGACAATCAGAATGCCCGAGAGCAGGATGAAGTCCTGAGGCCAGAACGTTGCGCCAAAAATGAAAAATTTACGCTCCGGCAAGTTCCACCAGACGGCTTGATGACCGCCCCAGTTCAGCCACACCGTGCCGAAATACAACAGAAACAAAAAGGCCCCGCCCATCATCCGCAGGTTGCGGAACAGGCCGGTGAAGGCGCGGGTGTAGATCTTTTCTCGAGAGGCGTAAAGGTCGACGCTGTTGTTCGCGTTCTTGGCAGGCGGGGTAACGTCGTGTACCGGAATCTGGTTGCTCATCGGTTGCATCCCACGGCAGTGGAAAAATGCCTCGGTCAGTGCATGCCGACCGCGGTCAAAAAGGGCTGTTGCAGTGGCGCAATGATACGCCTCTAGCTCTAACTCAAGGGTGCGACCTTTGGTCGCGTTGGGGAAAAATCATGAATGGTGTAGCAGATGTAACAAAACATGATTCAGATCAATTGACTTGTCGAGTATAGCTGGCCGGTGTTCGTCATCGACGCCAACGGTTTTGACGTTGGCGTCGATCTGCGCGTTATTTGACCGGGACAGTGTGAGTCGCGACCGGGTTAAGCCAGTCGTTGCCCGCGATGACGTTCACTGTCATTTGCGTTCTATCGGCAGAGAACGTGGCATACAACCAGCTTTGCTGGACCGCCGAACCGCTCATGAACAGCGGAATATCTGCGTAGATGTAGTTGCTCGACTCATATTTCCCGCTTTGTTTGTTCGCATTCGCGGAAAACACGGCGGTCACGCCGTAGTCCTCGATCATCTTTGTGAACCGGAAAATCTCGCTCTCCCTGACCGGCCAGTGAAACGGTTGATGCAAGTTCAGCAAAATGATTTTGCCTTGCGCCCGTGCCCGCTGCAGATCGCGTTCCAGCCAGTCGAGGGATGCCGTGATCTCATAGGCGGTTGTCTGGAAGAACGAGCCGGTGGAAAAGTTGACGTTGTAAGTGGGTTCGTTGTGCAACTGAACAAGGTGAACGTCACCGTAATCCCGGGAGTATGCGAGGCTGCCATACCAGGTTTTCGTCAGGCCGGAAGCCCGCGCCGCGAGGTCCATGTTGGCGACTTTTCCCCAGTACCGATCCTTGAGGTCGTCCACGCTTGCGGCGGCGCAACGCGTGCAACTGGCGACGTTGAAGTCGTAGTCGTGACTGCCCAGGCCATAGTCATAGAGATTGCTCAGTTTGTTCTGCAATACCGCGTTGAGGTAGGTGCGTTCACTGGGTTGTCCTGATGCCGTCATGTTGCCGTTGATCATGACGGGAACGGCAGCGGCGCCTCCCGATTGCTTGCGAAAGTCAGCGATGCTGGTGTACTGCGCGTCGATCAGCCACCGTGAACGTTCTTCCTTGTTTGAGGCGGATTCAACTTCGCCTTGTTCGGACTTTTCACTTGAGGGGAACTTGGGGTCCGAAGCAAATACGATATGTCGCGGGGCGAAGTCAGTAGCCATTGAAGAAGTGGCCGTTACAGCGAGCGCCAGGATCAACACGGTGGGTGGTGTATATAATTTCATAGAAATCCATTTCCATTAAAGTGGTAGTTGTATTGAAAGTCAGGAGGGGATTTAAGCGGGTTGGTTTGATTGGTTCAATCAGTAAGTTTTGTTTTTTTTGAAGCTTATGTTTCGTGATTCTAAATATGTTATTTGTTGGTGTTGAGTAAGTGCTGTTGTAGTTTGCTTTTTGCAGGTAAGTTTTTAAATGGATTTTTTTGGTTCTGCTCACTATTAAGTATTAAGGAAAAAGGCATTATGCAAATAAGCAAAGGATGGCGATTGTTGGTGTTGCTGGTCAGTGTCTGGGCAGTTCCTGTTGCGTATGGGGCTTCGTCGGCGCAAACGCCACGGCATATAGTGTTCGCTTCTGACCCGCAGTTTCCCTGGACCGACAACACCGATGCCCGGTTGCCGGAGTCCGATTCGCAGCGGTTGGAACGCTCCAGGTGGCTGATTGAAACCCAGTACGACAGCATTGCGGACTTCAGGCGATATCAGGGGGGAAGCGCGGCGGTGCCCGTGATGATCAATGGCGATATGACCGCCTTCGGTCATGCGGGGGAGCGTTCCTACGTCCAGCAGACGCTGGATGCAAAACTTCAAGGGGTTTATGACTACGGGTTGGGTAATCATGATTATCAAAATAACGTGAATGATTGTTTTCTGAATAATTGCGCCGCTGGAAGCATTGAAGATCTGAAGAAACGTTATTGGGGAAAGGTCGATAGTATGGATTTGGCGGCACGGGCTTCATGGCCGAGCACCATTTATTACGGCAGCCTTGCATACTCAAGGGAATATGGTGATGTGCATCTGGTGCAGTTACATAACGAGCCGACTTACTCGGTGAGCTTCTCTTCGGGCACCCTTTTCAGTCCGACGGTTTTTGAAATTACTCCGGCACTCGATTGGCTTGAGCGTGACCTTGAACAGGCACGCGCGCAGGGGAAAATCATTCTCCTGAACATGCATAAACCCAACGATTTTATGGGCGACTGGAGTCAGGAAAAACGCTTCAGGGATATGATCGATAAATATGAAGTGACTGCAATGTTCGCCGGTCATCTTCATAGGAATGGTGGCTCCATGTGGTACACGAGCAGTGTGCCCGGTTTCATCAGTGGCAGCGCATCCCAGCAGACTTACCTGATCGCCAGTTTTTCCGAGGATCGTAAAAACCTGCACGTCTACGCGGTCGACAACAACCAGTGGCAAAAACGTGAACTGATAGCGACAGTGCCGGCGATATCAAAGCGGACCAGTCGCCCATAAAAATCTATGGTCACCCCCATTTTTGCAATACTGATTAACGGATGGTGTGGTTGGTTTAAATTCCGAAACCCCTATCTGCGTATGCAGGTAGGGGTTTTGTTTTGTCCGCAGGAAAGTGCCGAAAAAAAGGGCAACCTCATGGGCTGCCCTTGAAGCCACTGCATTGTCAGTGAAACTTCGGCAGAACGTGTTCAGCGATTTCTTCAATAATCTCGGCAACCGGTCGTTCACTACGACGCACATGCAGGCCAACATGCTGTACCCCAGCCTCACGCAATGCCTGAAGCTCATCAATCAACGCCAACCGCCCGCAAATCCCACCGAAACGTACCCGTCGCATTGGTGCGTGAGGATTGGCTGCCAAATCCAGGTGGACGAAGCTGATGTAAGGCTTATCTCCACCCACCTCGCGCCACAATGCGACCCGACGCCGATGCTCATCTGGCGTACCCGGGTAGGCGAGCCAGCCATCCATATGCTCACCAATCCATGCGGGCGTTTGCTGACCCAGACCTGCCACTAACAATGGTGCAGATTCATCGCGCTGCGGAAGCAAGCGCGCACCTTCTGGCAGGCGGCCTTCACCCTGGTCGCGAAGCAACTCCAGCGTATCGCGGAAAATCTCTCCCCTCTGATCGTAATCCACTCCAAACAATGGATATTCCATCGGCCGGTCGCCACTGGCCACGCCAAGCAGCAAGCGTCCATCACTCAACTCATCAACACTGTTTGCCGATTTCAAGGTTAGCCATGGCTGACGCAATGGCAGTACAACCGCCGCTGTACCCAACATGATGTTGTCGGTGATTCCGGCCAGGTATCCAAGGTAGGAAAAGGCTTCGAATACCTGTGCGGCATCGCCGAAATTCGGGTCGTAAACCGGTACATCGCGGACCCACAAAGCGCGGAACCCAGCCTTGTCCGCCAGCCGCGCCATCGCCGCGTGCTGCTTCAGATCCGGAACACCGAAAGGGCGATCCTCGGCCATTCGTCGTCGCTGGCTCTCGCTGGACCAATCGTTATCCAGTGGCAGCTCCAGCCCAATGGAAAAACCGTTCGAACCGAGTAATCGTGTAAATCGTGGATGCATGAAAAGACTCCAAAAAGGGAATGACATGCACCCAGTATCCACAGGCCCATCAGCAAGAAAAATGCATGAATCGGAATATCAATTTTGAACAAATCGCACGAGTCAGAAAAAAACCAACCGTCGTTTTGGCCCTCAAGGACAACCGTTAGAGGAAATCGCACTAAAGTGACCGCAGGGTTTTTGGTATGGTGCAGCTCGTTTTTTAACGGACTGATTTCAAGCCTACGGATCGGCGCCCCTTTTTAATTAAAGAGCAGCTGTAGAAATGCCCCAGCCGATACCGATCAAAGACCACGAAAAAGAGACGCGCCTGGTCAACAAAAGACTGATGGCTTGCGCCTTGTTCGTCGTGGCTATTACCTGTGCACTGGTCGTACGCCTGTACGTGCTGCAAGTGGTTGAGTTTGACTATCACTCGACCATCTCGGAAAACAATCGCGTCCACGTATTGCCGATCACTCCCACGCGCGGATTGATCTACGACCGCAACGGCGTGGTCCTCGCCGACAACCGTCCCAGCTTCAACCTGACCATCACCCGTGAACGCGCCGCTGATGTCAAAGAAGAGCTGGACGAGGTGGTCAACCTTCTGCACCTGCCGGCCGAGGACCGGGCGCTGTTCGACAAAGCGATGAAGCAGGCACGCCACCCATTTGTGCCCGTCACCCTGTTCTACGAGCTCAGTGAAGAGCAAATCGCCGTACTCGCCGTCAACGAGTTCCGTCTGCCCGGAATCGATGTCGAGCCGCAGTTCGTCCGCCATTACCCGATGGGCGCGCACTTCGCGCATTCGATCGGCTACGTCGGTCGCATCAACGAGAAAGAATCCAAAGCCCTGGATACGGTTGAGTACCGGGGCACCCAATCCATCGGCAAAACCGGGATTGAAAAGTTTTATGAATCAGAATTGCACGGCCACGTCGGTTACGAAGAAGTCGAAACCAACGCCCAGGGTCGCGTGCTGCGAGTGCTCAAACACACCAATCCGGTGCCCGGTAAAAACATCGTCCTGAGCCTCGACGTCAAACTTCAGGAAGCCGCCGAAGAAGCCCTGGGTGATCGTCGTGGTTCTGTGGTCGCGCTCGATCCATCGACCGGCGAAGTGTTGGCCATGGTCAGCAAGCCAAGCTTTGACCCGAACCTGTTCGTGACCGGGATCAGCTTCAAGGAGTACGCGGCACTGCACGACTCCATCGACCGGCCGCTGTTTAACCGCGTGCTGCGCGGTCTCTATGCGCCCGGTTCCACCATCAAGCCTGAAGTGGCGATTGCCGGACTGGATGCGGGTGTCGTGACCCCGCAGACCCGCGTCTTTGATCCTGGTTATTACCAACTCCCGGACTTCGATCACAAGTACCGTAACTGGAACCACAGCGGCGACGGTTGGGTAGACATGGACGCAGCGATCATGCGCTCCAACGACACCTACTTCTACGACCTGGCGCACAAGCTGGGTATCGATCGCCTGCACGACTACATGGCGATGTTCGGTCTCGGCGAGAAGGTCTCGCTGGACATGTTCGAAGAGTCTGCCGGTTTGATGCCGTCTCAGGCCTGGAAGCGCGCCACTCGCCGTCAAGCGTGGTTCCCCGGCGAGACGGTGATCCTCGGTATCGGCCAGGGTTACATGCAGGTCACGCCGTTGCAACTGGCTCAAGCCACTGCGCTGATCGCCAACAAAGGTGTGTGGAACCGCCCGCACCTGGCCAAAACCGTGGACGGTTTGGCGCCAGTGGATGAGCATCCGATGCCAAACATCCTGTTGAAAGACCCGCGTGACTGGGAGCAGGTCAACCACGGCATGCAAATGGTCATGCACGACGCCCGCGGGATCGCCCGAGCGGCGGCGCAGGGTGCTCAGTACCGCATCGCCGGAAAAAGCGGTACCGCGCAAGTGGTCGCGATCAAACAGGGTGAGCGCTACAACCGGGCAAAAACCCTGGAGCGCAACCGTGACAATGCTCTGTTTGTCGGCTTCGCGCCGGCCGAGCATCCGAAGATTGTGATCTCGGTGATGATCGAAAACGGCGAGGCTGGCGGTCGCGTCGCCGGGCCTGTGGTGCGACAGATCATGGACGCCTGGTTACTCGATCAGGACGGCCACCTGAAACCGCAGTACGCCACGCCGAGTAAACCACCTGGTGATCCTCACGTTTAAGTGATCAGGGCTTCCCGGCACAGGTTCACGAATACTGAGCAAGTGCCGGCAGCTTTCGCGCACGAACGATAACGCGCTCGTCCCGATGAAATCCAAATGCCGTAAGGCACTTGCCATCGCCCTGACGTTAACGTAAAGATTGCGGCAGGGCGCTGAACTTAAAAAAGCGCAGGGCGGACCGATCCGGAGCGCTTGATGACGCTAATAAAAACAACTTCCCCCAAGCTGCACCGTGAAGCCCGGCTGGCCCGGGAAAAACTCCACCTCGAGGGCGAAGTCCCCGATGGGGTGTTGCGGGCGGAAATCGATGCATCGTGGCGGCGCAGCCTCAGCCATGGCGTGCATTTCAACAGCAAACATGAACTGGCGCTGGAGTCGAGTGCGAGCCTCGACGTGCTGCTGGCGAACAATCGCCTGTTGATCGACGCAGCGTTGCCAGCGATCGATTACCTGGCTGACCGTCAGGGCAAGGAAGGCCTGATCATCCTCGCCAATTCCGATGCCACCATCCTCGCGGTCGAAGGCCGCGCCGACCGTCTCAAGGGCAGCGGCCTGCAAGACATCACCCTTGGCGCCTGCTGGAGCGAAGCCGCTCGCGGCACCAACGCGCTGGGCACCGCACTGGTGGAGGCCCGGCCGACGATGATCGATTGCGGCGAGCACTACCTTGATCGCCTGACCGATTTCTCCTGCACCTCCGTGCCGATTTATTGCCCGCAAGGCGATATCCTTGGCGTCCTCGACCTGACCCGCGAAGGCCCGCTCGGCCGCGTTCACGACAGCACCGCGTTGCTGGCCATGGCCGTCAGTCAGATCGAAAGCCGGGTGTTCAACGCCAGTTTCCCGGACCAGATCGTCCTGGCCTTCCACAGCCGTCGGCAATACCTCGAATCCCCTTGGCAGGGCCTGTTGGCGGTGAGCCTCGGCGGGCAGATTCTGGCAGTCAGCGCCCAGGCCTGTCAGTTGCTCCACGCCGAACGCTCGGCACTGGTCGGTCGTCGTTGCGAAGAGTTTCTCGGCGTCGACGGCCTGCAACTGTTGTCGCGTCTGCACCAGGGCGGCATCGGCAGTTTGCAGACCGCCAAAGGCGAGTTCTTCTACAAAACCCTGCGCGCGCCGCAGCGGTCGATCAACGTCAGCACGCCGCCGCGCAGCACCGCCAAAACCGCTAAACCGCAACCCGATCTCGACGCCCTGGCCGGCAGCAATGTCCGCTATGCCCGGGCCTTGCGCATGGCCCGTCAAGGGCTGGCCAATGAGTTGCCGGTGTTGCTGCTCGGCGAAACCGGTACCGGCAAGGAAGTTATTGCCCGTGCCTTGCACATGGCCGGCAGCCGCTGCGACAAACCCTTTGTCGCGGTGAACTGCGCGGCGATTCCCGAAGGCCTGATCGAGTCCGAACTGTTCGGCTACCGTGAAGGCGCGTTCACCGGCTCGCGGCGCGGCGGCATGGTTGGTCGTTTGCAACAGGCCCACGGCGGCACGCTGTTTCTCGACGAAATCGGCGACATGCCGCTAGCCTTGCAGGCGCGTCTGCTGCGCGTCTTGCAGGACCGTAAAGTCGCGCCTTTGGGCGCCGGTGAAGAACAGGACATCGACGTCGCCCTGATCTGCGCCACCCACCGCGACCTCAAACGCCTGGTCGAAGAGAAACACTTCCGTGAAGACCTGTTCTACCGGGTCAACGGCATCAGCGTGATGCTGCCGGCTCTGCGCGAACGCGACGATTTCAGCGCTTTGGTCGGTCGTCTGCTGACCAGACTCGACGCACCGGGCATGGTCCTGCATGACGATCTGAATCGCCTGCTCGCGGGCTATCACTGGCCGGGCAACATCCGCCAACTGGAAATGGTCTTGCGCACTGCGCTGGCCATGCGGGAACCGGGGGACACCGTACTCACCCTGGACCACTTGCCCGACAGCATGCTCGACGAACTGAACGCCAGCGAACGCCCCCCGTCGGGCAGTATTCGCGAAAACGAACTGGAGTTGATTCGCCAGTCGCTGGACAGCCATCAGGGCAACGTCTCGGCCGCCGCCGATGCCTTGGGCATCAGCCGCGCAACCTTGTACCGCAAGCTCAAACAGTTGCGTACGTGATGCAGCGCTTGATCGTTCGGCTGATCGAGAGTCAAAACCCAGAAGCGCTGCAAGCGGCGTTGCGCTGGCTCTACAGCTTTGTGCGTCCGCATCGTCTGGCGATTGCCGGGCTGCTTGGTTTGTCGGTCTGCGCCTCGTCGTTGGTGCTGGTGCAGCCGTGGTTGACCAAGCTGCTGATCGACGATGGCTTGCTGGCCCGCAACTTCCCCATGCTGGTGCTGATCGCCGGCCTGATGATCATCGCCGGGCTGCTTGGCACGGCGCTCTCGGGGATCAATCGTTACCTGCACACGCGACTCTCCGGGCGGATTCTGTTTTCGCTGCGCGACGACCTCTATCGGCATTTGCAAACCCTGTCGCCGAGCTTCTACGGGCAACGGCGCATCGGCGATCTGATGTCGCGCCTCGATGGCGACGTCGCGGAGATCCAGCGCTTCGCCGTGGACTCGTTGTTTTCGGCGGTATCGAGCGTGATCGGCCTGGTGGTCGCGGTGGCGATGTTGCTGACCTTGTCGTGGCAACTCTCGTTGCTGGCGCTGGTGCTGATTCCCCTCGACGTGCTCTGGCTGCGCTGGATGCGCCGCAAGGTCGAGCGCGATGTGCGTCAGTTGCGCGAGCGTTCGGCGGACATGTCGTCGTTCATGGTCGAGACCCTGCCGGTGATGAAATTCATCCAGTCCGCCGGTCAGCAGCAGCGTGAATCACGGCGCCTGGAGGCATTGGGGCAAGGCTACATGAGTCAGCTGCTGCGCCTGCAAGTCACCGAGTTTTTCACTCAGGCCGTGCCGGGGACGCTGACTTCTCTGTCCCGTGCCTGTGCTTTTTTGATTGGCGGTTATTGGGTGGTGCAAGGGACCTGGCAACTGGGTGCGCTGATCGCGTTTTCCACCTATCTGGGGATGGCGGTCGGGCCGGTTCAAAGCTTGCTCGGGCTCTATGTCGCTATTCAGCGGATGACCGTCAGCCTCGGGCGCGTCATGGAATTGCGCGGTGAGGAGCCGACGGTGCTGACCCCCGTTGAACCCAAGCCTATGCCAATTTCCGGTGAACTGCGTTTCGACGACGTGCACTTCAGCCATCCCGGTCGGCCGAGCACTTTGCGCGGCATCGACGCGCGGATTCCCTACGGTTTGAAAGTCGCCCTGAGCGGCGGCTCCGGGGTCGGCAAATCGACGCTGATCGATTTGCTGCAACGCCATCACGACCCACAGTCCGGGCGGGTGTTGCTGGGCGAGGTCGACCTGCGGGAACTGGACCTGTTCCAGTTGCGCCGGCGGATCGCCGTGGTCAGTCAGGACATCGTGCTGTTTCGCGGCAGCCTGGCCGACAACCTGGCCTACGCCGTGCCCGACGCCAGTCGTGAAGCGATTGCCGAAGTAGCGTGCCTGGCACAACTCGACAGCCTGATCGCCTCATTGCCCGAAGGCCTCGACAGTCCGTTGGGCGAACGCGGGCAGCAGTTGTCCGGCGGGCAGAAACAGCGCATCGCCATCGCCCGGGCGCTGTTGCAGGATCCGCTGATTCTGGTGCTCGACGAAGCCACGTCGGCAGTGGATGAAGCCACCGAACGCGAAGTGATCGAGGCCATCGACCGACTGTTTGCCGGGCGCACGCGTATCCTCATCAGTCATCGCCCTTCGACCCTGGCCGATGCCGACCTGCGCTTTGAATTGCTCGACGGCGTGCTCACGTCGAAAACGGTGCTGCATGAAGTCTGAACTGCGAATCGGTGTGGTGGACAGCGGCCATTCGGCGGCGCAGCGGGTGCAGGTGATCGCCGGACGAGGGTTCTCGTTGCTGTCGGACGGTCTGGCCGAAAGTGACTTGCGCGACGACCCGCTCGGTCATGGCAGCGCGGTGATCGAAGCCATCAGTCATCGGGCCCCTTCGGCGGTGTTCTGCGTGGCTCAGGTGTTCGATCAGCGTGGCGTCACCAGCGCCTTGCAGATTGCCTCGGCGATTGACTGGCTGGTGGCGCAGGACGTGCGGCTGATCAATCTGAGCCTCGGGTTGCGACAGGATCGCAGCCTGTTGCGCGAGGCGTGCGCAGCGGCAGTGGCGCGGGGCATTTTGCTGTGTGCATCCAGCCCGGCGCAGGGCGAGGGTGTGTTCCCGGCGAACTATCCACAGGTGCTGCGGGTGACCGGCGATGCCCGTTGCGCCGAACAGGAATGGTCATGGCTCAACAGCGCGCAGGCGGATTTCGCGGCGTGCGTGCACGGGACCTATCCGGGGCAGTCCGGCGCCAGCCTGGGCTGTGCGGCGTTGAGCGGGCACATCGCCGGTTTCCTGGTTGCACATCCCGAGGCGAGCAACGAGCAGGTCATTGACTGGCTGCGGGAAAACGCGCGTTATCGCGGGCCTGAACGGCGTTTCGGCGCATGATTCTGATTCTTGGCGCTGGGCCGGCGGGGGCTGCGGTGGCCTTGGGTTTGCGCCGGCTCGGTTACGCCGTGACGCTGGTCAGCGAGTGGCGGCGGTTTGCGGCGCTGGAAGGCGTTTCCATCCGGGTGCTGGAGGCCTTGCGCGGTGCCGGTCTGCATCAGGCGCTGGCGGATGCGGCATTGCCGTCGCAGCGGCAGGTGTCGTGGAACGGTCAGCAACACGCGCAAAACATCGAATTTCTACTCGATCGGCCGAGCTTTGATCGAGGTCTGCGCGAGGACCTGCGCCTGGCGGGCGTCGAGTTGATTGAAGGCCGGGTGCTGACGGTACAGACCTCGGCGACGGGGCATCGGGTCGAGATTGAGGGGCATGAAGCGTTGCTCGCGGACTTCCTCGTCGAGGCGCGCGGACGCCAGGCGCCGGCGCTCGGCAAGGGGCTGCGCGGGCCAGAGACGGTCAGCCTGCTCAATCGCTGGCAAGGTGCGCCGGGTGACACCGCCAGTGCCGTGGAAAGCCTTGCGGACGGCTGGGCGTGGATGGCGCGACGGGCGGACGGTCAGTGTTATTGGCAGTGGACGGTGGACGTCGCCAGCGCTGCGCTGCCGGGCAAGGCGCAATTGCTGGATTACTGTCGCCAGCGGCGCCAGGGCTCGACGCTGGCACGGGCGTTTTTTGCGAACGAACCTGAAATCGACCTGCAACTGCATGCGCGCAGCAGCACCGCGATTCTTAACCCGCAGGTGTGTGGTGAAAACTGGATTCGGGTCGGCGATGCGGCGATGGCGGTCGACCCGCTGTCAGGCAACGGGATTTTTCAGTCCTTGTCCTCGGCGTTGCAAGCGCCGACGGTGATCAACACGTTGCTGCGAAAACCTGAGCGAGCAGCGCTGGCGCAGCGCTTTCATCAGCAGCGGATAGAGCAGTTGTTTTTGCGTTTTGCGCGGATCGGGCGGGATTTTTATGCCGATGAGCAGCGTTGGCTGGATCAGCCATTCTGGCAGGCGCGGCGGCAGTGGCCGGATGCCGAGGTGGCGCACGCCGAGGCGGATTTTTCTTCGTTGATAATCGAGCGAGCGCCGGTGTTAAAGGATGGTTTTGTGGATGAGGCTGAGGTGGTGATCACGGCAGATCAGCCGTTGGGGATCTGGCATGTGCAGGGGGTTGAGCTGGCGCCGCTGGTGCGGCGGCTACAGACCGAATCCGCCGGGCAGGCGTTGGCGGGGTTGACGGTGGAGCAGGGCAGGCTGGTCAGGAGTTGGCTGTTGGCTCAGGGGTTCAAACCTTGAATTTATGTTGACTGGCCTGGCCACTTCGCGAGCAGGCTCGCTCCCACAGTAGTTTTGTGTAAACCACAATCCCCTGTGGGAGCGGGCTTGCCCGCGATGACGCCCGAGAGGGCGCCGCTACTACAACTTGATCAACACCGACTTCAACTCCGTGTAATGCTCGATCGCCGCATACCCCATCTCGCGCCCAACCCCCGACATCTTGTACCCGCCAAACGGCAACGCCGGATCAAGCGCACTGTGGCAATTGACCCACACCGAACCCGACTTGATCCGCGGAATCATCCGGTGCACCGCCGCCAGGTCATTCGACCAGATGCTCGCGCCAAGCCCGTAGGGACTGTCATTGGCCATGCGCAACGCATCGGCCTCATCGTCGAACGGAATGGCGACCAGCACAGGCCCGAAGATCTCCTCCTGCACCAGCGAATGCTTCTGATCGACATCGACGATCACCGTCGGTTTGACGAAAAATCCCGGCCCGAATTGCTCACCGCCGCACGCGATGGTCGCGCCACTTTCCCGGCCCTTTTCGATGTACCCGTATACGCGCTCCTGCTGACGCGCCGAGATCAGTGGCCCCATCTCCACGCTCGGGTCCAGCCCGTTACCGAGCTTCATGGCGTTGGCAATGTCGGCGATGTCCGCCACCACATTGTCGAAATGCTTGCGCTGCACATACAGCCGCGAGCCGGCACAACAGACCTGACCCTGATTGAAGAAAATCGCACTGGCAGCGCCTGCTGCGGCGGTCTTCAGGTCGGCGTCGGCCATGACGATGGTCGGCGATTTTCCGCCCAGCTCCAGGGTGACGCGGGTCATGGAGTCCATGGCGATCTTGCCGATCTGCTTGCCGACGGCGGTGGAGCCGGTGAAGGTCAGCTTGTCCACCAGCGGGTTGTGGGTCAGCGCCGAACCGGCGGTGATGCCGGTGCCGGTGACCACGTTGAACACGCCCTCGGGGTAACCGGCTTCAAGCACCAGTTCGGCGAGTTTCAAGGCGGTCAGCGGGGTTTCATCGGCGGGTTTGAGCACCACGGTGCAACCGGTGGCCAGAGCCGGGCCGAGTTTCCAGCAGGCCAGCAGCAGCGGGAAGTTCCAGGCGACGATGGCGCCGACCACGCCCACCGCTTCGCGACGAATGAAACTGTGGAACTGATCGTTTGGCATCAGCGGCAACGACACTTCCACGCTGGAGCCTTCGATTTTGGTCGCCCAACCGGCCATGTAGCGCAGGAAGTCGATCGACAGCTGCACGTCCATCACCTGGGCCACCGCCGCGCTTTTACCGTTGTTCAGGCACTCCAGTTGCGCCAGCAGTTCGGCGTCGCGCGCCATCAGCTCGGCGAGTTTCCACAGCAGGTTCTGCCGCTCGCGGGGGCGGGTGCGGGTCCAGGCGGAATCATCGAACGCCTGACGCGCCGCGAGCACCGCACGGTCAACGTCTTCGGGCGTGGCCCGCGGCACCACACACAGCACTTCACCGGTGGCCGGGTTGTGCAGGGGCATGGTCTGGCCGTCGGCAGCCTCGACCCAGTCGCCGCCGATAAGCATGCGCGGGGCGCGCTGGATGAACGCCGAGGTGGCGGGAAGCAGGTAAGGGAGCGTCATGGCGAGGCCTCTTGTTGTTCGTGAGAACGAGGCTTTCGCAATGGCTGTGCCAACTGTCCGCAAGGGCCTGATAGCCCTTTGGCGGCGGGCGCGGGATCAAATCCGCGGCCGCCCGGTTCTGCCACGTTGTCGCAAATCGCGACGGTGCCTGAGATTCCAGAGACGGTTTTTTCAGCCCCGGCCGAAGAAGAGGCCCGGGCTGATTCGGGCGATACGCTGAGCTGTCTGCAATCAGACTGTTTCGTCGATCTTCTTGGCGTTGCGCTCGGTCAGCATCTGCACTTCCATCTCTTGCGTCATCCGTTCGCCTTTGCTCCACAACTGAGAAGAGAAGAAGCCGTTCAGGGTTTCAGCGTTTGGCGTCGAGCCTTTCTTCAAGAACAGGGCACCCAGATCGATGGTGTTGGCGAAGTTCTCCTTGTTCAGGTTGTACCCGCCCATGTAGCTGCCCCCCCATACGGAGTCGGCGGCCACCAGCTCGATGGAGGCGTCGCGGTAACTGCTCGCTGCCGATTTGAGCGAACTGGAGGCATTCAGCAAATTGTTCAGCCGATTCATATCGGAAGAACTGAGCGCGCCTGAAGTGTTGAGGGCCTTGAGGCTTCCATCCGCTTGAATGGTGAAGCCAAATTTTTTGTCGGCGAGATCCGGATAGGCGTGGGCCAGCGCAGACTGGAACTCTTCAAAAGAGGATTTCAGCGATTGATGCGCGTTTTGGTGCCGTTCGGCAACCTGAGGGAAGTCAGGTGAGCGGGATCGGCCGATCCAGGTCTCGATCGATTCGACGGTCGGACTGGTGGCAGGCGCTTCATCGCTTGGATGATAAATCGCCGCCGGATTGATGTTTACCGTCGTTTTCTGCTGCTCTTCACTCAGCGTTTTCGCTGTCAGGGGTTGGCTGGACTGGCTGAGCTGAGCGGCCGATGGCTGTATCAAGGCAGAGTTTAAAGAAATTGCCATGTCGTCATTCCCTTAACGTTTGTGTACGCAGGTTATCGACGGGCCGGGGGGGAACTTGAGTGCTGACCCGGTTCGCCAGGCTCGGTGAGTCACGTTTGGCCGGAGGCATCTATGCTTGTCTCAGACTGCAACAACTGTCGCGATATTAGACGCAGGCGCTCTCGATCAGGCAGGGTCAACAGTGGTCAACTTCACGCAACCGCTTGATTAAAAAGCTAATCGGCAAGCTGGCACGCTCCGTGTATTGCTCATCGCAGACGTTTCTCTTGCCTCCGTCTGCGGTGCGCCGCCGGCGGCAGAAACCATAAAAACGATAAGCCACAAAAATAAGAAAGCACCGTGCGAGGTTCGACGTTGATGAAGAGAAAACTCCGATCAGGCCTGAGCGCCAGTCTGCTGGCCGTGGCCGCCTGTGTGGCGCTGCATTCGCCGTATAGCCTGGCAGCCCGCGACGCCCAGACCATCCTCAAGGAAACCTGTCAGGGCTGCCACACCCCTGAAGCCGATAATGCCCTGAGCCGCATCAGCCACCAGCGCAAAACCCCGGAAGGCTGGCTGATGAGCATCGCCCGGATGCAGATCATGCACGGTTTGCAGATCAGCGATGACGACCGCCGCACCCTGGTCAAATACCTGGCCGACACCCAAGGCCTGGCGCCGAGCGAAACCGATGGGGTACGTTACGCGCTGGAGCGCCGACTCAATACCGTTGAGAAATTCGACGACCAGACCAGCCAGATGTGCGGCCGCTGTCACTCCGGTGCGCGGGTCGCCCTGCAACGGCGTCCGGCCCAGGAATGGGAGCGTCTGGTGAACTTCCACCTCGGTCAATGGCCATCGCTGGAATACCAGGCCCTGTCTCGCGACCGTGACTGGTTCGATCTGGCTCGAAAAGAAATGGTGCCACTGTTGGCCAAGCGTTATCCGCTGGACAACCCGGCCTGGAAAAAATGGCTGAGCGCAGCACCGAAAGCCGAGTCGTTTGTCGGTGACTGGAGCTTCAGTGGCCACTTGCCGGGCAAAGGTGAACTGGCCGGGGTGATGAGCGTCGGCGCCGCTGGCGACGACACGTTCAAGGTCAGCGTCAAAGGCCAATACGCCGACGGCACGCCGTTCAATGGCGACGGCAGCGCGATTCTGTACACCGGCTACGAATGGCGCGGCAACGTGACCATCGACGGCGTGACCATGCGTCAGGTGTTCGCCGCCCAGGGCACTGCCATGCAGGGGCGGATGTTCGAGGCCGAGCACGATGAACGCGGTCTGGACTTCGTCGCCGCCAAGCAGGGCAGCAGTCGTTTGCTGGCGGTGCAGCCGGGTTATCTGAAGGCTGGCGTCGAGACCGAAGTGACCCTGATCGGCAGCGGTCTTAGCGGCAAACCGAACTTCGGCAAAGGCGTGGAAGTGGTCGAGGTTGTCGAGCAAAACGCAGATCGTATCAAGGTCAGACTCAAGGCCGCCGCCAATGCCCAGCCGGGCCTGCGCAACGTCACCGTCGGCACGCTGAAAGGCCCGACCCTGTCGGTCTACAGCAAAATTGCCGAAGTCAAAGTCGTGCCCGAGTTCTCGGTGGCGCGGATCGGCGAGGGCGGTGGTTCGACACCGAAAGTCCAGGGCCGTTTCGACGCGGAAGCCTGGGGCAAGGGTGTTGACGGCAAGCCGTATCGCATCGGTGTGTTCCCGGCACAGTGGTCGGTCGAAGCCTTCGACGACCGCGCCAAGGAAGATGAAGACGTCAAGTTCGCCGGCACCATGCAGGCCGACAGCGGCGTGTTCACCCCGGGCGATGCCGGGCCGAACCCGCAACGCAAAATGTCCACCAACAATGCCGGCAACCTGAAGGTGATCGCCGCCGTCGACGACGCAGGGAAATCCCTGACCGGCGAAGGCCACATGATCGTCACCGTGCAACGCTGGAACAATCCACCCATTCCGTGAGTTGGCTGAAACCCGAGTCTTCAGACACTTTTTTCGGAATGACCGCAGGCCCCGTAAAACGGGGTGTGCACAGGAGGTTGCAATGGGCGCTATTTTGAATCTGGTTGAGCGGAACCTGCACGAAGTGCACGTCGATGCCGACCGCATGCTGTTTCACATTCCCAGCAGTTCGCTGTTCGCCAGCGATGAGCTGACGGGCACCATCATCGATACGTTGCGCGGTCCCGGCTGCTCGTCGGACGACCTGATCCAGCGACTGTCTTCACGCTTCAACGGCGAGGAAATCACCGAGACCCTGCGTGAGCTGATGTCCCTGGAACTGGTCAGCGACGGCTCGCCGCTGACGCCGGACATCGGCACCAAACGGGTCGAGCGCACCGCGATCAATACCGTGGTGCTCAACGTCAACACCGGCTGCAACTTGAGCTGCACCTACTGCTACAAGGAAGACCTCGACAAGCCGTCGGCCGGCAAGAAAATGGATGTCGAAACGGCTATTGCATCAGTGGAAATGCTGCTGCGTGAATCCCCGGATGAGGAACGTTTCACCGTGGTGTTTTTCGGCGGCGAACCGCTGAGCAACCGCAAGCTGATCGAATACATGGTCGACTATTGCGAGAAGCGTTTCCGCGAGGCGGGCAAGTTCGTCGAGTTCGTCATGACCACCAACGCGACGCTGCTCACCGAAGACACCGTGGACTACCTCAACGCCCATCGCTTCGGGCTCTCGGTCAGTATCGACGGGCCGAAAACCGTGCACGATCGCAACCGCATCACCGTGGGCGGGCAGGGCACGTACGACGTGGTGCGGCGCAAGGCCGAGATGCTGCTGTCGCGCTACAACAGCCGTCCGGTTGGCGCTCGCGTGACCTTGACCACCGGCGTCACCGACGTCGAAACCATCTGGGATCACCTGTTCAATGAACTGGGGTTTGCCGAAGTCGGCTTTGCCCCGGTGACCTCCGGCGACATCAGCACCTTCAACCTGACCAGCGACGAGTTGATCGAAGTCTTCGCCAGCATGAAGAGGCTTGGCCGGCGTTATCTGGAAGCGGCGCTGGAGCATCGCAACATTGGGTTCTCCAACCTGCACCAGTTGATCACCGACATCCACGAAGGCCACAAAAAAGCCCTGCCCTGCGGCGCGGGCCTGAAGATGCTGGCGGTGGATCACAAGGGCGAGCTGAACCTGTGCCATCGCTTTACCGGCTCATCGCTGCCGACATTCGGCAACGTGCACAGCGGTGTGAAACAGGTTGAGTTGAACGACTTCCTGTCCCAGCGCCTGGACCGCACCAACACCGGGTGCGAGGACTGCCAGATCCGTAACCTCTGCTCCGGCGGCTGCTACCACGAGAGCTACGCCCGTTACGGCGACCCGACCCACCCGACCTATCACTATTGCGAACTGATGCGTGACTGGGTCGACTTCGGCATCGAGGTCTACACCCGGATCATGGCCAACAACCCTGCGTTTATCAGCAGCTACATCACTCCGCGCAAGGCTCACTGATATGAAACATCTCAAGGCAATCAATAATAAAGCGTTGAAACTCGATGAGGCCGCGGCCGAAAACCGTATCGAAGAAGTGGTGGCGATGAGCTCCGTCGCGGGCTGCGCCTCGACCACCGACCCGGGTTGGGAGATCGATGCGTTTGGCGGTGTGTCGTCGCTGTGCCAGCCGATGGAAGCTGACCTTTATGGCTGTTCCGACCCTTGCTGGTGGCCAGCCCAGGTGCCCGACATGATGAGCACCTACCCGGACTGGAACAAGGATGCCCAGGCGTCCAACGACAATTGGCGCAACCTTGGCACTGTCTTCCCTAAAGACAAGTGATCAGATAAGAAGAAGGATTCCAGCATGCACAGCATCAAAGCCTGCGGCCTGGCCGCTTTCGCCCTCCTGAGCGGCTGTTCGCTCAGTGTTCTGGCCGATGAAAACACGGCACTGCAAGACGGTCACGAGTACATGGTGACCACTAATTACCCGAACAACCTGCACGTGCTCGACCTGGCCACGGACACCTTGTTCAAGACCTGCAAGATGCCGGACGCCTTCGGTCCGGGCACCGTTCAGTTGTCGCCGGACCGCAAGACCGCTTATGTGCTGAACAACCACTACGCCGATGTCTACGGCGTCGAACTGGACAGCTGCAAGCAGGTGTTCCACGCCAGCATCACCCAGAAGCCGGGGGAGAAAGCTAAGTCGATGTTCGCCTTCACCCTCAGTCATGACGGCAAGGAACTGTTTGCCATCGCCAACCCGACGTTGATGCTCAATGACCGCTACGAAGTGCAGCAGCCGCGCCTGGATGTCTACGCCACTGACGCAGGCATGGACGCCAAACCCGTGCGCAGCTTCCCGGCGCCACGGCAGCTGACCATCATGCAGAGTGGCGACGACGGCACGCTGTACGTGGCCGGGGCGGATGTCTACAAGGTTGATGTGAAAACCGGCAAGTTCGATGTACTGATCCCCAGCCGTCACTGGAAGCGGGCCAACTACAGCGCACCGGACGTGCTCTACGTGTGGAACCAGCAGACCTATCGCCATGACTTTTCGCTGCTCTACACCGCGGCGAAGTTCAAGGACAAGAAACAGGACCCCGCCACCGCCGAGTACCTCTACGGGCTGTTCAGCATCGACCTGAAAACCGGCAAGACCGAAACCACCGACTTCGGCCCTTTGACGGAAATCTACTTCAGCGGCATGCGCTCGCCGAAGGACCCGAACTTGATGTTTGGCGTGCTCAATCGCCTGGCGAAGTACGACATCAAGGAAAAGAAAATGCTGCAGGCGGCGACGCTGGATCATTCCTACTACTGCATTTCCTTCAACAAGGAGGGCAGCAAGATCTACCTCGCCGGGACGTTTAATGACGTGGCGATTTTCGATCCCGAGAGCATGAAACAGATCGGCAGCATCAAACTGCCGGGTGGGGATATGGCGATTACCACGGCGCAGATATTTGTCCGGTAATTTGCGGCGTCTGAGCTGACGCCATCGCGGGCAAGCCCGCTCCCACATTTAATCGCGTTCTTTCTGGAAGAACTCGGTCGAATGTGGGGGCGGGCTTGCTCGCGAAGAGGCCATCGAAAACGCTAGAGAATTTACTGCCCAGGCACCGGGCAACTCAAATCCCCCTCCTGACACTTCAAGTAAATCTTGAAAGCCTCAACCCGCGCCTTGGTCAGGTCCGTGATGCAATTGCTGTAGATCAACGGATAGACACTTCCACCCTCAACCCCGGACGCGGAGAACTTGCACTCGGCATCCCGAAACCCGATCCACGCCCGCTGCGCGCCAACCAACAGCTTCTTGCTGTCGGGACTGCCTTTCAAGCGCTCGGTGATCTGCTGGTAAAGCGCATTCAACTCCTTGTCCGCTGCTTTGTTCTGCTGCGCCGCGCATTGATTCATCGTGGCCTGGTCGGTGGCGTTGTCGCAATCGGCGGCATGGGCAACGGTGGTGAACAGCAATGGCGTCAGCGCCAGGAGCACGCGTGGGTACATGGGGATTCTCGCTGTGACAGAAAAGATGAGGTGCAGTGTAGCGAAGGCTTATTCGCTTGCGGTGGCGCTGGAAGCCCTTAGTAAGTGATCAGCGCACGCTTGGATGTCCTTGCGCCTGTTTCACTTCTCACGTTCTCAACCCCGAACTTTGGCGCGGATGTGAGGCCGAATATTTCAGGCAGGGTTGATTGAGAAACCCGATTGATACAACTTTAAGGTTGGTCTTGTGGTCTTACAGGCCTACTGTTCAGTACAGGAGGTGACTTATGAACCCAGCATCAGATCGCATCGAAAGGAAGATCCTGCTTAAAGCGCCGCGCTCGCAGGTCTGGCGTGTGCTGGCCAACGCTGAAGCGTTCGGGCAGTGGTTTGGCGTGGCACTGGAAGGCAAGCGTTTTGTCGCCGGCGAATGGACTCAGGGGCAGATTACTTACCCCGGTTATGAGCACTTGCTGTGGAATGTCCTGGTGGAGCGAGTCGAGCCGGAGCGGGTGTTTTCGTTTCGCTGGCACCCGTATGCCGTCGAGCCGGAAGTCGACTACTCCCAGGAGCCCACCACGCTGGTGCTCTTCGAGCTTGAAGACATGGATAACGGCACCTTGCTCAGGGTTACCGAGTCCGGCTTCGATCATATTCCCCAGACGCGGCGGCTCAAGGCGTTCCGCATGGACAGCCGTGGTTGGGATGAGCAGATGAACAACATCGAAGAATTTCTGAAGATCAACACCAAGGCTCGCGAGCATCAGTAAGAGTAATGGTCTGCGGGCCCCGAAACTCGTGGCTTCCAGGCTCGACACCTGACGCGTCTAAGGGTTTTCGGAAGGGGTGGTATAGCGAATGTCTTACACGCATTGGTAACTATGTCGCCTGTTGCAGATTGGATCCGATGCGTAATCTAGCCTCATCAACCGGAACACAGGAAGTGCTTCGGGATCATGGATGATCGGCCATCAGCAAGGAACGCTATCGACAGGGAGTCGACATGGTCTTGGGAAAAACCCGCTTCGGCGGGTTTTTTTTCGTCTGTCGAAAGGGCTTTGGCGGATGAGTTCGACAAAATGGTCAATGGCTTACACCAGAGCGCGGGTATGTCGTCTGTTTACGCATGAACAATGCAGTTAATCTGGATTCATCAACTGAGTCGCAGGATGCACTCAGGATCACGGATGATCGACCATAGGCCTGGATGGCTGCTGACAGGATGTCGAAATGGTCTTGAGAAACCCGCTTAGGCGGGTTTTTTTGTGGGCGATGGAAAGTCCTCGGTGAAGCCAGACTTTGGCTTCACCGAGGAATGGATCAGCGTACTGCTACCTGATCGAGCTTCGCCGCCACACGCTCGGTGATTTCCGAGCGCAATTTCAACGACCCGGCAGCCCGTTTCTGCGCATCCTCCAGCACGCTGACCGGCGCAGTCTCAGGACAGCCCGAAGCAAACGGCGGCGCCGGCGCATATTCCAGCTGCAACTGCACCAGTTGTGCCGTGTCCTTATCGAACAATTCAGCGGCCAATGTCAGCGCGAAATCGATGCCCGCGGTGATCCCGCCACCGGTCAACAGGTTGCCATCGCGCACCACCCGATCCTTCACCGGGATTGCACCCAACGGCGCGAGCAATTCGTGATACGCCCAGTGAGTGGTCGCGCGTTTACCCTTGAGCAGGCCCGCAGCGCCTAGCACCAGCGCTCCCGTGCACACCGAAGTGACATACCGCGCATGGGCCGCCTGGGCCTTGATGAACGCTAACGTTTCGTCATCTTCCATCAACGGCCCGACACCGCTGCCGCCGGGAATGCAGATCACATCCAGCGCCGGACAATCGTCGAAGGTGACGGTGGGTTTCAGCACCAGCCCGGTGCTCGCGGTGACGGGCATCAGGTCCTTCCAGATCAGATGCACCTTCACGTCCGGCAGCGAGGCCAGCACGTCGTATGGGCCGGTCAGGTCCAGTTGCTGAACCTGCGGGAACAACAGAAAACCGATCTGCAACGTCATGGTGTTTTTCTCGTGAAGTGGGTGGACGGCTTCACTCTAGGCTCGTAGGATTTGGCGCATACGCCAATTACCCCACGAATTACGCCAAACATGCCCAAGTCTATTGATGTGCTCGCATTCGCCAACGTGCAACTGCTCGATGTTACCGGGCCACTGCAGGTGTTCGCCTCTGCCAACGATATTGCCCGCCAGAAAGGCTTGCCACCGCCTTATGCGCCGACAGTGATTGCCCGCGGCGGCGGGGCGGTGATGTCGTCAGCGGGCTTGGCGCTGTTGGCCGAACCGTTACCCGAGCAAAGCAGCGACACATTGATCATTGCCGGCGGCTGGGGCGTTTACGCGGCGGCGGAGGATGCGGCCCTGGTGGCATGGGTGCGTGAGCATGGGGCGGGATGCCGGCGGGTGTCATCGGTGTGCATCGGGGCGTTTTTACTGGCGGCCAGCGGCTGGCTCGATGGCCGGCGGGTGGTCACTCATTGGACCCGTTGCGAGCAGTTGGCGCAAAAACACCCGCGTTTACAGGTCGAACCCAATCCGATCTTCATCAATGACGGCCCGGTCTGGACATCGGCTGGCGTCACCGCCGGCATCGACCTCGCGCTGGCCATGGTCGAAGAAGACCTGGGGCGCAACATGGCGCTGGAAGTGGCGCAGCAGTTGGTGGTTTTTCTCAAACGTCCGGGCGGTCAGTCGCAGTTCAGCGTGACCCTGTCATTGCAAAAGGAAGGCAGCCGATTCGATGACCTTCATGCCTGGATCAGCGAACACCTCACCCTGGATCTGGGCATTCCCACCCTGGCGCTACAGGCGGGCATGAGCGAACGCAGCTTTGTCCGCCACTACCGCGCCGACACCGGCCAGACGCCCGCGCGGGCCATCGAACTGATTCGGGTCGAGACGGCGCGGCGGTTACTCAGCGATACCGGCGTACCGATCAAACGGGTCGCGGTGCACTGTGGGTTCGGCAGCGAAGAGACGCTGCGGCGCAGTTTCCTGCGGGCCATGGGCGTGACGCCGCAAGCCTATCGCGAGCGGTTTTCGGTGAGTTCCGAGGCAGATTAAGCCTCGGTTTCCACTACCTGATTGAAATACTTCGCCCGATCCGGCGTAAACGTCACCACCATTCCGGTCCGCGAGCACGTCAATGCGCGTTCTTCATCCAGGTCAACCTCCAGATCTTCCCCGCGCAAACCCTGCCATTGAGCAAGGTATTTGAGCGATCCGTACTTTTCGAGTTTCTTCAGGCTGCGGCTGACACCGCCTTTCCAACCCAGCACCGGCAGTTCACCGGCCCTGCATTGTTGGGCCATTTCGGGAAAACGGGTGGCGCGCTGGCGGCCGATTTCCCAGCATTTGATCAGGCCTTTGTCGGGGCCTTCCCACAGTTCATCGCGGTTCAGGCCGGATCGGAGTGGGGTGTCGATGCTGCGGTGGATGCGCTGGCTCATTCGGGTTCCTTGAATTCGGGTTTTGTTGGACAGCTCCGCTGTACCCGTTGAAGGGGATGTTAAGTGGGGGATGTAATGGGTGGCAACAAACGATTTCCGGGTGGGAGGCGCGCGGTTTTGTTGAGTGCTTGTAGGACCGTGGCCGACAGAGCCCGAGTGCCTAAGCAGGCTCAGGGCTGCCAGACATTTTTCTCTCCACTCAACTTCCGGTCCAGAAAACTCGCCGCGCTGATCAGCGCCAGGTGCGTCAGCGCTTGCGGCGTATTGCCCAGATGCCGCGCATGGCTGTCGAACTCTTCGGCGTACAACCCCAGCGGATTGGCGTACCGCAGCAGTTGTTCAAACTCCAGGTGCGCCTTTTCCACCTGACCGGCCCGGGCCAGGCATTCGACGTACCAGAACGAACACGCGGCGAACGCGCCTTCGGTGCCGTCGAGGCCGTCGATCCGCGTTTCTTCGTTGCGGTAGCGATAGACCATACCGTCGCGTACCAGGGTTTTCTGAATGGCTTCGAGTGTCGCGAGCCAGCGCGGATCCTTGGCGCTGACGAAGCGAACCAGTGGCATCAGTAGCATCGAGCCATCCAGCGCAGTGCCGCCGATGTGCTGGACGAAATGCCCGCGTTCTTCGTTCCAGAAGTTTTCCCAGATGTCGACGTAGATCGCCTGACGGGTCTGGTCCCAACGGGCAAACGGGGCGGGTAGGGAGTGTTTCGAGGCGAGGCGGATCGCCCGGTCCAGCGCGACCCAGCACATCAATCGAGAATGCAGAAAATGATGCTGCTCGCCGCGCATTTCCCAAATGCCGACGTCTTTTTGCTGCCAGGTTTCACAGACTTGATCGACCACTTCCGACGCGTGCTTCCAGCCTTCATGGGAGATGGCGTCGCCGTATTTGTTGACCAGGTACACCGCATCCATCAGTTCGCCGAAGATGTCGAGCTGGATCTGGTCGTAAGCCTGATTGCCGATGCGCACCGGCGTGGCGCCGCCATGGCCTGACAGGTGCGAGAGTTCGCTTTCCGGCAGCTCCTGGCGACCGTCGATGGCGTAGAGGATGTTGAGTTTCATCGGTTTGCCGTGGCAATCGCTGACCCGTCCGCGCAGCCAACTCATGTAGGCGTTGGCTTCCTCGACGAACCCCAGGCGCATGAAGGCATAGACGGTGAATGAGGCATCGCGGATCCAGGTGTAGCGATAATCCCAGTTGCGTTCGCCGCCCGGCGTTTCCGGCAAGCCGAACGTGGCGGCGGCGAGGATCGCGCCGTGTTTGCGCGAGGTCAGCAACTTCAGCGCCAGGGCCGAGCGGTTGACCATTTCCCGCCAGCGACCGCGGTAGTTGGACTGGCCGGTCCAGTCGCGCCAGAACTTTAAGGTGCGCTCCATGCACAAGTCTGCGGCCCCTTCCTTGAAACGAGGATCGTCGAAACCGCCCAGCAGAAATTGCGCGCCCTGGCCCTGTTCCAACGTAAATTCGGCTAACGCCGCGTCGCCCTCGACACGCAACACTTGATCCGAAGACAGGCGCATGGACGGCTGATCGGCGGCCTCGAAGGCCACGTCCTTTTCGTCCAGTCGCGCGCGGGTTTTGGCGCGAGCATAGTCATGCCGCACGGCGCAGCGCATGTGAAACGTCGCCTGGCCGCTGACCACCCGAACACGGCGTATCAGCACCGACAGATCATCTTCGCTGTCACCTATCGGCAACAAATCGGTGACTTCGACCACCGCACGTTCGCTGAGCCAGCGGGTTTGCAACACGTTGGTGTCGGGCAGGTAGATTTGCTCGCGGCGGGCGTCGGGCAGGTCCGGCGCCAGTTGGAAAATGCCGGCCTCGGGGGTATCCAGCAGCGAACAGAAAATCGACGGGCTGTCGAATTCCGGCCAGCAGAAAAAATCCACGCTGCCCTTGTCGTTGACCAGTGCGGCGCTGCGCATGTCGCCAATGATGCCGTGGGCGTCGATGGCGCTTTGTCGTTCTTGATGATCAGCCATTGCCGCGAAACTCCGGATAGAGGCTCATGCCGCCGTCGATGAACAGGGGGGCGATGAGGTCGAAGGAAATCTGCATGAAGGTTGGCGCCTTGAGACGAGGGCTTAATCAGGTGACTGATTTGGGTGGTGCAGAGTTCATTTGGTGAAAGAAAAGGGGCCTTCACATTCAACCAACAATTAGCCGCTTTCCCCTCGCTCAGCCTTGTGGCAACTTGCAGTCCCTTTTCGAGAGCCGAACCATGGCCAACCCCTACCGCGAACTGTTCAAAGCCCCGGGCAGCGGAGCCTTTGTGCTGGCCGGGATGATCGCGCGCATGCCGATTTCCATGACCGGCATCGGCCTGATCACCATGCTCTCGCAACTGCAAGGCGGCTACGGACTGGCCGGTGCGGTGGCGGCGACGTTTGCGTTGGCCACGGCATTTTGCGCGCCGCAGGTTTCGCGTCTTGTCGACCGGTTCGGGCAGCGCCGGATCTTGCCGGTGTCGGCGCTGATCGGTGGCGGCGCGCTGTTGCTGGTGTTGCTGTGCACGCGTTTGCAGGCGCCGAACTGGACGCTGTTTGTGTTCGCGGCGCTGGCCGGTTGCATGCCGAGCATGTCGGCGATGGTGCGGGCGCGCTGGACCGAGGTTTATCGCGGCCAGCCGCAATTGCAAACCGCGTACGCCCTGGAATCGGTGCTCGACGAGGTCTGCTTTATTGTCGGCCCACCGTTGTCGGTAGGTTTGTGTGTGGTGGCGTTCCCCGAGGCCGGGCCGTTGGCGGCGTTGTTGATGCTGGCGATTGGCGTCACCGCGTTTGTCCTGCAACGGGACACGGAACCGGCGATTCATCCCCATGAAGAACACCATCAGGGCTCGATCATTCGTTCCAGCGAGATTCAGTTGCTGATGCTGTTGATGCTGGCCATGGGCACCATCGTCGGCGTGGTCGATGTGGTCAGCGTGGCGTTCGCGCAGCAGCAGGGCCAACCGGCGGCGGCGAGTATTGTGCTGTCGGTATACGCGATCGGCTCCTGTCTGGCCGGGCTGGCGTTCGGGGCACTGCGCTCGAAAGTGCCGTTGCCACGACTGTTTCTGTACGGCGGGGTGGCGACGGCGGTGACTACGTTGCCGTTGCTGCTGGCGAGCAACATTCTCGGGTTGTCACTGGCGGTGTTCGTTGCCGGACTGTTTTTTGCGCCGACGCTGATTGTGGCGATGGCGTTGGTGGAGCGAATCGTGCCGCCGGCCAAACTCACCGAAGGCCTGACCTGGCTGGTCACCGGATTGAGCATTGGCGTGGCGGTTGGTGCGGCCAGTTCGGGTTGGCTGGTGGATGCGTTCGGGGCGCGCAGCGGGTTCTGGGTGGCCATCGCCGCTGGCGCCGTCGTGCTCGGGTCAGCAATCCCCACTTATCGCCATCTGAAATAATGCTTTACCTGTAGGCGCCGGCAAGCCGGCTCCTACAGGGAGGCTTTGTACTAATTCCCTTCGGCCCTCATCCGTTCTCTTTACAGACAACTTTTCGAGGTAAGCCCGGTGACCCAGCTGACATTGCTGTGCCTGCCCTATTCAGGCGCGAGCGCCATGGTCTACAGCCGCTGGCGGCGCAAACTGCCGGAGTGGCTCAAGCTGCAACCGGTGGAACTGCCGGGGCGCGGCGCGCGGTTCGGCGAGCCCTTGCACACCGACATGCGGCGCCTGGCCCTGCAACTCGCCCAGGAACAGAAAGCCACGCTCAAGGCGCCGTACGCGCTGTTTGGCCACAGTCTTGGCGCATTGCTGGCCTGCGAAATGGCCCATGCCTTGCGTTCGCTGGGTTGCCCGGAGCCAGTGGCGCTGTTTGCCTCGGGCACGGCCGCGCCGACGATGCGGGCTGATTACGACCAGGGTTTCGCCGATCCGAAAACCGATGCCGAACTGATCGAGCAACTGCGCACTCTCAATGGCACCCGCGAAGAAGTGCTGGCCAACGAAGAACTGATGAGCCTGACGCTGCCGATCCTGCGCGCAGACTTCCTGCTGTGCGGCCGTTTCGAACCGATCCAGCGCCCGTTGCTGAAATGCCCGGTGCACGTGCTCGGCGGCAAGGCCGATCGCGCCACCACGGAGCAACTGATTGGCTGGAGCAAGGAAACCCACGGCAGCTTTTCTGTGGACATGCTGGCCGGTGGTCACTTCTTCATCCATGAGCACGAAGCCAAGGTGTTGCGGGTGATCAAGGATCAGTTGGACGTTCACCATCGCCGACACGCCATGGCCGCCAGCGCCTGACTCAATCTCAATATCACCCCTATCCTTGTGGGAGCGAGCAGGCTCGCTCCCACAAGGATTTTCTGTGGCCCACAGACCACGATCTACCTCCATCCTGACACTTATTCTCATTCGCTAATTTTTCCGGTCTGCATTCGTTTTATAGGGACGACGTGCCTTTGTGCTTCCCGCCACTGATCCGGATGCTTAGAAATGAATGCTGAAGACTCCTTGAAACTTGCTCGCCGGTTTATCGGGTTGCCCCTGGAAAAGCGCCAGATGTTCCTTGCGGCCTTGCAAAAGGAAGGCATTGATTTCGCCCGGTTCCCGATTCCTGCCGGTGTCGAGGCCGAGGATCGTCAGGCGCTGTCGTTCGCCCAGCAACGCATGTGGTTTCTCTGGCAACTGGACGCGCACAGTGGCGCGTACAACCTGCCGGGCGCGGTGCGTTTGACTGGAACGCTGAACCTGCCAGCGCTGGAGCAGGCCTTCGTCAGCCTCGTGGAGCGTCATGAAACCTTGCGCACAGTGTTCCAGCGCCAGGCCGACGACACCTTGCGCCAAGTACCGGCCAGCGCACCGCTGGTCATCAAGCACGTGGATTTCAGCGCATTGCCCGCCACTGAGCGCGAACGCGCCGTCGCCGAAACGGCAGAGCAGCAATCAGTGGTGCCCTTCGATCTGTCCGTCGGCCCGTTGCTGCGCGTGACCTTGCTCAAGCTCGCCGAACAGGAACACGTCCTGCTGCTGACCCTGCACCACATCGTTTCTGACGGCTGGTCGATGAACGTGCTGATCGATGAATTCATCCGCTGCTACGACGCCTTCGAGGCCGGTGTACAACCGCAACTTCCACCATTGCCGATCCAGTACAGCGACTACGCGTTGTGGCAACGCCGCTGGCTGGAGGCGGGTGAGCAGGCGCGCCAACTGGATTACTGGCAGGCGCAACTCGGCGACGAACACCCGGTGCTGGAGTTGCCCACCGACCACTCGCGCCCGGCGATGCCAAGCTATCGCGGCACGCGCTACGAATTTGCCGTCGACCCGCAACTGGCCGAGCAACTGCGTGCCACCGCGCAGAAACACAACATCACCCTGTTCATGCTGTTGCTCGGTGCGTTCAACGCGCTGCTGCATCGCTACACCGGGCAGACCGACATCCGTGTCGGCGTGCCGATTGCCAACCGCAACCGTGCGGAAATCGAAGGCCTGATCGGCTTCTTCGTCAACACCCAAGTGCTGCGCACCCAGCTCGATGGCCACACCCGCGTCGACGATTTGCTGCGCGCCATCAAGGAAACGGCCCTCGGCGCCCAGGCCCATCAGGACCTGCCGTTCGAGCGTCTGGTCGAAGCGCTGAAACTGGAGCGCAGCCTCAGCCACACGCCGCTGTTCCAGGTGATGTACAACCATCAGCCGCAGGTCGCGGACATGTCCAGCATCAGCACCGCCTCCGGCCTGGTACTCGGCGCGATCGAGTGGGAAGGGCGCACCACGCAGTTCGACCTGACCCTCGACACCTACGAAAAGGGCGGCAAGCTGCACGCTGCGCTGACCTACGCCAGCGACCTGTTCGAGGCGCCGACTATCGCGCGTATGGCGCAACACTGGACGCGCCTGTTGCAGGCGATGGTGGTCGATTCGAATCAGCGGGTCGGCGAGCTGCCGATGCTGGCGGCGGATGAACAGCAGGTGCTGGTGCACGACTGGAACCATACCGCCGAAATTTATCCCGTCGAGCAATGCGTTCATGAGTTGATTCACGCCCAGGCCTTGCGCACGCCCGAAGCGCCGGCGCTGGTGTTTGGCGACCGTCAGCTGACTTATGCACAGCTCGATGCGCGCACCAATCAATTGGCTCATTACCTGCGCGAGCTGGGTGTTGGCCCCGATGTGCTGGTGGGGATCGCCGTCGAGCGTTCGCTGGAAATGGTCATCGGCCTGCTGGCAATTCTCAAGGCTGGCGGCGCCTATGTGCCGCTCGATCCGGAATACCCGGCGGAGCGCCTGGCCTACATGATCGAAGACAGTGCGATTGGCGTGTTGCTGACCCAAAGCGCTCCGGTTGACACGCTGCCGACCGAGGGCATCAAGGTCCTCGCACTGGATCAGGACGAGGACTGGCTGGACGGTTACAGCGAAACCTGCCCGCAGGTGTCGGTGAATCCGCTGAATCTGGCCTACGTGATTTACACCTCCGGCTCCACCGGCAAACCCAAGGGCGCCGGCAACAGCCATGCGGCGCTGGTCAATCGTTTGTGCTGGATGCAACAGGCGTACGGGCTGGACGGCAGCGACTCGGTGTTGCAGAAAACCCCGTTCAGTTTCGACGTGTCGGTCTGGGAGTTTTTCTGGCCGCTGATGACCGGCGCCCGTCTGGTGGTGGCGCCGCCGGGCGCGCACCGCGAACCGGCGCGGTTGATCCGCCTCATCGGCGCGTTCGGCATCAGCACCTTGCACTTTGTGCCATCGATGCTTCAGGCGTTTATCCACGAGCCGGGCGTTGAAACCTGCACCCGCCTCAAACGCATCGTGTGCAGTGGTGAAGCCTTGCCGCTGGATGCCCAGCTTCAGGTGTTCGCCAAGTTGCCGGGCGCCGGGTTGTACAACTTGTACGGGCCGACCGAAGCGGCCATTGACGTGACCCATTGGACCTGTGTTGATGAAGGCGCCGACAGCGTGCCCATCGGCCGGCCGATTGCCAACCTGCGCACCCACGTGCTGGACGCGCAGTTGCTGCCGGTGCCGGCGGGCGTGGCGGGCGAGTTGTACCTGGGCGGCGCGGGTCTTGCGCGCAGTTATCACCGTCGTCCGGGGCTGACGGCGGAGCGCTTTGTGCCTTGTCCGTTCCATGACGGCGCACGCCTGTACCGCACCGGCGACCGCGTGCGCCAGCGCGCCGACGGGGTGATTGAATACCTCGGCCGTCTCGACCATCAAGTGAAACTGCGCGGCCTGCGCATCGAGTTGGGGGAAATCGAAACCCGCCTGATGCAGCATCCGCTGGTGCGCGAGTCCGTGGTCCTGGTGCAGGGCGGCAAGCATCTGGTGGCGTATCTGGTGCTGGAAAGCGTCGAGGCGCAGTGGCCTGAAACCCTCAAGGCCTGGCTGCTGAGTAGCTTGCCGGAATACATGGTGCCGACCTACCTGATGCCGCTCGATGCCTTGCCGGTGACCGCCAACGGAAAACTGGATCGCAAGGCCCTGCCGCAACCGGACGCGGCGCCGCAACAAGCGTTCGTCGCCCCGCAAGATGCCATGCAGACGGCGCTGGCGCAGATCTGGCAGGACGTCCTGGGCCTGAAACGCGTGGGCCTCGAAGACAACTTCTTCGAACTGGGCGGTGACTCGATTATCTCCATTCAAGTGGTCAGCCGCGCCCGTCAGGCCGGCATCCGCCTCAGCCCCCGCGACCTGTTTCAATACCAGACCGTGCGCAGCCTCGCGATGGTGGCGGCGTTCGATAACCGCAGCTCCATTGACCAAGGGCCGGTCAGCGGCGAGGTGGTGCTGACCCCGGCGCAACATTACTTTTTTGAGCACGCCATCGCGCAGCCGCAACACTGGAACCAGTCCTTGCTGCTGACGCCGCGCGAGGCGCTGAACCCTCAAGCACTGGAAGCCGCGCTGGTTGCGGTGATCAACCATCACGATGCCTTGCGCCTGCGTTTCACCAAGAGTGCCGAAGGCTGGCAGCAGCGCCACGGATCGCCGGTCGAAACGGCCGGATTGTGGCAGCGGCACGCCGCTTCAACCGAGGCGTTGTCGGCCCTGTGCGACGAAGCGCAACGCAGCCTTGATCTGGCGGACGGGCCGTTGCTGCGCGGGCTGCTGGTCAGCCTCGACGACGGCACGCAACGTCTGTTGCTGGCGATCCACCATTTGGCGGTGGACGGCGTGTCCTGGCGGGTGCTGCTCGAAGACTTGCAGCAGGCCTATGGGCAACTGGCGGTTGGCGGCGCCGCAACGTTGCCCGACAAAACCAGCGCCTATCAACACTGGGCCAAACACCTGCAAGAACATGCCCCCACGCTGGATCAGCAACTGCCGTACTGGCAGGCGCAACACGCCGATGCCCGCGACCTGCCCTGTGAAAACCCGCTGGGTAGCTTGCAGCATCGCCACGGCCACAAAATCGAATCGAAGCTCGACGCCGGGTTGACGCGGCAGTTGCTGCAAACAGCCCCGGCGGCCTATCGCACCCAGGTCAATGACTTGCTGCTGACGGCGCTGGCGCGGGTGATCTGCCGTTGGACCGGGCATCACTCGACGCTGATCCAGCTCGAAGGCCATGGCCGTGAAGACCTGTTCGACGACCTCGACCTGACACGCACCGTGGGCTGGTTCACCAGCCTGTTCCCGGTTCGCCTGCGACCTCAGGCCGACACGGCGAATACGATCAAGGCGATCAAGGAGCAACTGCGCGCCATCCCCGAAAAAGGGCTGGGTTATGGCTTGCTGCGCTACCTCGGCGAGCCGGCCCAGCGTGAGTCCCTGCAAGGGTTGCCGGCGCCACGGATCACCTTCAACTACCTCGGCCAGTTCGACCGCCAATTCGATGAAGACGCGCTGTTCGTGCCGGCAGCGGAAAGCGGCGGTCAAGCCCAGGGTGACGATGCGCCGCTGGCCAACTGGCTGACCCTGGAAAGCCAGGTCTATGGCGGCCAACTCTCGCTGCAATGGAGCTTCAGCCGCGACATGTTCGCCGACAGCACCGTCCAGCGACTGGCCGCTGCCTACACCGAAGAACTCACCGCGCTGATCGAACACTGCTGCGCCACACCGGCGGGGCAGGTCACGCCGTCGGACTTTCCGCTGGCGCGGATCAACCAGGCGCAACTGGACGCGTTGCCGGTCGCGGCAGCGGCCATCGAGGACATTTATCCGCTGACGCCGATGCAGCAGGGCATGCTGTTCCACACTTTGTATGAGCCGCAGGCCGAGGCCTACATCAACCAACTGCGCCTGGATATTCAGGGGCTGGAACTGGCAGCCTTCGGTCGAGCGTGGCAAGCGGCGATCAATCGTCACGACATTTTGCGCAGCAGCTTCCATTGGTTGGGTCTGGAATCTGCGCATCAGGTGATCCATCGCCAGATCGACCTGCAATTGCAGGTGATCGAGGCCGTCGATATCGACCTCGATGCGCTGGCCGCCGAAGAGCGCAGCCGTGGTTTCGAACTCAGCGCCGCGCCGCTGTTGCGCCTGATGCTGGTACGCCAAAGCAGCGACGCCTGGCACCTGATTTACACCAGTCATCACATCCTCATGGACGGTTGGAGCAACGCGCAGTTGCTCGGTGAGGTGATTCAGCATTACGCCGGGCAAACACTGGCCAAACCCTTGGGGCAATACCGCGACTATCTGGGCTGGATTCAGCAGCAACCACTGGCGGCGGGCGAGCACTTCTGGAAGCAGGCGCTGACCGACCTCGAAACCCCGACGCTGCTGGCGCACGCCTTGCCGGCACCGGTCGACGGGCGTGGCATGGGCGAGCATCACCTGACACTGGAAAGCGCCGCCATGCAGCGCCTGGCGGAGTTCGCCCGACAGCAGAAAATCACCCTCAATACCTTGTTGCAGGGCGCGTGGGGTCTGCTGTTGCAGCGCTACACCGGTCAAGCGTGCGTGGCATTCGGCGCGACGATTGCCGGGCGCTCCGGACCGTTGCCGGGTATCGAGCAACAGTTGGGTCTGTTCATCAACACTCTGCCGATCATTACTGCGCCGTCGTCCACTCAGCCACTCAGCCAATGGCTCAATGAGCTGCAAGCGTTGAACCTGAGCCTGCGCGAGTTCGAGCATGTGCCGCTCTACGACATCCAGGGTTGGGCCGGGCAGCAGGGCAACGCGCTGTTCGACAGCTTGCTGGTGTTTGAAAACTTCCCGGTGGCCGAAGCGCTGAAGCAAGGCGCACCGGCGGGACTGACCTTCGGCGCATTGCACAATCACGAAATCACCAGCTACCCGCTGACTCTCGGCATCGAAGTCGGCGCCAGCCTGCGTCTGGAATTCAGTTTCGATCAGGCTTTGTTCAGCGCCGTGCAGATCGAGCGGCTGGGCGCGAACCTGCTGCATGTGCTGGAGCAGTTCGTTGCGCAGCCGCAACAGATTCTGGGGACTGTCAGCCTCCTGGACGCCAGGCAAAAAGCCCAGGCGTTGCTGGGCTCGCGTCCCGCCGCGCCGCTGCTGGACAGTCCATTGCTGGCGCATCAACGTTTCGAGCAACAGGCCGCACGTACCCCCGATGCCTGGGCTGTGATCGTCGGCAACGAACGACTGACTTATGCACAGCTCAACGCCGAGGCCAACCAGCTCGCCCATCGCCTGCGCGAGCACGGTGTGGCGCCGGGACAACGAGTCGGCCTGTCGGTGCGGCGCAATGCGCAGATGATCGTCAGCCTCATGGCGATCCTCAAGTCCGGTGCCGGTTATGTGCCGCTGGACCCGGACTACCCGGCCGAACGCCTGGCCTACATGATCGAAGACAGCGGGATGGACCTGCTGCTGGCGCAACCGGAGCTGCTGGCCGATGTCGCGCTGCCCGAAGGCTTGCCGCGTCTGACGCTGACCAGTGCATCAATGGCCGGCTATTCCACGGCCAACCCGGTCAACCTCGCCTGTGCCGAAGACCTCGCGTACCTGATTTACACCTCCGGCTCCACTGGCCGGCCGAAAGGCGTGTGCCTGGCCCACGCCGCGCTGCGCGAGTTTTGCGGGATTGCGGCGGACTATTCGCAACTCAGCGCCGACGACCGCGTGCTGCAATTCGCCACGTTCAGCTTCGACGGCTTTGTCGAGCAGTGCTACCCGCCGCTCTGCGTGGGCGCGGCGCTGGTGTTGCGCGGCGATGAGTTGTGGGACACCGACACCTTGTACCGGCAGATCATCGAACAGGGCGTGACCCTGGCGGATTTGCCGGCAGCCTATTGGTACTTGCTGGCCCAGGAATGGGCCGCTCAACCTCAGCGTGACAAAGGTCGGCTGCGTCAGGTCCACGTCGGTGGCGAAGCCATGTCGCTGGAAGGCCTGAAACTCTGGCATGCCGCCGGCCTCGGCGACGTGCGCTTGCTCAACACCTACGGGCCGACCGAAGCCACGGTGGTCTCCAGCACGCACCTGTGCACTTTGGCCGACACGCAAAACCTGCTCGGCGTGCCGATTGGCCGCGCCTTGCCCGGTCGGGCGTTGTACGTGCTGGACAGCGAAGGTCATCTGTTGCCAATCGGTTGCGTGGGCGAGTTGTGCATCGGCGGTGACGCCGGCATTGCCCAGCACTATCACCAGCGTCCGGGGCTGAGCGCCGAGCGTTTCATCGCCGATCCGTTTTCCACCACGCCGGGCGCACGTCTGTACCGCAGCGGCGATCTGGCGCGCTATCGCGAAGACGGTGCGCTGGAATACCTGGGACGCATCGATCACCAGGTGAAAATTCGCGGTTTCCGCGTCGAGCTGGGCGAACTGGAAGCGCACCTGCAAGGCTTGCCGATGATCAGCGAAGCGGCGGTGCTGGTGCACGAAGGCGTCGGTGGCAAGCAACTGATCGGTTACGTCGTGCCGGTGTTGCCGAATGCCGATTCGCGTCAACTCACCGAAACCGTGCGCCAGGCCTTGGGCGAGCGTCTGCCGGAGTACATGCTGCCGGCGCAACTGGTGGTGATGAACGCGTTGCCGCTCAACCGCAACGGCAAACTCGACCGCGCCGCGCTGCCGGCGCCAGAGGTTTGGGACGCGGTGGCCGGCACCGCGCCGCAAGGTGAGCTGGAGATTGAACTGGCGCAGATCTGGCAGCAGGTGTTGCAGGTTGCCCGTGTCGATCGCGAAAACAGCTTCTTCGAGTTGGGCGGTCATTCGTTGCTGGCCACGCAGATCGTGTCGCAGATTCGCCAGCGTCTGGGCCTGTCGGTGAGTTTGCGCAGTCTGTTCGAACATCCGCGCCTGGAGGATTTCGCCGCTCAGGTGCACGCTCTGCGGCACGCCGCCAATGCCTGTGAACGCCCGGCACTGGTGGCGGACCACTCCGGCGACCGCCAGCCGTTGTCCTTTGCCCAGCAGCGGTTGTGGTTCCTGTGGAATCTGGAACCGGACAGCTCGATGTACAACATGCCGGGCGCCTTGCGGTTGCGGGGCGAATTGAACCTGTCGGCACTGCAGCAGACGTTCGAGACCCTGGTGCAACGCCACGCCGTGTTGCGCACCACGTTCCATGAGGAAGACGGCCAGGCCTGGCAGCGGGTACACGCCGAACTGCCGTTGAACTTCGTCGCCAGCGACCTGCGGCATTTGCCGGCGCCGGACGTCGAAGCCGCGCAACTGGCCCGTGAGGAAGTCGCCCAGCCGTTCGATCTGCGTAATGGGCCGCTGCTGCGGGTGCGGGTGTTGCAGGTCGCGGATCAGGAGCATGTGTTGCTGCTGACGGTGCACCACATCGCTGCGGATGACTGGTCGTTCCGGATTCTGATCAATGAATTCGTGACGCTGTATCCGACGTTCAATCAGGGCGGCGTTGCGCAGTTGCCGGAACACGCCGTGCAATACGCCGACTTCGCCAAATGGCAGCGCCAGTGGCTGGAGCAGGGCGGCGAGCTGCAACGTCAGCTCGATTACTGGGTCGCGCGCCTTGGCCAACCGCAAACGGTATTGGAGCTGCCGGGCGACGGCGATCAGCGTCAGGCGCAGGAAGGCGCCAGCCAACATTTCACCTTGAATGCGACGTTGAGCCAGCAGTTGCGCGACTTCGCCCAACAGCGTGGATTGTCGCTGTTCATGGTGCTATTGGCCGGCTTCACCCTGGTGTTGCGCCAGCGCACGGAGGTCAGTCGCGTGCGCATCGGCACCGATATCGCCAACCGAAATCAAGTTGAGCTTGAACAAATGGTCGGCTTCTTCGTTAACCAATTAGTGCTGCAAGTGGATGTGAATGCTGACGAGGCTGCCGGGCAACTGTTGCACGCCTGTCGCCGTGCGGTTCTGGAGGCTTCGGACCATCAGGACCTGCCGTTCGAGCGATTGGTGGAAGCGTTGCGTCTGCCGCGTCGGGCCGGGCGTTCGCCGTTGTTCGACATCAAGTTGATCTATCAGGAAGGCGTCGGTCGCTTGCCGTCCATGGACGGTTTGCTGGTCGAGGATTTCCCGTCGGGCCGGCAAGCCGCCGAGATCGGCATGGTCGCTGCGTTCTACAACGAGGCCGAACACATTCACCTGAGTTTCGAAACACCCGCCGGGCAGTACTTGCCGAGCACGCTGGAAAGCCTGTTCGAACAAATCGAGGCGGTGCTGCAAGCGTTGTTGCGCGCTGACGAGCTGACGGTCAGCCAATTGCTGGACCTGGCCACCGAGGTGCAGCGCCGCGCCGATGCGCGCCTGAACGAACAACGCAAGGCATTGCTGGGCGGGCGCATGGCGATCAAGCGTCGTCGCGGCACGCCGGCAACGCACAGCACTGCGGACTGATTCATTGCAGCGGCGCCCACCGGGCGCCGTCGTCATCATTTTCTGGAGGGGTTTATGACTGTTTCAACCACCAAGTCCATTCCCAAAATCGGTCGCGGTGCACGCAAGAGCCTGTCCACCGACCCGACCCGGCTGGTGAGTTTTGCGCCGATGTTCGACGGTGCCAGCATGCCGCTGGTGTGCCGTCCGGCAGTGCCTGGCGTGAGCCTGGTGGAGTGGGCGACGGAGAATCGCGCCCTGATCGAAAGCAAGCTGCTGGCCCACGCGGTGATTCTGTTCCGTGGCTTCCAGGTAGCTGATATCGCCGAGTTCAACCGTTGCGTGGCGGCGATTTCCGACGGTGCCCTGGAGTACCTGTTCCGCGCCTCGCCACGGACCCAGATCACCGGCCAGTTCAAGATCTACAGCTCCACCGATTACCCGGCGGCGGAGAAAATCTTCCCGCACAACGAGCACTCCTATTCGCCGGTATTCCCGCGTCACCTGTACTTCTACTGCGACACGCCGTCGACCACCGGCGGTGAAACCCCGTTCGGCGACACCCGCGAAATTCTCGCGCGGATCGACCCGGCCGTGCGCGAGGAGTTTCAGCGCAAACGCATCATGTACGTGCGCAACTACGGCGACGGCATGGGGCTGCCATGGCAGACCGTGTTCCAGAGCGAAGATCGCGGTGAAGTCGAAGCCTACTGCGCCAAAATCGGCATTCAAGCCGAGTGGAAGTCGGGCAATCGCCTGCGCACCCGGCAAAACGGCCCGGCGATCGTGCGCCATCCGCTGACCGGCGAGCGCATCTGGTTCAACCACGGCACCTTCTTCAATGCGCTGACCCTGCCGGACAGCATCCGCGACAACCTGTTGCGTGAATTCGGCCCGCTGGACCTGCCGCAGAACACCTTCTTCGGTGACGGCACGGCCATTCCCGACGACGTCATCCGCCACCTGCAAGGCATCTATCGCGACGTGATGGTCGAGTTCGCCTGGGAGAAGGGCGACGTGGTCCTGCTGGACAACATCCTCAGCGTGCATGCGCGCAACGAATTCACTGGCTACAGAAAAATCCTCACGGCCATGGCCATCGCGCAGAAAAGCGCCGACCTGGATCAGGAATAAGGACACTCGACATGAACACCACCGCCCTCGAACCTTCGGTAGACGTTTTCCAGACTTCGGCTCAGCAGGCCTTTTATTTGCGTGCTCAGGAGTTGGGCGGACAGCCGCTGTTCGCCGCTCTGACCGTGCCGGTCGCCCAGGCCGTGGACGCGCAGGCATTGCGCCTTGCACTGGATGAATTGGGTCAGCGCCATGAAACCCTGCGCACGGTCTATCGCCGTTTGCCGGGGATGAAGTGGCCGGTACAGAACCTGTGCGACGAGGTGCCGGTAGCGTTGCTGGGGCGCGTGTCTTCGTTGGACGAAGCGCTGCGTCGCAGCCGCGAAACTGTGGCTGAGGCACCGGATCGAGTGCTGGTGGTGGCGCAAGTGAAAACCGCAGACGGGCAGCATTTCGTCACGTTGCTGGCGCCGGCCAGCAGCTTCGATGAAGCATCGCTGCGAGTGCTGTCGGTGGAGCTGGCGAGCCTGTTGCGCGGCGAAACACTGGCCGACAATCAGGAAGACTTGCAGTACCTGGATTACACCGCGTGGCAGGAAGAACTGCGCGAAGAAGACATCGGCCATCAAGGCGCGGCGTTCTGGCGCAATCTGCAACAACAGTTCGCGCTGGCCCATCACCTGCCTTTTGAAAAGACGGTAGAAGTGACGCTGGCTCGACATCAGGCCACGCTCGACGACGCAGCATGGCTGGCCGATGTGCAGCGAGTGGCCGGCGCTCAGGGTGTCGAAGCGCAGCGCGTGGCGTTGTTGCTGTGGAGCGCGTTCGTGGCGCGCATCGGCCATCAGGAAAAGTTGCTGATGGGCTGGGAAGTGGCGGGGCGCAACGAGCAGACCGAAGCGACCCTGGGGCGTTTCGCCCGGCGTTTGCCGGTGGCTTTCGACAACCGCAGCCACGAGACCCTGGCGCAAGCGTTGACCTCGTTTGCTGGCAACGTCGAGCAATCGCTGTCCTGGCTCGACTGCCTCAACGAGTTCGAACTGAGTGCCGAAGTCGCAACGCCCCTGCGTTATGGCCTGGTGTATCAGGCCGATGCCGAGGCGAACATCGAAGTGGACGACGCCAACCCGGAAGTCCTGCGCCTGCGGGTTCAGGGCGAACACTTGCAGCTGTCGTGCCTGGCCGGCGCGGTGCCTGAGTCGATGCTGGCGGTCTGGCTGGAGCAGTTTGTCGAATTCAGCCGGCAGTTGCTGACCTCGCCGGAGCTGACCCTGGGCCAGGCCACTCAGGTCAACGCGGTGCAAATGACCCGTTTGATCGAAGACTTCAACCCGCTGGCCGCCGAGCAGGCATTGCCGCATCGCTACCTGCAAGACCTGTTCAGCGAACAGGCACGCCTGCATCCGCAACGCATCGCCGTCAGCGTCAATGGCCAACGCCTGAGTTATGCCGAGCTGGATGCACGCTCCAACCAGGTGGCCAATACCTTGCGCGCCCAAGGTGTGGCGCCGGACGAAATCGTTGCGGTTTACGGTCAGCGCTCGCTGGAAATCGTCATCGCACTGCTCGGCACGCTGAAGGCTGGCGCGGCTTACCTGCCGCTCGATCCGAATTACCCGATCGATCGTCTGACGTTCATGTTGCAGGACGCCGCCGCGCGTCAGGTGCTGGCCTGCCAGCCACTGCCGGAAGCGTTGCACGGCGAGCGGGTGATTTCGCTGATGACCGATGCCGAAGTCTGGTCCGCTTCACCGGAACAGCCGGCCGTGCTGGGCGACAGCGCCCATCTGGCCTACGTCATTTACACCTCCGGCTCCACCGGAAAACCCAAGGGTGTGATGATCAGTCACGCCAACGCGGTGGCCTCGACCCTCGCACGCAGCGCGTTCTATCGCCAGCCGTTGCGCGCCTTCCTGATGCTCTCGTCGTTCTCCTTCGACAGCTCGGTGGCCGGGGTTTTCTGGGCGTTGGGGCAGGGCGCGACCCTGTGCCTGCCGGACGAAGACAGCTACAAGGACCCGGCGCTGCTGGCGGCGCTGATCCAGCGTGAAGAAGTTTCCCACTACCTGACCTTGCCGTCCTACCACGCGCAGATTCTCGAGCACCTCGGCGACCAGGCCCTTGTCTGTGTGATTGTCGCCGGCGAAGCCTGCAGCAACGCCTTGGTTGCGCGACATCGCGAGGCCTTGCCGCAGGTGGTGCTGGTCAACGAATACGGCCCGACCGAAGGCACGGTCTGGTGTTCGGCGTGGGAACTGCCGCTCGGTCAGGATGACGACACCATCCCGATTGGCCAACCGATTCCGGGCATGCGCATTCACGTGCTCGGCCCGGACCTGATGCCAGTGGCCGTGGGCGTCGAAGGTGAGCTGTACGTCGGCGGCGCCGGGATTGCTCGCGGCTACCTCAAGCGCGCCACGCTGACTGCCGAACGCTTCATCCCCGACCTGTTTGCGAAGCAGGCCGGCCAGCGCCTGTACCGCACCGGCGACCTCGCACGCTACCGCGCCGATGGCGTGCTGGAGTACCTGGGCCGGGTCGATCATCAAGTGAAAATCCGCGGTTTCCGCATTGAACTGGGCGAGATCGAAGCCGCCATGTGCAGCGCCCCCGGCATCGAAGATGCGGCGGTCATCGCCCGTGAAACGCCAACCGGCCCGCAACTGCTGGGCTTCGTGATTTCCCCGGCTGACACCGCCGACATCCGCCTCAACGAATTGCGCAGTCATCTCGGCGAAGCGCTGCCCGAGCACATGCAACCTGCGCGCTTGCAGGTGCTGGAACGCTTCCCGCTGATGCCCAACGGCAAACTCAATCGCCAGGCCTTGCTCGACCTCGACGTTCGGCGCGGTGCCTTCGTCGCCCCGCGCACCGACCTGGAAAAAGTCCTGGCGGCGATCTGGGCCGAAGCACTGCACGTGGAGCGGGTCGGCGTGCACGACAGCTTCTTTGAACTCGGCGGTCACTCGCTGCTGGCGACGCGGATTCGTGCGCGGATTCAGGAAGAGCTGAACCTGGCGATCCCGCTGAAGCTGTTCTTTGAAGGCGACACGCTGGAACGCCTGGCGGCGGAAATCGAGCAGTTCCGTCAGCACAGTGAGCACAAAGAAAACGATGTAGACGCCCTGGAAGCGTTGTTCGACGAAGTGGATGAGGAACACACGCGATGAGTGCTGCACCGGACAGAATGATGACCCTGGCCCAGCGTTTCTGCGGCTTGAGCCTGGAGGCGCGGCGTGCCTTGCAAGAAAAGATGCACGCGCAAGGCCTGACCCTGGAACTGCTGCCGATCCCGCCAAGGGACCCGGCGGTGGACACGTTACCGGCGTCGTACGCGCAGCAGCGTTTGTGGTTTCTGTGGCAGATGCAGCCGCAGGCGACCGCGTACAACCTGACCGGTGCCTTTCGCCTCAGCGGTGAGCTGAACCGCGCAGCGTTGGCGCAAACCCTCGCCGCGCTGGTGCAGCGTCATGAAGTGCTGCGCACCACGTTCGTCTTCGACGAGCAGCAGGTGCTGCAAAAAATCCATCCGCAGATGGACGCAGCGCTGGTCGAAGTCGACGCCGCTGACGAAACCGAACTGCAACGTCAGGTCGGTCTCAACGCCGAGCAGCCGTTCGACTTGCAGCACGGCCCGTTGATGCGCTGCCGGTTGATCCGCCTCGACGCGCAGCAGCATGTGCTGGTGCTGACGTTCCACCACATCGTCACCGACGGCGGTTCGCTGCCGATTTTGTTGCAGGAGTTCACGCAACTCTATGCGCAGATGAGCGCCGATCAGCCGGCGCAACTGCCGGAGCTGGGCATTCAGTACGCCGATTTCGCCCGTTGGCAGCGCCTGTGGCTGGAGGCCGGCGAAGCCGAACGTCAGCTGGCGTACTGGCGTGAACAATTGGGACGTGAGCATCCGCCGCTGAACCTGCCGACGGACCGTCGTCGCCCGGCAATCCCGAGTCAGCAGGGCGCCAGCATCGAGCTGAAGGTGCCGGTCGAACTGGCGATCAGCCTGAAGGAGCTCGCCCGTCGCGAAGGCTGCACGCTGTTCATGGTGCTGATAGCCTCGTTGCAAACCCTGTTGCATCGCTACAGCGGCGAACGGGACATTCGCGTCGGCGTGCCGATTGCCAACCGTACCCGTCAGGACGTGGAGAACCTGCTGGGCTTTTTCGTCAACACCCAAGTGCTGCGTACCCAGCCCCATGCCGATCAGCCATTCCTGCAATTGCTGGCCGAGGTCAAGACTGCTGCGCTGGGCGCGCAGGCGCATCAGGATTTGCCTTTTGAGCAGTTGGTCGATGGCCTCGATGTCGAACGCAGCCTGAGCCACACGCCCTTGTTCCAGGTGATGTTCAACCACCAGCGCGATGCCGGCGGGAAACAGCGCTGGGACTTGCCGGGCCTGAGCGTCGAACCGCTGATCTGGGACGAAAAGACCACCAAGTTCGAGCTGATGCTCGACACCGTGGAGAGCGACGACGGCATCCACGCCTCGTTTGTCTATGCCACCGAATTGTTCGACGCCTCGACCATCGAGCGTCTCGGCCAGCATTGGCTGAACCTGTTGCAGGCGATTTGCGCCGACGGCTCGGTCGCCTTGGCCGACCTGTGCATGCTCGCCCCAACCGAGCAGCAGGCTACGTTGCTGGAGTGGAACCGCAGTGCCGCTTCGCCGGCCACAAACACGCTGTGCGCGCATCAACTGATCGAAGCCCAGGCTGCCGAGCACCCGCACAGCATTGCGGTGACCTGCGACGGCGTGACCCTCAGCTACGCGCAACTGAACCAACAGGCCAACCGCATCGCCCAGCGTCTGCGCGAACGCGGCGTCGGCCCGGATGTGTTGGTGGGGATCGCGCTGGAGCGCTCGCTGCAAATGATTGTCAGCGTGCTGGCGATCCTCAAGGCCGGCGGCGCCTATGTGCCGCTGGACCCGGAATACCCGCAGGACCGTCTGGCCTACATGCTGGCCGACAGCGGCACGCGCCTGTTGCTGACCGACTCCGCGCTGCTGCCGCGACTGCCGTTGTCCGAAGGCCTCGAAGTGATTTGCCTCGACCACGCCAGTGACTGGCTCAACGAAGCGTCTGCCGAGAATCTGCCGAACCTGACCCAGCCGGAAAACCTCGCGTACGTCATCTACACCTCCGGCTCCACCGGCAAACCCAAAGGTACGTTGTTGCCCCACAGCAACCTGACCCGCCTGTTCAGCGCCACCGAGCACGGGTTCGGTTTCAACGCGGACGATGTCTGGAGCTTGTTCCATTCCTACGCCTTCGACTTCTCCGTGTGGGAAATCTTTGGTGCGCTGTTCTACGGCGGTAAGCTGGTGGTGGTGCCGCACGCCATCAGCCGTTCCCCGGAGGAGTTCGCTCGCCTGCTGTGCGATGAACAGGTCACGGTGCTCAACCAGACGCCGTCGGCGTTCCGTCAGTTGATGCCGTTTGCCTGCGCCAATGCCCAGGGCATGGCCCTGCGTTACGTGGTGTTTGGCGGCGAGGCGCTGGACGTCGCGAGCCTGCGTCCGTGGTACGACGCCTTCGACGACCAGCAGCCATTGCTGATCAACATGTACGGCATCACTGAAACTACCGTGCATGTGACGTACCGGCCGCTGTCTCGGGCCGACCTCGACGGCGTCAACAGTTCGCCGCTGGGCGAGCCGATTGCCGACCTGCGCTGGTACGTGCTCGATCCGCGTCTGAACCCGGTGGTCAAGGGTTGCGTCGGTGAGCTGTATGTCGGTGGCGTCGGCCTGGCTCGGGGTTATCACCAGCGCTCCGACCTGACCGCCACCCGGTTCGTCCCGGACCTGTTCGCCAGCGAGGCGGGCGCACGCCTGTATCGCACCGGCGACCTGGCGCGCTATTGCGCCGACGGCAGCATCGAGTACGCCGGGCGCATCGACCATCAAGTGAAGATTCGTGGCTTCCGCATCGAGCTGGGGGAAATCCAGGACCGCCTGCAAAGTCACCCGGCCATCGAGCAAGCGCTGGTGCTGGCGCCCGAGATCAATGGCAGTCAGCAACTGGTCGCCTGGTTCATCGTCACCCAGGACGTTGCCGATCTACGTCAATCGTTGCGTGAACACTTGCAAGCGGGCCTGCCGGATTACATGGTGCCGGCGCATTTGCTCAAGCTCGATCACTGGCCGCTGACCAGCAACGGCAAGCTCGATCGCAACGCGTTGCCCAAGCCTGATGCCGCTCTGGCGCAGCAGGTTTACACGGCGCCGGTGGACGACCTGCAAGCCGCGTTGGCGGCGATCTGGCAAGACGTGCTCAAGCTTGAGCGCGTGGGCATCGATGACAACTTCTTCGAGCTGGGCGGCGACTCGATCATCTCGATTCAAGTGGTCAGTCGTGCGCGTCAGGCCGGCATCCGCATCACCCCGCGTGATCTGTTCCAACACCAGACCGTGCAAAGTCTGGCGAAGGTCGCGCAGCGCAGCGCCGGGCTGGTCATCGATCAGGGACCGGTGCGCGGTGATGTGCTGCTGACGCCGATCCAGCACTGGTTTTTCGAGCAGGCCATCGAGCCCCGGGACCACTGGAACCAGTCGGTATTGCTGGAACTTCGCGAACCGCTCGACAGCGCGTGCCTGCAACAGGCATTGGCCGCGCTGCTGGAGCATCACGACGCGTTGCGCCTGCGTTTGCATCAGGTCGATGGCGTGTGGCAGCAGGCTCAGGCCGGGCACTGGAACAGCACCGAGCTGTTGTGGCAACGGCAGGCGGCGAACGCTGATGAGCTGCTTGAGCACTGCAACGCCGCACAAGCCAGCTTGAATTTGCACGACGGCCCGCTGTTGCGCGCCTTGCTGGTGGACATGGGCGCGGCCGGTCAGCGCTTGCTGTTGGTAGTGCATCATTTGGCGGTGGACGGCGTGTCCTGGCGTCTGTTGCTCGAAGATTTGCAAACGGCCTACGACCAGGCGCGTCAGGCTCAACCCCTGCGCCTGCCGGCCAAATCCAGCGCCTATCAAGCGTGGGCGGCGCGTTTGCAGCTGCATGCGCAAAGTCCCGAACTGGCGAGCCAAGCGGCTTACTGGCAGCGCCAATACCACGACGTGGTGGTGGACCTGCCCGCTGATAATCCACAAGGCAGTCTCGCCGGCCAGCATGCCGTGAGCGTGGAAACCGTGCTCGACAGCACCTTCACTCGCCAACTGCTGCAAGAGGCTCCGGCGGCTTACCGTACGCAGGTCAACGACCTGTTGCTGACGGCGTTGGCGCGGGTGCTGGGCGACTGGACCGGCCAGCCGTCGACCTTGGTCAAACTGGAAGGTCACGGCCGCGAAGACCTGTTCGACGACATCGACCTGACCCGTACCGTGGGCTGGTTCACCTCGATCTTCCCGGTCAAGCTGACCCCGGCCAACGATCTGGCGGGCAGCATCAAGGCGGTCAAGGAACAGCTGCGTGCGGTGCCGGACAAAGGCATTGGTTTTGGCATCCTGCGCTATCTGGCCCAGGCCGGTCTTGAGGCGTTGCCGCAGCCACAAATCACGTTCAACTACATGGGCCAGTTCGATGCCAGCTTCGATGAGCAGGCACCGTGGCGTCCGGCCCGGGAAAGCGGTGGCGCCGAGCAAGGGGCTTCGGCGTCGCTGGACCGTGGCCTGAGCATTAACGGTCAGGTCTACGCCGGGCAATTGCGCCTGAGCTGGACCTTCAGCCGAGACGTGTTTGCCGAGCACACCGTGCAGCGTCTGGCCGAGGCCTATGCCACCGAGCTGCAACAGCTGATCAAACATTGCCTCAGCGGTGCCGGTGGCCTGACGCCGAGTGATGTGCCGCTGGTCAGCGTCGATCAGACGCAGCTCGACGCACTGCCGCTGGCGGCGCGTGATATCGAAAGCATCTTCCCGCTGTCGCCGATGCAGGAAGGCATGTTGTTCCACAGCCTGTTCGCCCCGGATGCCGGCGCTTACATTCCGCAAATGCGCGTAGACGTGCAGGGCATTGAGGTCGAGGCGTTCCGCAGCGCCTGGCAACAGACGCTGGAAAACCATGAAGTGCTGCGCGCAGCGTTCTTCAGCGAGAGCAATGGCTCGCGGCCGCTGCAAGTGATTCTGGCCAATGCCACGCTGCCGTTGACCGTGCTCGACTGGCGCAATGAAGCGGATCAGGCGCAGGCCCTGGAACGTCTGGCCGAGCAAGACCGTCTGCGCGGTTTCGACCTGACAGCGGCACCGTTGCTGCGCCTGACCCTGGTGCAGACCGCGCACGACACGCATCACCTGATCTTCACCCACCACCATATTTTGCTGGACGGCTGGAGCACCTCGCAGCTGTTCGGCGAAGTGTTGCAGCGTTACTCCGGTGAGATGCCGGTGGCGAGCGGCGGTCGTTATCGCGATTACATGACGTGGCTGGGCGGGCGTGATCGCGCTGCGTGCGAAGCGTTCTGGCTGGAGCAATTGCAGGCGTTCAACGAGCCGACACGTTTGGCCGGCGCACTGCCGGGGCCTGTCGCGGGGCAGAGCGAGGGTCATCGCACCGTTCACCTGAGCCTGGACCGGGCGGCCACCGAGCGCCTGAGCGGGTTTGCCCGTCAGGCCCGCGTCACGCCAAACACCTTGCTGCAAGCGGCCTGGCTGTTGCTGTTGCAGCGCTACACCGGCCAGCGCACCGTCGCGTTCGGCGCCACGGTGTCGGGGCGTCCGAGCGAGTTGCAAGGCATCGAGCAGCAAGTCGGCCTGTTCATCAACACCTTGCCGGTGATCGCCACGCCGCACCCCGAGTGCACGGTCAGCCAATGGGTGGACGAGGTGCAGGCGCTCAACCTCACATTGCGCGATGTCGAGTACACGCCGCTGGCGGATGTACAGCGCTGGGCCGGGCATTCCGGCGAGGCGCTGTTCGACACGCTGCTGGTGTTCGAAAACTACCCGGTCGCCGAGGCGCTGGAGGGTGGGAATCCGAGCGCGCTGAAGTTTTCCGGTATCAGTAATCACGATCAGACCAGTTTCCCGCTGGCCATCGCCGCCGAGTTGGGCGAGTGCCTGGACCTGCGCTTCAATTACGACACCACATTGTTTACCGCCGAGGCCATCGACGGCCTGAGCAATCGTCTGGTGGCGTTGCTCGATGCCATGGTCCGTGAGCCGCAACAAGCCCTGGGCCGTCTGAGCCTGCTCGACGCCGCGCAGACCGAGCAGCAAGTACAAGGCTTCAACGACACCGCCGTGACCTGGCCCGATGTGCGCCCGGTCCACCTGTGTTTCGAAGCCCAAGTGCTGAAAACCCCGGACGCTGCGGCGTTGGTGTTTGCCGGCCAGACCCTGACGTATCGCCAACTCAACCAACAGGCCAACCGCCTGGCGCACTCCCTGCGCGCCCACGGTGTTGGCGCCGAAGTGCTGGTGGGCATTGCCGCCGAACGCTCGCTGGAACTGGTGATCGGTTTGCTCGCGATCATGAAAGCCGGTGGCGCCTATGTGCCGCTGGACCCGGATTACCCGCGCGAGCGCCTGGAGCACATGTTCGAAGACAGCGGCGTGCACGTGCTGTTGACCCAGCGTCATCTGCTGGCGCAATTGCCGATTCCGCCCGACACCACGCTGATCTGCCTGGACGACAGCGCCCAACTCGTCGAAGGCATGAGCGAGGAAAACCTGCCGTGCGTGATCGAGCTGCAATCGCTGGCCTACATGATTTACACCTCCGGTTCCACGGGTAAACCCAAGGGCGCGGCCAACCGTCACGATGCGTTGTACAACCGCATCGAGTGGATGCAGGGCGCGTACCCCCTGGACGGTCGCGACACCGTGCTACAGAAAACGCCGTTCAGTTTTGACGTCTCGGTGTGGGAGTTCTTCTGGCCGCTGATGGTCGGTGCACGCCTTGCAGTCGCCGAACCGGGTGCGCATCGCGACCCGGCGCAGCTGGTGCGTTTGATCGAGCAGTATCAGGTCAGTACCCTGCATTTCGTGCCGTCGATGTTGCAGGCGTTTGTTCAGGGCGAAGGCTTCGAACGTTGCGCCAGCCTGCGGCAAATCATGTGCAGCGGTGAAGCATTGTCGGCGGATTTGCAGAACAGCCTGTTCCGCGTGCTGCCCGACGTTGGCTTGTACAACCTGTACGGGCCGACCGAAGCCGCCATCGACGTGACCCACTGGACCTGCGTCGAAGACGGTTCGATCAGCGTGCCGATCGGTTGCCCGATTGCCAATCTGGTGACCTACATCCTCGACGACAGCCTGCAACCACAAGTGGCGGGCTGCGTCGGTGAACTGTATTTGGGTGGCATCGGCCTGGCGCGGGGTTACCACCGTCGTCCGGACCTGACGGCCGAGCGTTTCGTCGCCAGCCCGTTCGGCGTAGAGGGCGAGCGCCTGTACCGCACCGGCGACCTGGCGCGTTACCGCGAGGACGGCGTGATCGAGTACGTCGGCCGCATCGATCATCAAGTGAAAATCCGTGGCTTGCGTATCGAGCTGGGTGAAATCGAAGCCTGCCTGCTGGACCATCCACAGGTGCGCGAGGCGGTGGTGATCGCGCTGGATGTCGGTAAATCCAAGCAATTGGTGGCTTATGTGGTCGGCCAGTCGTTGGTGCTCGACGGGCTCAAACAGCACCTGCGCAACGCATTGCCCGAGCACATGCAGCCGAGTCATCTGCTGATGCTTGAGCGGTTGCCGGTCACGCCAAACGGCAAGCTCGATCGCCGCGCCTTGCCGCAACCCGATCAGCAGGTGCGCGAATACGTCGCGCCGCGCAATGCCGTGGAGACGACGCTGCAGGACGTGTGGCAGACGCTGTTCGAAGTGCCGGTCGGCATTCAGGACAACTTCTTCGAACTGGGCGGCGATTCCATCGTGTCGATCCAGGCGGTCAGCCGTGCACGCAAGGCCGGCCTGAGCATCTCGCCGAAACACGTGTTCAGCCACCCGACCATCGCTGAACTGGCGACGGTTGCCCAGGCTGTGGACGCCGTGGAAGCGGCGCCGGTGATGGCTGCGCCGACGCTGAAGATCGAGCTGAGCGACGTGCAGTATCAGGCGCTGGAATTGACGGCAGACGAAGTGGACGACGTTTATCCCCTGTCGCCGATGCAGCAGGGCATGCTGTTCCACTCGGTGCAGGACGGTGATTCGGGGCTGTACGTCAACCAGATCGAAGTGGGCGTACGTGGCGTTGACGGTCCGCGCTTCCGCGAAGCCTGGGCCGACGCCGCGCAGCGCCACGCGATCCTGCGTACCGCGTTCCTGTGGGAGGGCGACAAGGAGCCGCTGCAAGTGGTGCTGCGCCAAGCGCCGGCGCTGCTGACCGAACTGGACTGGCGCGGTCTGGATAACCAACCTGAACGCGTACGCCAATTGGCCACCGATGAACGTGAACGTGGCTTCTCGCTGAACCGCGCGCCGTTGTTGCGCCTGCTGCTGGTGCGTCTGGAAGACGACCGCTATCGCCTGATCTGGACTTACCATCACATCCTCATGGACGGCTGGAGTGTGTCGCGCCTGATCGGTGAAGTGCTGCGTCATTACAGTGGCGATGCGCAGGAGCCGGTGGCCGCGTATCGCGACTACATCGACTGGCTCGGCCAACAGGTGGCCGAGGCCAGCGAAGCGTTCTGGAAAGGCAAACTCAACGCCCTCGAAGGCGCCACTCACCTGGCCCGCGCGTTGCCGGTGAAGGCGCCGCAAGCGGGTTATCACGCGATCTACACGCACCTGAATGCGCAGCAGACCGCGCGTTTGCAGGCGTTTGCCCAGCAACAGCAAGTGACGCTCAACACCCTGGTGCAAGCCGCGTGGCTGTTGCTGTTGCAGCGTTACACCGGTCAGCGCACGGTGACGTTCGGCGCCACGGTGTCGGGCCGCCCGGAAACCCTCAACGGTTCGGAGAACATGTTGGGGCTGTTCATCAACACCTTGCCGGTGGTCAACAGCGTGCCGACCGAAGCAAGCGTCGGTGACTGGCTGCGCGAGATTCAGGCCTACAACCTCGACATCCGCGACTTCCAGCAAACCCCGCTCAGCGATATTCAACGCTGGGCCGGGCAGGGCGGGCAGTCGTTGTTCGACAGCATCATCGTTTTCGAAAATCAGCCGGTGGACCGCACGTTGCGCGAGTGGAACGGCGATTCGCTGCGCTTCGAAGACGTCTCCGACTTCGGCCTGACCAGCTTCGCCATGGACTTGATGGTCAGCCTCGATGAGGGGCTGCGCATCGAGTACATGCATCAGCGCGATCAGTTCGACCTGGCCACCGTCGAAGTGCTGCGCAGCCACATGGAAAGCCTGATGCAGCGCCTGTGCGACAACGCCGGGCGCGCGGTGGGCGAGTTGGGCTTGCTGACCCTGGACCAAGGCCGGCACCTCGACGGCGAGTTGCCGACGCTGGCCGACGACCATGAACGGCCGGTGCATGAGCTGATCCGCGAGCGGGCGCGCCTGCAACCGGAGCACACCGCGTTGGTGCTCAGTTACGCCGACCGCGACGCCGAACACTTGAGCTATGCCGAACTGAATCGGCGTTCCGACGCACTCGCGGTGCACCTGCTGGAGCAGGGCGTGCAGGCCGAAGACGTGATCGGTGTGTTCATGGAACGCTCGCTGGAACTGGTGGTGTCGCTGCTGGCGGTGATGAAGTGCGGCGCCGCCTATGTGCCGCTGGACCCGCAATACCCGCAGGAACGTTTGCGCTACATGATGGCCGACAGCGACATGCGTTTGCTGCTGACCCAGGAGCGTCTGCGCGACACCGCGCAACTCAATCCGGGCACGCCGATGGTCGCCGTGGATCGCTTGAACCTCGACGTTGAAGTCGCGCCGCCGCAACGCGCAGTACACGCCGAGCAACTGGCCTACCTGATTTACACCTCGGGCTCGACTGGCAAGCCGAAAAGCGTCGCCGTGGCTCACGGGCCGTTGAGCATGCACGTGCAGGCGATTGCCGAGCTGTACGAAATGGACCCGGGCAATCGCGAACTGCATTTCATGTCGTTCGCCTTCGACGGCGCCCATGAACGCTGGATCACCGCGCTGATCAGCGGCTCGACCCTGGTGGTGCGCGACAACACCTTGTGGACTGCCGAGCAGACCCTGGCGGTGTTGCACCGTCAGCGCATCAGCGTCGCCTGCTTCCCGCCGGCGTACCTGTTGCAACTGGCCGAACACGCCGAGTTGCAGGGCGGTGATCCGCCGCCAGTGCGCATCTACTGCTTCGGTGGCGATGCGGTGCCGGACGCCACGTTCGAGCGGGTCAAGCACACGCTCAAACCGCAATTCCTGGTAAACGGCTACGGCCCGACGGAAACCGTGGTCACGCCGCTGCTGTGGAAGATTGCTGCCGACGGACACTGCGAGGCGATGTATGCGCCGATTGGTCGCCGCGTGGGCACCCGCAGCCTGCATGTGCTGGACATGGACCTCAATCCATTGCCGGTGGGCATGGTCGGTGAGTTGTACATCGGCGGTCGTGGCGTGGCGCGTGGTTACCACCGTCACCCGTGGCAAACCGCCGAGCGTTTCGTCGCCAACCCGTTCAGCAACGACGGTGGTCGTCTATACCGCACCGGTGACCTGGTGCGCCGTCGCGAGGATGGCGTGTTCGATTACGTGGGGCGCATCGACCATCAGGTCAAAGTGCGCGGCTTCCGCATCGAACTGGGTGAAATCGAAGCCCGTCTGCGCGAGCAAGTCGGGGTCAATGACGCGCTGGTGGTGGTCCGTGACAGCGGCCAGGGTCCGCAACTGGTGGGTTATGTGGTTGCGGTCGAAGACGACGGTCTGGGCCTGCGTTGCCAGGCAGCCTTGCGTGAAAGCTTGCCGGATTACATGGTGCCGACGCAGATCGTGGTGCTGCCGCGTTTCCCGCTGACACCCAACGGCAAGCTCGACCGCAAGGCCTTGCCCGACCCGACCTTCGAGGGCCGCGATTACGTGGCCCCGCGCACACCGCTGGAATGGGCACTGGCCGAGATCTGGCAGCAAGTACTGGGTGTCGACAAAGTCGGCATCACCGACAATTTCTTCGAGTTGGGCGGCGACTCGCTGCGCACCCTCAAGGTGATCTCGAAGGTGCGGGCGCTGAATCAGCCGGACTTCCAACTGAAACTGCGCGACATGATGGCCAAGCCGACCATCGCCGGGTTGTCCGGTGTCGATGAGCAACCGCCCAGACAGAGCCCTGAACCGCTGTTGCTGTTGAACCAGCCCGTGGACGATCAACCGGCACTGTTCTGCCTGCACGCCGGGTTCGGCACGGTGTTCGACTACGAACCGCTGGCCCGCCGACTGGAAGGTCTGCGCACGGTGTATGGCGTGCAATGCCGCATGCTGCTGGACCGCCAGTGGCACGACACGTCGCTGCAACAAATGGCCGCCGACTACGTCGAAGCGATCCGCCGCAAACAAGCGCAAGGCCCGTATCACTTGCTGGGCTGGTCGTTGGGCGGAGCGCTGGCGTTGATGGTCGGCGAACTGCTTGAACAGCAGGGGCAGCGTGTGGCGTTCGTCGGTCTGGTGGACAGTTTTGTGCCGACCCAGGCCAATGCCGCCGCCAGTGTTGATGAGTGGCGCGCGGACCTGCGCGAGTTCCTCGGCGCAACCTTGAGCATGGACAGCGATGTCGTTGCCCAGGCATTGAGTGTCGAGACTTCGGGTGATCAGGACGCCATCGCGCGGATCATTCGCACGGTGATCGACACCGAAGGCGAGCAGGCCAGCGGCTACGCGCTGCTCGGTGCCGATGAGTTGGCGCAGACGTTCATGGTCAGCACACGCTTGAAGGCGTTGTCGCGGCAGGTGGAGACCTTGCCGCTGCCGCACGCCGAACTGTGCTGTTGGTGGGCCGATGGCAACCCGACGGCGGAACGCGCGACACTGGAGCGTCAGCAACCGCGACTGCGCAAGGTGCAGACCGTCAGCGCCAGCCACTTCGATATCCTGCAACGGGATGAATGCCTGAGCGCCGTGGTGACGGCACTCGGTCGGGAGGTGGTGGCGCAGGACTAAGCGTTTACCGCGTCAAAACAAGCTCGCCCTAATGAACGGTCCTCACGGTTCGTTTATAGGGCGAGCTTTTATTTTTTTGGAGACGACCGCCCATGGCACTGCACCCGGACATCGAAGGTTTTCTAGAGCTGGCCGAGTTCGGCCGCCTCACCGGCAAAAGCCTGCCCATGCACGAGCTGAGCCCGACCGAAGCGCGCCAGCAATTCGAACAAACCTCGCAGTTGCTCGATGCGGCACCGATGGGCGCGCTGAACGTGACCGCGGTCAGCATTCCGGCCCGCGACGGCCATCTGCTCAACGCGCGCCTCTACGCTCGCCCGTCGCTGGGCACGCAGGAGCGCGCGGTGCTGCTGTATTTTCATGGCGGCGGCTATGTGGTCGGCAGCCTTGATTCCCATGACACCCTGTGCCGGCGACTGGCATTGGCAGGTGGTTTTGCGGTGCTGTCGGCGGATTATCGACTGGCCCCGGAGCACCGTTTTCCTACCGCCTACGAGGATGCGGAGGATGTGACGCGCTGGCTCGCGACCACGGGCGCCGGTGCTCTGGGCCTGGACGCCACGCGCATCGCACTGGCCGGCGACAGCGTCGGCGGCAGCCTGGTGGCCTCGTTGTCGATCGTGATCGCGCAGAATCCGCAAGCCTGGCCGCTGACGCCACGGCTGCAAGTGTTGTTGTACCCGGTGATCGACGCCGTGGAAAAACGCCCGTCGCTTGCGCGTTTCGCTGAAGGCTATCTGCTGGAAGCGACCACGCTGCAATGGTTCTACCAACAGTACCAACGAAGCGCGGATGATCGCCGCGACTGGCGCTTTTCACCGTTGTTTGCCGAGACCGTGCAAGGTCTGACGCCGACCGTGTTGTGGTTGGCCGAGTACGACCCGCTGCTGGACGAAGGCCTGGCCTGGGCCGAAAAATTGCGGGCGGCGGGGCAACCTGTGGTGCTCGACGTTAAAGCGGGGATGACCCACGACTTCGCGCGGATGGGGGAGATGGTGCAGGAAGTGCCGGGGATGCTGGAGCAACTGGCAGGGCTGATCACTGAAAGCCTGAGTTGATGCATTCGTGGTGATCGTTCCCAAGCATGGGAACGATCACATTGCCGGACTAATGCACGCCCTCTATCGGATACAGATGGTCCAACGCCCGATTCACTGCCAACTCCGCGAGCATGATCACCTGCGAAATACCCAGCAGCGAATTGCGCGACGATCCCGTCATATGATCAGCCAGATCGTTTGTCATCACATCGGCGGAGGCCAGCGACTCACAGGCATAACCGAGCAGGGTTTCGATATCGAGGTCCGGGTTGACGATGAACATCGTACTCAAGGTGCGAGGCGTCGCCATGATGTCGGCGGCTGAGTGCGGTTGGAATTCCGGGGTGGGGTCGGTGGGGGAATCGAGATTTTCGTTGGGGGATGCCGGTTCGGTTTCCGGCGGGTTGGGTGTGACCTTGGGCATAGATGGAACTCCTAACGCGAAATGTAAAGGAGCCATCACCCTCGCTACCAAACGAAGGGTGGCGGCCATACGCGGGTTGGTAGACCGGTCGCATTAGGACCCCGGCGCTCCCGAAGGAGCCCTGCGCATGACCACCATAAATCAGAGCCCTGAAAAAGCGGCTGTATAGGTGACTCAATGCGCCTAAGCGAAGCGGGCTACCAAACCCGACCACTGATTTGCAGTGGCAGGGAAACGATAGAGACCGTGCTCAAGACGCACAAGACGGCGGATTCTGGCGTACCTGTAGGCAACGACGCAAGGTGATGTAGCTTTCACGAAGTAACTTGTAGGCCGCTTAAACAAGCGCTCGAACCGATGGGAAACAACTGGCTGATCAGAGAGTACGGCCCCGACGATGTACTCGTCCGCAAAGAGCCGGCGGTAGCAGGCTCATGTATCAAACCCTTTCCTTTGCTGGCCGAACCGGTGGCTGAAGACTTTCCGCTGTGGGATGGAGGCGGCGTACCGGAGGATCTTGAGGGCGAAATTTGCAAGCTTGAGAAGGCGGGGGAGATAGAAAGCTACTACGATGTTGTCACTCATACGTACGCACACAAAATTGGCGGATACCCCTCATTCTGCCAACCTGGCGTCGACCTCGGTGATGACTTCGAATTCGTGTTCCAGATTTCATCTGACTCCAAAATCAATCTGAACGTGGTGGATTGTGGAAGCCTGATGTTCTGGAAGAGCAAAAGTACGGGGACGTGGGCTCTGTACTACGACTTCTACTAAGCAGGCGGCATCCCTCACGCTCAGCCAACCACACGGAAAGAAGCACTCAAATGGACTGCCTGACTCGAATCGCCACAAGCGAAGATGCAACCGCCATCAGCCGAGTCGTCATTGGCGCACTACGCGAAACCAACGCCAGGGACTACACGCTGGCAGTCATCGAACAGGTGGAGCAAAGCTTCTCCCCTCAAGCCATCCTTTGCTTACTGACTCAGCGTCTGGTCTACGTGGCAACAATCGACGATCACGTCGTTGCAACCGCCAGCCTTGACCAGGACGTTGTTCGAAGCGTATTCGTCGACCCACTCCATCAAGGGCAGGGTATCGGCAAACAGTTGATGGCGATGATCCAGTCGGCCGCCGTCAGCAGGGGAGTCAAATTATTGCGCGTCCCTTCTTCAATCACCGCAGAAGGCTTTTACGCATCGCTTGGCTTCAAAAAAGTTCGAGACGAGTTTCACGGTGCCGAGCGCACGATCATCATGGAGCAATGGCTCGCGTATTAACTTGTCTCCGGGAATCGAAAAGGCAATCGAACATTCAAAGTAGGGACCCTCCGGCCCGCTGAGCAGCAAATCCCAACCGCGCATCGCACCGAATGCCATCCACTCCAAAAACAAAACCGGGCCGCAAGCGGCCCGGTGGTGTTCAGCAATTAACGTTCGCAGCAATCAATAGTTAGCCCGCAACGTCAGGGTCAAATTACGCGGATCGCCATAGAAGTTGGTGCCCCATGACCCATCCACTCGATCGTAGTACTTGCGGTCGAACAGGTTGTTGGCGGTCAGGGTCGACGACAGGTTTTCGTTGAACTTGTAGCCCACCTGCGCCGTGGCGATGCCGTAGCCGCTTTGTTCGAAGCGCACATCACGTTGGAACCAGGTCTTGCTGACCACACGCACGCCGCCGCCGACGCTGAAGTCTTTGAGCGCGCCATCGGTGAAGTCGTATTTGGTCCACAGGTTGAAGTTGTGTTTAGGCGTGATGGTGCTGAAGGTGTTGCCTTCAGTAGCGTCGTCAGATTTCACCAACTTGGTGCTGGTGAAGGCGTAGCCGGTCACAATGCTCCAGTTGTCGGTCAGGTTGCCACTCAACTCGGTTTCCCAGCCCTGGCTGCGTGCCTTGCCTTGTGCCTCGTTTCCATTGGTGTCGGCGTTGAATTGAGCACGGTTTTCATCGTAGATGCGGAACATCGCGATGCTGGCGTTCAGACGGCCGTCGTAGAATTCGCGCTTGAGGCCGATTTCATATTGCTTGCCTTTGCGCGGCCCGATAGGCGTGTTGTCGCTGTCGAGCTCGCTTTGTGGCTTGAACACGCCGGTGTAGCTGGCGTAGGCCGACAGTTCCGGGGTCAGCTTGGCGATGATGGCGCCGTAGGGTACGACCTTGCGGTTGATGCTGGTGTGGGCTTCGCCGAAATTGTTGAAGAAGGCGTTGGCGTTCTTCGCGTCGCTTTCGTACCAGGTCACGCGGCTGCCGCCGATCACGTCGAGCCAGTCGGTGACGTTGAACTTGGCGCGGGTATAGAGGCCGTACTGGTCGGACTTGGAGCTATTGCCGTTGACCCGCTCATAGTCGTTCTTGGGAATATCGATGCTGCCCGGGTCGTAGACGTTGATCGGGAAGTACTCGCCGCCACCGTATTCGAAGTCTTTGTCGAGGTGCTGGTACTCGGCCCCTACGGTGAACTCGTGTTGGCGATCCGCGAATTCAAACGGCGTGGTCACGAAGCTGTCGACGCCGATGGTCTTGATGTGGGTGTAGTAGTCGTACGCCACAGCCCAGCTGTCGCCATTGGGCTCGACCGCACCGTCGGCCCAGGTGAAGTTACGTTGCGGGGTTTCCGCATCACGGTAAGTCAGGGTGGTCTTGAACTGACCACCGTTATCCAGCGCGTGATCGACCTCGGCGAAGGACTCCCAGACTTTCTCGTTCAGGGTGTTCCACTTGGCATCGACGAAGGTTGAGCGCGACGCGTCCAGCAACTTGCCATCGGCAAAGGCCGGCAAACCGAACGCCGGGGTGGAGTGGTTTTGCTGATACGCACCGCCGACCGACAAGGTGGTGGATGGGTCGAGGTCGAATTCCAGGCGACCGTACACCATCGGGCGTTCGTTCTGGGCAGAATCGACGAAGGATTTGTTGTTTTCGTAAGCGGTGATGAAGCGACCGCGTACGGTGCCCTGATCGTTCAACGGGCCGGTGACGTCCACCATGGAGCGGTAGTGGTCATAGGACCCTGCGCCCAGTTCGCCACCGAGGGCGAATTTGTTCAGGGCGCGCTTGCGCACTACGTTGATGGTGCCGCCGGGCTCGCCAGCGCCTTGATACAGGCCCGACGGGCCGCGCAGCACTTCGACGCGGTCGTACATCGCGAGGTCGAAGCTGGTGCCCAAGTCGCCCTGGCCGGTCGGTTGCGACACGCCGTCAACCTGTACCTGGTCGACGAGGAAGCCGCGCATGTAAACGTCGTTCAGGCTGGAACCGGAGTTGTACGTCTTGATGGTGACGCCGGTGACCTGACGCATCGCGTCTTGCAGGCTGTTCATGTTCTGGTCGTCCATGCGCTGGCGCGTGACGACGGACACTGACTGCGGAATGTCCTTGAGCTTGATGTTGCCCTTGCCGATGCTGACTTCATCGGAGGTGTAGGAATGCGTGCCTTCGGTAGTCGGCCCCGGTGCCACGCCGGAGATCGCGGTCGCGCCCAGTTGTAGCGCACTGGAGTTGCCCGCCACCGGAATCAGCGAAACGGTGTTGCCAGTCAGTTGAAACGTAATGCCGCTCCCCAGCAGCAACGTGTTCAGTGCCTGTTCCGGCTCCAGATTGCCGGAAACCGCCGTCGATTTGAGGCCGTTGACCATGTCTTGGCTATACAGAATCTGCAGGTCGGTCTGTTGACCCAGTTGCTGTAGCGCGCTGGCCAGCGATTGCGCAGGAACGTTGACGTTCACCGGGGCCGCCTGGACTTCAGACGTGCCCAGCAGCAACAGGGTCAGCAACGCACCCGGTACGACTGTTCGGAATTTCTTTTGCGGCGCGATAGCCAGTGCCAACGGCGCGCGGGACAGGGTAGGGCTTTGCATTGCTCAAATCGCTCCTAAGGTGTGCAGTTTTTTAGTTAATGATAATTATTATTAGACGCATCACCCCGACGAAACCGGAAAACAATCTCCGAAAATCATCGAGGTCGTTGAATTCAAGGAGGCTCAGGCGGTCGCCCGCTCCGTCACCACTCGGCCCGATTCCATGCGCACCAGTTGATCGGCCATGTCGAAATAGCGATCGTCGTGGGAGATGACGATGATGGTTTTGCCCAGGCGCTTGAGGTCCGGAAGCAGCTCGGTGTAGAAGATCCGGCGGAAGGTCGGGTCCTGGTCGGCCGCCCATTCGTCAAACACCAGCACCGGACGTTCTTCCAGCCAGGCATTGACCAGTGCCAGGCGTTTACGCTGGCCGGTGGACAGGTCGGTGGTGGTGAAACTGCCGTCCTTGACGCTGACCTTGTGCGCGATTTCCAGGCGTTGCAGGTATTTGTTGGCGTCTTCGGGAATGTGCTGATCGCCCTGCACCACGTCATCGAACAGGTAGTAGTCGGCAAAAATCGTGGTGAACAATTGGCGGTAGTCGTCACGGTTCTGCGCATCGATGCCTTCGCCGTTGAGCAGGATGGCGCCTTGTTGCGGCGCATACAGCCCCAGCAGCAACTTGATCAAGGTGGTCTTGCCACAGCCGTTTTCGCCGACGATGAAAATGATGTCGCCCTGTTCGATGGTCAGGTTCACCGGCCCCAGGCGGAACGCTTCGCTGCCCGGTGCGGCCGGGAAGGCATAGCTGACGTTGTCCAGTTGCAGGCTGTTGACCACGGCCGGTTTTTTGCCGGTGTCGTTGAGCAGCAGGTGCGGCTCGGGCGAGGAAAACCGGCTCGACAGTTCGGCGATGCGGCGGAAGGCAATCCGCGCCCGGCTGACCACCGGCAAGGTGCCGACCAGATGCTCGATCGGGCCTTTCATGTACAGCAACACCAGGACGAAGCCGCTCATCACCGACTTGTCGGCGCTCGGCCAGAACGATTGCAGGGCCAGCGCAAGGCCGATGACCACGAAGAACAGCATCGACCCCAGCGTCTTGGCGATCACGAAGGTATTGATCGAGCGCACCTGGGTGTTGCAGATGAAGTCGGCCGTGCCCTGGATACCCGAAGTGAACATGCGCTGGCGGCGCGGACGGTGAATGCGCAGTTCCTTGGCGCCGCCGGCAATGGCGTTGTAGTGTTTTTGCAGTTCGTCTTCGGCGTCACGGGCGGCCATGAAGCCTTTGATGCCTTTGCCCTGGGCGTAGAACTGGATGCCTGTGCCGATGGCAATCGCCAACACCATCATCAGGAACATCGGCCACGACAACAGGGCCAGGTAGCCCATGCAGCCGAGGGTCACGGTCAGGGAAATGGCCAGCGGCGCGAAGGCAAATGCGAAGTCGCTGATGGTGTCGACGTCATGGGTCAGCACCGGGATCAAACGGTGGCTGCGATAGCGTTCGATCTGTTCGATGGGCGCCGACAGCACCTTCTCTCCCAGCTCTTTGCGCAGCTTGGCAATGATGTGCTGGCCAACATAGTTGGTGCCGATGTCCGAGCAGATTGAACTCGCCAGGGCCAACAGGCAGAGGCCGCCGAACAGCGCAACCACGCCTTGGGTCAGGCCGCTTTGCGAATGCAGCGCATTGTTGATCGTGGCCAGCAGCACCGTCACGCTCAGACCGCCCACCATGCCCAGAATGATCGACAGGCTGACCACCAGCCGGAACGGTTTCAGGAGGGTGAACAATTCATGAATTGCACCGCGCGTAGGCAGGGTCTTGAGGAGATGCATTTGAGGACGGTCCCTTGGGTCGTGAGGCATACCCAGTAGAACGTGTGGTCAGGCGTTTAATTTAGACGGCCGCCGACTGGCGGCGGCCGAAGGGGAGGGGGCTCAGCCTTTGGACGGCAGCTCGCGTACCACGCGGAAACCGATCCAGTCGCCACGGGTTTGCGGGTAGATGTTGTTGCGGTTGCCGGAACGCGAGAACACCGGCGCTTCGCCCCAGTCGTTGCCGCGAATCTGCAGGGCTTCGCAGTTGCCTTCGACCCAGGCGCTGCCGTCGGTGGGGGCGCCGACGTAATCGCTGTGTTCGCAGTCGGCGATCCACTCGTAGACATTGCCGTGCATGTCGTACATGCCGAAGGCGTTCGGCGGGTAGCTGCCGGCGGGGGAGGTGTAGCTGAAACCGTCGGTTGGCCCGTACGTATTGGCGTGGGTGGCGATGCTGTACTCGGTGCCCTCATCGAACGGGAACGGGAACGGTCCGGTTGATCCGGCACGGGCGGCGTATTCGCGCTGAGCCTCGCTGACGATGTGGTAGTGCTGGCCGGTCTTGAGCGACAGCCACGCGACATACGCGCTGACCTCGGCGAAATTCATGCACACCGCCGGCTGGCGCGGGCCCTGTGGATAACGCGGTTTGCTGTTGATGCACTCGCGGCCGGGGCGGGTGTCGCCGTCGGGGAGGGTGATCCCGGTTTCCTTCAGGTATTGGTCCCATTCACCGGCAGTGATCTGGTACCGGCTCATGGCGAAGGGCTTGGCGAACGTCACTTCGTGCATCGGTCCTTCATCGTGCTCGCGACCGACTTCACCTTCCGGTGTGCCCATGGTGAAGGTGCCGGCGGGCAGCACCACCATTTCCGGGCAGTGGCGGCAGTCCTTGAACACCTTGCCCGGCAGCGGCGCAGTGGAGGCTTGGGCACCGCTGGGCAACGCGGCGCCGAGCAATGCCAGCAGGGTCAACGCCCGCGATTGTGGGCGCGACGATCCGAGTCTGTGCAGGATGTTTTTCATGAGCATTCTCGCTAAAGGGAATCGGTGTGTCAGAGCTTGCTGGCCAACAGCGCCACGACGCGGTCGATGTGCGCCTCGGTGTTGAGCAGGCCCGGGGACAGGCGAATGATCGGCCCGACATCACGGTCGACGGCATCACAGACCACGCGCTGGTCCATCAGGAAATTGGCCACTTCCTCGCAGTCGCGGTTCTTGATCCGGAAGAACGTGAAACCGGCGGAATACTCAGGCGACAGCGGCGTGACGAGCTCCACCGACGGATGCGCCTGCAAGCGCTTTTTCAGGTAGCTGTTGATCTCGTGAATGCGCGCCTGAACCTCGGCCTTGCCCAGGTCCAGATGCAATTTGAACGCTTCGGTCAGCGCCCAGCGGTGTTCAAACGAGTGATAGCCGCCGTAGGTCATCACGGTCGAAAACGTGGTCGCTTCGGAGAACGTCGGGATGGTCGGCGTGACATCTTTCATCTCGTCCGAGCGGGCGCAGATGATCCCGGTGCCCCGTGGCCCGAACATCCATTTGTGGGTGCCGGCGATGAAATAGTCGCAATGCATGTCCGGGAAATCGAGGTTTTCCACGCCGAAACCGTGGACGCCATCGACGACATAAAGGATGCGATCCTTTTCCTCGCGGTCGCGGTTTTTCTCGGCGACCAGTTTGCCGATCTCGCCGATCGGCAATTTCACACCGCTGCCGGAGTGCACCCAAGTCATGCCCAGCACGCGGGTCTCGGGACGGATGTTGCGGGTAATCGAAGCCAGTATTTCGTCGGTCGAAACCTTGTACGGGTCCTCGAACAATTTGATTTTGCGCACCTGGGTGCCGTCCTTCTGCGTGCGGAATTCGAACACGCTGTTGGCCGCGTAGTGTTCATGCTCGCTGGTGAGGATTTCCTGATCCGGACGCACATGAATACCGGCATAAATCATTGCCAGGCCTTCGGTGGTGCTGCCGGTCAGGGCGATCTGCGACGGTTTGGCGTTCAGGTAACGGCCGGCCCACACGCGGACTTCTTCTTCGCGGCGTTCGGTTTCACCGCGATGCCAGTCCATCGCCAGACCGGGGTTGCGATCGAGGTTGGCGCGGTGCATCTCGATCGCCTCGCGCACCGGTCGTGGGTGCGAGGTCACCAGAAAGTTGGCGAAATGCAGGTAGTCGGGGTCCTGATTGAACAACTGGCGAAACTGCGCCCATTTGTCTTTGGGCAGCGGCGCCGGCGCCGGCGTGGCAGCCAGCGCAGGCAGGCTGACGGCGGAACTCAGGGGGATGCCGGCCGCGATAACGCCAGCCTGCTTGAGGAAGGTACGACGGTTGGTCATGGATTCGGTTCGCTTGGCAAAGGTGAAGGTCAGTGTTTGGCGACGGGTCTGGAGGACTTCTGCACCTGATCCCAAACCCGCAGGAAGTTGCCGCCCCAGAGCTTGGCAATGTCGGCTTCGCTGTAGCCGCGACTGATCAGCTCGGCGGTCACGTTGCGTGCCTCGCTGACGTCTTTCCAACCGTTAAGGCCGCCGCCGTCGTTGAAGTCGGAGCTGATGCCGACGTGGTCGATGCCGATTTTTTTCACCGCATAATCGATGGCGTCGCCGTAATCCTTGAGGGTGGCCTTGGGCTCTTCATCAATGATGCCGTAGAGCTGACTGGCGTATTCGCCGAAGCGCTGTTCCGACCACACGGTGATCACCGGGTCACCCGGCATCAGCGCCATCTCCAGGCCTTGCAGCGGTTGCAGGTCAAAGCGCGCACGCAGGGCGTTGAGTTTGTCCTGGGTGGCCTGACTTAGGGGCTTGATGTAGGTCGGGAAACCGACGATCTGCACCACGCCGCCGCTGTTCTTGATCAGCTGCATTTCGCTGTCGCTGAGATTGCGCGGGATGTCCACCAGCGCCCGTGGCGCCGAATGCGAGGCAACCATCGGGGCACGGCTCAATTGACTGACTTGCTCAAGCGCTTTGGTCGACATTTGCGACACGTCGATGATGACCCCGAGGTCGTTCAGGCGATGCACCGCCTGCTTGCCCAGCTCCGACAGGCCGCCCAGCGCATCACGGGAATCATTGAAAAACGGCAGCGGCCGGGACGAATCGGCCCAGGCGTTATTGCCCACGTAACTGAAGCCGAACATGCGCATTCCGCGGGCGGCCCATTTATCCAGGGCATTGACGTCGTTGCCCAGTGGGTAGGCGTTGAGCATGCTGATGAACACAGCGAACTTGCCCTCGCCGTGCAGGCGTCGGAAATCGTCCGGGGTGTAGGCGATGGCGACCTGATTGGGGAAGTCGCGCACCAGGGTGCTGATGATTTTGTAGCGGGTTTCCTGCTCGTGACGGGCTTCGTCGATGAACCCGGCGGTCGGGCGGTGCGGGGCGTTGTCGCCGTTCCAGATTTCCGGCCAGCCGAAAATGGTCAGCGCCGCGCCTGACAGGCGACCGCGTGCCGCCTTGACCAGGTCGAACTGACCGCTACCGTCCTTGTCAGCCTCGTTTTCGGCGGTGCCGAAATCCATCGGGACGGTGATGTGGCTGTCGAACGAGAGGATGCGCTCTTGCAGTTCATCGGCCTGTTTCATCACCGCGACCGGGTAGCCGGGATTGTCGTTGAGCCAGTAATCCCAGGCCGCAAACCCCGCCGCGCCAGCGATGGCCAGCGCCAGGGGCAGGCCAATGAAAAGAGCCTTTTTCGAACGAGGTTTTGTCATTGCCATCTCAGTCAGGTTCGCCGTCGAGGGTGCAGGCGCGGGGGCCTTTGCTATCTGGGAAGAACGAGTGGCCAGGGCAAGAATTTAGTCGTTTGTGCGGGCCTCATCGCGAGCAGGCTCGCTCCCGCCTGATTAGCGCACTACTTGTGGGAGCGAGCCTGCTCGCGATGCTCTTAAATTTGTCGAGGTGATGAACGTTCTAGCTTGGATAAAGCCTGCTCCATGGCTGACACAGGTAGGGCAATGACGATTTCTCGACGATGGTTCCTGGCGGGCCTGGCACTGACCGGCGCTGCCCTGCCTGCGGCGTATTACGGGCATCGCGAACTGACAAAACCGGACCCGACGATTACCCCCGGCGAAGCGTCATTCGACGTCGCGGATGTGGCCGGGCAGCGGTTGGCCAACACCTTGCAAGGCGTTTGGGACATTCGTTTCGAAGGCCGTGACGCCGGGCTCGACGGTTTAGCTCGCGAGGGCCTGCAACTGCTGCTTGATGTCGGTCACAAGGGCCGAGGGCTCAACGGTTTTCTCGATACGTTCGAGGCGCTGCGTGCCGGGCCGCCGCCGCGCTATCGCGTCCTCGGCGATCTGGCGGGCACGAACAGCACCGAGTTGAGCTGGCGCTTGATCGATTCCCGCTCCCCGACCGGGACGCCGGATTACGAGTTCACCTTCACGCTGGACGAGGTCTGGGCCGCATTCGGCAATGCCGGCAGCGGCACCTTGAGTGGGTGCGTGCTGCGTCTGGATCGTCCGCTGGCCTTGACCGCTCAGGACAATCGTTTCGTCGCGGTCAAGCAAGTGTTCCCCGAAGCACGTGAGCGCACGGGCCTGGGCCCGGCGTTGCTGGCGTGGCTGATTTCGCCCGAGCACCGCTTGTTCCACCAGCTCTGGCACGCTTCGCGAGACAAATGGCACACCTTGTCCGAAGACAAACGCAACGCCTTGCGTGGTATCGGCTGGCAGCCGGGGCGGCGGGACAAGGAGCGCGATGCGCGTGGGCCGCGCAAGGACCGCAATGGTTCAGGCATCGACTTTTTCTTTATGCACCGGCACATGCTCGGCACCGCGCGCTCCCTGCAAGACTTGCCGTCCTGGCAGCAGTTTCCGTTGCCGCAACCGGAACTGGTGCGTGATCGCCAAGGCTTTGCTCGTTACTTCGACAACCACGACGGTACCGCGCTGCCACCCGCCTGGCGCGCCGATGACGATGACGAGTATTCGCAGTGGGTGGCCGATCTCAAGACGGCCGAGACTTACCACAGTAATTTTCAGGTCTGGGAATCGCGTTACCGTGACCCGCGCTACTTGGCGAAATTGACCCTGGGGCAGTTCGGTTCCGAGGTCGAACTGGGCCTGCATGACTGGTTGCACATGCGCTGGGCATCGGTGCCTCGCGACCCGTCCAACGGCCAACCTGTGCCGTTCGCGCGGGACACCGCAGACTTTTCCGCCCGCTGGTTCGCGGCGGAAAACGACTTTCTTGGCGATCCGTTTTCATCCCATGTGAACCCGGTGTTCTGGCATTTCCATGGCTGGATCGATGACCGTCTCGAAGACTGGTTCCGCGCACACGAACGCTTTCATCCGGGGGAAGTGAGTCGCCTGGAAGTCAATGGCGTGCCCTGGTTTGCGCCCGGGCGCTGGGTCGAGATCGACGATCCTTGGCTGGGCCCGAGCACCCACGGCTGCAACACCACGCCGGGTTTGCAGGCGGGCAAGTCGGTGGAAATGGACCCGGAAACCATGAAGCTGGCGCTGCGGATTACCTTTGGCGAAGACGAGAAGAAACTGGAAGATCTGTTCCGCAAAGTGCCGCAGCGACCGTGGTATGCGCGGAATCTGAAGGCCAAGCCGATTACCAGTTGATCCAGAGATACCGCGTTATCGTTCAATCGCGAGCAGGCTCGCTCCCACAATGGAACGGTGTACGCAGGACTAATGTGGGAGCGAGCCTGCTCGCGATGGCGGACTCACTGGCGCTGCAAGTCACAAAACCTGCCACCCACCCCCAAGCGCCTTGTACAGCGCAATACTCGCCTGCAACCTCGCCAACCGCAGCTGCACATTCAGATCCTGCGCCGCATACAACGTGCGCTGCGTCTCCAGCACCGTCAGCAAATCCTCGGCCCCGGCCTGATAGCGGCTTTGCGCAATGTCGAACGCCGTTTGCGCCTGATTCAATTCTTCACTTTGCCATTGGCGCTGGGCGTCCAGTCCGCGAATACCGGTCAGCGCTTTTTCCACGTCGGCAAAGCCGTTGATGATCGCGCCACGGTAGGTTTCCAGCAGCTCTTCCTGGCGCGCCGTGGCTTTGTCGCGTTCGGCGCTCAGGCGGCCGTTGTTGAAGATCGGTGCGACCAGTCCGGCGGTGAGGTTGTAGAACGGGCTGCGCAGCACATCGCTGAAGGTGTCGGCGCCAGACCCGAGCTGGGCGCTCAATGTCACGGTGGGTAGCATTTTCGCCCGGGCCACGGTCACGTCGGCGCGTGCCGCCGCCAACTGCGCTTCGGCGCGAGCGATATCCGGGCGGCGGTTGAGCAAGTCGCTGGGCACGCCCGCGCCGATGACCGGCCAACTGAGCTGATCGAAGCGTTGATCGTCGAGCTTCAACTCCTGAACCGGTCGACCGAGGAGGGCGGCGAGGGTGATTCGCGCTTCTTCGGCTTGTTGCTGAACCTGTGGCAACTGCCGTTGTTGCGCGGCCACCAGACTCTTTTGCTGGGCCAGTTCCAGTGCGGTGGCCGAGCCTGCGTCGAAGCGGGTCTGTACCAGATTCAAAACCTTTTGCGCATTCGCCAGATTGAGCTGCGCGATGCGCTGTTGTTCCTGCAATGACAACGCTTGCGCATAAGTGTTGGCGACTGCGCTGAGCAGCGTCAATTCCACCGTGTCGCGATCGAATTCACTGGCCCGCAGGCCCCATTGCGCACTGTCGCGCGAGGCGCGCTGGCCGCCCCAGAAATCGATTTCATAACTGGCGCTGAGGCTGGCGTCGAAATAATCCACCGCCTTGTCGCTGCTGTCGGCGTCCAGTTGGCTGTAGCCGTTGCCGCGCATCAGCTTCTGGCGGTTGGCGTTCACCGCTGACTTCACTTCCGGCAGCAGCGAGCCGCCGGCGATCACAGTGGTGGCCTGGGCTTGACGAACCCGAGCCAGCGCCGCCGCCAGGTCATAGCTGCCGACGCGGGCCTGTTCAATCAGTTGAGCGAGCTGCGGGCTGCCAAAGTGCGTCCACCACTGGGCGTTGCGCAACGGGGCATTTTCACTGTGCGCCGACTGCCAGGCGGGCGGCGGCTGCAGGCCACTGTCCGGACGCGGGTCCGGGCTGGCGCACGCGCTGAGCAACACGCAAAGGGTCAACAGGCTGAGTGGCGCTTTCATAGGTCGATCATTCACTGGTAAGGGCCGTGACCGGGTCGAGCCGGGCAGCTTTGCGAGCCGGCATGAAGCCGAAGACAACACCGGTGACCAGGGCGCAGCCGAAGGCACCGAGTACCGCTATCAAAGAGAACGCGACCGCGACTTCGCTGAGGATCAGCACGCCGCCGACGATCAGCGCCAAGGCAATGCCCGCCAGACCGCCAACCACCGAGAGCATCACCGCTTCGGTGAGGAACTGCCGCAGGATGTCGCGTTGCCGGGCGCCGGTGGCCATGCGGATGCCGATCTCGCGGGTGCGTTCGCGCACGGTCATGAGCATGATGTTCATCACACCAATCCCGCCCACCAACAGCGAAATCGCGGCGATCGAACCGAGCATCAGCGACAGGGTGTTTTGCGTGCGCGCTTCGGCCTGAATCATCGCCGCGTTGTTGGTCAGCTCGAAATCCTTTTTGCCGTCGTGCAGACGCAACATCAACTGCTCGATGGCGGTTTCCGTCTCTTTGACCTTGCGCGCATCAGCCGCCGCGATGGCCACGTATTCGGGGTTGTGGGTGCCGAACAGCCGCACACTCGCGGCGGAATACGGGATGGCGATGCGGTCGTCGCTGTCGGTGTCGCCGGAGCTGGCGCCTTTTTCCGCGAGCACGCCGACCACCTGGAACGGCACGTTTTCGATCAGGATGTACTGACCGATCGGGTTGGCGACATCCTTGAGCAATTTGGTCCGCACCTTGTGGCCGATCACCGCGACGGCCGCGGCGTTGCGTTCATCTTCCTGGGTGAAATAGCTGCCTTCCACCACTGGCCAATTGAAGATTGCCGGGAAGTTTGTGTCATTGCCGCCAACGTAGCTCAAGTGATCGAGGTTGCCGAAACGCACCCCGGCTTCCTGGCCGTTGACCGGCATGATGCGCGTCACCTGCGGCAGGCTGCCCACCGCCGCGACGTCATCAAGGGTGATGATGCCCTGCGGCGTTCGCGGGTTCGGTGCCGAGCCGCTGAGGTAAATGATGTTCGAGCCGAACGCGCCCATTTGCGCCATCACCTGACGCTTGCTGCCCTCACCAACGGCCAGCATCACCACCACCGACGCAACGCCGATAATGATCCCGAGCAGCGTCAGGGCGGTGCGAAACCTGTTGATCCACATCACCCGCCACGCGGCGTGTACGGCGTCCACCAGTTCGCCTTTCCAGGCGCCGGTGGCTTCAGCGCCTTCACTCAGGCGCTTGCGCAGATCGACCGCTTGCAGGGCGCCGGGGTTGGCCGAGCTTTGTACGTCGGGGTTGTCGTGGGCGCTGTCGCTGATGATCAGCCCGTCGCGGATTTCGATGATGCGTTTGGCCCGGGCCGCGACTTCGCGGTCGTGGGTGATAAGAATCACCACATGGCCCTGGCTCGCCAGTTCATCCAGCAGCGTCATGACCTCGGCGCCACTGTGGCTGTCGAGGGCGCCGGTGGGTTCGTCGGCGAGGATGATGTGGCCGCCGTTCATCAAGGCGCGAGCGATGGACACCCGTTGTTGCTGGCCGCCGGAGAGTTGGTGCGGACGGTTGCCGGTGCGCGAGGCGAGGCCGAGGCGGTCAAGCAGTGCGGCGGCGCGGGCGTGGCGCTCGGCGGCCGGGGTGCCTGCGTAGATCGCCGGCATTTCGACGTTTTCCTGGGCCGAGCCGGACGGAATCAGGTGATAGCCCTGGAACACAAAACCAAAGGCTTCGCGGCGCAGCCAGGCCAGCTCATCGCTGTCGAGCCCGGCGACGTTTTCCCCGGCGAAGCGGTATTCGCCCGAGGTCGGGCGATCAAGGCAGCCGAGGATGTTCATCAGCGTCGACTTGCCGGAACCTGACGCACCGACAATCGCCACGAATTCACCGGCATGGATCGACAGGTCGATGCCGCGCAACACGTGAACCTGCGGTGAATCGCCGCCGCCGTAGGATTTGCGGATGTCCTGCAGGTCGATCAGGGGCGTCAGCATTCAGCCGCCACTCCCGTCGGCCGGGCCGATCAACAGGTGATCGCCTTCCTGCAAACCGTCGAGGATCTGCACGCGCAGGCGATCGCTGATGCCGGTGCGCACGTCGCGTTGCTCGATACGGCCGTTTTTGGCGACGACCTGGGCGCTCTGAATGTTCGGTTGGGTGCCGCTTTGCAACGCGGCGATGGGCGCGGTGAGGACGTTTTTCGCCTGGTCGGACACGAAGAATACCTGCGTGGTCATTTCCGCCATCAGCGCGTTGTCGGCGTTGTCGACGTCGAGCAATACGGTGTACAGCACCACGCGGGCGCTGCCGCTTTTGCTCGAACTGGCCGGGCTGCCGCCGCTCTGGCTGGTCTGGTCCAGAGGCTTGGGCGGCACCGGCAGAATCTGCCGCACGGTGCTGCTCCAGCGACGCTTGCCGCCGCTGAGGGTGGTGAACCAGGCCGACATGCCGGGTTTGACGTGGCCGATGTCGGCTTCCGACACCTCGGCCCAGACGGTCATCGGCGACAACTTGGCGATGCGCAGTATCAACGGTGTTTGCTGTTGCGCGTTCAGGGTCTGGCCGACCCGGGCATCGAGTGCAACCACGGTGCCGGACATCGGCGCGTAGATTCGTGTGTAGCCGAGCTCGGCCTGATCACTGCGCAAGCTGGCCTGGGCCTGGCGGATCTGCGCCTGGAACATGTCGATGCGCGCCTGGGTGGCGCGCAGCTCAGCCTGGGCGGTTTGCACGTCTTCTTCGCGGGTGGCGCCGCCGGCCTTGAGGTTCTGCTGGCGCTGGAATTTTTGCCGGGCCAGTGCGTGCTGTGCCCGTTGTTCTTCGAGTTGCGCCTTGAGGTTTTCGATGGAGAAACGTCCGGCGTCGAGTTTGGCCTGCTGCGTGGACGGGTCGATTTCCACCAGCAGCTGGCCGTCCTTGATCACATCACCGACTTCCACGTGGATTTTCTGGATCTGCCCGGACGCCTGTGCACCGACGTCGACGTAGCGTCGAGGTTGCAGGGTGCCGAGGGCGGTGACGCTGCTTTCGATGTCGCCACGACTGACTTGCACGGTGGCAAATTTGTCTCGGCCAGGCGGGATGACCTGCCAGGCAGCCACGGCGATAACGGGGATCAGACAAAGGGCTACAAGCAGGGCGCGTCGGGTCTGTCGGGGACGTTTCATGCAGGGTTCCGGCCAATGGAAATAGGCCCGTCGTTCAGCCTGTGCACGAAATCCGGCAACAGTTGAACGCTGTCGGGAGGCCGACAGAGACGGGGAGCTGTCCTTTATACGAGGAAGGCGGCGGGGAATTTAGGTGCGGACATATAGGGTTACACCTGTAGTTCAAGACTATTTGCCGGGCAAGTTGAAGCAATACTTTAAATCTATATGAGAATTACTATAAATTACGCATCTCGAACTGCCACTATCGTGCCACTGCCCATTTTCGGCGGTCGTCGACGTGGCTCAAGGATAGAAACCGCACCCGTGCGGCCGGGAGTCATGGTTGGAAAACTACTATCGCGAGCTGGTGTGTTTCCTCAACGCCAAGCTGGGCAACCGTCAGGTGGCCGAGGATGTGGTGCATGACGCGTATGTGCGGGTTCTGGAGCGTTCCAGCGACACGCCGATCGAACAGCCCCGGGCATTCCTTTATCGCACCGCGCTCAATCTGGTGATCGACGACCATCGACGCAATGCCTTGCGTCAGGTCGAGTCGCTGGAAGTGCTCGACAACGAAGAACGCTACTTCACCCCTTCGCCCCACAGCAGCCTCGACCACGGCCAGCGCCTGGAGATGGTCCAGCGTGCCCTGGCGGAATTGCCACGGCTGTGCCGCGAGAGTTTCCTGTTGCGCAAGATCGATGGCCTGTCGCACCCGGAAATCGCCGAACGCCTGGGGATTTCACGGGCGCTGGTGGAGAAGCACATCGTCAATGCGATGAAGCATTGCCGCGTGCGGATGCGCCAGTGGGATGCCCACTGATCTTCTCCGGCGGGTAAAAAACAACATTAAATTTTTTTTCATTGTCCTCGTTCCCTATCAACAGACGACTTGCTGTCCTGCTCAAGGCTGGTCAGGTCACTTAGGCTTACTCCCCACTGTTGAGGGGTTCATCCAGAGGACACTGGAAATGACACAGGCAATTGCATCGCCCATCGTTCACGACCTGATCGGCGTCGGTTTCGGCCCTTCGAACCTGGCGCTGGCCATCGCGCTGCAAGAGCGCGGGCCGAGTCAGGGCGAACTGGATGTACTGTTTCTCGACAAACAGGCGGATTACCGCTGGCACGGCAACACCCTGGTGACCCAAAGCGAATTGCAGATTTCCTTCCTCAAGGACCTGGTGACCCTGCGCAATCCGACCAGTCCGTATTCCTTCGTCAACTACCTCAAGCACCACGGTCGTCTGGTGGATTTCATCAACCTCGGCACGTTCTATCCATGCCGCATGGAATACAACGACTACCTGTGCTGGGTCGCCGGGCAATTTGCCGAACAGAGCCGCTACGGCGAAGAAGTGCTGACCATCGAGCCGGTGGTGCACAACCAGCAGGTCGAAGCGTTGCGCGTGATCTCCCGCGATACACGGGGCCAGCAACACGTACGCACCGCTCGTTCGGTGGTCGTCAGTGCGGGTGGAACACCGCGCATTCCCGAAGCGTTCAAAGCGTTGAAGGATGACGGGCGAGTGTTCCATCACTCGCAGTACCTGGCACAAATGGCCAAGCAGCCGTGCGTGAACAATCAACCGATGAGCATCGCGATCATCGGCGGAGGGCAGAGCGCGGCGGAAGCCTTCATCGATTTGAACGACAGCTTCCCGTCGGTGCAGGTCGACATGATTCTGCGCGGCTCGGCGCTGAAGCCGGCGGATGACAGCCCGTTCGTCAACGAAGTGTTCTCGCCGGAGTTCACCGATCTGGTGTTCCAGCAGGCGAGCAGCGAGCGCGAGCGCCTGGTCAACGAGTACCACAACACCAACTATTCGGTGGTGGACATTGACCTGATCGAACGCATCTACGGCATCTTCTATCGCCAGAAAGTCTCGGGCATCGCCCGTCATGCGTTCCGTACCCTGACCACCCTCTCAAAAGCCACCGCCACCGAGCGCGGCATCGAACTGACAATGTGTAACAACGCCACCGGCGAAGTCACGGTTCGTCATTACGACGCGGTGGTGCTGGCCACCGGGTATGAGCGTCAGATGCACCGCAAACTGCTGGCGCCGCTGGAGCAGTATCTCGGCGATTTCGAGGTGGACCGCAATTACAAGCTGATCACCGACGAGCGCTGCAAGGCCGGCATCTACATGCAGGGCTTCTGCCAGGCGAGCCATGGTTTGAGCGACACCTTGTTGTCGATCCTGCCGATTCGCGCGGATGAGATTGCCGGGTCCTTGTATGAGCATGGCAAGAGTCGGGGGCAGGGTCGGTCGGTGATGGATTTGCTGCTAGCGACTGCCAGCTAAAATTCTCGGCAACAGAGAGGCCGTCATCGCGGGCAAGCCCGCTCCCACAGTGATCTCCGTCTTACACAAAATCTGTGTTCACTGACGATCCCTGTGGGAGCGGGCTTGCCCGCGATGGGGCCCGAAATAACACCGAAAATCTTCGAAGCTGAACCCTCCCTGAAGAACCCCGCAATTCCCCCGCAACACACCGTTCCTTCGTTTACTCTCCAGAAATCGGGGCGTAAGCTTCGCGCGTTTTCATCAATAGCGGAGACCCACAGTGGGTACTTGTTCGAGTGACAGTAGTCGGCCGGTTCCAATAACCGGCACATCCTCGGCAAGATAACGCGCACATTTTTTGTGCCGTTGTCTCGCCGTAAAAGCGAGCAGCGGCATCCCGATCGCGGCCAGTCCTGGTCCGTGTCCCGACGTCCTCTCATCGACGCTGAACCGTGCGTGATGTTCGACTTGTTGTCGTCATCGCGGCGCACCGACACGCCTGCTGGAAGGTTTCCCGGCTGACCCTGGGGGAACTGCCATGAACCTGACCCTGCTCAAAGAGTTCTTCGCCGGATTCCTGCGCACCCGCCACATCGTCCGACACTTTCGTCGCCTGGCGCTGCTGGAAACCTTCACCGACACCACGGTCAGCCGTGAGGTGCCGCCGACCCTGGCGCAAACCCTGGTGGGCGCCGCCAACAGCGACACCGGCCAACTGCTGAACAACCTCGGCAGTCACACCGACGGCCTGAGCGAACTCGAAGCCGACGCACTGCGCGTGCAATTCGGCCTCAACGAAGTCGAGCACGAGCAACCGCTGCCGTGGTGGACTCACCTGTGGCACTGCTACAAAAACCCGTTCAACCTGCTGCTGACATTGCTCACGGTCATCTCGTGGCTGACCGAAGACATGAAAGCCGCCATCGTGATTTTCTCGATGGTGGTGCTCTCGACCTTGTTGCGCTTCTGGCAGGAAACCAAGTCCAACCAGGCCGCCGACGCGCTCAAGGCGATGGTCAGCAACACCGCCACGGTCATGCGTCGCGATGCCCTGCGCAGCGAAGTGCCGATCAAATTGCTGGTGCCGGGCGATCTGATCGTGCTCTCGGCGGGCGACATGATTCCCGCCGATTGCCGGGTGCTCAGTGCCAAGGATTTGTTTGTCAGCCAGGCGGCCATGACAGGGGAATCGATGCCGGTGGAAAAATTCCCCCGCCAGCAGGACAGCGACACGAGCAACCCGCTGGACCTCGACAACATCCTGTTCATGGGCACCAACGTGGTGTCCGGCACCGCGATTGCGGTGATTCTGACCACGGGCAATAGCACCTATTTTGGTGCGCTGGCCCAGCGGGTCGGTGCCACGGACCGCGCGCCAACGTCGTTTCAGACCGGGGTCAACAAAGTCAGCTGGCTGCTGATCCGCTTCATGTTTGTCATGGCGCCGCTGGTGCTGTTCATCAACGGTTTCACCAAAGGCGACTGGACCGAAGCGCTGCTGTTTGCGCTGTCGATTGCCGTGGGCCTGACCCCGGAAATGCTGCCGATGATCGTCACCTCGACCCTGGCCAAAGGCGCGGTGTTCCTGTCGCGCAAAAAAGTCATCGTCAAACGGCTCGACGCGATCCAGAACTTCGGCGCCATGGACGTGCTCTGCACGGACAAGACCGGCACCCTGACCCAGGACAAAATTTTTCTGGCGCGCAACGTCGATGTCTGGGGCAACGATTCCGATGACGTGCTGGAAATGGCCTACCTCAACAGCTACTACCAGACCGGCCTGAAAAACCTTCTGGACGTGGCGGTGCTCGAGCACGTCGAGGTCCACCGTGAACTGAAAGTCGGCACGGCGTTTCACAAAGTCGACGAGATCCCGTTCGACTTCACCCGCCGGCGCATGTCGGTGGTAGTCGCCGAGCGCGATCACTCGCACTTGCTGATCTGCAAAGGCGCGGTGGAAGAGGTGCTGGCGGTGTGCACCCGTGTGCGGCACGGCGTGGTCGATGAAGCACTGAGTGATGACCTGTTGGCACGGATTCGCCAAGTGACCGCTGCATTCAATGCCGAAGGACTGCGCGTGGTAGCAGTCGCCGCCCGACCAATGATCGAAGGGCGCGACACCTACAGCCTGGCGGATGAACAGGCCCTGACGCTGATCGGTTACGTGGCGTTTCTCGATCCGCCGAAGGAAAGCACCGCACCGGCCCTGAAAGCATTGGCCGCTCACGGCGTGGCGGTAAAAGTGCTGACCGGCGACAACGAACGGGTGACTGCGAAGATCTGCCGCGAAGTCGGTCTGGAGCAGCAAGGCCTGTTGATGGGCAACGACATCGAGCGCATGACGGATGCCGAACTGGCCGTGGCGGTGGAGACCGCCAACGTCTTCGCCAAACTGACGCCGTCGCACAAGGAGCGCATCGTCCGTCTGCTCAAGGGCAACGGCCATGTGGTCGGGTTCATGGGCGATGGCATCAATGACGCGCCGGCGCTACGCACTGCCGACATCGGTATTTCGGTGGACAGTGCCGTGGACATCGCCAAGGAAGCGGCCGACATCATCCTGCTGGAGAAAAGCCTGATGGTGCTGGAGGAGGGCGTGCTCGAAGGGCGGCGGACCTTCGCCAACATGCTCAAGTACATCAAAATGACTGCGAGCTCGAACTTCGGCAACGTGTTCTCAGTGCTGGTGGCCAGCGCGTTCATCCCGTTCCTGCCGATGCTGCCGATGCACCTGCTGGTGCAGAACCTGCTCTACGACATTTCGCAGATCGCCATCCCGTTCGATAACGTCGATGAAGAAATGCTCAAGCAACCGCAGCGTTGGCAACCGGCGGATGTCGGGCGTTTCATGCTGTTTTTCGGCCCGATCAGTTCGATCTTCGACATCAGCACGTTTGCCTTGATGTGGTACGTGTTCGACGCCAACACGCCGGACCACCAGACCCTGTTCCAGTCTGGCTGGTTCGTGGTCGGGTTGCTGACGCAGACGCTGATCGTGCACATGATCCGCACGCCGAAAATTCCGTTCCTGCAAAGCCGTGCAGCCATGCCGCTGCTGGTGATGACCGGGATCATCATGGCCGTGGGCATCTTCCTGCCGATGGGGCCATTGGCGCACTACTTCAAATTGCAGGCGCTGCCGTCGCTGTATTTCGTGTTCCTGCCGGTGATTCTGCTGGCGTACATGGCGCTGACCCAGGCCGTGAAGGGGTTCTATATCCGCCGGTTCGGCTGGCAATAAGCGGTAACGATCCGAGACAAAAACCCCCGGACACTCAACGACATCTCCCTGACGTTTTCCTCTCCACCGAGGTGGCGCCACGGAATTTAGGAATAGTCCTACAGAAAGCTCGACGGGTCTTCCGTAGCCTTGCAGCCTCAAATCTGAAACCCTCTTGGGGGCCCCGGTTGTCGAACAAAGCGTTACGTATCCTGATTGCCGACGAGCAGCATTTCCAGCGGATGAGAATCGAGCGCCTGTTCAACCGGCTCGATTATTACCGCGTGGCGCCCGTGCAAAGCCTTGCGGAACTGCTGACCCTGGTCGAATACGGCGGCGTGCCTTTCGACCTGCTGGTCATCAATGCCGCGTTGGCGGACGGCGCCTTGAACCTGCGCGATTTCCTCCTTGATCAGCCGCAGGTGCACCACGCCTTGATCTACGGGCAGCCGGCTGAGTGGCCGCCAACCCCGGCCGGCGGACTTCAAAAGATCCAGGTGAGCGATGCTGCGGTGCCCGATCTGACGTGCATTCAGCGGCTGATGGCCATCGTTGATCCTCAACTACCGTTCGTCGGCACTGTCATTTCTGTCAGGTAGTCGGGCGCGGATTTCCATGCAACAGTCTTCGCGCAGCTGCTGCGTCTAACAGGGAGCCGGCCTATGGGCATTCAATGTCCGATTGTCATGTATTTGCTCAGGGAGTTGCCATGAAGTCAGTGCTGATAGCGGACGATCATCCGGTGGTTCGCGCTGCCGTCAAAATCCTGCTCAAACAGGAAGGGTTTCAACAGATTTACGAGGTGGCCAACGGCAACGAGGTGTTGTCGATGATCCGTGAGCATCAACCGGATCTGGTGGTGCTGGACCTGGGCTTGCCGGGACTCGACGGGCTGGATGTACTGAACCGGATCAAGACCAGTGGTGTGCGCTGCCGGGTGTTGGTCTTCACTTCACAAGAGCCAAGGTTTTATCAGGATCGTTGCATGCGTGCCGGTGCGGCCGCGTACGTGTCCAAAACCAACGACCTGCAACATTTGCACAAGGCCGTGCACGCGGTGATGGCCGGTTACTCCTATTTCGCCAAACTCGCCTCGAGCTCGGTGTCGCTGAACACGCTGCAACGCAGCGAAAAGGAGATGATCGACAAACTCTCCGATCGCGAGCTGACCATCTTGTGTTACGTGTCCCAAGGTATGAGCAACAAGGAAATCGCCGAAATCACCAACCTGAGCCATAAGACCGTCAGTACCTACAAAACCCGCTTGATCGAAAAACTCAACGTGGACTCCAAGGTTCACTTAAGGGATTTCGCCAAGCGTAACGATCTGATCTGAATGAGTGTTTTTCGACGATTTCGCCTTCTGACCCACTGGGTATTGCTGGGGTGCCTTTGGATTTCCAGCGTCTGCGCCCAACCGCAAACACTGACGCTGCTGGGACGCTCCAGCGTGGACGGCTACGAGGTCAGGCTGTCGGATGCCGATTCCCGTGTGCTGCGGCAAAAGGGCCGGCTGGTGCTGGCCGTCTCGGCACCGGATTACCCTCCCTTCGACATCACCACCACCGGCACTGACTACGAAGGGTTGACGGCTGACTATGCCGGGCTGCTCAAACAGCTGTTACACGTGGAGATCGATGTTCAGCGCTACGCATCGCGGGGCGATGCGGTGCGGGCAATCAAGGACGGCAAGGCTGATCTGTTGGGAACGGCCAATCGCTATGAGGTCGAAGATCCACAGCTGCGGATGTCCAGTGCCTACGCCGATGATCAACCGGTACTGGTCACGCGCACCGATTCATCTCAGCCTCTGGACCCGGATCTGGCCGGTAAACGGCTGGCGATGCTGTACCACTATTTGCCCGCGCAGCAAGTGCGAGCCATTTACCCCAAGGCCACTGTACAGCTGTTTCCTTCGACACTGGGCGCCGTCGGCGCCGTCGCGTTTCGCCAATCGGACGCCTATCTGGGCGACGCCATCAGCGTCAATTACCTGATCAGTAAAAATTACCTCAACAACGTTCAGCTGGCGGATTTTTCCCGTATGGAGTCCGGGCGTTTCGCGTTTGCGATGAACCTCGACAACCTCCAGTTGCAACGCATCGTCAACCGGGCGCTGGCGGCGATTCCGACCAATGAACGAATGAATATCCTGCGGCGATGGGGAGGCAGCGGGGCTTCCATCGCCGGCACGCAAGTCCTGCAATTCACTGTCGCCGAGCAACGCTGGCTCGATGATCATCCGCGCGTGCGAGTGGCGATCAACCCAAACCTCATGCCGATTTCCTTTATCGACAGCGAGGGCAAGTACCGGGGTATCAGCATCGATGTGCTGGCGAAAATCAGTTTGCGTACAGGTTTGAAATTCGACATTCAGCCAACCCGTTCAGTGGCTGAACTGTTCGAGTGGATCAGGACCGGTCATGTTGATGTGGTCGCCGGGATCAGCCCCAGTATTGAGCGTGAAACAGAACTGCGTTTTACCCGGCCGTTTCTGACCAGCCCGAATGTGCTGGTGACCCGCATCGCATCCGACGGCCCCATGACACTGGATCAAATGGCCGGAAAAAAACTGGCCATCACCCAGGGCAACAGTGCCGGCGAATTCATTCGCAAGCATTTCCCGCAGGTCGAACTGGTCAATGCCCCGTTGACAGCGGACGGGATGGAAATGGTCGCCGAGGGCAAGACGGACGGCGCAATCAACTCGTTGATCGGTGCCCGGATCATGATTTCCCGGCAGTATCGGGATCGGTTGCAAGTGACCAGCACCGTCGGCAGCGATCCGGCCCGCAGCACGCTGGCGACCAGTCGCGAGGCCGTAGAGCTGCACTCGATCCTGGACAAGGCGCTGCTGAGTATTTCCCCCGAGGAAATCGATGAAATGACCGGCTATTGGCGCAACGACCTGATGGTCGAGCAGAGCTTCTGGCTGCGTCACCGGCAGGACATTCTCCAGGCCTTTGCCGGCGCCGGCGCCTTGCTGTTGCTGGCGCTGGCCTGGATCGCCTGGCAGCGCCGGCAAATCGGCCTGCGTCAACAATTGCTCGGTCAATTGCAGGACGCCAAAGACGCCGCGGATGAGGCAAACCGCGCCAAGACCACGTTTCTGGCGACCATGAGCCATGAGATCCGCACGCCGATGAATGCGCTGCTCGGCATGCTTGAATTGGCGCTCAAGCGCGCGGATGAAGGCGTTACCGACCGGTCGGCCATCGAGGTGGCGGCCAATGCCGGGCAACAATTGCTGGCGTTGATTGGCGACATTCTGGACATCGCCCGCATCGAATCCGGGCATTTGTCCCTGGCGCCGGAACGGGCCAATCTGCGCTCGCTGGTCGAATCGGTGTGCCGGGTATTTGAAGGCCTGGCCCGGCAGAAAAACCTGGAGTGGCGCGTCGAACTGGGCGAGCACAGCGATGCCGACGTGTTGATCGACCCCACACGCTTCAAGCAGGTGCTGTCCAATCTGCTGAGCAACGCGATCAAATTCACCCGTGAAGGTGAAGTACGCCTGACGCTGCGGGTCGAGCCCGGATTGTCCGGGCATTTGAGGGTCGCCGTGTGCATTCAAGACACCGGCATCGGTATCAGCGTGATTGATCGGCAGCGACTGTTCAGCCCGTTTGCGCAAGTGGAAAACAGCCTGCAATCGGGTCGCACCGGCTCAGGACTGGGGCTGGTGATCAGCCGTACGCTGTGCGAAATGATGGGAGGGCAATTGCAGCTCGACAGTGTGTCAGGCAGGGGCACGCGGATTGATGTCTGTCTGGATCTGCCCGTGTTGCAACCGTTGCCGCCCAGCGAGTTGCCTGATCGTGAGGAGCTGACGCAGACCCGGGCGCTGAAGATTCTGGTGGTCGATGATTACCCGGCCAATCGTTTGCTGCTCTCACGGCAGTTGAGCTATCTGGGCCACTGCGTGATGGACGCTGAAGATGGACAGCAAGGTCTTGAGCGATGGCGCGAGCATGAATTTGATGTGCTGATCACCGACTGCAACATGCCGGTGCTCAGCGGGTATGAATTGGCCGGGGCCATCCGCGATGAAGAGCGGGCTCAGGGATTGCAACCGATCCTGATTCTGGGGTTCACCGCCAATGCACAGCCCGAGGAGAAGGCCCGTTGCCTGGAAGCGGGGATGGACGACTGCCTGTTCAAACCGATCCGGCTGGCGGATCTGGCCACCTGGTTGGCATCGAGATTTGCCGCTGCCCCCGTGACCCTCGCTACACCCTCAACACCCTCAACACCGTCAACCGTCGAAATCGACTTGAGCGGTCTGGAGCGGTATATCGGCGAGGACGACGAGCTGATCAATCAACTGCTCAGTGATTTGGCCGCGACCAATCGCACGGATCGGGAGGCGTTGCTCAAGGCCCATGCGAGCGGCGAACAGCATGTCCTGTGCACGCTGGCGCACCGCATCAAGGGCGGGGCGCTGATGGTGCGGGCGGTCAGTCTGATCGAATGCTGCGAGAACCTTGAGCGTGCCTGCGGCGATGGCCGCACAGGGCTGATCGACGAAGCCGTCGATCGGTTGCTGCAGGCCATGACGCGCCTGGACCAACACCTGGCGCAGGCCTGACGCTTAATCCCAGTTCGGTGCGATGCCTTTGGGGCTGGTCAGGCGGTGGCCGCGCTCAAGGCCGGCGATCAGCGCCATGTCCGCGTCGCTCAAGGTCAGCGCGCAGGCCTTCAGGTTGCTTTCCAGATTGGCGCGTTTGGTGGACGACGGGATCACCGCGTAACTCAGCTGCATGGCCCAGGCCAGGGTGACTTGCGCGGGGGTTGCCTGCAGGCGAGCGGCGATCTGCTGGATGACCGGGTCTTTCAGCACTTCGCCGTAGGCCAGGGTCATGTAGGAGGTGATCTGGATGCCCTGGCTTTGCGCGAACTCGACGACCTTGCGGTTTTGCAGGTACGGGTGCAGTTCGATCTGGTGGGTGGCGATTTGCTCGGCACCAACGGCGGCGATGGCTTGCTTCATCAGGTCGACGGTGAAGTTGGAGACGCCGATCTGGCGAGTTAATCCGAGTGTTTTGGCTTCGAGCAACGCGCCCATGAATTCTTCGACCGGCACCTGGTCTTCCGGCGATGGCCAGTGAATCAGCGTCAGGTCGAGGTAGTCGGTCTGCAGTTTTTGCAGGCTCTCTTTGAGGCTGTCGATCAAGCGGTCCTGGGCGAAGTTGGCGACCCAGATCTTGCTGGTGATGAACAGTTCTTCACGGGCAATGCCGCTGGCCGCGATGGCCTCGCCGACTTCGGCTTCGTTCTCGTAGATTTGCGCGGTATCGATGGCGCGGTAGCCCAGTTCCAGGCCAGTGCTCACCGAATCAATGACCACCTGGCCTTGCAAGCGAAACGTACCAAGACCGAATGCGGGAATAGACATCAATGACTCCAGGGTTTGCAGTGGGAATGAGCACGAGTATCCGCGCCTGAATCCTTGAGAAAAACCGCTGGTGGGGCAAAGCACTGTTTACCGCAAGTCATGAATCGTGAGTAGTCCGGGGATTGTCGGTGTTGAGTCTGGCTCCATCGCGAGCAAGCTCCTACAGGAGATCTTCGGTGTACACACATCCAATGTGGGAGCGAGCTTGCTCGCGATGGCCGCGACTCGGTTTCGGATCTTATCCGCGTGCCTCAAGAATCATGCAAGTCGTCGACCCCGTCGCATACAACCGCCCATCCGCATCATAAATCCGCCCCTCGGCCAGCGCCGTCGAACGCCCCAGGTGCACAAGCTTGCCCTCGGCACGCACCGGCCCGCTGGCGCCGGTCAACGCGCGGACATAACTGATGCGCAGATCCAGCGTGGTGTAACCCTGGCCCTTTTTCAGCTGCGTATGAATCGCGCACCCCATGCACGAATCCAGCAAGGTCGCCGCATAACCGCCATGCACACTGCCCAGCGGGTTGTAATGTCGCGAATCCGGCGTGCCCTGGAAGATGAACAGCCCGGCCGACCATTCGACAGGGATGAAATCCATCAGCGTGCCAATCGGCGGTGAGGGCAGTTCACCGCTACCGATGCCCTCGAAGAACTCGGCGGGCGACAGCGCGCTGACCTCGGCCAGGGACAGACTGCCGGGCCCGGCCAGTCGAGCGCGCATGGCTTGTTCCTGAGCGATCCATTGAGCGAGGGTGGCTTCTCGGTTGGGGCTTTGCATGTTCAGTGTCCTCGGACGGGCGCGGATATTATGGTTGTAATCTGCGCCAATATTATGTCCGAAATAAAAACTCCGCCAGCCCCGCGTGTCGCGCTTCTCAAGCAATGTCGGCGTGGCTGAATTCTTCCCCGAGAAAGTCGATCAACGTCCGCACCGATGGCAACAACCCTCGGCGAGAGGGGAAGATCGCATGAACGATCCCGCACTTGGGTGCCCAACCCGGCACCAGCTCGACGAGGCGTCCGGCGGCAATATCTTCGCGCACTACCACGCTGGGCAGATGCGCGACGCCAATCCCTGCGAGCACCGCGTGACGCAAGGCCAGCAAGTCATCGGTGACCATGCGCGGCGCGTGTCGAATCAACGCGCTGGCGCCGTTCGCACCGAACAATTCCCACTGATACTCACGCTGCGCCGCGCCCCAATGCACGCTGGGCAAACCGCTGAGGTCGGCCGGGGACGCGGGCGACGACAGCCGCTCGGCAAACGTCGGGCTGCCCACCAGGCATTGGGTGCTGTTGCCGAGCACCTTCATCACCATGTCGGTGTTTTCCAGCGGCGGAAAACGCACGCGCAGGGCAATGTCGAAACCCTCATGGATCAGGTCGACCCGGCGGTTGGTGCTCTCGATGAACAGCTCAACCAACGGATATTTGAGCATGTAGCGGGTCAGCATCGGCCCGACCCAGGAGTTGAGCAACGCGGTCGGGCAACTGATGCGCACCAGACCTTGGGGCTCGGAGCGGTTGCGTTCGATCAGTTCGGCGGCGCTTTCCGCTTCCACGCGCATGGCCAGGCAACGCTGGTAGTAGGCCTGGCCGATTTCGGTCAGCGAACAGTGTCGGCTGGTGCGGTGCAGCAAGCGTACGCCGAGGCGTTCTTCGAGCTCGGCGATGCGGCGGCTGAGCTTCGATTTGGGCATGTCCAGCGCCCGCCCGGCGGGGGCGAAACCACCGTGTTCCACCACTTGGGTGAAGTAGTAGAGGGTGTTGAGGTCTTCCACCATCGTTCTCCATATAGAACGCTAAGGCTGATTTTTGCAGTCTAGCGCAGCAAAGGCTGCGGTTTTAAGCTCTGTTCATCGCGTCAAACCACAGATTTCGGAGGCAGCATGAAAAACATCATCGGCATCTACACCAGCCCGCGGACCCATTGGGTCGGCGACGGTTTTCCGGTTCGCACGCTGTTTTCCTATGACAACCTGGGCAAACACATCAGCCCGTTTTTGCTACTGGATCACGCCGGCCCTGCCGAATTCACCCCGACCACCGAGCGTCGTGGCGTTGGTCAGCATCCGCACCGCGGTTTTGAAACCGTGACTATCGTTTACAAGGGCGAACTGGAGCACCGCGACTCCACCGGCAGCGGCGGCAAGATCGGCCCTGGCGACGTGCAATGGATGACCGCCGCCTCGGGGATTCTCCACGAAGAGTTCCACTCTGAAGGCTTCGCCAAAACCGGCGGTACCCTGGAAATGGTGCAGCTATGGGTCAACCTGCCTGCCAAAGACAAAATGGCCGACGCCGGTTACCAGACGATTCTCGATGGCGACATTCCGAGCATCCCGCTCAAGGACAGGGCCGGCAGCCTGCGCTTGATCGCCGGCGAATTCGACGGCCACACCGGCCCGGCGCGGACGTTTACCCCGGTCGATGTCTGGGACTTGCGCCTCAACGGCGGCAAGTTGCTGACCCTGGATCTGCATGAAGGTCGCAACACCGCACTGGTGGTGCTGCGTGGCACGGTTCAGGTCAATGGCCTGGAACTGGTGCGCGAAGGGCAATTGGCGTTGTTCGAACGCAACGGCCACCAGATCAGTCTGGAAGCCAATAACGACGCCATCGTGTTGCTGCTCAGCGGCGAGCCGATCGACGAACCCATCGTCGGCCACGGTCCGTTCGTGATGAACAGCGAGCAGGAAATCCACCAGGCCTTTGCCGATTTCCAGTCGGGCCGGTTCGGTCGGATGAGCGGTTGATACACGGATATACGGCTGCACCGCGCCAGGCTTGACTGACTACGCTTGTCTGGCCGCGTTTGAACGATCAATCAAAACACCTGTTCGCCGAATATTCGGCATCGATTAAAAGCGAGGATGACCCCATGACTACTTCTTACAAACGTCTCGACAAGGATAACGCTGCCGTTCTGTTGGTCGATCACCAGGCAGGCCTGCTTTCTCTGGTGCGCGACATCGAACCCGACCGTTTCAAGAACAACGTGCTGGCCCTGGCTGACCTGGCCAAGTACTTCAAACTGCCAACCATCCTCACCACCAGTTTCGAAACCGGCCCCAACGGCCCGCTGGTGCCCGAGCTCAAAGCGCTGTTCCCGGATGCGCCGTACATTGCCCGTCCAGGCCAGATCAACGCCTGGGACAACGAAGATTTCGTCAAGGCGATCAAGGCCACCGGCAAGAAGCAACTGATCATTGCCGGCGTGGTGACCGAGGTGTGCGTGGCATTCCCGGCGCTGTCGGCCCTGGCGGAAGGCTTTGAGGTGTTCGTGGTGACCGACGCTTCCGGCACATTCAACGAACTGACCCGTCAATCGGCCTGGGACCGCATGTCGTCTTCCGGCGCGCAACTGATGACCTGGTTCGGCCTGGCCTGTGAACTGCATCGCGACTGGCGCAACGACGTGGAAGGCCTGGCGACCCTGTTCTCCAACCACATCCCGGACTATCGCAATTTGATGACCAGCTACAACACGCTGACCAATAGCAAATAATCACTGGCTACACAGATCCCCTGTGGGAGCGAGCTTGCTCGCGATAGCGGACTGACATTCACTGCAAAAGGTGACTGTCCTGCCGTCATCGCGAGCAAGCTCGCTCCCACAGTGTTTTGTGTTGTTCTGAAGGCATCAATTACTCCTACACTGTGCCGATCCGTACATGGCTGGAGTTCTTGATGCTGTCACTGCTTACCAATCACCCGCTGGTCTGTGCCCTGATCCTGATCCTCATCGATCTGGGGCTGTGGCGCCTGATCAGTGCCAATGGCAGTAACTGGAAACTGGTGGTGCGGCTGCTGATTTTCTCGTTGTTCAGCGTCCTGTTGTTCAACGAAGGCTTGAACCCGCTGGAGCCCGCGCCGTGGGCGGACAACGTGCCGTTGCACCTGGCGGCGACCGGTTTGCAGATTGGTTGGTGGCTGTTCGGCGCGCGCACCCTGACGGTGTTGATCGGCGCGGTGATGATGCAGCGGGTCGGGCACACCGGGCGCTTGCTCCAGGATTTGCTCGGCGCGGTGATTTTCCTGATCGCGATCATCGCGGCCCTGGCGTATGTGCTCGACCTGCCGGTCAAAGGCGTGTTGGCGACGTCCGGTGCGTTGGCGATCATCGTCGGCCTGGCGTTGCAAAGCACCCTCAGCGACGTGTTCTCGGGGATCGTCCTCAACACCACCAAACCCTATCAACTGGATGACTGGATTTCCATCGACGGCACCGAAGGTCGGGTCACCGACATCGATTGGCGTGCCACGCGCCTGCAAACGTCCCAGGGCAGCATGGCGGTGATCCCCAACTCGCTGGCGGCCAAGGCCAAGATCATCAACTTCAGCCGGCCGAGTGATATTTTCGGTGTGTCGATCAGCCTGCAACTCAGCCCGCATGAACGGCCGCAAACGGTGATCGATGCGCTGGAACGGGCGATGGAGGGGTGCCGATATCTGCTGGCAAAACCGGCGCCGTGCGTTGCCCTCAAAGGGTCGAGCGCCACCGGCGTGGAGTACGAAATCAGCGGCTTCGTGGTCTCGATGGACCAGAAGCGCATGGTGCGCAATCTGCTGTTCGATCTGGCCTTCCGGCATTTGCAGGCGTCCGGCGTGAGCCTGTTGTCCAGCGTCGAATCAAATGCACCAGCGGGCCTGTCACGGCCACGGGCGTTGCTGGAAAGCTCGGCCATTTTCTCGACGTTGCGCCAGGACGAGAAAGAAACCTTCGCACAACACATGACCCTGCAAACCTTCCGCCCCGGCGAGGTGATCCTGCCGGCGGGGGAGGTTAGCGATCACCTGTTCATCATCGAATCCGGCGTGGTCTCGGTGACGCTGAGTCGCGCCGGGGTCAAGTTCGAATCCGGGCGCATGGGGCCGGGCGAAGTGATCGGCGAGGGCGGGATCTTGTCGGACACCGCGCTGCCGGCGGACTTCAGTGCCAAGACTGCTTGCAGCCTGTACCGGATCGAAAAGGACTACCTCAAACCGTGCCTGGATGCGCGGCATGACATCGGCGAAGCGATGAAGGCGTTGCTGGATTTCCGTTTGCACAAGGCGCAGACGTTGACCCAGGAAGCGCCGAAGGTGGTGGCGAAGAAAGGGTTTTTGCAGTGGTTGCGCAGTCGGGCTTAGCAATCTGTGTTGGATGGCCGCTGCGCGGATCGCTGGCAAGCCAGCTCCCACAATGGATTGGTGTCGAACGCAAATGTCCGGTTCACTGGAGATCAACTGTGGGAGCGGGCTTGCCCGCGATGGCGGCTGCAGGCTCACCGCCAGATTCAGATCAGAAATCCAAAGTCGCCGACACCTTCAACGTCCTGGGCGTCCCCTGTGTCAGATACCCGCCATTCGCCGAGGCCCAATACGCCTTGTTCGCCACGTTCTCCAGATTGGCGCGCAAGGTGATTTCCTTCTCATCCACCTTGAAGGCATACCGCGAGCCCACATCAAAGCGGTTCCACGCCGGAATGCTCTGCGTGTTGGCAGCGTTCAGGTACTGCCCGCCCGTGCGCAACATCCGCGCACTGAGCGCCGCGCCTTCGATCCCCGGCACATCCCAATCAGCCCCGACGTTGAGCTGAAAACGTGGCACGCCGACGGCGCGGTTGCCGTCGTTGACGCCGTTGGCGCTGCCTTCGATCTCGGTCTTCATCAGCGTCGCGCCGCTCAGCAGGCGCAGGCCATCGAGCGGTTCGCCGTAGACGTTGAGTTCCATGCCTTTGTTTTGCTGCTGGCCGTCGACCCGAAAGAGGCCGTTCTGGGTGTAGCTCGACGGCTGTTCGATACGGTACACGCCAAGGCTCGCACCGTAGCTGTCCATGTCCAGGCGCACGCCGGCTTCGATTTGCTTGCTGCGCACCGGGGCGAACGTTTCGTCGCGGTTGAGTGCGGTGGTCGGCGGCGTCGGGCCCTTGGCCAGGCCTTCGATGCGGTTGGCATAAAACGAAACGTGTTCCCACGGCTTGATCACCAGGCCGTAGACCGGTGTGGTGATCGACTCTTCGTAGCTTGAAGTGCGCGCGCCGGTGGTGGTGTTCCAGCCGTCGACGTTCAGTGTCTGGCGCCGTACGCCGAGGGTGAGCAAGACGCGATCATCGATGAACCCCAGGGTGTCGGACACCGCCGCGCTGCGCAGGGTGTTCTTGCCGACGATGCGCGGATCATGAATGTCGCTGGCAAACGATGTGGGGCTTGGGCGCGGTTTATCGGTGACGTCGTAGAGGTTGGTGCTGTAGCGCGAAGCGGCACCTATGGTTTCGAATGCCGAGCGTTGCTGGCCCCAGGTACCCGCGAGCCCCAGGTTCAATTGATGACTGATCGGCCCGGTGTTCAAGTGGCCGTTGAGGCCGGTCATCAGGCTTTTGTTGTCCTCGTCGTGTGGCGAGTACAGCATGCCGCCCCGGGCATTGCCGTTGAGGTCGGTGACGGTCAGCGATGAATACACGCCGTTTTCCCGGGTGTGTTTGGCGCCACCGGAGACGTAGGCGGTCCAGTTGTCGCTGAGGTCGTACTCGGCGCGGGCCATGCCGAAGGTGTCTTCCAGTTGCGAGTAGCTCCAGCTCTGTGCGTATCCGGCGTTGGCGTCCGGTACCTTGGGCGCCTTGCTCAAGGTCGAATCGACATAGATCACCGAGCGGCCCTGATTGATCACCTGTTTCTGATAGCCCAGGTCCGTCGATACCCGCAGGCGATCACCTTGGTAGTCCAGACCGACGCTGATCAGCGACGAGCGACGGTCTTCGTCATCGACGGCGGTGGCGCCTTCGCGTTGCAGCAGGTTGACCCGTGCACCGAAGCGGTTGTCTTCACCGAAGCGCTGGCCCAGGTCCAGGTGCCCACCCACTCGACCATCGTCACTGTAATCGAGGGTGACGCTGCGGGTCGGCACATCGTTGGCGCGTTTGGGTTGCAGGTTGACGCCACCGCCAATCCCGCTGCCGCTGGGCGTGACACCATTCACGAAAGCATTCGGTCCTTTGAACAATTCGACCCGTTCAAGGGCTTCGGTGGCGATGATCTGCCGGGGCAAGATGCCGTAAAGACCGTTATAGGAAATGTCATCGGACAGCAGCGGCAAACCGCGGATCATGAACACCTGGGAGAAATTGCCAAACCCGGCGGACTGGCGCACCGAGGCATCATTGAGCAACACATCGCCCACGGTCTGCGCTTGCTGGTCGGCGATGGTTTTGGCGGTGTAACTGGTGACACTGAAGGGCAAGTCTTTGACGGCCTGATTACCGAGCATGCCGACCTGCACAACCTTGGCAACCTGACCGCCGCCGTAGGTGTCCGCGTTGTCGTCGCGCAGGGCGCTGACGCTGGTGGCGCCCAGTTCAAGCGCACCGCCGGCGGCCATTCGCGGCGCCACGGTGTAACCGTTTGCGCCGGTGCTGATCAGCTGGAAGCCACTGCCTTCCAGCAACTGCGCGAAGCCCGATTGCACGCTGTAGTTGCCCTGCAATCCCGGACTCTGACGATTGCCCAGTTGCGCCGGATCGAACGACAACGGCACGCCGACCGCCACGGCGAATTGCGCCAGGGTATGGCTGAGCAGACCCGGGCCGATGTTGAGGGTGTGGCTGGCGCTTTCGTTGACAGTGTCAGCGGCATGGCTGTTGATCGGCAGCCACGCGGCGAAGGCCAGGGCAACACTCAGGCTCAAAACCTTGAGCGGGAAATCGGCGGGACGGTGCGGGGGCGTTGAAGTCATTCGGCGTTCCTGTCGAGCGCGTGGAATTGAAGAGGTCTATCCACACACCGAACGAAACGCGGAAAGGTATCAGGGGACTGTGAAATAGTTTTTCAGCGCACTCAGACCCGCGGTTCGACCGACAGCCAATACCGGGTCAGGCTGCTGATTTTCAGCGGCAGCGTATCGCGGAGCAGGCGCAGGCTGGCGTCGGTGTCACGCAGGGAAAACGCCCCCGAGACCCGCAACCCCGCGACATCCGCATGACAGCGCAACACGCCGGGGCGGTAACGGCTCAATTCACCGAGCAATTCATCCAGGCGCATGTTGTTGGCCAGCAACATGCCTTTGTCCCAGGCCAGGGCACTGGTGTCGAAGTTTTCGAGCGGGTCGAGGCGATTGAGCTTGAAGCTCTGGCGCTCACCGGCCTTGAGGGTCGTACTCTTGGTCAGCAACTGCGGCGTGACTTCCACGAGCCCTTCGAGCACCGACACCTGGCTTCGCGAGTCAGTGACCCGCACGCAAAACCGCGTACCCGGCGCACGCGCGATGCCTTGCGGGGTTTCGACGATAAACGGCCGGGCACCAGGGTCTTTGGCGGTGCTGATCAACACTTCGCCATCGAGCAGCACAACCCGGCGTTCGCGCAGGTTGAAGGCAATGTCCACCGCACTGGCGGTGTTGAGCAGCACATGGCTGCCGTCCGGCAGTTGCAGGCTTTTCTGTTCGCCGACGGCCGTGCGTTGATCGGCGGTCCACTGCTGCCATGGCATGCGTTGCGAGGCAATGCCCAAGGGGCCGGCCATCAGGAACACACCCAGACACGTGAGGGTCTGGCGACGGCTGAGGCCATCCTTGTGTGCGGCCCGTTGCAGGGTCTGGATAGCCAGGTTGGCCGGTACGCTGCGAAATTCTCCAAGCAGCGCTTCGGCGCGTTGCCAGGCCAGCGCATGCTCGGCACTGCGGTTGCGCCATTGGGCAATGGCCTGATGGTCGGACGGTGTCGCGGTGCCTGAATGCAACTGCACCAGCCAATCGGCGGCTTCGCCGAGAATATGCGGTTTGATCATCGACGAATTCATCACGCGACACTCAGGCAGGCGATGAATGCGGCGCGCATGTGTCGTTTGACGGTGATCAGCGACACATTCAGTCGTGTGGCGATCTGGGTGTACGTCAGCCCTTCGATCTGCGACAGCACGAAGGCGTCGCGAGTGACGGCGGGCAATTCGCGAAGCAAGGCTTCGATGCGCATCAGTGTTTCGAGAATCAGCAGACGGGTTTCCGGTGACGGCACCTCTGCGACCGGCAGGTGAGCAATCGTCTCCAGATAGGCGCGTTCGATGTCCTGACGCCGCCAGCGATCAATCACCAGGCCTTTGGCGATGTGCGTCAGCAGCGCGCGAGGTTCGCTGCCCCAGGGTTTGACGACTTGCCGGGTCAACAGGCGCAGGAACGTATCGTGAGCCAGGTCCGCCGCGTCGCAGCGGTTACCGAGTTTTCGATGCAGCCATCCCTGAAGCCAGCCGTGGTGCTCGCTGTAAAGGGTATGGATTTGCTGATTCGAAGGTGGGTTGGCTGACGACATGGGGGACAGATACTCTTTTCCGGCGTCCTGGCCTGAGTGCGATTAAGAATTGATCGCATTCTAGTGGCCGGGAGCGAGTGCTGGCAATCAGGTCGACAGACTATTTTTCGCACCTTGCAGGAGCCGGCTTGCTGGCGACAGCATCACCTCGGTCATCAATTTTGCTCCGAGTTGCCCGCATCGGTAGCAAGCCGGCTACTACCGGGATTGTGGAGGTGGTCTCCTCGACTTCTGGAATATTGGCTATTTAAGCAGTCGGCCGGCGGGATTAACTTAGCTCCACCCCCACTTGCTCCTGGAGCCTGCCATGAAACCTCGTATCGATTTCTACACCGCATCGCCTGATGCACTCAAAGCCATGATCGCCTTGGAAACCGCTGTTTCGAAGCTGCCGCTGGAAAAAAACCTGATTGAACTGGTCAAGCTGCGCGCCTCGCAAATCAACGGCTGCGCCTTCTGCATCGACATGCACACCGCCGATGCGATCAAGGGCGGTGAAACCCCGCGTCGCCTGTTCGCCGTGACGGCCTGGCGCGAGGCGCCGTTCTTCACCGAGCGCGAACGTGCTGCGTTGCTCTGGACCGAGTCCCTGACCCAGCTGAGCCTGACCCACGCTCCGGACGAAGACTACGACGTGGTCGCTGCGCAGTTCAGCGCCAAGGAAATGGTCGACCTGACCGTCGCGATCTCCACCATCAACAGCTGGAACCGCCTGGCCGTTGGCTTCCGTAAAACGCCTCAAGCCTGATCAATGAGCGTCCGCTGACGGCGCGGCCGGTGGTTGCACCTTGCGCATCAAGGGCACCATCGCCGTGGCGATGATGAAGCAGACCATGATCATCAGAAACGCATCGCCATAGGTTTGTTGGTGAAGTAGGACCGTTAAGAACTCCTGCGTAGGACCGTTCTGAATTTGATTTTATGGGGACGAAGGTTGCAACAAACGGACGTTACGCCGCTGTATATTGCGAATACATCTTATTCAATGGGGTTGTATTTATATGCAGTTGCATGCGTTCATTCTTCTGGCATCGCTTTGCTGTTTTGCGCCAAGTTGTTTGGCATTGACCACTGCATTGGCAAAGGATGATAGTAGTGACACGTCAATTGTTATCGAAAAAGATGTTCGATCCTATGTTGTCAACTCCGATGGTAGTTTTGTCGTTACCAATGAAATAGTGGTGCTGATCAACGAAGAACGCGCCATCAAGGTGTATTCGCAACGTCCGTTGAGCTACAACCGAACACTGGAAAATCTTGATGTCTTAGAGGCATACACTCAGAAGCCGGATGGCCGGAAAGTATTGGTTAGCGTTGATCAAATCAAGGAGCAACAGGAGCAGGGGTCGTCTGATGCTCCAATGTTTCAGGATACACTGGTCAAAGTTGTAATTTTTCCTGAAGTTGTTGTAGGCGATCGTTTAATCATTAAATTTAGAACGCATCGCACTACTGCATTGTTTCCGCAACAATTCGAGGCTCTGTCGTATCCTGCGTTTCACCCTACCGAGCAATACACGCTTATTTATGACTTGCCGCGTAGCATGCCGTTGCACGCCGATGCTCGAGGGTTCAGGGCCAGTGATCCTGTGGTCACCGCGGGACGAACTATTTATCGCTGGGATTATATTCCCGGAAAAAAAGATCGCATTGAAAAAAATTCTGTCTCCTACCACGACTATGGCCAATATCTGGCTGTTTCAACTTTTTCTGACTTCTATGACTTTGCTCAGTCCTACGACGCCCGGGCGAAGAGCCGCGTGACGGCAGAAATCAGCGAGTTGGCAAAAACGATAACCGTCAATCTCGATAACCCTCGGGACAAAGCGATTGCTTTGAGCGACTGGGTGCGTAAAAACATTCGCTATGTCGCAGTTTACGTGGGGGCCGGTAGCGTTGTTCCAAACTCTGCCGACACAATTTTGGCCAATCGCTATGGGGACTGTAAGGATCACGTAGCGTTATTGCAGTCATTGCTCGACACCTCGGGCATAGATAGCACGCCCGCGCTTATCAACTCTGGTAATGCTTATACCTTACCCAAGGTTCCAACCCTTGGTGTACTCAATCATGCCATTACCCATATCCCAAGCCTGAATCTGTATCTGGACTCAACCGCAAAGGGAACAGCAGGCGGCTATCTGCCTATTTTTGTCCTGGATAAACCCGTCCTTCTCACAAAATCAGGGACTCTCGGGCGCACACCTTTTACCCAAGAAGGAAAGGTTGAAAACAGCACGGTGTTCAAGGTTAGTGCGAACGGTAATGCCGACTTCATTCACACTTCACGAATCACAGGTTGGGCAGCAGAACTCAATCGTTACGCCGTTAACTCCATGAGTCTTGTTGATCGAAATCAGTTAGTACAGAACATTCTGGCTAGTAATGGACAGACGGGTAAAGGAGAGTTCAGCACGGCAGAACTTGAGGCGAGTGATAACGAAATTACAATAAAAATGGTCGGTCGATCGGAGAGCCTGGTTGGATTTCCCGGGCCCACGGGCGTTTCGTCTATGAGTAGCTTCGCTGGTGGTATTGCTCAAAGCATTTTTGCTTTCGCAGCGGAGAGCGATCGTATTCAAGCCTTTACCTGTATTACGGGAGTAACAGAAGAGCAAGCGCGCTTTGAGTTTTCAAAGGAAGTCACTATTGTTGCGGTGCCTAAGTCGATGACACTGCGCCATGAAAAATTCGAATATACCTCTACTTACTTAAAAGAACCTGGAGCGGTGATCGTTCGTCGCCACTTGAGATTTTACAATCCCAGTGCGGTGTGCAGTCCGGAAGATTTCAAAGGCATGAATACAGTCATTGGCTCAATGTTAAGTGATTTGAAATCGCAGATTGTGGTTCAACTGAAGTAGCGGTTGGGAGGCTAAAAGACAGGGGCTTGAAATTGGTTTTGGTTTGAGTGGCTAGCGTTTTGGGTTTGTTTGTCTCGGTTTTTTCTCGGGTCATAAAGGTCGTTTTATTCGTTTGTGTGGTCGGTTTTTAATAGCTTTTGTAGTTTTGAATGGTAAGGCTAGCCTGGGAGTTGTTTGTTTTTTTTGTTTAACAATAAAGAAGGAGTAAGTGCTATGCGCGGTTTAACACAGGATGAGATTAAAGTTATTAGTGGTGCTATCGGCCCTCCCGGAGCGATAGCTGGCGCTGCTGGGGGAGTTGTCGCGTACGTTGGAACTCAAGCGGGCGCGGGTCAGACCGCAACTTGGTCTGGTGCAGGACAGGCCGCAGTAGGCGGGGCGGTATTAGGATTCTTTACGCCTGCAACAACTGCTCAAGCTGTAGGAGCCGGTATAGCTGGGTTCTATGGCGGTTTTGCCGGCGGCCTTGTGTCGCGTGGTACTGATGCTGGAAGCTAAATATCATTTGTCTCACCCATTGAATAATATAGATGGGTAAACGTGTCGGTCGGGCTTCCATTTTCGAATGGAGGCCCGATTGAAAAGCACCTATTTACTACATGTCGGTAGTGGGCGCTAAAAGAGAAAAATATGGGCGCATTTAGTTGGTTTGAGTTTTACGCAAGGTTAGGTTGTGTGCTGGTAGTGTGGGGGCTGACGTTTCTAGTTTCATGTTCATTAAAAAAAATCTTTGATTTTGAATTCCCACAACCGATAAAAGCACTCTTTGTTCCATTCGTGATGTTGGTTTCGTTTTTCACCTACTCATTGCTGGGTTTTTAGAAGGCAGATAGCCTGGATGAAAAGTCTGATTTTTTTGCGGGGCAGTTACAGAAACTGAGTTTAACTTTGGCTCATCGGGAATCGTAACTACTTGGTTGTTTTGTGATCTGTTTTTGAATCCGCTCAATGAGCGTCCGCTGACGGCGCGGCCGGTGGTTGCACCTTGCGCATCAAGGGCACCATCGCCGTGGCGATGATGAAGCAGACCATGATCATCAGAAACGCGTCGCCGTAGGTTTGCGTCTGAGCTTCGCGGTAGGTCAGCAGCCATAACTGTTGCAGGCTGGCAGTGACGCCCACGTCACCGCTTTGGCCGAGCGTGGCAAAGTTGTTGCCGACCTGGGACAGCCACTGATTCAGGGCTTCGTTGGTGCTGTTTAGGTTTTCCGCCAACCGGGTGAAGTGCAGATTGGTCCGGTCATTGAGGATGGTCGCGCAGGCCGCGATGCCAATGGCGCCGCCGAGGTTTCGCATCAGATTGAACAAACCCGAAGCGTGCTTGAGCCGGGCGGGCGCCAGTCCACCGAGGGTCAGGGTGACCGCAGGCGGCACCGCCAATTGCTGGGCAATCCCGCGCAGCGCTTGCGGCAGCATCAACTCCTTGCCTCCCCAGTCATGGGTGATCGGGCTGAAATCCCACATCGACAATGCGAACAACCCAAGGCCGGTCATCATGATCCAGCGCAGATCGATGCGGTTGGCCAGAAAGGCGTACAGCGGAATCGCCATGATCTGGAACACTCCGGTGGAGAAAACCGCCAGACCAATGTCCAGCGCGCCGTAGCCACGCACTCGTCCAAGAAACAACGGCGTCAGGTAGATCGTGGCGAACAGGCCGATGCCGGTGACGAACGAGAAGAAGCAGCCGAGGGCGAAGTTGCGGTCTTTGAGGGCGCGCAAATCGACGATCGGGTTGGCCACGTGCAAGGTTCGACCAATGAACGCCAGACCGGCCAGGCCGCTGATCCATGCTGTGGTCAGAATCGTGCGGTCACTGAACCAGTTCCAGCGCGGGCCTTCTTCGAGGGTGTATTCCAGGCAGCCGAGAAACAGTGCGAGGAACAGCATGCTCAAATAGTCGGCGCCCTTGAGCAGCGACAGTTCCGGCTGATCGATCTTCACCAGCATCGGCACCGCCACCGCAACGAAAATCCCCGGCACCAGGTTGATATAGAACAGCCAATGCCAGGAGGAAATATCGGTGATGAACCCACCGATGACCGGCCCCAACGTCGGCGCCAATGAGGCCACCGCACCGATGGTCGCAGCGGCGATTACCCGTTGTTTACCGGTGAAGAAAAAGAACGCGGTGGTGAACACCAGCGGGATCATCGAACCGCCAAGAAACCCTTGCAGTGCGCGAAAGGCGATCATGCTCTGGATGTTCCAGGCCGCGCCGCAGAGCAGGCTGGCCAGGGTAAAACCCACCGCCGACGCGCAGAACAGCCAGCGGGTCGAGAACACGCGGGAGAGCCAGCCGGACAACGGAATCACGATGATTTCGGCGATCAGGTAACTGGTCTGCACCCACGCCGTTTCGTCCGTGCCTGCCGACAGCCCGCCGCCGATATCGCGCAACGAGGCCGAAACGATCTGGATATCCAGCAGCGCAATGAACATGCCGATGCACATGCTGGCGAAGGCGAAGACCTTGGTCGCCGTCGCCATGTTCGCGGCGTTGAACGGCTGCGCGGGGACGGCGAGGGTGCGGCTCATGGAGCGCTGGCCACGGCAGGCGTTTCAGGCTCCTTGCGCGTATCGACTTCAGCGGTCACCGACAAGCCTGGACGCAGATGCCCGAGCACGCCGTCGGCGGGATCGAGCACGATCCGCACCGGCACTCGCTGCACGATTTTAGTGAAGTTGCCGGTGGCGTTTTCCGGTGGCAACACGCTGAACTGCGAACCGCTGGCCGGTGCGAGGCTGTCGAGGTGACCGTGGAATACCTGACCCGAGAGCACGTCGGCGTGAATGATCACCCGTTGGCCCGGTGCCATGTGCGCCAGTTGATCTTCCTTGAAGTTGGCATCGACCCACAGCCCGCTGGCCGGCACCACTGACAACTGTTGCGAACCCGCCTGCGCATAGGCGCCGACCCGCGCCCGGCGATTGCCGATCACGCCATCCATCGGCGCGCGCAATTCGGTGTAACCGACGTTCAATTGCGCCAGGTCTCGTTCGGCCCGGGCCTGCATCAGCGCGGCGCGTGCCTGCTGTTTCTGGGTGTCGATCACGTTCAATTGGCGTTGCGCGGCCAGCAGTTCCGCCTGGGCCCGTGCACTCAATGCCTGGGCGGTCTTGAAGGTGGCATCGGCCCGTTGCGCACTTTCCACGGAGACGGCGTTGCTGCCGACCAGGCGTTTGTAGCGTGCATTGTCATCCCGCGATCGGGCCGTTTCAGCGCCGGTGGCATCGATCCCGGCGCGGGCCTGGCCGATCACCGCGTGTTGCAGTTGTTCGGTGGCATCGAGGTTGGCGAGCAAGGCTTCTTCGGCGGCAACCGCGCCTTCGGCCTTGGCCAGGTTGGCGCGGTAGTCACGGGAGTCGAGGCGGATCAGCACATCGCCGGCCTTCACTTTCTGGTTATCGCTGACCAGCACTTCTTCGATGTAACCCGCGACCTTCGGCCCGATCACGGTCACGTCGCCGCCAATGTAGGCGTCGTCGGTTTCTTCGATGAAACGCCCGGCGGTCCACCAGTGAGCGGCGTAAAGGCCCGCAAATACCAGGGCCGCGATGGCCAGCATCAGCAGAATCAGGCGCTTGAGCAGGGGAGGCTTGGGCGTGCTCACCGCAACAGCGACGTCGGGTTCAAGGCTGGGCATGCGGGTCATGGAGGATTACCTGTGGGAATCGGCGTTAAATTACGCTCGTAATATGACGTATGTAATATTTGGTGGCAATTGATTTTTGCTGCCGGCTGTCAGGTGCTTATTTGCGCCAGTGGCCAGGGGGGCTGCCGGTCATGTCCAGGAGGAAGGCAGATTGCCGATGCGGGTGTGCGGTGGAGTGGCGATGCTGTTGGCACACACAAGAAGCCGTTCGGTCATTGATCGTGGAGTTCACTGAAAACCATAGATGCAGGAGCCGGCTTGCTGGCGATTCGGCCTTTGGATTTGCATCGATCTTCAGGCCGTCTTCGCCGGCAAGCCAGCTCCTGCAGTTGATCAGTGTGGCGCTTGAAACTGGAGTTCGCTGTCGTCCCCTGTAGGCGCTGGCTTGCCAGCGATACTCTTCAGCCTTTACGCCAATTCAGGATCACCAGCGTCAACACCCCCGCCACAATGCCCCAGAACGCCGAACCGATGGAAAACAGCGTTAGCCCCGACGCCGTGACCATAAAGGTGATCAGCGCCGCTTCGCGTTCCTTCACCTCGGTCATGGCAATGCTCAAGCCATTGATGATCGAACCGAACAGCGCCAGCGCCGCAATCGACAGCACCAGTTCTTTGGGCAATGCAGCGAACAACGCCGCCAGCGTCGCGCCGAACACCCCGGCGATTCCGTAGAAAATCCCGCACCACACCGCTGCCGTATATCGCTTGTTGCGGTCTTCGTGGGCATGCGGCCCGGTGCAAATCGCTGCGCTGATGGCCGCCAGGTTGATCCCGTGGGAACCGAACGGCGCCAACAGCAGCGAGGCGATGCCCGTTGTGGTGATCAGCGGCGAGGCCGGCACCGTGTAACCGTCGGCGCGCAACACCGCAATCCCCGGCATGTTCTGCGAGGTCATCGCCACCACAAACAGCGGAATGCCGATGCTGATGGTCGCAGCCAGGGAAAAGTGCGGCGTGGTCCAGACTGGTGTCGCCACTTCCAGGTGAAACGCGCTGAAATCCAGCAGCCCCATGAACCCTGACAGCGCCGTGCCAATGAGCAGTGCAGCCAGTACTGCGTAGCGGGGCGATAGGCGCTTGACCACCAGGTACGTGAAGAACATTCCCAGTACCAGCGCAGTGCGATGCTGGGCGGCGACGAAGATTTCACTGCCGATCTTGAACAGAATCCCCGCCAGCAACGCCGCGGCCAATGACGCTGGAATCTTCTTCATCAGGCGTTCGAAGCTGCCGGTCAAGCCACACACTGTGACCAGCACCGCACAGGTGATGTAGGCGCCAATGGCTTCGCCGTAGCTCACACCGCCCAGGCTGGTGATCAGCAACGCCGCGCCGGGTGTCGACCAGGCGATGGTGATCGGCGTGCGATAACGCAGGGACAGGCCGATCGAACACACCGCCATGCCAATGGAGATCGCCCAGATCCACGAAGAAATCTGCCCACTGGTCAGGCCTGCCGCTTGCCCGGCCTGGAACATCAGCACCAGGGAACTGGTGTAGCCGGTCATCATCGCGATGAACCCGGCAACGATGGCGGAGGGAGACGTATCCGCCAACGGGCGGAGCTGCGTGTGCGTGGCGTCGTTCATGACAGCGGTGTTCCTTAATGCGTACGAAAATATCCACAGCAACGCCAACCCTTTCAGGAGCCGGCTCCTACAGGAGATCGCGCTGCGGATTCTGTGATCAAGCCTAAACTCAAACGTAAGCAATCGTTGCAATACAGCGGAGGCGACAAACAGCCGTACAGTCGTGTTGCCACCATCCATTGTGTACAATCGCGGTGTTTTTTACGCGATACTTGCCAGCGACCCACTGTGCCGTATTACAGTCACGGTCAATTCGCCGCAGTTCTCCCGACTCGAGTGCCCATGAACGAACAGTTGCAACCCCTCAAGAAACAACCGCGAGCAGGCAAAGCCGGCCGCAGCGGTACCCAGGACGATATTGTCTACGCGCATATCTTCGAGGCCATCCTCGAACAGCGCCTGGCGCCCGGCACCAAGTTGAGCGAAGAAGCGCTGGGGGAAATTTTCGGGGTCAGTCGCACCATCATTCGCCGCGCGCTGTCGCGCCTGGCCCATGAAGGTGTCGTGCTGCTGCGGCCCAATCGTGGTGCCGTGGTTGCCAGCCCGAGTGTCGAAGAAGCGCGTCAGGTGTTCCTCGCCCGGCGTCTGGTCGAGCGGGCGATCACTGAACTGGCGGTGCAACACGCCACCGCCGAGCAGATCGCCGAATTGCGCCAGATGGTCAACGACGAACGCGACAGCTTCTCCCGTGGCGATCGCGGTGCCGGCATTCGTCTGTCGGGCGAATTTCACCTGAAACTGGCCGAAGCAGCGAAGAACGCTCCGCTGATCAGCTTCCAGCGCAGCCTGGTTTCGCAGACTTCATTGATCATCGCCCAGTATGAAAGCGGCAACCGTTCGCACTGTTCCTACGACGAGCACACCCAACTGATCGACGCCATTGAAGCGCGCAACGGTGAGTTGGCGGTGAACCTGATGATGCATCACATGGACCACATCGACAGCAAACTCAACCTCGACGAGGAAAGTGCGTCGGATGATTTGCATGCGGTGTTCTCGCATTTGTTGCAGACCAAGAAGCCGGGGCGTTCGTCGGCGAAAATCTGAAGCACTGTGTCGTCCTCATCGCTGGCAAGCCAGCTCCCACAATGTTTTGTGGGGTTCACCAGATCCGCGATACACCAAATCCTGTGGGAGCTGGCTTGCCAGCGATAGCAATCTGACAGGCAATAAAAATCCCCCGGGGCTGAACACCACCGGGGGATTTTTATTGCCTGAAAGAACTAGCGCTGATGCACCTGATTCCCCGCTGCATACGTCTGCAGAACAGTCCGGTCATCCCCCAGCGTCATCAACACAAACAACGTCTCGGCAATGTTGTTCGCCTGCTTCAAGCGATAACTCAACAGCGGTGTAGCGTTGTAATCCAGCACCAGGAAGTCGGCATCGGTGCCCGGCAGCAACGTGCCGATCTTGTCTTCCAGACGCAACGCACGTGCACCGCCGAGCGTCGCCAGGTACAGCGATTTGAACGGGCTCAACCGCGCGCCTTGCAACTGCATGACCTTGTACGCTTCGTTCAACGTTTGCAGCAGCGAGAAACTGGTACCGCCACCCACGTCCGTGCCCAGGCCGACATTCAACTTGTGCTTCTCGGCCATTGGCAAATTGAACAAACCGCTGCCGAGGAAGAAGTTCGAGGTCGGACAGAAGGCAATCGCCGAACCGGTTTCGGCCAGGCGTGCACATTCGTCGTCGCACAGGTGCACGCCGTGGGCGAACACCGAGCGCTCGCCCAGCAACTGGTAGTAATCGTAGACGTCGAGGTAGCCCTTGCGCTCCGGGAACAGTTCCTTGACCCACTCGACTTCCTTGAGGTTTTCGCTGATGTGGGTCTGCATGTACAGGTCCGGATATTCGCTCAGCAACTGACCGGCGAGGGTCAGTTGTTCCGGGGTGCTGGTCGGGGCGAAGCGCGGCGTGACGGCGTAGTGCAAGCGACCCTTGCCGTGCCAGCGTTCGATCAACGCCTTGCTTTCCACGTAGCTGGATTCGGCGGTGTCGGTCAGGTAGTCCGGCGCGTTGCGGTCCATCATCACCTTGCCGGCGATCATCCGCAGGTCCAGTCGTTCGGCGGCTTCGAAGAACGAGTTCACCGATTGCGGGTGCACGCTGCCGAACACCAGCGCGGTGGTGGTGCCGTTGCGCAGCAGTTCCTTGATGAAAATGTCCGCGACTTCGTCGGCGTGTGCCTTGTCGGCGAACTGGCTCTCACACGGGAACGTGTAAGTGTTGAGCCAGTCCAGTAGCTGCTCGCCGTAGGCACCGACCATGCCGGTTTGCGGCAGGTGGATGTGGGTGTCGATGAATCCGGGGGTGATCAGCGCGTCCTGATAATGAGTGATCTCGATATCGGCCGGCAGGGTTGGCAGCAGTTCGCTGGCGTGGCCGAGGGCACTGATCTGGCCGTTATCGACCACCAGCAAGCCGTCCTCGAAATACTCGTACGAGGCTTCGATGCCAACGATGGCAGGGTCGGCGATGCTGTGCAGGATGGCGGCGCGGTAGGCTTTGCGAGTCAGAGGCATGGGCGTTCTCAATTAGAGGCTTGGCTGCGGCGTGAGGCAGGCAGCAGTTTGGCAATCGATCCGGCGCTGGCGGAGTGCTGGCCGAAATTCGCGTTATAGGTGGCGATGATTTCGCCGGCGATGGAGATGGCGATTTCCACAGGCAGCTTGCCTTTGACTTCGCCGATGCCCATCGGGCAGCGCATGCGTTGCAGCACGCTGCTGTCAAAACCGCGATCGCGCAGGCGGTGTTCGAACTTCACCCGTTTGGTCTTCGAACCGATCAGGCCGAAGTAGGCGAAGTCGTTGCTCTTGAGGATCGCAGCGGTGAGTTCGAGGTCGAGCTGATGATTGTGGGTCATGACGATGCAGTAACTGCCGGCGGGCAGGTCGTCGATTTCATCCACCGGCTCTTCGGCGACGATTTTGCGTACGCCGTGGGGGATCTGTTCGGGGAATTCATCTTCCCGGGAATCGATCCAGCGTACGCGGCAGGGCAGGCTGGCGAGCAGCGGCACCAGCGCGCGACCGACATGCCCGGCACCGAACACGGCGATCTGCGCCTGCACCTGGCCCATCGGTTCAAACAGCAACACGGTTGCGCCGCCACAGCACTGGCCGAGGCTGGCGCCGAGGCTGAAGCGCTCCAGGTGCGTGTCCTGTTTGCCGCTGGCGAGCATCTCGCGGCCGATCTGCATGGCCTTGTATTCAAGGTGTCCACCACCGATGGTGTCGTAGGCCTGGGTGGCGCTGATGACCATCTTCGAACCGGCATTGCGCGGCGTCGAGCCGAGCTCTTCGATGATGGTCACCAATACGCAGGGCTCACCCCGGTTTTGCAGGTCGGCGAGGGCGTCGATCCAGTTGTACATGTTTCACCTCGACATCTGTGTTGTCTATCCGGGCCTCATCGCTAGCAGGCTAGCTCCCACAGGGTTTTGTGGTGTCCACAGAATCTGAATTCAGCGCAAAATTCTGTGGGAGCCAGCCTGCTGGCGATTGGGCGCGCCTCGGTCCTAGAGCGAAGCCAACTCGGTTTCGGCTTCCTCAGCCTTCGCCGCCTTCAACTGCCGCATCTGCTCACACCCCCACAACACCCGCTCCGGCGTCGCCGGGGCATCGATTTTCGGTTGATGCTTGTAGTCGCCCAGGCTCGCCACCGCATCCTTGATCGCACACCACGAGGCAATGCCGAGCATGAACGGCGGCTCACCCACCGCCTTGGAATGGAACACGGTGTCTTCCGGGTTCTTGCGGTTTTCCACCAGCTTCACCCGCAGGTCCAGCGGCATGTCCGCCACGGCCGGGATCTTGTAGCTCGCCGGGCCGTTGGTCATCAGTTTGCCCTTGGCATTCCACACCAGCTCTTCCATGGTCAGCCAGCCCATGCCCTGGATAAAGCCGCCCTCGACCTGACCAATGTCAATGGCCGGGTTCAACGAGGCGCCGACGTCGTGGAGGATGTCGGTGCGCAGCATCTTGTACTCGCCGGTCAGGGTGTCGATGATCACTTCGCAGCATGCCGCGCCGAAGGCGTAGTAGTAGAACGGCCGACCCCGCGCCTGACTGCGGTCGTAGAAGATTTTCGGGGTCTTGTAGAACCCGGTGCTCGACAGCGAAACCTGCGCGAAATACGCCTGTTGGATCAACGCTTCGAACGTCAGGATATGGTCACGAACCCGCACGTGACCGTTGTGGAATTCCACGTCTTCTTCGCTGACCTTGTACTGCCGCGCGGCAAATTCCACGAGGCGTTGCTTGATGATTTCCGCCGCGTTCTGCGCGGCTTTACCGTTCAGGTCGGCACCGCTGGAAGCCGCCGTCGGCGAGGTATTCGGCACCTTGTCGGTGTTGGTCGCGGTGATCTGCACGCGGTCCATTTCCACCTGGAAAACTTCGGCCACGACTTGCGCAACCTTGGTGTTCAGGCCTTGGCCCATTTCGGTGCCGCCGTGGTTCAGGTGGATGCTGCCATCGGTGTAGACGTGGATCAGCGCACCGGCCTGGTTGAGGAAACTGGCGGTGAAGGAAATACCGAATTTCACCGGCGTCAGCGCCAGGCCTTTTTTCAGGATCGGGCTGTTGGCGTTGTAGCGCCGAATCGCTTCGCGGCGCTCGGCGTACTGGCTGCTTTCTTCCAGTTCGGCGGTCATTTCTTCGAGCATGTTGTGCTCGACGGTCTGGTAGTAGTGGGTGACGTTGCGCTCGGTCTTGCCGTAGTAGTTGGCCTTGCGCACCGCCAGCGGATCGAGGCCCAGATGGCGGGCAATCGCGTCCATGACTTCTTCGATGGCGACCATGCCTTGCGGCCCGCCGAAACCCCGGTACGCGGTGTTCGACGCGGTGTTGGTCTTGCAGCGGTGACCGTTGATGGTCGCGTCGCCCAGGTAGTACGAGTTGTCGGCGTGGAACATCGCCCGGTCGACAATCGACGCCGAGAGGTCCGGCGAGCAACCGCAGTTACCGGCCAGTTCCAAGGCAATGCCGTGCAGCCGGCCAGTGCTGTCGAAGCCCACGTCGTACTCGACGTAGAACGGGTGACGCTTGCCGGTCATCAGCATGTCTTCGACCCGCGGCAGGCGCATTTTGGTCGGCTGGCCGGTGAGGTGCGCGATCACCGCGCACAGGCACGCCGGGCTCGCGGCCTGGGTTTCCTTGCCGCCGAAACCACCGCCCATGCGGCGCATGTCGACGACGATTTTGTTCATCGAAACGTCCAGAACCTCGGCCACCAGTTTCTGCACTTCGGTGGGGTTCTGGGTCGAGCAGTAGACGATCATCCCGCCATCTTCAGTCGGCATCACCGAAGAGATCTGGGTTTCGAGGTAGAAGTGTTCCTGGCCGCCGATGTGCAGCGTGCCTTGAATACGATGTTCAGCGGTGGCCAGGGCACCGGCCGAATCACCACGCTGATGCGTGTGGCTGTCGAGCACGAAGTGGCGTTTGCGCAAGGCTTCGACCACGTCCAGAACGGGCTCAAGATCTTCATATTCGATGATCGCGGCCATCGCCGCTTTGCGAGCGGTTTCCAGGTCTTTTGCGGCGACGGCGAGCACTGGTTGACCGACGAACTGCACATCATCAATCGCCAGCAATGGATCACCCGGCAGCAACGGCCCGATGTCTTTCAGACCGGGCACGTCTTCATGGGTGATGGCGATGCGCACGCCTTCGAAGGCGTAGCAGGGCTTGGTGTCGATGCTGATGATTTTCGCGTGGGCGCGGTCCGATAGCCGGGCGTAAACGTGCAGCTGGTTCGGAAATTCCAGTCGATCGTCGATGTACTGCGCCTCACCGGACACATGCTTGGCGGCGCTGTCATGCTTGACGCTGCGGCCGACACCGGTGGTCAGGTCCTTGGCGAACAGTTCAGCCAATTCGGCCTGGGTCTTCTCTACGGCGTGATGGTTAGACATAAGCGGTCACCCGAGTCTCGATGTGCGGCGTTTGCAGTTCGATGAAGTATTTGCGCAGCAGGTTTTGCGCGCTGAGCAGGCGGTATTCCTTGCTGGCGCGGAAGTCCGAGAGCGGCGTGAAATCTTCGGCCAGTGCGGCGCAGGCGCGTTCGACGGTGGCGTGGTTGAACGGTGAACCGAGTAACACGGCTTCGCAGTGGGCGGCGCGTTTCGGGATGGCAGCCATGCCGCCAAATGCCACGCGGGCATCGGCAATCACGCCGTTTTCAAGGCGCAGATTGAAGGCGGCGCAGACGGCGGAAATGTCATCGTCCAGACGCTTGGAAACCTTGTAGGCACGGAACAGCTGTTCGGCACTGGCACGCGGCACGATGATCTTCTCGATGAACTCGCTTTCCTGGCGCGCGGTCACGCGGTAATCGATGAAGTAATCCTCCAGCGCCAGGGTGCGGCGAGCCTCGCCTTTGCACAGGACGATTTGCGCGCCGAGGGCGATCAGCAGCGGAGGCGAGTCACCGATCGGCGAGGCGTTGCCGATGTTGCCGCCGAGGGTGCCCTGGTTGCGGATCTGTAGGGAAGCGAAGCGTTGCAGCAATTCGCCGAAGTCCGGGTACTCGGCTTTCAAGGCTTCATAGCAATCGGAGAGGGCGGTCGCAGCGCCGATTTCCAGGCGATCGTCAAAGCGTTCGATGCGCTTCATCTCGGCGACGTTGCCGACGTAAATCATCACCGGCAGGGTGCGGTGGAACTGGGTGACTTCCAGCGCCAGGTCCGTGCCGCCGGCCAGCAGCCGCGCCTGTGGATAAGCGTCGTAGAGGTCGGCCAGATCGGCGACGGTCAGCGGCACCAGGCAGCGCTTGTCGCCACTGTTGAGTTCGCCGATATCGGTGGGGGCGATGGCTTTAAGGCGGGCGATGGTATCGGCTTCTCGAGCATCGAATTGGTCTGGTTGCTTACCGCAGCAGGACTGCTCGGCAGCTTCCAGGATCGGCCGATAGCCGGTGCAGCGGCAGAGGTTGCCGGCCAGCGCTTCGTGCGCTTTATGCGAGTCCGGCTGGTCGCTGTTCTTTTGCAGCGCGAACAGCGACATCACGAAACCGGGGGTGCAGAAACCGCACTGCGAGCCATGGCACTCGACCATGGCTTTCTGCACGCTGTGCAGTTCGCCTTGGTGCTTGAGGTCTTCGACGCTGATCAGCTGTTTGCCGTGCAGCGACGAAACGAACGTCAGGCACGAATTGAGGCTGCGATAGCGAATGTGTTCGCGGCCATCGTCATCCGTTTGCAACTCGCCGACCACCACGGTGCACGCGCCGCAGTCACCGCTGGCGCAGCCTTCTTTGGTGCCGGGTTTGCCCACATGGTCGCGCAGATAGTTGAGCACGGTCAGGTTCGGGTCCAGGGCGTGCTCGCTACGGAGTTCCTGGTTTAGTAAAAACTGGATCACGGAAGGCCTCGCAGACTCATTATTGTTGTTAACCGACTTGGACCGAATTTATCAGGTCTGACTTTCGGGTCAATGATTTTCTGACTTAAAGGTCAGGAAATAGCGTTTTGTCGATCAACAACCTGTTCCTTCATTATTGACCCTTGCGGGATTGCCTGCTTTTTTGCGGGATTCGTGCCAAAAACCGCCGAGTGGGCACTCCGCCATGACCCTTCATGTGCGCTACACTGCGCCGCTTGTGCAGATCGAAGAGTTTGAAGGGACAACCATGACGTTCAAGGCGCCGGACAGCCTCGCCGAGCAAATTGCTCACCACCTCGCCGAACGCATCATTCGTGGCGAAATGAAGCCGGGGGAGCGCATCCAGGAACAGAAGGTCACGCTGGCCCTCAATGTCAGCCGCGGCTCGGTTCGTGAAGCCTTGCTGATCCTCGAACGACGCCACCTGATCGCGATCCTGCCGCGACGCGGCGCCCACGTGACCGAACTTACCGCACACAAGGTGCAGAGCCTGTGCGCGTTGATGGGCGAGATGTACATCCTGCTCGCCAATGCGGTGGCCGCTGGCTGGAAAGTCCAGGCCGACCTGGCGCCGTTCGTGCAGATCCAGCAGCTCCTGACCGCGAGCTACGAGCGCCAGGACATCCATGCCTTCGTCGACGACAGTTTCAATGTGATGCGTGCCACGTACGAGTTTGCCAACAACCCGTACTTGCAGGAAACCGTCGAGAATCTGCAGCCGGCCATGAGCCGTGCGTATTTCCTCGCCCTGGAGCAGCGCAAGGCCTCGATGAGCGAGTATCTGGAACTGTTCGAACGCTTGCTGGCGGCCGTGATCGCCCGTGACTATGCGCTGATCCGCACCGTGCTGACCGCGTATTGCCAGCGCAGTTGCGATCTGGTGATCTCTGCCCTGACGGACGCTTAAGCGTGCGGCTCAAGTGCATCAAGCTGGCGGGGTTCAAATCCTTCGTCGATCCGACCACGGTGAACTTCCCCAGTAACATGGCGGCGGTGGTCGGGCCCAATGGCTGCGGCAAATCGAACATCATCGACGCCGTACGCTGGGTGATGGGCGAGAGCTCGGCCAAGAACTTGCGGGGCGAGTCGATGACCGACGTCATCTTCAACGGTTCGACCAGCCGCAAACCGGTGAGCCAGGCGAGCATCGAACTGGTGTTCGACAACTCCGACGGCACGCTGCTCGGCGAGTACGCGGCTTACGCGGAAATCTCCATTCGCCGCAAAGTCACCCGCGACAGCCAGACCACCTATTACCTCAACGGCACCAAATGCCGCCGCCGTGATATCACCGACATCTTTCTCGGTACCGGCCTGGGCCCGCGCAGCTACTCGATCATCGAGCAGGGGATGATCTCCAAGCTGATCGAGTCCAAGCCCGAAGACCTGCGCAACTTTATTGAAGAAGCGGCGGGCATCTCCAAGTACAAGGAGCGCCGGCGCGAGACCGAAAACCGCATTCGTCGCACCCACGAAAACCTGGAGCGCCTGACGGACCTGCGCGAAGAACTGACGCGTCAGCTCGAACGCCTGCACCGCCAGGCCGAGGCCGCCAAGAAGTATCAGGAATACAAAGGCGAGGAGCGGCAGCTCAAGGCGCAACTGTCCGCATTGCGCTGGCAGGCGTTGAACGAACAGGTCGGTCAGCGTGAAGCGATCATCGGCACTCAGGAAGTCACTTTCGAAGCGCTGGTGGCCGAGCAACGCAACGCCGATGCGAGCATCGAACGCTTGCGTGACGGGCACCATGACCTGTCCGAACGCTTCAATCTGGTGCAGGGGCGCTTCTATTCGGTCGGCGGCGACATCGCCCGGGTCGAGCAGAGTATCCAGCACGGTCAGCAACGTTTGCGTCAGCTACAGGACGATCTGAAAGAAGCCGAGCGTGCACGTCTGGAAACCGAGTCGCATCTGGGCCACGACCGCACCTTGCTGCTGACCCTCGGTGAAGAGCTGGACATGCTCACGCCGGAACAGGAAGTCACCAGCGCCGCCGCTGAAGAAGCCGCCGCCGCGCTGGAAGAATCCGAAACCACCATGCACGGCTGGCAGGAGCAGTGGGACACGTTCAACCTGACCGCCGCCGAGCCGCGCCGCCAATCCGAAGTTCAGCAGTCGCGCATCCAGCAGCTGGAAACCAGCATGGAGCGCCTGGCCGATCGCCAGAAGCGTCTCGGCGAAGAACGCGCTTTGCTCTCGGCGGACCCGGAAGACGCGGCGATCATGGAACTCAGCGAGCAGTTGGCCGCTTCCGAGGCGACGCTCGAAGACTTGCAGGCCAGTGAAGAGGCGCAGGTCGAGCGCCTTGAGCAACTGCGTCAGGAATTGCAGCAAGCGCTGTCGGCGCAGCAACAGGCCCAGGGCGATTTGCAGCGTCTCAACGGCCGTCTTGCCTCGCTGGAAGCCTTGCAGCAAGCCGCGCTCGATCCGGGCACCGGCACCGCTGAATGGCTGCGCGAGCAACACTTGGCAGACCGTCCGCGTCTGGCCGAGGGCCTCAAGGTTGAAGCCGGTTGGGAGCTGGCAGTGGAAACCGTGCTCGGCGCTGATCTGCAAGCGGTGCTGGTGGATGATTTCGGTGATTTCGATCTGGCCGGTTTTGCCCAGGGCGATTTGCGTTTGCTCAGTCCCGCCAGCGATGGCGTGCGCGTGCCTGGTAGTCTGCTCGACAAGATCGAGGCGCAGATCGATCTGTCGCCGTGGCTGGGGCAGGTTAAACCGGTTGAAAATCTCGAACAGGCCTTGGCCCTTCGTGGTCAGTTGAGCGCCGGCCAGAGCCTGATCAGTCGTGACGGTTACTGGGTCGGCCGACATTTTTTACGTGTGCGTCGGGCCAGCGAAGCGGAAAGCGGCGTGCTGGCGCGCGGGCAGGAAATCCAGTCTCTGAGCATCGAACGCGAGGAGCGCGAGGCCACGGTCGAAACCCTTGAAACGCAACTGCAAAATCTGCGGGCACAGCAGCGTCAGCAGGAAAACGGTCGCGAACATCTACGCCGTCTGCTGCAAGACGAAGCGCGCCAGCAAGGCGAATTGAAAGCTCAGTTGTCCGCCGGCAAAGCCAAGGTCGAGCAACTGACGTTGCGCCGTACCCGGCTCGATGAAGAACTCACCGAGTTGGCCGAGCAGCGCGCCCTGGAGCACGAAAACATCGGCGAAGCGCGCCTGCAATTGCAGGAAGCCCTCGACGCCATGGCGCTGGACACCGAGCAGCGTGAGTTGCTGCTGGCCCAGCGCGACAGTTTGCGTGAGCGGCTGGATCGCGTGCGTCAGGAAGCCCGGCAGCACAAGGATCACGCGCATCAACTGGCGGTGCGTCTGGGCTCGCTCAAGGCGCAACACGACTCGACGCGTCAGGCGCTGGAGCGGCTGGAAATGCAGTCCGAGCGTCTGACTGAAAAACGCGAACAACTCAGCCTCAATCTGGAGGAGGGCGAGGCACCGCTGGAAGAGCTGCGCCTGAAGCTCGAAGAGTTGCTCGACAAGCGCATGACCGTCGACGAAGAGCTCAAGACCGCACAGATTGCGCTCGAAGACGCCGACCGCGAACTGCGTGACGCCGAGAAACGTCGCAACCAGGCCGAGCAGCAATCGCAGTTGATTCGTGGCCAGATGGAAACGCAGCGCATGGAATGGCAAGCCCTGACCGTGCGCCGCAAGACCTTGGAAGATCAGCTGCTGGAAGACGGCTACGACCTGCACGGCGTGCTCGGCACACTGACGACCGAAGCCAGCGAGAAGGACGCCGAAGAAGAACTCGAACGCATTGCCGCACGCATTCAGCGTCTCGGGGCGATCAACCTCGCGGCCATCGACGAATATCAGCAACAATCCGAGCGTAAACGTTATCTGGATGCGCAGAACGACGATCTGGTGGAAGCGCTGGACACGCTCGAGAACGTGATTCGCAAGATCGACAAGGAAACCCGTAACCGCTTCAAAGATACCTTTGATCAGATCAATGGCGGTTTACAGGCGCTTTTCCCAAAAGTTTTCGGTGGAGGACGCGCCTATTTGGAACTGACGGGCGAAGATCTACTCGATACAGGGGTGACGATCATGGCGCAGCCGCCCGGAAAGAAGAACAGCACCATCCATTTGCTCTCCGGCGGCGAAAAAGCCCTGACCGCATTGGCCCTGGTTTTTGCGATCTTCAAGTTGAATCCGGCGCCGTTCTGCATGCTCGATGAGGTTGACGCGCCACTGGATGACGCTAACGTTGGACGCTACGCACGGTTGGTGAAAGAGATGTCGCAGACGGTGCAGTTCATCTATATCACCCACAACAAGATCGCCATGGAAATGGCCGATCAACTGATGGGGGTGACGATGCACGAGCCGGGGTGTTCGCGTCTGGTGGCGGTGGATGTCGAGGAGGCGATGGCGATGGTGGATGCCTGAGTCGGCGTCTGTAGGGCGGGTTTTTTTTGTCCGTCGGACTTATTTACCTGGCTCGACTTGCTGGCCAATCGACATATTCGCGCAAGCCATTGTGACAGACGGTGTAAAGTTGCCTTTGGTCGTGCTAGTTTAATGTCAATTTTTCGTATACGTGGGCAAAACGCCTGTCAGAACATAGAGTTGGCGCCACGTTTTAAAGCGGTTTGCGAGTTGTAAACCCCTTATTTTTCAGCATTTTTTATAGAGGCACGGGATTACATGGAAATCGGTCTGCGCGAGTGGCTGATCGTCATCGGCATTATTGTCATTGCCGGTATTCTTTTCGATGGCTGGCGCCGTATGCGCGGCGGCAAGGGAAAACTGAAGTTCCGTCTTGATCGAAGTCTGTCCAATTTGCCGGACGAGGACACCAGCGCCGAGCTGTTGGGCCCGCCCCGCGTCCTGGATACCCATAAAGAACCGCAACTGGACGAGCACGACCTGCCGTCGGTGAGCATGCCGGCCCGGGAGCCACGTGAGTCGGGTTCCAAACGCGGCAAGCGTGGCCATGGCGAACCGTCGCAAGGCGACATGAACCTCAGCCTGGATCTGGACGGCGGCCCGAGCTTCAGCAGTCGTGACGACGATTTCCCGGATGACACCAAGGCTTCGCCGTCGGTGAGCGACAAGGAACAACCGCAAGCCGAAGAAGTGCTGGTGATCAGCGTGATCTGCCGCGACGCCGCTGGCTTCAAAGGCCCGGCGCTGTTGCAGAATATTCTGGAAAGCGGCCTGCGCTTCGGCGAGATGGACATCTTCCATCGTCACGAAAGCATGGCTGGCAATGGCGAAGTTCTGTTCTCGATGGCCAATGCGGTCAAGCCTGGCATCTTTGATCTGGATGACATCGACCATTTCAGCACCCCGGCAGTGAGCTTCTTCCTTGGCCTGCCAGGTCCGCGTCATCCGAAGCAGGCCTTCGATGTAATGGTGGCTGCGGCGCGCAAATTGTCCCAGGAGCTGAACGGCGAACTGAAAGACGATCAGCGCAGCGTACTGACCGCCCAGACGATCGAGCATTACCGTCAGCGCATCGTTGAGTTCGAACGTCGCGCCCTGACCCAGAAGCGCTGATATTGATCGCGCCCTTGTAGGAGCCAGCAAGCGCTGGCTCCTACAATGAATCTGCGCCGTACTTACAGATTGAGCAGCCTAGGCTGCTCTTTTGCTTTATGAGAGAACACCCATGACCGCCGCCAAAACCCGCATTCTAGAGCTGCGCGCTGAGCTTGATCAGCACAACTATCGCTACCATGTGATGGACGAGCCGAGCATTCCGGACGCCGAATACGACCGGTTGTTCCACGAGCTCAAGGCCCTCGAAGCGGCCAATCCCGAACTGATCACCAGCGACTCGCCGACCCAGCGCGTCGGCAGTGCGGCGCTGTCGGCGTTCACGCAGGTGCGTCATGAAGTGCCGATGCTCAGCCTCGGCAACGCCTTCGAAGAAGCCGACATGCGTGAGTTCGATCGTCGGGTGACTGAAGGCCTCGATCTGCCGGCCGGCGACCTGTTTGGCGGTGGCGCAGCGGTTGAATACAGCTGCGAACCGAAGCTTGATGGCCTGGCGGTCAGCCTGCTGTATCAGGACGGTGTGTTGGTGCGCGGCGCGACGCGCGGCGATGGCACCACCGGCGAAGACATCAGTGTCAACGTGCGCACCGTGCGCAACATCCCGCTCAAACTGCAAGGCAGCGGCTGGCCGGCGACTCTTGAAGTGCGCGGTGAAGTGTTCATGTCCAAGGCCGGTTTCGAACGGCTCAACGCTACGCAACTGGAAGTCGGTGGCAAGACCTTCGCCAACCCACGCAACGCGGCGGCGGGCAGTTTGCGGCAGCTGGATTCGAAGATCACTGCCAACCGTCCCCTGGAATTCTGCTGCTACGGCATAGGCCAGGTCTCGGCGGACATTGCCGACACGCATATCGGCAATCTCAAACAGCTTCAGGCATGGGGTATGCCCATCAGTCGCGAGTTGAAACTGGCGCACGGTATTGATGAGTGCCTGGATTACTACCGCGACATCGGTGAGCGCCGCAACGGGCTGGCCTATGAAATCGATGGCGTGGTGTTCAAGGTCAACAGCATCGCCTCCCAGCGTGAGCTGGGTTTCCGCGCTCGCGAACCGCGCTGGGCGATTGCCCACAAATTCCCGGCGATGGAAGAACTCACCGAGTTGCTCGACGTGGAATTCCAGGTCGGCCGGACCGGTGCCGTGACGCCGGTGGCGCGCTTGAAACCGGTCAAGGTGGCGGGCGTCACTGTGGCCAACGCGACGCTGCACAACATGGACGAAGTGGCGCGTCTGGGCCTGATGATCGGCGACACCGTTGTCATCCGCCGTGCGGGCGACGTGATTCCGCAAGTGGTGCAGGTGGTCATGGAGCGCCGTCCGGAGAATGCGCGGCCAGTGCAGATTCCTGAGCAGTGCCCGGTCTGTGGCTCGCATGTCGAACGCACGCAACTGATCAAGCGCAGCAAGGGGCGCGAGACCGTCAGCGAGGGCGCGGTGTATCGCTGCGTTGGGCGACTGGCCTGCGGTGCGCAACTCAAACAGGCGATCATTCACTTCGTTTCCCGTCGCGCGATGGATATCGAAGGCTTGGGAGAGAAGAGCGTCGAGCAGTTGGTGGATGAAGGTCTGGTCAATTCACCGGCCGATCTGTACGCCCTGACGTTCGAGCAAATCGTCGATCTCGAAGGCTTTGCCGAGCTGTCGAGCAAGAACCTGCTCAGCGCCATCGAGGACAGCAAAAAGCCAGGCCTGGCGCGCTTTATCTACGCCCTCGGCATTCCCGATGTCGGCGAGGAGACGGCCAAGGTGCTGGCGCGTTCTCTCGGCTCACTGGAGCGGGTTCAGCAGGCGTTGCCGCAAGTGCTCACGTACTTGCCGGATGTCGGCCTGGAAGTGGCGCACGAGATTCACAGTTTCTTCGAGGATGCGCATAACCGGCAGGTGATCGCGGATCTGCTCAAGCATGGGCTGCAGATTCAGGATCAGGGCGAGTTGGGTGCAGAGTTCGCGGCGAGTACCACGCTGGGCGGTTTCCTCGACAAGCTGCACATTCCTTCGGTCGGGCCGGGCGGGGCACAGAAACTGGCGGACAAGTTCGGTTCGCTGGAAGGGGTGTTCGCTGCGGACTGGCTGGACATGCGTCAGGCGCTGCCAGAGAAACAGGCAAATTCGGTTCGCGAGTTCTTTGCGGTCGCCGAACATCGCCGGGTTGCTGAAGCCGCTGAAAAGCAGCTGCGTGATTTCGGCATGCACTGGCAGAGCGAGAAAAAAGTCGTCGAGGGCTTGCCGCTGGCCGGGCAGACCTGGGTATTGACCGGTTCGCTGGAATTGATGAGCCGCGATATCGCCAAGGACAAACTGGAAAGCCTCGGCGCCAAAGTGGCCGGTTCGGTGTCGGCCAAGACCCATTGCGTAGTGGCCGGGCCGGGTGCCGGTTCGAAGTTGGCCAAAGCCAATGAACTGGGATTGAAAGTTCTCGATGAAGAGGGGCTTATCAAAACATTGCGTGAGCACGGCAAGCTGGATTAAGACTTGGCAATTCAAAACTTGTGGGAGCGAGCCTGCTCGCGATGAGGCCGTTACAGTCGGCATTCATGGTGACCGGTCCAGCGCTATCGCCGGCAAACCGGTCTCGCTCCCACATTGACCGCACCAGGCTTGCTTCATCGCGGCGCGGGAACGATCTGCACGCAAGGATGATCTAGTCTTGGCAAGCCCCAGGGAGAGATCGCCATGCACCGCTTCTTCGAACAGCTCAGTTCACGCATCGCCGCGCCGTTCATTGGCGAAAGCTCGCGCAACAGCAAGGTCTGGCATTGTCGCTGCGGGCAGTCGCTGTTCTTCCGCAACAGCCAGTGCCTGGCCTGTTCAGCGGCGTTGGGCTATCAGCCTGAGCGCAGTCGCTTGTCGTCGCTGCAACCCGGCTTGCGCGCGGACACCTGGATTCTCGATGCTGATCCAGGTGCCGGTGAGTTGCGCCGGTGCGCCAATCTCGATTCCCCTGCCGCGTGCAACTGGCTGTTGCCCGCCAACGACCATGATGCGTTGTGTATCGCCTGTAGCTTGAATCGCACCATTCCTGATTTGTCGATCCCCGAGAATCAAGAACGCTGGGGCAAGGTCGAAACCGCCAAGCGTCGGCTGGTCGCGCAGTTGGTCAGCCTGGGTTTGCAGGTCATCCCCAAAACCGTGGACGAAGAAACCGGCCTGGCCTTCGATTTCATCGGCGTCGACCTCGAAGGCAAACCGCCGACCACCGGCCATGCCAACGGCCTGATCACCCTCGATATCAAAGAAGCCGACGACGCCCACCGCGAGCAGGTGCGGGTGCAGATGCACGAACCGTATCGCACATTGCTCGGGCACTTTCGTCACGAGGTCGGGCATTATTATTGGGATCGGCTGATCGCCAACGGCCAGTGGCTGGAACCGTTTCGCGGCGTGTTCGGCGACGAGCGTGCGAGTTACGCTGAGGCGCTAGATCGGCATTATCAACAAGGCGCGCCACTCGACTGGCAGCAACATTTCGTCAGCGCCTACGCCACCATGCATCCCTGGGAAGACTGGGCCGAAACCTGGGCGCACTACCTGCACATGATGGACGCGGTAGACACCGCCCTCGGCTTCGGCATGAGTGCACGGGAAATGGATTTTGACTACCAGCCATTCCCGTCCAGCACCCTTTATGATCCGCAGCATCCCGGCGGTGCGGCGTTCCTGTCATTCGTCAATGCGTGGATCGAACTCGCCGGCATGCTCAATGAGCTGTCGCGCAGCATGGGCCAGCCAGATTTTTACCCGTTCGTGTTGCCGCCGGCGGTGATCGCCAAGTTGCACTTCATTCATCTGGTGATTCAGCAGGAGGGCGGCAGGGCGGATGAGGTGTTGCAGGACTTGTAGGAGCCTGCGCACTTTTCAGGCCTGCGCATGTCCTTGAAGCCGCTCATATTTTTTAATCCAACCGAACGGTTGTAACTTCGTCTCAGACAGGTACAATGGCGCGGCTCGCCGTCAGGCAAGCGTCGTTATGGTGACCCCATCGGTCCCCCCGCAACGATTACCCGTGAACCTGGTCAGATCCGGAAGGAAGCAGCCACAGCGGGAACATTGTGTGCCGGGGTGTGGCTGGTGGGGTTGCCTCCATAACGCACCGCGAGCCTTCTCTCGCGTTATCCATTGAAAATACCGACTTGTTACTCTGCCATGGACCCTGTCCAGCGGCGGATTTTTGTCGTCTGCGATGCTGAATTCCGCCGATAAAAAAGGAGGCCGACCTGTCGAACCACGACAAGTCGGCCTCCTTTTTTCATTTCTGCCACTAAGGCTTGGACATGGCCTGGTCAACCGCTGCAATCAGCTTTCCCAGATCCTTCGGGGTGGCCTTGTGGATGACACCAAACAGGTACGCCCGCTGTTCGTCTTCATCGGCCAAATCTGCGAAGAAGACTTTCAGTTTTACCCCCAGCACGCCGGCAAGCAGGAACAGGGCTTCCACGCTGGGGGTGTAGGTGCCGGTTTCAAAACGGCTGATGGTTTTCGGGTCAAAACCGGTTTTTTCGCCGAGTTCAGCCTGAGTAAGCCCCGCGACCTTGCGGTAACGCCGAATGGCTGAACCCAAGCTTGAAATTTGCATCGCTCAATTCCCATTTAGAATCAATAACTTAACGATAGATCTTTGCATTAGGCAACTGCATGATCCATCACCTTGCTTTGCAAAATGTGATGCATTTCGTAGAATTGCCGCTCCAAAGGGTATTTGGTGACCTGTTTGCGCACGTTTGGCTGATGCGAAAGAGCCAGCATGGCGCTCCCCTGAGCAGTGTGTGGAGCGCTGAAGCATCCCTGAAGCTTGGCAAAATGTTCTCGAATTGGTTGTTGCTGCCCTTAGTCCGGGCCTTTGAGACTAGTTGATCTTCGGCGGCCAAAGGGCCATCAATCGCTGTTCATGGAGTGATCACGTGGCTCTGCGCAGGACGATTCAAAACATCTCTTCCGGGCATTGTGCGCTGGTCGAGCGGTACCACCGCTAGCGACAGCGAGCCTGACTCATGGATGAGAAATACCGCCGGGCCGTGGACGCCGCCGCGATTTTTTCCGAGACCGATCTGACCGGCCGGATTACCTACGTCAACGATCAGTTCTGCGCCGTGTCCGGTTACAGCCGTGACGAACTGCTCGGGCAAAACCATCGTCTGCTCAATTCCGGCCTGCACTCCGCTGATTTCTTCGCCGGCATGTGGCGCACCATCGCGCTGGGCAATGTCTGGAAGGGCGAGATCTGTAATCGCGCCAAAAATGGCAGTCTGTATTGGGTTGAAAGCACGCTGGTGCCGCTGCTGGATGACGCCACCGGGCGGATTCACCGTTACCTGGCGATTCGTTTCGATATCAGTGAAAAACGCCAACTGCTGCATTCCCTGCAATGGCGGGTCGGTCATGACGTGCTGACCGGGCTGCCCAATCGCGCGTTTCTCTCCGACTTGCTGGATCAGGCACTGGCGTTCTCGCGGGAGGAAAATATCCCGCTGGCGGTGTGCATGCTCGACCTCGACGGCTTCAAAGCGGTCAACGATGGCTACGGGCATGCCAGTGGCGATCTGCTGCTGGTGGAGGTGGCCAAGCGTTTGCGCGACATTGTTCGCGGCGAGGATGTGGTGGCGCGGCTAGCCGGTGACGAGTTTGTGCTGGTGTTGCGTTATGTGCGTGATGTGCCGGACGTGCGCGCGGCGCTGAATCGCGTGCTGGGCGCGATTTCGGCGCCTTACCTGCTGCGGGGAAAGGCCCTGAATGTATTTGCCAGCATCGGCGTCACCCTGTACCCGGATGACAATCAAGATGCCGAAACCTTGCTGCGTCACGCCGACCAGGCGATGTACGTGGCCAAGCAGAGCGGGCGCAATCGCTTTCATTTATTCGACGCGCTCCGGGATCGAGAGGTCAAGGCCACTCACCAGACCGTCGAGCGGGTTCGGCAGGCACTGGCCGCTGGCGAGTTACGGGTGCATTTCCAGCCGAAAGTAAACATGCGTCGCGGCGTTGTAGTCGGCTTCGAGGCGCTGTTGCGTTGGGAGCATCCGCAAAATGGCATGGTGCCGGCCCGGGAGTTTTTGCCGTTGGTGGAGGAGACGGACCTGATCATCGATATCGGTGAATGGGTGATGGATCAGGTAATGATGCAGTTGGACCGTTGGCAGCAAGCGGGGCAGGGCTGGCCGATCAGCGTCAATATCGCCGCCCGGCATTTCCAGCGGGCGGATTTCGTCGACCGGCTCAGGCGGGTGCTCGACCGGCATGCCCGGGTCGCGCCGCAGATGCTGGATCTGGAAATCGTCGAGGCGGTGGCGATAGAAAACATTCAGCATGTCAGCGCCTGTCTGCAAGCCTGTCAGGCGCTCGGCGTGCAGTTTTCCCTGGGCGACTTTGGCACCGGTTATTCGTCCTTGAATTACCTCAAGCGATTGCGAACCCAGACCATCAAGATCGACAAGTCATTTATCCGCGACATTCTGCATGACCGCGACGATTTGGCCCTGACCACGGCGGTGATTGGCCTGGCTCGCGCGTTTGGCCGACAAGTGATCGCCGAAGGGCTGGAAAGTATCGAGCATGGTGAGCTGCTGTTGCAGTTGGGCTGCGACGTTGCCCAAGGCTATTTCATCGCCCGGCCGATGCCGGCCGTTGAAGTGCCGGGCTGGGTCGAAGGTTTTGTGGCGCCGCCGCAATGGCGAGTGGATGAAACCGTGTGAGCCGTGATGCGCTCAGGGTTTGCCGACATATAGCTGGATAATGTCATCGATCTCCCCGGACATTTTCATCCTCAGCAAAGTGCGCAGGATGCGTTGCACGGGCACTTTCGGGTCGTTGCGCACGTAACAGCCGACACTCTGCACTTGCAGCACTGCCACGCCTTGCAGTTGTCGCTCAGGCAGCAGGCGCTGATTGAACCAGTCCAGCGTCCATTGATTGCTCACGGCATAGCGGTAGCGTCCGGCCATGAGTTTTTCCAGGACCTGTTCCTGGTTGCGTGCGTCCTCGCGAAGCAGGCGGCCGGCGTCGAACAGGGGTTGCAAGGTGGGGTAGCTGTAGCCGTGCACGGTGCCGATGGATTGTCGCGCCAACCCCGCCGGATTGATTGAGGTCGGCAACTCGTGCCGGCTGATCAGCACATCCGGCTGGGTCCAGAGCGGAATGCTCCAGATGTAGTCGCCAGACTGGTTTGGCGACCAGGATTGCGCGGCGTAGCAACGGACATCGACCTCGCCGTGCTCCATGGCGCTTTGCACCCGGGCCCGTGGCAGTACGTGAAACTCGGCCGGAACGCCGACCTGGGTCGCGAGGCTGACTATCACATCATGCAGGATGCCCTGGGTCGGCTGGCCGCGATCCAGCTGCACCATCGGCATCGCCCAGCTGTCGGGCACCACGAAGCGCAGCGGCGTACCGGCAGCCATGACGTTCAGACTCATCAACAGCAGTGCCCCCAAGGCCAGCCGCATAAACACTCCACTACCGATGAAACCCGAGCCGATAAAAATCGCCCCAAGTGCATCTTAGCCAGATTAGACGAGCGCGCCGGATGCAATTTTGGCCTTGCTCCGCTAGCATTAGCCGCTTCTGCTTCCCAGTGGCGATGGTTTTCGATGAGTTATCAGGTTCTTGCACGTAAATGGCGTCCGCGCTCGTTCCGCGAAATGGTCGGCCAGACCCATGTGCTCAAGGCTCTGATCAATGCCTTGGACAGCCAGCGGCTGCACCACGCTTACCTCTTCACGGGGACGCGCGGGGTCGGCAAGACCACCATCGCGCGGATCATCGCCAAATGCCTGAACTGTGAAACAGGTATCACTTCGACGCCGTGCGGTGAGTGCTCGGTGTGCCGCGAGATAGATGAAGGCCGTTTCGTCGACCTGATCGAGATCGACGCCGCGAGCCGGACCAAGGTCGAAGACACCCGCGAGCTGCTCGACAACGTGCAGTACGCCCCGAGCCGCGGGCGCTTCAAGGTCTACCTGATCGACGAAGTGCACATGCTCTCCAGCCATTCCTTCAATGCGCTGCTGAAAACCCTCGAAGAGCCGCCGCCCTACGTCAAGTTCATCCTGGCGACCACTGACCCGCAGAAACTTCCTGCAACGATTCTCTCGCGGTGCTTGCAGTTCTCGCTGAAGAACATGACCCCTGAACGGGTGGTCGAGCATTTGACCCACGTGCTGGGTGTCGAGAACGTGCCGTTCGAAGACGACGCGCTGTGGCTGCTGGGTCGCGCCGCCGATGGTTCGATGCGCGATGCCATGAGCCTGACCGACCAGGCGATTGCCTTCGGTGAAGGGCGGGTCATGGCCGCCGATGTACGGGCGATGCTTGGCACGCTCGATCACGGCCAGGTTTACGATGTTCTGCACTCGCTCATTGAAGGCGACGCCAAGGCGTTGCTCGAAGCCGTCCGCCATCTGGCGGAACAAGGCCCGGACTGGAATGGCGTGCTCTCGGAAATTCTCAACGTGCTGCACCGTGTCGCCATCGCCCAGGCCTTGCCTGAAGGCGTCGACAACGGTCACGGCGACCGTGATCGGGTGCTGGCGCTGGCCCAGGCCTTGCCGGCCGAAGACGTACAGTTTTATTACCAGATGGGCCTGATCGGTCGCCGCGATTTGCCGCTGGCGCCGGACCCGCGCGGTGGCTTCGAAATGGTCTTGCTGCGGATGCTCGCGTTCCGACCGGCGGACACGGCGGATGCCCCGAGGCAACCGCTAAAGCCAGTGGGGATCAGCCAGGCCACAGTTGATTCCGCAAACTCAGTGGCTGCCGCGCCGGTTGTTGCGCCGGTAGTCGCTGCGGCAGTTGCACCGGTTGTCACCGCGCCGATCGCGGCGGTGGTTGTTCCCGAGCCTGAGCCGGTTGCGGCCGCTGTCGTGCCCGAGCCGGTCATCGTGCCGGAGCCTGTCGTTGCGCCGGTAGCGGTCGAAGCCGTCGTCGACCTGCCGTGGAATGATCCGGTCGAACCCGAAGTCATCCAGCAGCCAGCCGTCGAGCCGGTATTGGAAACCGCCGGTGAACAACCCGAATTGCCCCCGATGCCGTTGCCGACGCCGGACAGCGTTGTGCCGGACGCGCCGGAGTGGGCTGCTGCGCCAATTCCCGAGCCGTCCGTGGCCGATGTCGACGCCGCGACCCCGGGCATCGACCCCGACGACGAGCCGCCGCTGGATGAGGATTACATCGAGCCGGACATGGACTCGGCGTACAGCTACCTCGACGAACTGGCCAGTGAGCACGCCGCCGAGCCCGCGCCGGAACCCGAACCTGAGCCGGCGTCGATGCCCGCCACCGGTTTGGCCCTGCAATGGCTGGAGCTGTTCCCGAAACTGCCGATATCCGGCATGACCGGCAGCATCGCCGCCAACTGCACGCTGATCTCCGTGGAGGGCGACCATTGGTTGATGCACCTGGACCCGGCCCATAGCGCCTTGTTCAACGCGACCCAGCAGCGTCGTCTCAACGATGCGCTGAACCAGTTTCACGGGCGCACGCTGACCCTGAGCATGGAGCTGATCAAGCCCGAGCAGGAAACGCCGGCCCAGGCTGCGTCCCGGCGCCGCGCCAACCGTCAGCGCGAGGCCGAGGAGTCGATTCACGGTGATCCGTTCATCCAGCAAATGATGCAGCAGTTCGGTGCGGTGGTCCGTAACGATACTATTGAACCTGTCGAAGCCCTGGTCAGTCAGGGCTAATAACTGAAGGCGTTCGACCGAAAGGGCCGGGCGCTGTTTTTATCCAAGTACTTTGAGGTGATTCCCATGATGAAAGGTGGCATGGCCGGCCTGATGAAGCAGGCGCAGCAGATGCAGGAAAAAATGGCCAAGATGCAGGAAGAACTGGCCAACGCCGAAGTCACCGGCAAGGCGGGTGGCGATATGGTCACCGTGGTGATGACCGGTCGTCACGACGTCAAGCGCGTCACCATCGATCCAAGCCTGGTCGAAGGCCTGAGTGAAGACGACAAAGAGATGCTGGAGGCCGTATTCGCCGCCGCCGTCAACGACGCCGTCCGCAAGATCGAAGCCAACAGCCAGGACAAAATGTCCGGCATGACCGCTGGCATGCAACTGCCACCGGGTATGAAGCTGCCGTTCTGATTCGCCAAAGCGCGTCGGATGAGCTACAAAAAAATGCCAGGCATTGCGCCTGGCATTTTTGTTTCTGCCTGATGGCGATGTAGTGTCTATCAGGCCGCTATCGCGAGCAGGCTCGCTCCCACCGGTTGATCGCATTCCAATGTGGGAGCGAGCCTGCTCGCGATGAAGTCACCTCAGTACAACTGACGAAACATCGAACGCGACACCGCCACAAAGGTCTGCTCCCTTATACCGCCGAATTCATCGATCAAAGGAGACGCTCACATGCCAGAAGCATTGACCCTCAACCAACGTATCGTCCTCGCGTCCCGCCCCGTAGGTGCGCCGACGCCGGAGAATTTCCGCCTGGAACGGGAAGCGCTGCCGGATTTGGCCGAAGGCCAGGTGTTGCTCAAAACCCTGTATCTGTCGCTGGATCCCTACATGCGCGGACGCATGAGTGACGCGCCGTCCTACGCCGCACCGGTGGAAATCGACGAAGTGATGACCGGTGGCGCTGTCAGCCGTGTCGAGCGTTCCATGAATCCCAAGTTCCACGAAGGTGATCTGGTCGTCGGCGCCACCGGCTGGCAGAGCCACAGCATCAGCGACGGTCGCAATGTCATTCCGGTACCGTCCGGGCTGCCGAGCCCGTCGATGGCACTGGGCGTGCTCGGGATGCCGGGTATGACGGCCTACATGGGCTTGATGGACATCGGTCAGCCAGCCTCCGGAGAAACCCTTGTGGTCGCGGCGGCGTCCGGCGCGGTGGGGTCGGTGGTCGGGCAAGTGGCGAAGATCAAAGGTCTGCGGGTGGTTGGCGTGGCCGGTGGCGCGCAGAAATGCCGTTACGTGGTGGATGAGTTGGGTTTCGACGCCTGCATCGACCACAAGAGCCCCACCTTCGCCGATGAGCTGGCTCAGGCGTGCCCGGACGGCATCGACATCTATTACGAGAACGTCGGTGGCAAGGTATTCGACGCGGTGGTGCCGTTGCTCAACCCCAAGGCGCGCATTCCACTGTGCGGGCTGATCGCTTCCTACAACGCCAGCGAAGCGCCGACCGGCCCGGATCGCCTGCCGCAATTGCAACGCACGTTGTTGACCAAGCGTGTGCGGATTCAGGGTTTTATCGTGTTCGACGACTATGGCGATCGTCAGCCCGAGTTCGTCAGCGCCATGGCGCCGTGGGTGCGCGACGGCAAGGTGAAATTCCGCGAAGATGTGGTCGATGGCCTTGAGAATGCGCCCGAGGCGTTCATCGGTCTACTGGAAGGACGCAACTTCGGCAAACTGGTAGTTCGGGTCGCGCAGGACTGAGAATTTGACGCTAAAGAGAGGCGCGGGTATAAACCGCGTCTCGTTGTTTTGTCGGACGTTTCCCCATGAGCTTCAGCCCTTTGATTCGCCAACTGATCGATGCCCTGCGAACGTTGCCAGGTGTGGGTCAGAAAACTGCCCAACGCATGGCGTTGCAGCTGCTCGAGCGTGATCGCAGCGGTGGCTCGCGACTGGCCCTTGCACTCAGCCAGGCCATGGAGGGGGTGGGCCATTGCCGGTTGTGCCGCACGCTGACTGAAGACGATCTGTGCCCGCAATGTGCCGATAACCGCCGCGACGATACCTTGCTGTGCGTGGTGGAAGGGCCGATGGACGTCTACGCGGTGGAGCAGACCGGTTTCCGCGGTCGCTACTTTGTGCTCAAGGGCCACTTGTCGCCGCTCGACGGGCTGGGGCCGGAAGCCATCGGGATTCCGCAATTGCTGGCGCGGATAGAAGAGGCGGGGACCTTTACCGAAGTCATCCTCGCGACCAACCCGACGGTCGAGGGTGAGGCCACGGCGCACTACATCGCCCAGTTGCTCAGCAACAAAGGCCTGATCGCCTCGCGCATTGCCCACGGCGTGCCGTTGGGGGGCGAGCTGGAGCTGGTGGATGGCGGGACGTTGGCGCATTCGTTTGCGGGGCGTAAGCCGATCGCCCTCTGAAGTGATGTGGCGTCACGGCTGACGCCATCGCGGGCAAGCCCGCACACAGGGTTTTGTGTTGATCAAATAATGGGGTCGACACAAACCCTGTGGGAGCGTGGCTTGCCCGCGAAGACGCCAGACGCATCACCACAAAACCCCCAATCAAACACTGGCCACCCGAATCGCCAGCCACCGCCGCTCCAGATTCAACGCCAACACACTGACCAACACGACCATCGCCCCCACAACAACCATCAACGTCGGCCGCTCACCCAGCGCAAACGAGGCCATCGCCATCGCTGTCGGCGGCACCAGATACAGGGTCATCGTCGCCCGGCTCAAATCAACGTGGGCCAACACAAACGCCCAGGCCAGGTAGGCGAGCGCGCTTGGAAAAATGCCCAGCGCCAGCACCGCCAGTTGCACCTGCATCGGCGCGTTGAGCACTTGCGCCGCCAACCCCGGCAGATAAACCAGCAACAACGCGGTCCCCGACCACACCGTGTAGCAGACCAGTGTCAGCCCGTCGTGACGCCCGGTGTGATGTTTCTGTAGCGCGAAGTAGAAACTCCAGGACAACGCTGCCAGCAGAATCAACACGCCGTGGGCGTCGATGCTGCCCAGTCCGCGATCGCCCGCGACCACAATCACCACGCCGATCAATCCGAGAAAAACACAGCCCCAGCGCCAGGCGCTCACCCGGTCCTTGAACACGAAGCGCGCCAGCAGCGTGCTGAACAATGGCGTCGATTGCGCCAACACGCTGGACGCTCCGGCGCTGATCCCTTGCTGACCAAAATTGATCGCCACGTGATGCAGGCTCACCGCAAAAAAACCGAGGCCGAACAGCAGCGGCAAATCGCGCAGGTTCGGCAGACTGATGCCTTTGAACCCCGCGACCAGCGCCATGAACAATGACGCGATCAGAAACCGCAGCAACGCCAGATGCCCGGGGTCATAGGCTTGCAAGCCGATGTGGATACCGGTGGGGGAATACCCCCAGCACGCGACGACGAAGGCCATGGCCAGGATGATTTTGAGGGGAGAGGCGGCGGTTGAGAGGGCTGGCATGGTCGGGCACCTGTGGGCAGATGCTTCAAGTATCAGAACACGGATCGTTCGCCACAACTGACTTATACTGCGTTAACTGTTCACTTTGGGTGATGTATGGAGCTGGCGCAGATTCGCATGTTCAAGACCGTGGCCGACGTCGGCAGCATCGCCCGGGCAGCCGAGCTGTTGCATTGCGTGCCGTCGAACATCACGGCACGGATCAAATCGCTGGAAGCCGAGTTGGGCGTCGCGTTGTTTATCCGCGAAGGCAGAGGGTTGCGCATCAGCCCGTCGGGGCAGACTTTTCTGGCCTACGCCTCGAAGATTCTGGCCATGACGGCGGAAGCCAAGCGGGCGGTCGACCCCGCCGCCGAGCCATCCGGCCCGTTGCGTATCGGCGCCATCGAATCGTCGGCCACCGGCCGCTTGCCTCGTTTACTCGCCAAATTCCACAAGCGTTATCCGGCGGTGGCGCTGGAACTGACCACCGGCACCTGGGGCCAATTGCTCGATGACACGGTCAGTCACCGGCTCGACGGCGCGATTGTCGCGGTGGATGTCGAGCGCTCACAACTCAAGCGCACGCCGATGTACCGCGAGGAGCTGCTGTTGATCGCCTCGACGTCGCTGGGGCCGCTGCGTGAGAACGCTGATTTGCAGGACAAGACCGTGTTCATGTGGCCTCAGGGGTGTCCATACCGCGCGGCGCTGGAGCATTGGTTGTTGCGCCAGGGGCAGGCGCTGCCGATTGTCAGCCTGGCGAGTTACGGCGCGATTGTCGGGTGCGTCAGCGCGGGGGCGGGGATCGCGCTGGTGCCTAAGGGGGTGTTCGATCAGTACGCCCAAGGCGCCGGTTGCGCGGGGTATGAGTTCCCCGAACTGACCGCCATCGACAACCTGTTCTACTGGCATGAAAACGCCGGGGTTCACCCGGCGCGAGAAGCGTTTGTGGCGATGTTGCGCGAAGAGTTCACCCAATAACACCGCGCCCTCTGCGGGAGCTGGCGGTGTTTCAGAAGAACAGGTGTAGATCGAAAATTACACCCCGCTCACATCCCGCATCAACAACCCGAAGCGCAAATCCACCGCATCCGGAATCGGCAGGTACACGGTGTGCCCATCCCCCGGTGCCACTTCGATGGGCTGGCCTTTGACGTTCTGCAACTGGTGCAAATCGAAGTGGAAGTTGCCCTTGGGCGTCATCAGTTCCATGTGATCGCCCAGGCCAAAGCGGTTCTTCACTTTGACTTCCGCCAGCCGGTCACGCCGCTCGCCGGTCAGCTCACCGACAAACTGTTGCCGCTCCGACACCGAGCTGCCGTTCTGATAATTCTGATATTCGTCATGCACGTGCCGACGCAGAAAACCTTCGGTGTAGCCGCGCTGGGCGAGGGATTCCAGATCGCTCATCAGGCTGCGGTCGAACTCGCGACCGGCCACCGCATCGTCGATCGCCCGGCGATAAACCTGAGTCGTGCGCGCGCAGTAAAAGTGAGATTTGGTTCGCCCTTCGATTTTCAGCGAATGCACGCCCATCTGCGTCAGACGCTCGACGTGCTGCACGGCGCGCAGGTCCTTGGCATTCATGATGTAGGTGCCGTGTTCGTCTTCGAAGGCCGGCATCAGTTCGTCGGGGCGGTTGGCTTCCTGCAACAGGAATACCTGGTCGGTGGGCGCGCCAATTCCCAGTGTCGGTTCGGGCTGGAAGGTCTGCACGATTTCGCCGAGATGATTTTCCGTGGCCTGCTGCGCCGAGTACTTCCAGCGACAGGCATTGGTGCAACTGCCCTGATTGGCATCGCGTTTGTTCATGTAGCCCGACAGCAGGCAGCGCCCGGAATAGGCCATGCACAACGCGCCGTGGACGAACACTTCCAGTTCCATGGTGGGCACTTGCTGGCGGATTTCGGCGATTTCTTCCAGGGACAGTTCCCGCGACAGGATGATCCGGCTCAAGCCTTGTTGCTGCCAGAACTCGACACTCGCCCAGTTGACCGTGTTGGCTTGCACCGACAGGTGAATCGGCATCTGCGGGAAGTGCCGACGCACCAGCATGATCAGGCCCGGGTCGGACATGATCAGCGCGTCCGGCGCCATGGCAATCACCGGCTCCAGGTCCTTGAGGAAGGTTTTGAGTTTGGCGTTGTGCGGGGCGATGTTCACCACCACGTAAAAGCGCTTGCCCTGGGCCTGGGCTTCGCGAATGCCGAGCGCCAGGTTGGCATGATCAAACTCGTTATTGCGCACCCGCAGGCTGTAGCGCGGCTGACCGGCGTACACCGCATCGGCGCCATAGGCAAAGGCATAACGCATGTTTTTCAGGGTGCCGGCGGGGGCGAGCAGCTCAGGTGTGAAAAGGGTCATGGGCGGGTCGATCGCAAAAACCACCGAGGGTAATCGGCTTGTCCGCGGCGTACCTTGATCTGGATCTATGCTTGATGAACAAACGGATGGCACTCGCGCGAACCGTGGCGGACTAAGCATCAGAACGGCTCTTGCTTCAAGGGCCTGTGCCCTGCGGACTGACATGGATCGGACATGAGCGAAGAGACGGTACAAGACAAATCACTGGTGATTCTGCTGGGGCTGGTGACCGCCGCGTTTATCTGGATTTTGCTGCCGTTCTACGGCGCGGTGTTCTGGGCGGTGATTCTCGGCATTCTCTTCGCGCCGCTGCAGCGGCGCCTGCAACTGAAGTTCGGCTGGCAGCGCAACCTGACGTCACTGCTGACATTGAGCATTTGTCTGGTCATCGCGATCCTGCCGGTGATCATCCTCAGTATTCTGCTGGTCCAGGAAGGGGCGGCGCTTTACAAAAGCATCGAAAGCGGCGAACTGGACATTGCCGGGTACGTCACGCACTTCAAACACAGCCTGCCTCCGTACTTCCAGCATTTGCTCGATCGCGCGGGGGTCGGCGAACTGGAAGGGCTGCGGGAGAAAATCATCAAGAGCGCAGTGACGGGCAATGAGTTCATCGCCAACAAAGCCTTCAGTTTCGGCCAGGGTACGTTTGATTTCGTGGTGGGGTTTTTCATCATGCTGTACCTGCTGTTCTTCTTTTTGCGCGACGGTGCAGAACTGGCGCGCAAAGTGCGCGCCGCCGTGCCGCTGGAAGAACACCAGAAACGTCGTTTGCAGCTCAAGTTCAACCGCGTGGTGCGCGCCACGGTGAAGGGCAACCTGCTGGTGGCAATCACGCAAGGTGCATTGGGCGGCTTTATTTTCTGGTTTCTGGACATCCCGAGCTCGTTGCTCTGGGCGGTGCTGATGGCGTTTTTGTCGCTGTTGCCGGCGGTTGGCGCAGGGATTGTCTGGGCGCCGGTGGCCGCGTTTTTCCTGTTCAGCGGGGCGATCTGGCAGGGCGTGGTGCTGGGGCTGTTCGGGGTGTTCGTGATCGGCCTGGTGGACAACGTGCTGCGCCCGATCCTGGTGGGCAAGGATACAAAGATGCCGGACTATCTGATCCTCATTTCGACCCTCGGTGGCCTGGCGATTTTCGGACTCAATGGCTTTGTCATCGGACCGTTGATCGCCGCGCTGTTCATGTCGAGCTGGGCGATTTTCATCGAAACCAAACCACGGGTTCAGCTGCCTTAGGCGCTGAGTCGACCGGTGTGGAGGCTCTGCGACAGGGCCTTGGCCGCGTTAAGCGAGGTAAGCGGACCGCTGATCGGTTCGCCGTCCTGCACCAGATACCAACAGGCGAGCAATCCCAGCTCTCTAAGCGGGGCGGGAACGGCGCTGCCGATAACGGACATGATCTGAACCTGGGACATAAGTACCTCCATCAATCTATGGAGCTACCTTACGGACCCGATGCTTGAACGAGAAATCAACGCTTTCGATAGTCGTCATTGACGCCAGCAGCCCCAAACGACCGTCTGTCAGTCAGTCAACCACCAAATCCAGCATATGGACCACTTCGTGCTCGTTGAGCAGGCCTTTGCGCACCAGGTTTTCGGCCAGCAACGAAAGAAACTTGGCGCTGCGGTGGCCTTCCAGGTGCTTGAGTTCGGTCAGGGCGTTGTACACCTTGCTGGAGGTGCACAAGCTGATATCGCGGTGCGGGTTTTGCGTGGGCATGAGGTCGTCCTTGTTGTTATCAACCTGTTGTTGGCGGACAGATCCAAGCTTGCGGACCTGACATGACATAAATATGACCGTTCCCCCTGCGCGGGGGAAGGACGCTTGAGTCAATCTTGCCCGCTTGAACCGGCGGGACTGTCCCGATAGCGACCTTGGCGAGATGTATCCAGACGTTCACCGACGAACGGGCATAAAAAAGCCCCGCTATAAAAGCGGGGCCTTGTGAGCCTGTTACCAGCGGCCGTAACCATGGGGATGGCCGTAATAACCGCGTGGCGGGCCGTAATAGCCGCGGGGCGGACCGTAGTAGACCGGTGGCGGGGCGTAATAGACCGGTTGTTGCACGTAGACCGGCGCCGGCTGGTAGTAAACCGGTGGCGGTTGCTGTACGTATACCGGTTGCGGCTGGTAGTACACCGGTTGTTGCTGGACATAAACGGGCCGGTTGCTATTGATGATGGCCGAACCGACGATGGCCGAGCCAACGATCGCGCCAAATACCGCTGGACCTTGCCAACCGTGACCGCCGCCAGCCTCTGCCTGCCCTGCGATAGCAAGCGCACCGATCAGCAAGGCAACTGTGGGGATTTTACGGATCATGATCATTCCTCGGTTCTTCAACCCGGCGCTTGGGTCTGCAATAGACCCAAGGATTGTCGCGGGGATACTTCTAAGACAGCGTTTTTTTGAAAATCAGCACAGCCGTTGGGTAAATTTTGTGTAAGGTCTGTACCGGCTTCGTTACCCACGTGCGCTGCCACGAGCAGGCACGCCGATATGATCGATCAGAACGCGATGGAATGGCTAATCCCGTCCATCTGAAAGTGCTACCGAAGGAGATTCTTCATGCAGATGAACCCCAACAAAGACACTCAGCTGTGCATGTCCCTGTCGGGGCGCCCGGGGAACTTTGGCCTGCGATTTCACAATCATCTGTACGAACAACTTGGCCTGAACTTCTACTACAAGGCGTTCCGCAGCCAGGATCTGACCGGGGCTGTCGGTGGCATCCGCGCCTTGGGGATTCGCGGCTGCGGCGTGTCGATGCCGTTCAAGGAAGCCTGCATTGCGCTGGTCGATGAGCTGGACGCGTCGGCTGCCGCGATTCAGTCGATCAACACCATCGTCAACACGGACGGCCACCTCAAGGCTTACAACACCGATTACATCGCCATCGCTCAATTGCTGGAAACCCATCAGGTACCCAAGGAATCGACCTTTGCCCTGCGCGGCAGCGGCGGCATGGCCAAGGCTGTGGCCAGTGCCTTGCGCGATGGCGGTTACAAAAACGGCCTGATCGTCGCCCGTAACGAGCGCGCCGGACGAGCGCTGGCGGAGTCGCTGGGGTATCAATGGCAGGCCGATATGGGGGCTCAACGCCCGCAAATGTTGATCAACGTGACACCGATCGGCATGACCGGCGGGCCTGAAGCCGATCACCTGGCGTTTGCTGCTGAAATCATCGCAGCGGCAGAGACCGTCTTCGATGTGGTGGCGATCCCCTCGGAAACACCACTGATCGTGCGTGGGCGTGCCGAAGGCAAACGGGTGATCACCGGACTGGAAGTGATCGCCATCCAGGCGCTGGAACAGTTCGTGCTGTATACCGGCGTGCGGCCGACGGATGAGCAGTTTCAGAAAGCTGTGGCGTTTGCCCGAAGCTAGAGGCTGCATGGTGTGGCGGTTGTGCTGGCCGCTTCGCGGGCAAGCCCGCAGAGTGACAGGTGTGTTACGCAAAATTCATTTCCGGCACAAAACCCTGTAGGAGCGGGCTTGCCCGCGATGAGACCCTGGCAGACAACATCACTTTCAGATTGGCAAGAAAAAACCCGGAAGCTTTCACTGTCCGGGTTTTTGTTTTTCCAGCATCAATCAGCGGTTAAACCGCTCCACCAACGAATACTGGGTATTCGCAGTCTTCGTCAGCTCTTCACTCAGCAACGCCGAGTGCTGCGCCTGTTCCGACGTCTGGTCAGCCAGTTGCGAGATGTTGCTGATGTTGCGGCTGATTTCTTCGGCCACCGAGCTTTGCTCTTCGGTCGCGGCAGCGATCTGCGTGGTCATGTCGGTGATGTGCGCCACCGCTTCGCTGATCCCGATCAACGCCTGGTCCGCTTCGAGCACCCGCGCCACACCTTCTTCCGCCTGGCGATGCCCGGCTTCCATGGTTTGCACGGCGGTGCTGGCGGTTTGCTGGAGCTTGGCGATCAGGGCGTGAATCTGCCCGGTGGATTCGCTGGTGCGCTGTGCCAATTGACGAACTTCGTCGGCAACTACCGCAAAACCGCGCCCCATTTCACCGGCCCGCGCCGCTTCGATGGCGGCGTTCAACGCCAGCAGGTTGGTCTGGTCGGCGATGCCTTTGATCACGTCGACCACGCCGCCGATTTCATCGCTGTCCTTGGCCAGTTGCGTCACGGTCAGGCCGGTTTCGCCGACCACTTCCGACAGGCGCTGAATGGCTTCGCGGGTTTCCCCGGCGATGTCACGGCCGCGCCCGGTCAGGCGATTGGCTTCCTGAGTCGCATCCGCCGTGCGTTGCACGTGGCTGGCGACTTCCTGCGTGGTCGCGGCCATCTGATTGACGGCGGTGGCCACTTGCTCGGTTTCGACGCGCTGACGTTCCAGGCCGGTAGAGCTGCTGTGAGCCAGGGTGTCGGACTGCTTCGCTTGGTCGCTCAGGTGCTCGGCGGTGTCCTGCAGACGGGTCAGGCAGGTTTTCAGGCGAGCTTCCTGGCTGAGGATCGACATCTCCAGACGCGCCTGAGCGCCGCGACTGTCGGTGTACATCTGCGCGATCAGCGGGTCGGACGTGGTCTGCTCGGCCAGGCGCAGCAAGCGCTTGAGACCGCGCTGTTGCCAGCTCAACCCCAGCAGGCCCAATGGCACCGAAAGGCCGGCGGCCAGGGCAAAACCCCAGTGGGAGTTCAGCGTGGCGCCGATCATGAAGCTCAACTGGCTGACCAGAATGAACGGCAGCCAGTCCTGCAGGATCGGCAGCCATTTATCGGTGGAAGGAATCGCTGACTTGCCCTGGTTGATGCGTTGGTAGAGCGCTTCGGCACGCTGGATCTGTTCGGCGGTGGGTTTGACCCGCACCGACTCGTAACCGATCACCTGGTTGCCATCGAACACCGGTGTGACGTAGGCGTTAACCCAGTAGTGGTCACCGGTCTTGCAGCGATTCTTGACAATGCCCATCCATGGCAAGCCTTGTTTCAATGTGCCCCACATGTGCGCGAACACCGCAGACGGTACGTCAGGGTGACGGACCAGGTTATGCGGCGCACGGATCAGTTCCTCGCGGGAAAACCCACTGATTTCGACGAACGCGTCGTTGCAGTAGGTGATCACGCCCTTGGCATCGGTGGTGGAAATCAACCGTTGCTGAGCCGGGAAGGTCCGTTCGCGTTGTGTAATGGGCTGGTTGTTACGCATGGCTTTTTCAATCCGCAAGGCTTTGAGTGGTTGTCGGCATCGTCAGGGGTTTATTGAATTTTTATTTCAATAATCAGCGGCGCGTCGCAAAACGACCGTTGCGTCATCCCGCCAGCATCGGATAGGTGAACAGGCCGAAATGCAGCAGGTTCAAACCGAAATGCGTGGCAATGGCCGCACCCAACCCGCCGAAACGGTAGGCCAGACCATAGCCGACACCTGCCAGGCTCGCCAGTAACACCCATTGCCAGCCAGCCCCCCCATGCACCAGACCAAACAGCAGCGAAGCGAGCAACAGCGCCAGGTTTTCGCCATAAGGCAGGTGTTTGAAGTGCCGACTGAGACCGCCCTGAAGGTAGCCACGAAACAGCGCTTCTTCCACCAGCGTCACGAGCAGCAGGTTGTTGACCAGCCACAGCCACGCCTGATCGGGCCATTTTGGGGCCCAATTGATCACGCCCAGCAATAGCGCGCCACCCAACGCCAGCACGCTGCTCAGCGTCAGCCCCATCGCGGTGGCAAAAACGCCAAGCCGCAGCGAACGCCGGCCGACAATCCACGGGCAGACCAGTAATAGCCAGAAACCGATCAGCGGTTTGTCCAGATTCAGGAACAGGGCAAACGGTGCAGCATCGTCGGTAAAACGATGCGGATTGATACCGCGACCATTGTGGAAGCCGGGCAGCCAGTGCATCGCCAATGCCAGCGCCATGAAAACAAACAGGGCGTGACCGAGGTAGCGGCCAATCGGGACCTGTTGTTGGCGAGCCGCGAAACCGGCGATCAGCAGCAGTGCAACCGAGATAAGCGCCAGCCAGCCGAGGCGGCCGTATGTCAGGGCCATGGCGTAGCCGAGGGAGAGCAGGGCCAGGAAGGTCCATGGCAAAGCAAACATCTGAAGTCCTTGTGTCGAAGATTCTGCGGGTCGTCTCGGTCCTTTGTAGGAGCAAGCTTGCTGCTTCAGGGGGCGGTATAAAAAAAGAGGGGCGATTATAGGGATGTCCGTACAAACAAAAACACCGCCCGAAGGCGGTGTGTTTTTCTGCGAACACTTACGATGCAATCAACTGCCGCAACACATAGTGCAAAATCCCTCCTGATTTGAAGTATTCGACTTCATTCAGCGTATCGATCCGGCACAGCACCTCGATTTTCTCGCGGCTGCCGTTTTCACGGGTGATGATCAGCGTCAGGTTCATCCGCGGCGTCAGCTCGACGCCGGTCAGGCCCAGAATATCCAGGGTCTCCTTACCGGTGAGATTCAGGCTCTTGCGGTTCTGATCCAGCTTGAACTGCAAGGGCAGCACGCCCATGCCCACCAGATTGGAGCGGTGAATCCGCTCGAAGCTTTCGGCGATGACCGCTTTCACGCCCAACAGATTGGTGCCCTTGGCCGCCCAGTCGCGGCTTGAGCCGGTGCCGTATTCTTGCCCTGCGATCACCACCAGCGGCGTGCCCGAGGCTTGGTAACGCATGGCCGCGTCGTAGATCGCCAGTTTTTCCCCGGTGGGAATGTAAATCGTATTCCCGCCTTCCTCGCCGCCGAGCATCTCGTTGCGAATGCGGATGTTGGCAAAGGTGCCGCGCATCATCACTTCATGGTTGCCGCGACGGGAACCGTAGGAGTTGAAGTCTCGCGGTTCCACGCCTTTTTCTCGCAAGTAATTGCCCGCCGGGCTGTCGGACTTGATGTTGCCGGCGGGGGAGATGTGATCGGTGGTCACCGAGTCGCCGAGCAGCGCAAGGACTCTGGCACCCGCGACGTCCTTGACCACGGGCGGTGGGCCGCCGATGTCGTCGAAAAACGGTGGATGCTGGATGTAAGTCGAATCGTCCTGCCAGACATAGGTTGCCGCTTGCGGCACTTCAATCGCCTGCCATTGCGCGTCGCCGGCAAACACTTCGGCGTATTCCTTGTGGAACATCGCGGTGTTGACCTGATTCACTGCGTTGGCGATTTCCTGGGTGCTTGGCCAGATGTCCCGCAAGTAAACCGGGTTGCCGTCCTTGTCGTCCCCCAGCGGTTCGCTGCTGATATCAATGCGCACCGTGCCAGCCAGGGCATACGCGACGACCAGCGGCGGCGAGGCCAGCCAGTTGGTTTTCACCAGCGGATGCACGCGGCCTTCGAAGTTGCGGTTACCCGACAGCACCGAAGCGACGGTCAGGTCGGCTTTCTGGATGGCTTTTTCGATCGGCTCCGGCAACGGCCCGGAGTTACCGATGCAGGTGGTGCAGCCATAACCGACCAATGCAAACCCCAGCTCATCAAGGTATTGCGTCAACCCGGCCGCCTTGTAGTAGTCGGTCACCACTTTCGAGCCCGGCGCCAGCGAACTTTTTACCCACGGTTTGCGCCTGAGGCCTTTCTCCACGGCTTTTTTTGCCACCAGGCCGGCGGCCATCATCACGCTCGGGTTGGAAGTGTTGGTGCAAGAGGTGATCGCGGCGATCACCACCGCGCCGTTTTTCAGTCGATAGGTCTGGCCGTCGTACTCGTAGTCCGTTTCGCCGACCAGATCCGCGTTGCCGACCGCGACGCCGCCACCGCCCTCACTTTCCAGGCGACCTTCTTCCTTGCTGGTGGGCTTGAACTGCAGGCCGAGAAAGTCGCTGAACGCTTGCGCGACATTGGGCAACGACACCCGGTCCTGTGGGCGCTTGGGCCCGGCGAGGCTGGCTTCGACGCTGCCCATGTCCAGCGCCAGGCTGTCGGTGAACGCCGGCTCCTTGCCGGGCAGGCGCCACAGACCCTGGGCCTTGCAATAGGCCTCGACCAGTTTCACGGTTTCAAGCGGCCGGCCGGACAGGCGCAGGTATTCCAGCGTCACGTCATCCACCGGGAAGAAACCGCAGGTGGCGCCATATTCCGGGGCCATGTTGGCGATGGTCGCTCGGTCAGCCAGCGGCAGGTCGGCAAGACCGTCGCCGTAGAATTCGACGAATTTGCCGACCACACCTTTCTTGCGCAGCATCTGGGTCACGGTCAGCACCAGATCGGTGGCGGTGATGCCTTCCTTCAATTTGCCGGTGAGCTTGAAACCGATCACTTCCGGAATCAGCATCGACACCGGCTGACCGAGCATCGCCGCTTCCGCTTCGATCCCGCCGACACCCCAGCCGAGGACGCCGAGGCCGTTGATCATGGTGGTGTGGGAGTCGGTGCCGACCAGGGTGTCGGGGAACGCATAGGTGCGACCGTCCTCATCCTTGGTCCAGACCGTGCGGCCGAGGTATTCGAGGTTGACCTGATGGCAAATCCCCGTGCCCGGTGGCACCACGCTGAAGTTGTCGAAGGCGCTCTGGCCCCAGCGCAGAAAGGCATAACGCTCGCCGTTGCGCTGCATTTCGATGTCGACGTTCTGTCCGAAGGCGCTGGCGCTGCCGAACTTGTCGACCATTACCGAGTGGTCGATCACCAGGTCCACCGGGGACAGCGGATTGATCCGCTGCGGGTCGCCACCGGCCTTGGCCATGGCGGCGCGCATGGCGGCCAGGTCGACCACGGCGGGCACACCGGTGAAGTCTTGCATCAGCACCCGGGCAGGGCGGTACTGGATCTCGCGGTCGGAGCGGCGCTCCTTGAGCCAGGCGGCTATCGCCCGGAGATCGGCGCCGGTGACGGTTTTTTCGTCTTCCCAGCGCAGCAGGTTTTCCAGCAACACTTTCAACGACATTGGCAGCTTGTCGAGATCACCGAGGCTTTTGGCGGCGTCGGGCAGACTGAAATAATGGTAGGTCTTGTCGTCGATTTGCAGGGTTTTAAGGGTTTTCAGGCTATCGAGGGACGGCATTGAAATGACTCCTTTGAGTCCGCACGGCTACGGACTGACGTGACGAACAGAGCTTTTAACCTAGCCCTGTTTAGGCGTTAAGGCTAATAACTGGACTCTATGGCCAAGTCCAAGGTTCCGAACTCGGCTATCATGCGCCGGTTTTCGTGACAGGCTTTGCTTCAACGCAAGCCTGGGCATCGCGCAGTGGCTGAATTCTTCGCCAACTGCCCAGGAGTAAGAATGAACACCCTCTTTATGCATTGCCGGCCGGGCTTCGAAGGCGAAGTCTGTTCCGAGATCTCCGAACACGCCGCACGGCTGAACGTCGCCGGTTATGCCAAGGCCAAAACCGCCAGCGCCTGCGCCGAATTCATCTGCACCGAAGAAGACGGCGCCGAGCGCCTGATGCGTGGTCAGCGTTTCGCCGAGCTGATCTTCCCGCGCCAATGGGCGCGCGGGATTTTCATCGACTTGCCGGAAACCGACCGCATCAGCGTGATCCTCGCGCACATGGCGGACTTCCCGCTGTGCGGCAGCCTGTGGCTGGAAATGGTCGATACCAACGACGGCAAAGAACTGTCGAACTTCTGCAAGAAATTCGAAGTGCACCTGCGCAAAGCGCTGATGGCGGCGGGCAAGCTGGTGGAGGACGAAAACAAGCCGCGCCTGCTGCTGACGTTCAAAAGCGGTCGCGAAGTGTTCATGGGCCTGGCCGAGTCGAACAACTCGGCGATGTGGCCGATGGGCATTCCGCGCCTGAAGTTTCCCCGCGAGGCACCAAGCCGTTCGACCCTGAAGCTGGAAGAGGCGTGGCACCATTTCATTCCGCGCGATCAGTGGGACGAGCGTCTGCACAGCGACATGACCGGCGTCGACCTTGGCGCAGCGCCCGGCGGCTGGACCTGGCAACTGGTCAATCGCGGCATGCTGGTGACGGCCATCGACAACGGCCCGATGGCGGAAAGCCTGATGGACACCGGTCTGGTGCAACATTTGATGGCCGACGGTTTCACCTACAAGCCCCGCCAGCCGGTGGACTGGATGGTCTGCGACATCGTCGAGAAACCGGCACGCAACGCGGCGATGCTGGAAGAGTGGATTGGCGAAGGGCATTGCCGTGAGGCGGTGGTCAACCTCAAGCTGCCGATGAAACAGCGTTACGCCGAAGTGAAGCGCTTGCTCGAGCGCATTGCCGACGGCTTCAAGGAGCGCGGGATTCGGGTCGAAATCGGCTGCAAACAGCTGTATCACGACCGTGAAGAAGTGACGTGCCACCTGCGCCGGCTCGACGTGAAGAAACCGAAATCCCGCTGAAATGCTTATATCCCTGTGGGGGCGGTGTATGTCACAGATGACGTTAAACCCGGCAATGCGCGACAATGCCGGCCAGTTTCAGGAGTGAATCATGAGTGAAATGCTTGATACGCCGGTAGACGGCACCCTCGACGCCTCCGGCCTCAACTGCCCGGAGCCGGTGATGATGCTGCACCAGCACATCCGTGACCTGGCGCCCGGCGGCCTGCTCAAGGTGATCGCCACCGACCCGTCGACCCGTCGTGACATTCCCAAGTTCTGCGTGTTCCTCGACCACGAGCTGGTCGCGCAGCATGAAGAGGCCGGCACCTACCTCTACTGGATTCGCAAGAAGTCCGATTGACCCACAAAAAACTACGTTGGGAGCCAGCCTGCTGGCGATGGCTGATTCAAACTCAACATCATTGTTGACTGAATCACCGCAATCGCCAGCAGGCTGGCTCCCACAGGGTCAACTCAGCCCGTTGCGGATCCGCTTGCGTGCACTGCGCGTCAGGCGGATCGACAGCATCAGCGCGGCGCAGCTCAGGCCGACGATCAAACCCTGCCACAGCCCGCTCGGGCCACTCGGCGTGCCGAACCAGTCGGTCAGACCCAGCGCGTAACCCACCGGCAAACCAATGCCCCAGTACGCGAAGAGCGTCAGGATCATCGTCACCCGCGTGTCCTGATAGCCGCGCAACGCACCGGCCGCCGTGACCTGGATCGCATCGGAAAACTGGAACAGCGCCGAGTAAACGATCAGCATCGCCGCCACGCGAATCACCGTTGGGTCCGCCGTGTAGATGGTCGCGATGTGCTCGCGCAGCAACAGCATCATGCTCGCAGAGATACACGCGTAAGCCAGCGCCGTGCCCATGCCGACACCGGCGGCGAAACGCGCTTCACGCGGCTCCTGACGACCGAGCGCCTGACCCACTCGTACGGTCACGGCCATGCCGAGCGAGTAGGGAATCATGAACACCAGCGAACTGAAGTTCAGCGCGATCTGATGCCCGGCCACCACGGTCGCGCCGAGGCTGCCGATCAGCAGCGCAATCACCGCGAAGATGCTCGATTCGGCGAACACCGCGATGCCGATCGGCAGGCCGATACCCAGCAGGCGTTTGATCACTGGCCACTGCGGCCAGTCGAAACGGCTGAACAACTGGCTCGACTGATACGCCGGCGCCCAGCGTTCCCAGCCGGCCATGCCCAGCGCCATCACCCACATCACAATCGCCGTGGCCCAGCCACAACCGACGCCGCCCATGGCCGGCACACCGAAGTGGCCATAAATGAAGATGTAGTTCAGCGGAATGTTCAGTGCGAGCCCGCACAACCCCAGGACCATCGCCGGGCGCGTGCGTCCCAGGCCGTCACTGAAACAGCGCAACACATGGTAGAACGCGACGGCGGGCAGCCCACTGGCGATGCCGTGCAGGTATTGCATGCATGGGCCGATCAACTCGGGATCGACCTTCATAAGGTGCAAAATCGGTTCGGCGCTTAACAGCATGCCCGTCGCCATCAAACCCACCACCAACGCCAGCCACAAGGCCTGCCGCACGATCGGGCCGATCTCGCTGTGCGTGCCGGCGCCAAAGCGCTGGGCGACTTTTGGCGTGGTGGCCAGCAGGGTGCCGGTCATCAACAGAAACACCGGGACCCAGATCGAGTTGCCCAACGCCACCGCTGCCAGGTCTCGCGGCCCGACTCGGCCGGCCATCACCGCATCGACGAAGCCCATCGCGGTAGTGGCAAGTTGCGCAATCATGATCGGCAGCGCCAGGCCGAGCAGGGTTTTCAGCTCCATGCGAACCCGAGCCGGGCGATTGAGGGGAATTGCAGCGGAGTGGTCAGTCACGGAATTCAAGGGCGAAACGTCCAAAAGGTTTTGATGCGCGAGGCCGCGCATTCTACGCGTTGACGCAGTGGTCAGGAAAAGTCCTGTGTTAGCCATTTGTAAGCATCGACTCGCGGTGTTCGCATCTCCTGAGTGGTGGCTTCATGTCTGAGGTGGTTAATGCCCGCTGGCCCGCCACAGGCTTCTGCGCCTACACTGCCGATCCGCCAAAGGAGCCTGCCATGCTGATTGTTGCCGACGAAAATATTCCGCTGCTCGATGCCTTCTTCGAAGGTTTCGGTGAAATCCGCCGGGTGCCGGGACGTTCAATCGACCGCGCCACCGTCGAACAGGCCGATGTGTTACTGGTGCGCTCGGTGACCAACGTCAATCGCGCGCTGCTCGAAGGCAGCAAGGTGCGCTTTGTCGGCACTTGCACCATCGGCACCGATCACCTCGACCTCGATTACTTTCAGCGGGCCGGCATCACCTGGTCCAGCGCCCCCGGCTGCAATGCCCGTGGCGTGGTCGACTACGTGCTGGGCAGTTTGCTGACGCTTGCGGAAATCGAAGGTGCCGATCTTACCCGGCGTACGTACGGCGTGATCGGTGCCGGCGAAGTGGGCGGGCGGTTGGTCAAGGTTCTGCAAGGGCTGGGCTGGAACGTGCTGGTCTGCGATCCGCCACGGCAAGCGGCTGAAGGGGGTGATTTTGTCAGCCTTGAGCAAATCCTCGAGCAGTGTGATGTCATCAGCCTGCACACACCGTTGAAAAAACACGGTGCCGGATCGACCTGGCATCTGTTCGACAAGAACCGTTTGAATCAGCTCAAACCCGGCGCCTGGCTGATCAATGCCAGTCGTGGCCCGGTGGTGGACAACGCTGCCCTGTGCGAAGTGTTGCTGCAGCGCGAAGACCTGCAAGCAGTGCTGGATGTCTGGGAAGGCGAGCCCGAGGTCGACGCGGCACTGGCCGACCTCTGCGTGCTGGCGACACCGCACATTGCCGGTTACAGCCTCGACGGCAAACAACGCGGGACGGCGCAGATCTATCAGGCGTATTGCGATTTTCTCGGGCAAACGGCGCAGGTCAGCTTGAGCGATTTGCTGCCGGCACCGTGGTTGTCGCAAGTGACCTTGAACGCTGAAAGCGATCCTGCCTGGGCGCTGGCGATGTTGTGCCGTGGCGTGTACGACCCGCGCCGCGACGACGCGGATTTCCGCCGCAGTCTTGTCGGCAGTGTGAGCGAGCAGCGTGCGGCGTTTGACGGGCTGCGCAAGAACTATCCATCGCGGCGGGAGATTGATGGGCTGCAGGTGCGGATCGAAGGGGATTCGCCGGAGTTGCGCAAGATCGTGGCGGCGCTGGGCGCTTCGGCTGTCTGAAAAACCAGTTGGCCCAATCGCGAGCAGGCTCGCTCCAACATGTATTCTCAGGCGTATGCAGAGTCCACATTCACTGAAGATCTACTGTGGGAGCGAGCCTGCTCGCGATAGGGTGCGCAGCACCCTCAAAATGCACCCACAAAAAACCCGGCCATCCGGGCCGGGTCAAGAAGACGGTGGCTATATCAATCTTGTTTGGCAGGCTTGACCAATCGCTTTTCCAGTTCGCGGCAAGCGTCCTGGATCATGTCTTCAGTGATCGGTACTTCGCGGCCTTTTTCGTCAATGATTGAGCAACCCAAAGACTGATCTGGCTGTGTGCGGATCACTTGAATCTTGTCATCGCTGCTATTTTGCAAGGACATGGCCTGTCTCCTCTTCAGGTGTGTGCTTACTGTAAAACCGCCAGGTGACCGGGCTATGACAACTCCCTGCGATCTTTTCAGGGCGGCAACACCAGTCCACCAGAAATCCCCAAATGTTGCCACCCGGACTTTAGATCAATAGCGTCTAGGACCTGGTCATCGCGGTCATAATTAACCTGACTCATTGTGATTTACAGAGTTCAACCCCATTGAACCCTCTGGCTGGCCCCATCAATTGCGTAACTGGATGAACCCGATGCTCTCTGCCCGTCACCGTCGCGCGATTCGCCTGACCAGTCTTTTTCTCGCACCCTATCGTTGGCAGGCCTTTGGTGCCTTGCTCGCGCTGATCGTTACGGCTGGCATCACGTTGTCCATGGGGCAGGGGATTCGCTTGCTGGTGGACCAGGGGTTCATGACCCAGTCCCCGCATCTGCTCAACCAGACGATCGGTTTGTTCATGGTGCTGGTGATGGGCCTGGCGATCGGCACATTCGCGCGTTTCTACCTGGTGTCATGGATCGGTGAGCGCGTAGTCGCCGACATCCGCCGTCAGGTGTTCAACCATCTGGTTTACCTGCATCCCGGATTTTACGAAGACAACCGCAGCTCCGAAATCCAGTCGCGGTTGACCGCCGATACCACGCTGCTGCAATCAGTGATCGGCTCTTCGCTGTCCCTGTTCCTGCGCAATCTGCTGATGGTGATCGGCGGGATTATCCTGTTGTTTATCACCAACCCGAAACTCACCAGCATCGTGGTGATCGCCTTGCCGCTGGTGATTGCGCCGATCCTGATTTTCGGCCGGCGGGTACGCAGCCTGTCGCGCCTGAGTCAGGACCGGATTGCCGATATCGGCAGTTATGTTTCCGAAACCCTGGGCCAGATCAAAACCGTGCAGGCCTACAATCACCAGGCTCAGGACGAACAGCGTTTTGCCGTGACCGTGGAGGAGGCGTTCAACACCGCCCGTAAACGGATTTTCCAGCGCGCCTGGCTGATTACCCTGGTGATCGTGCTGGTGTTGGGCGCGGTCGGCGTGATGCTCTGGGTGGGCGGCATGGATGTGATGGCCGGGCGGATTTCTGCGGGTGAACTGGCGGCGTTCGTCTTCTACAGCCTGATTGTCGGCAGCGCGTTCGGCACGTTGAGTGAAGTCATTGGTGAGCTGCAGCGCGCGGCCGGTGCCGCCGAGCGGATTGCCGAATTGCTGCGCTCGGAAAACATTATCCAGCCACCGGCGACCGGACTGGTGACGTTGCCCGAGCGGGTGGCGGGCAACCTGGTTCTGCAGGATGTGCGTTTTTCCTACCCGTCGCGTCCTGAAAGCTACGCCGTCGATGGCTTGAGTCTGACCGTCAAGGCTGGCGAAACCCTTGCGCTGGTCGGGCCTTCCGGTGCGGGCAAGTCGACGGTGTATGACTTGCTGCTGCGTTTTTACGACCCGGCCGAAGGCCGCATCCTGCTCGACGGCGTGCCGCTGACTCAACTCGATCCGCTCGACTTGCGCCGTTGCTTTGCGCTGGTTTCGCAAAACCCTGCGCTGTTTTTCGGCAGCATTGAAGAGAACATCCGCTACGGCAACCCGACAGCGACGCTGGAACAGGTCCGGGAAGCGGCGAAGATTGCCTACGCCCATGACTTTATCGAGGCGATGCCTAACGGCTACCAGACTCACCTCGGCGACGGCGGTCTCGGTTTGTCCGGCGGCCAGCGCCAACGCCTGGCCATCGCTCGAGCGCTGCTGGTGGACGCGCCCATCCTGCTGCTCGACGAAGCCACCAGCGCCCTCGACGCCCAAAGCGAACACTTGATCCAGCAGGCCTTGCCCAGCCTGATGAAAAACCGCACCACGCTGGTCATCGCCCACCGCTTGGCCACGGTTAAAAACGCCGACCGGATCGCGGTGATGGATCAGGGGAAACTGGTGGCGGTGGGCACCCACCAGGAGTTGATCGCGAGCAATGCGCTGTATGCGCGGCTGGCGGCGTTGCAGTTCAATGATGGGCGTAATGCCTCGGCAGACCCCGTAACCGGCCCCGTCCCGACCCAGTAACCATCCAAGTCAATCATCATAAAAAATGCCCGCATTTCTCAATGCGGGCATTTTTGTCAGTGCCTCAATTGACAATCATTGATCGTCAAAATAACGCTCATGCCAGTCCACCAACGGCTGTGGCGAGTTGAGCTTCTGGCCGTAGATCACCGAGTACGACAGCACGTTCTGCACGTACTGGCGGGTTTCGTCGAACGGGATGCTTTCCACCCAGACGTCGAAGCTCAGGTGATCCGCGCCGCGCAACCACTGGCGCACGCGACCCGGGCCGGCGTTGTAGGCGGCGGAGGCGAGGACGCGGTTGCCGTTGAACTGGCTGTGCACCTGGCTCAGGTACGCGGCGCCGAGCTGGATGTTCTTGTCCGGATCGAACACATGCTGCGGCGAGGCCAGGGGAATGCTGAACTTGCGCGCGGTTTCCTTGGCGGTGCCGGGCATCAGTTGCATCAGGCCACTGGCGCCGACGCCGGAGCGGGCGTCGTCCATGAAGGCGCTTTCCTGACGGGTGATGGCGAATACCCAGCTCGAATGCAGGCCCCGGACCTTGGCTTCGCGCACCAGGGTTTCGCGGTGGGCCATCGGGAAGCGGATGTCCAGATCGTCCCAGTACTGCGCCTGACTGATGGTGCGGATCGCGGGGAAGTACCATTTCAGGTCATACGCGAGTTTCGCCTGGGCGACCATTTCGTCACGATTGAAGTGGCGGCTGACGTGATACCACTCGCGACGACCATCAACGATCTGCCCGCGTGCGTGGAATTCCAGGGCGCGACGTACACCCGGCGTGTTGCGCACCTTGTTGATCAGCGCCTGGCTAAGTACCAGCGGCTTGTTGTTCAGCGAGTACGGCAGCTGCGAGCGGTCGGCGGCGAGGAAACCGTAGAAATCACGCTCACGGGCGAGGCCTTTGTAAAGCGTCTGCGCCTCCTGGTTCTGCGGTTGCGCCAGCTCCAGGCTGCGGGCCTGCCAGTAGCGCCAGCGATTGGTGGTCGCCAGGTCTTGTGGCAAGCGGCGGGTCAACTGATAGGCATCGTCCCAGCGGGCCAGGCGCAACAGCAGGCGCAAGCGCCATTCAGACACGGTGTTGTCGCGCAATTCCGGGTCGTACTTGGTCATCACATCCAGCGCCCGGCTATCAAAGCGGCGAGCGAGGGTCAGGCCGATTTCCCGGGCGATCGCGACTTTTTCGTCCCGGGAGAAGTGCATGCTGCTGGCATAACCGTCGAGCAATGCCATCGCCTTGTCCGGGTCTTGCTTGGCCAGGCGGCGCAAGCCGAGGCTGACGATGTCAGACATCGGCTCATCGGCCGGGGTGAAGCGCGACGGCTGATTGAGCAGTTCAGGTTTCTGCGCCACATCCACCAACAAGCGACCGCGCGGAGCGAGGGTGGTCAGGCCGTTGACCAGACTGTTGGCCAGCGGATAGTTGCGCGCCTGGGCGGCAAGCTTGGTGCGTTCCCAGCGTTTCTGCTCGGTCAGTTGGCCTTCGGCGGCCCAGATCCCGAACAAGCCATCACACGCCCCAGGCAGCGATTTACCGGTCAGCCAGAGTTTTTCGGCGTTGGCATAACCTTCGGTCTTCTGGTTGCGCGCGATCTGATTCTGCGCGTTCAGGCAGTCCAGTTCGGTGAAATTGAGCTTGGGGTCGTAGTACTTGACGAAAGTCGCCCAGTCGCCGCGATCGGCCAGCCAGCGCAACCAGCGAAGTTTCATCCAGTTGGCTTGCGGCAGGTCGCCGTGTTCGGCGAGGAATTTCTCGATTTCGGCATTGCTTGCGGTTTTCAGACGCGCGGTCAGTTCGTCATACGCAAGGTAAGGCTCCAGCGGGTAATCACGAAGCGCCTGGCTGTAACGGAAGTAGGGACCGGTATCACCCTTGGCCAGGGCGCGCTTGGCTTCATCGTAATATTGACGCTGGGTAGACAGGTCCACCGCCTGTGCTGTTTGGATGGCTGTGGCAGAAAGTAGAAAGCAGGATAAAAGACCAAAAAGGCGGCTGCGCATGAGACGTCCGAACAGAGAAATCATGACAAGCGTTGACGGTGCCAACACTGAATTAACTGTAGCTTAGCCTTTTGCCAGCAGCGGGCGAAAGCTTTGCGGGCCAGTCAGCATCAGTTCGCAACATTTGTCATGCAGAGTGCCCCGAAGGTGAAATTGCCGGCCTTCTGAAGCCTCAAGTCAGGTAGAATGCGCGCCCGGTTTTTGGAGAAGCTCATGACCCTGCTCAAATTCAGCGATGTGTCCCTTGCTTTCGGCGCTATGCCGTTGTTGGACAAGGTGTCCTGGCAGATCGCCCGTGGTGAGCGGGTGTGCATCATCGGCCGCAACGGCACTGGCAAGTCCAGCATGATGAAGCTCGTCAAGGGCGACCAGAAGCCCGACGAAGGCTCCGTTTGGCGCGCACCCGGCCTCAAGATCGGTGAGTTGCCGCAAGAATTGCCGGTAGCCGACGAGCGGACCGTGTTCGACGTGGTTGCTGAAGGCCTGGACGGTGTTGGCGAGCTGCTCGCGCAGTATCACCACCTGAGCCAGAACATCGTCACCGACGCCGACCTGGACAAGCTGATGCACGTCCAGCACGACCTCGAAGCCCGTGACGGCTGGCGTTTGCAGCAACTGGTCGACAGCACCTTGAGCCGTCTGCAGTTGCCGGCCGACAAGACCCTCGCCGAATTGTCCGGTGGCTGGCGTCGCCGCGTCCTGCTGGCGCAGGCGCTGGTTTCCGAGCCGGATCTGCTGCTGCTCGACGAACCGACCAACCACCTGGACATCGGTGCCATCGCCTGGCTCGAAGAGGCGTTGAAGGATTTCCAGGGCGCCGTGCTGTTCATCACGCACGACCGTTCTTTCCTGCAAAACCTGGCGACTCGTATTCTGGAGCTGGACCGCGGTGGCTTGATCGACTGGAACGGCGACTACGCCAGTTTCCTCGTGCACAAAGAAGCCTCGCTGGCCGCTGAAGAAACCGCCAACGCGCTGTTCGACAAAAAGCTGGCCCAGGAAGAAGTCTGGATCCGTCAGGGCATCAAGGCCCGTCGCACCCGTAACGAAGGCCGTGTCCGCGCACTGAAAGCCCTGCGCGTCGAGCGCAGCGAACGTCGTGAGCGCACCGGCAAGGCCAACATTCAGCTGGACACCGCCGACAAGTCCGGCAAGCAGGTAATGGTCCTTGAGAACGTGAGTTTCGCCCACCCGGGCGGTCCGTTCCTGATCAAGGATTTCTCGATGGTCCTGACGCGCGGCGACCGTATCGGTTTGCTCGGTGCCAACGGTACCGGCAAGACCACGTTGCTGAAGCTGATGCTCAGCGGCCTGCAACCCACCAGCGGCAAAGTGGAAGAGGGCACGCGCATCGACGTGGCGTACTTCGACCAGTTGCGCCATCAGCTGGACCTGGAAAAGACCGTGATCGACAACGTGGCCGAAGGTCGCGACTTCATCGATATCGATGGTCAAAGCCGCCACGTGCTGAGCTACCTCGGCGACTTCCTGTTCAGCCCGCAGCGTGCTCGCACGCCGGTCAAGGCGCTGTCGGGTGGTGAGCGCGCTCGCCTGTTGCTGGCGAAACTGTTCAGCAAACCAGCGAACCTGCTGGTCCTCGACGAACCGACCAACGACCTCGACGTGGAAACCCTCGAGCTGCTGGAAGAGGTCCTGCTGACCTTCAACGGCACCGTGCTGATGGTCAGCCACGACCGGGCATTCCTCGACAACGTGGTGACCAGCACCCTGGTCTTCGAAGGTGAAGGCAAGGTTCGCGAATACGTCGGTGGTTACCAGGACTGGCTGCGTCAGGGCGGCTCGCCGCGCCTGTTGGGCGTGACCGAGAGCAAATCCGGCAAAGCCGACCTGACGTCGGCGGTCGTGACGGCTGAAGCTGCACCGGTTGCGGCGGCGGTCGAAGCACCCGTGGCGAAGAAGAAACTCAGCTACAAATTGCAGCGTGAGCTGGAAATGTTGCCGGGCCAGATCGAAGCCATGGAACAGCAGATCGCGGCCGTTGAAGCGCAGATGGCGGACGGTGGCTTCTATCAGCGTCCTGTTGCCGAGACGGCTGCGGTGATCGCTCAGCTTGAGCAGTTGCAGGCTGAGCACGACGTGATGGTCGAGCGTTGGGCCGAGCTGGACGCCTGATTGATCCAGCAATAAAAAAGCCCGGCGTTCAGTGATGAGCGCCGGGCTTTTCGTATGCAACATAATCCTTCTGTAGGAGCCAGCAAGCCGGCTCCCACAAAATCTTTATCAGCTTTTGTTTTGCAGGCGCACCGCAAGCACATCGCAAGGCGCACCGTGCAGCACGTCGTTGGCGGTGGAGCCCAGCAGCAATGCCAGGCCATGCCGGCCATGGCTGCCCACCACAATCAGGTCGCAGGTCTGCTCTTTGGCCAGGTGATGAATCTCCTGGCGTGGCTGGCCGTAGGTCAGGTGGCTGTACTCTTTGGACAGTTCCGGGTACTTCACGATCAGCCGGTCAAGACGTTCCTTTGCCTGATCGAACTGTTGCTGTTGCAACTGGGAAAGGTCCATCGGCACGTCGCCGCCAAAGGCCATGGCCATGGGTTCGACAATGTGCACCAGGGACAATTTCGCGCCGTTGCTCACCGACAATTCGCGAGCACGGTGGATGACAGGGTCGCACTCTTCGGTCAGGTCTACAGCGACCAGAATGTGGTTGTAGGGCATGAGGTGCTCCTCCTGAGGATGCAATATTGGTAAGTATGGCTGGTTTCAAGCGCATTGTTTTCAAAGTGACCCAAAGCGCTCATCAAGAATCGGGAGTACAGATATGACGGTCTGGATAGTGGTGTCAATCCTGTTGGTGGTGTTGAGTCCGCTGGCATGGCTGCGACCGTCCCGTGGGCAGAGCGGGCGCATGGCCCTGCGCATGGAGGCGCGACGCATCGGGCTGGCCATGCAACTGGCTCCTCAAGAGTGGCCGCACTGGCTGAGCCAGGAACCGCCGAGCCCCTGCGCGCAATACCATCGACCGCGTCGCGGCAGTCAGCCCTCTTGCTGGACTTATTGGCAGAAGTCGCCGGGTGTGTGGGTGAATCAGTGGCAGGAGGTCTGCGAGGAGCCGGCGTTGCTGATTCATTTCGAAAAGTTGCCGGCCAACGTCTACAAGGTCGAAGCGGACAAGCAAATGATCACGTTGTATTGGGGCGAGAAGGGCGACGCATCCGTCCTGCAACAAATCGACGCCACCCTCAAGGACCTCGCCTGAACCCGATCCTGCAGGAGCCGGCTTGCTGGCGATGAACGACACGCGGTTTTCCTCGTTATCCGCGTTGTCTGGATCGCCAGCAAGCGGGCTCCTACAGGGCGTTGGCAGATTCGCAGGCAATAAAAAGCCCGACATTCAACATCGGGCTGGAGTTGGCCAGGCAGGCCGGTAATTCGATGTGGCTGATCTTACGCCGGGCATTCGCCGACGCGTTCATATTTTTCCTCAAAACTCCCGTCAGCGTAGCCCGTTAAACAAAGGCTGCGGTGAATTAGGGCGACTTTTCTAACTATTGATCTTATGAATGGCCTCACATGCAGCCGCGTGTTGCAGGTCTTCGTGTTACGGAAATGACCGGAAAGTCGCGTTTCAACCCGTATTTTGGGCGATTGACAATTGTCGGAAATTCCGTGAAGGTGACGTACCCAAATCAAACGGGCGTATGAATTGAGCGTTTGTATTTCAGACCGCTCCTACAGAATCCCGACTATCGCGTTGGCGGGTGTGTCGGGTGGATTGGCGTAGCATCGACGATAAACGTCCCTGCCAAGCCATTCGCCTGCGTCCGACGTGTACTGTTCAGCTTCCATATCGTGGAGATCAGTTGATGATTTACGAAGGTAAAGCCATCACGGTTAAGGCTCTTGAAAGTGGCATCGTCGAATTGAAATTCGACCTCAAGGGTGAGTCCGTCAACAAGTTCAACCGTCTAACCCTGAACGAACTGCGTCAGGCCGTTGACACCATCAAGGCAGATGCTTCGATCAAGGGTGTGATCGTCAGCAGCGGCAAAGACGTGTTCATCGTCGGCGCCGACATCACCGAATTTGTCGAGAACTTCAAGCTGCCTGATGCAGAGCTTGTCGCTGGCAACCTCGAAGCCAACAGAATTTTCAGCGATTTCGAAGACCTCAACGTCCCGACTGTCGCCGCGATCAACGGCATCGCCTTGGGTGGCGGTCTGGAAATGTGCCTGGCGGCGGACTACCGCGTCATGTCCACCAAGGCCAAGATTGGTCTGCCGGAAGTCAAACTGGGCATCTACCCGGGCTTCGGTGGCACCGTGCGCCTGCCGCGCCTGATCGGTGCCGACAACGCCATCGAGTGGATTGCCTCCGGCAAGGAAAACCGTCCTGAAGACGCGCTGAAAGTCGGCGCCGTCGATGCGGTGGTTGAACCTGGGAAACTGCAGGAAGCCGCTCTGGAGCTCGTCAAGCGCGCCATCTCTGGCGAGTTCGACTACAAGGCCAAGCGTCAGCCGAAGCTGGAAAAGCTGAAACTGAACGCCATCGAGCAAATGATGGCTTTCGAAACCGCCAAAGGTTTCGTGGCTGGCCAGGCTGGCCCGAACTATCCGGCGCCCGTTGAAGCCATCAAGACCATCCAGAAAGCGGCGAACTTCGGTCGCGAAAAAGCGCTGGAAGTCGAAGCTGCCGGTTTCGTCAAACTGGCCAAGACCTCTGCCGCGCAGAGCTTGATCGGTCTGTTCCTGAATGATCAGGAACTGAAGAAAAAGGCCAAGGCCTACGACGAAATCGCCAAAGACGTGAAGCAGGCTGCTGTATTGGGCGCCGGCATCATGGGCGGCGGTATCGCTTATCAGTCGGCGTCCAAAGGCACGCCGATCCTGATGAAAGACATCAACGAGCACGGCATCGAGCAAGGCTTGGCTGAAGCCGCCAAGCTGCTGGTCGGCCGCGTTGATAAAGGTCGCATGACTGCGGCGAAAATGGCTGAAGTGCTCAACGGCATTCGTCCGACCCTGTCCTACGGCGACTTCGGTCACGTTGACCTGGTGGTTGAAGCGGTCGTCGAGAACCCTAAGGTCAAGCAGGCTGTGCTGGCCGAAGTGGAAGACAAGGTCAAAGAGGACACCATCCTCGCGTCCAACACCTCGACCATTTCCATCACCTTGCTGGCCAAGGCCCTCAAGCGTCCGGAAAACTTCGTCGGCATGCACTTCTTCAACCCCGTGCACATGATGCCGCTGGTTGAAGTGATTCGTGGCGAGAAGTCCAGCGAACTGGCCGTTGCCACCACCGTTGCCTACGCCAAGAAAATGGGCAAGAACCCGATCGTCGTCAACGACTGCCCGGGCTTCCTGGTCAACCGCGTCCTGTTCCCGTACTTCGGCGGTTTCGCCAAGCTGGTCAGCGCCGGTGTGGACTTCGTCCGTATCGACAAGGTCATGGAAAAATTCGGCTGGCCAATGGGTCCGGCGTACCTGATGGACGTGGTCGGCATCGACACCGGCCACCACGGTCGCGACGTCATGGCTGAAGGCTTCCCGGACCGCATGAAAGACGACCGCCGTTCGGCTGTCGACGTGCTCTACGAAGCCAAGCGCCTGGGCCAGAAGAATGGCAAGGGTTTCTACGCCTACGAGACCGACAAGAAGGGCAAGCAGAAGAAAGTGGCCGACCCGTCGGTGCTGGAAGTGCTCAAGCCAATCGTTTTCGAACAGCGCGAAGTCACTGACGAAGACATCATCAACTGGATGATGATCCCGCTGTGCCTGGAAACCGTGCGTTGCCTGGAAGACGGCATCGTCGAAACCGCTGCCGAAGCCGACATGGGTCTGGTCTACGGTATTGGTTTCCCTCCATTCCGTGGTGGTGCGCTGCGCTACATCGATTCGATCGGTGTTGCCGAGTTCGTTGCCCTGGCTGACCAGTACGCTGATTTGGGCGCGCTGTACCACCCGACCGCAAAACTGCGTGAAATGGCCAAGACCGGCCAGCGGTTCTTCGGTTAAGCGTCCCAACTTTTGAGCGAGAGTGAAATTTTATGAGCTTGAATCCAAGAGACGTCGTGATTGTCGACTTCGGTCGTACTCCGATGGGCCGCTCCAAGGGCGGCATGCACCGCAACACCCGTGCTGAAGATATGTCGGCACACCTGATCAGCAAATTGCTGGAACGTAACGTCAAGGTCGACCCGAACGAAGTCGAAGACGTGATCTGGGGCTGTGTCAACCAGACCCTGGAGCAGGGCTGGAACATCGCTCGCATGGCGTCGCTGATGACGCAGATCCCGCACACCGCTGCCGGTCAGACCGTCAGCCGTCTGTGTGGCTCGTCCATGAGTGCTCTGCACACCGCTGCTCAAGCGATCATGACCGGCAATGGTGACGTGTTCGTCGTCGGCGGCGTCGAGCACATGGGCCACGTGAGCATGATGCACGGTGTCGATCCAAACCCGCACATGTCGCTGTACGCGGCGAAAGCCTCGGGCATGATGGGCCTGACCGCTGAAATGCTGGGCAAAATGCACGGCATCACTCGCGAGCAGCAGGACGCTTTCGGCGTGCGCTCCCATCAGCTCGCCCACAAGGCGACTGTGGAAGGCAAGTTCAAAGACGAAATCATCCCGATGCAGGGCTACGACGAGAACGGTTTCCTGAAACTGTTCGACTACGACGAAACCATTCGTCCGGAAACCACCCTGGAAAGCCTGGCGGCATTGAAGCCAGCGTTTAACCCGAAAGGCGGCACCGTGACAGCCGGTACTTCGTCGCAGATCACCGATGGTGCGTCGTGCATGATCGTGATGTCGGCGCAGCGTGCACAAGACCTGGGCATCCAGCCTCTGGCAGTGATTCGCTCGATGGCAGTGGCAGGTGTGGATCCGGCAATCATGGGCTATGGTCCAGTACCGGCCACACAAAAAGCACTGAAGCGCGCGGGCCTTGGCATCAACGATATCGACTTCTTCGAGCTCAACGAAGCTTTCGCCGCACAGGCCCTGCCAGTGCTGAAAGATCTGAAAGTGCTCGACAAGATGAACGAGAAGGTTAACCTGCACGGCGGCGCGATCGCCCTGGGTCACCCGTTCGGTTGCTCCGGTGCGCGTATCTCCGGCACTTTGCTGAACGTGATGAAGCAAAATGGCGGCAATCTTGGGGTAGCCACCATGTGCATTGGTCTCGGCCAAGGCATCTCCACCGTCTTCGAACGCATTTAAGCGTTCCGTTGACGGAAGCCGGGGCCAAGTGCCCCGGTTTTTGTTTTTCCGGATTTATTTTTGTTTTTATTTTGAAAAGATTTGAGTGAGGGCCAAACCATGCCGATACAACCTGGGCTCTACCAACATTACAAAGGTCCGCAGTACCGTGTATTCAGTATTGCGCGGCATTCGGAAACCGAAGAAGAAGTGGTCTTCTACCAAGCCCTGTATGGCGATTACGGCTTTTGGGTACGTCCCTTGAGCATGTTCCTGGAGTCGGTCGAGGTTGACGGCGAACAGGTGCCACGCTTTGCTTTGGTGCAAGCCGAACCGAGCCTTTTTTCGAAGGCATAAGCTGAGAGCGCGCAGAACCCTGCGCTTGACCTCACCTTGTAGCCACTATATATAGCGGTGCCGCGTCAGGCGCCAACCGCCTTTCACTTCTAGAATTCAGGAATTTTCTGATCCATGGGCAAATCGCTGGTCATTGTGGAATCCCCGGCTAAGGCCAAGACCATCAACAAGTATCTGGGTAACCAATACGTGGTGAAGTCGAGTATCGGCCATATCCGAGACCTGCCCACCAGCGGTTCGGCTAGCGCCAGCAAAGAGCCAGCCGCCAAGCGCGGCAAGGCTGCCGCGGGTGAAGGTCCGGTGCTCACGCCGAAAGAGAAAGCGCGCAAGCAGCTGGTCTCGCGCATGGGTGTCGATCCCGATCATGGCTGGAAAGCCAAGTACGAGATCCTCCCGGGCAAGGAAAAGGTCATCGAGGAGCTGCGCCGGCTCGCCAAGGATGCTGACACCATCTATCTCGCAACCGACTTGGATCGCGAGGGGGAAGCCATTGCCTGGCACCTGCGCGAAGCCATCGGTGGTGATGACAGCCGCTACAAGCGCGTGGTGTTCAACGAAATCACCAAGAAGGCGATTCAGGAAGCCTTCTCCAAGCCGGGCGAGCTGGACATCGACCGTGTAAATGCCCAACAGGCGCGTCGTTTCCTCGACCGCGTGGTGGGTTACATGGTTTCGCCGCTGCTGTGGGCCAAGATCGCCCGTGGCCTGTCCGCCGGTCGTGTGCAGTCGGTTGCCGTGAAGCTGGTGGTCGAGCGTGAACGCGAAATTCGTGCGTTCAACCCGGAAGAGTACTGGGAAGTCCACGCCGACCTCGGCACCGCCAAGGGCGCCACCGTGCGCTTTGACGTGGCTCGTGAGAAAGGTGAGGCGTTCAAGCCGTTGAACGAAGCCCAGGCTATGGCCGCGCTGGAGAAGCTCAAGGCTTCCAGCTACAGCATCGTCAAGCGCGAAGACAAGCCGACCAGCAGCAAGCCGTCAGCACCGTTCATCACGTCCACCCTGCAGCAGGCGGCGAGCAACCGCCTGGGCTTCGGCGTGAAGAAAACCATGATGATGGCCCAGCGCTTGTATGAAGCCGGCTACATCACGTATATGCGTACCGACTCCACCAACCTCTCGGCCGATGCCGTGACGATGGCGCGTACTTATATTGAAGGCGAATTCGGCAAGAAGTACCTGCCGGAAACCCCGAATGTCTACAGCAGCAAGGAAGGCGCACAGGAGGCTCACGAAGCGATTCGTCCGTCCGACGCCAATACCGAGCCAAGCAAGCTGTCCGGCATGGAGCGTGATGCAGAGCGGCTCTACGAGCTGATCTGGCGCCAGTTCCTCGCCTGCCAGATGCTGCCGGCCCAATACCTGTCGACCACGGTCACCGTCGGTGCCGGCGATTTCGAGCTGCGCGCCAAGGGCCGCATCCTGAAGTTCGACGGTTACACCCGCGTCATGCCGCAAATCGCCAAGCCTGGCGATGACGACGTGCTGCCGGACATGGCCCAGGGCGATGCGATGAAGCTGATCAAGCTTGATCCGACCCAGCACTTCACCAAGCCGCCGGCGCGATACTCGGAAGCGAGCCTGGTGAAAGAAATGGAAAAACGCGGCATCGGTCGTCCTTCGACCTATGCGGCGATCATTTCGACCATCCAGGACCGCGGCTACGTTGCGCTGCATAACCGTCGTTTCTACTCGGAAAAAATGGGTGACATCGTCACCGAGCGTCTGTCCGAGAGCTTCTCCAATCTCATGGACTACGGCTTCACCGCCGGCATGGAAGAGAACCTCGATGACGTGGCCCAGGGCGAACGCGACTGGAAAAACGTGCTGGACGAGTTCTACGGCGATTTCAAGAAGAAGCTCGAAGTAGCCGAAAGCGCGGAAAACGGCATGCGTGCCAATCAGCCGGTAATGACCGACATTCCGTGCCTGACCTGTGGCCGTCCGATGCAGATCCGTACCGCATCGACCGGCGTGTTCCTCGGTTGCTCGGGATACAGCCTGCCGCCGAAAGAGCGCTGCAAGGCCACCGTCAACCTGGTGCCGGGCGATGAAATCGCCGCGGACGACGAGGGTGAATCGGAGTCGCTGGTTCTGCGTGGCAAACATCGTTGCCCAATCTGCAGCACAGCGATGGACGCGTACCTGCTCGACGAGAAGCGCAAGCTGCACATCTGCGGCAACAACCCGGATTGCGACGGCTACGAAATCGAAGAGGGCACCTATCGCATCAAGGGCTACGAAGGTCCGAGCCTGGAATGCGACAAGTGCGGCAGCGAGATGCAACTCAAGACTGGCCGTTTCGGCAAGTTCTTCGGCTGCACCAACGCAACGTGCAAGAACACCCGCAAACTGTTGAAAAGCGGTGACGCGGCGCCGCCGAAGATGGACCCGGTGAAGATGCCTGAGCTGAAATGCGAAAAGGTCAACGACACCTACATCCTGCGCGACGGGGCTTCCGGCCTGTTCCTGGCGGCTAGCCAATTTCCGAAAAACCGTGAGACGCGTGCTCCGCTGGTCATGGAGATCGTGCCGCACAAGGATGAGATCGATCCGAAGTACCACTTCCTCTGCGAAGCGCCGAAGAAGGACCCGGACGGTCTCCCTGCTGTGATCCGTTACAGCCGCAAGACCAAAGAGCAGTACGTGCAGACGGAAGTCGACGGTAAGCCGACTGGCTGGAAGGCGTATTACGACGGCGGCAAGTGGACGGTTGAAGACAAGCGTCCAGCAGCCAAAGCTTAAACAGCGCCATAAACAAAAGGCCGCATGACAACCCTCGGGTTTTCATGCGGCCTTTTTGTTTTGGGCTTGCAGTGGGCTTGGGTGATCCACGACACTGTCCGACCTGCGTGAAGCAATTATTTCGTTGTGGAGGCTGCCGTCATGGCCCACGAACTCTATACCCGTACGAACCAAAAGATTTATTTCGCCGGCCTGTCGCTGGAAGCCCTCGCCAAGGCTGAAGAGGGGCGGGCGATGAATTCCCTGGCGCTGATTCAGGCCGGGCGCGAATCGGCGTTGTTTCACTTGTACGGCGCGTTGCTGGGGCTGTGCCATGAAATTGCTGGCTTCTACCGCTTGCCTCAGGCCAATGCACCTCGGGCGGAGATGTTACTGACCCGGGAAGTGCTGGACGCCATTGCCATTCCCGAAATGGCTGAGATGGTCGAGTTGGCGCAAAACCCGGAAACCTGGCTGGCCAAGCTGTTGTCGGCTCATGCTGCGTTGTTTCAGCCACCGCGTGCGCCGCACAAGCCCAAGGGGGACGTGACGCAGCCGCTGATTCTGGCCGTTAATCTGGACGAAGAAGATTCACCGGAAGAGCTGAGTCGGGACGAGTTGGAGAGCTGGCGTCAGAACCTCAAAGGCTTGGCGATTCGTTTTCGCGAAGGGTTGAACGAGTGCTGAAGGATTGAGTGTTTGGCGGAGGGTCCAACGGACTGTCCGTTTCAGGGATGAGTGCTGTCAGAAATGTCTCTTCGTAATGGCATCTGGTCAAGATCCTGAGCGAAGCCTGTCCGATGCCTATATAATCGCCGCCTTTCGTGGAGAACAGACCTTTATGCCAACGTCCTTTCTAGAAATTGTCGAGTTACCAGACGGCCGAATCGAGCTGCGCAGGGCCGAGGACGAGGGTTCTCTGGTTACTTTGGATTTCTCTGAGGATGCCAAAGCGTTCCTGCAGGGCCAGCACGTGGAAGTCGCCAAGGCGATGTTGAGCGTCGGCGTTCAGATGGCCGGCCGCTTGGTTGAAGGTGATTTCAATACGGATGAGAGCTCACGGGTCCTTCATTGATCCCGTTCGTCGCTTTTTCTTGATACCGCTACACACCGGCTTCTCTATCCTTGGAGAAGCCCCGCGCTGTGCAGTGAATGCATCGTTTAGCCCAATCGAATGTTCAGACTTTGTGCGTCCCCGGTCCGGGCGGCGCTGATCAACTGTTGCCGTGAAGTGGTGCTCAGTGGATTGAGCCAGCTGACAACAGTGTGGCTGCGGCCCAGGCGCAAGGCTTCGCAGGTCAGCTGTTGTGCGCTCTGGGTGCCGCGCGGTTGCAGCAGCAGAATGCGTTCACGATTCAGGCCGGCATCTCGCAACCAGGTTTGCGTCAGGCTGGCGGGCGGGGCGATCAATGTCAGCCAGCGCGCGTCCTGATCCTCACTCAATTCCCTGAGTATCGGTGCAAGAAGACTCAGGCAGTTCCCGGCCGCACCACGCAATGACAGTTCACTGAAAACTTCAGGTTCGGCGCTCCACGGCGACTCGACCACATCCTTCAGAATCGGCGCCATCGGCTGCACCATGAACGCCTCGAACAACGGCAGTTGGGCTTGCTGTGGTGTGTGTGGGAACTGCATAAAGCCTCCTTTAGCGGCGAATGACGCCGACACTCAAGCCTTCGATCACCAGTTCCTGATCTTTCAGGTTCACTTCGATAGGGGCGAATTCAGGGTTTTCGGCAATCAACCAGACTTTGCTACCGTCGCGCTTGAAGCGTTTGACCGTCACTTCGTCGCCAATCCGCGCAACCACGATCTGGCCGTTGCGGGCTTCGCGGGTGGTGTGGACGGCCAGCAGGTCGCCGTCGAAAATGCCCACGTCCTTCATGCTCATGCCGTGAACACGCAGTAAATAATCGGCACGAGGATGGAAGAAGGCAGGGTTGATGTTGCAGGATTCTTCGATGTGCTGCTGGGCAAGGATCGGCGCACCAGCAGCCACTCGGCCAATGATGGGCAGGGTGGATTCGTCGGCCTTGGCTTCGAAGCCAGGGATGCGAATGCCGCGGGATGCGCCCGGCGTCATCTCGATCGCACCCTTGCGAGCCAGCGCCTTGAGGTGTTCTTCCGCCGCATTTGGCGATTTGAAACCCAGTTCCTGAGCGATTTCCGCGCGGGTCGGCGGGTAGCCGTTGTCTTCCAGGCAGCGTTTGATAAAGGCCAGAATCTCGGCTTGGCGTGGCGTCAGCTTTAGCATATTGATCGCTCTGTCTTTTTATACAGTGACTGGGATTATATACAGTGAAAGCGACTTGGCAATGCCCCTTTTTTTGCCGGCCGCCGGACGGTCGATCAGCCTGCTGATTAAAGCGTCGACGTTGTATGGTTAAATAGCTGACCGACCATTCCCAAAACGAACCGCTAGGCTTGACAAGGCTTGGGCTGAAACGTATGTTTCAAACAAGTGTTTGTCAGGCGGAGTAGCCATGGCCCAGTCGGAAACCGTTGAACGCATTCTTGATGCTGCCGAGCAGTTGTTCGCGGAAAAAGGTTTCGCAGAAACCTCGTTGCGTCTGATCACCAGCAAGGCCGGTGTCAATCTGGCGGCGGTGAACTATCACTTCGGGTCGAAGAAGGCGCTGATTCAAGCCGTCTTCTCGCGCTTTCTCGGGCCGTTCTGTTTAAGCCTTGATAAAGAGCTGGAGCGGCGTCAGGCCAAGCCCGAAAACAAACCGACGCTTGAAGAGCTGTTGGAAATCCTCGTCGAGCAAGCCCTGGTGGTACAGCCACGCAGCGGCAACGACCTGTCGATTTTCATGCGTTTGCTGGGGTTGGCGTTCAGTCAGAGTCAGGGGCACCTGCGTCGTTATCTGGAAGACATGTACGGCAAGGTGTTCCGTCGCTACATGATGCTGGTCAACGAAGCCGCGCCGCGCATTCCGCCGATCGAGCTGTTCTGGCGTGTGCACTTCATGCTGGGTGCTGCGGCGTTCAGCATGTCCGGCATCAAGGCCTTGCGCGCGATTGCCGAAACCGATTTCGGCGTCAACACCTCCATTGAGCAAGTCATGCGCCTGATGGTGCCATTCCTGGCTGCTGGCATGCGTGCCGAAACCGGCGTGACCGACACGGCCATGGCCAGCGCGCAATTGCGTCCGCGCAGCAAATCGACACAGGTTGCCGCCAAGGTTTAACCGCGCACGGGTGGGCGCGGCAGCTGACATCCGCTAAGCTAGCCGCCCATGCCGAATCTCGTTCTGAACCTGCCCCCCATTGATATCGCCGACCTGCCGGGCCCAGCCCATGGCGGCGAACGCGTGCGAGCCGGGTTAATCGTTATCAAGGAATCTCTATGACTGCTGGCCTGCAAGGCTCGTTGATGGTGGACGTCGCCGGTACCTGGCTGACGGCTGAAGATCGCCAATTGTTACGCCAACCGGAAGTGGGCGGCCTGATCATTTTTGCCCGCAACATCGAACACCCGCGTCAGGTGCGCGAACTGAGCGCCGCAATCCGTGCCGTTCGACCTGATCTGCTGCTGGCAGTGGATCAGGAGGGCGGTCGCGTGCAGCGCCTGCGCCAGGGCTTCGTGCGCCTGCCGGCCATGCGCGCCATTGCCGACAACCCGAACGCCGAATACCTGGCCGAGCAGTGTGGCTGGATCATGGCTACCGAAGTGTTGGCCGTCGGCCTCGATCTGAGCTTTGCCCCGGTGCTGGATCTGGATTACCAGCGCAGCGCCGTGGTCGGCACCCGTTCGTTCGAAGGGGACCCGGAGCGTGCCGCGCTGCTGGCGGGCGCATTTATCCGCGGTATGAACAGCGCCGGCATGGCCGCCACCGGTAAACACTTCCCCGGTCATGGCTGGGCGGAGGCGGACTCTCACGTCGCGATCCCGAATGACGAGCGCAGCCTCGACGAGATCCGCGCCAACGATCTGGTGCCGTTCGCCAGGCTGAGCAAGCAACTGGCCGCTGTCATGCCGGCCCACGTTATTTACCCGCAAGTCGATTCCCAGCCGGCCGGCTTTTCTCGTCGCTGGTTGCAGGACATCCTTCGCGGCGAGTTGCAGTTCGACGGCGTAATCTTCAGCGACGACCTGTCGATGGCCGGGGCTCACGTGGTCGGCGATGCGGCCAGCCGTATCGAAGCCGCGTTGACCGCTGGCTGCGACATGGGTCTGGTGTGCAACGATCGCGCCGCTGCGGAACTGGCGCTGAGTGCCGCCCAGCGTCTGAAGGTCAAGCCGTCCGAGCGCATTGCGCGAATGCGCGGCCAGTCGTACGCCAGCACCGAATACCGCCAGGATCCGCGCTGGCTGACAGCCATTGGCGCGCTCAAAGACGCTCAACTGATTGAATAAGGAATTTACGTTATGACGGTTTACGCGATTATCGGTGGTACCGGCCTGACTCAACTGGAAGGTCTGAGCATTCGTCAGTCACTGGCTGTGGACACCCCTTACGGCGCACCTTCGGCCGAGGTGCAGATCGGTGAGTATGCCGGCAAGGAAGTGCTGTTTCTCGCGCGTCATGGTCATCCGCACCGTTTCCCGCCACATCAGGTGAACTACCGCGCCAATCTCTGGGCGTTGAAACAGGCCGGTGCCGAAGCGATCCTTGCGGTCAACGCCGTGGGCGGCATTCATGCCGCGATGGGCACCGGGCATTTCTGTGTGCCACATCAGCTGATCGACTACACCAGCGGTCGCGAACACACCTATTTTGCCGATGACCTGGAGCAGGTCACCCACATCGACTTCAGCTATCCCTACAGCGAACCGCTGCGCCAGCAATTGATTGCGGCATTGGCGGCTGAAGGCGTTGGCTACAGCAGTCATGGTGTGTATGCCTGCACGCAGGGACCGCGCCTGGAAACGGTTGCGGAGATTGCGCGACTGGAGCGCGACGGTTGCGACATCGTCGGCATGACCGGCATGCCGGAAGCGGCATTGGCGCGTGAGCTGGAACTGGATTACGCGTGCCTGGCGCTGGTGGTGAACCCGGCGGCGGGCAAGTCGACGGCAGTGATTACCATGGCCGAGATCGAGCAGGCGCTGCATGACGGGATGGGCAAGGTGAAATCGACGTTGGCGCGGGTGTTGAAGGGCTGAACGATCGTTACACCGAGTTGACCTTATCGCTGGCAAGCCAGCTCCTGCATGTCTCGCGTTAACCTCTGTAGGAGCTGGCTTGCCAGCGCGCAACTACTTGTCGATTTTCTCCGGCAGCGGCGCAAACAACGCTTCAATATCATCACTCTGCAGTTTCCAGTCCCCGGTCTTGCGCCCATCCAGAACGCCCGCTGCCAGGTCGGATTTTTCCTTCTGCAGGTGCTGGATTTTCTCCTCCACCGTGCCCCGGGCAATCATCTTGTAAACGAACACCGGTTTCTCCTGGCCAATGCGATACGCGCGGTCAGTCGCCTGGTTTTCTGTCGCCGGGTTCCACCACGGGTCGTAGTGAATCACCGTATCCGCTTCCGTCAGGTTCAAGCCAACACCGCCTGCCTTCAAGCTGATCAGAAAAATCTGACGCTTGCCGCTCTGGAAGTCCTTCACCGGCGAACGTCTGTCGCGGGTCTGTCCGGTCAGCAGCGCATACTCCACGCCGCGCTTCTTCAGTTCGACTTCGATCAGCGCAAGCATCGAAGTGAACTGCGAAAACAGCAGAATCCGTCGACCTTCCTCGAACAATTCCTCGAGCATTTCCATCAGGCTGTCGAGCTTGCCCGAGGTACTTCCGCGAGCCGGCAGCGCAGCGTCGTTTACCAGGCGCAAATCGCAACACACCTGACGCAGCTTCAGCAGCGCTTCCAGAATGATGATCTGGCTGCGTGCCACGCCTTTGCGGGTGATTTCGTCGCGGACTTTCTTGTCCATCGCCAAGCGCATGGTTTCGTACACATCGCGTTGGGCTTCGTTGAGCTCGACCCAATGGATGATTTCAGTTTTCGGTGGTAATTCCGTCGCTACCTGTTCTTTTGTCCGGCGCAACAGGAACGGTTTGATCCTGTCGTTGAGGTGTTGAAGTCGTACTTCGCTGGCACGCTTTTCAATCGGCACGCGGTAATCTCGGTTGAAGCTCTTCACGTCGCCGAGCCAGCCGGGCAGCAGGAAGTGAAACAACGACCACAGCTCACCCAGATGGTTTTCCAGTGGCGTACCACTCAGGCACAAACGCTGGCGTGCGTTCAGCTCCCGCGCAGCGTGGGCGGCCTTGCTGTTGGGGTTCTTGATGTATTGCGCCTCGTCCAGTACCAGCACGTGCAGCGGCTGTGCGGCCAGGCGCTCGACGTCTTTGGGCAGCAATGCATAGGTGGTCAGGATCAGGTCGTAATCGGACAGGCTGTCGAAATGCTTTTTACGACTGGCGCCGTACAGTGCCAGCACTTTCAGTTGTGGCGTGAAGTGCGCCGCTTCGTCGAGCCAGTTGGGGATCAGGCTGGTGGGCATCACCACCATGCACGGCCGATCGAGGCGTCCAGCGTTTTTCTCTATAAGAACATGCGCCAAGGTTTGTAAGGTTTTGCCCAGGCCCATGTCATCCGCGAGAATTCCGCCAACCTCCAGTTGCCGCAACGACTGCATCCAGCTCAAGCCTTCCAGTTGATAGGGGCGCAAGGTCGCGTTCAGGCCTTCCGGAGCCGTCGCGGTGTAGTCCTTGATGTCCCGCAGACGCTGGGCAAAGCTGCGCATTTGTTCGCCACCTTCCCAGAGCAGCGGCAGGTCTTCCAGCGGATTCAAACGCGTCGCGTCGGCCTTGCTCAGGCGCAGCGTGGTTTCGCCGGGCTCTTGCAGGTAGAACTCGCCGAGGGTCGCCAATACCGGTTTCAAGCGGCCGAAGGGCAGGGCGACTTGCAGGGGGCCGTGCTCGGAGTTCGGGCGATTGGGGATGTTCACCAAAATCAATTCATCGTCGCGACGTCGTGCGAGGCGTTCCGGGTTGAGGATCTCGGTGTGGGAACGCATCAGGTTCAACAGGATCGGCAGCAGGCTTAACCGCTCGCCGTTGACGATGATCCCCAGTTCCAGATCAAACCAGTCGCGCTCCGGTGCCTGTTCGACGGTGGCGTACCAGTCGTCCACGGCGGTCAGGTCGAACCCGAAATCCTCATCGATCTGCAGCTCCCAGCCTTGGGTGCGCAGCTTCGGCAACTCATTGAGCGTGAAGGTCAGCCAGGCGCTGTCATTGACCATCTCATAGAGTTCGCCGGCACTTTCCGGCAAGGCTTTGCTTTGCCGGGTAGCGATCTTGAAGCCGAGGATTCGTAACTGTTCCCTGTAGGCCTGTTCGACTTCCGGGTGGCGCTTTATCCGTAATGTCTGCGTTTCCTGACGAATCAGGATGTCGGCATTTTTCTGGCCGCAGACGTATTCATCCAGATAGCTGAAGGACAACGCGGCGCGATGCTGGATATAACGCTGCATCTTGCCGTTGCGCGGCTCGAAGGCACTGAACTCGATACTCGCCAGCCACAGGCGCGGTACCGGTTGCACATTGTCCACCAGCACTTGCGGCGGCGCCTTCGGGCTGCGGTTTTCCAGTACGGCCTGAAGTTTTTCCAGCAGCTCGGCATCTTGCGCGGCGGCGGGGTAGGCGAGGGTTTCCTGCACTTTCAGCAGCACCGCTGCGCAATGTTTGCAGTTGCTGCGAACCGGGCAGGTGCACGTGGCGTCGACCATCAGCAAGGTGGCTTTGGCCGACTCGCGCAGGCGAATGGTCTGACGGTAAACGTTACCGCCAGAGCCTTCGCAGGCGGCAATGATGGTGGCGTCGCCAGCCTCGACGATCCTGACACGATTCTCCAGCGCGTAGCGTCGGCCACGTTCCAGGCTCTGTTCCTTGAATCGGCTGACCCAGGAAGGCGCCAGGGGTTTGCTCAGGGTCGGGGGCATAAGGACTTCAATCAGTCCGGAATTTCATCGGGGACTGGCCGAGGTGCGGGTGCTGTCAGCGAGGTGATCTTGATCAGCATTCCGAGATGACCGGCGTCGAGGAAATTCAGCTGTCCGTTTTTGGTATGGCTTTCTGTTTTCAGGCGTTCACTGGCAGTGACCAGGCCATTGGCGTCGATCTGGTTGACCCAGAAGTCGGCGTCAACGTCGGTGAAGCGTCCCAGTTTCAGGTTCAGCGTGCCCTCGATGGGGTACTGGCCGAACTGTTCCTTGCCATCGCTGATTGCAATTTTACTGGCTTGTTCGCCGAGGTTCTGCTGCCAGGCCTTGTGCAGCAACACCGTGTATTCTTTGCTGGCGGTGAGTTTTTCCACTTCGCCATTCAGGCTTGGCGTGCGCAGGCTGTCCTTGCTGATGGGTTGGGCACCGGCAGCCCAGTCTTCGGGCGCGGCTTTGCTGACTATGGCTGGCACAGCGTTCTGCCGGACCAGAATCATTTCAATCTGATACAGGTCATCGGCATACGCCAGGGGGGCGGCCAGGGTCATCAGCAAAGTCAGTGAGCGAAACAGGCGCATGCGGCGTCCTTCAAGCAGTTTTCGGAATGAGGCATTCAAGCAGTGCCTCTACAGTATTAAAGCGCTCTTCCGGGCGCTCCATCGGCACCATGAATTTAAACATCGTGGCACCTTCGAATTTGTAGCGTTTAGGCTGGCCCTGAATCAGTTTGATCAGCGTCAGCGGATCGACGGGTGTCTGCGCCGCGAATTCGATTCGACCGCCTTGCGGGCCGCCGTCGACTTTCTTGATGCCCAGCATTTCGGCCTGCAACTTCAGCGCCGTGATGCGCATCAGGTTCTTGGTCGGCTCCGGCAGCAGGCCGAAGCGATCGATCATCTCCACTTGCAGGTCCTTCAGGCCATCCTCATCGGTGGCCGAGGCGATGCGTTTGTAGAGAATCAGTCGGGCATGCACGTCCGGCAAGTAGTCTTCTGGGATCAATGCCGGTACACGCAAATTGACTTCGGGACCACCGCCCAGCGGCTGATCGAGATTTGGCTGTTCACCCTTGCGGATCGACTTCACCGCACGTTCGAGCATCTCCATATACAAGGTGAAACCGACGGCCTGGATCTGCCCGCTCTGACCGTCGCCGAGCAGTTCGCCGGCGCCACGGATTTCCAGGTCGTTGGTGGCGAGCACGAAGCCTGCGCCAAGGTCCTGGGTGTTGGCGATCGCTTCCAGACGCTTTTCTGCGTCCGGGGTGATTTGCTGGCGCGGCGGTGTCAGCAAATAAGCATAGGCCTGGTGGTGGCTGCGACCGACGCGGCCGCGCAACTGGTGCAGCTGCGCCAGACCGAATTTGTCGGCACGCTCGATGATGATGGTGTTGGCGCTCGGCACGTCGATGCCGGTCTCGATGATGGTCGAGGCGATCAGTACGTTGAAGCGCTTGTGGTAGAAATCGCTCATCACCTGTTCGAGATCGCGTTCGCGCATCTGCCCGTGGCCGATGCCGATCCGTGCCTCCGGCACCAGCTCGGCGAGGTCGGCGGCGCATTTCTCGATGGTCTTCACGTCGTTGTGCAGGTAGTAGACCTGGCCGCCACGCAGCAGCTCCCGCAGCAGCGCCTCTTTGACCGTGCTCTTGTTCTGCTCCATGACGAAGGTCCGCACCGACAGGCGACGGGCCGGCGGCGTGGCGATGATCGACAGGTCACGCATGCCCGACACCGCCATGTTCAGCGTGCGCGGAATTGGCGTAGCGGTCAGGGTCAGGATGTCGACTTCGCTGCGCAGGGCCTTGAGCTGTTCTTTCTGGCGGACACCGAAACGGTGCTCTTCGTCGATGATCACCAGCCCGAGGTTTTTGATCTTCACGTCGTCTTGCAGCAGTTTGTGCGTACCGATGACGATGTCGATCTTGCCTTCGGCGAGGTCGGCCACCGCAGCGTTGACTTCCTTGGTCGATTTGAAGCGGCTCATCACTTCCACGGTTACCGGCCAATCGGCAAAGCGGTCGCGGAAGCTGTTGTAGTGCTGCTGGGCGAGCAGAGTGGTCGGCACCAGGATCGCCACCTGACGACCACCGTGCACCGCAATGAACGCTGCGCGCATCGCCACTTCTGTTTTGCCGAAACCGACGTCGCCACAGACCAGTCGGTCCATTGGCTTGGGTGCGAGCATGTCGGCGCGCACTGCTTCGATGGTGGTTTGCTGGTCCGGAGTTTCTTCGAACGGGAACCCGGCGCTGAACGTGGCGTAATCGGCTTTCGGATCTTCGAAGGCATACCCTTCGCGAGCAGCGCGGCGGGCATAGATGTCGAGCAATTCGGCCGCCACATCGCGCACCTGTTCAGCGGCTTTGCGTTTGGCTTTCTGCCAGGTTTCCGAGCCGAGGCGATGCAACGGAGCCAGGGCATCGTCGCTGCCGGTGTAGCGGGCGATCAGGTGCAGGTTGGCCACCGGTACGTACAGCTTGGCGCCTTCGGCGTATTGCAGGGTCAGGAACTCGGCGGCCTGATCGTCGATTTCCAGCGTCGCCAATCCGAGGTAGCGGCCAACGCCGTGATCGATGTGGACCACCGGCGCGCCTTCGCGCAGCTCGGTGAGGTTTTTGATCACGGCGTCGTTGTTGGCGTCGGCGCGTTTTTCACGGCGACGGCGCTGCATCACGCGCTGACCGAACAAGGGACTTTCGGCGATCAGCGCCAGGGCCGGGTCGTCGAGCACCAGACCTTCGTCGAGGGGGGCAATGGTGATCGCCAAACGTTCCTTGCTCGCGACGAAGTCGGGCCAGCTGTCGACGGTTTTCGGTCGCAGCTTCAGGCGTTCGAGCAGTTCCAACAGCACTTCCCGACGACCCGCGGATTCGGCGGTGAACAGCACGCGACCGGGGAACTCGTCGAGGAAACCGGCCAGCGCCGCCAGTGGTTGCGTTGCCTTGGCCTCGATGGCCAGGTTCGGCAGCTCCCGCGCCGGGAAGCGCTCGCGGCCGACGCCGGTTTCAACGTCCTGTTGGCTGGCAACGACGCGCGGCCAGTTCTTGAGGCGGGCAAAGCAATCTTCCACCGGCAGGAACAACTCGGCCGGCGGTAATAAAGGACGGGACGGATCGACGCGGCGCTCTTCATAACGATTGCGCACATCGTTCCAGAAATTTTCCGCCGCCTGTTCAATGCCCGGCAGCGAAAACACTTGCGTGTCCTGGGGCAGGTAATCGAACAGCGTGGACGTTTCGTCGAAGAACAACGGCAGGTAGTACTCGATACCCGCCGGTGTAATTCCGCTGCTCAGGTCCTGGAAGATCGGGCAGCGGCGGAAGTCGACGTCGAAGCGCTCACGGAAGCGCGCCTTGAAGCGGGTGACCGCATCTTTTTGCAGGGGGAATTCGCGAGCCGGCAACAAGCGGACGGTGTCGACTTTATCGATGGAGCGCTGGTTTTCCGGATCAAAGGTACGCAACGTTTCGATTTCGTCATCGAACAGGTCGATGCGGAAGGGCAGTTTGCTGCCCATCGGGAACAGATCGATCAGCGAGCCGCGGACGGTGAATTCGCCGTGCTCGTACACCGTGTCGACGTAGCGATAGCCGCTGGCTTCGAGTCGGGTGCGCATTTGCTCGACGTCGAGCTTTTGCCCGACATCCAGAACCAGGCTGCTGCCGAGCAGGAATTTGGTCGGCGCCAGGCGGTGCAACGCTGTTGTGATCGGCACTACCAGCACGCCATGGCTCAGTTCGGGCAACCGATAAAGGGCGGCGATGCGCTGGGAAATGATGTCCTGGTGTGGCGAAAACAGATCGTAGGGCAGGGTTTCCCAATCCGGGAAATGCAGCACCGGCAAATCCGGGGCGAAGAAGCTCAGCTCCTGTTCCAGCCGTTCGGCGCTTTGGCTGTCGGCGGTCAGCAGCAAGGTAAAGCGCTTGGCAGCGCTGGCGGCCTCGGCGATGGCCAGGCTCAGGGCGGCACCGGGCAGGTTGCCCCAGTGCTGTTTACCTGCCGCGGCAGGGAGAAGCGGTAGACGCAGAACGGGCACGGAAGGTTGAGCTCCAAGCGTTGCGACAAAGTCGGTAATTGTAGCGGCCCCGGGTGCCGCCTGTCAGTTGCTGACTGTGTCTATTACGCAGGTTTAGCGAAATGTAGTGGTAAAGACAAAAAACGCCGGTTTTTTGCTGAAAATTACCGATTATGTAGTGGCATAACGGTCGAGTGTTACGGAGGGTTACGGACAAGACAGCGGTGTCTCCAAAAAACTGACTGCGCTGAAAGCCGCGGTTTTACTGGGCTTTGGCGGTGCGTAATTTTTTTGAAGAGGAATTTGTTACGGATCGCACGACAGGCGCGCATTGCTACGAGAGGCACTCGGCGGCATAATGTAGCCCCTTTTTTCTGCCCCTACATGTGGAAGGTTCCCGTGACTCAGAAGCCCGACCAGTGTCTTGGTGAATGGATCGACCGTGAAGCACTCGCAGAAGCGATGATTCCGCTTATCGGTCAGCTCTACCGCAATAACAACGTGGTGAGCTCGATCTATGGCCGCAGCCTGATCAACCAGTCTGTCATCGCGATTCTCAAAGCTCACCGCTTTGCTCGCCATCGTTCTTCCGACGATAGCGAACTCTCCGTCCACGAAACATTCCCTCTGCTTAAAGCCATGAGCGAGCTCAAGCTCGGCGCGGCTTCGGTAGACTTGGGCAAGTTGGCGTTCAAATTCCGCGTCGAAGGCAATGGCCGCACTGCCGAGCAGTTCGTCCGTGAAGCATTGGCTGACGTGGTTGGCCAGCAAAACGCTTCCGCTCGCAAAGGCACTGACGTTGTTCTGTACGGCTTCGGTCGTATCGGCCGTCTGCTGGCGCGCATCCTGATCGAAAAAACCGGTGGCGGCGACGGCCTGCGCCTGCGTGCCATCGTGGTGCGCAAAGGCGCCGAGAACGACCTGGTCAAGCGCGCAAGCCTGTTGCGTCGCGATTCGGTACACGGTCCGTTCAACGGCACCATCGTCATCGACGAAGAAAACAACACCATCACCGCCAACGGTAACCTGATCCAGGTGATCTACGCGAAGAACCCGACCGAGGTGGATTACACCCAGTACGGCATCAAAGACGCGCTGCTGGTGGACAATACCGGTGTATGGCGTGACGCCGAGGGCCTGGGCCAGCACCTGGCCTGCCCGGGTATCGACCGCGTTGTTCTGACCGCGCCTGGCAAGGGCAAGCTGAAGAACATCGTTCACGGCATCAACCACAGTGAAATCACCGCTGAAGACAAGATCGTGTCCGCCGCTTCCTGCACCACCAACGCCATCGTGCCGGTGCTCAAGGCTGTGAATGACAAGTTCGGCATCATCAACGGTCACGTCGAAACCGTTCACTCGTACACCAACGACCAGAACCTGATCGACAACTTCCACAAGGGCGATCGCCGTGGCCGTAGCGCCGCGCTGAACATGGTCATCACCGAGACCGGTGCTGCCACCGCTGCTGCCAAGGCCCTGCCTGAGCTGGCTGGCAAGCTGACCGGTAACGCGATCCGTGTTCCGACGCCAAACGTGTCGATGGCTATTCTCAACCTGAACCTTGAGAAAGCCGCCACCCGTGAAGAGATGAACGAGTACCTGCGCTACATGGCGCTGCACTCCGATCTGCACAAGCAAATCGACTTCGTCAATTCGCAGGAAGTGGTTTCCACCGACTTCGTTGGCTCGCGCCACGCAGGTGTTGTGGACGCCGAAGCAACCATCACCCAAGACAACCGCGTTGTTCTGTACGTTTGGTACGACAACGAATTCGGTTACAGCTGCCAGGTGGTTCGCGTGATGGAAGACATGGCCGGTGTAAATCCGCCAGCGTTCCCGCGCTAAGCCTTAGCTGCACATGAAAACGCCCCGACTTTGGTCGGGGCGTTTTTGTTTGCGTGTCTGTTGGATCGTTGTTGCCAGCACCGGCCTCATCGCTAGCAGGCTAGCGCCCACAGGGGGCTTGTGAACGCCACAGATCCAGTGTGGGAGCTAGCCTGCTAGCGATGGCGATCTATCAGGCGCCACCGACCACCGCTGCTTGCGCAGTCCGCAGTTCATGCCGATTGCCCTTAAACAACACCAACGTCGCAATCAACCCCAGCACCGCCGCGCCACTCAGCCAGATCCCCGGCGCAGCCTTGTTATCCAGCACGTGAATCAGGTACGTACAGGCTGCGGGCGTAAACCCGCCAAAGGTCGCCGTCGCCAGGCTGTAGGCCAAAGAGAAGCCGGTCGTACGAACTTCCACCGGCATGATCTCGGTCAGCGCCACGACCATGGCACCGTTGTACGAGCCATACAGGAACGACAACCACAACTCGACGATCAGCAAATGGCTGAAACTCGGGTTCGCCACCAACCACGACAGGGCTGGGTAGGCGGTGAGAATTGCCAGAATGGTCGCCGCGAGAAGTAAAGGTTTTCGTCCGATTTTGTCGGACACAGCACCCATCACCGGCAGCCAGAAAAAGTTCGACAGGCCGATGCAGACCGTTACCAGCAACGCATCCATATCGGACAAATGCAGTTCGGCCTTGCCAAAGGTAGGGGTATAGGCGGTGATCAGGTAAAACGACACGGTCGTCATCACCACCAATGCCATGCCGGCGAGGACAATGCCAAAGTTCTGACCGATCGAGCGAACAATCTCCTGCAGGGTAGGGCGATGTTTTCGTGCCTGGAACTCAGGGGTTTCTTCCAGCGAACGGCGAATCACGAAGATCACCGGTACGATCATGCAGCCGATCAGGAACGGCACGCGCCAGCCCCAGTCGCCCATTTCTTCCGGGCTGAGCCAATGGTTCAAGACAACCCCCAACAGGCCGGCGAAAACCACCGCTGCTTGCTGACTGGCGGACTGCCAACTGACGAAGAAACCCTTGCGGCCCGGTGTGGAAATCTCGGCGAGATACACCGATACACCGCCCAACTCCACGCCTGCCGAGAAACCTTGCAACAGGCGGCCGAACAGTACGAGCAGCGGCGCGGCCACGCCCAGTGTGGCGTAACCCGGCACGCAGGCAATCAACACCGTGCCGGCGGCCATCATCGCGAGGGTGATGATCAACCCTTTGCGGCGACCATGACGGTCGATGTAGGCACCGAGGAAAATCGCACCCAGCGGACGCATTAGGAAACCGGCCCCGAAAGTGGCCAGAGACAGCATCAGTGAAGCAAACGCGCTATCGGCGGGAAAGAAGGTTTTGGCGATGGCCGTCGCGTAAAAGCCATAGACCATGAAGTCGAACATTTCGAGAAAGTTACCGCTGACAACGCGAAAAATCGCTTTGCCTTTGCTCGTGCTGGAAGACATTTGTAGATACTCACTCTGGTAAATCTTGTTTGAAAGCGCTGCAGCTGTGGGTATGAGCAGGCCTCGCTCCAATGCGCGCTGAAGCCCATAATGGCGGGAGCGGTTTTGAAGGGAGATGAAGATTTGTTAACTGGACGGTTGAGTGGATTTCTGGTGTTGGCCGGCGTTTTATCCGGTTGCGGTAACGGCGACAGCCTGGAACGCTTCGACGGCCCGACCATGGGCAGTCGTTATTCCATTCAATACGTAAGGCATGCCTCCACGCCTGGGCCGAAAGCGGTACAGGCCGAAGTGGAAAATATCCTCGCCGAAGTGGATCGACAATTCTCGACCTATCGCAGCGACTCGGACACCGAGCGCTTCAACGCACTGCCGGCCGGCCGCTGTCAGGTCATGCCTGGCCCGGTACTCGAATTGGTCCGCGTCGGCGAGCGATTGTCCTCGCAAAGCGAAGGCTCCTACGACCTGACGGTGGAGCCGCTGCTCAACCTCTGGGGATTTGGCCCGCAGGCGCGTGAGGAAAAAGTCCCGAGCGCCCAAGCGCTGGCCGAGGTGCAGCAGCGCGTCGGCCACAGCCACTTGCGCATCGACGGGGACCGGTTGTGCAAGGATGCCGCGGTCGAGGTCGACTTCAACAGCATCGCTGCCGGTTACGCGGTCGACACGATTGCCGCAAAACTTGAAGCGATGGGCATCCACGACTACCTTGCTGAAGCCACCGGCGAACTCAAGGCTGTCGGAAAAAAACTCGACGGCTCGCCGTGGCGCATCGCCCTGGAAGAGCCCCGTGATGACGAGCAAGTAGCCGAGCGCATCATCGCCGTCGACGGCTACGGCGTGTCCACCTCCGGTGACTACCGTAACTATTTCGAGCAGGGTGGTCGGCGCTATTCCCACACCTTCGATGCCCGCACTGGCACACCGGTCCTACACACCCTGGCATCAGTCACGGTCATTCATCCTTCAGCGTTGATGGCCGATGGCTTATCGACGCTGTTGCTGATTCTCGGTCCTGAACGGGGTTGGGACTATGCCGAAACTCACAACATCGGTGCATTCTTTGTGATTCGTGCCGATACAGGTTTCGTCATACGCACCAATCAGGCTTTTGAACGCCTCAGTGGCGGCAAAACCGAATGATTACGGTGATTCGCGCATTGAAAACTGGCGTTGTAGTGCAGGCAAAAGTAGCCTACGACGCGACCAAGGGTTAATGTGCGCGGCGTTGACGCTTCTATAGACTGTGTCCGGGTTCTGCACTGGCCCCAAATTGTTCCTTCACGCCGCAGATTCGGCGTGATTTAGCCGCAGGTGCCGAGGGCGCCGCGGCCTGTTCTGAGGAGTACGCATGGCTGTCTACAACTACGACGTGGTGGTGCTGGGTTCCGGCCCGGCGGGAGAAGGCGCGGCAATGAACGCCGCCAAAGCAGGGCGCAAGGTGGCGATGGTCGACAGCCGTCGCCAGGTCGGCGGCAACTGCACCCACCTGGGCACCATTCCGTCCAAGGCACTGCGTCACTCGGTCCGGCAGATCATGCAGTTCAACACCAACCCGATGTTCCGGGCCATTGGTGAGCCGCGCTGGTTCTCTTTTCCGGACGTGCTGAAAAGCGCCGAGAAAGTCATTTCCAAGCAAGTCGCTTCGCGCACTGGCTACTATGCCCGTAACCGCGTCGACGTGTTCTTCGGCACCGGTAGTTTCGCCGACGAGCAAACCATCGAAGTGGTCTGCGCCAACGGTGTGGTCGAGAAGCTTGTCGCCAAGCACATCATCATTGCCACCGGCTCGCGTCCTTATCGCCCGGCGGACATCGACTTCCATCACCCGCGTATCTACGATAGCGACACCATCCTCAGCCTCGGCCACACCCCGCGCAAACTCATCGTTTACGGCGCTGGCGTGATCGGTTGCGAATACGCATCGATCTTCAGCGGTCTGGGCGTATTGGTAGAGCTGGTAGACAACCGCGGTCAGCTGCTGAGCTTCCTCGACTCGGAAATTTCCCAGGCGCTGAGCTATCACTTCAGCAACAACAACATCACGGTTCGCCACAACGAAGACTATGACCGCGTCGAAGGCGTGGACAATGGCGTGATCCTGCACCTCAAGTCCGGCAAGAAGATCAAGGCCGACGCCTTGCTCTGGTGCAACGGCCGTACCGGTAACACCGACCAGCTGGGTCTGGAAAATATCGGCGTCAAGGTCAACAGCCGTGGCCAGATCGAAGTCGATGAGGCCTACCGCACCTGCGTACCGAACATCTACGGTGCCGGCGACGTGATTGGCTGGCCGAGCCTGGCCAGCGCTGCCCACGACCAGGGGCGTTCGGCCGCTGGCAGCATTGTCGATAACAACAGCTGGCGCTTCGTGAATGACGTGCCGACCGGCATCTACACCATTCCGGAGATCAGCTCGATCGGCAAGAACGAGCAGGAGTTGACGCAGGCCAAGGTGCCGTACGAAGTCGGCAAGGCGTTCTTCAAGAGCATGGCGCGTGCGCAGATTGCCGGCGAGCCTCAAGGCATGCTGAAAATCCTGTTCCACCGCGAGACGCTGGAAGTACTGGGCGTTCACTGCTTCGGTTATCAGGCGTCGGAGATCGTGCACATCGGTCAGGCGATCATGAGCCAGCCGGGTGAGTTGAACACGCTGAAGTACTTCGTCAACACGACGTTCAACTACCCGACCATGGCCGAAGCCTATCGGGTAGCGGCGTACGATGGCCTCAACCGGCTTTTTTGAGCGGCTCCGGCCGGTGGCCTGAGCCGGCCGGGGAGACCGATTTCAGCAATTCTCGAGCGTGGCAATGGCCAAACCGGGAAAGTCTGTAATCAGGCTGTCAACGCCGAAGTCGGCGAGTCTGCGCATCAGCGCGGGCTCGTTGACTGTCCATACCGACACATGCAGCCCCTGACGCTGCGCCTTCTGCAGGCGTTCCGGCGTACACAGGGTCCAGTTCAGCGCCAGAATCTCACAGCCGTAGCTTTGCGCGACCTTCAACGGGTCGAGCCAGGCGTATTCGGCCACCAGTCCACGGGACACGTCCGGCACCAGGTCCAGCGCGGCTTTCAGCACTTCACGCGAGCTTGATGTGATGGTTACCTTGTCGAGCAGGCCGTGACGCACGGCCATTTCACGAATCGCGAGCACGGTGGTTGCGGCGCGGGTGCGTGATGCGCTTTTGACTTCCAGCTGCCAGTGTTCGAAATCGCATTTCTCGAACAACTCTTCCAGGGTGGGGATCGGGCACGGTTTGATCCAGCCCGGGCCGCCCTTGCGCGCGTCGTAGGTCACCAGCTCGGCGGCCGTGTGCTCGACCACCTTGCCGCGTCGGTCGGTGGTGCGCTTGAGCGTCGGGTCGTGGATGACCATCAGCTCGCCGTCCATGGACAGGTGCAGGTCCAGTTCGCAACGGCGCACGCCGTGCTTGAGGCATTGCTGAAAGCTGTTCAGCGTGTTTTCCGGTGCTTCGCCCTTGGCGCCGCGATGGCCGTAGATGAGGGTCACGGTTCTTCCTTAAAAAAATTAAAGGCCTGATTCGTTTTCGCGGGCCAGGCGTCGTTCCTGGGCCTGCTTTTGCAGAATGTAGCGGGCCAGCAGTTGGCGCTGGGCGTCGGTCGGGCGTTCGAACTCGGTGCCGATGTCGAAGCCTTCACCTTTGCGATCGCAATGGGTGACCCGGGCCCGCAGCAACAGGCCGAGGGCTTGCGGCATCAGCACCAGTTTTACCGACAGGTGAGTGCCTGCTGCGATAGCGGTCGGATACAGGAAGTCGATGCCACCTTCCGAGATGATCACTGGCTGTGGCTCGCCTATCTGCCCGAGCACAGTGATGGCGATCACCTGGCTGAGCAGATCGATGCGTTTGTTCTGGGATTTCAGGAATGCCGCGAGGTTGCGGTCGCGTTCACTGATCTGGCGCAGCAGGTGTTGCGACTCGAATTCGCTCAGGTGCAGTTCGCTGAGCAAGTTGAAGAGTGGGGAAGCATCCTGCAACACTTCCTGGCCTGCGGCTTCGGGAGCGGACAGGGGCCGAATTTCCAGTGCGATCGTGTCCTCGATACGGTAGTATTCGCGGCGATCTTCTTCATCTAATGTCGACATGGCGAACCCATGGTAGCGGCGGTGGTCTGAGTGTAAAGCTGGTTATCGACCCCCGCCACAAGGACGTTCCTTTTCCCTCCGAACAAGCCCCGACATGTTCAGACCTCTCTTCGTATTTATTGGCACGCGTTATACCCGTGCAAAGCGTCGCAATCATTTTGTGTCGTTCATTTCCCTGACTTCGATGATCGGTCTTGCCCTCGGCGTGATCGTGATGATTGTCGTGCTGTCGGTCATGAACGGTTTCGATCATGAGATGCGCACGCGCGTGCTGGGCATGGTGCCCCACGCGACCATCGAGTCCGGTGAGCCGATCAGCGACTGGCAAGGCCTCGCCGCCAAGGTCAAGCAAAACCCGCAGGTGACGGCCGTGGCGCCGTTTACGCAGATGCAGGGTTTGCTGACCAACAATGGCAAGGTCTCCAAGGTGCTGCTCAATGCCATCGACCCGGCGCTGGAGCGCCAGGTGTCGATCATTGACAAGTTCATGCTGCAGGGCAAACTCGACGACCTCGCACCGGGCAGTTTCGGCATCGTCATCGGCGACAAGGCGGCCGCCAAGCTCGGCGCGGCCATCGGCGACAAGCTGACCTTTGTTGCACCGGAAGTCACCGTGACCCCGGCCGGCATGTTTCCGCGCATGAAACGCTTTACCGTAGTCGGCATTTTCCATGTCGGCGCCGGTGAGATCGACGGTTACCTGGGTGTGACCAACCTGCAGGACCTGGCGAAGCTGCATCGCTGGAAACCGGATCAGGTGCAGGGCATCCGCTTGAAGTTCGACGACCTGTTCCAGGCGCCGCGCACGGCGTGGACCATCGCCCAGCAGCTCGGCGAAGACCATTTCTACGCCCGCGACTGGACCCGCACCCACGGCAATTTGTATCAGGCGATCCGCATGGAAAAAGCCATGATCGGTTTACTGTTGCTGCTGATCGTTGCCGTGGCCGCGTTCAACATCATTTCCACGCTGGTGATGGTGGTGAACGACAAGAAGGGCGACATCGCCATTCTGCGCACCCTTGGCGCCACGCCGCGTTCGATCATGGCGATCTTCATGGTCCAGGGCACCGTTATCGGCGTGTTCGGCACGCTGATCGGCGCCGTGGTCGGGATCTTCGCCGCGCTGAACGTCAGCGCCGCGATCTCGGCGCTCGAAGGCCTGATCGGACACAAGTTCCTCAACGCCGACGTGTACTTCATCGATTACCTGCCGTCGCAAGTGCAGAGCCAGGATGTGTTGATGGTCTGCGCCGCCGCGTTGGTCCTGAGTTTCCTCGCCACCCTGTATCCAGCCTGGCGTGCCGCGCGCACCCAGCCTGCGGAGGCGCTACGTTATGAGTGAGTCGGGCATGAGTGATAAAGCAATCTTGAGCTGCCGCAACCTGGGCAAATCCTACGAGGAGGGTCCGGAGTCGGTAGAGGTGTTGGCCGGTCTGCAACTGGAGCTGCATCCCGGTGAGCGCGTGGCGATTGTCGGCACCTCGGGTTCGGGCAAAAGTACCTTGCTCAACCTGCTGGGCGGCCTTGATACGCCGACCAAGGGCAGTGTCTGGCTCGCCGGTGAAGAGCTGTCGGCACTCAGCGAGAAGAATCGCGGTCTGTTGCGCAATCGGTCGCTGGGGTTTGTTTACCAGTTCCACCATTTGCTGCCGGAATTCACCGCGCTGGAAAACGTCTGCATGCCGCTGCTGATCGGCAAGACCGCCATCCCGGAAGCGCGCCAGCGTGCGACGGCGTTGTTGGAGCGGGTAGGGTTGGGCCATCGCCTGGAACACAAACCGGCGGAATTGTCCGGTGGCGAACGTCAACGCGTGGCTATCGCCCGCGCGCTGGTGAACAAGCCAGGCCTGGTGATGCTCGACGAGCCGACCGGCAACCTCGACTCCCACACCGCCCAGGGCATTCAGGATTTGATGCTGGAACTCAGCACCTCGATGCGCACGGCGTTTCTGGTGGTGACCCACGACATGAACCTGGCTCGCCAGATGGATCGCGTCCTGCATTTGCAGGAAGGTTGCCTGACGCCTATCTGATTGGTCGAAACCCGATGTCTGAAAAGACATCGGGTCTTTTTGTTTTTATACGGTGCCCCAGCGAATGTTCAGACCGTTATCGATCTTTATCGGCACGCGCTATACCCGCGCCAAGCGCCGCAATCGCTTTGTTTCGTTCATCTCGATGACCTCGATGATCGGCCTCGCCCTCGGCGTGCTGGCGATGATCGTGGTGTTGTCGGTCATGAACGGCTTCCAGCGCGAAATGAGCTCGCGCATCCTCGGCATGGTGCCTCATGCGACCATCGTCGGCGTGAACCCGATCGACGATTGGCAGCCGGTGGCCGCCGCCGCGATGAAGAACCCGGAAGTCACCGCCGCCGTGCCGTTCACCGAAATGGAGGGCATGCTCTCCTATAAAGGCACGATGCAGCCGATTCAGGTCAGTGGCGTCGATCCGGCGCTGGAAGGCAAGGTCTCGATCGTTGCCCAGCACATTGTCCAGGGGCGTCTCGATGCCTTGAAACCGGGCGAGTTCGGTGTAGTGATCGGTGAGATCACAGCAAGACGTTTCCGCTTGAATGTTGGCGACAAAATCACCCTGATTGTGCCGGAAGTCAGCACCGCACCGGGCGGGATCACCCCGCGCATGCAGCGGCTGAATGTGGTGGGTGTGTTCAAGGTCGGTGCTGAGCTGGATGGCTCGATGGCGCTGATCCACGTCGCCGATGCCGCGCAGATGCAACATTGGGAACCGAATCAGGTGCAGAGCGTGCGCCTGGCGGTGAAGGATCTGTACGCGGCGCCGCAGGTTTCCAGCGATATCGCTGGCGGCTTGGGCGCGGCGTACAAGGCTGACGACTGGACTCACACCCAGGGCAGTCTGTTCAGTGCGATGAAAATGGAAAAAACCATGATCGGCCTGCTGTTGCTGATGATCGTTGCAGTGGCGGCGTTCAACATCATCGCGACCCTGATCATGGTGGTGAACGACAAGGGCGCGGACATCGCGATCCTGCGCACCATCGGCGCTACGCCACGGCAGATCATGGCGATCTTCATGGTCCAGGGCACGGTGATTGGGGTGGTCGGCACTTTGATCGGCGGCGTGCTCGGCGTGATTGCAGCGCTGAACGTCAGTGAGCTGGTGGGCTGGGTGGAGCGGGTCAGCGGGCAGCATATCTTCAGTTCTGACGTGTATTTCGTCAGCAACCTGCCTTCGGAATTGCAGGGCGGGGATGTATTGTTGATCTGCTCGGCCGGGTTTGTGTTGAGCTTCCTTGCCACGGTTTATCCTGCGTGGCGGGCGGCGAAGATCGAGCCGGCTCACGCGTTGCGGTATTCGTAAGCCTTAAGACCGCCATCGCGGGCAAGCCCACTCCTGCAGAGTTTTGAGTCGTTCGCAATATTGTGATTCAACTCGGTCACTGCAGGAGCTGGCTTGCCAGCGATGAGGCCGGAATTGCTGTCCTCAATCTCCTTTGGGCAAATCAATCACAAACCGCGTCCATCCGTTATCCGATTCGCAACGAATCTGCCCGCCATGGGCGCGGATGATCGACTGGGTAATCGCCAATCCCAACCCCGCATGTTCACTGCTGCCTTCCTGGCGCGCCGGATCCGCCCGATAGAAACGATCGAAGAGTCGCGGTAGCAACACCCCGTCTATCTCATCGCCGCTGTTTTCAACCGTCAGGCTCAAACCTTCTGGCCGCTCAATAATCCGCACCCGGACCTCGCCCTCGGCCGGCGTGAACCGCAACGCGTTATCCAGCAAATTCGAAAGCGCCCGGCGCAGCATGCTCCGGTCTCCCACCAGGCGCGCGTTGCCTTCGCGGCTCAACGTCACTTGGGCGTCCTCGGCCAGCGGCGCAAAAAACTCCAGCAACACATCCGCTTCTTCCCCCAGTTCCAGTTGTTCACGTTTGGGCATCAACAATCCATGGTCAGCCTTGGCCAGGTACAACATGTCATTGACCAGTTGCGCCATCCATTGCAGTTCTTCGAGGTTACTGTGCAGCGCTTCGCGGTAATCCTCGATGGGCCGCGGGCGGGTGAGGGTGACCTGGGTGTGGGTCAGCAGGTTCGAGAGTGGCGTGCGCAGTTCATGGGCGATGTCGGCGGAAAACGCCGAGAGTCGCTGAAAAGAGTCGTCGAGGCGTTCGAGCATGGCGTTGAAGTGGTGGGCCATTTCCGCAAGTTCTGGTGGCATGTTCTCTTCGGGCAGTCGGGCACTAAGCGACTGCGCGGAAACGCCACTGGCGATCGCACTCATGCGCCGTAACGGACGCAACCCGCTGCGCGCCGCCCAGGCACCCAGCAGCGCAGTGGCCAGGGCTGACAAGCCGACGGTCAGCCAGATCAGGCGCTGCATGCGTTGTAGAAAGTGCTGGTGGTGGGTGATGTTCAGCAGCAGGGTCAATTGTGGTGAGTCAGGTTTTTCGACAAACAAAGGCGCATTCAAGACGCGGTAATCGGTACCGTCGTCGTTCAGGGTCGACAAACCCGGTGTCTGCGGCAGTTTATCGGGCAGGCTCGTGGTGCTGTCGTACCAGCGCGTGCCGTCGCTACCGGAAATGCGCAGGGACAAATCAGCCTGACGGTTCAATTCATCGGCCAATTTGATTTCGCTTTCACTCGACTGCAGATTGTGAAGCGCTTGACGCAGCCCAATCAGCTTGCCGTCCAGCAATTGCTGATCCAGCTCAACGAAGTGCGCCTCGCTGGCGCGACTGAACAACACTCCCGCGAACAACGAAACCACCGCAGTGCAGGCCGCAAACAGCAGCGCCAGGCGGCTGCTCAATGAAAGTCTGCGCATCAGGCCGGGCGCTCTTCGAGGACATAACCCATGCCGCGCACGGTGTGGATCAACTTGTTCGGGAACTCGTCGTCGATCTTCAGGCGCAAACGGCGGATGGCGACTTCGATCACATTGGTGTCGCTGTCGAAATTCATGTCCCAGACCTGGGAGGCGATCAGCGATTTGGGCAGCACTTCGCCCTGACGGCGCAGGAGCATTTCCAGCAGAGCGAACTCCTTGGCGGTCAGGTCGATGCGCTGACCGCTGCGTTCGACGCGGCGGCGGATCAGATCCAGGCGCAAATCGGCGAGTTGCAGGCTGGTTTCCTGATGCGTGGTGGTGCCGCGACGCAACAGGCTGCGAACCCGGGCCAGCAGTTCGGAGAAGGCGAACGGCTTGACCAGATAGTCGTCGGCGCCCAGTTCGAGGCCGTGAACCCTGTCCTCCACCGCATCTCTCGCTGTCAGAAATAGTACCGGCGTATCGAGGCCGGCGCTGCGCACGGCTTGCAGGATTTGCCAGCCATCGCGACCGGGCAACATCACGTCGAGGATCAGCAGTGCATAGTCACCGCTCAGGGCTAATTGCTGGCCGGTGCTGCCGTCGGCCACCAGTTCGGTGTTGAACCCGGCTTCGGTCAAGCCCTGACGCAGGTAATGGCCGGTTTTCGGTTGGTCTTCGACGATCAGCAGTTTCATGGGCGACTCGAGGCAAGTGGAACGAACGCTTTATACCGTGGGCAGTGATCGCGCAGGCCAACCTGACAAAGTTGTAATCTGGCTGTCAGGTTACGGGCAGTGGCAACAGTTTAGTGTGTTCCACAGGCTGAACTTTATCTTGTTGGAGTACGACTATGTTTTTGCGCAAACCCCTGGTGTTGGCTGCGTGCCTGCTGGTGTTGAGTTCGCCGGCGTGGGCATCGCCGGCGCGCACCTACGACTTCGGTCAACCAGCCTCGGCCGACAAGGCTGATCGCAGCGTCGAAGTGGTGATGGGCGACATGTCGTTCACCCCCAAGGCCATTGATATCAAGGCCGGTGAGACGGTTCGCTTCGTGCTGGTGAATAAGGGCCAATTGCTGCACGAATTCAACCTTGGTGATGCGGCGATGCATGCAAAACATCAGCAGGAAATGTCAAAGATGCAGCAGAGCGGCATGCTTACGCCTACAGGCATGAAAGAAATGGACCACGGCGCGATGGCGGGAATGGATCACGGCATGAAGCACGATGACCCCAATAGTGTGCTGGTCGAGCCAGGCAAGACCGCTGAACTGACCTGGACCTTCACCAAGGCCACCAACCTGGAGTTTGCCTGCAATATTCCAGGCCACTATCAGGCTGGCATGGTCGGCAAGTTGACTGTCAGTCAGTAAGCACTCAAAGGCGGGCGCAAAGGCTGGTAGAATCCGCTGATTCTTCAGTCAGGTTTCCGCCATGCATCCCGCAGCCGAACACTCGCCGCTGGGCAAATCCAGCGAATACATCGCCACTTACACGCCGTCCTTGCTGTTCCCGATCCCGCGCACTGCGAAATGGGCCGAGCTGGGCCTGACGGCAGAAACCCTGCCGTACAAGGGCGTGGACTTCTGGAATTGCTTCGAGCTGTCGTGGCTGTTGCCATCCGGTAAACCGGTGGTGGCGATCGGCGAATTCAGTATCCCGGCGGATTCGCCGAACATCATCGAATCCAAGTCGTTCAAGCTGTATCTGAACTCACTGAACCAGACGCCGTTTGCCGACACCGCGAGCCTTGAAGCGACGCTGGTGAAAGACCTGTCCGCTGCGGCGGGTAAGCCGGTTGGCGTGCGGATTCGCAGCCTGAAAGACGTTGAAGCCGAAGGCGTCGTGGCGCTGCCGGGCGTGTGCATCGATGACCTGGAGATCAGCGTCAGCAACTACGAGCATCCGCGGCCGGAACTGCTGCGTTGCGACGAGTCGCGCATTGTCGAGGAGAGCGTGCACAGTCATTTGCTCAAATCCAACTGCCCGGTGACCAGTCAGCCGGATTGGGGCAGTGTGGCGGTGGAATACCGTGGCGCGGCGCTGGATCACGCGAGTCTGCTGGAATACATCGTGAGCTTCCGTCAGCACTCGGACTTCCATGAGCAATGCGTGGAGCGGATTTTCCTCGATCTGCAACGGTTGCTGAAACCGGAGAAATTGACGGTGTATGCGCGGTATGTGCGTCGTGGCGGGTTGGACATCAACCCGTATCGCAGCACTGAAGACGTGCAACTGCCGAACCACCGCCTGGTCCGCCAATAAAAAATCCCCTGCAGGAGCGAGCTCAAATCGCAGGCATTAAAAAGCCCCGCTATCACTAGCGGGGCTTTTTGCATCTGGCGGGTTCAGATCCCCATGTTGCCCAGCGTTTGCACAATGTTGCGCAAGGTGCCGGCAATGGCGGGGTGCTCAAGTTCGAAACGTTCGACAGCCAGATTCACGCCATCGGCGAGGCTGGAGTCCTGGGTTTTGGTTTCCAGCTCAAGCTCAAGTTCGATCTGTTGCATCAGCGCATGGAGATCGGCGCGCTCGGCTTCGGTCAGCGGAGGATTCTGTTCCAATTGCTCGCGCAGGGCATTGAGCTGGTCTTGCAGTTCGCGGGCAGGCATGGCGTTCTTCCTTTTATCGATAGGCACTGGCATAGACCGCGGCAGCGCGCCAAAGGTCTATGGCTGACCTTTAGATTAATCCACTCGCGAGAAACCTGCATGATCTCGATCAGGGCTTTTCACCCTTGAGTCGACGCAGGCTGATGTCCGCCAGGCAGGTGTCGAGTTCGCCGAGATGATCGATCACTGAATGCACGCCCAGGCCAAACAATTGCACGGTAGCCTTTCCGCGCAGGTGTTCGCGTTCCTTTTGGCTCAAGGCTTGCCATTCGCTGGGCGCGAGTCCGCAGAGTGAGCCGCAGGAGGCCAGACCGATCGTCCACAGCCCGGCGTTCAGGCCCGATTGCAGCAATCGCGGTTCACCGCTGACCAGTACGCAGCCATCCAGTCGTCCGACATTCAACGCCATCAAGGCTTGCCAGCACGCATTCGGTGCCGGCCACGGATTGATTGTTTCGGGGTGTTGCGAAGGTTTGATCCACTCCGGCAGGGCGACGGCCAGGGAATGGCTGAGTGCAGGGGAGAGTTCGTCGAGCCAGGCGCAGGGAATCTGTTGGCGCTGCAAACTGTGCAAGCTGTCGAGGGCGCCTGGGGTGACCTCGGCGTGCTCGACAGAATGGGCGTCGTGTTGACGCGTGCGGGCGCCGAAGTCCACCAGGCAACCGCTGAGGCCAAACAGGACGGCGGTCAGGCTGGGGGCGGTGAGGGGTAAGGTTTCGGCGTGCGGCATGTAAACTTCCCTGAAATAGCGACAAGGCTATGTGTCGCCGGTGACAGTTGAGTGACATTGATGTGAATCGCTCACAGTCATGGCGAATCATCCGTAGGCCATCGCGCACGATGCTGCCTAAAGCGACTTTTCCGTCTTATACTAGCCAGCTTAACGCCCGGGCCAAGTCGCTCGCGCCAGTACAATCCAAGGAGTTTTTCTATGCGCTGGAGCAATCATCTAGCTCAGCTGTGTGTGTGTGCCAGTATGTTGCTGGCTCCGTTCGTTGCCCAGGCAGCTACGGAAGACGACCCTTGGGAAAGCATCAACCGTCCGATTTACAAGTTCAACGATGTGGTCGACACCTATGCGCTGAAGCCTCTGGCGCAGGGCTACCAGTTTGTGACCCCGCAATTTCTCGAAGACGGCATCCACAACATGTTCCGCAACGTCGGTGATGTCACCAACCTTGCCAACAACATCTTGCAGGCCAAACCGGCCGCTGCCGGCGTCGACACCGCACGCCTGATCTTCAACACCACCTTCGGCCTGCTGGGCTTCTTCGATGTGGGCACCAAAATGGGCCTGAACCGCAGCGACGAAGACTTCGGTCAGACGTTAGGCTACTGGGGCGTAGGAAGTGGCCCGTACTTGATGCTGCCGTTGCTGGGGCCAAGCACCCTGCGTGATGCGCCAGCCAAGTTTGTCGATGGCTACACCGGCCCGTACCCGTACATCCACGACGTACCAGTGCGTAACTCGATCTTCGGCCTGAACATCGTCGACACCCGCGCCAGCCTGTTGTCGGCCGAGAAGTTGATCAGCGGCGACAAATACACCTTCATCCGCAATGCGTACTTGCAGAACCGCGAGTTCAAAGTCAAAGACGGCCAGGTCGAAGACGATTTTTAATCTCGACCGGTAAAAACCAGGAAGGCGGCCAGTGGCCGCCTTCTTTGGTTTTGGATCCGGGTTATTTCATCTTCAAGATTGTAAGGCCGAGTTTCTGACTGGCGCCGTCCTGGGCTTTCACCCACACCACTTCAGTGTCGGCTTCGAGTCCTTTGAGTGCCGCATGATCGGACTCAATCCGCACGCTGAGCCGGTCGCCTACGTTGAACAAGCGCGGTGCCTCGACCTGCATGCCACTGCTGGAAAGGTCGATGCAGACGGCTGCAACCTCGTCCCCTTGATGAATCAGCGCGACATCGGCATCGACTCGCATGCGGATGAAATCACGTTTTTCGCTGTAGTCCCGTTCGGTTTGGCTCATGGGCTTCATCCTTCCATTGGGTTACGGTTTTGCCTGTTCTTATAACTCCCGGTGATTTGACTAGTAAAGACGTCAAGCGACCATCGGCGTGAGCTTGAAACGCCCCGCGGATGGGAGTACCGTCTGCGCCTTAGAAGGGCACCTCTGGTGTGCCTGTGAGTAGGGCAAATGCTCGAAAACGGTGCGGCAGAGAGGCTAGAAAGCGAATCCAGTAGTGTGCGCGGGGTCAATTGCCCAGCCTGCTACGCCAACCTAATTCTGGCGCCGTTTGCCCACATGCCAAAAACCAGTGCCACGCTGCTGATAATCGATGATGACGAAGTAGTGCGCGCGAGCCTCGCCGCCTATTTGGAAGACAGTGGTTTCAGCGTCTTGCAGGCCAGCAATGGCCAGCAAGGTCTTCAGGTATTCGAGCAAGACAAGCCCGACTTGGTCATCTGCGATCTGCGCATGCCGCAGATGGGCGGACTCGAACTCATTCGCCAGGTCACCGAACGGTCACCGCAAACCCCGGTGATTGTGGTTTCGGGTGCCGGCGTGATGAACGACGCGGTCGAGGCTTTGCGCCTGGGCGCGGCGGATTACCTGATCAAGCCTCTCGAAGATCTTGCCGTGCTCGAGCACTCTGTGCGCCGGGCCCTGGATCGCGCGCGTCTGCTGCTGGAAAACCAGCGCTACCGCGAGAAGCTGGAAAAGGCCAATCGCGAACTCGAAGCCAGCCTGAACCTGCTCCAGGAAGACCAGAATGCCGGTCGCCAGGTGCAGATGAACATGCTGCCGGTCAGTCCCTGGACCATCGACGAGTTCCAGTTTGCACACCAGATCATCCCGTCGCTGTACCTGTCGGGTGATTTCGTTGACTACTTTCGGGTCGATGAGCGTCGGGTAGCGTTCTACCTGGCGGACGTTTCCGGTCATGGCGCCTCTTCAGCCTTCGTTACCGTGCTGCTGAAGTTCATGACTACGCGCTTGCTGTTCGAGTCAAAGCGCAACGGCACATTGCCGGAATTCAAGCCTTCAGAGGTCCTTGGTCATATCAACCGAGGCCTGATCAGTTGTAAGCTGGGCAAACACGTCACAATGGTCGGTGGAGTCATCGACGAGGAGACAGGTTTGTTGACCTATAGCATCGGTGGTCATTTACCGTTGCCTGTGTTGTACACGCCAGACAGTGTTCGATATCTGGAAGGACGTGGTCTACCGGTGGGGCTCTTCAATGAAGCCACCTACGAAGATCACGTGCTGGAATTGCCGCCGACATTCAGCCTGACACTGATGTCCGATGGCATTCTGGACCTTTTGCCAGAGCCTACACTCAAAGAAAAAGAAGCGGCCTTGCCCCAACGGGTCAAGGCAGCGGGCGGCACCCTGGATGGGCTGCGGCAGGTTTTTGGATTGGCCACGCTAGGGGAGATGCCGGATGATATCGCCCTGTTGGTGTTGAGCAGGAATCTTTAATGAGTACCGGTAGAATCCAGTTCGCCGAGCAGGACGGCACCTTCGTCCTCAAGTTCGTCGGTGAAGTTCGCCTGACCCTGTGTTCGGCGTTGGATGCGACTATTGAGAAAATCTTCACCGCGATGAATTTCAACGCGATCGTGATTGATTTGACCGAAACCCGCAGCATTGACAGCACCACTCTTGGCCTGTTGGCCAAACTGTCTATCCTTTCGCGGCAGAAAGTCGGCCTGCTGCCGACCGTCGTTACCACCCACGAAGACATCACACGTCTGCTGCAGTCCATGGGCTTTGAGCAGGTGTTCAACATCGTGGACCGCCCGATCCCGTGCCCTGAGTGCCTGACCGACTTGCCTGACCAGGACCAGTCGGAAGAAGTGGTGCGGATCAAAGTGCTCGAAGCGCACAAGATCCTGATGGGGTTGAATGATTCGAATCGTGAAGCGTTTCATGACCTGGTGAATGCGCTGGAGCGTCATTGATACCTGTGGCGAGGGGGCCTGCTCCCGCTGGACTGCGTAGCAATCCCAAAATCGACACATAAAAAAGGGCGAACCCATCAAGGTTCGCCCTTTTTGCATTGCGCTGAACTAGATCACAGCTTGGCCTGCAGCAGCGCCTCGAGCTTTTCCTGGTCCCGAGCAAACTGACGAATCCCCTCAGCCAGTTTCTCGGTCGCCATCGCATCTTCGTTCGACAACCAACGGAACTGCGCTTCATTCAAGCTCAAGCGCGCTTCACCAGCATGACCCGGCGCCAATTTACGCTCCAGTTTGCCAGTGTCCGCCGCCAGCTTATCGATCAAGTCAGGGCTGATGGTCAAACGGTCGCAACCGGCCAACTGCTCAATCTGATTCAGATTTCGGAAGCTCGCGCCCATGACCACAGTCTTGTAGTCATTGGCCTTGTAGTAGTTGTAAATGCGCGTCACCGACTGCACGCCCGGGTCATCCGCGCCGGTGTAGTCGTTGCCGTTGGCCTTCTTGTACCAGTCGTAGATCCGGCCCACGAACGGCGAAATCAGGAACACACCTGCATCGGCGCACGCCGCCGCTTGCGCGAACGAGAACAGCAGTGTCAGGTTGGTCTGGATGCCTTCTTTTTCCAGAATCTCGGCAGCGCGGATGCCTTCCCAGGTGGAGGCGATCTTGATCAGCACGCGGTCACGGCCAATGCCGGCCTTGTCGTACAGCTCGATCAGACGGTGCGCACGCTTCAATACGGCGTCAGTGTCGAACGACAGACGTGCATCCACTTCAGTGGAAATACGGCCAGGAATCACCTTCAGAATTTCTTGCCCTACCGCAACGCCAAAACGGTCGCTGGCCAGGCCCACATCGCCCTTGCAGTCGCTGACGCAGGCGTTCAGCAGTTCGGCATAACCGGGAATGGCCGCCGCTTTAAGCAGCAGGGAAGGGTTGGTGGTAGCGTCCACCGGTTTAACGCGAGCGATCGCTTCGAAGTCGCCGGTGTCGGCAACCACGGTGGTCATTTGTTTGAGTTGTTCCAGCTTGGAAGTCATGGGCGTGCTCTGTCCTATGGGTCTAATGACATTACCCGAGCGCTGACAGCCACTCAAGGGCGCATGTACGTATCGAAGGCCCCGGCGGCAACAACCTGAAAACGGCTGTTTGAATGGCGGGGCGCGGTGTCGATAAATACGATGCCAAATAAGGACGCAGGTTCAACCCGGGTGACCGTTAGCGCCCGTCAAGCAACTCCGCGGCCTGATCCAGCAACGCCAAAGGCTCCTTGGCTTTATGAATATCCACCGACAACAGCTGCCGAAACTTGCGCGCGCCCGGGAACCCGGTGCCCAACCCCAACACATGCCGGGTGATGTGGTGCATCGAACCGCCCGCATCAATATGTGCCGCTATATAAGGCCGCAACTGCGCCAGCGCTTCGGCCCGACTGATCACCGGCGCCGTGCTGCCGAACAGTTGTTGATCCACTTCGGCCATCACATAAGGGTTGTGATACGCCTCACGGCCCAGCATCACGCCGTCGAAGGTCTGCAAATGCTCGTGACAGGCCTCCAGCGTCTTGATTCCGCCATTGAGAATAATTTCCAGCTGCGGAAAATCCGCCTTCAATCGCGCCGCAACGTCATAGCGCAGCGGTGGAATGTCGCGATTCTCCTTCGGCGACAACCCTTCCAGAATCGCAATCCGCGCATGCACCGTGAAACTGGTGCACCCGGCGTCGTGAACCGTACCGACGAAATCACACAACTCTTCGTAGCTGTCCCGTCCATTAATCCCGATGCGGTGCTTCACGGTCACCGGGATCGACACCGCATCGCGCATCGCCTTTACACAATCGGCCACCAACTGCGGATGCCCCATCAGCATCGCGCCGATCATATTGTTCTGCACCCGATCACTCGGGCAGCCGACGTTCAGATTCACCTCGTCGTAACCGTGGTCCTGAGCCATGCGTGCACAGGCGGCCAAGTCCAGCGGCACGCTGCCGCCCAGTTGCAGCGCGAGCGGGTGTTCGGCTTCGTTGTGACGCAGGAAACGCTCGTGATCACCGTTGAGCAGTGCGCCAGTGGTGACCATTTCGGTGTAGAGGAGAGCGTGCCTGGAGAGCAGGCGCAGGAAGAAACGGCAGTGGCGGTCTGTCCAATCCATCATCGGAGCGACGGAGAAGCGGCGGGAGAGCGGGGCGGGCGTGGCGGTGATTGGGGGCATTGGCGGTTCTGAGATGGGTGGGGCTGGGAGGTGGGGAGTTTATCAGGATTGGGGTTGCGGGGCTTAGGCGAGTCTTGTTGCCGTTGTTCAGGGCATCTGAACAGCGACATGATTGGAAATGGACTGGATCGTTATGGGTAAACAAATCTGTCGCCATTTTTCGCCGTGAAACGACTTCAATTTTGTGAAAAAAAGACTCTGAGGGCGAAGGACGCTTGCAAGCGTGTTGTATCGGCTACCGTTTCTCCACTGATCCACTTCGTTGATTTGGCGCCATTTGGGCGTTGGATGAACTATAGGCCTCGTGACAAAAGCGCAGCAACGGACAAGTGTAAGAACACTTCCGAGTGTCATGCAGGACGTTGCTCTTTTGATGATTCGTCTGGGGAACGACCTTTTTCGCGGCAAGAAGCCGCTGTAGCTGAACCAATGCTGTCGCCCCGCAAAGCTTCATAATGCGCATCGTCTTCCCGGTCTACGATGCTGACTAAAGCTTGCATCACCTCGCCCCCAGTCCACAGGGAAACTGAAAAATGACCTCAAACCTCTTCAAAGTCTTGCTGATCGGTGGTGCGTTGCTGTTGAGCGCCTGTTCGGGTGTAACCACCCAAAGCAATTACTCCGAAGACGTTCAGCCCTCTGCCGGCTTTGGCCCGGGGCCGACCAATAATCACAGTCAGTTGAATTTCCATGGCGGTGCGTTAGGTAACAGTTTCGGCGAGTACAGTTCCGGGTTGTTGCACGACGACTAGGGTCGTGACGCAACGGCGCGGCATTCCTGCCGTTGCGTGTTCCCGGAAGGGGGCTACTGCGCAGCCGAACGCAGGCGTCGCCAACGTAGAGGGCTATTTGGTCTCAGGCGTAGCTATCCACTGTCCCAAGACCTTCTGGTACTTCCCCGTCACCTTAGCCAGATGCAACCACTGATCCACATACAACTTCCAAGTCATATCATCACGCGGCAGCAGGTAAGCCTTCTCCCCATACTGCATAAACTGCCCCGGATTCACCGCGCATAAACCAGGTTTGAGCTTCTGCTGATACAACGCTTCCGACGCATCCGTAATCATCACGTCCGCCTTCTTGTCCAGCAGTTCTTGAAAGATGGTCACGTTGTCGTGAAGGCTCAATTGCGCCTTGGGCAAAAACGCGTGAACAAAGGCTTCATTGGTGCCACCGGCCGGTTCGACCAAACGAACCGAAGGCTGGTTGATTTGCTCGACGGTCTGGTACAGCGCCTGATCCTCGCAGCGTACGAGGGGGACTTTGCCGTCGACATCCAGCGTGGTGCTGAAGAAGGCTTTTTTCTGCCGCTCAAGCGTGACCGAGATTCCGCCCATGCCGATGTCGCATTTGCCCGCCAGCATGTCGGGCATCAGGGTTTTCCAGGTGGTCTGCACCCATTCAACCTTGACGCCCAGGCTGTCGGCCAGCGAACGGGCCATGGCGATGTCGATGCCCGAGTATTCGCCGTCCTCGGCTTTGGAGGTATAGGGCTTGTAGTCGCCCGTCGTACACACGCGCAGTTGGCCTTGTTGGATGACGTTGTCCAAATGCGATTGCTCTGCCTGAGCGGCAAACGATAGAGCGAGCAGACCACCGAGCATCATTGCGATTTTTATGTTTTTCATTGTTATCCGGCTTCCATGATGGAGTGGCGCTGAGAGTACCTACTTTCTGTCGCACCGCTCAACTTCATCCTCGCCGGGGCGGACTCAGTGACAGCAGCAACTTGACCCGCCGCAGCCAGATTTCTTCTTTACGCCTTCATGTTGATGACGTGAATCGATCGTTGACCCTGCTGCGATGGCAAGGTCAAGGGCATCTTTAAGGGCGTTAGTTGCTCATCGGCATCTTCATCATGCTCGACTGCTCATCCATCATTTTCATCATCATGCCCATCATCTGGTCTGAGCGGTCCTTGCCGCCGGACATGCCTTTGCCCATTCCCATGCCTTGGCAGTGGTTGTGCATCATGCCCAGGCTATCCTTCATCGTGGCCATGCCTTCTTGCATGGCGGCCCGGCGTTCGGCCGGGGTTGTGGCGGCGATCATTTTTTCGTGGGCCGCCTGCATTTTTTTCATCTGTTCGCTCATCGCCTTGTCTTGCGTGGCGACGGTGGCGGTGGTCGGTGCGGTTGATGGTGTGTCGGGGTGATGTTCCTCGACGGCCAGAGCAACCAATGGGCTACTGATGAGCAGTGCGGCGACGAGTGCTTTGAAGTGCGTATGCATGGCAATCTCCAGTGAGTCAGGGACGTACAGGAATTGAGCTGCGCTAAAGAGGCGAAGCCAAAGGGAGCGTCCGGTATTCCGGACGCTCGGAGATCGGTTTTAATTGTTGAAGCGAACGAAGCGCAGGCGTGCGGGCGGCCACAGTGCGAGCACTTGGCGGATCAACAGCGGTAGGTGAGTGCGGAACCGGAGCATAGTGTGTACTCGATCCGAGGGGGGAGCTTGAGCTTAGTCCCGAGCAAGAGGCCGTCATTGATCCATATCAAGTGGCGCCCCTTTACGTTACTCCGCGCTCATTTCCATCTCTGGACTCAACGTCCCCAGCCAGGCCACCAACCCCACAATCAACACCGCCGCCACCCACTCCACGACCACACTGCGTCGCAATGCATTCGCCGCTACCCGGTATTGCCTGTCCCGCAGCGACCGTTCCAAGAGTGGCCCAAGTTGAAACCGATTCAACGCGGCCAGCACCAGCATCCCGGCAAACAACCCCACTTTGATAAATAGCAAAATCCCGTAGGTACTGAGAAACACCTCGTCAAGTTCAGGGCCGACAATGAACAGGTAGTTCACGATTCCCGTTACGGTGATCACGACAACAATCACCGCGCCCACCCATTCGAACCGCTTGACAGCACGGACGAGCAGCCGGATGCGCTCTTCGCTTTGCAGTGAGTTGATCCTCGCTAACAGGGCAAATGCGATCAACGCTCCCAGCCACGCCCCCGCCGCCAGCAGATGCAAGATGTCGGTGATGAAATGCCAATACCGCTGGCTACCTTCATCCATCGCGCCATGACCGTTCCAGGCCAGGCTGGCGAGGGCGATGCCTCCAGCAGCAGATGCGATCAGTAGACTGATGCCGGGCGCTCGTTGGTTGAACATAACCGCCAAGCCGCCGACAACCAGCGCGACAGCGCGAACCGTCCAGGCCAGTCCCACGTCTGTCTCAAACACCATCATCTCGATATGCGGACGCAGCTCGGCAAAATCCGACTCGCCGCTCATGGCGCTCGCCATCACCACCATGCTGGCGACGGAAAACAGCACACCCAGCACCGTCGTTCCCACCAACATCGACCGAAACGGCAACACCGCGCCCGATCTCCGTTCCTGTCCTTTAAGGCTATAGAGCCCAAACAGCGCCAGGCCAAACAGCAGCATCAAATCCACATACAACCCAAAGCGCAGTGCAATGCTGACCGAGTCGCTCATCAATCACTTCACTTTGAACGTGACGTTGCCGGTGATCGGGTGGGTGTCCGACGACACCGCGCGCCATTCGACTTTGTAGGTGCCGGCAGGCAGTGGCGAAAGCGGTGTGATGACCATGGTTTTCGGGTCGCTGCCGCCGGAGACTTTAGCTTTCATGGGCATGGGGGAGTGCGCCATGCCGGGCATTTCGGTCATGACCAGTTTCGCGCCGGAAAACTGGGTCATGAGGCTTTCGGAAAAGTGCAGTTCGATTTTGCCGGGTGCTGCGCCATCCGCACCTTCTGCCGGAGTGGAGGAAAGTAGTTTTGGGTGCGCTTGAGCGAGCGCGCTAATGAGCAGCCCAATGACAACAGCGGTAGTTTTAATCATGCGCATGCAAGGCCTCTTACCGCTTTAAGCGGTTGTTTTTTTGGTTGTTGAGTTAATGCGTTTAGAACCACAGGCGAACACCGAGGACCAGGCGTGCTTCACTGCGATCCTCACCTTCGTCGTTGGCGTAGTCGGCGGTTCTGCCGTAGGTACGGTTCCAGGTCACGCCGATGTACGGGGCGATTTCCCGGCGAATTTCATAGCGCAACCGCAGACCGGCTTCGGTGTTGGATAACCCGGAACCGATCCCCCGTTGCGGATCGTTTTTGCCGTAGACGTTGAGTTCGACGGTTGGTTGCAGGATCAGCCGGTTGGTCAACAGGATGTCGTAGTCGCCCTCAAGTCGTGCGGCGGTTTGGCCTCCTTCCCCGATGAAGGCGGTGGCCTCGGTTTCGAAGTTGTACAGCGCCATCCCTTGCACGCCGAACGCGGCCCAGGTTTGCGGGTCGCCAGGTTTGAAGTCCTGGCGGACGCCGGTCACCACGTCCCACCACGGGGAGATGGCATGGCCCCACAAGGCCTGGATTTCGGCGTCTTCGGTTTTGCCGTTGGTGCGTTCGCCTTCGGAGCGCAGCCACAGGCGATCGATGTCGCCGCCGATCCAGCCGGAGAGATCCCAGGCCAGAGTGCTGCCGTTGTCAGCGTCCTGCCATTCGAGTTTGTCGGCGAGGAAGTAATAGTTGAGCGCGGTGTCATGCACGCCGTGGCCGGTCGGGCTGGCATACACGGCGGCCCGGTCGGCATCGGTCAGCGCCGGGATCGGCGTGCGGCTTTCGGTCGGCGCGGCGGGCTGCATCTGGCCGTCATCCATGCTTTGCATTTGGCCAGGGTCCATGCCCTGCATCTGGCTGTGATCCATGTTCTGCATGTCGTCGGTGGCGGCCATCGCCGAAGAAAGTGTCAGGCTCGCGGTCACGAGCGCCAAAGAGAGGGGGGTGAGTCTGGTCATGGGTAGGCGTCTCATTCTTCCACGCGAACTTCACGGAACATGCCCATTTCCATGTGGTACAGGAGATGGCAGTGATAGGCCCAGCGGCCGAGTGCATCGGCGGTTACCCGATAGCTGCGCCGGGAGCCGGGGGGCATGTCGATCGTGTGTTTGCGCACCATGAACTGGCCGTTCTCGTCTTCGAGGTCGCTCCACATGCCGTGCAGGTGGATGGGGTGGGTCATCATTGTGTCGTTGACCAGCACCACCCGAACCCGCTCGCCATATTTGAGGCGCACAGGTTCGGCGTCGGAGAACTTCACACCGTTGAACGACCAGGCAAATTTTTCCATGTGGCCGGTGAGGTGCAGTTCAATCGTGCGGCTCGGGTCGCGGCCGTCCGGGTCTTCGAAGGTGCTGCGAAGGTCGGAATAGGTCAGGACGCGTCGGCCGTTGTTGCGCAGGCCCAGGCCGGGATCGTCGAGTTTGGGGGCGGTGGTCATGGCTTGCATGTCCACCAGCGGGTTGTCTTTTTCCGTCTCTGGATGAGACTGCATACCGGGCATGGCCATGGCGCTGTGATCCATGCCCGCCATGCTGCCGTGATCCATTCCACCCATGCCCATGTCATCCATGGTCACCAGCGGGCGACGGTCCAGCGGTGGTACCGGCGCGGATAAACCAGCCTTCGCTGCAAGCGTGCCGCGTGCGAAGCCGGTCCGATCCATCGACTGGGCGAACAAGGTGTAAGCCGCTTCGGTCGGCTCGACAATCACATCAAACGTCTCCGCCACCGCAATGCGAAACTCATCGACACTCACCGGTTTGACGTGTTGCCCATCCGCAGCGACCACCATCATTTTCAGCCCGGGAATGCGCACGTCAAAGTACGTCATGGCGGAGCCGTTGATGAACCGCAGCCGCAGTTTTTCACCCGGACGGAACACGCCCGTCCAGTTCGAGTCCGGTGCCTGGCCGTTCATCAAGAAGGTGTAGGTGGCGCCGCTGACGTCGGCGAGGTCTGTGGGATTCATCTTCATTTCGGCCCACATCTTTCGATCGGTGACCGTGGAAGCCCAACCTTTCTCGCTGATATCGTGTATGAAATCGCCGACGGTACGCTTGTTGTAGTTGTAGTAATCGGACTGTTTTTTCAGGGTGTTCATTAGGCTGGCCGGGTCTTCGTCGGTCCAGTCGGTCAGCATCACCACGTAATCTCGGTCGTACTGGAAAGGTTCCGGTTCCTTGGCGTCGATCACCAGTGGGCCATAAACGCCGGACTGTTCCTGAAGACCCGAATGGCTGTGATACCAGTAAGTGCCGTTCTGCCTGAGCTGGAATGTGTAAACGTACATGCCGCCGGGTTCGATGCCGTGAAAACTCAGCCCTGGCACGCCGTCCATGTTGGCCGGCAGCAAGATGCCATGCCAGTGAATGGAGGTGTTTTCCTTGAGCCGGTTCTTCACCCGCAGCGTGACCGTGTCGCCTTCACGCCAGCGCAGCAATGGGCCGGGGATGCCGCCGTTGATGGTCATCGCGTTGCGCGGATTGCCGGTGATGTTGATCGGTGTTTCGCCGATGAACAGGTCGAACTCGGTGCCGGCCAACACCTGCGGTTCGCCAGGGCTGGTGACTGCCCACACAGGCGTGCGCCATAACCCGAGGCCACCGAGCAGCCCGCCCGCAGCGAGCCCTTTCACGAAGGTGCGTCTTGAAGTGTTGGAGTGCATGCCGTTTTTTATCCCGGTCCGTCAGTTGGGAGACAACTTGACGGCTAGGCTAGCGGGCGATGCCTTTCAGCAGGCTGAGGTGGAGATTACACTTTTGACAGGTTCACGCTGCATTCAACGGTTGGTGGTGGATTTCGACGCCGTGGCCACGGTCCCGCTACCGCAATTGATATACGAAGATTTCTTCAGCCAGCGCTGATCCGGGTAGTACGAAAACAACAACTGCCCGTCTTTCATCGAATCAATCAGCTTGTGCGCAATCGCCGGCCGTACGGCCGGGCAGCCCAGGCTTCTACCGATTCGGCCATTGACCCGTGCGAGCACTGGACTGACGTAAGGCGCGCCATGAATTACGATCGCCCGGTCAAACGCATTGTCGTTGAAACCCGGCTCCAGGCCTTCCATGCGCAGCGAGTAACCGTTCTGCCCGACATAGCTCTGCTGCGTGCGATACAGCCCAAGGCTGGTGGCGAAGCTTTCATTTTGATTGGAGAAGTTGACGGCCATGTTCTCGCCGCTGTTGCGCCCGTGGGCGACCAGTTCATGAAACAGCAACTTGCGCTTCTTTAAATCGAACACCCACAGGCGCTGTTCGGTGGACGGCAAGGAGTAATCAATCACCGCGAGTCTTTGGACAGGAGCCGCACCTTGAGCGATGCTGCATTGCGAGGCGCGAACGGCAAGGTTAATGACGTTGGCGTTGGCTTTCGGGGCCGCTTTGATGAGGGCGGCCGCGAGCGAATCGGCGTAGGCTAACGGTACGGACATTGCTGTCAATAGCAGGGTCGGCAGTAGATAGCCAATACGTAGTGGCGCCATATAGATGTCTCATCATGTTAAGTTCGAGTCTAGCAGTGCATTGAAAGCCAGGCGTTGAATGCGGGAGATTAAGGATTATCCATGGTGCTTTTAACAAGGTTATTCGTCATAAGCCGCGTATTTTTTATGGGCTTTCTGATCAGCGGCACGGCGCTTGCGGAAACTTCGCCGATTGAGCCGACAATTGCGCCTAACTCCGTTTTTGAGGCTGAAGCAGACGACAACGTCGGTCAGGCGATTCAGGCTTCGCTGGAACCGCTGAAAACTGCGTTTCCGCCTTTGCTGACTGCACCTCGTCATCGGCGCGTGGAGGTCAGCCGTCTGGTCATGGATTTTTATACGCATCGCGCTTATCGCGCAGCGTGGACGAATGACCGCGATGTCGCACAATTGATCGCCAGCCTGGGTGCGACTGAAGCCGATGGTTTGAACCCGGCGGATTTTCATATTGATGAACTGATCCGGTCCCAGACCACAATGCTGACCACGCCAGTGACCCCTGAGCAACGGGCGGCTTTTGATTTGGCGACGACGCATACCTTTATTACTGCGCTGCTACAGTTGCGGCGGGGCAAGGTCGATCCTTCGCGGCTGGATATTCACTGGAATTTTGACGCCAATGGCGTCGACCCGCGCGACGACGTCAATGCTTTCTTCGCGGCGCTCGACAATCACGATGTCGCGAAGGCGTTTGCCCTCGCTCCGCCGCAAGAAGCGGTGTACGTGGGGTTGCGTCAGGCGCTGGCGCAATTGCGCGGTATTCGTGATCGGGGCGGTTGGCCGCAAGTGCTCGTAGACCATTCGCTCAAGCCTGGCATGGACGAACCGGCTGTCGCGCAGTTGCGGGCGAGGATGGTCGCGGCAGGTTTTCTCGATCCGCGGTTGATCCACGGTACGAAGTACGACAGCGCCGTCACCGCAGCGGTGAAGAAGTATCAGAGCGAGCAATACCTCGGAGCGGATGGCATGGCGGGGGCGACCACGCTAGCGGCCTTGAATGTGCCCGTGGACGCACGCATTGATCAGGTTCGCGTGAACATGGAGCGCGCGCGTTGGCTGCTTTATAAACTTCAAGGCACGTTCGTTATCGTTGATATCGCCGGCTATAAAGTGGCGATGTACCGCGATGGCCAGCCGATATGGCGGTCCCGGGTGCAAGTCGGAAAAGCGGCGCGCAATACGCCGATCTTTCAGGCGCAGATCACCTACATCACGTTCAATCCGACCTGGACGGTGCCGCCGACGATCCTCAAGGAAGACGTGCTGCCGAAGATCCAGAGTAATCCCGGTTACCTGGCCGCCAACCGTATTCGCGTGATCGATGGTGAAGGCAACGAGCTCGACCCTGCGGGCGTCGACTGGACCCACCCGCGTGGCATCAGCTTGCGCCAGGATGCCGGGCCCGAGAGTTCGCTGGGCCAGGTGGTGATCCGCTTCCCCAACGACTACGCGATTTACCTTCACGATACGCCGCATCGCGAGTTGTTTTCCAAGACTGTCCGTGCGACCAGTTCGGGCTGCATCCGGGTGGAAAATCCGCTGCAACTGGTGGAGTTATTGTTCAACGACCCGGTTAAATGGAACAGCGCCGGTATTCAGAAACAGCTGGCCAATGGCAAGACCGAGAACATTCGACTGCCGGTGAAAGTACCGGTGTTGTTGGCCTATTGGACAGTCGATCTGGGCAGCGACGGGCGCGTGTCATTCAAACCGGATGTGTACGGCTACGATGCACCCGTACTGCGGGCGTTGAATCGTCCTGCGCAAATGCCGGTGTTGAATCTACATGCGGCGACGGCGTCGGTGGCGACGGGGCAGCCGTAATGGCCGTCAACCGTTCGGCGCTTAGCCCGGGTCACCAAAACAGCTTCGCCTAATCTTTGATTTACCGGAAATTCTTCCGGTGCTAACAAGGAAGGTGTGGCATGACTTCATTAAAGTTCGGCGCGTCCATCCTGTTGACCTGCCTGGCAGGGTGCGCAACCACTCCCCGTAGTAATTACGAGCCACCACCAGTGCCTGCATCGGCGGTAACGCTTGACGATGCGCAAATCACTGGCGCGTTGGTAGGAAGGAAGTTTTACGGGACCACCCGAGAGGGCAGTCACCCTTTTTCAATGAGTTTTGCGCCGAACGGAGTAGAGGTGTTCGAGCAGGCGCCCTACAAACCGGAGAAGGAAAAGTGGACGTTGAAAGACGGAGTTCTTTGTATTGAAGCGAAAGGCTATCCAACCGAATGCGGGCAGGTGAAGACGGCCAATAACGAATACTGGTTTGTCGATCCGAAAAACGGGAGAGTCCACGGGCATTTGAAAACTACGCCCTGAGTCGGATTCCCGCCGATGAATGGGCGCTCCTGGCTCGCCCATTACCGACCTGAATCTGGACTCGCCGGCTGTCATCACGGCGCGCATGGAACTGGCGGCATGCTTTCTGCTGGCGGCTCTGCATGGGCTGGAGGAGGGGGCTGCAATAATCACTTTTCCGCCATTGCGCAAAGGGCCTACGAGCAAATGCGCATGGGAGATGCAGAAAGTGCGCGGGCGCACTTGCACAGTGCGATGCGACGCCTGTCTAAAGGACAATTGCCCCGTACCATCCCGTAGACTAAGCTCGTAATCATTAAGGGTTTTGGGCCTTCGCCCATGCCTTACCCTTACAGGATGAGCTTTGTCTATTCTCCAAGACGACCCGCACGTCGCTACTGGCGTTGCTCTGAAACGGTTACCTCTGCGCAAGGCAGCCTTATTGTTCATTGCTGTGGTGTGTCTGTGCCTGTGCGGTTTGCTTTACCTGCAACTGGAGCAATCGCGTCGGCACGATCTGGCGGTGGCCGAAGTGGCGTCATCGAACCTCACGCGAGCCATGGCGCAGCACGCCGAAGACACCTTCATGAAAGCCGATCTGGTGTTGACCAGTCTGGTTGACTGGATTCAGGTCGATGGCTTCGGTCCGCCGCAGCGGCCACGCCTTCAGAAAACGTTCGCCCGGCGGGTGCAGGCGCTGAGTCAATTCCACGGGATCTTTCTGTTTGATCAGAAGGGCCAGTGGATCGTGACTTCTTTTGCGGATCTGCCTCGTGGAAATGGCGTGGCAGACCGCGACTACTTTATGTATCACCAGCAGAACATATCGTCGGTGGCGCACATCGGTCCGGCTATTCGCAGTCGCGAGAATGGCGAATGGATCATTCCGGTCTCCAAACGCGTGAACGACAAAAACGGCCTTTTTCAGGGCGTTTTGCTGGCCGGCATCAAGATGTCCTACTTCGACCAGTTCTTCAAAAGCTTCAGTCTTGATGACGATGGCTCGATGTTCTTGGGGCTGACTGACGGGACGCTGCTGGCGCGCCGGCCGTTTGTCGAAGCGCAGATCGGCACGTCGTTGGCCAATGGCGAGATCTTTCAGACCTTGCTGCCCAGCGCACCCTCTGGCAATGCAACATTCCGTTCGGCGGTCGATGGCATCGTGCGGTTGTATGGCTACCGTCAGCTCGGCGCCTATCCGCTGGTGGTGTCGGCGGCATCGTCCAGGGATTCGATACTCAAGAGTTGGTACGAGACCGCGTATCAATCCAGCATCATTGTTGCCCTGGTCGTGATCGGCGTGGGGCTGTTCGGTTGGGTGTTCGTGCGTCAGGTCCGCCTCGGCGAGCGGGTCGAGGCGGATTTGCGCAAGGCCAAGGAGGCGTTGAAGCTGATCGCGACCCACGATAGCCTGACTGGCCTGGCCAATCGTCGACTGTTCGAGCAGGCGCTGGACATCGAGTTCGGCCGTGGCACCCGTCAGTCGAGTTCATTGAGCCTGATCATGGTCGATATCGATTACTTCAAGCGCTACAACGACGCTTACGGCCATGTGGCGGGGGACCATTGCCTGGCGGAAGTGGCGCGGGCGGTAAAGAGTTGCTGTCATCGAAAAGCCGATCTGGCAGTGCGTTACGGCGGCGAGGAATTCGCAGTGTTGCTGCCGGATACCGATATTCACGGTGCGGTGGTCATTGCCGAGCAGATCCGTCGCGCGGTCATGGCCAAAAACATCAGCCACAGCGGTTCGCCCAACGGTTTCGTCACGGTCAGCCTGGGCTGCCATTCATTTGTACCCACGCGCCTGGACAGCCCCGAAGTGTTCATCGGGCGTGCGGATGCCGCGTTGTATCAGGCCAAGCATTCTGGACGCAACCGTTCGGCGGTGCTGTCGATCGAAGGCGGCATCGAGGAGTTGTTACGCTCGGATCGTTGAGACAACTGCGGCATGATCCAAGTCGTTACCTGTTGTGCGCCGAGCAACCACCTGAAGGTATGGAGGTCACACACTGAACACCCTCATCCGGAGTGTCGGCCCATGAAGAATCTGCGAATCGCAACGTTCAACGTCAACGGCATGCGCGCCCGACTGCCAAACCTGCTGGCCTGGCTGGAGCGGGAAAAGCCGGACATCGCCTGTTTGCAGGAGCTGAAGTCGGTGGACAGTGCGTTTCCCGCCGCAGAACTTGAGGCGGCCGGTTACGGCGCGATCTGGCAAGGCCAATCATCGTGGAACGGGGTGGCGATTCTGGCGCGGGATGCGCAACCGCTGGAGAGTCGGCGGGGTTTGCCGGGGGGGGACAGCGACACTCAGAGTCGTTATCTGGAGGCCGCCGTGCATGGTGTGCTGGTCGGCTGTCTGTACCTGCCCAATGGCAATCCGCAGCCAGGGCCGAAGTTCGATTACAAGCTCGCGTGGTTCGAGCGGTTGATCGCCTATGCCGAGGATCTCCAGCGCAGTGAACACCCAGTAGTGCTGGCGGGTGACTACAACGTGGTGCCGACCGATCTGGATATTTACAACCCACGCTCCTGGCTCAAGGACGCATTGCTCCAGCCGGAAAGCCGCGAGTGTTATCAGCGGTTGCTGAACCAGGGTTGGACCGATTCCCTGCGTCATCTTTATCCAGAGGATCGGCTCTACACCTTTTGGGATTATTTCAGACAGCACTGGCAGAAAAATTCCGGGTTGCGCATTGACCATCTGTTGCTCAACCCGGCGCTGAGCCCTTATCTGCAAGAGGCCGGTGTCGATGCCTGGGTCCGCAATGAGCCGCATGCCAGTGACCACGCACCGACGTGGATTCGACTGAGTTCGCGCAAGCAGCGTTGATTTTTCGGGCGGGTGGCGATTGGCTAAATCAATTGTCGGTCGTACCGCTTTATCCCTTATACATGGCGACCACCGGCACAGCGATCTGCGCCCCCTGCATAAGGACCGAGCCATGAGCGAATCACGCCTGAGCAATCTTTCGTTGTACCTGCAACGCCTGGGTTTCGACGCGCCACCGGCGCCGACCCTGGAAACCCTGCGTCAACTGCAGCTGCGCCACACCGGTGCATTCGCGTTTGAAAACCTCACCACGCTGTCAGGCGAACCCGTGCTCATCGACCTGCCGTCCATCGAGCAAAAAGTCCTGCACGAAAGTCGCGGTGGTTACTGCTACGAACTCAATAATTTGTTTCTGTCGCTGCTTCAGGCGCTGGGTTTCGACGCTACAGGCATCAGCGGTCGGGTGGTCATGGGCCAGCCCGAGGGCGCATGGACCGCGCGAACGCACCGTTTGAGCCTGGTCACTATCGACGGCGTGCGCTACATCACCGATGTCGGCTTCGGTGGCATGGTGCCTACGGCGCCGCTGCTGCTCGACACCCCGGCCGAACAGCGCACGCCCCACGAACCCTATCGCATCGAGCAACATGCCGATGGCTATACCTTGCGCGCCAACATTGCCGGTGAGTGGCGAGCGATGTACATCTTCGACCTGCAACGGCAGGAAGACATCGATTTCGCCGTCGGCAACTGGTACGTCTCGACCCATCCTGAATCATCTTTTGCCAGTCAACTGATGGTGGCGCGGACGGGAGAAGGCTGGCGGCGCACGCTTAACAACGGCAGTTTTGCCATTCACCGGATCGGCAGCGAGAGCGAACGTCGGCAGGTGGCGAGTGTGGATGAGCTGGTGGGGTTGCTGGGGAGCGAGTTCGGGATTCGGGTGCCGGAGCACATGGCGTTGAAACAGGTGCTTGCACGGCTGATCGTGGCGACGTAGCTCATGGCTTCATCACGCGATGAATTTCACTGAGTACCTCTGATAGTTTTTTCTCCAGGTTTTTTAGTTCGGAGGCGGTTATTCCTTCCTTGAAATGTCCAGAGTTTGCAACAGCGGTGTTCGGGATGGCCGCTGTCTTGCTTCCATCGCCGAGCAAGGCCTGGCGCAAGGTGTTGTTGATCACCGTCTGATAACCGAATCCCTCACTCTCGGCGGCGGTACGCGCCGCGTCTAACACGACATCGTCGAGCATGATGGTGATTCGGGTCTTGCCTTTGCCGGAGGCAACCGCTCCGCGTTTGGCCTTGCTGAAATCGTATTCGTCTTTCATGGTTCAAGCCTCCAGATATCGGCACCGCTCATTTTTGGTAGCGATGCGCGCGGCAATGATTCGAACGAAATTCGGCTCGCGATACGTGTACGCAACGACCAACAAGCGACCTTTGGCATCCAGCCCCATGATGATCCACCGCTGCTCATCGTGATGGTTGTCCTGCGGCGAGAGGGCTCTCTCGTCATAAAACACGGCCTCTGTCTCCGCGAGGCTGATCCCCTGATGCTTTAACTTGTTCGCTGCGTTCTTTGCCTTGTGAGACTGAATTTCGAATGACTTTATTATGCATACTTTATATGTATATGGGGGGCGTCCGTACCGATGGTCGCTTGGAATGCCAAAGACTAGCGGGCGGGGGAGAAGACAAAGGAGGGATGTATTTCAAATGTTTTTTGGAGGGGAAAACAGCGCAGGAAAAGGGCTACATGGACGGGTGTCCATAATTTGACCGATTAGTTGTATACAACTCTATAGACATTTGTCCTGAGTCTTGCATACAGTGTGCGCATAACAAAAACCAGGGAACCCCCCAACCATGAAAACGCCCCATGTTTCACACCAACGGCCTGAGGACGAAAACCTCGGGGTCGGCGCGAATATGGCTTACGGCCTGCAACACGTTTTGACCATGTACGGCGGCATCGTCGCGGTGCCTTTGATCATCGGCCAGGCGGCCGGGCTCTCGCCGGCGGACATCGGTTTGTTGATTGCTGCTTCATTGTTTGCGGGGGGCTTGGCGACATTGCTGCAGACCCTCGGTTTACCGTTTTTCGGTTGTCAGTTGCCGCTGGTGCAGGGCGTGTCGTTCTCGGGCGTCGCGACGATGGTGGCCATTGTCAGCAGTGGCGGGGAGGGCGGGTTTCAGTCGATCCTGGGGGCGGTGATTGCCGCGTCGTTGATCGGTTTGCTGATCACGCCGGTGTTCTCGCGAATCACCAAATTCTTCCCGCCGCTGGTGACGGGCATCGTGATCACGACCATTGGCCTGACGCTGATGCCGGTGGCCGCGCGTTGGGCCATGGGGGGCAACAGTCATGCGCCAGACTTCGGCAGCATGGCGAACATCGGTCTGGCGGCGGTGACGCTGGTGCTGGTGCTGTTGTTGAGCAAAATCGGCAGCGCGACCATCTCCCGGCTCTCGATTCTGTTGGCCATGGTGATCGGCACAGTCATCGCGGTGTTCCTCGGCATGGCGGATTTCTCGTCCGTCACCCAAGGCCCGATGTTCGGCTTCCCGACGCCGTTCCACTTCGGCATGCCGACCTTCCACTTCGCTGCGATCCTGTCGATGTGCATCGTGGTCATGGTGACGCTGGTGGAAACCTCGGCGGACATCCTTGCGGTCGGTGAAATCATCGACACCAAGGTCGACTCCAAACGCCTGGGCAACGGTCTGCGCGCCGATATGCTGTCGAGCATGATCGCGCCAATCTTCGGCTCTTTTACCCAAAGCGCGTTCGCTCAGAACGTCGGTCTGGTGGCGGTCACCGGGATCAAGAGCCGCTTCGTGGTGGCCACCGGCGGCTTGTTTCTGGTGATCCTCGGCCTGCTGCCCTTCATGGGCCGGGTCATCGCCGCTGTTCCGACCTCCGTGCTCGGCGGCGCCGGGATCGTGCTGTTCGGCACCGTGGCGGCCAGCGGCATTCGCACGCTGTCCAAGGTCGACTACCGCAACAACGTCAACCTGATCATCGTCGCCACCTCCATCGGTTTTGGCATGATCCCCATCGCTGCGCCAAATTTCTACGACCACTTCCCAAGCTGGTTCGCCACGATCTTCCACTCGGGCATCAGCTCCTCGGCGATCATGGCCATCGTGCTGAACCTGACCTTCAACCACCTCACTGCCGGTAACTCGGATCAGCAGTCGGTGTTTGCCGCCGGTACTGAACGGGTCCTGCGGTACCAGGACTTGGCGGCGTTGCGCGAAGGGGATTACTTCAGCGAAGGCAAGTTGCGTGACTGCGACGGGAAAGAGATCCCGGTGGTAGAGGCGGACCCTGGGCATGGAGAGCCACGGGTGGTGCAGGCGAAAAGCAGTGAGCATGTCTGACGTTTGATTGAATGAAAAAAGGCCGATCTGTTGAATGACAGATCGGCCTTTTTCATTGTCGGTCGCTATTGCCCGCTGTGTGTCCAGCGACCCATCAACGTATTGGACGGCAGCTGTTCATCCAACAGCTTTCTCGCCGTTTCCACGCCTGCCACCGGCAGCCCTTCAGGGTTCAACAAGCCAATCTGCACCAGCACACTGGCCTGGTCCCAGTAGATATGTTCGTGGTACAGCTTGTCGCCCCGGAACTTGATCACCCCCAGCATCGGTATCTCGACGTACTTCCCGGTCGGTGCGACGTTGGGCAGCATCCAGTCGATTTCGGTGCTGTGGGTGAAACACATGATGAATTCATCCACGATCTGCAATGCGCCGATGGTGCGGGAAATCGGGATGAGCTTCATGTCCGGTGGATTGCCGTGGACAAAATGGTGTTGATAGAAGCGGCTGAGTTCCCTGGCGCCGACGCCGCCGGTCATGGTCGGGATATGGTTGACGTAGGGTTCGGCGACCATGGTTGCCATGGTGGCGGGTACGTCGCGGGTCTCGAATTCGTGGCGGATGTGTTCTTCCCACAGGGCTGACAGGTTGAAGTGGGGGCCGATCTCGCGCTTGAGTGCGGCGATGCTGCGTTCATGGGCCATCAGCGAGGCGGGCTTGTCGTAGTGTGAGCCCCCGGCCCGGGCGAAGGCATGGTCGACGCCTGGGTACACGTAGATTTCGGCTTTGTCGCTGCCGGCCAGGTGCTCGCCGATCCGGGCGCGGGCATTGGCGTCGCAGTAGCCATCGTTCTCGGCAAAATGCAGTACCAGCCGGCCCGTGAGGTTTTCCGATTCGTGCAGCAGGTGTTCGATACCCATGCCGTAGTAGCCGACCGAGCAGGCCACATCGGTGCGTGCGGCAGTCAGCCAGGCCAGTTTGCCGCCCATGCAGAAGCCGACATAACCCAGGCCCGAGCCTTCGACTTCAGGCAGGGCACGCAGGGCTTTGAAGCTGGCGTCGATGTCGGTGATTGCCTTGTCCACGTCCAGACGCTGAAACAGGTCGATGGCAGCGGCAAAATCCGCTTCGGTGTAGCCCAGGTCAACGCCCGGTTGCAGGCGCCAGAACAGGTCCGGCACCAGAGCCACGTAGCCTTCCTCGGCATAGAAATCGGCCACCGCGCACATATTGGCGTTGACCCCGAAAATCTCCTGGCCGATCACCACCCCGGGGCCCTTGCCGCTGGCCGGCAGGGCCAGGTAACCGCTGAACGTGGCGTTGCTGTCCGTTGCCCGGATCTCAATCATCTTGCCCATGTTGTCTACCTCATTCGGTTATCAGGTTTTATTGGCTGTCACGGTATTGTTGAAACCACACTCGCGGCGACACGCCACGGTCTGGCCCCAGGATCGAAAAGCCGCCGTCCACCGGCACGTCGACACCGGTCATCCAGCCGGCACCGGCGCTGCATAGAAAGGCCACCACGCTTGCTACTTCATAGCCCCGTCCAATGCGCCCGAGCGGGTGAAAGGGGGCTCCGACCCGATCGGCCAGCTGCGGATCGTTGTCGCTCAGGTCGGCGACGCTGGGCGACCAGGTCCAGGCCGGGGATACGCTCAGCACCCGGACTTGCTCCGGGGCCAGGGTCATGGCCAGGTTTTTCGTCAGTTGCAGGATGCCGGCTTTGGAGGCGGGGTAGAGTGCACGCCCGGCTGCGCCGAATTTACCGCCGGTGCTGCCAATGTTGATGACCACGCCGCCGCTGGGCAGATGCACGGCGGCCTTCTGGGTAAAGATCGCCGCCGACACCAGATTGACGTTCAGGGTTTTCAGCCACTGTGCGCGGTCAGAAGCCAGTCCCTGATCGGCGTACAGGCAAGCGTTGTTGACCAGAATGTCGAGCCTGCCGAAGCGGGCCAGCGTGGCTGTGATGCACGCGTCGATGTCTTCGTCGCGCTCCACGTCGCAGGCTGAAAATCCGCAACCCATTGCTTGCGCCAATGCCTGACCGCTGTCGGCGTTACGCCCCACCAGCATCACCCGAGCGCCCTCGGCCAACAGCTGCCGAGCGATGTCCAGGCCCAGTCCCTGAGTACTGCCGGTCACAATCGCCACTTTGCCTTCGAGCATCATGCCAAGTCCTCCAGTGCTTCCTTGACGTGGCTGATACGGGCGATCAGCGCCATGCTCGCCAGCGAGGCCACATGCGCGCCGCTGTCCGCGCTGGCGCAGGCATCTGCCGCCACCGTCACCTCGAATCCGCAATCCACCGCATGGCGCACTGTGCTCTCCACTACAGAATGGGTCGCCACGCCAGCGATCAACAGGTGCGAAGGATTGAACTGGCGCACCACGGTTTCCAGCGGTGAGCCATAAAAAGCGTTGATCCGGTTGTGGGTGACGACGAATTCAGTGCGGCTGTCCAGCGGCGCCAAGGCGCTGAAAAACTCCGCTCCCCAACTGCCTTCCCGGACAGCGCCGAGGGTGGCGACCGTGCGCAGAATCGGCGCGTTCTGGATCAGGTCGGCGTAGTCCGGTCGGAACGCCACACGCACGTGAACGATAGGCCAACCCTTGGCGCGTGCGCCAGCCAGTAATCTGCCGGCGGCGTCGAGCAGTGCGGCGCGCACGCTGTCTTCGGACCCCAGCCCGACCCTTATCTTGCCATCGGGGTGCAACACGTCATTCTGATAGTGCAGGGCGATCACCACCGGCGCGTTCATCACACGAATACCTCAAGGTTGGCGAACACATCGTTGCAGTTGATGAGGTCCACGCGCTTGAGCTGGATCTGCCAGTCACCGCCGTCCTGAGCGGCCAATTTATAGGTGTAGCGACCGGCGAGTTGACGTTGCTCCAGACGCCACTCGCTGTACTGGAAGCTGGCGCTGACCACCAGCAGGCCTTGGGCGTCGAGCCCCTCGACCAGCACATTGCCGACCAAGTGCGCGGTCTGGGTTTGCGGTTGCTGAGACCAGTTGCGGGCGTTTTCCACCCGCCGAATCCGCACCTCGCGCAGCATGCGGTTTTCCCAGAACAGCGAGATATGGTCGAACGGGTTGGCTTGCTCGTGCTTGTGCGGCACCCAGTACATGCCGGTGTCGGTGAACAGCTTGTCCCACTCCCAGAAACGCCGCTCATCCAGCAGACGCGCCTCACGGTAAAGAAACTGTTCGATCTGGCGCAGGGTCTCGACGGGAACCTGGGCGGGGGTCAACTGGCGGGTGTCGACGTCGATTCGGCGGTCAAGCAGCATGGGTGCTCTCCTTGGCGATCAGGGTGGCGGTCATGAACTGTTTCCAGGCGGCAAACTGGTTGCGCATCGGCAGTTCGCTGGTGCCGTTGGTGGACACCGCGCCGTCCTCCAACGGCTTATCGGTGCCGGCGTAGCGGTGCATGCTGATCCACTCGCCACCGCGGGTCATGTTGCCTTCCTGGCAGCGGGCGTAGACTTCGACATCGTCGGGCATCACGTTGGAGGAGGGTGAGTTGATGACGTTGGCGTAGGTCAGCGCGCGGTCGAACACGGCATCCGGAGCGCCCTTGCAGCGGAAGGTCTGGATCTCAACCATGGTCCGGTCCACCGCGATGGGGCGGATCACCCGGAACTGCATGAACACGGTGTGCGGCGAGCCGCTGCCGTAGATCACCGTGTTGTGACGGTTCATGCCGAGGATTTCCTTGGCACGCTGCTCGCCGTAGGCCTGGCTCAGGCATTCGAAGTGAGCACGGGAGACCTCGTCGCGCTCGGCGGCGGCCGGGTCGAAGATCGCTTCCATGTAGCCGTGGCCGTTGTGGTAAGCGCGCAGTTCGAGTTTTTCCCAGAAGTCGTAGGGTTCGCCATTGCCGTCCATGATCAGCAGCTCGAAGGGCATTTCACCGATGGCCTGGGCTTCGTCACGCGCAGCGTCTACCGACGATTCGTGGGTCACGCGGGCGTGCATGGTGTCGTGCAGGTTCTCGTAGAACACTTTCCAGTTCGAGCGCTGCTGAACACGGAAGATGCCGCCGGCCACCTCGACTTCGCCGACCGGTGAACGGTCGCAGAGGTTGTCGATGGAGGTGATGACGCCACCCAGAAATGCTTTCAGGTCCGGCCCGAACGCCGCCTGGCTGGCGAACACGAAGCCGCGATAGGTCTCGACGCGGGCGACGCTGGCCATGGAGAAATCCGGGTGTTTGGGGTCGTAGCAGGTGCCTTCGAAACCGCTCTTGAGCGGTGCCGACAAATGCTGGCCGTCGAGTTTGAAGGTCCAGGCGTGATACGGGCAGCGGAAGAATTTGCCGACACTGCCGTCACCGTCGGCCACCAGTTTGGCGCCCTTGTGCGGGCAGCGGTTGTACAGCACGCTGACCTGCTGGTTGGCGCCGCGCACCATGATCACGTCCTGATCACCGAGACGGGTGGTGTGGTAGTCGCCGGGGTTCTTGACCTGGCTTTCATGGCCGACGTAGATCCAGGCGTTGCCGTAGATTCGCTCCATCTCCAGCTTGAACAGGGTCGGGTCGGTGTAGACGCTCTTGTGGACGCTGTCCTCACGGATCAAGGCAGCAATTTGCTCGTTGGTCGGTATCACGGGATGTCCTCGGTTTGTCACAGATCGAGCACCAGCAGCGCGCTGCGGGTACGGGAGACACAAGTGCAGAAACTGCCGCTGGCGCGCTCGCGCTCCGACAGGCAGATGTCGCGGTGATCGGGCTGGCCGTCGATGACCTGAGCGACGCACACGCCGCAGTCACCCCGTCGGCAGTCGAACATCGGGTCCAGGCCGGCCTGGAGCATGGCGTCGAGCACGCTTTGCCCGGCAGCCACTTGCAGGCTCACGCCGCTTTCGCGCAGGCGCACCTCAAAGCCTTGATCGCCGGCCATTTCCAGGGCGCCGCTGAACAGTTCGTAATGCAGGTGATCTTCTGCCCAACCCTGTTCGCGAGCGCAGGCCAGCACGCTGTTGAGCAGGGCGGTCGGGCCGCAGATGTAGAGGTGCAGACCGGGTCTTGGCGCGGTCAGGATTGCAGCGGCAGGAAGGCGCTTTTGCGGGTCGCCGCCGCTGATCCAGCAATGGTTGTCCTGGCAGGCGCGGGCCTCTGGCAGATAGGCCATCTGCGCTTCATCGCGACCGGCGTAGTGCAGGGTGAAGGGCTTGCCCGCCGCTCGCAGCGACCGGGCCATGCCAAGCATCGGCGTGATGCCGATGCCGCCGGCGATCAGCAGTGCGTGTTCGGTGTTTTCATGCAGTGGAAAGTGGTTGCGTGGCGATTCGGCCAGCAGTTCATCGCCGACCTTGAGCGAGTGCACCCAACGCGATCCACCGGTACCCGACGCTTCGAGCTGGACGGCGATTTCGTAGTGCTCGCCGTCGGGCAAGTTGACCAGCGAATAGGCCCGGCGTTGAGTGCGATTGCCGGGTACGTGCAACTCAAGGTGCGCCCCGGCGGTGAAGCCCGGCAGTGGTCGGGCGTCGCTGGACACCAGCAGGACGCGGCGGATTCTGGGGGTCAAAAGCTCGATGTGTGCGACCCTGAGCGAGAGGCTGGACATACGCAATTCCTGTCTGAATTCGTAGCCACTGTATGAAGCTTGGTGAGGGCAAAAAAGCCGTTAAAGGCAAACCGGTATCCACTTCTGGCGAGAGTGATTGGCAGGGTGGATGGGCGCCAACGAAGAGGTGCCCTGTCCGCATGATCGCGTTGTCCGGGCGTTTTTCGCGAGCGGGCTCGCTCCCACAAGGGCAGTGCAATACCTGTGGGAGCGATGGGGGTTACCGATGACGCGTGTTATCGGGTTGAACGCGTCACCCTCAGGTGCGCAAGCAGCGCCCGCAAGTGTTCGCCATCCGCCTGGGCCAGATCATCCAGCACAGCGAAATGATGACACCTTGCAAGCTCGACCAGGCTCACGGCCTGCCCGGCCTCGCGACAGGCACTGGCGTACTCGCGCGAGTGCCGAATCAACTCCGGCAACTCATCCGCGCCCACGGTCACGAGCAACGGTGCGCCGTCGCCGATCAGCCTTTGCGGGCTAAAGCGCTGGATATCCTCTTGGCTCAGTTGCAGCTTGTCGTTCAACCAGCAGCGGCTGATGGGTTCGAGCTCCATCAGGCCGCTGATCGGCAGGGCCAGGGTCACGAGCGGATGTCGGCGATGCAGCGCGGTCAGATGGCCTCCCGCCGAGTGCCCGCAAAGCACCACCTGTTGACCGATGTTCAAGGCTTCGCGGTGCGCCATCAGGTGGTCCAGAGCCTTGCCGATCTGCCCGACGATGGTGCTCATGTTCGCCTCGGGCGCCAGGGTGTACTCGAGCAGTCCGACATTGAAGCCGGCCTCGATCAGCCCCTCGGCGATAAAGGCGTAGTCGTCCTTGTCCGAGGCCTGCCAGTAACCGCCATGAATGAACAGCAGCGTCGGCGCGCCGGCATCCGCATGGGCGTACCAGTCGAAACGCTCGCGCATGCCATTGCCATAGGGCATGTCACGCTGCCAGGCGTGGCTCGCATAGGTCTCGGCGCTGCGCTGGCGAAAACGCTGCATGATCTGTGGAAAATCGCCCACTGCTGCGACGTTGTTGTAAGCCTGATCGAGGTCCATGGCTGCTCACACTCCCAGGTAGCGTTGCGACAGTTCGGGTTGAGCCGCGAGTTCCACAGGGGTGCCATCCCAGACCTGCCGTCCTTTCTCAATGATGTGATGACGGTCGACTACCCGTGCCATTTCCTTGAGGTTTTTGTCGATCACCAGAATCGTCTCACCCTCTGCCTTGAGGGTGGCCAGGCAACGCCAGATCTGCTCGCGGATGATGGGGGCCAGGCCTTCAGTGGCTTCGTCGAGAATCAACAGGCTGGGGTTGGTCAGCAGTGCGCGGCCCACCACCAGCATCTGCTGCTCGCCGCCCGACAGGGTGCGAGACAGCTGGTCCTGGCGCTCCAGCAAGCGCGGGAACAGTTCATAGACCCGCGCCAAATCCCATTTGCCCCGCGTGGCGGTGGCCAGCAGATTTTCCCGCACACTCAGGGTGCCGAAGGCGCGGCGGCCCTCCGGCACCAGTCCCAGGCCGGCCTTGGCGATGCGATAGGGCGCAGCACCCCGCATTTCCGTGCCGTTGATGCGGATGCTGCCGGCACTGGGCTTGAGCAACCCCATGATTGATTTGACCGTGGTGGTCTTGCCCATGCCGTTGCGGCCGATCAACGACACCACCTGGCCCTGCTCGATACTCAGGTGCATGTCGAACAACACCTGGCTCAAGCCATACCCCGCTTTCAAGCCTTGAACCTCAAGCATGTTCTTCTCCCAGGTAGGCGGCCCGCACTTGCGGGTCGTTGCGCACTTGTTCGACGCTGCCGGTCAGCACCGTCTGACCGTAGACCAGTACCGTGATACGGTCGGCGAGGGCGAATACCGCGTCCATGTCATGTTCAACCAGCAGGATTGCGTAGCGGCCCTTGAGGCTGTGCAGCAGCTCGGTCATGCGTGCGGATTCGTCGGCGCCCATCCCGGCCATCGGCTCATCGAGTAACAGCACCGAGGCTTCCTGAGCCAGGGCCAGGGCGATCTCCAGTTGCCGCCGTTCGCCGTGGGAAAGCTCGTGGACCGGGTCTTGCGCGCGAGGGCCCAGGCCCACCTGCTGCAAGTAGCCAAGCGCCGGCTCCAGCAGGCGGGTGTCGCGGCTCAGCGGACGCCACATGCCGAACGCCTTGCCATCACGAGCGGCGATAGCCAAGGCGACGTTCTCCAGCAGGGTGAACTCGGTGAACAGCTGACTGACCTGGAAGGCCCGCGCCAGGCCCAGGCGCGGCCGCTGCCAGGCCGGTACGCGGGTGATGTCCTGACCGTTGAGATGAATCTGGCCATGGTCGGGGAAAATTTCCCCGGCGATCTGCGCGATCAGCGTGGATTTACCGGCGCCGTTCGGGCCGATGATGGCGTGCAACTCACCCTTGGCCAGTTCCAGGCTGGCGCCGTTGGTGGCTTTCACCGCGCCGAAGGCCTTGTGCAGATCACGAATCGATAGCTGTGCGCTCATGGGCGTGCCTCCACGGCGGTGTTCGATTTGACGGCAACCACGTTCGGCTTGCGCTGCAACAGGCTCAGCAGCAATCCGTAAACGCCTTTCTTGCCGAACAGCACCACCAGCAGCAACAGAGGACCGAAAATCAGCATCCAGTGTTCGGTCCACTGGCTCAGCACTTGTTCAAGGCCCAGGTAGGTGGCCGCACCCAGCAACGGGCCGAGCAGGGTACCGACGCCGCCGAGGATCACCATCGCCATCAACTCGCCGGACTTGTGCCAGGCGCCCATGTCGGGGCTGACGAACAGCGCGTAATTGGCCCACAGAATGCCCGCCAGACCGCCGCCGGTGCCCGCGATCACAAAGGCCGTCAGGCGATAGCGCAAGGGTTTGAGGCCCAGGCTGACACTGCGCCGCTCGCTCTGCTTGAGCCCGCGCAGGACAAAACCGAAACGCGAATTGACCAGCCGCCGACACAGCAGCAACCAACCGGCCAGCAACGCTACACACAGGTAGTAGAAGTGGTTGGCGTCGCTCAGATCCAGTGCGCCGAGGGTATTGCGCTCGTTGAGCAGGATGCCGTCGTCACCGCCGTACAGCGACAGCGAGCCAAGCACGAAGTAGAGCATCTGGCCGAACGCGAGGGTGATCATGATGAACTGCACGCCGCTGGTACGCAGCGACAGATAACCCACCAGCCACGAAAGCAGCGCGCATACCAGCAGGGCCAGTGGCCACACCACCAGCGCGCTGTTGCTGCCTTCCCAGCCCCACAGCGGCATGCCTTGCGACGTGTGGAAGGCAACGATGCCGACGATGTAACCGCCCAGTCCGAAGAACGCGGCATGGCCGAAGCTGACCATGGCGCCGTAGCCGATCAACAAGTCCAGACTGATGGCCGCCATGCCGTAGATCGCAAGGCGGGTGAAGAAGCTGACCAGGTAGGGTTCGTGCAACCAGTGGGCCAGCAGCGGCATGCAGGCAAAGGTCGCCAGGCACGCAAGGTCAATGATAAGGCGTGGTGACATAGCGTTCTCCTCAGGCACGGGCCGGCAGCAGGCCGCGCGGACGCACCAGCAGCACCAGGGCCATGACGATGTAGGCGCTGGCGGAAATCAGCCCGGCGCTCAGGGTGCCGCTGGTTTCGCTGGGCAGCAGTTGGTCCAGCAGCGGCGGAATGTAGGCACGGCCGAGGCTGTCGACCATGCCGATCAGCAGGGCACCGACCAGCGCACCGCGCACCGAACCGACACCGCCGACGACGATGACCACGAAGGTGGTGATCAGGATCTTTTCGCCCATGCCGATTTCCACCGACAGCAGCGGTGCCGCCATGAAGCCGGCCAGGCCGCACAGCATGCAGCCGAAGACGAACACCAGGGTGTATAGCCGGGCGATGTTGACGCCCAGCGCGCCGACCATTTCATGGTCGTCGGCCCCCGCGCGAATCAGCATGCCCAGGCGCGTGTGGTTGATCAGCAGCCACATGCCGACCGCCACCACCAGACCTGCAACGATGAACAGCAGCCGGCTGACCGGGTACATCAGCCCCGGCAGCACTTGGACAAAACTCGAATACCATTCGGGCGTGGGCATCGCCGGTGGGCTGCGACCGAAGATCAGGGTCAGCAATTCATTGCTGAAAAACACCACGGCCAACGTCGCCAGCACCTGATCCAGGTGATCGCGTTTGTAGAGGTGGCGCATGATCGAGGTTTCAATCAGCGCGCCATAGCAGGCCGAGCCAATCAGCGCGGCCAGGCCGCCCAGCCAGAACGAGCCGGTCGCCATGGCGGTGTAGGCGGCACAGAAAGCGCCGACCATGTAAAAGGCACCGTGGGCGAGGTTGATCACGCCCATGATGCCGAAAATCAGGGTCAGGCCCGAGGCCAGCAGAAACAGCAAGGCGCTGTATTGCAGGCCGTTGAGAATCTGTTCGAGCAATAACATGACTGCGTTCCTCATGAAAACGCCCCGCAGGTTTCTGCAGGGCGAGGACGGGGGCTCAGGTGCCGGTCAGATCGAGCATTGAGCGGCGTAGCTGTCGACGTGGCGGGTCGCCAGAGTCTTGATCGGCACTTCGATCAGCTTGCCATCGGCGCCGGCCTGCACTTGCAGCAGGTACCAGTCGATCACCGGGTGCTGGTTCTGGGCGAAGCTGAAGTCACCGCGAATGGAATCGAACTTGACGTTCTTCATGGCCGAGCGGAAGGCCGCCTGATCTTTCAGATTGCCCTGGGAGGTCTTCAGGGCTGCGCCGATCAGTCGTGCCGTGTCGTAGGTCTGGGCGGCATACACCGTCGGGGCGCGCTTGTACTTCTCGGTGAAGGCTTTGACGAAGGCCTGGTTGGCCGGGTTGTCCGACTGCGGGTTCCACAGGGTGACGATGTTGGTGCCCTTGGCCACATCGCCGGTGGCGGCGAGCATACGTTCATCCATGGAGAACACCGGCACCACCATCGGGATTTGCGCCGACAGGCCCGAGCCGCCGTACTGCTTGGCGAAGTTGATGCCGCCGCCGCCCGGGTGAAACTGGAAGATCGCATCCGGCGCCAGCGCACGCACGCGCGCCAGTTCCACCGAGAAGTCCAGTTGGTTGAGCTTGGTGTAGATCTCGGTCACTTCGCCCTTGAAGGTGCGCTTGAAACCGGCCAGTGCGTCACGGCCGCCCTGATAGTTGGGCGCCAGAATCACCATCTTCTTGTAGCCCAGCTCGTTGGCGGCGACACCGGCCATCTCGTGCGGGGTGTCGTTCTGGTAGGAGGCGACGAAGTAGTTGGCCATGCACTTTTCACCGGCCAGGGTCGAGGGCGCGGTGTTGTTGCTGACGTAGAAACCGTCCTTGGTGGCGGTGTTGATCACGGCCGCCAGCACGTTGGAAAAAATCACCCCGGTGTACAGCGAAATACCGTCCAGGCTCATGCGGTCGGCGATCTGCTTGGCCTTGGCCGGTTGCAGTCCGTCATCTTCCACAATGAGTTGCACCGGCACACCGCCGAGCTTGCCGTCCTCCTGATCGATCGCCAGCTGGAAGCCGTCCCGCGAGTCTTCGCCCAGGTAGCCGGCGGGGGTGGAAAGGGTGGTGATGAAGCCGATTCGGACAGGCTCCACGGCCTGGGCAGCCGTCGCTGCGCAGAGGGAGGTTGCCAGACATGCACGCAATACCAGGTTTTTCATGAGGCGGCCTATGAAGTAGGTCGTGCCAACGCACGGTGGATATCGATGAGGGCAGTGATTCAGTGTTCGGTCGGGCCGATTGATTGTTGTTATGGAAGTGCTGTGTCAGCTGTTGCTCTCGGTGAACTTCTCCAGATAGAGGCGGCTTTGGTCCAGGCCGTGCTGCTGGCGCCAGTCCTTGATTGACTCGACCATCGGCGGCGGGCCGCACAGGTACAGGTCGAACGGCTGGTCGCGCAGCTCGGCCAATTCCAGGTGATCGGCGATATAGCCGGTCTTGCCCGGCCAGTCGGGGTTGGGATTGCTGACCACGGGCGTGAAACGGAACCCGGGGATGCGTGCGGCATAGGCCTCGATGCGCGAGACCTCGCACAGGTCCGCGGCCTCGCGCACGCCGTAGTACAGGTGCACCGGATGGCCGCAGCCGTGCTGGTCGGCAATCTGGTCGAGCATGCCCAGGAACGCCGACAGCCCGGTGCCACCGGCCACCATCACCAGCGGTCGGTCGATATGACGCAAGTAGAAAGCACCCAACGGCGCTTCCATGTGGATCACGTCACCGACCTGGCAACGATCGCGCACGTAATCGGTCATCACGCCGCTGGGCAGCAAGCGAATGAGAAACTGCAGGTTGCTGCTGCCCGGCGCGCAGGCAAAGGAATACGAGCGCCGATGTTCGGTGCCCGGTACCTGCAGACGAGCGTACTGGCCCGGCAGGTAGTCGAGCGCCGCGCCCGCTGCACCGACTTCCACATGCACGATGGCGGTGGTCGGCGATACCTGTCGCACCTCGCTCACGGTGCCTTGCAGAGTGCTCGGGCCGCTGCTGCCGCAGAGACTGGAATCGAAGTCGAAGTAGAAGGCCGCGTCCGACTGCACGCGCGTCTGGCAGGTCAGCATCTTGCGCTCGGCCAGGTCACTGGCCGACAGTGCTTCATCGTCCACATAGTCCTGAGTGTACTGCCCGGATTCGCAGCGGCCCTGACAGGTCGCGCAAACCCCTTCGCGGCAGTCCAACGGAATCTTGATTCCGCTGCGCAGGGCCGCGTCGAGCAGGATTTCATTGTTCTGCACGTTGCAGAAGAGTGTTTTGCCATCGGCGAAACTGAAGGCGACCTTGTACGTCATGAGCGTTAATCCGCAGGGTTCAGAGATGGTAGAAATCGAGCACGGAGTTGATCGTGTCGTTGAGCAGCACTACGTGTTTGCGGGCGATCTTCCAGCTCTCGCCGTCGGGGCGCAGGCGGTAGGTGGCTCGGCCGAAGAACTGCTCGGCGGTTTGCATGCGGTAGTACAAGGTGCTCCAGTTGACGCGGACCTCCAGCTCATCATCCTGTAGCGGCGCGATACGCACGTTGCTGATCAGGTGCAGGGTGCGCGGCATCGGGATGGTCGATGCCGCCTTGCCGGTACGAATGCGGAACACCCGGTCTTCCAGACCACCCCGGTTGGGGTAGTAGATCAGTGACATGCCTTTTTTCGGGTCGGTGGTGTAGACGTGCTCCGAATCCCATTGCGGCAGGTGGAATTCGCTGTCATCGCTGAACATGGCCAGGTAGGTGTCCCAGTCCTGGGCATCGCAGGCCTCGGCGTTGCGGTAGAGAAATTGCTCGACGCGGTATTGCAGTTGCGAATTCATGTTCACACCTCACGCAGTTTCAACGGTTGTTGTTCGGCCGCCTTGCGCGCCAGGCCTTCGAGCAAAAAGCGCTGCCAGTTGGCGTGCTGGTTGACGTACAGGCCTTCATGGGTGAACTCGGTGCCGGTCAGTGCCGGGGCGATGCCAATGGTTTCGCTGTTGCGGGTGGCGCCTTCGACCCACTTGCCCTGGCCGCGGGAAATGTCGCTCCAGCGTTCCAGACGCGCCTGGAAGCCACGCTGGGCTTCACGGAACTCCACGAGGTCATCGGGGGTGCCCATGCCGGACACGTTGAAGAAGTCTTCGAACTGACGAATGCGGTTTTCCCGATCGGCGTCCGACTCGCCGACCACACCCAGACAGAAGCTGTTGATTTCGGTCTTGTTCCAGGCCACCGGGCGGATGATGCGCAACTGCGAGCTGATCTGGTCGAGGAAAAACATGCTCGGGTAGACGTTCAGATTGCGCAGGCGGTGCATCATCCACTCGGCTTTGCCCTGGCCGTGTTCCTCGACCAGACGCGGCATGATGGTGGCGTAGCCAGGGCGCACGGCCGGGTTGGGCATGTCGCTGAACAGAAGGCTGTGGCCGTTGTGGAAAGCGAACCAGCCGTCGTCGGTTTCCTTGTCGCCGGCCCCCAGCTTGCTGTAGTCCAGGGTGTCGCTGGAAGTCAGGCCTTTTTCGGCGTTGACCTGTTGGCGGTGTTGCACGGTGGCCACGTAGTTGTAGTGGACGGTGCTGACGTGGTAACCGTCCAGGCCGTTCTCGTTCTGCAGTTTCCAGTTACCGTCGTAGGTGTAGGCCGACTTGCCCGGCAGCACTTCGAGCTGACCGGTAGGTGACTGCGCCACCATCATGTCGAAGAACACCTTGGCGTCACCGAGGAAGTCTTCCAGGGTGTCGGTGCCCTCCACGTCGAGGCTGACGAACACGAAGCCGTTATAGCTTTCGATACGGGCCTTTTTCAGGCCGCGGGTAGCCTTGTCGAAGCCTTCTGGGTATTCGCCCGGCGCCTTGACCTTTACCAGCCGGCCGTCGCTTTTGTAGCACCAGGCGTGGAAGGGGCACGTAAAAGTCGACTGGTTGCCCTTGCCAACGCGGGTAAGGGTGGTGCCACGGTGCTGGCAGGCGTTGATCAGGGCGTTCAGACGACCTTCACCGTCGCGGGTGATGATCAGCGGCTGGCGGCCGGCACGCATCGTCATGAAATCGTGATTATTGGCGATCTCGCTTTCGTGGCAGGCGTAAATCCAGTTCTTCTCGAAAATCAGTTCCATTTCCAGATCGAACAATTCCGGGTCGGTAAACATATCGCGGGCGATGCGATAAACACCGTCTTCCGGACGGAAGTCCAGGCAACTTTCTATATAACTTTTCCACTGTTCGATACTTCGTGCAGTTGTCATATCCCAGTCCTCGGCCAATGGGCTAATTCACGCCTTCATTAAATGACGTGGCGATGGACAGGGTCTATCCGCTTATTAGTGGAAACCCATCCGGAAAATAAGCCTTGATCCTGGGTTGTTGGCGATTTTCTCCTGTAAATACTGGGTTTTGTCGCCTGTGAAGGCTGAGCAAACGGCTAATTGTCTTCCAGTAACGGGATAGCCGCTGACGAACTTGTTGCGGCTTAATTTCAATCGAAGCACCACCAGAGTGTCTCGCTGCAGGTCACTGGAAACTGCCATTGCTCATGGCCCTGGTTTTAGCCAGAAGTGCCTTCTATTCATGTGTTGCTCTAAACGCGGCAGGGGGAAAAATAATATGTTGCATAAAACGTGGTTAGTTCGAGGGATTCAAACAGTGGGCTTGTTGACGCCATTATTGGCTCAGGCTGACGTGGTCTCTGACAGCCGGCTGACACTGGGTACCCGCAACTTCTACATCGATCGGGATTTCAAGCAGGACAACCCGGCCCGTTCGCGGGTGGGCAGTTGGACTCAGGGGTTCGACCTGCGTTTTGCCTCCGGCTATACCGAAGGCCCGGTGCAGTTCGGCCTGGACGCAGAGGTGCAGTATGCCTATAGGCTGGACGGCGGTGGCGGGCGCGGCGATGACTCCATCATTCCTTACAGCCGAAGCCGTCAGGAGCAGGCCGATGAATATGGCCGTGGCGGGGCGACGCTGAAAATGCGCTATTCGAAAACCGAGCTGAAAGTCGGTGAACTGCGGCCGTTACTGCCGGTGGTGATCATTGATGATTCACGTCAGTTGGTCACGACCTATCGCGGTGGCCTGCTCGAATCCAAGGAAATCGACGGCCTGACATTGACCGCCGGGCGGCTGACGCAGATCGGTGCGCGTAACTCCTCCAACTACGAAAAACTGTACCTGCAGACCGGTTCGGGTGTGCGCCATGGCAGTGACGGGCTCAACCTTGCCGGTGCCAGCTATGCTTTCACTCCGTCGCTGACCGGTACTTACTTCTACGCGCAACTGGAAGACATCTACCAGCAGCACTACCTGGGCATCACCCATCTGGCAGACCTGGGCGACGGCTATGCGCTGAAGACTGACCTGCGTTACTTCAACAACAGCGAAGACGGCGACGCGCTCTACGGCTACATTGATAACCGTTCCTATGGCGCCATGACCTCCCTGAAAAAAGGCGGGCACCGATTCGGCGTGGGATACCAGCGCATGCTCGGCGACAGCAACTTCCCGACACTGGGCGGTTATGTGCCGCAGCCGTTCCTGGTGAACTGGTCGCGGGTGGCGTTCATCAAACCCAACGAAAAATCCTGGCAACTGCGTTATGACTACGACTTTGCCGCCATGGGGCTGCCGGGCCTGAGTTTCATGACCCGATACTTGAAGGGCAGTTCGGTGGACCGTGGCGACAACCTCAGTCAGGCAGCGGAGCAGGAGCGCAACCTGGTGCTGTCTTACGTGGTGCAAAGCGGTCCGCTCAAAGGCGTGGGCGTAGAGGCCGGCAATGTCGTCGCCAAATTCAGCCATGGCAATGACTGGGTGGAAAACCGCCTGATCACGACTTACACCTGGAAATTTTGGTAACGTCCTGCCCTGAAATCGGACACGGTTGCGCGCAGAAGTGACGCCTCGGGTAGCGCTTTACCCGTTGCGTCGCCCGCTCCTGGCACCATTGCTGTGCGCATCAACGCCGCGCAACGCGTTCGACATCCAGATAGTTTCCGATTACTAGCCGAAAAGTGCGGATTTCGCCTGTTCGCACCGGCTGGGCATAGCCCTTGCAAACCCAATGAGAATACGCGCCGAAGAGCGTGTCGATGTCCATTGCCGTGGGTGTACCGTCATGACCGAACCAAATGTTGTCCAGTTTCGAGATATCCGCATAGATCGCTACGACCTGGCCGGTGCCCGGGCATGGATGGCCGGCATTTGCGGGCCGCACGAACTGCAGACCTCGCAGCCGAACCGGATTCAGTTTCACCACAAGGCCAATGTGTTCAAATCCATGTCCACGACCTTGGGCCGGATGGAATACGGTACCGACGTGACCATCGGCGTCGAGGATGCCGAACACCTCAATTGCTACAGCCTCAGCCTGCCGATTCGCGGCGAGCAGGAATTGGTCAAGGATGGCCGTCGGTTGTACTCCAATCAGGATCAGGGGCTGATCGTGACGCCGCACGAAACCCAGACACTGAGCATGGCCGGTGACTGTCACAAGATCTCCGTGGTGATCACCCGCATGGCCATGCGCCAGACACTGGAAGGCATGCTGCAACGCCCGCTGGAAATGCCGCTGAAGTTCGAGCCGGTGATGGACGCGGTCAACGGCGCCTCTGCCTCCTGGTGGCGGCTGGCCCGTTACTACATCGATGAGCTGGAGCGCGGCCACGACCTGTTCAGTCAGGTGTACTTCACCCGCGATATCGAAAGCGCGCTGATCAAGGGTCTCATCCTTTCCCAGCCCAACAACTACAGTGCCGAACTGCGTGACCAACTGGGCGTCAAGTTGCCGTATTACCTGGTGCGCGCCAAGGACTTCATAGAAAGCAACGCTCGCGAAGACATCCACCTGGAGGACATTGAGGCGGCGGCAGGGGTGTCCCGCTTCAAACTGTTCGAAGGCTTTCGCAAGCACATGGGCGTCTCGCCCATGGCTTACCTGAAAAAGTTTCGCCTCGGCGCCGTACGCCAGGAAATCCTCGAAGACGCCTCGGTGCGCAACATCTCCGTGATCGCGATGTGCTGGGGGTTTTCGCATCTGGGCCGGTTCGCCAGTGAGTACCGCAAGCTGTTCAACGAAACGCCCAGCGCCACTCTGCAGCGCAGTGAAGCCCGTCGCAACCGGTCACTTTGACATGACGACTTTCCACGCGGCCACCGCCAACAGCGTGGGCCTCAACTTGTCGCTGATGTGCCGCGAGCCGGTCTTCACCAGTCGCTCGGCGCAGGAAACCCAGCGTTTGATGGGGCAAGCGCTGGTGGAGCATGAGCTGGACTGGCCGCGAGGCGGGGTCGATACGGCGTTCTATCGCGGCCAGGTCGCCAGTTGCGAACTGTATGCGCTGCGTTACGGCGGCCAAGTAGAAATCCGGCCGCAGCCTTTCGAAGATTTCGTGCTGGTACAGATGCCGCTGCGCGGCAGTGCCACGCTTGAGTCCGACGGCATGGGCTATGACGTCAGCCCGGGAGAAGTGGCGATCCTGTCTCCGCGCAACCAGGCTCGAGTGGTGTGGGAGGAGGGCTGTGAGCAACTGATCCTCAAACTGCCACGAGCATTGCTCGACGCCAGCCAAAATGCGCTGGCCGATGACTTGCCATCGGGCTTCACTTTAGCGCCGGTCAGCCGTCTGGAACGGCCACTGGCGATGCGCTGGTTTCGTCTGGTCAGCGAGTTGCTGGAGCACTTGCCCAAGGGCGAGTCGAGTGCACTGCCTTCTCGCTGGTTACAGCATCTGGAGCAAAGCCTGCCGCTGTTTCTGCTCAGCCATTGTGGCGTTGCGCAACAAGAGTCGCGTTCGCCGCGGCAGCCCACCCGTCAATTGCAAAAAATCGACGCCTGCATGCGCGAACACCTTGCTCAAGGCATCTCCCTGGCTGAACTGGCGGTTGCTGTCGGGGTGAGCATTCGCAGCTTGAACACCTTATGCCAACGTGAATACGGTCAAAGCCCGATGGACCGCTTGCGCGGATTACGGCTCGAAGCCGCCAGGGAGTACTTGCTGGCGAAGCCGCACACCAGCGTGACAGAGGTCGCGCTGGAGTTCGGGTTCGGGCATGTGGGGCGGTTTGCCAATTACTATCGGCAGCGCTTTGGAGAGTTGCCGAAGCAGACGATGAAGTCTCTGGCATGAGGGACACAGATTTGGAATGGACAAAAAATCCGGAATCTGACCTGATTCAAGCTCTTGATCAGGTCAGTGCAAAAGTTTCTTATGTTGCCGAGCAGATATTAAAAATGCCGTAAAAAACAGTTAACCCACCCAACCGACAGCGGTCTTTGGAATAACATCGGACTCATCAAGGGTAGATGCGAACATGCTTACCGCCTCAACCGCATCGCTGGTGCCGCTACGGATCTGTAAAATGACCGCCCCGGCCTGATCGGCCAGTGATACGCCTCGTTGTGCGCCCTCTTGCGTGGTGTTCATACTGGCAACCGCTTCACGGGTTTCGGCGAGGATCTTACCGATCATTTCGGCGATTTCTGCTGTAGAGCGACTGGTTCGTCCTGCCAGTTGCCGCACCTCATCGGCTACTACAGCGAAACCTCGTCCCTGGTCTCCTGCACGGGCTGCTTCAATGGCTGCATTGAGTGCCAGTAGATTGGTTTGATCGGCAATGCCGCGAATGGTATTGACGATGGCCGTAATTTGCTCAGAACGATCACCTAATTGGCCTACTAATCGTGCGGACGCTCCAATATTTTCGGCAATCTGCCGCATTTCCCGAGCGGTTTCCTGGATGACTTGGGCACCTTGCTCCGCGACTTTTTCAGTTTCCGCTGATATATGGTAAGCCCGAGATGCGCCACGGGAGTCCTCTTCAAACTTTTCAACTCTTTCAGTTATATCGCTGGCGAACTTAACGACTTTGCAGAGTTCGCCGTTGGCATCGAAAACTGGATTGTAGGTAGCCTCTAGCCATACTGCTCTTCCATGCTTGCCAAGGCGTTTGAACTGACCGCTGAAGAATTCACCGGCGTTGAGTCTGCGCCAAAAATCGACGTATTCGGGACTATTCACTAGCGTCGATTCACAGAATAAGCGGTGATGCTTGCCCTTGAGTTCGTTTACGGCGTAGCCCATGACATTGAGAAAATTCTCATTGGCGACAAGAATATTACCGTGTAAATCAAACTCGATCACGGCCATGGCCCGATCCAATGCAGCCAGCTTCGTCCGCATCTCGGCATCTAGTTCCACCTTGGCGGTGACATCAAGAGCATATTTGACCACCTTGATAACTCTACACTGGTCGTCCATAACGGGATTGTAGCTTGCCTCGAGCCAGACGTTCTGGCCGCGGCTGTTAATACGTTGAAAGGTCCCAGAGACAAATTTTCCGGCGCGAAGCTGCGTCCAGAAGTCTTTGTAGTGACTGCTTCGCGTTTGAGTTGGTGTACAAAAGTCCTGGTGTGACTTGCCGAGTAAATCTTCCGCGCGGTATCCCATTGTGGTAAGAAAATTGTCGTTTGCGCGAAGCACGTTACCGTTCAGATCGAACTCAATTACAGCCATGGAGCGCTCAAGAGCCCCTATCAGTCCTTTGTATCCTGCCACTTCAGTCGTCATGACCGACAGCTCGTTCTTTAGTGTTTTATTGAACATGACGTACCTCTAGAAGGCCGGTTTTCGTTGTGTTTAAAATTCTATCGGCATTTGATTGAATAACTGAATAGGAATAAAGAATGTTTAGTCCATATGTTGCATTTTTGTGTCAGTTCTATTCGTCGGTTCGAACGTTGACTTGGTTTCAAGGGCGCACCTCGCGGTGTGCCCCCTCCCTCAAAAATGACAAAGCCTACAGCTCGTCCACTTGACCCGATTTAGAGTCGACGGGCAATATTTTTATGCTCATCTGCTTGACTAGGAATGTCGCATATTTCTACCGTCACTTCAGTAACACCGTTCGCTTCTACCATTTTTTTTATGGCGTGAGAAAGCATGGTGTACCCCTCTGAATTACAATAAAAAAGTCCAAGTCGATCGGCTATATATTTCCAGCTGTCTGCCTCGTGCAAAGTACTAGTAATCACGTAAATGAAATTTATATTTTCGTGATGTAGGAAGCTGATTCTAAAATTATTAAGATCCTGCATGGCTTCACCTTCAAAGGAGTCATGATAATCCCAGAATTCTGCTAAGAACTCCGAAGTTGCTACGCCTTTTTTACTTTGAAACGACTTAGTTCACGTTGCATCAACGATGCGCGGGCAGAAAGATCCTTTGCTGCCACCGCACACTCTTGCGAGTTAGATTGGTTTTGCTGCGTAACTTCATCGATTTGCTCAAGACCGATACTGGCTTGTTGCAAGCCCGAGGCTTGTTCGCTAGAGGCTTGGTAAATGAGAGACACCAGGCTGGATACCGCACTGGTTCCGCTGACGATACTTTTGAGTGATTCTGCGGTTCGGCCCGCGATGATCATGCCGCGCTGTGTCTTGGTGGATGAGTCGGCGATCAGTGCCGCTGTCTGTTGAGCGGCCTCAGCGCTCCGCGCTGCAAGACTGCGAACTTCGTCGGCCACTACCGCAAAACCACGCCCCAGTTCGCCAGCCCTAGCCGCCTCGATCGCTGCGTTGAGGGCTAATAGGTTGGTTTGTGCGGCGATGTTATCGATGGTGGTAATAATCGCTGTAATGTCTTTTCCCGAATTGTCGATTTCCGCCATGGCAGCAATAAGCTCGCTCATCAGCTTGTCGCTTTCGCCTGCGTCAGCTCTTGAAGCTTGTGATTGCTCATCAGCTTTTTTGGCATTGGCAGCATTATCGGAAGTCTGCGCGGCCATCTGAGTCATGACGGCACTAATTTCAGTGACAGATGAGGCGGAGTTCGATGCTCCGTCCGATAGCGATTGACTCAAATCGGTTACCTGCTCCGAACTGCCAGTGATCTGGGTGGCGCTGACCTGCACCTCGGAAATCAGATTGTTGAGGTTGCTGACCATCTTCTGTAGTGACTTGCCGAGTGTATCGTTTGGCGAAGATAGCCGTACCTCCAGATCCAGATCACCCTCAGAAATGCGTTCGGCTACCCTTACTTGGCGTTGCAGGCTTTCTGACATGTCGTTTAGTGCATATGACAGCTGTCCGACTTCATCTTCTGATTGCTGTACTAACCGGCGGGAGAAGTCCCCTAAACTGATGTTTGCTGCCAGCGCTGCTGCCTCACGAATCGGTCCGACGATTTTTGCCGCTGCAAACCATAGGCCTACCAATGCCAACAGTGAAATGACCAGCCCCACTGACACTTGCCAGGTGCTGTTGCTGACGCTGCGCGCCTGCAATTCGTGCTCTAGAGTAATTGCTTGGCTCATGACCACCGCCTTGGGCAGTCGAATCAACACAGCCCAAGGTTTTCCAGTACGCCCAAGCTGAATCGGCATGAGCACTTCAATGTTTTGCGTTTGGGGATTGAGTAGGCTATTGCCGCGTGCGCCCTGTATGTCACTGAGTACTTTGTCCCAAGTTTCGGGCAGCAAATTCTTGATCGGCTGACCGATCAGGTCGATGCGACCACTGTCAGCCACTACCAATCCCTGGTTACTCATAATGGTTACCGAGCCCTTGCCACCATAGAGATCCGCAGACATTTGCTCGCTGAGTTTCTGAATGAAGGAAATATCGAAGTCAGCGCCTACCACTCCGTAAAATTTGCCATTAGCAACGATCGGAACCGACAAAGTTGTCAACCAGACATTTTTCCCTTGCACTACATACGGGATAGGATCGAGCACGCTTTCTTTCAATGTTGAACGCGGGCCGCTGTACCAGCCACCTCTAAGCACCCCATTGGGATGACGATCCGTAGAGTCATACTCCACTAGCGGCTGTACTGCGACATGGCCGTCAGCGCTACGCGTCCAATAAGGGGTGAAGCGTCCGGTTAACGGGTTGCTACCATCTGAGGTGTTACGGAACGCCATATCTTGTCCATCCAACGCCTCGGGCTCCCAGCATGAATAGGTGCCATTGAATTCTGGGTTGTCTTTAAGAACGCTGAGTAATACCGTATTAACCTGTTCCCGACCTAGTGCTAAGGGGCTTTGAGAGGTCTTGCTGGCTGCAAATGCTGTGGCCATGGTGCGAGCTGCATCAAGCGCATTCTGCAGTTTTGTTTGAATGGCATTTGCTCGAGACTCAGCCAGGTTCTGGATCTCACGGATCGTTGATTTTTCAACAAGTGTTGTGACTTCTGTCGAGACATACTGCTCATTTGCTCGAGAGTTAAATACCCCGTAAATGACCAGACTGGTCGAAGAAACAAATAAGCATATACCTGCAGTGACACAAATGCGTGTCTGCAAAGACTTGAATTTCATAATATCCCCCTGCCCACTATATTTTATACCATCGTTAAAGACGGCAGCATTTTATGTTCTTGCACGACGAGGCGACTAAAGGCTAAGTTGTTTGCTGCTTTCGTGGTTTTGTTCGTTAAAATACAGCTCGAACAAGACTAAGCCGGTACAGCTATTTATTTGTTATTTTGTTTGTGCGGGCGAACCGTGCCAAAGTGTTTCTGTGTTTTTAAACCCGTAGTGTTGCGCCAAGACCCGCTCAATGATTTTCTCGCTCTGTGCAGGTTCGCCGATATCAATTAAAGTAGGGGTGATATAGGTATTTGAAGCAGGGGAGTAGAAGATTTTAACTTTTGGAGTTAACAAAGAATTGGGGCTTTGCTCCACGACTACTCCGATATCTCCACTGCTTAGGCGAACAATAGAGCCCACCGGGTATATCCCGACTGATTTGACAAATGCCTGAAAGACCGAACTGTCGAAGTGTCGTTTCCATTCCGACATTTTTTGAATGGCGATTGCCGGACCCCAGGCTTCGTTGTATGGACGATCCGAGGTGACGGCATCGTAGACGTCGCAAATGGCTGCCATACGAGAGAAAAGGCTGATTTGCTCACCAGCCAACCGATCTGGATAGCCGGAACCATCAATCTTTTCGTGATGGTGCAGACACACGTCCACAACCATCTCGCAAACCGGTACCAAGGCTCGCAACATGCGCGCGCCCATTTGAGGGTGCTGGCGAATGACGTCAAACTCTTCCTCTGTCAATTTACCGGGTTTGTTGAGAATGGCCCCGGGAATCGCCATTTTACCTACGTCGTGTAGCAACCCCGCGAGGCCGGCCTGGTGGATTAGTTCTGCAGAAAAATCCAATTGGTGAGCAACAGCAATCATCAAGGCACACACCGCTACTGAATGCATGTAAGTGTATTCATCCGCACCTTTGAGTCGAACCAAACTAATAAAAGCGCTGGGGTGGCGAGCAATCGAACCGCGTATGTTATCGACCAGCTCATCTGCCTGTTCTACAGCGATTGCACGCCCCATCCTCGCTTGATTGAACATTTCAACGACGGCTGATTTTGATTGCATATAGAGTTTTTTTGCAGCTATTAGCTCTTCTTCCAGAGTGACAGAGCTAGACATGGCGTCGACAACAATAGTTTCTTTTGTTTTTTGAGAAGTTGAATTCGCTATTTTAGATATATCTGCCAACTCAGTATCGTTCCTGGTATCTATGAGCTGTGCTTCTTTCCAGTAGGGGCTGTCTGGGCCGGATTGACACCGCTCGCTGTTGAAAAAATCTTTGCAAACGTCGCTGTTCTTGCACGATTTCAACATGTATCTACCTCTCGGTATTTTCTGAGTCCTTTTGTCCCTTAAAACCTCCTTGGCTTTAGTCTTGATCTGTTAAAAACTTACTGGGTGGTCGTTGCCCGAATGCGAGCGACGACTCGCCCGGCTAAATCGTCGGGCCGGAATTTAGCGAGAAAATCACTAGCGCCTACTTTCTTGACCATCGACTGGTTGAAGCTACCGGACAGTGAGGTGTGCAGCACAATGTGCAAATCTGACATTCGTGGGTCGTTACGGATTTCCGCAGTCAACGTGTAGCCGTCCATCTCAGGCATCTCGATGTCCGAGATCATCATAAGAAACTCTTCCTCCGGTTTGCGTCCTTCATCCAGCATTGACCGTAGGTAGTTCAGAGCCTGTCGACCATCATTCAATGCGACGACCTCAACCCCAACGGTTTCCAGGCAACGGGTTACTTGCTTGCGGGCCACCACTGAGTCATCTACCGTGAGCACCCGCAGCTTCCGTGCCAGATGAGTTACGTCGGCACCCACAACCCCCTCTGATATCTCCTCTGAAGTGGGGGATATCTGAGCCAATACTTTTTCGACATCAATGATTTCAACCAACTGATCGCCCAGACGCGTGACAGCTGTTAAATAGTTGTCTTCACCACTTCCTTTAGGAGGCGGATGGATGTCCTCCCAATTTAAATTAACAATATGTTCAACCGCGTAGACCAAAAATCCCTGCGTTCGAGTGTTGTACTCAGTAATTATCACGAAGGCCGATGCCTGATCTTCAACACCTGGCAATCCAGTGGCCATCGCCAGATCGAGTATGGGGATTGAAATACCTCTTATATTCGCCACGCCACAAATATTGGGATTAGACTTTGGTAGTATAGATAAGGAAGGGCAGCGTATAACCTCTCGGACCTTGAAGACGTTAATTCCATACAATTGATTCGTATTAAATCTAAAAAGTAGGAGTTCCAGTCGATTCTGGCCTACTAGCTGTGTGCGACTGTTAATTGACGCCATAACACCAGCCATAACTTCCCTCACTTGCAAAAAGCCAAAAGCATCATTTGATGAGAGCACATGATATTTGCCGAAATGTAGGAAAAATGTGACATATATTTTTACAACTAGATAGTGCTTTTCTGAATTTTCAACCTGATTTATCACTGGCAACGAGTAATATTAATTGCTTAGCTAGCTAATGCGTTGGTATTGAATTTCAATAAACTACTACTTTGGTAGTAGTTTTCGCGTATTAAATGCTACTGGCGGTTTATTTGGTTATATCGAACTACCGTGTGTAGCGTGGAAATCGTTCGGTAGCGATCGTTACAGCACATTCAGTGACGTCTTCTGAAAAACAGGAGGTTTAAGCGACAAAAAACTATTAAATATTTCTTTCTATACGCGTCCGTGATGACCTTTCGGGTTTTCTACTGGGTCGCTCCGAATTTACTAAATACATTGAAAACTCGCTTTGGCCGGTGAGTGAACTCGCGCGGCGGCTGCAGGACTTACTGCGCCAACCTGCTTGCTCCGAACGTAAGCCACATCGATTTTTCTGATTGGCAAATTCGCGTGGGCTGACATGCTTCTGCTGATTAGCCTTAAGGTGCCGGCTCCACCAGTTCATGATCAGCCTGCGATCCTCGATGAATTCGGCATTGTGGATGTAAGCGGCGCGGACGTTGTTGCGTTCCCTGTGGCTCATCAGTCTTTCAATGCCTGTGTCCGTCCACAAACCCGACTCGATCCGTTCGCTGCAGGATATCGAGCGAAACGCCATGGCCGCAGATCTCGGTGTTGGTGTCATACCCCATTTTTCGGAGCGCGCTTGTGGAAAAGGGTATGCCTTACAGCACTGGTCGCGTGTCGGATCTCTCCCAGACGCCATGTTTGAGGTCTAACTCGCTCCAGCGGGCGAAGCGCAGAAACCATGAACAATTACCACGAATGTGAAACGCTGCTCACCCATATGCCTATTCAAGCGTTAATGCGTGGCATTCATCGTAGGCACGTGACAGCGTCTGAAACATATTTGTTCTGGAGCGTTGCGCAGAAAAGGACACGGTGTTCTGCAGCTCGGCCAGCCATTTGTTGTCCTATTTCTTGCTCAGCGCTTTGGCCAGGCGCAGCATGGCTGCTTCGATTTCATAGGCGGTCAAGGACGAATACCCCAATAGCCAACCTTGTTTCTTCTCCTCGCCGGCGTACAGCCGACTGAGGCCGGGCAGTTGCACGCCCGCTCTGGCAGCTTGGCGGATGGTCTTTTCCTCCGACCAGCCATCGTGCAGCAGGCAGGGAATTTGTAGCCCGCCGGGAGGGCGCAAGGCGGTAACGATGCCGTCCAAGTGCTTGCCGATCGCGTCGAGCATGATGGAACGGCGCCCGGCATACAGTTTGCGCATGGCCCGGACATGGGCGTTGTAATGGCCGTCCTCCATAAAGCGCGCCAGGGTCAGTTGCAGGATTTGTGGCGTGTGGCCGTCCATGATGCTGCGCGCGTAGGTGAAGGCTTTGATCAACTCGTGGGGCAGTACTATGTAGCCCATTCGCAACCCAGGGTAGAGGGTCTTGCTGAAGGTGCCGATGTAGAGCGTACGCTGGTACTTGTCCAGGCCCTGTACGCAGGCAGTCGGCTGCCCGTCGTAGTGAAACTCGCTGTCGTAGTCATCTTCGATGACCCACTTGCCCCTCTCCGCTGCCCAGTTGATCAGCTCAAGACGACGCTCCAGCGGCAAGGTCGCGCCGGTGGGGTATTGATGAGACGGCGTGATATAGACGCAATTGGCGCCGCTACGGTCGGCGTACAGCAGGTCCGTGCGTATGCCCAGGGCATCGACGTCAATGGGCACGACCTTGGTCTCGGCGGTTTCAAAGGCCTTCTTGGCGCCATAGTAACCCGGGTTTTCCAGCAGGATTGGTTTGCCGACATCCACCAACAACTGCGCACACAGAAAAAGGGCCTGGCGAGTGCTGCTCAACACCATGATCTGGTCGGGGGAGCATTTGGCACCGCGTTCGAGGTTCAAGTAGGTGGCAATCGCCTTGCGCAGAGGCTCGGCGCCTTGCGGGTCTCCGTGCAGCAGGACATTGCCCCGGTAGTCCTTCATGACTTGGCGTTGCAGGCGTTCCCAGACATCGGTGGGGAAGGTGCGGGTTTCCGGCAGACCTGTGGCAAAGGCCTTGATTACCTGTTGATCGGTAACTCCACCACTGTCGAAAATCATCCGACCGCGCCGGCTCAAGCCCGGTCCTGGCGCCGCCTCGCTGTGTTTGGTGTCTAGCAATTTCATGCGCCGGCGCGCAGCCCCGCGCAATTCGGTGCCAACCGACTCGGATACATAGCTGCCCGAGCCCTCGCGCCGCACGATGAAGCCATCACGGTGCAATTGCACGTAGGCGTTCTCGACCGTGTCGCGGGCAACGCCGAGCGTCTTGGCCAGGACCCGGGTTGCCGGCAGCTTCAGGCCAGAGTCAAGGGCACCGTCGAGGATCAGTGCACGCAGGGCACGCTGAATCCGCTGGTGCAGATCCAGCAGCTGAAACTCGGCGTCGTTGAGTCGCATCTTCAGCGTTTCGAGCTCGAAGGTTTTCGCCATGCGGTCTGCCCTATGTGAATAAATTGGCCTGCAAAGGCAGGCCAGTCTATCCGTAGGCTCTGTCCATCGCTATTGCCTTTGTGCTCGGCGATCTATCGCTTGGTGGGCAACTTTGAGCAGGGCTGGATTAAGGTATGGCAAGGTCACACAACTTCAGCGCAAGGCCAACCGCGCTGCCGCTTGAAGTGCTTCGGCAAGCGCACGAAGAGTTTTTCGACTTCGCTGGTACCGGCATGTCGGTGATGGAAATCAGCCATCGCTCAGAGGTGTTCATGGAACTTGCCTATCAGGCCGAACAAGACCTGCGGGCGATTCTGCAGGTGCCCAGCCAGTACAAAGTGCTGTTCGTGCAAGGCGGCGCCTCGCTGTAGTTTGCCCAAGTGCCGATGAATCTGTTGGGCGATAAAAGGGACTGCGGACTATCTGCATACCGGGCTCTGGTCGGGCAAGGCCATCCAGGCTGCTCAGCGCTACTGCGACGTTCGTATCGCTGCCAGCAGCAAGGCTTCTGGCTTTGATCGCATCCCCGCCGTGACGAACTGGAACCTCAACCCGAACGCAGCCTATCTGCACTACACGGAGAACGAAACGGTGCACGGCGTGCAATTCGCCGGCGCGCCATGCGTGTCGGTTCCTCTGGTCTGCGACGCCTGTTCAAGCCTGCTCTCCAAACCCATTGATGTTGCCAAACACGGCCTTATCTATGCCGCCGCGCAAAAGAACATGGGGCCGGCGGGCCTTACCATCGTGATCATTGACGCCGCGCTACTCGATGCCGCACTGGAGGTCACCCCCGACATTCTCAATTACGCGCACATCGCCAACGCGGAATCGATGCTCAATACGCCGGCAACCTTCCTCTGGTGCCTCACCGGTTTGACATTCAAGTGGATTCAACGCTGCGGTGGTATCGAGAAGATCCACCAGACCAACCAGGCCAAGGCCGAGCTGCTGTATCGCACGATTGACGACAGCGACGGGTTCTATCGCAACAGTGTGCAAGCGTCGTTTCGCTCGATCAACAACGTGCCGTTCGTGCTCGCCGATACCGCGGTTGAAAAGGACTTCTTGTGCCTGGTCGATCAGTCCGGATTCAGAGGCCTCAGGGGCCATGCCTCGGTTGGTGGCGTCAGGGCCTGCATCTACAGCGCGGTCACGCTGCCGGCGGTCGAGGCATTGACCGATTTCATACAGGACTTCGCCCGCGTGCATGGCTAGGCATGGACCGCCGCAGGCCCGACAAGTGGTCTGGTTTCATGCGCAAAAGTGTACGGGCAAAACAGGCCATTTCAGCGTTATAAATCACTTTCCAGTCGAGGCCAAGTACCTCGCTTTGCAAGGAGCAAAGTAAAGCCATGTCTTCTTCAACATCCAAGTCATCTATTCGCCTCGGCGATCTCATTCATCCGATTGTCGCCGGTCTGATCTCGGTCATTGTCAACTATGGCGGCACCTTCATTCTGGTCTTCCAGGCAGCCAAGGTAGCTGGGCTGAGTCCTGAGTTGACAGCTTCGTGGGTGTGGTCCGTGTCGATTGGCGTGGGCTTTACCGGGCTGTTCCTCAGCTGGGTTTCTCGCGAGCCGATCATCACCGCCTGGTCGACACCCGCGGCGGCATTCCTGGTCGTCGCCCTGGCCACCACGCCCTATGCCGAGGCGGTGGGCGCGTACATGATCTCGGCCGCTGCCTTCGTGCTGCTGGGCTTGTCCGGCTACTTCGAAAAAGTCATCCGACTGATCCCGCCGGGTGTGGCCGCAGGGCTGCTGGCCGGTATCCTGCTGCAGTTTGGCATCGGTGCTTTTGGCGGCATGAGCATTGACCCGATGCTGGTCGGGTTGCTGATTGTCGCCTACATCCTGCTCAAACGTTTTACCGCACGCTACGCGGTGGTGGGCATTCTGGCATTGGGGCTGGCCTTCCTGCTGATTCAGGGGCGTGTCGATTTGTCGGGGCTGGGGCTGCAACTCGCGGCACCAGTATTCACCCTGCCTGAGTTCTCGCTCAATGCTTTGCTCAGTGTCGCGCTGCCGTTGTTTCTGATCACCCTGACCGGTCAGTACATGCCTGGCATGCTGGTACTGCGTAACGATGGGTTCAGCACCAGTGCCAATCCGATCGTGACCCTCACCGGGTTGGGCTCCTTGCTCATGGCGCCCTTTGGTTCCCACGCGTTCAACATTGCGGCGATTACAGCAGCCATCTGCACCGGCAAGGAGGCCCATGAAGAACCCTCCAGGCGCTGGATCGCCGGCATTGCTGCGGGCGTCTTCTACATCCTCGTAGGGGTCTTCGGCGTGACCCTCGCTGCGGTGTTCATGGCCTTCCCGGCAACCTTCATCACTACTCTGGCCGGGCTCGCCCTGCTGGGCACCATCGGCGGCAGCCTGGCCAGTGCCATGGTCGACGCCAAATCCCGCGAAGCCTCGCTGATTACCTTCCTGGCTGCTGCCGCCAACATCACTTTGTTCGGGATCGGTGGGGCGTTCTGGGGGCTGTTGATTGGTCTGGTGGCGTACGCCGTGCTCAACGGCCGTTTGCCGCGTCGCGAGCCGGTCTTCAATCCTGCTGCCGAGCCTGTCACCCGTAAAGGAGCTGCCAACTGATGCAGCCCGTATTGAAGAGGTCACCGAAGTCGACACCCTGACCCTGCACGAGTGCCACGGCCGCTACCCGCAGGCCAACAGCGTTGAGGACTTTCGGCGCAATCTGGCTGCAGTGCAGCGGCGCATCGCCAGCGCCTGCCAGCGTGTCGGTCGTGATCCGGCGAGCGTGCGTCTGCTGCCGGTGAGCAAAACCTTTGACGAAGCACACCTGCGCCTGGCCTACGTCGCAGGCTGCCGGCTACTGCGCGAGCGCCTGCGCCAAGACGCACCGGCCGGTGTCGGGCTGGAGGAACTGTCCATGGGCATGTCCGCGACATAAGGGTACTCCCTTCTATCGAACAGACCTTTATTCCAAGCTCTACCCTTAAAACGCCGCGCACCCACCGGAATCCGACGGAACGCCAAAACGAAAAAACCCGCCATAAGGCGGGTTTTTGGTGTTCCGAGATTTTGAAAGCCTTCTCCGAACCTTGTCTGGCTCCACGACCTGGACTCGAACCAGGGACCCAGTGATTAACAGTCACTTGCTCTACCAACTGAGCTATCGCGGAATGGCGTGTATGTTACTGATTCAAAAAGAGAAGTCAAGCACCTGTTGGCAGCTTGAGCGATTCGTCGGGACGGACGGCGGTTTATCGGCGATTGGCGGTTACCAGAATCGCATCAGAGGTCTACCATGGCCGCCCGGAAGTGGTTACACGCGCTGCCGGCCATTCGCCGAAAAGGTACGCGCCATGAATCACCCAGCCCTCACGCTTCGCAATAATGAGGTGTCCGCATGAGCATCGCTCAGATCAGCCTGCCCAAAGGGGTCGGTCCGCACGCCGAAAAACTGTTCGACGCAATCACTCAGGCCAGCACCGCTGACGAATTGAATCGCGCTGGCGGCAAGGCCGAAGGTTTTGTTTTGGGCCTGGAAAGCACCAAGGCCATCAAAAGCCAGGTCGCCGAATCGCTGTACGTCGCCTATGACGATGCGGCCAGCCAGCGCGCGACCGAACTGGCTTAACCGCCGAACGTCACGGTGGCAAGCATCAGTTTGGCGTAAAGCAGCGTCGCGCCCAGTTGCACCAGCCACAAGGCCAGGCCGCCGAGAAACACACCCGCAGCCACTTGCAGCACCAGGTTATTGCTGCGTTTGGCCGGGACGCGGGGGATGAAGTCATTCAGGTCATTCAGGTCATCGCGCTCAGCGCGCAGGTCATCGTTTTTCATGTGGGTTCTCGTCAGAATTCCGAAATGTACATAGAACCTGTGGGAGCGGGCTTGCCCGCGACAGGGCTCTCACATTCAACCCTGTTGTTGGTTGATCGACCGCCATCGCGGGCAAGCCCGGCTCCCACAGTAATATGACGTGCAGTCTAGAGCGCTCGACCATGAGGTTGAGAATTATCTGCGCCAAATAAAAACGGGAAGCCCAAGGGCTTCCCGTTTGTTTAGCGCTTGATGACTCAGATCACCGCAACAATGGCCTTGGTCACGACATCGATGTTGCTCTGGTTCAACGCGGCGACGCAGATGCGGCCGGTGTCCAGGGCGTAGATGCCGAACTCGTTGCGCAGGCGGGTGACTTGCTCAACCGTCAGGCCAGAGTAGGAGAACATGCCACGCTGACGGCCCACGAAGCTGAAGTCGCGCTGCGGAGCCTGTTTCGCCAGCAGATCAACCATCTGGGTGCGCATGCCGCGAATCCGCAAGCGCATTTCGGCCAGTTCTTCTTCCCACTGAGCGCGCAGTTCCGGGCTGTTCAACACAGCGGCGACGATGCTTGCACCGTGGGTCGGCGGGTTGGAGTAGTTGGTGCGGATCACGCGTTTGACTTGCGACAGCACGCGCGCGCTTTCTTCTTTCGATTCACTGACGATCGACAGGGCGCCAACGCGCTCGCCGTACAGCGAGAAGGATTTGGAGAACGAGCTGGAGACGAAGAAAGTCAGGCTCGATTCAGCGAACAGACGCACGGCGGCGGCGTCTTCGTCGATGCCGTCGCCAAAGCCCTGATAGGCCATGTCGAGGAACGGTACGTGACCCTTGGCCTTCACGACTTCCAGAACGTTTTTCCAGTCCGCCGGGCTCAGGTCCACGCCGGTCGGGTTGTGGCAGCAGGCGTGCAGCACAACGATCGAGCCGTTCGGCAGGGCGTTCAGGTCTTCCAGCAGGCCGGCACGGTTCACATCGTGGGTCGCGGCGTCGTAGTAACGATAGTTCTGCACCGGGAAACCGGCGGTTTCGAACAGCGCGCGGTGGTTTTCCCAGCTCGGGTCGCTGATCGCCACGACGGCGTTCGGCAGCAGTTGCTTGAGGAAGTCGGCACCGATTTTCAGCGCACCAGTACCGCCAACGGCCTGGGTGGTAATGACGCGGCCAGCGGCGATCAGTGGCGAGTCATTGCCAAACAGCAGTTTTTGCACGGCCTGGTCGTAAGCCGCGATGCCATCGATTGGCAAGTAGCCACGGGAAGCGTGTTGAGCGACGCGAATCGTCTCGGCTTCGACAACGGCGCGCAGGAGTGGAATTCGCCCCTCCTCGTTGCAGTAAACACCGACCCCCAGGTTGACCTTGTTGGTACGGGTATCGGCGTTGAATGCTTCGTTGAGGCCCAGGATTGGATCGCGTGGTGCCATTTCGACAGCGGAGAACAGGCTCATTTTTGCGGCGGCTCTGAATGGAGTGTGGAGGGACGTGTCGCGCTCCAGCCGAATGCACTAGAGCGGTGCACAAACGGGGAGCTAGTATAGAGGCCATCGGCGAAGGATGGCGACAGTCGATTCGGCTTTTACCGTAAGTTTTTCCGATTATTTTCCGACCGTTAGTCGATTGATCCCGTCAAAGACGTCGAGGAATGTAGGACGTTTGCCTTGAAAGCGAAGGCAATCGACTCCACATTGAGCACAATCCAGTTTTTTCCTCGGGCGACGTCGGTCGTTTGCGGTCTTTCTCGTTCCTGTCCGGTTTGACCGCGCACGGGTGAACCCAGAGGTATTTCATGTCTGAATTCCAGCTAGTCACCCGCTTCGAGCCCGCCGGCGACCAGCCGGAAGCCATTCGCCTGATGGTCGAGGGCATCGAAGCCGGTTTGGCTCACCAGACGTTGCTCGGTGTGACCGGTTCGGGCAAGACATTCAGCATCGCCAACGTCATCGCCCAGGTGCAGCGCCCGACGCTGGTGCTGGCGCCGAACAAGACCCTGGCTGCGCAGTTGTACGGCGAGTTCAAGGCGTTCTTCCCGAACAATGCTGTTGAATACTTCGTTTCCTACTACGACTACTACCAGCCTGAAGCCTACGTGCCGTCGTCGGACACCTTCATCGAGAAAGACGCTTCGATCAACGATCACATCGAACAGATGCGACTCTCGGCGACCAAAGCCTTGCTGGAGCGCAAGGACGCGATCATCGTCACCACGGTGTCGTGCATCTACGGTCTGGGCAGCCCGGAAACCTATTTGAAAATGGTGTTGCACGTGGATCGTGGCGACAAGCTCGATCAGCGTGCCTTGCTGCGTCGCCTGGCAGACCTGCAATACACCCGCAACGACATGGATTTCGCCCGGGCGACGTTCCGCGTGCGTGGTGATGTGATCGACATTCACCCGGCAGAATCCGATTTCGAAGCGATCCGCATCGAGCTGTTCGATGACGAAGTCGAGAGCCTGTCGGCCTTCGATCCGCTGACCGGCGAGGTGATCCGCAAGCTTCCGCGTTTCACGTTCTACCCGAAAAGCCACTACGTGACGCCGCGAGAAACCCTGCTCGGCGCCATCGAAGGGATCAAGGTCGAGTTGCAGGAACGGCTGGAGTATCTGCGCTCCAACAACAAACTGGTGGAAGCGCAACGCCTTGAACAACGCACGCGCTTTGACCTGGAGATGATCCTCGAACTGGGCTACTGCAACGGCATCGAAAACTACTCGCGCTACCTCTCGGGCCGTGCATCCGGTGAGGCGCCGCCGACCTTGTTCGATTACTTGCCGGCCGATGCCTTGCTGGTGATCGACGAATCCCACGTCAGCGTGCCGCAGGTCGGTGCCATGTATAAGGGCGACCGCTCACGTAAGGAAACGCTGGTGGAATACGGCTTCCGGCTGCCCTCGGCGCTGGACAACCGGCCAATGCGCTTCGACGAGTTCGAAGGCATCAGCCCGCAGACGATTTTTGTCTCGGCCACGCCGGGCAACTACGAAGCGGAACATGCGGGCCGGGTGGTCGAGCAACTGGTACGCCCGACCGGTCTGGTGGACCCGCAAATCGAAATCCGTCCGGCGCTGACCCAGGTCGACGACCTGCTCTCGGAAATCACCAAGCGTGTCGCCCTCGAAGAGCGGGTATTGGTCACGACGCTGACCAAGCGCATGTCCGAAGACTTGACCGATTACCTGGCCGACCACGGCGTGCGCGTGCGTTATCTGCACTCGGACATCGACACCGTGGAACGCGTGGAAATCATCCGCGATTTGCGCCTCGGCACGTTTGATGTGTTGGTGGGCATCAACCTGCTGCGGGAAGGCCTGGACATGCCCGAAGTATCGCTGGTGGCGATTCTTGACGCGGACAAGGAAGGCTTCCTGCGTTCCGAGCGCTCGCTGATCCAGACCATCGGTCGCGCGGCGCGTAACCTCAACGGTCGGGCGATTCTGTACGCGGATCGCATCACCGGTTCCATGGAGCGGGCCATCGGTGAAACCGAGCGTCGGCGCGACAAGCAGATCGCCTTCAACCTGGCCAACGGCATTACGCCGAAGGGAGTGTTCAAGGACGTTGCCGACATCATGGAAGGCGCCACCGTGCCGGGCTCGCGCAGCAAGAAGCGCAAAGGCATGGCCAAGGCTGCCGAGGAAAGCGCCAAGTACGAAGCGGAATTGCGTTCGCCGGGAGAGGTCGCCAAGCGCATCAAGGCCTTGGAAGAGAAGATGTACGCCTTGGCTCGCGACCTGGAATTCGAAGCGGCGGCGCAGATGCGTGATGAGATTACCAAGCTGCGGGATCGGTTGATTGCTGTTTGATTTGCGCTGCTTGTACTGGCCTCATCGCGGGCAAGCCCGCTCCCACAAGGTTTTGTGTCAATCGCAATATCGTGATCGACACATAACCTGTGGGAGCGGGCTTGCCCGCGATGAGGCCGGTCAGGTCGATACAAATATCAACTAGTGCGCCTCGCCAGCCTTCAACCCCGCCGGTAATTGCTTGGTCAGCAACACCGCAATCATGCTGATCCCAAGCGCAATCCCGACAAAATGAAACGCATCGTTGTAAGCCATGATCGACGCCTGCTGATGCGCAATCTCGCTGAGCTTGCCCAGCGCTGCCGTTTCACTGCCAAACCGCTCCGTCAACGACGCCATTCGCTCGGCCACCTGCGGGTTGCTCGGCACGATGGATTCACGCAAATAATCAAAGTAAGTCTTGGTCCGCGCATCCAGCAATGTGGCGAGAAGGGCGATGCCAATGGCGCCGCCAAGGTTGCGCAGAATGTTGAACAGGCTCGACGCCGAGCCCGCGTCCTGCGGCAGGATATACGCGGTGGCGATCAGCGAGATGGTCACCATGATCAACGGCTGGCCGAGTGCGCGGATGATCTGGATCTGATTGAACTGCGGTCCGGCAAAGTCCGGGTTCAGCACCCCCGAAGAAAAACTCGCCAGGCCAAACAACCCGAAGCCCAGGGTGCACAGCCATTTCGGCGAGACGTATTTCATCAGCTTCGGCACCAGCGGAATCAGGAACAGCTGCGGCACGCCCATCCACATGATCACTTCGCCGATCTGCAGCGCGTTGTAGTTCTGGATCTGCGCCAGGTACAGCGGCAATAGAAAGATCGAACCGTACAACCCGACGCCCATTCCCAGGCTGGAAATACTTGATAAGCCGAAGTTGCGATTGCCCAGAATCCCGAGGTTGATCAGCGGATTGGGTTTGGAAAACTGCACGATCACAAAGGTGATCAGGCTGATCAGCGCGATGCTGCCCAGGGTCACGATCAGGTTTGATTCCAGCCAGTCTTTGCGATGGCCTTCCTCCAGGAAAACCTGCAAACAGCCAAGGCCGATGCCGAGGGTGAGAATCCCGGTGTAGTCGGTGCTTTTGAGCAGTTCCCAGTGCGCTTCTTTTTTCTCCAGGCCATACATCAGACCGGCGATCATGATCAGGCCCGGCGGGATGTTGATGTAGAAAATGTATTCCCAGCCCCAGTTTTCCGTCAGCCAGCCACCGAGCGTCGGGCCGATGGAGGGCGCGAACGTTGCGGTCATGGCGAACATGGCCATGCCTTTGGCGCGGTGGTGTTCGGGAAGTTTGATCAGCGTCAGGGTAAACGCCAGCGGGATCAGCGCGCCGCCGGTGAAGCCTTGCAGTGCGCGGAAAATGATCATGCTTTCCAGGCTCCACGCCATCGAGCAGAGCAGGGACGCGGCAAGAAATCCAAGGGACACCCACACCGCCAGTCGACGCGCCGAGAGTAGCTGCACCAGCCACGCGGTCAGCGGAATCATGATGATTTCCGCGACCAGATACGATGTGGATATCCACGAGCCTTCTTCCAGCGTCGCCGACAGCGCGCCCTGAATATCCTTGAGTGACGAGTTGGTGATCTGGATGTCGAGCACCGCCATGAAGGCGCCGAGCATCACGCTCATGACCGCGATCCAGTCCCGCCGGGTCGGTTCGCCGACCGGGCGGATCAGTTGATCACCGGCCATCGTCAGGGGTGTCTTTGATGTTCACTTTGGCGGTGACCGACATGCCCGGACGAATCTTGCCGTGCAGCGGGTTGTCCGCAGCGAAGGTCAGTTTTACCGGAATCCGTTGTACGACTTTGGTGAAATTGCCCGTGGCATTGTCCGGAGGCAGAAGGCTGAATTGCGCGCCCGAGGCGGCGAACAGGCTGTCGACCCGTGCGTCGATCGGCGTATCGCTGTAGGCGTCGAACGTCAGTTCCGCTTTCTGTCCGGGCTGCATGTGGCCGATCTGGGTTTCCTTGAAGTTGGCCTGAATCCAGATGTCTTGATCCGGGACAATCGACAGCAAATAAGCGCCGGCCTGCACGTATTGGCCTTCGCGGGCGGCACGCTGGCCGATCAGGCCGCTGATGGGGGCGTGGATTTCGCTGCGGGTCAGGTTCAACTCGGCCTGGGCCAGATCGGTTTTGGCGTTGGCGATCATCGCGTCGAGGCGCTTGATCTCTGCGCTGAGGGAGTTGATTTGCTGGCGCTGACTCTGTGCGTCGGCCTGGGCCTTGGTCACCTGCGAGCGGGCAATGTGGTTATCGGCGGAAAGGGTGGTCACTCGTTCTTCCGACACATAGCCGGGTTTACGCAGGGTTTGCGCGCGGGACAGGTCAATCTGCGAGCGACCGAGGCTGGCCTGGCTGGACGCGACTTGCGCTACGCTTGCGGCAATCAGGCTGGCTTGCTGCGTCAGTTTGCTCTGGGCTTGCAGGCGTTCGGCCTGACGGGTGGCGAGCGTGGCGTTGGCGCGGTCGACGGCGAGGTGGAAATCGTCGCCTTCGAGCCTGATCAGCAACTGGCCTTTCTCGACGTGCTGGTTGTCCTGCACCAGCACCTGATCGATGCGCGCGCCCAACTGGCTCGACACACGGGTGATCTCGCCCTGGACATAGGCGTTGTCGGTGCTTTCATAAAACCGTCCCTTGAAGAACCACTGGGCAAAAAAGCCCCCGGCAATCAGCAGGACGATCAGCAGGAAAATAAACAGGCGACGCTTGAGTTGGGCAGGCATGGGGCAAACTGTAGTCGAGAAATTGTAAGGAAAGGTATCAGCAGGCGAATTTGGCATACAGTCGATAGTGGGTAAATGCCATCGGTTGAATAATCGATCATTCATTGCGGCCAAGGCCCGTTGTAGACGCAAACTTGGCTTAAATGCCCTGCTCACTGGAGCCGGGCGGGCAACGCCTGTTACCATTCGCCCTTTGTTTCATCTTCATTTCGAGACTTGCCATGACCACCGTCCGCACGCGCATCGCGCCATCGCCTACCGGGGACCCCCACGTAGGTACCGCTTACATCGCTTTGTTCAACTACTGCTTTGCCAAGCAGCATGGCGGTGAGTTCATCCTGCGGATTGAAGACACCGACCAGTTGCGTTCGACTCGCGAGTCCGAACAGCAGATTTTCGACGCCCTGCGCTGGTTGGGTATCGACTGGAGCGAAGGCCCGGACGTCGGCGGCCCGCACGGTCCATACCGTCAAAGCGAGCGCGGCGAGATCTATCAGAAGTACTGCCAGCAACTGGTCGAGATGGGCCATGCCTTCCCGTGTTTCTGCACCGCTGAAGAGCTGGACCAGATGCGCGCCGAGCAAATGGCCCGCGGCGAAACTCCGCGTTACGACGGCCGTGCGCTGCTGCTGTCGAAAGAAGAAGTCGCGCGCCGCCTGGCCGCCGGCGAGCCGCACGTGATCCGCATGAAGGTGCCGAGCGAAGGCGTGTGCGTGGTGCCGGACATGCTGCGTGGCGATGTCGAGATTCCGTGGGATCGCATGGACATGCAGGTCCTGATGAAGACCGACGGTCTGCCGACGTACTTCCTCGCCAACGTGGTCGATGACCACCTGATGGGCATCACCCACGTGCTGCGTGGCGAAGAATGGCTGCCTTCGGCACCGAAACTGATTCTTCTGTACGAATACTTCGGCTGGGAACAACCGGAGCTGTGCTACATGCCGCTGCTGCGTAACCCGGACAAGAGCAAGCTGTCCAAGCGCAAGAACCCGACCTCGGTGACGTTCTACGAGCGCATGGGCTTCATGCCGGAAGCGATGCTCAACTACCTGGGACGCATGGGCTGGTCGATGCCGGACGAGCGCGAGAAGTTCTCGCTGCAGGAAATGGTCGACAACTTCGACCTGAGCCGCGTCTCCCTCGGCGGGCCGATTTTCGACATCGAGAAGCTGTCGTGGCTCAACGGCCAATGGCTGCGCGATTTGCCGGTGGAAGAATTCGCCTCGCGCCTGCAAACCTGGGCGCTCAACCCTGAATACATGATGAAGATCGCGCCGCACGTGCAGGGCCGCGTTGAAACCTTCAGCCAGGTCGCACCGCTGGCCGGTTTCTTCTTCGCCGGGGGCGTGAACCCGGATGCCAAGCTGTTTGAGTCGAAGAAGCTGTCGGGCGATCAGGTCCGTCAGTTGATGCAGTTGATTCTGTGGAAACTGGAAAGCCTGCGTCAGTGGGAGAAGGACAGCATCACCGCGACCATTCAAGCGGTGGTCGAATCCCTGGAATTGAAACTGCGTGATGCCATGCCGCTGATGTTCGCCGCGATCACTGGCCAGGCGAGTTCGGTGTCGGTGCTCGACGCGATGGAAATCCTCGGCCCGGACCTCACGCGTTTCCGTCTGCGCCAGGCCATCGACTTGCTCGGTGGTGTGTCGAAGAAGGAAAACAAGGAGTGGGAAAAACTCTTGGGCAACATCGCCTGAGGTCGTTTGACCCCGCAGGAGCTGCCGGAGGTTGCGGTCTTTTGATCCTGATCTTCGGCTCTTCCCCCGAATTTACGGGGGGAGGGCGGTAAGTGATTGTTATGTCGGCAAAAAACTTTGGAAATTGTTAAAAATAAATTTGACACGTTTCCGATGCGCCATTAAGATTCGCCCCGTCCTCAGCGATGAGGGGCTATAGCTCAGCTGGGAGAGCGCTTGCATGGCATGCAAGAGGTCGACGGTTCGATCCCGTCTAGCTCCACCAATTTACACTTCAAGGTCTGGCCACACCGGCCTTGAAGCGATCAGCACTCAGCGTTGATCTGATGTATAGAAGGGTTTGCGTCCCCTTCGTCTAGTGGCCTAGGACACCGCCCTTTCACGGCGGTAACAGGGGTTCGAGTCCCCTAGGGGACGCCAGTTTTACAGAAGCGATGTTGCAAGATGTCGCTCCGCCGCGAGGCGAAAAATCCGGGGCTATAGCTCAGCTGGGAGAGCGCTTGCATGGCATGCAAGAGGTCAACGGTTCGATCCCGTTTAGCTCCACCAATTTTACAGTTCAAGGTCTGGCCACACCGGCCTTGAATCGATCAGCCCTCAGCACTGATCAGTTGTATAGAAGGTTTTGCGTCCCCTTCGTCTAGTGGCCTAGGACACCGCCCTTTCACGGCGGTAACAGGGGTTCGAGTCCCCTAGGGGACGCCACGATTACCCGCTCTGCGGGATTTTATAAGGGTCATTCAATTATTGAATGGCCCTTTTGTTTGTCTGGCGTTTGGCCAAATCCCCCATTTCTTTCAAACTGTTCTTCAGACCAGCGGTCACATCCACGACTTGCGGAAAATTATTATGAGAATAATATTCTAGTCGTAATATTCGGAGGCAACGATGAACGATAAAAAAGCTCAAACCCGCGAACGCATCCTCAAGGCCGCCAGCGCAGCGCTGATTCAGCGTGGCCCGGCCGAACCGAGCGTGGGCGAAGTGATGGGTGCAGCCGGCCTGACGGTTGGCGGCTTCTATGCGCACTTCGAAAGCAAGGACGCGATGATGCTGGAAGCGTTCAAGCAACTGCTCGGTCACCGCCGTGGCCTGATTGCCGACATGGACGCCGAATTGACCGGTGAAGAGCGTCGCGCGTTGGTGGCTGCGTTCTACCTGTCACGCAAACACCGGGACTCTTCTGAGTCGGCGTGCCCGATCCCGGCGTCCGTCGGCGAGCTGGGACGTCTGCCGGACGCGTTTCGGGTGGCGTTGAATGAACACGTGGAAATGATGGTCGCGCAGTTGGCGGCCAGCCCGGAAGACACCGACAAAGCCCTGGCCGACATGGCCTTGATGGTCGGTGGACTGGCTCTGGCGCGGGCGTTGGGGCCGGGAGAGTTGTCCGATCGATTGCTGCGTGCCGCCAAGTCGGCGGTGCTATGACCTGAAGGCAAATGGCCTGAGGAGTGAGAGCGATGAGCACGTTAAAGTGGGTTCGTGGCGTTAATGGCACCTTGGGCTGGTTTGCACCGAAACTGGTCGCGAGCAAAATGCGACTGGCGTTCATGACGCCGCGGGATCTGCCGCCGCGTGACTGGGAATTGCCGCTGCTGGCGAAATCCGAACGCATCACGTTACGCTTCGGCTTGTCGGCGTTGCGCTGGGGGCAAGGTCCTGCAGTGTTGCTGATGCACGGTTGGGAAGGCCGACCAACGCAGTTTGCCAGCCTGATCACCGCGCTGGTTGAGGCCGGGTACACCGTCGTTGCTCTGGACGGTCCGGCTCACGGTCGCTCACCGGGTAACGAAGCCAACGTCGTGCTGTTCGCCCGGGCCATGCTTGAGGCCGCCGCCGAGTTGCCGCCGCTGCAGGCTGTCATCGGTCACTCGATGGGCGGTGCCAGCGCGATGCTCGCTGTTCAGTTGGGCCTGCGCACCGAAACCCTGGTGACCATTGGTGCTCCGGCGCGGATTCTCGGGGTTCTGCGCGGTTTCGCCCGCTATGTGCGGCTTCCGCCAAAAGCCCGTTCGGCGTTCATTCGGCAAGTCGAAAAAGACGTCGGCATGCGCGCGGCTGCGTTGGATGTCTCGCGCTATCAGCTCGACATGCCTGGCCTGATCGTTCACGCCGAAGACGACAACTTTGTTTCGGTCAAAGAATCCCAGCTGATCCACGAGTCCTGGTTTGACAGCCGTTTGCTGCGGCTGGAAGAGGGTGGTCATCAACGGGTGCTTGCCGACCCGCGGGTGATTGATGGCGTGTTATCACTGCTGGCCGGTCGCAGCCTGCAATCGCGCCAATCGGCCTGAGCATCCGTTACACTGCCCCGGTCGACATCATCTGACCGGGAGTGGGGCATGGGCTGGGATAGGGCAACGCCATTTATCATTGATCTGGAAGTAGGCGCCGAGGACATCGACGGGTTGGGTCACGCGAATAACGCGGTGTACGTGAGCTGGCTCGAACGCTGCGCCTGGCGCCACTCGCAGCGGCTTGGCCTCGACCTGGTCGAGTATCGGCGACTGGATCGGGCGATGGCGGTGGTCCGGCACGAGATCGATTACCTGGCGGCGGCTTATGAGGGCGACGAGTTGCAATTGGCGACCTGGATCGTCGATTGGGACCAGCGCCTGAAAATGACGCGACACTTCCAGCTCAAACGCCCGAGCGACAACACTACATTGCTGCGGGCGCAAACCACGTTTGTCTGTATTGAGCTTTCCTCGGGCAAGCCCAAGCGCATGCCAGCAGAGTTCATCGAGGGTTATGGTCCGGCGTTGCAAGTCGCGATCTGACTGATCCCTTCGCGGCTTGCCCGCGAAAGCATCCGCACAATCAACACCGTCCGGTCTGACGAAATACCTTCTAACCGCCGAAACCAGTAAACTGCCGCACGTTTTTCGTCGAGTGTGTTTTTCATGCAAATTGCTTTGGCGCCCATGGAGGGGTTGGTCGACAACATCCTGCGGGACGTGCTGACCCGTGTGGGCGGTATCGATTGGTGCGTGACCGAGTTCATCCGGATCAACGACCAACTGCTCACGCCTGCCTACTTCCACAAATTCGGCCCTGAATTGCTGACGGGTGCGCGCACCGCGTCCGGCGTGCCGTTGCGCGTGCAGCTGTTGGGTTCCGACCCGGTGTGCCTGGCGGAAAACGCAGCGCTGGCCTGCGAGTTGGGCTCCGAAGTCATCGACCTGAACTTCGGTTGCCCGGCCAAAACCGTCAACAAGTCACGCGGTGGCGCGGTGTTGCTCAAAGAGCCCGAGCTGCTGAACCAGATCGTCGAGCATGTCCGTCGCGCCGTCCCGGCGCACATTCCGGTCACCGCGAAAATGCGTCTGGGCTTCGACAGCCCTGACGGCTCGCTGGTTTGCGCCACGGCCCTGGCCGAAGGTGGTGCGGAGCACATCGTGGTGCATGCGCGGACCAAGATGGACGGCTACAAACCGCCGGCGCATTGGGAGTGGATCCCTCGCGTGCAGGAAGTGGTCAAGGTGCCGGTATTCGCCAATGGCGATATCTGGAGCGTCGAAGACTGGCGCCGCTGCCGCGAAATCAGCGGCGTGGAAGACATCATGCTTGGTCGCGGGCTGGTGTCTCGTCCGGACCTGGCCCGGCAGATCGCCGCTGCTCGTGCCGGTGAAGAGGTGATCGAGATGACCTGGGCCGAGCTGCTGCCGCTGATCCAGGACTTCTGGCTGCAAGCCAAGGCGCAGATGACACCCCGTCAATCGCCCGGTCGCCTGAAGCAGTGGCTGGCCATGCTGACGCGTAATTATCCCGAAGCGGTTGAGCTCTTTACTGTCCTGCGTCGTGAAACCGAACTGGATCAGGTCTCGCGTTTGCTGGGTTTGCAGGTGCTGGAGGCCGCTTAAAAAAATCTGAAAAAAACTCTTGAAATGCAATCAGCGGTCCCTATCTAAGGATTACGCGATGCCGAATTCGGGTCGCGGAGACAAAAAAACTTGCTGATATGTTTTCAGGAGATTTGAATCATGAGCACTGCATTTTCCATGGCACCACTGTTCCGTTCCTCGGTCGGTTTCGATCGTTTCAACGACCTTTTCGAAACCGCACTGCGCAATGAGCCGGGCAGCACCTATCCACCTTACAACGTTGAAAAACACGGCGACGACCAATACCGCATTGTCGTAGCGGCCGCCGGTTTCCAGGAAGAAGACCTGGATCTGCAAGTGGAAAAAGGTGTACTGACCATCAGTGGCGGCAAGCGTGACGCGAACGAAGACGTCACCTATCTGTACCAAGGCATCGCACAGCGGGCTTTCAAACTGTCCTTCCGACTGGCGGACCATATTGAAATCAAGGCTGCCGGCCTGAGCAACGGTCTGTTGAGCATCGACTTGTTGCGGGTGATTCCGGAAGAGGCGAAAGCCAAACGAATCCCGATCAACGGGACGCAAAAACCTGCTCTGCAGCACTAAGGCAGGGCAATGTAAAAGGGCGCCATTGGCGCCCTTTTTTGTGCTCGCTCCTACCGGCGCCGTGTTATTGCAGGAGTTTTTGGAACGATTCCACTGGCAGCGGTTGGCTGTGCAGATATCCCTGATAAAAATGGCAGCCCAGCCCCTGCAAAAACTCCAGCTGCTCCGGCGTTTCCACCCCTTCGGCAATCACTTTCAACTCCAGGCTGCGGGCCATGGCGACGATGGCACGGATGATCTCGGCGTCATTGGGGTCGGTGGTGGCATCACGGATGAACGACTGGTCGATTTTCAGGGTGTCGACCGGCAGTCGCTTGAGGTAGGTCAGCGAAGAATAACCGGTGCCGAAGTCGTCCATGGCGAAGCTCACGCCGAGTTTTTTCAGGCGGCGCATTTTGCTGATGGTGTCTTCCAGGTTCTGGATGACGATGCCTTCGGTGATCTCCAGCTTCAACAGCGAGCAGGGCAGGCCGTGGCTGGCGAGGCTGTGCTCAATGCGCTCGACGAAGTCTTTCTGGCGGAATTGCCGTGGGCTGATGTTCACGCACAGGCTGAAGTCGAGCGGGTCGATCAGGCCCTTGGCGATCAACTGTTTGAAGGCATCGCAGGCTTCATCGAGGATCCAGGTGCCAACTTCCAGAATCAGCCCGCTGTCTTCCAGGATCTTGATGAATTCGGTGGGCGATTGCGCGCCGAGCTCCGGATGGTTCCAGCGCACCAGCGCCTCGGCGCCAACGATGCGATTGTCGCGGGCGTCCACCTGCGGCTGGTAATGCACGTTGAACTCGCCCCGGGAAAGCGCCAGGCGCAGGTCGGTTTCCATGCGCAGGCGTTCACTGGCGGCTTTCTGCATGGTGTTGTGATACATCTGCGTGGTGTTGCGCCCCGAATCCTTGGCCCGATACAGCGCGATGTCGGCGCGTTTGAGCAGGTCGGTCGGGGTCGAACCATGATCGGGAATCAGTGCGATACCGATACTCGGTGTCACTTGCAGTCGCTGGCCGTCAAGGAACATCGGTTCCGACAGCAGTTCGCGCAAGGTGTCCGCCAGCTCGCGGACCTGCGCGCTGACTTCATTGCGCGAACCTTCCAGGCCACTGAGCAGCACCACGAATTCGTCGCCGCCCAGGCGCGCCACGGTGTCTTCCATGCGCACGCTGGCTTCAAGGCGCGCCGTGATGATTTTCAGCACCGTATCGCCCACCGGGTGGCCGAGCGAATCGTTGATGTGCTTGAAGTGGTCGAGATCAAGAAACATCAACGCGCCGCGCAGGTTGTGGCGTTTTAGCAGGGCGATCTGCTGGCTCAGGCGATCCATCAGCAGTGCGCGGTTAGGCAGATTGGTCAGCGGGTCGTGGTAGGCCAGGTGGCGGATCTGCGCTTCGGCGTTTTTCAACAGGCTGACGTCCCGCGCGGTCAGCAGCAGGCACGCGGTTTCGTTGAGGGTGATCGGTTCCACCGAGACTTCGACGGTCAACAGTTCGCCGCGCTTGTTGCGGCCGAGCATTTCCTGGTGGTGCACCCGGCCCTTGATCTGCAGCTCGGCGAGCAGTGCCGAGCGTTGTTTTTCTTCGGCCCAGATGCCGACCTGATACACCGTGCGGCCGACCACCTCATCGGCGCGATAGCCCGTCAGGCGGCAGAAGCCGTCGTTGACCTCCAGATAGCGCCCGGTGTCGCGTTCGGTGATGGTGATGGCGTCGGGACTGGAGTGGAAGGCTTTGGCGAACTTCTCTTCACTGGCCTTGAGCGCCGCTTCCGAGCGTTGTTGTTGGGTGATGTCGCGCAAAGTTGTGACGATGCACGGCTGATTGCCGACGCTGATCTGGCGGCTGGAAATCACGCAGGTCAGCGATTGGCCGTCCTTGTGCTGAACGAGAATGGCGACGTTGTTGAGGCCCTGTTCGCGGATGACTTGTTCGATCCGGCGCAGGCTTTTCGCCGAGGCGTCCCACAGGCCGATTTCATCGGCGCTGCGACCAAGCACCTCGGTGGTGCTCCAGCCAAAGGTCTGGGTGAAACTGGAATTGATCTCGATGAACTGGCCGGTGTCCTGGCGGGTGACGCAGATCGGGTCCGGGCTGACCTGGAACAGGGTGGCAAATTTCTCTTCGGAGGCCACCAGCTTCTGTTCGCGCTCGACCTGATCGGTGATGTCCAGCAAGGTGCCCGCCATGCGAAACGGGACGCCGTTTTCATCGCGGTAGAGCCGAGCGCGGCTTTCCAGGTAGCGTGAACTGCCGTCTGTCAGCTGCACGCGGTAGGTCAATTGATAGTTGCCGGCCGGGCCTTCGCGCAGGCTGCGATAGGCATCGCGCATGCTGTCGCGCTCTTCGCCGGGCACGCCTTCGAAAAACTCTTCGAAGGATTCATGGAACGGTTTTGCTTCCAGCCCGTGCAGTTGGGCGGCGCGGGCCGAGCCATAGAGCATGCCGCTGGGAATGTGCCAGTCCCAGGTGCCGAGTTGCGCCGAGTCCAGCGCCAGATCGAGGCGCTCCTGGCTGTCCTTCAGGGCGAGTTCGGCAGCCTTGCGCTCAGTGGTGTCGAGGAAAGTGCTGAGCAGATAGGGCTGGCCCTCGAGTTCGACTTTTTGCGCGCTGAGAATGCCGTCGTGGACCTGACCATTGCTGGCGCGAAACTGCACCTCCATGCTGACCAGCTCGCCTTTGGCCTTGGTTGCCTTGACCAGTTTTTCCCGTTGTTCGGGGTACACCCAAAGGCCCAGTTCGATCGTGGTGCGGCCAATCGCGTTTTGCACCGGCCAGCCGAACAGGCTTTCGAAGTATTGGTTGGCTTCGGAGATCAGGCCGTCTTCCTGGCGAGTCAGCAGCACCATGTTCGGGCACAGGTGAAAGAGCGTCGCAAAGCGTTTTTCCGAGCTGCTCAGCGCCTGTTCGCGTTGACGCTGGTGGGTGATCTCGCGGATCACCCCGATCATGCGCGGCCGGCCGTGTTTGTCCGGCAGCAGGCTTCCATTGATCTCCAGCCAGTGCAGGCTGCCGTCGGGCCAGCGGATGCGGTGGTGCATCGCCTGTTCCAGCGGCGCGCCGGCGATCACTGCGTGGAATGCACGAATGGTTTTAGCCCGGTCTTCGGGCGGCAGCAGGTCGAGGTATTCCAGATCCGCCGGCAACGGTTGCCGGGGATCGAAACCGAACAGTGCCTGCGTACCTCGCGACCAGCTGATCTGGCCGCGCTCGATGTCCCAATACCAGGCACCCAAGCGCGCGCCATTGAGGGCGGCCAGCAGCTGCGGCGCGCTTTCCCAGCTCTGCTCGGACCGTTTCGGGTCAAGCGCCTGAATACGTGGCATCGGCGGAACACGGTCAACAGATTTCGGCATTGGCAGGCCTTGGGCTGAATTGGGCGTTAGGCACAGGAGTTCGCGGCTCTATAGGAGTAGCACAAGTTAGCCTTGAGTCCCTGGCAGATCGAGTTGTGCATCCAGCAAGGCCATAAAAGCCCGTGCTGCGTTCGACAGCGTCCGTTCGGTGTGCAAGATATAGCCTAGCTGGCGAGTCAGTTGTATGCCCGGCAAGGGTATTCGCGCAACCTGATCGTCAAGCATTGTGCGTGGCAACACGCTCCATGCCAGGCCGATCGACACCATCATCTTTATGGTTTCCAGATAATTCGTGCTCATCGCGATGTTCGGCGTCAAACCTTGCGCTTCGAACAGACGCTGGACGATATGGTGAGTAAAGGTGTTGCCGCCGGGGAACACCGCCGGGTGCAGGGCGATGTCCGCGAGGCTGACCGCGCCATTGCTGATCAGTGAATGCTCCGGGGCGACCACGAAATCGAGCGGGTCGTCCCACACCGGCGTGGCCTTGACCAGCGCGTGGGGTTCCGGCGCCAGGGTGATGACGGCCAGTTCGGCGCGGCCATGGAGGATTTCTTCGTAGGCCACTTCCGAATCGAGGAACTGAATATCCAGTGCGACTTGTGGGTAACGGCGGGTGAACTCCCTTAATAACGGCGGCAAACGGTGCAAGCCGATGTGGTGACTGGTGGCCAGGGTCAGGCGACCGGTCACTTCGCCGGTCAGGTTGGTCAGGGCGCGGCGGGTGTCGTCCAGCACGTTCAGAATCTGATAGGCCCGTGGCAGCAGGGCGCGTCCGGCTTCGGTCAGGCCGACTTCACGGCCAAGTCGATCAAACAACCGCACCTTCAATTGCTGCTCCAGCCCGGCAATCCGTTTGCTGATCGCCGGTTGCGTCAGGTGCAGCCGTTCGCCGGCGCCGGAGAAGCTTCCGGTCTCGGCAATGGCAATAAAGGCGTTCAGGTTGGCCAGATCCATCTTCGTATTCCAGTTGGTTATCCAAAGCATAAAAAATATGAATTTGAGTTATTTAATGTAACGCCCTAGGATCGACCTCACAAGCCAAAGGGCTATTGAATTGTTCAAAGCCCGGGGCATAGAAACAAGCTGATGAGGACCGTCTGATGGCCGGCAAAACGCTTTACGACAAGCTTTGGGATTCCCATGAAGTGAAACGGCGCGACGATGGGTCGTCGCTGATCTATATCGACCGCCACATCATCCATGAAGTGACTTCGCCCCAAGCTTTCGAAGGCCTGCGTCTGGCCGGGCGCAAGCCTTGGCGCGTCGACTCGATCATTGCCACGCCGGACCACAACGTACCGACCACGCCGGATCGCAAGGGCGGCATCGAAGCGATTACCGATCAGGTTTCGCGTTTGCAGGTTCAGACCCTCGATGACTACTGCGACGAATATGGCATCACCGAATTCAAAATGAATGACGTGCGTCAGGGTATCGTTCACGTGATCGGTCCGGAGCAGGGTGCCACCTTGCCGGGCATGACCGTGGTCTGCGGCGACTCGCACACCTCGACCCACGGCGCGTTCGGCGCCCTGGCCCACGGCATCGGCACTTCCGAGGTCGAACACGTGTTCGCCACGCAGTGCCTGGTCGCCAAGAAAATGAAGAATATGTTGGTGTCGGTCGAAGGCAAATTGCCGTTCGGCGTAACGGCCAAGGACATCGTGCTTGCGGTCATCGGCAAGATTGGCACCGCCGGCGGTAATGGTCACGCCATCGAGTTTGCAGGCAGCGCCATTCGCGATTTGTCTATCGAAGGCCGCATGACCATCTGCAACATGTCCATCGAGGCCGGCGCTCGCGTAGGTCTGGTAGCGGCGGATGAAAAAACCGTGGCGTACGTGAAAGGCCGTCCATTTGCCCCGAAGGGCGCGGAATGGGATCAGGCGGTCGAAGCGTGGAAAGATCTGGTGTCTGACAAGGATGCGAAGTTCGACACCATCGTTGAACTCGACGCGACCCAGATCAAACCGCAAGTCAGCTGGGGCACTTCGCCCGAGATGGTTTTGGCAGTCGATCAGAACGTGCCGGACCCGGCGAAGGAAATGGATCTGGTCAAACGCGGTTCCATCGAACGCGCCTTGAAGTACATGGGTTTGACCGCCAATCAGGCGATCACCGACATTCAGCTGGACCGCGTATTCATTGGCTCCTGCACCAACTCGCGGATCGAAGATCTGCGCGCTGCGGCAGTGATCGCCAAGGGCCGCAAAGTGGCTTCGACCATCAAACAAGCCATCGTGGTGCCGGGCTCGGGCCTGGTGAAGGCGCAAGCCGAGGCCGAAGGCCTGGACAAGATTTTCCTCGAAGCCGGTTTCGAGTGGCGTGAGCCGGGTTGCTCGATGTGCCTGGCGATGAACCCGGACCGTTTGGAGTCGGGTGAACACTGCGCATCGACCTCCAACCGCAACTTCGAAGGGCGTCAGGGCGCCGGTGGCCGTACGCACCTGGTCAGCCCGGCCATGGCCGCGGCGGCTGCCGTCAACGGTCGTTTCATCGACGTTCGCGAACTGATCTGAGGAACCGCACATGAGAGCTTTTACCCAACACACCGGCCTGGTCGCGCCATTGGATCGTGCCAACGTCGACACCGACCAGATCATTCCGAAGCAGTTCTTGAAGTCGATCAAGCGCACCGGTTTTGGCCCGAACCTGTTTGACGAATGGCGCTACCTGGACGTGGGCTATGCCTACCAGGACAACTCCAAGCGTCCGCTGAACAAGGATTTCGTCCTCAACGCCGAGCGCTATCAGGGCGCCAGCGTATTGTTGGCCCGCGAGAACTTCGGTTGCGGCTCCAGCCGCGAGCACGCGCCCTGGGCGCTGGAAGAGTACGGTTTCCGCAGCATCATTGCGCCGAGCTATGCCGACATCTTCTACAACAACAGCTTCAAGAACGGCTTGCTGCCGATCATCTTGAGCGACGCTGAAGTGGATGAGCTGTTCCAGCAGGTTGAAGCCAATCTGGGTTACCAGTTGACGGTCGACCTGCAAGCCCAGACCGTGACCCGGCCGGACGGCAAGACTTATAGCTTTGAATTGGACGAGTTCCGCAAGCATTGCCTGGTCAATGGCCTCGACGATATTGGTCTGACATTGATGGATCACGAGGCGATCGCATCGTTTGAAAGCAAGCACCGGGCGAGCCAGCCGTGGTTGTTTCGCGACGTTTGATTCTCGGTAGGTAGTGCCGGCCTCATCGCGAGCCTGCTCGCGATAACGGCAGCCCAGACAACACAAATATCAGGACATCACGATGACCAGCACCGCCCACAGCCAAGTCGTACAAAAGCAATTCGGCGAACAGGCCTCGGCCTACCTGAGCAGCGCTGTCCATGCTCAAGGCACCGAATTTGCGCTGCTACAGGCTGAGCTGGCCGGGCAGGGCGATGCCCGGGTGCTGGACCTGGGTTGCGGCGCCGGTCACGTGAGTTTTCACGTGGCGTCGCTGGTCAAGGAAGTGGTGGCGTACGACTTGTCGCAGCAGATGCTCGACGTGGTCGCCGCCGCAGCCGTTGATCGGGGTTTGAGTAATGTGACCACGGTCCTCGGTGCCGCCGAACGCCTGCCGTTCGCCGATGGCGAATTCGACTTCGTGTTCAGCCGTTATTCGGCGCACCATTGGAGCGATCTCGGCCTGGCCCTGCGCGAAGTGCGTCGGGTGCTGAAGCCGGGCGGCGTGGCGGCGTTCGTCGACGTGTTGTCACCGGGCAGCCCGTTGTTCGACACTTACCTGCAAAGCGTCGAAGTGCTGCGCGACACCAGCCATGTGCGCGATTATTCCGCCGGCGAGTGGTTGCGTCAGGTCAGTGAGGCGGGGCTGCACACGCGCAGCACCACGCGTCAACGCCTGCGTCTGGAGTACAACAGCTGGGTCGAGCGCATGCGCACACCGCAGGTGATGCGCGCCGCGATCCTCGAATTGCAGCAATCGATGGGCAACGAAGTACGCGAATATTTTGAGATTGAAGCCGATGGTTCGTTCAGTACCGATGTGCTGGTGCTGATGGCTGAACGATAAGCTCGGAACCATAAGCGCCGAGCAATAGAATTTTTCCGGGGGTGCCCAAGGGCGCACCGACTGATGACATGAGGAACGCATGAGCAAGCAGATTCTGATTCTCCCAGGTGATGGTATTGGTCCGGAAATCATGGCCGAAGCGGTCAAGGTGCTGGAACTGGCCAACGACAAGTACAACCTGGACTTCGAACTGAGCCACGACGTGATCGGCGGCGCGGCCATCGACAAGCATGGCGTGCCGCTGGCCGACGAAACCCTGGAGCGTGCCCGCGCGGCCGACGCCGTTCTGTTGGGCGCCGTGGGCGGCCCGAAATGGGACACCATCGAGCGTGACATCCGTCCTGAACGCGGCCTGCTGAAAATTCGTGCGCAACTGGGCCTGTTCGGCAACCTGCGTCCGGCGATCCTGTACCCGCAACTGGCCGAGGCTTCCAGCCTGAAAGCCGACATCGTTTCCGGTCTGGACATCCTGATCGTTCGCGAACTGACCGGCGGTATCTACTTCGGCGCGCCACGCGGCACCCGCATCCTGGAAAACGGCGAGCGCCAGTCCTATGACACGCTGCCGTACAGCGAAAGCGAAATCCGCCGCATCGCCCGTGTCGGTTTCGACATGGCCATGGTGCGTGGCAAGAAGCTGTGCTCGGTGGACAAGGCCAACGTCCTGGCTTCCAGCCAGTTGTGGCGTGAAATCGTCGAAGAAGTGGCCAAGGATTACCCGGAAGTCGAACTGAGCCACATGTACGTCGACAACGCCGCCATGCAACTGGTGCGTGCACCGAAGCAGTTCGACGTGATCGTCACCGACAACCTGTTTGGTGACATCCTGTCCGACCAGGCGTCGATGCTCACCGGTTCCATCGGCATGCTGCCGTCGGCGTCCCTGGACACCAATAACAAGGGCATGTACGAGCCATGCCACGGTTCGGCGCCGGACATTGCGGGTAAAGGCATTGCCAACCCGCTGGCGACCATTTTGTCGGTGTCGATGATGTTGCGCTACAGCTTCAACCAGCAAGGCGCGGCAGATGCGATCGAGAAAGCCGTCAGTCTGGTTCTGGACCAAGGCCTGCGTACGGGCGACATCTGGTCGACCGGTTGCACTAAAGTCGGTACGCAGGAAATGGGTGACGCAGTAGTCGCCGCGCTGCGGAATCTGTAATCTCTCGGGCCCGCTGCCACTTTCCACTTCGAAAGCAGCGGCCCACTTTTCAAGAAGGTGTAGTTGCGATGAAACGTGTAGGTCTGATCGGTTGGCGCGGTATGGTCGGTTCCGTGCTCATGCAGCGGATGCTGGAAGAGCAGGATTTCGATCTTATCGAGCCGGTGTTTTTCACCACTTCGAATGTCGGTGGCCAAGGCCCGTCCGTGGGCAAGGACATTGCTCCGCTCAAGGACGCTTACAGCATTGAAGAGCTGAAAACCCTCGACGTGATTCTGACCTGCCAGGGTGGCGACTACACCAGCGAAGTCTTCCCGAAGCTGCGCGAAGCCGGCTGGCAGGGTTACTGGATCGACGCCGCTTCCAGCCTGCGCATGCAGGATGATGCGGTGATCGTGCTGGACCCGGTCAACCGCAAGGTCATCGACCAGCAGCTCGACGCGGGCACCAAGAACTACATCGGCGGCAACTGCACCGTCAGCCTGATGCTGATGGGCCTGGGTGGTCTGTTCGAGGCCGGTCTGGTCGAGTGGATGAGCGCCATGACTTATCAGGCGGCCTCCGGTGGCGGCGCGCAGCACATGCGTGAACTGATCAAACAAATGGGCGTAACCCACGCCGCTGTTGCTGATCAACTGGCCGACCCGGCCAGTGCGATCCTCGACATCGATCGTCGTGTGGCCGAAGCCATGCGCAGCGACGCGTACCCGACCGAACACTTCGGCGTACCGCTGGCCGGCAGCCTGATCCCGTGGATCGACAAGGAACTGCCGAACGGTCAGAGCCGCGAAGAGTGGAAAGCCCAGGCCGAGACCAACAAGATCCTCGGTCGCTTCAAGAGCCCGATCCCGGTCGATGGCATCTGTGTGCGCATCGGCGCCATGCGCTGCCACAGCCAGGCGCTGACCATCAAGCTGAACAAAGATGTGCCGATCGCCGACATCGAAGGGCTGATCAGCCAGCACAACCCTTGGGTCAAACTGGTGCCGAACAACCGCGAAATCAGCATGCAGGAGCTGAGCCCGACCAAGGTTACCGGCACCCTGAATGTTCCGGTTGGCCGTCTGCGCAAGCTGAACATGGGGTCGCAGTTCGTCGGCGCGTTCACCGTCGGCGACCAGCTGTTGTGGGGCGCGGCCGAACCGCTGCGTCGCATGCTGCGGATTCTGCTTGAGCGTTGATCGATTGAAGCAATGAAAGAACCCGTGCCTTGAAAGGGGCGCGGGTTTTTTATGCGCAACAGTCTGAGGATTGTTGGGTGTCTGGGCCGCCGCCATCGCGGGCAAGCCCGCTCCCACAGGTTTTGTGTTGCTCCCGAATTTTGGCACGACACAAACCATGTGGGGGCGGGCTTGCCCGCGATGAGGCCGGTATAGGCGCCACATAATTGCCTGCATGCCCACCACCCGGTAAAGTGCCGCTCCCCCCGTTTCGCCAGAGGTAGAACCATGAGCCAGTCCTTTGATATTGCCGTGATCGGCGCCACCGGTACTGTCGGCGAAACGCTCGTGCAGATTCTCGAAGAGCGCGACTTTCCGGTTGGCAATCTGCATTTGCTGGCCAGCAGTGAGTCCGCCGGTCATTCGGTGCCGTTTCGCGGCAAGAACGTGCGGGTGCGGGAAGTCGATGAGTTCGACTTCAGCAAAGTACAGCTGGTGTTCTTTGCCGCAGGTCCGGCGGTGACCTTGAGTTTCGCCTCGCGCGCCACCGCCGCCGGTTGCTCGCTGATCGATCTGTCCGGCGCCTTGCCGGCCAATCAGGCGCCGCAAGTGGTGCCGGAAGCCAATGCTCAGGTTCTGGCCGGCCTGAAAAAGCCTTTCCAGGTCAGCAGCCCAAGTCCGTCGGCCACCACGTTGGCCGTGGTGCTCGCACCGTTGCTCGGCTTGCTCGATCTGCAGCGTGTCAATGTGACCGCCAGTCTGGCCGTTTCTGCCCAGGGCCGCGAAGCCGTTACGGAACTGGCCCGGCAAACCGCCGAACTGCTCAACGTGCGTCCGCTGGAGCCGACTTTTTTCGATCGGCAGATGGCCTTCAACCTGCTGGCGCAAGTCGGCAAGCCGGATGAGAACGGCCATACGCTGCTGGAAAAACGTCTAGTGCGGGAACTGCGTCAGGTCATGGCGTTGCCTTTATTAAAGATTTCCGTCACTTGTATTCAAGCCCCGGTGTTTTTTGGCGATAGCTTTAACGTGACCCTGCAGTCTGCAAGCGCTGTGGACCTGGTAAAAATCAACGCGGCGCTCGAAGATGCTCCGGGTGTCGAACTGGTGGAAGCCGGCGATTACCCGACTGCGGTCGGTGATGCGGTAGGGCAGGACGTGGTCTACGTCGGTCGGGTTCGCGCAGGAATCGACGACCCGTCTGAACTTAATTTGTGGCTGACGTCAGATAACGTACGCAAAGGCGCGGCGCTCAATGCTGTGCAGGTGGCTGAATTGTTGATAAAAGACCTGCTGTAAAAGATACTTGGCAACAATTTGCAGAATGATTCTGGCTGGGCGTCATGCTCGGCCGGATTGCTGAAGGCAAGCCACCCTGCGAGGCTTTCCGGGGCATGAAAGAAATGATCGCGCGCGACGACTCTTCGCCGCCGCGCGCAATGCCTTACGGCAGCGACTATCAACACCTTCTCGCTGGCCGAGGAATGTTCAAACAAAGGATGAGGCTATGGTTCAAGTTCGCAAACTGGTGTTAGCAATAGCGGCCGCCTCGGCGCTGTCCTCCGGTATGGCGCATGCGCTCGGGCTCGGGGAATTGACCCTGAAGTCGTCGCTGAACCAGCCGCTGGTGGCGGAAATCGAATTGCTCGACGTCAAGGAGCTCACCGCTGCCGAAGTGGTGCCGAGCCTGGCGTCGCCCGAAGATTTCGCCAAGGCCGGTGTCGACCGCCAGGCGTTCCTGAATGACCTGAGTTTCACCCCGGTGCTCAACGCCAGTGGCAAAAGCGTCCTGCGTGTGACCTCCAGCAAGCCGCTGTCCGAACCGATGGTGAAATTCCTGGTTCAGGTGATGTGGCCCAACGGTCGCCTGCTGCGCGATTACAGCGTGCTGCTCGATCCGTCCAAATTCTCGCCGCAAACCGCTGAAGCGGCTGCGCAACCGGCACCGACTCCGACCGTCACTGCACCGGTGACCGGCGCCTCCAAACCGACCCAATACACCACCACGCCGCGCGATACCCTGTGGGAAATCGCCGCGAAGGCGCGTAATGGCGGCTCGGTTCAGCAAACCATGCTGGCCATCCAGGCGTTGAACCCGGATGCCTTCATCAACGGCAACATCAACCTGCTGAAAACCGGTCAGGTGCTGCGCCTGCCGGATCAGGCGCAAGCCACCAGCGTGCCGCAACCCAAAGCCATTGCTGAAGTCGCCGCGCAGAACACTGCGTGGCGTCAGGGTCGTCGCTATGTAGCGAAACCTGGAACGGGGCAGCAGCAACTCGACGCGACCAAACGCGCTCGTGGCGAAGGCGCCCCTGTGCGCCCCGCCAAGGACAATCTGAGCCTGGTGTCTGCCGAGTCTGGCAAGGCCGGTGGCAAAGGTGCTGCCGGTGATGCGAAGGCCTTGAGCAACAAGCTGGCGGTGACCCAGGAAAGCCTCGACACGAGCCGTCGTGACAACGCTGAACTGAAAAGCCGCATGAACGATCTGCAAAGTCAGCTGGACAAGCTGCAGCGCCTGATCGAGCTGAAGAACAATCAACTGGCCAAGTTGCAGGCTGAAGGCGCCGCAGGTGCCCCGGCGGCGACTGTCGCGACGGCCCCGGCGCCAGTCATCTCGGCCGAATTGACGCCAAGCCCTGCGCCCGAAACGCCAGCCCCGGTGGCGGCGGCCCCCGAGGCAGCGCCTGCCCCGGTCGAAGCACCTGTCGAGCCGACGCCTGCCGCGTCCGACGATCAGAAATTCAACGACCTGCTGACCAATCCGGTGCTGCTGGGGCTGGTCGGCGGCGGGGCGGTGGTTCTGCTGCTGTTGCTGCTGTTGCTGGCCCGTCGCCGCAAAGCTCAGCAAGAAGCCGAGAAACACCTGCGCATGGCCCGTGCCTTGTCCGAGGAGCAGGAGTTCTCAGCTGAACTGGACTTGCCTGAAAGCAGCTTCGAAGGCCTGGAAGTGCCGCCGCCGAGTGTCAAACTCGCGACTGCACCTACCCCTGCGCCAGCGCCGACCCCGGCACCCGCTCCGGCTCCGGTCATTGCGCCAGTGGTGGTCACGCCACCGATCGCCGCGCCACTGGTCGCACCTGCTGCTGATCGTGATGACGACGTGCTGACCAAGGCGCAGTCGCACATGGCCGCCGGTCGCCTGAATCAGGCTGCTGCGTTGCTGGAAGACGGCATCAAGCAAGAACCTCAGCGCAGTGACCTGCGTCTGAAGCTCATGGAAGTCTACGGTCAGCAGGGCGACCGCGATGCATTCGTGGCCCAGGAGCGTCAGCTCGTGGCCAACGGCGAAAACTTCGCCCGTGTCGAAGAACTGAAAAGCCGATTCCCGGCCATGGCGGTCGTCGTGGCGGGTGGTCTGGCTGCTGCGGCCGTCGCTGCCGAACTGGACGCCCAATACGTCAAGGACCTGTTGATGGACGAGCCCGAAGCACCGGCACCGGCGCTGGCCGATGACGACTTCGACAGCGCGTTTGATCTGAGCCTGGATGATCTGGAAAACGCCTCCCCCGCGGTGGTTGCACCTGAGCCGACGCCTTCGCCAGAGGCCTTGGCCGAGCTGGATGAATTCCCGCTGGACGACGACTTGAGCTTTGAATCGGTGTTGCAGCAACAGACTGAAATCAAGGAAAACCTCGACGACCTGTCGGACTTCGATCTGGACATGGACCTCGGTGGCGATGCGTCGCCGGCGACCCTCGCTGAAGACGATTTCCTGTTGAGCCTGGATGACGACGTCAAGGATCTGCCTGCCGCTGAAGCGCCGGTCGTTCCTGAGGTGGCGCTGGATGATCTGGAGTTGCCGGCGGATTTCGATCTGTCACTGGCCGATGAAATGGATGCTCCGGACGCCTTCGCGGCTGAACTGGATGACGTCAACGCCGAGCTGGATCGTCTGTCCCAGAGCATCAGCGAGCCGACCTTCACTGCGGAAGACGCATTGGCCTCCGCCGCTGACGAGCCGGAATTCGATTTCCTCTCCGGCACCGACGAAGTCGCCACCAAACTCGACCTGGCCCAGGCTTACATCGACATGGGCGACGCCGACGGCGCACGCGACATTCTCAACGAGGTTGTGACCGAGGGTGATGCGGGTCAGAAGAGCGAAGCCAAGGAAATGCTTTCGCGTCTGGCTTGATTGATCGGTAAGCAGTAAACAAAACGGCAGCCCCTCTCGGCTGCCGTTTTTGTTTCTGCGAGATGGGAGGGTGCCTGTTTGGACACCTTCGCGGTCTCGGAGGGGGGCAAAGATTATGTGACCTGCGCAAAACCCTGTGGGAGCGGGCAGGCCCGCGAAGAGGCCCTGACATTCAGCATTGCACCTTCTGTTGTACTGGCTTCCCCGTCCGGCGGCCTTATAATGCCCGCCTTTGCGCAGATCAGCAGGTTGTCACTCCTTGGCAAATATAGATAACCCGGCCGCCGAAATGGTGGCCGACGGCTTTTTCCGCATCGCGTTGGGCGTTGAATACAAAGGCTCGCGCTATCGCGGCTGGCAGCGTCAGGCCTCCGGCGTGCTCACGGTGCAGGAAACCCTGGAAAACGCCTTGTCCAAAGTCGCCGATTCACCCGTGTCGCTGCTCTGCGCCGGGCGCACCGACGCTGGCGTGCATGCTTGCGGACAGGTGGTGCATTTTGACACGCAGGTCGAGCGGTCGATGAAAGCCTGGGTCATGGGCGCCAACATCAACTTGCCACACGACGTCAGCGTCAGTTGGGCCAAGGTCATGCCGGGGCATTTCCATGCGCGCTTCAAGGCTATCGCCCGGCGTTATCGCTACGTGATCTACAACGATCAGATTCGCCCGGCGCACCTGAACGAAGAAATCACCTGGAATCACCGCCCCCTCGACGTCGAACGCATGGCCGAGGCCGCGCAATACCTGGTTGGCACCCACGACTTCAGCGCTTTTCGCGCGGGTCAGTGCCAGGCCAAGTCGCCGATCAAGGAATTGCATCACCTGCGCGTCACGCGCCACGGCAAGATGATCGTGCTGGATATTCGCGCGAGCGCGTTCCTGCACCACATGGTGCGCAACATTGCCGGCGTGCTGATGACCATTGGTGCCGGCGAGCGTCCGGTGGAGTGGATGAAAGAGGTGCTGGAGAGCCGTATTCGTCGTTCCGGCGGGGTGACGGCCCATCCCTTTGGTTTGTACCTGGTGCAGGTCGAGTATCGCGATGAGTTCGAATTGCCCGAGCGTTACATTGGCCCACACTTCCTGACCGGTTTCGCCGAACTTGACGGCTGACGCCCTCGAACGCATTTGTTACCATCCGGGACTTTCCCGGATTTGCCCTGAGGTTTTTATCGACATGTCAGCCGTTCGCAGCAAGATTTGCGGGATTACCCGCATAGAAGATGCGTTGGCGGCAGTCGAGGCCGGGGCCGATGCGATCGGGTTTGTGTTTTACGCCAAGAGCCCACGGGCCGTAACGTTTCAGCAGGCACGCGACATCATCAAGGCGCTGCCGCCGTTCGTGACTACCGTGGGTTTGTTCGTCAATGCCAGCCGTTGCGAGTTGGGCGAACTGCTCGACGCCGTACCGCTGGACTTGCTGCAGTTCCATGGCGACGAAACCGCTGCCGACTGTGAAGGCTGGCATCGACCGTACATCAAGGCGCTGCGGGTCAAGGCCGGTGACGATATCGCGGCGGCATGCGATGCGTTTCCAAGTGCCAGCGGTATCCTGCTCGACGCCTACGTTGAAGGCGTGCCCGGCGGAACCGGCGAAGCGTTCGACTGGTCTCTGATACCGCAGGGTTTGAGCAAACCGATCATCCTCGCGGGTGGCCTGACTCCAGAGAATGTCGCCGAGGCGGTTGCCCGGGTCCGTCCTTACGCCGTGGACGTCAGTGGTGGGGTTGAGGCGAGCAAGGGCATCAAGGATCACGCAAAGATTCAGGCATTTATCAAGGCTGTACGCAGTAGCACGTAGTTGATGTGACGGCTGGCAGACTGCCGCCGTCCCAAAATGCACTGCGCTGCACAAAGCAGGCACGGCTGAGGATTGATGGGTTGTACGCAGGTCACGCTTCACTGACCCGGCCACCCTCCGATCATCGCCACACACATGAATTTAGCTCAAGGGCATACGCGGGGCTGCGAACCAGAGCGTTCGGGCCGCCGGTACTGGAGAAAGAAAGCATGAGCAACTGGTTAGTAGACAAACTGATCCCTTCGATCATGCGTTCCGAGGTCAAGAAGAGCTCGGTGCCTGAAGGTCTGTGGCACAAATGCCCGTCTTGCGAGGCTGTGCTGTATCGTCCGGAGCTGGAAAAGACCCTGGACGTTTGCCCCAAGTGCAACCATCACATGCGTATCGGCGCCCGCGCCCGTATCGACATCTTCCTCGACGCCGAAGGCCGCAGTGAACTGGGTGCGGACCTGGAGCCGGTCGACCGTCTGAAATTCCGTGACGGCAAGAAGTACAAGGATCGCCTGACCGCTGCACAAAAGCAGACCGGCGAGAAAGACGCGCTGATCTCCATGAGTGGCACCTTGCTGGGCATGCCGGTGGTGGTTTCGGCCTTCGAATTCTCCTTCATGGGCGGTTCCATGGGTGCGATCGTCGGTGAGCGCTTCGTACGCGCCGCCAACTACGCCCTGGAAAACAAATGCCCGATGATCTGCTTCGCTGCTTCCGGTGGTGCGCGGATGCAGGAAGCCCTGATTTCCCTGATGCAAATGGCCAAAACCTCTGCGGTGCTGGCGCGTCTGCGTGAAGAAGGTATTCCGTTCATCTCCGTGCTGACCGATCCGGTCTATGGCGGCGTTTCCGCCAGCCTGGCGATGCTCGGCGACGTGATCGTCGGCGAGCCGAAAGCCCTGATCGGCTTCGCTGGTCCGCGCGTGATCGAGCAAACCGTTCGCGAAAAACTGCCGGAAGGCTTCCAGCGCAGCGAATTCCTGCTGGAGCACGGTGCGATCGACATGATCATTCACCGTCAGGAATTGCGTCCGCGTCTGGGTAACCTGCTGGCACAATTGACCGGCAAGCCGACGCCGAAATTCGTTGCCGCGCCGATCGAGCCGATCGTCGTGCCGCCGGTGCCTGCAAACATATGACCCAACGCACCCTTGGCGAGTGGCTCGCCTACCTTGAGCAGTTGCACCCTTCGGCCATCGATATGGGCCTTGAACGCTCGCAACAGGTAGCGTCCCGCATGGGACTGGGCAAGCCGGCGCCTCGGGTGATTACGGTCACCGGCACCAACGGCAAAGGTTCAACCTGCGCATTCGTGGCGTCGTTGCTGCGGGCGCAGGGCCTGAAGGTTGGTGTCTACAATTCTCCGCACCTGCTGCGTTACAACGAGCGGGTGCAGGTCAACGGCGTCGAAGCGACAGATGCCGAGCTGTGCGAAGCCTTTGCTGCGGTAGAGGCGGGTCGTGGCGATACGTCCCTGACTTATTTCGAAATGGGCACCCTGGCGGCGTTCTGGCTGTTTCAACGGTCGGCGCTGGATGCCGTGGTGTTGGAAGTCGGTCTGGGCGGGCGTCTGGATACGGTCAACGTGGTGGATGCCGACATGGCGCTGGTGACCAGCATCGGCGTGGATCACGCGGATTATCTGGGCGACACCCGTGAATCCGTGGCCTATGAAAAGGCCGGCATCTTCCGCCAGGGCGCGCCTGCGCTCTGTGGCGATCTGAATCCTCCTCAACCTCTGCTGGACAAGGCGCGCGAGCTGGCTTGCCCGTTTTTTCTGCGGGGGCGCGATTTTGATCTCGGTGTGACCGATCACAACTGGCAGTGGCGCGGTCTTGACGCTCAAGGGCGAGTGGTCGAGTTGCATGATCTGCCGTTGCTCGACCTGCCGATGGAAAACGCCGCGCTGGCGTTGCAGGCTTATCTGTTGCTCGGTTTGCCTTGGGTGGATGCGCAGATAATTGCTGCGCTGAAAGCCACGCGGGTGGTCGGTCGTCTCGATCGTCGCCAGTTTGACTGGCAAGGCAAGCGCCTGAACCTGTTGCTGGATGTGGGGCATAACCCCCACGCCGCCGAGTATCTGGCCCGTCGTTTGGCGAGTCGACCACCAGCCGGCAAGCGCCTGGCGGTGTTTGGATTGCTGGCGGACAAGGATCTGGATGGTGTTGTCGGCGAATTGAATGCTAGTGTCCAGCACTGGGCTGTTGCGCCGCTGGATTCTCCGCGAGCGCGACCGGTCGCCGATTTGCACGGTGTGTTGCAGAACCTTGGTGCTTCAGTAACGTCCTATGACAGCGTGGCCGCTGCCCTGGAAGGGCAGTGCGCGCTGGCGACGAGCGACGACGAGATTCTGTTGTTCGGATCATTTTATTGTGTTGCCGAGGCGCTTGAATGGCTGTCCCGGCGCTCCACGGAGGAAGCGGCAAATGGCATTGCTGGATAAGGCTTACAAACAGCGCATGGTCGGCGCCCTGGTGCTGGTGGCACTGGCAGTGATTTTCCTGCCGATGCTGTTTTCCCGCCAGGATGAGCAGCGTCAGGTCACTGTCGACGCCCCGGCCGCACCCCAGGCACCTTCGGTGCCGCAGGTGCAGGTTGAGCCGGTGGCAGTGCCTGAACCGCAAGCCTTGCCGCAGGAACCTGTGCCGAGTGATGACGACATCGCGCAGCAGGAAGAGCCAGCAATGCCAATCGCGCCGACGGCACCCGTCGCGCCTGCGCCAGCCGCCAAACCGGTAACGCCGCCTCCGGCACCGGCTCCGGTCAATAAGCCGACGACTGCGCCGAGCCAGCCAATTACTGCCGCACCGGGTAAACCGGATACTACTCAAAGCCGCGTCGACGCCAATGGTCTGTCGGTGAGCTGGTCGGTGCAACTGGCCAGCCTGTCGAACCGAGCCAGTGCGGAAAACCTGCAAAAAACCCTGCGCAGCCAGGGTTACAACGCCTACATTCGCACGGCTGACGGCAAGAATCGGGTATTCGTCGGGCCGCTGATCGAGCGTGCTGAAGCCGATCGTCTGCGTGATTTGTTGAACCGTCAGCAGAACCTCAAGGGTTTTGTGGTGCGTTTCCAGCCTGAGCGCGGTTGAAAACTATCGACCCGATTTGAAATGCACTGACAATCGCAGCTTACCGATAAGCATGGGCTCTGCTAAAATGCGCCGCCTTATCCGTCTGTAGGCTGCACTGTGCCATTTACCTGGGTTGACTGGGCGATCGTTGCAATCGTCGCCATCTCCGCATTGATCAGTCTGAGCCGCGGCTTCGTCAAAGAAGCATTATCGCTGGTGACCTGGATCATCGCAGGAGTCGTCGCCTGGATGTTCGGTGGTGCATTGTCCGAGTACCTCGCCGGATACATCGAAACGCCATCGGCTCGCGTGATCGCGGGCTGCGCAATAATGTTTGTCGCCACGCTGATCGTAGGCGCAATGATCAATTATCTTATCGGCGAATTGGTTCGCGTTACCGGGTTGTCCGGGACCGATCGATTCCTCGGCATGGCCTTTGGCGCCGCGCGTGGCGTGTTGCTGGTGGTCGTGGCGGTCGGGCTGTTGAGCCTGGGGCCGGTACAGCAGGACGGGTGGTGGCAGCAGTCGCAGCTCGTGCCAAAATTTCTATTGGTCGCAGACTGGTCCAAAAACCTGATTCTCGGGTGGAGCAGTCAGTGGCTTGCCAGCGGTATCAGCGTACCCGCTGAAATACCGTTCAAGGAGCACCTCTTGCCGACGGCCAAAACGCCTCAGTGAGTTGTGTTCAGTTCAGATCCATTAAGTAGGGGTTGCGTCGCATGTGTGGCATCGTCGGTATCGTCGGTAAGTCGAACGTCAATCAGGCGCTGTATGACGCGCTAACCGTCCTCCAGCACCGCGGCCAGGACGCTGCCGGTATCGTGACCAGCCATGACGGCCGGTTATTCCTGCGCAAGGACAATGGCCTGGTGCGTGACGTGTTCCATCAGCGTCACATGCAGCGCCTGGTCGGTCACATGGGCATTGGCCATGTGCGCTATCCGACCGCAGGCAGCTCGACCTCGGCCGAAGCTCAACCGTTCTACGTCAACTCGCCTTACGGCATCACCCTGGCGCACAACGGTAACCTGACCAACGTTGAACAGCTGGCCAAGGAGATTTACGAATCTGACCTGCGCCACGTCAACACCAATTCCGATTCGGAAGTGCTGCTCAACGTGTTCGCGCACGAACTGGCCCAGCGCGGCAAGTTGCAGCCGACCGAAGAAGACGTGTTCGCTGCCGTGACTGACGTGCACAACCGTTGCGTCGGTGGTTACGCCGTCGTGGCGATGGTGACCGGCTACGGTATCGTCGGTTTCCGCGATCCGCACGGCATCCGTCCGATCGTCTTCGGCCAGCGTCACACCGACGAAGGCGTCGAGTACATGATCGCCTCCGAAAGCGTGTCCCTGGACGTGCTCGGTTTCACCCTGATTCGCGACCTGGCGCCAGGCGAAGCGGTCTACATCACTGAAGACGGCAAGCTGCACACCCGTCAGTGCGCGACCAACCCGTCCCTGACCCCGTGCATTTTCGAACACGTCTACCTGGCGCGTCCGGACTCAATTATTGACGGCGTCTCGGTTTATAAAGCCCGTCTGCGCATGGGTGAGAAGCTCGCCGAGAAGATTCTGCGCGAGCGTCCGGAGCACGACATTGATGTGGTCATCCCGATTCCGGACACCAGCCGTACTGCGGCCCTGGAGCTGGCGAACCACCTGGGCGTGAAGTTCCGGGAAGGCTTCGTGAAGAACCGCTACATTGGCCGGACCTTCATCATGCCAGGCCAGGCTGCGCGGAAAAAATCCGTACGCCAGAAGCTCAACGCCATCGAGCTGGAGTTCCGCGGCAAGAACGTGATGCTGGTGGACGACTCGATCGTTCGCGGCACCACTTGCAAGCAGATCATCCAGATGGCCCGCGAAGCCGGCGCCAAAAACGTCTATTTCTGCTCCGCGGCACCGGCCGTTCGCTACCCGAACGTCTACGGCATCGACATGCCGAGCGCTCACGAGCTGATCGCGCACAACCGTTCGACTCAGGACGTAGCGGATCTGATCGGCGCAGACTGGCTGATCTATCAGGACTTGCCTGACTTGATCGAAGCGGTGGGTGGCGGCAAGATCAAGATCGACAAGTTCGATTGCGCGGTGTTCGACGGCCAGTACGTCACTGGCGATGTCGACGAGGCTTACCTGAACAAGATCGAGCAGGCACGTAACGATGCCTCCAAGGTCAAGACGCAGGCAGTCAGCGCGATCATTGATCTGTACAACAACTGAGTAACTACCGGCCCTGAGGGGCCGGTTTTGTATCTACCAATAAAGAGCAAGGCAAGGAGTGACAGCATGAGTCAGGATTGGGATGCCGGTCGGCTGGACAGCGACCTCGAAGGCGTAGCGTTCGATACCCTGGCCGTACGCGCCGGTCAGCACCGTACGCCGGAAGGCGAACACGGTGATCCGATGTTCTTCACTTCCAGCTATGTGTTCCGTACCGCCGCCGATGCGGCCGCACGTTTTGCCGGGGAAGTGCCGGGCAACGTTTACTCGCGTTACACCAACCCGACCGTACGCGCGTTCGAAGAGCGCATTGCCGCGCTGGAAAGCGCTGAGCAAGCGGTGGCCACGGCCACCGGCATGGCTGCGATCATGGCGGTGGTGATGAGCCTGTGCAGCGCCGGCGACCATGTACTGGTATCGCGCAGCGTGTTCGGTTCGACCATCAGCCTGTTCGAGAAGTACTTCAAGCGCTTCGGCATCGAAGTCGATTACGTGCCTCTGGCGGACCTGTCCGGCTGGGATGCGGCAATCAAGGCCAATACCAAATTGCTGTTCGTCGAGTCACCGTCCAACCCGTTGGCCGAGCTGGTGGATATCGCCGAGTTGTCGAAAATCGCTCACGCCAAAGGCGCGCTGCTGGTAGTGGACAACTGCTTCTGCACGCCTGCATTGCAGCAGCCGCTGAAGATGGGTGCGGACATTGTCGTGCACTCGGCGACCAAGTTCATCGACGGCCAGGGCCGTTGCATGGGCGGCGTGGTGGCCGGTCGTAGCGAGCAGATGAAAGAAGTGGTCGGTTTTCTGCGCACCGCCGGGCCAACCTTGAGCCCGTTCAATGCCTGGATTTTCCTCAAGGGCCTGGAAACGCTGAGCCTGCGCATGAAGGCTCATTGCGCCAATGCCCAGCAACTGGCCGAGTGGCTGGAGCAGCAGGACGGTATCGAGAAAGTCCATTACGCCGGCCTGAAAAGCCACCCGCAGCACGCGTTGGCTCAGCGTCAGCAGAAAGGTTTCGGCGCCGTGGTGAGTTTCGAGGTCAAGGGTGGCAAAGAAGGCGCCTGGCGCTTTATCGATGCGACCCGGCTGATTTCGATCACCGCCAACCTCGGCGACAGCAAGACCACCATCACTCATCCGAGCACCACCTCCCACGGCCGTCTGGCGCCGCAGGAACGTGAAGCGGCAGGCATTCGTGACAGTCTGATCCGCATTGCGGTCGGTCTGGAAGACGTGGCCGATCTGCAGGCTGATCTGGCGCGCGGGTTGGCTGCCTTGTGATCGAGTTGTCCATCCCGACTACCGGTTCCAATGGTCGCGTTGCACTGGTGACTGGTGCAGCGCGGGGCATTGGTCTGGGGATTGCGGCCTGGCTGATCAGCGAAGGCTGGCAGGTGGTGCTGACGGACCTGGATCGAGTGCGTGGTTCGAAAGTGGCGAAGGTGCTGGGTGAGAACGCCTGGTTCATCGCCATGGACGTCTCGAACGAAGGGCAGGTGGCGTTGGGCGTCGCCGAAGTGCTGGGGCAATTCGGACGGCTGGATGCGCTGGTGTGCAATGCGGCAGTAGCCGATCCGCACAACATCACCCTGGAAAGCCTCGATCTGGCGTACTGGAATCGAGTGCTGGCGGTGAATCTCAGCGGGCCGATGCTGTTGGCCAAGCACTGTGCGCCGTACCTGCGTGCTCACAGCGGGGCGATCGTCAACCTGGCGTCGACCCGCGCCGGGCAGTCAGAGCCCGACACCGAGGCTTACGCGGCGAGCAAGGGCGGGTTGCTGGCCCTGACTCACGCGTTGGCGATCAGCCTCGGGCCGGAAATTCGTGTCAACGCGGTCAGCCCTGGCTGGATCGATGCGCGAGACCCTGCGGTGCGACGTGCCGAACCCCTCACCGAAGCCGACCATGCGCAGCATCCTGCGGGCAGGGTAGGGACGGTCGAGGATGTGGCGGCGATGGTTGCCTGGCTGTTGTCGAAGAATGCGGGATTCGTCACGGGCCAGGAGTTTGTGGTCGATGGCGGCATGACCAAGAAGATGATTTACAGCGAGTAACAGGGCAGGGGCGTTGCCCCGAATGACACGATTCTGTCTTTTTCAGAAAAACTTCAATCCTGCTATTGACTTAGCTTCGTTAGGTGCGTAAATTTCGCGGCCTCAGAGAAGCAAAGGGTGATTAGCTCAGCTGGGAGAGCGTCTGCCTTACAAGCAGAATGTCGGCGGTTCGATCCCGTCATCACCCACCACTTCTTGAGAGTCTTGCGAAAGCAAGATGGAAGCTGAAAAGCCTCCACCGACGCGCAGCGGTAGTTCAGTCGGTTAGAATACCGGCCTGTCACGCCGGGGGTCGCGGGTTCGAG
>NZ_JAVLRV010000002.1:2100713-2206061 GCF_055803035.1 Pseudomonas sp. 300 | reverse complement strand
TTCCGAGTCGGGTTTATCCCTGATTTGAGATTGAAAGAGAGATTGAAAAGTCTCTGAGCTTCAATCAGACGAGTTAGGACGCAAGTCCAAAGCGATACGCAGCGGTAGTTCAGTCGGTTAGAATACCGGCCTGTCACGCCGGGGGTCGCGGGTTCGAGTCCCGTCCGCTGCGCCATATCTGCCTCAAGGCCCACTGAACGCCTTGGAGCTACGAAGAAAACCACTGGTTTATCTTCGAGTCGATAGCAAAGACCCTGGTCGAAAGACCGGGGTTTTTTGTGTCTGAAATTTGGCTTTTATCCCTCTTCAGCCTTCCAAGACCAACTTTTTGCCCGCGCGGTGCATAAAGGACTTGGTTCACAGTGCTGATATTAATTAGAATCACTCTCATTTACGATAACTCCTTGGCACAGGGCTTCTTGAGATGAGTGATGCAGCGATGCCGAAGGAGCAAACCCTTCACGACCTGTACCGCGATCACCGTGGCTGGCTTGAAAGCTGGTTGAGAAGACGCATGGGCAACGGCTGTGATGCGGCAGACCTGAGCCAGGATACGTTTCTGCGTTTGCTGGCCAGCTCCCAGCGGATCGCCGACCTGAAAGAACCCCGTGCCTATCTGCTGACGGTGGGCAAACGCCTGCTGAGCAACTTCTACCAGCGTCGCAGTCTGGAGCAGGCCTATCTGGCCGCGTTGGCGTCGATGCCCGAAGCGTGCGCGCCATCACCGGAACAGCGCTGGCTGCTGCTGGAAACCCTGCAAGCACTGGACGAGTTGCTTGACGGACTGCCGAGGGCGGTGCGCCGGGCGTTTCTCTGGAGCCAGCTTGAAGGTTTGAATTACCAGCAAATCGCCGAGCGCCTGGAGGTGTCCGAGCGCACGATCAAACGCTACATGGCGCAAGCCTACGAGCATTGCCTGTTGGTGGACCTGTGAACAGTCAAGCGACCGATGCCCGTCAGGCTGTCCGTGCTGCGGCGCAGTGGCTTGCTTTGTTGGAGTCTGGCGGCGCCAATGAGCAGGACCGCGCGAATTTACAGCGTTGGCGTGATACCTGCGCCACTCACGAACACGCCTGGCAGAAGGCACAAGCCTTGCGTCAGCGTTTCTCCGATCTGCCTTCAGGGCTGGCGCTGAGCAGTCTGGATCGTCCTGATCCGGGGCGGCGCGTGGTACTCAAGCGCGCATTGGGCGCCGTGGCGTTGGTGCCGACGGCCTGGCTGATCAGCCGACAATTGCCTCTGGATGTCTGGCGTGCCGACCTGCACACCGCCACTGGCGAGCGTAAAAAAGTGCAGCTCGCCGATGGCAGTTCCTTGCAACTCAACACCGCCAGCGCCGTCGATGTGGATGTGCAAAGCCACCGCGTGAAATTGATCGAGGGCGAACTGTCGCTGAAGGTGCCAGGTACTGCGCCGCTGACGATCCAGACGAAGTTCGGAAATGTCATCGTCAGTCAAAGCGAAGTCTGCGTTCGCCAACACGCGCAAGGCTGTCGAGTGTCGGTGTTCAACGGTTCCGTGCAGTTGCAGCCCTCGCAAGGGCCTGCTCTGGCAGTGCGCGGCGGTCAGCAGGTCAGCCTGCAAGCGGTGGGTGCCGGAGCGATCACGCCATTCGATGCGCTGGCTCCCGGTTGGCGCGAAGGTGTACTGATGGCGAAAAACCAGCCGTTGGGGGATTTCCTCCGCGAACTCGGCACTTACCGACCGGGTGTTCTGCGTTGGGAGCCGGAGCTGGAAACATTGCGCGTCACCGGCAGTTTCCTGCTGGACGACACTGACCGCGTCCTCGCGCTGCTCGCGGCCAGCCTGCCGCTGCAGGTGCATTCCCGAACCCGTTACTGGGTCACGTTGCTGCCGCGCAAAAATAGTGTGTAACGCCTGTCCCCTTTTTTCGACTCGCTTGTCATTCAAGGCATGTGAACGAATCAAGAGAGCAAATTGAATGCCCACCGCCTTTCCACGCCCGGCTACTTTCCGTCTGCGTCCGTTGTTGCACCTGAGCCTGTTGTTGGGCCTGAGTGCCAGTCCATTGTTCGTCACCGCAAGCTGGGCCGAAGACGGTGCCCGACGCAATTATCAGGTGCCTGCCGGCAGCCTGAGCGATGCGCTGACCCGTTTCGCCGGGCTATCCGGGGTCAATCTATCGGTTGACCCGGCGCTGGTCAGCGGTCGCAACAGCACCGGTCTGTCCGGCGAATACGCGGTCGAGGAGGGCTTTGCGCGGCTGTTGCAGGGTTCCGGTCTGCAACTGCAACCGGTGGGCGAACAGGCTTACATCCTGACCCCCGCGCCAGAAGGCAGCAGCCTGCAACTGGCCCCCACCTCGATTCTTGGCGCCACAGGCGGGACGGACGGCGAGGTGTATGCCGGCGGCCAGGTCGCACGTCGCGGATCGCAGGGCTTGCTGGGCTCGAAAGACTTTATGGAAACGCCATTCAGCATGACCACTTACACCAGTGAGGCGGTCAAGAACTTGCAGGCGCGTACCCTGGGCGAGCTGATCGCCAGCGATCCTTCCGTTCGCGCCACCAACCCGGCGGGCGGGCGTTATGAGCAGTTCACCATTCGCGGGTTCAGCCTGTTCAACAGCGATGTTGCCTACAACGGTCTCTACGGCATCCTGCCGACCTATACGATCGACATGGAGATGGCCGACCGCGTCGACATTCTCAAAGGCCCGAGCCAGCTCATCAATGGCATCTCGCCGCGAGGCGCCGTGGGTGGCGGAATTAACGTGGTGCCCAAGCGCGCGACCGACAAGCCGATCACTTCGTTTACCGGCAACTACGCGTCCGACAGCCAGACCGGCGGTGCCGTGGATATCGGCAGGCGCTTCGGTGAAGACAACAAGTTCGGGATTCGTTTCAACGGCGTGAAGCAGTCCGGCGACACCGAATGGGATGACCAGAATGTCGACCGCGAGATGGCCGTGCTGGGCCTGGATTTTCGCGGTGAACGCCTGCGACTCTCGACCGATCTCGGGCGCACCGAGCGTGATACCGATGCGCCGCAAGAGCGCGTGCAGGTGGGCGCCAACGCGCAGGTTCCGCATGCCAGCGACGTACGTCACAACTATGCGCAGCCCTGGAGCAAGGCAAGTACCAACGACACGTTTGGCACGGTGAACGGCGAATTCGATGTCAGCGACAACGTCATGCTGTACGGCGGAGTAGGGGCGCGCGAAAGCAGTCATGACTTCCTTCGTCATGCCGTTTCGGTCACGAACAACAGGGGCGACTTCAGCGTTCAACCCCGTGACTTCACCCGTGACGAGAGTGTGCGGACGGCGACCGCCGGGGTGCGCAACTGGTTCCACACCGGCCCCGTGAGCCATGAGGTCAACCTGGCCGCCAGCTATTTCTACATGGACTTCGAAAACGGCGGCGCCCGTTATGCCAATGGCAATAGCAACCTCTACAACCCTGTGGAAACACGTACGCCTGTTACGCCGACCCGGCAGGATTCCAAGGTCTACACGGAGCAACGCTTCAGCGGCGTGGCGCTGTCCGACACCCTGGGGTTCTTCGATGACCGGCTGCTGCTGACCCTCGGCGCCCGCTGGCAGCGCGTGAAGGTTGACGACTGGACCGATAACGTCAAAGGCGACACCGGCTACGATGAGGAAAAGGTCTCGCCGTCGGGCGGTATCCTGTTCAAGGCGACCGACAAGTTGTCGCTGTATGCCAACTACATGGAAGGCCTGAGCCAGGGCAAGGTCGCACCGTCGACCTCGATCAACGAGGACGAAATCTTCCCACCGTTTGTCAGCCGGCAGGTCGAGGTCGGCGCCAAGTATGACGCGGGTAAGTTTGCCGTCACCGCCGCCGTGTTCCGGATCAAGCAGCCGGCCTACGAGACCAACGCCACGACGCGCGTCTTCGGCCCGAATGGCAAACGTCAGAACGACGGTGTGGAGCTGAGTGTTTTCGGTGAGCCGCTCCAGGGTTTCCGCTTGCTCGGCGGTGTCATGTACATCGACAGCGAGTTGACCAAGACCACCAATGGCACTTTCGACGGCAACCGTGCGCCGGCCACGCCCAAGTACAACGTCAACCTGGGCGCCGAGTGGGACGTGCCGACCGTACAGGGCTTGACCCTGACCAGCCGCGGCATCTATTCCAGCTCGCAGTTCCTGGACCAGTCCAACAACAAGGAAATCGATTCGTGGGAGCGTTTCGACGTGGGCGCACGCTATGCGTTCAAAGTCGAGGACAAGAACATCACCCTGCGTGCCAATGTCGAGAACGTGGCGGACAAGCGCTACTGGAGTTCGGCCGGGGCTTCGGATGACAGTGAGCCTGGGTTGACGCTGTCGACACCGCGGACCTACTTGCTTTCGGCTACCGTCGACTTTTAATTCGATGTGCCTGACCTGACGCCATCGCGGGCAAGCCCGCGATGGCGGCATCAGCAACACCGCAAAACTCAGCCCTGCAAATACACCGCATGCGTATGGGTGTACTCATACAACCCATGCTTGCCATCCGCACCGCCAATCCCGGATTTGCGCACCCCGGCGTGGAAGCCCTGCATGGCTTCGAAATTCTCCCGATTCACGTAGGTTTCGCCAAAATCCAGCTCCCGCATCGCGTGCATGGTTTTGCTCAGGTCGCGGGTGTAGATCGATGACGTCAGGCCGTATTCGCAGTCGTTGGCCAGGGCGATGGCTTCGTCGAGGTCATCGATGATCTGAATCGGCAGCACCGGGCCGAAAATCTCTTCGCGCATGATCTCCATGTCCGCCCGGCAACCGGCCAGCACGGTGGGCTGGAAGTGGAATCCATTGGGCAGATCGGCAATCTGCCCGCCGCTGATCAAATTCGCACCCTGGCTCAACGCCGTACGGACTTTACGGTTGACGCTGTCCAGGCCCTGGCGGTTGATCAGTGGTCCCATTTCGATATCGGGTTGGGCGATCGGGTCGCCATAGCGCGTAGCACTCATCGCCGCCGCAATACGCTCGATGAATTGATCGGCAACCTTGCGCTCGACATACACCCGCTCGGCGCAATTGCACACCTGACCGCTGTTGATAATCCGCGAATCGCGGATGGCCTTCACCGCCAGATCCAGATCGGCATCCGCCAACACAATCGCCGGCGCCTTGCCGCCCAGTTCCAGATTGAGTTTGGTGATGTTCGGCGCGGCGGCGGCCATGATTCGCGAGCCGGTATCCACGCTGCCGGTGAAGCTGATCATGTCCACGCCCTTGTGCGCGCTGAGCGCCGCGCCGACTCGACCGTCGCCGCAGACCACATTGAACACGCCGGGCGGCAGGTCGGTTTCCGCCACCAGTCGGGCGAATTCGAAGCAGTTGTTCGGGGTTTCTTCGCTGGGCTTGATCACGATGGTGTTGCCGGTCAGCAGTGCCGGCGCCATTTTGCGGGCGATCAGGAAGAACGGAAAATTCCACGGCAGAATCCCGGCGACTACGCCTAGCGGCTTACGGAACAGAAAGATGTTTTCGTTCTGCCGGTCGCTGGTGATGATTTCGCCTTCGATGCGTCTGGCCCATTCGGCCATGTAGTCGAGGTAATCGGCGGTGAAGTTGACTTCGACTTCCGCCAGGCCGCTGATTTTGCCCTGTTCCAGCGTGATGGTGCGCGCCAGGTGCGCGACGTTTTCCCGCAGCTTGGCGGCGATGCGACGCAGATGCCCGGCGCGCTCAATCGCCGGTTTGCGCGACCAGTCTTTTTGCGCGGTGCGGGCGGCGGCGAGGGCGCGGTCTACGTCTTCGGCAGTCGAGGCCGGGACTTTCGACAGCACCGCGCCGGTGGCCGGGTTGATCACGTCGAGATGAGCAGCGCTGGCCACAAACCGGCCGTTGATGAAGTTTTCGTAGACAGGCATGGAGACGACTCCTTGATCAGTAGGTACGCGATGGCGCTTGAGCGGTGGCCGGTGTGCGATAACGCGCCAGGGTGGCCATGGCGCTCTGACGCAGCAGGCTGATATCGATGGCCACCGCAATGAACTGACAACCCCAGCTCTGATAGCGGCGCGCGTCCTCTTCGTTCGGCGCAAGAATGCCGCAGGCCTTGCCGGCCGCCAGCGTGGCGTTCACCGCGTGTTGAATCCGTTCCTGGACTTCCGGGTGACCGGGATTGCCGGCATGACCCAGCCCGATGGACAGATCCGCCGGGCCGATAAACACCGCATCGACGCCTTCGACGGCGGCAATCGCTTCGACGTTTTCAACACCCGTGCGCGATTCCACCTGAACGATCAGGCACAGCTGCTCATGGGCGGTGGTCAGGTAATCCGGTACGCCGTCCCAGCGGGTGGCGCGAGTCAGGCCGCCGCCGACGCCACGAATACCGTGCGGCGGATAACGCATGGCGCGCACCAGTGCCGCCGCCTGCTCGGCGGTTTCGACCATCGGGATCATCAGCGTCTGCGCGCCGACGTCCAGCAGTTGCTTGATCAGATTGGTGTCGCCCGTCACCGCACGCACCACGGGCGCGGTGGCGTAGGGCGCCACCGCCTGTAGCTGCGCCAGCACGCCGGGCACGGTGTTCGGCGCGTGTTCACCGTCGATCAGCATCCAGTCGTAACCGGTGGTGGCGACGATCTCGGCGGCGTAGCCCGTGGCGAAACCGGCCCAGATGCCATATTGGGTCGCCGGGTTTTTCAGGGCGGCCTTGAAAGCGTTGTGAGGCATGTTCATGACAGGGTCCTTTCTCAGCGGTTGTACGGCCGATGCAGTTGGCATTCCGGGTTGAGTGTCACGCCAAAGCCCGGCTGGTCGAGTGCCGACAGACGCATGCGGCCGTTCACCGGAACCGGTTCGCCGAGCAATTGCGGGTGGAACATCGGCACCACTTCGTCAGCCTTCGGCGCCATCATCAGGAACTCGGCGAATGGACTGTTATGCCGCGTGGCGACGAAGTGATAGCTGTAAACCGACGAACCGTGAGGGATGACCAGCGCGTTGTGGGCGTCGGCCAGGGCGGAAATTTTCACCAATTCAGTGATCCCGCCGCACCAGCCGACATCCGGCTGGATGATGTCGCAGCAGCCCATCTCCAGCAGCATGCGAAAGCCCCAGCGAGTGGCTTCGTGTTCGCCGGTGGTCACCAGCATGCCTTTGGGCACGTTGTTGCGCAGTGCGGCGTAACCCCAGTAATCGTCCGGCGGCAGGGCTTCTTCGATCCACTTCAAACCGTATTCGTGGGCGCCGACCGCCAGTTTGGTGGCGTAGTTGAGGTCCAGACTCATCCAGCAATCGAGCATCAGCCAGAAGTCCGGGCCGACCCGTTCGCGCATGGTCGCCAGTTCTTCAAGGTTCTTGCGCAGGCCTTCCTCGCCTTCGGCCGGGCCGTGGTGCAACGGCATCTTGCCGCCGATGAAACCCATTTTCTGCGCCAGGTCGGGGCGAGCGCCGGTGGCGTAGAACTGCAATTCGTCGCGCACCGCGCCGCCGAGCAATTGATGCACCGGCTCCTGGCGGATCTTGCCGAGCAGGTCCCACAGCGCCAGATCGACCCCGGAAATCGTATTGATCACGATGCCTTTACGCCCGTAATACAGGGTCGACTGGTACATCTGGTCCCAGATTTTCTCGATGTCGGTAACCCGTGCGCCTTCGAGGAAACGCGCCAGGTGTTTCTCGACGATGTAGGCGGCGGGCTCGCCCCCGGTGGTCACGGCGAAACCGACGGTGCCGTCGCTGGCTTCGATTTCCACCACCAGCGTGCCGAGCACATTGATGCCGAAGGTGCGGCGGCTCTGGCGGTATTCGGGGTATTTGCTCATCGGCGTGGCAATGTGATCGTCGATCCAGTGGCCGTCCGCCTGATCGTGATAGTCCGCGCCGCCGCCTCTCAATGTAAAAGCGCGGACGTGTTTGATGGTTGGAATGCCCATGGTGTGACTCCTCAGGTTTAAACGGTGGCCGGTTTGTTCGACGCTTTATGGCCGGGCGAACGCACGCCCAGCACCAGCAACGCGGCGATGACGGTGGTGCCGGCCAGCACGTACAAACCGGCGGCCGGTGAATGGAAGGCGCCTTCGGCCCAGTTTTTCAGCACCGGGGCGATGAAGCCGCCGAGGGCGCCGAACGAGTTGATCAGCGCGATACCGGCCGCCGCGGCACTGCCGGCGAGGTAACTGGAAGGGAAGGTCCAGAACACCGGTTGCACGGCGATGAAGCCGGAAGCGGCGAAGCACAGGGCGACGATGCCGAGGAACGGGCTGGCGAAGGTCACCGAGCAGGCGATCCCGGCTGCCGACATCAGCAAAGTCAGGCAAGCGGTGCCTCGACGTTCGCCGGTGCGGTCGCTGTAGCCGGGGATCAGGTACGCCGCGACTATCGCGCAGATCCATGGAATCGCCGTGACCAGTCCGACCATCAGCCCGACCTTGGTGCCCAGCAGTCCGCCGACCTGGGTGGGCAGATAGAACACCACGCCGTAGACGCTGGCCTGAATCAGCAGATAAATCAGGCACAGGTACAGCACCGACGGCTGGCACAGGACGTTGAGCAGGCTGCGGCCGTGGTTCTGTTTGTGGCTGTCTTCTTGATCGAGGATGCCTTGCACTTGCTGGCGTTCTTCAACCGTCAGCCACTTTGCATCGGCCGGGCGATTGTCCAGGTACCAATAGGCCCAGACACCGACCGCCGTGGCCATCAGGCCTTCAACTGCGAACAGCCATTGCCAGCCGTGGACACCGGCAAATCCGTCCAGCTCCAGTAACAGACCGGATAACGGGCTGCCGAAGATGAACGCCAGGGGAGCACCGAAGTAGAAGAAGCCCATGGCTTTGCCGCGCGCGGCGCTGGGGAACCAATAGGTGAGGTAAAGGATGACGCCGGGGAAAAAACCGGCTTCGGCCACGCCCAGCAAGAAGCGCAGAACGTAGAAGCTGGTTTCGGTGTGGGCGAAGACCATCGCGGCGGAGACCAGGCCCCAGGTGACCATGATCCGGCACATCCACAGACGGGCGCCGACGCGGTGCAGGATCAGGTTGCTCGGCACTTCTAGCAGCGCGTAACCGACGAAGAACACCCCGGCGCCGAAGGCGAACGCAGCGTCACTTATGTTGGTGTCGGCTTGAAAGGCTTGCTTGGCGAACCCGACGTTGGCGCGGTCGAGGAAGGCCATGATGTACATCAGCAGGAGAAACGGGAGCAGCCGCCAGGAAATTTTGGCGAGCAGAGGCGCGGGTAGAGTCTTCATCGCAGTTTTCCTTTGGTAGGGCATTTGTTCTTATGGGAAAGACTGTACGGCTGCGGATCGATGCGTTACAAATCGAATCTAGCTCACAACTGATACCTTCCGGGTATCGATAAAAAGGCTTGTCATGACGACACCCACCGTTTCCCGCAGCCTGCTCAACCGTCTGCGCTACAAGCATCTGCACATGCTGGTGGCGCTGAGTAGCAGCCTGAACCTGCACCGCGCCTCGCAAACCCTGAACATGTCGCAACCCGCTGCGACCCGCATGCTGCATGAGATTGAAGACATGTTTGGCTGCGACCTGTTCGAGCGCCTGCCGCGCGGGATGCGGCCGACGGCGTTGGGCGCCGAGTTGATCCGCTTCGCCGAGTCGGCCATCAGTGGTCTCGACCGCTGCGCCGAAGACCTGATCGCACGGCAGCAGGGCGGCTACGGCTATCTCTCCATCGGCACCATCATGGGCGCGGCGCCGGACCTGGTGATGGATTCGATTGCCGAGATCAAGTCGCTCAATCCGCAACTGCGAATTCGCATCATGGGCGACACCAGCGACCAGGTGATTCAACTGCTGGAGCAGGGCCGCATCGACCTCGCCATCGCTCGACGCAATGCCGCCACTGACAGCGAACACTACGCGTTCGAGCAATTGGGCAACGAACGATTGCTGGTGGTGGTACACGCCGGTCATCCACTGGCCAAACGCAAAAAACTCGAGCTGTCGGAACTGGTCAGCGGCTGGCCGTGGATCCTGCAGCCGGAATCCAGTCCGGCGCGCATTGGTCTGGATCAGGCCTTGCAACGACTGGCCTTGCCACTGCCGGCGGACATCATCGAATGCAGCTCGGTGTATTCCATGCAGCAGCTGATTCAACTGACCGACGCCATCATGGTGCTGTCGGAAACCGCGTTGCGCGACTACCTGAAAATGGGTCTGGTGGTGGCGTTGCCGGTCGAGCTGGACGTGCAACTGGCGCCGTTCGGGTTGTTGTTGCGCAAGGGCGAACACATCAGTCGGGAGCTGGGTTTGTTCATTGATTTGCTCCGTCGGAAAGCAGCGGTTTTTTGATTGTTCGGTCAGATTTTTGTAACCAGTTGTTTTCTATAAACGCATAAATCTATAAAGTTAACCTTTCGGTCAGCTTTGCACTGTCAACACAGCCCTTTGCAACGTCAAAAAGGGCTTCTGCAAGACTCGAGATTTCCAGAACATAACCAGAAGGGCGGACCCATAACCGCCCAGAGGATGATCCATGTCCAACCGTGAAATATCCCGGCGCTCGTTCCTTCAGGGCGGGCTGGTGGCGGGTGTGAGCGTGACGCTTACACCGCTCGGCAGTCCGGCGCTGGCAGCCTTGATGGAACACAGCGTGACCGTGCCTTCCGAGCAATGGCTCGGCAACAACGGCAAGGCGCGCTCGCGAAACGATGCCCTGTCCAAGGTCTGCGGCAGCAAAGTCTTTGCCCGCGACATCCGCGCCAAGGACATGCCGGGCTGGCCGCAGCAGCAGGGCCACGCCATGTTGCTGAAAACCATCAAGGCCGATCGCATCTACGCAGGCTACGACCTCGCCTGGCTCGGTGCCGACTTGCAGCCCGACCGCATCGTCACCGCCGCTGACCTGGTCAACGACGGCATCGCTTTCCCGGAAGAGCACGCGCCTGATCCGCTGCTGCCGGAAGGCAAAGTGCCGATGTTCATCGGTCACCCGGTGGCGATCCTGATCTGGAACGACTTCGAGCGTTTTCGCCGGGCCAAGGCCCAACTCAAATTCAATGACAAAGCGATTCGTTACGGTGCCCAGGTGCCATTCTACGAAGGCGATCCCTACGGCAGTTTCCGCTACGTACGCGTCGGCGGCGCCACCTCGGCGGACGAAGACGAATTCGCCAGCCTCAAGGATTCGATCCTGTTCCCGATGCTGCGCAACCGCCGTCCGGTGTGGAATTCCCAACCGAACCTGCACGGCAACCTGACCGAGCGCGGGCTGTTTTACGCCGAGCGCATGAAGCAGCAGATCGACACCCCGCCAGACAACTGGCTGGTGTTCGACGAGCGCTACAAAACCCCGTCGATCGAACCCGCTGCGATGGAGCCGGACAACGGCAACGGCTGGTACGACCCGGCGACCAAGACCCTGCATTTTGTCGTCGCCACCCAGTGTCCGCTGGAAACCGCGACCGAGACCGCGAAGATGATCGCGCCGTCGCGTTTCGGCCTGGCCAACCTGAACATGCACCCGGGCTACACCGTCGGCTACGGCTCCAAAGACCACAACATTTTCGTCTACTACGCGGCGCTGGCGGCGTTGTACGGCGCCGGTGTGCCGGTGCGTCTGGCCAACGACCGCTACGAGCAATTCCAGAGCGGCATCAAGCGTCACCCGTTCGACATCCGCTACCAACTGGCGGTGGACAAGACCGATCACAGCTTCAAGATTTTCCGCGCCGAGATGAGCGTCGATGGTGGCGGACGGATCAACTACAGCCCATCGGTGGCGGCGGTTGGCGCCACGGCGGCGCAGTCGATCTACTACATGCCGCAGAACGATTTGCAGGTCACGGCTTATCACTCGCGTGCTGTTGAAGCGGGCTCGATGCGTGGCTACGGCACGCTGCAAAGCATGGCCTCCACCGAAATGATGGTGGATGAAATTGCCGGTCGCCTCGGCATCGATGCCATCGACCTGCGAAAGAAAAACGCCATGGTCTCGGGGATGAAAAACACCCAGGGCGCGGTGCCGGCGGGTGCTTTGCGCCTGCATGAAATTCTCGACAAGGCCGCTGTTCACGATGTCTGGAAAAACCGCGACGCAATCAAGAAACAACGCGAAGCCGCAGACCCGGATAACTGGTATGGCGTTGGTTTTGCCATCTGCCAGAAAGACTTCGGCACCGGTTCCGAAGCGCCGATGGCGAGTGTCGAATTCAGCGCTGAAGGCCGCATTCACTTGCGCCACATCGGCATTGAAATCGGCACCGGGATGTCCACCTCGCAAGCACTGGTCGTGGCCGATTTCCTCGGCAGCCCGGCGCACGAGGTGAAGACCGGCGAGACCGAATGGAAAGAGTTGCAACTGATCACCGGCGGCAACCCATACATCATGAGTCAGGCCGAGCAGGACAACTTCCTGCGTAACCCGCGTTGGGTCGGCAAGCTCGCGTCGGCCTCGTCGGCGACCAACTCCGCGTACTACTTCAGCCACGCCACCCGTGAAGCGGCACGCGTGCTGTTCAACCACGGCTTGTGGCCGGCGGCGTTGCAGATCTGGGGCCAAGGCCCTTACGGCGGCCAAGCCAACCCGTACGTGGTGCGCCGTGAAGACGCGCATTGGGTCGACGGCAAGCTCACCGCCAACGGCATGCAGCCGCTGAGCTTTGAGCAATTGGCGAAACACGCCCACGAAAAAGGTTTGGTGACCGGCGCGACCGTACACGGTTTCAACCGCTGGAGCTGGGCTGAGGCCGAGTTCAGCATCGACGGCGTGCGTGAACGTCTGCCGCTCGACAGCCTGGCGGTGAAGTACGGCGATGGCGCTCCAAACGTGAAAAAGGCGCAGATGAACAGCGCCGGTTTCCATCTGCTGGACCGGCAGAACGTGCATTACCCGGACACTCAGTTGAACAACGCGGCGGTGACTTACTACAGCCCGGTGGCGACGCTGGTGGAACTGAAAGTGAACAAGGGTTCGGCTGAGGTTCAGGTGCTCAACCATCACTCGTGGGTCGAGTGCGGTCGGGTGCTGGTGGAAGAACTGGTCAAGGGCCAGCTCGAAGGCGGGATCGCCATGGGCATCGGCCATGCACTGATGGAAGAGATGCCGCTGTACGAAGGCGGGCCGGGGGAGGGGGACTGGAACTTCAACCGTTACCGCTTGCCGATGGCGCGCCACGTTGCGGTGTGGAAGCAGACGGCCGAGATCCTGCCGCCGCTGTCGCCGAGCGATCCATCGAAGGGCATCGCCGAAGTGGTGATGATCCCGGTGGTCGGTGCCATCGGTAACGCCGTGGCCCACGCCATCGGCAAACGGGTCCGCGACATGCCTATCACTTCTGCTCGCATCAAGGAGGCCCTCAATGGCTGACCGTCCGCTTCAACTGACCCTCAACGGTCAATCCGTCGGCCCGGTGGACATCCCTGATGACCTGCCGATGATCGACTACCTGCACGAATACAAAAACCTCACCGGCTCGCGTCTCGGCTGCGGCCAGGGCATCTGTCACGCCTGCGTGGTGATCGTCGACAACCCCGACGGCACCAGCGAAGAAGTGCGCACCTGCATCACCGGTGCGCATTACTTCGAAGGCAAAAAAGTGCGGACCATCGAAGGCCACGCGACCCGCGACGAGCAGGGCAAGGTCACCGAACTGAACCCGATCCAGCAGCGCTTCGTCGATGAATTCGCCTTCCAGTGCAGCTATTGCGCTCCGGGTTTCGTGAATGCCGCGACGGTGCTGGTGGAGAAGCTGCAACGTCAGCCGATCGTCAAAAGCCAGTTGGAACAAGTGATCGAGGACAGCCTCGGTCACCACATCTGCCGCTGCACCGGGTACGTGCGCTACTACAGCGCGACGCGCAACGTGCTGACCGATCTCGGCCTGGTCAAGGAGGGTTAAGCATGAAGCATCTACTTTCCCGTCTGGCGTTGGCGGTTGGCCTGGCTGCACCGGTATTGCTGGCGCAGGCAGATGATCAGGTAGTCCGCGGTGCCTATCTCGCTCGCGCCGCTGACTGCATGGCGTGTCACACCGCGCCGGGTGGCGCGCCGTATGCGGGTGGTCTGCCGATCGTCTCGCCGTTCGGCACGATCTACGGCACCAACATTACGCCAAGCAAAGAGCACGGCATCGGCCTCTACAGCGATGATGAATTCTTCGCCGCGCTCACCGACGGCAAACGCCGTGATGGCGCGAACCTGTACCCGGCGATGCCCTACACCTCGTATCACTTGATGCCCCGTGAAGATTCCGATGCGATTCACGCCTACCTGAAAACGGTCGAGCCGATCGAGCGCGCGGCACCGGTCACTAGCCTGAGCTTTCCGTTCAATGTGCGCCTGGGTTTGATGGGCTGGAACATGCTCTACGGCAAGGACGTGAAACTGTCGTCCACCGAAGGCAAAAGCGAAGCCTTCAAGCGTGGTCAGTACATGGTCGATGTGCTCGGCCACTGCGGCGAATGCCACACGCCGCGCGGTTTGCCCGGCGCGATGCAGCAAGACAAACGCATGACCGGCGGCCTGCTCAACGGCTATCTGGCGCCAAGCCTGCTGGCCGATGACCTCGCCGCTCGCGGCTGGAATCATCAGGACCTGAGCTCGTTCCTCAAACACGGCATGAGCGCCCAGGGCACGATGTTCAACGAGATGTTCCCGGTGTTCCACAACAGCACCCAAAGCCTCAATGATCCGGACCTGGCGGCGATGGCGACCTTCCTGCTCGGCGACCAGCCACCAGCGGCGAAAGTGCTGACTGACGTGCCGTTGGACACACTCAGTGCCAGCGCGCAACGCGGTCGTCAGGACTACCTGAACGTCTGCGCCGGTTGCCACGCGGTCAGTGGCGAAGGCAAGCCGCACATCGCCGTGGCCATGCGCGGCAACACCACGCTGCGCCTGGAAGATCCGCGCAATTTGGTGCGGGTGATCGACGACGGTATCGGCGAGCAGAAGTTTGCCGGGTTCGAACACATGCAACCGATGCCCGGTTTCGCCGAGAAGCTCAGCCACGAGCAACTCACGGATCTGCTGAACTACCTGCGTCAGGGCTGGGGTGGTCAGTCGAGCGATCTGGCGGTGAGCGACGTGCAGGCGTTGCGGGCGGATGCACCGCCGCTCGAGCACAAGGCGCACTGACATGCAGCATCTCGATCTGCAAGTGGTGCGCCGGGCGCTGGACTGGTCGACGGCCGGCCAGCGCCTCTGGTTGTGCTCGGTGCTCGCCACCTACGGCTCGGCACCGCGTGCGCCGGGCTCGCTGCTGGCGGTGAATGCCGAGGGGCAATGGATCGGCTCGCTGTCCGGCGGCTGTGTCGAGGAGGATTTCCTTGAGCGGGTCGCCGAGGGTGCATTTGATCAGGTTGTCAGCGTCGTTCGATATGGCGAAGGCGATGATCCGCGTTCCCGGGTGAGTCTGCCCTGTGGCGGTGTACTCGATGTGCTGGTGGAGAAGCTGGATCCTGATTGTGAGGTTCAGGCGCATTTGCGGGAATTGGAGTCGGCGTTGTTGGGTCAGCGTCGGTTGATCCGCGAAGTCGATCTTGCCAGCGGGGCGCGCAGCGTGTTCGCAGATCGTGAGCAGGGCGTACGCGTCGAGCGCGAGATCGACCGGATTCGACTGCGGATCGGCGCGGCTCAACGCTTGCTGCTGGCGGGGTATTCCAGCGTCGCTCAGGCGTGTGCGGAGTTTGCGGTGGGCCTGGGTTTCGAGGTGATCCTGTGCGATCCCCGCGACGAAGTGCTGGAAGGCGTGGTGCTGGAAAACGTCGAGATCCGCCGTCAGTTGCCATCGGTGTTCATCGCCGATGGCGGCTGTCACCGCGACACGGCAGTGGTGGCGCTGACCCACGATCCGCGCATCGACGATCTGGCAATGATGGAAGCGGTGCGCACCGAGGCGTTTTACATCGGTGTGATGGGGTCCGTGCAGACTTCGCAAAAGCGCTTCGAGCGGTTGCGCAGGATTGGTGGTTTGGGAGACGCGGAGTTGGCGCGGATTCATGCGCCGATCGGTCTGAACCTGGGCAGTAAAACCCCCGCAGAAATTGCCCTCGCCGTACTCGCCGACATCCTGCGAATCCGCAGCGGCATCAGCCGCGATCGGCTTTAACACCCTTCCACACCGGATTCTTGGTGGTCTGAAAAAAAGGGCCACCGCAAGCGGCCCTTTGCATATCGGTCGTCAGAATCCTAACTTGTCCCGCAACCCGTAATACCACGCACCCAGCGCCGCAAAGGGTGTCCGCAGCAATTGGCCGCCAGGAAACGGGTAATGCGGCAAGTCAGCAAAGGCGTCAAACCGCTCGGCTTGCCCGCGCAACGCTTCGGCCAGGACCTTGCCCGCCAAGTGCGTGTACGTCACGCCGTGGCCACTGCAACCCTGGGAATAGTAGATGTTGTCGCCCAGGCGCCCAACCTGCGGAAGACGCGACAGGGTCAGCAGGAAATTGCCGGTCCAGGCGTAATCGATCTTCACGTCCTTGAGCTGTGGGAAGGCTTTGAGCATCTTCGGCCGGATGATCGCTTCAATGTTTGCCGGGTCCCGTGCGCCGTACACCACGCCGCCACCAAAAACCAGGCGCTTGTCGCCCGTCAGACGGTAATAGTCGAGCAGGTAATTGCAGTCTTCGACGCAGTAATCCTGAGGTAGCAGGCTCTTGGCCAACGCCTCGCCCAATGGCTCGGTGGTAATCACCTGGGTTCCGCACGGCATCGACTTGGCTGCCAGTTCCGGCACCAGATTGCCGAGGTACGCGTTGCCCGCCACGATGATGAACTTGGCCCTGACCCTGCCCTGAGGCGTGTGCACTATCGGGTTTGCGCCGCGCTCGATGCGCACCGCCGGCGACTGCTCGTAAATCATACCGCCCAAGGACTCCACGGCCGCCGCTTCACCCAGTGCCAGGTTCAGCGGATGAATGTGCCCGCCGCTCATGTCGAGCATGCCGCCAACGTATTGCTCGCAGTTCACCACTTCACGGATGCGCTGTTGATCCATCAGCTCAAGCTGCGTGTGACCAAAACGCTCCCACAGACGCTTTTGCGATTCCAGATGGCCCATCTGCTTTGCAGTGTTCGCGGCAAACACGCCGCCGTCCTTCAGGTCGCACTGGATGTTGTATCTGGCAACCCGCTCACGAATGATCCGCCCGCCTTCAAACGCCATCTGCCCCAGCAACTGAGCCTGTTTGGGGCCGACGCTGCGCTCGATGACGTCGATGTCGCGGCTGTAACTGTTAACGATCTGGCCACCGTTACGGCCCGATGCACCGAAACCCACCTTGGCGGCCTCCAGTACCGTGACCTTGAAACCGTTCTCCAGCAGAAACAGGGCAGAGGACAGCCCCGTGTAACCGGCGCCGATCACACAGACGTCAGTCTCTACGTCACCCTGCAAGGCCGGACGCGGTGGAACCGCATTGGCTGATGCGGCGTAGTAGGACTCTGGGTAGTGGGTGTTCGCCATCCTGCTGCCTCTGTTTAATATATTTTACGAGTGCATCGATCCTACCCGACTTAAAAATCGACCGCCAGCCACTGCAAAATCTTCTTTGCAGCGGTGAAATTAAATATTTTGCATATTCATAGGGTTAGCTCGAAAAAAGGTGTTGACACCCCTCCGGAATTCCGTAGAATGCCGCCTCACAGCAGGCACGTAGCTCAGTTGGTTAGAGCACCACCTTGACATGGTGGGGGTCGTTGGTTCGAGTCCAATCGCGCCTACCAAACAAAATCCGCTCTGCTGGGCGGTCTAGAGGGGCTCACCGAAAGGTGGGCCCTTTTTTGTTGTCTGTGGATTTACACAACGTTTGCAACACCCCCGCTCAAAACGCCAATTCAGCGCCCATCTGCAATTCATCACCTCAAGGCAATCGCCGAGGGATAACCAAGGCTCCGTGGTCATCCAAGCCGGGTATCACCTTCCGTTACCTGATGCGACGCTGAGGTGATGGCAATTTGGCATTGCTGAGATTTCCGGGTACCGTAGCTCCCAATCTTTTACAGGCAATGGACGGCAGTAATGACAACAGGGACTTCAATCGTTACGAAGCAAGAGACTTACTCAGGTTACGAGATCCTTGTCGCTACAGTCGGCCCCATCAAAACAAATCCAGACGAGCCGGAAAATCTGCAAACGCATCACACGACAAAAATTTCGATTTGGTTCAACGGCAAAGAAATCAGAGAGGTCAGTGAAGCACCTTCGATGCTTTTTGTGTCGCGTGAAGATGCGGCTGAATTTGGCTTCGAAATTGGCCGAATGATTGTCACCCAGCGTCGCAAGTTAACTGCTTTCAAGCGGGTAGTTCGCATCTGCGAGCTCTTTAAGCTACCGCGATTGCTTTTCCGTTATTAAGAATTCAGGCCGTGAAGCGGGTGGGCTCATCCGTAATCATTCAACTGCCGGGCAGGCACTCTCCATAAAGTTCCGGATAGCGCAGGCAGCCTCTATTGCAGATACCTGAAGCAGGCAATACGGTGCTTTTTGAGCTACTACTTCAGGCCAATCCGAACGTTGGCTTGAGGGAGTATATCGATGCTTGTGCACTGGTTTCTTGCTGCGATCCATCTCTTGGCGTTTGCCTTGGGTTTCTGGGCAGTCCTGTCCCGCGGTACGGCTTTTCGGCGCCTGGCCAAGGGCGTAGGGGATGCTCGCAGCGTATTGATTGCGGATAACCTGTGGGGGATTTCTGCAGTCATCCTGCTGGTCACGGGTGGGATGCGAGCCTTCGCCGGGTACGAAAAGGGCGCTGACTATTATCTTCACCAGCCGCTGTTCCATCTAAAGATGACGCTTTTCGTTCTCATCCTGCTGCTTGAAATTGCGCCGATGATCACGCTGATCAAGTGGCGGATGGCGCAGGCGCGCGGCGTAGCCATTGATGCCGGTCGATCAAAGTTGTTCGCGCGGATCAGCCATATCGAAGCGCTGCTGGTGATGCTGATGGTTGTGGCGGCCACGGGCATGGCGCGGGGAGTGATATTCGATTAGTTGGGTAGGAATGCATTCTTCCCCAGGCTTAATCCGAAACGTCCGACAGCCATGGCTTGAGATATGCCGCTAGTATCGGCTTCACGTTCGGGGATGGGATCGACGATGCGTGAATCTTTAGCCAGCCGTGGTCCGGAGCGAACAGGCTGGCTACTGACTGCAGCAGGATTCAGGATTGCGGCTTGTCCGGGGCGGTCAGGCCAGCCTGAATGCGCTGATAAATTTCTTCGCGGTGCACCGCAACGTCTTTCGGGGCGTTGATGCCAATTCTGACTTGCTGGCCGCTTACGCCCAGAATGGTGATCGTAATGTCATCACCAATATTTATGCTTTCACCGACTTTGCGGGTGAGTATCAGCATGGTCTTCTCCTTGATTGCTTTGTAGGGCACCTGATTCGGACAGTGCAGAGGTCGGTGGTATGTATAGATTAGTGCGAAGTCTCACGGTTTGGGTGCCTCTTTCTGACGCGCAGATGCTGCATTAATTCCCAAGGCGTAACTATACAGAGGCCGCCTCCATGATTCTCGTTGTTTTGAGCCCATTTTGCGGCACTCGAGAAGTATTTATGGATGTTAAAATCCCCGCTTTCAGCATTCAGAGGGAAGCGTTGTGCGCAAAATGGCTTTGGTAATCGCAGTACTGGCATTGGCGGGATGCGGTGAGGGTAAGCGCGTTGATGCGCCAAAGCCGCAGCCAGCTGTGGCGGCAGCACCGACGGCGGTATCTGCGCCGCAGTGGGATCTGGAGGTTCGAGGCGAAATAACCCAGGCTGTCAGCGACCTGAGTGGCTGGCTGATCGAGCACAGTTTCATTTCCAGCGTGGTCAAGGAAAATGGCAAGACCCGCATCCTGATGGGCCCATTCAATTCGAAAGCCGAAGCTGAAGCCAAACAGGAAGAGGTGCGCGCGGCACTGACCCGGGCGAAAAAACAGAACATCGAACTGCTGGTCATCGAGCATCCGGTGACTCAGTAAGGCGCCTTGGCGCCAGCACTTGTTGAAAACGAAAAAGGCCTGGGGCATTCAACCCCAGGCCTTTTTGTTTTCAACAAGTGCTTAACCGCACGCTTTCATGTCTACCGGCCCGACAAACTCGTTGCCGCGCCCCATCACGCACGCCACGCTCTGATTGCGCTGGCGTTCCCAGGCTTGTACCGGATAGGTCTTGTTCCATGCATCGTACAGTTGTCGATCCTGTTTCGACAGGCGCAAACCGTACTGCTTGCTCATGTAGAAGTAAGTCCGGGCGATCATGCCGCGAATGGAAGGGCGGGGCATGACCTTTTTGGCCTTGAAGTCGACTTGGGTCAGGCATGAACCGTATTGCCCCGATTGCTCCGGCAGCCAGCCAAAACTGAAATTACTGCGATCACCATTCACCTCGCCGATGCTTGGCACCAGGTTATGCAAGTCAGCCTCGGCCTTTTGGTAGGTTGGGTCGTAGCGAGTGCAGTTCTTGCGTCCGCCTTCCTGCCAGCACTGGCGCTGATGGCCGATCTGCCAGGCCGGAACGATGTGCTCCCACTCGATGCGCGAAGCGCGCTTGGCATTTTTGCGTGGTACATAACCGCAGGCCGACAGGTTCACCTTGTTGCCGGTGTATTTACAGCCGCAATAGAACTCGGTGGATTGCGGGGCGTACAGCTTCCAGGCGACTTTCTTGGCTTCGCTGAAGGTGCGCGGGGCGTCAGCTTGCGCGCCCATTGCGAAGAGCAAAAACAGTAAAGCAAAGCAACGGACACTCATTGACTCAATCTTCCTTCGGCACAACCCAGAAAATCTGCACACCGCCATCGTCGCGGTAGGCGAGGGTAACGTTGTCGTTTTCGTCAATTTCTTCGAGTAGTTGCTCCCACTCATCCACCGGTTCGTCCGGAAGGCGGAAGATCAGGGCCGCCTTGGCTTTCTGGGCGGTGGGGGAATTGATGATTTTCTGAACGCGCATGCCCATGCGTTCATAGGCGTCAGGAGAGGCAGAGGTCGTAGCCACGGGATTATCCTTATTAAGCTGTACGTGCATACAGTATTTAACTGTAGGCATTTTCGCAACTGCTTAAAATTCAAGAAAATCCTCTGACAGCAGTTTTTTCCGTTTGGTGTAGGAAGAAGGAAATTTTTATCAGATAAGAAACCACTCGCCATGGATGGCGAGTGGTCAAAGCGGTGCCCGGCCGGGACCGGTCGGGCGAGGGCGAATCAGTATTCCCAGAACATCCGTTGCAGCTCTTTGCTGTCATTGGTCTTGGTCAGCGCGACCATGGCCAGGATGCGCGCCTTCTGTGGGTTCAGGTCATGGGCCACAACCCAGTCGTACTTGTCGTCAGGCTGTTCGGCGTTACGCAATACGAAGCCACCGGCGTTGACGTGGGAGGAACGAATGATTTGCACGCCATCCTTGCGCAGGGCTTGCAGGGTTGGAACCACGCGCGAAGAAACCGAACCGTTGCCGGTGCCCGCGTGGATGATGGCTTTGGCGCCCGACTGAGCCAGCGCTTTGTAGGCGGTATCACTCACGTTGCCGTAGGAATAGGCGATTTCCACGTCAGGCAGGCTCTTGATGTTCTTGATGTCGAACTCCGAGTCCATGGTGTGGCGCTTGGCCGGCAGGCGGAACCAGTAGGATTTGCCTTCGACTACCATGCCGAGCGGACCCCAGGCGCTTTTAAACGCTTCGGTCTTGATGTTGATCATTTTGCTGACGTCGCGACCCGACTGGATTTCGTCGTTCATGGTCACCAGTACGCCTTTGCCGCGTGCGTCTTGGCTGCTGGCCACGGCCACGGCGTTGTACAGGTTCAGCATGCCGTCGGCGGACATCGCGGTGCCTGGGCGCATGGATCCTACGACGATGATCGGTTTGTCGGTTTTTTCCACCAGGTTCAGAAAATAGGCGGTTTCTTCCAAGGTGTCTGTGCCGTGGGTGATGACGATGCCATCGACGTCTTTGCTGTCGGCCAGTTCAGCCACGCGACGGCCCAGTTGCAGCAGGTTGTCGTTGGTAATGCTTTCGGATGCGATCTGCATGACCTGTTCGCCGCGAACATTAGCCAATTGGCTCAGTTCCGGAACGCCGGCGATCAGTTGCTCGATGCCGACTTTCGCCGCTTGATAAGTCGCGCTGTTGGCGGCGCTGGCGCCCGCGCCGGCAATGGTGCCGCCGGTGGCCAGGATTACTACGTTCGCCAATTTCTGTTTGGTTTCGACTTCTTTCGCCTGAAGGGCGGTCGGAAGGAGCAGCAGGAGGGCCAAGGCGCCCGGAACAAAAGTCTTGAAAGCAGATGTCATTATTTTTCTCTCTAGTAGTGAGACGGTGCGGATGCAGGTTCATCTAGATGCGCCCCGACAGATCTGAACGTCCGGGGTGAATGAGAGGGAGCAGGATCTGTACCAGTCATACCTGGAAATGAAAAATAGCTTTAACCTAATGATTTATATCAATTATTCACATTTTGTTGGTCGTGATTTAAACGTCCTGTTGTCCGGTTTTCCGAATATGTTTGTTATTTGCGTTCGGCTCTCCGAAAAGGGCTACGTCTGCTGTAGATCAAGTCGCCTTGCAAGATGGCAAATCATTGCTAAAGAAACCTGCGCACAGGTCGATGTTTCTCTGAAGGATTATTTTTCAGGAGTTCATATGTCGTTTTCGATCGGTTTTCCCAATGCAGGCGCAATCACCATCGGTGGCAAGTCCACCGCTGTGATCAACACCCTGAGCGAATCAACTTCCGAGGCTTCGACACTGGCGTTGGGTACCGAGGAAGAGGGTGGCGCTACCAAGGTGCGGACCGGTGGTGGCGCGGAGAACGAAACGAAAACCGACAGTGAAAGCGGCAGCGACCAAAGCGTCGCGGTGAAAATGTTGCTCAAGCGTATGCAGGAATTGCAGCAGCAACTGCGCGAACAGCAACAGCAATTGGCGGCAGCTCAAGTGGCGCCTTATACGACGCCGGAAGCCAAAACGGCTGTCGTCATGTCGATTCAGGGGCAAATTGCCAACACCAGCGGGGCGCTGTCGGAAGTCACAGGTAATCTGGTCAAGGAACTGGCCAAGGGCTCCAGCGCGGGCGGTGTGATCAGCACAACGGCATAACCGGTTTTGTTGCCCGAAGCACAAACCGTACTTTTCGGTCGTTGACAAATATCGGCAGGGTTCGCATAGTTCAGTCTACGCAAACGTTTGCGAGGCACTGCCGATGGCTTGTGCCATCGGTTCACGCGGTGAACCTTACGCCAGCGCAAGCGTTGCTCAGAATAATCATAAGATCGGAGTGAACCCATGAAGCTGCCATTCGCTGGACGTCTTCTCGCTGTCGCTATGCTGGCTGCCGCATCCGCCGTGTTGCCTCTCTCCTCGGCCTTCGCCGACACTGAAAAACCCAAAGTCGCACTGGTCATGAAATCCCTGGCCAACGAATTCTTCCTGACCATGGAAGACGGCGCCAAGGCGTACCAGAAAGACCATTCCGCCGATTTCGACCTGATCTCCAACGGCATCAAGGACGAAACAGACACGGCGGGCCAGACACGTATTGTCGAGCAAATGATTCTGGCCAAGGTCAATGCGCTGGTCATCGCTCCCGCTGACTCGAAGGCCATGGTTCCGGTGATCAAGAAAGCCATCGACGCCGGCATCACCGTGATCAACATCGATAACCAGCTGGATCCAGCGGTCGTCAAAAGCAAAAATATCAATGTTCCGTTCGTAGGTCCCGACAATCGCAAAGGCGCGCGCCTGGTGGGTGAATACCTGGCCAAACAGCTGAAGGCTGGTGACGAAGTCGGCATCATCGAAGGCGTGTCCACCACCACCAATGCCCAGGCCCGCACTGCCGGCTTCAAGGATGCGATGGAAGCGGCGCAGATCAAGGTCGTGTCCCTGCAATCCGGCGATTGGGAAATCGATAAAGGCAACAAGGTCGCCGCGTCGATCCTCAGCGAATACCCGCAAGTCAAAGCCCTGCTGGCCGGCAACGACAGCATGGCCGTCGGCGCAGTGTCTGCCGTGCGTGCGGCGGGCAAGGCCGGCAAGGTGCAAGTGGTTGGCTACGACAACATCAACGCCATCAAGCCGATGCTCAAGGACGGGCGCGTCCTGGCCACCGCTGACCAGTTCGCTGCCAGGCAAGCCGTGTTCGGCATCGAGACGGCGCTGAAGATCATCAAAGGCGAGAAAGTCGACAGCGGCACCAACGGCGTGATCGAAACTCCGGTAGAGCTGGTGACCAAGTAGACCTTTAGGCGACACAACGGTGCTCGCCCGTCCGGGCGAGCGCATGGAGAGTTTTTATGTCTGTTTCCGCTCCGAACGCTGTCCTCTCGGTCAGCGGTATCGGCAAGACCTACGCTCAGCCTGTCCTCACCGGTATCGACCTGACGCTGATGCGTGGCGAGGTGTTGGCGCTGACCGGCGAGAACGGCGCCGGCAAAAGCACACTGTCGAAGATCATCGGTGGATTGGTCACGCCGACCACCGGCCAGATGCAATTCCAGGGGCAGGATTACCGCCCTGGCAGCCGTGCCCAGGCTGAAGACCTGGGCATCCGTATGGTCATGCAGGAACTCAATCTGTTGCCGACCCTGTCGGTGGCGGAAAATCTGTTTCTCGATAACCTGCCCAGCAACGGCGGCTGGATCAGCCGCAAGCAATTGCGCAAGGCTGCGATCGAAGCCATGGCTCAGGTCGGGCTCGACGCGATCGACCCGGACACCCTCGTCGGCGAACTGGGCATCGGTCACCAGCAAATGGTCGAGATCGCTCGTAACCTGATCGGCGATTGTCATGTTCTGATCCTCGACGAACCCACCGCGATGCTGACGGCCCGTGAAGTCGAGATGCTGTTTGAGCAGATCACGCGCCTGCAGGCTCGTGGCGTGTCGATCATCTATATCTCCCATCGCCTGGAAGAGCTGGCGCGGGTGGCTCAGCGCATTGCGGTGTTGCGCGACGGCAACCTGGTCTGCGTCGAGCCGATGGCCAATTACAATAGTGAGCAATTGGTCACCTTGATGGTTGGCCGTGAGCTCGGCGAGCACATCGACATGGGGCCGCGCAAGATTGGCGCTCCGGCGTTGACGGTCAAAGGGCTGACCCGCTCCGACAAAGTGCGCGACGTGTCCTTCGAAGTGCGCGCCGGCGAGATCTACGGGATTTCCGGTTTGATCGGGGCAGGGCGCACTGAGTTGCTGCGCCTGATCTTCGGCGCCGACGCAGCGGACAGCGGCACGGTTGCGCTGGGTTCACCGGCAAAGGTCGTGAGTATTCGTTCGCCGGCGGACGCAGTCGGTCATGGTATTGCCCTGATCACCGAAGACCGCAAGGGAGAGGGCTTGCTGCTGACCCAGTCGATCAGCGCAAACATCGCCCTGGGCAACATGCCGGAGATTTCCAGCGGTGGCTTCGTCAACAACGGTGAAGAGATGTCGCTGGCCCGGCGTCAGATCGACGCCATGCGCATCCGCAGTTCCAGCCCGACGCAATTGGTGTCGGAACTGTCCGGCGGCAATCAGCAGAAAGTCGTGATCGGCCGTTGGCTGGAGCGCGATTGCTCGGTGTTGCTGTTCGACGAGCCGACTCGCGGCATCGACGTCGGCGCCAAATTCGACATCTATACGCTGCTCGGTCAGTTGACCCGTCAGGGCAAGGCGTTGGTGGTGGTGTCCAGCGACCTGCGTGAACTGATGCTGATCTGCGACCGCATCGGTGTACTGTCTGCGGGGCGCCTGATCGAGACTTTCGAGCGCGACAGCTGGACCCAGGATGACTTGCTTGCCGCTGCTTTTGCCGGCTATCAAAAACGTGATGCGCTGCTCAACGAAGCAGTGCCTAGGGATCTTCCATGAAAACTGCAACATCTGCCGGTAAACGTAGTGGCAATTTTTACGGCCTCGGCACCTATCTGGGCCTGGCCGGTGCCTTGCTGGCGATGGTCGCGCTGTTCTCGGTCCTGAGCAGCCATTTTCTGTCTTACGACACTTTCAGTACTCTGGCCAACCAGATTCCGGACTTGATGGTGCTGGCGGTCGGCATGACGTTCGTACTGATCATCGGCGGTATCGACCTGTCGGTGGGCTCGGTGCTTGCACTCGCCGCGTCGACGGTCAGCGTGGCGATTCTCGGTTGGGGCTGGAGCGTATTGCCGGCAGCGTTGCTCGGCATGGCGGCAGCCGCATTGGCGGGAACGATCACCGGTTCGATCACGGTGGCGTGGCGGATTCCGTCGTTCATCGTCTCCCTCGGCGTGCTGGAAATGGCACGCGGCTTGGCCTATCAGATGACCGGTTCGCGCACCGCCTATATCGGCGATGCCTTCGCCTGGCTGTCCAATCCGATTGCCTTCGGCATTTCGCCGTCGTTCATCATTGCCTTGCTGATCATCTTTATCGCCCAGGCCGTGTTGACCCGTACGGTGTTTGGTCGCTACCTGATCGGCATCGGCACCAACGAAGAAGCCGTGCGTCTGGCGGGGATCAATCCAAAACCCTACAAGATTCTGGTGTTCAGTCTGATGGGGCTGCTGGCCGGTATTGCCGCGCTGTTCCAGATTTCCCGCCTGGAAGCGGCGGACCCGAATGCCGGATCCGGCCTGGAACTGCAAGTGATCGCTGCGGTAGTGATCGGCGGCACCAGCCTGATGGGCGGGCGCGGCTCGGTCATCAGCACGTTCTTCGGGGTGTTGATCATCTCGGTACTGGCCGCTGGTCTGGCGCAGATCGGCGCGACCGAACCGACCAAGCGCATCATTACCGGCGCGGTCATCGTGGTGGCGGTGGTGCTGGATACCTATCGCAGTCAGCGCGCAAGCCGGCGGACCTGAGTCATGGCAACAATCAAGGATGTGGCAGCGCTCGCGGGGATTTCCTACACCACGGTTTCCCATGTGGTGAACAAGACCCGGCCGGTCAGCGAAGAAGTGCGGATCAAGGTCGAAGCCGCGATCAAAACTCTAGACTATGTGCCCAGCGCCGTGGCCCGCTCGTTGAAGGCCAAGACCACCGCGACCATCGGTCTGCTGGTGCCCAACAGCCTCAACCCATACTTCGCCGAACTGGCGCGCGGTATCGAGGATTACTGCGAGCGCAATGGCTATTGCGTGATCCTCTGCAACTCCGACGACAACCCGGACAAGCAACGCAGCTACCTGCGCGTGTTGCTGGAAAAGCGGATTGACGGGCTGATCGTGGCGTCAGCCGGTGGGGATGCCGGGCTGGCGGAAGGTCTGGCAGGTGTGCGCACGCCGATGGTGATTGTCGACCGTGGGCTGGAAGGGGTTGATGCGGACCTGGTGCGCATCGATCACGAGTACGGCGCCTATCTGGCGACTCGTCACCTTCTGGAGTTGGGGCATCGGGACATCGCCACTATTGGCGGGCCGGCCAGTACCAGCGTCGCGCAGATGCGTCTGGCAGGTTATTGCCGCGCCTTGAAAGAGGCGGGCGTCGAAGTGCCTCGCGAGCGCATGCTGGAAAGTGACTTCACCAGCACCGGCGGTTACAGCGCCGCCGCGATCCTCCTGGAACATAACCCGCCCAGCGCCATCTTCGCCGGCAACGACATGATCGGAATCGGCGTGCTGCGCGCCGCCGCCGAGCGCAATATTCGTGTGCCGAGCGAGCTGTCGGTGATCGGCTTCGACGATATCCAGATGAGCCGTTATGTCTATCCGGCGCTCACCACGGTCGGGCAGTCGATCTTGCAGCTCGGCGAGATGGCGGCCGAAGTGCTGTTGCGCAGGATCGCCACGCCGGCCATGGCCACCGATCAACGGATCGTGACGCCCAGTATTGTGCTGCGGGAATCGACCGCGCCGCTGGCCGGTGTGTTCGCCCAGTTTCGTTGAAGTAGAAAGCGCTAAATCAAAAGCACCGCCGAAACAGAATTGATGAGTAGCAATGTATGTCAGCAAAAGTAGTAGTGATAGGCAGCCTGAACATGGACCTGGTGACCCGGGCTTCCCGGCTGCCCCGTGGCGGTGAAACGTTGATCGGCGAGTCGTTTGCCACAGTCTCCGGCGGCAAGGGCGCCAATCAGGCAGTAGCTGCGGCGCGACTGGGCGCGCAGGTGTCGATGGTCGGTTGCGTGGGCAGCGACGCCTATGGAGAGCAGCTGCGCGGAGCGCTGTTGGCCGACCGTATCGATTGTCAGGCGGTCAGCACCGTCGACGGTGCCAGCGGTGTGGCGTTGATCGTGGTCGATGACAACAGCCAAAACGCGATCGTGATTGTCGCCGGTGCCAACGGTGCGCTGACGCCAGCAGTCATTGACCGTTTCGATGCGGTGTTGCAGGCGGCGGATGTGATCATCTGTCAGCTCGAAGTGCCGGATGCCACGGTCGGCCATGCGCTCAAGCGCGGCCGTGCACTGGGGAAAACCGTGATTCTCAATCCTGCGCCCGCCAGCCGACCGCTGCCAGCAGACTGGTATGCGGCCATCGACTACCTGATCCCCAACGAGAGCGAAGCCTCGGCCCTCAGCGGTTTGCCGGTGGATTCACTGGCAACCGCCGAAGTCGCGGCGACCCGATTGATCGCCATGGGAGCTGGCAAGGTGATCATCACCCTCGGAGCTCAAGGCTCGTTGTTTGCCAATGGCAACAGCTTCGAACACTTCCCTGCGCTGAAGGTGAAAGCGGTCGATACCACCGCGGCGGGCGATACCTTTGTCGGTGGTTTCGCTGCCGCACTGGCCGCCGGCAAAAGCGAGGCGCAAGCGATCCGTTTCGGCCAGGTCGCTGCGGCACTTTCAGTGACTCGTGCTGGCGCGCAACCCTCGATCCCTACTTTGTCCGACGTACAGGCCTTTAAAGCACCATGAAAAAAACACCGTTGCTCAACGTCGCGCTGTCGCGGCTGATCGCTTCCCTTGGGCATGGCGATATGGTTGTGATTGGCGATGCCGGTCTGCCGGTTCCGCCGGGGGTCGAATTGATCGACCTGGCCCTGACCCACGGCATTCCGGATTTCATCAGTACGTTGAAAGTCGTGCTCAGCGAAATGCAGGTCGAAAGTCACGTGTTGGCCCAGGAGATTCTGGACAAACGGCCGTCGGCGCTGGTGACGCTGGATGAGCTGAATGCCGCAGGTGCGCTGGGTCAGCGGGAGCTGCTCAGTCATGACCAATTCAAAGTCCTGAGCCGACAGGCGCGGGCGATTGTTCGTACAGGCGAATGTCAGCCTTACTGCAACGTCGTGCTGGTGGCTGGGGTCACGTTCTGATTCGTTGTCGTCTCTCTGTTTTCCCACGCACAAGGAGTGCGCTATGTATCGCTATGCTCAGAAACTGCACCATCTGCTCCGGAGTCTGCTGCTCTTGTCCCTGATTACAGCAACAAGCGCCCAGGCGGCGGAAAAAATCGACTTGATCATCGACACGGACCCGGGTGCCGATGACGTGGTCGCCTTGCTGTTTGCCCTGGCATCACCGGAAGAATTGAACATCCGCGCGCTGACCACCGTCGCCGGTAATGTGCGTCTGGACAAGACGTCACGCAATGCGCGACTGGCCCGCGAGTGGGCAGGGCGTGAGGATGTGCCGGTTTATGCCGGTGCGCCGAAACCGCTGATGCGGACGCCGATCTATGCCGAGAACATTCATGGTAAAGAAGGCCTGTCGGGCGTCACCGTGCATGAGCCGAAGAAAGGTCTGGCGAATGGCAATGCAGTCAACTACCTGATCGATACCTTGAAAACCGCCAAGCCCCATAGCATCACCATCGCCATGCTCGGTCCACAGACCAACCTCGCGCTGGCATTGATCCAGGAGCCTGAAATCGTTCAGGGCATCAAGGAAGTGGTGATCATGGGTGGTGCGCACTTCAACGGCGGCAACATCACGCCGGTGGCCGAGTTCAACCTGTTTGCCGATCCGCAGGCTGCCGAAGTCGTGCTGAAAAGTGGCGTCAAACTGACGTACCTGCCGCTGGACGTGACCCACAAAGTCCTCACCAGTGAAGCGCGCCTGAAGCAGATCGCCGCACTGAACAACAACGCCAGCAAGTTGGTGGGCGACATTCTCAATGAGTACGTCAAAGGCGATATGGAGCACTACGGTCTTCCGGGTGGCCCGGTGCATGACGCTACGGTCATAGCCTACCTGCTCAAGCCGGAGTTGTTCACAGGTCGTTCGGTCAATGTGGTGGTTGATAGTCGCGAAGGCCCGACCTTCGGTCAAACCATCGTCGACTGGTATGACGGCCTGAAAGCGCCGAAGAACGCTTTCTGGGTTGAAAGCGGCGACGCTCAAGGCTTCTTTGACCTGCTGACGCAGCGTCTGGCGCGCTTGAAGTAGGCTTCGCGCCCGCAGGTGCCAGCCTGCGGGTTTCACTCCCTTTCGTTGTATTCAGCACCCTGGTAGTCGGCCGGGTACTTCTCGAACACCTGGGCGATGAAGGACTGTGCCGCTTCAGTCCCCAGTTCCTTGACCAATAGATCGATGCCAATGATTGCCAACTCTTCCGGACTACCCGGGCTATAGGAGCTATGACCTTGCGGCCACTTGGCTTTGATGTCGGCGTCGATGCTTACGGTGGTCATGATGGCGCTCGTGAATTAGGGAAAGTCTGGGTGTGAGTTAACCATTTTGCATGGCGTTTGGCACTCCGACTTAGGCATGACGGGAGGGCTATGCGACACTTGGTCTTTGATGATTTATCAAGGACCGTGCTGTGCAGATCGATTTGAACTCTCCTGACGGCTTGACCCTTGAGGCTGTGCGCCAGCTGCTAGCCTCTGCCAGTGATGATGAGCACACCCAATTGCGGGTGACCAAGGGCGGCATCGCTTACATTTCATCGGGCGTCGTGGGCGGCACCGACATCGACGGGCTGCTGTTTCGGCTGGAGACGTGGGCCAAAGGCTCTGGGTATGTGGGATTGGTCGCGGCCAGTGACGAAGTCTGGGTCATGCAGATCTTTAATGCGCTGAAAGAGAATTGGCCTACACCACCGTTCGACTACATCGACATTTATTGAGTGCTGTTCATATCCAGTCACGATTGAGGGATGAACGGCCGGGAATGCTCAGGCAAACTCGCCGATTGTCCGGATCGAGGGCAGGGTGAAAGCGCTGCCTGTGAAACAAAACGCCAGATTGGCGGTCGCACGATCTCAGCTTAACTATTGAAAAAAGGAGGCTTCATGCCTTGGAAGCTCGCGTCATTGGGTACTCTGTTGGCCGCTAGTCTGCTGGCAGGTTGCAGCAGCACGTCCACCGATTCGGTAGCAGACCCTGTCACGACGACGGATACCGGCCACAGCCGTTGCGAAGCAAAGGCTGCCGAATTCACCATTGGCAAAAAGGCTTCGCCTGAACTGCTGGAACAGGCGCGCATTCGCGCTGGCGCGCAAAATGCCCGTATCCTCAAGCCTGACGATATGGTGACCCTGGAGTACCGCTCCGATCGCCTGAACCTGAACACCGATAACAACCTGGTGATCACGCGCATCAACTGCGGCTGACACCGTCAGGCTTTTGCTTCACCCATAAAAAACCCCGTCACATGGACGGGGTTTTTTTAGTGCGCCTGGAAATTACTCTGGGCGAACTTGAGCAGCTTGCATACCCTTTTGGCCTTTCTCAGCCACGAAGGAAACGGTCTGGCCTTCTTTCAGGCTTTTGAAACCGTCGCTTTCGATAGCTTTGAAGTGTACGAACAGGTCGTCACCGCCACCTTGAGGAGTGATGAAGCCGAAGCCTTTTTCATCGTTGAACCATTTAACGGTGCCGGTTTGGCGATTAGACATGGTGTATCTCCAAGAAACATATATTTTCAGTAGTACTGTGCTGCTCAGGCCAACTGGGCACACCGGGGTATCATAGTCGAAATGTTCGCTTTGGGAGCCCCCCGGACGTGCTGTTTGCCCTACAGTCACGCTTTCTTTGTTGCTTGATGTGGCTGAAAGCCCCGTTTTAAAAGGCTTTCAGCCGAAAGTAAAGACGATAAAAAAAGCTGTAAAACCTGCATAAATTGTACGAAAAAGTGCTTTTCGGGAGCTTTTCATCGGCTGTTTGGGCCTTCAAAGCGTCCTTTCAGGCTTATTTTTTCGCCTTGTTATCAGCCTTGCACGACGAAATCTGGGTCAGTGCTTTTTGTTTCAGTGCGTCGCTGGCCTTGTTGTCCATCAATGCCTGGATGTCGCTGGCCGGGTACGACTTGATCGCATCGGCGCCGCAAGCGCAGTGGGCTTTTGCCGCTGCTGCACCAATCTGCGGAGTCGCTGCCTGGGTGCATTGAGCCATGTATTTCTCGCGCTCGCCCTTCGGCCAATCGGCATGGGCAGCCAGCGGCAGCAACAGGACGATGGGGGCGACTACTGCGAACAAACGATTCAGACGCATGCTGGGATGCTCCTTGTGGGTCAATGTCTTGTTATCTGAGGGGTAAAGCGGGGTTCAAGTTCAGCACTCTGGCATAAAAAGGACTGATTTGCCCCAGCATAAAACCTCGGCACCGCGACGACCGTTCATCTGTGCTAGCATGCCTCGCTCGGGTATTTGCAAGCTCCGCGGACCTTCAGTCACGGTGGCGGCAGATGTTCGAATAACCCTGATTTGAATCCCAGTCACTCTGGTTCGGTTTTCCGGTTGGCCGCAAGGCTCCTGCCGCTGTAAGGCAGGCGTTCGTCATTGAATGGCCTGGACCGGATCTTGTACTGGCTCATCCCAACCCACGTGACCTTTGGTAGGGGTCACCACTAGGAGAGGAGGCGCCATGCCAACTATTACTCTTCCCGACGGCAGTCAACGTTCATTCGATCACCCGGTTTCCGTAGCCGAGGTCGCCGCATCCATTGGTGCCGGTCTGGCCAAGGCCACCGTGGCCGGCAAGGTCGATGGCAAGCTGGTCGACGCCAGTGACATCATCAGCGCCGACGCTACGCTGCAAATCATTACGCCAAAGGATGAAGAGGGGCTGGAGATCATTCGCCACTCTTGCGCCCACCTGGTTGGCCATGCGGTTAAGCAGCTGTACCCGACGGCCAAAATGGTCATCGGTCCGGTCATCGACGAAGGCTTCTATTACGACATCGCCTTCGAACGTCCTTTCACTCCGGACGACCTGGCCGCCATCGAGCAGCGCATGCAGCAGCTGATCGAAAAAGATTACGACGTGATCAAGAAAGTCACTCCGCGCGCCGAAGTGATCGAAGTGTTCAAGGCCCGCGGCGAAGACTACAAGCTGCGCCTGGTCGAGGACATGCCGAACGAGCAGGCCATGGGCCTGTATTATCACGAAGAATACGTCGACATGTGCCGCGGTCCGCACGTGCCGAACACGCGTTTTCTGAAATCCTTCAAACTGACCAAGTTGTCCGGCGCCTACTGGCGTGGCGATGCGAAAAACGAGCAATTGCAGCGCGTTTACGGCACCGCATGGGCTGACAAGAAGCAGTTGGCAGCTTACATCCAGCGCATCGAAGAAGCTGAAAAACGCGATCACCGCAAGATCGGCAAGCGCCTGGGCCTGTTTCACACCCAGGAAGAGTCGCCGGGCATGGTATTTTGGCACCCGAACGGCTGGACTCTGTACCAGGTGCTCGAGCAGTACATGCGCAAGGTTCAGCGCGACAACGGCTACCTGGAGATCAAGACTCCACAAGTCGTTGACCGCAGCCTGTGGGAGAAATCCGGGCACTGGGCCAACTACGCCGACAACATGTTCACCACTCAGTCGGAAAACCGCGACTACGCCATCAAGCCAATGAACTGCCCTTGCCACGTGCAAGTGTTCAACCAGGGCCTGAAAAGCTACCGCGAGTTGCCGATGCGTCTGGCTGAATTCGGTGCCTGCCACCGTAACGAGCCATCGGGTGCGTTGCACGGCATCATGCGTGTACGTGCGTTTACTCAGGACGACGCCCACATCTTCTGCACCGAAGAGCAGATGCAGGCTGAATCCGCCGCTTTCATCAAGCTGACCATGGATGTCTACGCCGACTTCGGCTTCAAAGATGTCGAGATGAAGCTGTCCACTCGTCCGGAAAAACGTGTCGGTTCCGACGAGCTGTGGGATCGCGCTGAAGCAGCATTGGCTGCAGCCCTTGATAGCGCTGGCCTGCCGTACGATCTGCAGCCGGGTGAGGGTGCGTTCTACGGTCCGAAGATCGAGTTCTCGCTGAAAGATTGCCTCGGTCGCGTCTGGCAGTGTGGTACCCTGCAGCTCGATTTTAACCTGCCTGTCCGTCTGGGAGCCGAATACGTCTCCGAAGACAACAGTCGCAAGCACCCGGTGATGTTGCACCGGGCGATCCTCGGATCCTTCGAACGTTTCGTCGGAATCCTGATCGAGCACTACGAGGGTGCATTCCCTGCGTGGCTGGCTCCGACCCAGGCAGTGATCATGAACATCACTGACAAACAGGCCGATTTTGCCGCCGAGGTTGAAAAAACTATCAACGAAAGCGGATTTCGTGCCAAGTCTGACTTGAGAAATGAAAAGATCGGCTTTAAAATCCGCGAGCATACTTTGCTCAAGGTTCCCTATCTCTTGGTTATCGGAGATCGGGAAGTCGAGATGCAGACTGTCGCTGTGCGTACTCGTGAAGGTGCTGACCTGGGCTCGATGCCCGTCGCCCAGTTCGCTGAGTTTCTCGCGCAAGCGGTTTCCCGGCGTGGTCGCCCAGATTCGGAGTAATTATTATTAAGCGTGAAATGAGACAAGATAAACGAGCTGCACCGAAAGCCCCGATCAACGAGAATATCTCGGCACGCGAGGTTCGGTTAATTGGGGCTGAAGGTGAACAGCTTGGGATTGTGTCAATTGAAGACGCGCTTCTTAAGGCTGAAGAGGCCAAACTGGATTTGGTGGAAATTTCCGCCGATGCAGTACCCCCTGTTTGCAAACTGATGGACTACGGCAAATCGATCTTCGAGAAGAAGAAGCAGGTTGCCGCGGCCAAGAAAAACCAGAAGCAGATTCAGGTTAAAGAAATCAAGTTTCGTCCAGGGACGGAGGAAGGGGATTACCAGGTAAAACTGCGCAACCTGGTACGTTTCCTGAGTGATGGGGACAGGGCCAAGGTATCCTTGCGATTCCGCGGCCGTGAGATGGCCCACCAGGAGCTGGGGATGGAACTCCTCAAGCGAGTTGAAGGTGACTTGCTCGAGTACGGTTCGGTCGAACAGCATCCTAAGATGGAAGGACGCCAGCTGATCATGGTCATCGCCCCGAAAAAGAAGAAGTAATCAACAGGGCACGGCAGGCCTTCTGATTATGTTTATCAACTGAATGCGGAGTATCCGAACATGCCAAAAATGAAAACGAAAAGTGGTGCTGCTAAGCGGTTTCTGAAAACTGCTAACGGTATCAAGCACAAGCACGCTTTCAAGAGCCACATCCTGACTAAAATGTCGACCAAGCGTAAGCGTCAACTGCGCGGTAGCAGCTTGCTGCATCCGTCTGACGTGGCAAAAGTCGAGCGCATGCTGCGCCTTCGTTAATTTTAGTCAAGAATAGAGGAAGTAACTCATGGCTCGTGTAAAGCGTGGCGTCATTGCCCGTAAACGTCACAAAAAAATTCTGAAACTTGCTAAAGGCTACTACGGCGCTCGCTCGCGCGTATTCCGTGTTGCCAAGCAAGCGGTAATCAAGGCAGGCCAATACGCCTACCGTGACCGTCGTCAGAAAAAACGTCAGTTCCGCGCTCTGTGGATCGCTCGTATCAACGCTGGTGCACGTATCAACGGTCTGTCCTACAGCCGTTTCATCGCCGGCCTGAAAAAAGCGTCCATCGAGATCGACCGTAAGGTTCTGGCTGATCTGGCAGTGAACGAAAAAGCGGCGTTTGCTGCGATTGTCGAGAAAGCTAAAGCCACCTTGGCTTAAGTACCCCCGACAGTCACCCGGCCTCACCTCTGTGGGGCCAGGTGTTAAACGTCATAAATAGGGGAAGAGCCTTCAAGCTCTTCCCCTATTTTGTATCTGGAGTCTGTACATGGAAAACCTGGATGCGCTCGTCTCTCAAGCACTAGAGGCTGTGCAAAGCGCTGAAGATATCAATGCCCTGGAGCAAATCCGGGTTCACTACCTTGGTAAAAAGGGTGAATTGACTCAGGTGATGAAGACCCTGGGGAATTTGCCGGCAGAAGAGCGTCCGCAAGTCGGCGCCCTGATCAACGTTGCCAAGGAGCGTGTCACAGAGGTTCTCAATGCCCGCAAGGCACTGTTTGAAGAGGCCGACCTGGCCGCCAAACTGGCTGCCGAGTCCATTGACGTGACCCTGCCTGGCCGTGGCCAGACCTCGGGTGGTCTGCATCCGGTTACTCGCACTCTGGAACGTATCGAACAGTTCTTCACCCACATCGGCTACGGCATCGCCGAAGGCCCTGAGGTCGAAGACGATTACCACAACTTCGAAGCGCTCAACATCCCAGGCCATCACCCGGCCCGGTCGATGCATGACACTTTCTATTTCAACGCCAACATGTTGCTGCGCACCCATACCTCGCCGGTACAGGTCCGCACCATGGAATCGAAGCAGCCGCCGATCCGCATCGTCTGCCCTGGCCGTGTGTACCGTAGCGACTCGGATATCACCCACTCGCCGATGTTCCACCAGGTCGAAGGCCTGCTGGTCGATCGCGATATCAACTTCGCCGACCTGAAAGGGACCATCGAAGAATTCTTGCGTGTGTTCTTCGAAAAAGAACTGGCCGTGCGTTTCCGCCCTTCGTACTTTCCGTTCACCGAGCCATCCGCTGAAGTCGACATGGAATGCGTGATGTGCAGCGGTAAAGGCTGCCGCGTCTGCAAACAGACTGGCTGGCTGGAAGTGATGGGTTGCGGCATGGTTCACCCGAACGTGCTGCGCATGTCCGGGATCGACCCGGAAGAGTTTTCGGGCTTTGCCTTCGGCATGGGCGTTGAGCGTCTGGCCATGCTGCGTTACGGCGTGAACGACTTGCGTCTGTTCTTCGACAACGACTTGCGGTTCCTCGCGCAATTTCGCTAGTCGTAACGAATTCTTAGGAGAGCAGGATGAAATTCAGTGAACAATGGCTGCGTGGCTGGGTTAGCCCGCAGGTAAGTCGCGACGAGCTGGTTGCTCGTCTGTCGATGGCCGGTCTTGAGGTCGATAGTGTTACGCCGGCCGCCGGTGAATTCAGTGGCGTGGTGGTGGGCGAGGTGCTGAGCACCGAACAGCATCCCGACGCTGACAAGTTGCGTGTTTGTCAGGTCAGCAATGGCTCGGAGACCTTTCAAGTAGTCTGCGGCGCGCCAAACGTGCGCCCGGGCCTGAAGATCCCGTTCGCCATGATCGGTGCCGAACTGCCGGGCGACTTTAAAATCAAGAAAGCCAAGCTGCGTGGCGTTGAGTCCAACGGCATGCTGTGCTCGCAAGCCGAGCTGCAAGTGGGCGAAGGCAACGACGGCCTGATGGAATTGCCGGCTGATGCGCCGGTTGGCCAGGACATTCGTGAATATCTGAGCCTGGACGACGCCAGCATCGAGGTCGACCTGACCCCGAACCGCGGCGACTGCCTGTCTCTGGCCGGTTTGGCCCGTGAAGTCGGCGCGCTGTACGACGCCAAAGTCACTCGCCCGGTCATCGCCTCCGTTCCAGCCGTGCACGACGAAGTGCGCTCGGTTGAAGTGCTGGCGCCAGTTGCTTGCCCGCGTTACCTGGGTCGTGTGATCCGTAACGTCGACCTGTCCAAGCCTACGCCTCTTTGGATGGTCGAGCGTCTGCGTCGCGCCGATGTGCGCAGCATTGACGCGGCCGTCGACATCACTAACTACGTGATGCTGGAGCTGGGTCAACCGCTGCACGCGTTCGATCTCGCCGAAATCAATGGCGGCATCCGCGTGCGTATGGCCGAAGAAGGCGAGAAGCTGGTGCTGCTCGATGGTCAGGAAGTCAGCCTGCGTAGCGATACGCTGGTGATTGCCGACCACACCCGCGCCCTGGCAATCGCCGGCGTCATGGGGGGCGAGCACAGCGGCGTCAACACCGCGACTACTCGCGACATTTTCCTTGAAAGCGCGTTCTTCGATCAGATTGCCGTTGCTGGCAAGGCTCGTTCCTATGGCCTGCACACCGACGCCTCGCACCGCTACGAGCGTGGCGTGGACTGGCAACTGGCCCGTGAAGCCATGGAGCGCGCCACTGGCCTGCTGCTGGAAATCACGGGTGGCGAAGCCGGCCCGATCATCGAAACCGTCAGCGAACCGCACCTGCCTTCGATTGCGCCGGTTACTCTGCGTGCGCAACGCATCACTCAGATGCTGGGTATGGAAATGGATTCGGCCGAAGTCGAGCGATTGCTCAGCGGCTTGGGTCTGAAGATTTCTGCAGATGGGGCAGGGCAGTGGCGCGTTGAAGTGCCAAGCCATCGCTTCGACATCAGCCTCGAAGTTGACCTGATCGAAGAGCTGGCGCGTCTGTACGGCTACAACCGTCTACCGGTTCGTTACCCGCAAGCCCGTCTGGCGCCTCAAGCCAAGGCTGAAGCGCGTAGCGATCTGCCTGAACTGCGTCGTTTGCTGGTAGCTCGCGGTTATCAGGAAGCGATTACTTACAGCTTCATCGATCCGAAACAATTCGAGTTGTTTAATCCAGGTGTCGAGCCGCTGCTGCTGGCTAACCCGATTTCCAACGACATGGCGGCCATGCGCTCGTCCCTGTGGCCAGGTCTGGTCAAGGCGCTTCAGCACAACCTGAATCGTCAACAGGATCGCGTCCGTCTGTTCGAAAGCGGTCTGCGTTTTGTCGGTCAACTGGAAGGTTTGAAGCAAGAGCCGATGTTGGCGGGTGTCGTTTGCGGTAGCCGTTTGCCGGAAGGCTGGGCGCAAGGTCGCGATGTCGTGGATTTCTTCGACGTCAAGGCTGACGTGGAAGCGGTACTGGGCTTCGCCGGTGCACTGGATTCGTTCACGTTCGTGCCGGGTAAACACCCAGCATTGCACCCGGGTCAGACCGCGCGCATCGAACGCGAAGGCCGTTTGGTAGGTTTCGTTGGCGCAATCCACCCTGAATTGTCGAAATCCCTCGGTCTCGACCGTCCGGTCTTCGTTTTCGAGCTGGTTCTGGCCGAAGTGGCGTTGGGTAAAATGCCTAAATTCCAGGAGTTGTCGCGTTTTCCTGAAGTGCGCCGTGACCTTGCGCTGATTGCCGAAAAAGACGTTGCAGCCAGTGCCGTACTGGACGTAATCCGTGAAAATGCAGGGGAATGGCTGACGGACCTCAGGCTATTTGACGTATATCAGGGTAAAGGCATTGATCCTGATAGAAAAAGCCTTGCAGTCGGCTTGACCTGGCAGCATCCATCGCGCACTCTTAATGACGATGAGGTGAATACCACGACGCAAAATATCCTCACCTCGCTCGAACAAAGGTTGAACGCCACGTTAAGGAAGTGACGTATGGGGGCTCTGACGAAAGCTGAAATGGCGGAACGTCTGTATGAAGAGCTGGGCCTGAATAAACGGGAGGCCAAGGAATTGGTCGAACTGTTTTTTGAAGAAATCAGGCACGCTCTTGAAGACAACGAACAAGTCAAATTGTCCGGTTTCGGCAATTTCGACCTTCGGGACAAACGCCAGCGGCCTGGCCGCAATCCGAAAACGGGTGAAGAAATCCCGATCACGGCTCGCCGTGTGGTCACCTTTCGTCCAGGGCAGAAGTTGAAGGCCCGAGTTGAGGCTTATGCTGGAACCAAGTCATAACGACGAGCTACCCGTCATCCCAGGCAAACGCTACTTCACCATTGGTGAAGTTAGCGAGCTGTGCGCGGTAAAACCGCACGTGCTGCGCTATTGGGAGCAGGAGTTTCCTCAACTCAACCCCGTCAAACGCCGCGGAAACCGCCGGTATTATCAGCGACAGGACGTGCTGATGATTCGGCAGATCCGCGCGCTTCTTTACGATCAAGGGTTCACCATCGGCGGCGCGCGCTTGCGCTTGTCCGGCGATGAAGCCAAAGACGACACCACTCAATACAAACAAATGATTCGGCAGATGATTGCCGAACTGGAAGATGTGCTGGTGGTCCTCAAGAAATAAATTCATGCGTTTGAATACTTCCAGTTTTCAAAAGCTTGCGATATATTCTTGAGCGTTCTTCGAGAAGAGGAACAAGTTTCACGCCTAGTCGGGGCGTAGCGCAGTCCGGTAGCGCACTAGCATGGGGTGCTAGGGGTCGAGTGTTCGAATCACTCCGTCCCGACCATATAATTCAAAGGGGTCGCGAGATTTTATCTCGCGACCCCTTTTTATTTAGGTCGCTTTTACCCCCACAAATTGGCTGGCTCTCGGTGGAATCTTGCAGGTGCCATGGGTTGATTCCTTGCTGCTGTCCTCCCGTGATAATCCACGTCGTGCGCGTTCAGTGGTTTGTTTCAGTGCGGGTAACTTCATGGCTTGGCTATTGCGGTGCAAACCAAACAAAGGTTTCCCTCAGTCAGGCAGGTTATTGACGTGTGCATAAGCGTGCACATATAGTTGGTGGCATGACCAATCGAACCTCAACCCGAACCCGAGCAATTGATGCCGTAATCGATTCTTTCGATGGAGCTTTCTTCAAAGCTCTTTGCGAGCCGTCGCGGGTAGCGGTACTCAAGCGAGTCATGCAACTGGGGCGTGCGGATATCGGCGAGATCGCTGAAGGATTACCTCAAGAGCGTTCAGTGGTGTCCCGTCATCTGCAAGTGCTACTAGAGGCGGGCATTGTCCGCGCTACCAAGGTCAGTAGGCAGATGTTCTACGAGGTGGATGGGCCGGCGGTGTTGGCACGGCTCGAAGCCATGCTTCAGCACATGAAGAGTCTGGCTCCGTTTTGCTGCCCTGGTGTATCTGAGTAGTTTTTTTATCATTTCAATATATGCATGAGTGCGCATACATGAACATAATTAATGAGCCCACGGATGTCATCGTTATTGGTGCGGGCCAAGCTGGGCTCGCGTGCGGTTGGCATCTGCGGCAGCAGAATCTCAGTTTTCTCATATTGGATGCGGAGAGCCAGCCAGGTGGAAACTGGCGCAATTACTACGACAACCTGAGATTATTTTCTCCTGCTGCTTACTCGTCTTTACCTGGGATGCCCTTTCCAGCGGAAGCTAAGCACTATCCGCTACGCGATGAAGTCGTACGTTATTTGGAGCAGTACGCGGACGCTTTCCAGCTACCCATTCGGCAGAACATACGAGTCCAGAGAGTGAGTAGGGAGGATGGACTCTTTTTGCTTCAGGCATCTGATGGTCAGCGTTTCTGCTCAAGAGCGTTGATCGTTTGCACTGGCGGATTCAACCAGCCGTTCATCCCTGACATTCAGGGGCTGGGGAGTTTTCGCGGGCAACGTTTACACAGTGCTGATTACCGAAATGTCGACGGCTTCAGTGATCAACGAGTAGTGGTCATAGGTGCGGCCAACTCAGCAGTACAAATTGCCCATGAGTTGGCTCAAGTCAGCAGCGTCGTATTGGCGACAAGGGAATCGATTCGATTTTTTCCGCAAAAGATCCTCGGTGTGGATTTTCATGCTTGGCTCAAGTGGACAGGGATGGAGAAAACTCGTTGGCTGAATGACCAAAGTACCCCTGTACTGGATGATGGCACCTATCGTCGAGCCATGAAGCAGGGACTTTTTGAGCGCAAGCCGATGTTCACGGAGGTAACGTCAACGGGCGTGATCTGGGCTGATGGGCAGCACACTGACGTGGATAGTTTGGTTTTCGCGACCGGGTTTCGTCCGAACCTTGGTTTTTTGGCAGGTCTGCACGTGGCGGGCAATGAAAGCCTCACCCAACGCAACGGGAAAGCGGAGCACGTACCGGGTTTGTATTTTGTGGGATTACCGAAGCAGCGCAACTTTGCTTCGGCCACCCTCAGAGGCGTTGGGCCGGATGCTTCTCACATCATTCCTAGCTTGATGCGCCTCATTCACAATACATCGGCCCCAGTGTTCGCTTGATGCCGGGTATCGACTTTTTTCTGCTCAACACGGCGTCTACCGGAACGTCATAATTACTGTCCTTTTGGCGTAATTGGCAGGCGCCAAGTGGCGATGAAGCACAGCAACAGAAACCCGCACATCACGCTAAGAAGTACCGATGCTCCGAAGCTGTCCAGAACGTAAGCGGCGGCGATGGGTCCGCAGGCTTGGGCGACAAGGACGGGCCTTGCGAGCAGTCCCATTCGTGCGCCATATCCTTGAGGCCCGAACAGCGCCAATGGAAGAGTACCGCGAGCGATGGTGAGGATGCCGTTACCGGCTCCGTAAAGTGCTATCGCTACGAAGGCTAGCCAAGGCAGGCCTGAGATCAGCAGTCCAAGCCCGATCAAACTAAGCAACACGCCGGCTCGTGCGGACCAGGTTGGATGGAGGTTCCTGCCGATGGAAAACTCAGCCACCCGTGCCAGGACTTGCGAAGGACCAATCACCATGCCGATGGCCAAGGCCACAGCAGTCGCGATCCCCAGTTGCTTGAGGACATTGAGTAGGTGCACTGAGATACCTGATACCACCAGCGCCAGAATCGTCAGCATGGCGCCAATCAGTAAGAACAGATGATTGGTGGTGTCGGGGCGAAGTACTGATGCATTGGGTGTTTCTGTAATGAAGGGGTGAGGCGGTTGTTTTGTACTTCCAGGAATCAACAGGGCATGGATAGGGAATCCGATTAGCAAGTGAGCTGCGGCGATGGCAAAGCAGGCGCTCCTCCAACCGATCCAACTCTCCAGCCCCGCAATCACCGGCCAACCTATGGTGCTGGCGAAGCCACCTAGCAAGGTCAGCCCCGTAATTGATGTTCGAGCCCCTTCGCCGAAAAGACGTCCCAGGGTTGAGAAAGCTGCGTCATATAAACCCGCCGCCATGGCAACGCCGATCAGCGTCCAGGCGACATAGTAGATGGCAACGTTGTCCGCCAGTCCCATCAGTAGCATGCCGAAAGCCAGCAGCAGTGAGCTGGCGGCCAGGACAGAGCGTCCGCCATGGCGATCAATCTGACGACCAACTGCCGGCGAGGAAACTCCGGCGACCAGCAGCCCCCAGGACAAGCCACCCACCACACTGGTGATGGACCACCCTGTTTCTTTGGCTATCGGAGCCGCAAGCACTGCCGGCAAATAGTAGGTCGAACCCCAAGCAAGAATCTGGGTGAACCCCATGGCCCATACGAGCCTGGAGCGATTGATCGGGAGATGGATCTGCTCTGGAAGTGTCATGACCGACGCGCTCATTTTTTGTTGTCAGTAACAACAAGCTAGCGCCTTCCTTTGGTCATCGTCAACCGAGAGATCGGTGTTGACGATTTCGGGAAATCAGGATTAATGTTGCAACTAACAACTAATTTGTGGCGCCTATGACAAAGCATAAAAGCGATCAGCTGACTCAGGATTCCGAGGACTTGTACGAGGCGTTGAACCAGCTGGTTCGCGTCCATCAGTTCCGTGACCGAGATCGGATCTGCTGTTACGACGTATCTGTAACCCAGTGCTATGCCGTCGAAACGCTGGTCAAAAGGGGCGCATTGCGCCTTCAGGTCTTGGCGGAAGAAATGTTCTTGGACAAGAGCACGGCGAGTCGAGTGATCGATACCTTGGAACGCAAAGGGTATGTGTCCCGCGTTGAAGATGATGAAGATCGGCGTGCGGTGCGAATTCAGGCAACGGTTGCTGGACGGGAGCTATACGAGAAAATCAGAGCTGACCTGATTGCCGATGAGCGAGCAATGATCGAAAACCTCTCGGCTGAAGCGCGGCAGGGAGCGCTGAGTTTACTCAGGCAGATTACGCGGGCCACGGAGATTCGCTGCGGGCTCGTGAGTGAGTGCTGCCCAGCCGTGAAGAACAAGGATTGAAGAGGGAAGAATTTCCCTTTTTTTGCCAATAATGTTGTTACTACCAACGTAATGGGGCTCCAACAATGCGAGTTCGTTTAGCTGAGCCCAAGGACACCGTTTCAATAGCAGCCATCTACAACCAGGGGATCGAGGAACGTAGCTCTACGTTTGAAACTGCCCCTCGAAGCCTGGCGGACATGCTTGATCGCATCAACGCAATGGAGCGTTATCCAGTGTTGGTCATGGTCGATGAGGCGAATCAGGTTTTTGGCTGGGCTGGACTCAGTAGTTATCGCGGCCGTGCCTGTTACGACGGTATTGCGGATTTTTCCATCTACCTGGATCGCAGTGTTCGTGGCGAGGGGCTCGGCAAGCAGTTACTTCAGTCACTGCTGGCGGAAGCAGAAGCTCGCGGATTCTGGAAAGTCCTTTCACGCATTTTTACCTTCAATCACGCCAGTCTCGCCTTGTGCGAAGCCTGCGGTTTCCGCCAAGTGGGGGTATATGAAAAACACGCCTGCCTGGAAGGACGCTGGCTCGACTGCGTGATTGTCGAGCGCCTGTTTCCGATCAATCAGCCAGCCTGAAGAAGGAATCGATCATGGAAAACACTTACCTTCCCGTCGCCATAATCGGAGCAGGTCCAGTGGGGCTCGCCGCAGCTGCCCATCTGCTGGCACGAGGTATCACGCCGCTGATTCTGGAAGCAGGGCCGAAGGCTGGGTCCAGCATTGAAGAATGGGCGCATGTAAAGATGTTCTCTCCGTGGCAGTTCAATGTGGACAAGGAGGCGGCCAAACTTTTGCTGGCCGATGGTTGGACTCCACCACTGAAGAACGAGTATCCAACGGGTCGTGAACTGCTGGATCGGTTTGTTCGACCTCTCGCGGACCTCGAACAGATCAAGCATCACTTGCAGCTCAATACCCGTGTTCTGGCAGTCACTCGCGTTGGTCAGGATGTGATGAAGACCCAGGGCAGATCGGCAGCTCCTTTTTTGCTGCGTGTCAGAGGGCCGTCAGGTGAACAAGATCTGCTGGCCAGCGCTGTCATTGATGCCTCAGGCACCTACCTGACACCGAACTTGATGGGTGCCCATGGCATCCCGGCCTTGGGTGAGATCGAGCATGCAGCACACATCGCATACGGCATCCCAGAAGTATTGGGTCGTGTCCGGAATCGCTATGCCAACAAAAGAGTGCTGGTAGTGGGTGGTGGTCACTCCGCGTTTAACGTCCTCCAGGATCTGGTGCGGCTGACTCAGGAGGGCCCCGCAAACCAAAGTGCTATGGGCGATCCGGGGTAACTCTCTTGAGCGCATTTTGGGTGGTGGTGCGAATGATCAATTGGAAGAGCGCGGAAAGCTCGGCCTGAAGATTCGCCAATTGCTGAATGACGGCGTGATCGAGTTGTTCAAAAACGTCGCTATCGATCAAGTCACAGGCAATGGCCAAGGGCTGGTCGTGAAGGCGGGAGAGCGGATACTTCCACCAGTGGACGAACTCATCGTGGCGACTGGATTCCGCCCAGACCTGAGCTTGCTCAGCGAACTACGCATCGCACTTGATCCCGCGACCCAAAGCGCAGTGTTGCTCGCACCAATGATTGATCCCAACGAGCACAGCTGCGGTACCGTCAGGCCTCATGGCGCGATAGAACTTGCCCATCCTGAGGAAGGTTTGTTCATTGTGGGGATGAAAAGCTATGGCCGAGCACCTACGTTTTTGTTGATGACGGGGTATGAACAGGTACGGTCTGTTGTCGCGGCATTGGCGGGCGATTGGGATGCGGCCAAAAGGGTGGAGTTGGTTCTCCCGCAGACCGGCATATGCAACTCTGATTTCGATGAGGCTGATGTTCGTTTGGAGGCTTCTGCAAGTCAGACGTCTTGTTGCGGCGCTGGAGGGACAGTTCGTGAGGTGGCGGTTCAGACCTCGCCGGGTTGTTGCAAAGGCTAATATCCATTCACCGTATCCGCCCCTGCGAAAGGGGCGGATCAGGTTTAAATGTCTTATTTCTTAAGCGTGCTCAGATAGTCCTTGAGCGCCTTCTCGTCACCCGACTTAACGGTCATCCCGTCTGGGCCGGTGCCGATCTCTGTGTATTGCTTGGCCGGTTCGCCGTGCGCTTTGAATTCTTTCAATTGTTCAGAGCCTTCACGAAAGACCCAAAGGCGGCCGTCTTCTATTTTGGTAAAAAATCCGGGCTTGTCGTACTGGCTTGCGAAGCTGACGCTTGTAAACAGGCTGGTCAGCAAGGCTGCGGTGATCGTAAGTTTTTTCATCTTCCTGGCTCCTGGTGGTTGGATCGGAACAGAGGCTATCCCCGATGGGATGACAAACTTATTACAATATTCGCATATGCATTTTTCCAAATGTTTATAAAGGGTTTTACTGAGAAAGTACCCTATAAACCCCTCAGATAGAGAATTTAAGGTGTTTAAGCTCAGCAGGGGCTGGTCAATTCTGAATTTTCTGCCGCTATGGCTTTACCTTGAATACATAAAATCATATATTCGTTAAACCGCATATGAGCTGAGATTGCACAATGACCAGCAAAGCCCGTGTCCTGTTCGTTTGTACCGCCAATGCTGCCCGCTCACAGTTAGCCCAAGCGCTGCTCAGGCATACCGATTCGGAGCATTTCGAGGCGTTTAGCGCCGGAACCATCCCCACTCAGGTCGATCCGCGCACCTTTGATGCACTCTCCCACCTCGGGGTGAGTACTGAGGGATTGCGTAGTAAGTCAATAGACGAATTCCGAGGTGAGCGTTTCGATTACGTCATCACCTTGTGTGATAAAGCCGCAGCTGAATGCCAGTCGTTACCTGGAGCTGGCGAGGTATTGGCCTGGAGTTTTGAAGATCCGGTCACCAGCACCAAACCCGACGCTTTCCGTCACACCCTTCACGAGATTCATGAGCGCATCAAGATGTTCGTCTTGGTCAAAAACAAACACTGAGAAACGATATGGCTGACCATCTGACACCGACCACTGTTTTCAAATGCCTGGCTGACGACACTCGGGTGCGCACGATGATGCTCATCACTCGTGAAGGAGAGCTATGTGTTTGCGAGCTGACCTGTGCGTTGAATGAGAGTCAGCCAAAAGTTTCCAGACACCTTGCGCAACTGCGCGGTTGCGGTTTGCTGTCGGACCGTCGGCAAGGCCAATGGGTGTATTACCGACTGCACCCGAATCTCCCGGATTGGGTTCATCAAGTACTGACCACCGTGCTGGAAAGCAACAAGCACTGGTTGAGCCCTGACGCCAAACGCCTTGATGAAATGGGCGACCGTCCTGAACGGGCACTGGCCTGTTGTGAAAGCAAAATCGCCTGATTGCGCCTTCGACTACGAGATCGCTCGATGAAAATCCTGTTCCTCTGCACGGCCAATAGCTGCCGCAGCATCCTTTGTGAAGCGGTCTTCAATCACTTGGCACCGCAAGGCATGAAAGCTTACAGCGCGGGCAGTCAGCCCAAAGGTGAAGTGCATCCGCTGAGTCTCCAAACGTTGGAAAAAGCTGGTATTTCGACAGCCGGGCTGTTGAGTAAGTCCCGCGATGTCCATGTGAACCTGGCACCGGATTTCGTCATCACGGTGTGCGACAAGGCGGCCGGTGAGGCCTGCCCGGTATTTTTCGGGCCGGCCACCAAGGCGCACTGGGGCCTGGCTGACCCTTCGGAATACCAAGGAACTGAAGAAGAGATCGAGGCAGCTTTTGAAGCCACTTTGGAGCAGATCAAAACCCGTATTGAAGCCTTCCTGGCTTTACCGCTATCCCGTCTGAGTGCCGAACAGCTCAAGGCAGAGCTGGCCCTGATTGGCACGCTGTAACCACAGGAGCAATGATCATGAGTAACAGCCGCCTTTCCTTCCTGGACCGTTACCTGACCCTGTGGATTTTTCTCGCCATGGCCTTGGGCGTCGGTTTGGGGAGCCTGTTCGAAGGCTGGCCGCAGTGGCTGAACAGTCTTTCCGTGGGCACAACCAACATACCCATCGCGATTGGTTTGATCGTGATGATGTATCCGCCTCTGGCCAAGGTTCGTTATGAGGAACTGCCTGAAGTCTTCAAGGACAAGCGCATCCTCGTTTTGTCCTTGGTCCAGAACTGGGTCATCGGCCCGGTGTTGATGTTCGCACTGGCGATCATCTTCTTGCGGGACCAGCCGGAATACATGACCGGTCTGATCCTGATCGGCTTGGCTCGTTGCATCGCGATGGTGCTGGTCTGGAATCAGATCGCGGGTGGCAACAATCAGTACGTCGCTGGGCTGGTGGCGTTCAACAGCATCTTCCAGATCCTGTTTTTCAGCGTGTATGCCTGGGTCTTCCTGGGGCTGTTGCCGCCGCTGTTTGGGTTGGAAGGCAGTGTGATTGAGACCAGCTTTGTCAGCATTGCCGAGTCGGTGCTGATCTACCTGGGTGTGCCGTTCCTGGCGGGCTTCCTGACCCGCAAGATCCTCATCGCCCGTAAAGGTGAGGGTTGGTTTCAGGAGCGCTTCATTCCGAAGATCAGCCCGCTGACGCTGGTGGCGCTGCTGTTGACCATCGTGGCCATGTTCAGCCTCAAGGGCGACGTGGTGCTGCAATTGCCATTCGATGTGATGAGTATCGCGATCCCGCTGACGATCTATTTCGTGGTGATGTTCTTTATTAGCTTCTGGATGGGCAAGCTGCTCAGGGCTGACTACCCGCGCACCACCGCACTGGCTTTTACCGCAGCAAGTAACAATTTTGAACTCGCGATTGCCGTGGCCATTGCCACCTTCGGCTTGGCTTCTCCGGTCGCCTTTGCCACGGTGATTGGTCCGCTGGTGGAAGTGCCGGTGCTGATTTCCCTGGTCGGGGTTGCCCTCTGGTTGAAACGCCGCTGGTTCGATGAATCCAAGAGCGCCATTGCGCAGGACAAAGACTATGTTTGATGACCACATCCCCCAACTCGATACCGAACTGGTCGATCTCCCATCGACTGACAAGCTGGGCATCGAGAAGACCTCTATCCATAAGCCACGCATTTTGCTGCTGTACGGATCGACCCGTGAGAGGTCCTTCAGTCGCCTGCTGGTCGAGGAGGCCGCTCGATTGCTGGAGCACTTCGGCGCCGAGGCGCGGGTTTTCAATCCGTCAGGTTTGCCACTGCCAGATGACGCCCCCGACGATCATCCTCGTGTGAAGGAATTGCGCGAGCTGATGCTGTGGTCCGAGGGGCAGGTCTGGTGCTCTCCAGAACGTCACGGTTCCATGAGCGCGGTCTTCAAGGCGCAGATCGACTGGGTGCCACTGGCCATGGGCGCGGTACGCCCGACCCAGGGCAAAACCCTCGCTGTCATGCAGGTGTGCGGCGGCTCGCAGTCGTTCAACGTGGTTAATCAGCTGCGCGTGCTGGGACGTTGGATGCGCATGTTCACCATCCCCAACCAATCCTCCGTGCCGAAAGCCTACATGGAGTTCGACGATAACAACCGGATGAAGTCTTCTGCGTTCTACGACCGCATCGTGGATGTGATGGAAGAGCTGGTGAAATTCACGCTGCTGCTTCGCGACCGTCAGGACTATCTGGTCGATCGTTACTCCGAGCGCAAGGAGTCGGCGGAAGAACTCATGAAGCGTGTCAATCAGCGCTCCATTTGAGGATTTTTCACCGTGCAACAACACCCTTATTCCGTACTGCCGCTGGCTCAGTTCAATGGCCAATTGATCTTCACCCCGTGCCCAGGCACGAAGGGCACCCGACCTTTCGAGGCGTTGCAAACCCTCAAGGATGCAGGGGCATCGGCGTTGCTGACGCTGATGCCAATAGAAGAGTTGCTTCAGAACGAGATCGACCTGCTGCCCGAAGAGTGCCAAATGCTCGGCATCGAGTGGTTTCACCTGCCCGTAGAAGACGATCAAGCGCCTGGCGAAGCATTTAAAGCCGCATGGGAACACCACCATCCACGACTTAAGCAGCTGCTGGCCGAAGGAAAAACCATTGCCATCCATTGCAAGGGCGGCTCGGGCCGTACCGGTTTGATCGCGGCTCAACTGTTGATCGAGAGCGGTGTGCCATTCAGCGATGCCATCCGCGATGTTCAGTCGTTGCGTCCGCGGGCTATCCAGCATCCTGCCCATATCGAATACATCGGCCAGTTCGACACTCAGTCGAACTCCCACTGACAGCAGATACAGAGCACAACAACATGACTATCAAAGTTGGCATCAATGGTTTTGGTCGGATCGGTCGTCTCGCTTTGCGAGCCGCCTGGAGTTGGCCAGAGTTTGAATTCGTGCAGATCAACGATCCGGCAGGTGATGCGGCGACCCATGCGCACCTGCTGAACTTCGACTCGGTGCATGGCCGCTGGAATTACCTAGCCGACTCCGAGGGCGAGAGCATTGTCATTGATGGCAAACGCATCAAGGTAACGGCCAACAAAGCGATTGCCGACACCGATTGGTCGGGCTGCGATCTGGTGATTGAAGCCAGCGGCAAGATGAAGACCGTCGCTGTGCTTCAGGCTTACCTCGACCAAGGCGTGAAGCGCGTGGTGGTCAGCGCTCCGGTGAAGGAAAAAGGGGCGTTGAACGTCGTCATGGGCGTCAACCATCAGCTGTTCAAACCGGCTGAACATCGCATCGTTACCGCCGCTTCGTGCACCACTAACTGTCTAGCGCCCGTGGTGAAAGTCATCCACGAGAAACTGGGCATTCGTCATGGCTCGATCACCACCATCCACGACCTGACCAACACCCAAAGCATTCTCGATCAACCGCACAAGGATCTGCGTCGTGCGCGTGCTTCGGGTATGAGCCTGATCCCGACCAGCACTGGCTCGGCCACCGCTATCGCCGAAATCTTCCCGGAGCTGCGTGGGCGCTTGAATGGTCACGCCGTGCGCGTACCGCTGGCCAACGCTTCACTGACTGACTGCGTCTTTGAAGTCGAGCGTGCCACCACTGTCGAGGAGGTGAATCAACTCCTCAAGAGCGCCTCCGAGAACGAGCTGAAAGACATCCTCGGTTTTGAGGAGCGGCCGTTGGTGTCCATCGACTACCGCACCGACCCGCGCTCATCGATCATCGATGCACTGTCGACGATGGTGATCAATGGCACTCAAGTGAAGATCTATGCCTGGTACGACAACGAATGGGGCTATGCCAACCGCACTATCGAACTGGCCAAAATGGTTGGTCTGGCAATCTAAGGAGCGGTCATGAAAGCGTTGTCAGCCCTCGCTCCGGAAGTGCGGCAGTACTTGCTCGTCACGGGCAACTATTGGGCCTTCACCCTCACCGACGGCGCCTTGCGTATGTTGGTGGTGCTGCATTTTCACGCGCTGGGCTACAGCCCTCTTCAAATCGCGGCGTTGTTCCTGTTCTACGAACTTTTTGGCGTGATCACCAATCTTGTGGGTGGCTACCTCGGCGCTCGGCTGGGGCTGAACCGAACCATGAACATCGGGCTGGGCATCCAGGTCGCGGCGCTTCTGATGCTGACGGTTCCTGTCGCCTGGCTAACCATCCCATGGGTGATGGGTGCTCAGGCGCTGTCGGGGATTGCCAAAGACCTGAACAAGATGAGCGCCAAAAGCTCCATCAAGCTTCTGGTTCCGGATGGGCAACAGGGAAAGCTCTACCAGTGGGTGGCGATCCTCACTGGCTCGAAGAACGCACTCAAGGGCGTCGGCTTTTTTCTTGGCGGAGCCTTGCTGGCACTCATCGGCTTCAAAGGCGCCTTACTGGCCATGGCGGGTGTCTTGGCGCTGATCTGGATCAGCAGCCTGATCCTGTTGAAGAAGGACCTGGGCAAGGCCAAAGCCAAGCCAAAATTTCGCGACATCCTGTCCAAGAGCCGGGCGATCAATATCCTCTCAGCGGCCCGAATGTTCCTGTTCGGCGCCCGTGATGTCTGGTTTGTGGTGGCCTTGCCGGTGTACCTGAGCAGCGTGTTCGGCTGGGACTTCTGGAAGGTGGGTGGCTTCCTTGCAGCGTGGGTGATCGGCTACGGCATCGTGCAGTCGTTTGCGCCCAACATCACTGGCAAGAAACGCGGCCACGTACCGGATGGTCGGGCGGCGTTTCTGTGGGCCATTGCACTGGCGGGGCTGCCTGCGGCAATCGCTCTCGGGCTGAACACCGGGCTGTCGCAACAGGCGGTGCTGTTGGGTGGATTAATGGTCTTTGGCGCGTTGTTCGCGGTGAATTCGTCGCTGCACAGCTACCTGATCGTGTCCTACGCCAAGGAAGATGGCGTGTCACTGGATGTGGGTTTTTATTACATGTCCAACGCCATGGGACGCCTGATAGGCACGGTGCTGTCCGGGTGGGTTTATCAGGTGTATGGGCTGGAAGCTTGCTTGTGGATATCGAGCGCATTCGTTCTGCTCGCAGCACTGATTTCTATCGGGCTGCCAAGGCATGCCGAGGCGATATGAACCCATCAGGCAGGATGCGGTGAGCGTCATCGCGCCACTCGAGTGTGGGAAGGGCTGGCAATGCCTGAACCAGCAAAAATCGAAGGCGCGTCATGAGCAAGTATAGCGACCTGCCTACACTGTCTTTCGGGGTGATTGCCGGCAGAGTTTGGCAGCCTGATTAGCCGCGATGAGAAGCGAGCATCCTTGGTGGTGAAAGAGGGCAGCGACTGTCCAGCCAACAGCCAAGGACTGCTGAAGGACATCCTCCTTCAGCGCATAAACGACTGCATGGCCAGTGTTCAGCTTTACGCTTCTGCGGAAGATGTCAGGCAAGGCTCCCCTCAACAGTCAGCGGTATACACAAAGGTTGACTGCCGTCTGCGCGGCAGATGCCGAGCCAGTCAAGACTACTTAGTGGAAGCGTTGAGATCGTTCAGCTGTTTCGGTTTTGACAATATCATTGCGCAGTCGAAATCCAGGCCTGGATATCTGCAACAGTCGGAATCTTCCCGCTGCTTACAACCTTCTCGTTAATCACCAGAGCCGGCGTGGCGAGGATGTCATAAGTCATCATCTTGCCCATATCGGTGATCTTTTCGAATTCGGCTTCGATATTTAGATTCTGCGTGGCTTGACGGGCTACGGCCTCCAGCTTCTTGCAGTTGGCGCACCCTGAACCCAGGATTTTGATGTTCAGCATTGGAAGCTCCTTGGTGTGTAAGTCAGCTTGCTGTTTGTTTACGTTGATAACGGATCAGTTGGTAAATTGCGCCAGTTATGGCGAGCGAAGCGGCCATTCCTGCACCAAGGATCAGCCAGTTGGTGCCATCGACCCAGGCACCATAGAGCAGGCCTGCCACGATGCTGAACGAAGCGACAAACCCAACGTAGGCTGCGGTCTTCTTGCGACCAATCACCGCCGCCACCATGAGCATGCTCTGCAAGCTAAGTTCAGGATCCGCCATCAGGTAGGCCAGGAGCGGACCAGGATGCATACCGAGATCAAGGAACATGCGGGCGACGGGCACTTCTACCAAGGTTGGGAAGTACATGAACACGCCGAACCCTACCGCTATGGCATTGGCGAGCACTGTGTTGCTGCCTGCAAGACTTTCAATCCACTCGGGTTGAATAACCTGGCGAACCATGCCGACAATGAATACACCCACCACCAGCACAACAAATATCTGCTTGACGAAGCGCCAGGCTTCCCACAGCCAGCCTTGCCAGTCTTCGGTTGGCAGTTTTCGGGCAAAGTACCAAACAGACAATAGGGTCAATGCGACACCGAACACACGACCCGTGAAGGTAAAGGTTAATGTGCCAGGTTCTGGTGTCAGTCGCATCGAAGCGATCAGCAAGGTACTAGCGGTCAGACCCAGCGCAACCCATGTCCAGTGGTTGGCTCCTTCGGTGATGTTATCCAGACCACGCTTGGCCGTGGCGGCAATCATCAGGAGCAGGGCGATGAGAACAGATCCTTGGAAGCTCACGCCTTCTTCTCCTTTACTGGCGTCGTATGGAACCCAGTCAAACAAGGTGTCCTGCCACGCCTGGGGCCAGAAAAGCGGGACTTTGAAACTGATCAAATCTGCGGTCAGGGGCCACAGTTTCAAGGTGCCCGCAATCAGCAATGCCACCAAAGATAGCAGTACGCCCAGTGCAGGCCGGGAAACGTGGGCCTTCTCTGCGAACAGGGCATCCGCCTGTGCGTCGTGGGTCAGGTCGTCTTTCCAGAATAGGGTAGCCATCAGCAAGCCAATACCGATGCCAAAGATCAGGCAGAGGATCAGACTATTGGCGCTGATACGGTTTTGATCCAGGCTGCCGGAAATCGTTGACCTACCTGAGTACTCGGTAATCGATGGTCTTATGCGTGTCTTCACAGACCGCCTAGGGGTCAGCTGAAGTCAGCAGCTTGGGTCAAAACCACGCCAGCACCAACAGCCGGCTGCGATAGTGGCGTTTTTTTCGTTCATTGATCCGCTTTTCCCTTGATGGCCAAAACGCTGCAAGGCACCTGATACAGAACATGCTCCGTGGTACTGCCAACCAGCTTGTCCACCCCTTTGTGATGGGTATTTCCCATTACGAAGACATCCGCTCGAGTATGAGTGGCAAAGTCGGCCATTGCTTTGGTTGGCGGTCCTGCAATGAAGTGTTGTCGCTCAGGTGGCACGCCGTGGCGTCCAGCCAAGGCAATGAAGCACTTTTCAAGTGACCGGCGCACGTCGTTGCTGAAGCCTGGCATCGTCACGGCGCCAGCACCTGCATCAGAGAAATGTGTGTGTGTCAGTTCATAGGCATACAGCATGTGCAATTCAGCATCACATTGCGTCGCCAATTCGTTCGCCGCCTGAATGACGCTGTCGTTGATTCCGCTGATCTGACCCTCTGGATGCGATGGATCAACCGCCGCCACAATCACCCGAGGAAGCGGACACCTGACTTCGCTGACCAGATGTATGGGGGTCGGACATCCGCGCAACAACTGCCAATCCAAAGGCGTGACGAATACGCGTTTGAGCGCTGATTCATGATGTACGTCCTTGATAATCAGGTCCGGCTGCATTGCAGCCACATGCCCAAGGATCTCTTGCAGTGGGTCACGGGTCAATGCAACTTCGGTGGTCACATTGATGCCCTTCCTGCGCATGAGTTCGGCCTCATCCGTCAACCACTGCAGGTTCTCCTGCCGGCAACTCTCACGAAGTTGTTCACTGTTGCTCATTAACCGCATAAGGTCGAAGTCTTCGATGAACACTGCGATATGCAGCGCTGCGCCTGTAGCGTCGGCCAGTGCGATTGCCCGCTCCATCGCCGGCGAGTGACGCATGGTCGGACCTGCGATCAGAAAGAGTCGTTGATACTGCCTCATGTGACACCTCCAAACGTTCTGGGTTATTCGCTAGCGCCCCCAGCACTTTCGCGTGTCCCACCATTGACGATCTTTTATCGCCTCAACTACCTGGATCGACACTATCAATATACGCCTGCATCACCGGCTTACCAGTTGCCAAGCCTGTCGAAGGAGGTAACAGACCTTTTCATCACGATCTAGCGGGGACGGGACTGCTGGAACGGCGCGCCATGCCACCCGCCTTAACCACGAAGCAGAACCATGCGACTACCGGTAGTTGAGCACCTGAATCAATACTTCGTAAAAAACGAACTATTCGCAACGAATAAACGATTTTTGTTGATGTAACAGGCTCGTTAGCATGACTCCTCCAGCCTATTGCTGCTTCATGCGGAGACAGTAAATGACCGCCTTCAGCGTCGGCCAACCCTGGATGTGGGCCGCCTTCATCGTGTTCGTCCTTGCTATGCTGGCGCTCGATCTGTTCGTCTTCGGTGGGCGCAAGGCGCATCGTGTTTCGGTGCGCGAGGCGCTGGCCTGGGTCACCGCCTGGACGAGTTTGGCGTTAATCTTCGCCCTCCTGCTTTGGTGGTATCTGCGCAGCATGTTCGGCGCCGAAGTCGCCCTGCGCACAACGCTCGAATTCCTGACGGGCTACCTGATCGAGCAGTCGCTGTCGATCGACAACATGTTCGTTTTCGTGATGATCTTCGGCTACTTCGCCGTGCCACCAGAGTTGCAGCGCCGCGTCCTGCTCTACGGCGTGCTCGGCGCCATCATCATGCGCGCCGGCATGATTTTCGCCGGTGTCTGGCTGGTGCAGGAGTTCGCCTGGCTGCTCTATATCTTTGGCGCTTTCCTCGTCATCACCGGCATCAAGATGCTGATCTTCGCCAACCAGCAGCCAGACCTCGAAAAGAACCCTTTGTTGCGCTGGCTGCGTAGCCATCTTCGCATCACCGACGGCTTTCACGGCGAGCGCTTCTTCGTGCGCCAGAACGGCCTGCGCTGGGCGACACCGATGTTCCTGGTGCTGGTACTGATCGAGGCCAGCGACCTGGTGTTCGCGGTCGATAGCATCCCGGCTATCTTCGCCGTCACCACCGACCCCTTCATCGTGTTCACCTCCAACATCTTCGCCATCATGGGCCTGCGCGCACTGTATTTTCTGCTTGCCGACATGGCCGACCGCTTTCACTTGCTCAAATATGGCCTGGCCATCGTACTGGTGTTCATCGGCGGCAAGATGCTGGTCGCGCCGTGGTGGCACGTGCCGATCCAATGGTCGCTGTCTACAGTCGGCGGCATCATCTTGATTTCGGTCCTGTTGAGCCTGGCTTTGACGAAGAGCAAAACACGGGTTACGGGAGAACAATGATGAGTCAGAGATGTTGGCGCTGATGCAGTTTTGACCCAGGCTACCGGAAATCAGTGACCTACCCGAATACTTGGTAATCGATGGTCTTATGCGTGTCTTCACAGACTGCCTAAGGGTTAGCTGAAGTCAGCAGCTTGGGTCAAAACCGCACCAGCACTGTAGTGGTCAACTAATCCCGGACACGACGTTAAGTTTTTTCTCGGCCTGAGCCGGGGCCAGCCCATTATTGAACTGATGCGGTCTAATCCAGTTGTACCGATGCATCAGGTAATAACTGATGTCGCGGTGCGCTTCTTGAGCTGTCATGTAGCCCACAGTCGGTATCCCTTCAGTTTTCAAGCTGCGGAACACACGCTCCATCGCCGCATTGTCCCAACAGTTCCCACGACGGCTCATGCTTTGGCGCATGCGGTAACGCCAGAGCCGTTGGCGAAACAGGCGGCTGCCATATTGCGAGCCCTGATCCGAGTGAAACAGAAGTCCTTGAGGCCTGCCACGCTGTTCGTAAGCCATGTCCAACGCCTTGATGACCAAGATCCGCATCCGGCTTGTTCGACAGCGCCCAGCCCACCACTCGGCTCGCGTAAAGATCCATAACGACAGCCAGGTAATGCCATTTCCCTTGAGCCCAGATGTAGGTGATGTCGCCACACCAGACCTGATTCGGCGCCGGCACATCAAACTCTCGATTCAAGATGTTCGGAATGTCAGGCCGCTCAACCGTCGCTTGTTTGTAGGCATGTGATCCAGGTTGTTTGCTGACCAACTCCAGTTCCCGCATCAGGCATCGCACCTTGAACCGCCCAATTTGCTCGCCGTCTTCCTGCATCATCGACACGATGCTGCGGCTAGCAACCGCTGCTGTGGGTGCATTGGCATACGCTTATTACAAGGGCAGTGAGGAGCAAGGCGCGTACAGCAAGGGCCTGATTCTGACTGGCAATTCTGCGGGAGTGAGCGCGGAGCAGTTGGGTGTAATGGCCCGGCAAGTCGGCGCAACTGTGGGCACAACCGGGCAAGCCGCCGATGTTCTCGCACTGCTGGCCGGCAATGGCAAGATTGCAGGAGAAAGCTTTTCTGGCATCGCTCATCCATCCATTCAAACCAGTTGTTGATCGCGATGATTGCCCGGTGCGGCCAGATAGCACGGAAGAATGGGTCATGGACGACCTGCTCTACAGCCTTCGATTGCCCTCGCGGGCACCTTCAACATTTCCCAGCGGGTTTTCGATTGAAATGTCCATGCGGTTCGTGATGGCTTTATGTTATCATCACTGTCGCCTTCTGCGCGCTGCCGAGCCTGATGAGCATAATGCAAGCTACGGAGTTGCTGATCGCTAGATGGATCCTTCGCGCATTTTTTAATCCTTTTAGCGGCGTCTGCGTCCACTTCGGAGGGCTTAGTTATGCCGCAGAATCTGCCAGCCGTGACGCTGCGCAACCTCATTTTCATGCTCACAATCACGGCCGCTTTGAGTACGCTCGTGGCGAGCCTGACTGTTGCTTATCATACGTATCGAGAGGCGGTTGTTCGGAGTTCGCTCGAAGGTAATGAAGCATACGCGCGAAAAATTTCGGAAGCGTTAAACGGAGTTTTGCAAGATAGCTTCGCAAGACTTAGATACAGCGCTCAAATGATTGGAAAAGGTGGCGATCTTAACCATGAAATGGACCGTTTACTCCATCAAGACTCGACGTTCAATAGCATTGTCGTTGCCGACGTGCACGGACGTATCTCAAACTCTTTGCCATATAGTGAACGCTTAACCGGCAAAGTACTACTTACCTGGCAACCAGTATTGAACGAGACTGAACATACAAGTTCGGCGTTTTTATCGTTGATGGGGAATCTTATTGTTTATATTTCGGTGCCGGTGAGGAGCAGCGATGAAGATAAGGCGGGTGTCTTGGTAGCCACCATTCACCTTAAAGCAGATAATTTTTTTTATAGATTGCTTAGTGAACATAGCTTCATTAATGGAGCCTCTCTCTATTTAATTGACGGGAAGGGTAATTACCTCTATCAACCCAACGATATCAGCTTGAGTAGGAGGGTCGAGAAAGACACTGTTCTGCAGGCTCTTCTCCATCGTGAAGGCGGGTCGGTGGTTGTGAAGAACTCGGCGGGGGATGAGGCACTTCTAAGTTATGCATCTGTGCCAAACACAGCGTGGGGCGTCATTTTAGAGCAACCGCTGCAGGTCGCGGACGATATGATGAAAAACCTTTTCCAATCCATCGCTTGGGGAATTTTACCTCTTGGATTAGCTGGGGTTTTTTTCACAGCTTGGGGGGCGTCGAGGATCAGTCGCCCTTTGCGCCAGCTGGCTGACGGAGCCAAACAGCTTGGAGAAGAAAAGAGCATACTTCTCATCAAAGAAACGAATGGTTGGTATTTGGAGGCTTCGCGTCTCAGGAGGGCGCTTCTTACAGGAATCAGCCTTGTCGATCAAAAGCTGTCCATACTCAACGATCAGGCCTATAGGGATCCGTTGACCAATCTCGCAAATCGTAGAGGCCTTGTTGAGATTCTCTCTCGCTTGGAGCAAGAGAGTGAAGGATTCTCCGTTATAGCTGTGGACATAGACCGCTTCAAAATGGTCAACGATACGTTCGGCCATGATGTCGGTGACATGGTCTTGCGACGACTTGCTCAAGTCCTTGAAAATCAAACGAGAAAAGGAGATGTCGTTTTTAGGGTTGGGGGTGAGGAATTCGTTGTAGTGCTGCCGCACAGACCCATTTATGCCGCGGCAGCGCTTGCTGAAAGGATTCGTTCTGCAGTTGAAAAGACATCTATGAGCCCCTGTACGCCTGTGACAATTTCTTTAGGGGTTGCGTCTTGGTGCAAGGACTATGATCGTAATTTTTCCGATACCTTAAAGAAGGCTGATGAACTCCTTTATATGGCCAAAAAAAGCGGTCGTAATCGCGTACAAACCCAATCTAAAGATCTTGAGAACCTATATTAGAGTTTTTTTGTGATATCGCGAATTCAGGAGAGGACGTGCGCAAAACCTCCTCTGAGCGACTTCATTCTTCTGAGAGTGGCGAGACGCAAAACTGCGGAACCTTTGCGGCTCCACGTTCAATTGCCTGCCTCCTGGTCGGCCTTGAGGATCGAGGCTGCGAGGGGCTTGCGTACATTGGAAAACCACCATAGGGCCGCTGCGCCCAGTAGCGTGGTCAGCACGGCCAGAATCAGGATCACGCGTTGTGTGCCCAAAGGCGCGGCCAGTAGCGCCACCAGCAAGCCGGCCAGGGGCTGCGAAAGGTTATTGAGCAAGGTGATCACGCCCACGGTTTTGCCGAAGTCCTGGGGGGGAATCACCCGCTGGCGGATACTGCGAATGTAGACGTTGAACATCTTGTCGAAGCCGACGATCAGGAGGAACCCCAGCACATAACTGGCCATGGCAGGGCTCAGGGCGCTGATGAAGGCGCCCGCGGCAATCATCGTGTAAGCCACACCACCCAGCACCCGAAGGGGCAGCACCACCCGGGCGAGGAAGAACAGGATCACGATGGTAGTCACCGCGCTGGCCGCCTGCAGCCCGGCGTAGGTGTCCTTGCCCGCACTGAACTGGCCGATCACCATGGCCGCCGAGGTGGCCAGGGTGACCCCGACGATCAGGTTGACCCCAACGGCCAGGATGATGATTTTTTTCAGCTCCGCCAGCTCGCGGATATGCCCGAAGGCGATACGCAGAGGTTGTAGCCAGATGTCCTCATGCTGTTCGAATACCTCAAGGGTGATGCGGCTGAAGCGTTGCCACACCAGCATGCTCAGGTCGGCCAGCACGAACAGCCCGGCGACGCACAGCACCACCCAGTGCCAGGCCCATACTTCCAGCAGCAGCGCCGCCACCAACGGCCCGAGGACCAGTCCGGTCTGGTCGGCGATCTGCGAGTAGGAGAGGGTCTTGGTGTAGCTGTAGTGCTGGAAAACATATGGCATCAGCACCTCGCGGGCCATGATGCCCTGGGTAGTCAGCACTCCACAAAGCGCCGACAACACCACCAGCCAGGCGATGCCGCCGAAGATTCCGTAAAGCGCCACCGCCAGCACACAGAGTAGTGCGCGGTAGACCTGGCTGATGTGCAGGATTCTGATGGGCGAAAACTTGTCGCAAAGGGCTCCACACAATGGAAACGCAAGAAAGCGTGGCAGTGATTCTACGAAAAACGCCAGCCCGGCCCAGGACGCACTGTTGGTGCTCTGGAACACCACCAGCGGCACGATGAACAGCAGAAGTTGATCTGCCAGCCGCGATAGAAACAACGAGATAAAAAAAGCCAGGTAATCCTTACGCATAGTGACTTCCTGTGGGCGGGCGGATGCGGTGGCTGACTGCTAGATCCGAAACTGGCCAACCAAACGACCTAAACGATTACCCAGTTCAGTGAGACTTCTGGAGGTTTGCGCACCATTTCTGGCGCCTCCGGCGACCATATCAGCCGCCTGGGAGATGTGAGTCATGCTGCGGTTTACCTCCTCGGCCACGGCGGTCTGCTCTTCGGAAGCGCTGGCGATCTGAGCGTTCATGTCGTTAATTGTATAAATCAGTTGGCTGATGGCATCCAGCGACAATCCCGCCTGGTTTGCCAGCTCTCCTGTTGTTCGGCCTGTTTCGCTGGAGCGGCCCATCGTGATCATGGCGTCTTGAGTGCCTTTTTGAAGCAGACTGATCATCCCATGGATTTCCTGTGTGCTCTTTTGCGTACGGCTGGCCAATGCTCGAACTTCGTCAGCGACCACCGCAAATCCACGACCTGCATCGCCGGCCCGTGCTGCTTCAATGGCGGCGTTCAAAGCCAATAGATTGGTTTGCTCCGCGATAGAACGAATGACGTCAACCACACCGGCAATCAGCTGCACATCCTTGTTCAGGCTGTCCAGAGACGAACTACTTTGTCCAATTTCCTCAATCAAAGAATGAATGCTTTCGATGCTCTTGTTAACGACATCTCTTGCCTGCCCACCGACATCGCTGGTTTCTCGTGCTGCTTGCGAAGCACCTTGGGCACTGACTGAAACCTGTTGCGCGGCCGTGGACATTTCATGAATAGCTGTCGCCACTTGATCCGTCTCGTGGCGCTGACGATCCATGGCCAGCTCTGACCGTTGTGCCTGCGCCGACATCTCTTCGACCAGTGATGTCAATTGTCCAGTCATCTCGGCGATCTGCCGCACAAGGCTATGAATTTTTTCCACAAACAAGTTGAACGAGTGAGCCAGATCGCCCAGCTCATCGTTGCTCGAAACGGGCAAGCGGTGTGTGAGGTCGCCATCTCCAGCGGCGATGTCGTCCAGATTTTTCCTGATGGCCAGCACAGGTTTCACAATGCTGTTGCCTAGCCAAATGCCAACCAGCGCCACGAGTAGCAGCACGCAAACGGCGAGGAAAAGGATGTAAGCGGTGTACTGGCCGATTCGCTCAAAGCGCTCACTGGCAATGGCCTGCACCTGAACTTCAAGATCGTCCAGGTTCACTTGGGTGCCCACGATCAGGTCCCACTTATCCAGGTAAACGGTGTAACCAAGCTTGGGAGTAGGTTGTGGGCTGTTGGGTGTTTGCCAGTGATAGCGGAAAAAATGAGTGCCCGTCCTGGCCGCGTCAACCAGCCCGCGAATGACGTATACGCCGTTGGCATCTTTGCTATCGACAAAGCTCTTGCCGATATCGGTGTTCAGATTGGCGGAGAACACTCGAACAGACGAAGAGTCATAGCCGTAAAAGTAGTTTTGTTTATCGAAACTCAGCGTACGCAGAATCTTCACGGCCTGATCCCGAGCGTTGGAATCCCCATTTTTGGAAGCGTCGTAGATCGGCTGAATCGAGGCCTGGGCAATTTCCATATAGTGCTCGAGCGAAGTTTTTCGCTCATTGATCAAGAGGTCGCGCGTCTGCTCGACCTCCTCGGATGCCAGCTTTTGCAAAACCCCAAAGGTGATACCGCTGATCACTGCAGCCAGCAAAAGGCCAGGGATGATCGTCAGAAGAATGACTTTGCTGCGAAGACTTAACATCACGATGAGTTTCACCTCACTCAAGAGATTTTATTTTGATCCACCCGTTTTTATCTCGGCCAAGGCTGGCTCGACATCGCATAAAAGGAAGGGGGTTTTTTGGTTGAAACGGTTGAGTCTGGAGAGACTGAAGGTCTCTTGCCGTCAAAAAAACTATTAATGATCGATCGATCAATAGTAGTCTACGCTCATCCCGAACGGCTTGTCGATGGTCGGTAAAAGGCGGTGGAAGTACCTGTCGCGTCATTGACTCAAGAAGGGGACGTTGACCAGGCCCGATGTCTTTTGCGCAAGACGCAACATGACGTTGCGTCCTGCCCATATTCTCTGGAGGGGGAGTGCCGCCTATTTTGTTGACCTGAAAACATCAATGCGAGTGACCTCTCTTGGAGAGCCACCGCCGTCGAATCTCAGGAGTTTATGGAATGGGCGCTTCTACAAGTAGTACAGCAACGACGATACAAAAAGCCTCAATGACCAGAGGGCTGGTGCTTCTGTTTGCGTTTTGTTGCGGTGCCATCGTGGCCAACATCTATTACGCACAACCGATCATCAGCTTGATCGCCCCGGATATCGGCATGTCGAATGGCAGCGCGAGCTTTATTGTTTCGCTGACCCAGATTGGTTATGCCCTCGGGTTGTTTTTCCTGGTGCCCTTGGCGGACCTGGTCGAAAACCGCCGACTGATGATCGCGACGATCGTGATCACAATCTTCAGTCTGGTCGCCGCTGGTTTAGCCAAGCAGCCGAGCGTATTTCTTGTCGTATCGGCACTCATCGGTTTCAGCTCGGTCTCCGTGCAAATGCTTATTCCACTGGCCGCACATCTGGCACCGGAAGAGTCTCGCGGTCGGGTGGTTGGCGGGATTATGGGAGGCTTGCTGCTGGGGATTCTGCTTGCGCGGCCGCTGTCGAGCCTGGTGGCGGATCATTTGGGTTGGCGTGCTGTGTTCATCGGGGCTGCGGCCTTGATGCTCATCATCTCCATCGTGATCGGCATGACCATGCCCAAATGGCAACCGGCTCATCGTGCGTCGTATGGTCAACTGCTGATGTCCCTTAGACAACTGTTTTGCCGCGAGCCCGTATTACGTCAGCGGGCGCTTTATCAAGGGCTGATGTTTGCGGCGTTCAGTTTGTTCTGGACCGCCGTGCCACTGGTGTTGAGTCGTGAGTTTGGCCTTACGCAAAGTCAGATTGCGATGTTCTCTCTGGTCGGCGCCATCGGTGCAGTCGCCGCGCCTATAAGCGGTCGACTCGCTGATGCAGGGCACACTCGACGGGCCTCACAGTTGGCCATGGTGCTGGGCGTGGTGAGTTTCCTTCCAGCCTTCATCAACCCCTTTTACGGCGTGATTGGTTTGGCGGTCACCGGTGTTGCGCTGGATTTTGCGGTGCAGATGAACATGGTGCTTGGCCAACGTGCCGTCTACGCCCTGGGCACCGCCAACAGAGGCCGCCTGAATGCGTTGTACATGATCAGTATCTTCATTGGCGGTGCGATCGGTTCCTCGGTGGCCAGTTCGCTTTATGAACATGCCAGCTGGTTGGCTGTTGCAGCGGTGGGTAGCGCTTTGTCACTGGTCGCTCTGGTCGCCTTCTCGATGGTTTCTCGTCGAGCCGGGCAGGCCCAATGAGACCCCAGGTCAGTCAAGGAGTGTCATGGACAAGCTGCTTGCATTGAAGATGTTCGTCCAGGCTGTGGACTCGAAGGGCTTTTCTTCTGCCGCTCGACAGTTAGGCCTGGCGACGTCTTCCGTGACCCGGATGATCGATGGGCTTGAAGCGGAACTGGGCGCCGTCCTGCTGAACCGCTCCACGCGTCAAATCTCATTGTCAGATGCCGGGGCCGCCTACTACTTGAAAGCGCGGGAAGTCTTGAACGCTGTAGCCGAAGCGGATGCTTCGGTGACTGACCGTGGGGAAGTTCCCGCAGGGCATCTTCGTATTTCCATACCGGTGGCATTTGGACGTCGTCTGATTGCGCCTCATATCGCCTCGCTTTTGAAGCGTTACCCGCAACTCGTGTTGGACATGACACTGTCTGACGACATTGTCGAGTTGCTGGGCGAGCGCGTCGATCTGTCGATCCGATTGGGTTCGGCAGCCGCCATGGATGGAGTAGTCAGCCGTCCCGTCGGTCACTTTAGACGTCGAGTGGTTGCCAGTGCCGAGTACCTGAAAACCCGTGGCTTCCCTGAACATCCTACGGACCTCTTACAGCATGAATGCATGCGCTTCAGTTACGGCCCAAAGCAACAGGTCTGGACTTTCCTGAAAGACGGTGAAGAGACTCGAGTACCCGTAGAGGGGCGCTTTAAAAGCAACAACGCGGAGGTTTTGCGTGAACTCGCGCTGGCGGGCGGTGGGGTGGCTCTATTACCTGACTGGCTCGTCAATGACGATGTTGGTAGCGGTCACTTGACGACATTGTTCGAGTCTTTTGTCATCAATCCGAACGATGCGAACTCGGCCATCTCTGCGCTGTATCTCCCCAATCATCGCGGCTCCAGACGCGTCAATGCGTTTATCGATTTCATCAGCGAATTGCTGGGGCCTGAGGGCATGCCCCAGCGCTGATTCCGCCAAGTAAGTGGGGTTCATAGCCAGCGCATTCTTTTGTTTTGTATGATGCCTCGATGAAGCTCTAGTGAGGCGTTATGCAAGACTCAAAAAATGTAGACGAGAAAGAGCCTGGAAAATCAGCCGACTCCGAAGGCCTCGTCAAGTCGACGACTCGACGCCTTTCGCCAGAGGTCAGGGAAAAGCAGATTGTGCAGAAAGCCATTGAGCATTTTGCGACGTGCGGATTCTCGGGGAGTACCCGCGAGCTGGCGCGACAACTTGATATTACCCAACCGTTGCTCTATCGATATTTTCCTAGCAAAGAGGCATTGATAGACCGTGTCTACGACGAGGTTTATCAGTGGGATACCGCGTGGGAGGCGATCATCAAGGATCGTTCGGAACCCCTGCAGCCTCGTCTGGTTCGTTTCTATACCTCATACGCAAGCGTGATTCTGCGGCGAGAATGGATTCGTATCTTCGTATTCGCCGGGCTGACACGTGAAGGTATCAACGATCGGTATCTGGCTAAATTGCGTGAGCGGGTCTTCATACCTGTCATTGCAGAAATCCGCCACACTCATGGATTGGCACCGTCCTCAGGTGAAACGATCAATGAAAAAGAGCTGGAACTGATCTGGAGTCTGCATGCCAGCATTTTCTATGTTGGCGTGCGCAAATGGATTTACGATCTTCCCGTGACTGAGGACATTGATGCGCTGATCGAGCAGATGGTCGATGCGTTCCTTAACGGCAGCCCCCACGTACTGCAGCAAGTCGATAATGACCTCGGCGAGAAGTCTCGCTTGAATTGATCGGCTTCGATCCGAAGGGTTTTTCCCCCTTTTCCTGCTCCCTGATCTCCTGCTTCGACCCTCTTTTTTGTCGACCACTCATCACCTGTTTCAGCCTTCAGCTGAGCGGGTGGCAAGGTGCGTACGCGCGCCTGTCTGCGCCGCAAAGGCCCTTTCCCAACGCCTGAAGCGTGTTCTCTTTCAGCGACGCCACAACGTCGTTCAGGCCAGTCCTGCGAAAATTTGATCCTCCAGCTATTGCCTTCAATTTCATCAGGTCGTATTGTTTATCAAGTGATAAATAAATACAAAAACAGTTGGAGGCACCATGCAAGTCCTGAAGCTCGCTCATTACTCGATTCGGTCGTTCGACCTGGAAAAGTCCAGTCGATTTTATGAAAGGGTGCTCGGTTTTACCCCAGGCTACCGTCCACCTTTCGATTTCCCCGGCGTTTGGTTGTACATGGGAGGGGATGAGGAGGACTTCGGCACGGTTCACATTATCGGGATTGATCCCTCCAACCCCGAAGGTCTGAAGAAGTACCTCGGCGATAAAGAAATCCCGCTGTCAGGCACTGGCACCGTTGACCACATCGCCTTTCTGGTCACAGGCCTGGTTGAGTTCTGGAGCGTTTTCAAAGCCGAAGGCGTTGCCTGGCGTGATCGCACCGTTCCGAGCCTCGGCCTGCATCAGGTGTTTATCGAAGATCCGTCGGGTGTCACCATCGAACTCAATTTCCCGGCCTCCGAGATTGAAGCAGTAGGTTCTTACGCCTCCCATGTAGCTGCCAGTGGGGGAGAGCGGTCATGATCAATGCATTGAGCAAACGCCGCGCTATTGTTGTAGGCGGTTCGCTGGGTGGCCTGTTTGCAGCCCATATGCTGTTACGCAAAGGTTGGGACGTTGAGGTTTTCGAACGCGTTCCGGACGAACTCGCTGGACGAGGCGCCGGGATCGTTACTCACCCTGAGTTGTTCGAGGCGATGGCCGCCGCGGGAATTCCTCTCGATGCGTCTGTAGGTATCGATGTACTTTCGCGTGTCACGCTGGCTCAGGACGGCGATGTCGTACTCGAAAACGCGCTCCCGCAAACGCTGACTGCGTGGGGGAAAATGTACCAGGTCCTTCGCGCCGTATTTCCGGACTCACTGTACCGCTGCGGTGGTAGCGTCATCTCGGTTGAAAGCACCGAAACGCATGCCAGCGTGACTTTGGCCGATGGCACCACTCATCAAGCGGACGTCGTTATCGCCGCTGATGGATTTCGCTCGACTATCCGCCAGCATTTTTTACCTGACGTCCACCTGCAATACGCCGGCTATATCGCATGGCGTGGGTTAGTCGATGAAAGTGCGTTGTCTGACTCTGCCCACGCAGCGCTATTCGACAAGTTCGCTTTTTGTTTGCCTGCGCACGAGCAGATCCTGGGCTATCCAGTTGCCGGGAACTCCAATAGCACCCTTGTGGGCGAACGTCGTTATAACTTTGTCTGGTACCGCACCAGCGGCGACGACGATTTGCGCGATTTGTTGAGGGATGAAAGCGGTAAACAATTTGAAGGTGGAATTCCTCCGGCGCTGATACGCCGTGACGTGCTCGACAACATGTACAACTGCGCAGAGACATTACTTGCCCCGCAGTTCGCCGAAGTCGTGAAGAAAGCCACGCAGCCGTTATTCCAGCCGATTTACGATCTGGAAGTACCGAAAATGAACTTCGGACGTGTCGCTTTGTTGGGCGACGCAGCATTCGTAGCGCGTCCCCATTGTGGGATGGGTGTTACCAAGGCCGCCGGTGATGCGTTGGCAATCGTCGAAGCACTTGAGCGACATGCATCCGTTGAAGAGGCATTGGCGGACTACAGCGAACAACGCTGTCGTTTCGGGGCGTCGATTGTTCAGCATGCCAGGCATCTGGGTGCCTACATGCAGGCGCAACTGAAGAGTGAAGAAGAACGCGAAATGGCTGAGCTATATCGAACGCCAGAAGCCGTGATGCGTGAGACCGCAGTGCCGGTGAAGTTTTAATTCAGCCACACGCCCTTTGCAGGAGATAACCATGGAACATGCATATCCGCGAGACGGTGGCCCGGCCATGTCCGCTAATCAGGTGGATGACACAGTTCAAAACCCGATTCTCGACAATCCGCAGTTTCGTGCTTTGGTAAAGCAGCGACGAATATTTTCGTGGAGCATGACGGCTCTTATGTTGGCGGTCTATTTCGGTTTTATTCTTTCTTTGGCCTTTATACCGGCCCGCTTGGGTACACCGATCATCGAAGGGCAACCGATGACGTGGGGCGTGCCCATTGGCTTTGGAATGCTCGCCTTCACGATTCTTCTCGTGGCTGTCTACGTATGGCGCACTAACACCTGCTACGACCCCAAAATAAAAACAATCATCAGGAGCTTCAACAAATGAAGCGTCTACTTATTGCAATTTCCGCCGTCTTTGCTTCGGTAGCGGTCTATGCGGCCGATGTCCCTGCCGTCGCACAAAAACATAACCCGATGGCTATCGGTATGTTTTTAGCGTTCGTTATTTTCACTCTGTTTGTCACGCGATGGGCGGCACGTAAAAACAATAGCGTTGCCGATCACTATGCAGCAGGAGGAAAAATCACCGGTTTCCAAAATGGTTGGGCCATCGCTGGAGACTACATGTCCGCGGCGTCTTTGCTGGGCATCTCCGCGTTGGTTTTTACCAGTGGTTTTGATGGTCTGATCTACTCGATCGGCTTCCTTGCAAGCTGGCCGATCATTCTATTTTTGATCGCAGAGCCATTGCGAAATCTGGGGCGCTACACTCTTGCGGACGTACTGTCCTATCGACTGAAACAACGCCCCATTCGTGCCTTTGCGGCGTCCAGTTCGATCGTTATCGTTCTGCTTTACCTGGTTTCTCAGCTGGTAGGCGCTGGGAAACTGGTGGAGTTGCTGTTCGGCTTCGATTACACCGCGGCAGTACTTCTCGTGGGTACGCTGATGGTTATCTATGTTTTCTTTGGGGGGATGCTGGCAACCACCTGGATTCAGATTATCAAGGCCGTCTTGCTGCTGACCGGCTGCGTCTTCATGGCGTTCATGGTGTTATCCGAATTCGGATTCAGCCTGAACCAGTTGTTCACTCAAGCTACCCAGGTTCATCCGTCCCATGTAGCAATCATGAGCCCCGGCGGTCTGATTACCGACCCGGTGTCTGCCATTTCCCTGGGATTGGCATTGGTCTTCGGCACGGCAGGTCTTCCACACATTCTCATGCGGTTCTTCACCGTCGGTAACGTCAAGGCCGCACGCCAAAGTATTCTTTATGCCACGGGTCTTGTCGGCATAGGGTACGCACTGATCGTCATTATCGGCTTCGGCACCATCGCCCTGGTTGCCAGTAATCCTGCCTATCACGATGCCTCAGGCGCAATAGTGGGTGGCGTAAATATGGTTGCGATTCACCTCGCACACAACGTCGGCGGTAATGTCTTCCTGGGGTTCATGTGCGCGGTATCGTTCTCGACGATATTGGCGGTGGTGGCGGGGTTGACCCTTGCCGGCTCTTCTGCGGTTTCTCATGATCTTTATGCGCATGCCTTACGCCGTGGCACCGCCAATGACCGTGAAGAAATGCGTGTCTCTCGTGTGACAACCATCGTTTTGGGGGTGTTGTCGATTCTCCTGGCGATTGCTTTTGAAAAACAGAACATCGCCTTTATTGTGAGCCTGACGTTCTCCATCGCCGCCAGTTCCAATTTCCCCGTGCTGTTGTTGTCGATTTACTGGAAGGGCCTGACGACGCGTGGCGCGGTGATTGGCGGATCGCTGGGGCTGGTCTCGGCAATCACCCTGTGCATCCTCAGCCCCACGGTATGGGTGAAGATCCTGCATCATCAGCAAGCCTGGTTCCCGTATGAATATCCCGCCCTGTTCTCGATGGCCGTCGCATTTATCGGTATTTTCTGGTTCTCCATCACCGATCGTTCCGCCAGTGCTGTAAGTGAGCGCAATCGATTTGAAAATCAGTTGGTGGATTCTGAATTGGGTACGCCGGCAACCTGGAAGGCGCAGCTGAAAGCTGATTAATTCGGGTTATTACTGTTCACATTAAATAATGGCTGCATGAACGTGCAGCTCTTGTGAATGACTACGCCTGAAAATCGCTGAAAAGTTTGTACAAAAACAATAAATCTCAACTTAGGTACGAATCGATGAAGTGTACTTTGACTGTTGCAGCAGCCCTGTGTGTATTGGCGCAGCACGCCCATGCGGCGGGTTTTATCGAAGACAGTAAAGCGGCGCTGAAACTGCGTAACTTCTATATCAACAGCGATTACCGGGACTCAGCAACCCCCGCTCAGAAAGCAGCCAGCCAGAGTTATCAAGCGGAGTGGGGCCAGGCCTTTCAGCTCGAATTCATCTCGGGTTATACCCCGGGGCCCGTAGGTTTCGGGGTGGATGCGTTGGGCATGTTGGGCGTCAAGCTGGATTCAAGCGCCGGCAAGCATGGTAATCCGACGGGCACGAACTACGGCGGCATAGTGTTTCCCAGCGACGGCGACCATGCGGTTGACGAGGTCTCCAACCTGGGCCTGACCGGGAAAATGAAAATATCCAAGACCGAGCTGAAACTCGGAACGCTGGTCCCGAAACTGCCGGTGATCTTCAGCAATGACGGACGTTTGTTGCCGCAAACCTGGCAAGGAACCCAAGTGACTTCGGCCGATATCAAAGATCTGACCTTGGTGGGCGGGCAAATTGATGAGGTGAAGGGGCGTAACTCCAGCAACAATGAAAACATGTCCATCGCCGGTGCGAATAATGCGGTCACCGGCCGCTTCAGTAATAAATTCATCTACGCCGGTGGTGATTACAAACTGACTAAAGATCTGACCGTGCAGTACTATTACGGCAATCTGGAAGATTTTTACAAACAGAACTTTCTCGGGCTCATTCACAACTGGGCGATGGGGCCTGGCGTACTAACCAGTGATCTTCGCTACTTCAATAGTAAAAGTGACGGCGCAAACGGCCATGATCCTGCGTATTTCACGACAGGCTACTACGGCGGTAATACCTTAAAGGGTGAAGTCGACAATAATCTGTACAGCGGATTATTTACCTACGCGGTTGCTGGTCACACCTTTGGCGCAGGTTATGAAGTCAGCAATGGTAAAAGTGACTTTCCGTATTTAAACCAAGGGGACGGCCCGACCACCTATACCATCACGGAGATGCAGGTTCAGAAATTCGTTCGTGCCGGCGAGAGGTCATGGCAAGCCCGTTACGCTTATGACTTTGCAACGCTGGGCTTGCCAGGTGCGACGGCGGGTGTTGTGTATGTTAAAGGCGATGGTATCGATACTGTTGCCTCCAGCAATTCCAGTGAATGGGAGCGTGATATTACGCTGGCCTACGTCGTGCAATCAGGCCCCCTGAAAGGTTTGGGTGTCATGTGGAAAAATGCAATGGTGCGAAACAATATCCCGAACGCCCGCCAGCAAGATGAGAACCGCGTAATCATAAATTACCAGTTGGCGTTGTTTTGATTTTTAAACAGTGGGGTTCGCTTCGCGGAAGCGATAGTTCGTATAAAAAATTCGGTGGGTCAGTGCTGTTCCTGGCTGGCCGCTGTGACGGACAGGCAGCACTTTAACGAGTGTTGCGTGTACATGTCGTTCTCTTCCAACGGCGTGTTTTATTGAAGAGCAACATTTCCCTTGATTGGGGTAGGGCGGTGAAGTGATCCTTCACCGCCCTTTTTTTATTCTGAATCTGGATCGATCATGACCCCAGCGCATCCTGCCAGCCCCGTCGCGCCAGCGGCAGATCCAGCAAACGCTTGCCGGTGGCATCACTGATGGCATTGCCCAGCGCCGCAGCCATGGGGCCCTGGACGATTTCCGCGGCACCGAGAAAAGGCTGGTCCGGCTGATCAATCATGTGGACCTCGACCCGTTGCGGCAACTCGGGAAAACGCATGATCGGGTAGCCACTCCAATCGAAACTGTGCATGCCACTGGCGTCATAGAGGATGCGTTCGTAGAGCGTCCAGCTGGCGGACTGCACGATGCCGCCCTGGATTTGATTGAGCAGCCCATCGGGGCTGACGATTTGCCCCACATCGACGGCGGCAACCACCCGATCGATCGTCACTTGCCCGGTCTGGCGTTGCACATGCAGCTGCACGGCAATCGCGCAGTAACCCATGATGTTTTTATAGCGAGCGAAGGCGAAGCCTATCCCGCTGCCGGGGCCGGTTGCCTTTTGCGGCCAACCAAAGGCGCTGGCCACACGTTCCACCACCGCCCGAGCTCGCGGATCACTCAAGTGATTGAGGCGAAATTGCACCGGATCCACGGCGGCCTGCGCTGCCAGTTCATCGACTGTGCTCTCGATGGCGAACACGTTGATATGGGCGCCGAGTGAACGCATGGCCGAGGTCCTGAAGGGCATGCTCAGAACGAAGTTCAGATCGACCTTCAGGTTGGGTATCTCGTACAACGGCACCGCGTTACGGTCGCCGTCGCCCTCGGGTTGGGCGATCGGGATCGAAGGGGCGGGCGTGAAGGGCTTGGCCAGCAACCACGCCGGTAACAGGCGCCCGGCATTGACGATGCGCTCGTTGTGCGGAGTACTCCAGAGTTCGTATTTCCAGTCACGAAGGCGCCCGCTGTCGTCCAGTCCTGCTTCCACGTCGGCAAGCATCGCCGAACTGTAGGGTTCCCAGAGATTTTCCTGTTCACGCATCCATTGCACCCGTATCGGTTTGCCGGGTATGGCCATGGCGATCAGCGCGGCATCGGCGGCGGCGTCATCCGCGCCGTTGTGGCCATAGCAGCCGGAGCCTTCGGTGTGGATGCAACGCACCTGGGCCACTGGCAGGCCGACCATCTCGGCGATGCCCATGCGCAGGGGATAGACGCCTTGAGTGTGAGTCCAGACGGTCAGTGTTCCGTCCTTGAACCAGGCCACAGCGCAGGACGGCCCGATGGAACCGTGCATCAGGTACTGCTTGGTCACCCGTGCTTTGTAGGCACGTGGTGCAGGTTGCGGGAGGTTGCCTTTGGCGCTCACCGGGTAGCGCCGCGCCGGCAATTCGGTGAGGAGTTGATGGATGTGTGTCGAGTCGGGTAGCGGATTACCTTCAGTCCAGCGGGCAGTGGCGTAGCCCTCGCGCATCGCTTTGACTGCCAGCCATTCATCGGTGGCGACCACGGCGAGGTAACTGCCGTTGCGGACCAGTTTCACCACGCCGGGGAGTTTTTTGAGGGCAGTCTCGTCGATGTCCAGTAACTGGCTGCCGCGCCGGGGTGGGCGTATCACACGGGCATGCAGCATGTCGGGCAGGCGCATGTCTTGCACATAAGCCGCACCGCCGCTGACCTTGGCTGGAATGTCCAGTCGAGGCAATGATTTGCCGATCAGGGTGAAGCTGCTGGCTGGCTTGAAGGGGGAGCTGACCGATGCGAAGCGATGCAGTTGAACCCCGACAACCGCTTGCACGTAGGTCATGCTGCGACCTTGCGCATCGTAGATCACGGCGTCCCGCGTGCTCAGGCTGTCGACTTTCTGTTGCCATTGCCGTGCCGCAGATTCGAGCAATAGCTGACGTACCTGGGCCGCAGCATTGAACAACGCAGTGCCGCTGTCGACGATGGTATGGCTGCCGGCGGTATAGCCTTCGTTGGGCGTCAGCGCGGTGTCCGCGGTGAGAAAACGGATGAGCCCGGGCGATACTTCCAGGCGTTCGGCGGCGATTTGCAGGAGCGCAGTTTTAACGCCAGTGCCCAGCTCCACTTTGCCGGTGTAGACGGTAATGCCATCTTTCGCATCGATGCGGATCCAGGCGTCCAGATAGGGCGTGGCCCGCAGGCTGCCCGGCAGGTCAGGCGCAAGGATTTGCGTGCCCAAGGTGTCCACTTCGGTGTCAGCGAAGGCGCGGGGAATACCCGGAAGCATCGCGAACCCCATCACCAATGCGCCGTTTATCACGAAGGCGCGGCGGCTCAGATTGACGTTTTGCTTTGAGGTTTTCATACCTTGGCTCCCTGCGCGATGACCGACTTGATCGCGGCGAGGATCCGCACATGGGTGCCGCAACGGCACAAGTTGGGCGCCATGTGGCGACGGATCGTTTCATCGTCCGGCTGAGGGTTGGCCTCTAACAACGCCTGTGCCCGTACGATCATCCCCGCGATGCAATAGCCGCACTGGGCGGCCTGTTCGTCGATAAAGGCTTTCTGCAATGGCCCCGGTTGGTCGGCGCTGCCCAGGCTCTCCACGGTGCGCACCGCTTTGCCCGCCAATGCACCGCAGGGTGTCAGGCAGGAAAACACCGGTTTGTCGTTCACTAACACTGTGCAGGCACCGCACTGACCCAGACCGCAGCCGTATTTGGCGCCATTGAGCCCCACCTGGTTGCGCAAGGCATACAGCAGGGGCATGTCCGCCGCGATGTCCAGTTCGTGAGTCTTGCCATTGATGTCGAGTGTGATCACGGTTGCTGCTCCTGAGCCCGAATGCTTTTGATTGTCTGGTCGAGATCCGTCCAGGGTCTGGTCGCACAGCTCTCGTTGCGCAAGTACTCGGCAATGGCGGCCAGATGGGTATCGTCCAGGCTATGGGCGAAGGCCGGCATGTAATGGCTGGGTGCGGCAGTGGACATCGGAATGCCCTGCAGGATGGTCTGGATCAAATTGCGTGGCGAGTCCGCCATCACCGCCGAAGTGTTTGCCAGCGCTGGCCTCGATTCAATGACGCGCATCGGTGCCGCGCTGCCGTGGCAACTCGCGCAGGCACCGTCGAACAGCGAAGCGCCCAGTAGTGCCTTGGCGCCGGGCTTGGCTTCAGCGGCGCAGGGCGGCAATGTCGCATCCGGCGAGGTTTTTTTGAGGTCAAGAATGTACTGCGCGATGGCATGGGCGTCTTCCACCGGCAACTGCGCGATGCTCAGGCTGACCGGCAACATCGGGCCCGCTGCAGCGCCGTGTCCTTCGGCGACCTCGCCGGTCAGATAGGCGACCAGTTGGGCTTCATTCCAGGGATGTTGCGCAGTCGCCATTCCGCGCAGGGCAGGGGCCGTCCAGCCGTCGACGATAGCGCCGTTGAACAGCTCGCTGCTTTTCTCCCCGCCAATCAGGTTCAGGGGTGAATGGCAGGATGAACAGTGTCCCGCGCCCTCGACCAGATAGCGTCCGCGGTTCCATTGTGCTGATCGGTCGGGAAGTGGCTCCAGCGGATCCCCATGCAGGAACAGCAGGTTCCAGAAAGACACCAGCGGCCGGAAGTTCATGGGGAAGACCATGTGGTTTTCCGGGGCGGTGTAGTTGACCGGGTCCACGCTCATCAGGAAGGCATAGGCGTCGGCAATATCGGTATCGCTCATCTTTCGGTAATGCACGTAGGGGAAGGCCGGATAGAGAAAGTGGCCGTCGCGCGCGATGCCTTCACGCATGGCTCGTTCAAAGGCGTCCAGCGACCACTGACCGATACCGGTTTCCCGGTCCGGGGTGATGTTGGTGGTGAAGAGTGTTCCGAAGGGCGTTATCAGCGGCAAACCGCCCGCCATGTAAGCGCCGCCTGGCCGCGTGTGGCAGACCGCACAGTCTCCCGCTTCGACGACGCGCCGGCCTCTGTCCAGGGTCTCGCGACCTGCGTCTCGGGGTTGGCTGACAGTGGCAATTTCCGGCCTCCACATCATCCAGAATGCAAACCCTATCCCCACGACGCCGATCGCCAGAACGGCACCGATGATCGTCTTGAGCTTCATCGCCTTACCTCTCGAGCTGAATGAACGACAGATTTTTCAATCCGCCGCGTCCGATTGGCGTACGGCGACTTTCTGTTGAGTGAGCTTAGAGAAGGCGGTGGTGGTGGAGTACCCCATCAAGGCGCAACGCTACATTGCGTCCAGCGCAACGACGTCAGAATTAACAACCGTTAACTCGCGCCGCTTGCGCCTGTGGCCAAAGATAGCTTCTCAAGGAATGTACCGATGGCATTGAAGGCGTTTCATGGACAAGCTGCTCGCACTGAAAATGTTCATCCAGTCGGCAGATTCCAAGGGCTTTTCCTCAGCCGCCAGGCATCTCAATCTGGCGACCTCTTCAGTGACCAGAATGATCGACAGGCTTGAGCATGACCTCGGCATCGTGCTGTTTAATCGTTCTACCCGGCGAGTCACGTTGACGGATGCCGGGAAGGCTTATTACGTGAAAGGCCGGGATATTCTGAACGCCATGGCGCAGGCTGACGAGTCAGTCTCGGATCGCGGTGAAGTGCCCGCAGGACAGCTGCGTATTTCGGTGCCCGTGGCCTTTGGACATCGCCTTATCGCCCCTCATATCTCCACGCTTCTAGAGCGTTACCCTATGCTCATGCTGGATATGACGCTGTCTGACGACATCGTTGATCTGCTCGGCGAGCGCATCGATCTATCGATCCGGATGGGGTCGCCAGCGGCGATGGAAGCGGTGGTCAGTCGCCGCATCGGTAGCTTTCGATGCCGGGTAGTCGCCAGTGCCGAGTATCTGAATGCTCGTGGATGTCCTGACCAACCCATGGACCTCATGCAATACGAGTGCATGTGCTTCAACTACGGAGCACCGCAGCAAGCCTGGACATTTACAGACAAGGACCAGGCGATTCGTGTGCCCGTCGATGGGCCATTCAAGAGCAACAATGCCGAGGTCTTGCGCGAAGTGGTACTGGCCGGGTGCGGGATGGCGCTGTTACCCGATTGGCTGGTCAATGATGACATCGACGGTGGTCGCCTCACGTCCTTGTTCGACGCTTTTGTCGTCAATCCGAACAGCGCAAGTTCGGCGATCTCGGCCTTGTACCTGCCCAATCACCGCGGCTCGAAACGGATCAACGCGTTCATTGATTTCCTCACCGAATTACTCGGATCGGAACATCAGGCCGTGGGGTGATCGGCCCATCGTTGCGTTTTGCGAAACGCAACGTTGTGCAGACGGTGGATTCTCTGACGAGGTCCGGGCGCCTACCTTGGGGGTGTGAAAACATTCAACCACGGAGACTGCCATGAGTTTGCACTCATCCACTATTCAGGTGACTTACGACTTCATCTGCCCATGGTGCTGGATCGGTGAGGAAAATCTCGAACGCGCGCTCGTCGCGTCGGGTTCTTCAACGGACAGCCACATTACTTTCCTGCCTTATCAGTTGAATCCCGACATGCCTGTTCAGGGCATGGATCGTAAAGCCTACCGCTCTGGCAAGTTCGGCAGCTGGGCGCGTAGCCAGGCCATGGATGCGCAGGTCACTCACGCCGGCAAGGCTGTCGGGCTGGGGTTCGATTACGACCGAATCGAAAAAACCCCCAACACCATGGCCGGGCATCGGCTGGTATGGCGAGAACAGCAGGCGGGTAGAGATGCCCGCGTCCTGATCAAAGCCATTTTCAAGGCGTACTTCAGCGAGGGGCGGGATATCGGCGACCTCAATGTGCTGGCCGACATCGCTGCCGAAACGGGGCTGGACCGCGGGGCAATTGTCGACTTTCTCAACACCGAGGAAGGCACCGCTGAAGTCCTGAAGCTCGAGGCCATAACCAAGGCCTCCGGTGTGCGCTCGGTACCGAGTATTCAAATTGCAGAAGACGTGATCAGCGGCGCTCAGCCCATCGAAGTAATGATCCAGATACTCAGACGAAGCCAGGCCGCTTGAGCCCCTTTTTCAATCCATACCCATTCAGGAAGTCATCATGACTCATCACTTGTTCAGCCCAATCAAACTCGGCCAACTCACCCTCGATCACCGCGTCGCCATGGCCCCTCTGACTCGCTCGCGGGCGGGCCAACCCGGCAACGTACCCACCTCGATGAACGTCGAGTACTACCGTCAGCGTGCCAGTGCGGCGTTGATCATTACCGAGGCTACGCAGATTTCGCAGCAGGGCCAGGGTTACGCCTGGACGCCCGGCATCCATAGCGACGAGCAGGTTCAGGGCTGGAAAGCTGTCAGCGAGGCCGTACACGCAGAAGGCGGGCGCATCTTCCTGCAACTTTGGCATGTGGGGCGGGTGTCGCATCCGGTGTTTCAACCTGGCGGCGGCCTGCCGGTGGCGCCGACCGCGCAGCCGGTGCCCGGCAAGACGTTCATCCTGAATGAAAAGGGCGAGGGGGTCTGGGGTGATGTACCGGTTCCTCAGGAACTGGACATTCCAGGCATTGAAGCGATCGTTGCCGACTTCCGCAGAGCCGCCCGCAATGCGCTGCTTGCCGGTATGGACGGTGTGGAGATTCACGCGGGCAATGGGTATCTGCTTGACCAATTTATCAACAGCGCCAGCAACCAACGTAATGATCGCTACGGTGGAAGTATCGAAAATCGTGCGCGGCTACTGCTCGAAGTCGTGCAAGCCGTGACCGAAGAAATAGGTGCCGAACGCGTTGCTGTGCGCCTGACACCGATGGGGCGTTTCATGGGCATGGGCGATGACACCCCGGAACAAACCTTTGGCTACATTGCGTCCCGGCTCAATCACTGGAACCTCGCTTACCTGCACCTGGTAGAACCAATGATGGTCGGCACGGTGCTCGATGAAAGTAACGATCCACGCTGGGACGCCATCATCAAGCAGTTGCGTACTGACTTCCATGGCGTTCTGATGCTGGCGGGTGGTTACACCGGCGAAACGGCCGAACAGGCCATCGCGCAGGGGCGTGCCGACCTCATCGCTTTCGGACGCCCGTTCATTGCCAACCCCGACTTGCCGGCTCGCTTGCGTGGCCGAACCGAACTCAACCTGGCGGACGGCAACAGCTTTTTTGGCGGCGACGCCAAGGGGTACATCGACTACCCGGTGTTGGCATAACGCAACGTCGAATCCAGAGGCTGCGGGAATCACCCCGTTACGAGGAGAAAGATAATGAAGCATCCGGACGTTCCGAAGGCCTTGGTTATTGGTGGTTCCCTGGGCGGGTTGTTCGCCGCCACGGCGTTGCGTGCGATTGGCTGGCACGTGGAGGTGTTCGAGCGATCCCCCGCAGCGATGGATAGCCGTGGTGGAGGCATTGTTCTGCAAGCGGATGTGTTACAGCATTTTCGCTATGCGGGGATCAAACCTGCCAATGCGCTTGGGGTCCGGTCCCATGATCGCCTGTATCTGAATCGAGCGGGCACTGTCGTGCATAAAGAGCCGATGCCGCAAACCCAGACATCCTGGAACACGCTCTACAACGCCTTGTTCTCTGCCTTCCCGGCCGAGCACTATCACCGTGGAAAGACGCTGGTTGATCTGACTCAAGATGAGCAACGAGTCACTGCGAATTTTGCAGACGGCAGCCGTGCCGAGGGCGACCTGCTGATTGGTGCCGATGGTGCGGGCTCGACCGTGCGGAGTCTGGTGTTGCCTGGGGCGCAATATAGCTATTCGGGGTATGTGGTCTGGCGGGGTCTGGTTGATGAACACGGACTTCCAGACTTCGCCAAAGCGCAGCTGTACGAGGACTTTGTTTTTCAACAGGACCCAGAATCGCTGATGTTGGAATACATGGTGCCGGGTTTGAACGGCTCGGTTAATCCTGGCGAGCGACGGTTTAACTGGCTCTGGTATTTGAAAGCGGCCCAAGGCGCGCAATTGGATGCTGTGCTCACGGACAGCAATGGTCATCGGCGTAGCCACTCCATTCCACCGGGAGCCTTGGCCACTGAGCAGGAGGCTTACTTGCGGGACATGGGTGAGCAGCATGCCAACCCGGCTTTTCGTGAACTGATTCGCCAGACCAAGGATATTTTTGTTCAAGCGATCCTTGATCTGAAAGTCCCTCAAATGGTGTTTGGTCGTGTGTTGCTGACGGGCGATGCTGCTTTTGTGCCGCGCCCTCATACCGCCGGGAGCACGGCCAAGGCGGCTCGCAATGCCTTGTCCCTGGCTCAAGTGATCGACGACACCGGTGACCTCGATAAAGGCTTGCTGGTCTGGCAGCAACAGCAACTGGCAGAAGGCAAGCGAATGGGCGATTGGGGTGTGAGCATGGGGAACCGGATCATGGGCATCACCTGATTTCGGTTAACCCGCTCATACGCGTTATCGTTTCCATCTGAATCGGAATCATGGGCGCGCGCTGGCGGAGATGAGTGTTCTGCTATAGTCACACGCTTACTGATCGATCGATAAAAAGTAGTGGCAATGGCCGACACCAAGCCTGATCCGATTGACGCGATTGACCGATGGATGTTTTCGTTTAAGAGCGCTCGCAGGTAGTTGAGACGTCACGCAACCGTAAATCCGCTACCGATTGAGCACAGCCATGCAAGACGCCCAAGGCGTGGTCATGCACAGTCGTTTACCTCTACTTTTCGATCTCGGAATCCGCTTATGGATAAGTTGCTGGCGCTCAAGATGTTTGTCGAAACGGTTCGCTGTGGTGGTTATTCGGCAGCGGCGCGCAAGCTCGGCATCTCCACTTCGTCGGTGACGCGACAAGTCGCCGGGCTGGAAAGTGAGTTGGGCGCCAGCCTGCTTAACCGCACCACGCGCAACACCAGCGTCACGGTGGCGGGGCAGCACTATTTCGACAAAGCAGTAGCGATCCTCGAGGCCATCGACGAGGCGGATGCCGTCGTTACCGACCGTGGCAGTGAAGCCCAGGGGCGTTTGCGGGCCAGCGTCCCGGTGGAATTCGGCCGACGTATCATTGCTCCTCATCTGGGACGCTTGCTTGAGCGCCATCCTGGCCTGGAGATCAGTCTTTCGCTGAGCGACGAGGTCAGTGACCTGCTCAGCGAGCAAATCGATGTGTCAGTGCGTCTCGGTTCATCAGTTGTCAGTGATGACATCGTCAGCAAGCGGGTAGGTGACTTCCAGCGTTGGGTGGTGGCGAGTCCCGAATACCTGACGCGTACCGGGCTACCCCGGCATCCGCGTGACCTGTTGGAGCATCAGTGCTTGCGTTTCGATTACCGCACGGGCCACCACAATTGGACCTTCCAGGGCGACGAGGAAGTCATCCGCTTGAATGTGCAGGGGCGGTTGCAAAGCAACAACGCCGACATTCTGCGCGAGGCAGCGCTGGCCGGTGGCGGGGTGACGCTGTTGGCCGATTGGCTGGTGCGTGACGACGTCAGCGCAGGTCGGCTGACACGCGTGTTGTCGCAGTATGAGGTCAACCCTGGCAGTGCAAGCACCTGCATCAATGCGCTGTATCTGCCTAATCATCGTGGCTCCAGCCGCATCAATGTGTTCATCGAGTTTCTCAAGGAAATACTCGCCCCCTAAGCACGTCCTGTGCCTCTGACAAGACCGCGTTATTTCATCGAGTAACGTGTGCGTCGTTTATTGATATGAATTCGTATTTTGATAAAGGCCTTTCGAAGAGCTCCATGGCTCGCGGTCATTGATGTGTATAAGACAGGGATGGTTGATGTAACGATAGCGGGGCCCCACTTGGCAGCCCACGGGTGCCGGTCAAGCATTTGGCCGCTACAATGCGTGCCTCGACCGTGACCAACCAGATAAGAATATGTCTCTGCCCAAACATCACCTGGAACTGCTCAGCCCCGCTCGTGACGTGAGCATCGCCCGCGAGGCCATCCTGCATGGTGCCGACGCCGTTTACATCGGTGGCCCCAGCTTCGGCGCCCGCCACAACGCCTGCAACGAGGTGAGCGAAATCGCCCGACTCGTGGAGTTCGCCCGGCGCTACCACGCCCGGGTGTTCACCACGATCAACACGATCCTGCATGACAACGAGCTGGAGCCGGCCCGCAAGCTGATCCACCAGCTGTACGATGCCGGGGTCGATGCGTTGATCGTCCAGGACCTGGGTGTGATGGAGCTGGATATCCCGCCGATCGAGCTGCACGCCAGCACCCAGACCGACATCCGTACCCTGGCACGGGCGAAGTTCCTTGATCAGGCGGGCTTCTCCCAACTGGTACTGGCCCGCGAGCTGAACCTGCAAGAGATTCGCGCCATCGCCGACGAGACCGATGCGGCGATCGAATTCTTCATCCATGGTGCGTTGTGTGTCGCATTCTCCGGCCAGTGCAACATCTCCCACGCACAGAACGGTCGCAGCGCCAACCGTGGCGACTGTTCACAGGCCTGTCGTTTGCCGTACACCCTCAAGGACGACCAGGGCCGCGTCGTCGCCTACGAAAAACACCTGCTGTCGATGAAGGACAACAATCAGAGCGCCAACATCCGTGCGTTGGTGGAAGCTGGCGTTCGCTCGTTCAAGATCGAAGGACGCTACAAGGACATGGGCTATGTGAAGAACATCACGGCCTACTACCGCCAGCGGCTGGACGATGTTCTGGAAGATCGTCCGGACCTGGCCCGTGCGTCCAGTGGATACACCGCGCATTTCTTCGTGCCCGACCCGGACAAGACATTTCACCGGGGCAGCACCGACTACTTTGTCAGCGAGCGCAAGGTCGACATCGGAGCCTTCGATTCACCGACGTTCACGGGTTTGCCGGTGGGCGTGGTGGAGAAGGTCGGCAAGCGTGATTTGCAGGTGGTGACCTGCGAGCCGCTGTCCAACGGCGACGGTCTCAATGTGCAGATCAAACGCGAGGTAGTGGGTTTTCGCGCCAACATCGCCGAACCCAAGGGCGAGTTCGACGAAGATGGCCAGAAACGCTATCGCTACCGCGTCGAGCCCAACGAGATGCCGGAAGGGATGTACAAGCTGCGGCCCAACCATCCACTGAGCCGCAACCTGGACCATAACTGGCAGCAAGCCTTGCAGAAGACTTCCGCCGAACGTCGCATCGGCCTGGCCTGGGTCGCGCAGCTCGATGAGCAGCGCCTGCAACTCACCGCCACCAGCGAGGAGGGCGTCAGCGCCAGCGTGTCCCTGGACGGCCCGTTCGGTCTGGCCAACAAGCCGGAGCAGGCCCTTGAGCAACTGCGTGATCTGCTCGGTCAACTGGGCACCACCGACTACCACGCGACAGCCATCAAGCTCGATGCACCCCAGGCGTTCTTCATCCCCAACTCGCAGCTCAAAGCCTTGCGTCGGGAAGTGATCGAAGCGTTGACCGCGGCCCGTCTGCTGGCCCATCCACGGGGTGGCCGCAAGGCGGAAACCAATCCGCCGCCGGTGTACCCGGAATCGCACCTGTCGTTCCTGGCCAACGTCTACAACCAAAAGGCCCGCGACTTCTATCACCGTCATGGCGTGAAGCTGATCGATGCAGCCTTCGAGGCCCACGAGGAAACCGGCGAAGTGCCGGTGATGATTACCAAGCACTGTCTGCGCTTCTCTTTCAACCTCTGCCCCAAACAGGCCAAAGGCGTCACCGGCGTTCGCACCAAGGTCGCGCCGATGCAATTGGTGCACGGTGACGAGGTGCTGACGTTGAAGTTCGACTGCAAACCTTGCGAAATGCACGTGATCGGCAAGATCAAGGGCCACATCCTTGACCTGCCACTACCGGGCAGCGTTGCGGAGCCGGTCGTCGGTTACATCAGCCCTGAAGATCTGCTCAAGACGATTCCGCGCGCGCCCCACTGAAAAGTGGGCTAGCCAGCAGACCCGAGAGCAGCAACCCCGCACCGCACCGACCCATAGGTATTTGACCCGCAAATGGCCCTGGCGCTGCTGAATGGCCGAGGTGTACGCGTTTGTTCTCTCGCACACCTTCACCTGTAGTAGCCAGCTTGCTGGCGATGGCGTCCGTCCAGTCAATAAACAGGTTGACTGATCCTCCGCGATCGCCGGCAAGCCAGCTCCTACAGGGGGAGTGCGTGCACCTGACACCGGGGCCACCAAGGTGAGCGGCATTACGCGTAATGCGGGATTTTTGTTTGTCGGCTAGCGCTCTATCAGAGCAAATAACCCGCAGCCTGCCCAGGCGGGTTGTCCTGCGCGGCGGCGATGAGATGCAGCGCAATGTGCGGCGGCTCGTCAACGGACGAAACCTCGAAACCACCCACTACCAGCGGAAGTCGCTCACACATTTCGGTCGACTCTCCCGCCAGTTTTTTCGCCATTTTCGCGTGGTTCGCTGCGATTTCATTGAGAGTTGACACGTTACATCTCCGGGTAAAAGACCCAGCTCAGGGCTGGCGTCCGTAACATTGATTTGATAGTTGCCGCGTCAGAATTACGTCGTTCCCGGGCGGCTATGACCGGCGTTTGCAATCCCTGCGCCAGAGGCTGAGGCGATTCTTTGTCGCGGTTACCTAAGCGACGAATGGTGACACTTGGATGTCCTTGAATCGGGCGTAAACTGGCAGTGCTACTTCATCAGGAGGAGCCGCATATGATTGCCGACCGAATGACCAGCCGGACGTCCGAGGACAAAGCTGTCTGGGATCAATACTTCTGCGCTGCGCTGATTGCGGAAAGCAATCTGACGGCACCGGTGGTGGGAGGCGCCACTCATGAGGACAGGCAGAATCTGTTGATTGAAAGAGCCAAGGCGCTCGCCGACAAAATGATGGACAGCCGACAATAGTGATCAGGCCCAACCTTTTCAGGTTGGGCTTTTTCATGCCTGACATGCCGTCTCTCAACTGAAGAGCTGCCGAATCAGGTTGGGTGTACTGCCTGTCCAGCGTTTGAACGAGCGCCGAAAATTTGCCGCATCGTTGAAGCTAAGGTACTCCGCGACCTCTTCGTTACTGAACCCCTTGATCTGATACAGGTACAGCGCCACGTGCTTGCGCACCAGGTCTACCTGTTGCTGAAAACCGGTGTCGTGTTTTTGCAGTTTGCGCTTGAGCGTGGCCGGGCTCATGGCGAAGGCCATGGCGGCCTGTTCGAGGCTTGGGGTCTGTCGTACATGGGTTTGCAGGTAGCGATAAAGGCAATCGACAAAGCTTGAGGTAAAGCCCAGTTGATCGATTTGCCCTTGAGCTTCCTGGCGGGCGACCTGGCCGGCGGTGGCTGCTGCGCCAGGCCAGGCAAGCGCGAGATATTCCCGTGGGATGCGCATCAGGTCGAGTGGGCGTTTGAACTGCGTGTGCTCGCCCAAATGCACCCAGTATTGCTCGACATAGCGCGGCTCGGCATGGCTGAAACTGCATTCCCACGGCAAACGCTGGCCGCTCATTGCCCGACTCATGGCCACCAGCGACGTCATGCTCGCCTCCAGCAGAAAGCGCCATTGTTCGCCTGCGCCGCAGCTGTCCAGCCAATACAACCAGGCATGTTTGTCATCCAGCACCCACCGTGGCGTCGCTAACGGGCTGAGCAGTGCCTGTTGCTGAACCAGCGTGTCGAGGGCCTGGTGCAGGTTTTGCGCATGGCGCAAGGCGTGGCTCGCCGGGCCGTAATGCCCCGGCAGCAAGCGCTGGCCGAACAGGAAGCTGCTATCGTCGGCGTCCAGCAAGCGTCGGCCGTTGCTGATCAGGCCGAAAAACTGCTGCGGGCTGAGGCGGGTCTGGCCGGCGAGGATGTCGTCATGGAACAGGCCGGTCCCGCGCAGCAGGCGATGGCTGTCGATGTCCCGGGACAGCGCAAGGTCGATCAGGGTCGCGGGCTGGTAATGCCCGGGAATGAAGCGGCTGTCGGTTTCGTACCATGTGGTTTTCAGGGTCATGAGCGCGCCTCAGGCCGATTTCGCCAGTGGCTGCTTGGCTCGGGCCAGTGCGAGGTTGAGGCGTTTGAGCAGGGCGTCCGGCGCCTCGTTGACCGCCATGACCACGGCGGTGCTGGCCGACAGGTGTACGCGCTCGCCATGTTGTCGGGTTTTGTGCGCCAAGCCTTGAACCGCTTGTTGCAGCTCCAGCGCCAGCAACCGTGCCTGGCTTTCGCCGGTGTTGGGCAGCAGCACCACGAAACGGTCGCCGGCCAGCCGGCAGAGCAAATCCTGGCGCCGCAGATTGAGCAGCAGCAAATGACTCAGCGCCTGCAACACCGCGTCGCCCTCGGCATGCCCGAACGTCTGATTGATGGCGGTGAAATTGTCGACGTCCAGCGCCAGCAATGACAACGGCTGCTGTTGTCGCCGACTTTCTTCAAGGCTGACGGTCAACTGACGCTTGAGGTAGTCGGCACCGCCCAATGGCGTGAGCTTGTCGAACAGCCGGTGTTCGCGAAAGAGCTTTTCGCGTTTCTCCATTTGTGCGCTGATCGCCAGTTGCTCACGGTGCCAGTGATAGATGCCGATGGTCAGCAAAATCAAGCCCACCGGCATCGGACCGGACTCCAGCCAGTGGTCCCAGGTGATGCTGTCGGGCAGGCGGATGAACTCGTCGAGGCTGTCGATCCACCAGGAGAAAAAGATCCCGCTCAAACCGAGCGCGAGGTAATTGGTGACGCGCCCGGCCGGGCGGCTCTTGAGCACCAGTCCCAGCCAGACCAATGCCAACAGCGCGGAACCGCCTTCGCCGATGATGTCCAGCCAGACCCATTCGCTGACGCTTTTCAACTCGCCACAAGCCAAGTGCAGCAGCAATCCCGCGTTCGCCGCCAACAGCAGCAGGGCGAGTTTCCAACGATGGGGTTTGAGCACTGAGAACATGGCCGGAATCCTTTGGCGAAGAGGCAATGCGCGTCAGCACACCAGATGTTTGTGACAGCGGGGTGACTGTGCTGAAACGCAGGTGAGGGGTCGAATCAGCTCACCCGGTCACGCCATTTTTGTAGGCGCCGGCTTGCTGGCGATCAATCTCAAACGTTTCGGCAATGTCGGGAACGCCATCGCTGGCAAACCAGCTCGAACAAGTGTTCAGCGTTGACGGGTCAAATCAGCTCAGTTTTACCCTCAAACTCCGGCAAAACCCCGGTTTACAGCACTTGCCGCCAACCCCTGTCACAGAACGGTCATCCCCCGACCCTAGCGTGCCCTCCCAGTTGCCGGGCGACTTGCCTGGCGTAATCGGACTCTTGGGGGAGGACCATCATGTACCAGCGCAGCAGCACCGCCGGGCTCGTCAGCTTCACGCTCACCGCATTGGCCATGGCGATGGTCAGCGAGCGCCTGAGCGCCGCCGAAACCGCAGCGAACACCGAGCACGTCGAAGTGGTGGGGCAGGCGGCGAGCATCGACCAGGCACTCAAGGAACAACGCAATTCCGACAGCATCAAGAGCGTGGTACATGCCGACGGCGTGGCGCAACTGCCGGACGAAAACGTGGCCGAAGCGGTGCAGCGATTGCCGGGGATCAGCGTCGAGCGAGATCAGGGTGAAGGGCGGTTCGTCAGCGTGCGCGGTCTGGGGCCGGACCTCAACAGCGTGACCATCAACGGTACGCTGGTGCCGTCGCCGGAAAGCGAACGCCGCGCCGTCGCCCTCGACGTGTTGCCTTCGGAGCTGGTGCAGTCACTGTCGGTGATCAAGACCCTGACCCCGGACATGGACGCCAACTCCCTGGGCGGCACCGTCGATGTGAAAAGCCTCTCGGCATTCGATCACCATGGCCTGTTCTACACCGGCAGCAGCGAAGCCAGTTACGACAAGAACTCCCACCAGACCAGCCCGAAGTTTTCCGGCGCCATCAGTGACCGTTTCAGCCTCGGCGACGGCATCGACAACTTCGGTGTCGCCGCCGCACTGAGCTGGCAGAAGCGCGACTTCGGTTCCGACAACGTCGAAACCGGCGGTGCCTGGGATTTCGCGCAGGGCGCCAAACTTGAGGAGTTCGAACAGCGCGATTACGACATCAGCCGCGAACGCGCCGGCGGCGGCCTGAACTTCGATTACAAACCCGATGACCTCAGCAGCTATTACCTGCGCACGCTCTACAGCCGCTACAAGGACAGCGAAACGCGCAACTCTACCAGCCTCGAATTCGCCGATCCGCAGGCCGCGGGTGAGCTGGGTGATGCCGAAGGTTCGCGCAAGCTCAAGCAACGTGAAGAGACCCAGGAAATCCAGTCCTATGTGTTCGGCGGCGAGCGCATGTTCGGTCTCTGGACGCTCAGCGGCCAGGCCGGTTACAGCCGCTCCAGCGAAGACAGCCCCGGCCACATCGCCAGCGCGGCGTTCACCGGTATTGACGATTTCGCCAACACCGGCTTCTACGACAATGACAAACCCCGGCCGATCATCGGCCAGGCCTTCTATGACCCGAACAACTTCAGCCTCGACAAAGTCGACTGGGAAAAACAGAAAACCACCGACACCGAGAAAAACCTGCGCCTGGACCTCGCCCGCGACTACGACTTCAAAGGCTATGCGTCTCAGGTCAAATTCGGCGGCAAGGTCAGCCGGCGCAACAAGGACAACGATCTCGACGCCTGGGTCTATGAAGACTTCGACGATCTGGGGTTCAGTGACGAGCAGCTCAACCTGACGAAATTCAAGAAGGGTAACGTCGACTACCGTCTGGGCCAGTTCGGTCCGGGCATCAGTGGCAGCGCGATCAAGCAGTTGATCGGCGGCCTGAATCAGGCGGACTTCTACGACGAGGCCGAATCGCGGGTCAACGACTTCAAGATCAGCGAAGACATCAACGCCGGCTACCTGATGAACACGATCGATATCGACGACTGGCGCTTCATCGCCGGCCTGCGCTACGAGGGCACCGAGTTCGAAGCCAAGGGCACCGGCGTGACGGATGGCGCGTTCGAGTCCACCGAGACCAAACGCCGTTATCACCATTGGCTGCCGGGGCTGCATGCACGCTATCAACTGGACAAGAACACCCAGGTGCGCGCGGCCTGGACCAAATCCGTGGTGCGCCCGACCTTCGGCCAATTGGCGCCGGGGTTTGTCATCGACGATGACGAGGCCACCTTCGGCAACCCGGACCTCAAACCGCTGGAATCGAGCAACCTCGACCTCGGCATCGAGCACTACATGGGGCGCGCCGGTACCGTTTCGGCGTTCGTGTTCTACAAGGACATCCAGAACTTCGTCTACAACACCGACCTGGCCGGCACCGGTGCGTGGGTCGATTTCACCGAGGCTCACACCTTCGCCAACGGCGACAGCGCCAAACTCTATGGCCTGGAACTGGCGTACTCACAGAAATTCGACTGGCTGCCGGCGCCTTGGAACGGCCTGCTGATTGGCGCCAATACCACCTTCAGTCGTTCCGATGCCGAGATCAAAGGCTTCGACTCCGCCAGTGGCGTCAACCGCAAACGCAGCATCGATTTGCCCAACCAGTCCGACACGGTCGGCAACCTGATGCTCGGCTGGGAAGACGACAAGCTGAGCCTGCGTCTGTCGGCCAACTACAAATCGGATTACCTCTATGAGCTGGCCTCGATCAACGACAAGGCCCACGACCTCCACGTCGATGCCCAGACCTTTATCGACTTCAGCGCCCGTTACTCGCTGACTAAAAACCTGCAGGTCAGCTTCGAGGCGCAGAACCTCACCGACGAGCCGTATTTCGTCTACACCGGCCACCGCTCCTATAACGGCCAGTACGAAGAATACGGCCCGACCTACAAGCTCGGCCTGACCTTCACCCATTTCTAAACCCATGCCCATCGCTTCTGTAGGAGCCGGCTCGCCGGTGATGGCCGTCGCACGATTTCACGACAAGGACTTTCATGAGTATTTCGTTTCCATCCAAGCACCACTGGCTGGCCGTACTGATCAGCCTGGCCGCCGGCCCGGTACTGGCGGCTGCGCCAAGCCTGACCCTGACACCCTGGGCAGCCAATCTGTCGGTCGATGCCGTGGCGTTTCTGCCGGGTACCCGAGGCACCGAACGCCTGGCTGCCAGCGAGCGTGACGGCTTGCTGCAACTCGATGCGCAAGGCCAGGAGCTGGCGCGTTTGAAGGGATCGTTCAGTGGCGTCGACAGTCGCGTCGCCGGCCAACAGATACTGGTCGCCAGCCTCGATAACAGTCGTCAGCAAGCGCTGCTGGTCAGCCTCGATCCGGGCAAACGCATGTGGGGTCAGCCGGTGTATCTGCCGACGCGGGATTACCCGGTCAACGGTCTGTGCCTGTATCGCGACGAAGCCAGCAACCTGTTCCTGTTTCTGGTGGGCGAGGAGGGCAAGGGCGAGCAATGGCTGGTGGGCAACGGCGCGGCGCTGAACCCGCAACCACAACGGGTACGCGGTGTGCCGCTGCCACCTTCGGCCACGGATTGTCAGGTCGATGACGGCGCCAATCAGTTGGTGGTCAACGAGGAAAACGTCGGTTGGTGGGCGTATCCGGCGCATCCAGAAGGGGATGTCACGCGCAGCCCGGTGGCGATGCGCGAACCGTTCGGCGCGATCAAGAAAACCGCAGGCGCCATGGCATTGCTGCCGGGTGGCATCGTTGCGCTGGACCCGAAAGCGGCGCAGCTGCATGTCTATCAACAGCAAGGCGAACGCTGGACGGCTGAGGGCAGTGTGGCGCTGTCAGGTTTGAAGGAGCCGGAAAACCTTGCCCTGCGCCAGACCGATAAAGGCCTGCAAATCCTGCTGCGCGACGATGACGACGGTCGTCTGTATCAGGGCGAACTGAACTGGCAGCCGACGCCGGTGCCCTTGGCGCCAGTGCTGGCGAACGTAAAAGCGCTCAGCCAGAGCGATCCGGTCGGGCGTCAGGGCGATGCGGCAGACGATCCGGCGATCTGGATTCATCCGCAGCAACCCTCTCTGAGTCGCGTACTCGGCACCAACAAAAAGCAGGGATTGCTGGCGTATGACCTGCAAGGCAAGTTGTTGCAGGAGTTGCCGGTCGGGCGCCTGAACAACGTCGACCTGCGGCCGAATTTCAAACTTGGCGCACACACCGTCGACCTCGCTGTCGCCAGCAACCGCGATCGCAACAGCCTCAGCCTGTTCAGCATCGACCGCCAGAGCGGCGAGCTGCGTGAAGCCGGCGAGATCCCCACGCAGCTCAAGGAAATCTACGGCATCTGCCTGTTTCAGCCAGCGAGTGGCGAGCTCTACGCAATCGCCAATGGCAAGGACGGAACGTTCCTGCAATACCGCCTGAGCGCGCCGAACGGCAGTGTGCAAGGTGAGCTGGTGCGCCAGTTCAAGGTCGACAGCCAGCCAGAAGGTTGCGTGGCCGATGACCAGCGCCAGCGACTGTTTCTCGGTGAAGAAGATGTCGGCGTGTGGGCGGTGGATGCCCGCGCCGATCAACCGGCGACATTGACCAGCGTGATCAAGGTCGGGTCGCAACTGCATGCCGATGTTGAAGGTCTGGCGCTGTACCAAAGCGCGGCGCGTGACTATCTGGTGATCTCAAGTCAAGGCAACGACAGTTACCTGGTGCTGGACGCCGAGCCACCGTTCGCCTCGCGTGGCGCCTTTCGCGTCGGTCTGAACGCGGCACTGGGCATCGATGGCGCGTCGGAAACCGATGGCCTGGAAGTCACCTCGGTGAACCTCGGCGGACCCTGGAGCCAAGGCTTGCTGGTGGTGCAGGACGGCCGCAAACGCATGCCCGAGCAGACGCAAAACTTCAAGTTCGTGCCCTGGGCGCAGGTCACTCAAGCCCTGAATCTGCCCTGAACCGCCCTGTCATCAACGTGTCATCCCACTTTCATCCAATAGCTCGGCAGCCGTCGCGCATCGACGGCCCGAGTGCTTCAGATAAGGAGTTTCACCATGCAGGCCACGCTCGAACACATGACAATCTGGGGGCTGATCAGCGACGCCAGTTTGTTGGTCAAGGCGGTCATGCTCACCCTGTTGCTGGCCTCGTTACTCAGTTGGTACCTGATCATCCAGCGCGGCCGCTTGTTACAGCAGCGCGAACGGCAGATGAATGCCTTTGTGCAGCGCTTTCGCGGCGCTTCGGACCTGCTGCCGCTGTATCGGGAAACGGCTCATAACGAGAGCGGCGTGGAGCCGATTTTTCATGCAGGGCTTCACGAGTTCAATCATCTCAACCAGCATCCGGGCAACGCCGCCGACGTGGTGCTCGAAGGGGTGGAGCGCGCGCTCTATGTGGCGATCAGCGAGCAGGAAGTGCAGCTGGAGAAAGGCTTGCAGTTCCTCGCGACGGTCGGCTCGGTCAGCCCTTACATCGGCCTGTTCGGCACGGTGTGGGGGATCATGAATTCCTTCCTCGGCCTGTCCCTGGTGCAGCAAGCCACGCTGTCGACCGTGGCGCCAGGCATCGCCGAGGCGCTGATCGCTACGGCCATCGGCCTGTTTGCGGCGATTCCGGCGGTGATTGCCTATAACCGCTTTTCCTCCCGCAGCCAGACGTTGCTCACTCGCTATTACGCCTTCGGCAATGAGCTGCAAGTGCGCCTGCATCGCACGCTGCACGGCACACCGATGAACCTGGCCGTCGCCGCCTGAGAGGAGCGTGAACATGCTGATCAAACCGCAACGCAAGCACGGACCCAAAGCCGAAATGAACGTGGTGCCGTACATCGACGTGATGTTGGTGCTGCTGGTGATTTTCATGGTCACCGCGCCGATGCTCACCCAAGGCGTGAAGATCGAGCTGCCCAAGGTCGCCAGTGAAGCCCTGGCTTCTGACAGCCGTCAGCAGATTCTCACGCTGTCGGTGAAGGCCGAGGGCGGTTACTACTGGAACCTTGGTGGTGAACTCGACACTCAACACCAGACTGACAGCGCTGTGACCCTCGACGACATGCGCGTGAAGGTGGCGAACATCGTCGCCGAGCGCCACGACACCCAGGTTTACATCCGAGCCGACAAGGATGCCGGTTACGGCAGCGTCGTCGCGGCCATGGCGGCGTTGCAGCAGGGCGGCGTCAGTCATCTCGGGCTGGTGACCGAGGCCCCGCAATGACGGCGATGATCATGCATAGCCCAGCGATGACGTTGCCGCGCAGTGTCCGCAGTGGGTTCTGGCAAAACAGTCTGGCGGCGAGCCTCGCGGTGGCGTTGCATGTCATCGTTCTGGCGCTGCTGGTGCATGGCTGGTCACCGGAACAACCACGCGTCGAATCGCCGGCCGTATTGAAGACCCAACTGGTGATGTTGCCTGCGGCATTGCCGCCCGTGGCACCGGAACCGGCGTTGGTCGAGCCGGCACCGGCCGAACCGGTTGTCGCAGCCCCGGCCAAACCTGCCGTCGACCCACACATCCAGGCACAAAAACTCGAGCAGGCGGCGTTGGCGCGTAAACGGGTCGAAGACAAAAAGCGTGACCTTCAGGCCGAGCAACAACGCCAGCGTCTTGAATCGGAAAAGCGCGCCCGCGGCGCGGAACAACTACGCGTCGCCGAGCAACAGGCACAACAAGCCGAACAAGCACGCCTGAACGCAGACCGCGCCCGTCAGCAAGCGGCACAGGCCGCTGCCAACAGCCGCCAGTATTTGCCGTTGAGCAAGGAAGCGCCGGACTACCCGCAACGGGCGCTGGACAAGAACATCGAAGGCGATTGCACCGTGGAATACACGGTCAACCCACAGGGCAAAGTCGAAAACCTCAGAGTGCTCGACGGTTGCCATCCACTGTTCATGCGTCCGTCTCTGATCGCTGCCAACACCTTTCGTTACCAGCCGAAAGTCGTTGAGGGTCAGGCGGTATCGGTACCGGCGGTGCGCAATACCTTTCATTATCGGATCAAGTGATTCGATCAGTGGCCGTGACGAGGGCGCTCGCCCTCGCCGCAGGGCAGCGATTACTCGACCGGATCGAGTTGATCCAGCGCCCGGTTCACGTTCAGTTCGCCCAGCATGATCACTTGGGCAATGCCCAGCAGGGTATTGCGACTCGGCCCGTGCGTTCGGTCCGCCAGATCCATGGTCATGACATGGGCTGAGGCCAGTGACTCGCAAGCGTGTCCCAACAGGTCTTCGGTGTTGATCTGTGGATCGAGGGTGTACATCGTGCTCGGTGTGCGTGGGGTGGCACGGATGTCGGCGTGGGAGGGGATGCGTTCCGAGGTTTCGTCGGGTTTTTCCGGGCTGAGATTTTCGGAGGGGGATGTCGGATCGGTTTCCGGCGGGTTGGGTGTTGGCTTAGGCATAGATGGATCTCCAGTACTTTCTGAATGGAGCCATCACTCTCGCTACCAAACGAGGGGTGGTGGCCATGCACAGGTTGGTAGACCGGAGTACTGGAACCGGCGCCTTCGAAAAGGCCCTGCGCACGACCACCATAAAAGCCACGACCTTGAAAGGGCGTCAGCATAATGGAGCGTTGTACGCAGTACTCCGGGCTACCAAACCCGATCACTGTTTTTCAGCGACCGACCAACGATAGAACCCGGGCCCAAGGCGCACAAGCCGGCGGATTCTGGCGTACCCGTAGGCAATGACGCAAGGCGCTGTAGCTTTCGCGAAGTTACCGGCGAGGCTTTTAAACACAGGCGTGTTTAACAGATCGAATCGATATCCAGCGTGTACGGCGCGCCGATAGTGCGCCCATAGATTGAACTCATCAGCGCGTCCCCCTCAGGGTCCTCCGGCGCCATGGCGAACGGGTCTTTAACCTTGTTCTCAGGATGAGCCAGCCAGCGCGCCACGTTAGCCTTCAGTTGCTCAGGCTGTTCCAGCAGCGACCCGTAAAGCGCGTGTGCGGTCACCCTCTCTTCACGCACGCGTTTCAAGCGATCGACTGTGATTGCAATCCTGTTTTTTTCCAGGCCGAGTGCTCGGATGTTGTCCTCCTGGGTGCGCACGTAAGCCTCCGAACGCGCCGTTAAACTACGTTCTATTTCACGCAACTGTGTGGTGATTCGTGCCAGCGAATTCGCGACCCGATCAAACTCAAGATCCGTCACCCGCGAACGCTTTTTCTCGTGCGCTTGCTGCCACCGCAACAGAACCGCCCAACACGCCGGAACATATCCGCCGGCCATTAAATGATTTCCGGCCTGGAAGATCTGCGCCAGTAATGGCGGCCGATGGGGCAACCCGTTTTTCTGCTGAATCGCCAAGCTGCAAGCCGCATGTTGGGTGATGGTGTCGCAGCCGGGTTCCCACAGGATCGCGGACATTATCCCACGCTCAAATTCCACAGGCATGAAATGCCGTAACGAACCATGGTGATCGTACGGCTCGCCCGTCCAGTTCGTGATGCCCGCAAAAAACACCGACAACCCGAGCGGCACGTTGACAAACGTCAACGCCAACCCCGTTCCAAAAACATCGGCCTTGGTGTCCATCCAAGTCCCCGGCACGCTCGGCACCGGGTCGTTGTGGTTGACGATGCGGTGATGCACCAGGCCCTTCGCGCCGGCGACGAAATTGGCATCGCCTGCGCGGGGTGCGCCGTAGGTGTAGAGCTGGAGGGTGTAGTCGAAGCCCGGGCGACGACGCAGCATTTCCGAGAGGATCAATGCCACCGCACCACCGAGGCTGTGGCCGCAAATCATGAGCTTCTGTCCGGCGTAAAATTTCTCGAGATAGTTAACGACGAACTCGTAGGCAGTTTGCGCGGATTCATAGAAACCTCGATGCACTTTGCTGTCTGTGTCTTCAAACGGCACTTGGAATGCATCTGCATCGCGTAGTCCATCCGCTATAAGTTCATAAGTGCCACGTACCGCGATCAGTATCAGTTCATCGCTGTGAGTGATGAACGCTTGGGTATCAGTCGCGTCACTACCAAGCGTCCTGTCATCGAGAAAGTGAATTTTTGCAGGATGTTCCTGATCGCCTTCTTGCGTGAGTTTGTTGACGTCATAGAGGCCTGGATCGAAAGGCACGATTTCCAGGCGTTTGGAGTAAGGCACGTCCTCATACAGTGGGTAGAAGGCTTGTTTTTGCGCGGCATCGACACGCCACAACTCTTCAGACTTGGCCAGCGCATCGCCGAACCAATTTCCCACGCTGGGTTGTATAGGGAAGGTCACGGTTGTCGTTTTTACCGGATGACCGTCAGGCTGCTGCCCGAACGGGCAATAACTCAGCGTAGCCATCAGCGCGAGCTGGTAGAGATTCAGCGCACAAAACTCCGGGTCGGTCGACAGCATTGGGCGTAACGCTCGCAGAGGCCGCACTTCAAGAACCGTGTGTTTAAGGGGCATCAGCGCAACACCGAGCCTCCCATGTTCACCCATGGTTCTCGCTCGGTTCGGGCTATGGGGATAATGACGATAGACCTCGGGCGGCAGGTGTGAAACATGCTTTACCAAGTGACGTACTTCTACTTGAAGGAACTCATCCGCGCAGGCTTGTGCCGGATTATTCCGGGTGCGGGTTGAGTTTTGATTCAGATAGCGGGTTTGTTCGGCTCGGACTTGGAGTTCAGTGATTTTGAGCGGGTAGTGCGGCCTCGTTACCGCATCTTTGTAAGGGGGGGTGGCTCCTTGGTATTTCTGGTCAACGATCAGCACAATGGGACCAGCAAAGTGATTGCTGACCTTACCCATCCCAGTAACATCCAAGTACCCGTGGTATTTCTCGCCTTCCGAGTCGGTCGCTGTATAGGCCAATCCGGCGTATGGTTCGCCAGAGCCAATTTCGTCGACTAGTTGGAAGCTGGTCCATCTACCTTGTACGGGGCACGTCAGCACCGTGCTGCTCAACGGTGATATCAATTCTTGTTCCAATGAATTCATGTCCAAATTTCCTTATTCGGTGCAACCGGGGTAGATGGTGCAGATGCGGCCATCCGGCCATGTGAAGGTGCTGAAGTCTTTGTAATTGCCGTTGCAATAAGCACGTTGATCTTCAAAACCATTCCCCATGCAACGCTTCCATCCGCCGGGTACTTCGACCCATGTGTCACCCCAACCAGGTCGTTCCTCCGCGGCCAACGTAATCTTCATTTTTACGGTTTTGCCCTGCAACTGATCGAGGCTGTACCCCGAAACCGGGTGGCCACGTTGCGGCTCGCCTCGGGCGTTCGCTGTTTTGCAGTCAAGGATTTTGACTATGCGTCGCTGCGCACCTGAAGTGCGAAACAGCCACTGACAATGGCCATAGAAAGTGCTTTCGCCGGCGTCACTGAACGTGCCTTTGTACTCTTCCTCCAGATCATCGCGGACGATGACCATTGCACTATCCCCACCGAAATCCCCCCGATGTGTCCAATACGAAGCGTTGATATCCAGCTTGATGCGCCTGATCACCAGCGGACAGCCACTGACTGTCCGATAGATGGCGATTTCAGAATTCGGCGTGTAACTTTCACGCCACTTCATGTTGTACCCGACGGCCGTATTCCTTCCCCCCGGTACGGAGCAGGTTTCACCTTTGGCGGGCACATACTCGGCGATCGCCTTGTAGGCAAATTCGGGCGGTAAATCGGCGGTGAAGGTGAACGTATTCGGCGGGGTCTTTGCACAGCTGGTGATTAATGTGATGCAGCAACTCAAAGTAGAAATTTTCAACAGCAACTTCTTCTGCGAAGAAAAGAATGGCATGTAATTAATGTCCTTATTCCGAGCAGCCGGGGTAAATAGTACAGACGCGTCCATCCACCATTTTGAAGGTGCTGAAATCTTTGTAATTACCGAAGCAAAACGCGTATTGGTCTTCAAAGTTGTCGCCCATGCAGCGTTTCCACCCGTCAGGTACCTTGACCCAGGTGCCCGCAATGGCCGGTCGCTCTACGTCGGCCAACATGATCTTCATTTTCACGGTCTTGCCCGGAAGTTGATCGAGGGTGTAAGCCGAAAATGGACGGCCACGTTTAAGCTCTCCCTGTTCATCAGTTGCTTTACAGTCGAGGATTTTAACGATGCGTCGCTGAGCTCCCGCTGTGCGAAACAGCCACTGGCACTGACCGTAAAAGACACTTTCACCCGCTTCACTAAAAGTGCCTTTCGATTGCTCCTTCAATTCCTGGCGAATGACGACCATGGCGCTTTCCCTGCCGAAGTCGCCTCGATCTTTTCCATACGCCGAGTTGATCTCCAGTTCGATACGCCTAACGACCAACGGGCAGCCCTTGCGCGTTATATGAATCTCTATTTCGGAATCTGGTTTGTATTCTTTCCGCCATTGGTCATTGAAAACCGGCGCCAAGTTGTCCTTTGTTTTAACAGTGCAGGTTTCACCTTCGGCGGGTGTGTAGTAAACCGCTGCGACGTAAGCAAAATCGGGTGGTAAGTCGGCGGTGAAGGTGAATGTGTTCTGCTGCCCGGTAGAGCAACCCGCGACCAACGCCATACAACAAACCACCCCTGCAATACTCGATATCCGCTTCATATCGGCACATCCCCTCGCCAAAACCCCACCCAGTGCTGCACCCGTTCAAAGTGCTCCGTCGGGCTCTCATTCCCCCGCACCTCCCACTCCGGCGGCAACGTAAACCCCGGCGCCTGCAGGCTCTGAATCAGCAGAAATTGCAACTGCTCCGGCGCTACCCACCCCCACGCATCCGCAAGGGCCAAACGCTCACGCAACCACGTATCAGGTTCATGCTCTTCGGCGACATTGGCGTAAGCCTCAACATGCTCGGCCAACAAGTAGCGATGGGCGTTGAGCCGGCGAATTTCCGAGGCCTGCGGTTGGGGCTGGGGGATGCGCAACCAGTGTGGGTTGTCGGGTACGGGATACGTGCCGGGGGCGGGGTTGTGAGTTGTGTTCCACGTTGCGCCGTCCCAGTAGCAGAGGCTGATCGCCGGCCCAAGAAAGGCCGGATATTCTTCGGCTGGCAGATGTTTTAGCGCTCGGCTCAGCACTCGATTGTCGTGAAAGCGGTACAGCGCCTGATAGGGACGCGTCCCGACAATCAATCGTTCTTGCCAGTGATTGGCCAACCCACGCAGGGCACCTTTTTCCACGCTCGCGAGCCAGCCCCAGTTGCGCTCGGGATGATCCAGCAGGGCGTCGAGGCGTCTGTCGCCGGGCTGTTCCAGGGTGAACATAAACGGACCGGCATCGGCCAGGTTCGCGAGGGTTGTTGCGTTGTAGACGCTCAGGTATTGGTCATGTCCGCTGGACTTCAACAATAGCTGACGGGTTTCGCGCTCGTTCTGCGAGTCCAGCACCAGACACACTTCGTGGCCCGAGCGGTGCTGTTCGTTCATCCATTGACGGGGGAGTGTGTTGATCATGCGGCGGCTCCTTCCGTTGGGCAGACGCCATCCCGGCAGGCTTCGCAGATCGGGCAGAAATCCGCCGCCAACGCGTTGCTTGCCGCCATCAGTGCGGGCTGGGACGAGGCGAGCATGGGCGGCAGTTCTGGTGGCACGGATAAACCATCAATTGACCGAGGCATTGCGATCGAGGCGGCCGGTATGCGCAGGGGAGCACCACCCACCTGGAGTTCGCTGCTGCCGAAAATTCCGCCGCCGCCGACCTGTAAATGTTCACCACCGGCTTCGATCGTGATCTTAGTCCCGGCCTTCAGAATGATCAGATCGGCTTCAATGACAACCGCCCGGCCAGCGCCAAATGCCAGGGTTTGATCAACATGGGTATGGCTGTTGCCGGCAACCTGCAGGTAATCGTTGGCCTTGATCTGTGTCTGCCGATCACCGCGGGTGGTGCGGTGTTCCGTGGCTTGCAGCACGGTAACGCTGTCGCCCTTGACGGTGGTGTGCTGCTCGTTGCCGACCTCCAGACGGCTGTCGTTTTCTATTCGCTGTTCCATGTCCCGCTGGGCGCGCAGGTAAATCAGTTCCCGGCCGGCGCGGTCTTCTACGTGCAGTTCGCTGAACCCCGTGCTGTCGGGCGAGCTGCGGGAACGGAAGACGCTGCGGGTTTTGTTGGCGGGTAATTCGTAGGGCAGCGGATTGGCGCTGTTGGTGAGGCACCCGATGATTTCGGGATGATCAGGGTCGCCGTCCTGAAAGCTGACCTGGACCTCCATGCCGACTCTCGGCAAGGCGACGCCGCCAAAGGCGTTGCCGGCCAGGAGGGAGGAGACTCGCAGCCAGCAGCTGCTTTTATCGTCGTTGCGACCTTCTCGGTCCCAGAAGAACTGCACCTTGACCCGACCGTACTCGTCACAGTGGATGTCCTCGCCTGTCGGGCCGGTGACCACGGCGCTTTGAACGCCGGCAATGCGCGGTTTGTGGTGGGTTAGCGGCGAGCGGTAGATTGCGTCCCAGGGCGTGGCGAGGAACTGGTTGCGATAACCCTGAAAGCCGTTTTCAACGCCGGTGCCCGTGTAGCCCGCGTACTGTTGCAGGACTTGCGGCTGCGCCCCTTCATGCTCGATTTCAGTCAGTAGCCACAGGTCGTTCCATTCGTCATCCGGGTGTTCAGTCAGTGGCAGGAAGTGCCCGGAGAGCAGCACCGGTTGATCGCTTTTACCCCGCGCCACACGGCCCTCGGCGCCGTGACGCTCCTGCGCGCGTTGACTCAACAACTTGCCGCGATCGCGCTGGATGAAACGACCGGGGTAGTGGTAATCCTCAAGATCCGGCTGAGCTCGGGAAGTATCAGGCCTGCTCTCGGCCTCCAGTAAAATCCGTGCTTTTTTGAAATCGTAATCGCGGCGTGTGGTGCGGCTGGTGCCTGCTTGCACCTGCACGTCAAAGTGATTGATCACCGGCGTTTCGGCGACCATGCCGTTGTCGTGTTTATAGCGGGTCGGACGGTCGAGCCGGGGAAACACGGTCTGGTCGTCGCCGAACACCATGACGTGTTTTTCGCGGCTGTGCCGGAAGTGGTAGTGCAGACCTTCCTCCTGGCAGAGGCGTTCTATGAACGCTTTGTCTGACTCCTGATACTGAACGCAGTACTCGCGATCCGGATACACGCCGCCCAGGTGAAACTGGTGGAAATCACGGTGGATGCCATGGGGTTCCAGCACCTGCGCAATGATTTGCGGGACGGTCATTTGCTGGAAAATGCGGCAATTGATGCGGTGGTCCAGGTACGCCAGGCGAGGCACCAGCGTCACGCTGTAGCGGGTCAGTCCATTACCGAGACTGCCTTTGCTCACACCATGTATTTGCCCGTGAATGCCATCGCCAGCGTTATTGAAGGCGAGGAAGGCCAGTGTGTTCAGCAGGTCGTTCTGATTCAGGTCGCGCCTGTCGCTGACCAGTTCGATCTCAAAGGTGTATGGCTGGCTGATGAGTTCCTTGCCGGTGAACCCGAGCACCTGAAGGTCATGTTGAACGTCATCGATCGTGAGGCTGAAGCGGGCGTGAGGGTTTGCATTAACCATCCAGGTTTCCTTTTCCTGTGACGAGGCACAGGCTCCGGGACGTTGATGCAGCACGCGTAAATGACCTTCCTTGGCCAGATCACAACAGAACGCCCCGTAGCCGGGTTTTGTATGAGGCTACCAAGGGTGCTTGGGAATTGATGTCAGACGGTTCCCAAAGTGACGCTACCTATTTGGCTGGCTTGCCAGCGAAGAAGAATTTGAGAGGGTCATCGCCAACAATCCTGGCTCCTGCAGGGTGGGTGTGATCCATTCGTGCGGGCGGGTCTTATATTTCTAAAAGATATAAATAGATAATTATTTATTCCTTTTAATGTCGTTCCGGGAGGTGCACTTTGAGTGCCTGCACATCCGCTCGGATGCGTTCGATATCACACAGGAAGCTGCATCATGACCATCAAAGCGATCAACGTTCGCAACCAGTTCAAGGGCGTCATCAAGGAAATCGTCGAAGGCGAAGTGGTCTCGGAAATCGATGTGCAAACCGCTTCAGGGATTGTCACCTCGGTGATCACCACCCGTTCGGTGCGCGATCTTGAATTGAGGGTGGGCAGCGAAGTCATCGCCTTCGTCAAATCGACCGAGGTCTCGATTGCAAAGCTCTGAATCGACTTTCAAGAAAACGACAAGCCCTGGCTCGCGCGAATCAGGTCATAGGCCTTGCGCGCGATCAGGTTGGCGGTGTCAGGCCGGATCCAACGGTACCCGGTGAGGTCCGGGAGTTTCCAGCAAGCCCAGCCTTTTCAGGTCGGGCTTTTTCATGCCTTCAGGTTCACTGATCCTTTTCGCAATTGACCATCCACGACACGCCAAACCGGTCGACCAGCATCCCGAAGCGCGCGGCCCAGAAGGTCGCTTCCAGCGGCATTGGCACGCTGCCGTCTTGCGCCAGTGCGCTGAAGACTCGTTCCGCCTCGGCAATGCTGTCGACGTTCAGCGACACCGAGCAACCGGCCATGTCATCCGTGGGGCGGTCAGGTGTGGTATCCGAGCCCATGATTGCCTGGTCGCCCACCGACAGACGGGTATGGATGATCAAGTTGTGCAGGTCTGCAGGAAAGTGCTCACGCGCCGGGCTTTCACCGAAGGTCATCATGACGTCGAGCTGGCCTTGCAGGGCTTGGGCATAGAAGGTGAAGGCGGCTTTGCAGTCGCCGTTGAAGATCAGGTAGGGATTGATTTTCATGTTTTACTCCCGATGACAAAGGAGGCAGAGGAAGGCGCGTTTCACCTCCGGCTCTGCGGCAGTTGGACTCCATAGCAAAGCGTTAGAGGCGGGAATTGGCAACATTGGTTTAGATGTTTTTCCTATTGCGGCGGCGCGGCTTATGGCTTCCCGCAATGGCGCATCAGGCGGCTACGCGAGTCACCGACGGGCGCAGTAAACGCTCAATGGCCCCACCGACGAGATTTTCCAGCAGCTCGTCACGCTCGTGCTCATCCAACGCATGTTGCGCCAGCCAGCCGGGTGCGCTGTTGAGCAGGTTGGCGATAGCATGCCCGGCGGCATGTTGCCCCTGTTCGCTGAGACGGGATTTTGTTCCGAGCATCAGCAGCAATTTGCGTTCGTACTGCTCGCGCAACTGCCGAACGCGTGCTTGCTGCTCGTCATTCAAGCAGCCGCTGTCGCGCTCGACCAGGCGAAAGTGCCAGGGCATTTCCTGATGCAGGTTCAGGTGCGCGCGGATCAGGCTGTTTAACCTGTCGCGTTTTGCCGAAGCCTTTTGCTCGATGCGCCCCAGGGTTGCCAACAGCTCTTCGTAGAACTCCTCGATCAGGTCGAGCAGCAAGTGCTGTTTGCTGGGGTAATGGTGATACAACGAGCCCGGGGCGAGCCCCAGGCACGTCGCGAGCTCACGCATGCCGACCTGACCGAAACCCTTGCTGGCAAACAGCTCCAGCACTTTGTCGCGGTACTCGGCGAAACGTGAGCAACGCTCAGGCATAGGCATGGAAGCCACGCCCCGTTTTGCGTCCCAGGTAGCCGGCGGCGACCATTTCCTTGAGCAGTGGCGCCGGGCGGTATTTGCTGTCGTTGAAACCGTCGTAGAAGGCTTCAAGAATCGCCAGCACGGTGTCCAGGCCGATCAAATCCGCCAGCGCCAGCGGGCCGATGGGCTGGTTGCAACCCAGGCGCATGCCGGCGTCGATGTCTTCGGCGCTGGCCAGGCCTTCCTGAAACACCAGGATCGCTTCGTTGATCATCGGCACCAGAATCCGGTTGACCACAAAGCCTGGACGGTTACCGGCGGTGATCGCGGTTTTGCCCAGGGTGGTGGCCATGTCCAGCGCCAGCGCGTGGGTCGCGTCGCTGGTTTGCAGGCCACGGATCACTTCGATCAGGCCCATCACAGGCACCGGGTTGAAGAAATGCAGGCCGATGAATCGCTCAGGCTGGCTGACGCTGGCGGCAAGTTGGGTAATCGACAGCGACGACGTATTGGAGGCAATCACGCATTCAGTGCTGACCTGCGCGGCGATCTGTTGCAGCACGCGCAGTTTCAGGTCGAGGTTTTCGGTGGCGGCTTCGATCACCAGTTGCACGTTGTGCAGGCTGCTGTAATCGGTGCTGGTGCGGATCCTGTCGAGGGCGGCGAACTTTTCGACTTCCGTCAGCGTGTCCTTGGCAACTTGCCGATCGAGGTTCTTTCCAACGGTCGCAACAGCTTTTTGCAGCGCGCTTTCGGAGATATCGATCAAGGTCACGTTGAAGCCGGCCTGGGCGCAGACTTGTGCAATACCGTTGCCCATGGTGCCTGCGCCGATCACGCCAATGTTTTGCAGATTCATATACCCGTCCTTCCGATCAAACCCTGCGATACCTTGGCCGTCGTAGCGGTCGAAGGCGTACTATTGGCCGCGAGTCTAGAACCGGCGGGGCGGTTGTCCTATGCCGAAACTGTTCAACGGTGCTGGTGTTTTTTGCCATTCGGGTGATGGGGAGCGAAGCGTTCAGATGCGGGAAAAGGACTCGGTGGCCGCCTATTTCGTACAGGCGATGATCCATGGGCTGGGGGACAGTTCGCAGCGGCGCAGGGCGGCGCTGGAACAGGCCGGTATCGACCCCGCGTTGATCGAGCAACCGGTGGCGCGGGTGCCGGCCAGTGCGTTCGCTGCGTTATGGCTGATCCAGATCCGCGAACTGGACGATGAGTTCTTCGGGCTCGACTCGCACGGCATGCCCCCGGGCAGCTTCGCCCTGATCTGCCGCGCATTGATTCAGGAGCCCGACCTGCACAAAGCCATGCGTCAGTGCCTGAGCAACTTCTCCCTGTTCCTGCGCGACTTTCGCGGCACGCTGACGGTGCGCGGCAAGCGTGCGGTCATCAGCCTGGAGACTCACGCGCAAAACGACGACGTCGCACGCTTGGGCGAAGAGACTTTTCTGGTGCTGATGATCAGCCTGCTGTGCTGGCTGGGCGGGCGGCGCATCCCCATCGACCGCGCGGACTTCCGCCATGAGCGCGTGTCCCTCAGCGATGACCGTTTGCTCTGGGGTCCCAATCTGACCTTCGGTGCCGAACGCACCGAGATCGAGTTCGCGAGCCACTACCTGCGCCTGCCCGTCGTTCAGGACCTGGCCTCGCTGAAAGTGTTTTTACGCACCGCGCCGCAATGGCTGGTGATCCGCTTTCGCAACCAGCATGGGCTCGCGTCACAAGTTCACCAGCGCCTGCGCAACAGCCATTACAGCCAATGGCCGACCTTGCAGGCCTTCGCCCTGGAGCAACATCTGAGCCCCAGCACTTTTCGCCGCAAACTGGAGCGGGAAGGGTGTTCGTATCAGGAGATCAAGGACGAAGTGCGACGCGGGGTTGCGTTTGAACAATTGCGGCTGAGCAACGCGAGCATTGGCGATATTGCCGAACAGTTGGGGTTTCAGGAGCCAAGTGCGTTTCACCGGGCGTTCAAGAAGTGGACGGGGGAGAGTCCGGGACGGTATCGGGCGCGGTTTTTGGAGTAGATGGCGTGGGAGTCAGATTGAGTTTTTATCTGATTGTTCTCGGTTGTTTGTACGAATTTTCCGTGCTTTTTAACCTGAAATCTCTTGTCACGACAGCACAGGAACAGCGGATGACATGAGCCGTCGATGTGAGTTATTAATTTGCTCTCGGTCGAACTTTTCAATGGATTGGAAATGGCATGGATGGCTTGGTCAAGGAGGTAATTCCGTTACTTCAGTATTTGCTTCCGGGGTTTTTGGCTGCCTGGATTTTCTACACGCTCACGGCATTCAAGCGCCCGGATACCTTTGGACAGATAGTCCAGGCACTGATTTTCACGTTTGTGATTCAGTCGCTGGTTGTCGGTTTAGGATCGTTGCTGCTTTTAGCGGGGGAGCACTTTTTTTCAGTCGGCGCGTGGGACAAGAAGTCGGAAGCTTTATGGTCAGCCGTGATTGCGGTGGTGATGGGATTTCTTTCGTGTCACGTCGCGAACAGCGACAAGCTTCATGCGTTACTCAGGAAGCTGAAAGTCACCACTCAAAATTCGTTTCCGTGCGAGTGGTACAGTGCTTTTTTATCGAGGCAGGGATTCGTGATATTGCATTTGATCGGAGGGAAGCGCTTGTTTGGCTGGCCAAGCGAATGGCCATCGGAGCCTTCAAACGGGCAGTTTGTTCTCGAGTTTCCTCGCTGGATTGATAACCACGGCAATCCGTTGCCTGTCAGGGCCAAGGTTATTGTTATTGATGCTTCAAAAGTACAGTGGGTCGAATTTGCAACAACAATAGGGGGGATCAAATGAGCAAAATGCCGAACGTAATGCCGCCTGAGCTAAGGCGGTTAATGGAGGACTGGGATAATGGTGGTCCTCCCCCCCC
>NZ_JAVLRV010000002.1:2057264-2100675 GCF_055803035.1 Pseudomonas sp. 300 | reverse complement strand
CTCGATCAGGCCAGACGCGCCTTGCTCCTGGTCTGGGCCACTTCTCGCGGGTTGTTTCTGGGCCTGGTGCTGGCGACCCTGATCGCGGGTGTACTCCCGGCATTGGCTGCCTGGCTTGGCCAGCGCATTGTCGATGCCGTGGTTTTCGCCATGCAATTGCATGCACAAGAGGGCAGTGCGCCGTTGTGGCCGGTGGTGCGTTACGTGCTGTTCGAAGCCGGTGTGCTCGCGTTGCTGTCCGGGACTCAACGAGCGCTGTCGGTTCAGCAATCGCTGTTGCGAGTGCAGTTGGGGCAGAAGGTCAACACGATGATTCTGGAGAAGGCCCAGACGTTGTCGCTGGTGCAATTCGAGAATTCCGAGTTCTACGACAAGCTGGTGCGAGTGCGGCGCGAAGCGTCGACCCGGCCACTGGCGCTGGTGATGAAGTCGCTGGGGCTGATCCAGAACCTGATCGTGCTGATCAGTTTCGGTGTGTTGCTGGTGCATTTTTCGCCGTGGGCGCTGGTGCTGTTGGTGGTCGGCGCACTACCGGTATTTTTTGCCGAAGCGCATTTTTCCGGGGATGCGTTCAGGCTGTTCACCCGTCGTGCACCGGAGAGTCGGCAGCAGAATTACATCGAGACGCTGCTGTCCCACGAGGGCTACATCAAAGAGGTCAAACTGTTCGGCTTCGCGCCGCTGCTGCTGAAGCGTTATCGCGACACGTTCGCGCGTCTTTACGCTGAAGACCGTCGGCTGACCTTGCGCCGCGATGGCTGGGGCTTTGTGCTGGGATTGCTGGGCACGGGGGCGTTTTATCTGGCCTATGCGTGGGTGGTGGTCGACACCGTCCACGGCAGCATCACCCTCGGCCAGATGACCATGTACCTGGTGCTGTTCAAGCAGGGGCAGACGGCTGTGAGCAGCAGCTTGAGCGCCATCAGTGGTCTTTACGAAGACGGGCTATATCTGTCGAGCCTCTACGAATACCTGGCCGAGCCCGTGGCGGCCGACACGGGCAGCCTGAAAGTGGGGGCGCTGCCCGGCGATGGTCTGCGGTTCGAGAACGTCGGGTTCCGCTATCCGGGTGCGAGTCGCGCGGCGCTGGAAGGTATCGATCTGCATCTCGTGCCGGGACACAGCGTGGCGCTGGTGGGGGAGAACGGTTCGGGCAAGACCACCCTGATCAAGTTGCTGACCCGTCTGTACCGTCCCGATCAGGGCCGCATCCTGCTGGACGGCAGCGATTTGCAGACGTGGGAAGAAGATGCGCTGCGCCGGCGCATCGGCGTGATTTTCCAGGACTATATTCGCTACCAGTTCTCCGTGGGCGAGAACATCGGCGTCGGTGACACCCTGGCGTTCAACGATGAACAGCGTTGGCAGGCGGCCGCCGCCGAGGGCATGGCCGGGCCTTTCATCGAGCGTCTGGATCGCGGCTATGCAACGCAGTTGGGTCGCTGGTTCGCCGGCGGGCAGGAACTGTCCGGCGGTCAATGGCAGAAGATCGCCTTGTCCCGCGCTTACATGCGCCGTGATGCCGATATCCTGATTCTGGATGAGCCGACCTCAGCCCTCGACCCGGCGGCGGAAGCGGCGGTGTTCGAGCATTTCAGCGAGCAGACCGAAGGCCGCATGACGCTGCTGATTTCCCACCGTTTTTCCAGCGTGCGCAATGCCGACCACATCATCGTGCTGGATCAGGGCGCGATCCTTGAGCGCGGTGATCACGCCAGTCTGGTGGCCGCGGGCGGGCGTTATGCACAATTGTTCAACTTGCAGGCGCAAGGTTATCGCTAATTGTCAGGAGTCCTGAGAACCGCGAGACAGCGCCTGCCCGGCCATTTGTGGCGGTTTTACTTTCATCAGACCTTCAAGTGCCTGCCGATACTGGGTGCCGCCAAGGCTCATGCTGTTGTTGTGCGTGCCACCCGGCACCAACAACAGGTGCTTGGGTTCGCTGGCGGCGTTGAACAATTGCTGGCTGAATCGCGAGGGCATGAATGTATCGGCCAGGCCATGCACCACCAGCAACGGCATGTCGATGTCGACGATCTTGTCGATGGAATCGAATTTCTGCGACAGCAGCCAGCGTACCGGCAGCCATTTCACCGGCAGGTTGCTTTCGGCCACTTGCGCCACGGCATCACCCAGTGACGTGAACGTGGATTCGATCACCAGGCCGCGCACGGGGACGGGAACATGGTCCTTTTTCGCCTGTGCGGCCAAGTCTGCTGCGAGGTCGATGGCTACCGCACCTCCGAGGGAATGGCCATAGATCAGGCGCTTGCTGGCGTCCGGTTGCATCGTTGTGAAGCGTTCCCAGGCGGCTCGCGCGTCTTCATACACGCTGGCTTCCGACGGCAGATCGCCTTTGCTCTGGCCAAACCCGCGGTAGTCGATGGCCAATACGGAATAGCCCATGGCACGCAATTGTTCGATGCGAAACGCCTGGCCGGTGAGGTTCCAGCGCACACCGTGCAGATAGAGAATCGACGGCGCATCCCGGCGTACGGCCGGCCACCACCAGGCGTGCAGGTTCTGCCCGCCTTTGAAGTTGACGGGCTTGATGTCGAACTCTTGAACGTCCTTCGGCAAACCGCGATACCAGCCCGCCGTGCCCGGTTCGATACGGAACAGCAGCTCGCGCTCGGTGTGCTCAAGTACGCCGCAACTCACCGGCAGGCCGATAATCAGCGCGACCATGCACAGCAAGGGCAGCCAGCGTCGGCGCAGGCGTGTGAGCAGGGAGGAGGGCATCGGGTGATCCACCGGTAAAAACTGAAGTTCGGTTTTTAACAGAAGCGAGTTGGCGCCGGGAAACAATTCGACAGTCGTTCACCAAATCCCCCTGTATGAGCAAGCTTGCTCCTACAGGGGGCGGTGTTGCTCCAATTGCAGATCAATCCACCCGCAACACAATTTTTCCAATGTGCTCGCCACCCTCCATCCGCGCATGAGCCTGTGCCGCCTCGGCCAATGGATACACCTTGTCGATCATCGGCAGACAGCGCCCGGCGGCGAGCACAGGCCAGACATACTCGCGTAGCTGCTCGGCGATCGAGGCTTTTTCTTCCACGGTCCGTGGGCGCAGCAACGAGCCTGTCACGATGGCGCGTTTACTCATGATTGCCATCAGATCGACGTCCTTGGCGTGGGCGCCGCCAAGAAAGCCCAACATCACCAGTCGACCTTCCATGCCCAGCGCCGCGATGTTCGAATTCAGGTACGAGCCGCCCATGATGTCGAGAATGACATTGACGCCTTTGCCGGCGGTTTTCTCCTGGATGACCTGGGCGAAATCCTGATCGCGATAGTTGATCGCTTCGGCGCCCAACGTGCGGATCGCCGCGCACTTCTCCTCGCTGCCTGCCGTGGCGAAGGCCTTGACGCCGAATTCGCGACACAGCATCAAGGCGGTCGTACCGATGCCGCTGGTGCCGCCGTGAATCAATGCGCGCTGACCTTTGCTGGCGCCGCCCATGTCAAACAGGTTGGCCCACACCGTGAAGAAGGTTTCCGGGACCGCCGCCGCGTGTACCCAATCCATGCCTTGAGGAATCGGCAGCGTCTGGCTGGCCGGCGCGACGCAGTATTGTGCGTAACCGCCGCCGTTAGTCAGCGCGCAGACGTTGTCGCCGACGATAAATTCGCTGACACCTTTACCGACCGCCACCACTTCGCCGGCCACTTCCAGACCCGGGATCGGGCTCATGCCGAGTTTCATCGGGTACTTGCCGGCCCGTTGAATCACGTCGGGGCGATTGACCCCGGCGGCGTGCACGCGAATCAGCACCTCGCCCGGCCCCGGGGTTGGTACGGGTTCCTGACGTGGCTTTAACACCTCCGGGCCGCCGGGTTCGGTGATTTCGATCAGGGTCATGGTTTGGGGCAGATTCATCTGAGTGTCCTGTCTGGGAATGTTCAGTAAGTGGGACCGCGTCAAGCCGTCGGCGACTCAGCTCAATACAGGTTGCAGTCGGTTGCGACGATTGAGCAAGCGCATACCCTGTTCCAACAGCAGGGCGACGACAATGGCCCCCGCCGCGATGATGAATAACAGAGCGTGATGCCCGCCGCTGGAATTGAACAGCGCCGAATAGGCAAACCCGGCAATCGCCTGGAACGTGGCGAACGACACGGTGGCGCGACTCCAGGCAATCTGCTGCTGATGATGGTTCGGGATCAGCTCGTGAACCCGGGCCAGCGCCAGTGGCACGATGCCTGGAGGGAACGAGCCGAGGATCACCGCCAGCAAGGCCAGCGCGGTGAAGGAACTGGAAATCGACAGCAAACCGACCGCCACTGCCTGCACTGCCAGCACCAGACGAATGCTCAACCGTGCGCCCAGTTTGTCGGCCAGAAAACCGTAACTCACCGGCCCGATAATCGCGCCAAGGCCGTACATCACCCAGATGAGCGCGCCAATATGCGCGCCTGCCCCGAGCCCACGGGCGACGTAATCCACCAGAAACACCATGGCGGGTACGAGCCCGGCAGCCATGAACGCGTATTGGGCGAACAACAGGTAAACGTTCGGATCAGTCGGCATCGTCGATGGTACGGCGGACGGTGCAGCGATGGCCGCTGGCGTGGCTGACGGCCAACCGAACCAACTGGCGGCCGTCAGCACCCATGCCAGTGCGCCGAGACCGAACCAGGTGTTCTGCAAGCCCAGGCTCAACAGTGGCGGCACAATGGTTCCCGATCCGGCGATGCCCAAACCGATGCCCAGAAAAATCGCACCACTGGCCAGCCCGCGGCGCGATGCTGGCACGTGCGGCAACACGGTCGCGGCCACCAACACCATGATCGCGCCGCCGGCGACGCCCGACAGCAGGCGCCAGCCGAAGAACCAGCTTACCGATAACGGAAAGCCGCACGCGAAAAACGACAGCGTCACCGCCACCATCATCAGGCGCAGGGCGCTTTTGTTGGAGGTTCGGCGGGCCAGCGGATGGCCAATCAACGCGCCAATCAGGTAACCCACCAGGTTGGCGGCGCCGAGGTACACCACGTCGCTGGCGGAAAACCAGTGCGCCTGAATCAACGAGGGAATCAGCGGCGTGTAGGCGAACCGCGCCAGGCCGATGCTGACCAGGCTGGCGCAGAGGCCGGCGAAAATCGGCAGCCAGATCGCGCTGCGTGAGGGGGGTGAGGTGCTGAGCATGGGAGCCATCCTGTAGGTTTATCTATGGTGCCCAGCTTATCCAGATTCATTGATGCAATAACGCAGCGATTATGCGTTATCGTGATGCGTATATGCAGCAGTGGAGGATCGTATGAACTGGGATGACACCAGGGTGTTTTTGGCCGTATGCCGGGAGTCGACGTTGCGCGGCGCGGCGCGGGTGCTGGGGGTCGATCAGGCCACCGTCGGTCGACGGATCACGGCGCTGGAAAAGTCCCTGAGTGCGACGCTGTTTCTGCGCACCTCGGAGGGTTACGCGCTGACAGCCGTCGGTGAAGCGGCGTTGAAAGCCGCGGAAAAAATGGAGCATTCCGCTCTGGAGTTGCAGCGCCAGATTCAGGGGCTCGATGATCGACTGACCGGTATCGTTCGGGTCAGTACCACGGACTCCATGGCCATCGATTTCCTGATTCCGGCGATTGCCCGCTTGCATGCACAGCACCCCGATGTGCGAGTGCAACTGGACGCCTCGACGCAGATTCTGAGCCTGTCGAAACGCGAAGCCGACATCGCCGTGCGCAACACCCGGCCGGATAACCCTGACCTGATCGCCCGACGCATCGCGCGTTGGCCGGTGGGCCTGTTCGCGTCCCGTGACTATGTGGAGGCCCATGGCGTACCGGCGCCGGGTTCAGCGTTCGAGGGGCATGATCTGGTGGTGTATCAGCCGTATTTGCAGGGCAACAAGGACATTACGCTGGTCTCGGAACCGCTGGGGCGCGGGCGCATCGTCTCGAGCCTGAGTTCGGGGCTGCTGGTGCGCCGGGCGATTGCGGCGGGGATCGGGCTGGGGGAGATTCCGGTGTACATGGGCGAGCGCGACGGGCTGGTCAGGCTGTGGCCGGAGCGCACGCGACCGGTGCCGTATGACGTGTGGCTGGTGACACACGCGGACTTGCGACATACCGCGAGGGTGCGGGTAGTAATCGATGAGATTGTTGCGGGGTTTGCGGGGACTGGCGAGTAACGGCTCAAAGATCACCGCCTCGCTTCGCTCGACAGCACCTGCAAGGATTTGCGTGGGCCTGTAGACACTGTCGAGCGAAGCGAGGTGGCGATTTCTTCACACAAGATTACGGCATTTCCGGCAGTTCCTGAGGCCTCAGGTCAAACACCAGCACTTCGGCCTCCGCGCCATTGTTCAAGGTCAGCAACTGTTCATCGCGAACCCGCACGCCATCGCCTTCCTGCAATTGCAGGCCGTTGAGTTCGACGCTGCCGCGTGCCACATGCACGTAGGCATAACGATTGGCGGCCAGTTCCAGCGTGGCGCTTTCCTTGCCGTCGATCAGGCCGGCATACACCCGTACATCCTGACGCACCTTCAGCGAACCGTTTTTCCCCTCGGGGGAGATGATCAGTTGCAGACGCCCGCGTTTTTTCTGCGGGCTGAAATGCTCTTGCTGATAGCGCGGTTTGGCGCCGCTGACATCCGGCACGATCCAGATTTGCAGGAAGTGCACGCCACGGGTCGCCGAGTGGTTGTACTCGCTGTGTGCCACGCCGCTACCGGCACTCATCAGTTGCACGTCACCGGGGCGAATCACCGAACCGGTGCCCAGGGTGTCCTTGTGTTCCAGGGCACCTTCGAGCACGTAGGAGAAAATCTCCATGTCGCGGTGCGGGTGTTGGCCAAAGCCTTTACCGGCCGCGACGCGGTCATCGTTGATCACCAGCAGGTCGGAAAAACCCTGCTCTTTGGGGTTGCGGTAGTTGGCGAAGGAAAAGGTATGGAACGACTTCAACCAACCGTGATTGGCCGCGCCGCGATCGGAAGCTTTGCGAAGGGTCAGCATGATGAAATCTCCTGTGGGGACGTTGATTCGTCCGAGTGAGGAGAAGGTTAATGTTTATCCTTTTGTGCAATAAGTAGATGGAAATTGAAATACTGTCCCTTTCAGGTTGACAATAATAGGCAGGCTGTTAGCGCCGCATTTGGCCATAATGCAAAGCACAGACTTCATGCCGTGCACATAAACTTGTAGGAGCCGGCAAGCCGGCTTCTACAGGGTTATGTGTATGGCCAGTATTCTTTTTTGATTTCAGTGATTTTGAACCCATGAAAACCGTGGCAATGGTGCTGTTCCCTGACTTTCTCCTGCTCGACATGGCCGGGCCCATGGAGGTGTTTTCCATCGCCAATCGTTATCTCGACCCGGCCGAGCGTTACGAGTTGTCGACCATCGGCACCGAGCACAGCGCGCTGCGTGCCTCCAACGGTGTCAGCGTGCAGGCCGATGTGCACATCGATCAGGCGGACCAGGCGTATGACCTGTTGCTGGTGCCGGGTGGACCGGGGGCCTACAACGAAAAACACCCGCCGTTGCTCGGCTGGCTCAAAGGTGCGGTGAAACGGGCCGAACGTTATGGCTCGATCTGCACCGGCGCCTTCGTGCTCGGGCATGCCGGCCTGATTGACGGCTACCGTGTCACCACCCACTGGCACTACACCGAACGGCTGATCAAGGGCTTCCCGAAGGCGACAGTGGAGACCGATCAGATTTACGTCCAGGACCGCAACCTCATCACCTCCGGAGGCGTCACCGCCGGCATCGACCTGGCACTCGCGGTGGTTGCCGAAGACCATGGCAAGAAAGTCGCCCAGGACGTGGCCAAAGTGTTGCTGGTGGTGATGAAGCGTCAGGGCGGGCAAGCGCAATTCAGCCCGTTGATGGCGACTGTAGAACCCCACGAAACGCCGGTGACGCGCGTGCAGAATTATGTGCTTGAGCATCTCGACGAGGCCTTCAACATTGAACGCATGGCCGGCCTGGCCACCATGAGTCCACGTCATTTCGCCAGGGTGTTCGCCCGGGAAGTGAACATGACACCGATGGAGTTTCTCCAGAGCGCACGCATCGACTGTGCGAGAAACCTTTTGGAAACCAGTGACTTGCCGCTCAAGACAGTGGCCTTCAAAAGTGGCTTTGGCAGTGTGCGGCACATGCGGTTTCTGTTCAGTGAAAAACTCGGGTTGACCCCGTCCCAGTACCGCGAACAGTTCAGCTAGAGCCTTTTTGTCCGTTGTGCGCACCGTGATGGCCGTGACGCTCCCTCCGTGGCAGTTGTTCTGTTACCGAGGCCTGCGAAGATACCCGTGAACTCTTTGCAATGGAGGTGCGCGAGTCTGGCGCGCAATGGAAATGACAATCCGTTGAGCGGCCCCGGGTTTGCGCACGTGGACGTGTATGAACAGCGTCAGAGATTTGAACAGCGAAGCGGTGCTGCGATTCGGCCCTTACGCGTTCCACCTGCGGCAACGGCTGATCCTCGACGGGGATCAGCCATTGCGCATGGGCGGGCGGGCCCTGGATATTCTGCAGGTGCTGGTCCAGCGCGCGGGCAACGTGGTCAGCAAGGACGAGCTCATCGCCCTCGTCTGGCCGACGTCGGTGGTCGAGGAAATCAACCTGCGCGTGCACATCGCCGCGCTGCGTCGCGCCTTGGGCGACGGGCAGAACGGACAGCGCTACATCGTCAACATTCCCCAGCGCGGTTACAGCTTTATCGCGGCTGTGCAGCGGGTACCGGCGAGTACGCTGGCCTCGATTGAAACCGTTCAGAAAACTCAGCACAACCTGCCCGCACGACTGACGCCGGTGACCGGACGCGACTCAATGGTCGGCAGTCTGGTTCGCCAGTTGCCGGTTCGGCGCCTCATGACCCTGACCGGCCCCGGCGGCATCGGCAAGACCACCGTGGCCTTGCGCGTGGCCGAATTGCTCTTGCAGCATTATCAGGATGGCGTCTGGCTGGTGGATCTGGCGATGATCGATGACCCCGCGCAGGTGGTCGATCATCTGACCCGCAAGCTTGAACTGGACGTCGGAACCAACCTGGAAACATGGGCGCAACGTCATGCGTTGTTGGTGCTCGACAATTGCGAGCACCTGCTCGAACGTTGCCGGACACTGGTCGAGGACTTGCTGATGGCGGCGCCACGCCTGTCGATCCTGGTGACCAGTCGCGAACCGCTCCAGGCGCAGGGGGAAACGGTCCAGCGTTTGCCGCCACTGGCGGTGCCACCGGCGTCGGCGCTGAACAGTGTGGCCGAAGCCATGGGTTATTCGGCGGTGCAGTTGTTCGTCAGCCGAGCCCGTGCTCGTCAGCAAGGGTTTGTGCTGCGCGAACACGACCTCAAGGTTGTGCGCGAAATCTGTCGCCGGCTCGATGGTTTGCCCCTGGCCATCGAACTGGCGGCGGCACAGATTGATGCGTTGGCGCTGGTGGGCGTGCAAGCTCAATTGAATAACTGTTTTCAGCTGCTGACTCAGGGCCGGCGCACCGCCGTGCCCCGGCATCAAACCTTGAAAGCGGCGCTGGACTGGAGCTATGAACAGTTGAGTCCGCTGGAGCAAACCGTGTTGCAGCGCCTGTCGGTGTTCAAGATGGCTTTTACGCTGGACGCCGCGATCGGGGTGATCAGTTGCGCGGCGTTGCTGCCTGCCCGGCTGATTGAAGGGGTGGAAAGTCTGGCGCTCAAATCATTGCTGTCGCTGGAGCAGGGCAGCGGCCTGGCCCGCTACCGTTTCCTCAACACCACCCGCACCTACGCTCTGGAGAAACTCGAGGGCAGTGGTGAATTGCGCACTGTTGAAATGCGTTACGCCCGCTACATCAGCCGGGCGCGCTGGGTATCAAGCGGGCAGGTGACGCTGCAGCTCGTCGAGTAACCGGCGGACTTTCGTCAGGTCCGGCGTGGCAAACCCTTCGGTGAACCGGTTATAGATCGGCGCGAGCAGCGTATGGGCTTGCCGGTGCCGGCCCTGACGTTGCCAAAGCTGTGCCAGCGAAGTGGCGCTGCGCAGTTCCCAGGCGAGGGCGCCCTGATGGTTGGCCACGTTCAACGCCCTGATCAACACGGCCTCGGCCGCCTCGGTGTTCAAAGGGCACTCTTGCGCCAGCAGCGTTTCAGCCCTGGCTCGCAGAATTTCCGCCGTGCTCCAGCCAGCCGTGCCGGTGTCCGCCCGCAGCAGCAAGGCGTCATCGACGAAACCGGTGTCCAGCGTCACCATGATGTCTTTGATCAACCCGACGCCCGGCAGCAGGGACGAGCGCACCTCGGTGTGGTCGATCACCTGTGCATAGTGCATGGCCCAGGTGTAGAACAGCAGCACCGAGTGTTTTTGCGCTTGTTCCAGCAGCAGGTGCAGGAGTTTGCGCGCGGTGCGGGTGTCGCCGTTGTAGTGGGCGATCAGGCAACCGGCCAGCGCCAGGGTGTAGCAGATGGACGTGCCGTGGTTGATCTGAATCGCGATGTCCAGCGCCTGCCGGGCGGTGCGCCATGCTTGTTCCGGCCGGCCCTGCAGCCAGAGGATGCGCGCCAGAATGGTCAGGGCGGCGACGCTCTGGTCGTACTGCACGCCAAAACCGTGGGTGAAGCGGTTGAGGTGTCCACTCTGGGCCATGCGCTGGAGCACCTCTTCGGCATTCACCCGTGCCTGGCCCTGATCCCCGGCAAAGTGCAGCGCCAGTACTCGTAAGCGGTGCGTGCTGAGGGACAACACCGCGTCGCCGTGCAGCCCCAACCGGTCGAACTGATGGCTCTGCTCCAGGGCCATTTGATAGTTGGCGCAACTGAGGTTGACCGCCATGTGCCCGGAAACCGCCCGCAACTGACCGGCCAGGTCGTTGCACTGTCTGGCCAGCGTTCTGGCGCTGACGAAGGCCTCGACCGTTTCCGCCGTGCCGCCCTGGGTGTGGTAGCAGGAGCTTCCGAGGGCCAGTTTGAGGGCCATTTTCAGCCGAGGGCAGGGCTCGGGTGCGGCGTCCAGCAGGGCCAGTGCTTTGCGCACATACACGCCGTGCTCCTTGAGCAGCGACATTTCCTGCCAGAGCGGTGTCGACGTCGCAACCAGGCGGATCGCCAATGCCTGCGGCCCTTGAGCGTTCAAGCCCCAATCGAGGGCCGCGCGAAGATCTTCGAGGCTGCGTGCATAACGCTCGATCCACGTCGCCGTCGCGATCAGCTCCCAGTCCTGCTGGGCCTGATGCATCAAGGCCAGGCAACGCTCGGCGTGGCGTTCGCGGGTGCCCGGCAGGTCTGCGGCCTGGTCGAGTTTTTCCAGGGCATAGCTGCGGGTGGTGTCGAGCAGACGGTAGAACACTTCTTCGTCGCCGACCTCGACATTCAGCAGCGACTTGGCCACCAATTGTGTGATCGAGCCAAACACCTCACAAGGTTCGATATGTTCGCCGACGATCACTGCCGCTGCTGACTCCAGGGTGAAGCCACCCCTGAACACGCCCAGTCGACGCAGGCAGGTTTGCTCGCAGGGGCTCAGCAGTTCGAAGCTCCAATCCAGCGTGGCGCGCAAGGTTTGATGGCGACCCAAGGTGGTCTGACAGCCCTGGGTGAGCAGGCGAAAACTGCCTTGCAGTTGCGTGAGCAATCCGCTCACGCCGAGGCCGCCGACTTGCGCCGCCGCCAATTCAATCGCCAGCGGAATACCGTCCAGGCGCCGGCAGATTTCAATCACCAGCGGCAGCTCGTCATCGCTCAATTCAAAACTGTCGTGGCTGGCCATCGCCCGTTCGACAAACAACTGCAAGGCGGAAAAGCTCAGGGCCTGCGCGCGGTCGAGCACGGCGATGGGCGGCGGGCAGTCCAGTGACTCGAGACGCTGAACAAATTCGCCCTCGGCCCGCAAGCTCTCGCGGCTGGTGGCCAGAATGTGCACGTCGGGCGCGGCACGCAGGATGTTTTCGCTCAACTGGGCAATGGCGTCGAGCAGGTGTTCGCAGTTGTCGATCACCAGCAGCATCTGCCGGTCGCGCAAAAAAGTGGCGAGGTCGTTCATCGGATCGGCGTCGTGCAGCGACAGTTCGAGCAGCGTCGCCAGATGCGCGGCGACCATCAATGGATCGTTGATCGGCGCCAGGTCCAGCAGACGTATGCCATCGCGGTAGCGCCCGATCAGTTGTTCGGCGACTCGCAGGGCCACGGTGGTTTTGCCGATGCCGCCGGAGCCGACCAGCGTGATGAAACGCTGGCGTGACAACTGGAGCACCAGGCTGTCGATGAGGGGCTGGCGACCGATCATGCGTGTGCGACGCACCGGCAGGTTGTGGCCGCTGGGCGTGGGGGCTTCATTCGCTGGAAGTTGCTCGATGTGCTCCAACGAATACGGCGCTACAAAACTGTAGCCGCGTTGGGCCACGGTGACGATGTATCGCTGGCCGGCCTGGCCGTCGCCGAGGGCTTTGCGCAATGCCGCCATGTGCACCCGCAGATTGATGTCTTCGACTACGCTTTTGGGCCAGACCCCGGCGATCAGTTCCTGTTTGCTGACCACATTTCCGGCGTGTTCCAGAAGGATCAACAGAATGTCCATGGCCCGACGACCCAGGCGCAGGGGCTGGTCGGCCTCCATCACCAGGCGTTGTCCGGGATAGATCCGGTAGGGGCCGAAATGGATGGCCTGTACGGGGGAAAGGGTCAACGGGTCACTCCTGCTTGCAGCCGTCTGGAACGCGGTTTCCGAGCATATTCGTCAGGTTTGTTCGTCAGTGCAATGCGTGGCGCGGTGACTTTCGGGTGTTGGCCTGGACTGGCGGTTTCCCGAGAGAGGTCATGAGTTGCGTATTTATTGGGTACGACGCTCTCAAAGACGTTGCCGGGGCATTTGGTGCACCAGGGAAAATTAACAACGTTTAACTCGTCCTGCGTCCGGTCTACGCCCAAAACTCTGACACTGCAACTCCCAAAAGTGTGAGTGTTGAAAAGGGATTTATGTGTCATGAGGACGCCGCAATGAGCAACGTGGTGGTGGTCTATCACAGTGGCTACGGGCACACCCGGGTCATGGCTGAAGCCGTGGCTAAAGGTGTGGAACGGCACCTGGGCAGTACTTGCCAGCTGATTTCGGTTGAGGACGTGGATCAGCACTGGGACCGATTGCACGATGCCGACGCGATCATCTTCGGCGCTCCGACCTACATGGGCAGTGCCTCGGCATCGTTCAAAGGCTTCATGGAAGCCACCGCAGCGTTTTACCTGGCCCAGCCCTGGCGCGACAAACTGGCGGCAGGCTTCACCAATTCCGGTTGTCTGTGTGGCGACAAACTCAACACGTTGCTGCAAATGGCGGTGTTCGCCGCGCAGCACTCAATGATCTGGGTCGGCCTCGACCTGCTGCCGGCACGTTCCGGCACCGGCGTGTTCGACGGGCAACTCAACCGCCTCGGCAGTTCGCTGGGCGCCATGGCGCAGTCGAATGTCGAACAGTCCCCCGAATTCGCACCGCCCGCCGAAGACCGCTGCACCGCCGCGCACCTGGGCGAACGCGTGGCGCGGCTGGCTGAACGCCTGAGCCACTCACCGGTTTGAATCACCCCAACCCTCGCTAAGGAGACATCGCATGAGCACGTTCACTACCCGAGACGGCACCGAGATCTACTACAAAGACTGGGGCACCGGTCAGCCCATCGTTTTCAGCCACGGTTGGCCGCTGAACGCCGACAGTTGGGAATCGCAGATGATCTTCCTCGCCTCCAAAGGCTACCGGGTGATCGCTCACGACCGTCGTGGCCACGGCCGCTCCAGTCAGCCGTGGACCGGCAACGACATGGACACCTACGCCGATGACCTGGCGCAATTGATCGAGTTGCTGGACCTGAAAGACGCCGTGCTGTTCGGTTTCTCCACCGGTGGTGGCGAAGTGGCGCGCTACATCGGTCGTCACGGCACTGGCCGGGTGGCCAAGGCCGGGCTGATTTCCTCGGTGCCGCCCCTGATGCTCAAGACCGAAGCCAATCCCGGTGGCCTGCCGATCGAAGTGTTCGACGGTATTCGTCAGGCGTCCCTGGTCGACCGTTCGCAGCTGTACATCGACCTCGCCAGCGGTCCGTTCTTCGGCTTCAACAAACCTGACGCGAAACCGTCACAAGGCATGATCGACTGGTTCTGGATGCAAGGCATGACCTCCGGCCACAAGAACGCTTATGACTGCATCAAGGCGTTCTCCGAAACCGACTTCACTGAAGACCTGAAGAAGTTCGACATTCCCACGTTGGTAGTGCACGGCGATGCGGACCAGGTGGTGCCGATCGAGGCCGCTGGCATTGCTTCGGCAAAACTGGTGAAAGGTTCTACGCTGAAGGTCTACCCCGGCGCGCCCCATGGTTTGACTGACACCCACAAGGATCAGCTCAACGCTGACCTGCTGGCGTTCCTCAAGGGTTGATGTGCCCTCGGCGCGGGCGCAGATCCGCGCCGTTTTTGCTCCTGATGAGCCGAATTCTTCGAGAACATGACCATGAAAAAGCTGACCAACGCCACCGGGGCACCGGTGGTCGACAACCTCAATATCCAAACCGCCGGCCCTCGTGGGCCGGCGCTTTTACAAGACATCTGGTTGCTGGAAAAACTCGCGCACTTTGACCGCGAACTGATCCCGGAACGGCGCATGCACGCCAAAGGTGCGGGCGCCTATGGCACCTTCACGGTCACCCATGACATCACTCGTTATACAAAAGCCAGCATCTTCAGCTCGGTGGGCAAGGAAACGCCGCTGTTCGTGCGTTTTTCCTCGGTGGCCGGCGAACGCGGTGCGGCGGATGCCGAGCGTGATATCCGTGGCTTCGCGGTGAAGTTCTATACCGATGAAGGCAACTGGGACATTGTCGGCAACAACACGCCGGTGTTTTTCTTCCGCGACCCCCTGCGTTTCTCCGACCTCAACCACGTGGTCAAACGTGACCCACGCACTGGCCTGCGCAACGCCACCAGCAACTGGGATTTCTGGACCCTGCTGCCCGAGGCGCTGCACCAGGTGACCATCGTGATGAGCGATCGCGGGATCCCCACCAGTTTCCGCCACATGCACGGCTTCGGCAGTCACACCTTCAGCCTGATCGACCGCGATAACAAACGGGTGTGGGTGAAGTTTCATTTTGTCTGCCAGCAAGGCATCGAAAACCTCTCGGACGCCGAAGCCGAAGCGGTGGTCGGCAAGGACCGCGAAAGCAATCTGCGCGATCTTTACGAAGTCATCGAGCAGGGCAATTTCCCGCGCTGGAAATTGTGCATTCAGGTGATGGAAGAAGCGCAGGCGCTGAACTATCGGCACAACCCGTTCGACTTGACCAAGGTCTGGCCGCACGGCGAGTTTCCACTGATTGAAGTGGGCATCATGGAGCTCAATCGCAACGCCGAAAACCACTTCGCCGAAATCGAACAGGCAGCGTTTTCGCCGGCCAATGTGGTGCCGGGCGTGAGCTTCTCGCCGGACCGCATGCTCCAGGCGCGGCTGTTTTCCTACGGCGATGCCCAGCGCTATCGCCTTGGTGTGAACTTCAATCACATCCCGGTCAATGCGCCGCGCTGCCCGGCACACAGCTACCACCGCGACGGCGCCATGCGCACCGACGGCAACCTTGGCGGCACCGCCAGTTACTTCCCTAACAGCGTCGGTGAATGGCAGGACTCGCCGGAACTGGCCGAGCCGCCGCTGCCGCTGGAAGGCTTTGCACAGCACTATGATCATCGGTTGGAAGAGGATCATTACGAACAGCCGGGCAACCTGTTCCGCTTGCTCGACCCGGTGCGCAAGCAGTTGCTGTTCGACAACACCGCACGCGCCATGAACGGCGTGCCGCAGGCGATCCGCCAGCGCCATATCGACAACTGCACCAAGGCCGATCCGGCGTACGGGTTTGGCGTGGCCGAAGCGTTGGAGCGGTTGGTGCCGCTAAGGTAAAAAAGGCGGCTGGCTTGCCAGCGATGGCGTCCGAGAAATCGCCATCGCCGGCAAGCCGGGCTCCTGCAGGTTTTGTGTCAATTCACTATTCCGAACACCCCACAACCCTGTGGGAGCGGGCTTGCCAGCGATGGCGCCCGAGAAATCGCCATCGCCGGCAAACCGGGCTCCTACAGGGTTGTGCGTGGAAGAGCGCGCACGGCGCGGCAGCGCCAGGCGAACGGGTTGATGCCTTCGCTGCGGGTGAAGATGTGGCAGAAGTGCGCCTGATCGCAGAAGCCGCATTCGAGGCTGATCTGCGTGAGGCTCAGGTCGGTGCTCCGGATCAGTTGCTTGGCCCGGACGATGCGCTGGTGGCGAATCCAGTCCTGGGGCGAGAGGCCGGTGCTGCACTTGAACGCGCGTGAAAAATGACTTCGCGAGAGCGCGCAGGCGCGGGCCAGTTCGGTCACTTCTATGGTTTCACCAAGATGCTCGAGGATCAGTTGCTTGGCCAGGCTTTCGCGCCACGGGGTCAGGCCACCCGTGATTTTTTTTGGCGTTTCAGTGACGGTCGCGCAGGCGACGTTTTGCTGAGAATGTGCCATGACAAATGTCCGTGTCGGTGAACGTCATTCTTGGGCGCGAGCGCTCTGGCAGGCGAGTTAAACGTTGTTAATTTCCTCTGCGCGCAGTTAAGGACAACCGTGCCAACTCAGCACATTGCTGCAATTTTCAGGACGGGGGGCCGTGCATGATTGATGTCAATTGGCGGATCTGTGCAGGGCCGCTTTTGCGATTCGATCAAGGGTGAAGGCATGAAACATTCTCTGGTTTGCGCGTTGGGCCTCGCGATGGCGCTGGCGTCCGGCAGTTCCTCGGCTCAGGCACCGGCACAAGTTGGCTCGCAAGTGCCCGGCTACTTTCGATTGGCCGTAGGCGATTTTGAGGTGACCGCACTGTTCGATGGTTACAACGACCTGTCGCCCAAACTGCTCAAGGGCCTGACCCAAAGCCAGATTCGCGCGCTGCTGGCCCGTCGTTCGATTGAAACGCCGGGGGTGCAGACTGCGTTCAACGCTTTTCTGATCAACACCGGCAAACAACTGATTCTGGTGGACACCGGCGCCGGCCAGTGCATCGGGGCGACGGCGGGCATGCTCTCGGACAACATGAAAGCCGCCGGGTACGAACCTTCGCAAGTCGACACGATTCTGTTGACCCACCTGCACCTGGACCATGTATGCGGGCTGGTCGACGGCCAGCAGAAACCGGTGTTCGCCAACGCCACGGTCTACGCCGCGAAGGCCGAAGCCGATTACTGGCTCGATCCTCAGGCCCTCGCCAAGGCTCCCGAGGGTGCCAAACCGTATTTCAAAATCGCCCAGGACTCCACGGCGCCGTACGTCGCGGCAGGTCGCTTTAAAACGTTCGACGCCGGTCAGTCGCCTGTACCGGGCGTCGAAGCCACGCTGGAAGCTGGACACACACCGGGCAGCACCACGTACCGTTTTACTTCGCAGGGGCAGAGCATCCTGTTCATGGGCGATCTGGTGCATAACCTCGCGGTGCAGTTCTTGCACCCGGAAGTCTCGATCGGCTTTGACGTCAACAGCCAGCAAGCAATCAAGAGCCGCGCCAAGGTGTTCAGCGATGCAGCCGTCAGCAAAACCTGGGTGACGGCGGCGCACTTGCCGTTTCCGGGCATCGGCCACATCGCCGCAGAGGGTAAGCATTTCCAATGGGTGCCGGTCGAATACGGTCCCTATAAACGTGCGGCGAAAGTGCCGCTGATCGAGTAAAGTCCGACGCATTCACAAGGGGAACCGAGCCTATGAACCGTAACGATCTGCGCCGCGTCGACATGAACCTGTTGGTTATTTTCGAGGCCTTGATGTTCGAGAAGAACCTGACCCGGGTGGCTGAGAAATTGTTCATGGGCCAACCGGCGGTGAGTGCGGCGTTGGGTCGGTTACGGGATCTGTTTGACGATCCGTTGCTGTTGCGTAATGGCCGCGGCATGGAGCCGACCGGGCGGGCGCTGGCGATTCTCAAAGAGCTGCAGCCGGCGATGGATGTGATTTCCGGAGCGGTCAGCCGAGCTAAAGAATTCGATCCGACGACCAGCTGCGATGTGTTTCGCATCGGGCTGTCCGACGATGCCGAGTTCGGCTTGTTTCCACCGTTATTGCGGCAACTGCAAGAGGAGGCGCCGGGGATCGTGGTGGTGGTGCGCCGGGCCAACTATCTGCTGATGCCGGCATTGCTGGCCTCGGGAGAGATCTCTGTGGGGGTGAGTTACACCACGGATCTGCCGGCGAATGCCAAGTGCAAGAAGTTGCGCGACATTCCCTGCAAGGTGCTGCGCGGGGATAAGCGCCCGGGATTGCTGACGCTGGATGAATACTGCGAGCGTCCCCATGCGATGGTGTCGTTTTCCGGCGACTTGAGCGGCAATATCGATCTGGATCTGGCCAAGGTCGGCCGCAGCCGTCGTGTGGTATTGGGTGTGCCGCAGTTCAGCGGTTTGCGCGCGTTGCTCGCCGGCACTGAGATGATTGCGACGGTGCCGGATTATGCGGCATGTGCCCTGGTTGAGGGGTGTGCGTTGCGGGCGGAGGATCCGCCGTTTCCCATCGATGCCGCGCAGCTTTCGATGGCGTGGAGCGGGGTGCATGATAATGATCCGGCCGAGCGGTGGTTGCGGTCGCGAATCAGTGAGTTCATGTCGAGGCCTTTGCCTATCTCGGCTTGAACGTGGCGGCCTTGGGGCCGAACACATTTTATTTGATGTTCTCGATCGCCTTGTAATACCTTGGATGTTTGGGCTGGACGCTCGAAAAAACTGCACGCTGAGAACGAGAAAGCCGCGATATTCGCGGCTTTTTTGTGAGTCAACGTGGCCTGCTCAAACCCCGTTCCTGGTGTTTTGCGGTCCGCGTGGCTGTTGAGTTGCATCCGCCACTTCCGCGGTCTTTTCCTGAGTCTCATGCACCGCCTGGATGATGACCTTGGCCACGTCGGCCGGACGTGACTGCTGCGGCACGTGGCTGGCTTCGACTTCGGTGACCTGCGCTTTCAACTTCTTGGCAAACGCACGCTGCAGATCGGGTTGGATCATGCGGTCTTCGCGGGCGACGACGTACCAGGTCGGTTTGCCCTTCCAGGCAGCGACGCTGGTTTTGTCATCGAATGCCGAGGCGCGAATCGGTCCCTGCGTGGCGGCCATGACGGCGGTCTGCGCGGCGGGAAGATCCTGAGCGAAACCGGTAGCCATGCCTTGGGGGGTCATGTAGAGAAAACCGTTTTTATCAGCGGCGATGTCTTTCACGCCGGGCGGTGCCGGGTAGTCTTTACCCAGATCCTTACTCGCCTGACCCGCATCCGGGGCAAACGCGGCGACGTAGACCAGGGCGCGAACTTTCTGGTCTGTACCGACCTGACTGATGACTGTACCGCCCCAGGAGTGTCCGACCAGCACGACGCCGTTGTCCTGGTTGTTCAACACGCGTTGCGTAGCCGCTACGTCATCGGCGAGGGAAGTCAGCGGGTTTTGCACCACGGTAACCTTGATACCTTCGGCCTGCAGAAGTGGAACAACCTTGCCCCAGTCGGAGCCGTCAGCGAAAGCACCGTGTACGATCACCACCGACGGTTGCGGGGCGGCGGCCTGGCTGCCGACGGCGAACAGTGAAGAGGTCAGGGCGAGTGCGAGGGCGATAGCCTTGGGTTTGAACATGGTTGGAACTCCTGTGGTTGGTGTGACGCAGTTTCAGGAATACGGGGACGGTCCGGTATCGGTCGTTTATCCGAGGCAGGCAAAAAAATCAGCGAAGAAAGGGGAGTGTCATGCGCGAGAGTGACGGCATCGAGCTGGAGAGTGCGATCCTGGCGTTGTCCATGGTCGGGGACCTGAGCATGGGCCAGCCCTTCGATCAGTCGCGCCGTACGGCTCGCCTGGTGCAGTTGCTCGCACAGTCCTGCCACGGTGCCGGCGAACACACCGAAGTCGCACGACAAGTGGCCTTGCTGCGCTGGTCGGGGTGTACGGCCAATGCCGAGGGTTTTACCCGTTTGCTGGGCGATGACGTCGAGGGCCGCAACGCCATGCTGAGCCAGACACTGGGTGCGGCAGGCCTGCGCGCGATGCGCAAATCGGCGCCGTTGGCCGTGGTGCATTGCGAGGTCTCGGGCGATATCGCGCACACGCTTGGCCTGAGCACGCCGGTCGAACACGGGTTGCGACATGTGTTCGAGCAGTTCGACGGTGAAGGCAAACCTTTTGGCTTGCGCCATCCCGAGGTGCCTGAGGTTGTCTATCAAGTACTGCTGGCCGGTGATCTGGAAATCCTCTCCCGGGTTCACGGATTGGATGCAGCACTGGAATGGATCGCGACCAAGGGTGATCGTCGCTATCCGGCGTCGCTGGCTGCAAAACTTGCGCTCAATGCCAAAGACTGGCTGGAATCGTTGCGCGTGCCGCAAGACGATCCTTCGCAACCGCAGGGAAGCAAGGGGCAGGTTGCGCTGACGCTGGTCGGGGATGTGATCGACCTCAAGCTGCCTTGGCTGGCGGGCTACTCACGCCGGTCGGCCGAACTTGTCCGGGAGGCCGCGAGGTTGTGGGGCTTGTCGGAACAGTCGGCTGACCAGGCCGCGAAAGCCGCGTTGATTCATGGCATCGGCCGGGCGGCGGTGCCCAACCGAATCTGGAACACGACGGGCGCTTTGCTGGACGGTGATCTCGAACAGGTTCGGCTGGTGCCTTACTGGACGTCGCGCGCCTGCGGCCAGATCCCAGAACTGTCGGCGCCGGGTCGACTGGCGGCGAATGCTTATGAACGACTGGATGGCAGTGGCTACTTCCGTGGCCTGGAGGGCGATGCCTTGCCCGCCGAGCAGCGTTTGCTGGCGGCCACGCTGGTCTGGCAGGCATTGCGTTGCGACCGGCCGTGGCGTCCGGCCTTCAGTGACAGTGACGCCGAGCGTCTCTTGCTCCACGAAGCCGCGCTGGGGCGTTTCGACCCTCAGGCCTGTCAGGCGGTCATCGCGGCGGCTCGCGGCGAGAGCGCCGTCGCGCCCAGGGGAAACGCCAGCCCGCTGAGCGACCGCGAGACGCAAATCCTGCAGCGCATCAGCATGGGCGGCAGCAACAAAGAGGTGGCGCGCCAGCTCGGCATCAGCCCGAGCACGGTGCGCACCCATGTCGAGAGTGTGTTCCGCAAACTGCAATGCACGACCCGTGCGGCGGCGACGCTGAAGGCGCTAACGCTCGGATTGATATAACCCTCAAATGGGGATGTGGGTGGTCGACAACACCTGGCGCAACCCCATGAATGAACGAATCTGGCGAACCCCCGGCAGGTAAAGCAACTGCTCCGCGTGCAGGCGGTTGAAGCTGTTGCTGTCCTTGGTGCGTATCAACATGAAGTAGTCGAATTCCCCCGTCACCACATGGCACTCCATGCAGCCGGACACTTTCTGTGCCGCGGCCTCGAAAGCGGCGAAGGATTCCGGCGTCGAGCGGTCCAGCACCACGCCGATCAACACCACCATGCCCGCGTCCAGCGCGTCGTTGTCCAGCAGCGCGACAATGCCCTTGATCAGGCCCGCCTGTTTGAGGCGTTCGACGCGCCGCAGACAGGCCGGCGCGCTCAGTTTTACCTTCTCGGCAAGCGCCACATTGGAGATGGAGGCGTCTCGCTGCAGGGTCTTGAGAATGGCGCGATCGGTCCGGTCCAGCGTGAGCGGCTCCGCACCGGGAGTGCCGGGTTTCTTATGGTTATTTGTTGCGCTCATAGTTAATTCTGCACAATAAAAGTATGTTTTAAGTAATAGCTGTTGATTTATGTTTCTTTAACTGATTGAAACTTGCAACACATATTTTTGGCTTTGTTCTTAATATTGAACTCATCGAAGCCCCTCTGAAAGAACCTGAAATGCAGCCTGTTGGCCTTTCGGTCTGGCGCTTGGATATCCAATAATCAAGGAGCAAAGCCATGAACCTGAATCGTTTTAAACGTTATCCGTTGACCTTCGGCCCTTCACCCATCACGCCCTTGAAACGCCTCAGCGAACATCTGGGCGGCAAGGTCGAGCTGTATGCCAAACGTGAAGACTGCAACAGTGGTCTGGCCTTCGGTGGCAACAAGACGCGCAAGCTCGAATACCTGATTCCCGAAGCCATCGAACAGGGCTGCGACACCCTGGTGTCCATCGGCGGGATCCAGTCGAACCAGACCCGCCAGGTCGCTGCCGTCGCCGCCCACCTCGGCATGAAGTGTGTGCTGGTTCAAGAAAACTGGGTGAACTACTCCGATGCCGTGTATGACCGCGTCGGCAATATCGAGATGTCTCGCATCATGGGCGCAGACGTGCGACTCGACGCCGCCGGGTTCGACATCGGCATCCGGCCGAGCTGGGAGAAGGCCATGAATGATGTGGTGGAGCGGGGCGGCAAACCGTTTCCGATCCCGGCGGGGTGTTCCGAGCATCCGTATGGAGGCCTCGGTTTCGTCGGTTTCGCCGAGGAAGTCCGCCAGCAGGAAAAAGAGCTCGGCTTCAAGTTTGATTACATCGTGGTCTGCTCGGTGACCGGCAGCACCCAGGCGGGCATGGTGGTCGGGTTTGCCGCCGACGGTCGTTCGAAAAACGTCATCGGTATCGACGCTTCGGCCAAACCGGAAAAAACCAAGGCGCAGATCCTGCGTATCGCCCGGCACACCGCTGAACTGGTGGAGCTGGGGCGCGAAATCACCGAGGAGGACGTGGTGCTCGACACACGGTTCGCCTATCCGGAATACGGGTTGCCCAACGACGGCACGCTGGAGGCCATTCGTCTATGCGGCAGCCTTGAAGGCGTGCTGACCGACCCGGTGTACGAAGGCAAATCCATGCACGGGATGATCGAGATGGTTCGCCGTGGCGAGTTCCCCGACGGCTCGAAAGTGCTTTACGCACACCTCGGCGGGGTGCCTGCGTTGAATGCCTACAGCTTCCTGTTCCGTAACGGCTGATCCAGAGCCGAACACCTGTAGGAGCCGGCTTGCTGGCGATAGCGTCAGTGCCTTCAGCAGCGATGTTGCCTGACCCACCGCTATCGTCGGAACACCGCCAGCGACAAGCCGGCGCCTACAGGGATGGGGGCAACAGCGCCGGATCGTTCAAATTACCGGGAGTAGCGCCATGCATGCGATATCGCAATCCGCCGTCTGGATCAAGGAACCCTCGGCGGATGCCGGAGTGGTCATCGTGACCAGTGCCGCGTTGCCCAAATACATGATCGACAAGCTGCACGTGGCCATCGATGACTGGGATCAGGTGGCTTACCTGGCCGTCAAGCAATCCAGGGCGTTGATGCTCGATTGGTTGCGGGTCGGGTCCGACCCTGAGCAATCGTGTGATGCCCGCCAATTGCTGCGCTCAGTCTGCAAAAGCAGTTTTTTACTGGACGTCGAAGTCGGCACCGTGCCCGGCCTGACCTGGCTGGGATCCGTCTGCGGTCACCCGTTGCGCGTCGTCGACCTGGGAACGGTCGCGTCATCCAGCATGGCGATGGATCGACAGGTGGAAGCCGTTTTATCGGCGACCCGGAGTCTGGCGAAAAGCGTGCTGCAGGAGCGTTACGTCATTTAGCGGATGTCTACGCCCGCTCAATCAAACACACCCAGTAAGAAAGGCAACGCCTATGAGCCGATCTGCCGACCGTCGTAATAACGCCAGGAAATGGATGCGCGAGCCCTCAAGTTGCACGCGCATTGTTGTGATCACTGCTGGACTGGGAAGTGAACATATAGCGTTGATTCACCACAGTTTCAGTTGCTTTGAAAACATTGCGCTGATGCAGGTTGATGTTGCGCCGATGACGGCCGGTATCTTTGACGCGCCGGTATCCACCTGTGATTACTGCCTCGTAGTGGCTGGCAAACTGGATAAGCGCTTTTTACGCGATTTGCCCAAGCGCAGAATCAGTATTTACCCGATAGCCCAGGATGCCCGGACCGAGCGTTCCGTCATCGAAGCGGTCGAGCAGGTCAAAAGCCTGGCCCGAGCGAATCCGCCACCGCGCATTGATACCGAATCAGTCCCTTGCAGGAGATGCCCATGAACCCGTCCGATCTTCATACCCGGTTACCCGGCCAGAACACGGAAGATGCCCAGGAAATCGCTGAATGGCGGGACGCCCTGCTATCGGTCATCGCCCATGGCGGTGCCGGGCAAGCCAGGCAGATCATGGACATGCTGGTGACGCTGGCCAGCACTGCCGAAATGGGCTGGCGGCCGCGCCACGGCACGCCCTACATCAACACCATCAGCGTTGAGCAGCAGCCGGTGTTTCCCGGGGATCTGGCGCTCGAAGAACGCCTGGCCTCGATCATGCGCTGGAACGCGTTGGTCATGGTGGCGAGAGCCAACCAGGCCTACGGAGAACTCGGCGGCCACATCGCCAGTTACGCGAGCGCCGCCGATTTGTTTGAAGTGGGCTTCAACCACTTCTTCAGGGCGCGCACTGAAACCAGTGGCGGTGATCTGGTGTTCTACCAGCCCCACTCGGCGCCCGGCGTCTATGCACGGGCTTTTCTGGAGGGCCGCCTCGAGGAGAAGGATCTGCAGCATTACCGGCAAGAGATCGGCGCGCGCGCCAATGGCGCCCGTGGCCTGTCGAGTTATCCTCACCCGTGGTTGATGCCGGACTTCTGGCAGTTCCCGACCGGCTCGATGGGCATCGGTCCGATCAGCTCGATCTACCAGGCGCGGTTCATGCGTTACCTGGAACACCGCGGCTTGCAAGACACCGCCGGGCGCACGGTTTGGGGGGTGTTCGGCGACGGTGAAATGGATGAGCCGGAAAGCATGTCGGCCCTGACGCTGGCGGCGCGCGAAGGGCTGGATAATCTGGTGTGGGTGGTCAACTGCAACCTTCAGCGACTGGACGGTCCGGTGCGGGGCAACGGTCGCATCATCGACGAGCTGGAGGCGCTGTTCGGTGGCGCGGGCTGGAACGTCATCAAACTGGTCTGGGGCTCCGACTGGGACGGACTGTTTGCGCGGGATCACGACGGCGCGCTGGTCAAGGCCCTGTCCACCACGGTCGATGGCCAGTTCCAGACCTTTGCCGCCAAGGACGGTCGTTTCAACCGCGAACAGTTCTTTGGCCAGAACGAAGCACTGGCTCACCTGGCCCAGGGCCTGACCGATGAACAGATCGACCGCCTCAAACGCGGTGGCCACGACGTGGTGAAGATTTTTGCCGCGTACCACAGCGCGATGCGCGAGGGCAGAAAACCCACGGTGATTTTGGCGCAGACCAAAAAAGGTTTCGGCATGGGCGATGCCGGGCAGGGAAAAATGACTGTCCATCAGCAGAAGAAACTCGACAATGACGCCTTGATCGCCTTCCGCAACCGCTTCAATTTGCCGCTGACCGATGAACAGGCGACCTCGCTGAGCTTCTTCAAACCTGCCGACGACAGCGCAGAAATGCGTTACCTGCACGAACGTCGCCGGGCATTGGGCGGCTACATGCCCTCGCGACCTGCCACGTCGACGTCGTTGGCCGTGCCAGATGTCAACAGCTACGCCGGGTTCGCCATTGCCGCCGAAGGCAAGGAAATGTCCACTACCATGGCCTTCGTGCGGATGCTCAGCGGTTTACTCCGGGACAAACAACTGGGCCCGCGCATCGTGCCGATCGTGGCGGATGAGGCGCGTACGTTCGGCATGGCCAGCCTGTTCAAGCAGATCGGTATCTATTCCAGCGTGGGCCAGCGTTATGAACCGGAGGACATCGGTTCGATCCTCAGTTATCGGGAGGCGCTCGATGGGCAGATTCTCGAAGAAGGCATCAGCGAGGCCGGGGCGATCAGTTCCTGGGTAGCGGCCGCGACCAGTTATTCGGTGCATGGCCTGCCGATGTTGCCGTTCTATATCTACTACTCGATGTTCGGCTTCCAGCGCATCGGCGACCTGATCTGGGCGGCGGCGGACCAGCGCGCGCGTGGGTTCCTGCTCGGCGCCACGGCGGGTCGCACGACGTTGGGCGGCGAGGGTTTGCAGCACCAGGACGGCAACAGCCACCTGATGGCGGCGATGGTGCCCAACTGCCGGGCCTACGATCCGGCGTTCGCCGGCGAGTTCGCGGTCATTCTGGATCACGGCATGCGCCAGATGCTGGAGCGTCAGGTCGACGAGTTTTACTACGTCACCTTGATGAACGAGAACTACCCACAGCCCAACCTGCCCGAGGGTGTCGAACAGGCCATTGTCAAAGGCATGTACTTGTTCGCCCGACATGAAATCGAGGATGCCCGCGGCAGCGTTCAGTTGTTGGGTTCCGGTGCGATCCTGCTTGAAGTGATCGCCGCGGCGGAGTTGCTGGCCAGCGACTGGAACATCGACAGCGAAGTCTGGAGCGTCACCAGCTTCACCGAACTGGCCCGCGAGGCCCGTGAAGTGGAGCGCTGGAATCGCCTGCATCCCGGACAACCGACGCGGCGCAGCCACGTTCAGGAATCGCTCAACGACGCAGCGCCGATCATCGCCTGTACCGATTACGTGCGCGCCTTGCCCCAACTGATCGCCAGTTACGTGCCGGCGCGGTACACGGCGCTTGGCACCGACGGATTTGGCCGCAGTGATACCCGTGGCAGGTTGCGCTCGTTTTTTGAAGTGGACCGCCATCAGATCGTCTTGAGCGCCCTGACGTCACTGGTTCAGGAAGGACGCCTCGATGTCGGCGTGTGCGCCGAAGCGATTGCGCGCTACGCGATTGATGTGGACGCCATCGCGCCTTGGGAAGCTTGAAGCCGGGCTTCAGGTCGAGTCGAATTTTCAGGAAATGGTCATGAAGAATGTGCATGAAGTGCGAATGCCCGACATCGGCGATGCCAAGGATGTCGGTGTCATAGAAATACCGGTCAAGGTGGGCGATGCGGTGGTCGAAGGGCAGACCCTGATCATCGTCGAGACCGACAAGGCGTCCATGGAAATTCCATCGCCGCAGACGGGCGTGTTGCAATCGTTGGTGGTCAGGCTGGATGACAAAGTCAGCGAGGGATCGCCGATTGCCTTTATCGAAAATGAAGAGCGATTGGCGACGTCTGCGCCCAGCATAGAGCCCGTTGCAACGGTCGCGGCGCCTCTGTCGGTGGCTGAGCCAGCGTTGCTCATCGAAGCGTTTAATCCACCAATGGACTTGCCGCTGGCATCGCCGTCGGTTCGCAAGTTCTCTCGTGAGCTGGGTGTTTCGCTCAAGGCCATTCAGGGCACGGGTCTACGTCGCCGCATCACCAAAGCCGACGTGTTGGCCCATGTGAAAGGCGTACTGACGGTAACTGAAACCGGTGTTCAGCCATTGGGCGGATTGCTGCCCTGGCCGGTGGTGGATTTTGCCAAATACGGGCCGGTGGAAACCCGGACACTGTCGAGAATCCGCAAAATCAGCGGGGCGAACCTGCATCGCAATTGGCTCATGATTCCCCACGTGACCAATCATGACGACGCCGATATCACGCAGCTCGAACAATTCCGCGTGCAGGTCAACAAGGAAAAGGCCGGCAGCGGGGTCAAGTTGACGTTGCTGGCGTTGTTGATGAAAGCCTGTGCCGGCGCGTTGAAAAAATTCCCGGAGTTCAATGCCAGTCTCAATGGCGACGACCTGGTGTTAAAGCGCTATTGCCACATCGGTTTCGCCGCCGATACGCCCGAAGGGTTGGTCGTCCCCGTCATCAAGGACGTCGATCAGAAAGGCGTGCTGGCGATTGCCCGGGAAATGTCGGCGCTGGCTGAAAAGGCGCGGGGGGGCAAATTGAGCGTTGCCGAGATGAGTGGCGGCTGCTTTTCGATCTCGTCGTTGGGCGGTATTGGCGGGACGTATTTCACGCCGATCATCAATGCGCCGGAAGTCGCCATTCTCGGGGTGGGCAAAAGCACGGAACGACTCGTGCTGGAGGGCGGGCAGGTTGTCGCGCGCAATATTCTGCCGTTGAGCCTGAGTTGGGACCATCGCGTGATCGATGGCGCGACGGCGGGGCGTTTCAACGCGTATCTGAGCAGTGTGCTGGCGGATTACCGCCGGTTGGTTCTGTGACCCGGTTGCCGGTTTACCGGGTTCGTTCAATCACTGAACTGACAACTTCCCCGGTCGAGGACACAATTCAGATACATAAGTGCGGTTTCATGGGACCGTCCAACACCACAAAGAGGCTTTTGCCATGTTCCGCAAACTGCAGCTTGCCGCCAGGTTTCTCAGCCAGAGCACGCGCCTGATGGTGGGCGTTCCGGATTACGACAACTACGTCGCACAGATGAAGCGCAATCATCCGGACGAACCGGTCATGAGCTATTCGGCGTTTTTTCGTGAACGTCAGGAAGCACGCTACGGCAAACGCGGTTGCACGACGCGGTGCTGCTGAACGCCGGTTGATCGACGGTCACCGAAAGGCCTCGTCCTCTCCGAGAGGGCGAGGCTTTTTGCGTTTCATGGTTAGCAAACTGTCCGCATGCAGCCACTTTAATTCGGAGCCTTCAATCAGTAATGTGTCACACCGACATTTGGATGGAGCCGAATCATGCCCCTCACTCACCGCCCTGTACGCGCTGAAGATGTTCTGGCGATCTGCAATTTCCCGCAAACCCCTGAAGAACTGTTTTTCATGTTTCCGAAGGGACAGTACCCCCTGACGGACGCCCAATTACTCGCATCGATTGCCCAGCGTTCTGACTCAACGGTGGTTGAAGAGAACGGCTGTGTGATTGGTTTTGCGAACTTTTACCGGTTTGAGCGAGAAGGCGTGTGCGCGATCGGCAATGTGATCGTGGCACCCAGGGCCCGGGGAAAGGGCGTGGCGAAATTTCTGGTGGAGACGATGGTGGGGCTGGCGATCGATCGTCACCAGGCCAGTGAAGTGCAGATTTCATGCTTCAACGAAAACACGGCGGGACTGCTGCTGTATCCGCAGCTCGGTTTTGTACCGTTCGGTATTGAGGAACGGCTCTCGCCGGATGGTCGTCGGGTCGCACTGTTGAACATGCGGTTGCTGACCCACGCCTGACCCTCGGACATCCCCTTACAAACGCAAACAATCCCGCCCCGTCCTCATCCAGCAGCGTGACTAGACTAACCAAGGTTATCGAACGACAGGGGCGACAACCGTGGCGCTACTCCTATGGACTCATTGATCACCGCCGCAGCGCGGGCACTGGCGGCGGGCGACCCGCTCGGAGCGCTGGACCGGGTGGCGTTGCGTGACGATGCGCCCGCGCTCGCGTTGCGCGGTATCGCCATGGCGCAGCTCGGCGATCTGGTTCGGGCGAAAGCGCTGATGAAAAGCGCCGCGCGCGCATTCGGCCCGAAAGAGGCGTTGGCGCGGGCGCGGTGCGTGGTGGCTGAGGCCGAAATTGCGCTGGCTTCGCGCGACCTGGGCTGGCCAGTGAAGGCGCTCGAAGCTGCACGGGTGACGCTGGAGGCGCACGGGGATCGAGTGAACGCCGCTCACGCGCGGTATCTGCAGATTCGGCGATTGTTACTGATCGGGCGCCTCGACGAGGCTGACGTTCTGCTCGCTGCGCTGGACCCTGCAACGCTGCCACCGGTTTTGCGCGCCGCCCATGAATTGGTGGCGGCGGGTATTGCGATCCGCCGCCTGCAATCGCAAACAGCCCGACATGCCCTGACGAGGGCCGAGCATGCCGCGCGCGAGGCGGGTATCCCGGCGCTCACTGCCGAGGTCGAAAACGCCTTTCTCGTCCTGAACTCCCCGACAGCGCGTCTGATCGCCCATGGCGAAGAGCGACCGTTGTTACTGGATGAAGTTGAAGCCGTGCTCGGGTCGACCGCGCTGGTGGTGGACGCCTGCCGTTATGCCGTGCGCGGCGCCGGCATGTCGGTTTCCCTGTCCAGGCGCCCGGTGCTGTTCGCCCTCGTGCGGGCGTTGGCCGAAATCTGGCCGGCGGACGTATCGAGGGAGACACTGATTCGCCGGGCGTTTCGCCTGAAGCTATCGGACGAGTCCCATCGAGCGCGCTTGCGTGTTGAAGTCGGGCGCCTGCGCGCGGCGCTGAAACCCTTGGCGGGTGTCGTCGCCACTCAACACGGGTTTGCGCTGGTGGCGCTGGTTTCATCCGACGTGGTGGTGCTGGCGCAACCGGTGGAAGAACGATACGCGGCGCTGTTTGCCTTGCTCGCCGACGGCGAATCCTGGTCAAGTTCAGCGCTGGCGTTGGCCCTCGGCACCAGTCAACGCACGGTGCAGCGCGCACTCGACGCGCTGGCGGCGGCCGGCAAAGTGCAGCCATTCGGGCGTGGCCGGGCCCGGCGCTGGATGACCCCGCCGGTGCCGGGTTTCGCGACGACCTTGTTACTCCCGGCGCCTCTGCCGAGTGACTAGGATGAACGCCACGAACCCCTGAAGAGGCAATCGAGATGAAACACTCAAGCGCAGAAATCCTCCGTGAATATGGCCCGTTCACCGGCGTCGACAGCGTGCATGGCGTGACGTGGGACGGTGAACGTGTCTGGTTTGCCAGTGGCGAACAGCTCATCGCGCTCGACCCGGCCAGCGGCAAGACCTTGCGTTCAATCGAGGTTATCGCCGACGCGGGCACGGCGTTTGACGGCCAGCACCTGTTCCAGCTCGCCGCCGACCGCATCCAGAAAATCGACCCGCACACCGGCCAGGTGCTCAGCACCATCCCGGCACCGGGTGGCGGCAATGATTCCGGGCTGACGTGGGCTGAAGGTACGTTGTGGGTCGGCCGTTATCGCGACCGGAAAATTCACCAGATCGACCCCGAGACCGGCGCGATTTTGCGCACGATCGAGTCCAACCGCTTCGTTACCGGAGTGACCTGGGTTGATGGGCAGCTTTGGCATGGAACGTGGGAAGGGGAGGAAAGCGAGTTGCGCCGCGTGGATTCCGAAACCGGGGAAGTGCTGCATAGCGTCAAGATGCCGACCGGAGTCGGCGTGTCGGGACTTGAGTCCGATGGCGGCGATCAGTTCTTTTGCGGCGGCGGTGGCAGCGGGAAGGTGAGGGCGGTGCGCCGGCCTGCGTGACGCCTCATGATATTTGCTGCGTTCCCGGCCTCAAGGCGCTCCAAACAACATCGTCCAGTAAACCCCTTCGTCACTGCGCGAGTCCGTCGCGTAGGCGGCTCCCACTTGGGTGAACATCGGGCTCATCAGGTTGGCACAGTGTCCGGGACTGGCGAGCCAGCCTGCCATTGCCTTGCTCGGTGAGCCTTGGCCCGCGGCGATGTTTTCTCCGATCTGGCGGCCACGGAATCCGGCAGCTCTCGCACGGTCGGCCGGCGTATCACCGTCGGGATCACGGTGTGCGAAGTAATTTCCGTAGGCCATCGCCTTGCTGTGGCCCTGTGCTGCGGCCCCGAGGCTGGCATTCCAGGCGAGTGGTCGGGCGGCGGCGAAGCGCTGGCGCCCGCAGAGGCGCGGTTTTGCTCGCGCGGCGTTGACCTGGGCGAGCAAGGACCGGTTGACGGCTCGGGTGTCGTCCATTTGGCTGTCCAGTACCGGCCGCGCCAGCACCACTTGCCATTCGCTGCGGCTGCGACTGACGCCGATATCGGCGTATTGGTTATCCAGCAATGCCATACAGTAGTCGCTCTGCAGCAGGTCGAAGGCCTCTTCGGCATCTTGCGCGCCGACCACGCGCAGGGTACGCACGGTCACTGCCTGATAACCGGACGCTTTCAACCGGTCCCGTAAGCCGCCACCGTAGCCGATCGGCAAAGCCAGATTGGATTTCAGCGTCAGCGGTGACAAACGTTGGGCAGGACGTCGTTCGCAGCGCTGCGGGTGGGCACGATAATCGTTGATGGCTTCCACCAGTTGCCGTTCCGCGCCTGCGTGGGCGGGGCTGGTGGTAAAAGCAAGCAGGGTAAACAGGCACAGCGAAGTCAAGCGCAAGGCGTGGGCGGTTTGGCGCATGGAAGGACAGCTCTGAAGAGATGACAACGGTTAGGGGAGGAATTGGCGCCGCTGTAAGACTGGGGAGCTGAAACAAGGTTCACGGCGCAGGAGGGCATATTTAACGGCGCCGCCGCGCGTCCGACGGACGTACCGTACGGTGCTGTTTTGCCGATAAGCAACATCCACACATCTCCCCCGCCATTTACACCCCCCATCCCTCCCGCACCGCGGTGCGAATCCCCTCCCGCAACATCGTAAACGCCGGGTTGTCATTGTTCTCGCGCCAGATCAAATGCAACTCGCTCTGCACACCTTCCCCCAGATCGATATCGCGAAACACCACGTTCTTGAACACCACGCTGCTGGCGCACCGTGGCACTAGCGCCAGACCCATGCCGGCGTTGACCAGCGCCAGGATGGTCAGCGACGAGCCGAGCCATTGCACGTATTCCGGGGCGACGCGGGCCGAGCGCAGCATGCCGGTCAGCAGTTCGTTGAACGGCGGATAGGCCGCGTGGGAGTACATCAGAAACGGTTGCGCATCGAGGTCTTTGACCGACACGGTTGCGGCGCTGGCCAATCGATGATGGCTGGGTACAGCCAGGACAAACGGCTCGCGCACCAGGCACTCGGTGGCGTAACCCGGTTCCAGCAACGGCGCGCGGACGATGCCCAGATCGATACGGCGGGCGCGCAGGGCTTCGTGCTGCTGGTAGGTGTTCATTTCCGCCAGGTCGATTTTCACGTGCGGTTGCTTGAGCCGGGCTTCGGCAATCACCTTGGGCAGGAATTCATACACCGCACTGCCGACAAAACTGATGTTGACCGTGCCGATATCGCCCTCGGCAAAACGCCGGGCGGTGGTGGCGGCTTGCTGTGCGCGTTCAAGCAGGTTTTGCGCTTCGATGAAAAATGCCCGGCCGGCAGCAGTCAGGGCGACGCTGCGGGTGGTGCGGGTAAACAGCTCGACGCCCAGGTGATGTTCCAGCAGCTGAATCTGTCGGCTGAGCGGCGGCTGGGTCATGTTCAATCGCTCGGCAGCACGCCGGAAGTTCAGTTCGGTGGCCACCGTGGTGAAGCAGCGGAGTTGGGTCAGTTCGAACATTGATCTAATCCGGGTATCAATCGAATGCCAAGTTAGATTAGACGGGATCAATGTCGGCGTCCATGATCGGCCTCGTCCCTAAAAAAACAATGAACGGGAGTCGCCCCTTGAATACCCTCCAGAGTCCGCCCGATCCGACTGTGCTCGCCCGCGCAGCGGCCAAGGTGAAGCGCCATGTGCTGCCGCTGTTCGTGGTGATGTTCATCGTCAATTACATCGATCGGGTCAACATCGGCTTCGTGCGCAGCCACCTGGAAACCGACCTTGGCATTGGCGCCGCTGCCTATGGCCTCGGTGCCGGGCTGTTCTTCATCGGTTACGCGATCTTCGAAGTCCCCTCCAACCTGCTGCTGCAACGCTACGGCGCCCGCGCCTGGCTGACGCGCATCATGTTCACCTGGGGCGCAGCGGCCATGGCCATGGCGTTCGTGCGCGGCGAAACCAGTTTCTATGTACTGCGCTTCATTCTCGGTGCGGCTGAAGCGGGGTTCTTCCCCGGCATCATTTATTACTTCACCCAATGGTTGCCGTCGACTGAACGCGGCAAGGCCATGGCGATCTTCCTCAGCGGCTCGGCCATTGCCTCGGTGATTTCCGGCCCGGTGTCCGGTGCGCTGTTGAACGTCAGCGGTTTCAGCCTGCACGGCTGGCAGTGGATGTTCCTGATCGAAGGCTTTGCCTCGATCGTGCTCTGCGGGTTTGTCTGGTTCTGGTTGCAGTCTCATCCGCGTCAGGCGAACTGGCTGAGCGCGGAAGAAAAGGACGCGCTGGTTGACGCCATCGCCCTGGAACAGCGGGCCCGCGAGGCCACGCAGACGGTCAAGCCGTCGATGTTCAAATTGCTCGCCGACAAGCAGATCGCACTGTTCTGTTTCATCTACTTTTCCATTGCCCTGACCATCTACGGCGCGACGTTCTGGCTGCCGAGCATGATCAAGAAAATGGGCAACCTCGGCGACTTTCAGGTCGGCCTGTTCAACTCGATCCCATGGCTGATTTCCATCGTCGCGATGTATGGCTTCGCCGCCATGGCCAGCAAATGGAAACACCAGCAGGCCTGGGTTGCCTTGACCCTGGTGATTGCCGCGTTCGGCATGTTCATGTCCACCACTGGCGGGCCGATTTTCGCCTTCGTCGCCATCTGTTTTGCCGCGATTGGTTTCAAGGCCGCCTCAGCGTTGTTCTGGCCCATTCCGCAAGGCTATCTGGATGCCCGAGTCGCCGCGGCAGTGATCGCTTTGATCAACTCCATTGGCAACCTCGGCGGCTTCGTCGCCCCGACAGCGTTTGGTTTCCTCGAACAAAAAACCGGCTCCATCGAAGGCGGTCTCTACGGGTTGGCGGCCACCTCGCTGGTGGCGGCGGTGGTGATCTTTTTTGCCCGCACGGCCCCGCGTGGCGATCCCGTTCGCGCGTCGACCGGCCAACCTGCCGATGTCGCCGCGCCAGAAAGATCAGTCAGTCATCAAGCCTTGAGCTCAGGTCCAAAGGGAGCAGCCTCTTGAAAATCAAACGAGTCACCGTCACCCCCATCGCGTTCCGTGATCCGCCGCTGCTCAATGCCAGCGGGATTCACGAGCCGTTCGCGCTGCGCTCGATCATCGAGATCGAGAGCGACAATGGCTACATCGGTCTCGGTGAAAGTTACGGCGATGCGCCAGCGCTGTTGATCCAGCAGCAACTTCAAGCGCAATTGATCGGTCTCGATCCGTTCAACCTCAATCAACTGCGGCGCATCGTCCAGGCCACCGTGGCGGCGCACAAACCGGCGAGCATTGCCGGCGCGGAACTGGCACCGGGCTCGCACGCCAGCAAAGCGGTGAGCAACGCGTATTCGGCGTTCGAAGTGGCGTTCCTGGATTTGCAGGCACATTCGTTGAACGTACCGTTGGTGGACTTGCTGGGCGGCGCGATCCGCGACGAGATTCCGTTCAGCGCCTACCTGTTTTTCAAGTACGCGCAGCATGTCGATTCGCCGTACAAACCGGACAATTGGGGCGAGGCGCTGAATGAAGAGCAGATCGTTGCCCAAGCGCGACGGATGATCGAGGCCTACGGTTTCAAGAGCATCAAACTCAAGGCCGGCACGCTGCCGCCGGAGCACGAAGTGTCGTGCATCAAGGCGCTGAAAAAGGCCTTCCCCGGTTACCCGTTGCGCATCGACCCGAATGGCAATTGGTCATTGGACACCTCGATTCGCATGGCTGAGTTGCTGGGCGATGACCTGCAATATTACGAAGACCCCACGCCGGGCCTCGACGGCATGGCCGAGCTGCACAAACGCACCGGGCTGCCGCTGGCGACCAACATGGTGGTCACCGATTTCGACGAGTTCCGGCGTAGCGTGGCGTTGAACAGCGTGCAGATCGTCCTCGCCGATCACCATTACTGGGGCGGGCTGCGCGACACGCAGGCGCTGGCGAAAATGTGCGACACCTTCGGTCTTGGCGTGTCGATGCATTCCAACTCGCACCTGGGCATCAGCCTGATGGCGATGGCGCATGTCGCCGCTGCGGTGCCCAATCTGGATTACGCCTGCGACACGCATTACCCGTGGCAGGAACCGGATGAAGAAGTGATCAAGGGCGGCAAGCTGCCGATCATCGATGGCTGCGTGAAAATCACGCGCGCGCCCGGGCTCGGTCTGGAACTGGATCACGATCAACTGGGCAAGCTGCATGATCAATACCTGACCTGCGGCATTCGTCAGCGCGATGACGTGAAGCAGATGCAACGTTACAAACCGGACTGGAAGGCAGTCAAACCGCGGTTTTGAGCTCGGTCAGCAAGCGTTCTATCTGCGCCAGCTCCCAGGTGCTGAGCAGGCTCACCGGGTCAGTGCCGTAACGTTGCCAACTGTCGAACAGGCCCTCGCGGCCGTCCGGGCTCTGGCAGCGTTGGCAGTGACGCAGGTGTTTTTCGTCGACATCAAGGGTTAGCTGCCAACCCTCGATGTCGACCTGCATCAGGCCGGATACGGACGGTTCGCCCGCTAAACGCAGAGGCCGAACCTCCAGGGCGGCGTCGCGCAATAGCTGGGAAATCTCGCGGGCGGTCAGCGCTGGCACAGGTGTCTCCGGTGGGCATGTCGGGATGTGTGAGGAGTCCGGGATGACATAAACCTTGTGGGAGCCGGCTTATGGGGAAATGATCCCGTGGTCGATGGCGTATTTGACCAGCGCCGCCGGTTTGTCGATGTTGAGTTTGCGGCGGATGCTCAGTCGATGGGTTTCAACCGTGCGCACGCTGATGTCGAGGTCACGGGCCATTTCCTTGTTGTTCATCCCTTGAGCCATTTTGTACAAGACCTGACTTTCACGCGGTGTCAGCTCATTGTCGGTACTTTTATCGGCGATGAGCCGCTGAGCGATTTCCGCGCTGTAGAACGTCCCGCCGCTGGCGATGGCTTCAATGGCGGCGATGATTTCCCGTGACGGCGCGTTCTTCAGCACATAGCCACTGGCACCCGAACGCACGGATTCGCTCACGTATTCATAATTGTCGTACATGCTCAGCACCAGCACTTTGAGCGAGGGGTACTGACTGCGCAGCAATCGCGTCAGCTCCAGACCGTTCATGTCCTTGAGGCTGATATCGACCAGCAACAGATCCGGCTGACAGCGACCCACCATCTCGATGGCGTCTGCGCCATTCTCGGCTTCGCCGACTACTTCCAGCGGCGCCATGACAGACAGCAGCGCCTTGATCCCGTCGCGAACCAGGGAGTGATCGTCGACCAGGGCGACGCGGATCGGGGAGGGCAGGTTTATCACGGGCATTCACTCTTTTTGTCTGATCAGCGCTTTGCGCCGGGCAATTTCATGGGCAGCAGCACGTCCAGCTCACTTCGTCCCGGCACCGATATCAGCTCGAACCGGCCGCCAAAATGCTCGACACGCTCACGGATATTACGCAGGCCGATGCCGGCGTGCCCACGTTCGACCTGGGCGACGTTGAAGCCGATACCGTCATCGATCACCGTCAACCGGATCGAATCTTCAGAGCCGTGCAGGTTGATGGAAACGTGTTTCGCCTGTGCGTGGCGTTCAATGTTGGTCAGGCCTTCCTGCACAATGCGAAACAACGAAACCGCCGCGCCATCGACCAGATGGCAGTCGAATTCATTGTCGTTGTAGGTCACGGTGAGGCCGCTGCGCTGCTCGAATTCCTCGGCAAGTTGACCGATGGCCGCCGACAACCCCAGGGTGTCGAGCAAGGATGAGCGCAGGTCGTGGGAGAGGCTGCGAACCTCGCCAATGGCGTCTCCCAGCCGCTCCGTGGCCTCTCTTAAAATGCTCAAACCCTTGTCTTGTCCATTCTCCAGCACATGGCTGGCCAGTTCGAACTGGAACTTGATCGAGACCAGGACCTGACTGATGCCGTCGTGTAGTTCACGGGAAACCCGAGAGCGTTCTTCTTCCTGCAAGCTGACGATACGCTGGGTCAGGCGCTGAAGTTTTTTGTCGGCCAGACGGTGCTCGCTGACGTTCAGTGTCATGCCGCTGGCAAACACGAACAGCACCGCCACGAGGGCCACGGCGGCAATCGCCAGCATGGTCTTGCGGATGCCCATCGCCACTTCGTCACGCGCCTGTTGGGTCGCGCGTTCGACGTCCTCAAGGTAAATGCCGGTGCCAAGCATCCAGCCCCAGCGATCCAGCATCACGACATAGGCCAGCTTGTCGGTGACCTGGCCGGAAGACGGCTTGTTCCAGGCGTAGCGTTGAAAGCCTTCGCCAGATTGTGCACTTTCGAGCAAGGCCTGAATCACCGGCAGGCCGTGCGGATCCTTCATGTCCCACAGGTATTGGCCGACCAGTTCCGACTGCCGCGCGTGCATCAGGCTGCGACCTTCGCGGTCGTAGACGAAGAAGTAGCCATTGATGCCAAAGCTGAGTTTGCGCAGTTCTTCCAGCACTTTTTGCTGGGCGTGTTCGTCGCCGTGGCCGTCGTCGTACAGCGGCGCGATCAGGCTTTGCGCCATTTCCACGTAGTTTTTCAGTTCGGCGCGCTTGCTCGCCAGGATGCTGTCTTCGATCAGTTGCGCCTGTTGATCACCCACCTGGCGGTTCAGGGAAATCACCAGCCCACAGATGACAGCGATCGCCAACACCAGCGGCAGAATCCCGAGCGCGACGATTTTGTGTTTGAGCTGCATCAGGGCTCCTGTCCGGACCGGGGGAAGGCGAAGGCGGGCATCATATGCCAAAGATACGTGCGTCCAGTAGCGCTGCTGGACGGAATGACCTGTGGTTGGGATGTCAGTCAGTTGAAATACAAACCCTTGTGGGAGCCAGCTTGCTGGCGATGGCGGTGGCACAGTCAACATCAATGGTGAGTGTCAGTCCGTCATCGCCAGAAGGCTGGCTCCCACAGGGGGGTTGCATTTCAGCTGCGAGATCGGCGGTTTCTACGTAGAACTACGTAGAGATCGCGTACGTAGTAACGCGGATTTATTTGTGGACGGCATGCGCGGATATTGGGCCAGCTCCGCACAGCGGACACAATTATAAAAATTACCGCCGCAGTCACAGGCTGTCGGCAGGAGACATGCTATGCCCCGTCTGGCTAAACACCTCGCCTGGTTTGCCGTGGCTGTTCTGGGAGCGTTTGCGCTGAGTGTCGTGGCCCTGCGCCGCGGCGAAGCGATCAACGCCCTCTGGATCGTAGTCGCAGCCGTCGCTATCTACCTTGTTGCATACCGCTACTACAGCCTGTTCATCGCCAACAAGGTGATGCAACTTGACCCCAATCGAGCCACGCCCGCCGTACTTAACAACGACGGTCTGGACTACGTACCCACCAACAAGCACGTACTCTTCGGTCACCACTTCGCGGCGATTGCCGGCGCAGGTCCGCTGGTCGGTCCGGTGTTGGCGGCGCAGATGGGCTACTTGCCCGGCACGCTGTGGCTGATTGCCGGCGTGGTGCTGGCCGGTGCGGTTCAGGACTTCATGGTCCTGTTCATGTCAACTCGCCGCAACGGTCGCTCCCTGGGCGACATGGTCCGTGAAGAAATGGGCCGCATCCCCGGCACCATCGCGCTGTTCGGCTGCTTCCTGATCATGATCATCATCCTCGCGGTGCTGGCGCTGATCGTGGTCAAAGCCCTGGCCGAGAGCCCGTGGGGCATTTTCACGGTGATGGCGACCATCCCGATCGCGATGTTCATGGGCATCTACATGCGCTACATCCGCCCGGGCCGCATCGGTGAGATCTCCATCGTCGGCGTGTTGCTGCTGCTCGGTTCGATCTGGCTCGGCGGGCTGATTGCCGCGGACCCGGTCTGGGCCAAGGCCTTCACCTTCACCGGCATTCAAATCACCTGGATGCTGATCGGCTACGGTTTCGTGGCTGCGGTATTGCCGGTGTGGCTGATTCTGGCGCCGCGAGACTACCTCTCCACGTTCCTGAAAATCGGCACCATCGTGGCATTGGCGATTGGCATCCTGATCACCATGCCCGACTTGAAAATGCCGGCATTGACCCAGTTCATCGACGGCACCGGGCCGGTGTGGAAGGGGGGGCTGTTCCCGTTCCTGTTCATCACCATTGCTTGTGGCGCGGTCTCGGGTTTCCACGCGCTGATCGCGTCCGGCACTACGCCGAAGTTGCTGGCCAGTGAAGGTCATGCCCGTTACATCGGTTACGGCGGCATGCTGATGGAATCGTTCGTGGCCATCATGGCGATGGTTGCCGCTTCGGTGATCGAGCCGGGTGTGTATTTCGCCATGAACAGTCCGGCGGCGATTGTCGGCGCGGATGCTGTTTCGGTGGCACAAACCGTCAGCAGCTGGGGCTTTGCAATTACCCCTGAAGCCCTGCAAGCGGTGGCCAAGGACATCGGTGAAACCACCATTCTGGCCCGTGCCGGCGGTGCGCCAACCCTGGCGGTCGGTATCGCGCAGATCCTGCACCACGTCCTGCCGGGTGAAAACACCATGGCGTTCTGGTACCACTTTGCGATCCTGTTCGAAGCGCTGTTCATCCTGACGGCGGTTGACGCCGGTACCCGTGCCGGTCGGTTCATGCTTCAGGATTTGCTCGGCTCTTTCGTGCCGGCGCTGAAACGCACTGACTCCTGGACCGCCAACCTGATCGCCACTGCCGGTTGTGTGGCGATGTGGGGTTACTTGCTCTATCAAGGCGTGATCGATCCGCTGGGTGGCATCAACACCTTGTGGCCGCTGTTCGGTATTTCCAACCAGATGCTGGCCGGTATTGCGCTGATGCTGGCGACGGTTGTGCTGATCAAAATGAAACGCCAGCGCTACGTTTGGGTCACGATGCTGCCAGCAGTCTGGCTGCTGATCTGCACCACCACCGCCGGTTTCATCAAGTTGTTCGACGCCAACCCGGCGATCGGTTTCCTCGCGCTGGCCAAGAAGTACAGCGATGCCTTGGCCAATGGTCAGGTACTCGCACCGGCCAAGAGCATCGATCAGATGCAGCACGTGATCTACAACGCCTACACCAATGCGACGTTGACCGCGCTGTTCCTGTTGGTGGTGTTCAGCATCCTGTTCTTTGCCCTCAAGGTTGGCATCGCCGCCTGGGGAACCAAAGAGCGCACGGATAAAGAAGCGCCATTTCAGGCGCTGCCGGATGCTTGATCGAGGAGTGCAGCATGTTCAATGACCTGAGTCGCCTCGGTAAATACCTCGGGCAGGCTGCACGCCTGATGGTCGGCATGCCCGACTACGACAACTACGTCGAGCATATGCAGAGCAAACACCCGGACAAACCGGTGATGAGTTACGAGGTGTTCTTTCGGGAACGCCAGGAAGCGCGTTACGGAAGCAAGGCCGGGCCGAAGTGCTGTTGACCCGGTTGTCGGGTTAACAGCAATCTCTGTGGGCGCTAGCAGGCTAGCGCCCACATTTGTTTTGTACGGCACCCTTCAGGGTTTACGTTCAACAAGCGTTCGCCCGGGCTCATTGCGACAAACCAATTGATCCCGGTAATCGTCACAAATCGTTTTCAATACATCACTCGCGCAAGCCCCGCTGATCCGCCGATCAATCGCAAAAACCGCCACGTCCCCCTTCAGTTGAATACCCACCCCCGACACCGTTTCCAGTCGCTGCTTGATCTCCCCAAGGGTCCACGGCTTTGAACTGAATACAAGGCTGTCGGCCGGGTATTGGCGATCCAGGTACCAATAGATACCGCCCACCAGCGCAAAGCTAGTCGCCAGGCAAAGGAGGGGAGGCGGCAACTTTAAATGGATGTTGTCGTAGAGGATTTCCGCCAGTGTCTGCCAGAGCTTCAATCGAAAGGACAAGCCAAGGCCCAAGACCAGCAGAATCGCCGCGAAGCCCATGGCCGCAAACAAAGCCACCCGCTCAAGGTCCGACAGTTCTTCCAGGCAGGTGAAGTTCATGGGGCTTCACCTCTGTGCTGGCGAGAAGTAAAGAATGCGCAGTTGAATATCCTTTCTGTAATTGATCTGGACATAACCGCGACCCAGTTCAACGTCGCTCTCGGCGTCCCGCTTGAGCGTGTGCGGTTCTTTTTTGCCAAGGAAAATCGCTTCCAGTTCGCCGCTGTATTGGTGTGCCACCTCCTGAATCAAGGCATCCAGTTGCTTGATCGGTGCTTCGGCTATTTGCACGGCTGTGCGGAACAGGCTGGCGCGGGCCATGGCAGGCAAACTGCGCTCTATGAATGCGCGGTCGCTGAGTTGCGTGATGTTGCCCGTTTTTACGAACTCGAGATAACGACTGAAAATGTCCGGGGCGATGTCTAGCTGGGCCTGCAGCGTGTTGGTGCCCAGCATCGGGTTAACAAGCACATCGGGATTGGCACCGATACCGGCGAAAGAGATCTCGCAGACACTGGCCTTCGCGTACATGAACACACCACAGGCACCACTCGTGCCGTAGGCCTGATAGTCGTGGCTACTGAACTCGCATTCGCAGGTTTTACCTTGCGCTTGAGCGTTGCCGGCAGCAAGCACAAGCAGCAGAAGTCCGCCCGGGACGGTGGGTAACCTCAGAGACAAAGGCATGATGACTACCTTTATAGAGGAGGATGCGCTGTATGGAGCGTAGCGTCAGGTTCCACGCTCTGCCCGCTTTATGGCAGTTCCTCCCAGGTAACGTGGGTCAAACCGGACTGTTCAGCATGCGCGCGCACCCGCAGGTGATTTCGCTGATCATGGTGTTCGCCATACAACAGGCCGACGCCAGAGTGCAGGCACGCGTAGTACCAGGCATCTTCATCACTCATGTGCAAGTCCGGCTGGACAAACACCTGCCGTCTTTTTTTGAAGCAATAGTTGATTTGGAAATGCCGAGCGCGGGTCATCTGATTCTCCAGGTCATGCCGCTACGACATTGATGGCGTAGTGCCAGTTCCCTTTTTTCGGATGTCTCTCTTAGATAGCCGGTGTTTAGCGCCTTCCTGAGGGACAACGGCGTCTGAATGCCCAACCTGGCGGAACATTGAACTGTGCAAATTGCCGAGCGTCCAAGCCATGAAGCCGGTTTGAGTGTTTCAGTGTTTCTGGAGGCGGGTGATGTCGAGGCGGGCGTTGATTGTGTTTTTTGCTTTTTATCTGTCCGCTTTCCTGGTGTTCGGGCTGGGCGTGGCCCAAGCGTCTCCCTGGATTGCCTCTCACATTCTTCTGAAGTGGATGCTATAACCCGGCATTCGCTTCGAAGCCTACGGATAGACACATGATTGAAGAGGGACTTTCGCTACTGATCGATTACGGCATTTATCTGCTTCCCGGTTTTAGCCTCCGTGCCCTCTGGTTCTGGCTGACCCCGAAAACACAGCCCGGATTGCAGATTGTGATCCTGCTGCTGACCTTCGTCCTGATGCGCGATGTGATGACCCCCCCCCTGCGCTTATGGTCCCTGAGTGGCGATGTGCAGATCGGTTTTGTTTCGAGCCCGTTTGTCCTGGCTGTGCTGGGCGCGCTGTCGCTGGGGATCATCTGCCGGTAGCCAGACGTATCCAGTCACGCGCCATGGACTTGCGGTGCACTGGTTAAGGGGCGCTCTGAGCGTCGGCAAACGTTTTGGTTCTCACGCGCAGGCGAGATTCAAAAATCCAGGCATCTCCTTGCCGGGAGTGACGTAGCCTCTACCGATCGAAATTGGAGAAAAAGAGGTGTTGACAGCAGCGAGTAACGCTGTAGAATTCGCCTCCCGCTAACGAGAGGTGACTCCCGTTGTCGTGGGTTCGATCCCCATCGTCCACCCCATATTTCGAAAGGCGCCAGATTAACAGTCTGGCGCCTTTGCTTTAAAGGCTACACGCGGATGTGGTGGAATTGGTAGACACACTGGATTTAGGTTCCAGCGCCGCGAGGCGTAAGAGTTCGAGTCTCTTCATCCGCACCAAATAAAGCTTCATTCAGGCCTCTGGCTTGGCTGGGGCTCGACGAGGAAGTTGTTTGGCTTCTTTGTTACGCAATATGGTGGGCGTAGCTCAGTTGGTAGAGCACGGGATTGTGACTCCCGTTGTCGTGGGTTCGATCCCCATCGTCCACCCCATATTTCGAAAGGCGCCAGATT
>NZ_JAVLRV010000002.1:2009371-2057164 GCF_055803035.1 Pseudomonas sp. 300 | reverse complement strand
AAGCCAACAGAAACGTAAAGGATGTCCCCGGTTTCAATCGTAAAGGATGTGTCCGTTTCTACACAGCTAGAGATGCCGTTTGCGGACGAGCTTCATCACCACCACAAAAAACACCGGCACAAACACCACCGCCAGTGTCGCGGTGATCATTCCGCCAATCACGCCGGTGCCAATGGCTTGCTGGCTCGCGGAGCTGGCGCCCGTGGCGATTGCCAGGGGCACGACGCCGAGGATGAACGCCAGGGACGTCATGACGATCGGCCGCAAGCGCAGGCGTGCGGCTTGCAGCGTGGCGTCAATCAGGTCGTGGCCTTCGTCGTACAGGCTCTTGGCGAACTCGATGATCAGGATCGCGTTCTTCGCCGACAGGCCGATGATGGTGATCAGCCCGACCTTGAAGAACACGTCGTTGGGCATCCCGCGCAAGGTCACGGCCAATACCGCACCGAGCACGCCCAGCGGCACCACCAGCAGCACCGAGGTCGGAATCGACCAGCTCTCATACAACGCCGCCAGGCACAGGAACACGATCAACAGCGACAACCCGAGCAGGATCGGTGCCTGACTGCCGGACAGTCGTTCCTGCAAAGACAGGCCGGTCCATTCCTGGCCCAGGCCTGCCGGCCCTTGCGCGACCAACCGTTCGATTTCCGCCATGGCTTCACCGGTGCTGTGACCCGGCGTCGGCTCACCGGAGATACTGATCGCCGGATAGCCGTTGTAACGGGTCAATTGCGCCGGGCCCTGGGTCCATTTGGCCTGGACGAAGGCGGACAACGGCACCATTTTCCCGTTGCTGTTGCGCACGTGGATCTTCAGCAGATCGGCGACCTGACTGCGTTGATCGCCTTCGGCCTGAACCACCACCCGCTGCATCCGCCCCTGATTGGGGAAGTCGTTGATGTACGCCGAACCGACCGCGGTAGACAGCACGCTGCCAATGTCAGCAAAGGAAACCCCCAGCGCATTTGCCTGTTTACGGTCGACGATCAGTTGCACCTGCGGCGCTTCGGCCAAGGCACTTTCGCGCACGTTCATCAGGATCGGACTTTTCTCGGCGGCCGCCAGCAACGCGGTGCGCGCCTGCATCAGCGTGGCATGCCCGAGGCCGCCACGGTCCTGCAAGCGGAACTCGAAACCGCTGGAGGTGCCGAGGCCGTCCACCGGCGGCGGCAGGACCGCGAACGCCACGGCATCCTTGATCTGGCTCAGTGCGATGTTGGCGCGGTCGGCAATCGAACTGGCCGAATCGTCGCTGCCGCGATCCGACCAGTCTTTCAACGTGGTAAACGCCAGCGCCGCGTTTTGCCCGCTGCCGGAGAAGCTGAAGCCGAGAATCACCGTGCTGTCACCGACGCCCGGTTCGCTGGCGTTGTGCGCTTCGATCTGCTCGACCACCTGCACCGTGCGATTCTTGCTCGCGCCGGGCGGCAGCTGAATGTCGGTGATGGTGTAACCCTGATCCTCCACCGGTAGGAACGAAGAGGGCAGACGACTGAAGCACAGCCCCAGAGCGACCAGCAGCACGCCGTAGATCAGCAGGTAGCGGCCGCTGCGTTTCAGCGCATAGGCGACCCAGCCCTGATAGCGCTCGGTCAGTTGCTCGAAGCGCCGGTTGAACCAGCCGAAGAAACCGCCCTTGGCGTGATGCTCGCCCTTGGCAATCGGTTTGAGCAGCGTGGCGCAAAGCGCCGGGGTCAAGGTCAGCGCGAGGAAGGCCGAAAACAGAATCGAGGTGGCCATCGACAGCGAGAATTGCCGGTACATCACCCCGACCGAGCCCTGCATGAACGCCATCGGAATGAACACCGCCACCAGCACCAGCGTGATGCCGATGATCGCACCGGTGATCTGCTTCATCGCCTTGCGGGTCGCCTCTTTGGGCGACAGGCCTTCGGTGACCATGATCCGCTCGACGTTCTCCACCACGACGATGGCGTCGTCCACCAGAATGCCGATGGCCAGCACCATGCCGAACATGGTCAGCACGTTGATCGAGAACCCCAGCGCGAGCATGGTCGCAAAAGTGCCCATCAATGCCACCGGCACAACGAGGGTCGGAATCAGCGTGTAGCGGATGTTTTGCAGGAACAGGAACATCACCGCGAACACCAGCACCATCGCCTCGACCAGGGTGTAAACCACTTTGGTAATCGACACTTTGACGAAGGGCGAGGTGTCGTACGGAATCTTGTATTCCACATTGGCCGGGAAGTAGCGCGCCAGTTCATCCATCTTCGCCCGCACCAGCGTCGCGGTGCTCAGGGCGTTGGCGCCGGGCGACAACTGCACGCCGACGGCGGTGGACGGCTTGCCGTTCAGGCGCGTGCCGAACTGATATTCCTGGCTGCCGATTTCGACCCGCGCCACATCACCGATGCGCACCGTGGAGCCGTCGGCATTGGCCTTGAGCACGATGTCGGCGAACTCTTCCGGGGTCGACAGCTGGCCTTTGACCAGAATGGTCGCGGTGATTTCCTGGGTGGTGCGGGTCGGCAGATCACCGATGCTGCCGGCCGAGACTTGGGCGTTCTGCGCAACGATGGCGGCGTTGACGTCGGCCGGTGTCAGGTTGAAACCGATCAGTTTCTGCGGGTCGATCCAGATCCGCATCGCCCGTTCGGCGCCATACAACTGGGCCTTGCCGACGCCGTCCAGGCGCTTGATCTCGTTCATCACGTTACGCGCCAGATAATCGCTGAGCGCCACGTCGTCGAGCTTGCCGTCAGTGGAAGTCAAGGTGATCAGCAGGAGGAAACCGGCGGAGACTTTCTCTACCTGCAAACCTTGCTGATTGACCGCTTGCGGCAGGCGCGACTCGACGACTTTCAGGCGATTCTGCACATCCACCTGAGCCATTTCCGGGTTGGTGCCCGGCTGGAAAGTCGCCTTGATCGTGGCGCTGCCGAGGCTGCTTTGCGACTCGAAATACAACAGATGATCGGCGCCGTTGAGCTCTTCCTCGATCAGGCTGACCACGCTTTCGTCCACGGTTTGCGCCGAGGCACCGGGGTACACGGCATAGATTTCGATCTGCGGCGGCGCGACATCGGGGTACTGCGCCACCGGCAACTGCGGAATGGCCAGGGCGCCAGCCAACAAGATGAACAGGGCAACCACCCAGGCGAACACCGGGCGATCAATAAAGAACTGCGGCATAGAAAAGCGTCCTGCTTACTGACCAGAAGCCTGGGCAAGTGGAAGAGGGGAGTCGTCGATCTGCACTTTCTCGCCGGGCTTGGCGTGTTGCAGGCCTTCAATGACGATGCGGTCGCCAGACTTGAGGCCTGCGGTGACGATCCAGCGATCGTTTTGCACGACGCCCAGTTCGACCGGTTGCTGGCCGACCCGTTGATCCGCGTCGAGCATCAGCACCTGCGCAACGCCCGCGCTGTCACGCTGGATGGCGCGTTGCGGCACGCTGATGCCTTGCTGATTCACGGCTTGTTCCAGGCGCACCCGCACGAAGCTGCCGGGCAGCAAATCGAGGTCCGGGTTGGGAAACTCGCTGCGCAGGATGATCTGGCCGGTGCCCGGGTCGACGGTGACGTCGGTGAACAACAGCTTGCCCGGCAGCGGATAGAGGCTGCCGTCGTCCTGAATCAGCGTGGCTTTGGCCTGCCCCTGACCGACTTCCTTCAACTGACCCGAGCGGAAGGCGCGGCGCAGGTCGTTGAGTTCGCGGGTCGATTGGGTGAGGTCGGCATGAATCGGATTCAACTGCTGGATCAGGGCCAGCGGTGTGCTTTCGTTCTGCCCGACCAACGCGCCTTCGGTGACCAGCGCGCGGCCGATGCGCCCGGAAATGGGCGCGGTGACGGTGGCGTAACCGAGATTCAATTTCGCTCGATCCACGGCGGCCTTATTGGCCGCGACGTCAGCGGCGGTTTGCCGTACGGCGGCCCGGGCGTTGTCGTAGTCCTGGCCGCTGATGGCGTTGCCTTCGATCAACTGGGCGTAGCGCTGCTCTTGCAGTCGGGCCTGGAAGGCGTTGGCTTCGGCCTTGCGCAGCGAAGCTTCGGCGCTGTCCAGGTCAGCCTTGAACGGTGCCGGATCGATGCGAAACAGCACGTCGCCTTTTTTCACGTCGCTGCCTTCGTGAAAAACACGCTGCAATACCACGCCGGCGACACGGGCGCGCACTTCGGCAATGCGTGGCGCGGCAATCCGCCCGCTCAACTCGCTGGTGATCGACAGGGGGCGGGCTGTGAGGGTCTCGATGCGTACGGTGGCCAACGGCGCCTGTTCTTCAGCGTTCGAGGACTTGTCACACGCGCTCAGCGTCAACGCCAGGGCAAGCAGGCTGAGCTTGGCAAGCAGGTTCTTTGACATGTAAATCCCCCAATAATGAACTCCCGCATCCTACGGGGAGCCGACGAGGGTAGCGGTGAAGCTTTGTTGGTGCTGTGTGAAATTGTGTAAGGGTTTTACTCAGGCATGGGTGAGGGCGTATATCCTTCACGGCTTGATTCTTTCAGCGCCTGTCATGCCGCCATCGCCAGCAGGCTGGCTCCCACAGTTGATAGGGGATGTTCACAAAATCTGTGCTCACATCAAACCCCTGTGGGAGCTAGCCTGCTGGCGATGGCGGCACAACAGGCGCCACTGCACTTTCTGGAAACACCCATGCCCAACATCCTCCTGGTCGAAGACGACACCGCGCTCTCCGAACTGATTGCCAGCTACCTGGAACGCAACGGCTATTGCGTCAGCGTGATCAGCCGCGGCGACCACGTGCGCGAGCGCGCGCGGGTCAATCCCCCCGACCTGGTGATCCTCGACCTGATGCTGCCGGGGCTCGACGGCCTGCAGGTCTGCCGCTTGCTGCGGGCGGATTCGGCGACGCTGCCGATCCTGATGCTCACCGCCCGCGACGACAGCCACGACCAGGTACTGGGCCTGGAAATGGGCGCCGACGACTACGTGACCAAACCCTGCGAACCGCGTGTATTGCTGGCCCGCGTGCGCACACTATTGCGCCGCAGCAGCCTCAGCGAACCGCAGACCGCCAACGACCGCATTCTCATGGGAAACCTGTGCATCGACCTGTCCGAGCGCACCGTGACCTGGCGCGAGCAACTGGTCGAGCTGTCTAGCGGTGAATACAACCTGCTGGTGGTGCTGGCCCGGCATGCCGGCGAAGTGCTGAGCCGCGACCAGATCCTGCAACGCCTGCGCGGCATCGAATTCAACGGCACCGACCGCTCGGTTGACGTGGCGATTTCCAAGTTGCGACGCAAATTCGATGACCACGCCGGCGAGGCGCGCAAGATCAAGACCGTGTGGGGCAAGGGTTACCTGTTCAGCCGTTCCGAGTGGGAATGCTGAAGCGATGTTCAGGATCCTCTTTCGCCTGTACCTGGTGACGATCATCTCGTACAGCGCCGCGATCTATCTGGTGCCGGACGTCGTGATCAAGGTCTTCCAGGAGCGCTTTGTCACCTACAACCTCGATTACTCGCGCGGCTTGCAGTCGCTGATCGTCAAGCAGTTTCACGCCGTGCCCGAAGCGCAGTGGCCGGCCTTGGCTGCCGAGTTGGACAAGGCATTCAATCCGCTGCACATCGTCCTGAGCCGCAATGACGATGACGGTTTGACCCTGGCGGAACAGAAGCGTCTCCAGCGTGGCGAGAACGTCGTGCGCATCGGCGATTGGGGCTGGCGCACGCTGGCGGTGGCGCCGCTGAACGCGCAAGTTGTCGTGCAAATGGTCGTGCCGCCGGACCCGCTGGACGTCAATTTGCTGTACTGGAGCATCAACGTGCTGATCGGCGCGACCCTGCTCGCGTGCCTGTTGCTGTGGCTGCGCCCGCACTGGCGCGACCTGGAGCGGCTCAAAGGCACGGCTGAGCGCTTCGGCAAAGGTCATTTGAGCGAGCGCACCCGGATCCCCGGCCACTCCAACATCGGTAGCCTGGCCAACGTGTTCGACACCATGGCTGGCGACATCGAAAAACTGCTCAACCAGCAGCGGGATTTGCTTAACGCCGTTTCCCACGAACTGCGCACACCGCTGACCCGACTGGATTTCGGCCTGGCCCTCGCGCTGTCCGATGATTTGCCCGCCTCCAGTCGGGAGCGGTTGCAAGGGCTGGTTGCACACATTCGTGAACTCGATGAGCTGGTGCTGGAGCTGCTGTCTTACAGCCGCCTGCAAAACCCGGCGAAAGTGCCGGAACAGGTCGAGGTGGCGCTGGATGAATTCATCGACAGCATTTTGGGCAGTGTCGACGAGGAGCTGGAAAACCCGGACATCGTCATCGACGTGCTGCTCCACGGCCAGCTCGAACGCTTCACGCTAGACCCACGCCTGGCTGCCCGCGCGATTCAGAACCTGCTGCGCAACGCAATGCGCTATTGCGAGAAGCGCATTCAGATCGGGGTGCAGGTCTGTGCGAAGGGCTGTGAAATCTGGGTCGATGACGATGGCATCGGCATTCCCGATGACGAGCGCGAGCGGATTTTCGAACCGTTCTATCGATTGGATCGCAGTCGGGATCGGGCGACGGGCGGGTTTGGTCTGGGGCTGGCGATCAGTCGTCGGGCGCTGGAGGCGCAGGGCGGAACGTTGACGGTCGAGGCCTCGCCGCTGGGCGGGGCCCGGTTTCGGTTGTGGTTGCCGTCGCTGGTTTGAACACGTCCCGCTGACCTTGCGGTGATTTCATCGCGACCGGGTGCGAATAGAATTGCCGACTGGTGCCAAATCCGATGCGCCGCTGGGTCTGGTGGTCGGCGTACCATTTGGCCCTTCAAATACAGGACTACCATTGGGTCGTTCGCCAAGGCGGTGTTGGGGCTGATTCGGATTTCTTGCTTCGGTTCGAAACGCAGGTGGGCGCTGGCTGAATCTGTTAAGGCCACGGTCGACCGGGGCAGGCGGGTTATAGGCGGGGGGCGAGCTCGGATTGCCTTGAGGAAGACTGTTCATTTGGATTGTGATTGAGGTGTTACCCCTCGGCTGGACGCTTCCACTCATCTGCGGTTGGCGGGCTTTTCTTAAGGGCGCTAACTTACTGCCAAGAGCAATGCCGCCTGCCAGCCCTGAAATCCCCGAAAGTATCAACCCCAGCGTCTCATCCTCTACATATAGTGATCCAGCAAAAGTACCCACTGCAACAACGGCGGAAACGTTGAAAATGCTGAAAACATTCGACAAGATAGAGAATTTGCCGTTCGGATCACTCCGATTAACCGGATCCCCCCCGCAATACGCATATGCATTCTTCCCACCGTCGCTGAACGGACTCAAGCTGTCCGGACTGTTGAACCGCATCAATACCGGGTTGAACTGCCGATAACCATTACCCAAATGATAATGCCCGGTCAGCGGATCAGGCCGTTCGCCATTGAACGCGAGCAGGCTGAGCAAGCCGTTTTCCGGAGGGCGGAGGGCGGTGGCCGTAGGGTGTGAGGGCGAGAGGGTGAGGCTCAGCAGCGTCGAGTGCGTTTATCACGGAACGTTGTTGGTCGGTCGCCAGAAGGGTGGTGTCGATCTTGCCGTTCTGGCGCAGTTGTTGCGCCAATAGCTGGTCGTCGTGCTGGAAGATGCTGCGGTGAACCGCGCCTTGAATTTCGTTAGCCAGGCGCGTTTTGCAGTAAAAAACGCTGGAGCCTGCCTGTTGCGGACGGGGCGCAATCAACCTGACGGTCCAGCGGATCATAACCATAGCGACACAGCACGGTACTACTCGAGGAAAGTGGCATCGAAGCAGCTCCATGCACAATTGGACAACTGGGGCGTTAGTGTCGGACATCCGTCAATCGTTGGCCACTATCAGAACTGCTAGGGCTTTTACTGACAAAAGGCCCCGTTTTGTCGCAGTCATGGGCTGAAACTGTAAAACCTGACAGTAGTCATCCTCGCCACTTAAGCGTTTCATTGTCTCTTCGCAGTCCGACTTCGGCGGCAGGGCAGGAGGGCCGGCATGGGTGATCAAATAACCAAAAGAAACGGTGAGGGCACGATCAACGCGATCAGGACAGTCTGGGTTGATACAACGTCGACGAAGTTCGCCATGGTCACCCCTGATGATGGTTTTCGTTCCAGGCTGGCAATCCGCGTAGGGCCCAATACCACGGCGGGTGGCGATGACTATTTTCTCGTCGGTGACAAAGTGAAATACACCGTGCTGATGGGACCGGCAGGAGAATGTGCAGGCGCTCAGGACCTGGTGAAATTCACAGCAGGCGCCTCGGTCAATTGATGAATTCTGATGTAGCAGTTGCCGAGCCTGCAAGGCTGCGTTCGGCTGCGCAGCAGTCGTAAATTCAGGCAGCGAAATTTATCAGGCCGACCGCAGAGGCACGCTCCGCAGCTGCTACGGATCTACGCGTTGATTCGACTCCGTAGCAGCTTGGCCATGTCCTCCAACTCCGCCGCCGGGTTATGCCCGATCAGCATCCATGCATGTTCCATGTCTGCCCAATAGACGATGTTCATTCCATGCCGGCGTTCCCGGGCGAAATCCCGGCTGCCGCTGTTGGAGTGGGTGACGCACAGCGCCATCGGGCCGTGGACCGGGTCCAGATAGGTGATCTGGGCGATGGCCACGCCATCGTATTCGAGGATCTGCGCACGCTTGAACTCGGGACGCGGCAAGGTCAGTTGCGCGGGCATGAGGTTCAGGCCCAGGCGCGTATCGATGGTCCGCAGTTGCATGCGTTGGGCGGCTTCGTCTCTGGGCAAATGTTCCAGGGTTTGCGGCACGTAGAGGGACATGTAGTCGGCGACTAATCCGCGCCAATTGTTTTCCTCCCTACTCGATTGCCAGCCGAGGAATAACCGGTCCGCCAGCACGCCGCTGACCACCAGGCTGGCGGCCGCCGCGAGGAACCAGCGCCGGTTCATCCCAGGGCGTTCAGGCGAGGGCAAGGTGTCGAGCATGGATTGCAAGCGATCCACCGGAGCTTGCCGAGTCAATTCCTCGAAGGCCACGTTGAACGGCAGGCTGCTGCGAGCCAGCCATTGCAGGCGCAGGTTGAGCATCGAATCCTGGGCAATGGCCGCGTCGATGCGGGCGCGTTGTTCGGTGTCGAGCTGGTCGTCGAGGTAGGCGACCAACTGCTCATCCGAAGGTATCGCGTGATCGTTCATCGACGTTCTCCAGTGTTAGGGTTCGGCACGGCCTGCAACGGCGGATGCTCGGCCAGTTTCCCCCGGGCGGCGGCGAGGCGGCTCATGACCGTGCCGATGGGCACCTGCAGGACCTCGGCGACTTCGCGGTAGGACAAGCCCTCGACGTAGGCCAGAAACACGGTTTCGCGCTGGGCCTCGGGCAACGCATCGACGCGCCGGATCACCTGCGCCGCGAGGACGTGGGTCTGCGCCGCGTATTCACCGTCAAACGACAAGGCATGGTCGGCATCCACAAGCCCCTGACCCTGACGCACCCGTCGCGAGCGCACTTCGTTGAGCCAGATCGAATGCAGAATGCTCAACAGCCAGTGGTCCATGCGGCTGCCGGGGACAAATTGCCCGGCACGTTCCAGCGCCCGGACGCAGGTGGCTTGCACCAGGTCTTCGGCGACATGCCGCTGCCGGGACAGCAGCAGGCCGTAGCGCCATAAACGCGCCAGGTGCTGGCCCAGCTCTGCCCGTATTGCCTGATCGCTGGCGATGGCGACCTCCGTCCCGTCAGGTTTTCGATGAATCGTGAATGGCTTCGGCCAAGTCCTGGTATTCCTCGCAGGTGCTGCCACAAATCGATTTTATCTGTTGCAACTGCTCTTGGGCGAGGTCCAGTCGACCCTTGACCACATAAGCCTCCCCGAGGTACTCGCGAACTTGCGCGTATTGCGGATCGAGCTTCACCGATTGCAGGTAATAACCAATGCCTTCGTCGGTGCGCCCCAGTTTGCGCGTGGCGTATCCGCGATAGTTGAGCGCCTTGGCGGTGTTGGGCTGTTTCAGGGTGTCGAGCAGTGCCAGGGCTTCTTCGTAGCGACCGTCTTTGGCCAGCCGATAGGCGTAATCAGTGCGGTCGGCATCGGGCACCAGGCTGCTGGTCTGCCTCACGCACTTTTGCGACCTGGTGTCGAAAACCTGGCCTTTTGGACAATTGGGTTTGGCCGGCGCGTCATCCTCACCATTGGCTAATGCGAGGGAAGCGGACAACGCAAAGGCAAGCAGTAGCTGGACGGTAAAAACAGCAAGACGGGTATTCATGGATGATCTCCACAGGTTTATTCGTTTCAGTTCAACCACGCCACGGCCGGAATCACGATGGCCAACGCCATTTGTTCGGCCCGGCGAAACAGGAAACCCGATACGATCAGGCTCAACAACAAGGCATGCAACGTGAACACCGCAGGGTGAACAATTATTCATTTCTTTCTGCCGAAACCGGCGTGAGTTGGGTGCCGAAACAGGATGCGATCGTCACTGCGCTGGAGGGAGACATCCCGCGTTTCTACAATGGAGCCGGGCGCCGGGCGTTTTCGCATGCGGCATTCGGACCGTTGCAAGAGCAGCAATTCAACCATGGACACACGGGCTCGCCGGAATTGCCGCCGAGCCCGAATTGCGGGGCAAAGCCGTGGTTACGGTGCCTTGCGACGGCGGCGTTTGTGGCGGTGAACGTCAGTTAGATCGGTGGTGCGGCTATCGCTAGCAGGCTAGCTCCCACAGTGGATCTCCAGTGTTCACGAAATCCCTGTGGGAGCTAGCCTGCTAGCGATGAACGATGACGCGATATCAGCTTAGAAGGCGAATCGGCGTTCCAGCAGACCAGGCCTGAATGTCCTCGATCATCTGCGAAAAGAACTGATGGTAATTCTGCTGGCTGACGTACCCGACATGCGGCGTTGCCAGCACATTCGCCAGCGTCCTGAACGGGTGATGAGCCGGTAAGGGTTCTTGCTCGAACACATCCAGCGCCGCACCGGCCAGGCGCTGTTTCTGCAGTGCCTTGATCAGCGCCGCCTCATCGACAATCGGGCCGCGAGCCGTGTTGACCAGCAGTGCGGTGGGTTTCATCCAGTCCAGTGCCTGCGCGTCGACCAATCCGCGGCTGCGGTCGCTGAGCACCAGATGCACCGACAACACGTCGGCCTGTTCGAACAGTTCCTGCTTGCTGACGTAGGTCACGCCCACTTCGGCGGCGCGTTCGGCCGTGAGGTTTTCGCTCCAGGCGATCACCCGCATGCCAAACACCTGGCCGAACTGGGCGACTCGCTGGCCGATGCTGCCCAAACCGAGAATCGCCAGGGTCTTGCCGTGCAGGTCTCCACCCAACCCCTGTTGCCAATGCCCTGCGCGCAGGGCGTTGGCTTCCGCGACCAGATTGCGGGTGGCGGCCATGATCAGCGCCCAGGTCAGTTCCGGCGCGGCGTGTTTGTAACTGTCGCTGCCGCTGACCTGAATGCCGAGCGCGGCAGCGGCTTTCAGGTCGAGGGCGGCGTTGCGCATGCCACCGGTGACCAGCAGCTTGAGTGCCGGTAGCCGACGCAGCAGGTCCTCATCGAACCGGGTGCGCTCACGCATCACGCAAATCACTTCAAACCCGGCCAGCCGAGTTGCCAGCGTTGCGTTATCGGCCGGGTAGTCATGCATGAAACTCACCTGCCCGATGGCCTCCAGCACCGACCAGTCCACCACCTGCCGCGCCACATCCTGCCAGTCATCGAGTACCGCAATCTGCACAGCCATCCGCCTTACCTCATCAATGAACGGGGTTGGTGTTGTTCAGCCAGGCGAGCAGGGCCTGGTGGAATTTTGCCGGTTCTTCCATTTGTGGCGCGTGGCCCATGCCGGGGAATTCGACCAGCGTCGAGTGAGGAATCAATTTCGCCACCTGTTTGCCGAGTACGTCGTAGTGCCCGATTTTCGCTTTGACCTCGGGCGAGGCGATGTCCTTGTTGATGGCCGTGGAGTCGGAAGTGCCGATCAGCAGCAGCGTCGGCACCTTCAGGTTCTTGAACTCGTAGTACACCGGTTGGGTGAAGATCATGTCGTAGATCAGCGCCGAGTTCCACGCCACCTGGCTCTTGCCCGGGCCTTTGGCCATGCCCGAGTACATGTCTACCCAACGGTCGAATTCGGGTTTCCAGCGGCCGTCGTAATAGGTGCTGCGCTGATAGTCGTGAATGCCTTGTGCCGTCACCTTGAGCTCACGCTCGTACCATTGATCAACCGTGCGATACGGTACGCCGAGGGCTTTCCAGTCTTCAAGGCCGATGGGGTTGACCAGTGCCAGTTGCTCGACCTGCTCGGGATACTGCAGCGCATAGCGCGTAGCGAGCATGCCGCCCGTGGAATGCCCGAGCAGGCTGGCTTTCTGGATACCGAGGGCCTTGAGCAGTTGTTGGGTGTTGGCCGCGAGTTGCTGGAAGCTGTACTGATAATGGTCCGGTTTGCTGGAGGTGCAGAACCCGATCTGGTCCGGCGCGATGACCCGGTAACCGGCGTCGCTCAAGGCCTTGATCGAAGCATCCCAGGTTGCGCCGCAGAAATTCTTGCCGTGCATCAGCACGATGCTGCGCCCGTTGGCCTTGCCGTGGGCAGCGACGTCCATGTAGCCCATTTGCAGGGACTTGCCCTGGGACTCGAAAGCGAAATGCTTGACCGTATAGGGGTACTCGAAGCCTTGCAGTTCAGGGCCATACGCCGGACCTTCGGCAGCGATCGCCGGCAGTGCGGCGGTCAGCAGCAGCAGACAGGGTAGCCAGCGGGAGCGTGCGAGGGACATGGGTAGACTCCAGAGGAAATCGGCGATGCTGGATCGGCATGATTAGGGCGACATTAAACACAGGCAATCGCGGCGGGTGATGGTTCAACCGATCCAGCCCAACGTCGCCACGGCCAGTACGCCGTAACGGGCGCCTTTGGCGAGCGTCACGATCAGCAGGAAGCGCCCCAGCGGTTCGCGCATGACGCCGGCCACCAGGGTCAGCGGATCGCCGATGACGGGCACCCAACTCAACAACAGTGACCAATGGCCGTAGCGCTGATAGTGGATGCGGGCCTTGTCCAGATGACGTGGGTTGACCGGAAACCAGCGCCGGTCGCGGAACCGCTCGATACCGCGTCCCAGCCACCAGTTCAGCAGCGAGCCGAGCACATTGCCCAGCGTCGCAACGGCCAGCAGCGACCAGAGCCCATACTGCTCGCTGAGCAACAGCCCCACCAGCACCGCTTCGGACTGCAACGGCAGCAGGGTCGCCGCACCGAATGCAGCGAAAAACAGCGCGATGTACGCAGCAGACATCAATGGGCGGCGGGGTAGTCCGCCACCACCACGTCAGCGCCGTCCCTTTTCAGGCCGATCACCTGATAAGCGTCGCTCATGCCGTCCATTTCCATGCCGGGCGAACCCATTGGCATGCCGGGCGCGGCCACACCCAGCAGGTCGTCACGCTTGCTCAAGGCCAGCACCTGATCGGCCGGGACATGACCTTCGACGAATTTGCCATTGATCAAACCGGTGTGGCAGGACGCCAGACGTGGCGGCACGCCGTGCTGTTGCTTGAATTCGCTCATGTTGGCTTCGACGTGATCCTCGACCTTGAAGCCATTGGCCTCCAGGTGGCTGATCCATTTTTTGCAGCAGCCGCAGTTGGCGTCGCGGTGGACTTCGATGGGGATGAGGTCGGCAGCCTGGGCCAGGGATGAAATGAACAGGGCGCTCAGGGCGACCAGACGCAGGTGGGTTCTCATGGAGGGGTCTCGACTCGGATGGCGGTCAAAAAAAGGCATTTTGACTAGTTTAGCCGGCAACGAGGCAAGAGATTGTTTCGAAGTGATACGGGATTAAGGACAGCACCTGTGGGAGCGGGCTTGCCCGCGATGAGGTCAGCGTAGCCAACAATGATATCGACTGTTACACCGTCATCGCGGGCAAGCCCGCTCCCACAGGGTTCTACATGAGCAACGAGATCATCGGACTTTGAAGCGCCCCATGATCGCGCTGACGCGTGAATTGGCTTCCAGCAACTGCCGCGTATTGAGCTCACTGGCCTGACCGCTTTTCACCAGTTCATCCACCATGTGGCGGATCTGCACCATGCTGCGGTTGATCTCTTCAGTCACCGCACTTTGCTGTTCGGCGGCGGTGGCGATCTGGGTGCTGAGGCTGTTGATGTGGCTGACGGAGCCGGCCATTTCGTCCAGTCCGGTATTGACCCGCGCGGTGGCGTCGGCTGCTGACTGGCAGCTGGCCTGGGTGTTTTCCATGGCGCTGACCGATGAACTGACGCCTTGGGTCAGGCGCGTGAGCATCTCGTTGATTTCCGAGGTGCTGGCCTGGGTGCGAGCGGCGAGGGCGCGGACTTCGTCGGCCACCACCGCAAAACCGCGACCTTGCTCACCGGCACGTGCCGCTTCAATCGCCGCGTTAAGGGCCAGCAGGTTGGTTTGCCCGGCGATGGCGCCGATTACCCCGAGGATTTCGGTGATGCGCTGGGCGTCCTGTTGCATGCTTTCGACTTTATGGGTGGCGCTGGCCACTTCGTCGATCAACGCAATCACACTGCTGGACGCTTCACCCACCACGACCCGCGAACGGTCGGCATTTTCGTTGGCGCGTTGAGTGAAAGCGGCGGTTTCGGCCGCGTTCTGCGCCACGCTTTCGGCGGTCGAACTCATTTCGGTAATGGCGGTGACGGTCTGATCGGTTTCCGAGGCGTGGCGCACCAGAATCTGGCTGGTGTGGGCGGAGGTGCGTTGCAGGTTATCCAGGCTGGACGCCATGGCGCCCGTGGCCTGGGTGACTTCGCCGATCATGTTTTGCAGGTAAGCGATGAAGGCGTTGACCGAGTGGCCGATGGCGCCCAGTTCGTCTTCGGCGCGAATGGTGATGCGTTTGGTCAGGTCGGCGTCACCGGCGGACAATGCATCGATATTGGCCTTCAGGGCTTTCATGCGCTGGATCAGTTGGCGGATCGCATAGATTTGCAACAGCACCAACAGGATCACCATCGGGATTTGCAGCAGGCTCAGCGTGCTGAGCACGTCGTCACGCTGCGCGGTGATCAACTGGGTCGGCAGGGCGGTGGCGAGAAACCACGGCGTGCCTTCGATGGGGCGCATGAAGAAGGTGCTGGCTTCGCCGTTGTTGTCGAACTCGACACGCTGCGCCTGATCACGCTTTTGCAAGCCGGCCTTCACTTGGCTGGCGAAGGGTGAGTTGCCAGCCAGTTCGCTGATGTTCTTCAGCACGATCGGCCCGCTGATGCGCGAGCTGTTGCTGATGATCTTGCCGTCGGCCTCGACGATCAGCATTTCGGCGCCGAGGTCTTTTTCCTTGCGCGCCACCAGGTCGTTGAAGAAGCCCAGGGTTACGTCGATGGTGGAGACGCCGTACGCCGCGCCGTTTTTCTGGATGGCCATGGCGCAGTTGGTGCGCGGTTCGGCGCTGGCGTCATCTTTATAGGCTGCGGCCCAGGCGCATTGCCCGCGTGGGGTTTGCATGCCGCCCTTGTACCAGGTCTGGTCGTAATAGTTGGGCGCCGCGTCGCTATTCCAGAAGGTGTTGACCGTCAGTTTGCCCGAGGCATCGCGATGCCAGAAGGTGCTGAACTTGTTGCGCCCGGCTTCACGCTGGCCGGGCAGGGGCCAGATACCGCCGCCGAAGACTTTCAGTTCGCCGTACTGATCGACCAGGCCTGGCAGGACCGTGTCGATGGCGGCGCTGTCGAGCAGGGGGATGGTTTGCGTGATGCTGCGTTGTTGCGCCTGAACCTTGTTCAGTTCGCCCTGGATTTGCTCGGCGACTTCGGCGATGCGATTGAGCGCGACTTGTTCTTCGGTATGGCGCAGTTTTGGCGCGACCAGTTGACTGATGCCAACCACGGTGAGAATGAACAGCAGCAGAATGAACAGGACCAGAAACAGCGTGTAGCGAGCCTGAATAGTGCGGAATGCGGGCATGGAGCCGGGTCCTTTTTAGCAGCGATCTTATTGTGGGTATCGGTATGAAATTCGGCGCTTCAAAGGGGCTATCGGCTGGCTGGGGACGAGCTTTAGGTACGTTCGTGCAAGAACGGCGGGAGGTGACGGACGGCTCGATTGCGCTGGCCCGCTCAGGCATTTGAACGGGCCAGACGCGGGTTAACGGTCGAGCAACTCCAGGACTTCTTCCGGGTAGCGCAAGCCGACAGGGGCATTCGCCGGGAAGATCGCTTCCAGCGCGTGCAACGCTTCGCGGCCAAGTTTTACCTCCAGCGCTGCCACGTTTTCTTCCAGGTATTTACGCTGTTTGGTCCCGGGGATCGGGATCACGTAATCACCCTGGGCCAGCACCCATGCCAGCGCGAGTTGACCCGCCGTCACACCTTTTTCTGCCGCCAGGTCCTGTACTTGCTGCACCAGCAACAGATTTTTCGCGAAGTTGTCACCCTGAAAACGCGGGCTGAACCGACGGTAGTCGTCTGCCGCAAAATCGTCCGGGCTTTTCAGTGCACCGGTCAGAAAACCCCGGCCCAACGGGCTGTAAGGGACAAAGGCAATGCCCAGCCGCTGGCACGCGGCCAGGCAGCCATTGTCTTCCTGATCCCGGCTCCACAAGGAGTATTCGCTTTGTAGCGCGCTGATCGGATGAACCTGGTGCGCCCGCTCCAGCGTTGCCGCCGAGGCTTCGCTCAAGCCCAGGTATCGCACTTTGCCGGCCTTGACCAGTTCGGCCATGGCGCCGACGGTTTCCTCGATGGCCACTTGCGGGTCGACGCGGTGCTGGTAGTACAAGTCGAGGGTTTCGACACCGAGCCGTTTGAGGGTGCCGTCGATGGAGGTACGGATATATTCCGGACGTCCGTCGACCCCGCGTGCGGTCGGGTTCGAAGGATCGCGAACAATGCCGAACTTGCTCGCCAGAAACACTTGATCGCGCTTGCCGGCGATGGCTTTGCCGATCAGTTCTTCATTGGTGTGCGGGCCGTACATGTCGGCGGTGTCGAGCAGGTTAATGCCCAATTCGAGCGCGCGATGCAGGGTGGCTGTGGCTTCGCGGGTGTCGGTGCCTGTGGTGTAGAAATCGGACATGCCCATGCAGCCCAGACCGATCGCGCTGACTTGCGGACCGTTCTTACCCAATTGACGTGTTTGCATGAAATCAGCTCCCTGTGAATGTGAATCCCATTGTTAACCTCGACAGAATCCAGATAAACCGGCTAAAACTGCTATCACTATTAGTAATTTCTAAATAATCAGTCAGCCCGAGAGCACAATGGATCGATTCAACGCCATGCGCGTATTCACACGGATCGTCGAGCTGGGGGGCTTTGCCAAAGCGGCAGACAGCCTGCAATTGCCCCGCGCCTCCGTGACTATTCTGATCAAACAGCTGGAGGCGCATCTGGGCGTGCAGTTGCTGCAACGCACCACCCGGCAAATCAGCCTGACCCTCGACGGCGCGGCCTACTACCCGCGTTGCGTGCGTTTGCTGGCGGATCTTGAGGAAACCGAAGCGGTGTTTTCTGCCGCACGCCACAACCCCAAGGGTTTGCTGCGCGTGGAAATGCCGGCGGGGGTGGGGCGCCTGATCGTGATCCCTGCTTTACCGCAGTTCACGGCGCGCTATCCGCTGATCGAGCTGGAAATCGGTTTGAATGACCGGCCGGTGGACCTGATTCGCGAGGGGGTCGATTGCGTACTGCGCGGCGGTTCGGCACTGGACGATTCTCTGGTAGCGCGGCCACTGCTCATGCTCGATCAGATCACCTGCGCCAGCGCGGGTTATCTGCAACACCACGGGACGCCGCAGTGCCTGGCCGATCTGGAGGGGCATGAAATGGTGGAGTACGTTTCCAGTCACAGCGGCAAACGTTTCGGACTGGAGTTTGTAGTCGATGGCCAGATACAGCCGATCAATCTGCCCAAACATGTGGCGGTCAACAGCGCCGATGGATATCTGGCGGCGTGTGAGGCAGGGTACGGATTGGTCCAGGCCCCGTACTATCACGTGGCCAGGCAGTTGAAGGAAGGCCGTTTGATCGAGGTACTGAGGCAGGTGCCGCCACCGGGGATGCCGTTGACGGCGCTCTATCCTCCTCACCGTCAACTATCGCGGCGGGTGCGGGTGTTTGTCGACTGGATGGTTGAGCTGTGTGCGCAGCCGGGAAATGACTTTCGCAGAGAGCATTCAGGTCACTGAAAAAGACCTAGCGATGTGGGTAGTATCCCGGCCCGCCTCGGTCGTAGTGGTGGCCGCCGTGCCATCCGCCGTGGGGGAAAATAATGCAGCCGCTCAGGGAAAGGATGGCCAGCAGGGGAATCAGCAGTGTGATTCGACGGAACATTTCAAAATCCTCATGGTTATCGCCGCTATGAAGCCAAAAGGCTTCATCGGCTGTAACATGAGACCCCGTTTGCAGCGCCCCATCCCCGGAAAACGGTAGTGGCTTGGCATGCATTCGGATACAAACCGGATACATCTTTAAGGTTCGCGTTCGCTTACGTTTAAGCTTTTTGTTTGAGGAAAAGGGCCATGACCCAGTCGCAACGTTTGAAATACTCGATTCTGATTTCCCTGGTGGTGCTGGGAATCATGTTTGGCCTTTCGTATTTGCAGAATACCGGCGTCATCAGCGAAAAACTGTTCCAGTACATCGCCATTGGCGTGGCGGTGATCGTGGTGGTGGTCAATGGCGTGATGCGTCGCAAGGTCAAGCCCTGAACGACGCGCCGGGGTCAGGTTATTCGCCGTGCAATGCGGCGAATGCCTGCGGGTGCAAGCGGTAGCTTTTGTCCGGGTTCAGGGTGATCACGCCTTCGCTGCACAAACGTTTCAACACTTCGCGCACACTGAGAAAGGACAGCGGAATATCCAGGTCCAGCAGGTGGCTGTGGACGCCGCGCACACCGAGGCTGCGATCGCTTTCGGCGGCGGTCAGCAAGGCGTCGATGACTTTCAGGCGGATCAGGCTGGTGCGCAGGCCGAAGCTCTTGAGCAGAACCCGGATCCGTTCGTTGCCGTGACGTTCGGTTCGCTGATTGAACAGGCCCGAGCCCATGGAGGAGCCCATTGGCGCAGTGCTACCGTCCGTTGGCAGTTGCGAGTTGTACATGCAAAATCTCCTTTTCAGAGCCTGAACCGGATAGATGTGTTGGGTGCTCTTACTCAGTAAGACGTACGAGCTACTCAAATCATGAAGGCTCAGATGTAGAAATTTTGTCGCCATCACGTCACAAGCGTGTAAATCCCCGCAGAAACGCCCTCCAGCGCTCTAAATTTTTCTCGTGAATTTCGTTCCTACATGACGGCAGCACTATGCCTATTGGATCAGGAGCGAGCGTGATTATGACCAGGCAGTTAACCCGATTGAGCCTTGCCGCCGTGTTGGTGGGCTTGAGTCTTGCGGCAAACGCGCGCAGCCAGCCGGATTCGGCGACGGCCGACATCCGCCGGACCAGCTTCGGCGTGCCGCATATCCGCGCCGACAACGAACGTGGCCTCGGCTATGGCATCGGCTACGCCTACGCCCAGGACAATCTGTGCCTGTTGGCCAATGAAATCACCACGGTGAACGGCGAGCGTTCACGCTATTTCGGCCCGGAGCAGTTCACGGTCGAAGAGCGCGAAAACCAGGTCAGCGACGTGTTTTTCAGCTGGCTGAACACCCCGCAAGCCGTCGCCGCTTTCTGGCAGGCGCAAACCCCGGAAGTCCGCGACCTCATCGAGGGTTACGTGGCGGGGTACAACCGCTCGCTGACAGAGCGTCGCGCGCAAGGTTTGCCGCAGCAATGCCAGGGCGACTGGGTGCGCGAGATTACCGCCCAGGACCTGGTCAAGTTGACCCGGCGCCTGCTGGTCGAAGGCGGCGTCGGGCAGTTTGCCGAAGCACTGGCCGGTGCCACGCCGCCCAAAGCCGTCGCGCAGAACACCGCGGCCTCGGCGCAGTTTCAGGTGGCTGCTGCGCGCATTCAACGCTTCGCACTGGATCGCGGCAGCAACGCCGTCGCGGTGGGCAGTGAGCGTTCGTTCAATGGCCGTGGCATGTTGCTGGCCAATCCGCATTTCCCGTGGGTCGGCGGGATGCGCTTCTATCAGATGCACCTGACCATTCCCGGCAAACTCGATGTGATGGGCGCCGCGTTACCGGGTCTGCCGATGATCAACATTGGCTTCAACCAGCACCTGGCCTGGACCCACACCGTGGACTCGTCCAAGCATTTCACCCTGTATCGCCTGCAACTCGATCCGCAGGATTCGACCCGTTACCTGCTCGACGGCAAGTCGTTGCCGATGAAGCAGCAGACCGTGACGGTGAAGGTGAAGCAACCTGACGGGCAGACCCGCGAGGTCTCTCATGTGGTCTACAGTTCGCCGTTCGGCCCGGTTGTGCAATGGCCGGGGAAACTGGACTGGGATAACCAGTTCGCCTACAGCCTGCGCGACGCCAACCTCGATAACGACCGGGTTCTTCAGCAGTGGTACGCGATGAACCAAGCAGTCAGCCTCGAGGAATTGCAGGCGTCGGTCCACAAGATCCAGGGCATCCCGTGGGTCAACACCTTGGCGGCGGACGATCAGGGGCAGACGCTGTACATGAACCTGTCGGTGGTGCCGAACGTCAGTGCCGACAAACTGGCCGCGTGCAGCGATCCACGGATCGGATTGGAGCTGATCGTGCTCGACGGTGCCAACAGTGCCTGTGCCTGGGATATCGACCCGACGGCGGCGCAAAAAGGCATTTATGCGGCGGACAAATTACCGCAGTTATTGCGCAAGGATTTTGTGCAGCACTCCAACGATTCGGCGTGGATGGCCAACCCGGCACAACCGCTCACCGGTTTCTCGCCATTGATCAGTCAGGACAGCCAGCCGTTGGGCCTGCGTTCACGCTTTGCCCTGGATCGCCTGGGCACACTGAACAAGGCCGGACCGATTGCTGCGGCTGATCTGCAACGGATGGTGATGGACGATCAGGTGTACCAGGCGACTCAAGTGATGCCGGACCTGTTGCAGTTCTGCGCGGCGGACCTTAGGGCCGATGCGCCAACGCTCATACCGCTGTGTGCCAGTCTGAAGGCCTGGGACCGTAGCGCGAATCTGGACAGCGGCTTGGGGTTTGTCCACTTCCAGAACGTCATGGAAGCGCTACAGGAAACGCCGGATGTCTGGCGTGTGGTGTTTGATCCGAAAGACCCGCAATACACACCGCGCGGCCTGGCGGTCGATCGCCCGGAAGTCGCCAAGGCGGTGCGCGAGGCGATGCTGGCGTCGGTGGCATCGGTCAACACGTCGGGGCTCAAGACGGACAGTCGCTGGGGCGATATCCAGGTGGTCAGCAGCGGTGGCCGGCAGACGCCGATTCACGGCGGGCCAGGCACGCTGGGCGTGTACAACGCGATTCAGAGCGTGCCGAGAAGCGACGGAAAACGCGAAGTGGTCAGTGGCACCAGTTATTTGCAAGTGGTGACCTTCGACGACAAAGGACCTCAGGCCAAAGGGCTGCTGGCGTTCTCGTTGTCCAGCGACCCGGCCTCCAAACATGCCAACGACCAGACGCTGGCCTTCTCGAAGAAACAGTTGAGCGTGTTGCCATTCACCGAGCAGCAGATCACTTCGGACCCGCAGTACCAGGCACAGACGATTCGCGAGCAGGATGACAAAGCCGCGAAGGTGGCCAAACAGTAAATCGAGCAGTGTTTGAGTGCACAAAGAAGGCCGCACCCCGCAAGGGTTGCGGCCTTCAGCTTTTAGGCGGTTGCTGCGGCATGGAGTTTAGGACTGGATTGCCGTCCCTGTTGCGGGTCAGGTAGACCGGCAACACCTTGGGCAACGTCGCCACAAGGTTGTTGAGTTCCTTGATGTTGTAGATGCCACCGAGGCGAATTGAGCCGGTGCTGCTATCGGCGACCATCACCGGGGTGTTCAGATAACGATTGATCAATGGCAGGGCTTCGGACAGCGCCAGGTTATCGAGCACCAGTTTGCCGTGACGCCAGGCCAGTGAGCTGTCGTTGGCGTAGGTCTGGCTGATTTGTGGTGTGAAGTCGCCTTGTTTGTAGCGCGCCTGCATCGATGGCTCAAGCCGCAGGCCATCACCCGGCAGGTCATTGTTGCTACTGACCAGTACCGAGCCTTCAATCAGATTGACGCGCACCTGATCCTCGTACATCCAGACATTGAACTGGGTGCCGGTGACCCGAATTCTGCCGTCCGCCGCCCGGACGACAAAAGGGTGGTTCGTGTCGTGACTGACGTTGAAGAAGGCTTCGCCTTTTTCCAGCCTGACGCGACGCTGATCCTTGTAATTGCTGTAGGTCAGCTCGGTGCCAAGGTTCAGTTCGACCTGACTGCCATCGCTCAATGTGACCTGACGGACCGTATTGCCGGCTTCGAAATGCTGGTACGAGTTCGGAATCCAGCCCAGGTTCCACCCGCTGTAAGCCGCCAGTGGCAACGCCAGTGCACACACGGCGGCAGCGATGCCGAACGTGCGCCAGGGCGTTGCCGGTTGTAGGCGAGCGACGGGCATGACAGCTTCGGGACGAGGCAAATCTGCCGCGACATCCCAGATCTCCAGCATGGCCTCGTATTCGAACGCATGCAGCGGATCAGCATCAAGCCACTGTTCGAATGCATGCCGTTCCTCGGCCGTGCAGTCGGTGGCGTGCAAACGCATGCACCAGTGCGCAGCGGCATCGGTGATGGCGTCATATTGGGCTTGGGAGAGAGGGCTGTCGGTCATTGACTCATCCTGATTTCCCGCATTCTAACCTTGAGGGCAGTCTGCGAGAACAGCCGTCATGGCATTTGCCCATCAAACACCTGTTTATTTTCTGCAATCAGGGTATATCGACGTGTAACCGGCGTCCGAGATGACTGATTAACCAGGCCACGCTGTCGGCATTGCCGAGTTGCACCGCCAGGCGAGTCAGGGAGTCTTTTTTAAAGGTTTCGCGAGCACCGCTCAGGTTTTCTGCGCCGGTCAACGTCAGAATGTGCTCCTTTACCCGAACGGTATTTACAAAAGCAGTACTTCCCGGGTCTTCCCACACGCCGGTGTCGGGATCCTGGGTCATGAATAGTTGTGTGTAAGGTGTCTTGATGGACAATGCGTTGTCCTGAATGTTGGTCAGTGCATTCTTGAGATTAGTGGCACTCACGCTGGTCGTACCGATCAGGTCAGCGAAGGGTCTGACAGCGCTCAGATAGGCAATGTCCTCGGTGTTACAGGCAAGGTGCGAAAGCTCATGCAGAAGGGTCAGCGCCCGGGCATGTGTGCTGATCGGGAAGGTCTTGTCGGAAAGGTGTTCGCGGTAGTGGTCGAAACCGGGAGTAAAGAATTTTTCTGCCAGATAGATGCTCTTCTTTGCTTGCTTCGGTACGACAAAGCCGAATGTATTTTCTGGCTCTTGGAACATCGTTCCGATGATAAAGCGATCGGATTTGGTCTTTCTGAGCGTAGGGTCCAACAGTGCGGTAAAGATGTCGCCCACGACTTTTTCCAGTTTCTCGACATGCGCGGGCAACACTTGCGGCACATCTATGAAACGCTTGATGAGTTGATGCACAGGGGTTTCTGTGTCATCGGATGTTTTCAGCAATTGCAGGTTTCGAAAGCTGTTCCAGGCATAGGTCGTTGCCAGGTCCAGCGCTTCGTCGATCTGACGAGCTTTTTGCGGAAAAAACCGTCGTATCTGCGGCATTCCCCGGGCGTCAATGTTCATGTCCTTCCAGGCAATTACCGCCGCTTGCAGCCGATCCACGAAGCTGAATTGCGGCGTCGGTGTATTCCGGTCGAGCACCCATTGTTTCGATGGGTTTTGACGCAGATAAGGGCCGAGTGTCTGTGTATCGGCAATGCGCCAGCGGCTGCCGCGTTTTGTCACCGGAAACACTTTGCCTTCAACCGGCGCGTAAAGCTGTTTCGACGTCGGATGCGCGTAGAGCCCGGGCGTTGAGTCGGGCTTCAGCGAATTCAGGTCGACATGCAGGCTTTCATGACGCTTCAAGCCTGTGCGCTCGGGGGCGGTGACCTTGATGTCCTGCCATTTGCAGGTGGCGTCGGGGTTTGCTGGTGCCGGTGCGACTGGCGTAGAAGTCGGTGGCGCGTGGGTGTCCAGCGATTGGCGCAATGAAGCGAGTTGTGCGATCCCGCTAATGAATTCCCTGATGGCCGCGCCCCATTTGTGCGTCTGCAGGTCTTCGGCGGATTGCTTGATGTCCCGGTAACTGTTCCACACCGTGACGGGGTAGGCGAGTTTGCCCATGAAAAACGAGTACGCCTCGTGCAGGTCTTCGCCCAGTACGTGCTTGATGGTTGCCCACTCACTCTGCTTCTTGTCATCGGACTGACAACCGAGCAATCGGCCGAGCAACGCGGCATTGTCACGGAACAATTGCCCGAACAGGTGCCCCTTGACGGGATTGGACGCCAGTGTGACCTCGGCATCGTTATTGCCTGCGGCTTGCGACGCGGCTCTTGTTACCCGGTTAGTGCGCGTCGCCATGCGGGTCTCCAGCATGATCCGGTCAGGATTCTCCAGGTTCATCAGGACCCAGTCGAGCAGTCCGCCGCGCGTCTTCAGTTCTGCCAGCAGCTGTGTTTCGCTTTCGTATTCTTTTATCCCATGCCGAGGACTGTGAGGTGCGAGGAGCACCTGCGGCGACGTGCTATCGACCGATGAACCGATCAGATAGACGCCGGGTACCTTGACTGTTTGCCCGCTCCTGACGCCGAGGAACTCCAGGGGCCGGATGATTGCGTGGGCACCGTTGACTGCCGCACGGGCGATGGCGTCGGGCATGTCCATGACCTGGCGAATCAGATCAAACCCGGTTTCGCTCAGGCGCTCCTGCAGTTTCTCCACATGGGCGTGGTGCATCAGTTGCCAGGGCAGCTGTGTGTAAAAACGCTTCCTGCGGTCCGCGTTCGCCGAGGTGTCTGCCAGGGCGGCGCTCACTATCTTCTGTTGATGCTCACCCGGTTTCAGATCGCGTATCAGGTCTTTGAGGTAGCGTTCGTCCATGCCCTCTGGAATGACTGTGTTATCCAGCGACGTCAGTGTGAGATAGACAGCGTCCAGGTCCTTGAGGTGAGTCAAGGCAAAGTCGGTCAGGGTTTGGGTGCTGGACGCAGACCTCGGGCTCGCTCTGATCTCGACCTGGACCTTGTCCGGATCAATGTTGAAGTCGTCTGCCTTGAGTTGTTTTTCCAGTTCATGGTGGGCGGTGCGCTGCAATGAGCGGATGCCGGTGAGGTAATCCCGGTCGTCTTGGACGTTGTGAAGGTATTGCTGAAGCAGTTCGCCATGCAGAATCAGCTCTTTGAGCGGCGCCTTGGCCAGCCACGCCGGCAGTTTTTGCTGGGTGGTCAGTGACTCGGCAATATCGGTCGCCCGGCGCAGTCCGGTCATCGGTTCGCGCAGGGCCACCAGATTCAGCAGACTGGCCAGCGGTTCGGGGGAGAGCGGGGTGACCAACGCCTGGGTGACACAGGCCTGGTCCAGATCGACAAAGGGCTTTTGCAAGTAATCGAGAAAATGCCCATGGACCCGTTGCAGTGGCGCCAGCGTGTAAGCCTTGCCTGGCGACCGCTCGCTCCGGCCGAGGTTTTCCAACAGCATGAAACGATGGTTCTCGTCTTTAAGGCGCCGTTCGAGCTCGTCCTTTAGCGGCGCCAGTGCCTTGAAGGCTTCAAATCCCAGTGCCGGCGTCCACAGAATGGCCTTGCCCGAGTGCACCGGGTCCAGTCCGCCCCGTTCAGTGAGGACAAAACAACTGGCCAGTTTCAGCGGAGTCGCCGTGGTGCCGGCCTTCAACGCCAGGGAAAAGACCTCCGGCAAAAAACCGTTCAATGCCGCTCGTTGCAGGTGTATCGGGGTATCGAGCACGGTTTTGATGATCGATTGTTCCGTCGCCCCCAGGGTGCGCGACACGGCGCGAAGCTTCAATTCGCTGCGCAGTGCCGTTGACAGGGTATGGGTAAAACTCGATTGCAAACCTGCCAGCGATAAATTGACGAGACTTTGCGCGTCGGTGAACGTGCGGGTCCTGGGGGGAATGGCCGGGTGTTTTTCAAGGCGTTGATCAAGTGCCTGTTCGACCGAGTTCAGCAGCGACAACTCGTGTTTGGCCAACTCGGCGCGGACGGTGGCCGGTCGGGCGTTTACGCGGCGGTCCGGGCGCGTGCTCCAGCGACCTTCGACATCAGCCAGGAGCAGGCGGTGATCGATCAATCCCCGGACGTCCAAGGCATTGTCGAGCAAGGCGTGAGGGTCCAGCGTGCCTTCGCTATCACGGTAGCGGCTCAAGGCGTGGCTGAGGTTTTGCCGTTGTTTTTCAACGACGTCGGCCATCACGCGTTCGAACACCGAGCCGATGACCGGCTCTCCCACGACCACCCGATCGTCCGGTTCCATCCCAAGAAAAGTACCGCGTTCGTCCAGCGTCATGAAATTGAGCAGCGTGTCTTCATGCCCCTCGCTTTTGAGCATTTGCAACACGATTTTTTTCACTGCGGGCAGATTGCTGGTGGCCTCGATGCCTCGGGACGGGCTGTATAGAAAACTCAGGGTGCTGGTGCCCCCGATCATCAGGGTCGAGGCAAGCTCGGCGAAATGTTTGAACAGGGTGGTGACCCGCACTTTTTCGATGTGAAGGGGATTGCCCGTGGCAGGGGCGAGGCTGACGTTCATCAGTTGCAGATATTCCTGCGTCGTTAAAGTGCCCTGCTGGCGTTGATGTAAAAGCCGCGTGTGAAACGTGTCGCGTATGCCGTCGGTGAAAAAATTCAGGCGCGACAGGCCATTGCTCATGGGCGTGTTCCAGAACGTCTCAAGCAGGCTGTGCAGGTGAGGCGTAAAACTTTGCGCGACTTCTTTTACGGCGCTTTCCCATGTCTGGTTGTCGGTATCGCTGCTGACGCTGTGCTCGGGATGGGTAAACACCCTGGAGTCGCCCGTCGGCCACTGGTTCGAAAGGTAAAAATGCAGGAGGGCCTCGCTCAGTGATATCGAGGACATCGTATGGGCCGTTTCGTGGTCATCGAACGCGGAACCCGTACTGACAAAACTCTTCAGCCGAGTCAGGCGTTGGTCCAGTTTGGGGAACGGTTTGTACAACGCGTGCTTGAGTGTGTCGTCCAGCATCGATTGCAAGGTGGGCATCTTGACCAGTTCGTCCGCCATCGCCTTGATGTTTTGCTCCTGCTGTTGCTTCAGGACGAATTCCTGGTCTTCGAACACCGCCCCTTCGATGTCAGTGGTGGAGATGTCGAGTGCCGTGGCAGCGGCCAAAGGCAGGCGTTGTTCGATGGAGAGAAAACGCAACAACTCACGTTTTCCAGTGGCCTGCGCCAACCACTCCTTGAGTTTGCTTTTGAGGTCGTCCATGTCGGCGAATTTGATCAAGCCCTTCCACGGTGTGTAGAGCGTGACCTCGCCATCGTTGGGCCGGCTCATGGCAAAAGCGCCGGCCAACGGGATGCCGGCCTTGCCTGGCAACGACAACAGCAGCCGGTAGGCCTGCATCGGTTTCACCTGTGTTTTGCGGGCTGACTGGGTCGGTAGATAAACGGCCTTCAGCCAGTTCAGATCATCCAGGCTAAAGGTCAGCGCGTGTTCTTGCTCGCCGGATTGCCTGGCAGCGGATGCGCGTTCCGCTTCGTCAAAAAAATACGGCAGTGCAGGTGTTGTCATGATGTTTCCTCGAAGGGCTGCGACGGTGTTCAGCGCTGGTCGTTGGGTCGAGGGGCAACAATAGGGGCCGGGAAAAGGCGGGGGGCGGTACATATTGCTTGCGCGAGAGACTTGACAGGACGCCGGTAAAAAAGCGCTTAATCGACCTGTCGCCCGTCTCTAAAAATAAAACTGGAGCTTCAGATGACCGCTTCGCCTGAAATGGCAGTCAGTTCGGCCAACTCAACCCTGGATTTTGATTCTCTCGTCCTTTTGCTCGAACGCATTTTCGTTCGTCACGGCACCTCTGCCGAAGTCGCCAGGACACTGGCCCTCAACTGCGCCGGTGCCGAACGCGATGGCGCCCACAGTCATGGCGTGTTCCGCATTCCCGGTTATGTGTCGACGCTGGAGAGTGGCTGGGTCAATGGCCAGGCCGTGCCGGTGGTAGAGGACGTGGCTTCGGGTTTTGTCCGGGTCGACGCCGGCAACGGCTTCGCCCAACCGGCGCTCGCCGCCGCTCGCCCCTTGCTGGTGGAAAAGGCCCGCAGTGCCGGGATTGCGGTGTTGGCGATCCGCAACTCCCACCACTTTGCGGCGCTGTGGCCGGACGTCGAACCGTTCGCCTACGAAGGGCTGGTGGCGTTGAGCGTGGTCAACAGCATGACCTGCGTGGTGCCGCACGGTGCCGATCGCCCGCTGTTCGGCACCAACCCGATTGCTTTCGCCGCCCCGCGCGCGGACGGTGATCCGATTGTCTTCGACCTGGCCACCAGTGCCATCGCCCATGGCGATGTGCAAATCGCCGCCCGCAAGGGTGAGCGTTTACCCGCAGGCATGGGCGTGGACAGCCTCGGTCAACCGACCCAGGACCCGAAAGCGATTCTTGAAGGCGGGGCGTTGTTGCCGTTTGGCGGGCATAAAGGTTCGGCGCTGTCGATGATGGTGGAGCTGTTGGCGGCGGCGTTGACCGGCGGCAATTTCTCTTTCGAATTCGACTGGAAAAATCACCCCGGCGCCAAAACACCGTGGACTGGCCAATTGTTGATCGTGATCGACCCGAGCAAGGCCGCCGGGCAAAACTTCGCCGAACGCAGCCAGGAACTGGTGCGGCAGATGCACGGTGTGGGACTTAAACGGTTGCCAGGTGATCGACGCCACCATCAGCGGGCCAAATCCAGCGCGGATGGCATTCCGCTCGATGCGCAGACATTGGCGAACCTGCGAGAGTTGGCAGGGATTTAGCGTCGAAACACGGATTCTGCAGGAGCCGGCATGCCGGCTCCTGCAGTGAAATGCGTTTAGCCAGTGTTCTCGTAAATTAAACGGGACCGGTTAACGACGACCCAGCAACAACCCGACAACCAACCCGAACCCGGCGGAAATGGCCACGGTCTGCCATGGATGCCCGCCAATATAGGTTTCTGTGGCTTCGACCGCGGGCAGGGTCCGGTCACGAACGCTGGTAACCGAATCCCGTGCCTGCTGGAGTTTCTGGGCGATTTGCCCACGGAGCGTCTCGGCTTCCTCACCGACCAGTGAGGCACTGCTTTTCAGCAGTTTTTCCGACTCTTCGATCAGCGCCTGAAGCTCGCTGAACGCTTGATCCTTGATTTGGTCTTCGGCGACTTGTGCGGTGGTTTTGCGGGCCATTGGGTTACTCCTTGCAGGTGAATGGGCAGTGAACAATGGAGTCTGCGACGATTGAAAAAGTTGCAGCGATTTTGCCTGTGGAGGCCATCCAGTCGAAAAATCCTGCGCAGGACATTTCTTCCTACAGTGTAAGATGTCGCCTATTTACGCAGCAGGTAACTCCCCATGAGCTTCAATCTGGCCGACAAACCCCTTGCCGAGCGCGCAGCGCTTGAAGATGAGAAATCCCGTCTGTTCGAACTCTGGCAGAACAACCTGGGTAAAGCCAAAGGCGAGGCCGCACGCTTGTTCGGTGAGCGCGCCAAGCGCAAAGGCAAATGGGCCGAATGGGTCCGTTCCGAACTCGACGGCATGTCGCCTCCGGAATTTGCCAACATGGTGCGCAGTGAAGTCAATCGCTTGATGGCAGCCAAGTAAGGCTGAACCTTACGCAAAAATCGCGACAATTGCCTCACGCACTTTCAACACCACCGGGTCGAGTTGCGTGCTGGTGCGCCAGCCCAGTTCGATCGGGTAACGGGGCAACGCCAAAGGGCAGGGCAGCAGCGCCAGCCCGGTGAGCGCTGCAAGGCTTCGAGCGGCATGCGCCGGAATGGTTGCCACCGCCTGACTGCCCTTGAGCAGATGCGGCAACGCTGCGAAATGCGTGGTCGAAGCGCATACCCGTCGGCTCCGTCCCAACGCGGCCAGCCCTTCGTCGGTGATCCCGATAAAGCCACCCGATGACACCAGAATATGTTCACGGGTGACGAATTCCTCAAGGTCTATGGTTTTCTGTCCCGCGACCAGACTGGTTGGGTCAACCAGACACAAGTAATCGCCTTCCCCCAGTACCTGACGGCTGAGCAACCGTTCGGCGAACCCTCCGGCCGTGATCGCCAGATCGATGCTGCGTTCCATCAACGCCTGCGCGACGATCTGACTGTGAGTCTGGCGGAAGATCAGCCGCAGCTTTGGTGCGGCGCGAGCAATCTCCTCGATCAAACGGCGCCCGTAGGCGATTTCGAAATCATCTGACAAACCGACCGTGACCGAACGGCCTTCGTAGTGATGGGCGGCCGGATCGACCATCGCCAGACTTTGCCGGCATTTGTTCAGTGCGTCGCTGACCACCGGTTTCAACTGATTGGCCTTGAGCGTCGGCGCCAGGCCTCGGCCGGTGCGCACAAACAATTGATCGCCGTACACCTCGCGCAGCCGGCGCAATGCCGCGCTGACCGCCGACTGCGTGACGCCCAGACGCAATGCCGCACGGCTGGCGCTGGACTCTTCATGCAAGGCTTCGAAGACTTTGAGCAGGTTGAGATCGACGGTGGCGATATTCATGGGGTTCATATCATTCAGCAGCGAACGGGGCTTTATTCATGATCCGGTAGCGCCTGAGAATGAGCAACACCCGATTCGAATGGAGTTATTGCGATGCCCAAGTCAATCGTTGCTGCACTGCAAATCGGCGCACTGCCCGGCGGCAAGGCCGACACCCTGGAGCAGATCCTCTCGTACGAAAACGCGATCCTTGAAGCCGGCGCGGCGCTGGTGGTCATGCCCGAAGCAGTGCTCGGCGGTTACCCGAAAGGCGAGGGGTTCGGCACGCAACTGGGTTATCGACTGCCGGAAGGTCGAGAAGCATTTGCCCGGTATTTCGCCAACGCCATCGACGTGCCTGGCGCAGAAACCGAAGCGCTGGCCGGGTTGTCGGCGCGCACCGGGGCCAACCTGGTTATGGGCGTCATCGAGCGCGCCGGCAGCACCTTGTATTGCACCGCGTTGTATTTCGATCCGCAGGTTGGACTGGTCGCCAAGCACCGAAAACTGATGCCCACGGGCACCGAACGGTTGATCTGGGGCAAGGGCGATGGCTCGACGTTGCCGGTGATCGACAGCCAGGTCGGGCGGATCGGTGCGGTGGTGTGCTGGGAAAACATGATGCCGTTGCTGCGCACCGCGATGTACGCCAAAGGCGTGGAGGTGTGGTGCGCACCAACGGTGGACGAGCGGGAGATGTGGCAGGTCAGCATGCGCCACATCGCCCATGAAGGTCGCTGCTTTGTGGTCAGTGCCTGTCAGGTTCAGGATTCACCGCAAGCCCTGGGTGTGGAGATCGCGAACTGGCCGGCGGACCGGCCATTGATTGCCGGCGGCAGCGTCATCGTCGGCCCGATGGGCGATGTTCTGGCTGGCCCGCTACGCGGCGAGCGTGGACTACTCACCGCTGAAATCGACACTGACGACCTGATCCGCGCGCGCTACGACTTCGACGTCGTCGGCCATTACGCGCGCCCGGATGTGTTCGAGTTGACCGTGGATGAGCGCGCCAAACCCGGCGTTCGGTTCAACGCATGACCAAAACTGAAGTCACCAGGTGCCGACTGTCGACCCCGGCAAGCTGAGCCTGCCACTGTCGGTGAATCGCATCGTGCCGAACAAGCCCCCGGCCAGTTTGCCGCGCAAGACATAAGGCAGGTTGTTCAGCGTTTGGGTCTGGCTCAGGCCCAGTGTCTGGCGCAGCACCGAGAACGCCGAAACACTTACAGGAACGGTCAGTACTGTCTCGGAAAAGCGCGCAATCGAGCCCGACTGATCACTGACGCCGGAGGCGAGGGGCTGGCCGTTGACTGACAGGTCCAATGCCACGCCGTTGTAGGTGATCGCGGTTTCATTGGGATTCTGCACGCGGATTTTTACCGCGAAACGCACTTCCATGTCCTGGCTTTGCAAGGGTTCGAAACCGACCACGTTGATGTTCAGCGGGTCGCGATTGGGCAGCAGGGCGCAGGCGCTCAGCGAGAGCAAAAGGAGGGAAAGGACAACGGCGTGGACGCGGCGCATGGACATGCTCTCTTGAAGAAAAAGGCCGAACCACCAGTGGCTCGGCCTTGAGCCTGTCTAGCGGTTCAACTGTGCGACAACGGCGGGCGTGGCGGGTTCACCTTTGGCCGGCACATCCGGGTTTTCCATGACCTGGAGGATCGAGGCTTCCGGATCGAAATCATCTTCTTCCAGCTCGATGAATTCTTCGGGCAGGAAGATGTTCAGCACGATAGCGCACAAGGCACCGACGGTGATCGGCGATTCGAAGATGTTATGCAGCGCCTTGGGCAACTCGCGCAACACCTCTGGCACGGCCGCCACGCCCAGGCCCATGCCGAGGGAAATCGCCACGATCAGCATGTTGCGCCGATGCAGGCCGGCTTCGGCGAGGATCTTGATGCCGGCCACCGCCACGGTGCCGAACATCACCAGTTCAGCGCCACCGAGCACCGGTTTGGGCATCAGTTGCAGCACCGCGCCGATCATCGGGAACAACCCCAGCACCACCAACAGACCGGCAATGAAAAACGCCACGTAGCGGCTGGCCACGCCGGTCAGTTGAATCACGCCGTTGTTCTGCGCGAAGGTCACCATCGGCATGCTATTGAACACCGCCGCCATGGCCGAATTGAGACCGTCCGCCAGCAGACCGGACTTGATCCGGCGGATGTAGATCGGGCCTTTGACCGGCTGCCGGGAAATCATCGAGTTGGCCGTCAGATCACCGGCGGCCTCCAGCGGCGACACCAGGAAAATCACCGCGACCGGGACGAACGCGACCCAGTCGAAGTTGAAACCGTACTTGAACGGCACCGGCACGCTCATCAGCGGTACGTCAGGCATGCTGCCGAAATCCACGTGGCCCATGAGCCAGGCGACGACATAACCGAAGGTCAGGCCGATCACGATCGCCCCGAGGCGCAGGAACGGCACGTCCACCCGGTTCAAGACCACGATGGTGCCCAGCACCAGCGCCGCCAATGCCAGATGACTGGCCGCGCCGAGGTCCGTCGCGCCGAAACCGCCGGCGATATCGGTCATGGCGACTTTGATCAGCGACAGCCCCATCAGCGTGATGATCGTCCCGGTCACCACTGGCGTGATCAGCATCCGCAGTTTGCCGATGAACTGGCTCAGCACCACTTCAATAAACGCGGCGAAAAAGCACACGCCAAAGATCGTCGAAAGGATTTCATCGGTGCCGCCACCGCGAGCCTTGACCATGAAACCGGCGCTGAGGATCACGCTGATGAACGAAAAGCTGGTGCCTTGCAGGCACAGCAAACCGGAACCGATCGGGCCGAACTTCCGCGCCTGGACGAAGGTGCCCAGGCCCGAGACAAACAGCGCCATGCTGATCAGGTAGGGGATTTCGCTTTGCAGACCGAGGGCGCTGCCCATGATCAGGGTCGGGGTGATGATGCCGACGAAACTGGCGAGTACGTGTTGCAGGGCGGCGAAGACGGTAGCGGTCAGATGCGGGCGGTCGTCGAGGCCGTAGATCAGGTCGCTGTGGCGCGGGGCAGGGGCTTTTTCAGAGGCGGTCATGGTGGTTTGCGTGCCGAAGGGCGGGCCGGGTCAGAAAATGGAGGCGCAGGATGCCAGAAAATTCATCGACTTACACAATCCCACAGGGGGATTACGGAGACCTCTAAGCAAATGCCGCAAGCAAATCCTCTTCAAACGCCTTTTGCGCATCCCCCGGCACTTGCGCCCGGTGGCGGGCCAGATGAAACGCCACGTCGAAACTCATGTCGCTGCGGCGCACGGCCCTGAGCAATCCTTTGTCTTCCCAACTGCGGGCAAAGTGGCTGGGCAGATAACCGACATGCTTGCCGGAAAGGATGAAGGCGAGGGTGCCTTCGACCTGTTCCGAACGCGCCGAACACCGCTTGCCCTGGAAGGGCTCGTCGCTGCGCAGGAAACGGTAAGGGTGATCCACCCGGTCGCACGCCTGCAACGCTTGATCGTCCGGTGCATCGTCGGTGAACAACGGATGGCCGGAGGCGCAGTACAAGTGCTGGGTTTCCGTGAACAGTTCGCGGTAGTCAAACGCGCTTTGCACCTGTGAGAAATAGCCGATCGCCAGGTCCAGCCGTTGTTGCAGCAGCAAGCGCTCCATCTCACCAGGCATGGCGCTGATCAGCTCGATACGCACCGACTCATCGCGCTCGCGAAAACGCCGGATCGCCTCGGCCACCCGTTGCAGCACCGATTGATCCACCGCTTCGGACAGCCCCAGGCGCACCTCGCCGATCAGCCGGCCGGCCACGCCATTGGATTGATGACGGAACGCCTCGATGGACTCGAACAGTCCGCGCGTCGCGGTCAGCAGTTGTTCGCCTTTGGGGGTGATCCTGAATCCGCTCTTGCCGCGACTGCACAGCCGATAGCCGAGCCGGGTTTCGAGCCTGGCCATTTGCTGGCTGATGCTCGATTGGCTCAGGCCCAGCTCACCCTGGGCCGCGCTGAAACCGCCGCATTCCACCACGCTGACGAACAGACGCAGCAATTGCAGATCCACATCGTGAAGCTGGCCGAGCATCAAACATTACTCCGCAATAAAGTCAGGGTAACTGACTTGGTATTTTTCCAATGTATCCGACGACGCATGCTGCGGCCACTTCCTCTGGTCAGGTGTTCGTCATGGCTCCCTCATTCAAGCTGTGTTTACCCGCGTTGTTCCTTTCCATGGCGGTGTCGGCTCAGGCCGAGGAAAAGGTCGTCAATCTCTACAGTTGGGCCGATTACGTGGCGCCGGAAACCTTGCAGCGCTTCGAGCAGGAAACCGGCATTCACGTGCGCTACGACACCTTTGACTCCTCGGAAGTCCTGGAAACCAAGCTGCTCACTGGCGGCAGTGGTTATGACGTGGTGGTGCCGTCGTCCAGCGTGCTGGCGCGCGGGTTGGCGGCCGGTGCGCTGAAGGCGATTCCCCACGAAGGCCTCAAGGGCTACGCCAACCTCGATCCGGACTTGCTGGGAAAACTCGCCGCGGTCGATCCCGGCAACCGTTATGGCGTGCCTTATACCTGGGGCACGCTGGGGCTCGGGATGAATGTGGAGGCGGTGAAGAAACGCTTGCCGGATGTGCCGCTCGACAGCCTCGATCTGCTGTTTAAACCGGAATACGCCAGCAAGCTGAAAGAGTGCGGCGTGGCGATCATCGATTCGCCGCAGGAGGTGATCGGTCTGGCGCTGCACTATCTGGGTAAAGATCCCTACAGCACCGACAAGTCCGATCTGTCAGCCGCCGAGGCATTGTTGCATCAGCTACAGCCGAATGTGCTGTACGTCGCCAGCGGTCGGCAGATCAACGATCTGGCAAACGGCAGCGTCTGCCTGGCCTTGACCTACAACGGTGACGCCAGCATGGCGGCCGATCAGGCGCGCAAGGCCAACAAACCGTATGAAGTGGCGTACCGGATTCCGAAGGAGGGCACGCTGGTCTGGCAGGACAACCTGGCGATTCCCAAGGATGCACCGCACCCCGAAGCTGCCCGCGCCTTCATCGAATTCATGTTGCGCCCCGAATCCGTGGCGGCGCTGACCAATACGCTGTTCTTTGCCACCGCCAACCAGGCCGCCACACCGCTGGTGGATGAGGCGGTGCGCACCGATCCGGACATTTTCCCCCTCGCCGATGTGCGCGAACGGCTGTACGCCGACCGCAGCATGAGCCTCAAGGACATGCGTCAGCGCACCCGTTTGTGGACCACTTTCCGTACCCGCCAGTAATTCAATAAGAAGGAGCACCTGATGGACGTCCCAGTGCAAAACGATCAGGCCATGACCCGCGACAGTCTCTACGGGACTGCCGCCGAAAGTACCTACGCCGGTATCACCAGTTTCATGCGTCGTCGTTACAGCCGCGACTTGCGCGGCGTCGACGTGGCGGTCAGTGGTGTGCCGTTTGATACCGCCACCAGCAACCGCCCCGGCGCGCGTTTCGGACCTCGCGGCATTCGCGCGGCGTCCACCGGGATCGCTTGGGAACGCCATTGGCCATGGACGTTCGACCCGTTCGATCATCTGGCGGTGATCGACTACGGCGATTGCGACTTCGATTACGGTTCGCCGCAGTCGGTGCCGGAAAGTATTGAAGCCCATGCCGAGCGCATTCTGAATGCCGGTTGCGCCATGCTGACGTTCGGCGGCGATCACTTCATCAGTTACCCGCTGCTCAAGGCGCACGCCCGTAAACATGGAGCGCTGTCGCTTATCCATTTCGACGCGCACAGCGACACCTGGCCGGATGAAGAGGGCAAGCGCGTCGATCACGGCACGATGTTCTGGCACGCGGCCAAGGAAGGTCTGGTGGACCCGTCGCGCTCGGTGCAGATCGGCTTGCGCACCACTAATGACGATCATCAGGGGTTTCAGGTGCTGGATGCCCGGCAGGTGCATCGTCGAGGGGTGGACGCGATTGTCGAGGCCATTCGGGCAAGGGTCGGCGACAACCCGGTGTACCTGACGTTCGACATCGATTGCCTCGATCCAGCGTTCGCACCCGGCACCGGCACGCCAGTGTGTGGCGGTTTGAGTACGGTGCAAGCGCTGGAAATCCTCGGCGGTTTGCGCGGGATCAATCTGGTGGGGATGGACGTGGTGGAAGTGGCGCCGGCCTACGACAGTGCGGACATTACCTCACTGGCAGCGGCGACGTTGGCGATGGAGATGCTGTGTTTGTATGCGGCTAAACATAAGGTGGGTCGGTAATCCACAAACCAATGTGGGAGCGAGCCTGCTCGCGATAGCGGACTGACATTCAACATCTTTGTTGACTGACGGGGCCCCATCGCGAGCGGGCTCGCTCCCACAATTGTATCTGCGTCAGGCCACCGGGATTATCGGCAGATCCAGAGTTTCGCCACCGCTAAACCGCGCAACAGAACCGGCAATGGACTCATGCGGTACACCCTTGGCCACTTCGCTGACGCCATCCAGTCGCGACACCTGATCGGCACTCAACTGCACGTTCAAAGCGCCCAATGTCGCATCCAGTTGCTCACGCGTGCGTGAACCCAGAATCGGAATCAACGCCGTGGTCGAGCGTTTGGCTTTGTCCCGCAGCCAGGCAATGGCCACGTGCGTCGGGCTGGCGCCTAGCTCCGCCGCGACCGCGAGCAAGGTGTCGAGCAGGGCGGTTTCGCGGGCACTTTTCTCGGCGTGCACCAGCATGCCCAGTTTGGCGGCACGGTTGTTCTCGTCACCGGAGCGGTATTTGCCGGTGAGGAACCCGCCACCCAGCGGCGACCACAAGGTCGCGGCCAGCCCTAACGCTTCGGCCATCGGCAGTTGTTCACGTTCAGCCGTACGCTCGGCGAGGCTGTACTCGGCCTGAATGGCGGCAATCGGCGCAAAACCGCGCACTTCAGCCAACAGATCGGCACGGGCGATGCGCCACGCCGGGAAATTCGACAGGCCGGCGTAATGAATCTTGCCGGCGCGCACCAGATCATCAAAACCACGAAGGATTTCTTCCATGGGCGTGACGCCGTCGCTCATGTGCGCCCAGAACAGGTCGATGTGATCCGTCTTGAGCCGTGTCAGGCTTTCTTCCACGGCGCGAACCATGTTCTTGCGATTGTTGCCGGTGTGGGAAATGCCTGCGGCCGGCGTAGTCCCCAGCGTGTATTTGGTGGCGATGACCAGACGATCGCGCTCGGTGGCGATGAACTCGCTGAGCATGGCTTCCGACTGACCACCCTGATAGCCGTTGGCGGTGTCGATGAAATTGCCGCCGGCCTCCAGGTAGCCATCAAAAATGCGCTTGGCTTCATCGCGTTCGGCGCCATGGCCCCAACCGGTACCAAAGTTGCCGGCACCCAGCGCCAATTCCGCAACACGCAAGCCGGTTTTTCGGCCGAACACTTTGTAATGCATGGGATGACTCCTGCAGGAAGACGCTGTGATTGAGTATAGATGTCGTAAAACATGTATTTAAGATGATGCCAATAATGTATTTGGTCAAGACGCTTTTTCATGAGGAGCAAAAAGGCCGACCATCGGGCTCATCGCCACTGCCACTTTCTGACAGGGGCCTCTGCTAATCTCCGACATCTTTTCCGCACAGAGCCTGCCGATCGTGTCTCGTACAACGCGTTTACTGACCTTGTTGCAAGTGCTTCGCGGCAAAAGCCGCCCGGTCACGGCGGCGACACTTGCCCGCGAGCTCGAGATTTCCGAGCGTACGCTCTACCGCGACATCGCGGAACTCACCGCACTCGGCGCGCCGATCTACGGCGAGGCGGGCATCGGTTACGTGTTGCGCAGCGGTTTGTTCCTGCCGCCTCTGATGCTCAACGCCGACGAAACCGAAGCCATCGTGCTGGGGTTGCGTTACGTGGATCAGCGCGGCGATGAGGTATTGAGCAAAGCGGCCGCGAACGCGTTGGCCAAGATCGCTGCGGTGCTGGCGCCCGAAGCGCTGGACGCCTTGCACAATCCAACCGTGCTGCCGGGCCCGCCCGGTTACGGCTTTGCGCCCAACGCCGTGCCGCTGACGGTGTTTCGCCAGGCGATCCGCGATCAGGCCAAGTTGCACATCGACTATGCAGACGCCCAACAAGTCCCGAGTCAGCGACTGATCTGGCCGTTGGCCCTGGGGTTTCTCAACGAGGTGCGAATCATCGTCGCCTGGTGTGAGTTGCGCGGCGCCTATCGGACGTTCCGCACCGACCGGATCTCAGCGGCGAACGAGCAGGGCGAGCGTTATCCGGGGCGGCGCAGCGACCTGTTGCGCACCTGGCGCAAACAGATGCAACTGGATGAATCGGGGCGTTTCACTCCTGACAAGAACTGACACAGGGGTGTTCTAGCATGGCGTCAGAACCAACCCACAAGGAGCTGTCACCATGTCCCATCCTGCCTCTGCACTGGCGCCCGCCATCGCCGCTTACATTGCTGCCGCCAATACCGGCGACACGTCGAGGGTCGCCAGTTTTTTCGCTGAGGACGCCAATGTGTTCGATGAAGGTCAGCACCGGATTGGCACCCAGGCCATCGCCCAATGGATGCAAGACACCGGCCGGCGTTACCAGCCCAAGGTCGAAGTGCTCGACGTGCAACAGCGCACCGGCAAGGTGCTGGTGCACAACCTGATCTCCGGGACGTTTCCCGGTAGCCCGCTGGAGTTGCGTTACATGTTTCGCCTGAACGAACAGGGCAAGATCGCCCGGCTGGACATTTCACTGTAGACGTCGCGTTGCGATGGCATACTGCCGCGCATGAATCTCGACTCCCCGTTAAGCGCCTGGCAACACGCCATTGAACAGAAGGGCTTCGTCCAGGACGAAGCCCAGGAACATGCCGTCTGGGCGCTGCAAAAATGCTACGAAGCGCTGCATGAAGGTCGCACCCCGGTCATGGGTGTGTACCTGTGGGGCCCGGTCGGGCGCGGCAAAACCTGGCTGATGGATCAGTTTTACCAAAGCCTGCAGGTCCCGGCCCGGCGCCAGCACTTTCACCATTTTATGGGGTGGGTGCATCAACGCTCGTTTCAACTGACCGGCACCGCCGATCCGCTCAAAGCCCTGGCCCGCGAGCTGAGCGAAGCAGTACGCGTGCTCTGTTTCGACGAGCTGTTCGTCAACGATATTGGCGACGCAATCATTCTCGGGCGCTTGTTTCAGGTGATGTTCGAGGAGGGCGTGGTGGTGGTTTGCACGTCCAACCAGCCGCCAGACATGCTTTACGCCGATGGCTTCAATCGCGACCGCTTCGTGCCCGCCATCGAGGCAATCAAGCGTCACATGCAGGTGATTGCGGTGGATGGCGGCGAAGATCATCGCCTGCATCCCGGCGCCGGTTTGCAGCGCTATTGGGTCGCCGCGCCCGGACAGCCCAGTGCGCTGGGGGAGGTGTTCAAGGCACTGAGCGCCGGTCAGTCGGTGTCCAGTGAGCCGATCGAGGTTGGCTACCGTTCACTGAACGTGGTGCAGGCCAGTGCAACGGTGCTCTGGTGCCGATACGCCGACCTCTGCGAACAACCCTTTGCCGCCATGGATTTCATGGCGCTGTGCGACACCTTCAAGGCTATTCTGTTAACTGACGTGCCCAACCTCAGCGCGCAAAAACGCGCCGGTCGCATTGCCCGTGGCACCGAAGACGGGGTCGAGCGGGTAGTGGCGGGGGATCGCGAATTGCCGCAATTGTCGGTGCACGACGACGGTGTGCGGCGCTTCATCGCGTTGGTGGACGAATGCTATGACCGCAAAGTGCCGTTGTACCTCGAAGCTCAGGTGCCGATGGAGTCGCTCTACACCGACGGCTATCTGGAATTTCCGTTCCGCCGCACGCTCAGTCGCCTGCAGGAAATGCAGCTGCAACGTTTCGCCGACGCTTGAACCCAAGGAGCCGCGAACATGATTCAGCCCTTGTCCCATCATTTGCTGACCATGGCTTATCAGAACGCCTGGGCCAATCATCGACTGGCCAAGGCCTGGAGCCAATTGAGCGCGCTGGAGCTGACGGCGCCCCGCGTCAGCTTTTTCCCCAGCCTGCGGGCAACCCTCAACCACATCCTGACCTGCGACTGGTTTTACGTGGATGCGCTGGAACGGGAATTACGCGGCGATGTTCCGCATCCTGAGTGCACTGTGTTTTTCAACAAAGACGAGCCGTTCACCGCCGCCGCAGATCTTCAGCGCGAACAGGCCCATGTGGATCGCCGGTTGATCGCTTACTGCGAGCAGATGCGCGACGCCGACCTGGGCAAGATCGTGACCATCGCCCGAGACACACCGCAACACGATAGCCGATTACGCCTGCTGTCCCATCTGTTTGAGCATCAGATTCATCATCGTGGGCAGGTGCACGCGATGCTCAGCGGTACGTCGGTTGAACCGCCACAACTGGACGAGTTTTTCTGTACCGGGGAATCGGGTTTGAGGGCTGCGGATTTCGCCGAACTGGGGTGGACCGAAGCGTTGATCTGGGGGCATTGAAAGCTGCTTTTCCCCTGCAGGAGCGAGCACGCTCGCGATGGACGTCAACGATAACGCAGGCTTGCTTTTTAAACGCGGTGCTTTCAGGCTCATCGCGAGCAAGCTCGCTCCCACAATCGAGGATGGAAATGGAATCCGCAGAAATTCTTGTGCTTCAGGCCAGTTACACCAATCCGGTGCATGCCGAGGCTGTGCGTCTGGTGTTGAATCATTACGCCGAGGACCCGATGGGGGGTGGTCATTCCTTGCCTGCCGAGGTGCTGGAGCACCTGCCAGAGGAGCTGGCCAAGCGTCCTCATGCGTTCAGCGTGCTGGCCTTCGTTGGTGGCGAGCCGGCAGGGCTGGTCAATTGCTTTGAAGGGTTTTCGACGTTCGCCTGTCGACCGCTGATCAACGTGCATGACGTGGTGGTAGTGAAACAGTTTCGTGGGTTGGGCCTGAGCCAGAGGATGCTGCAAAAGGTCGAGGAAATCGCCCGCCAGCGCGGCTGCTGCAAAATCACCCTGGAAGTGTTGGAAGGCAATGCCGTGGCGCAGTCGTCCTACGCCAAATTCGGCTTTTCCGCCGGCATGTTCGATCCGGCGCACGGCCAGATGCTGTTCTGGATCAAACCCCTTTAACCTCGCGATCTGTTTTTCGTAGGAGCCAGCTTGCTGGCGATGGCCATTTTGATGACGCCATCGCCGGCAAGCTGGCTCCTGCATATCCGAGTTTTCCTGATTCGGCTTAAAGTTTGTAATGTTCCGTCACTTGCGCCGTTTGATCGTCCGGAACCCGTACCTCAGCGGTTTGCTGACGTTGATTTTCCTGTTGGCTGAGCCGCAGGCTTTCGTAGTAATAGCGCATGCGTTCTGCGCCACCTTCGGCAAACGCGCTGACCGAAACGAACGTCATCAGGCCAGCAACGATCAAGGGTGTACGTTTCATGGTTCGCCTCCCACAACGGATATCGGGTGCCTTTCATCCATGAAGCAATGTTGAAAGGCAATAGTTGGCCGATTCCGTTAAACGAGAATTAACTGCGTACGGGATTTTTGATTGTTGCGGCTGACCGCGTGCGAGCGGATGGCGCAAGAAAAAGGGGCCGGAACCGGCCCCTGGACGGGATTACTTCTGAACGATTTCCGCCGGCTTCGGCTTCGGTTTGATCAGGCTGAAGTCGATCAGCGCCTTCTGCTCACGCTCATAGGGATTGCCGATCATCAAGGGACGCGGCTTGAAACTGTCGCTGACCAGGCTCTTGCTGCGATCGAGTTCATCGAAATTCAGGCCCGCGAGATCGGCCCAGGTATGGATCAGGTGCGAGCTGCTGTACGGCCGCCCCAGATCTTTGGCAAAGCTCCAGTCATGGCTCTCACGCCATTTCGGTGAAGCCCAGGCCATGAACGGAATGGTGTACATCGGCGCTGTCGGCTTGGCCTCGTTGCGACCCAGTGTGCTGTGGCCGGGGGAGTCGAAAACGTCTTCGCCGTGGTCGGACAGGTACAGCAGGAAACCGTTCGGATCGGACTTGGCGTAGTCCTTGATCAGGCTCGATACCACGAAATCGTTGTACAGCACCGCGTTGTCATAGCTGTTGTAGGTCGGCAGCTGATCGTCACGCACGCCGTCCGGAACGCCTTTGCGATCCTTGAACTTGTCGAACGTCGAGGGATAGCGGTACTGGTAGCTCATGTGCGTGCCGAGCAAGTGCACGACGATCAACTTGCGCGGCGCTGCGTCGGCCAGGGCCTTGTTGAACGGCGCGATCACATCGCCATCGTATTGCGCGGCGTTCTGGTTGCGATTGTTGTTGAGGTACACCTGCTCATCGGCCTGTTCGGAGAACGTCGTGAGCATGGTGTTGCGCTTGGTCATGGTCTGCTGGTTGGTGATCCAGAAGGTTTTGTAGCCGGCCTGTTTCATCATGCTGACCAGCGACGGTGTGGACAGGTACAGCTCCGGGTTCTCTTCGTCGGCGAAGGTCAATACCTGCTGCAACGCCTCGATGGTGTAGGGGCGCGGGGTAATGACGTTGTCGAAGACCGCCAGTTGATCCTTGAGTTTGTCCAGCTCCGGGGTGGTTTCCCGAGGATAGCCGTACAGGCTCATGCGCTGACGGTTAGTGGACTCGCCGATCACCAGCACCAGGGTGGCCGGTTGATTGGCCGTTGAATCCTTGAAATTGTGCAAAGGCGGGATTTTGCTGGCGCTGTCGAGCATGTCCTGCATGCCGGCCAGGGTGTCGAGGTAGCGGTGATAGGCCACGGCCATCTGCCATGGGACAGCAGGCTCGATGCGGGTTTCGAACTTCTCGAAACCACTGGCGAAACTGCCGGTGCGCAGGGTCTGTTTGACCAGCGGATAACCGATCACCGCCACCAGAATGGCGGTCGCCGCCACCAGTGCGCGGCCACGAGGCATGTACACCGGACGCAGACGAGTCCAAAGGAAGTACGCGAACAGCGTGTGTGCGAGGAACGCCGCGATCATCCACCAGGCGAAATACTGGGTCATGTACTCGCCCGCTTCAGAGATGTTCGACTCGAACATGATGAAGATGACGCTCTGGGAAAATTCCTGCTGATAGATGAAGAAATACCCGAGGCTGGCCATGGAGCAGGCCCACAGCACCACGCCGATCAGTGCGGCCATAACACGCGTCTGACGGGGAAACAGCAGCATCGGCGCCAGCCAGATAGCGCTCATGATGAAGGCCTGGCGGAACCCGCTAAACCCGGAAGTGCCCGTCAATTGGATCAGTAGTTGGGTAATGCCGGAAAAATACCAGAAGAACAGGAACAGCCAGAAAAACCCTGCCCAATCAAACCTGCCCGCAGTCGAACTGCTGCGTTTATACAAAGCCATTGCTTGCTCCAGCCAGAAGTCACTTCCACCGCCGGGACGTGAAAATCGCCGACGAACAGGCGCCGCGCGGATACCGGACGGCCATAACGGGCCGGAGTATCAACAAGGACGTGTGAAAGTTTTGTGAGCTGCGAGTGCGGGCGAATCATGTGGCGTATCGGAAACAGCGAGGCTGCTTCCGATTCAGGCGGGGGAGATCAGGCGTGGGGAGCGCGCAGGGTGACGGGCGTTGACTGAACCTGGATTCCTTGCGTCAGCAGGCGCAATTGCTCGACTTCCTGCTTGAGCTGGTCGCGCTCGTCTTTCAACTGGCGCAGTTCGTCGCGACGGATCGTGACGTAAAGGGTTTGTGCTGGCCGTGCTGCTTGTACTGTGCCCATTGCTCACCTCGCAAATGGCTGTCTCAACTGTAAATCCGCCCCGACATCGGTGCTTATTTACTATCGGCACTGATTTTGATTTCTTTTGCCCCGGAAGGGAACTTTTTTATTTTTTACGGTCGTTGTGTCTTCGACACGATTCCGGACGTTATCAGTCAGGATCGGGCACAATGCCCGGAAACTTCACGCCAACGCTCTGGACTAACCCACATTAGTCGCGTTGGGCTATAACCTTTGACACACTTTATTTGTAGTAGGGAGCATCAGCACATGCAACTCGGGATTATTGGACTGGGCCGCATGGGCGGCAATATTGCACGGCGCCTGATGCTCAACGGGCATACCACCGTTGTTTACGACCGCAATACCGCCTTCGTCGATACCCTGGCCGCTGAAGGCGCCAAAGGCGTCATCGACCTGCCGGCCCTGGTCGCTGGCCTGGCCAAGCCACGAGCGGTCTGGGTCATGCTGCCGGCCGGCGTACCGACCGAAGAGACCATCGATACCCTCAGCAACCTGCTCGAACCCGGCGATACCATCATCGACGGTGGCAACACCTTCTATAAGGACGACATCCGCCGGGCAAAAACCCTGTCGGAAAAAGGCCTGCACTACGTCGACGTCGGCACCTCCGGCGGCGTCTGGGGCCTGGATCGCGGTTACTGCATGATGATCGGCGGCGAAGCCGAAGTGGTGAAACGCCTCGATCCGCTGTTCGACAGCCTGGCCCCGGGCATGGGTGATATCCCGCGCACCAAGGACCGCAAGTCGGACGACGATCGCGCCGAGCGCGGTTACATCCACGCCGGTCCCGCAGGCTCAGGCCATTTCGTGAAGATGATTCACAACGGCATCGAGTACGGAATGATGCAGGCCTTCGCCGAAGGCTTCGACATCCTCAAGACCAAGGCCAGCACCAACCTGCCGGAAGATCAGCGCTTCGACCTCAACGTCGGCGACATCGCCGAAGTCTGGCGTCGCGGCAGCGTCGTGTCCTCCTGGCTGCTCGACCTGACGGCTGACGCCCTCGCGAGCGATCCGAAACTCGATGGTTACTCCGGTTCGGTGGCTGACAGCGGTGAAGGTCGCTGGACCATCGAAGCCGCCATGGAGCAATCGGTGCCCGTACCGGTGCTGTCGAACTCGCTGTTCTCCCGCTACCGTTCGCGCGGCCAAGGCACTTTTGGCGACAAGATTCTCTCGGCTCAGCGCTTCGGCTTCGGCGGTCACGTGGAGACTGCGAAAAAATGACCCGTTTGATCCGCAATAAATCCAAGGCAGAACCCGCACCACCGACCACGCTGTTCCTGTTCGGTGCCCACGGTGACCTGGTCAAGCGCTTGCTGATGCCGGCGCTGTACAACCTGAGTCGCGACGGTCTGCTTGGCGATGGACTGCGGATCATCGGCGTTGACCACAACGCCATCACCGATGAGGCCTTTGCCCAAAAACTCGAAGACTTCATTCGGGCGGAAGTGGCAAGCAAGGTCGGCAAAGGTGATCAAGCCCTTGACCCGGCGTTGTGGGCGAAGTTGGCCAAAGGCATCAGCTACGTCCAGGGCGACTTCCTGGATGACAGCACGTATCAGGCGCTGGCAGCGAAAATCGCCGCCAGCGGCACCGGCAACGCGGTGTTCTATCTGGCCACCGCGCCACGGTTCTTCAGCGAAGTGGTGCGTCGTCTCGGCGCCGCCGGTTTGCTGCAAGAGACGCCGCAAGCGTTCAGAAGGGTAGTGATCGAAAAACCGTTCGGCTCCGACCTGCACACCGCCGAAGCCTTGAACGCGTGCTTGCTCAAGGTCATGACGGAAAACCAGATCTACCGGATCGATCATTATCTGGGCAAGGAAACCGTACAGAACATTCTGATCAGCCGGTTTTCCAACAGCCTGTTCGAAGCGTTCTGGAACAACCATTACATCGACCACGTCCAGATCACCGCTGCGGAAACCGTCGGCGTGGAAACCCGTGGCAGTTTTTATGAGCACACCGGCGCGCTGCGAGACATGGTGCCCAATCATCTGTTCCAGTTATTGGCGATGGTAGCCATGGAACCGCCAGCCGCTTTTGGCGCTGATGCAGTGCGTGGCGAAAAGGCCAAAGTGGTGGGGGCGATCCGTCCCTGGACCACCGAAGAGGCACGGGCCAATTCGGTACGCGGCCAATACGCCGCCGGCGAAATCGACGGCAAACCATTGCCGGGTTATCGCCAGGAAAGCAACGTATCACCCGACAGCTCGACCGAAACCTATGTCGCGCTCAAAGTCATGATCGACAACTGGCGCTGGGTCGGCGTGCCGTTCTACCTGCGCACCGGAAAACGCATGAGCGTGCGCGACACCGAGATTGTCATCTGCTTCAAACCGGCGCCTTACGCGCAGTTCCGTGATACCGAGGTCGATGAGCTGCAACCGACCTATCTGCGGATACAGATTCAACCCAACGAAGGCATGTGGTTCGATCTGTTGGCCAAGCGACCTGGTCCGGCGTTGAAAATGGCCAATATCGAACTGGGTTTTGCCTACAAGGATTTCTTTGAGATGCAGCCGTCCACCGGCTACGAGACCCTGATCTACGATTGCCTGACCGGTGATCAGACGCTGTTCCAGCGCGCCGACAACATCGAGAACGGCTGGCGCGCTGTGCAGCCGTTCCTCGATGCCTGGCAGCAGGACGCAAGCGTGCAGACATACGCGGCGGGCGAAGATGGGCCGGCAGCGGCAGAAGACTTGCTGACCCGCGACGGTCGCGTCTGGCATAGCCTCGGATGAGTGACGAAACGCAACAACCCATCCGTTTTTTGCTCAGTGACATGGACGGCACGTTGTTGCTGCCCGATCACAGCCTCAGCCAGCGCACCATCGAAACGGTCCGTTCGTTGCGCGAGGCGGGCGTGCTGTTCAGCCTCGCCACGGGCCGGCCGCCGAAAGCCATGCTGCAGCAGATCGAAGCGCTGGGCGTCGACTTGCCGACGGCGGCATTCAATGGCGGCACGATCGTCAATCCCGACGGCAGTTTGCTGGTCGCGCATTATTTGCCGGCAACGGCCGCGCTGACCACGTTGACGCAGTTTGCCGATCTGCCGGACATCGAGGTGTGGGTATTCAGTGGCGGCGATTGGCTGGTGAAAGACCCAGGCGGGCCGATGGTGCCTCGGGAGCAGCATGGCCTGGGGTATCCGCCCGTTATGGTGGAGAGTTTCGAACCGTATCTGCAACGCATCGACAAGATCGTCGCGGCCAGCAACAACACGCAATTGTTGATTGAGCTGGAGGCGCAGTTGCTGCCCAGGGTCGAGGGCCAGGCGCAGGTGTCACGTTCACAGCCGGTGTACCTCGACGTGACCGCGATGCAGGCGAACAAGGGTGACGCCTTGGCGACACTGGCCGAGTTCCTCGGCGTGCCGCTGGCCCAGACCGCCGCCATGGGCGATGGCGGCAATGACCCGGCGATGTTTCATCGCGCCGGATTGTCGATTGCCATGGGGCAGGCGGAGGAGGCGGTGAAGCGTCAGGCCGACGTCGTGACCGGCGCCAACACCGAAGATGGCGCGGCGCAGGCGATCGAGCGGTACATCCTCCCTCGCTAGCGA
>NZ_JAVLRV010000002.1:1911770-2009351 GCF_055803035.1 Pseudomonas sp. 300 | reverse complement strand
CATTCAACAATGATGCTGAATGTGAGGGACTCATCGCGGGCAAGCCCGCTCCCACAGGGTCGGTGTTACAGCCAAAAACTTACGGCATACCAGCCCAGCCCACCCATCACCACGGTATATGGCAACGCCATCCACACCATCCGCCCATACGACAGACGAATCAGCGGTGCAATCGCCGACGTCAGCAGAAACAGAAACGCGGCCTGACCATTGGGCGTCGCCACGCTCGGCAGGTTGGTGCCGGTGTTGATTGCAATTGCCAGTGTCTCGAAATGTTCACGGCTCATGTGGCCGGAGATGAACGCCTGTTTCACTTCGGTGATGTAGATGGTCGCGACGAACACATTGTCGCTGATCGCCGACAACAAACCGTTGGCGATAAACAGCATGCCCGGTTGCTGATCCGCCGGCAGCGCCAGCACCCACTGGATCAGCGGCGTGAACAACTGCTGGTCGTGAATTACCGCCACCACCGCAAAAAACACCACCAACAGCGCCGTGAACGGCATGGCGTCCTTGAACGCACTGCCGAGGCGGTGCTCGTCAGTAATCCCAGTGAACGCGGTAATCAGCACGATCACCATCAAGCCGATCAGGCCCACTTCAGCCAGGTGGAAAGCCAGGCAGCCAATCAGGATCAGCGCCGCCAGCCCCTGAACAATCAACGCAGCGCGTTGGCGCGAAGTGCGTTCGGCGTTGTCTTCGGCGGCATAGTTGGCCAGCACCGCGCGCACGTTGTCCGGCAGCAGCGTGCCATAACCGAACCAGCGCAATTTCTCCAGCAGCACGCAAGTCACCAGGCCCGCCACCAGCACCGGCAGGGAAACGGGGGCGACTTTCAGGAAAAACTCAGCGAAGTGCCAACCCATTTCGTGGCCGATCAGCAGGTTTTGCGGTTCGCCGACCAGCGTGCAAACACCTCCCAGTGCAGTGCCCACGGCGCCGTGCATCAGCAGGCTGCGCAGAAAGGCGCGGAACTGTTCGAGATCCCCGTGATGCAGCGTTGGCAGGTGCTGGTCATCGCTGAATTCACTGTCCTGACGCGGATCGTTGCCCGAGGCGACACGGTGATACACCGAGTAAAACCCGACGGCGGCACTGATGATCACGGCGGTCACGGTCAAGGCATCGAGAAATGCCGAGAGAAACGCCGAGAGAAAGCAGAACATCAACGCCAGCATGGCTTTGGAGCGAACGCCGAGCAGCAGGCGCGAGAACAGAAACAGCAGCAGGTCTTTCATGAAGTAGATGCCGGCCACCATGAACATCAGCAGCAGAATCACCGGAAAGTTGTGCAGCAGTTCGTCATACAGCGCCTGAGGCGTGGTCATCTTCAGCAACAGCGCTTCGATCAGCAGCAAGCCGCCTGGCATCAGTGGATAGCACTTGAGCGCCATGGCCAGGGTGAAAATGAATTCCAGCACCAGCAGCCAACCGGCCGCTACCGGACCCACGGTCCAAAGCACCAAGGCATTGAGAATCAGGAAACCGACAATACTGGCCTTGTACCAGCGGGGTGAGTGCCCGAGAAAATTATGCGCGAACGCCTGGGCCATTGAGCCGGACATCGGCTGCTCCTTGTATTAAGAAGCGCGCAACTTGCCGTAAGCGGCCCGGAAGATCAAGTGCAGGAAATGTCGGCAGGTCTATCCCAGGTAGCGTGCGATGATTGCCCGGTAGTTGCCATCCAGCGAATAGCCACCTACGACGATGTTGCCATCGTCCTGCACGGCCAGCGACGTCGCCGTATCCAGGCTGCGACCCAGGCGGGTACGGACCCAGCCAGTGCCATTGCCGAACTGCTCGTCGAGTTGTCCGTCAGGACGATACCGGGCCAGGATGAAGTCGGCTTCGACGCCACCGATGGTCGCGCCAACGGTCAACACACGCCCGTCTGCAAGGGCTTGGGCGGCGGTCCACTGGCAGCCACTGTGGCCGATGCCCAGCAGGTGCGGCTGGCCGTCGTTGCAATGAATGTCCGGGCGACCGTTACTGTGGACTTTCAGGGCCATGCAATGCATCGGGTCGCGGCTGCTGCCAAAACAGTGCAAGTCGCCGTTGTCCTGTTGGATGATCTGGCTGACCTGAGCGTGACGTTCCTGTGCCATGAAACTCATGAAGCCATCCACGGCGAAACTGTCGTCGAGGCTGCCGTCGCTGTGATAGCGCGCAAGCAGGCCCTCTTCAGGAAAGTTGATTGAGCCGCCCACCAGTATCCGGCCGTCGCGTTGCACCATCAGGCTGCTGAGCCAGGTGTTCATCAACAGGTGCCGGACCAGGACGAAGCCGCGACCGTTGAAGGTATCGTCCAGTGTGCCATCGGGGTTGAGCCGCATCAGCAGGCCGACGTGATCGGCGAGTTCGAAATGATGATTGGCCAGCAGGAGCAGTCGTCCGTCTTCCTGCACGCACACATCACAGGCTTCGGCGCCCGGTACGCCGGGGGGAAGCCAGCCATCCCGCACACCCAGGGAAAGATTGCCCGGCAGGCGCACGACCCGGCGTCCGTTGTTGCCAAAGCCTTGGACCGGTTTGCCTTGCTGATCGAACAAGGCGAGGGCGGGCAGCGTCTTGTGTGCATTTTCATAGTGCAGGCCGGTCAACAGAATGCACCCGTCGGGCAGCATCAGCACTTTGCCCCCCATGGCTTCGAAGCCGGGTTCGAACTGGCTGATGACACTGCCTTGATTGCCGAATGCCAGATCCGCCGAGCCGTCCTCAAGCAGGCGGGCCAGACCGAAGCGGCTGCCACCTGGGGTTCCGACCTTGGCTGCGACGAGTAGCCGACCCTGCGAATCAATCGCGACGCCATTGGCCATGCTCGACGTGCTGCCGGCGAAATACACCTGGGTTTTACCGGCGCTGGCAAAGGTTTTGTCGAGTGCCCCGGCGCCGCTCAGTGTCGCGGGTAGGGCAAAAGCGGTCTGGGTTGGCATCCACGCATCTCCTTGCGAGTCGTCAGGGGCCAGGAGTTGGGGTGGCGACTTATAGGGGAAACATTCAATCCCTGAATGAATGGCTGCACAACTCCAAGAACTAACAGGCGGAGGGTCGCTGTGTGCCAGAACAGTGTCTTTTCGATCCACTGACAAGCCTGCCAAGTAGTTGGCCGCGTTCAAGTACACACAAATAGATGTCGCGAGTGCTATTGGCCTGCAACGCCAACAAACTAACGATCAAGGAGGAGGGTGCGGATTACCACCAAGTAATCCGCAAAAAGATTAGTGCGGCATCGACCACGATTGCAGCGCGTAACCTTCCTGGCTCAGCTCTTTACGGGCTTCTTCCAGAACATGTTCCAGTTGCGCTGGATCGGTATAGGCACTGCTCGGGATCTGTTTGCGCCCGATGCGGTTATTGGTGCGGTCGATGACGGTCAGGCTGAGTTCGCCGTTGCCGTCTTGTGGGGCCCAGGCCACGCATTGAAATGGCTTGAACGCGCGGTCGGCAATCAAAAGAGCTTCGTTGATACGGAGCGGGGCGGTCATGGGATCTTCTCTCTGTATGCCCAATCAAGTGATGTGCCGTCGGTTGGGCTTACCGTTCGGCTGGTTACTTGTACTGATGCCCGCAACCCGTGGGTGGGTCACATACAATTAAAAGAATTTTCAACTTTCTTTCATTCGTTCAGGTTTCTGACGTTTTTTGAAAGCTGAATGAATGGTTCGACTCGTTAGGTAACTAACAAAGTTGCTTCTTATAACTGCTTGCTCGCACTCCCTATAGTCAATCGATACAAGCCAGCGTCAAATTCTTGCTAATGTTACAGCCAGATTCGCCAAATGATTGTTTTTAATAATATTTCCTATAATTTGGCGTCAAGGAACAGTCATGATCGAAACGCCTGCGTTACGACGTCTGTTAGTAGTGGACCCTTGCGACGACTGTCATCGCCTGCTGCCAGGTCTGCGTTCTGTCGGTTGGGACGTTGATAGCTGTACGCTGGAAAATGCCGCCGACCGAACCTGCGACGTCGGCCTGTTGCGGCTCCAGCCGTTTCACCTGGAGCGCCCCGATGCCGTCAAGGAGCTGATCAGCCGCAGTGGCACCGAGTGGATCGCCGTGCTTAACCAGGAAGTCCTGCGGATGCAGAATGTCGGGGACTTCGTCTGCGAATGGTTTTTCGATTTTCACACCTTGCCGTTCGATGTATCCCGGGTTCAGGTGACGTTGGGCCGGGCGTTCGGCATGGCGCGCTTGCGTGGCCAAGGCACGGTTCACATCGATCAGCCCGAACACGAGCTGCTCGGTGACAGTAAACCGATTCGCGAACTGCGCAAACTGCTGAGCAAACTGGCGCCCACCGAGTCTCCGGTGTTGATTCGCGGCGAGAGCGGGACCGGCAAAGAGCTGGTCGCCCGGACACTGCACCGACAATCCCAACGCCACAACAAACCTTTTGTCGCGATCAATTGCGGCGCGATTCCCGAACACTTGATCCAGTCTGAATTGTTTGGCCATGAGAAGGGGGCCTTTACCGGTGCCCATCAACGCAAGGTCGGACGGATCGAAGCGGCCAATGGTGGCACCCTGTTTCTCGATGAGATCGGTGACCTGCCGCTGGAGCTGCAAGCCAACCTGTTGCGTTTCCTCCAGGAAAAACACATCGAACGCGTGGGCGGCAGCCAGCCGATTCCGGTCGATGTGCGGGTGCTGGCGGCGACTCACGTCGACCTTGAAGCGGCCATCGAGAAGAAACGCTTTCGCGAAGATTTGTATTACCGCCTCAACGTGCTGCAAGTGGTCACCGCGCCGCTGCGTGAGCGGCATGGCGACTTGTCGATGCTGGCCAACCACTTTTCCCATTTCTACAGTCATGAAACCGGGCGTCGTCCGCGCAGTTTCAGCGAAGACGCATTGATTGCCATGGGTAAGCATGACTGGCCGGGCAACGTGCGCGAGCTGGCCAATCGCGTACGTCGCGGGTTGGTTCTGGCTGAAGGACGACAGATCGAGGCGCGTGACCTGGGGTTGATCAGTCAGCATGCCATCGCCGCACCGATGGGCACTCTCGAAGACTACAAGACTCGCGCCGAACGGCAGGCGTTGTGCGATGTATTGAACCGCCACAGCGACAACTTGAGCGTCGCCGCCCGTGTGTTGGGCGTGTCGCGGCCGACCTTTTACCGATTGCTGCACAAGCACCAGATACGCTGATCTTCAGACACAATCAAAAGCCCCGCTACGATCGAAATCGCAGCGGGGCTTTTGTGTTGCGGGTCAGAAGTAGTACGGGAATTTCAGGCTGAAGGTGAAGTCCGGCGCATCGTCCGTGAGTCCAATGGACAGGTTCGGCACGATGGTCAGGTTGTCGGTGGCCGCAACGGTCATGCCGATGTTGAAGTAACCGGCGTTGGCATCGCTGGAAGTAACCGATTGCCAATCCCCGCCATCCTCCTTGATCTTGCTTTTACGCTGCACCAGGTCAGACACCGAGAACGACATACTCATCTTCTCGTTCAGTGCGAACGCAACGCCGGCACCGATCTGGAAACTGTCGCCAATACTGACCTTGCCAGGGTTCTTCACGTTTTCCGTGGAGCTGATGTCGTCGAAGGACTCCTCAAAGTTGTGGGTGTAGGACAAGCTGCCGAACAGTACGGCCGGGTCGAAGGTTTTGACGAGCGAGATGCCCGGGCTGATCGACCAGACGCCATTGCCGGTCGGCAAGGTGTCAGGCACGAACAGGTTGGTGTTCTCGTCGGCCTGGCGCAGCTTGATGCCGAACGGGTCCTTGCCGGTAGGCGCCTTGACTCGCAAGGTGACCACGGCATCCGGCGTACTCACCGATTCGTCCATGAACTTGTAGGCGATGCCGAAGTTGACGTCGCCAATGGTCGGATCCCGGGTGACGCTGTCTTCGGTGGTGACGCCTGCTGAACCCTGGTTGCCGCCGCCGGATTGATACGTCGATTCGCGGTAGATGACGGGCACGTTCAGGTCGAACTGCCAGCGGTTGTCGAAGTTGTAGCGGCCGGTGAGGTCAAGTGTCCAGGTGTCGGCCTTGATCCGGTCCAGGTTGATGTTGCCGAGAAAGATCGAATCCAGTGCGAGGAAGCCGTTGAGAATCAGCTGGCGGGTGTCATAGCGGGAGTAGGTAATCCCGGTTTCGAAGCTGAACTTGCCGCCGCCGAAGAATCCGCTGGCCTCGTCGTAGAGATTGGAAACGCTTTGTGCCGGTTGTGAATCATCAGCCAGCGACTGCCCGTAGGAACTGCCGCTTCCCCCGGCGGCGCCACCTGAAGCTGCCGCGGCGCCGGTGCCGGTCGCTACCTTGTTGCCTTTCATATCCGCTGGCGACTTGGCCAGGCGTTTAGGTTGTGGGGTTGCCGGTTGATCTTCGACCTGGCGGACCCGTTGCTCGAGTACCGCCAGGGCTTTTTGTTGTACTTCGTATCGTTGCTTCAGCTCCAGAAGCTCTTGTTTCAGAAGCTCTACATCCGCATCGGGCGCTGCTTGCAGCATCGCCGCCGGGAACAGAGTGCTCAAACATACAACTGCGCGCAGTGATACTGATCGATACATGTAATAAGCCGTCCCTTTAAGCCCAATGATCGAGAGTCAGCGTAGTTCAATATCCGAGGGAACGTAGTGCGGTTAGTTGAGAAAGGTTGCAGTCCAGTCCACCTGCACTCGGGCCGTTATTATTGAGCACTACGTTGAGTTGGGTCATGTTGGTGACCATATTGCTGCTACCCAGTAGCTGGGTGTTTTGGAGCAGGCCGCCCTGGCCAACCCGTTGCATGGAGGACCCCTGGTTGTTGTTGGCCGCGATGGCCATCTGGATACCACCGCGCGTAGCGGAAATAGCCACATTCCCCGCGGCATTGCCGCCCGTCACGGTTTGTCCGCTCATCAGCAACTGGCCTTGGCCAGGGCTCAATGCAGGGGGTAGTCGGCCCTCGCTGACGTTGATGCCGACGTTGTTATAGGCGGTGTTGCCATCGCCAGCGGCACGTACGCTTTGCGTGACGCCCTGGCTGCCGTTCAGCCCGGCGCCGCCGACAATAACGCCGGTGCCTTGAGCGGGCGTACTGCCGTCGCCGCTCTGGCTGTAGGTCGAAACATAGAATTCGGGTTTGACGGTAGACGACTGGATCTGCATCGAGGAAGTCGCCCCGATCAAGTCACCACTGGCGTTGCGCCAGGTACTGCTCATGACAATACCGAAGCTGATGATCCGCCCCGGCATAACGTAACGACCGCGTAGCTCACCGAGCTGCTGATCACTTATTTCGATGGGTTTGAATCCGTTGGCAAAACTTGAAGCGCTCGCTGCCAGGCAGGCGGCGGCCAGCAAGTATGACGTTTTCATTTGCTGCTCCCGGGGCATCCAGCCCGAATAACATCGTAGGCGATTAAAAGAAGTCGCTCTGAATGAAACCAAAGTCCATCAATTCAGCATCTTTGACCGGGTTGAAGTTATCCAGCTTGTTCTTGGCTGTCAGGGGTTCCGGTGGACTGCGTAATGCATTGGTTTTTTCGTAACCGGGCCCGACGATAGCGAAAACGATGCCGTTCCAACCTTTGACAAAGTCATCGTGGGAGAAGCGTTTGTGACCGAGTACCGGGTCGCCGATATAGACCCAGTTTTTGTCTGAGCGCTGCAACACCACGAAATGCTTGTAGCCGCGAATATCCATCAGTACCACCACCGGAATAGTGACTGCATCCAGCTTTTCAGGTGGGATCTTGTAGCCCCGTGCACGCATGCCGATGCTTTCTACGTAGCGCTTCATGTCCAGCATGGAGAAACCTTGAGTGCGAACAAGGTCCTGGTCAGCGTTGACCAGCATGCCTTTGATGACGTGCTCTTCATCGACGTCGAGCCAATAGGCCTGGCGTAAAATCGTTGCCAGTGCGGCGGCGCCGCAGCTGAAATCGGTTTTTTGTTCGACGATGTCGGTGAACTTGCGCTCACGCACACTCTGCACGTCTTTGTAGATCAGCACGCCGCCAGGCAAGGCGGCCACAGGCATCTGTGCGGCCTGAGTCAGGCCAGACAGGCAGAGGAGGGCGAAAAGGGCAGTCTTACGCATGATCGATACGCCTTTGCGGACTGAGGAAAAGCCCCGTTTCCGGGGCTTTCGTTTCGATCGCGGTTACAGGCAGGCTCTGCAGCCTGCGGCGATGGACAGCGAGTTGCTTTGTTGGTTGCCTACGCCAGCCGATACGTTGACGCCACTGTTGCCGGACATCCCGTTCATCGAGTTGGTCATGTTGGCAGTGTTGGTGACAGGGTTTTTCCAGCCGTCTGGAGTCAGCACTTGTTGGGTGTATACGCCAGCCAGGCCGAATACGCCTACAGCCACGAAGTCGGAGGTGTTGTTGTCATTGCCATGACCACCACCGTTGTTGCCGCCGCCTCTGTAGTCATTGCCGTGACCATTGCCATGACCATGATCGTCATCACGGGTAGTGGCAGTGCCTGCGGCTACGAACACGCCAGCCGCATTAAAGGTACCGACCAAGGTATCTTTTTTGTAGACCTGGGTGCCGTAGTTGTTGACTGTCAGCCCGCTGGAGGTTTGGTTGGCCGACGCAGCAGCTGTTGCTACACGTCCACCCGATACAGCGATCGCCAGGTTGTTTTTCTGTTGGTTGAAGTTGCCGGCCGTCACGTTGACACCGATGTTGCCGGAGCCGTTGTTGGCAGCGTTGTTCAGGTTGGCGGTGTTGGTACTGGACCAGTTGTTGACCGTGTTGTTGGTGTTGGTTTGTGTGGCGCTGGAAACAGCGACGGCGGAGCCGAAGATGAACCTTTCGTCAGCAGTGGCCAGTGCCGCGGCGTTGTCTTGTTGGTTTCCGTCGCCAGCTGCAACGTTGGCGCCCATGTTGCCGTTGGAACCATTGAGCGAGCCGTCGACTTTGGCGTCGTTTTTGGTGCCTTGGTTCGAGACGTTGTTGCGTTGGCTGCTTTGAGTGTCAATGACGGCAGCCCCAGCGCCCGCAGTGATTGACAGCAGAGTTTCAAGGCTTGGGCCCCGAGGATCATGGTTGTTGCCATGCCCGTTGCCATGCCCGTTACCATGACCGTGATCATCGTCACGACCGCTAGCTTGTGCTGCGATTGCCATCACTGCTGCCAGAGCGAAAACCAGTGGTTTGAGAGCCATTGTAGGTTTCATGGTGTTTCTCCGTGCTTATTAGTTGGTTAAGTATTGGTACTTTCTAATCGCACTGCGTTTGGGTCAGTCAGCGACCCGGATGCTCAGGGTGTTAGCCATTCGGTTCCCCACCCCGGCACTCTGGTTCACCTGAATCACGCCCCGGCTGCCGGTGAAGGCCTGGTCGCTGGTAACGACCTGGCGACTGCCGATTGGGGTGCCAGTTGCTCCTGAGCTTGGTAGCAACGCCACGTTCTGTTGAGAAAGGGCGCTATCGTCAACGGCTTGCGGCCCGGCACTGATGCTGATGCGCATGACGTTGGCCATCTGGTTGTTGGCCCCGGCGCTCTGGTTGACGCCCAGAACTCCGCTGCCATTACTGAAAGAAGTGCCGCCGATGGTGGTGGTCGCGTTCATTGACCGGTTGGCGGGGGTATCGATTCGCTGGTTTACGCCAGTGATCGCAGCGGCTTCGGTGCCGATGGCGATTGCACGAACGTTGGTTTGTTGCTGCTGGTCACCGGCCGCCTGGTTGACGTTGTAGTTGCCTCTGTATTGCGTGCCGGAGTTTTGAATATTGGCGGTGTTCACCGTATTGACGCTGGAGTCAGCCATTGCAGTGGTGCAGGCGAACATGGCAAGGAACAGGAGGGTACGATTCATGTCATTGACCTCCAGCCAGTCTGCCCAATGGGGCGAGGCCGGAACCCATGGCACGGTTGATGGTTCCCGAAATCGCGCTGCCACTGCCGCCGCCGTGGCCGGCGCCCATGCCAGACATGCCGTTGGGGTTGTTGACTACGTTGAGGCCGTGAATGCTGCCATTCGGGATGACGGTGTTGCGAATGGAAGAGCCGCTGGATACGCCGGCGAAGTCACCGTCGCTCAACTCGTTATTGGCAATGTTCTGATTGACGCGGCTGGATGGATTGGCATTGACGGTGGTCGGGTTGGGATCCTTGCCACCGGTACGGCCGAAGTGAACAGGCTTGACATCACGAGTCAGCACAATGATGCCATCGCCCTCTGCCTGAGCGGTGAAGCTGAGTAGCGAGCTGGCGGCACATCCGATCAGTAGGAGGCAGGTCAAACCTTTATTGATAGTCCCCACGGCGGCAATTCCTTCTTCTTGTGGGCTGGCCCTAGTCAGCGTTGTGAAGGAGAGAGCGAAAGCTGTGCCGCTTTTGGATTATTGTTTTAATTCAATAGCTTGCAAGTTTTGTCCGGGAGGGTGGTGTCTAGGCTGTTTCACGATTGAGACAACGCCTCGCACCTGCAACTGAACAAAGTGGGCGCAATGCTCTAGAACAAGGGTTTGCGCGGAGGTGTTTCACAACCTTGACACTTTGCGCACCAAGACCGCACAGGCCGCTGAAACGGCCTGTTTTGGGTGCAAGGTGTGTATCAGAGACGGACACTTTTCCCCCTCAACAGGGGAAACGCTGGGGAAAAGGCCCCAAAAGCAGGGTCAGGGGCCGAGCAGTAGCGTGACGGCTTGCAGTGCGTGGTGACGGCGCTCCGCCCAGTTTCCCCGCAGTATCTGGAACGGTTGTTCATGGGTTTGGAGCCAGGTCAGGGTCGCGTCGAAAAATGCCCGGCGCTCACTCAAATCGGGTTGGCAGCGCTGACCATCGTCCGTCCAGTCGACCTGTTCAGGCGACAGCAACAGGTGCAAATCGTACTGCCGAGTCAACAGTGCTTGCTCAATCCATGGCGGGCAATCGCCAAACAGCGTCTGGCTCCAGAGAATGTTGCTCAGCAAGTGAGTGTCGAGAATCAGCAGCCGTGGCTGCCGGGTGCGGGCCTCGTCTTCGCACTGCAATTGCCCACGGGCAATGTCGGGAACATCGGCCAGGCAGGTATCTCTAGGGTTCTGCTCGATGAACCGGCGCACATATTCGTCGACCAGAACCCCGCCGAAATGCGCTTGCAACTCGGCTGCGAGCCAGCTCTTGCCGCTGGATTCGGGACCGGTGAGTACCAGGACTTTCATGTGCGCAATGCCGGATCAGCCCGCCATTCCCGCCAGCCCTGTACGGCAATCAGGGTAAACAGCGCATAGAGCCCGGCGGTCAAGTACATGCCCTTATAGATGAAGAGACCGACGAAAATCACATCCAGGGTGATCCACAGTGGCCAGCATTGAACGCGCTTTTGCGCCATCCAGACCTGTGCCACCAGGCTGAAGCCAGTCAACGCCGCATCGAGCCAGGGCTGGGCGGCATCCGTCCAGTGCGCCATGGCCGCGCCGAGCAACAGACTGCCGAGGGCTCCGATGGCCAGACTTGTCGTAATCGATTTGCCCCCGAGGCGGCTGACCTGCCGCCCTTGTCGCGCATCCCCGGCACGCGTCCACTGCCACCAGCCATAGAGCTGCAATGCGGCGTAGATCACCTGCAATAGCATGTCCGAATACAGCTTCACTTCAAAAAAGACCCAGCTGTAAAGCAACACCATGACCAGGCCGATCGGCCAGCACCAAGGATTCTGTTTGACCGTCAACCAGACGGCAATGACACCGAGGGCGGCGGCAAACAGTTCAAGCCCGGACATGGAGGTTCCTTGGAGGAGACGAAGAGGGGGGCGGATTGTACCCGGATTGTGGCGGATGGGATTGTGATGGGGAGGGAGAATGCACCCGCTGACCTGTAGGAGCCCGGCTTGCCGGCGATGGCGATTTCATGGTCGCCATCGCCGGCAAGCCTGGCGTCTACACCCGGAATTGCTTGAGCAACCCGTTCAGTTGCTCGCTCAATTCCTTGAGGTGGACGCTCGCCACGCTCGACTGTTCTGCCGCCAGCGCCGTGCTGTGGGACAAACCGGCCGCCTGGGTCACGTTCTGGTTGATGTCTTCGACCACATGGGCCTGTTGCAGAGTGGCGCTGGCAATGGACGCGTTCAGCCCGTTGAGGTTGCGCAGTGCCTGGCCAATGGCATTCAGGCTCGCACCGGCGAGGCCGGCCTGTTCGATAGTCAGTTGCGAGGCGCGACTGCTGTCGCCGATGACCTTGACCGCCGCTTCAGAGTGGCTTTGCAGGCGTTCGATCATTGCCTGGATCTCGGCGGTGGACTTCTGCGTGCGCTGGGCCAGCAGGCGCACCTCATCGGCCACGACGGCAAACCCGCGCCCTTGCTCACCGGCACGGGCAGCTTCGATGGCCGCGTTGAGGGCCAGCAGGTTGGTTTGCTCGGCGATAGAGCGGATCACTTCCAGGACGCTGCCGATCTGGGTGCTTTCTGCGGAGAGGGTACGGATGACCTCCACGGCCTGATCAATCGTTGAAGACAGCTTGTCGATTTGTTGCAGGCTGCTGTCGATGTTGACCTGGCCCTGCTGCGCCTGAGACTCGGCATCGCGCATTTCACTCGCGGCGTGCTCGGCATTCTTCGCCACGTCCTGCACGCCATAGGTCACTTCATTGATGGCCGTGGCTACCAGTTCCATCTGTTGCGATTGCTGCTGACTTCGTTGCTGGGCCTGGGCGGCGTCGTTGCCCAGTTCGCTGGACGACTGGCCCAGGGCGCTGGCAGACACCTGCAATTCGCTGATCACCTGTCGTAGCTTGGCGGTGAACGCATTGAAGTGACGTGCCAGCTGCGTGACTTCGTCCTGGCCGTGGGTGTCGAGGCTGCGAGTCAGATCGCTCTCGCCGCTGGCGATGTTGGCCATGGCGTTCACGGTGTCCTGCAGCGGACGGACGATGCTGCGGGCAATCAGGATCACCAGCAGCGCCATGATGGCGGCGATCACCAGCCCGACGACTGTCGCTTTCCAGACCTGGCCCATGAACTCGGCTTGCATGTCATCGATGTACACACCCGAGCCGATCACCCAGCCCCACGGCTCGAAGAGTTTGACGTAGGAGGTTTTTGCGACCGGATCGCTGGCGCCCGGTTTCGGCCAGCGATAGTCGATCGGGCCGGCGCCCTTGGCCTTGGCGAGGGCGACCATTTCATTGAACAGCGCAAACCCGTCGGGGTCGCGGATCGCCGAGAGGTTCTGGCCATCGAGCTTCGGGTTGACCGGATGCATGATCATCACCGGCGTCAGGTCGTTGATCCAGAAGTACTCGTTCTGGTCATAGCGCAGGCCGCGAACGGTGGTCAGTGCCTGTTTTTGTGCGGCTTCGCGCGTCAGCGTGCCGGCGGTTTCGAGCCCGTGGTAGTAGGTCAGAATGCCGCTGGCCGTCTGCACGACGTGCTGGGTTTTCTGCGCCTTGGCTTGATACAGGTCCTCGTGAATCTGTTTGAGCATCAACACGCCCAACGTCAAAAGCATCATGACGGCCACGATCAAAATCAGCCACAGGCGCCGGCTGATCGACATATTGCGCAAGCTGTTCATAACGCTGTCACTCCTGTTTCTTTTTCTTGTAATAAACGACCGCCAGCATCCAACCACATTTTGCCGATCGGGCATATCCGACCCAAGTCCAATAACGTGGCAGCGTTATTCAGCCTTGTCTGATAGGATTTCGGCCCCGCACGGAAAAACCTGAATCCAAGTTGATTTTTCACGGAATGTTTACGGTTCCGTCTGGATTCTGTGCGCGTCGGGTTGCAGCGACGATGATCGCAGTCAATGTTTTGGAAAATATTAACGGGGCATGCCGCAGTGCATTGCTTTTTGGGGGATTGATGGATCTTTGGACCGCCTTTCAGGCATTGATACTTGGCGTTGTAGAGGGGCTTACGGAGTTTTTGCCCATTTCCAGTACCGGACACCAGATCATCGTGGCCGACTTGCTCAACTTCGGCGGCGAGCGGGCCATGGCGTTCAACATCATTATCCAGCTTGGGGCGATCCTCGCGGTGGTGTGGGAGTTTCGCCGCAAGATTCTCGATGTCGTCATCGGTTTGCCGACGCAGCCCGGCGCCCGTCGCTTTACCGCCAACCTGCTGATTGCCTTCATGCCGGCCGTGGTCCTGGGGGTGATTTTCGCCGACCTGATCCACCATTACCTGTTTAACCCGATTACCGTCGCCACGGCATTGGTCGTGGGCGGTATCGTGATGTTGTGGGCGGAGCAGCGCCAGCATGAAGTGCATGCCGAAACCGTCGACGAGATCACCTGGAAAGATGCCTTGAAAATCGGCTTCGCCCAGTGCCTGGCAATGATTCCGGGTACCTCGCGTTCAGGCTCGACGATCATTGGCGGCTTGCTGTTCGGGCTGTCGCGCAAAACGGCCACCGAGTTTTCGTTCTTCCTGGCGATGCCGACCATGGTCGGTGCGGCGGTGTACTCGGGCTACAAGTATCGCGACCTGTTCGTCCCTGCTGATTTCCCGGTGTTTGCCCTCGGCTTCGTCACCGCCTTCATATTCGCCATGATTGCCGTCAGGGGCTTGCTCAAGTTCATCGCCAGCCACAGCTACGCGGCGTTCGCCTGGTATCGCATTGCATTTGGCCTGGTCATTCTTGCCACTTGGCAGTTTGGCTGGGTTGACTGGACCGCGGTCAAGCCATGAGTGACGCCAGCGCACGCAACCATCCCGGAGGCCGGTCCGGGGGCGGGATCCAGAACCCACGGTTGAAACTGCTGGTGTTCGCGATGGTGTGTGCGCTGCCGTTGTTCGGCTCGATGTCGTTCTGGTTGCGAGGGATTTCGCTGATTCCCCTGGCGGCCTACGGCATCGTCAGCGTGCTCGCGTTCTTCCTTTACTGGAGCGACAAACGCAAGGCCCGGACCGACCGCTGGCGCACGCCGGAGAACGTTTTGCATGCGGTGGAACTCGCTGGTGGCTGGCCGGGTGCGTTGCTGGCTCAGCAGGTGTTTCGGCACAAGACCCGCAAAGTGTCGTTTCAGTTGCTGTTCTGGGTGATCGTGCTGCTGCATCAAGTGTTCTGGATCGATCAACTGTTCCTCGGCGCCAATCTGGCGCTGCTTTAAAGCAGCAGCCCGACCTGCGTGCGTTTGGGCAGTTTGCTCACCACCAGTTGATGAGAGCGTTGCAGCAGCCCTTGCAGTTCTTCGCTGCCCAGCGGGTAGGGCGTTTGCATGATGATCCACTGGGCCCGCGCCAGATAGGGCGCCGGATGAATTCCCGGGCGGTCGCAATGCCCCAGAAACAGATCCTTGTCGACCTTGAACGCCAACGAGTCGCCCCGCAGGTTTTGCAGGGCGAACATCTTGTTCCCGGCAATCGAAAACACCCGCACGCCTCCCCATTTGTAATCTTCCCGCGCACCCGGTAGCGCGAGACAGAACTGCGCGACGTCCTCTTCGCTCATACGCCCAGCCTTCATATCAGTCGGTCCCCACAGGCATTGAATGATTCGATCAAATGGTCGAGCCAGGCGCGAACGGCCGGCATCACCCCGCGCCGATGAGGGTAGACCGCTTGCAGCCAGCCGCCAGGTAAAGACCAGTCCGGCAGCAATTGCACCAGCGCGCCGCTTTCCAGTTCCTGCTCGCAATACATCATCGGCAACATGGTAAAGCCCTGGCCGGCGAGGGTGCAGGCCTTGCGCACGATAAAGTCATCGATGCCCAGTCGTGCTTCGAGGGCGAGTTCATGACTTTTACCCTCTTGGTCGAGCATACGGATGTGCACCATGCGGTCCGCTTCAAGTGCGCCGAGCACGGGCAAGCCCTTGAGGTCTTCGGGGTGATTGATCTCGCGCCCATGTATAAAAGCCGGACTGGCGACCAGGAGCATCTGCGCCTGACGTAGACGCCGGGTCACCAGCAACGGGTCTTCATCGCCCAACTCGCGCACGCGCAGGGCGACGTCGACACCCTCGGTCACCAGATCCACCCGACGATTGAGCAGCATGACTTCCAGTTGAACCTGCGGGTACTTTTCGAGAAACCGGCTGATCACCGTCGGCAACATTTGATGGGCGAGCCCGACGGGGCAGGACACCCGCAAACGTCCGCGAGGTTCACTGGACATGCTGGCCACGGCCTCATCGGCCATCTCGGCTTCCAGCAACATGGCCTGACAGTGGCGTAAATAACGCTCGCCTACCGCGGTCAACTTAAGCTGCCGGGTGGTGCGTTGCAGCAGACGCGCGCCCAGGCGTTCTTCCAGTTCGGCAATGCGACGTGACAAACGCGACTTGGGAATCCCCAGCAAGCGCCCGGCCGCCGCGAACCCGCCGGCTTCGACCACCTTGGCGAAATAGTAGAGGTCATTGAGGTCTTGCATGCGGTTAGCTCGATTGTTCTATCAGTGAGACGAACTATCGCATTGTTGCGGTCTAATCAGCTATTGGTTTCGTCTGTAGGATTGTCTCCATCAGATCGCCCCGTGGCGATCCTCACCTGGAGATCCCACATGAAACTGCTGCATATCGATTCGAGCATTCTTGGTGACAACTCGGCTTCCCGTCAGCTGAGCAGCGAAGTCGTCAACGCCTGGCAAGCCGCCGAGCCGACCGCCGTCGTGACCTACCGCGACCTGGCCAGCGATGCCATCAGCCATTTCTCCGCCACGACCCTGGTCGCTGCCGGCACCACCGCTGAACTGCGCAACGCCGCGCAGCAGCACGAAGCTGAACTGAGCGCTTCGACGCTGGCCGAATTCCTCGCCGCCGATGCCATCGTCATCGCAGCGCCGATGTACAACTTCACTATCCCGACCCAACTCAAGGCCTGGATTGACCGCATCGCCGTTGCCGGTCAGACCTTCCGCTACACCGAAGCCGGCCCAGAAGGCCTGTGCGGTGGCAAAAAAATCGTGATCGTGTCGACTGCCGGCGGTTTGCATGCCGGTCAGGCGTCCGGTGTTGCGCACGAAGAGTATTTGAAGTTGCTGTTCGGCTTCCTTGGCATCACCGACATCGAATTCGTCCGTGCTGAAGGCCTGGCGTACGGAGACGAAGTGCGCACCAAAGCCATGAGCGATGCCCGCACGCACATCAGCGAGCAACTGTTCGCCGCCGCGTAAGGCTTGCGTAAAGGTGTAAATCAGCTCGGGCAACACCCCAAAAAACTCTGTATTCTGATCCTGCAAGATCAGATACGGAGTTTTTTGTTTCTGATCATTGCGTAATTTTTCATGTTGTGGCCCAGGTTATGCAGTCGAGGGTTTAACGTCCCCGTTCTGTAACGGCCTTGGTGGCCGCAAATGCGGGTACAAGGCCGCTTCCTCGGTAGTCGATGGAGAACGGGCTTCCCGGTCAAGTAACAAAGGTGGGGCATCCCATGGTGCGTCTTTGGGCAACGTTACTGATTTGCCTGCTCAGCAGCCTGACTTCAGTGCACGCCGCGCCTGCGCCGCATCCTCACTGGAGCGTTGGTTTCCATGAGATGAGTTTTCTCGATCCGCTGGACCTGCAACCGATGCGCGCCATCGCGTTCTACCCCTCCAGCGACCGTGAGCACACCAGCAAACTCGAGGGCTACACGGTCGAGGCGGGTGAAGACACTCGCGTCGCGATTGGCCGCTTCCCGATGCTGATGTTGTCCCACGGCAACACCGGAACGCCGCTGGCCCTGCACGACCTCGCCACGTCGCTGGCGCGCAAGGGTTTTGTCGTGGTGGCGGTGATTCATCCCGGCGACAACTCCAAAGACCACAGTCGCCTCGGCACCTTGAGCAACCTGTACGGGCGGCCGATCCAGATTTCCGAAGCCATTACCGCGACTCTGGGCGACCGCATGCTTGCGCCGTTCGTCAATGCCGATCAGGTGGGGGTGATCGGTTATTCGGCCGGTGGGGAGACGGCGCTGATTCTGTCGGGCGCAACGCCGGATCTGGATCGTCTGCGTCGCTATTGCCAGGAGCGTCCGGACGACCATGATGCCTGCAACACCCAAGGTGAATTGATCGTCGACCGTGATGACCTGCAACCGGTCGCGGATCCGCGGGTTCACGCGCTGTTGCTGATGGCGCCGTTGAGCCTGAAATTCGGCCGTCATACGCTGGCCGACGTGCATGTGCCGGTGCTGCTGTACAGCGGTGACGGCGACAAACTGGTGGCCTTCGACAAAAACGCCGCAGCGTTGGCGCGCAAACTGCCGATCGCACCGGACTTCAAGTTATTGGCCGGGGCAGGGCACTTCGTGTTCATGGCGCCGTGCAACGAAGAACAGATCGCGGCGATGCCGGCGCTGTGCACCGATGCCGACGGTGTCGACCGCGAGGACATTCACCGCAACATGATCTCCGAAGCGGGGCGCTTCTTCTCCCACGCCCTGGGCAAACCGACCCGCGCCGGCATGCAAACCGCCGATCAATAGGATTCACGCCCCCCTTGCAGGAACCGGCTTGCCGGCGATAGCGCCCTCGAAATCGCCATCGTCGGCAAGCCGGGCTCCTGCAAGGTTTGTGTTTTTCAGGTTGTTGCGCGGCGTTTCAGTAACAGGGTCAACGCCAGGCCGGTGATCGACAACATTGCCGCACTGAAGAAAATCCACGAATACCCCAGGTTCAACGCCACCGCGCCCATCAGCGGTCCGGCAATCGCCAGCGCCAGATCGAAAAACACCGCGTAAGCACTCAAACCCGCACCGCGACTGGAATTGGGCACCTGTTTGATGGCTTCCACCCCCAGCGCCGGGTACACCAGTGACAGGCCAAACCCGGCCAGGCCCGCGCCGATCAGAGCGAAACCGGTCGACGGCGCGAGCCACAGCAGCACCAGACCCACTGTTTCAATGCTCATGCAGACAATCGCCGACGTGAACCCACCAAAACGGCTGATGCTGGAAATGAACAGCAGCCGCGCCAGAATGAAGCAAACGCCGAACACCGTCAGGCAGTACGCAGCGCCGGTCCAGCCACGGCTCACGTAGTACAGGGTAATAAAGGTGGTCAACGTGCCGTAGCCGATCGACGCCAGGCTCAAACTCGCGCCGAACGGCGCGATACGCCCGAACACCGCCCAGAAGGGCAGGCGCTCACCGCGAACCACCGGCACCGAGGGTTTGTTGCGGATCAGCAACAGCGCCAACGCGGCCAGCGCCGACAGCGCGATCCCGAGGCTGGCAAAACCGTATTCAGCCACCATCACCACGCCCAGCGGCGCACCAATCGCAATGGCCCCGTAAGACGCGATGCCGTTCCACGAAATCGAACGCGCGGTATGTTCAGCGCCGACCTGACCCATGCACCAACTGATGGTGCCAACGCCGATCAAGCCCTGTGCGATGCCCAGCAACAAACGGCCGGCGATCAGGATCAACAGGCTCGTCAGCGGAAAGCTTTGCAGCAGCGTCGACAGCAACGTCAGCGCGCCGCTCAAGACAATCCCCGCCAACCCGTAAACAATCGAGCGTTTGGTGCCGATGCTGTCCGACATGCGTCCGGCCATCGGACGGCTGAGCAGGGTGGCGAGGTATTGCGAACCAATGGTCAACCCGGCCACGACCGCACTGAAACCCAGCTGCTCGTGGACATAACCCGGCAGCACCGCAATCGGCAGACCGATGCAGAGGAAGGCAATAAAGGTATAGAAAACGATAGAGACGATCTGCAGGGTGATCGCCATTGAGCTTTGCGGTGGCAGTTGCGGCGCAGACATAGGGCTCGTTCGCGGGCAGCGGTGGGAGAACTGCATCATGGCGCGGGTGTGGCATAAAAGAAAGCAGGCTAACGATCAAAGCGAGCAGGTCTTGCCTTGAAATACGCCTCCTACAGAACTGCGGTACGCAGGCTCAAGCAGTTTGATGCTGAAAATGCAAAAAGCCCCGTCACAAGGACGGGGCTTTCAGTCGAAGCAGGCTTGTTTAGAACACTACGCCTTGGCTACGCAGGTAATCATCATACGTACCGCTGAAGTCAATCACGCCACTTGGGCTCAGCTCGATAATGCGAGTGGCCAGCGACGATACGAACTCACGGTCGTGGCTGACGAAGATCAGCGTGCCCGGATAGTTCTCCAGCGCCAGGTTCAGCGCCTCGATGGATTCCATGTCCAAGTGGTTGGTCGGTTCGTCCATGATCAGCACGTTCGGTTTTTGCAGGATCAGCTTGCCGAACAGCATGCGACCTTGCTCACCACCAGAGATGACCTTGACCGACTTCAGAATCTCGTCGTTGGAGAACAGCATGCGCCCAAGGGTGCCGCGAACGATTTGCTCGCCGCCCTGAGTCCACTGGCCCATCCAGTCGAACAGGTTGCAGTCGTCTTCGAAGTCGTGCGCGTGGTCCTGGGCGTAGTAGCCCAGTTCGGCTGCGTCGGTCCACTTCACGGTGCCGGCGTCCGGGGTCAGTTCGTTGACCAGGGTACGCAGCAGGGTGGTTTTGCCGATACCGTTCGGGCCGATGATCGCTACGCGCTCGCCCGCTTCAACCTGGAAGCTGAAGTCCTTGAACAGTGGCTTGCCGTCGAAGCCTTTGGCCATGCGCTCGACGATGACCGCTTGACGGTGCAGCTTCTTGGTTTGTTCGAAACGTATGAACGGGCTCACACGGCTCGAAGGCTTGACCTCGGCCAGCTGGATCTTGTCGATCGCCTTGGCGCGGGAAGTGGCCTGCTTGGCTTTCGAGGCGTTGGCCGAGAAGCGGCTGACGAACGATTGCAGTTCCGAAATCTGTGCCTTCTTCTTGGCGTTGTCCGACAGCAGTTGCTCGCGGGACTGGGTCGCCACGGTCATGTACTCGTCGTAGTTGCCCGGGAACAGGCGCAGCTCGCCGTAATCCAGGTCAGCCATGTGGGTGCACACGCTGTTCAGGAAGTGACGGTCGTGAGAGATGATGATCATCAGGCTGGAGCGTTGGGTCAGGATGTTTTCCAGCCAGCGGATGGTGTTGATGTCCAGGTGGTTGGTCGGTTCGTCGAGCAACAGCACTTCAGGATCGGAGAACAGCGCCTGCGCCAGCAATACGCGCAGTTTCCAGCCTGGGGAAACCTCGCTCATCGGGCCAAAGTGCTGCTCGATGCCGATACCCAGGCCCAGCAACAGTTCGCCAGCGCGGGATTCGGCGGTGTAGCCGTCCATTTCGGCGAATTCGGTTTCCAGCTCGGCCACGGCCATGCCGTCTTCTTCGGTCATTTCCGGCAACGAGTAGATGCGGTCGCGCTCGGCTTTAACCTTCCACAGTTCTTCGTGACCCATGATCACGGTGTCGATCACGGTGAATTCTTCGTAGGCGAACTGGTCCTGGCGCAATTTACCCAGACGCACGTTCGGCTCGAGCATGACCTGGCCGCCGGACGGCTCGAGGTCGCCACCGAGGATTTTCATGAAGGTCGATTTGCCGCAGCCGTTGGCGCCGATCAGGCCGTAGCGGTTGCCCGCGCCGAATTTGACCGAAACGTTTTCGAATAGCGGCTTGGCGCCGAACTGCATCGTGATGTTAGCTGTAGAGATCAAAGGTTTTTCCTGCGAAGCATTCAGAGTAGCTAGGGTTGCGGCAGTACCGATTCAGTACCCGTTTCCGGTATTCAAACCACGGGAAATGCATCCCGGTCAGAAGCGGAAGGTCCATCTGGCAATAAGTGGACAGCAGCAGTTGGAGCGCTTGGCCCGAGTCGAAGCGCGCTGAAACGGGGTTCATTCCCGTCATCAACCAAGGGGGGCGCGTAATGTTTGGCGGCGATTGTACTGGTCTGGCTCTTTAAACGATAGGGCGTTGAGGCCGCACGGCTGCTTTGGTGGTATCAGCGGACAGATTTTCACATCTGAAGGTTAACTATTGGTTACAAATTGTGACTAAAATGCCATCTTTTCCACCTGATGCCGGCCGCCGGCGTGCTCAAGGACGCGCCTCAGGGACGCTGTTTCGTATTCAGACGCTGCACAAGACCCTTGAGCCGTTGGGCTGGCAGGGGACGCAGTTTGTTCACTTCTGACGTGTGACGATTTCCGTGAAACTCATCATTGCCGCTGTTTATGTTGTATCGATTGCCTACGTCCACCTGCGCGGTCGCGTGCGCCACAAGCTGGGCCGCCAACTGAGCGATCACTCGACGTTTCTCGCACCGATCAATTGCTTCCTTTATCTGTTCTCGAAAATTCCCAACAAGCCTTACCTCGATCCAGCCGACTTCCCCGACCTGAGCCCATTGCAGACCCATTGGGAAGAAATCCGCGCCGAAGGCCAGAACCTGCTCCGGGCGGGTGAGATCAAGCGTTCGAACCAGTACGACGACGTCGGCTTCAACTCGTTCTTCAAGACCGGCTGGAAGCGCTTTTACCTCAAGTGGTACGGGGACAGCCATCCTTCGGCAATGAAGCTTTGCCCGCGCACCACCGAACTGGTGCAGAGCATCGGCTCGATCAAGGCGGCGATGTTCGCCGAACTGCCGCCCGGTTCGAAGCTGGTGCGCCACCGCGATCCGTATGCCGGTTCCTACCGTTATCACCTGGGCCTGGAGACGCCGAACGACGCCGGTTGCTACATTAACGTCGATGGCGAGAACTACCATTGGCGCGACGGTGAAGCGGTGATGTTCGACGAGACCTTCATTCATTACGCTGAAAACACCACCCAGCAGAACCGCATCATTCTGTTCTGCGATGTCGAGCGACCGATGAAGTACCGCTGGGCGGCGGCGTTCAATGGTTGGTTCAGCCGTAACGTGATGTCGGCGGCGGGCGCGCCGAACGATGTGGGCGACAAGACCGGCGGCATCAATCGCCTGTTCGCCAGAATCTACAAGATTCGCCTGCGCGGCAAAGCGTTGAAGAAGCGTAACCGCAAGCTGTATTACCTGGAGAAGTGGGCGATTTTTGCCGGGTTGTTTGCGATTTTTGTCTGGATCTGATTCTGCGTCGCCGCTCATTACGCCATCGCCAGCAGGCTGGCTCCCACAGTTGGAATGCACTTCATTGTGGGAGCCAGCCTGCTGGCGATGGGGCCGGTAGATTCTCCGAAAGACGCTCAGATACCCTCGTAATTGATCAACCACTCGACCGTTTCGTTGCTTTTTTCGCCGCCGCCGGTTTTTCCGTCGACTTCGCTTTGGCCGCCGCTTTACCGCCAGCCTTGCCCCCCAAACTGCGCTTGAGCAACTCGGTCAAATCAATAACATCCGCCGTCTTCCGTTCCTCTTCACCCGTCGCCGACTCAACATCCTCAATCTTCCCTTCGTTAGCCTTCTTCTCGACCAACGCCATGATCTTGTCTTCGAAACTGTCGCGGTAATCCTCGGGGCTCCAGTCGCCGCTCATGTCCTGCACCAGCCGCTTGGCCATCTCCAATTCACCCTTGGCCAATTCCGGTTTGGTCACCTCGCTGCCCAGCTCGAGCGTGTCGAGACTGCGCACTTCCGCCGGCCAGCGCAGCATCACCAGCACCATGGCCGAGTCCAGCGGCATCAGCGCGGCCAGATGCTGACGGGTATGCAATACCACATGGGCGAGGGCGACCTTGTTGGTTTTACTCAGCGTTTCCCGTAGCAGCGCATACACCTTGCCACCGCGTTTATCCGGCGCCAGGTAATAGGGCGTGTCGATGTTCTGCAACGGAATCTGTTCACTGTCGACAAAGGAAAATATGTCGATGGTCTGCGTGGACAGCGGGTGCGCCGACTTGATTTCCTCTTCGCTGAGCACCACGTAGCGACCCTTTTCGTACTGCACGCCCTTGACGATGTGCTCCTTGGTCACTTCCTTGCCGGTGACCTTGTTCACGCGCTTATAGCCCACCGGGTCCATGCTGCGGCTGTCGAGCCAGTCGAAATCCACCCCTTGCGAAGACGTCGCCGAGACCAGCGCCACAGGGATATGCACCAGCCCGAAACTGATTGCGCCTTTCCAGATTGCCCGTGCCATGGTCGTCTACTCGCGAGTGATGATCAGGTGACCCGCGCCCCGGCGCAAAAGTTTCAGCGGCGTGCCACCCCGTCCGGCCGGGGGATCAACTTCGTGTTACATCTTGCCGGGGAGGTTTTGGTTAACAAATCCGAACCCTGGGCGTAGCGTGCTATCGAAGGCTCTATCCACGTAGAGAGGCTACCCATGAATCGATTTGTGCTGGGCGTCATCGCGTTGGCACTGAGTGGCGTGCTGAGCAATCTGGCCCAGGCCGCCGCCCCGTCGCCCACATTCCCTTTGCTGTTGGCCCAAAGCCCGACGGGCGCCGCCAGCAACCCTTACAACAGCCCGATCCGCCGGGCCAATCCCAACAGCATGCAAGGCACACAACCCAATGCGCCGGCGATCCGCGGGCCGAACACGGTTCCCGTTCCGCGGCCACCGACGCTGGACAACGGCGGTATCGGCAACCGCTATCCCCAAGACCGGTCGGCGCCCGCCAGCCCACCGAAATTCATCCCCAATCCGCCGCATCGGGACGCAGACACCAGCAACCGTTGAGCGGCAGGACGCAGGTCTTGCCAGCCATTCAGACGACAAAAGGAATCGTGCATGTTGCGTAAAACCCTCCTGGCCACCGTGTGTGCCAGCGCACTGATCAGCGCCGCCACCGCTGTTTTCGCGGCGCCCGCGCAAGAGCTGAAAAGCGAACAGGGCACCCTTGAGGTCACACCCATCGCCAAGGGGCTGGATCACCCGTGGGCCTTGGCGTTTCTGCCCGATCGCAAAGGGATGCTGGTGACCGAACGGCCCGGTAACCTGCGCGTGGTCAGCGCCGATGGCAAACTGTCGGCGCCGCTCAGTGGCGTGCCGAAGGTGTGGGCCAAAGGGCAGGGCGGTCTGCTCGATGTGGTGCTCTCGCCCGACTTCAAGCAGGACCGCACCGTTTATCTGTCCTATGCCGAAGGCGGGGATGAGGGCGGCAAGGCCGGTACGGCGGTCGGTCGTGGGCAGTTGTCGGAAGACCTGACCGCCATCAGGAATTTCAAAGTGATCTTCCGTCAGGAGCCGAAGCTTTCGGTCGGCAATCACTTCGGTTCGCGCCTGGTGTTCGACCGCGACGGCTACCTGTTCATCACCCTCGGCGAGAACAATGACCGGCCGACCGCGCAGGATCTGGACAAGCTGCAAGGCAAGGTCGTGCGGATCTACCCGGACGGCAAGGTGCCCGACGACAACCCCTTCGTCGGCCAAGCGGGTGTGCGTCCGGAAATCTGGTCCTACGGCCAGCGCAATCCACAAGGCGCGGCACTCAATCCGTGGACCGGCGTGCTCTGGGAAAACGAACACGGCCCGCGCGGCGGTGACGAGATCAACATCATCGAGCGCGGCAAGAATTACGGCTGGCCGCTGGCGACCCATGGAATCAACTACTCCGGTCAACCGATTCCCGAATCCACGGGCAAGACCGCCGAAGGCGCCGTTGCGCCGCACCACGTCTGGGAAAAATCCCCCGGCCTGAGCGGCATGGCGTTTTACGACGCGGACCGCTTCAAGGTGTGGCAGCACAACGTCTTCATCGGCGCGCTGGTGAGTCAGGAGTTGATACGCCTGCAGTTCGACGGCGACAGGGTGGTTCACGAAGAGCGTTTGATGGGCGAGCTGAACCAACGCATCCGCGATGTGCGGCAGGGGCCGGACGGGTATTTGTATGTGCTCACCGATGAAGATGATGGTGTGTTGTACAAGGTTGGGCTCAAGTAAAAATAATGCGCCGCCATCGCGAGCAGGCTCGCTCCCACCGTTGACCGAGATCGAATGTGGGAGCGAGCGTGCTCGCGATGGCGGCGTTGGACTGAATAACCGTTCAGTGATTCTCCCGCGCATACAGAATCACCGCGGCCCTGAGCTTGCCGCGCCCGAAACTGCACATCTTCTCGAACTCCCCATGGCTGACCGGCAAATGCTGGCAGTCCATGGGCTGACGATGCTGGCTATGGTCGACATCCGGGTCGTGCAGGTACACAAAATCCTCATCGCAATCGGTGACGATCACCCAGTGCGGCGACTTGGAGCGGGTCAGCCGGTAACTGCTGATCAACACCATCGGCTGTCCGCCGTCGTTCAGTAACCGTGGCAGGTCCAGCGGTCCGCCGAGTATCTGTTCGACGTCGGTCGCTCCCAGTTGGGCCATGAACTCTTCGTGCACCAGGCGCATGACATCTTTTTTATGCTCATCACGCACGCCGTCGAGGAACAACGGCCCAGCCATGCTCACTTGCAGGCGCACACGAAACCCGCGTCGCGTCGCCGCCAGTGCCAGGCCCTGAGGGCTGCACCCGCCATGACCCGAAGTCATAAACACGGTGGTCGCTTCGCGCCAGATCTGCAATTCTTCGCGGCGCTCCAGCACGCGACCGGTTTGCAGCGCGCCCATGGCCATCAACAGGCACGCCGGGCCACAGGTGAAATCGGTGGTCTGGGCGTACCAGGGGACATTGATATTGCGCGAGTCACGATGCTCAAGGATGCGTTTCTCCAGGCGCAGCGCATCGGCGTGGTCCTGGTAATAATCGTGAATCAGTGCGAAACGCCGATAACCGTTGCGCTCATACAGGGCGATGGCGGCGGGGTTGTCGATGCGCACCTCCAGCCGCAGGTACGCGCAGTCATGCTCAAGGGCACAAGCCTCGATGCGTTCAAGCAATTGCTTGCCGAGCCCGCTGCCGCGAGCCTGTTCGGCGATGGCAATCGAGTAGAGCCGCGCCAGCGATGTGCCTCGGTGAAACAACACCACCGCGTAACCCAGCAATTGCTCGCCACGCTGGGCCACCAGCAGTCGTCCGTGAGCACGGGTGATCATCCATTGAAAACTGCGACTGGTGAGCCGGTCCGTGGTGAAACATTGCTGTTCGAGTGCCAACAACGCGGGTAAGTCTTCAACTACCGCCAAGCGAAAGACAGGATTCATATGACCGCCGTAAAAGTTGCGTAACGAAACGGGACTTTCGAAAAAGTTCGTGCTTAATAGGAAAGGTCTTGTTCTCCAACGGATCAATCACTATGTCAGCGGTACAAGGTCATTGGCGCGAAGTATCCGAGCAAACTTTGCCGGCAGCAACTTATTTAAATGACACGGTCAGAACTTCAAGTCAGTTGATTATCATCGTCGAGCGCAAGGAAGACTGGGCATCTTACTTTCCCAGCGAAGACATCGTCACGGCTCAGGAATACCTCGAGCAGACCCGCGACAATGAGCAGGGCAAGCGGGTCCAGGTGATCAACCTGTGCCGCAGCTACAAGTACCTGGGGCACGGTTATTACTGCTCTTTGCTGGCCGAGGCGCGGGGGCACAAGGTCATTCCGTCGGTGCGCACCATCAGCGAACTGACGCGCAAAGCGCTCTACGGTCTGGCGCTGGATGATCTGGATAAAACGTTGGAGAAAGCCCTCAGTCATCATCTTTACAGCGATACCGAAGGCTTTACCCTGACCCTGTATTTTGGCAAGACGCATATTGAACCTTTGCAGGACTTGGCGCGGCAGTTGTTTGAAGTGTTTCCGTGCCCGATATTGTTAGTTGAGTTTCGTCGAACTAACGGTTGGCACATCGAAGGGATAAAGTCTGGCGCCTTGCACAAGTTGCGCGAAGATCAGGAAGACCAGTTCGCCCACTCACTCGACACGTTCAGTCGCAAGATCTGGCGCGTGCCACGGTCGCGACGCGTGGCCCGTTATGACCTGGCGATCCTGCACGATCCGCAGGAAGCGCTGCCGCCGTCCAACCCCAAGGCGCTGGAAAATTTCGTACGTGTCGGCAAGACCTTGGGCATCGATGTAGAGCTGATCGAGCGCAAGGACTACGCGCGCATCGCCGAATACGACGGGCTGCTGATCCGGGAGACCACAAGCGTCGACAACCACACCTATCGTTTTGCGAAAAAAGCCGAGAGTGAAGGGTTGGTGGTGATGGACGACCCGACATCGATCCTGCGCTGCACCAACAAGGTCTACCTGACCGACCTGCTCAACAGCCATCAGTTGGGCATGCCCGCCACCGAAATCCTCTACAAGGAACGACCGGAAGATTTCGAACGGGTCGGCGAGCGCCTGGGATTTCCGCTGGTGTTGAAGATCCCCGACGGTTGTTTCTCCCGTGGCGTGATCAAGGTCGAAAGCCAGCAAGCCTTGCTTGAAGCGACCGCCGAACTGTTTGAGCACTCGGTGCTGTTGCTGGCTCAGGAGTTCTTCTACACCGAATACGACTGGCGCATTGGCGTGCTCAACCGCAAACCGATCTTTGCCTGCCAGTACTTCATGTCCAAGGGGCACTGGCAGATCTACAACCACAAGGCCAAGGGGCAGGACATCAACGGCGAATGCCGCACCCTTGCGGTTCACGAAGCACCGCGCGCCGTGGTGGAGCTGGCGGTAAAAACCGCCAACCTCATCGGCGACGGCCTCTACGGCGTTGACCTCAAACAGTCCGGCGACAAGGTGGTGGTGATCGAGGTCAACGACAACCCGAATATGGACGCCGGCATCGAAGACGCGTATTTGCAAGACGATTTGTACTCACTGGTACTGGAAGAGTTCGTCCGCCGACTGGAACTCAAACGTCGCGGCCAGGCCTGGTGACCGGCCGATGATCAAGAGCTTTCAACTGACCCATGGCGCGTTGCATGCGGTCGAACGGCTGGACGCTGAAGTGATGCTGTTCAGCAACCCCGACGCGGCCGAGCGTGACTTGCTGCACAGCCATTTCAAACTCGATGAACACGCGTTGGCCTCGGCGCTGGACCCGGATGAGGTGTCGCGCATCGAGTTTCACCCCGACAACCTGTTCCTGATCTGGAAACGCCCGGAGAATTATTCCGGTGCCGGCAGCCTGGCCTTTGAAGTGTCTTCCTGCGGTTTGCTGTTTTGTGCGCAGCGCTTGCTGGTGATCGCCACCGACGACTCGCCGCTGCATGGCCTCGGCACCCGGCAGAAGTTGAACACGCCACTGGATGTGTTGCTCGATCTGCTGTTCAACAACATCCACCACTACCTGGGTCACCTCAAAGTGATCAAGCTGGTTGCACGGGAATTGCAGCAGAAATTCAACGCGTCGATGCAGAACCAGCACCTCATCCAGATGTTCAACCTCAGCGAAAGCCTGATCTATTACATCAACGCGATTCACAGCAACGGCGCGGTCCTGACACGGCTGCGCAACCACGCGGAAAAGCAGCGCTTCAGCGCCGAGGCCATCGGCCTGATCGACGACCTGATCATCGAAAACAACCAGTGCTACAAGCAGGCGGAAATTTACTCCACGGTGTTCTCCGGGCTGATCGATGCCCGGGGCAACCTGATGAACAACAGCATGAACAACCTGCTGCGCAAACTGACGCTGATCAACGTGGTGTTTTTGCCCCTGAACCTGATTGCGAGCATCGGCGGCATGTCCGAGTTCAGCATGATGACGGCAGGTACGCCGTGGTGGGTTTCTTACCCGTTGTTTCTCACGGTGATGATGCTGGGGGCGGGGGTGATGGTGTTGGGGCTCAGGCGGTTGGCGAAATAATATCGGCGGCTGTGATGCCGTCATCGCGAGCAGGCTCGCTCCCACAGTAGTTAGAGTGATCAACTCAGATCCCCTGTGGGAGCGAGCCTGCTCGCGATAGCTATTTCATTAACCCGACAAATCCGCAATTAGGCCACTTGTTCGGCGTCGACAGGCTTTTTTCTGTCCTGCAGCCCACGAACAACGAGGTACAACAACGGCCCAACCGACACAAAAACCGCAGTGAGCAAAAGATAGGGAACAACGGACCACCCCGACCGCCCACGCTTGCGCACATCGCTATACATCCACACCCCGGCCAGCGTCGCCAACAGGTACAGATCTATCACTACCTGCGCCGTATCAGGTCGCGACATCAGGCTGATACCAAACTCGATCAATGACTGTTCGGCCTGGAGCATCACCGAAACGGTGTAGCCAGCGAAGGCGAGCAGGGCAATCAGGGGCAGGGCGACAGACTTCATGGTTTCCTTCCTTGGGACAATGAGCAGAACAGCGAGCCTACACAGGCCGGGGAAAATTGGCCATTGACTTGACTGCCATGCCCGGCTAATTTCCAGCCATGACTTCCACCGTATTGCGTTGCCAGCCAAGCATTATTACCGCCATTCCTTATTTGGCGGGCTAGCTCACGACTGCAGCACCCAACCCGCCCTAGAGGCGGGTTTTTACTTTCCGTCTCCCGGGTTTTGATCAGTGTCAGGAGACGACCATGAACAGCACGCCCGCCCAGCAGACCTTGCTCGAGCACTACGTCAAAAAGATCCTCGCTGCGCCGGTGTACGAGCTGGCGGTACGCACGCCGTTGCAAGCAGCGCCAGCGCTGTCCGAAGCCCTGGGCAACCAGATCCTTTTGAAACGCGAAGACTTGCAGCCGACCTTTTCCTTCAAAATCCGTGGTGCCTACAACAAATTGGTGCAACTGAGCGATGAGCAGAAGGCACGCGGGGTGATCACCGCGTCTGCCGGCAATCATGCCCAGGGCGTAGCGCTGGCGGCGCGAGAGTTGGGGATCGCCGCCACCATCGTCATGCCCGCCACCACACCGGAATTAAAAGTGCTCGGGGTGCGCAGTCGGGGCGCCGAGGCCTTGCTGCACGGGGAGAGTTTTCCATTTGCCCTGGCGTACGCCTTGAAGCTGGCGGAACAAACCGGGCGCACCTTTGTTTCGCCCTTCGACGACCCGGATGTGATCGCCGGGCAGGGCACCGTCGCCATGGAAATCCTCCGTCAACACCAAGGACCGCTCGACGCGATCTTCGTACCCGTGGGCGGTGGCGGCCTGATCGCAGGCATCGCCGCTTACGTCAAATACCTGCGACCTGAAATCCGCATCATCGGCGTCGAGTCGGAACATTCCGCGTGTCTGTCCGCTGCGTTAGAGGTCGGCGAGCGCGTTGTCTTGCCGAGCGTCGGCACTTTCGCCGATGGCGTCGCCGTGGCTCAGATCGGCGCTTATGGTTTCGAAGTCTGCCGGTTTTGTGTGGATGAAATGCTGACCGTCAGCAACGACGAACTGTGCGCAGCGATCAAGAACATCTACGACGATACCCGCTCGATCACCGAACCTTCCGGCGCGTTGGCTGTGGCAGGCATCAAAAAGTACGTGGCGCAGTCGGGCGTGCGTGGTCAAACGTTGGTGGCCATCGACTCCGGCGCCAACATCAATTTCGACAGCTTGCGTCACGTCGCCGAGCGCGCTGCATTGAGCGGCACCCCGGCGTGAGCGGGCGCAGGGGACCAAGCAATCACCCAATCCCCCTGTGGGAGCGAGCTTGCTCGCGATTGCGGTGTGTCAGTCGACAAAGATGCCAGCTGACACATCGCCTTCGCGAGCAAGCTCGCTCCCACAGGTTTTGCATTTGGACGGGCCGCAGTGGTTATTCCTGAACGGCTTTTTCAACCTTGCTGGACGCCGACCAGATCCGGTAGCGCACCTCAACCTCCTTGGGCACATACAGCACGATCGGCAGTTTGCTGTTGTAGCGCAGCATGAAGCCGTCGCCGACGACCGGGACGAACTCCTGCCGGCTTTTGCCATCGGGACAGGCCATTAGGGTACTCATCGGGCCGATCACTTTTTCCAGACGGTAAAACGGATAGCCCCAGCCCTCGAGGTTCTTCTCTTCGAGCATGCCGCCCAGGCGCTGGCGATTGCAGTCCACGGCCAGGGTCTTGCCGGCAAGAATTTCGACCTGGTAGCTGTCTTCCTGCTGCTGTGGCGCCAGGTGAATAACCTGGCGGGTGAACCCGCTGTCGGCTTTGGGGAAGGGCGCGACGTCTTCGAGTTTCGCGGCGTGAACGACGGTCGAAAGCCCGGCAACTATCAGCCCGACGGTAGTGACACAGGTCAATGAACCCATGAAGCCTCCTTGCGTGTGAGTAGGGTCAGCGGATACTGAATGGACGGGATCGCAATTTTTACTGCCATGGGCGGCCAATGCAAACCTGGCGTCACCAGGTTGCAATTTGCAGGAAGCAAAACCTCCTCTCTTGCAAATTGCATGAGGGTATTTATAGACGAGTTGAGTAAACCATTGATTTGCCGATGAGCTGCAGGGCGAAATGTGCGGCATGTTTTATGCTGTAGCTGGTTCTTAAAGCTGACCGGGTTTTACAAGTCAGTTATTTGCTCGTTGTTTGGCAAACTCACACTCAGGAGAGGGTCGCCATGTTTCTTTCTGCCTTGGAACTCCGCAACATCGTCGAAAGCAGTTTTCTGCCGAAACGTTGTCAATGCACGTTGTCGCCGGACTTGTTAATGACCGTCAAGGTGTATTCGGACGGTAAAACCGATCAAGTGGATCTATTGAAGACCGACATCGATGCCAAGTCGCTTAATGGATGTCGGGAAATAAACGATCTGATCGCCGCATTGCGCTCCGACATGCAGCTTCAGGCCAACACCCAGACGCTGCACCCCGACAAGCAAGCGCTTTAACTCATCCTCGTCGCATTCCGGGTCTGGCCAAGAAGCCAGACCGCGGTCGTTGTTTTCGATCAACCCTGATAACTGCACGCATCCGACAGTTTGCGATACGTGATCTCTGCGGGTTTGCCGGACGTATCGATGTACTTCATGTTTGCCGTAATGACTTTGCAGTCCAGCGTCGAGGGTTCGGTCAGGGCGACGACCTTGGCCACGTGCAGCGGCATCCCGTATTCGTAGGGTACGGCTTGAGAGGATGCGGTGTCGTTGGCCTGGGCAAGCCCGGCGAACCCGGTGCAGGCGAGAGCGGCGGTAACCAGCAAAATGCGCGTATTCATGAGCAATCTCCGGTGCGGACGGAAGGAGAGTTCGACGTAGCGAACGTCGAACCTGCCGCACTGGGCATCAGAAGAACCTGAGGGCGTGCGGTCCAGTAAAGTTTTGGACCGCAGCGTTAAGCGATGGTTAACCGGGCTGAGTGCCGCTTGTCGTGTGGTGCGATTCTGTCAGGCAATTAGTCGGGCAAGAATCTTCGGTAGTTTCGGCTTCGTCCTGCAAGGATGGATGCCCCGCCTGACTCATTTCCGACTAAAGTCGTCTGTAGCCGGTAAAAGCCCTCTGCCATCATTGCCCCTCACCCCGTGTGTCGCCTTCATCCTGGCCAGTTTCCTGGTCCGGGGCGAAGCTATTTTCTGGCTTATTGCGCCTTGCGCAAACGCTGCACTGTTGGAGCTTTTTTCATGCGTCCCCCCTTGCCACTCATCACCGCGCGCCAGTCATTTGGCCTCGGCGCTTTAGTCCTGTGCGCCGGTTTTACCCTCCCGGCTCAAGCGAGCGGTTTTATCGATGACACCACGGCTAAAATCGAATCGCGCACGGTGTATTTCAACCGTGATTTTCGCGATGGGCACACGTCCACCGAACAGGGCGCGTCCAAGCGCGAAGAATCGGCCCAGGGCTTCATTCTCAACCTGCAGTCGGGTTACACCGACGGCACCGTCGGCTTCGGTGTTGATGCGTTGGGCATGCTCGGATTGAAGCTGGATTCCAGCGCCGACAGCAGCAACAGCGGCTTGCTGCCCTCATCGGGTGAAAACCCGCGTGGCTCGAAAGACCAGTACGCCAAACTCGGCCTGACCGCCAAAGTACGCGTGTCCGACAGCGTGTTGAAGTACGGCGCGCTGTTGCCTGACGTGCCGCTGCTCAAGTACAACGACGGCCGTCTGCTGCCGACGATGTTCAACGGCGCGCAGCTCACCTCTAAAGAGATCAAGGACCTGACGTTCATGGCCGCGCGCCTGGACCAGTACACCGCCCGGGATTCCACCGATGCCCAGGACATCCGCGTGCACTGCAAAAACAAGCGCTACGGCTGCAACGTCACGGCCGATCATTTCGATATGTACGGCTTTGACTATAAGATCAACGAGCGCCTGACCGCCCAGTATCACTACGCGGAACTGGAAGACATCTACCGTCAGCACTTCGTCGGTCTGCTCGCCAATCAACCGTTGGGCAGCGGCGTGCTCAAGGCCGATCTGCGCGTGCTCAAGAGTGCCGACAGCGGCGCCGAACGTGCCGGCGCCATCGACAACCGCGCATTGAGCGGCATGTTCGCGTATGCCATCAGCGGCCACACCTTCAGTGCCGGTTGGCAGCGCATGAACGGCGACAATTCGATGCCGTACCTGGATGGCACCAACCCGTATCTGGTGAACTACGTCCAGGTCAACGACTTCGCCGCCGCGCAAGAGCGTTCGTGGCAACTGCGTTATGACTATGACTTCAAGGCGATCGGCATCAACGGCCTGAGTTTCCTGACCCGCTACGTGAACGGCGACCACATCAAGGTGTTGGGCAGCGATCAGGAAGGCAAGGAGTGGGAGCGCGATAGCGAGCTCAAATATGTGGTGCAGAGCGGGACGTTCAAGGATGTCAGCCTGCGGCTGCGCAATGCGACATACCGGACCAACTACGAGAAGTTCGCCCGGGATGTGGATGAGACGCGGTTGATCATCAGCTATAACTTTTCAGTCTTGTAGCGCCTGACAGAAAGTCATCGCGAGCAAGCACGCTCCCACATTGGAACTTTGGTGAACATGGATCTTATGTTCGGCATCGATTCAATGTGGGAGCTTGCCTGCTAGCGATGAGGCCATCACATTCAACGCAAATCCAACTGCCGCCGATACGGCAAATCCGGCCCGGCCTTGCTGCACGTCAACGCCGCCGCCCGCACCGCAAACTTCAACATCCCGTCGATCTGCTCACGCGCCAGCGATTGCACACCCTCGACCGAGTCCAGCTGCTGCTCGGTCAACCACGTAAGCAACGCCGCCTGAAACGTATCGCCAGCCCCCACGGTGTCGGCAATCTTCACCGAACAGGCCGGCACCGACCACGAACCATGGCTGCGGCTGAACACCGTCGCCCCCTCGCCACCCCGGGTCAGGAATACGACCTGACAGCGATGCTGCAACCAGCCTTCGATCACCCGCTGCGGATCCTGCCCGGGGTACAGCAGGCTCAAATCCTCGTCGCTGACTTTGATCAGGTCGGCCAGCTCCACCAACGTAGCAACCCGCGACCGCCACAGGTCGATGTTCGGTTCAGGGTTGAGCCGCACATTCGGATCAAGGCTGATCAGACGCTTGCCACTTTCGCGCTGCACCAGGGCCAGCAACGTGTCGGCAATCGGCTGCACCACCAGCGAGAACGAGCCGATGTGCAAACCGCGCACCTCAGGCCCCAGTTCCGGCAGATGCTCCAGTTTCAACTGCCGATCCGCGCAACCCTCGCCACGGAAGCTGTACTGCGGCGAACCGTTGGCGCCGACCGCAACCATCGCCAGGGTGGTCGGTGCGGCAAAATCCGCCAGGTAATCCGGACGTACACCTTCATCCTGCAGCACTTGCCGCAAGCGCCGGCCCAAGTAGTCGGTCGACAACCCGGCAAACAGCGCTGCGTCCACGCCCAGGCGGCGCAAACCGACCGCTACGTTGAAAGGCGAGCCGCCGGCAATCGCCTTGAAATTCACTTTTGAAGCCAGGCCGCTGGCGTCGTCTTCACTGAAGAAATCGAACAGCGCTTCGCCACACACCAGGTACATAGTTGTTCACTCTTTAAAGGGTTGCGACATGCTGTTGATAGCGTTCATAGGCCTGCTGACAGGCCGTTACATTCTCTGCAATCGGCAGGGTTTCGCTGGCCGGATCAAACTTCACGCAACGCTCGCACAAATCCGCGAGGCTGTCTTCGTGGCCGTTTGCCCAGGATTGGCACCACGCGGCCTGAATCGCCGCGCCGAGGGCGGCGGCTTCGCTTTGTTCGGTGCAGATCACCGGGGTGTTCATGATGTCGGCGACGATCTGTCGCCACACCGGGCTTTTCGAACCGCCGCCGATCAGGCAGATGGTGCGGCTTTGTAAGCCATTCTGACGCAGCAGGTCCAGCCCGTAACGCAAACCGAAAGTGGTGCCTTCGACCACGGCGCGGCACAGGTTGGCTTGCGTCAGGTTCGTCATGGTCAAGCCGAGCAGGCTGCCGGTGGCGTGGGGCAGGGCGGGGACGCGCTCGCCGTTGAGAAACGGCAACAGGGTCACCCCTTCGGCGCCGATCGGTGCTTGCGCGACGAGGGCATTGAACTGCTCGATATCCAACTCGAACAAATCGCGAATCACCCCGGTGGCGTTGGTCAGGTTCATGGTGCAGATCAGCGGCAGCCAGCCACCGCTGGAGGAACAGAACGTCGCGACCGAGGCATCCGCACTGACGTTCGGTTGATCGGCATAAGCGTAAACCGTCCCCGACGAACCGAGGCTCATGGTGATCGCGCCGGGGCGGATATTGCCGGTGCCGATGGCGCCCATCATGTTGTCGCCACCGCCGCTGGACACCAGCGCCTTGGGGTTGATGCCCAGGTGCTCGGCGATGCCTGGCAGGAGCGTGCCGACGGCTTGATGGGCGTCGATCAGCTCTGGCAGCGCCGCTTGCAAACGCCCACTGGGGTCGATGTCGCGCAGCAGCTGCAAGTCCCACTGGCGGGTGCGCACGTTGAAATAACCGGTGCCCGAGGCGTCGCCGTACTCGCTGCAACTGCGGCCGGTGAGCCAATGGTTGAGGTAGTCGTGGGGCAGCAGAATGTGTGCGATCCGCGAAAAAACCTCCGGGTGTTGTTCTTTGGTCCAGAGTAATTTTGAAACCGTGTAGCCCGGCGCGATGACCACGCCGAGGCGTTCGAGCGAGCCTTTTTCACCGCCCAGATGGGCTAGCAGGCGGTCGTTTTCCGCAGTGGATTCGGTGTCGCACCAGAGCTTGGCGGGGCGCAGCACCTGGTCTTGATCGTCGAGCAGGACCAGGCCGTGTTGTTGCCCGGAGACGCCGATGCCGAGGATGTGTTGGCCGTCGACGTTTGCCGCGATCAAAGCACGGCGAGTCGCCAACGTGAACGCTTCAAGCCATTGCGATGTGTCCTGCTCACGGCGGCCATTGGCGCCGCAGAGCAACGTGTGCGCGGCGGCGCCCTGGCCGAGAACCTGACCACTGGCCGCATCGAGAACGATGGCCTTTGTGCCTTGGGTGCCGCAGTCGATGCCGAGGAATAATTGTTGGTTTGCCATGGGCGGTCCTTGCTGCGTCAGTTCGATATCAGTGCGTATTCATCAACATGTCGGGAGGCTGTCAGTCAGCCATCGCGGGCAAGCCCGCTCCCACAGGGATCAATGTCGTTCACAAATCTGTGTTCCACCACGGGCCACTTTGGGAGCGGGCTTGCCCGCGATGTCGGCAGTAGTTTCACCACTGTATTTAAGCCAGCACCCGCTCCAACGTCCGAGTCACACCTACTTCCCGCAAACTGTTACAGCACCACTCAAACGCCGCGACAAATTCCGGCGAGCGCGGAATCTCCGTGCCAAAAATATCCTCGATCCCCAGCAATCGCTGGGTAATCAACGCATCATCCGCCACCAGCGCCTGGCAAAACGCGGCGCGCGGGTCGGGAATCGAATAGGTATCGCCATTCTCATCCACCCCCTTCAAATACAGCGCCCACGCCGCCACCACCAACGCCGCACGTTGGGTCTCCCGGCCATCGGTAATCAATCGGTTGATCGTCGGCACGGTGAACTTGGGAAACTTCGACGAACCGTCCGAACACACGCGTTCGAGTTGGTCGGCAATCGCCTGATTGGAGAAACGCGCCACCAGGGTGTTCTTGTAGTCGCTCAGGTCGATCCCCGGAACGGCGGACAACTGCGGCGTCACGTCCAGGTCCATGTAGGCACGCATGTAGCGCACGAACAGTGGATCGTTCATGGTCTCGTGAACGAAGCGATATCCCTTGAGGAACCCAAGATAGGTCAGTGCCAGATGACTGCCGTTGAGCAGCTTGATCTTCATCTCTTCATACGGCGTGACGTCGTCGGTGAACTGCACGCCGACCTTCTCCCACGCCGGGCGCCCGTTGACGAACTTGTCTTCCAGCACCCACTGCACAAACGGCTCGCAGACCACCGGCCAGGCGTCGTCCACCGCGTGTTTGTCGTGCAATTGCAGCTTGTGTTCGGTGCTGGTCATCGGCGTGATGCGGTCGACCATGGCGTTCGGGAAACTGACGTTTTTGGCGATCCAGTCGTGAAGTTCTGCGTCGCGTAATGCGGCGAAGGCCAACAGCGCTTTGCGCGTCACTGCGCCGTTGTGCGGCAGGTTATCGCAGGACATCAAGCTGAACGCCGGCGTGCCGGCAGCGCGGCGTTTGGCCAGCGCGGCACAGAGGAAACCGAATACGGTTTTCGGCGAATACGGGTGCGTCAGGTCGTGCTGGATCTGCGGCAGGTGTGCCATGAATTCGCCGTTGCTGTCATCGATGCAGTAACCGCCCTCGGTGATGGTCAGCGAGACAATGCGAATCTCGGGGCTGGCCAGCTTGTCGATCACCGCCTGCGCGCCGTCTTCGGCCAGCAGCATGTCGCGGATCGCGCCGATGACCCGGACCTCGGTGTCGGTATCGCCGAGTTCAAACAGGGTGAACAGGTAGTCCTGATCCTTCAGGTCGTCATGGGCGCGACGGTCTTCGGCGCGCAGGCCGACGCCGCAAATGGCCCAGTCCAGCGCTTCGCCAGTGTTCATCAAAGCGTCGGTGTAATACGCCTGATGAGCGCGGTGGAAGCCGCCAACGCCAATGTGCGCGATGCCTTGGCGCGTATCGCTCAGGGCGTAGGCGGGCAGGACCACTTCGGGGGCTAGGTGGTGCAGGTTCTGTTTATTCAGTTTCATCACAGGCTCTCTGAAATCAGGCCGCAGCGCGCAATGGACGGGTCAGCGCCACGCCGTCGGCATCGAATAAATGGCAGTGTTCGGCGTCCAGGTGCAGGCTCAACGCTTCGCCATATCGGCTGGCCAGATCGCCGCGAACACGCATGGTCAGCGCTTCACCGGACGAGGTCAGCACGTGGCAGAAGGTGTCGCTGCCCAGCCGTTCGCTGACGTCGGCGGTGACCTGCAAGGTGCAGTCGCCGGTTTGCGCGAGGTTGAGGTGCTCAGGGCGAATGCCCAGCGTCACGGCGCCGCCAATGCTCAAGTTGGCGCCGGTCAGCGGCAAGGTGATGCGGGTGCCGGCATCGAGCGCGACTTCGCAGCTTTGGCTGTCGACACGGGTGACTTTGCCCTTGAGGAAGCCCATTTTCGGCGTGCCGAGAAAGCCCGCGACAAACAGGTTGGCCGGCTGGTGATACAGGTCCAGCGGCGAGCCGACCTGCTCGATCTTGCCGCCATTGAGCACGACCACTTTGTCGGCCATGGTCATGGCTTCGACCTGGTCGTGAGTCACGTAGATCATCGTCGCTTGCAGCTCTTTGTGCAGGCGCAACAGTTCCAGACGCATCTGCACCCGCAGTGCCGCATCGAGGTTGGACAGCGGTTCGTCGAACAGGAAAATTTTCGGGTTGCGCACGATGGCGCGGCCGATGGCTACGCGTTGACGCTGGCCGCCGGACAGTTGTTTCGGCTTGCGCTCCAGCATCGGCCCGAGCTCGAGGATGCGCGCCGCTTCGCCGACTTTTTTCTCGACCTCGGCTTTTGGTACGCCCGCGAGGTCGAGGGCAAACGACATGTTTTTGCGCACGCTCATGTGCGGGTACAGGGCATAGGTCTGGAACACCATGGCCAGGTCACGCTTGGCCGGGCTGACTTCGGTGATGTCGCGGCCGTCGAGTTCGATGGTGCCGCCGCTGACTTCTTCCAGGCCGGCGATCAGGCGCAGCAGGGTGGATTTGCCACAGCCCGACGGGCCGACGAAGACCACGAATTCCTTGTCGTTCACTTCCAGGTCGATGCCTTTGATGATGGAAAAGCCTTCGAAGCCTTTTTGCAGATTCTTGATTTTCAGGTTGGCCATGGTGGCGCTCCTTTATGCTAATTCTTGAGGGCTATTTCACTGCGCCAAACGACAGGCCGCGGACCAGTTGTTTCTGGCTGATCCAGCCGAAGATCAGAATCGGCGCGCAGGCCAGCGTGGACACCGCCGACAACTTGGCCCAGAACAACCCTTCGGGGCTTGAGTACGAAGCGATCAGCGCGGTCAGTGGCGCGGCTTTCGATGAGGTCAGGTTCAGCGACCAGAACGCCTCGTTCCAGCACAGGATCAGCGACAACAACACCGTGGAAGCCAAACCGCCCTTGGCGATCGGCAGCAGCACCCGGACCATTTCCTGCCACAGCGTGGCGCCGTCGAGGCGCGCGGCTTCGAGGATGTCTTTGGGGATGTCCTTGAAGTAGGTGTAAATCATCCAGACCACGATCGGCAGGTTGATCAGCGTGTAGATCACGATCAGCGCGATGCGTGTGTCGAGCAGGCCGAAGCTCTTGGCCAGCAGGTAGATCGGCATCAGCACGCCCACTGGTGGCAGCATCTTGGTGGAGAGCATCCACAGCAGCGTGCCTTTGGTGCGCTGGGTTTCATAGAACGCCATGGAGTAGGCCGCCGGCACCGCGATCAGCAGGCACAGGGCCGTGGCGCTGAAGGAAATCACCACCGAGTTCCAGGCGAAACTGAAGTAATCGCTGCGCTCGTTGATGTGCAGGTAATTCTCCAGCGTCGGCGTGAAGATGAATTGCGGCGGCGTGGCGAACGCGTCGATTTCGGTTTTGAAACTGGTCAGCACCATCCAGAAGATCGGGAAGAAGATCAGGATCGCGATGGCCCAGGCCAGCGTGCCGAGCAGCAGGCTTTGCAGACGACGGGATTGTTGAAGGGTCATGGCGCAGGCCTCAGGCTTTGTCTGTCAGGTTTTTGCCGATCATGCGCACCAGCACGATGGCCGCGATGTTGGCAATCACCACCGCAATCAAGCCGCCGGCGGACGCCATGCCGACGTCGAACTGCACCAGCGCCTGGTTGTAGATCAGGTAGGCGAGGTTGGTCGAGGCGTAGCCGGGGCCGCCGTTGGTGGTGGTGAAGATTTCGGCGAACACCGAGAGCAGGAAAATGGTTTCGATCATCACCACCACCGCAATCGGTCGCGCCAGGTGCGGCAGGGTCAGGTGCCAGAAGATGGCGACAGGACCGGCACCGTCGAGGCGCGCGGCTTCTTTCTGTTCCTGGTCGAGCGACTGCATGGCGGTCATCAGGATCAGGATCGCGAAGGGCAGCCATTGCCAGGACACAATGATGATGATCGACAGCAGCGGGTAGTGCGCCAGCCAGTCCACCGGCTGCGCGCCGAAGAGTTTCCAGACGTAGGCGAGAATCCCCGAGACCGGGTGGAAAATCAGGTTCTTCCAGATCAGCGCGCCGACGGTGGGCATGATGAAGAACGGCGAAATCAGCATGACCCGCACGATGCCGCGACCGAGGAACTCACTGGCCTCCAGCAAGGCGCTGATCAATACGCCAAACACCACGCTGATCAGCAACACGCTGCCCACCAGCAACAAGGTGTTGGTGGCTCCGGGCATGAACCCGGAATCCGTCAGGAAGTAGGTGAAATTCTCCAGCCCCACGAACTCGTTTTCGCCCGGGTTGAGCAGGTTGTAGCGGATCATCGAGAAGTACAGCGTCATGCCCAGCGGCACGATCATCCACAGCAGCAACAACGCCACCGAGGGGCTGACCAGAAACCAGCCGGGGTTGGCCAGGCGGTTTTTGCGCACCGGCTGGGGGATGTCCACTTGAGCTTTGGCAGTTGAAATATTCATGGCGTTAAAACCGATTGGGAACAGACGATGAAGATCAACTGTGGGAGCGAGCCTGCTCGCGATAGCGATTTATCAGCCAACACTGATGTTGAATGTCATGGCCTCATCGCGAGCAGGCTCGCTCCCACATTGAAATGGTGGGGTTACTTGGGATAACCCGCGCGCTTCATCTCACGTTCGGTGGTTTGCTGGGCAGCGGTCAGGGCTTGATCCACCGTGGTCTGACCGATCAGCGCCGCCGAGAAAGACTTGCCGACCTGGGTGCCAATGCCCTGGAACTCGGGAATGGTCACCAACTGAATGCCGATGTAAGGCACAGGCTTGAGTGTCGGCTTGCTCGGGTCCGCCTTCTTCAGCGACTCAAGCGTCACCTTGGCGAATGGCGCAGCGCTCATGTACGCCTCGCTGTAAGTCGAGGCCCGAGTGCCTGGCGGCACGTTGGCGATGCCGTCCTTTTCCGCGACCAGCGCCCCGTATTCCTTGGAAGTTGCCCAGGCGCTGAAGGTCTTCGCCGCATCCTTCGCCTTGGAGCTGGTCGGAATCGCCAGCGCCCAGGAATAGAGCCAGGCCGACCCTTTGTCAGTGATCTGGTGCGGCGCGTAGGTGAAGCCGACGTGCTCGCTGACTTTGCTCTGGGTCTTGTCGGTGACGAACGAGCCGGCGACGCTGGCATCGACCCAGATTGCGCACTTGCCGCTGTTGAACAGCGCCAGGTTTTCGTTGAAACCGTTGCTCGACGCGCCCGGCGGGCCGGATTTCTTCATGGTCTCGACGTAGAAGTTGAGTGCGTTTTTCCACTCCGGACCGGTGAATTCCGGCTGCCACTTCTCATCGAACCAGCGTGCGCCGTAAGCATTGGCGACGGTGGTGATCAGCGCCATGTTCTCGCCCCAGCCGGCCTTGCCGCGCAGGCAGATGCCGTACTGCTCTTTGTCCTTGTTGGTGAGTTTGCTGGCGAATTCGCCGATCTGTTCCCAGGTCGGATGTTCCGGCATGGTCAGCCCGGCGTCCTTGAACAGGTCAGTGCGGTAATAGGTGATGGAGCTTTCGGCGTAGAACGGCAAGGCATATAGCGAACCCTTGACCGACAGGCCTTCACGCACCGAAGGGAACACGTCGTCAAGGTCATAAGTGGCGGGCAAATCCTTCATCGGTTCCAGCCAGCCCTTGGCGCCCCACAGTGCGGCTTCGTACATGCCGATGGTCAACACGTCGAACTGCCCGCCCTGGGTGGCGATGTCGGTGGTCAGGCGTTGGCGCAGGACGTTCTCTTCGAGCACCACCCAATTGAGCTTGATGTCCGGGTGCTCGGCCTCGAAGGTTTTCGAGAGCTTTTGCATGCGGATCATGTCGCTGTTGTTGACGGTGGCGATGGTCAATGTCTGAGCGCCGAGGCTGACGCTGCTGAGGGTCATGCAGGTGAGGGCTAGCAGAGCTTTTACAGAAGGTTGCATCGTGCACTCCTTTTCTGCACCCGGCGGGGGCAGAAGGACAGTTATTGTTTTTGTGTCTTCCGAGGCAGGAAGAATGTGCACTGATTACAGCCTTCAATTGAGGATGAGACAAATCATCCATCGCACTTGAATCGATACTATTTTGCACTGGCGTTTGGAGTGGCAAACGAAGGGAAGGGCTTTTCAGCGCTCAAGCGTTATCGAATACGTATAGGTTTCTGGCCTCAACGCCGTAGCGGTGCTAGCCCAGATTTCTGCTCGGTCAACCGCTGTACCGCCAACCGCCGGTAGTGCGACGGCGTCATGCCTTTTAACTGCTGAAAACGCCGGTTGAAATTTGAAATGTTGTTGAATCCCGACTCGAAACACACGTCGGTCACCGGTTTGTCGCCGTCGGCCAGCAGTTCGCAGGATTTGCTGATGCGCAGCCGGTTGACGAACTCGATGAAGCAGCGCCCGGTGGCTTGTTTGAACACGCGGCTGAAATAGGTCGGCTTCATGCCCAGGTGCTCGGCGACTTCCTCCAGCGGCAGTTCACGGGCGTAGTGGGCAAAGATGTAATCCACCGCACGGTTAGTGCGATCGATATTGTGTTCATCCGCCAGTTGCGGCGTTGTGGCGCCGGACAACAGTTGATAGTCGTCGCAGGCGGCGAGCAACTCCAGCAGAATGAAAAAGTGCCCGAGGCGGGTCACGCCTTTGGTGTCGGCGATGCGTTGCATCAAGGTCATTGCCTGGCGGATGGTGTGTTTGCAGCGAAACTCGATGCCGTATTGCGCGCGCTCCAGCAAGGGCGCAAGCGACTTGAGCTCGGTAAACACTTGATGGCCGCTCTCGAACAACTCGTCGGTGAAGTTGACCAGCATGTCACGCTTGGGCACCACTTCGTCTTCGGCGACCTGGCTGATCCAGTTGTGGGGCAGGTTGGGGCCGGTGAGGAACAGTGTTTGCGGATAGAAGTTGCCAATGTAGTCGCCAATGAACACCTTGCCCGAGCTGGCGACGATCAGGTGCAGTTCGTATTCCTTGTGAAAATGCCAGCGCACCAAGGGGCAGGGGAAACCGTGCTGGCGATAAATGATCGACAACCCGTTGTGGTCGTCCATCAGTTCGTAGGAAGGATCGGTGACTCTGGCAGTCCGGGTCATATCGGGGCGCTTTTATTGTTATTGCACCCTGATCATGCCTCTTTACCGGCCGACATTGCCAGCCTTGGGCATGTCGACCGGCGTCATGCGTCCGCTTACTGATGCAACGCGCTGCCGTAAACCGCCTTCATGCTCGACGCGCTCCAGCAGTAACGCACGATGTCTGACTCATCGAAAAAGTCGGTGCTGATAATGCTGCAACGCGTTACCCAGTCGCGGGTCGGGTTGAACCAGGCGTTGATCTGGGTCTTGATGTCCTGAGGCCCGCCCAGAAAGCCATAACTGGTGGCCGACAACAACCATAGAAAGGTCTCGAACGGTGCGTCTTGCAGCTCGCTGGAAATGTGGCGTTCCAGTTCCGCGGTGTCAGTGAAGGTTTCACCGCTCCATTTGTGCGGGATACGCGGCCAGAAGCAATCATCGTCCAGCCCCGTTACCACGTGCGCAGCCAGTACCAGTCTGCGGCGGGTGCTGATGCGCTTGAGCTCGCCCACCGTTTTCGACGCGTCGTAGGGCGGTATGACGCGGTTCCCTAGTCGATTTACCAACAAATCATTGAGTTTCTTGTGGTCAAAACGCTTCGCACCGTCGCCCATTTGGTGAAAGTCGAAGACGATGAATTCGTCCGGGTTTTGATCAAGGAACGTCGTCGTCGCGTCGATCAGCTCATCAAGGACGCGATGAGATTGAAAACCGTTGTGATGAAAGTAGAAGATCGATTGATCGTGCCCCTCGGTGTAACCAAGACGAATATCAAAGGCCCGTGCGCCGTTGGCCAGTTGCCACGCAAATGAATCGTTCTGACACGTGGTCCAGTTGCCAATCACGACATCATAGTTGGGGGCTTTTTTATCCATGCCGCTGTTATGAGTGCAGGGCCAGACCAAGTCGGTCAACTTCAGGCGGTCAATGTCGAGCACATTACTCATCCATTTCTTTTTGTCGAGAATACCTTGTAGAGATTGGGTCATTATCTTTCCTGATAGTGGCTTCAGCCCGTCCGTGGGATGAAGTGGATAAATGTAAATTCAAGCATAGAAGTGCGCTCCGACATTGCCAGTGATGGAAACATCTGCACAAATTAATGGTTATAGGCGTTTACCTTGAACAGGTTGGCCGTTCGACAATGGCCTACCAGATTCGACGTTTCAAAAAAATCGACATTGATAATGCTGCTCTTCAGAACCCATTCGCTGGCGGCCGGATTGAACCATTGATCAAGTTGCTCGCCGATGTTCACCGGACCGCCCGCTGCATGGTAGCTGGTCGCGGAGAGCGACCACGGCAGGCCGCTGGATGGCGGGTACTTCATCACGCGAGTGATATGCGCGTTCAGTTCACTGATGCTGGTCGTCCCGATCCCGCTCCACTCGTGCTGGATGGACCGACTGAAGAAGGTTGCATCGAATGCCGGGTGATAGTCGGCGGCGACTAGTACACGCTGGGCATGACTGGCCCGTTTCAATTGACTGAGGGGCAGGTTCGCATTTCTGCGAGGAATGATCCGGTCCCCCAGATGTGTCATCAGCAGGCGGTTGAACTCGTGATGGCCAAGGGGCTGGTTGCCTGTGTTCAGCTGATGAAAATCCAGGATGATGAATTCATCGGGGTTTTCCTGCAGAAACCGGATCACGCTCGTGATCAGATTTTCCAGGGAGCGGGAAGAGCGAAAACCGTTGTGCTGAAACCAGAACGTTCCGACGCCATTGCTGCCGATTTCATACTCAAGGCGCAAATCGAGCGCACGTGCGCCATGGGTCAATTGATAATAAAACGAATGGGTCTGACAAGCGGCCCAGTGACTGATCCCCGGCGCCGCGTAGGAAGCCTTCTTGTCCACCCCGGCATTATGAGCTCCGGGCAAAACCAGTTCCGCAAGCGAGAGTGCATCAATAACGGGAAGTTGGGTCATCCAGTTGTGGGCGGTGAAAGCGTGAGTGTCATAGGGGACGTCGGGCAGAAGTCGAATTGCAGCGTTATTCATAGTGCATCCTTGCACAGTGGGTTAATCGTCAGATGAGACGATTCTAACGATCAAGTGTCCGCTTTAGTTTGGTTTTTCGCTTCAATCCATTGCGCCATGTATTGAGTACTTTTGTGTTGATGGTGACGCAACATGCTGCCGGTGAAGTTGTCCCGTCTAAGTGTCGCCAAGTGCTGTTGGCAATACTTGAGTTGTGCAATCAACGCCGGGCCGTGAGTGTGCACCTGGTAACGTTCGGCGAGCAGTTCCAGGCCAACCGTCTGGGCGTTCGACCATTGCGCCTGGTCTTTATAAAGTTGCACCGCGCAATCGGCAAACTCGCGCGCCGTGCGGGTCACCGCACCCGGCCAAGGGCCTTGGCCATGCATGGCTTCGGCGCCGATCGGCGTGGTGACATTAGGCGTACCGCAGATCATCGCATCGACGATTTTGCCCTTGATGCCGGCACCGAAACGCAATGGCGCCAGGCACACGCGTGCGGCCGACATGACTTGCAACGCATCTTCTGCCCAGTTCATTACATGGAAACCTTGAGCCGCATTGTGCAGCGCGGTCGCCTTGGGGGGCGTGTAGGCCCCGTAGATGAGCAGACGGGCAGTGGGCAATTGCTCGCGAATCAGTGGCCAAATGGTGGTTTTCATCCAGAGCACCGCATCCCAGTTGGGCGCGTGGCGGAAGTTGCCAATGCTGAGAAAGTCCGCGCGTTCCTCAAAACCCGCTGGCGGCACGCTCGGCAGATCGACCATCAACGGGCACCAGTGCAGCAGGCTGCGTGGCACCTTGAACTGCTCGACCAGCAACTCGATTTCCGTTTCGGAAATCATCAGGTTCAAGTCGCAGCGATACAGCGCAGCGATTTCCCGTTTGGCCAGGTCGGTGTCGGCCATCAGTTCGAATTCTTCACGCAAGGCCGGCGCGAACAGCTCGCTGAAATCATTGTCGTCGTCGCGGGCCTTCAACCGGTCCTTGAGCCGTTGATGACGGGCATGACGCAGGCTTTGCAAATCCTGGGTGCCGAGCACGCGCAAGGCATCGGGGCAGTGCTTTTCAACACGCCAGCCGAACTGTTCTTCCATCATGAATTGTTCGAACAGCACGATATCCGGCGCCAGTTCACGGACAAACACATCGAAACTGCTGTTGTTCAGTTCTATCGGCACTTCACGAATGCCCAACGCCGTCAGGTCTTCCTGATGTTCGCCAGCGCCGGCCGGGCTGCTGAATGTCACGTCCCAGCCTTGTTGCAGAAACGTCCCGAGCAGTTGCATCACATACCCACCCGCCGCAGAAGAGCGAGGCTCGGGCCAGACGTAGCCGATAACCAGGACTTTGGTGGCGCGGGGCTGACTCATGCAGGGAGGTTCCTTGAAGCGGGGCAGGGGAACAAAAGCGGGGCGCAATTAAACCACAGCCGTGGGCGATTCCTCAGCCCGCTCCAGCGCAGACTAGGTGTGAGCGAGTATGTCTTTGACCTTGTCGCGCAGTTGATCAATGGAAAACGGCTTGCCGATCACCTGCATTCCTGCGGGCACGTCAATGTTTTCGGCATACCCGCTGGCGAACAGAATGGGGAGTTCGGGGCGCAGCATCCGCGCCTGGGTGGCCAGCTCGCGCCCGTCCATTACTGGTAAGCCGACGTCGGTCATCATCAGGTCGATGTACTGGTCTTCGTCGTTGAGAAACTCCAACGCCTTTTCACTGCCGTCGGCTTCGAGCACGTTGAATTCCAGCTCCTCCAGCACATCGACGATCAGCATGCGCACAATGTCGTCGTCTTCAACGACCAGGATGATGGGTTTTTCAGCGGACATAATGGGGCTCTCGAAGGTTGAATGTGCGGTGACCGGTCGATCGGAAATGCCGGGCTTGTGCTTCAGTAAGTGACGGAACCCGACAAGTTCCCAAGCTCGCTGAAAAAAGAATAGCCGCATCGCGCCGGCAAGGATAACCACTCCTTTGCGCAGGGGCAGCTGAATGTAGGAATTCGCGTATAAACACGTCAGAAAATTGGATCAATGCGGCAGTTTTGGGGCAAACTCCTTGGTTTCCAACAGTTCGACAAGGCCCTCCCATGACCACTGCGTCTTCGGTTGATGAGCAACGATTCCGTAAACTCCTGAGCCGCAACGTCAGCCTGCCGTTGGGTGTCGGTGTGCTCAGTGCGGTGTTCTTTGTCTCGCTGATCACCTATCTGCTGTCGGTGATCCAGTGGGTCGAGCACACCGACCGGGTGATCAATAACGCCAATGAAGCGGTCAAGCTGACCGTCGATCTGGAAACCGGTATGCGCGGCTACCTGCTCAGTGGCGACGAGAAATTTCTTGAACCCTACGAAACCGCCCGGCCGAGAGTCGCGGTAGCGGTCAAGACCTTGCTCGAACTGACGGCAGACAACCCGGTGCAGACTGACCGCTTGCAACGGCTCCAGGCGTTGCAGGATGAATGGGCCACGTATGCGCAGAGCATGATCGACTTGCAGCGTGCGAGCGGTGATTACCGCGGTGCCGTCAAGGCCGGGCGCGGCAAACGCCTGACCGATGAAATCCGCAAGCAATTCGAAGACGTGATCGACATGGAGCAGCAGTTACGCGCCACGCGTAACGAAGAAGTGCGCCGTACCACGATCTGGAGCATCAGCCTTTATCTGCTGTTCATTGTCGGCATCAGCGCGTTGCTCGCCTATATTGGTCGCCGCGATCTGCTCAACCTTTCGCAAAGTTACAGCGCTAACCTGGCCGCGCAACAGGCCAGTGCCCATCGGCTGGAGCAGCAAGCCTGGTTGCGCAACGGCCAGACCGAGCTGGCCGAACAAGTGCTGGGGCAACTGTCGCTCAATCTGCTGGGGCGCAACATTTTGCAGTTTTGCGCGCAATACCTCGGCTCGGCGGTGGCGGCTATTTATGTGCGTGAAGAACATGGCGGCCTGAACCGCATTGCCTCTTACGGTTTCTCCCGGGAGCAGGAAGCCCTTGGTCAACAGATTTACAGCGACGAAGGGATTGTCGGGCAAGTGGCGCAACAGGCGCGGCTGATACGCCTCGACAATGTGCCCAGTCACTATTTCAAGGTCAGTTCCGGCCTGGGTGAAGGCTTGCCGCACAGTGTGCTGGTGGTACCGACCAGCGATGACGAACGGGTCAACGGGGTCATCGAACTCGGCTTCCTGCGCCCGCTGAACGACCGCGACATCGAATTGCTGGAATTGATTGCTGGCAACATTGGCACTTCCATCGAGGCCGCACGCTATCGCCAACGCTTGCAGGAAGTGCTCGCCGAAACCCAGCAGCTCAACGAAGAACTGCAAGTTCAGCAGGAAGAACTCAAGACCGCCAACGAAGAGCTTGAAGAGCAATCAAGGATTCTCAAAGAGTCCCAGGCGCATCTGGAAACCCAGCAAGTCGAACTGGAGCAGACCAACGAGCAGCTCGCCGATCAGGCACAGATCCTCGCCGAACAACGCGATGCCATGGACCTGAAGAACACCGAACTCAATCATGCCCAGGCGCAGCTCGAGGAGCGCGCCGAAGAGCTGCAGCGCTCAAGCAAGTACAAGTCTGAATTCCTCGCCAACATGTCTCACGAATTGCGCACGCCGCTGAACAGTTCGTTGATCCTGGCCAAGTTGCTGGCGGAAAACCCGCAGGAAAACCTCAGCGCCGAACAGGTCAAATTCGCCGAGTCGATCTATTCGGCCGGTAACGATTTGCTGAACCTGATCAACGACATTCTCGACATTTCCAAGGTCGAGGCCGGCAAACTGGATATGCGTCCGGAAAACACCAGCGTTGCCCGTCTGGTGGACGGTTTGCGCGGGATGTTCCAGCCATTGGCGACGGACAAGCGCCTTGATTTCCAGGTCGATGTGCAGCCCGGCGCGCCGATGATGATCTTCACCGACCGCCAGCGTCTGGAACAGGTGGTGAAGAATCTGCTGTCCAACGCGGTGAAGTTCACCGAGAAAGGCGCGGTCAGCCTGACCGTCGCCAGTCAGCCAAACGACGGGATTGCCTTTATCGTTCGCGATTCCGGGATCGGTATTGCAGCGGAGCAGCAGGAAAGCATTTTCGAAGCATTCCGCCAGGCCGATGGCACCACCAATCGCCGTTACGGCGGCACGGGTCTGGGTCTGTCGATTTCCCGCGATCTGGCGACACTGCTCGGCGGCTCCATCAGCGTCACCAGCGAACCGGGGCAGGGCAGTGTGTTTACCCTGGTCTTGCCGCAGCACTACATTGAACCGGGCGAGACGCCGGTCAAGCCGATGCAGGCCTCACCGGTCACGATGGCGCCGAGAGTGCCGACTCTTGCCCTGGTGCCGCTGATAGCTGACGTTGATATTCCGCGTTTCGACGATGATCGCAGCAAGGCGCCGTTCAACACTCGCTGTATTCTGGTGGTGGAGGATGAGCCGAACTTCGCGAACATCCTCTACGATCTGGCCCACGAATTGGGGTATCAGTGCCTGGTAGCCCATGGTGCCGACGAAGGTTACGACCTTGCGAAGGCGTACATTCCCGACGCCATCCTGCTGGACATGCGCCTGCCGGACCATTCCGGTCTGACGGTGTTGCAACGTCTGAAGGAACACGCGCAAACCCGGCACATTCCGGTGCATGTGATCTCGGTCGAAGACCGCGTGGAAGCCGCCATGCACATGGGCGCGATCGGTTATGCGGTCAAGCCGACCACCCGCGAAGAGCTCAAGGATGTGTTTGCACGCCTCGAAGCCAAGTTGACCCAGAAGGTCAAACGCGTGCTGCTGGTGGAGGACGACGATTTGCAACGCGACAGCATTGCCCGCTTGATCGGCGACGATGACATCGAGATCACCGCTGTCGGCCTCGCGCAGGATGCGCTGGATCTGCTGCGCACGACGATTTTCGACTGCATGATCATCGACCTTAAGCTGCCGGATATGCTGGGTAATGATTTGCTCAAGCGCATGTCCACCGAGGACATCTGTTCGTTCCCGCCGGTGATCGTCTACACCGGGCGCAACCTGACCCGGGACGAAGAAGCCGAACTGCGCAAGTATTCGCGCTCGATCATCATCAAGGGCGCGCGCTCGCCAGAGCGTTTGCTGGATGAAGTGACACTCTTTCTGCACAAAGTCGAATCGCGGTTGTCCCATGAACGGCAGACGATGCTCAAGACCGCGCGCAGCCGCGACAAGGTCTTCGAGGGTCGCAAAGTGCTGTTGGTGGATGACGATGTACGCAACATCTTCGCCCTCACCAGCGCGCTGGAGCAAAAAGGCGCAGTCGTGATCATTGGCCGCAACGGCCGTGAGGCGATTGAAAAACTGAATGAAGTCGAGGACATCGATCTGGTGCTGATGGACGTGATGATGCCGGAGATGGACGGTTTCGAGGCGACGAGCCTGATCCGCCAGGACCCGCGCTGGCGCAAGCTGCCCATCATTGCGGTGACGGCCAAAGCCATGAAGGACGATCAGGAGCGCTGCCTGCAGGCCGGTTCCAACGATTACCTGGCCAAGCCTATCGACCTGGATCGCCTGTTCTCGCTGATTCGCGTGTGGTTACCGAAGATGGAACGCATTTAGTGGAACGCAATTATTCAGTGGAGCGAAATAGCGAAATCGAACTGCGCTTGTTGATTGAGGCGATCTACCTCAAATACAGCTACGATTTTCGTGATTATTCTGGCGCGTCGATCAAACGCCGCGTCCAGCATGCGCTGAGTCAATTGGAGTGCGCGACCATTTCGGCGTTGCAAGAGAGGGTGTTGCACGATCCGAAGGCGTTCATGCAGTTGCTGCAATTACTGACGATCCCGGTCAGCGAGATGTTCCGCGACCCTTCGCACTTCCTCGCCATTCGCGAGGAAGTCGTGCCGCTGCTCAAGACCTACCCCTCGATCAAGATCTGGATTGCCGGTTGCAGCACTGGTGAAGAGGTCTATTCGATGGCGATCCTGCTGCGCGAAGAAGGCTTGCTCGATCGCACCATCATCTATGCGACCGACATCAATCCGCGCTCGCTGGACAAGGCCAAGCAGGGGATTTTCTCCATGGAGAATGTCCGGGCCTACACTCACAACTACCAGCAGGCAGGTGGCCAGCGTTCGTTCGCCGACTACTACACGGCGGCGTACGGCTACGCGATTTTCGACAAGAGCTTGTGCGAAAACGTGACCTTTGCCGATCACAGCCTGGCGACGGACAGCGTCTTTTCAGAAACTCAATTAATTTCGTGTCGTAACGTATTGATTTATTTCAATAAAAAACTTCAGGATCGAGCGTTTGGATTGTTCCACGAATCCCTTTGTCATCGGGGTTTTCTGGCGCTGGGTAGCAAGGAAACCCCGGACTTTTCGGCTTTCGGCAATCAGTTCGAGTCGTTGGTCAAACAAGAACGGATCTACCGTAAATCATGAACAGTGCAGCGGATTTGCCTACTGTCGAGGCCATCGTGATCGGCGCTTCAGCCGGTGGCGTGGAGGCGTTGCTGAGTATTCTCAGCCCTCTGCGTGAAGGTTTCATGCTGCCGATCATTGTCGTGCTGCACCTGCCGGACGAGCGTCGCAGCCACCTCGCCGAAGTGTTTGCCCGAAGAGTCGCAATGCGCGTTGTCGAGGCACATGACAAGACGCTGATCGAAACGGGAACGTTGTATTTCGCCACACCGGGCTATCACTTGTCGGTGGAGCAGGACCGCACCTTTTCCCTGAGTCTTGAAGACCGCGTGCATTATTCGCGGCCGGCCATCGATTTCCTGTTCTCGTCGGCAGCGGATGCTTACGGTCCTGCCTTGGCCGCGGTGCTGTTGACCGGTGCCAATCGCGATGGCGCGAGCGGCATGGCAAAGGTCCAGCATCTTGGCGGCCTGACTATCGTGCAGGACCCGAACGAAGCCCAGGTTGCGACCATGCCCCTGGCGGCGCTGGATGTTCACCAACCAGACCACATTCTCCCCATACGCGGCATCGGCCGTCTGCTTGTCGAGCTGGAACGAATAGCATGCTAAGTAACATCCAAGCCAAACTGCTGATCGTCGACGATCTGCCGGAGAACCTGTTGGCGCTCGAAGCGCTGATCAAGCGTGAAGACCGTGTGGTCTACAAAGCCTTGTCCGCCGACGAAGCCTTATCGCTGCTGCTGCAACACGAATTCGCCATCGCCATTCTCGATGTGCAGATGCCCGGCATGAATGGCTTCGAACTGGCCGAGTTGATGCGCGGCACGGAAAAGACCAAGAACATCCCGATTGTGTTCGTCAGTGCCGCCGGCCGTGAACTGAACTACGCGTTCAAGGGCTACGAAAGCGGCGCCGTGGACTTCCTGCACAAACCCCTGGATATCCACGCGGTGAAGAGCAAGGTCAACGTCTTTGTTGATCTGTACCGCCAAAGCAAGGCCATGAAGCAACAGGTCGAAGCGCTGGAACAGAGCCGCCGCGAGCAGGAAGCGCTGCTAAAACAGTTGCAGAGCACCCAGTCGGAACTGGAGCAGGCGGTGCGCATGCGCGATGACTTCATGTCCATCGTCGCCCACGAAGTGCGTACGCCGCTCAACGGTCTGATCCTCGAAACCCAACTGCGCAAGATGCACCTGGCCCGGGACAATGCCGCTGCGTTCACCCTGGAAAAAATGCACGCGATGGTCGATCGCGACGAGCGGCAGATCAAAAGCCTGATTCGCCTGATCGAAGACATGCTCGATGTGTCGCGCATTCGCACAGGCAAGTTGTCCATCCGTCCGACACGCTTCGATCTGTCGGCTCTGGTGCGCAATTTTCTGCAGAACTTCGCCCCGCAGATCGATGCCGCCGAATCCGCGGTCACCCTGGACGCCGAGCATCCGGTGGAGGGCAATTGGGACGAATTCCGTATAGAACAGGTGATTTCCAACCTGTTGACCAACGCATTGCGTTACGGCGCCAAGAGCCCGATCAACGTGAAGGTGTACAGTGAGAACGATCAGGCGCGGGTGGAAGTGTGCGATCAGGGCATCGGCATCGGTGAAGAAAACCAGAAGCGCATTTTCCAGCAGTTCGAACGCGTGACGGCTAAACATGCCGTCGCCGGGCTGGGCCTGGGGTTGTTTATTTCAGAGCAGATTGTGACCGCCCATGGCGGTACCATTACCGTCGAGAGCCGGATTGGCGAAGGCGCCTTGTTTCGCGTTTGTCTGCCGCTGTAGGAAAACAGCCAGTTAAACGCAACCTCTGATCGACCTCACGGTCGTATCAGCAGCTATTGACCGAACAAAGGCTTCCCATGAGTGAAGATGCACAAGATGTCGTATTGATCGTCGAAGATGACCCCTCGATCCTGATGGTGTTGTCGGCTTACCTGTCGGGTGAGGGCTACCGGGTATTGCAGGCCGAAAACGGCGAGCAAGCCTTCGAGATTCTGGCGAGCAAGCCGCATCTGGACATGATGATCACCGACTTCCGTCTGCCGGGTGGGATTTCTGGCGTGCAGATCGCCGAACCCGCCGTGAAATTGCGACCGGAGCTCAAGGTGATTTTCATCAGCGGTTACCCGCAGGAAATCCGCGAGACCGACAGTCCGATAACGCGCACGGCGCCAATCCTGGGCAAGCCGTTTGATCTGGATGTGTTGCAGGAATTGATGCAGGACATGTTGTCCTAATCATTTGTCGGCATGGCTCGACCGGTTGACCCCGGACCAGCAGGAGCCGACTTGCCGGCGAAGAGGCCCCTGAGGTTTGCGTCGATCTTGCGGCCGCTATCGCCAGCAGCTGGCTCCTGCAGGGGCGATCTTCAGATTCGGATCATCTCCCGCACCTTCGCCGTCAACAGGTCGAAGGTAAACGGCTTGGTGATCATCTGCATGCCCGGATCAAGGAAACCACCGCGCACTGCCGCGTGTTCCGCATAGCCGGTGATGAACAACACTTTGAGGTCGGGCCGGTACTGGCGGCCGATTTCTGCCAGTTGCCGGCCATTCATGCCTGGTAACCCGACGTCGCTGATCATCAGGTCGATACGCTGCCCGGAGTCGAGAATCGGCACCGCGCTGTCGGCGTCACCGGCCTCGACGAAGGCGTAACCCAGGTCACTCAGCACCGTACTCACCAGCACCCGCACAGCCGGATCATCCTCGACGATCAGCACCGTTTCGCCGTTTTGCGCGAACAGCGCATGCTGGACGTCTATCGGCGGGGCCTCGGGCAGCTCACCACCAAAGCGTGGCAGAAACAGACTGACGGTGGTGCCTACATCCACTTCACTTTGAATGGCGACATGCCCGCGCGATTGTTTGCTGAAACCGTAGATCATCGACAACCCAAGGCCCGTGCCCTGGCCGATTGGCTTGGTGGTGAAAAACGGGTCGAACGCGCGGTTGATGGTGCTTTGCGGCATGCCGCAACCGTTGTCGGTAACGCTAAGCACCACGTAATCACCGGGTTTCAGGGTGTTGTGGGCTTCGGTGAAATCGCTGTCCAAGTATTGATTGCCGGTTCTGACGACAAGTTTTCCGCCATCAGGCATGGCATCCCGCGCGTTGATCACCAGATTGAGCAGGGCACTCTCCAGTTGATTGGGATCTGCCTCGGCCACCCACAACTGCTCGCTCAACTGCATGTCCAGTTGAATGCTCTCATTGATGCTGCGCTGCAACAGCTCGCCCATGGACACCACGAGGGTGTTCATCTCCACGGGTTTGGAGTCCAGCGACTGACGCCGCGAGAACGCCAGCAGACGGTGGGTCAGCCCCGCCGCACGGTTGGCCGACGTCACGCCAAGATCGATCAGGCTGTCGAGGTCTTCAGTGCGTCCACGCGCCAGGCGTCGGCGCAACAGTTCCAGGCTGCCGATGATCCCGGTCAACATGTTGTTGAAGTCGTGGGCAATGCCGCCGGTGAGTTGACCGACCGCCTCCATTTTTTGCGATTGGCGCAGGGCTTCTTCGTTGTGGCGCAACTGTGTGGTGCGTTCCTCGACCTGCTGTTCCAGGGTTTCGAGGGTGGTTTGCAGGCGCAGTTCGCTTTGACTCAGATCGATCAGCCGATCCCTGGCGTCATACTGTCGTCGTCGGCCGCGCAGCGCGGTGGTCACCAGGCTGATCAACGTCACCGGATGAAAAGGGCGCTCAAGGAAGGTGACATTGCCCAGTTGCGGGCCGAAGCGCGAGGCAGGGTTCTGTTCCGGGCCGCCATGGTAGGTCATCAGAACAATCGGCAGATCGGACCACGACGGCTGTTGTTCAATCAGTCCGACCAACGGTTCGATATCGCCGCCCAGCAAGGCCTCGGAGGAGATCAGCAGCAACCCGGCGCCTTGCTCCAGCTCGGCGCACAGGCCGATCAGATCCCGGGTAATGACACCGTCGTAACCGGCTTCGTTGAGCATCATCAGGGCAATCTGGCCGTCACGTCCCAGCGGCGCGAGAATGATCGCGCGCTCGGACGTAGCTTGCATGACCGTCATGGGAACGGGTCCCCGAGCAACGGATTGCTCGCACCCAGGTAAGTTGGCACGCCGCGCAACACACCCTGGAAAGCGTCCAGCGGTTCGCCGATGGTCATGCCGTGTCCGCTGATGCGGTATTCGCGAATGGTCGATTCATGGCTGCCCGTACGTTTCTTGATGATCGAAATGGCCCGGCGAACCTTGCCCAGTGCTTCGAAGTAGCGCAGCAGGATGACGGTATCCGCCAGGTAGGTGATGTCCACCGGGGCCTGCATGTCGCCGACCAGACCGTGCTGGGCGACGGTCATGAAAGTCGCAGCGCCCTGGCGGTTGAGGTACAGCAGCAATTCATGCATGTGCAGCACGAGGGCGTTTTCTTCGGGCATCGCCGCCTGATAGCCGTTGATGCTGTCGATGACCACGGTCTTGATATTGCGCACATCGACGCAACGCCGAACCCGGTGGGAAAACTCGCCGGGGGACAATTCCGCCGCATCCACTTGCTCGATCAGCAGGTTGCCGGTGTCTTGCAGGGCCTTGAGGTCGATGCCCATGTTGTTCATGCGTTCAAACAGCAGGCCGAGGTCTTCATCGAAGATGAACAGCGCGGCTTTTTCTCCCCGAGCCACGGCGGCAGCGGCGAAAATCATCGAGATCAGTGATTTGCCGGTACCGGCCGGGCCGAGGATCAAGGTGCTGGAACCGGTCTCGATGCCGCCGCCGAGCAGGGCATCCATTTCCTTGATGCCACTGGTGAGTTGCGTGCGCACGTACTTGCCACGATGTTCGGCGGCCACCAGGCGCGGAAAGACGTGGACGCCGTCACCCATGATGGTGAAGTCATGGAAACCGCCGCGGTATTTCTGGCCGCGGTACTTCACCACGCGGATGCGCCGGCGTTCGGCGCCATAGTTGGGGGTCAGCTCCTCAAGGCGAATTACGCCGTGGGCAACGCTGTGCACGGTTTTGTCGAGGGATTCGGTGGTCAGGTCGTCCAGCAGCACCACGGTGGCGTCATAGCGCACGAAGTAGTGTTTAATCGCGAGGATCTGGCGGCGATAGCGCAATGAGCTTTGGGCCAGCAGGCGAATTTCGGAAAGGCTGTCGAGCACCACACGAGTGGGTTTGACCCGTTCGACCACTTCGAAAATCTGCTTGGTGGCTTCACCCAGTTCAAGGTCCGAGGAGTACAGAAGGCTCTGCTGATGCTCGGCATTGAGCAGGCTTTCCGGCGGGGTCAGCTCAAAAATGTGGATGTTGTCATCCAGCTCCCAGCCATGGGAGCGCGCCCCTTGGCGCAGCTCGCGCTCGGTTTCGGACAGGGTGATGTACAACGAGCGTTCGCCGGCTCTGGCACCGGCCAACAGAAAATGCAAAGCGACGGTGGTTTTGCCGGTTCCGGGTTCACCCTCCAGCAAAAACACGTGGCCGCGGGACAGTCCACCGGCCAGGATGTCATCCAGACCTTCGATGCCGGTGGCGGCTTTTGCACTGAACAACTCGTTAGATGTAGACAAAAAATGCCCTCTCATGACTAGGGGAAGCGAGGCAGCAGGTCTGAATACCTGAATGGACTGCCTGATCACTTGACCGTTGGCCGAGACGACGGTTCAACCTTTTGTTACACCTGACTTTGCAGGAGCCCGCGTGCCAGCGATAGCGGCCGCCAGGTCAATAATGATTTAAAGCCCTTGCTGTAACGCCGGGTCGTCCGGATTGAGCTGTTCGAGTTGCGCCAACAGAATCTGCACGTTTTGCAGCTGCCCGCTTTCTTTCCAATAGTTGATCAACAACACCCGTGCCTTACGGTCGGCCGGGTGGCGCTGGACGATTTCCTGCAACTGCTTCTGCGCCGCTTCCAGCTCTTGTTCGTCGTGCAGCGTGGTGGCGAGGTCGTAGCGGTAATCCTTATTGTCCGGTTCCAGCTCCACGGCTTTGGACAGGCCGAGCAGGGCGAATTCGCTCTGTCCGTGATGCAGCAACCAGAGCCCCAGGGCATGTTGCAGGTAAGCGGAATCGGGCTGAGCCTTCAACTGTTTGGCCAGTAGCAGCCGGGCGGCTTCGTTTTGGCCTAGTTTGTCCAGCACCTCGATCTGCATCACCAGTGCCGGCAGATTGTCAGGAGCAAGGCGCAAGGTGTTCTCCAACGCCTGTTGCGCCGCCTTGAATTCGCCGTTATGCAGATGCAGTCGGGCCAGCTGGAACTGGTTGTCCGCGCTGTCTGGCGCACTGGTGAGCACTTGCTCCCACGCGTCGATCGCCTGCTGCAACGGTCCGAAATACAACCCAAGGTCGTCCGGCGACAGTCCCAGCAACGCGTTCACCGCGGCGAACCGCACGTGTTGTTCGCTGTCATCGAGCAGCGGCCCCAGCAGCAGGCTGCGTTGCCCGCTCGGGACTAAACCGCTGATGCTTTTGATCGCAGCGATGCGCACCTCGACGGCCGGATGCTGCAGGTCTGCGTCCGCCAGTTTCAGGGCAACAGTGCTCGGATAATTGGGCAGTTCGGCATGCAGCCAGACGCGGCGCTTGGGGGAAATGTCAGGGCGGCCCAACTGCTGATACAAAACCCGCGCTGCGCCCGGTTGCCCCGTCCGCGCCTGGTTCAGCGCTTCGCTGTAACCGCGCTTGATCGCTTCCGGCACCACGGGCGCAGTGCTGCGCAGGAAAAACCACGCAAGGCCGATGGCAAACAAGGTGCAGAGGCTGATGATCAGGTAACGGCGGGACTGGGGCATGCAGGAATCCGGGAGCTGGCAAGCTTTTGCAAGGTCGCCAGCTTCGGTCAGGCCGGGCTGTGAGTCAAACCCTGAGGCCATTGCGCAGCGGATTGACAGTATTTTTCCTACAAGTCCTGTCGATACTGAAACCCTGTCGAGCCACCGAAGCAGTGACTACGCTTGCTGGAGAGAACTCGATGAGCACGCCCATGCAACCACTGCTTCAATACTTCAAGGCAATACTCAACCCTGGGCCGGCGGTGGTGTTGTTCGCCTTGAGAACCATTGCAGCCGGGCTGTTGACGCTGTACCTGGCGTTCCTGTTCGACCTCGACCAGCCCAAGTGGTCGATCATGGCGGTGGTCATCGTCAGTCAACCATTGGGCGGAATGGCCCTGGCTCGCAGCTTCGGCCAAGTCGTCGGTACCACACTCGGGGCCGTGGTCGCGGTGTTGATCATGGCGATCTTTCCCCAGGCGCCGTTGCCTTTCATCGTTACCCTGGCCTTGTGGCTGGCGTTGTGTACCGCTGGCGGCACCTTGTTGCGTTACACCAGTTCCCAGGCATTTGTCTTGAGCGGCTACACGGCGGTGGTCGTGGCGCTGCTGGCCGTGCCTGATCAGGACGGCACGTTCCTGCTGGCCGTGACCCGCGTCACCGAAACCTTGTTGGCGGTGGCCTGCGTATGTGTGGTCAGCCTGCTCACCGCGCGCCCGGAAACCGTGGCCCGGGACTATTTCGCCAAAATCGATCAAGTCATCAAGCTGCTGGCTACCCATGCCGCTGCGGTCATTCGCACTGAAGAAAACGAGGCTGACTTCCACCGCCGACAGATGCAACTGTTGGGGGAGATCAGCGCTCTTGAAGGCGTGCGTCGGCATTTGTATTTCGACGCGCCACGGTTGCGCAGTGCCAATGGCCTCGTGCAGTTACTGGGCAACCAGCTCGTGCTGCTCACCTCGCGGCTGACGGCGCTGCGTCACCAGCGAGAACTGCTGACCGAGCGTTGGCAAGGAGCTCTACCCGAGGAAATTCAGCTGTTGCGCGCTGAAGAGCTGGCCTTCCTCGATCAACTGGCCCTTCAAGGGCGCTCGCTGTCGAGCGAGGCGCGGCACCATTTCGCGGCGCTGCAACAGCGTTTCGATGATCAGGCCTACAAGGCTGAACAACTCACCGAGACGATGCCTGCCACGTTGCGCTCCCTGGCCTGGGCACTGCGCTGGGAACAGGCCCGGATGTTGGAGCAACTGGGGCAGATGCTCGAGCTGAGCGATGCCATTCAGGACGAACGTGCGGCCAGCTGCGTCTTTCGCGGACAAGACAATCCGTTGCATCTGGATTTCACGCTGGCGGCAATGAATGCGATCCGCGCCTTTACTGCCTTGGTGGTCGCCGGGTTCATCTGGATCGAGACCGGTTGGGACGGGGCCCGGGGCGGGATGATTGTGGTGGGGATTCTCTGTTCGCTGATGGCGACTTTTCCCCGGCCATTACTCGCCAGCCAAAGCTTTGCCAGGGGGTTGGGTCTGGCGCTGGTGGTGTCAGCGCTCTACCTGTTCTTGCTGATTCCGATGATCAGCGGCTTCGAACTGCTGGCCTTGCTGCTCGCGCCGTTGCTGTATGCCGTTGCGGTGGGGTTGTCCAGCCCGCCAACCACGGGCACCGGGATTGGCCTCGGATTGACGACGATGCTGTTGCTGGGCCCGCAAAACGTCGGCATCGGGCAAAACACGGCGATTCAGTGGTTCGAGTTTGCCGGGGCCTATATCAGTGCCGCCGCACTGGCACTAAGTGTGTACGCCTTGATATTCCCGTTCCGGCCCGTGTTGCGGATACGTCGACTGTTCAAAGAGAACTGCGAGCAGGTCTACGCTTTGCTGAAGACCCCGGCCACCGACGAACAACAATTTGCCTTTGAAAGCCGCATGGTCGATAGCCTGACCATGATGTTGGGCCTGTTGCCGGCCACCACTGACAAGCATTCCAGAGACCTGTTTGAAGTCAGCCTCGGGTGCATGGCACTGGGCGTGGCGTTGAATCAGCTCAGGCAACAGGGGCAAAGCAACGCGTTGCTGAGTACCGATCAATTGAACCGTTTGCTGGCGGCAGTCCGTGAGACCGGGCGACTGATTGCCGGGCGCCCCGGGATCGACCTTGAACGGTTGCTGGAAAACCTGCGAGTCCTGGGTGATGAAATGGACGACTTGCATCTGGACGTTCATGAACACTTGTGGTCGGTCTTCAGGATGCGCGTGGCGTTATTGATTGTGGTGTCGTTTCTGGAGCGATATCGCGCCTGGTTTCAACCCGCTGAACAGGAAGGAGATCCCGTCCTTGCCCATTGACCTGGAAGTAGGGGGCGTCTATTTGCCGCCGATTGCGCAGGCGCTGTTGCTGGCCCTGCCGATTTTTTTGCTGCTGGATTGGACCCTGCGCCGCCTTGGTGTATTGCGGTTCGTCTGGCACGAAGCCTTGTTTGAGGGGGCGTTGTACGCCTGTGTTTGCGCAACGCTGATTCTGGTGATGGGAGCTTGATGCCTTGAAGAAGATCCTTGCCCGGCTCGCAACAGTAGCGGTGGTGGTGCTGGCCTTTGTGCTCGGCTGGTTCGCCTGGGAGCATTACACCCGCGCACCCTGGACTCGCGATGCGCGGGTGCGGGCTGATGTGGTGACATTGTCTGCCGATGTCTCGGGTCGCATTGTCGCGCTGGGGGTTCAGGACAATCAGCATGTCGACAAGGGCCAGTTACTGCTGGAGATCGACCCGGCTCGCTACGTTCTCGCAGTGGAACATGCCAAGCGTTCGGTGGAGGTTTCGAAGGCTAGCCTCGGTCAATCCGAAGCAACGATTGTCGCCAGCGAAGCGCTGCTGCGCCAACGCCAAAGTGAAGAGCGCCGACGGCGCACGCTCAAGCAACGCTTTGCGATTTCTGGCGAAGAATGGGAAAAGTCCAGTACCGAGGTGGCGGTAGCGCAGGCCGAGTTGCTGCGTAACCAGGCCAACCTGGGGCTGGCGCAGGCCAATGTGCAATTGGCCCTCGCGGCATTGACCCAGGCTGAGCTGGATCTGCAGCGTACCCGGGTCGAAGCGCCCGTCAGCGGTTACGTCACCAATCTGCTGACCCGGCAGGGCGACTATGCCGCGGCCGGTGGCGCGTTGTTGGCGTTGGTGGACAGCGGTTCGTTCTATGTCAGCGGCTATTTCGAAGAAACCAAGTTGCCGAGAATCGGGGAGGGTGATCGGGTCAGGATCGAATTGATGAGCGGTGAAACGTTCGGTGGCGCGGTACAAAGTATTGCTTTCGCCATCGCCGACCGCGAGAACTTGCCCGGTGGCCGCCTGCTGGCCAACATCAACCCCAGTTACACCTGGGTCAAACTGGCGCAACGGGTGCCGGTGCGGATCAGGATTGACCCCGACTATGCCGGCAAAGACACACTGCGGGCGGGGACAACGGCCACTGTGACCATTGAGGAAAACCGCACTACCGAAGATCACCGCTAATCACTGTGGGAACGGGCTTGCCCGCGATAGCGGTGGATCAGTCACCACGTTGTTGAATGTGCGACCGTCATCGCGGCAAGCCCGCTCCCACAGGGGACTCTAGTAATTTCACTCATCGTGCAGACAAAAAAAAGCCCCGCGACCGAATGAGGCGCGGGGCAAAAAATCGGTTGGTTGCGGCCAACCAAAGAAGCAATTGACGCGTTACTTGCTGGCGACCGTCTCTGGTTGCCAACCGCCACCAAGGGCCTTGTAAATCGCGACAATGCCGCGATACAGATCGACTTCGGCCTGGGCCTGAGTGTCTTCTGCCGCCAAACGTTCGCGCTGGGCATCGAGCAGGACGAGGAAGTCCGACGACCCTTCGCGGTAGCGAATTTCCGCCAGGTCAGCGGCCGCACGGCTGGATTCACTCTGGCGAATCAGCGAAATCAGACGTTGCTGGCGTTTGCCGTAATCACTGAAGGCGTTTTCCGACTCTTCCAGCGCCAGCAGCACTTGTTGCTCGTAAGTCGCCAGAGCGCCTTCGGCATCTGCGTCGGCACCGCGCAAGCGGGCTCGAACACTGCCCAGGTCAAACGCTGCCCAGGTGATGCTCGGGCCCAGCGCCCAGGCGTTGGCCGCCGAGGAACCGATCTGCGAACCTCGCCCGGCAGTAAAGCCGAGGAAGCCACTGAGGCTGACCCTTGGAAACAGATCCGCCTTGGCCACGCCGATACGCGCCGTGGCTGAAGCCAGTTTGCGTTCGGCGCTGAGAATGTCCGGACGACGTTGCAGCAGTTCGCCCGGATCACCGATCGGCAGCGCTTTGGCAATCGCCGGCAAGTCTTTCGGGCTCAAGTCGACGGTCAGTTTGTCCGGACGTTCACCCAGCAGGGTGGCGATACGGTTTTTCTGCCGGACCTGCTCGGCCTGCAACTGCGGCACGCTGGCTTCGACAGACGCCAGACGCGCATCGGCGCGGACCACATCAAGCTGATCGCCGACGCCGGCATCACGTAGGCTTTCGGTGATCTTGCGCGATTCCTGCTGGTTGTTCAGGTTGGCCAGGGCAATTTTTTCCCGCAGTTGCGCACCGCGCAGTTGACCGTAGGCGTCCACCAGTTCGGCAATCATGCTGACTTGCAGTTGGTACAGATCGGCTTCGGCCGCTTGCTGTTCGGCGTCGCTGGATTCCAGGTTGCGCTGGATGCGACCAAACAGGTCCAGTTCCCAGGCCATGTCCAGACCCAGGTCATAGCGTTCGCTATTGACCCGTTTGGTGGTCTGGCCCGGAATCTGGCCTTTGCCCAGATCACTGCTGGCGCGGCTGGTGATGGTCGGCATGGCGTCATTGCTGGCGTCATCACGAATCGCCCGGGCCGCTTTCCAGCGCGCGAAGGCGACGCGCAAATCGCGGTTGCCTTGCAGGGATTGTGTCACCAACTGGTTGAGGGTCGGGTCTTCGAACTGCTGCCACCAGATGCCCTCGAAACGCGAGCGGTCGTAGTTTTTCTGACCGGCAGCGCCATCGGTGGCGGTGGTGATGTTCGCCGGTTCGGTGGCCGGGGTCTTGTAGTCCGGGCCGACGGCACAAGCACTCAGGGCCAGTACCAGCAGGCTCGGCAGGAAGGCTTTCAGGCTCATTGTTGCGCCTCCAGTTTCAGGGCCTTGGCCGCTTTGCGCTTCTCGCCGCGCTCCACGAAATTACGAATCAACACGTAGAACACCGGTGTCAGCAACAGACCGAAGAACGTCACCCCGAGCATCCCGGAGAACACCGCCACACCCATGGCGTGACGCATTTCGGCACCGGCACCGCTGGAGAACACCAGTGGCACCACACCCATGATGAACGCGAAGGAGGTCATCAGGATCGGCCGCAGACGCAGGCGGCACGCTTCGAGCACCGCAGCCAGCGGGCTCATGCCTTCGTCCTGCTGTTTGTCCTTGGCGAACTCGACGATCAGAATCGCGTTCTTGCACGCAAGTCCCACCAGTACGATCAAGCCGATCTGGGTGAAGATGTTGTTGTCGCCTCCCGAAGCAATCACACCGATGATGGCCGACAGCAGGGTCATCGGTACGATCAGGATCACCGCCAGTGGCAGGCTCCAGCTTTCGTACTGCGCCGCGAGTACCAGGAACGCCAGCAATACGCAGAGCGGGAACACGAACAGCGCGGTGTTGCCGGACAGAATCTGCTGGTAGGTCAGGTCAGTCCATTCGTAGGTCATGCCGTTCGGAAGTTCTTCCTTGAGCAGTTTCTCGATGGCCGCTTGAGCCTGGCCGGAGCTGTAGCCGGGGGCTGCCGCACCGTTGATTTCAGCGGTGATGAAGCCGTTGTAGTGCATCACGCGGTCCGGGCCCGAGGTGTCGCTGACCTTGATGAAGGTCGCCAGCGGGATCATCTCGCCTTTGTTGTTGCGCACTTTCAGCTGACCGATCTGGTCCGGCTCGAGGCGGAACTGCTGTTCAGCCTGAACGTTGACCTGGTAGGTACGACCAAAGCGGTTGAAGTCGTTGGCATACAGCGAACCCAGGTAGATCTGCAGGGTGTCGAAGATGTCGCTGACGGCCACGCCGTGAGTCTTGGCTTTTTCCCGGTCGATGGCGGCATCGACTTGCGGCACGTTCACCGTGTAGCTGGTGAACAGGGCGGCCAGTTCCGGCACGTTGTGGCTCTTGGTGATGATGTTCATGGTTTCTTTGTACAGCTCGTCGTAGCCCAGGTTGCCCCGGTCTTCGATCTGCAAGCGGAAACCACCGATGGTGCCCAGGCCTTGTACCGGCGGCGGCGGGAAGATCGCCATGTAGGCTTCCTGAATCCCGGCGAACTGGCCGTTCAATGCACCGGCAATCGCACCGGCGGACATGCTCGGGTCTTTACGCTCGTCGAACGGTTTCAGGGTCACGAACACGATGCCGGCGTTCGGGCTGTTGGTGAATCCGTTGATCGACAGGCCCGGGAACGCTACCGCGCTTTCCACGCCAGGCTGTTTCAAGGCCAGGTCGGACATGCGTTTGATCACGTCTTCGGTGCGGTCCAGGCTGGAAGCATCCGGCAATTGCGCGAAGGCCACCAGGTATTGCTTGTCTTGGCCGGGTACGAAACCGGTGGGGGTGCTGGAGAAACCGAAGAAGGTCAGCACCATCAAGCCTGCGTACAACAGCAAGGCAATACCGCTGCTGCGGATAACCCGGGCTACGGTGCCGACATAGCCATGACTGGCGCGTTCGAAGAACCGGTTGAACGGACGGAACAGCCAGCCGCCCAATAGTTTATCAAGCACTTTGGTAAAGCGATCTTTCGGCGCATGGTGGCTCTTGAGCAGCACGGCGGCCAGGGCAGGGGACAGTGTCAGCGAGTTGAACGCCGAGATCACGGTCGAGATGGCAATGGTCAGGGCAAACTGTTTGTAGAACTGGCCGGTGAGACCGGAAATGAACGCCGCCGGGATAAATACCGCACACAGCACCAGCGCCGTCGCGATGATCGGGCCGGTCACCTCTCGCATGGCTTTCTTGGTGGCTTCTACGGGCGTTTCTCCCAGCTCGATGTGCCTTTCCACGTTCTCCACCACCACGATGGCGTCGTCCACCACGATACCGATGGCCAGTACCAATCCGAACAGTGATAAGGCGTTCAGCGAGAAGCCGAACAAATGCATCACCGCAAACGTACCGATCAGCGAAACCGGCACCGCCACCAACGGAATGATCGAGGCACGCCAGGTTTGCAGGAACAGGATCACCACCAGCACCACGAGGATCAGTGCTTCGAAGAGCGTGTGAACCACCGCTTCGATGGAGCCGCGCACGAAGATCGTCGGGTCATAGACGATGCTGAAGTCCATGCCTTCAGGGAAGCTCTTCTTCAGCTCCGCCATCTTGTCGCGAACTTCGTTGGAGATTTCGATCGCGTTGGAACCCGGGCGCTGGAAGATCGGGATCGCCACCGCCGGTTGATTGTTCAGCAAGGAGCGCAGGGCGTACTGGCTTGAACCCAGCTCGACGCGCGCGATGTCTTTCAGGCGGGTGATTTCACCGTTGTCGCCGGAGCGAATGATGATGTTCTCGAACTCTTCTTCGGAAACCAGACGACCCTGGGTGTTGACCGACAACTGGAACGCCGTGGCATTCGGCGCGGGTGGTGCACCCAAGGCACCGGCAGCGACTTGACGGTTTTGTTCGCGGATCGCGGTTACGACGTCGGTCGCGGTCAGATTGCGCGAAGCGGTCTTGTTCGGATCGAGCCATACACGCAACGAGTAGTCGCCCATACCAAACAGCTGCACGTCCCCGACACCGCCCAGGCGCGCCAGCTCATCCTTGATGTTGAGCAGGGCGTAGTTGGACAGGTAGAGCATGTCGTAGCGTTTGTCCGGCGAGGTCAAGTGCACCACCATGGTCAGGTCGGGCGAGGCCTTGTCCACGGTGATACCGATGCGCGTCACTTCTTCTGGAAGCTTCGGTTCGGTGCGGGTCACGCGGTTCTGCACCTGCACCTGTGCGTTGTCCAGGTCAGTGCCCAGCGCAAAAGTGATGGTCAGGGTGATCTTGCCGTCAGCGGTGGACTGCGAGGACATGTACAACATGTTCTCGACGCCGGTGATGGCTTGCTCCAATGGAGCGGCCACGGTTTCACCGATGACTTTTGGGTTGGCGCCCGGGAAGTTCGCGCGGACCACAACGGTCGGCGGCACGACTTCCGGGTATTCGCTGATCGGCAACTGGAACAGCGAGATGGCGCCGGCGATCAGGATCAGCAGCGACAGCACCGCTGCAAAAATTGGCCGTGAAATGAAGAATTGGGAAAAATTCATCGGAGTTTGTCGTCCCTTAACCGCGTGGAGTCGCAGCAGCCAGTTTCACAACCGAACCCGGCGCGACCTTGGCAGGTGCAACTTGAGGCAGGTTGCTGGCTTCCAGCGCTTGTCGTTGTTGTGCGAGTGCCGCGAGGGTTTGTTCGCTGGCCATCGGGATCACCTCAGGGGTGACTGGCGAACCGGGACGTACCCGTTGCAGGCCCTTGACGATGATCGTGTCATCCTTGTTCAGGCCGTTGCGCACGATGCGCAGGCCTTCGATTTTCGGACCCAGTTCAACTGCGCGGTAGGCGGTTTTGTTGTCCGCATCCATCACCAGCACGAACTTTTTACCGAGGTCAGTACCGACTGCTTCATCGTTGATCAGCACGGCGGAGTAGGTGCCGCTGCCGACCAGTTTCAGGCGGGCATACAGGCCTGGGGTGTAGGTGCCGTCGGTATTGTCGAACACGGCGCGACCACGAATGGTGCCGGTTTTCGGGTTGACCTGGTTGTCGACAAAGTTCATCACGCCCTGATGCGGGTTGCCGTCTTCGTTGGACAGACCGAGGTAAACCGGGGTGGTTGCGCCGCGTTTGCCCTGGCGAGCGAGTTGGGTGTACTTGAGGAACACCCGCTCGTCAGCGTCGAAATAGGCGTAGACCTTGTCGGTGGACACTACGCTGGTCAGCGGTGTGGTGTCGGCGGTCACCAGGTTACCCGCGGTGATTTCCGCACGGCTGACACGGCCGCTGATCGGTGCGGTGACGCGGGTGAAGCTCAGGTTCAGTTTCGCCAGGTCCAGTTGTGCCTGGAGGGCACCGACTGCAGCGCGGGCTTCTTGTGCAGCGCTGGTGCGCGAATCAGCCAGCTCGGCGGAAATCGCGTTGCTGATGCGCAGACGCTCACCGCGCTGGGCTTCATTTTCGCTACGGGTGGCATTGGCGCGAGACTGCGCGACCAGCGCTTCGAGGCGGCGGACTTCAGCCTGGAAGGGACGCGGGTCGATCTGGAACAGCAAGTCGCCTTTCTTGACCAGCGCGCCTTCGGTGAAGGCCACGTCATCGATCTGACCGGAGACCCGTGGACGAATCTCTACCGTTTCCGGCGCTTCGAGGCGCCCGGTGAATTCGTCCCACTCATTGACCGGTTGTTCCAGCACCTTGGCGACGCTGACTTTCGCCGCAGGCATGGTCGCGGCAGACTCCGGAGCCTTGCCGCAAGCGCTCATCACCACTACGGCCAAGAGGGCCAACGGGAAGCGCAAATGTTTGAATGACTGTTCCATGGATGCATCCGCCAATGTATTGAGATGGGCGGATGATGCTCGGCGAGGGGGTATCGCACGAATCGAATGAAGCAAAGGTAACTATCATTCGGAATGATATGAGGTCAGAGCAAGCCCTCTAGCATGCGCCTCAGGCTAGAACGCGATCAATGTGATTGATGACAATTCAGTGTTGCGTGGAGTGCAAAGGACAGGAGACCGAGTCGCAGTCTTCGCGGGCAAGCCCGCGCCCACGGGGATCCGATGAGCGCCACAAATCCCTGTGGGAGCAGGCTTGCCAGCGAAGGCGCCAGAAGCCGTTATAAACAACTCAAGCCAGACTGTCCGGATCCCCGAAGAACATCTGAATCCGCGACCGCAACCAACGCTCCCCCGGGTCATTGTCCTGCGACCCGCGCCACGCCATGTGCAACTCAAAGCTGCGCACCGGCAACGGCGGATCTTCCGCCCGCACACCGCCTGCGGCCGTCAACGCGTCAGCCGTGTAATCCGGCACCGTCGCGACGATATCCGTACCGCTGATAAGTGTGCTGAGCCCGTTGAACTGCGGCACAGCGAGCACCACGTGACGTTTGCGCCCGAGTTTTTCCAGTTCTTCATCTATAAAGCCGCTCAGGTCGCCGGCAAATGACACCAACGCGTGGGGGCGTTCGCAGAAGTCGTCGAGGCTCAGCGGTCCCGGTACGGTGTCGGCGCGCAAGAGTTTGGGCATGCTGCGGCGCAGCACTTTGCGCTTGGCGTTGGCCGGCAGGTCGGCGGTGTAGCTGACGCCGATTGAAATCTCGCCCGAGGCCAGCAAGCTCGGCATCAGGATGTAGTTGGCCCGCCGCACCACCAGCACAATCCCAGGCGATTCGGCGCGCAGACGCTTGAGCAGCATCGGCAACAAAGCGAACTCGACATCGTCCGACAGACCGATGCGGAACACCGCCGTGCTGGTCGCCGGGTCGAATTCCGCTGCACGGCTGACGGCCGTGGAAATCGAGTCCAGGGCCGGGGAGAGCAGGGCGAAGATCTCCACCGCCCGCGCGGACGGTTCCATACTGCGCCCGGTGCGCACGAATAATGGATCATCGAACAGCCCGCGCAGGCGCGAGAGCGCCGCACTGATGGCCGGCTGACCAAGGAACAATTTCTCCGCAGCGCGGGTCACACTGCGTTCGTGCATCAATGTTTCGAAAACGATCAACAGGTTCAGGTCGACACGACGCAGGTCATTACGATTCATCTGGAGTCCTGGCAGAGTCATCAAGCTTGACGGGAGCGGCCATATGAGAACAATGGCCGGCATGAATATTACGGGGAAAGGCTGCTACTCTGCACCGAGTAATTCAGTTTTCCTACAAAGGCTGCTTCGGTTTCTTACGGCATTTGAAGATGTCGCCGTCGCTGCGGAATCAATGACAGGCATGTCGACTATTAATAGCCACTGATAGTCTTGGGTAGAAAGCCCAGATAGAGTTCAGGGCATTAGAGGTTTCTTTGACGAGGTTTGCGATGTCCCGCACGATCCGTTTTCACAAGTTTGGTCCAGCCGAGGTGCTCAAATGCGAAGAGCATGCGGCCGCTCTCCCTGCGCCGGGCGAAGTGCAGGTGCGCGTCGAGGCGATTGGCATCAGCTGGTACGACATTCTTTGGCGTCAGAACCTGGCGTCCTCCCATGCTCGCTTGCCTTCAGGCCTTGGCCATGAAATGTCCGGCGTCGTGACGGCGGTCGGCGACGGTGTCGATGACCTCGCGGTCGGTGACAAAGTCGCCAGCTTCCCGGCTGAAAGTCCGAACGACTATCCCGTCTATGGTGAGCAAATCGTTCTGCCACGCTCGGCACTGACCCGTTATCCGGACGTGCTCAGCCCGATCGAAGCGGCGGTGCACTACACGCCGCTGTTGATTGCCTATTTCGCTTATGTCGACCTGGCACGGGTCAAGCCTGGGCAGTTCGCCCTGGTTACCGACGCCAGTCACTGCGCCGGGCCTTCTTTCGTCCAATTGGGTAAAGCCTTGGGTGTTCGGGTGATTGCCGCCACGAAGACCGCCGAAGAGCGTGAATACTTACTGTCGCTGGGTGCCGAGAAGGTCATCGTCACCGAGGAAGAAGATCTGCTCATGCGGATCAACAAGATTACCGATAACCGCGGCGTCGATGTGGTATTCGATGGCCTGGGCGGCCCGCAAATGTCGCTGCTCGGCGATGTGCTTGCGCCACGTGGCAGTCTGGTGTTGTACGGCCTGCAAGGCGGTAACCAGACGCCGTTCCCGGCCTGCGCAGCGTTCCAAAAGAACATCCAGTTCTTTGTGCACTGCATCGGCAACTTCACCGGCAAGCCGGAGCTTGGCATCGTTCAGGACCAGGTTGCGCTGCAACGGGCCTTGCGCGATATCAACCAGCTGACCGCCGACCGCGTGCTGCTGCCGCTCAAGACTCGGGTCTTCCCGTTTTCCGAGTTTGTCGAAGCGCACCGCTACATGGACGAATGCCCATGCCGCGAGCGGGTCGCCCTTCAGGTTGAACCTGCGTAACAGCCCCAGAAAAAGTCCGTGCTTGCACGGACTTTTTTATTGTCCCCTCGCAAAACATGAGACGTCTCATCGATCTGTCGATGGGTCAGTTCAGCAACTGAACTGGTTTTTGCTCTCGATCTGTATCTTCTAATCAGCATCTAAGCCTTGATAATTGGATGATTACTTTCATCTCAAGGAATGAGTCATGTCTGGGTGTCAGCCTGATACGTTTAAATGCACATCGTTAATAGATATCCGACCAACAGTAAGTCGTTGCGCTGCGGTCAAAAAAACAGGTGCGGCTTCTCTCTTTATTTCTTGTGCTACATGTCTGTGGGACGCTGTCGGACATTTCCTAGGATTCTCTGTGAAGTCGCCAGATGCCAGTGATACGGGGCTTTTGCGCCGTTCAGCCTCGACCGGAACAACGTCGGCGTTCAACTATTTCAAATAATTACTAAAAGCATAAGTGCTAGCATTTGACAATTACGTCCAGCACTTCATTGGTGTCGGTTAATCCGCTGTGCAATGCATATTGCTGTTTATGCAGTACCGAACTTACGAGCATCAGGTAAATAAAGATGACCCATATCCATGACCAAGCGATGAACTATGTCTACCAACAAATGCTGCAACGCGTGCTGAGTTTTTTCTCGCGGGCCGAACGCACGGCATTGCAACTGATGATTCAGCGCCTGGTGGTCGCAGCAGGGGGCATGGAGCGCATTGGGGATTACAAGGTGCTGGCGATCCAGTCCGGGTCGCGGGACAGTTGCTACACCCTGGCGCTGCTGCGTGCTGCACAACTGAGTATTGCCGGACGGGCACCTGCCACATTCCAGTTGCGCGTGGCCTCCCTGCGAATGAACGGTGCCAGCTCGATGGCGCAGGAAAACATCCATCGCAGCTACAGCTCGCTGTTTCTCTACGACGATCCGCGGGTCGAAGTGTTGATGGTGGATAACCGCGAAGTGTTGCCGTTCAGCCATCCGGCGCCGATCTCAGATGCCGGTCGCGAAGCCAATCGGCTCAATGTGCTGATGGTGGGCCATCGTCGAACGTGGAACGGCCCCATCGATCTGTGGGACGACCGCTATCTGGCGACTGGAGAGTTCTATGGGCAGATCGCTCGCTGGGACGGCGGCGTCGATGCCCTGGTCAGCAGTGACACGCCACGCCAACAAAAGCTGTTTCTCGAAGGCTTGAAGCGCGCGGCAGCGAAGGTCGGGCTCAAAACCTCCAGTCCCGTCGAAACAGGCTTCGATGAGCTGTTCGCCTTGCTCGACGAGCTCGGCAGTGATTGCTATCGCGCGTTTTATGGTGAATTCGGGCAGGCGGCATGGCGACCGGCCGAGCGCTTTGAGGCGTGTCGCCGGACCACGTTCATCGACATTCACGATATGTTGGTCAGTAACCTGGAAGAGCGCTGGCCGTTGCTCACCGAGTTTCTCGGCTTTCAACCTGACGAACTGGCAGCTCAGCTCAGCGACAACGAATTCGTCAGCCTTTCGATATCCGCACACGTGCGGGGGTTGCAAGCGTGCTTCGTGCACGGTCGCAGTTATGAGGCGGGTGTTGCCGAATACTTGCAGCGGGCATTGGTGATGATGCGCCGCAAGCGGCTCCCGGAGCGTTTATGCGAGCAAGCCGTGGAGGTCTTCGGTAACCCGGCGAGGCAGTCTGAACAGCGGGGGCTGGCCGCGGCCGAGGTGCAAAAAGACCTCGGTTTGACCGAGGCTCAGTTGGTGTGCCTGCTTTTCGCGCCCTTTGTCGAAAACGGCGCTGCCCTTGAGCGCTTTTTGCGCCAGTGTCATCCCGGCATGCTGGTGGCGATGCCTGACTTGCACCGGGCAATGCAGGGTCATCCGGTGCCGGAGCAGATTCTGCAATGGATGGTCGACGTCAGCGGGTTGCCCGTCAGCCTGATCTGCATACTTTACCGGATGGGCCCGGTACCGGGGATCGAGGACATGCAAACCGCCCCGGACTCCGGCGGCGCGGATTTGTCATCGCAAGCTCCCGACTTTGGCGATGATGCCTCGATGGCGGGTCAAGGGTCAGTGGGACATTGAAAGGACCGCGCGAGACCGATTTTGCTTATCAGGCGGTGTACCGATACCTGACGCACCTGATCAACGAGCCGGTCAATGACACGCGCGTGCGCCTGCCGTCGTTGCGGCAGTTGGCGGATCGTCTGAGCGTATCGATTTCGACGATTCAGTACGCTTATTCGTTGCTGGAGAAAGAGGGGCGTGTGTATTCGGTCGCCAAATCCGGCTATTACGCATTGCCAGTGTCCGCCATCAACTCGCTCGGTCATGGCAATGACCTGCTCGAAACCGTTTATTTCAGTGCCAGATGTCCAGGCATGCTGGTTTTGAGTGCCGATGAGCCGGCATTGTTGCAGCCCCTCGACAGCCCGTTATTGCTGCTGGAGCGCGAACTGCTGCGACAGTATCCGCGCCAGCCTCAACCGCCTTCGCAACCCTGCGGGGAACTGGAACTGCGCACCGCCGTGGCCGCGCGCTACACCACGACACCGGTGCGCTGTTGGCACGCCGATGACGTTTACATTGGCGCCGACTTGCGCGGCGTCCTGGAAATACTGATCGCCGTGTTGTGCCTCAAAAACGCCGCCGTAGTGCTTGAGTCTCCGTGTGACTGGGCGATTCTGCGCTTGCTCCAGGCCGCCGACGTCCAGGTGATCGAGTTGCAGCTGCAAAACGATGGCGGTCTGGATGTCGAACAACTCAAAGAGCTGCTGGAAACCCGAGCGGTGCGGTTAGTCATGCTGTCATCCGCTTTGAACATGCCGCGAGGCAGCCTCGCGGCTGACGACAACCGGCGCGCCATTGCGCAGCTATTGGAGCGGCATGGCAGTTGGGTGTTGGAAAACGATTGCTACGGCGAGCTCGAATTCGAACCGGGCGGCTTGCGGTTTCGTGATCTGCTGGACCCCGACCGGCTTATCGTGTTTTCCACGTTCGAAAAGATCATCGGTCCGGAAGCGCCTTACGGCTATCTGTTGTCACGGCATTTCAGCGCCGAATTGCAGCGGCACTTTCTGCTGCGCTCCTTTCGTCTGTCGCCGATTCGCCAGAAAGCCATCGCCCGTTTGTACGGGAATGGGCGGATCGATCAGCACCTTCAGGTTTTGCGCAGATTGCTCAAGGACCGCAAGGTGCAGATGATGCAGCTGTTGCAGGAGCGCTTGGGCGATGCCTTGCATTTTGTCGAGCCGCAGGGTGGCGCAACGATTTGGGCTCGCTCACTGCGTCAGGTCGATGTGCGGCGGGTGTTTCAGCGTCTGCTCAAACATCAGGTGGTGATTGCGCCGGGCGAGCTGTTCAGTTTGCAGGGGCTGCACTCGCAGCACTTGCGCCTCAGCCATACCTTTGGCGGTGATCATGATCTGGCCGCTGCCCTGAGCCTGCTCGGCGATGCCTTGCGCCTGGAGTCGGTCGACTGAGCACGTCCGCCGGACATCCTTCGCGCTCGTGGATCGATCCCATCGCGTTGCGGTCAAACTGCCAGTAAACTGCGTTCCTATTCCTGAACCACTCTATTCAGAGGTTTTGCATGACTCTCAGTCCTTTTGCGGGAAAACCGGCACCGGCAGAGTTGTTGGTCGACATCCCGCGACTGGTAACGGCTTATTACACCGGCCAGCCCGATGCTGCGATCTCCACCCAGCGTGTCGCTTTCGGCACGTCCGGGCACCGCGGTAGCTCGTTCGACTTGAGTTTCAACGAATGGCATGTTCTGGCGATTAGCCAGGCGATCTGCCTGTACCGCGAAGCCCAGGGCATCGATGGTCCGCTGTTCGTCGGCATCGACACCCACGCGCTGTCCACCCCGGCCGGCACCAGCGCCCTCGAAGTACTGGCCGCGAACGGCGTGACAGTGATGATTGCGGAGGGTGACGAGTACACCCCCACACCGGCCATTTCCCACGCGATTCTCTGTTATAACCGTGGCCGCACCTCAGGCCTGGCAGACGGCATCGTCATCACGCCCTCCCACAACCCGCCGCAAAGCGGTGGCTACAAATACAACCCGACCAACGGTGGCCCGGCCGATACCCACATCACCAAGTGGATCGAAGCCAAGGCCAACGAGCTGTTGAGCAACAAGCTCGCCGGCGTCAAGCGCATCAGCTACGAGCAGGCGCTGAAAGCCAGTACCACGCACCGTCACGATTACCTCAACACCTATGTCGCCGACCTGATCAACGTGATCGACTTCGACGCCATCCGCAACGCCAAATTGCGTCTGGGCGTCGATCCGCTGGGCGGAGCAGGGGTGCGTTACTGGTCGGCGATTGCCGAGCATTACAAGCTGGACCTCGACGTGGTGAACAAGCAGGTCGATCCGACTTTCCGCTTCATGACAGTCGACTGGGATGGCCAGATCCGCATGGACCCCTCGTCCAGCCACGCCATGCAAGGCCTGATCGGCCTCAAAGAGCGTTTTGACGTAGCGTTCGCCTGTGACCCGGATCACGATCGCCATGGCATCGTGACGCCGTCCGGTGGTTTGCTAGCGCCGAACAGTTACCTGGCGGTGTCCATTGACTACCTGTTCCAGAACCGCCCGCAATGGCGCGCCGATGCAGCCGTGGGTAAAACCGTGGTCAGCAGTGGCTTGATTGATCGAGTGGCCAAGCGCTTGGGTCGTCGACTCTACGAAGTGCCAGTCGGTTTCAAATGGTTTGCAGACGGCCTGTTCGACGGCTCGCTGGGATTTGGCGGCGAAGAAAGCGCCGGTGCCTCGTTCCTGCGCAGGGATGGCGGCGTCTGGAGCACTGACAAGGATGGTTTGATTCCGGCCCTGTTGGCCGCGGAAATGACTGCCCGTACCGGCCGCGACCCGAGCCAGGCGTATCGCGCGTTGACCGATGAGCTGGGTGAACCGTTCTCGGTGCGGGTCGATGCCAAGGCCAATCCGGAACAGAAAGCGTTGCTGAGCAAGTTGTCACCGGAGCAAGTCACCTCGACCCAGCTTGCGGGCGAAGCGATCCAGAGCATCCTCAGCCACGCGCCGGGTAATGACCAGGCCATTGGCGGCCTGAAAGTCATGACCGAAAACGGCTGGTTCGCAGCGCGTCCGTCAGGTACGGAAGACATCTACAAGATCTACGCTGAGAGTTTCGTCAGTGATGAGCATCTGAAGCAGTTGGTGGCTGAAGCGCAAACATTGGTGGATAGCGCAATTTCTGCGAAATAGTAGAGGGCCCCTTCGCTGGCAAGCCAGCTCCCCACAAGGAATGCACAAAACCCCTGTGGGAGCGAGCCTGCTCGCGATGGCGTCGGCACAGTCACCAACAACTATGAAAAAGGGGCGACCATTTCCGGTCGCCCCTTTTTTCGCCCTGCATTTACCCAATCAAGCGAGGTCCACCAGGACAATTTCACTGTCCTCAATGGCTGTTACGCTCAACACCTGCTCATCCGTCACCGCGACACCGTCTCGAGCTTGTGCACGCAAGCCATTGACTTCAATGACGCCCGTCGCCGGCACCAGGTAAGCACGACGGCCATTGTCCAGCCGATATTGCGCAGACTCGCCCGCCTTCAGGTTCGCCGCAACCAGGCGCGCATCCGCACGGATCCGCAGGCTTTGATCGTCACCGGTCTTGCCGCTGGCCAGGGTCACGAAGCCTTCGCGCTGACCTTTAGGGAACGGTTTCGCACCCCAGGACGGCGCCAGGCCTGTTTCGTTCGGGATGATCCAGATCTGGAAGATTTTAGTTTCAGTCGCTTCCAGGTTGTACTCACTGTGGGCGATCCCGGTGCCAGCGCTCATGACCTGCACGTCGCCCGCTTCGGTACGGCCTTTGTTACCCAGGTTGTCCTCGTGGGTAATCGCGCCTTCACGGACATAAGTGATGATTTCCATGTCCCGGTGCGGGTGTTTCGGAAAACCGGTGCCCGAGGCGATCACGTCGTCGTTCCATACCCGCAGATTGCCCCAGTTCATGCGTTTGGGGTCATGGTATTCGGCGAACGAAAAGTGGTGATGAGCATCCAACCAGCCATGGTGGGCGCCGCCCAAGGAGTTGAAGGGCCTGAGTTCGAGCATGATCGTCTCCTGAAAGAGGGTGGTGAATGGCGAGCATCATCTATCAGCAACTGATCGATAAAAAGCGTAAAAAATGCCTCAATACAATCGAATAAACTGATATTAAATCAGCTCGAAACATTCTTACCCAGCCTTCACTTCATCGCATAAGCCAATGACCTGTAAGCATTTCACTAGAACTGAATGGCAAATGCAGACACCATAGCCCGCAACAGCCTCACACCCTGGAGTCAGCCCGCGTGCCGCAACACACCCCCGATCTTCCTCCTGAACTACGGCCCCTGGCCGAGATGCCACTGCTCAAGCGTCTGGCCGCCCGATTCTTTGGCCATGGGTTGACGCGTCTGCGTGCACAGCATCGGGCGTCATGGCTGCATGGCCAGGCTGATGGTTTTCGCAGCGGCCACAGCGCCGGGGTGGATTACGGCTACAAGGAAGGCAGGCTCGAAGGGTTGGAGGAAGGTCGGCAGGTGTTGCTGATTCGTGACTCGCGCTCGACCGAGCACCGACCACCCAACGTCGATGACAACCTGTTCGACGACTGGCGCCTGCCATTGACCGCTGAACTGAAGAAACGCATGAAGGCCGATGTCGCTCGTTTGCTCGCGCCACAGGCTCAACCCAGCACCGCACAGTGGAAAATGATCTTCAGCGATACGCCATCGACGTCGGTAATCGCCGGCGCGGGGGCGGGCAAGTCGACCACTCTGGTGCTGCGCATTTTGCTGCTGACCCACTATCTGGGCTTCGAGCTGAACTCAATGACCGTCGTAACGTTCACGCGGGAGTCGCGCAAGGACTTCATCAACAAGCTGATCGAGATGTTTGCGCTCTGGGGGCGGCCACTCGGCTTCAAGGAGGCGCGGGATCTGGTGCGCACCTTCCATTCGCGAATCCTGCCGATGGTGCGCAGCCTGCCGGGCTTCGAGCGGCTGCAAGCGTTCGAAAACCTCAGCAGCCGGGCACAAGGCGCTGACGAGGAGGTCGACAGTAATCCTTTCGACTTGCGCATCAACGACGCCCAGCGCCAGCAGCTCAATGCCTGCTATCACCACCTGCACACGCGTGATGAGCGCTTTCGCGAATTGATCAAACCGTTGTCGCGGCATGCCTTGCAGCTCAAGGAGCTGGAGCGCGATCACCCGGACGTGCAAAAACGCATGGCCGTGACCGAACTGGCCGCCAAGCGTGATGAAGAGTTATGCGACTTCGTTGAAGATTTGTGGTTCCGCGCAGGCGCCTGGCCCATCAAAGGCATCGAGCCCAATCGACAGTCGTTTGATATCAACGGCTCGACCTTTCATTGCCATGGCTATATTCCGAGCCTGGATGCGTGGGTGGTGCTGGGTTTCGACCCGCGGGAAAACCCGCAGATCAGCCGTCCGAATGCGAAGCTCAGCGTTCGCGCAGAGTGGGCGGTAAAGCGAACCCTGTTTCAAGCTTTCTGTCGTAAGCCTTTGATATGGATAGATAGTTATGAAACATCCAAACGTGTTTTGGCGTCCCTTGCGGGCGATGCCAGCGCCGGGCCTGGGTTCGATTACAAGGTCAAGGGCGAGCTCGGTTCCGCGCCGTTGCTGGACTGTTTTGTCGCAGCGGCCGGGTTTATTGAAAATCTTGGCCTGGATGTTCCGAGCGCCGTAGGCCAGATGAGCTTCGCCAAGGACGACCCTGACCGGTTTTTCTTCGAGGCCCTGAGCCTGTACTGGCGAGCCTTTGGAGGATCATTTGCTGGATCAGAAGCCGCCGGTAATGACTTACAACCGCATGTTCGCTTTGTTCAGCGAGCATTCGCCGGAAAACCAGAAGCTGTTGAGCGATGAACTGCTGCGGCCGCTGTCGCACCTGATGATCGACGAATTTCAGGACGTATCGCCGCAGATTGTTTCCTGGATTCGTGCCAGCCTGGCTGAGATTCGCAGTCGTGGCCCGGCCATGCATGTGGGGCGCGGCGCTCAGCGTTCGTCGCTGCTGTGTGTGGGCGATGACTGGCAGTCCATTTATGGATGGCGCGGCAGTTCGCCGACGTATTTCATGGAATTCAACAAGGAATTCCCGTCGCCGAGCACGACCAAGGTGATGCTCAGCGACAATTATCGCAGCCATCAACACATCATCGACGCCGCCGAACACATCGTGCGCGCCGCGCCGGCCATTGCCGGCAAGAAGGCCAAGGCCAGCGGCGAGTCAAAAGCGCTGCTGCCGGTCAACGTGCTGGATCGGGACGATCAAGACTTGGCCAAACGGTTGATGGAGCACTACAGGCAAGGCGATACCATCTTGATGCTCTATCGAAAAAGTAGCGATAAGTCATTGATAGAAAAGCATATTCTTCCTGTAGTTAATGTTGATTCTAACTTGCCGTACGAGTCGCGACGGCTGAAGCAGTTGACCTATCACAGCGCCAAGGGTCTTCAGGCTGATGCCGTGTTTTTGCTGGGAGACTGCCAGCACCTGACCAGTTCCCCGTACAAGAATCAGGTCTACCGCATGGCCGGTCTGGGTAAGGCTGGCGACAACGAAGCTTACGATAACGCGCAAAAAGACGAGATTCTGCGGCTGGCTTATGTCGGCATCACTCGGGCGGTCAGCCATTGCTACTGGTATGTCGATGGGCAGGACAAACAAGCGGCGAACATGCCCAAGGCCTCCGACCGGATCGGCAAAGGCAAGGTTTTCTTTACCGATCACCGGGGCAACAAGGCATTGGTTTAAAGCCTTTTGACCCTCACAAAAAAGCCCACACGCTGTGGGCTTTTGATTGTGGCAACGGCGTTTCAACCTTCAGGCATAGCTCCTGAGGGCTACCGGTGGAATGAAAGATTCGAGCTCATCCTCCACCGCTTCGATTATTCGTTCTACGTCCGCCGCGTTCATGACAGTCGCGCACGGAATGCCGGCAATGGCGATCATGGTCTCGCCCGTGGCACGGTCAAAAAGACGGGCGATCATACTGCCCGGTGCGTCCATGCTCGCCTCAAAACCCATGGGATGAAAATGCCAGCGCATCAACTGGCAGGCGTTTGGAAAGGTGACTTTACTGAACCCTTTATTCATATGTTGCCCGCCTTCATTATCGAGCGCTTCCGTTAGCTCATGTTAGGAGGGAAGAGCCTTCATTGGCTCAACCGGTGACTGCCCTTTAAAAGTAGCATCCGCATGTGAAAATAATGTGGATTTTTCAGGCCGTTTGGCGATTGCTTCGGTTTTTTTGATTCAGGTCACATCGCTGCGGTATTTCGGCAAAAGGCCAGCATTGATTGATCATTGAAGCCGGTGCTGAATTTCGGCAAGCTCGCCTTTTTCTCGTCGAGTCCTTTATGCATGCCGATGATGATGGTCCGTCGCAGACCCAGGCCACGAGCGAGACGGTCATGCGCTATCACCTGCGCTGGAAGCACCGGGATCTTGACGGTGTCATGGCGTTGTATCACCCGGACATCCAGTACAGCGACTTCTTCCAGAACCGCGTGATGGGGTTGGACCAATTGCGCGAGTACGTGCGCAGCAGCATGCCGCGCGGTCCGGATGAAGCGCTGGAGCACTCGGACCGCATCCGGCTGGACGGCAACACCGCGTTCATTCAGTACCGCATCACCCTGCGGGGCGGTGAGGGGTTGGTGTCATTTCGGGCCAGCGAGGCGATTACCGTCCGCGACGGGCTGATCTGGCGGGTTAACGAATACGCCTCGCTGGTGCATGAACTGCCCGTCAGCAAAACAACGAACAGTCAGCGCCCGGCCGTCAGCCGGCTCGGCTTGTCGCCGCGTCAGCTGAGTTTCATGGCGCAAGACCTGCAACAGTATTTCCAGCGCCAGCAACCTTATCTGGATCCTGAACTCGACCTGCAACGGGTGGCGAAGGAGTGCGGGTACAGCCGCAATCAGATGTCCTACCTGCTGAACCAGGTGCTAGGCCAGAGTTTCTACCGCTACGTTAACCAGGCGCGCTTGCAACATGTGCTCGCCGCACTGGAAAACGTCGCACCGCCCCTGCGCATCGACGATCTGGCGTTTGCCGCCGGCTTCAACTCGTTGTCCGCGTTCTATAGCTGTTTCCGCCAACACACCGGCCTGTCGCCCAAGGCCTACGTCAAACAAATTTCTTTGCGTGCACGCGCGCAAGACAGACTCTGAGCCCACGCACTAGGATCGACGCCATCGAAGTTTGAGTGGTGGAGTCTTACATGCCGGTGTGGCGCACTATCAGTTTGTGGATGGATCAACTCGACGAGCCGTTGCTGGCGCGGCCGGCGCTGGAACACGATCTTGATGTCGATGTCGCCATCATTGGCGCGGGGTACACCGGGCTCTGGACCGCGTACTACCTCAGGCGCCTGGCACCGGCGTTGAACATCGCCATCATTGAAGCGCAAACCGCAGGTTTTGGTGCCTCCGGGCGCAATGGCGGCTGGTTGATGGGCAACCTCCTGGGAGAAGACCGCTTGCTCGCCGACTTACCGCCCGAGCAGCGGCGGGCATCGTATGAACTGCTGCACAGCATTCCTGATGAAGTAGAGATTGTCCTCGAACGGGAAGGCATCGACTGTGATTACCGTAAAGGCGGGGCGCTGTATTGCGCTGCGCGCTACCCCGAACAGGAAACCAGCCTTCGACACTACCTGGACAAGCTGTATAGCCAGGGCCTGACCGAAAGCCATTACCGCTGGCTCAGCCCCGAGCAGTTGGCGCAACAGATCAGAATCGCCAAGCCTTATGGCGGTATCTATGCACCGCACGTTGCGACCCTGCAACCGGCAAAGTTGGTGCGAGGTCTGGCCCGCACGGTAGAACGCATGGGCGTCAGGATTTACGAAAACAGTCCGGTCACCCACTGGCAATCCGGCAGTCTGCGCACGGCGAACGCGGCGGTGCGCAGCCGCTGGATCGTTCCGGCGGTAGAAGGGTACGCGACCACGCTGCCCCCGCTGGGGCGCTATCAGTTGCCGGTGCAAAGCCTGATCGTCGCCACCGAGCCGCTGTCGGCTGCCACTTGGGACGGAATCGGCCTGAGCCACGGGCAGGCGTTTGGCGAAAGCAGCCGTCAGGTCACTTACGGTCAGCGTACGGCGGATAACCGCCTGGTGTTCGGCGCGCGGGGTGGCTATCAGTTTGCCGGCAAGTTGCGCCATGACTTCGACCTGACCACCAGCGAAGTGGAGTTGCGGCGTTACCTGTTCGGCGAGCTCTTCCCGCAACTCAAGCACGTGCGCCTCACTCACGGCTGGGGCGGCAACCTGGGCATGTCTCGGCGGTTCAAGCCGCACATGCTGTGCGATCACGCGAGCGGCATTGCGATTTCCGGCGGTTACGGCGGGGAGGGTGTCGGCGCCAGCAACCTGGGTGGACGGACCCTGGCCGACTTGATTCTGCAACGCGACACCGAGCTGATTCGCCAGCCGTGGGTCATCCCGCAGGGCGGTCTCGATGCGCTCAAGACCTGGGAGCCGGAACCCTGTCGCTGGCTGGGTTACAACGCGATCATCCGCAGCTTTGTCCACGAAGACCAGACCCTGGCCAACCCGGCCACCGCGCCTTGGCGACGCAAGCTGGCCAGCGGTGTCGCAGGGTTCATGGAGGGTTTCATGCAGTAAACAGCGCGCTTTTCACCTAAAAGCTCAATCGACAGGTACTCCCATGGGCATCACGCAGTTCAAGAACACCGCAACCCTGACGCTGGACGAATCTAACCCGGTCGCCGTGCCACTGGGCACCCCCGTGGCGGTGGCTTCCACCACCAGCGTCGAACGCGACGACGGGGTCGAAACCGGCGTCTGGGAATGCACCCCCGGCCGCTGGCGTCGACAGATCGTGGCGCAAGAATTTTGTCATTTCATTCAGGGGCGCTGCACCTTCACCCCGGATGACGGTGAAACCCTCCACATAGAAGCCGGCGACGCACTGATGTTGCCAGCCAACAGCCTCGGTATCTGGGACATTCAGGAAACCGTGCGCAAGACCTACGTTTTGATTTTTTGATCCTCTGATTGCCTGCCAACAACAATAACCCACACAGGAATCCACTCATGATCCGAAAGACTTTGGCACTGGCCCCACTGGCGCTCGTTGTTTCCCTCAGCCACGCGGCCGACACCGTCAAGATCTACAACTGGTCGGACTACATTGCACCGGACACCACCAAAAACTTCCAGAAAGAAACCGGCATCGCCTTCAGCTATGACGTCTACGACAGCAATGAAACCCTCGACGGCAAGTTGATGACCGGCAAATCCGGGTACGACGTGGTGTTCCCGTCCAACCACTTCATGGCGCGGCAGATTCAGGGCGGTGCGCTGAAGAAACTCGACAAGAGCCAGTTGCCGAACTGGAAGAACCTCAATCCGGTCTTGCTCAAAGCCTTGCAGACCAACGATCCGGGCAACGAGCACGGCTTCCCGTATCTATGGGGCAGCACCGGCATCGGCTACAACATCGCCAAGGTCAAAGCGGTGCTGGGCGATAACGCGCCGGTGGATTCCTGGGACCTGATCTTCAAACCCGAAAACATGGCCAAACTGCAGAAGTGCGGCGTGGCCATTCTCGACAACGGGCCCGAACTGTTGCCGGCCGCGCTGAACTATCTGGGTTTGCCGCATCACAGCAAGAACCCGGAAGACTACAAAAAGGCTGAAGCGCTGCTGATGAAAGTCCGGCCTTACATCAGCTACTTCCATTCGTCCAAGTACACCAGCGACCTCGCCAACGGTGACATCTGCGTGGCGGTCGGTTTCTCCGGCGACATCCTGCAGGCTGAAAATCGCGCCAGAGAAGCCAAAAATGGCGTGGACATCGGCTATGCGATTCCCAAGGAAGGCGCCGCCATCTGGTTCGACATGGTTGCCATGCCCGCCGACGCCCCGGACGAAAAGGCCGGCTACGCCTTCATGGACTACCTGTTGCGCCCGGACGTCATGGCCGGCATCAGCAACTACGTGCACTACGCCAATGGCAACGAACAGGCTGACAGCCTGATCGACCCGGCGATCAAGAACGACACCAAGGTTTACCCGAGCCCGGAAATGATGGGGAAACTGTTCGCGCTGGAAGCGATGCCGTTGAACATCGACCGGATTCGGACACGAGTGTGGAACAAGATTCGCACGGGTAGCTGACAGGCGGGACCGGGCCATCGGGACAGGGTTGTCCCGTTGCGCGATCAACTGACCGGCTCGGCCGTACAACTCATTTGCCCCGAGCCCGGCATCTGGAACAAGGCGTCGCTGCCGTTTTGCCAGAAGTTGTAGCTTCCCCGGTAATCCTTGCCGTTGTATTGAGTTGCGGAATCATTCGGCACCTGGATTAGGGTGGCAGAGGTATTCCCCCATTTCAGGTACGCGACACGTGGCTGGACATTGAAGTAAGTGACGGCAATTAACGCGTTGAGCCCGGCGCAACGGAAGGCGATCGGGCCGTCGGTCAGTCTGCTCGGATCCTTGGTGCGTGCAATTGCCGAGCCCTGACGAAGCTGATGCGCCCGCTCGGCATAACTTCGGATCGTGCAGGCGATGGGCTGTGCTTCGGAAGAGCACTGATTGCGGGCGCCCACCCAGAACCGCTGTTCGATCTCGATTTTGTCAGGACGTGGCACCGAATGATCGTCCGTCAGTGCCAGGCGATAAAGGCGCGTCAGTTCAATATCCATCTGTTTCAGTTGAGGGGTACGGCAGATCAGCTTCTCGACGGCTGCGGCGGCCCTGGCGCAGTCGAAGCTGGTTTCCAGGACCACGGAAGTCTCGGCATTCGTACACAGGCTCGCTGCCGCACCTGTGCCAGCGGTGATGAGCGCGACTAAAAAGGGTGTGAACATTTTCATGTCGGCTTCACCCGGATCATTTTGTGAGGCCCGTGGAGTAACGAAAACCTGCATCGTCATGCGTTACATGGGGTGTACGCAGTTTAAGGCAGTGTGCGAAACCTGCCACATCGAGGAGGGCTCGCGATGAACGATAACGAGGTGTTTAATCTTCCTTGCGAACCGTGGCCACATCATCAACCTTGATCTTCACTTTCGCCCCGGAAATATCTTCGAATTCGTAAAAGCCTTCCTTGTTGTTGGCTTTTGGCATGTCCTTGGTCAAATACTGAGTGCCGTTCTGCAGCGTCACGACCGTTGGCGTCGAGCAACCGGCCAATGTCAGAAGCGCGGCGGCTGCCAGGGGCAAACCCAGAGTCTTGATGTTCATAACCACCTCATATCCTCCAAAAAAACAGCGCGACGGCCTTGGACCCTCCAATCGCCACTGTACCTCTACCGCGGTTGGTGCGAAGTATCCGCAGAAAGTTCGACGGTCCAGAAAAAAAATCTGCATCGCGCTGCCGCTTATCCTTTTCCGTTTGCACCGGACGGGTTGTAGCTGGTATCTGTACGCATAACCAGTACTCTTTCGCCATGGCCCTGTTTTCCTGTGACTACAAATCCCCTCGATGATCCGTTCTATTACTTGAATAACTTCATGCAAGTACTTGATTGGCTTGAACATCGCTATGTCGATGTGTTGAGTGTCGAGGAGCAATGCTTCATCCGTGAATTCAACCGACTGCCCCGGGAGCCCCGTGCGTTACTGGTGCGGATGGTCATGCGCAAGGGCGTTCACTTCCGGGCGAGCAAACTGCATTACGTCGAGATTGGCGACATTGCCCGGGCCGCCGAACCGTTGTTGGCCCTGGGCTGGATTGATGAGCAGTCGCCGCTGCCGCTCGACGTGGTGTTCGAGGTGCTGCTCAAGGCCGAAATCCTTCAATGCTTCGGTGCCGCCATCGATCAGCCCAAGGCGAAAAAGTCCGACTGGCTGCCCGAACTGAGCGAACAGTTTCCCGAGATACAACCCTTCAATCAGTGGTGCGCGCCACTGGATGATCGATTGTTCAGCCTGACTATCATGGGCTTGTGCGATCGCCTGCGCCTGATGTTTTTCGGCAACCTGTACCAGGACTGGTCGGAGTTCGTGCTCGCTGACCTCGGCATCTTTACCTATGAAAAAGTCGAGTTCTGTACCGAATCACGCGGCTTGCGCAGTCGCGAGGACGTGGATACCTGCCTGTTTCTTCATGATTGTCAGCAGCGTTTCGATGCCGGAGAAGCAGTGGCGGCGATTGTCGAGCAGATCAACGGACTGGCGCTGAGCAATCCCTGGCTGCAAAAACGGCGCGGCAAATTGCTGTTCCTGATCGGTCAGCATTGCGAGCGCATGGCGGACTTCGCCAATGCCCTCAATATTTACCGCGAGTGCGCCTGGCCTGGTGCTCGGGGGCGATTGATTCGTGTGCTGGAGCGCTGTGGCGAGTATCAACTGGCGATGGACCTGGCCGTTGCTGCCGGGCAGTCGCCGGAAAGCGCCGCCGAACAACAGCAATTGCTGCGTGTGGTACCCAGGCTGCGACGCAAGCTCGGCGGGCCGGCAGTGAAACGATCTTCTCCACGGGAAATGCAACGGCTCGATCTGCAACTGCCCAGAACCGACCCGGCGCTGTCGGTGGAATCCTGCGTTCAGGCGCATCTGGCGGAGGACTCGGCACCGGTGCATTACGTCGAAAACAGCCTGATCAACTCATTGTTCGGGCTGCTGTGCTGGCCGGCAATCTTTGCGCCGTTACCGGGTGCGTTTTTCCACCCGTTTCAGCGGGGGCCGGCGGATTTGCTCAATGAAGACTTCCAGGCGCGCCGGGCTGATCTGTTTCAGGCCTGCCTCGTCGAACTCGATGACGGGCGTTACCGTCAGACCATCCGTGAGCGGTATGCCGTGAAGTGGGGGGTGCAGTCGCCTTTCGTGTTCTGGGGGGCGTTGAGCGAACAGTTGCTTGAACAAGCCCTCGATTGCCTGCCCGCCGAGCACCTCAAACACTGGTTCAACCGCCTGTTGCTGGACATCAAGGCCAACCGCGCCGGTATGCCGGACCTGATCCAGTTCTGGCCGCAGCACAAGACCTACCGCATGATCGAAGTCAAAGGCCCCGGTGATCGCCTGCAGGACAACCAGTTGCGCTGGCTCGAATTCTGCCATGAACACCAGATGCCGATTGCTGTTTGCTACGTGCAGTGGGCGGAGCAGAGCGCTTGAGCTACAGCATCGCAGTGCGGGCGTTGTGTGAATTCACCGCCAAGGTCGGGGACCTCGACCTGCGCTTCACGCCATCGCCGACGGCACTGGAGGGAATCGTCGGCCACCGCACGGTGGCGTCCCGGCGCAGCGAGGGTTACCAGAGCGAAGTCGCGCTTGAAAGTGTGTACCAGACGTTGAAGGTCAAGGGCAGGGCGGATGGTTACGACCCGGCGCAAAACTGCCTGGAAGAAGTCAAAACCTATCGCGGGGACTTGAGCAAACAACCGGCCAACCATCGTCAACTGCATTGGGCGCAGGCCAAGGTTTACGGCTGGTTGATGTGCCAGAAACTGGACCTGGCGCAGATCAACCTGGCACTGGTGTATTTCGACATCGTCAGCGAAAAGGAAACCTGCCTGGTCGAGGCCTTCAGCGCTGAAGAACTGCAGGCATTCTTCGAGCATCATTGTCAGCTTTTCCTGCATTGGGCCGAACAGGAATTGGCCCATCGCGAGGCGCGCAACAGCGCGGCGCAGCAATTGGAATTTCCCCATGCCGGTTTTCGTCCGGGGCAGCGTCATTTGGCCGAGTCGGTGTTCAAGGCGGTCAGCACCGGACGGTGCCTGATGGCACAGGCGCCGACCGGTATCGGCAAGACGCTTGGCACGCTGTTTCCAATGCTTAAGGCGCTGGCGCCGCAGCAACTGGACAAGGTGTTCTTCCTTACGGCAAAAACGCCGGGGCGCAAACTGGCGCTCGACGCGGCGCAGGTGATCCTCGACAGCGGTGCTGCGCCACCGCTGCGGGTCCTGGAAATGATCGCCCGGGACAAGGCTTGCGAGCATCCGGACAAAGCCTGCCACGGCGAATCCTGCCCCTTGGCCCTGGGCTTCTATGATCGCTTGCCGGCTGCGCGCCGGGCCGCCAGCGCGTTGACGCTGTTGAACCAGAACGCCTTGCGCGAGGTAGCGCTCAAACATGCGGTTTGCCCGTATTACCTGAGCCAGGAAATGGCCCGCTGGGCAGACGTGGTGGTCGCCGACTACAACTACTATTTCGATTTCAGTGCGCTGCTGTTCGGGCTGGCCCAGGCCAACCACTGGAAAGTGGCGGTGCTGGTGGACGAAGCCCACAACCTGGTGGAGCGCGGCCGGCAGATGTACAGCGCCAGTCTCGACCAATCGACCTTCAACGATGTGCGTAAAACCGCTCCCGAGCCGTTGAAGAAATCCCTGCAGCGGGTCAATCGCGAGTGGAACACCCTGCATAATCTGCAATTGGGGGCGTATCAGGCCTACGACAAGCCTCCGGAAAAGCTGCTTCAGGCGCTGTCTTCGTGCACGGCGAGCATCGGCGATTACCTCAACGATCATCCGCAGGGACTGGACAGCGCATTGCAGACGTTTTATTTCGACATGCTGCAATTCTGCCGCGTCGCCGAACTGTTCGATGAACAGTTCCTGTTCGACATCGGCAAGCGGGACCTCGAGCGCAAAAAGCCGCTTTCGCAACTGTGCCTGCGCAACGTGGTGCCTGCGGGCTTCATCCGCCCGCGCCTGACGGCTGCACGCAGCACCGTGCTGTTTTCTGCGACGTTGAGTCCGCGTCATTACTACGCGGATCTCCTCGGGACGCCGGCGACCACGGTGTGGATCGACGTCGAATCACCGTTTCACGCCGACCAGTTGAAGGTGCATATCGTCAGCCAGATATCCACGCGGTTCGTCCATCGGCAATCGTCCCTTGCACCGATCGTCGAGCTGATCGCCCGGCAGTTCAGTCAACGCCCCGGCAACTACCTGGCATTTTTCAGCAGCTTCGATTACTTGCAGCAAGTGGCACAGTTGCTGGCCGAAAAACATCCGCACATCAATTTGTGGGCGCAATCCCGGGGCATGGGGGAAGCCCGGCGCCAGGACTTTCTCGACCAATTCACCGCGGATAGCCAGGGAGTTGGCTTCGCGGTGTTGGGCGGGGCATTTGGCGAGGGCATCGACTTGCCCGGCGCGCGGCTGATCGGTGCATTTATCGCCACCTTGGGTCTTGCGCAACTCAACCCGGTCAATGAACAGTTGAAACATCGCATGGCAGCGATTTTCGGTGCTGGTTACGACTACACCTACCTGTTTCCCGGCGTGCAGAAGGTGGTGCAGGCCGCGGGTCGGGTGATCCGCACCCAGCAGGATGAAGGGGTGGTGATGTTGATCGATGACCGGTTTGGCGACAGCAAGGTCAAGCAACTGCTACCGCGCTGGTGGTCGGTTGCGCTGGCGAATTCGGTCTCGGTCGAGTAGGAATTTTTACTTTTAAAAACATAGACATACCTTGAAAAACACAGGCATTTGAACAAGTGGCGTATGCCCGCTTTAGTCATAGAGGCAATCATCACTTTCAGCCAGTCTTTGATAAGGAAATCAAGGTATGTCAGCAGCACCGAACTATACGTACACCCAAGAGCAGGTCACGGCAGCATTCGATGAAATAAAAGCGACGCTGTTCAGCGGCATCACCGCCGAGGCAACTCCGAAAATGCTGATCGCTGCCGGTCTGCAGGGGTCGGGCAAAACGTATCTGCTTGAAAAAAGTCTTCTGCCTTCGGGCCGCTATAAAAACTACGTGCGCCTTTACCTGCTCGAATACCGGGAAAAACACCCTCAGTACGCCGAGATGATCAAACTCGGTGTTTTGCATGCGTATGAACATACGGAGGCGTTTGTACGTGATGTCTGCGCGAAAATCTTTGCGCAGGCATTCGTCAGTAAATTCAACATCATCATGGAATGCGCATTCGACAGTATCGATTTTGCGAATTTTCCACCTTCAGCGACCATCGCCGGTTATCAATTCGAGACTCACATTGTCGGGTGCAATCAAGCGTTCGCTCATGTTTCGAGCATCAAGAGAGCGTTCAACAGCCTCAAAGAAAAACAAATGGAGCGCTTTCTGACGTCATCGGCGCTGGACGCCAGCATGAGCAATGCGCAAGCGATCATCCTGGCCCTGGAAACAGCCGCGAAAGCGGTCAGCGGATCACAAATCACCCTTTACGAACGCGGGTTTGGTGAGTTGAAGGAGCGGACCTTGCGTGCCCAAAGCCTCTACACCAGGGATGCCGACGATGAACTGGTGATCACCGGCTCACCAGCGCCTTACTCCTACGGTGCTTACGGTGAAATCATCAACAATCCTGTATACACCATGGGCGATCGTGACGAGATCGTAAAAGAGTGCCACATGGCGCTGCTCAAGGCCGGCCTGTACGACAGTCATGTTCCTGGCTTCGTATGCAACGACTTGTATGCCTACATTGTCAGATACGTGTACCGCTGACTTTTTGCGGCGAGCATTGCTTTTCAACTTTCCAAATCCCGCTTTGTCGCATACTCCAGAAAAATAATCCTGCCGAGATGGATCAATGATTGAAGATCGAACCAAAGCCAGCGCAATCGAGGACGGGCGCTTTCGCCTGTTGATCGATGCGGTGATTGACTATGCGATCTACATGATTGATCCCGACGGCATCATTACCAGCTGGAACGCCGGAGCTCGACGCTTCAAAGGGTATGAGGAAGCGGAAATCCTCGGTCAGCATTTCTCGCGTTTCTACACGGAAGAAGACCGTCTCAAGGGAATGCCCCAGCGAGCTCTGGAAACTGCCATTCGGGAAGGGCGTTTCGAAGGCGAAGGCTGGCGGATACGCAAGGACGGTACACGTTTCTGGTGCCATGTGGTGATCGACCCGATCCTCGACCCGACGGGAAAATTGCTGGGGTTTGCCAAGATCACCCGGGACCTGACCGACCGCAAGATGGCCGAAGAAGTCCTCAAACAAAGCGAGCAGCAGTTCCGGCTATTGGTTCAAAGCGTCACGGACTACGCCATCTACATGCTCGACGCCAATGGATGCCTGACCAACTGGAATCCTGGGGCCCAGCGCATCAAGGGTTACTTGCCCGAAGAAGTGATCGGCCAGCATTTTTCGATGTTTTACACCCCGGAAGATCGCGCAGCCGGCGAACCGAAACGCACGCTGGACATTGCCGTCCGTGAAGGACGATTCGAGAACAAGGGCTGGCGACTGCGCAAGGACGGCACACGGTTCCTGGCGCATGTCGTGGTCGATCCGATCTGGGGCGAAACCGGCACGTTGCTCGGTTTCGCCAAGATCACCCGGGATATCACCGAAGCGACCCGCGCTCAGCAAGCCCTCGAACAAACCCGCGAAGCGCTTTTCCAGGCGCAAAAAATGCAAGCCATCGGGCAGCTTAGCGGGGGGATTGCCCATGACTTCAATAATCTGTTGACGGTGATCCTTGGCAATCTGGAAATCGTGCGCAAGCGCGTGGGGGAGGATAAAAAAATCACCCGCTTGCTGGACAACGCCACTCAAGGCGCCTTGCGCGGAGTGTCGCTGACCCAGCGCATGCTTGCATTTGCCAGACGTCAGGAATTGAAGACCGAATCGGTCGAGATACCGGCGCTGCTAGAAGGTATCACCGGCCTGTTGCGCAGTTCCCTCGGGCCTACGGTGGTTCTCGAAACCCGTTTTACGGAAGCAGTCGAGCCGGTTTTGGCCGACATAAACCAACTCGAACTGGCAGTCCTGAATCTGGTGACCAACGCCCGCGATGCCATGCCCCATGGTGGCAAGATCCTGATCCGCGCCCGGTCTGAAGAAGCCAGTGATCACTCCGCGCTCACGCCAATGTCAGGCCGTTATGTTTGCCTCTCCATCAATGACACAGGGGAGGGCATGGACGACGCCACACTCGCCGTGGCGATGGACCCGTTCTTTACCACCAAGGGGGTTGGCAAAGGTACAGGGCTGGGATTGTCGATGGTGCATGGCTTCATCGAACAACTGGGCGGGCGATTCATCATCAAGAGTCACAAGGGCGAGGGCACCACGGCCGAACTGTGGATTCCCGTGGCTACACAGGGTTCGGTTGCCAAACCTGTAGAGGAAAATGCCGCGCCTCCGGTGTCTCGTCTATGCGTGCTGGTGGTGGACGACGACAGCCTGGTGCTGACCAGTACCTGCCTTTTGCTCGAAGACTTGGGGCATCGGGTGATCAGTGCGGTATCCGGGGCTCAAGCGCTGAAAGTGTTCGACAGCGAACAGGCCATCGATCTGGTCATTACCGACATGGCTATGCCACAAATGGACGGCGCGCACCTGGCGCAGGCGATACGCAGCATCAAACCTGACCTGCCGATCATCCTGGCCACGGGTTACGCCGAGCGGCTGGAAGGCTTTGCGACCAGACTACCGCGCTTGTCCAAACCTTTTACTCAACTCAATCTGGTGGAAATCATTGCCTCGACGATGAAGTGAATCATTGTTCGGTTGCGGAGCCTGCGTTCTTTTTGAACCCGCGCAAGTTCATGGCACACAGGCAAAATTGCAACACGATCAACGCGTAGGCCTGAGTGTGATACCCCCAGATCACCCATAAAATATTGCTGAGGATAAAGCAGATGAACCCCCAGACCCGGCGCCTGGGGTTTCGTGAACCGATCAGCCAAGCCGCCAGCACCGTGACCAGCATCGCTGGCCATTGCACCCAATCAAGATCGTCCATTGCAGGCCCCTTGCCGTGTTAATCCAGCTGAACTTGTCAGTAGGCGTTTCTTCTAAACGTTTTCCATTCTGTGCGTGATTCCCTTGCCAAGAATACTGACTGAAGCTCCAGCCGAAGAAGCCCTGACCGAACACAACGCCAAGATGTTCGGCTCGCCCAAGGAACGTCTGGATTTCTACCGTCGGGAAATCCAGTACGAAACCAGCATTCTGGCCAATCGCACCGACGCCTACCTCGCGGCGCAATCGTTTCTGGTGATTGCTTTTGCATCGTGCATGTCCAACCTTAATCCCGAGTGGGGCAAACTGTTCACCCTGGTGGTGCCGCCGTTTCTGGCGCTGTTGGGAATACTCAGTTCACTTAACGCCTGGCCGGGTATTCGCGCGGCGTACGACATCATCGATCACTGGCACTTCAAGCAGAGTGAACTGCTGCGCAGCGAACCCCTGATGGGGCTCGCTTACGACGAGTCGCCGTTGTTCAGCGAAATGGAATCGTCCCACAAGGGCTACCGCAAATCCCTGTTGTTTTCGGTGCGTACACCCTGGATTTTTGCCACGTTCTGGGTATTGCTGGGCAGTTACGCGGTTTTTATCCAGGTGACCAATCCCGGCGCGTAAGACGCAAAAGCAAAAAGGCCCGGCAAACGCCGGGCCTTTTATTGCCTGCCACTTTGATCAGGCTGCCAGATTGGCCGCACTCATTTCTTTCTTGTACTGAGCCTTAAGACTTTCCATTTGCGCACCCAATTCTTCGAGGGTGGCCTTGCCCAGCAGCTTTTTCGCCTGAGGAAACATTTCTGTTTCTTCCTCTTCGATGTGGTGTTCCAGCAACTCCTTGACCACTTTTACGCGGCCGGCGAATTCCACAGAGGATGGATCGGTCACTTTCAAGTCAGGCAACACCAGCGAGTCAACGGTACGGTGTTCTTCCTTGGCTTCGTAGTACATGACGTCCTGTTCCTTGCCGCCCGCTTTTTTATACGCGGGGTACAAGACTTCCTCTTCGAGACGGGTATGGATCGTGATCTCCATTTCAAGCTTGGCCAGCAGCTCGGTGCGTTTTTTAACACCACGCTCGGTGGATTCGCTCAATTGGGTCAGGATGCCCTTTACGCGTTCATGGTCGGCTTGCAGCAGGTCAATAGCGTTCATGGTCGAGTCTCTCCAATAGTCACGGGGATGAGCGCGAACGGTCTCAAGGCCGAAGGTCGCTCATGGTGCAGGAGCATTTGTCGTGCCGATTTTTCTGCTGTGGCATCTGTCTTGAAAATCAACAGGTTGAATTGGCTGATGGCGATCTGAAGTCATGCAGGCTGCATGAGTATGTTTTTTGGCTCATGCAGATCGCGGCATCGAATTTTGCGGAAATTTGCAGGTATCCAATCAAGCCTTTTGCTTTTTGCGCTGTTCGTACCAAGCCAGCATCGGTTGCGTGCTGATGCCATGGATGAGGATGCTCAGCGCAACCACCGACAACGTCAAGTCGGTGCAAAGCGCTGCGATTGAAGGCGCGAGCCCATGGTTCAGGGCATAGAAAAGGTAATACAGGCTACCGATGCCGCGTATGCCGAACCAGCCGATCAACAGGCGCTGGCGCCCGTCCAGCAAGCCACGCCAGGGCAGGGCGACGACGCTCAGCGGCCGGATCAGGCAAAACAACACGCCGCCGATCAGCAGCGCTCGCCAGTCCCAGTGCCCAATCAGCACGACACCGAGCAGCGTCACCAGAAACACTTCCATGGCGCGTTCGACCAGACTGCCGAAGGCGAGCATGTCGCCCATCATGATGCCGGCGGCGACCTGCGTTTCTTCAAGACCTTCGGTGTCGCCATGAACGGCCTGGTGCGGATCGACGTTCTGATGGCCGACGACAGGCTGCACCCGATGCTCGGCCGGCAGTTCGTCGTCGCCGGTGGATTTGACTTCTACATGGCGCAGGCCCAGGCCTGCTGCGAACACGGATAAAAAGCCGTAGCCATGAATCGATTCGGCAGCGACGTACGCCAGGGCGATCAACGCGAGGGCCAGGTAGTCGTTGGGGGAAAGGGTGCTGTCGTCATTTTTGATCCGCAGTACCAACGTCAGGCGACCAATGCCGCGCCCCATCACGTAACCCGTGAGCAAACCGGCAGGAACGGCCCAGAGCAGGCTGCGCAGCGCCCAATCGCCCAGCCAGCCGGGGTTGCCGTCGTGTTGCAACAGCAGCAACCCGAGGATCACGAACGGAAACGCAATCCCGTCGTTGAGCCCGGCTTCACCGGAGAGGCCAAATCGCACGCTGTCGTCATCCCGGGCGTCATTGACTTGCACCAGCGCGGCGAGAACCGGGTCGGTGGGTGCCAGTATCGATCCGATCAACACGGCCGCGCCCCAGGACAATTCGAAACCGTAGTGCAGCAGCAGGGAAACGCCGGTAATGGTCAACACCATCACCGGGCCAGCCAGACCTGCGGCGATGCGCCAGTTTTTGTCCTTGAAGGGCGAGCGTAACTTCAGGCCACACACAAACAACGAAAAGAGCACCGCGACTTCCGTCAGGTGCTCCATCCAGATAGAGGCGTCGTTCATGTCCAGCTTCAACAGGCCGAGCGCTGCCGGCCCGATGGCGATCCCCAGCATCAGGCACACCGCCGAGGTCGTCACCGGCATCCAGCGCAGGTACGACGATGTCAACGCCAGTGTCAGCAGCACCGCACCCAACACCGCCACCCAGAGAATGAAGCTCATGCGCTGTACTCGCCGGACAGGTGTTGCGAGGTTGGGCCGTGGGCGATCAACCGACAGTCGCGCGCAGGTATTCCGGTGTCAGTACGTTGAACCACACCAGGATCATTTCCACCAGGGCAGTGACCAGCACCAACAACCCGACACCCCAGACACAGGCGGCATTCAGCAACCCCTGTTCCTTGCGTTCGTGCATGAACGTCGGCATGCCGATGAACAGCAAAAACGTCGAGTAGATCGAGGCCGCACCGAGCACGGTAATCGCCAGCCAACGACTCGGGTACAGACCGGCAAAGCCTGCAAGGAAAAACGGGGTGACGGTATACGCGGCAAAACCGATGCACTGGTTGACCGTCGGCCGCGCATCGAACGAGCGGGACATCCAGCGGATGAACAGACCCATCAACGCCACGCCGGCGACAATGGTCACGTAAAGCAGCACGCACAATTGCAGCGCGCTACTGCTGCTGAGCTTCACCGTTTCGTTTTCGGCCAGGCTCCAGCCAACGTAGGTAGTCCCGATAAACAGGCAGACGGCAGGGATCAAGGCGAGCAGCAACAAGTGAGCGAGGTAGTGGCGGGGGTGAGCTTCCTCTTCTTTGCGGATATCCGTCCACGCGAAGTTCGGTTGGGTAAACAGTTTGACGATAGGTGCGGACATGACGACCTCCTAATCGGGAGCGGCCCCGTGACAGGAGCCCCTAAAGTATTGAGGGGCGAGCCTTGTCCTGGGTTCACTTTTTTCTTGCCGCAGCCGGGCAGGGCCCGATAGAGGGAATGTTTACTGTGGTGAAGGCGCTTGCCGTGGCGAGAGAGCTTGCTCCCGCTGGGCTGCGCAGCGGCCCCCTTTTGTGAGCGCTGCGCCCTCAAGCGCGAGTAAGCTCGCTCCCCACAGGATGTCCCTTCAAAGCATCGGTTTGCCACCGGTAATCCCGTAGCGCTGACCAGTGATGTAGCTGGCCTCATCCGACGCCAGCAGCACATAAATGGGCGCCACTTCGACCGGTTGTCCCGGCCGTCCCAGAGGTGTCTGCCCGCCAAAGTTCTGCACTTCCTCATCCGGCATGGTCGAGACGATCAGCGGTGTCCAGATGGGCCCCGGCGCCACGCAGTTCACTCGGATGTTTTTCGGCCCCAGCATTTGCGCCAGGCCGCCGGTGAAATTGGCAATCGCACCTTTGGTCGTGGCGTAGGGGAGCAGGGTCGGTTTGGGCATGTCCGAATTGACTGAGCTGGTGTTGATGATCGAACTACCGGGCTTCATGTGCTTCAGCGCCGCCTGGCAGATCCGGAAGATGGCAGTGATGTTGACGTCGAAGGTCATCACCCATTCTTCGTCCGGGATGTCCTCGAAGTTTTCGTGGGTCATCTGGAACGCGGCGTTGTTGACCAGAATGTCGATACGGCCAAAGCGCTCGACGGTTTTATCGACGAGCGCCTGGCATTGCGCTTTCTGTGCGATGTCGCCGGGCAGCAACACGCACTGACGCCCGGCCTGTTCGACCCAGCGCGCGGTTTCCTGCGCGTCTTCGTGTTCATTGAGGTAGGCAACGGCGACGTCCGCGCCTTCACGGGCGAAGGCGATTGCGACTGCGCGGCCGATACCGCTGTCGGCGCCGGTGATCAGGGCGATCTTGCCGAGCAGACGGCCGGAGCCTTTGTAGCTCTGCTCGCCGCAATCCGGATACGGGTCCATTTTCTTCTGGGAGCCGGGGACGGGCTGGCCCTGTTTCTTGAAGGGCGGTTTTGGATAGTCAGTCATCGGGAAATCTCCGTTCTCAAGGCAGAAGCGTCAAAGGGTGGACCCCGCTCTTTTGCCTTGAGTTCGGTTGGATTTCGGACGGTTGCTGAAACCTTCAAATCAACCCGACCTCCTGTGGGAGCTAGCCTGCTAGCGATGGCGTCGGATCAGTC
>NZ_JAVLRV010000002.1:1854123-1911753 GCF_055803035.1 Pseudomonas sp. 300 | reverse complement strand
TGTCGACTGACACTCCGCCATCGCTAGCAGGCTAGCTCCCACAGGGGGGATTGTCTTTACCTTCAGATGGAATCAGGCCTTGAGATTGAGCAAGCTGCGCTCCATCCGCGCAATCCCTTCCTCCAGCAACGCACGCGGGCAGCCGAAATTCAGGCGGACGTACTGTTTGCAGTCATCGCCAAAATCCAGGCCTGGGCTGAGCCCGACCTTCGCCTGTTCAAGGAAGAACTGCTGCGGATTCTCCAGCCCCAGCGCCGAGCAATCGAGCCAGGCGAGGTAGGTGCTCTGAGGTACATTCATGCTGACACCGGGCAGGCGCGAACGAACGGCATCCACCAGGTAATCGCGATTGCTTTGCAGGTAATCCTTGAGCGCCGCCAGCCAGGGCCCGGCTTCGGCGTAGGCAACGCGTGTCGCTTCCATGCCCAGCGGGTTGACGCTGTCGACCATGCCGCAGCGTGCATGGTTGACGCGCTCACGCAGGGCGCGGTCCTGAATGATCATGAACGAAGTCTTCAGGCCGGCGATGTTGTAGGCCTTGCTCGCCGACATCAGCGTGATGGTGCGCTGGGCGATTTGCGGACTCAACGACGCGGTGGGAATGTGTTTGCGCCCGTCGAAGCACAGCTCGGCGTGGATCTCGTCGGAAATGATCCACGCGCCCTGTGCCAGGCAGATATCGGCCACGGCTTGCAGTTCTTCCCTTGGGAACGCTTTGCCCAGCGGGTTGTGCGGGTTGCTCAGCAGCAGCGCACCGCCGCCATCCAGCGACTGGCGCAAGGCATCAAGGGGCGTGGCGTACGTGCCATCTGCCATCGCCTCGAAGTTCAGTTCAACCTTGTTCAGCCCCCAATGTCCCGGTGCATGACGCAGTGGCGGGTAGTTGGGCGTCTGTACCACGACGTTCTGTTGCGGCTGGACCAGCGCCTTCAGGGCCATGTTGAAACCCGATTCCACGCCCGGCAGGAAAATCAGCTCCTGCGGCTCGACGCGCCAGGCGTACTTGTTCCAGAGGTCGGCAACGATGGCATTGCGCAAGTCATCCTGCGCCACGCTGTAGCCGAGCAACGGGTGTTCCAGACGTTTTTGCAGGGCCTGGATGATCACCGGTGGCGCGGCAAAATCCATGTCGGCAACCCACATCGGCAATACGTCCGCCGGGTAGCGGCTCCACTTGGTACTGCCGGTGTTGTGGCGGTCGAACACCTGATCAAAATCGAAAGTCATGCTCATCTCATAAAGGCCGGGATTAATTCGGCAGACATGATAAGCGCCAAGCCGTGCGGGAGCGAGCCTGCTCGATGGCGTGAGCAACTCCATGCCTGTGGGAGCGGGCTTGCCCGCGATGACGTCGGTACGGCCAGCATCATTATTTGCTGATCTTCCGCCATCGTGGGCAAGCCCGCTCCCAGATATTCCGACAAACGTCCGGCGGTCGGTTTTCACACTGTCTTCTTCTGCATTGTCTAGAGTTTGAAGTGTCGGTAGCCACGCTGCCGTCACCGTGATTGTCCAGAAAAGCCCGGCACAAGTACCGGGTCTCCACCTGATCAGGAGTGCACGATGGATCTCAACCGTCGTCAGTTCTTCAAGGTCGCCGGTATCGGCCTTGCAGGCTCGAGCCTGGGCGCGCTGGGCATGGCCCCGGCGCCGGCCTTCGCCGAGCAGGTGCGTCACTTCAAGCTTGCCCACACCCATGAAACCCGCAACACCTGCCCGTACTGCTCGGTAGGCTGCGGCTTGATCATGTACAGCCAGGGCGATGCCGCCAAGAATGTCGCGCAAAACATCATCCACATCGAAGGCGATGCCGACCATCCGGTCAATCGCGGCACGCTGTGCCCGAAAGGCGCGGGCCTGCTGGACTTCATTCACAGCCCCGGCCGCTTGCAATATCCGCAGGTGCGCAAGCCGGGCAGCACGGAGTGGACGCGCATTTCCTGGGATGAAGCGCTGGATCGCATCGCCGACCTGATGAAGGCCGACCGCGACGCCAACTTCATCGAGAAAAACGCCCAGGGCGAAACGGTGAATCGCTGGCTCACCACCGGTTTCCTCGCGGCCTCGGCGGCGTCCAACGAAGCGGGTTACATCACCCACAAAGTCATTCGCAGTCTCGGCATGCTGGGGTTCGATAACCAGGCGCGTGTCTGACACGGCCCGACGGTGGCAAGTCTTGCCCCGACGTACGGCCGTGGTGCCATGACCAATACCTGGACCGATATCGCCAACGCGAACCTGATCCTGGTGATGGGCGGCAACGCTGCAGAAGCGCACCCGTGCGGTTTCAAATGGGTGACCGAAGCCAAGGCGCACAACGCCGCGCGGCTGATCGTGGTTGACCCGCGATTCACCCGTACCGCGTCCGTGGCCGACTATTACGCGCCCATCCGCACCGGCACCGATATCGCCTTCATGGGCGGACTGATCAATTACCTGCTGACCGAGGACAAGATCCAGCACGAGTACGTACGCAATTACACGGACGTGTCGTTCATCGTCAAAGCCGGGTATGGCTTCGAGGACGGAATCTTCAGCGGGTACGACGTGGCCAAACGCGCGTATACCGACAAGTCCGGCTGGGGTTATGAACTGGGTGAAGACGGCTTCGTCAAGGTCGACCCGACTCTGCAAGACCCGCACTGCGTCTATCAATTGATGAAGCAGCATTACAGCCGCTACAACATTCAGTTAGCCAGTCAGATTTGCGGCATGCCCGTGGAAGCCATGCAAAAGATCTGGGAAGAGATCGCCACCTGCTCGCAACCGGGCAAGACCATGACGATCCTCTATGCTCTGGGTTGGACGCAGCACTCGATCGGTTCGCAAATCATTCGCAGCGCCGCCATGGTGCAGTTGCTGCTGGGCAACGTTGGTATGCCGGGCGGGGGCGTCAATGCCTTGCGCGGGCACTCCAATATCCAGGGGTTGACGGACCTGGGGCTGCTGTCCAATGCACTGCCGGGCTATCTGACGTTGCCGCAGGACGCGGAGCAGGACTACAACGCCTACATCATCAAACGCACGCAAAAACCATTGCGGCCGGGGCAGCTGTCCTACTGGCAGAACTACAGCAAATTCCACGTCAGCCTGATGAAAGCCTGGTACGCCGGCAACGCTACGGCCGAGAACAACTGGGCGTACGACTATTTGCCGAAACTCGACATTCCCAACTACGACATCCTCAAAGTGTTCGACCTGATGGGGCAGGGTAAGGTCAACGGCTACATGTGCCAGGGCTTCAACCCGATTGCCGCGTTGCCCGACAAAAACCGGGTGATGGCGGCGCTGGCCAGGTTGAAATGGCTCGTGGTGATGGACCCGCTGTCCACCGAGACCTCGGAATTCTGGCGCAACGTCGGGCCTTACAACGACGTCCAAACCGCCGGCATCCAGACCGAAGTGATTCGCCTGCCTACAACCTGTTTCGCTGAAGAAGACGGCTCGCTGGTCAACAGCAGTCGTTGGCTGCAATGGCACTGGAAAGGCGCCGACGGCCCTGGCGAAGCGCGCACCGACGTGCAGATCATGAGCGAGCTGTTCCTGCGCCTGCGTCAACGCTATCAAGCCCATGGCGGCACTTATCCCGACCCGATCCTCAAACTGTCGTGGCCCTACAGGATTGCCGACGAGCCGGCGCCGGAAGAGCTGGCCAGGGAGATAAACGGCTACGCCACCACCGACTTCACCGATGCGACGGGCGTGGCGATCAAGGGCAATGCGCAGCTGGCCGGCTTCGGCCAACTCAAGGACGATGGCAGCACCGCCTCAGGTTGCTGGATTTTCTGCGGCAGCTGGACCGAGACCGGTAACCAGATGGCCCGGCGCGACAACAGCGATCCGTACGGCATGAAACAGCATCAGGGCTGGGCCTGGGCCTGGCCAGCGAACCGACGGATTCTCTACAACCGCGCCTCGTGCGACCCGCAAGGCAAACCGTGGGACGAGAAAAAACGCCTGGTGTGGTGGAACGGCAAAGTCTGGGGCGGTACCGACGTGCCGGACTTCAAGGCCGACTCGCCACCGGAAGCCGGGATGAATCCGTTCATCATGAACCCCGAAGGCGTGGCGCGGTTCTTTGCCGTCGACAAGATGAACGAAGGCCCGTTCCCGGAACACTACGAGCCGTTCGAGACGCCCATCGGCATCAACCCGCTGCACCCGGAAAACAAGAAAGCCACCAGTAACCCGGCGGCGCGGATCTTTGATTCAGTGTGGGATTCCCTCGGCGTGGCCAAGGATTACCCGTACGCCGCCACCAGCTACCGGCTGACAGAGCATTTCCACTTCTGGAGCAAGCATTGCAAGCTCAACGCCATTTCCCAGCCTGAGCAGTTCGTCGAGATCGGCGAGGTGCTGGCCAAGGAAAAAGGCATCGTTGCCGGTGACCGGGTGCGGGTCAGCAGCAAGCGCGGGCATATCGAAGCGGTAGCGGTGGTGACCAAGCGGATACGTCCGCTGCAGGTCAACAATCAGGTGGTGCACCAGATCGGCATCCCGTTGCACTGGGGATTTACCGGGCTCACGCGTCACGGTTACCTGACCAACACCCTGGTGCCGTTCCTCGGCGATGGCAACACCCAGACCCCGGAATCCAAGTCATTCCTGGTCAACGTGGAGAAAGTCTAAATGGCCAGCCAAGACATCATTGCCCGCTCGGCCACCACGACGGTTTCGCCGTCAGTGCGCAATCAGGAGGAAGTGGCCAAACTGATCGACACCACCAAGTGCATCGGCTGCAAAGCCTGCCAGGTCGCCTGTTCGGAATGGAACGAGCTGCGCGACGACGTCGGTCACAACCTCGGCACCTACGACAATCCCCAGGACCTGAGCGCGGAGACCTGGACCCTGATGCGCTTCACCGAGCACGAAACCGACGCCGGCAACCTCGAATGGCTGATCCGCAAGGACGGCTGCATGCATTGCGCCGAGCCGGGCTGCCTGGCGGCGTGCCCGAGTCCGGGGGCGATCATCAAGCATGCCAACGGCATCGTCGATTTCGATCAGGACCACTGCATCGGTTGCGGTTATTGCATCACCGGATGTCCGTTCAACATCCCGCGGATCTCACAAAAGGATCACAAGGCCTACAAGTGCACGTTGTGCTCGGACCGGGTCGCGGTGGGCCTGGAACCGGCCTGCGTGAAAACCTGTCCGACCGGGGCGATTGTGTTCGGCACCAAGGACGACATGAAGGAACACGCCGCCGAACGTATCGTCGACCTCAAGAGCCGCGGCTTCGCCAACGCCGGTCTTTACGATCCCGAAGGCGTGGGCGGCACGCACGTCATGTACGTGTTGCATCACGCCGACACGCCGGTGCTGTACGCCGGTTTGCCGAACAGCCCGACGATCAGTCCGCTGGTGGAATTGTGGAAAGGCGTAAGCAAACCCCTGGGCTTGCTGGCCATGGGACTGGCGGTACTGGCCGGGTTCTTCCATTACGTGCGCATTGGCCCGCAGTTGGTTGAGGAAGATGAACTTCCGATCCTCAAAGACCCTGCGGTACACGAAGTCGATCCGGCGGTGCACACCTTCGATCCGCGCGGGGAGGACAGACCATGATCCGCAGACAGATCCTGCGCTACACCTCGAACCAGCGCACCAACCACTGGCTGGTGGCGATCTCCTTCATCATGGCGGCGTTGTCGGGGCTGGCGCTGTTTCATCCGGCGCTGTTCTGGCTCAGTCACCTGTTCGGCGGCGGGCCATGGACGCGCATCCTGCATCCGTTCATGGGCGTGGTAATGTTTGTGCTGTTCCTGGGGCTGGTGATTCAATTCTTTCGGGCGAATTTCTTTATCAGCAATGACCGCTTGTGGCTGCGCCGCGTCGGGCGGGTGATCCAGAACGAGGAGGAGGGCGTGCCGCCGATCGGCAAGTACAACCCTGGGCAGAAGCTGCTGTTCTGGACGTTGCTGCTGTGCATGCTGGTGCTGCTGTTCAGCGGGCTGGTGATCTGGCGCGCATATTTCAGCGAGTATTTCGGCATCACCGCGATTCGCTGGGCAATGCTGCTGCATGCCTTGGCGGGATTTGTATTGGTGTTGAGCATCATCGTGCACATCTACGCCGGCATCTGGATCAAAGGCTCGGTGAGCGCCATGGTGCATGGCTGGGTCAGTCGCGCCTGGGCAAGGAAACACCATGAGCTCTGGTACCGGGAAGTGACGCGCGACGAGCACCCCGAACGACCGGTCAGCAAAAAAGGATAAGCACCTTGGCGACGATTCTTGAGCCTGGCGAGATTGAAGCGGCGGCGAGTTCTCCGCCGTTTCTGCACCTGCCGCCGAACAACCTGTTCGCGTTGCGCGCGCGGCGACTGGAACGGTTGGCTGAGGGGCATCCTTTGGCCGATTACCTGCTTTTGGTGGCCGGGCTGTGTGATGTTCAGCAGCAGATGATGGACGATCCGCCCGTCAATGCGTTGCCCAATTCCGAACGCTTGCGGGTTTGCCAGCAGCATGGCTTGCCGCCGTTCGCTGCCGACGGTCTGGTGCGCGAGGACGATTGGTTGCCTTGGCTCGACGCGCTGTTGCAGCGTTATCGGCCACCGTCGCAACTGGAAGTCGAGAACGCGATAACCCGTTTGCGCAATGCCAGCGTCGGCCAACTTAAAGCCTGGGCGATTGCTTTGGTCAGTGGCCAGTTTGCGTTGCTGCCGGCGGAGTTGGTGCCCTTTCTGGGCGCCGCATTGCAGGCCGCCTGGAGCCATTGGTTGCTGAGCACGCCTGATCTGGCCTTGAAACCCGGCGACAGTCTCAGCCAGTGTCCGGCGTGCGGTTCGCCGGCGATGGCCGGGGTGATCCGCCATCGCGGCAAACACAACGGCTTGCGCTATCTGGTGTGTTCGCTGTGTGCCTGCGAATGGCATGTGGTGCGGGTCAAATGCGTGTATTGCGAGCAGAGCAAGGGGCTTGAATATGTCAGCCTCGATGATGATCGCCACGCCGCCAACCAGGCACCATTGCGCGCTGAAGTCTGTCCCGGTTGTCGCAGTTATCTGAAACTGTTGTACCTGGAAAACGACGCTGACGGCGAAGCGCTGTCGGGTGACTTGACCAGCCTGATGCTGGACATGCGCCTGGAACAGGAAGGGTATCAACGGTTGGCGCCGAATCTTTTGTTTGCGCCTGGGGGGGATTGAAGCTTTCTTGCTGTGGCCTCTCGGGGACATATCCATTTTTTCGGTAACGGCCGCCTATGGTTCCGCTCTTACAGCGGGTTACTTGGAAAAGCGCCAACTAACCAAGCGCTTTTGCCCCGTTCGTTCGGAACCCGATCTCCTGTGGGAGCTAGCCTGCTAGCGATGATCGTTAACGATAACGCGGGCGATCTGAATCAACACGGTGTCTGGACGTCCATCGCTAGCAGGCTAGCTCCCACAGGGGATTGTTGGCGGGCATGACACTGGTGTTTCCCACCAATGATCCTGACAATCAGGCTGGCTATCAGGCCGCCTCGCTTTTGCTTTTGATCTTGATCTGCCCCGTCGGAAGGCCGTACGTCAGGGGCCAAAGCGTTTTGGTTACTTTGGCGCTTTTCCAAAGTGACCCGCCGTAAGGGCGGAACCAATAGCCGCCGTTACCGCAGAAACGGATATGTACTCAGTCCAAAAAAAAGGTCGGCTGTCAGGCCGCCATCGTACGAGCGCCAGGCGTACGCAGATTCATTGTGGGAGCGAGCCCGCTCGCAAAGAGGCTCAGCGGCTACACTCAGGCGGTCAGCCGTTTACGGGAGCCCCTGATGTCCTCCAGATCTGCCAGCCCGGCCTTGCGGCTACCTTCCATCGACAGTTTGCTGCGCCATCCTGCATGTCAGCCACTGGCCGAGCGTTATGGGCGCGAGGCGCTGCTGGCCAGTTTGCGGCAACTGCTGGATGACCTGCGTGAGCCGGTCCTTTCAGGGCAACTCGACGCCATCGAAATCACCCCGGAAACCCTGGCGGGCAGGGCTGGCGAGCGCCTTGCCCGGCAGCATCGCAGCCATGTCCGCCGCGTATTCAATCTCACCGGCACCGTGCTGCACACCAACCTCGGTCGCGCGTTACTGCCGCAGGAAGCGATTGACGCGGTGCAGATGGCCGCCCGTTATCCGCTCAACCTGGAATTCGACCTGCACAGCGGCAAGCGCGGCGACCGCGACGACCTGATCGAAGGCCTGATCCGCGAGCTGACCGGCGCCGAAGCCGTGACCGTGGTCAACAACAATGCGGCCGCCGTGCTGCTGACGCTCAACAGCCTGGGGGCGCGCAAGGAAGGGATCATTTCCCGGGGCGAACTGATTGAAATCGGCGGCGCTTTCCGCATTCCCGACATCATGGCCCGGGCGGGTGTCAGGCTGCACGAAGTCGGCACCACTAACCGAACCCATGCGAGGGATTACGAAGCCGCCATTGGCCCGCGCAGTGGTCTGGTGATGCGAGTACACGCCAGCAACTACAACATTCAGGGCTTCACCACGAGCGTGCCAACTGCCGAGCTGGCAGAGCTGGCGCACCAACACGGTTTGCCGCTGCTCGAAGACCTCGGCAGCGGCAGCCTGCTGGACCTGACTCGCTGGGGCTTGCCCGCCGAACCGACGGTGCGCCAGGCTTTGCTCGACGGTGCAGACATTGTCACCTTCAGTGGCGACAAGTTGCTCGGCGGCCCTCAGGCCGGGTTGATCGTTGGTCGCAAAGACCTGATCGCCAGGATCAAGAAGAACCCGCTCAAGCGTGCGTTGCGGGTGGACAAGTTGACTTTGGCGGCCCTCGAAGCGGTGTTGGGGTTGTATCGCGATCCTGATCGGCTGGCCGAACGGCTGCCGAGCCTGCACCTGCTGACCCGGCCGCAGGCTGACATCCTTGCTCAAGCCGAACGCCTGCAACCATCATTGGCGCAGGCTGTGGGCGAGGGCTGGAGCGTCAGCGCAGTGCCGGCGCTGGGCATGATCGGCAGCGGCAGCCAACCGGTAGCTCGGTTGCCGAGCGCGGCTTTATGCCTGCAGCCACTGGTCAGTAAGCGCCTGCGCGGACGGCAATTGTTGGGGCTGGAAGCCGCGTTTCGTCATCTGGCCATTCCGGTGCTGGGCCGAATTGACGACGACGCGCTGTGGCTGGATCTGCGGCAACTGGACGACGAGCCGGCGTGGCTGGCGCAACTCGATCAACTGCAGGTGACCGGGTGATCGTTGGCACCGCAGGGCACATCGATCACGGCAAGACGTCCTTGCTGCAGGCCTTGACCGGCCAGGCGGGCGACCGTCGCCGGGAAGAGCGTGAGCGGGGCATGACCATCGACCTCGGTTATCTGTATTGCGCGCTCGAACCCGGTGCGGCCCTGACCGGTTTTATCGACGTGCCCGGTCATGAACGCTTCACCCACAACATGCTGGCCGGAGCGCAAGGCATTGATCTGGCGCTGCTGGTGGTGGCCGCCGATGACGGCGTCATGCCCCAGACCCGCGAACACCTGGCCATCGTCGAACTGTTGGGTATTCCTCGGGCATTGATTGCGATCACCAAATGCGACCGGGTCGATCCTTCCAGGGTTCAAGCCGTACGCGAACAGATCGCCACCTTGCTGGCGCCCGGCCCATATGCCGGTGCGCCGCAGATTGCGGTGTCGAACACGACGGGTGAGGGCATCGAAACGCTGCGTCAGGCTTTGCTGGATGCACAAAAAGACGTACTCCTGCGCAGTGCCCACGGCGGGTTTCGCCTGGCAATTGATCGGGCTTTCAGCGTCGCCGGCGCGGGAATTGTGGTGACCGGTACGGCGTTGTCCGGACAGGTGGCGGTCGGCGACACGCTATTGCTCGGTCCGCAGGGCAAACCGGTGCGGGTGCGCGGCCTGCATGCGCAGAATCAGGCCGCCGACAGCGCCACGGCGGGCCAGCGAGTGGCGTTGAACCTGAGCGCCGAGCGCCTGGCACTGGAGCAGATTCATCGGGGGCACTGGCTGTTGGCCGAGTGGCTGTATGCGCCGACGCAGCGGCTGGACATTGACATGCACCTGTTGGCCAGCGAAACCAGGGCATTCGAACATTTTCAGCCGGTGCACGTGCACCTCGGGACTCAGGATGTAACGGGGCGAGTGGCGTTACTGGAGGGTTCCAGCCTGGCGCCGGGTGAGCGAATGTTCGCGCAACTTCTGCTCAATGCATCCGTGCAAGCGGTGAACGGCGACCCTTTGATCCTGCGTGATCAAAGCGCTCAGCGCACCCTCGGCGGTGGCCCGGTGCTGGACCCGTTCGCGCCATCGCGACAGCGCCGAATCCCGGAGCGCCTGGCGCAATTGCAGGCGCTGGCCACGAAGACAAGTCTGGAAGACGTCTTGCCGGTGTTGCTGGCCAACAGCGACGCCGGACTTGACCCGCAGCGTCTGGAGCGTCAGTTCAACCGCCCGCGCAGCACCTGGAATTTACCCGAAGATGTCCGCCTGATCGACACGCGTCAGGGACAGCTGTTGTTCAGTGCACTGCGCTGGGAAACGCAAAAAGCACTGTTGCTGGAACATCTGGCACGCTTTCATCAACTGGAACCGGATCAAATGGGCCCGGACCGGGATCGCCTGCGCCGGTTCAGCGGCACGGCGCTGGACCGTGCGACGTTCATCAGCCTGGTCGACGAACTGTTGGCCGGCGGCACCCTCGCTGCCAGCGGACCGTGGCTGCATTTACCCGGTCATGAAGTACGGCTGAGCGCGGAGGACGAAGCCCTGTGGCAACACTTGCAACCGTTGTTCGAACAGGCAGGATTCGATCCACCGTGGGTGCGTGATCTGGGTTTCGATGAGCTGGCGGTGCGCTTGCTGCTGCGCAAGATGGCGCGCCTGGGCTTGGCGCATCAAGTGGTCCGTGACCTGTTTTATACCGATGCGATGCTGCGTCGTCTGGCGGCTATGCTTTTGCAACTGGCGGCGCAAAACGAGGTGATTCAAGTCACGGCGTTTCGCGATGCGGTGGGCCTGGGGCGCAAACGTAGCATCCAGATTCTCGAATACTTCGACCGGCTGGGCCTGACCCGACGCTTTGGCGACAAACGTCATATCCGCCTCGACAATGCCCTGGCGCAACGAGCCGAACACTGACTTCAAGGAAGGCAATCGCGCCCGGTGGCGCGGCCGGGCTTCAAACCCGGTTGGGGACGGCATCCGTTCCCGGGCAGGTTCGACTCCGGCTGCCTTCCGCCATTTTTCCTTCACAGATGCCCGAAGTTCAGCGGGTACTGGATGACCACGTACACCCGGTCGATGTCATCGCCTGCCTGGGCGGTGTTGGCTCGATGTGACACATGGGACAGTTGCAGGGACAACCCTTTGGCTGTGCCGGACTGCACGACGTAGCGCAGGTCTATGTCGCGCTCCCAATGCCGGCCGCCATCGCCTTGTTGCGGCACGTAGTCACCGACTGACTCATCAAAAGGGTGGTAGGCGCCGCCCTTGGGCGCATGGGTGCCGTCGATCTGGCTGCCCGTGACGTAACGGGTCATGAATTTCAGACCCGGAACGCCGTAGGTGCTCAAATCGAGGTCGTAACGTGCCTGCCACGAGCGTTCGTGGGCGCCGTTGAAGTCGGCGTATTTGATCGAGTTGGCGAGGTAGATCGAGTCGCCACCGACGAAGTCGAACGGCGTGTCGCCATTGATTTTTTGAAAGGCCAGGGTAAAGGCCTGCGCATCGACGGTGTACTTGCCCGACAGGCTGAACGCGGTGTTATCGATGGCACCTGCCAGCGCCTGGCCGGTGTCCCGTGTCTGGTAGAGGTTGGCGTCGAGGAAAACACTGGACTGTTTGAGGTGCAGATTGGCGTAGTACTGATGCCAGGTGTCGGTCAGTTCAGAAGCATACAGCGCACCCCCGAGCGGACTTTGGGTGAACATGTCGGCGCCGACAAAGGTGATGCCGCCGGCCTCGGTATTGGCGCCGTAACCGTAGAAGTCGTCCTTGGCTGATGAATGGTCCTGATTCTTGAACGCCGTGAAGTGTCCGGCCTGCAGCGTCGTGCCATCGAGTTCGCGACTGTTCAACAGAAAACCGCTGGCGTATTCGGGTTGCAGGCGTTTGTCTGAGGTATCGAAAACCGGGGTTTCGACCATCATTTCGCCGAAGGCCAGAGTCGTTTTCGATGCCTTGATTTTCAGCGCGCCGCCGCCACTGGAATATTCGCTTTCGCTGCGACCGTCACTGTCCAGCGGCAACAGTCCGGTGCCGGAGTGCCCCTTGCCACCGTCAAGTTTCAACCCCAGAAACCCGTGGGCGTCGAGCCCGAATCCAAGGCTTCCGGGTGTGAAACCAGATTCAAAAGAGCTGATAAACCCTTGAGCCCATTCGGCTTTGTAGTTCTTTTCCGCCGGTGACGGCGATCGATAGTCGTTGTTGAGGTAGAAGTTTCGGCTCAGCACTTCAAGCTTCGCGCCGTCCAGAAAGCCCTGCGATTCATCCGCCAGGACCATGCCCGAAAACAGCACGGGCAAGCACACGCACAACCTGCGATTGAGGTCTCGTGAGGAAAACGTCATCGATCAATCCACCGCGAGAGGAGGCGACTCCGGTGTGCCCGGAGTCGCGACTGTTACTTAATGGGCTTCGGACGCGCCGAACATGCTCTTGGCGTAGATCAGCCCCAGGCCGTAGGCGCCGCCGTTGGCAATCGAGGTCTTGACGGTTTCGTCATAGGTTTCGCCGCGAGCCCAGTCGCGTTGCAATTCAAGCAGGTATTGCAACGAAGTCATCGGCCGCGCGCCGATCTGGATCATGCGCTGCATCGCCATTTCATGGGCTTCGGTGGTGACGTCGCCACAGGCGTCGGCGATCACGTAGACCTCAAAACCCTGATCGATGGCCGACAGCGCCGGGCCGACGATGCACACGGAGGTCCACAGGCCGGCGAGGACGATTTTCTGTTTGCCGAACGCGTTCACTTCAACGGCAATGCGCTCGTCTTCCCAGGTGTTCATGCTCGTGCGGTCGATGACGTTGTGTTCCGGGAATACCGATTTGATTTCGTCGAAGATCGGGCCGGAGAAGCTTTTCTCGGCAACGGTGGTGAGAATGGTCGAGACCTTGAAGCCGCGGGCAGCCTTGGCCACCAGCGCGGCGTTGTTGCGCAGGGTCACGGCGTCGATCGACTTGGTCGCAAAGGACATCTGCGACTGGTGGTCGATCATGATCAGCGTGTGGTCGGTTGGGGTCAGCAGGGTTTTGCCGGGTACTGCTTTTGCGATAGCCATGGCGATGTCCTTTCAGGATGAGTGAGGAGGCCATGGTGGCGTAGAGTCGGGCGGGGATCTTGAACCGATGTGCTGTGTTTTGGCTTTGTTGCGGGGCGAGATCAACGAGACGCCCCGCGCGATAAACGCTATTGCGCGGGACTGCCGATCATTGCATCACGTACCGACCGGGTGCCGATGCCAGTGCAGGGTATTGCGCATTGCCGGTGTGCAGCACCGAAGGCTGGCGTTCACCGGCGTGTCCGGCCAGCCAGACGAACCAGTCATTCCACCAGCTACCGCAATGTTGCTCGGCATTCTTGAACCAGGTGTCGGGGTTTTTCGTGACCCGGTTATTGGTCCAGTAATGGCGCTTTTCCTTGGCCGGCGGGTTGATGACCCCGGCGATATGTCCTGAAGCGCCCAGTACGAAGCGCTTGGCGCCGGCCAGCAGTTCGGTGCTGGCGTAGGCGCTGCGCCACGGCACGATGTGATCGTCATGGGTGGCAAGGATGTACGCCGGGGCGTCGATGGCGCGCAAGTCGAGCTTGACGCCACAGCAGTCCAGTTCGCCGGATTTCAGATCGTTCTGCAGGTAGGTGTGGCGCAGGTACCAGCAATACATCGGACCCGGCAGATTGGTGCTGTCGTTGTTCCAGAACAGCAGGTCGAGGGCGATCGGTTTTTGACCCTTGAGGTACTTGTCGACGTTGTAGTTCCACCACAAATCATTCGGGCGCAGCAGCGAGAAGGTGTTGCCCATGTCCTCACCCTTGAACAGTCCGATCGGGCCGTCAACGCCACCGATGGTGCGCTCGCGGTAAGCCACCAGTTGCTCGTCGACGAAGATGTCGATGGGGCCCGTGTCGAGGTAATCGAGGAACGTGGTCAACAGGCTGACGCTGGCAATCTCGCGATCACCACGGGCCGCCAGCACGGCCAGCGCGGTACTCAGCAGCGTGCCGCCAATGCAGAAACCGACGCAATTGGGCCGTTGCTCGCCGCTGATTTCGCGGGTCACGTTCAGGCCTTTGATGATGCCGGTTTCGATCAGGTCATCCCAGGTGGTGCCGGCGTGTGCCTGATCGAAGTTGCGCCACGACATCAGAAACACCGGATGACCTTGTTGCAACAAATGGCGAACCATCGAGTTGTCCGGGCGCAGGTCGAGGATGTAGTACTTATTGATCGACGGCGGGACGATGAACACCGGGCGCCGGTACTGGGTTTCGCTTTGCGGGTAGTACTGAATCAGCTGGAACAGTTCATTCTCGAACACCACTTCGCCAGGGGTGCTGGCCAGGTCGACACCGACCTTGAAGGCGCCGCTGTCGCACTGGCGCATCTTGCCTTCCTGCAGGTCGCTGGCCAGGTGCAGCAGGCCCGTGAGCAGGCTGCCGCCTTGAGTCTCTGCGGCGCGCTGCAATGCATCGGGATTGCTTGCCAGAAAGTTGCTCGGTGCGCCGGCGGCGATGGCTTGTTCCACCAGATACAGCAGGCGCTGGCGTGGTTTTTTGTCTTTGATCGGGAGCTTGTCGAGCAGTTTGAGCAGGAACCCGGCGTTGAGCAGGTAAAAAGCAGCGAGGGAGCCAAACAGCGGCTCGCTCCAGTTGCCACTGGCGAAACGTCGATCTTCAAAGATGAAGGGCTGGCCGCTCATCAACCGCTGGCCGAGGTCCGCCCATTGCAGTTGATAGTCTGATTGCAGGCTGTCCAGGGTGCCGCGCGGCAGGTCGAACCACTCGTTGTATTCCTGCCCGGTGAACCACGGATTGCTGCTGACCCATAAACGTAATTGTTGCACTGCAAAGGAGGCAATGAACGGAACCTGGCCGGACCAGAAGGTATTGAAGGTGTGCGCGTTATTGTCCATGGAACTCCTTGCCCACATCAGTAAACCGGGCAGAAAAAAACCGCGGTGCCGGACTTCGGCACCGCGTCAGCAGTCAAGCAAGCAGTCCTGTGTTTCTTCTTATCGTTCGATGATCAGGCTGACGCCTTGGCCGCCGCCAATGCACAAAGTCGCCAGGCCTTTTTTGCCGTCTCGGCGAATCAGTTCGTGCACCAGCGACACCAGAATCCGCGCGCCCGACGCGCCGATCGGATGACCCAGCGCAATCGCGCCACCGTTGACGTTGACCTTGCGGGTGTCCCAGCCCAGTTCTTTGCCTACCGCCAGTGATTGCGCGGCGAACGCTTCGTTGGCTTCGATCAGGTCGAGGTCGTCCAGGCTCCAGCCAGCTTTCTCCAGCACCAGACGGGTGGCCGGGACCGGGCCTATGCCCATGATCGACGGGTCGACGCCTGCGCTGGCGTAAGCCTTGATGTATGCCAGCACCGGCAAACCGAGGGCCTGGGCCGTGGTGGCGCTGGCCAGCAGCAACACGGCGGCGCCATCGTTGAGGGTCGACGAGTTGCCGGCGGTCACGCTGCCGTCTTTCTGGAACGCCGGTTTCAGGTTGCTCAAGGCTTGCAGCGTGCTGCCCGGGCGGGGTTGTTCATCTGTGTCGAACACCAGCGGATCGCCCTTGCGCTGAGGGATCAGGATCGGCGTGATTTCACGCTTGAAGTAGCCCGCTTCGATGGCGGCGGCCGCTTTCTGTTGCGAGGCGGCGGCGAAGGCGTCCTGGTCTTCGCGGTTTAGGCTGTACCGAGTGGCCAGATTCTCCGCGGTAATGCCCATGTGGTAGTCGTTGAAGGCGTCCCACAAACCGTCCTGAATCACGCTGTCTTGCAATTGCGCATGACCCAGACGCAGGCCAGTGCGTGCCTTGGGCAGCACATAGGGCGCCAGGCTCATGTTTTCCTGACCGCCGGCAATCACCAGTTCGGCGTCGCCGCAACGGATCGCCTGTACAGCCAGTTGCACGGCCTTGAGGCCCGAGCCGCAGACCTTGTTCAGGGTCAGGGCCGGGGTGGTAAAGGGCAGGCCAGCCTTGATAGCCGTCTGGCGTGCCGGGTTTTGTCCCGAGCCTGCGGTGAGGACCTGGCCGAGGATCACTTCATCGATCTGCGCACCGTCCAGACCGGTTTCTTCCAGCAGACGGCGAATCACTGTAGCGCCCAGCTCGGTGGCTGGAATCGCGGACAAGGCACCCTGAAAACTGCCAATGGCGGTACGAGTAGCGGCAACGATTACGACTTCGTTCATGCGTGACCTCATTAAAGTGTTGTCCAGCGGGAGCAGGGCGTCCTTGCCCTGATCGGTCTACTGCATGTTCATCCCGCCGTTCACCGAGAAGTCGGCGCCGGTGCTGTAGCCCGATTCATCGGAAGCCAGCCAGGCGACGATCGAAGCGATTTCTTCGGGTTGGCCAAGGCGCCCGACCGGAGTGGCCGCGATCATGCTGTCGAGGATGTCCGGGCGGATGGCCGCGGTCATGTTGGTCTGGATGTAACCCGGCGAGACGGTGTTGACGGTCACGCCCTTGCCCGACACTTCTCGTGCCAGTGCCATGGTGAAACCGTGGATGCCGGCTTTGGCCGCACTGTAGTTGGTCTGGCCGAACTGGCCGCGTTGACCGTTGATCGAGGAGATATTGATCACCCGTCCCCAGCCTTTGGCCAACATCCCTTCAATCACCTGCTTGGTGGTGTTGAACACGCCGCTCAGGTTGGTGCCGATGACCGCGTTCCAGTCCTCGGGCGTCAGCTTGCGGAAAGAAGCATCACGCGTGATGCCGGCGTTGTTGATCAGCACATCGATCGGGCCGAATTGTTCCCGCGCCATCTCGAAGGCCTTGCGCGTTGACTCCCAATCGGTGATGTCGCCGTAGACGCACTCGAACTGGTAACCCGCCGCCAGTTGAGTGGCAATCCAGTCGTTCTTGCGGTCGGAATCGGCGCTGCAACCGACGATGACCTTGAATCCTTCCTTGTACAGGCGCTGGCTTATCGCCGTGCCAATCCCACCCATACCACCGGTGACCAACGCAATACGACCAAGCGACTTCATAAGCTCCAATCCTTTTTTGTTTTTGCGCTGCAAGATGGGAGGATTGTTCGGTATGGTCGCGGGATGCGGAAGTGTTGGGAGGTGACGGCGTGGTGTCCAAAGGTGCCATGTCCGGCTTAGTAGCATCCGGTCGACGAATGGCCTGAAACAGTGGCTAAAAATCGGGATTACCTATACTGGGATCAATATTGGCAACTGAACCACCCGTTAGTCTTTGATTCATCGCAGATCAGTCATGGCTCCGGACAGGATGTCCGGTTCCACAGGTCATTGAGGACGCCATGTATAGAATGAGCTCAGGCTATGCCAGCGTGCTGGTAAATACGCTCTCGGCTCAAGGACTGGATGTTGCCAGTCTGTGTCGGGAGGCTGGACTGGACATTGATCTTGCAAACAAACCAGGAGCGTTTTGCGAGCGAAAGGCCATCTATCGACTCTGGGAACTGGCCGCTGAGGCCTCGGACGATCCGGACATTGGGCTACGGGCCTATGGCAGTTTCCACCCCGGCAGTTTTCAGATCGTCGGCTACACCATGATGTCCAGCCTGAACCTGAAAAAAGCCCTTGAACGCCTGGTCCGTTTCAGTCCGTTGATTGGCACCGGGTTCAGCCTTTTCTTCACTTCGGAGCAGCAACATTTCCGTCTGTCCGGGCTCGACCATCAGCAGCAGGGTTCGGTCAAACCTCGGCAGTACACCGATGCCGGACTGGCATCGTTGTTGAGTTTCTGTCGCAAGCTGTCGGGCGGCAACGCACCGCACCCCTTGAGCGTTGAGTTCACTTACCCCGAACCCGAAGACACCTCCGAGCATCGACGGCTGTTTGGCTGCAATCTGCAGTTCGACGCGGCTTACGACAGCATTTTGTTTGACGGGGAGGAGCTGATGCGGCCGTTGAGCATGGCCAACGAAACGTTGGCGGTGCTGCATGACAGCTTTGCCGAGGCGCAATTGGACCTGCTGTTCGGTTTTTGCATTGTCGGCCGGATTCGCGCGCTGATTACCGAGCGCTTGAGTCAGGGGCAGGGGCAGTGCGACATGGAGTCGATCGCGGCGGCCTTGAACATCAGCAAACGAACGTTGCAACGTTCGCTGGAAAAGGAAGGGACACAATTCAAGAATGTGCTGAACGCGGTGCGTCGACAATTGGCGGATTTCTACCTGCGTCATTCGCACTTCAACATGAAGCATGTCGCGTATCTCCTTGGTTTTCATGATCACAGCAGCTTCAACAAAGCCTGTAGCCGCTGGTTTGGCATGACACCGGGGCAGTACCGCTCCGATGAATCGTTCGAGATCGAGGAAGCTGCGCCGGTGTGTGGGAGCGGGCTTGCCCGCGATGGCGATTTCACATTCAACGTTGATGTCGCCTGACGCACCGCTATCGCGGGCAAGCTCGCTCCCACAGGTTGATCATCATGGTGCAGGAGGTTTTTTCGCGCCTTTTTTGCCCTTCGCGGGTTTGCGCGTTTTTGTCGGCGTTACCGGGGCGATCGGTTCAGGGGTGACCACCGCAATTGGATCGGCTTCACCTGGCGGTTGGGTCAGGTTGAAACCCGGCAGCGGCACATCGAGCAGCGTGTGCAATTCACACCAGGACGGGTTGTCTGAGCCGCTGGTCAGCAGTTCCGGCAGCAAATTGGCGACGGCCGCCAGCACTTGTTGGCGCTCTTCGAGCCCAACCAGCATCAGGGGCAAGCTATGCAGGCTTTCCTGCGGATGGGTGGCGACCAGCAGTTTTTGCAGGCGAAGGGTTTCGCGCAGGTCCCGCGGCTCGGCACTGTAGTCCTGCTGCAGCACTTGCAATTGCAGGATCAGTTTTTCGACGCTTTGCTTACCCGGTTCATCGCTGTCACGGCCCAGCAGGAACAGGATCCGGATCAAGGCTTCCATCAAACCGCCCAGGGGCAGGGCGTCCTGGAGGCGTTCGGTCAGGACTTTATCGTGCTGCCTGGCATGCGCCTGGAGATCTCGCCCCGGGGCATTGCCGGCTAGGCTGTTGAGGACGCCATACACGCCATAAAAACTCATCTCCTGAGCGGCATCACGCAGGTCCCGATAGCCGTTCAAGGCGTCCTGTATCTGGTTGGAAAACAGTTCCTGCCAGGCCAGCAACGGATTGGACGGGCTGGCCGGATGTCGATCCTTGCTCACTTGAGCGGCACTGCCTGGCAGCCACCAGAGTGCGGGGTTCAGACTGTTCCACATCACTTGTTGCTGGTGGAACGGGTGTGCCTTGCGCATCATTTCAGCGGTCGGCTCGTTGATCAACTCACGCAACCACGGCCGTACAAATCCGTCATAAAGCGTGTTGTTGAAATCAGAGGCACGTTCGACCAGCGCGAATTCGCGATCGTCGTCACGGGGCGGCTGCACTTTACCGTGGATGTCGGCGATACGCCGTGGCTCGAAACGCACGGCGTACGGCGTATCCGAGTTTTCCGGCAGGTCATCGATGAGCATTTCATACAGCCCGCCCGGCAGTTCATTGATCGCGTCGACCGCGCCCAGCAACTCACGGTGTTCACGCCGCGCCACTTCACCCGACACGAAGATGCCCAGGTGACCGATGCTCGCGTGACGCAGGTAAACGATAGTGCGCCCGGCATTTTGCAGGGCGAGATCGCTGGGATAGACGTCGGTGATCCAGTCCAGCGCCTGTTGCGGCGAGGTGATGTTGTCGCCGTACGAGCAGAACACCACCACCGGCACTTCGATGCGCTTGAGGTCGAGCCCGCTGCTCTTGCGACCGAGGCCGCCGGACAGCTGATTACCGATGAACAGGTCGTCGACAATCTGCTCGATCTCTTCGCCATTGAGCAGGGTCGGGCTGCCCCACCAGCGCTCGAAATCGAGAAACCGTGCGGCCTCGCTGTCGACTTCGCTGAACAGGTGGTAGTACTTGCCCCACACAGCGTTGGCCGGGTCGAGGCTTTCGAAATTGCTGACCAGCCAGGTGCCGTCGAAACGGTCATTGCCCAGGTCGCTGCCCAGTCGCGCCATCCAGCCGCCGCCCAGCAAACCGCCGGTGTAGCGCATCGGGTTGCGACCGTTGACACCGGCCCAGTATGACAACGGCGCGCCGTTGACGATGATCAGTCCTGGCAGTTCCGGGCGGGTCGCCGCCAGGCCCATCAATGCCCAGCCGGCCTGGCAGTTGCCGATCACCACGGGTTTGGCGCTGGCGGGATGTCGCGCGCTGACCTCTTCGAGGAACCTCGCCTGGGCTTCAACGATGTCCGCGAGGGTTTGCCCCGGGCGTGGCGAATGGCTGAACGAGATGAAATAGGTCGGATGGCCGGCGCGCAGGCTTTCGCCGATGACCGAATCCTGTTTGAAACCGCCAATCCCCGAGCCGTGACCGCCGCGAGGGTCAATGATGATCACCGGTTGTTTTTGGCTGTCGAGCCGTTGCCCGGGGCCCGCCAGGATCTGCAGCAACGAGTAGTTGACCGGGCGAGGCAGGTCTTCGCCGGCGACCAGGGTTTCATGATTGAACTTGAGCAGCAGCGGATACCCGGCGCGTTCGTGGGCCAGGGTGTTGTCACCGCGCTGACGCAAGGTGTCCCAGAACAGCACGCTGCGTTGGCCCAGGTCGGTGAGGTATTCCTGCCAGTCAGCGGCGTTCGGCTGTTTGAGTAGCCCAAGGCTTGAAGGCGCGTAGGTTTTGGCCTGGCGCTGTTGCGTGGCGTCGAGAACGTTGAGGGTGTTGAGACGCTGGAGATGGTTCAGGTGTTCGAACAAACCGGGCGAAGCTGACAGCCCTTCATCTTGCAGTGCAATATTTTCTTCCTGGCCCATCGTGAACTCCTGACGCCATGCGTGGGAACGTCGCCCTGACTAATAGAAGCCAAGCCGCTCATCCGATTTTCACGAGTGTATAGGGAATTTCAGCCAAGGAAGCGAACTTTATTGTGCGCCGCACAAAATAGCCGTTGCCAAATGGTTTTGTGCGCTGCAATATCAAAACCAGCGCGATGACTGTCAGGATCGCTATCGCGTCCTCAGGCCCATTCGGGCCTTCCCGTACCAGGAGATTCAAGCATGTCTTTTTTCAACCCGGAAAATCTGCAAACCGCTCAGAAAGCCAACCTCGACCTGTTGCAGCAAATCAGCGGCAAAGTGTTCGCCAGCGTTGAGCAGCTGAGCCAATTGCAGTTCAAGGCACTGCGTGACTCCACCGAAGAGCATTTCGAAGGCGTCCGTAAATTGCTCGCCGTGCGCGACCCACAGGGTTTTGCTGACTTGCAGGCGTCGTTCACCCAGCCAAGCGCGCAAAGCGAACGCCTGGCCGAGTTCAATCGCCAGGTTCAGGCGCTGATCGTGGGCACGCAGTCGGACATCGCGAAGCTGACGTCGAGTCAGGTCGAGGCGGGCACCCAGCAGGTGAATGAGTTTGTTGAATCGATCAGCAAGAATGCACCGGCCGGCTCCGAGCCTGTAGTGGCTGCATTCAAGTCGGGCCTGGCGAATGCCGGTACCGTGTTTGAAAGTGCACAGAAAGCCGTGAAACAGGCAGCTGATGTGGCTCAGAGCAATTTCGACGCTGCGACCGCCGCGACCCGGAAAGCGGCACCGGAAGCCAATGCCAAGGCCACCAGCGGTAACAAGTAAGTCAAATCAGGCCGGCAGCACCAATGGCGACGGGCTTATTCCCCGTCGCCATTTTTTTTCGTGCCGTTTTCTGCTTCAGGTTTGCCGGTGAACAGGCCGAACATGTTTTGTGTGTTCAGGTAGAGCGCCTTGGACTGGTCGACATACTGACGCATGAGGTCCTGCATGACCGGCGCTTGCTGGTGCATGAAGGTGCTCCAGGCCTCGGACGATTGCGCGCCTGTCTGGGACTGGATGTCGATCACGGTCTGAATGCTTTTATCGAGGTAGCTGCCCAGTACACCCTGATAAGGACCGTAGAACTGGATAATCCCCATCAGCATATCGCTGGTGAAAATTGGCTCACCGCCGCTTTCCGCTTCCAGAATCACCTGCAGCAGGATGCTGCGAGTCAGATCTTCGCCAGATTTTGCATCGACCACCTGAAACGCAATCTTGTCGACGACCAACTGGCGTATGTCCGCCAGGGTCAGGTGACTGCTGGTGTGGGTGTCATACAGTCGGCGATTGGGGTACTTCTTGATCAGGCGGGGGGTGTTCCGACTGTTATCTGGCATGCGGGGCGTCTCGTGGCGAGCCTGGTTTGCAGGCATCTTAACCTACTATGGCTACGGCCGCGGGGCGGTGTAGGGGGAGGGATGCCACGCTAGAGATCTTTATTGGTTCGGGGCCCTCATCGCGGGCAAGCCCGCTCCCACAGGGGTTCTCTGTGAATGCAGCATTTGTGAGCAACAGAGATCACTGTGGGAGCGGGCTTGCCCGCGATGAGGCCCTTCATAACACGCCTACTCCAACAGAAAAAAGGAGACTGCGCCGTCAAGCGAGTCCCCCTTTTTTGAAACCTGAATCGGGTTACCAGATCGGCAACGTGTAGCTGACGATCAAACGGTTTTCATCCAGATCACTGCCAAAGTTGGTCGAGCGCACTGTCGCATTGCGCCATTTCACGCCGACGTTCTTCAGCGGCCCGCTCTGCACGACATACCCGATATCGGTATCGCGCTCCCATTCCTTGCCTTCCGGGCGGTTGCCGCCCAGGTCGATATTGTCACCGGTGATGTAGCGGGTCATGAACGTCAGGCCGGGGATGCCGAGGGCGGCAAAGTTGTAGTCGTAACGGGCTTGCCAGGATTTTTCATCCTTGCTGGCGAAGTCGCCGATCTGCACAAAATTCACCAGGAACGCATCGGTGCCATTGACGTAGGCATACCCGGTGTCGCCGCTCATGCCTTGATAACCCAGGCCGAACGCATGCCCGCCGAGGCTGTAAGTGAACATTGCGCCAATCGCATTGTTATCGACATTGCTGCCGCCATCATCGGTAGAGCGGGCGAAACGCAGGTCGGTCTTCAACGACTGGCCGGTGGTGACCGGCAACACGTAGCTCAGGTTGACCAGGTGCTGGCTGTAGAAATTGTCGAGGTGACCGTAGCTGTAACCGGTGGCGAGGTTACTGGTCCATTTGTAGTTGAGGCTGGCGAAATCGAAGCTGTCGCTGTCCAGATGGCGGCTGGTGATGCCTTTGGCGCCGGTGCGGGTGATGCCCATGTCCTCGTAGTCCGAGGAGTCGCGCTGGTTGACCTGCGTCAGTCGACCGGCATCCACGCTCAGGCCTTCGACTTCCAGCGAAGTCAGCTGACCGCCCTTGAAGGTTTGCGGCAGCAGACGCGAATCGTTGGCCAGTACCGTCGGCAGCTTGGGCAGCAATGTGCCGAGTTTCAGCGTGCTTTTGGAGGCGCGCACTTTGGCGGTTAGGCCCAGTTCACCGTATTCGTCCTGAGCGCCTTTGCGCGTATCGCGATGGCGCTGGAGCACGCCGGAACCGGCGCGATCCGGGCTGGAGTCGAGTTTGACGCCCATCAGGCCGATCGCATCGAAACCGACCCCGATCAACCCCTCGGTAAAGCCGGATTCGTAGCGCAACAGGAAGCCCTGCGCCCATTCCTCCTGTTTCGATTGCGCCGCGTTGGCCTGACGATAGTCGCGGTTGAAGTAGAAGTTACGCAGCTCGAGGCTGGCTTTGCTGTCCTTGATAAAGTCAGCAGAGGCGGGGGCCGAGAGGCTGATGACGCCACCGGCCAGCAACAGTCGGGTAGCGAGAATGCGGGTGTTGCGATCCATGGTGAAGCCCCTTTGTTTTTATTATGGAATGACGGCTTACGCAGCCCTCGCCAACCGGGCGAGGGCCTATCAATAAAAAACGCGAGCGCCGAAAAGAGAGGAGCGTGGCGCCGCGTGCGGTTCAATCGTTAGAACTGCTCGGCACTCAGACCGAACAAGGAGGCACTGCCGGCGCGAATCGACTGTTCGAGGCTCAAAATGCGCGGCAGCAAGCGATGGATGTAGAAGTCGGCGGTTGCAATCTTCGCCCCGTAGAACGCTTCGTCGTCGCCGCGTTTTTGCCGGGCAACCTGTGCCATGCGCGCCCACAACCAGGCGTAGGCGACATAACCGAACAGGTGCAGATACTCCACGGAAGCGGCGCCGATTTCGTTGCGGTTGGTCGCCGCTCGGTCCTGCAACCAGTCGCTCAAGTCTTCCAGGCGCTGCACGGCATCGAACAGTTGCGCGGAGTAGGGCGCATCAGGCTGGTGGGCGAAATGGCGAATCTCGCCGGTGAACTGACGCAGCGCGGCGCCGTTGTCGGCCAGCACTTTGCGTCCGAGCAGGTCCAGCGCCTGAATGCCATTGGTGCCTTCATAGATCTGTGCGATACGCACGTCGCGGACCAATTGTTCCTGGCCCCATTCGCGGATGTAGCCATGGCCGCCGAACACTTGCTGGCCATTGATGCAGCTCTCCAGACCGGTGTCAGTGAAGAACGCCTTGGCAATCGGCGTCAGCAGCGCGACCAGGGTCTGTGCGCTGTCGCGTTCTTGTGCGTCATCGGAGAACTTCGCCAGATCGAGCTGCTGCCCGACATAACTGGCGAACGCGCGGCCACCTTCGGTCATGGCTTTCATGCTGAGCAGCATGCGGCGCACGTCGGGGTGGACGATGATCGGGTCGGCGACTTTGTCCGGGGCCATGGCGCCGGTCGGGGCGCGGCTCTGGATGCGTTCACGGGCGTACGCCACGGCGCTCTGGTAGGACGCTTCGGCGCAGCCAATGCCCTGAATGCCGATGGACAGGCGTTCGTAGTTCATCATGGTGAACATCGCCGCGAGGCCTTTGTTGGCTTCGCCCACCAGCCATCCGCTGGCACCGTCGAAGTTCATCACGCACGTGGCCGAGGCCTTGATGCCCATCTTGTGTTCGATCGAACCGCAACTCACGGCGTTGGCGTCACCGAGGGAACCGTCGGCATTCACCAGCACTTTTGGCACCACAAACAGCGAGATGCCTTTTGGCCCGGCCGGTGCGTCGGGCAGTTTGGCCAGCACCAGATGGATGATGTTTTCGGTCAGGTCCTGATCGCCACCGGTGATGAAGATCTTGCTGCCGGTGATGCTGAAACTACCGTCGGCCCGAGGTTCGGCGCGGGTGCGGATGAGCCCCAGATCAGTGCCGGCATGGGCTTCGGTCAGGCACATGGAGCCGGCCCAGCGACCTTCATACATCGGCGGCAAGTACAGGTCTTTCAAGCTGTCGCTGGCGTGAGCATCCAATGCCAGGCAGGCCCCGGAACTCAATGCCGAGTACAGCGCGAAGCTTGAATTGGCGCCGTAGAGCATCTCTTCAAACTGCACGGCCAGCATCTTTGGCATGCCCATGCCGCCGTATTCGGTGTTACCGGACAAACCGACCCAGCCACCTTCGATGTACGTGGCATACGCCTGTTTGAAGCCGATCGGCGTCGTCACCTGACCTTCGTGCCACTGCGCGCCTTCTTCGTCGCCGCTGCGGTTCAAGGGGGCGATCAGGTGCGCGGTGACTTTCCCCGCTTCCTCCAGGATCGCGTCGGCGATGCCGGCATCGATGTTGTCAGCCAGGGCAGGCAGGCGCGCCCACAGGGCCGGGGCGTCGAACACTTCATGCAGGACGAAGCGCAGGTCGCGCAGGGGGGCTTTGAATTCGGGCATAACGTGAACCTCGACAGGACGGTTGTGCACGGCGCCGCAAACGGGCGCCGTGCCTTTCAATCAATGACTGGAAGCGGCGGCAGCACCAAGGCCGGTCTGGGCGCGTACAAACTGGTCGGCGTAGGCATCGCGTTCCTTGTCGGCCCGCACGCTGCGGTCGAGTCGGGACACGACGACGATCACCAGGAACGCCAACGGCATGGAGAACAGCGCCGGGTGGTCGTACGGGAAGATCGCGTGAGCATGACCGAGCACGGTTACCCACACGGCCGGGGACAGGATCACCAGCACCAGTGCACAGATCAGGCCGGCGAAACCGCCGATGATCGCGCCTTTGGTGGTCAGGCCTTTCCAGTACATGGCCATGATCAGCACCGGGAAGTTGGTCGAGGCGGCGATGCCAAAGGTCAGGCCCACCAGGAACGCGACGTTCATCTTCTCGAACAGGATGCCCAGCAGAATCGCAATGATGCCCAGGCCTACGGTGGCCATGCGGGTCACGCGCATTTCCTGTTTCTGGGTGGCCTTGCCTTTCTTGAACACGGTGGCGTAGAGGTCGTGGGAAATCGCCGACGCACCGGCCAGGGCCAGCCCGGAGACCACTGCAAGAATGGTGGCGAAGGCCACGGCCGAGAGGAACCCGAAGAACAGGTTGCCGCCCACCGCTTTGGCCAGGTGCATCGCGACCATGTTGCCGCCACCGATCAAGGCACCGCCGACTTCGCCGTTAACGTAGTACTGCGGATCGGTGCCGATGATCACCATCGCGGCGAAGCCCAGGGTGCACACCACCAGGAAGAAGAAACCAATGAAACCGGTGGCGTAGAACACCGATTTACGCGCTTCCTTGGCGTTGGGCACGGTGAAGAAGCGCATCAGAATGTGCGGCAAGCCGGCGATGCCGAACACCAGGCCGAGGGACATCGACGCCGTGTTGATCGGGTCGGCGAGCATTGAGCCGGGGCCCATGATGTTCCAGCCGCTGGCGTGCGCCTCGACTGCTTTGGTGGCGAGGGTTTCGTAGCTGAAACCGAACTGCGACATGGCCATGACCGCGAGCGTCGTGCCGCCGGCAAGCAACAGCACAGCCTTGATGATCTGCACCCAGGTCGTTGCGATCATGCCGCCGAAAATCACGTATACCAGCATCAACGCACCAACGATCACCACGGCTACCGGGTAGTCGAGGCCGAAGAGCAATTTGATCAACTGGCCGGCACCGACCATCTGCACGATCAGGTAGCAGCACACCACCGTCAACGAACCGAACGCAGCGAAGATCCGCACTTTGTTCTGGTCCAGACGATAGGAAACGATATCGGCAAAGGTATAGCGCCCCAGATTGCGCAGGCGCTCGGCCATCAGGAAGGTGATGATCGGCCAGCCGACAAAGAAGCCGATGGTGTAGATGAAACCGTCATAACCCTTGGCGAACACCAGGCTCGACAGCCCCAGCAAAGTGGCGGCGGACATGTAGTCACCGGCAATCGCCAGGCCGTTTTGAAACCCGGTGATGCCACCGCCGGCGGTGTAGAAGTCCGAGGTGGATTTGGTCTGGCGCGCGGCCCACCAGGTGATCGCCAGCGTACCGAGGACGAACACGAAGAACATGCCGATGGCATGCAGGTTCAGCGGTTGTTTTTCTATGGCACCCAACGCAGGTGCGGCGAACACAGCGGAAGCCGGCAACAGGCAGGCTGCGGCGAGGATGAGTTTACGCATCACTTGCTCTCCTCAAGAATGGCGGCGCCCAGTGCATCGAAGCGCGTGTTGGCGCTGTAGACATACCAGCCGGTCAGCAGCCAGGAAAAGATAATGATCGCCGCGCCAACCGGCATGCCCAGGGTCAACATCCGATGCTCGCCGAGGGGTGCGTGCAGCCACTGCGGGGCAAACGCCACCACGAACATGAACAGGTAATAAGTGCCCAGCACGGCAGCACTCAACGACCAGGCCAGGCGCGAACGGCTGCTGACCAGTTGAAGGAATTTCGGATTGGTCCGAATACGTTCACAGCGTTGGGTATCGGTTGCATGGATGTCGATCATGGTGCGCTCCACATTGTTGTTGTTATCGGTGTGAGAGGGGCTGAGCAGGCCGAATCCGGCCTGCACGAGCCCGAAGCGGCAGGTAAGACACCTGCCGCCTTGTAGGTGAAACGTGGGTGAGGGTTAGAGGGCCTTGGCCCTGTCGCGCAGCACGTACTTCTGGATCTTGCCGGTGGAAGTCTTCGGCAGCAGGGTGAAAATCACCGTGCGCGGGACTTTGAAACCGGCCAGGTGCTCACGGCAGAAACTGATGATGTCGGCTTCGCGAACGTCCTGGTGATCCGCCTTCAAGGTGATGAAGGCGCAGGGCGTTTCGCCCCATTTTTCATCGGGACGGGCGACCACCGCGGCTTCCATCACGCCCGGATGGCGGTAGAGCACGCCTTCGAGTTCGATGGTAGAGATGTTCTCGCCACCGGAGATGATGATGTCTTTGAGGCGGTCCTTGATCTCGACATAACCGTCCGGGTGACACACCGCCAGGTCGCCGGTATGGAACCAGCCGCCCTCGAACGCTTCGGCGGTGGCCGTCGGGTTTTTCAGGTAGCCCTTCATCACGGTATTGCCGCGCATGAACACTTCACCGATGGTCTGGCCATCGCGCGGGGTCGGCTCCAATGTCTTCGAATCGCCGACCATCACCCCTTCGAGTGTCGGGTAGCGCACGCCCTGACGGGATTTGATCTGCGCACGTTCATCCAGTGGCAGTTCATCCCATTCGGCATGCCAGGCACACAGGGTCACCGGGCCATAGGTTTCGGTCAGGCCGTAGACGTGGGTGACCTTGATGCCCATTTCTTCCACGGCGCCGATGACTTTGGCCGGTGGTGCAGCACCGGCGACCATGGCGTTGACCGGGTGATCGATGGCTGCCTTCGCCGATTCCGGCATGTTGACCAGCGCATTGAGCACGATCGGCGCGCCGCACAGGTGGGTGACCTGGTGTTCGCGGATCAGCGTCAGGATTTTCTGTGGATCGACCCGGCGCAGGAACACATGCACCCCGGCCATCGCGGTGATGGTCCACGGGTAGCACCAGCCGTTGCAATGGAACATCGGCAGGGTCCAGAGGTACACCGGATGGTTGCCCATGGCCCAGGTCATCTGGTTGCCCAAGGCATTCAGATATGCGCCGCGGTGGTGATAGACCACGCCTTTCGGATTGCCGGTGGTGCCGGAGGTGTAGTTCAGCGAGATGGCTTGCCACTCGTTGGCCGGCCATTGCCAGGCGAACGCCGGGTCGCCTTCGGCCAGCAACGCTTCATAGTCCAGATCGCTGACAGCCTGACCTTCGCCGTATTCCGGGTCGTTCACGTCGATCACCAGCGGCGGATGATCGAGCATGCCGATGGCGGCGTGAATCACGTCATGGAACTCGCGGTCGGTGATCAGCACCTTGGCCTCGCCATGCTGCAGCATGAAGGCAATGGCTTCGGCATCCAGGCGTACGTTGAGCGGGTTGAGCACGGCGCCGATCATCGGTACGCCAAAATGCACTTCAAGCATTTCCGGGATGTTGGGCAACATCACCGCCACGGTGTCGTTCTTGCCGATGCCGCGACCGGCCAGCGCCGAGGCCAGGCGTCGGCAACGGGCGTAGGTCTGCGCCCAGGTGCGGCGAATGGAACCGTGGATGACGGCGGGGTAGTCGGGGTAAACGTTGGCAGTGCGCTCAAGGAAGCTGAGCGGAGACAAGGCGATGTGATTGACAGCCGAAGGGCCTAGCCCTTGTTCATAGATCGACATGTGCGGGTACTCGGTGGCTGATTGTTAGCTCTATCGGTGGCCTTTCAGCGTAGCCGCTGAGGTCACCTTTTATGTCCGGTGTGCTTTATATAACAATCCACCACCAATATGGAAGTACAACCTATAGCGTATAGGATATGTACTATATTAAATGCTTCGTGACCTAAATGACTGCAGTCATGCCGCCAAGGCCGGTATATCCTTGGCTTCCCCAACGAGGCGGACCTGTGATGACCCTGACTCCCGTTCGATTGCACAGCTGGTTGCGTCTGCAGCGCGAGGCCGTGCCTCTGGCCGCTCGAGCCGATGCGTTGTGCCGGGCCTTGCAGGATTGCCCCGAGGTGCGTCGCGCGGTTTACCTGAGCTGGCAACCCCGTGCGCGGATTTACAGCCATGAAGGCGCCGCCCAGCATTTTCCACCGGGCCAGGGCGACCCTTCGCAGGCCAGCGATCAGTTGCTGTACGAGCGGCTGCTGGAAGCGGGGCGGCTTGATCTGGCGCAAGTACGGCAACTCGATTGCTGGCTGGCCGGTCGACTGCGCCGCGCCGCCATCAGCCATGGCCAGGTGTTTGATCTGGCGTTGATGCCTGGCCAGGCGGGCCTGTTGCTGGTGGAAGTGTGCGAGGGCGTGAGTTTCGATTGGCTGGGTTGGGTGCAGGATCTGCTGACGACCTTGCTCAGCAGCGTCAACGGCATGCTGCGCAGCTCGCCGCTGTTGGGCCACGATCCGCAGCCGAGCCTGTTGCTTGACGCGCAGGGCCGGCCGCAGGAATTCAACGCGGCGTTGCTGGCGCTGCTGGCCGAAAAGCCGCTGACCGACGTACTGGGATTTCTGCCGGTCAATCATCGGGTGCTGGTGCGCGCCTGCCTGGACCAGCAACGCGCGATTGAAGGGGTCGAAGCCCAGTTCGAAGCGCAGATTCTGATCTGGACGTTCATTCCCGATCCCCAGGACAACCGTGTGCTCGCCCGTTGTCGCGACGCCACCGCGCAAGTGCTGGCCGAACGCGAAGCGACCCAGGCGCGGCGGCTCTACCGGTTGATCATCGAGAACACCACCGACCTGATTTCCCGGCACACACCGGACGGTTGTTTTCTCGATGCCTCACCCGCCTCATGGACGTTGCTCGGTTACTGGCCGGAAGAGTTGCGCGGGCAAATGGCCCAAGGCCTGTTCCATGGCCAGGACCTGGCCAGCCTGGTGCAGCGCGCCCGCGATGCGCTGGAGCAGGATGGTTATCACACGATGACGTACCGCATTCGCCATCGGGACGGACATTACCTGTGGTTCGAAACCGCCAGTCGAGCGATTCGTGAAACCTACACCGGCACGGTGGTCGAGGTGGTCAGCGTCTCCCGGGACATTACCGCCCGCGTGCAGGCCGAAGAGAACAAGCGGCGCCTGGCCGAAGTCGTCGAGGCCAACATCGACCCGGTGCTGTTTATCGACCCTGAGGGGCAAGTCACTTACCTCAACCCGGCGGCACGCCGCATCCTTGGCATCGACGAGCAACAGCCGATGCCGGTCCTTGGGCAACTGTTTGCCAGCGCGGACCTGACACGCCTGCAACGTGACGGCTGGAGCGGCGCCGAACGCGACGGCGTCTGGAGCACCGATGCGCGCTTGCAACCACCGGGCGGTGGCGCGTCGGTGCCGGTGTCGCTGGTGCTGTTGGCACATCGTTCCGCCGGCGGCGAGCGCTACTATTCCCTGGTGGCGCGGGACATGACCGAACGTGAACTGCGCGAAGTGCAGCAGCGCCGCCATCAAGATGAACTGGCGCACACCGCACGCCTGGTCACCCTCGGCGAACTGGCCTCGGGCATTGCCCACGAAATCAATCAGCCGCTGGCCGCGGTGGTCAACTATGCCAATGCCAGCCAGCGCTATTTGCAGACCGTGGACTCCAATCCACAAGCCGCCGCCCGGGTCGCGCAAGGGCTGGAACGCATTACCCATCACGCTACCCATGCCTCGGAAGTGATCCGCCGTTTGCGCGCGTTTCTACGCAAAGGCCAGCGCCGCATGCAGGCACTGAATGTCACCGACGTCGCCCGCGAAGCCGTACGTTTGTGTGCCTGGGAGGCGAGCAATTGCCAAGTGACAATCGAGGATCGACTGCCGGATAATCTTCCGCCGGTTTATGCCGACCGGGTATTGCTGGAACAAGTCCTGCTCAATCTGTTGCGCAATGCCATCGATGCCAACCGCGAACAACATCCGGGCCAGCCGTCGCTGATCGTGATGACGGCGGGGCAGGGCAGCGCCGCCACCGTGGACATCAACGTACAAGACGAGGGGCCCGGTGTGAGCGAGCCGGAACTGGAGCAGATCTTTACCCCGTTCTATACCAGCAAGGCTGATGGCCTGGGGCTCGGGTTGTCCATGAGCCGCAGCATCATCGAAGGTTTCGGCGGCGAATTGCAGGCCCGCCGCCAACCGGTCGGGCTGCTGATGTGCTGTCGCTTGCCGCTTGCCGGTCCAACAAAACAACAACAGGAATAATGCAATGGCGGGTGTGACGGAGCACGTGGTGTATGTGGTCGATGACGATCAAGGCATGCTCGACTCAACGGTCTGGTTATTGGAATCGGTCGGCCTCAAGGCGTTGCCGTTCACCAGCGGCGTCGAGTTCCTCAATGCCTGCGATGCCAGTCTGGCGGCCTGTGTGCTGCTGGATGTGCGCATGCCAGGCATGGGCGGCTTGAACGTGCAGGAAGAAATGCGTTTGCGCGAACTGAACCTGCCGATCATCTTCGTCAGCGGTCACGCCGATGTGCCGATCGTGGTGCGTGCGTTCAAGGCCGGCGCTCACGACTTCATTGAAAAGCCCTACAACGAACAATTGCTGCTGGACAGCGTGCAACAGGCACTCAGCAATTGCGCGACCCACCGTTCGGGCAATCAAGGGCATGAGGCGTTGCAGGCGCGTTTGCTCACGCTGACCCCTCGGGAACGCGACGTCTTGCTGCCGCTGGTGCAGGGTTACACCACCCGCGAAATCGCCGAGCAACTGGGCGTGAGCGCAAAAACCGTCGACCTCTACCGCTCACGCGTGATGAAGCGCATGCAGGCCAATACCCTGCCGGACCTGGTCGGCATGGCCATTGCCGCCGAACTGGTTGATCCGTTGAAGCTGCGTTGAACCCTCGCGTTTTCCATCGAACGTCTATGCTGGGCTAACCGATCCCGTACCGCAGTGATCAGGGAGGCATCCATGGAGCCCTCGTCGTTCTCGGATAAAACGCTGACGCGCACGCTGCTCGATGTCTTTATCCGGGCCGGGCTGATCGCGGTTCTGGTGCTGTTCTGCTTTGAAATCTTTAGCCCGTTCCGCGACCTGATGCTGTGGTCGCTGATCCTGGCGATCACCCTTTACCCGCTGCAAGAGCGGCTGAAGGGGCCGCTGGGGCAAAAAGAAGGGCGTATCGCGACGCTGATCATCCTGGTCGCCATTGTCATCCTGATGGTGCCGATCTACCTGCTGGGCACCTCGATTGCCGACTCGGTCGAGCATGTGATGGAATTGGTCAAGGGCGGCGATTTCCACATTCCACCACCCTCCGAATCAGTCGCCAGTTGGCCGCTGGTGGGGCAGTCGCTGTCTGATTTGTGGCTTCAGGCCTCAACCAATCTTCCCGACCTGACCGCCAAATACATCCCGCAGATCAAACATGCCAGCCTGACCCTGTTGAGCAAGCTGGCCGGCGTCGGCATGGGCTTCCTGACCTTCATTTTTGCCTTGATCATTGCCGGTATTTTCATGGCCCATGGCGAGAGCGGCAGCCGCAGCGCGGTGCAGATTGCCTCGCGCGTCAGCGGCCCGGTCAGAGGGCCAAAAATCGCCGCGCTGTGCACCGCGACGATCCGTGCGGTGGCGTTGGGCGTGGTCGGGATCGCGTTCATCCAGATGCTGCTGGTGGGGCTCGGCTTTGTCTTCAAGGGCATCCCCGGCGCCGGTTTGCTGGCCCTGGCGGTGCTGTTGCTCGGCATCATGCAATTGCCGGCGACGCTCATCACGATTCCAGTGATTGCCTTTGTGTTTGCCACCGAGGGCGCCAATACCGCGACGATCGTGTTCGCCCTCTACGTCTTCGTTGCCGGCCTGGTGGATAACGTACTCAAACCGCTGCTGTTGGGGCGCGGGGTCGATGTACCGATGCCAGTGGTGCTGATCGGCGCCCTTGGCGGGATGGTCACCAGCGGCATCATCGGGCTGTTCATCGGCCCGGTAGTGCTCGCGGTCGGGTATCAATTATTCTGGCAATGGGTACGGGATCGACCACCGGAGGAAGGAGGGCCGCCAGCATGACTGCGCAGCGTGATGAACTGCTGAATCAGGTACTTGTCGCCCACGGTGGTCTGGAACGCTGGAACAGCTTCAGCCAGGTACGCGCCACGATTGTGACCGGTGGCTCGCTCTGGGCAATGAAAGGGCTGACTCAGGACAGCGCGCCACGCAAGATGACAGTCTGGCTGCATGAACAGCGGGCCTCGGTGACGCCCTTTGGCGCGGCCGATCAGTTCACGGCCTACACCCCGGATCGCATCGCCATCGAAAACACCGCCGGCAAGGTCATTGCCGAGCGATCAACACCCCGAGCGTCCTTCCGCGACCATGAGGAAAACAGTCCCTGGGATCCGCTGCACCGCGCGTACTTCAACGGTTATGCACTCTGGTCCTACCTGACCATGCCTTTCCAGTTCACCTGGCCGGGTGTCTTGACCGAGGAGGTCGAGACCTGGCGCGAGGGCACTCAGCGTTGGCGGCGATTGCGGGTGGCCTTTCCCGAGAACGTTGCCACGCACTGCGCCGTACAGGATTTCTACTTCGGTGAAGACTTTCTGCTACGTCGACACGACTACAACGTTGACGTCAGCGGTGGCCTGCCTGCCGCCCAGTACGTTCATGGCTATGTCGAAGCCGATGGCTTGTGCATGCCCGGCAAGCGGCGCGCCTATCGACGCAAGGCTGATGGCCAGGCGGACAAGGACGCCTTGCTGGTGGCCATCGATCTCAGCGACATCGGCTATTCATAATCCACTGCGGAGGCATGAATCATGACCGCGCATTCGTGGGAAAAACTGTATCTCGATGACCTGAGCCTGGGTCAGGAATTTGAAAGCGACCCTGTTCGCGTCCACCGGGAAGCGATGCTGGCGTTTGCTCGTGAGTACGACCCGCAACCCTTTCACCTGAGCGCTGAAGAGGCCGGGTTGAGCCTGTTCGGTGGCCTGGCGGCCAGCGGCTGGAACACCGCGGCCCTGACCATGAAGATGCTCGTGGCCAGCGTACCCCTGGCGGACGGCATCATCGGCCTGGGCATCGAACTGAGTTGGCCGACGCCGACTTATCCGGATGACGTGCTGCGCCTGTTCAGCACCGTGCAGGCCATCGATCCGTCGGCCTCGAAACCGGATCGGGGCGTGGTGACGCTGTTCATGGAAACGCTGAATCAGAATGACAAGGTGGTGCAGCGCGCCACCGGGAAGTTGCTGGTGTTCAGAAGGCCGGCAGAGGATTGATTGGCTGGCCCTGGCTTCAGGTTTCGAGGGCAGAACCCACTACAGGTGCGAAAGCTTGCCCTCGATTTCAACCCGCTTGACCGACAGCGAACTCAACAGCTCATCCACCATGAAATGGTGCATATTTTCCAACAGCAGTTGCTCGGGAGGAAAAACCTGTACGCCATCCAAACTTGGTTTTCCGAAGGAATGGCGGTTGCATTTTCCGGGCAATCGGTAATCTGGGAGGCTAACGATTTTACGGAAGCCGCTCTTTCATTGGTTAGTATCCCTGCTGCCAAAACCATCCGTGATGTAATGGAAGTTAGATATGACCAAGAGCGTTACAAAGTCTGATAGTGCCATCGCTGATTTTTCGGCAAGTTTCATTGAAAAAGCGTGGGAGCTTCGATGGGGGATTCAGTTGACTTACGTGGTGCTTTTCCTGGATGCAGCCCTAGCATTCTGTGCAGGGAAAAACCTCATGAGCTTGTCGCTGTCGACGGATGAAATGTGGAAACACGCGGGAATAATCCTCGTGGGTGTGGCTGCTTTTTGTTTGACAGTTTCACTTTTCATTCCATTCTCTGCGAATTTTTTCAGAGCTATTGGCGTGTTCGTTCCATGGGAGAAGCTTGATTCCACTGATGTGTCTTCAAACCGACCATTTGGTTATGTCTTGATGTCGGAATTGAAGGAGCATGCCTTCAAAGAGAACGATGATTTTGCATGGGAACTGTACAAGTCCAAATGTGAAGCCGTGAAAAAGGAGGATGAAACCAAACACGAACTCGGCGTATTGATATTTGGTCTGGGGGCGCTGTTTTGCTTCGATGCCTGGGTAGGGAGTGCACAAGGAGTAGCAACGCTTGGAGTGATGTTTGGGGAGATTGTTGGATATTCAGGCTGGGTGACCGCTTTTATTTCCTTGATCGTAGTGCTCCGAATGACTTGGTGGGCACCCTGGAAAACACGGTGGGTCCACTATCCGCCCTTGTATCATCAGGTAGCGCGGGTTAAGCAAATATAAGACCTTGAAGCCAAGGTGTGAAAAATGCTCATTACCACCCCCCGTCATAGCATTCAAACGGCCGTTGATGGTTTGACGGGGGCCGGGCCTTTTAGAGACTGAACCGCTGCAGAATAACGCCCAGTCCGTCGGACATTGCCTTGAGTTCCTGGGTCGTTCGAACGATCCCGCCTTGGGCTGTGGCGTTCTCTTCTACACTTTGCGCCACTCTTTCGACGTTGCAGGCAACCTGCTCACTGGCGGCGCGTTGTTCCTGGAGCGACAAAGATATGAAACTGACGGCCGCAAGGGAATCGTCCAGTGCCCCCTTGATTCTGCCCATGGAAAGGCCCGCGCTTTCGACCAGTTTCTGGCCATGGGTCACGCGTTCACAGCCAGCGGCCATGCTGTCTTTGGCTTTGACCATGCCGTTTTGTATGGCATTGACCAAGGCCACGATTTCCGTGGTGGATTGGGCAGTGCGGGCAGCCAGGCTGCGCACTTCATCGGCGACCACGGCGAAGCCGCGACCCTGTTCACCCGCACGCGCCGCTTCGATGGCGGCATTGAGGGCCAGTAGATTGGTCTGTTCGGCGATGCCCCGAATCACCGCTACAATCAGACTGATGTCATTCGACTGAACCGCCAGTTGATCGATGTCCGATGAGCTTTGTGCAACCAGATCGGCAATCTGGTCCATTTCCTGGATGGATGCTTGCATGACCTCCATGCCTTCGCGGGTGATTTCGCCCGCTTTCTGCGCGGTGCTCTGAGCCTGTCGAGCATTGTCGGCGATGTGAGTGATGCTGACGGAAAGCTCTTCTACCGTAGCCGCCATGGAGGAGGCTGTCTCGCTTTGCAGGGCGGCGCTGCTCAATCCTTGTTCGGAAGATGCAGACAGTTGCAGCGTCGCACCCTCGATCTGCTCGGAGGCCTGGCTGATCTTGCCGATCATGTCGCTCAAGCTGTGGCGCATCGCCTGGACGGAGTGCAGCACCCCCGTCGACTGCTGTTGCTGGTCAAATTGCGTAGCGGCGAGTTTCCCTTGGGCGATGTTCGAACTGATGGCGGCAAGTTCTGCGGGTTCGGCCCCGAGCTGGCGGCTCAACAGTCGGGAGAACAAAAACGTGTAGGCCACGCCTGCGATCAGCGCCAATGCCAGAATCAACAGGCTGAATCGGAGACTGGAGGTATAGGCGATCTGGTTCTGCTCGAACTGGGTCTTGGCCTCCACCAGTTGAACCTCGATCAACTCGGAAAACTTGGCTGACAAGGGATCGATCAATGGGTACAACTGATCGGTCGCGAAGCGTGCGAGACCGGCGTTGTCGTTCTGGCGCAGCATGCCCTGCAAATTTTGCAATGGCCCGTGGGTGGCTTCCATCAGCGGATTGATTTGCGCGATTAAACGAGTTTCTGCCGGGATCAGTTGCGTCGATTTGTACGCTTGCCACGTGTGATCAATTTCCCTCTGCGCTTGCTCTATCCGGGTCAGTGATTCAGCGTTGGTGAAGTTGCCATTGCGTGCCTTGTGGGTGGCATCCACGATGTCCACGGCGTACAGGTCAGCGATTTTTTTCAAGTCCCGCAGCGGCACGACTCGATCGAGATATACAGTCTCCAGACTGCGTACAGCGGATTGCATTCCCAAGAGTCCAAGCCCGCCGACACACAGCAAACCCAGTAGCAAAGTGCTGGTGAGCACAAGCAGATGAGTCCTGATTTTCCAGCTTCCCATAGTCCGTAATTCCTGAGTCAGCTAAGCGATAGCGATCGAGAGGTTAGCGTCAGTTGCAATAAAGGCACATTGACATCATCTGCTGGGGCTCAAGAGAAGAACATCGTTTGACCGGCGAACATTTATGAATTTGCGACGTTTGATCACCATACGTCTCGAGCTTTTTTCACACATACCGCACGCTACTTGTTAACCCTGAGGGCTAAAGTCTCATGAGCGATTCGGATGATCTGCCTCCCGTTCCTGAACCGGGTCGGATTATGCGCAGGCATACTGGCGATCAAACCGGCTGGCGCCGTTGGCTGCCGGGGCTGCGGACGTTGGGCCGCTATAAGATGGCATGGTTGCAGCACGACATTGTGGCCGGACTCGTGCTCACCACCATGCTGGTGCCCGTCGGTATCGCCTACGCGGTGGCATCGGGGGTGCCCGGCATTTATGGCCTTTACGCGACCATTGTTCCATTGCTCGCTTATGCGTTGTTCGGCCCCAGCCGAATCCTGGTGCTGGGGCCGGATTCCTCATTGGCAGCCGTCATTCTCGCTGTCGTTCTGCCGCTGTCCGGTGGTGATCCGCATCGCGCGATCGCCCTGGCCGGCATGATGGCGATCGTCTCGGGGACGGTGTGCATCCTGGCCGGTGTGGCGCGGCTGGGTTTCGTCACCGAGCTGCTTTCCAAACCGATCCGCTATGGCTACATGAACGGCATCGCGCTGACGGTATTGATCAGTCAACTGCCCAGCTTTTTCGGCTTTTCGATCGAAACCGACGGACCGTTGCGCAACCTGTGGGCCATTGCCACCTCGGTGATGGATGGAAAAACCAACTGGACCACCTTCATGATCGGGGCTGCCACTGTGGCGGTCATCTTGTTACTCAAGGACAAAAAACGCGTGCCGGGGATTCTGATCGCTGTGGCAGGAGCCACCGTCGCCGTTGGCGTGCTGGACCTTGCAGCCCACGATGTGGCGATCCTCGGTTCTGTGCCCCAAGGCTTGCCGGCGTTTGCCATCCCCTGGATCCGCAGCGCCGATATTGTTCCTGTGCTGATCGGAGGTTGTGCCGTTGCGCTTGTATCGTTTGCCGACACCAGCGTGCTCTCGCGTGTCTATGCGGCGCGGACCCGGACCTATGTCGACCCAAACCAGGAGATGGTAGGACTCGGCATCGCCAACCTTGCCGGCGGCTTGTTCCAGGGCTTTCCCATCAGCAGCAGTTCGTCACGGACGCCCGTTGCCGAGGCCGCAGGCGCCCGAACCCAACTCACCGGCGTGGTGGGCGCGCTGGCGGTTGCTTTATTGCTGATGTTTGCCCCGGATTTGCTGAAGAACCTGCCCACCAGCGCACTGGCGGCGGTGGTCATCGCATCGGCGATCGGCCTGATCGAAGTCGCCGACCTGCGACGGATTTATCGTATCCAGCGCTGGGAATTCTGGTTATCGATCGTTTGTACGGCAGGTGTGGCCGTATTCGGCGCCATCGAGGGCATTGGCCTGGCCATCGTCGTAGCCGTGATCGAGTTTCTATGGGATGCCTGGCGTCCGTATTCTGCGGTTTTGGGTCGCGCCAAAGGCGTCCAGGGCTATCACGACATCACGCGTTATCCGGATGCGCATCTTATTCCCGGTCTGGTGCTGTTTCGCTGGGATGCCCCGTTGTTTTTTGCCAACGCAGAATTGTTTCATGACCGAGTGCTGGACGCCGTGGCGACATCGCCCACGCCGGTTTGCTGGCTGGTGGTAGCAGCGGAACCGGTCACCAGCGTGGATGTGACGTCCGCCGACATGTTGGCCGAACTGAACGAAACCTTGAGCGCGGCAGGTATCACGCTATGCGTGGCCGAGATGAAGGACCCCGTCAAAGACAAGTTGAAGCGATTCGGGCTTTTCGAGCGGTTTGGCGAAGCTGCGTTCTTTCCGACATTAGGCGTCGCCGTCAGCAGCTATCTCAAGGTCCATCCGGAGGACAGGAAGGAAGGGCGGGGCGAGAATCGCGAGTAAACAATAGTGCGTGCATGCTATCGGGGCCGGCGCGGTAGTCCGGCCCCGAGGCAATCGAACTGACGATCCCGGCTACTTGCGCACGTTCTGGTACAGCATCAATCTTGAAGTTTCATGCAGGCCACGGGTCAGTTGCACCAGGCGTTTGAACTCTTCAGGGTTCTGCCCGGCCACGTTGTCCAGCGGCGTCGGTGAGGCCAGGTCGTGCAGCGTCGGCGAGCTGCCGTCGTGCTGCATCTGCACCATGTAGTGTTGGGTGACGCCCGCAATCAACGGGAACGTGCCTTCACGCAGCACCAGTGGCACCACGCGTTCACCCTCGGGCGCAGGCTGCTGAATATCACGCCCCAGGCCACTGTTGCGAAATTCCAGGCCGGCCATGCCGGCCACGGTTGGCAGTAAATCCACCAGGCCGACGGCTTCCTTGACGGTCCGCGTGCCGAGCAGGCCCGGTGCATGGATGATCATCGGCACCGCGTTGCTTTCCAGGCCCAGTTGTTCATAAGCCGGTGCCAGGAAAGGGATCTGGGCGATGCGGGTGTTATGGTCGCCAAACAGTACGAAAATGGTGTTGTCGTAGTAACCACCTTCCTTGGCAATTTCCATCAAGCGTCCGATGTTGAAGTCCAGCAAACGCACTGCGTTGTACTGTTCGACACTGCGCGATCCTGCGGCCTGGACTTCCTCCAGGGTCGGGTGCTTGACCTCGAAGCCGTCATTGCTCTTGGGAATCGTGAACGGACGATGGTTGCCGGCCGTCTGCACATAGGCAAAGAACGGTTTGTCCTTGGGCAGTGCCTGCAGGATCTTGTCGGTTTCCTTGAACAGATCCAGATCGGAAATCCCCCAGACATCCACTACCGGAGATTTCCAGTCCCGCTCTTCGAACAAACGAACCCCGTCGATACTCTGCCGAATCAAGGCGTTCATGTTGGCCCAACCGGAGTTGCCGCCAATGGTGTAGATCTTCTCGTATCCGGTGAAGGCGTTGATCAATGTGTGCTGTTTGGTAATCAGCGGATTACGCGTCGCGGTTTCCTGTCGAGTGACGTCCGGGACCCCGCTAATGCTGGCCCAAACGGTTTTTGCGGTCCCGGTGACCGGAACATAGAAGTGCTCGAAAAACCAGCTCTGCGTGGCCAGGCGATCAATGTTGGGCGTCGGATTGATCGGGTTGCCATACGCGCCGACGGCACTGGTACCCAGCGACTCGAGCATGACAAACATCACGTTCGGCGCTCGTGTGCTCGATACTTTGTAGGGTTGTGGTGCCTGGTGACGGACAAAATTCAGGGTTTGCGAGTCGGGTTGTTCGACGCCCAGGTATTTGGACATCACGGCGTAGTGGTCACGCACCTGCGCTTCGTCATAGCGTGATTGGCCGACCTTGACCGTGTCGTAGAGGAAAATCACCGGGTTCAAGCCCAGCGCTGCGACCTGGTTATTGCCGGAGAAGAACGCATCGCTCCAGCGCAACGGGACAGGGTTTTCGAGGTTCATGTTCTCGACACGGCCCAGGATGCCAAGCAGTACCAACACGACCATCAACGCGCCACCCCAGGTGGCGGAGAGCGGGTGAATGGCTTTGCGGGGCCGGTCCAGCGTCACACGCTCCAGGCGCACCAGAGCCAAAGTCACCAGTGCGACTGTTGCCAGCCACCCCAATGAAATCCAGATGACCGGGTAGGTTTGCCAGACCATGTCACGGGATATTTGCGCGTCTTCGATGAAGCGCAGCACGGTGGCGTTGATCCTCACACCCAAGTAGGCGTAATGGCCAAAATCTACGATATAGATCAGCAGCAGGGCGCCCATGGCGATGGACACATACACGCGTGCCAATTGGCGAAGCAGGCGGCTGCTGACGAGATTCCAACGCGGAATCCAGGCCAGCAACGCCACTGGCAACATGACCAGGATGGCCAGGCGCAGATCGAAACGAAAGCCGATGCCCAGGGTTTCCAGGACGGTACGGTCGTCGCTCAATGCGTTGGCGTCGAAACCGGAAAAACCGAAAAAGAACACCACCCGCAGCAATGCAAACAACACAAACGCGATCGCTGTCGCGCCTAGCCAATAATGCAAACGTCTTGATTGCAGCCAACCCATCCCTGTTCCCCTGTTAAAAACGTCGTTGAATCTCAAACGGATCCGGAGTCTTTCACTGAGCCACGCAGCGTGTTCCGCCAGCCATACGACCAACGCACTGCCAGCGTCAGCAGTGCCGCGCAGCAATACAGGCCCAGCAGCGGATCAACCAGGTAATCCCAATAGTTATGTGAAGGTTTTACCCCGACGACGAAGGCCAGGGTTGCACTCGTCAGCATCACGACGGCCAGGTAACTGCGCACATAAAACAGGCCTGCCGTGAGCAGTGCGACGAAGATCAGCATCGGGCGCGGACTGAAGCCAAGTCGGTAAGGGTCCAGATAACTCAACCCCAGCGTTGCGGGGTAGAGCACCAGCGCCATCGCAGCGAAGATGATCAAAACGCTGGTCGTGCCTTGCTGCGCAGACGGCAGGAAACCCAGTCGACGCAAACAGCCCCACACCATGAACACCAATGTCGTGACCGCCAGGTCATCGATGTGGCTGCGCAAGTACGCAGCCAACGACAAGCCATCCAGCGGTATGAAGCTGGCTGCCAGCAATGCCACCAACAGCGCGATCCTCGCAGTCCGCTTTAAACCAAACGAAGGCAGCAACAGAAAGATGATCAGGGTGAAGCTGATATGGGCTTGCCACAGGTTGATCATTTGGCACGCTCCGATAACCATGCATCGTTGAAGGTGACGTGCTTGATGAAGGTGTTGTTCCAGGAATAAACCAGGTGATACATACCGTCGGGACTTCGGATGAAGTACGGGTATTCATATTCGAAACTGCAGCCTTGCGCCTTACAGACCCTGCTGTCGAGGTTGTTCAGGAACTGCGCCTCCAGCGGTTGGCGCAGTGCACCACTGGAACCGCGAAACTCTCTGCCGATGATTTCCTTGTAAGCCTCGGGCGAAAACGTATCGCCTTCAGGATCAGGCGATTTGTCGAGGTCCCGCAGCGAACGCCAATCGTCCATTTTTGCGTCGGTACCATAAAGACTCAGTTTGAATCGGCCCTCCTGCAAATCATTGAGCGCCACCAGCAATCCGTGTTCGGGCGTGGCGATGGCTGCCAACGAGGAGTTCGGATTGGAGGGGTCGAGCGGGTAGGGTTCGCTCCAGGTTTGCCCGGCGTCTTCAGTGCGGGTCGCCAGCACACGGTGATGGGTGTTTCCGGCATAGCGCAACAAGGCGATACCGCGCCGTCCGTCCAGCGGAACGACCGTGGGTTGCAATGAATTGTTGCCGTGGCTGATGCGGAATTTATCGATCACATCGCCGTCTGCGCTCAGGTACAGGTACTCGGAAAATTTGCCGAGAAATTCGTGGTAGACCGGTAAACCGATGGAACCGTCGGCATGAAACACCGGGGCCGAACGTACCAGGGTGCTGATGTTCAGAAAGGGTGAAGTGATCAATTGGCGTGGTTCGGACCATTGGCGACCATAGTCGTCAGAGACCATCACGTTGACCGCACTACCGGCCCAGCCCCCCATGGACACCGACACGTAGAACAACCAGAGGCGTCCGTCCGGTGCGAGCGCGACAACCGGGTTGCCCAGCTTGCGGATGTATTTTCCAGTGCCCTGTTGGGTCGATTTCCGCGTCGCCAATACCTGCTCGGCACCCCATTCGCCGGTATTCGCGTCGAAGCGTGCAGAACGCACCTGCACGTCGGCTGCGCCTTCGCGGGTGCCGGCGAACCAGACCGCCATCAGGCTACCGTCTGGCAAGGCGGTTACCGCCGAGGAATGCACGAAGTCCACCAGCCCGGATGAGGCAAAACGACTGGTATAGATGGGTTTGGCGACTTGATCAGTCACAGCCTTTACGGGATTCATCAAGGCGAAGGACGAGTGTTCCGGAGCAGGATGGGTGAACCATGCGACCGAAAACAGGCAGAAAAGGGCGACATAAGCCCCGAAGGCAGGGAAGGTGGGTAGGGGGATGCGCATAATTCAGGTTGTGCATCTCATGGCCAGTTCAGGCCGCTCAACCTATCACTTGTAGTTCCAGACTCGGTCTTTTGCGAGCTGCTAATTCGTAAGCAAATGTTTGTAGTACGCCATCCTGTCGACTGCGTAGTTGATAGTTCTTATGTATCAATAACTTGCATCCCTGCTTGGGAACCGGACCGTTGATCGAATTGTTGATCTTTACCGTGAGTGATGAGGCGCGCACAAGGAACCAGAGATCCGCTGGATTGACTGATAAGGACGCAGGGCGAGTCCATTTGAATGGATGGTGACGGCGATCGCCCAACACCTAGACACCCTCTGGAAGTTTCGCTTGCATCATTTTTCTTCTATCCAATGTGCGTCCGTCCACGACGAAGGAACCATCACCCACTGAATGAATGGTTCGTGTCTCTTTGGGTGAATCGTCGATGTAGGCGGCGAGGCCTTCGAGGACAACAATATTGTGTTTCTCGATGATATCGACAACCTTGCATTCGATATTTGCCAGGCATTCCTTAATCAAGGGTGACCCGACATGTTTGCCTTTCACGGGCGTCAATCCGAATGTTGCAAACTTGTCGGTGTCGGCACCGGAACAGGTTCCCACACCAATAACGCGATCGATCAAATCGACGGAGGGTATCGAAATGACGCACTCCTTGGTTTTCAGAAGCGCTGCGTATGAATAGTTCCAGGGGCCGGTGGTGATGGCGAAAATCGGCGTGAAGCCCATCACCATGGTCCACGAGACAGTCATGATGTTGTTCTTCTGGCCATCATTTGTGGTGACGAAAACAACCGGTCCCGGCTCAATCAGTGTGAATGCTGTGTTGATTTTGATCTTTTTCAACTGCAGGCACTCCCCATTGTCTTTGGTCGGCAACATCATCTGTTCAGACGGTACCAAATCGTCCATTTTCAGCCAGCAAGGTGGCTATCAGGGCGGTGCTGTCGAGTACGTGCAAATGTTGCGTCACGCACTCGGTGGGCAGGCGAAATGGAGGTAAGCTGTCAGAGATCGCAATGTGCTCGAAAAGCGGCTGGTCGAACAGATGGCTGCCCGTAGTGAACAAGCCATGGGTCGCCGCTGCGAACAGTCGGGTGGCTCCAGCGTTTTGACAGGCAAGGCCCGCATGTTTCAGCGTTTCGCCGGTACTGATCAGGTCATCGAAAACAATGGCTGTCTTACCCGAGACTTCGCCAACCAAGAGGGTGCCCGTCAGCGTCGTGTGAGCACGGTGCTTTTCCATCAGCGCACTGCCCACTGAGCGTCCCAGTTGTCGTTCGAGGGCCTGACGAAATTGTTCAGCGCGCTTGATACCACCGGAATCAGGGGACACCGCCACCACGTCGGTGTCGCCGACGAACCTGGCGAAATGCCGGGCGAACAATTCGGTGCACTGCAAGTTCCAGGTCGGAATGCGAAAGGCATTGTCGAACGCGGCTGGATTATGCACTTCCAGGGCAATCAGACGATCTACGCGGCAGGCTTCAATCATGGCCGCCAGGTAGCGAGTGATCGTTGGGTCTTGAGGCTGGCTGCGACGATCTTTTCGTCCGTAGCAGAGGTAGGGCGTTACTGCCTGCACCTCGCGAGCGCCGGCATCCTTGAGGGCTGCGCAAAAGAACAACAGGCGACACAACTTATCGTTAGCGCTTTGCCGGCCATCCCCATACAAGGAATGGAACACCACGACCTCGCGACCGTTAACCGACTCCAGCGGTCGGCATTTATGCTCGCCATCTTCATAGTCACGCTCTTCATGAAGGGCCAGTTGGCAGCCAAGCCGTTGCGCGACGCGTGTCGCATAGTGCTCACTGCCTTGCAGAGCAAAAAGAAGCGGGCGATCGGTGAGCATGCTTTTGCTCCTTTGAGGCTTATCAAACAGGCCTCACCCGGATGGCTTACGTAGACATCAACTACCCTGCAACCCTTGCGCCATCATCGGGCAGCACCATGACGCAAAACTTCAATGCAGAACTCCATTTCGTAGGGCGGGACGTTGCATTCGACGATGTCATGGGCGGCAACTTGCAGGTGCACGCCGATAATGTCGGCACGGATCGGCTGCTGGCAGACATGCCGGTCAACCAGTACCGCAGTGTAGACCCGACGAGCACCCAGTTGTGCCAAATAGGCACAGGTGCGCAGGAGTGAATGTCCCTCAAAAAGCACATCGTCGACAACAAGCAGGGTGGTATTGACAAGGTCCAGCTCGCCCAGAAGTGGGTTCTCGGTCAATTCCGTGTGTGCATGCAACACCTTGAGGTCATCGGCATAGCGCTTGACCTTCAGAGGGTAAAGAGGCAGTTCTGGCTGACCGGTCTGACGTGAAAGGTGTTGCTGTAAACGCTGTGCCAGCGGCTCGCCGCGGCGCTGGATGCCAATCAGTGCCGCTTGCGCGGGCGGCAACAATGTCGCGGCTTGGCGCGCCATCGCCTGCAGCACGCCATCGAGTTCATCGCTGTCGTACAAGCGTAACCGCTGACTAGCAGGTAGGGTCGGCATCGCAATCTCCTGTCGGGAACCGATGGGTTGATCCTGCCAACATAATCCTGCTCGGCCCGTCCTTATTGATATTGATCAAGCGCGATGAAATGAAAATTCAATCCATTTTACCAGCGCGCCCCCGAGCTCCTTGAGCTGCGTTGGCGCAGGGATTTGATATAAATCAACGCCAGGGCGACATCAACAGAGGACTCTGAATCAACGCTGGTGCCTGATCCGGTGCAGGCGTTACGGCTGGCCTCAATGATGGGGCTGCGGTGGACGTCGAGTCCCATCTGTCTGGAGTCAGATCATGAGCCAATATCAACGTTTGTTACTCATCATCAACCCGGTCCTGCGCCATTCTCCTGCGATAAACCATGCGGCCGCACTGGCCAAGGCTAGCGGCGCGAGCTTGCATATTGCTGCGTTTGTCAAGCCGTTGGAGATACTGTCTCTGCTGGACGAAGGCGTGCGGGAAAAAGCCCGTGAAAGCTACCTTCAGGACCATCGCGACTGGCTGGAGAACCAGGCCACCCATCTCCATGCTCTCGGGCTCGAAGTGACGACGGAGGTGACGTGGGCCGATGACATGAAGCAAGACATTCTTGATCACGTCACGGAAATGCAGCCCGACCTGCTGATCAAGGAAGTGCAGCACGAATCAGCGCTCAAACGCGCATTCTTCACCCCGCTGGACTGGCATTTGTTGCGCCACTGCCCGATACCGGTCTATCTGGTGGGCGGTGGTGGTCATGCCTTGCCGCGCAAGGTGGTGGCGGCGGTTGACGCTTCGGCTACCGAGTCCCCAGGCACCGAGCTGAATGAGCGGATCATTCAGCAAGCCACCAACCTGGCATTGCAGTGTGATGCCGAGTTGCACCTGCTGTATGCCTGCGATCTTTCGGGCGTCTATCTGGCGGACATGGGGGGGCTGGCCCTTTCAGACATCACTAACGAGCTGCGCACAACAGAGGAACAGTCGTTCATCAAATTGGCCGGTAAGAACGGCGTGCCCGCTGACCGTCGGCATTTCGTTCTCGGTCACCCGGTCTCGGCGCTGAGCGATTTTGTCAGCAAGCAGCAGGTGGATGTGATCGTGATGGGCAGAGTCCAGTACCACGGACTGGAGAAGCTGCTGGGCAGCACGACAGAACATATTCTGTACCAGGTGTCTTGCAGTGTTCTGGCGGTCTGAAACGGAGAAGGCCCTGTTGTAACGAACCACAGGCGTTATCGCCTGAGGAGGTTTTTCATGAGTCAAAGCCCCTCATTGCAAACCACCTTGAAGGACCGGGCTGATGCCGGTCAACGGCTGGTGGAACCGTTACTCAAATACGCTCATCGGCCCGATGTCATCATCCTCGCCTTGCCCCGTGGAGGCGTTCCGGTCGCCTACGAAGTGGCTAAGGCCCTGGACGTGCGTCTGGACCTGATGCTGGTCCGCAAACTGGGCGTTCCCTCCCACCCGGAATTTGCCATGGGCGCCATTGCCAATGGCGGTATCCAAATCATTAATGAAGACGCCTTGCGGGCGCACCCCATTACCCCGGCCGCATTCGATTCCGTGCTCGCGCGCGAAACACAGGAGCTATTGCGTCGTGATCAGGTGTACAGGGGCGCTCGCCCAGCTGTGCAACTCAAGGATCAGGTGGTGATCCTGATCGACGACGGCCTGGCAACCGGGGCCTCTATGATGGCGGCAATCCACGCGGTGCGAATGCAAGCACCGTCCCGCATCGTCGTCGCCGTGCCGGTTGCACCGCAGGAAACGGTGGAAGCGCTGCGCAGTGAAGTCAATGAAGTGATCTGCCCACTGATTCCCGAGTGGATGATGTCGATCGGTTATTGGTACTTGAGTTTCCCTCAGACTTCAGACGAAGAGGTCATCGATTTGTTGATGCGCGCCTGGCAGCGAGAGCCCGCCACCCGCGCGTCGGCTCAGGAGAGTGTCGATGACTGAGTTGAAATATCGACAGCTCGACCTGAGGGCCGTTGCGCTATCAGCCGCTTGACGTCTGCGGACCAACACCAGCGCTCTAGTGGTCTTGGGGCATGGCAGAAGTCGCCAGACTCGCTGGCGACTGGTTCGTGAAGCATCTGCACGGCCCCGACTGAAAACGCTTGATCCGCCTCACACGCCAAAGGGATAGGTTTCGTCTTCCGGTTCCCAGTGCTGTCACCGGTTGAGTCTGTTCAATCCAGATCATGGCGTCGAACTGTTCGGCCATCATCGCTTCGAAGTAGTGACTGTAGAGTGTCGAACATGTGCCGGTCGCGCAGGTTCCAGGAGGTGGTCGAACCTCGTCCTACACCTTGATCCAGACAAATAATTGAGTTTCGTCAATAAAGGGTTCAACGCCTTGAGAGAAGGTGTCTGGATCAAGTATTCGTTGGCTGCCTGATATGAACAGACGCGATGGTGGTTAGTCCGAATGCAGATCCGAATGGCTCCTTTGCCTCTGACCTTGTAAATGGTCTGCGTCTAGCTAGGCTCCAGCCAACGGATGTCATCAGGCAGCTTTTTTCAGAGGGATTTGATGTAGAGGAAGGATGCGTTTTGATCCGCTAAAAGTAGGGGCGTAGATCATGGAAGCATTTGGCACGACGCGTATTTTCCACCAGTCACCTCTTGCTCTGGCCCTCTGCGTAGCAGCGCTCATGGGCTGTACCCGAACGAGCGAAAAGACTTTGCAAACAACATCACCCATGTCCGGTATTGCCATGGCGGACCAGGTTTGCGCCCAATGCCATGGGCTGACGGGGGAATCCGTCTCGCCGGCGTTTCCCAAGTTGGCCGGTCAGCAAAAAGAGTACCTGAAGTTGCAGTTGGCCGACTTCAAGGGCCATGCTCGCAGCGATAAAATCGGGGTCCAGTACATGTGGGGGTTTACCCATCTGACAGAGACCCAGATAACCGAACTGGCCGACTATTTTTCAAGCCAGAGCCCCATGAAGGCTGATGCCGACACGCCTGATGCGCGCGGTGAGTTGATCTTTCACCAGGGCTTGCCCGAATCTGGCGTCGCTCAGTGCAGTTCCTGTCACGGTGCAGGCGGCCAGGGTGATGGTCGGTTTCCCCGCCTGGCGGGTCAACACGCAAACTATATGAGTCGCCAGATCAAGGTTCTTCAACGATCCGACCAGCGCCCCCGTGACACCCTGATGAAGCAGGTGAATCATTCACTGTCTGATGCGGATGCCGAATCTGTCGCACATTACCTGGCATCACAGGGGTCAAAAAAATAGGGCGTCCGCTCGAAGTGCAATAGCTAACGCACGGCGAGCGGCCTGATCACGGCGACTATCAGTCAGCCAGTTCTTCGGGTGAAATCACCCACACGCTGCACGGCATTTTGTACAGCAGATGTTCCACCGTACTGCCGACCAATCGGCCCAGGCCACGATGGCCTACACGGCCCATGACGATGACGTCGATGTCATAGGCATCAGCGTAACTGGAAAGAACCTTGGCCGGATTGCCCATGATCATGTGCTGGTTCTCCGCTGGAATGCCATTGCGCTCGGCCAGTTCGCGGAAGGCGTCGCCCTGTGCATCGAACAGGGTCTTGGCTTTGCCTGAAGAGAAAAATGCGGAGGCGTTGTCGAAACCGAATTCGTCGGCGCTGATGGATGAAAGGTCATGGGCATAGATCACATCCAGCGTCGCATTACAGGTGCTCGCCAGTTTTGAGGCCTCACGCAGAATCCGGTCGTTAAAACCTTCGTATTGACCTTCGCGATGGAAAGGATCAACCGCAGCGACAATTTTACGCGGCAAGACGTGCTTCACATGACTGACAAAATGCAAAGGCACGGGGCATTCGCGCAGCAAATGGATATCGAGGGGCGTGAACATCAGGCGTGACAGCAGCGATTCGTATTCGAGTGACTTGATCAGTGCGGTCATCGGCTGTTCTTTGAGGTGAATGAGAATTTCCTGCAAGGGTCTTTCCACCCAGACCACTTCAGTGGTGACGTGCACTCCGATTTTGCGTAAGGGGCGGGCCTGTTCTTCCAGCCACTGGCGATGGCGCTCGACGTACCCGATGCGCATCTGCTCCAGCGCTTGTTCGTTGACCATACCGGCGGTCGCCAGACCTTCCAGGTAATCGAACGCCACGATATGCAGTGCCGCCCCCGAAGCCTTGGCCAACGCCCCAGCCCGGTCGAACGCGGGGCTGTTTTCCATCAGGGGCGAGACGACCAGCATGAAACGTGATTGCTCAGACATGACAAATCTCCCGTAGGTAGTCCAGAAACGCCTGCGCTTAATGGCAACGGTGCGTTTGGGCAGTTGAAGCCTTATGCACATTGTTGCTGCTAGCCAGGGAGGGGAGATTGATTTTTGTCAAACAGGCACGGGATGGAAAAATGCCCTCCGACATGCGGTTAGTCACACCGTGGCCATCATGAAAGGGTTGACCATTATCAACCTCCCGTCCGTCATTGCGGCGCACTCTTCAGGGCGTGCTGAACTCAAGCGCAAGCAGGGGACTGGAGGGATCGCCATGGCGAACATAAGGGCAGGGCACCCATGATCGAAGCCTTGGGCCTGGCGGGAGTGGCCGCTGCGCTGGGGATCGGCATGCTCATCGGTCTTGAACGCGAACGGCACAAGGGGCGAGGGGACAGCCGTGCCTGTGCCGGCTTGCGCACGTTTGCGATTACCGCGTTGTTGGGTTACGCGGCAATGGTGGTCGGTGGTGGCCTGCTGGTGGGGATCATGGCGTTCGGACTGGCGATGCTGGTCTGCGTGGCGTATTGGCGAAGCTTGAGCAATGACCCGGGCGTGACCAGCGAAGTGGCGTTGCTCACGGTGTTGGTATTGGGCGCGTTATGTAGCACCGCGCCTGAGCTGGCCATTGTCATGGGCGTGGTGATTGCCGCGCTGCTGATGTACCGGCAGAAGTTGCACCACTTTGCCCGCAGCCAACTGACCGAAGCGGAAATGCGCGACGGGTTGGTGTTACTGATTGCTGCACTGGTGGTGCTGCCATTGGCACCGGACCGTTTCATCGGCCCCTACGCCGCCATCAACCTGCGCACCATTTGCACGTTGACCGTATTGCTGATGGCAGTGGGGGCGATGGGGCATATCGCTGTGCGTACCTTGGGCAGCCGTTATGGCTATGCGATCAGCGCCATCGCTTCCGGGTTTGCGTCCAGCACCATGACCATCGCCGCCATGGGACATCTGGTCACCAAAGAGCCCGAACACATCAAAATTCTGAGCGCGGCAGCGATACTGTCCAACTTGGCTACCGTCGCTCAGGTCGGCCTGATCCTCGGGGCGGTCGATACCGATCTGCTGCGCCCCATGAGGGGGCCGCTGCTGTGCGGTGGCGCTGCCACGGCGTTGTATGGCCTGGGCTTGATGTTTCCCGCATCTGCGAGCGGCACCAACCAGCCGATCAAGGTGGGTGGTGCGTTCAATCTCAAGCTGGCCCTGGTCGTCACGCTGGCCATGACCGGCATCACGTTTCTGTCGTCGGTGATGCTCAGCCACTTTGGCGAGGCCGGGGTAATGTTGACCGCGACCCTTACCGGGTTTGCCGATGCGCATTCCTCGACGGCGTCCATTGCCTCCCTGGCCAAGGCCGGGCTGGTGCCTTTCGATGCCATTGCCGGCCCCGCGCTGATTGCTGTCAGCAGTAACTCGCTGAGCAAATGCCTGGTGGCCTGGGTCAGCGGCGGACGACGGTTCGCCGCTTATGTGATCCCCGGCCAGGTGTTGCTGACACTGGCGATGTGGGTGGGCACCTTGTTGCACTGAAGCCCGTGTATTGAATGCTCAATCAGAGACTGGCGTCAGAAGGCTGAAACGGCAGAGATTGCCACCGGTTTTTTTTGCCTGGTACATCGCACCGTCAGCCTGACCGAGCAAGTCTTCGGCGCTGACGCCATCAGCGGGAAACAGGCTGATACCGACGCTTATGCGTACTTCAATACTCTGTGCCTCGATCATGAAGGGCTGATTGATGGCGGCGATTAGTTTATGGGCCAAGGCCTCAAGCTGGTCGACTTGATCCATGCACGTGATCAGAATTGCGAACTCGTCCCCGCTTAAACGAGAAACAATATCGGATCTGCGCACGGACTGGCCCAAGCGCTCGGCCACCGCTACCAACAGCTTGTCGCCACAGGCGTGCCCCAACGTGTCGTTGACCGACTTGAAGCGATCCAGATCGATAAACATCAACGCGAACGACTGGTGGTTCTTCGTGGCGTAGTTAATGGCCTGATCAAGCAGATTCAGAAACAACCTGCGGTTAGGCAACCCGGTCAGGGGATCATGGAATGCCAACTGCTGCATGTTGGCGCGCTCGTCATCCATCAACGTGAAATTGTGCAAGATGGCGATGAAGTGCGTCACCACACCTTGATGATCGAGCACTGGGGTGATGACCTGATTGACGGTACAGCTACCGCCATCCTTGCGTCGCTCGACCATTTCACCTTGCCAGGTCAGGCCCGCCAGGAGCGTCAGCCACAGGTCCCGATAGAAGGTCGTACTTTGTCTTCCCGAGGAGAGCAGGTGCGGGGTTTTCCCCACCAGTTCCGGTTTGGTATAGCCACTCAAGAGGCAAAACGCTTTATTGATCCAGACGATGCACCCCGTCCTTTCTGTGATCAATACCGGATTTGTCGCAGCGTCCAATGCTCTTACCAACAACTGCTGGTCATAGTCGATCATTGCCCCTCCGATACTGCCAATGAAGCGTTAAGCCTTGATTCAGGCTAGGTGGAAGGGGGGCGCGATCATTTGATCAAGATCAACTTTATCTGCCGTGATTAATGTCAAACGGAACGTCGTTGCTGATAAAGATCAAGTCGCCTCCGGCTCGAACGCTCAGTCTGAATGCCTGAACACTTCATCCAGATGGCCGCGTGCCGAGGTGCCCCATGTCGCAGACTCAGCGTTTACTGTTAATTGCTCCCCCAGCCATGACCCGCACGTCGGCGTTCGACCGCGCCGCGGCGTTGGCACTCGCGATGCAATTGCCGTTGCATATCGTGGCGTTCGATTATTTGCAGGCTTTGGCGGTCGCCGGCCTGTTCGCTCCAGAACAAATCAGCCTGGCACGGGACGGGTACTTGCAAACCCATCGGCAGTGGCTCGCGGAGCAAGCCGCGCTGATGAGCAAGCACGGGGTCGTGGTCACCAGCGAGGTGGTGTGGGTACAGCATCCTTACGAGGAGATCCTGCACTTCGTCAACGAGATGCCGCTGGCGCTGATCATCAAGGATGCCCAGGAAGAATCGGCGTTGAAACGCGTGTTTTTCACACCACTGGATTGGCAGCTGCTGCGCGATTGCCCGGTGCCGGTGCATCTGGTGACCAACGCCCTCAACCCACGACCCCACAACGTGCTGGCCATCATCGATGTGATGCGCAGCGAAGACCAGGATCATGTGTTCAACGACCAGATTATCGACGCGGCGACCAAGCTGGCTGAACAATGTGGCGCTCGGCTTGAGCTGTTGCATGTCTTTGACTGGACCGCCATGTATGCGCAGGACATGGGGTTTGGTGCACTGCCGCTGGCCGTCGGGATTTATGAGGCGTTGGGCGTGGCTCAGCACGAGGCATTTGCGGCCCTGGCAGAGCGTCACGGCGTGCCACCGGAATGTAGGCACTTCATCGAGGGCATCCCGGTGTCGAGTATTTGTGAATTTGCCGCCGACCACCGCACCGATGTCATCGTGATGGGGACGGTGCAACACAAGGGGTTGAGCAAGTTATTGGGGACCACGGCCGAGCAACTGTTGCATCGGGCGCCTTGCAGCGTGCTGGCAATAAAACCGGGCAAAGTGCTGCAATCCTGAGAACCTGGATAGCCCCGCGATGAACCGTTGGCCGGAACATCGCGGGGCGATTTTTTACAGGTAAAGACGATGAATGACCTGACGACTGTCATCGGGATCATTGTGCGTCTCGAAACCCAAGACTTTCGCCAGGTCGCGCATCGGCGCATTACTGGAAGCGTCCACCGAGTACATTTGGCGAAAACCGTTCTTGCGTGCAGCCTTGATCAGATGTTCCATCAGTAACGTGCCCAGCCCCAGGTGCTTCCATTCATCGGCAACCGTCACCGCGCATTCACACTCATGCTCGCCCGTGGCGGCGTAGCGGCTAATGCCGATCTCGATCAACTGGCCGTTTTCGTGAACCAGTGCGATATAGGCCGTGCGCTGTTGGTTATCGGTGTCCATCAACTGGTCAAGCATGGCGGCGCCGGGTTCATTTATCTGCGCCAGGAAACGCATGTGCCGGGACTCGGGAGATAGCCGTTTGATAAAGGCGTATTCACGATCGCGATCTTTTGACTCCAACGGCCGGATCAGCACATGGCGACCGTCCTTGAGTGCTTCGATCCAGTATTGTCCGGTGACTGCGGCGTAGGCGGCAGCGGCCCGATCATTGTGGTCTTTGACAGTGAGCATGGGGTGATCCTCCATCCGGTTTGAAACGTTGGCGCGCGGCGGAAAACCCCGCAGTTCACTCCTTTCTACACCGCCGTCGGCGTCAGAATCTGATCTGGATCAGAGAGACGTCACGTGGGCATTGATTGGCGCGTGTTTGATGTAAATCAACCCGGGGGAGGGGGCAACGGGCGCATCTTGAAACCGCCGGCGTTTAACGACCGGTGTCGAGCCGAGGTGTGTGATGGGTCAATATCAACGTTTGTTGCTGATCGCCGACCAAACCCTGCATCCGTCCCCCGCCATGCTGCGTGCCGTCGCGCTGGCCAAGGCGAGTGGGGCTGTGCTGGATGTGCGGGCCTTTGTCGAACCGGTGCCGATCGTGCATAGGTGGGAAGAGAAAGTCGACGACGCAGGGTATCAGCGCTATCTGCGCCGCTATCACCGGTGGGAGGCCGAAGAGCTCGAGCGGCTCAGCGGTCTGGGGCTGGAGGTAACGGTCAAAGTTGTGTTCACGACCCATCCGCTGCCGGACATTTTGAACGCAGTCGCAGACCTCAAGCCCGACCTGCTGATCAAGGATGTCACCCTGGAGCCAGTGCTCAAGCGGGTGTTCATCACTCCGCTGGATTGTCACTTGCTGCGCGAATGCCCGATCCCCGTGCACCTGGTCAACCATGCCCGTTACGGTTTGCCGCACCGGGTCGTCGCGGCGGTGGACCCGTTTGATCCGTCGACACACATCAGTGGTCTGAACGACACCATCATTCAGACCGCCAACGCACTGGCCTTGCAATGCGACGCGCCGCTGCACCTGCTTTACGCCTATGACTTGTCGCCAGCGTTCAATGGCGATGTGCCGCTGAGCGGCGGTGGCTGGAGCGAGGACTACGTTGAGGCGCTGCGTGAATCCCTGCATCTGGCCTTCGTCACCCTGGCCGATCGTTATGGCGTTCCACCAGAACGTCGGCATTTTGTGCTGGGCCTGCCGGTGCCGGTGATCAGCGAATTTGTCGAGCAATACCTGGCCGATGTGGTGGTGATGGGCACGGTGCACCGGGTCGGGATCGACCGCTTGATCGGCAGCAACACAGAACGGGCGCTGTACTCGGTACCGGGCAGTATTCTGGCGGTCGGGGCGGGCATCAGGGGGTGAGCACGATCGCGCCATTGAACTGACCGGCCCTCAAAAACGCCAGTGCCTGATTGGCGTCGTCCAGAGCAAAACGGGTGATGTCGCAGTGCACGGGCGTGTGCTGCAAGACTTCAAAAAACCTCGTGCCGTCTTCGCGGGTCAGGTTGGCCACCGAACGGACGCTACGCTCGCCCCACAGCAGGCGATAAGGAAAAGCGGGGATGTCGCTCATGTGAATACCGGCGCAAATCACGCAGCCGCCCTTGACGGTAACGGCCAGCGCCGCCGGCACCAGCGCGCCTACGGGGGCGAAAATCAGGCTGGCATCGAGCAGGTGTGGCGGAGGCTGATCCGACGGGCCGGCCCACTCGGCCCCCAAGGATCGGGCATAGGCCTGGCCTTCGCTGTCCTCCGGCCGGGTGAACGCATACACCCGCTGCCCCCGACCGCGCGCCACCTGAATTGCCAGATGCGCTGCCGCACCGAAACCATACAGGCCCAGGTGGCGTGCGTCTTTGGCCATTTGCAGGGCCCGAAAGCCGATCAGCCCGGCACACAGCAGCGGTGCTGCTTGAATGTCCGAGAGCACGGCGGGAATCGCGAAACAGAAACGCCTGTCGGCCACGGTGTATTCGGCGTAACCACCGTCCAGATGACAACCGGTGAACTGCGCCTGATCACAAAGATTCTCTCGGCCGGAACGGCAGAACACGCACTGACCGCAGGTCCAGCCCAGCCATGGAACGCCCACTCGCTGGCCGATCCAGTCGGAGGTGACGTCTGCACCCACCGCCATGACTTCGCCAACGATTTCATGCCCCGGCACCCGCGGGAGTACCGCTTGTGGTAACTCACCGTCCACCAGGTGCAGGTCGGTACGGCACACGCCGCAAGCCAGGACTTTGATTAACAGTTGGTGTGGGCCGGGTGTCGGGATGGGGCGTTCTTCCGCTTGCAGCGGTTGGCCGGGGATACGCAGAACCATGGCACGCATGACAATCCTCCAGACGTGCGGGTGTCAGCGTGGGGAGCGATGACAGCCCGCGACCAGCTGCTTGAGCCCTTCCATGTTCTGGATTTTGACGTCTCGGCCCGCTATGTCTACCAATCCCTGATCCCGCAGGTGCGCAATGCCCCGGCAGATGGTTTCCAGGCGCAGCCCAAGGTAAGAGCCGATTTCTTCGCGACGCATTTTCAGCACGAAGTCCCTGGATGAATAGCCACGGATACTGAAACGTTGCGACAGGTTCAGCAGAAAAGCCGCCAGCCGCTCATCCGAGTTCATATTGCCCATCAGCATCAACATGCTGTGATCACGCACGATTTCACGGCTCAGGAGCCTGTTCAGGTTGTGCTGCAGCGACGGCAGGTTTTGCGCGAGTTTCTCAAGTTGCGCGTAGTGGATGGGGCAGACTTCGCTGTCCTCCAGGGCAAACGCATTGCAAGCGTGCTCATCGGCACTGATGGCATCCAGACCGAGCATCTCGCCGGGTATGTGAAAACCCGTGACCTGTTCACGACCATCGACTGACAACACGCTGGTCTTGAATGAGCCAATACGGACCGCGTAAAGCGAACGCAATGGATCACCCGTGCGGTACAGCGCGGCACCCTTTTTAACCTTGAAACGTTGCACAATCAGCGTATCCAGTCGCTCGACTTCCGCGCCGCTCAGGCCAATTGGCAGGCACAATTC
>NZ_JAVLRV010000002.1:1730321-1854113 GCF_055803035.1 Pseudomonas sp. 300 | reverse complement strand
GAGGTGATGAACTTGAAGGGGGCGGGTTTCAGGCATGGGAGGGGGACGCCATCTGGGGGTGCTCTAAGCATAGATGGTGGGTCTTCGGGCGCGCAGCTCATTTGGGTGTTCACCGGGGTAATCGACGAACGGGGGATAACCCGTGTCTGCGCGCCAATTTTCAGAGCGTTCCCACGCCATCAAACGGGGTCGCAGGCGGCGAGACTTGATGTAAATCAAGTCTTGAGCGTTTCAGACTCCCAGAATCTTCGAATGACTATGGGCAGGCCGAGCCGTTGGCGGAGAACTTCATGAGCGATTTTCTGAGTAACGAGCAACTGGAAGGGCTGGATGCCTATTGGCGGGCGTCCAATTATCTGGCGGTCGGGCAGATCTACCTCAAAGACAACCCCTTGCTGAAGGTGCCCCTGACCCTGGGCCACATCAAGCCGCGGTTATTGGGTCATTGGGGCACGACGCCGGGGCTGAACCTGATCTACACCCACCTCAATCGACTGATCAACCACTACGATTTGAACATGCTCTTCGTCGCCGGCCCCGGTCATGGTGGGCCAGCGGTGGTGGCACAGACTTATCTGGAAGGGACGTATACCGAGTTTTATCCTTCGGTGGAACGCAACACCAACGGACTGGTTCGCCTGTTTCGGCAGTTTTCCTGGCCTTACGGAATCTCCAGCCATGTGTCCGCGCAGATTCCGGGATCGATCCATGAAGGCGGCGAACTGGGCTATAGCCTGGCCCATGCCTATGGCGCCGCGTTTGATAATCCTGAGCTGATCGTCGCCTGCGTGATCGGTGACGGCGAGGCCGAAACAGGGACGCTGGCCGCCAGTTGGCATTCCAACAAATTCCTCAACCCGGCGCGTGACGGCGCGGTATTGCCGATCCTGCACCTCAACGGCTACAAAATTGCCAACCCCACGGTGCTGTCCAGAATCAGTGAGGAGGAATTGTCAGCCCTGATGTATGGCTATGGCTACGACCCGTATTTCGTCGAAGGTGACGACCCGGTGCAGGTGCATCAGGCACTGGCACAAACGCTGGACACGATGGTGCTGAAAATTCGTGAAATCCAGCGCGAGGCGCGTCGGCCCGGGCTATCCGGACCACCGGCGCGACCGCTTTGGCCAATGCTGGTATTGCGCACGCCCAAAGGCTGGACCGGCCCGAAATTCGTCGATGGCCATCGGGTTGAGGGCACCTGTCGCGCGCATCAAGTGCCGCTGGCCGATTTTCAGCAGCCGATTCATCTGCGGCAATTGGAGGAATGGCTCGAAAGCTATCGTCCCGACGAACTGTTTGATGCAACGGGCGCCTTGCTGCCCGAAATCGCTGCACTGGCACCCACCGGGCACCGACGCATGAGTGCCAATCCCCACGCCAACGGTGGCGTGTTGCTGCGTGCGCTGGACCTGCCGCAGTTCACCGACTACGCGGTGCAACTCGAGGTTCCTGGCAGCCTTCGCGCAGAGGCCACCCGGGTACTGGGTACGTTTTTGCGCGATGTCATGAAAAATAATTTGCTCGCGAAAAACTTTCGTCTGTTCGGCCCGGATGAAACGGCCTCGAACCGACTGGATGCGGTCTACGAGGTCAGCGCCAAAGTATGGATGGAGCCGCTGGAACCGGACGATGTGAACCTGTCGGTCGACGGCCGGGTGATGGAGATCCTCAGCGAGCAGGTGTGCGAAGGCTGGCTCGAAGGCTATTTGCTGACGGGCCGCCATGGTTTGCTGTCCTGTTACGAGGCGTTCATCCATATCGTCGATTCGATGGTCAATCAGCATGCCAAGTGGCTTAAAACCGCCGCCGAGGTGCCGTGGCGCAAGCCCGTTGCTTCGCTCAATTATTTACTGACGTCCCATGTCTGGCGCCAGGACCATAACGGTTTCTCCCACCAGGACCCCGGGTTCATCGATCTGGTGGCGAATAAAAAGTCGGACGTGGTGCGGATCTACCTGCCGCCCGATGCCAATTGCCTGCTATCGGTCGCCGATCACTGTTTACGCAGCCGTAACTACATCAACGTCATCGTCGCCGGCAAGCAACCGGAATGGCAGTGGCTGGATATCGATGCGGCCATCCGCCATTGCCAAACCGGCATCGGTCGATGGGACTGGGCATGCCGGGATGATCAGGACCCGGACGTGGTCATGGCCTGCGCCGGTGACGTCCCGACCCTGGAAACCCTGGCCGCCGTGACCCTGTTGCGCGAGTACGTACCGGATCTGCGGGTGAGGGTGGTCAATGTGGTCGACCTGATGGTGCTGCAGCCATCCTTCCAGCATCCCCATGGTTTGCCGGACACGGCGTTTGACGAGCTGTTCACGGTCGATAAGCCGGTGATTTTCGCCTTCCATGGCTACCCTGCGCTGATCCACCGACTGCTGTACAAGCGCAATAATCATGAGAATTTCCACGTTCGTGGCTTCAAGGAGGAGGGCGCGACCACGACGCCGTTCGACATGGCGGTGATCAACAACCTGGACCGTTATCAACTGGCGCTGGATGTCATCGAACGGGTACCCCGTCTGCACGATCAAGTGCAAACCGCGCGGTCGCGTTATTGGTCGACCATGGAGAGGCACAAGCTTTACCTCATCGAGCATGGGCAAGACATGCCCGAGGTACTGAACTGGCAATGGACGCCACTGGCCGATGGCTGAGGACCGGTGTGTACGGGGGATCTGATTTAAATCAAGGGCACGCAGGCGCCGCAGGAGGATTCTGGAACCACGCTGGTGCTTGATCCAGCGAGGACGCCATCGCTGGCCTCGGCAACTGGCCGCAGCGTCGAACACCCACCTGACTGGAGGCAGATCATGAGCCAGTATCAACAATTGTTACTGATCATCAACCCGGCCCTGCGCCATTCCGAGGCAATCAATCATGCTGCAGCACTGGCCAAAGCCAGCGGCGCGAAATTGCATATTGCCGCCTTTATTCCTTCGCTGAAAATGTTGTCGCTACTTGAAGAAGGCGACCGGGAAAAGGCTCGGGAGAGTTACCTGCAAGACCATCATGACTGGCTAAAGAACCAGGCAAACAATCTGCGTGGCCGGGGGATCAATGTGACCACCGAGGTGGCCTGGGCCGATGACCTCACGCAAGACATCCTCGATCACGTCTCGGAGATGCAGCCCGACCTGTTGATCAAGGAAGTTCAGCATGAGTCAGCGCTCAAACGTGCCTTTTTCACGCCTGTGGATTGGCATTTGCTCCGTCACTGCCCGGTACCGGTTTATCTGGTGGGCGGGAGCGGCCTCGCCCTGCCTCGCAAGATTGTGGCGGCGGTCGAAGTGTCGGATACCGAGTCTCCCGACGACGAACTCAATGACCGGATCATCCAGCAAGCGAGCAGCCTCGCCCTGCAGTGTGATGCCGAGTTGCATTTGCTGTACGCCTGCAATATTTCCGCCGCCTTTCTGGCGGACATGGGCGGTCTGACGCTGGCTGACCTCACCAAAGCGCTGCGCAGAGACCTGGAAAAATCGTTCCTCAAATTGGCGGGTCGGTACGGTGTGCCCTCTGATCGTCGACATTTCATCTCAGGAAACCCCGTCACGGCGCTGAGCGAGTTCGCCCACGATCATCACGTGGATGTGATTGTGATGGGCAAAGTTCAATCCCATGGGGTGGACAAGCTTCTGGGCAGCACAACCGAGCATATTTTGTATCAGGTGCCTTGCAGCGTCCTGGCGGTCTGAAGAGTGCCGGGTCGTTGAATCCACACCGACAGGCGAGCGGGCAGAAAGCTGCCGCTGCCGGTGCCGGCGCGGGCTATTTGCTCTTCCAGTATTTCTGCATTTCGAGAAAGAGAAACGAGGCCGTCCAGCTAATGAGTACCAGCCCCGTCAACGCCTGCAAGCCGGTCAGGTACTTGAGATTGCCGACGGGTGAAATATCGCCGAAACCGATCGTGGTGTAAGTCGTGAAGGAAAAATAGACACAGTCCAGCAGCGAACCATCGAAGTTGCCCGTCAGGCCGCCCCATTCACCGGAGCGCACCATCAGGTAATAGACCAGCGCGAAGCACCAGACTTCCAGCGCGTGGGCCAGCAGGGCGCCGAATACCCCGGCGACAATCCTGAAACGGCTCCAAAGCTTGAGCCGCGGCAACCAATCATTCAGACGCAACAGGCATTCATAGTGGATCACCACCACGATGATCACCACCAGCGTATTGATCAAGGTGACTGCCAGCATGGCGAACCTCCGGCGGTAGCTGATGCGTGGTGGTCGGCGCTAAGGGCTGACAACAAGACACGCTCCTCAGGTGGGCGCCACGGCCAGTGGGGCGGATACAGGGGCTGTTTTGATCGGCATGAGCGGTGGAAACTCTGCGGGCGTCAGGGTTTCCTTTTGCAGCAACAGGTGTGCACCTGCGTCCAGATCACCCCGACGACTGTCAAGCAGGACTTTTGCCCGCCCATAGGCTTCATCGAGCAGGGCGCGAATACCCAGGTCCACTTCTCTGGCCGTTTGTTCCGAATAGTCTTTCTCGCCAATACCCTGCATACGTTCGCCCAGATAGGTCGTGCTTTGCCGCTCCAGCACCGACTGTCCGAGTTCGGTGCTCATGCCAAACCGGGTGATCAATTGGCGGGCGATATCGGTGGCGCGGGCCAGGTCATCGGCAGCCCCGGTAGAAATCTGACCATAAGCAAGGTATTCGGCGGCGCGTCCTGCCATCAGGACGACAATCCGGTCCTTGAGCATTTGGCAACTCATGAGGAAGTGATCCCCGGTCGGTCGTTGCAACGTATAGCCCAGCGAGCCCATGGTGCGAGGCACAATGGAGACTTTGTGAACGGGGTCCATGGCTGGCAGGCTACTGGCGGCCAGGGCATGCCCCATCTCGTGATACGCCACCACCTGGCGCTCGTCGGGGCGTAGCACGCTGCTCTTGCGTTCAACCCCCGCGACGATTCGTTCCACTGCCGCCGTGAAGTCATCCAGGCTGACCGCTTCGGCGCCACGACGCGTGGCCACGATCGCCGCTTCGTTGACCAGGTTTGCCAGATCTGCGCCCGTGAAGCCGGTGGTGATGTCGGCAATGCGCTCGCCATCCAGACCGGGCTCCACGGTGATTTTTTGAAGATGGACCTTGAGGATCGCTTGCCGGCCTTTACGGTCAGGACGATCAATCAGCACCTGGCGGTCGATCCGGCCGGCTCGTAGCAGCGCCGGGTCCAGGATCTCCGGCCGATTGGTCGCGGCCAGCAATACAACGCCCTCACGGGGATCGAATCCGTCGAGTTCTGACAGTAACTGGTTGAGGGTTTGCTCCTTTTCGTCATTGCCGCCAAATGCACCGACACCGCGCATTTTGCCCAGCGCATCCAGTTCGTCGATGAAGATGATGCAGGGCGCCGCCTGCCGCGCTTGCTCGAACAAGTCGTGCACACGGGCGGCACCCACGCCAACGAACATTTCGACGAATTCCGAGCCCGAAATCGAGAAAAACGGCACACCGGCTTCACCCGCGATGGCTTTGGCCACCAGGGTTTTGCCGGTTCCCGGCGGGCCGACCAATAAGGTGCCCTTGGGAATGTGCGCCCCCAATCGTGCGTATTTGGCCTTGTCCTTGAGAAAAGAGACGATTTCTACCAGTTCGGCCTTGGCTTCATCGATACCCGCGACATCGGCGAAGGTCACGCCGGTATCGCGCTGGACGAATACCTTGGCCCGCGACTTGCCGATGTTCATCAACCCGCCGATGCCTTGTTTTTCCGCCATGCCGCGAAACAGAAAATGCCAGATCACCATGATCAGGAAAAACGGCAGTAGCCAGCCCAGCAGTCCATTCAAAAAGGTATTTTCGTTGACCCCGGTAAAACCGACACCCGATTGCGCGAGATCCGTCGCCAGCGCCGGATCGACCCGCACGGTGGAGAACAGGTTGTGCCCGTCAATGGGCGCCTGCAGTTTGCCGCTGATCTGATCTTTCTCGACCCTTAAATCGCTGACCTTTTGTTCGTTCAGCAATTGCAGAAACTGACTGTAGGGAATGCTCTGCACGACACGACGATCAATAAACAGAAATTGAGCGAGGGTGAACACGACAAACGCGATCGCGAAGTAAGACAGGTTCCATTGGTGATTTTTTTTCATGACCTTCGCTCAGAAAGGAAACGTGGGTCGAACAGGCAATCCTTGGGGCACCTGAGGCGATCGCAGGTTGATCGGCTCAAGCAAGCAGCAAATGATCCTCCACTTCTCTCACCCCTGGCACCGACCACGCCGCCCGTTCCGCTATTCGGCGCTCGCGCCACAAATGAACTCTGCCTTCCAGCCTCACCACATCGCCATCGACCCTGACGTGAATCTCCTTGGCGCCGACTTCGGCGTTGCGCTTGAGGGCTTCTTCAATACGATGCTGGATATCGACGACGTCCACCCGGGGGACGAGGCTGAGCCGATTTTCTACACCGATCACGCCGGACAATTTGTGCACGGCTCGCTCTGCGGCTTCTTTCTGGTACTGCCAGTCCACTTCACCTTCAAGGGTGATCCAGCCGTTGCGCACAATGACTTTAATGTCGCCGTCGGGGACGTCGGCACTCCATTTGATGATGTTCAAGGCGCGGGTTGCGATGATGTCGTCCGCGGTGCCGGCTCCTTTCTCCAGCCTGACCTGGATTTCATCGGCAACAGCGCGCACCCCTTTGATGCCTTTTACCGCGCGCTCCGCACTGACTTTCTGTGCATAGCTGTTGACGTGACCGGAGAGGGTGACAACGCCATTGTCCACGGCAACGCCAATGCTGGCGGCGTCGATATCAGGCTTGAATTCAAGCTCTTCCACGATGATTTTGCGCAGATTCAAGTCGATCATGACGGTGGCCTCTTTTTGATCCGGTATTGACGGGACGCAGCGCCCGTTGCTTTTTTTTACGCCTGAGCGACGCCAGGACATTGAGCTAAATCAACAAGGCTGCAGTGAGTGCTTCACTAATCGCCGGCGGGCCATTAGTTGACAAAAATCAGAGTGTGCAGGCGATGGCGTCAGATACTGGGGTCAACTATCGGAAGCTTTTCCAGTTGTCATGCACCGAGGGAAAACCATGAACATGCGCTTGTCCATTACCTTGCTGAGCATTCTGTTGGCAACGACAGCCGGTTGCAGTCATCGGCACGCCCAGGAAATCGACGCCCGATTGGAGTCCGCCGAAAATAATGCCGCGACCGCACGGCTGCGGGCAGATGAGGCGTACATCAAAGCGGAACAGGCGCAGCGCGCTGCCGATGAGGCAAACCTGCGCGCCAGTCGGATGGCCGAAAAGGCGCCTCGCAAGTAGTTCAGCGACGACACAAAACCTGCGCGGGAAATCGAGCTTGCAGTCAGGCAGTAAAGCGCTCCCAGGATGAGGTATGTGATGCTCAAACTCAAAAGAATCCTATTGATCGCCCCCGCCGAAATGACCCGCACCCCGGCGTTTGATCGAGCGCAGGCACTGGCCTGCGCAACCGGTGCCATGTTGCACATCGTGGCGTTCGATTATGTCCAGACGCTGGCGGTGGCCGGCCTGTTTGACCATGACGCGATGGCCCAGGCACGGGAGGGCTACTTGCAGGTGCATCGACACTGGCTGGAACAGCAAGCCAGGTTTCAACGGTGCGCGGGGTTGCAGGTGAGCACTGAAGTGGTATGGGCCAAATCAACCCTGGCGCACATGCTTTCGTACGTGGATGACTTCCATGCGGACCTGGTGATCAAGGATACCCACTATGTGCCGGCGCTCAACCGTGCTTTTCACCGCCCTCTGGACTGGCTGTTACTGCGCGATTGTCCGGGCCACTTGCACCTGGTTACCGAATCCAGACATCCCAAACCCTTGAAAATTCTCGCGACCATCGACCTGTCCCATCTGGAGGACATGACCCAAGGGCTCAATGACCGGATTCTCGACCTCGCCTCTACGCTGGCGGCCACCTGTGGCGCCGCCTTGCACCTGCTCAATGTCAACAATTGGTCGGTGATGGGCGATGCTGCGATGAGTGTGCCGACACGCAGCCTGGATAGCAGTTTGAGAGACGCGGTCAACGATGCTCAGCAAGAGGCCTTTGAGGCGCTTGCAGAGCGCTATGGCATCGAGAGCAAATGCCGACATCTACTGACCGGCATTCCCCACAAGGTGATTGGACTTTTCGCCCAACAGAATGCCTTCGATATGGTTGTAATCGGTACGGTCTATCATCACGGACTCGATAAGTTCATCGGCAGTACCGCCGAGACCTTACTGAATAGCACGCCGTGCAGCTTGATGATCGTCAAGCCATTGCCCTGACTCGACTGAAACGGCAACGCCGTCGCGCACAGTTGATAAAAATCAACTGCTCTTGAGCCAAAAGGAGCGATCTATAACGCTCCCATGAATGCTCAAGGAGACGGCCATGCGAATGACATTTCTCGGTGCAGCAGGCACAGTCACCGGCAGCAAATACCTGCTGGAACATCGCGACCAACACGTATTGATCGATTGCGGCCTGTTCCAGGGCTATAAACAACTGCGGTTGCATAACTGGGACACGTTCCAGCTCCCGGTTGGTGAGCTCGGCGCCATCGTTCTTACCCATGCCCACCTGGATCACAGCGGCTACCTGCCTGTATTGGTGCGCAGCGGTTATCGCGGCCCGGTGTATGCCACACCCGCCACCTGTGAGCTGGTGAAAATCCTGCTGTTGGATAGCGGCCGCTTGCAAGAAGAGGCCGCCGAGTTCGCCAATCGGCATGGTTTCTCCCGGCACCACCCGGCTTTGCCGCTTTATACCGAGCAAGATGCCGAGCGGGCGCTGAAACTGTTGCGACCCGTGGAGTTGCATCACAGGGTCGAAATTGCCGCGGGCATGACCATCCAGTTTCGTTGCGCGGGGCATATATTGGGCGCGACGACGGTGGAGGTGATCGCCGATGGCATCACGCTGGTCTGTTCCGGGGATCTGGGGCGGCCAGATGATCCATTGATGTTCGCTCCAGAACCCGTCGAGCAGGCTGATTACCTGCTGGTGGAATCGACCTATGGAGATCGCAAGCATCCGGCCGAGTCACCTGAAGCGCAATTGGCCGAAGTCATCACCCGCACCTCGTTGCGTCATGGCATCACCTTGGTGCCGTCGTTCGCAGTAGGGCGCGCCCAGTTGTTGATGTACCACCTGTATCGGCTGAAACAGCGCCATGCGATTCCCGATGTGCCGATCTATCTCAACAGCCCGATGGCCACCGACGTCACCAGTTTGTACCAGCGTTTTCGCAGCGAGCACCGGTTATCCCTCGAGGAATGCGAAGGCATGTGTCACGTCGCGAAATTCGTGCGCAGCACTGCTGATTCGATCAAGCTGGATCAGCAACGCGCCCCGGCGGTGATCATCGCTGCGAGCGGCATGGCCACGGGGGGGCGTGTGATCCACCACCTCAAGGCGCTGGCCCCCAACCCGATCAACACGCTGCTGATGCCGGGATTCCAGGCCGGCGGTACCCGTGGCGCGCAAATCGTCGCGGGCGCTCCTTCGGTGCGCATCCACGGCAAGGATGTGCCGATCAGGGCTGAGGTGGTGCCGATGGAAACCCTGTCCGCGCACGCCGACGCCGATGAAATCATGCAATGGCTGCGCGGGTTCAAACGGCCGCCCAGACACACCTATGTCGTGCACGGAGAACCCAATGCCTCGGATGTGCTGCGCCGGCGTATCAGCCTGGAGTTGGGGTGGTCGGTTTCGGTGCCGGAGTATCGCGACAGCGTTGAGCTCACGCCCTGAGCCCGGTTCAGGTGAACGGTGCGATGACATAAAACCCCGGCCGTTTTCACGGCCGAGGCGGTGTAAGTCAAGCGTCAATCAGCCTTGATTGGCACAACTTTGTCGGCTTTCATGGCTTCGGGCTTTTTCGGTAACGAGATGCTCAACACGCCTTTGCTGAAACTCGCGTCGATCTTCTCGGCATCGACACCTTTGGGCAGGTTGAACACCCGCTCGAAGGAACCATAGTGACGCTCGCTAAGGTGATAGCCCTTCCTTTTTTCTTCCTTGTCCTCTTTCTTTTCGCCTTTGATGATCAGGCTGCCGTTGGACAGTTTGATCTCTATGTTTTTCTGATCCATGCCGGGCAGCTCAGCTGTGATTTCGTAGCTTTTGTCTTTCTCGGTGATGTCCACGGCAGGGAGGCTGCGACCGATCAGTTCCCGACGCCAGAGCGGCTCGACATCGAACAGCCCTCGACCGAATGGCGACAGCCCCGAGCCGCGATTGAAGTCTTCGAACAGGTGGTCAACCTGTTGCCGAAGCTTTTCCATCGGCCGCCAAAGGTCTGTTGTCAGCGGATGCTGGTTGGTTTTTTCTTCGGAAGTGACAGGCATTTTTTTCACAGAGTTGCTCATTTTCGGTTCTCCTCTTTGGATAGGAGGCGGACGGCGAACATCCAGTCTGCGGTCCACCACGACAGAACAAACACATGACACGGCCCCTACAACGCCAATGTCCCGGACCACAGCATCCAGCCGGCAAAGGCTGCCGCCGTCCAGATGATGATCAACAGCCCCGTCTCAGGGCCGCTGAGCGGTTGTCCCTGACGCGCTTTCATGCTGCCCAGGTAGATCAACGATCCGGGGGCGTAGAGCAAGGCGCTGAGCAACATGTATTTAGGCCCGGCGGCATACAGCAGCCACAGGCAATACAGCGTGGCGACCGAGGCGATGGCCATGTCGCGCAGTTGCAGGGCGCGGTGGCCGGCATAGGTCTGGCCCTGCCAGGTCAGCTTCAACGCATACAGACCGCTGAACAGGTACGGCAGCAGAATCATTGAGGTGGCCAGGGAGATCAGCGCGAGGTAGCTGGCGCTCGAATACAGCGTCAGTAACAGGAACAGTTGAATGCAGCCGTTGGTGATCCACAGCGCATGGGCTGGCACCCCTTGGCTGTTTTCCACAGCCAGCGCGCCCGGCATGACCTTTTCCTTGGCTGGTGTGAACACCGATTCCGCCGCCAGCAGGGTCCAGGCGAGCAGGGCGCCCCCCACCGAAATGATCAAGCCAATACTGATCAGCACCGCGCCCCATGGCCCGGCTGCGGCCTCAAGCACGCCGGCCATCGAAGGGTTTTTCAGGGCTGCCAGTTCAGGTTGTCTGAGAATGCCCAGCGACAACAGGGACACCGCAATCAACAGCAACAGGGTGATGACAAAACCGATGACCGTGGCGCGACCAACATTGGCCCGTTCTGCCGCACGCGCGGAGAACACGTTGGCCCCCTCGATCCCGATGAACACCCAAACGGTCACCAGCATGGTGCTTTTGACTTGGTCGAGGGTGCTGCCCAGTGCGGGCGAGCCCCAGAAATCGACACTGAAGGTTTCACGCTGGAAGGCCGCGATCACCAGACCGATAAACAGCAACAACGGTACGATCTTGGCGACCGTGGTCATCGCGTTGGCCCGAGCCGCGGTGCGCATCCCTCTGAGGATCATCCAGTGCAACGACCACAGCACCACGGACGCCCCGGCAATCGCAGCTTTGTTGTTGCCTTCGCCGAACAGCGGGAAGAAGTAACTCAGCGCGGCGAACAAAATCACCAGGTAGCTGACGTTGCCGATCCAGGCGCTGATCCAGTAGCCCCAAGCGGAGTTGAAACCGAGGAACTCACCGCCTAATGCACGGGCGTAGGCAAATACGCCGTTGTCCAGCGCCGGTTGGCGGTTGGACAGGGTTTGGTAGACCAAAGCGAGCGACAGCATGCCGACACCGGTGATCAGCCAGCCAATCAGAATTGCCCCGGCGCCTGCACTGGCCGCCATGTTCTGCGGCAGGCTGAAAATGCCGCTGCCAATCATCGAACCGACCACCAGGGCAATCAGCAGGCTCAGGGACAGACGCTTGGGTTCCACCTTTCGCAAACTGCCTGCAAGGGGGAGGGTGGCAGTCGGCGGATCGACCGGTTGAGTGCCTTGAAGGTGCGTAGCCATGAGAGCCTCCACGAAACGAGAGTTTCTGCACTCATCGACGGATGAGTGCGAATGCTGACTCTAATTTCTGCGTGAACGTCCAACGTCTGTTTGATATAGATCAGAAAGCCGGAAAACAGCCGTTTTATCCAGACACAACCTCAATGGCAGTACCCCGGCAGACACGAAAGACATTCGAGTCCTAAGCTCTACCTCGATGAGCGACAGATGTTTTTAACGCGAGGCATGAAATTCTTTTGAGGGGACTCTCTTCGATGCTCAGTAAGTGGCTGGACCCCGCGCTGTTGCTGCTCACCGCCCTGACGTTGCTGGCCGGGGGTGTTGCGTATGTTGCGCAGAAACCTGATTGGGCATCGCTGTGCTGGGCCGCGGGCAGTCTGGTGATGTCCGCGGTACTGCTCGTTGAAATCGTCAGGCGCCTGGCCCGGCGCGAGGCCGGTGTCGACCTGATCGCGCTGCTATCGATTGCCGCTGCCCTGGTCTTTGCGCAAACACTGGTGGCGGCCGTGATCGCCTTGATGCTGGCGACTGGTCGGACCCTGGAGTTTTTCACCAAACAACGGGCTGACCGTGAGCTTCGAGCGCTCATCGACCGTGCGCCACGTGTGGCCTGGTTGCAGGAGGAGGGCGGCTTGCGCGAGATCCCCGTTGAGCAGGTCCAGCTGAATCAAACATTGCTGGTGCGGTTGGGAGAGGTGATACCGGTCGATGGTCGTCTGCTGAGTCCTGCGGCCATTCTTGATGAGTCGGCGCTCAGCGGTGAGTCGTTGCCCGTCACCCGTCGAGAAGGTGAGCAACTGTCCAGTGGCGTTTCCAACGTCGGTGCGCCCATTCTGATAATTGCCACGCGAACGGCCGCGCAAAGTACCTATGCGGGCATAGTGCGCCTGGCCGAGGCAGCACGCCGTTCGCGCGCACCTTTCGTGCGCCTGGCGGACCGCTATGCAGTGATCTTCATCCCGCTGACGTTGCTGATTGCCGGACTGGCCTGGCAGTTGAGTGGCGATCCCTTGCGAGCGCTGGCGGTTCTGGTGGTGGCCACACCTTGCCCTTTGATTCTGGCCGTGCCGATTGCCTTCATGTCAGGTATTTCGAGGGCCGCGCGGCGCGGGATCCTGATCAAGGACGGCGCAACCCTGGAAGCGTTGGCCGGGGTCAAGCAGGTGTTTCTCGACAAGACCGGCACCCTGACCAGCGGCCATGCCCGCCTGCAATCGATAGAGGTCAATGGCCCGGGCGATCCGCAGCGTTTGCTTGGCCTGGCCGCTTCGCTGGCACAGGCCTCGACGCATCCTGTTTCCCAGGCAATTGTTGAAGCGGCGCATCAGCGTCAATTGACGCTCAGCGTCCCGCAGGCAGTAGAAGAAAGCCCAGGCTCCGGGCTTTGTGGGCGCGTCGATGGCGTGCAGGTGCGTTTCGGCACGTTGTCTTTTGCTGACAAAGACGCTCCTGCAAGCGACTGGGCCGCCGCCATGTTGCGCCACATGGATTACCTGGCGTGCAGTGGAAGCTTCATCGCCGTGGATGGGCAACTCGCGGGCCTGCTGGTTTTCTCGGACAAGGTTCGGCGCGAAACGCCGCAGACGCTGCGTCGACTGCGCAATAGAGGCATCGAAAAGATCGTCATGCTCACCGGGGATCGCCTGGAAACCGCCGAGATGATTGCGCTGTCTGCGGGGATTGACGAGTTGCGCGCCGGGTTGACCCCTGAGGACAAAGTGCGTGCTGTACAGCAAGGTTGCCTGCGCACCAGCACGCTGATGGTCGGCGATGGCATCAACGATGCCCCCGCGTTGGCGGCGGCCAACGTCGGCGTGGCCATGGGGGCCGGCGGCGCCACTGCTTCTGCGCAAGCCGCGGGTGTTGTGCTGTTGGTGGATCGTCTGGATCGTCTAGTCGAGGCGCTGGACATTGCCCGTCGCACCCGCTACATCGCCCGCCAGGGCGTGCTGGTCGGCATGGGAATGTCGTTGCTGGCGATGACGGTGGCGGCCCTTGGTTACCTGCCGCCGCTGATTGGCGCCGTGGTGCAGGAGGGCATCGACGTCGTGATCATCCTTAACGCCTTGCGGGCACTGGGGCCGTTGAGGGCGCGGAGGAAACGAAAGCTTGCCGCAGAGCATATCGATCGCCTGCAAGATGAACACCAGCAACTCGCCACCGTACTGAGTGATCTGCACCAACTGGCCAATGACTTTGCCCACCGCCCACTTGCGCAAGCACAGGCCGACTTGGTGGAACTGGTCAACAAGCTGCAAACATCACTGGCGCAGCATGAACGCGAAGATGAAAAAATGCTGTACCCGCTGCTGACGCGAAACATGCCGGGCGAGGATCCGATGTCGGCCATGAGCCACGCTCACCGGGAGATTTTTCGCCTTATCCATTTACTGGCGCGCATGAGCAGCGACTTCAGCTCCGACCCCGCCACGGCATCTGCTGATGAGATTCAGCATCAGCTGATTCGGCTGGATACCCTCGTGCGACTGCACTTTGATCAGGAGGAGGAACTGTTTCGTTATCTGGATTGGCGCTAGAAATTCAAGCAAGCCCATGTCGAAACGCAGGAGCAGCCAATGATGCAGGTGTGTCAGGTTCCCGCGACCAACCGTCAGTCACGGCCCCGAAAAACCGCAGCATCGAAGCGTGATGACCGATGAGGGCGGCGATAACTTACTCCTTGTCAGCCCGACTTCAAACACCGGGTAAGCTATTCAGTTTTTCTTCTTGATGAGTTTTCTTATGTAGTACTTGAGGCTAAAACGATCTTTGGGTCTTGGTTTGTAATGTGTTTTGTTTCTTTGTGCGGGGTCGACCACCTCGGTGGCTGCGGTGTAGTAATAGAGCGCTATAGACTTGCGAGTGATGTGTGGCGGCGTGGTTAATGGTTCAGGATGCCCGTGATTGCTGTCCGCGTCTGTATTGAAAATTACGCAGCGGTTATAAATCGGCAGGACTTTTTTAAGGCAAGTCTTCATGCCGGCGTCCCAAAGCTCCAGGTTTCCGCCGTATTCTTCTTGCCAGTCTTTGTTGAGATAGATAATGGCATTCAGTCTTCGGTAAATATTGAGTTTCTTGTTGAGTCTGAAGTCAGAGTGAACGCCGAGGTAGCCGCCGCTTTTTGTTTCATGCAGCCCACCGCCAGTGAAATAGGGATCAGGTATTAAGCCCTCTATACCTGTCAGCTTTTCAAGAAACTGCAACATGGGTGCGGAGTTAAAGGCGTTGAAAACAGCCTTCAGGTAGGGGGTGCATTCGTTGGGACTGATTTGCCGTTTATTCTGACCTTTATAACCACGCTCGTAGAGCATTTCGTTGGCAGTGGGCTCGGCGGGAAAGTTTGAATGAATATTCGCAATCAGATCTTCCGGAAGAAAATTATCGATGACGATGTGAGGGAATGGGGTGGCCTGGCCATAGCTGCTAGCTAGCGACTGACCAAAAGCGCTGGCGGCATTCTGGTCAAAATCGAGCTCGGGGGAGTGGGTGATGGGTAGCATTTTAATGTCAGGTTTCATCGCGACTCCAATGAAATAATATAAAAAATCCTTAAGTTCCTTCAGGTTGCATCGCAGACACTGCTCATGGGCGTGCTTTGGGTATTTAGCTTTTGCTTTTTTCCTTGGTCAGGCGCTGAAGGATACTGTTGTACATGACAGTTCTTCGATGAGTCGTTTCATAACCACCCGCTGCCGCGACAGTGCCCGACTGGATGTGATCAAGATAGCTGAACATCTTGCGTGGCGACAAACGCTCAACGACATAACCGAGTTCGGTCATACGGTCCTGGAGGGTATAGCCAGGTACACGATCGTCCATCAAAAAATGCAGGCCGTGCTGTTTGATCAGCTTGCAGTTCCATAGCGTACAGAAGCTTTTAAGGTAAAACTCCCTGTATGGTTTTGGCTCTCTGGAACGTAGCCCGAGGGAAAGTTTCATGCGTCTGGCGTGATGCTTTAATAGTCGTGAACTGAATCGCCAGGCCGTTCTAACGGTGCCGCGATTTAATTGTTCTACGCAACCAACGGCTACGACATTTGGATTGACTACGCATTTGTTTAACATCATCGAAAATACATTACTGTCGAAAATAAACGTATCAGTGTGCAGCAGGAACACATAGTCAGTCTCGATACGTTCCAACGCCATATCGAGTGCTTTGCCATGCGCAATATGGCCCGATTCCTTTTCTGGAGTGGTTCGCTCGATCAGGTTTATCCAGTCAAGTTCGCGCAAATACGTTGTGCTTTCATCGGCGGAGTAGTTGTCAACCACCCATACTGGAATGCCGGAATCGATCGCATACTGGTGCAATAGATCCAGGCAGATTTTGGTGATTTCTGGTGTTTTGTAATTGACAATAATAATACTGAAGGGTTTTTTGTTTTTTGTCGAAAAATCAGTGCCTTCCATTGTTTAGTTGCTCGATAGGATTTTGAAGATAAATGCGATTAATGGTAGCGCCGGTACAGAACTGCCGCTTGTTGTCGTGCGCGCTAAATTAACCTGATCTGAAATCATACCTTTATTAATCTACTTCGCGGTTGGTAAGTGTTTATCGCCAGTATAGTCGCTATAGCGAGTAGGGGTTGCGACATAATCGTATGAGACAGCTGCCAAGCAAGTAAATATTACCGTAGTGCTTTTTTACATTTATATGGCTATTAGAGAAGTATTCTCGAATGACAGCGAGTTGGATTCCCGTTCGGTGTCAGATGCATCGTGTTTCATTCGGTACCGCACCTAACGGTAGTGGCGCGGATTTCCAAATTGATCTGGTCGGGCACGTCGCCCTGACAGCGAGCGATTTCGTCGGCGTGGTTTAGCTCGTCAACCCGTAAAGGGCGCCCCTTTGGCTAGCGGGCGCCCTTTGTTTTTGGAGGACGTCCCGCTAGACCACTGCGCCAAACAAGTGCCCCACCAGCGCCGTAATACCCATGGCCAGCGCCCCCCAGAAGGTCACCCGCCAGGCGCCGGTCAGGATTTTGGCCCCGCCTGCCTTGGCGGCAATGGCGCCCAATGTCCCGAGAAACACCAATGACATGACCGAAATCCAGATCCCGACGCTGTGCTCCGGCGCGACAAACGTCACCGCCAGAGGCAACGCGGCACCCACCACGAAACTGGCAGCGGAGGCGAGGGCGGCCTGCAAGGGTTTGGCGGTGAGGGTGGCGCTGATGCCCAACTCGTCCCGGGCGTGAGCGCCCAGTGCGTCATGGGCCATTAATTGATCGGCCACTTGATGGGCCAGTTCGGGTGATACGCCGCGATGCATGTAGATGTTGGCGAGCTCGATGTGCTCGGCTTTCGGGTCGCTCGCCAGTTCTGCCCGTTCGCGGGACAGATCGGCCCGTTCGGTATCGGCCTGGGAGTGTACGGAGATGTACTCGCCAGCAGCCATGGACATGGCGCCGGCCATCAACCCCGCCATGCCGGTGACCAGCAACGTGGCGTGGCTGGCATTGGCAGCCGCGACGCCGATCAACAGGCTGGCGGTAGACACAATACCGTCGTTGGCCCCAAGGACGGCGGCGCGCAACCAGCCGATACGATCGCTTCGATGTGCCTCGGTGTGCCGGTGCATGAATTTCATTGTTTAACGGGACTCACTGTCATTAAGCGGTTCAAATCGGTCGGCATCAGCGGGTTTCAATCTGCGCCTGCAACTGGCCGCCGACAATGGATATTTCTTTGAACTGTTGCCCCTCGCGCAGCACGAACAACGCATCCATCCCGCGTTCCTGAGCCAGACGTGGGCCCTCGGTTTCGCCCAGGACCATCAGCGCCGTGGCCCAGGCATCGGCGAGCATGCACGAGGCCGCCACCACGGTGACGGCGGCGAGCGGGTTGCGCAACGGGGCGCCGGTAGCCGGGTTCATGGTATGAGCATAGGACTGACCGGCCACGTCTACCCAATGTCGATAGTCCCCGGAGGTCGCGATGGCGGCATCGCCAAGTTCCATCACACCCATGACTTCACGCACGCCCCGGTTGGGCTTTTCCAGGGCCACGGCCCAGCACTGGCCGTCAGGTTTGACGCCCCGGGCGCGCATCTCGCCATCGATGCCGACCAGGTAGCGGGTGATGCCCAAACCCTCCAGGCAACGGGCCAGTTCATCCACGCCGAACCCTTTGGCGATGCCACTCAAGTCAAGGTTCAGAGGCGCGCGCTTGCGCACCTGATTGCGTTGCGGGTCAACCACCATTGCGGCGCTGGCCAACAGCCGGGCGCTGGGCGCAATCGTGGCGAACGCTTGCTCGTTGACCGTTTGCTCTGCGGGGCCGAACCCCCAGGCGTTAACCAGATCACCGACAGCGATGTCGAAGGCGCCGCCCGATTGCTGACTGACCCGCAGTGCCGCAGACAGCACCGTGGCCAGTTCCTTGGGCACGGACACCCATTCCTGCTCGGGGGCGGCGTTGAGGCGGTTGAGGTCCGAGTCGGGTTTCCAGGTGGACATTTGCTGGTCCACCCGGGACACGGCGTGGGCCAGGCGCTGGCCGATTTCGTCAGTATCGATCCCGGCCTCGGCGTAAAACAGGGCGGTGTAGCGGGTGCCCATGGTTTCGCCGTTCAGGCTATAGCGCTGCAACTCAGTAGACGTCTTCACGGTAGCGTCCTTGTGCCTTGAGGGTCTGCACACTCAGGTTGAGAGGCGCCAACACTTCATCGAGGGCCTGCATCACGCCTCTGGCCATTTCGCGACTGCCACACACCAGCACTTGGGCACCTTTTTCAATCAGTCGGCGCAAGGCCAAGGCATCGCCGATCAGCCGATCTTGAACGTAGCTGCGGTCCTGGACCTGAGAGAAGGCGGCGCGCAGTGCCGTGAGGCGGCGGTCCGACAAGTATTGGTTGAGCTCCGGTTCGTAGAGAAAGTCCGAGGCCGGATTGCGCCCGCCCCAATACAAGTGCATCGGGTGTCGGGCCTTGTTGTTACGGATAAAACCGGCCAGGGGACCGATGCCGGTACCGGCGCCGATCAGGATCACCGGGTGCGTGCCCGATGCCGGACGAAATTGCGGGTTGGGCTGGATGAAGGCTTCGATCTGCGCACCGATGTCCAGGCCATGAAGGAATTCCGAGCACACGCCACCGTTGTGTTTACGCACACAGATCTCCAGCACGCCGTCCTGGGAGCCGCTGGCCAGCGAGTAGAAACGCGGGACCGGGCTGCCGGGGGGCACAATCCCGACCAGGTCACCGGCCAGGAAGTCCGGCAGCGCGCCGGGTGCCTTGAAGCGCAAGACGTGGGTCGGTGCGTTCACCTGTTCGCCGTAGACGATGCGCTCTGTCAGCAGCAATGGGTGGGTCTGTGGCGATTGCGGGGCATGGACCAGTGTCAGGTCATGTTTGAGCACGTCACCCAGCGCGTGGCCCCAGCGCGCAAACTCCTGAGAGGATTGGCGGTTGACGGTTTCCAGCGGCAGTAACGGCGAGCCACCGGCCTGCAACATCGCGTCCTGCACCTGATGGGCGAACTGACAGAACTGCGCAAACTGCCGGTCACCAAAGCCCAGCACGGCAAAGGGCAGGCCGGGCTTGAGGCCGGTGTTGGCCAGCCGCGCCAGGAATTGCGAAGCCGAGGCTGGCGCGTCGCCGTCACCGTAGGTCGCGGTGAGGATGATCACGCGTTGGGCGCTGCGGTAGTCGTTGGCGTATTGATTCATCGCCGCGCTATGCACCCGGTGTCCGGCCAGGTGCAAGGCGTCGTGCAAGGTGTTGGCGAAGCCCCAGGTGCTGTTGTTTTCACTGCCCACCAGAATCACGCTGTCGGCGGAGTGGGCCGGGCTGTTATGTCGGATGTTCGGGCCAGCCTTGCGCCGACGCCACCACAACAGGATGCCGGTCACGCTCATCAACGGTACGCAGAGGGCGCAGAGCCCCAGCGGCAGGCCCAGCCACCAGAGGCCTTCGCCAGTGTGCAACTGATAGATCAATTCGTAGAGGTTGTGCATCGAGTCGTGGGCTTGATAGGACAACAAGGCGCCGCTGGCCTGATCCACGTAGCCGTCGCCCTGGGCCGTGCGCAGGGAAAACACATCACTCGGGTTGCCGGGGCTCGGGTAGACCAGCTCGCGCAGGTCGTTGAGGTCGGTGGCCTGCAAGGCTTGCAGTTTCGCCACCGGCAAGGCCGGGCCGGCGCTGACGTGGGCGGGGAAGGCGGGCTCGCGTTGACTGCCGTCGGCGATAAAACCAAAGGTGGTGGCGGACATGTAGAGCCCGCTCAATGCCGACAGCAGCAGCCCGAGCAAGGCCAGCCGCCCGACTTCCGCATGCCAGCGCTGGCTGAACGTGCCCCGCAGTGGCCGCAGCAGGTTGCGCCAACCGCCCAGGCGCCGGGCCAGCAATAGCGCGCCGGACACCGACAGCATCAGCATGAACAGCGCGCCGGCACCCGACACCCCATGGCCCGGCGTGCCAAGAAACAGCGAGCGGTGCAGGTCTTTCACCCAGCGTGTGAACGCGGATGGCTCGTAAGGGGCGAGGCCTTGGCCGGTCAGTGGGTCGACCTTTTCCGCCCCGGCCTGGCCGTTCTGGTTGTAATAGACGATCACCGTACCGGACGCTGTGCGCTGGATCTGCTCCACGCCCGAAAAGTGGCTGGCAACGCGCCCGGCCAGTTGGCCGACGTTGAGTTGCCCGGCAGGCGTGGAGGTGCTGTGCAGGCGTTCCAGCGCCGGATCGACAGACAGGATCGCGCCGCTGATGGCCAACAACATGACCAACAGGGCGGCGATCAGGCCGGGCAGGGAATGGAACTGACGAAGCATGTTCAGCCTCCGGAAATGGGGGTGCTACAGATCGTAAGTAAAGGACTCGACGTAGGTACTGCCGGTCGCTGGCTTGCCGGCGCCCTTGGACGTCAACGGCACGCTGACATCGGCGCGAGCGTCGCGTTTGTCCTCGACGGCGCTGTCGATGCGGATCTGATACCCGGCATCAATCAGGGTGTCTGCCAGCTCGACGCTGACTTTGAGCGTGCGCCCACTGCCGACACTGGCGCCGCTGACGCCGTCAAACTCGCTCGGGTTCATCCCGCTGCCACGGGCCCAGTCGCCCAGGTGCTTGTAGTACTTGGCCTTCTTGCCGGCCACCCACAGGGTTTTCTGGTACTGGCCGTTGGCGTCGGTCACATAGATCGCCAGGTAGGCATCATTGCCGCTGTAGTCCTTGAGCTGGGTGGTCAGGGTCACTTCACGGGCCTGGGCCAGACCCGGCAGGGCAATGGCGCCGGCAAGGCAGGTGACTGCGATGATCTTTTTCATGAGGGTGTCCTTTTGATCGTTAGGTCGAGAGCCTGGACCTGCTTGCTGACAGCAACCTGAAGCGCAGGAAAAACTCATCGACAGGAGAGGCGTCATTCGCTGAGCGGGCTGCCGAGGTAATCCCTCGCATCGCCGTCGTCGCGGAAATGGATCTCGAGTGTGCGCAGGCGCAGCGAGGCCGGTGAGTAGCTGGCTTCGATGGCGTTGCCTTTGCGGTCCAACCCCTTGAGCTCGTAACAACCGTCGTCGACCTTGATGCGCTGCACGCTCCAGCCGTATTGCCGCTCGACCTGCTGACGCAAGGTTTCGCGCGGTTGCCAGTCGCTCACCGGGTCGCTGCAATCGTCATCGGCAAGGGCGTAACAACTGAGCAGCAGGCTCAACAGCGTGGCATGGGCAATAAAACCTGATTTCATGATCTGTCTCCTGCCGAGGTCGGCGTCTGTGGCATACCCTAAAGTGCATTCCTGACAACCAGCTGAATCTTCAGATTCACGTCAGGTAAGGCGATTAAGGTGCTGCACGACAACCATCACAGGAGGTGCCAGATGCGGGTTTTATTGGTCGAAGACGCAGCGGGGCTTGGGGAAGCGGTGCGCGAACAGATCGCCGATGACGGCCACGCCGTCGATTGGGTGCAGCGTCTGGACCATGCGCGCAACAGCGTGCGCACCACGCCTTACGACCTGATCCTTCTTGACCTGATGCTCCCGGACGGTCGCGGGCTGGATTTTTTGCGTCAGCAACGCTCGGCAGGGGACGTGACTCCGGTGATTATCCTGACGGCACAGGATCAGATCTCCGATCGAATTGCTGGCCTCAATGCTGGCGCCGACGACTACCTGGTCAAACCATTCGACCTGTTTGAACTCTCGGCCCGGGTGGCGGCGGTGGCCCGGCGTTACAGCGGCAATCCCAATCCGCAGATCAAGCTTGGTGATTTGCAGGTCGACATGAGCGCTCGCACGGTGCAGCGGGCCGGCGCGACGGTGGACCTCACGGCGCGGGAGTGGGCGCTGTTCGAGGCGTTTGTGCAGCGCCCCAGCGCGTTGCTGTCCAAGTCGCAGTTGGAAGAACGGCTGTATGCCTTCGGCGCCGAAATCGAGAGCAATACCATCGAGGTCTATATCAGCCGGCTGCGTAAAAAGCTCGGGCGCGACCTGATTGAAACCGTGCGGGGCATGGGCTACCGGTTGATGTCCGCATGAAGCCGTCGTCAAGCCTGCAAAAACGTCTCGGCTTGGGATTGACGTTGGGCACGACCTTGCTGTGGCTGGCGGCGACCGTCGGCGCCTGGCTGGTGGTGCAACATGAGTTGAACGAGGCGTTCGACAGTGCGCTGGAAGAGACCGCGCAGCGCATCCTGCCCTTGGCCGTGCTGGAAATCAGCAACCGGGAAGAACCCCAGGAGGCGCAACATGTCGCCACCCTGAAAATGCACAAGGAATACCTGACGTACCTGGTGCGCGATGCCAAGGGTCAGATCCTGATGCAGTCCCACGACGCCAACCCGAAGATCTTCAACCAACAACCGGCCGAAGGCTTTTCAACCACCAAAAAATACCGTCTGTACGGCGCGAGTGCGCTGCGTGAAACGGTGTTTATCGAAGTTGCCGAACCGCTGGAACATCGCCGTGAAGCGGCACGGGAAGCCTTGCTGGCCTTGTTGTTGCCGTTATTGGCGCTAATTCCCATCAGCCTGTTGGGCACCTGGATGTTTGTGCGCATCAGCCTGCGCAGCGTATTGGCCTATCGTCGTGCCGTGGAGGCTCGCGGGGTGGGTGATCTGTCGCCGATCAACGGGGCGCAATTGCCGGCGGAAATCGCTCCTCTGGCGGAGGCGGTCAATCATCTGCTGGAGCGCTTGCGCAAGGCCTTGGAGACCGAGCGCAGCTTTACTGCTAACAGCGCTCATGAACTGCGTACGCCGCTGGCGGCGACCCTGGCGCAAATCCAGCGACTCCACCATGAGGCGCCCGAGGGTCCGTTGCGAGTGCGTGCGGCGAAGATCGAAAACGCTTTGCGCGACTTGGCACGGCTCTCGGAAAAGCTCATGCAACTGGCCAAGGCCGAAGGCGGTGGGCTGTTGTCCGAAACGCCTCAGGACCTGATTCCGTTGCTGGCCCATGGGGTTGACGAGTGGAACCAACGCAGCGGCCAGCGAATTGCGTTGCAGTTACCCAGCCAGGCTTGCGTGTACTCGACCATCGACCCGGACGCCTTCGGCATTTTGCTGCGCAACCTTATTGAAAATGCGCTGAAGTACGGCGCGTCGGATCAACCGATCGAAGTCAGCCTCACCGAACAGGCCCAACTACGAGTCATCAATGGCGGCCCGGCGGTGCCGGCATCGGTATTGCAGCACCTGACCGAACGCTTTGTGCGAGGTCACAGTGAAATCAGCGGTTCAGGCTTGGGCTTGGCGATTACCAAAACCATTGTGCAGGGCGTAAACGCGAGAATGAATTTGGTCTCGCCAGCAACAGGTCGTCGGGATGGCTTCGAGGTGTGCATCTGGTTACCGCTGGCGTTGACTGAGTGAGCGAAACAACAGGACTACTCCCTATCGGGCACGAGTCTGATGTCTGACTGATCGAGTGATCAGGTGGTATCTGCCAAAAAATTTTTACGCTTTCTTTACGGCCAGTGTTTTTGTCGGAAACGATACTGGCCGCGATTTTTTGATCGTCCATGTGCCTTTCTTTCCCGGTGGCCTTGGAAAATGTATTGCCCAAGGATGGCGTGCAGTACTCCCCGAAAATTGAGAGAAGCGCCCCTTGAGTCAGACAGTGACCGTTGCAAACGAAGACTCCCCATCCAAAACGTCAGGAGTGGGCATGCTCGTCGCCGCTGTCGGCGTTGTTTATGGGGACATTGGCACCAGCCCCCTCTACACGCTGAAAGAAGTGTTTTCCGGCCACTACGGCGTTCAGGTAAACCACGACGGTGTGCTAGGGATTCTTTCGTTGATCTTTTGGTCACTGATCTGGGTCGTATCGATCAAATACGTGCTGTTCATCCTGCGTGCCAACAACCAGGGTGAAGGCGGCATCATGGCATTGACGGCTTTGGCCCGCCGCGCGGCCAGCCCTTATCCGCACATGAGCAAGGTACTGGTGCTGCTCGGTCTGTTCGGGGCGGCACTATTTTACGGGGACAGCATGATTACCCCGGCCATCTCGGTGCTCTCGGCGGTTGAAGGCCTGCAGCTGGCATTTGACGGAATAGAGCACTGGGTCGTGCCCCTGTCGGTGGTCGTGTTGGTGGCGCTGTTCTTGATACAAAAACACGGCACGGCACGCATCGGCATCCTGTTTGGCCCGATCATGGTGCTGTGGTTTGTGGTGTTGGGCGCGCTCGGAATCTTCGGCATTTTGCAGCGGCCCGAAGTGTTGCAAGCGCTCAACCCTGTTTGGGCGGTGCAATTTTTCGTGGTACATCCAGGAATGGGCGTGGCGATTCTGGGCGCCGTCGTGTTGGCATTGACCGGTGCTGAAGCGCTGTACGCTGACATGGGCCACTTTGGTCGCAAACCGATTTCCCGTGCATGGTTCATCCTGGTGTTGCCCGGGCTGGTGCTCAATTATTTTGGCCAGGGTGCCCTGATCCTGGAGAATCCGGAGGCGGTGCGCAATCCGTTCTATCTGCTCGCGCCGACCTGGGCACTGCTGCCGATGGTCGCGCTTTCCACACTGGCGACCATCATCGCTTCTCAAGCAGTAATCTCTGGTGCTTTCTCCCTGACACGCCAGGCCATCCAGCTAGGCTACGTCCCTCGGATGTTTATCCAGCACACTTCCAGCCAAGAGCAGGGACAGATTTACATCGGCACGGTCAACTGGGCGCTGATGGTCGGTGTCGTGTTACTGGTGATCGGTTTCGAGTCGTCCAGTGCCTTGGCCGCTGCCTATGGGGTCGCTGTGACGGGCACCATGTTGATCACCACCATTCTGTCTTCGGCGGTCGTGCTGCTCCTCTGGAGAACGCCCCGCTGGCTGGCCATCCCGATGCTGCTCGGCTTTCTGCTGGTCGACAGCCTGTATTTCGCGGCCAATGCGCCGAAGATTTTCCAGGGCGGTGCGTTCCCGGTGATTGCCGGCATCGGCTTGTTCATCTTGATGACCACTTGGAAACGGGGGCGGAAAATCATCGTCGAGCGGCTGGACGAGACCGCGCTGCCGCTGCCGTTGTTCATCAGCAGCATTCGTTCGCAGCCGCCGCATCGGGTGCAAGGTACAGCGGTTTTCCTGACGGCCAGGGCCGACGCCGTTCCCCATGCACTCTTGCACAACCTGTTGCATAACCAGGTGCTGCACGAGCAAGTGGTGCTGCTCACCGTAGTGTCCGAAGACAGTCCTCGAGTGAGTGCTGATCGACGCTTTGAGGTTGAAGCCTTTGGCGAAGGGTTCTTCCGGGTCAGTCTCCACTTCGGTTTCATGGAGGAGCCCGATGTCCCCGCGGCCTTAGGTCTTTGTCACTTGAATGAGCTGGATTTCAGTCCGATGCGCACGACCTATTTCCTCAGCCGAGAGACGGTGATCGCAACGAAGCGTATGGGTATGGCGCGCTGGCGAGAGGGGCTGTTTGCGTTTCTGCTGAAGAACGCCAATAGCAATCTTAAATATTTCAAATTGCCACTCAATAGGGTGATCGAACTGGGGACTCAGGTGGAGATGTAAGGACGAGCACGACCGCCTTTACAGCCTACGCCCTCTGAAGCACCCAGTTGGTAGAGTTGGCAAAACTGCTGCCAACATCTTCGGGTTAAAGAGAAAAGAGTTCTTCGGCAATCTGGTTCACTACGCTATCTATGGAACAACGGTCCACACTCCGTTGTGAAAGGGGATGCCATGAGTAGCGCAGTTGAGCCTGACAGTCGTCGCATCGCGTCTCCATACCTCGAAGAAGTCGAAACGATTGTCCATCGGCTGGATTCTGACATTCGTGCGGGCTTGTCCAATGCACAGGCTCAAATGCGCCTGTGCCGTGACGGGGCCAATGAGTTACGCACTCAACCGGTCAAACCCGCCTGGCATTACTTGCTGGCGCAATTTCGGGATCCGCTGGTTTATCTGCTGCTTGTCGCAGCGACCATTACCTTGGTCACCTGGTTCCTTGGAGAGGGGCGAGAATGGCCTGTTGATGCGGTGGTCATCACGCTGATTGTGCTGGCTAATGCGCTTTTGGGGTTCTTCCAGGAAACCCGCTCGCAACGAGCGGTTGCGGCATTGGCCAAACTGACTCAAACCACGTCCTCCGTCATTCGCGACGGAGTGTTGTCGCGCATCCCCAGTCACCAACTGGTGATCGGTGATCTGCTGGTGTTATCCGAGGGCGACTCGGTGGGTGCCGATGCCCGACTTATTCAGGCCAATGCCTTAGGGGTACTGGAAGCATCGCTGACTGGGGAAAGTGAAGCAGTCTGGAAAAATGCAGCACGTTTGCCTACCGAAGTGCCTTTGGCAGAGCGCTCCAACATGGTGTTCAAAGGCACCGCCATCGCCCAGGGTTCGGGGCTCGGCGTCGTCACTGCGATCGGTATGGCGACTGAAATCGGTGCGATCGCTCATCTGCTCGACGTCACGCAGGAAGAGGTCACGCCGCTGCAACAGGAAGTGCGCGAAATAGGGCGGATGCTCGGTATTGCTGTTCTGGTCATCGCTTCGGTTGTCGTCGTCGCTGTGCTGATGCTCACGGATATTCACAGTGCTGACGACGTATTGCGGGTTCTCCTGTTGGGGGTGTCTCTGGCGGTGGCCGCGGTGCCTGAAGGGCTGCCTGCCGTTCTGTCATTGGTGCTCGCTTTCGGTGTGCAAAGGATGGCTCGCAACAAAGCCATCATCAAGCAACTGTCCTCGGTGGAAACCCTGGGGTCGGCATCGGTCATCTGCACCGACAAGACAGGCACGCTGACTCGTTCCGAGATGACCATCCAGCAAACCATGACGGCATCCGGCAAGGCGGCGGTCAGCGGTGTCGGTTACGCCCCGCAGGGCCAGATACATCACCAGGACCAGCCCATGACTTGCGGCCCGGTGCACAGCGAAAATGTCCTGTTGTTACGCGGCGGAAGCCTGGCAGGCAATGCCGCGCTTGCGCAGCAGGAAGATGGCACCTGGGTGATTCAGGGGGATCCGACCGAGGGTGCCTTTCTGGTGGCTGAGCGCAAACTGGATGCACCTGCACGCAGCATCGAACGCTTCGAACGCGTGGCAGAAATACCGTTTACCTCCGATCGAAAAATGATGTCGGCACTGGTCATCGATCACGAGCACAGCGATGAGCAGCTGCTGATCAGCAAGGGGGCGCCGGATGTACTCCTTCAACATTGCACACAGGTTCAAGTCGGGATGGATGTCGTGCCACTCACCGACGACCTTCGTGCAAAAGCCTTGGCCGATGTGAATGAGTTGTCGGGGGCCGCGTTGCGCACACTTTCCGTGGCGTACCGTCCTTTGGCGGCCGGTGAAGATGTTGCGGCCGGTGAATCCCTTGAGGCAGGGCTTATTTTTATCGGTACGGTCGGCATCATCGACCCACCGCGCAAAGAAGTCGCACCGGCCATTGCCGAGGCCCATCGAGCAGGCATCCGCATCATTATGATCACCGGTGACCATCCGCGAACGGCGGCCCGCATCGCCGAGGATCTGGGCATCATCGAGGCCGGTGCCGGCGCGTTGACAGGTGCCGATCTGGATAAGCTGGACGATGAGGCTTTGGCCGAGGCGGTTAAATCGACCTCTGTTTACGCCCGTGTTGCGCCATCGCATAAGTTGCGGATTGTCGATGCGCTTCAGGCGCAGGGACATGTGGTGGCGATGACCGGGGATGGTGTCAATGACGCACCCGCACTTAAGTCTGCCGATATCGGCATTGCCATGGGCATCACCGGCACAGAGGTGACCAAGCAGGCAGGGAAAATGATTCTGGCTGACGATAACTTCGCGACCATTGTGTTGGCCGTTCGCGAAGGACGCGGGATTCTGGACAATATTCGCAAGTTCCTTCGTTACTTGCTGTCTTCCAACATGGGTGAAGTACTGACGGTCTTTCTTGCCGTCGTCGGGGCCGGCGTCGTCGGCCTGGTGGATGAGGAGGGCGGGATCATCCTGCCGCTGCTGGCCACCCAGATTCTGTGGATCAATCTGATCACGGATGCAGCGCCTGCCATTGCCATGGGCATTGACCCGCACAATAAAGACGTCATGACGCGTAGCCCGCGCAAGTCTACGGACAGAATCATCGATACACGCATGTGGCTGGGCGTGCTGCAGGTGGGGTTGGTCATGGCGTTGGCGACTTTGTTGACGATCGACTGGATGCTGCCAGGAGGGTTGATACCGGGAACCGATTCGCTGGATACGGCGCGCACCGGTGGTTTTACGGTCCTTGTATTGGCCCAGCTGTTTAACGCACTGAGTGCTCGCTCGGAGTCAGCCAGTGCATTCGTCGGGCTGTTCGCCAATCGATGGCTCTGGGGGGCAATTGCCCTGGCAGTGGACTTGCAGATTGCGGTGGTGCACTGGTCGCCACTCAACAAGGCTTTCAGCACGAGTGCATTGACGCTGAGCCAGTGGGGGGTTTGTTTGGCGATGGCGAGTGCGGTCTTGTGGTTTAGCGAACTGCGCAAACTTGTTTTGCGGTTGAAGGGCCCTGAATGAAAAAAGGATACGTGCCAAAGGTGCTGACAGTTCAGCATGGTCCATACGGAACAACTCCTGGCCCAACGTTGCGTGTTCATCAAGCCCGATATTTCTGGCTAGTCACTACGGTATCGCATAGACCTTGAACAGCTTTTTGGCCGTGTCGCTGGCGCCACCCAGGTATTTGTCGAATGCCTGCTCAATCTCGCCGGAGCGATACATTTCACTCAGTGCGGTGTCGACCAGCAAGCGGAAATTTTCATCGTCTCGATCCACCGCCATTGCAGTCGGCGCGTACTCAAAAATGCGATCCAGCAGAACCAGATTTCCTGCGGAGTAATGTGTACCGAGGAGGTTCTTGAGCACCATGCGCTCAGCAAAGAAGGCATCGGCTTTGCCTTCGGCAACCCGTTTGAGGCCTGCGTCAGTGTTCTCTACGGTGACCAGAGTGGCCACCACACCCAGTAATCGCATCTGCTGACGGATCCAGGTCTCGGTGACTCCGCCAGCAGTGGTGGCATAGGTTTGGTTGGACAGCCCACGATTGACCGTCGCTCGCCAGGTTGGCCCGGTACGCGCCACCTTGCCATTAAGCACATTGAGCAACGCCTCGGATGCATCCTGGCGCACCACGGCCGAAAGGCCGGCCGTGTAGATCGGCACCGAGTAGCTCACAGCCTTGCGCCGCTGCAGTGTGGGGGGTGTCGGCGTACAAAGAATGTCGATTTCCCCCGAGCTGACGGCACCCATCTCGTCGGTCGCTGTGACACGCTGGTAACGTATTTTCAACCCGGGCAAACCCAACTCGGACTTGACCTTGTCGGCGATTTTCAGACAGAGATCGATGGCATAACCGCTGGCTTCATCGGCTGCCTGGACGCTAAAAGGTGCAAAGTCCGGCAGGTAGCCGAGGGTGAAGGTGTTGCTCGCCCGTACGCGTTCAAGCGTGTTGGCATTGGCCAGTACCGGTACCAGCGTGAGCAGGCAGACGAGCAGCAGTTTGTTGGTTTTGGTCGATTTCACGTTCATGTCCTGGTTCCCCGAATTCAGATGTTTGTGCAGTCCTGAAATCAACGGTCAAGGGTTGTCGGCTCGGGTCTGAGCGGTTGGAGATACCTCGACAAAACGTTTGGCGAGGAAACCGTAGAGCAGGTAGCCAATCACCAGGACAAGGGTGCCGCCGAACACGGCGTCTTTGCCGCAGGCATACAGGGCGTACAAGGAATAGGCCACGGCAACCAGTAATAGCAATGTGTTGCGGGTGTATACGCCGGTACTGACTTTGGCTTTATGCATCATGACCAGCAGGCCGGTGGCCGCCGTCACATAGGGGATCAGGTTGGTCACTGCTGCCAGGCTGACGAGTTTTCCGAATTGGGCACTGGCATTGGGCGAAATGGTCGACAGCGCCAACAAGGTCTGCAACAGACCACAGACCAGCATGCCGACTATGGGGGCATTTCGTGCGCTGACCTTGGCGAACAGTTTCAGGAACATGCCCTGGTCAGCGGTCATCTTGGCGGTTTGTGCCAGGGTAAACTGCCAGCCCAGCAGCGAGCCGACACAGGCCATCACCGCCAGTGCCATGATGATGTTGCCGACCGAGGGGTTGAACATGTGTGCGTAGACGAGCGCAAACGGGGCCGATGAGTTGGCCAGTTCGGCATTGGGTATGATGCCTTGGATAACCGTAGTCGATAGCACATAGACCACTGCCGCACCGAGCGTGCCGAACAGGCAGGCCAGCGGCACGGTGCGTTTGGGGTCTTCCACGGCATCGGAGGCCTGGGCCGCCGACTCCATGCCGAGGAAGGCCCACAGGGTCAGGGGAATCGCCTTGCCAATGGCTTCGGAGATCGGCAGGTTGTTCGGGTTCCAGGCGGCAGCCAGCACATCCGGCTTGAACCAGAACCAACCGATGATGCTCAAGCCGGCCACCGGGATGATCACCCCCCACACGGTAATCGCACCGATCTTGCCGGTGATGCCGGGGCCACCAAAGTTGGCCACGGTGGTTAACCAGAGCAAGCCGACCGTTCCAATGAACAGCGGAATGGCGCCACTTCCCAGCCAGGGCACGAAGGATGTCATATACCCCACTGCGGAGATGGCGACCGCCACGTTGGCGATGGCCAGCGAAAGGAAGTACAGATACGAGCAGAGGAAAAATCCTGATTTTGCGTGCGCCTCTTCGGTGTAGGCGGACAACCCGCCTGGGCGCGGACAGTAGAGGCCACACTGGGAAAAGCAGTACGCGATGGCCATGGAACCGACGGCAGTGACGATCCATGACAGTAATGAAACGGCTCCGAGTTGGGCCATGCTCGTCGGCAACATGATGATGCCTGAGCCCATCATGTTCACTGTCACCAGTGTGGTGAGCCCCATGAGGCTCATTTTCTTGCTTGAGTCGGCCATCGGGAACTCCTTGATCTGCTCAACGCATTGATCCTGAATCCGGCGCTTGATTATTTGTCGTCGAGCAAGGGGTCAAACGAAATAGAGCCATTCGCCGTGCGAGATCTGTTCGATCACGCCGTAGGCGTGCAGGTCGCTCCGATCAGCCGCTCAGCCATCAATCTGTCTGAAGCCTGATCATGGTTTTTTTTCGCTGACGGTAGCCGTCAGCTTGTCCGCCTCGGTCACCCAACCGCCACCTGTTGCCTTGTACACATCGATCATGGCGGTGAACACCGAACCTCGGGTCTGGGTGTAATTCAACTCGGCATCGAACAAGCTGCGTTCGGCATCCAGGACTTCTATGTAGCTGGTGTATCCGTTGTCGTAGCGCAATCGCGCAAACCGGGTGTAGGTACGCAACGCCTCGACCTGACTGGCTTGGGAAGCCAACTGCTCGCGAGATTTGCTCGCCGCCACCAACGCGTTTTCAACGTCCCTGAAGGCTGATTGAATCGACTGTTGGTAGACCAGCAAGGTTTGTTGTTGAAATGCCTCGGCCTGTTGGACCTGACCGGCGATCCCGCCGGCGGTGAAAATGGGCATGCTCGCGGCAAGACCATAGGACCAGGTGGCGGACGGCCCGGTGAACAGATTCGAGAGTTGATTACTGACTGAGCCCAACAGCCCGGTCAGGGATATCGTCGGAAAGTACAACGCCTTGGCGGCACCGATTTGGGCATTGGCCGAGATCAGGTTCAGTTCGGCCTGGCGTAGATCGGGGCGTCGCTCCAGCAAATCCGAAGGCAACCCGGCAGGGACCGATGGCAGGGTTAGTTGCGTCAGATCACGGCCTCTGATGATCGGTCCTGGATTGCGTCCAAGCAGCACCGCCAGATTGTTTTCCTGTTGCGCCACCTGGGACTCGAATTGCGCTACAGAAGCCTGGGTGCGCTGGAACTCGGAGAGGTTTTGCGCCAGTTCCATTTCGGAAATGGTCCCGGCGCCAAAGCGTAGTTTAAAAATGTCGTAGGAGTCGCCACGGGCCTTGGCGGTGGTGCGGGCGATTTCCAGTTGTCGGTCAAGATTGCGTAGCGCTATGTAGCTGGATGCCACCGACGATACCAGGCTCAGAATGACTGTGCGCCGACCTTCCTCTGAGGACAGCAAGTCAGCACGCGCCGATTCATTGAGTCGCCGTAGACGACCCCAGACGTCCAACTCCCAGCTTACATTGAGGGTAGCCTGGTAGTTTTTGTAAATCGGATCAACGCTGGAATCCAATGGTACCGGGCCGTTGTCGCGCGGCGCCCTGGAGCGACTGCCTTGCGCGCCGGCGCCGATTTGCGGAAACATCTGCGAGCGCACCACGCCGTAACGCCCCTGAAATTCCTCGACCCGGGCGGCGGCAATCTTGATGTCCTTATTCTCCGCCAGCGCACTGCGGATCAAGTCATTCAACACCGGATCCTTGAACTGTTCCCACCACAGGGTGTTGGACAGATTGTTGGCCTCCTGGTCCGCATAACGATAGGCATCCGGGGCGTCTGTGGCAGGGCGCTGGTAATCCGGGCCGAGCATGCAGCCCGTCAGGCTCAGACAAATCAACAACGGGAGATGGAGTGTGCGCATCTCAATCCCCCTCATGTCTGTGCAGGGGGGCGCCGCCGGGAATCTCCCCGGGCGACGTCAAGGACGGCGGCGGGGTTGTCTGTTTGACCGCGCCTTTTTTCTCAGTCAATCGTTCAACGAGGTAGTAGAAGAGCGGGATAAAGAAAATGGCGATGACGGTCGCCGCCAGCATTCCGCCGATCACACCTGTACCGATGGAGTGTCGACTGTTTTCGGATGCACCGACGGCAATGGCCAGCGGAACACAACCCAGAATGAACGCCAGGGACGTCATCACGATGGGCCGCAAGCGCTCCCTGGCAGCCGTCATTGCAGCATCATAGGCGGACATGCCGCTTTCCCGGTTCAGTACCGCAAACTCGAAAATGAGGATGGCGTTCTTGGCGGCCAGGGCCACCAGCATGGTCAAGCCGATCTGGAAGTAGACGTCATTGCTCAACCCCCGGATCAGAACGGCAAGCAGTGCACCGAACAATGCAAAAGGCACCGCCAGCAACACGCCGACGGGCAGTGACCATTTCTCGTACTGAGCCGCCAGGATCAGGAACACCATGATCAGGCCGAAGATGAATACCTGAGAGGAGGCCCCCCCGCTTTTTTTCTCCTCGAAGGCCTCGCCACTCAAGGCCAGGGCGTAGTCGTTGGTCATGATTTCAGCGCTGATTTCTTCCAGGGCCTTGAGCGCTTGACCGGAACTGTAGCCCGGCGCCGCGTTGGCGGTAAGTTTGACTGCCGGGAAGTTGTTGAAACGAGTCAGCAAGTCGGGGCCGGTGACGTAGCGGGTGCTTAGCAGGGCTTTGAGCGGCACCATCTGAAGGTTTTTGCTGCGCACGTAAATCTGCTGGAGGTCTTCGGCCTTGAGCCGATAGTTCGGTTCCGCCTGCAAAATCACCTGCCACAGGCGGCTGAACTTGTTGAATTGAGAGACATAGAGAGAGCCAAACATGGTTTGCATGGTGCTGTAGACGTCTTCCACCGGCACACCCAGCGTCTCGGCCTTTTCACGGTCTACGTCGACCAGCAATTGCCGGGAAAACACGTTGAAGGTCGAGGTTATGGCACCGAGTTCCGGACGCTGCCTGGCTTTTGCAACAAGGTTGCCGACCATTTCAGCCAGTTGGTCGACGCTGGCGTCACCCTTGCTTTGAACCCATACCTCCATGCCGCCGGTAGTGCCCAGGCCGGGAATGGATGGCGGATTGACCGGAAGAATGATCCCGCCCTGTACCGTGGAAAAAGCGCGCGCAGCTTTCTGAATCACCGCAGGGGCACTTTGTTCCTTGATTGTTTCCGAGTCCTTGTAGCGCTCTTCGAAATCCTTGAACCCGACGAAGAAGGCGGCGGCATTGTTCTTGTTCTGGCCATCTAGCAGGCTGTAGCCGTTAACGATAGCGACGCCCTCGACCGCTTCATCGTTCATGAAGAAGTCACTGGCGACTTTGCCCACCTCGCCGGTGCGGTCCAGACTGGCGGCATCGGGCATGATCACGGCGCCCAGCAGATAACCCTGGTCTTCCGGTGGCAGGAAGGCACTGGGAATGCGCTGCGCCATCAGCAGAATCAGAGCAATCATGCCGGCAAAGAGTAACAACGCCAGGACAAAACGCTTGATCATGAACGCCACCGAGCGTGAATAGCCCTCGGTCATGCGTTCGAAGCTGCGTTCGAACCAGCGGAAGAAAGCGTTCTTTTCGCCGTGTTGGGGCTTGAGCAGCAGGGCTGCCAAGGCTGGCGAAAGTGTCAAGGCCACAAGGCCCGAGATCACCACGGAGATGGCGATGGTAATCGCAAACTGTTTGTAGAGTTGGCCAGTGATTCCCCCCATGAATGCCACCGGGATGAACACTGCGCACAGCACCAGCACGATAGCCACCACGGGGCCGGCCACTTCATCCATGGCGCGTTTTGCCGCGTCCTTGGGGTTCATCTTGTGCACGTGCATATTGCGTTCGACGTTTTCAATCACCACGATGGCGTCGTCCACCACGATGCCGATGGCCAGTACCATGCCAAACAGCGTCAGCATGTTCACCGAAAACCCAAGGGCCGACATGCCGATGAAGGTGCCAACAATGGACACCGGCACGGCGAGCACCGGGATCAGCGTGGCGCGCAAGCTCTGCAGGAAGATGAAAACCACCACGACCACCAACACCAACGCTTCGAAAAAAGTGTGAATCACCTCGGAAATCGACGCGCGGGTAAACGCGGTGGTGTCCATCACGATTTTGTATTCGATCCCTTCGGGAAAGGTCGTCTTCATTTGCGCCAGGGTTGACGTCACGGCTGCCGAGACATCGAGTGCGTTTGCCCCCGGTTGTTGATACACCGCGATCAATGTGGCGGGACGTCCCTGATAGGTGCTGCGCAGGGAGTAGTCTTTTTGCCCTAGTTCGGCGCGACCAATGTCTTTCAGACGAACAATGGCAGCCCCGTCGTTGCTGGCGCGCAAGATGATGTTTTCGAACTCCGCAGGTTCAGTCAGGCGTCCCTTGGTGGTCACGGCAAAAGACTGTTCCACGGCCTGGCCCGTCGGGGATTGGCCAACACGGCCCACGGCGAATTGCTGGTTCTGGTTGGTGACAGCTTTCTGCACGTCGGCGGCGGTAATCCCCAACTGAGCCATTCGATCGGGTTTGAGCCAGATCCGCATGGCGTAGTCCGGCGTACCGAAAATACTGGCCTGGTTGGCGCCCGGAATACGCTTGATCGCATCCAGGATGTAGAGGTTGGCGTAGTTGGCGACATAGGTACTGTCGTAGCGGTCGCCCGCCGAATACACGGCAAGAACCATCATGAACGCCGAGGATTTCTTCTGCACCTGGATACCCTGGCTCTGCACCGCGGAGGGCAATTGGGGCAGCGCCAGATTGACACGATTTTGTACGTCCACTTGGGCAAGCGAAGGGTCGGTGCCAATCTCGAAGAAGACGTTGAGGGTCATGTTGCCCGTCGCCGAGCTCGACGAGTTCATGTAGATCATGTTGTCGGCGCCGTTGACCTGCTGCTCGATTGGCGCTGCCACATTGTTGGCCACGACCTGTGCATCGGCACCCGGGTAGGTCGCTGAAACCGTAATTTGCGGTGGCGTGATGTCCGGGTACTGGGCGACCGGCAATTTAGCCATCGCCACTGCGCCAGCCAACGTGATGATGATCGAGATCACCGAAGCGAAGATGGGCCGATCAATGCAATAGTGTGAAATGCTCATGGGCTACGCCCACGGTCTTGCGCCGATTTGGCAGCTGTCGGTTTCGCCGCGGTCTCGCCTGCCTGCGCGGGGGGAGGGGGGGCGATGATATTCAGCGACCCTCCGGGCGTCACTCTGATTGCGCCGTCGACCACGATGCGTTCGCCCGCTTGCAACCCTTGGCTGATGAACCAGTCATCGCCATGCCAGTCACCCACTTCGACAATGCGTTGCTCGGGCTTGCCCTCTGCATTGATCACCCAGACGAAGTGGCTCTTGGCGCCCTCCAGAACTGCCTTCTGCGGCACAACAATCGCGTTCGGCCTGGAAGCTCCGATGGCCCGCGCCCGTACAAATTGGCCGGGACGCAGTTGGCCGTTCGGGTTGGCCACCACGGCGCGGACCAGAAAGGTGCCCGTGTCCTGGCTATAAGAGGGCGCGGCAAAATTCAGGCGACCACGGTCAGGTACCACTGAGCCGTCGGCCAGCACCACTTCTACGACAAACTCACTGCGCAAAGGGAATATGAGGTGCCCGGAGGCAATCTCGTCGCGGTACTTGAGCGTCTCGTTTTCCGAAAGACTGAAGTTGATGTAGATCGGGTCCATCTGTGAAACGGTGGTCAGCAGCCCGGATTCACCTGGCGTGACGTAACTGCCTTCCTGCTTTTTGGCGAAACTTGAAAGGCCGGTGAGGGGGGAGGCGATGGTGGTGTAACTGAGGTTCAACTGCTCGGTTCGAACCGTGCCCTCGGCGGCAAGCACGGCGGCACGGGTTTGACGCTCATCGCCGACGGCATTGTCCAGATCCATCTTGCTGACCGCATTTTGCGCCGCCAAGGGGCGGACACGGGCCAGTGTGGCCTTGGCCACTTCCCAGCGTGCCTGTTGTTGAGCCAATTGGCCCTGCGCCGACAGCAACGAGGCTTCAAAAGGTTTACGGTCCATCTGGAACAGCGTTTGCCCGCTTTTCACCCAATCGCCTTCGGTGTACAGCCGCTTTTCCAGAAAGCCCGCAACCCGGGCGCGGATCTCCACCTCGCGGGAACTCTGTGTCTGGGCAACGAATTCGAACGTCACCGGGGTGTCGCGCGCGGTGACCGTCATGACCGTTACATCGGGGGCTTGACGGGCCAGGGTAGCGGGCTCTTTGCCGCAACCGGCAACCAGGCTCAAGACCCCTATCATTATGGCGATGGGCAAACCAACGAGCCGTCTGACAACATTCATGTTTCCACCCATAACCTGCTCCGTGATGGTTACTCGAAAGAAGCATAGCCACTTTCATCACAACGCTAGCACCGGCAAAAGGTGGCATTTCTGACAAAAATCAAGGATCACGATATGTCAGTCGAGAGACCCATGGAATGGCACTCAAACCATGCAGCAGCACGCTGAGTAAAACGGTACAGACCGCGGCAGCGATCAAGGTACGACTGGCTTGTAGTGGGTAGTCCAATATCATCACTGCAAAGACGATGCTCGCCAGGCCTCGCGGGCCGAACCAGCCGATGAACAGACGGGTTTCGAAATCGTAGCGAGTTCCTGCCAGGCTGATGAGCACAGGCAGTACGCGAATCACGGTCAGGCTGAGCACTGCATAGAGCCAAGTGTCCAGGGTAAGACTGCTCCAGGCCCGAGGGATGACCAGCGCGCCAAATACGACCCAGGTAATGACCGATAACAGGCTGGCGAACTCTTCGTTGGCCTCGAGCAAGTGTTGCTTTTGCTCGGTAAACAAATAGCTGGCGAGCAACCCGCCGACGAACGCGGCGATAAACCCGCTACCACCTAAAGCTTGTGCTGTGGCAAAGCAAAGTATGGCTAACCCGGGCAGTGTCAGTTGTGACCACATGGGTGTTTGCCAATGGTGTTTTCCGGAGTAACGCTGCAACAGCCAGGCGCCAAGCGTAAGAGCGACACCGGTGACTGCACCGATGCCCAGCTCCTCGATAACCAACTCCACGGCCAGCGAAAGGGGAGACGGCGTATGCTCTTCGACCAGCAGGGCCAGGAACATCAATAGCACCGGAACGCAGATACCATCATTCAACCCGCTCTCTACGTTCAAGCCTTCACGCACGGACGCCGGGACCTTGGGATTGCTCACAACGGCCTTGCCCAGTGCCGCGTCGGTGGGAGCCAGTAGGGTTGCCAGTATGGCGACTTCAATCGGCGGTACCTGGGGGAATATCCAGATGCCGACCAGCCAACCACCTAGCATGGTCAGTGGTAGCCCTATCATCAGCAAGCGCAGCGGCAATCCTTCGTGCGCTCGTAGAACCTTGAGGTTGGCGTTGGCTGCATCGCTGAAGAGAACAATCGCCAATGTCAGCTCTGCCAGGATTCTGAGGCCGTCCTTGTCAATCCGAGGTAGCAGAATACCCAGACACGCCGGGCCGAGAATCAGACCGGCAAGCATGAACATGAGCGGACCATTGAGCAGGCGTGACTCGAAACGCCCCGCGAATATGCTGTAGGTCAGGAGAAAAGCGGCAAGCAGGGCCAGGTTCTGATACATCGTTGACCTGCTTGTACAGGTGGATGCTACGGCAATGGCGCCATTGCTCTTATGGCGCGGTCACTACGCAGGATAGTCAGGTTATTAGGATGCGCGGGTTTTTCTGGGTCCCTGACTTCAAATCCAGCGGTCCATTAACCTCTTCAAGCGTCACATCAACGCGTTCATTTCTCCCATTGTTCAAGCAGAATCGAAACAAATTTTTCCGCCGCTGGAGATAGCGATGCTCCTCGTCGGTAAACGAGCCCCAATGATCGGTTCACAATAGGCTCTATCAAAGGGATGCTTACCAACGTTGGATGATCCACGGCAGGCATCGCCAGGCTTGGCATTGCCGACACGCCTAACCCGGCTTCTACCAGGCCCAGTGAAGTAGAAAGGTGTTGCACCTCATAGAACCACTGCGGACGCCAGCTCAGGCCTGACAAAGCGTGGTCGAGCAACATGCGGTTGCCGCTCAGGCGACCGACACCAATCAGGCGGTAATTGCTGAGTTCAGACCAGGTTACCGAGCTACGCTCGGCCAGCTCATGATCGCGTCGACACGCTAAAACAAAAGGCTCATTGACCAGCGGCACGAACTCTATGTCCGGGTGCTGGCCGCTCATCATGTTGATGCCAAAGTCGGCTTCGCCACGCAGCACAGCTTCCAGCCCTTCGTTCGCACTGAGATCAAGCAAGCGAATGCGGATTTGTGGATAGCGCTCGTTGTAGAGGCGGATGACCGAAGGGAGGAAATAGAAAGCTGCGGTCGGGATACAGGCGAGGGTTACACGGCCGCTCTGGCGCTCCGCCAGCTCTCGGATGTTGAGTATTGAGTCGTCAAAGTCATCCAACAAGCGTCGAGCCTTGGGCAGGAAATCTCGCCCAACGCTGGTGAGGCTTACCCTTCTTGTGGTGCGATCAAGAAGTGCTGTTCCCAATCCCTCTTCAAGCTTTTTCATTCTCCGACTCAACGCGGGTTGAGAGAGATGCAATGCATCGGCAGCTTCGTGGAAGCTTCCAAGTTCAGCGATCTTCACGAAAGATCGGATGTCATTGAGCTCATAATTCACTTTTTTATCTCATCGGACGAGTGTTGTTCTGCTCAGTCATCCTAGATTTATCATTCGTCAAACGCAATAATCAGGCTGATATTTGCATTGGAAACAATTTTTAAAGCCTGCGACTCTTGCTCACAAGACATCAATTACCCCGATTGATTAACAAGAGTCAGTGTTCATGCAACGAATTCCCTGTGTGCTAATGCGCGGTGGTACTTCCAAGGGCCCAGTGTTTCTCGCCTGGGATCTACCAGTTGCGATAGAAGAGCGTGACGAGCTGTTGCTCAACCTCATGGGCTCTGGCCATGAGCTGGAAATTGACGGCATCGGTGGCGGTAGTCCACAAACAAGCAAGGTGGCTATCGTAAGCCCGTCGCTCCACCCTGACGCTGACGTCGACTATCTGTTCGTCCAGGTCATGGTGTCCCAGCGTCGGGTCGATACCGCGCCCAATTGCGGCAATATGCTGTGCGCCGTCGGCCCGTTTGCCATCGAGCAGGGTCTGGTTAAAGCCTCCAAAGACCTGACCCGCGTACGCATTCGCAACATCAATACGGGTACGTTTGTAAACGCAGAGGTACACACCCCCGAAGGGAAGGTCAGCTATGAAGGCGACACTGCCATCGATGGTGTGCCGGGTACCGCTGCTCCTGTGCAACTGACCTTCCTCGATGCCGCAGGCAGCAAGACCGGTAAACTTTTCCCAACTGGGCAGACCCAGGACGTGATTGACGGTATCCCGGTAACCTGCATCGACATGGCGATGCCGATGATGATCGTCGAGGCCAGCCAATTGGGTAAACGCGGTGATGAGAGTCCTGCGGAACTGGATGCCGATAAAGCGTTTCTGCATCGCCTGGAGTCGTTGCGACTGCAAGCTGGCCTGGCGATGGGGCTGGGTGATGTCAGTGACAAAGTGATCCCCAAGCCAGTACTGGTGTCACCGGCCAAGGCGGGCGGCACCATTCAGGTGCGCTACTTCATGCCACACAACTGCCACCGGGCTTTGGCGATCACCGGTTCCATCGGCCTGGCAACCGCTTGCGTCACTGAAGGCAGTGTGGTCGCGCAATTGCTCGGCGGGGTCAGCGAGCCGCGCTTGAAGCAAGTACGCATTGAACATCCAAGTGGTGGAATAGATGTCGTATTGTCCTATACGGGCGCTCAGGGTGAGACCATTCGCGCCTCAGTCGTGCGAACATCGCGCAGGCTTTTCTCCGGTTATGTCTACGCCACGGCTTCCCAACGACTCGCCGGATAATGTCCCCCAGTCATTGCCGTCTTTGCATCAGCACAATTCTAAAAATGGGTGATGCCATGAAAGTTGTAAAATCGCTCTACTTCCAGATTCTCTGCGCCGTGCTGTTGGGCGTACTGGTCGGACATTTTTGGTCGCAACAGGCCATTGCCTTGAAGCCACTGGGTGATGCCTTCATCAAACTGATCAAGATGATGATCGCTCCGGTCGTGTTCTGCACCATCGTCACCGGTATCGCCGGTATGAGCGATAAACGCTCCCTCGGACGCCTGTTGAGCAAGACCATGCTGCTGTTCCTGGCGTTGACTGTGATCAGTTTGATTATCGGCCTGGTGTCGGTCTACCTGTTCAAACCGGGTGCGGGCATGAACATTGACCCCACACAGTTGAGCACCAAGGGCCTGTCGCAGTACACCGACTCTGCCGCGAAGCTGGGAGTGGTCGAGTTTTTCATGCACATCATCCCCGATACCTTCATTGGCGCATTCAATAAAGGTGAAGTGCTTCCTGTGCTGTTCATTGCGGTGCTCAGCGGCTTTGCTCTTTCTGCCATCGGAGAGCGGGGCAAGCCGGTACTGGACGTGCTGGAATCTGCCTCGCACATGGTGTTCAAGATCTTCTCCTACCTGATGCGCTTCGCTCCGATCGGTGCGTTTGGTGCGTTGGCCTTCACCGTGGGCCAGTACGGCATCACGTCTCTGGGCTCGCTGGCAAAGCTGATCATGACGTTGTACATCGCCTGCGCTTTCTTCGTCTTTGTGGTGTTGGGGAGTATTTGCAGGGCCAATGGCTTTAGTCTCTGGAAGTTGCTGCGCTATTTCCGCGAAGAATTCCTCGTGGTGCTCGGGACTTCTTCGACAGAACCGGTGATGCCGCGGATGTTGGAGAAGCTTGAGGCGCTGGGCTGCAAGAAAGGCGTGGTGGGATTGGTGTTGCCGACGGGTTACTCATTCAACCTCGACGGCACGGCGATCTACCTCTCGCTGGCCGCAGTGTTCATTGCTCAGGCCTGCAACATCGAGCTGAGCCTGACACAGACCGTGACCATGCTGGCAATCATGCTGTTGTCCTCGAAAGGTGCCGCGGGTGTCACGGGTGCCGGTTTTGTCGCGTTGGCCTCGACCCTGACCGTGATCCATGACATTCCCCTGGCTGGCCTTGCCCTGCTGATCGGTATCGATCGCTTCATGTCGGAAGCCCGGGCCTTGACCAGTTTGGCAAGCAACGCCGTGGCGACCGTGGTGATGTCCATCTCGGAAAACGCCTGCGATCGCGAAACACTGATGCGCACTCTTGACGGCAAACCGTCGCCTGTCCTGGCACCCACCCAGAGTGAAAACTGGGACGGCCACAAGGTCACGGAGCAGGTCTGACCGGTCACCGCTGAAAAGTCCAAAACCAACCTTTCATTCAATTTCCCGCCAGGCACCGTTGATCGTGCCGCCTGGCGGGTTCGGGGTCGTGCGCCTGCGCGTCGGCCACGCTAATCATAAGAACAAGAGAACTGACCTATGCTCGCATTTCTTGGTTTGGCCATGGTGGTGGTTTTCACCTACCTGATAATGTCGAAACGCCTGTCGCCGATAGTTGCCCTGACTCTGGTGCCGATTGTCTTTGCGGTCATTGGCGGTTTTGGCGGCACTACGGGCAAGATGATGCTCGACGGCCTGAAGATGGTTGCTCCTTCGGCTGCGCTTCTGCTGTTCGCCATCCTGTTCTTCGGCCTGATGATTGATGCCGGGTTGTTCGACCCGTTGATTCGCAAGATTCTAAAGCGCGTAAACGGCGATCCGATGAAAATCGCGATTGGCACCGCACTGCTGTCACTGGTGGTCGCCCTCGACGGCGACGGCACCACCACCTACATGATCACCTGCGCGGCAATGCTGCCGTTGTACAAGCGTATCGGCATGAACCCGATGATTCTGGCGACCATCGCCATGTTGTCCTTGAGCATCATGAGCGGCATGACCCCATGGGGAGGACCCGCTACAAGGGCAATCGCGGCACTGGGCCTGGATGCCGGCGAATACTTCGTGCCCTTGCTGCCGACCATGATCGGCGGCGCGATGTGGGTGGTGTTCACCGCTTTCCTCCTGGGCCGAGCCGAGCGTAAGCGCATCGGTAATGTGCAGCTACAGAGCGGCGGCGGTGATTGCTACATCGACGCGATCCTGGGCGATACCCCGCACAAGCGGCCCAAACTTGCCTACGTGAACCTGTTGCTGGTGATCGCGGTCATGGTTGCGCTGGTCATGGGGATCATGCACTCGGCGATCCTGTTCCTGATCGGCTTTGTCCTGGCTCTGATGATCAACTACCCGCAACTGGATATTCAGAAAGAGCGCATTCTTGCCCATTCCGGCAATGCGATGACGGTGGTGTTGCTAGTGTTTGCCGCCGGTATCTTTGCCGGGATCTTCTCGGGCACCAAGATGGTCGACTCTCTGGCGCAAACGCTGGTGGACTGGATTCCGCCATCCTGGGGGCACCTGTTCCCACTGGTGGTGGCGATCACCAGCATGCCGCTGACCTTTGTTCTGTCCAACGATGCTTACTACTTTGGGGTTGTACCGATCCTGGCCAACGCGGCCGCAGCCTATGGCATTGACCCGGTCGAAATCGCCCGTGCCTCGATACTCGGACAACCTGTACACCTGATGAGCCCTCTCGTGGCTTCGACCCTGTTGCTGGTGGGGATGGTTGATCGCGATATCGGCGACTTCCAGAAAGCCACCGTCAAATGGGCTGTACTGACTTCCCTGGTGATCACGGCGATAGCCCTGTTGACCGGTGCGATCAGTCTCTTCACCTGATTCAACCACACCACTTGTTTTCTCCTGATGCGCCTCACCCGTGAGGCGTGCGATGTCCTGCACTCCAAATAACAACAACGAGTAGTTTGCTATGACCAACTTGTTCACCCAACGAGCGCTGTTTTCATTTCTTGGTTTGTTGCCGCTGGCCAGCGCCAGTGCGGAAGGATTTATCGATGACAGCAAGTTAAAGCTGCAACTGCGCAACGTCTATTTCAATGAAAACTTCCGCGACGAGCATGGCTTGAGTGCGAAATCTGCAAGGACGGCGAAGAGCGAACGAACCGAGTGGGCGCAGGGATTTCTGTTGGATTATCAGTCGGGATTTACGCCTGGCACTATCGGGTTCGGGGTGGATGCCCTTGGCCTGCTGGGGGTCAAACTCGACTCCGGCCGTGGTCGTAGCGGTACTGGATTGTTGCCTGTCCATGATGACGGTCGTGCAGCTGACGAATTCGCAAGTCTGGGCATGACCGCCAAAGCGCAACTGGCCAAGACTACGGTCAAATACGGCACCTTGTTACCCAAGACACCGGTGCTGATCTACAACGATGCGCGTCTGTTGCCGCAAACGTACCAAGGCACACAGATCAATAGCGTCGACATCGAGAACCTGACGCTCACCGGGGGCTACCTGGATCGATTCAAACTGCGTGATTCCTCAGACAGCATGCCTATTGTTCCCGACGGATATGGCGGAGATAAATCAGGCGACTTCAGCTATGCAGGAGCCGAATACAAGGTGGGGAAAAACCTTCGCTTGAGTTACTTCTACGGCGAACTGGAAAACTTTTACCGTCAGAATTTTGCAGGTGTCCAGCACGATCTGCCCTTGGGCGGCGGTGTGCTGACCAGTGACTTGCGCTACTTCAACAGTGTCGATAACGGCTCTGCCTACGGTGGCAAGATCGACAACAACATGCTGAGCGGACAATTGTCCTACGCCATCTCCGGCCATACCTTCGGTGGCGGATACCAGACTCTCAATGGTGATGCAGGATTGCCCTACATCAGTGGCGCAACCGTTTATTCGTTCAGCAACGCCGGGATAGGCAAGTTCATCGAAGAGGATGAAAAAACCTGGATGCTTAATTACGGCTACAACTTTGCTGCCCTCGGCGTGCCGGGCCTGACTTTCTCGACTCGTTACCTGAGCGGTAACGACGGTAAATCCAACACCACGGTCAAGGAGTGGGAACGTGACGCCGAACTGGCGTACGTAGTGCAACAAGGCACCTTCAAAGGCCTGGGTGTGCGGTTGCGAAACTACGTTTACCGCTCTGACTATTCCCGTGGTCGAGATAGCAACCGGATCTACTTCACTTACGACATCGCTCTCTGGTGATCCCATGAACGCGGCCAAGTGACGTTCGCTGGCCGCGTTTTCGCCAGCGGCTTCATAGGATTGGGTGAAGGAATTCAAGATGTCGTTAAAAACCAAAATACTGTTGCTGACCTTATTACCAGTGATGTTGTTTGCGCTGGTTTCAGGTTTGAGCACTCGCGGCACTTTGCAGTCCCAGGCCGAGCAAGAAGTCGCTCAGACCCGCGAGCGATTGCTTGAAGAGAGCCGCACTCGGCTCAAGGATTACGCGAGCATTGCTCGCACTTCCGTAGCCGAACTTTATGATCGAGCCGCTTCCGGAGATGCCGCCAGCCGAGCCTTGGCGATCAGCCGCTTGTCGAAAGTGAAGTATGGTGATGACGGTTATTTCATCGGTTATGACAGCCAGGTTATACGCCTGTTTCGCGGTGACAGCAGCGAAGGAGTCGGGACCAATATGAGTGATCGCAAAGACATCAACGGGATTTACTTGAACCGCGAAATGGTCGCAGCGGCAAAAAATGAGACGCACTTCGTCACCTATTCAGGTGGCGTGGTCAATACCGACAAGGTGGTGCCGAAGCTCGCCTATAGTTTTTATTTGCCCAAGTGGGACATGGTCGTAGTGACCGCAATTAACCTGGACAGTATTGAAGTCCAGGTTGCCAAGGTGCGGGCCGATGTTGATCTGCGGGTGCGCAGCTTGATGTACAGCATTGCCATCATCGCTTCGGTGCTGGTCGGCATGATCGGGGTACTGACTCTACTGCTGGTCAAGCGCAGTTTGCGCCCCTTGAACCTGATCCGAACCCATCTTGACGAGATTGCAGCAGGTGAGGGGGATCTGACCCGGCGTCTGCCGCTTGTCAGTCGGGATGAGCTGGGACAACTTGCCGGTTCGTTCAACGCGTTTATCGAAAAGATTCACAGCCTCGTCAGCCAGATCGTCGCCATGAGCGAGCAGTTGAATGGATCTGTGAGCCATGTGGCCGAGCAGAGCAGACAGATCGACCGCGCTATGGATGAGCAGCGCCAGGAAACCGACCAGGTGGCCGCGGCCATCAACGAGATGTCGTCTGCTGCGCAAGAAGTATCGGTCAGCGCGCAAAATGCTGCAGACGCTGCTGTCGAGACCGACAGGCACTCCCGACACGCCAGGCAAATAGTCAATGGCAGCATTACTCGAATTCAGGCACTGACCGTTGAGCTTGATGAGAGTGGCCTCTCCATGAAGAGTCTTCAAAACGATGTCACTTCTATTGTCACCGTGCTGGACGTCATTCGCTCGATAGCCGAACAGACCAATCTACTGGCACTCAATGCGGCCATTGAAGCTGCCCGTGCCGGTGCTGCCGGGCGCGGGTTTGCGGTGGTGGCTGACGAGGTGCGAGCTTTGGCCAGTCGGACTCAGCGCAGTACCCAGGAAATTCAGGCGATGGTTGAGCGTCTCAAGAGCACTACGGGTGGCGTAGTCAGTGCAATGCACCAATCCACGCAAGCCGCACAAGACGCGAACGCGCAGGCTGATCAGGCGGGTGAGTTTCTGGGCAACACCGTCGAACTGATCGCAACCATCAATGCAATGAACGCGCAAATCGCCGCCGCGGCAGAGGAGCAGACCTCGGTGGCCGAAGAGATCAACCGCGGGGTGCATCAGATCGCGCGCGCAATTGACAGCGTCGCCAACCAGACTCAGATCGGGGTCAAGACAGTTTATGAGTTGCATATGATCGGTAATCGTCTGCAAAGCTTGCTGGGGCAATTCAAAATTTGACTCGCCCTGCGCGGCGCTTGGAATGAGTACCGCGTCTGCCTGGCGCAGACGTAGAAATGGCTGGGGCCGAGGGCACGCCTCAATCAGAAAACAGTTCGAACATCAGCTGGCGAAGCCAACGATTGGCGGGGTCCTTGTTATAGCGCGCATGCCAGAACAGATTTATTTCGATGTTAGGCAGTTCCACTGGCGTCGGTAGAACCGCAAGCCCAAAGGGTTGTTCGCAACTGCTGGCGAATCGTTCAGGCACGGTTGCCAGTAAGTCGGTGCGTTGAAGTATGTGACCGACTGCGACGAAATGGGGAACCTCGAGGCGTATCTTGCGCTCGATGCCGGCCCGGGCCAGAAACGTATCGACTTCGCCGTGCCCCGTGTTCGCCGCTACGACCCGGACGTGGTCAAAACTGCAAAAACGCTCAAGCGTTAATGGCTCCCTGGTAGCCGGGTGGTCCTTACGGCAAATGCAGACATAGCGATGGTGAAACAGGCGTTGCTGAAAAAATCCGGCTTGCAGGTGCGGCAGTAATCCAACGGCGAGGTCGATCGCACCGTTTTGCAACCCTTCGGCCAAGGTATCGGAGGTGTTGCGCAACGTGCTGATCGAGCAGCCCGGAGCGCGTTCAGCCAGCGCGTCCATCAGCCGCGGCATGAAGTAGATTTCACCAATATCGGTCATCGCCATCGTAAATCGACGATTGCAGTTGAGCGGATCAAACGTGTCCTGTCGGCTCAGCGCATCACGTAAGGTCTGGATGGCCAGTGCAACCGGCTCAGCTAACTGCCGGGCGTAGGGCGTGGGCTCCATTCCTTGATAAGTGCGAACGAACAGCTCGTCGTTCAAGGTGACACGCAGTCGCTTTAACGCGTTGCTGACAGCGGGCTGGGTCAACCCAAGGCTATCCGCCGCTGTTGATACCCGGTGGTCAATCAGCAGTTGGTTGAACACCAGAAGCAGATTGAGATCCAGCTCACGTAATTCCATAACGCCTCGTGCAGATTACGCGGCCATAGCGGCGATAGATTCATGCCCGTTGTGGGGCCTGCACCGCGCTGAAATTGCCGCTGCAAGCGCCAAAGCCTAACAAGTGCCAGACCGCTGCGTCCATCGTGAAATCGATGTGGGTTTTGCTCCCCTTCGATCTTTATTCACGTTCGAAATAATGCCTATTCATCTGGCTGCATTTATCACCGTCGATCGTTTGCCCATCATCGAATCCATGTCCGGTGCTGAACGCTCTGCGTAACACCATTGGGCACCGCGCAATTTCCGGAGGCATCAGATCCTCCGGCTCTATAACAATGACAAGAAGAGCGATGCCATGCGTACGATTGATGTCTCAGCCCTGATTGACGGGGCACGTTTCAATGCCTTCCATGCGCGCGTGCTGTTCTGGTGCGCGCTGATCATCATTTTCGACGGTTACGATCTGGTCATCTATGGGGTCGTATTGCCCTCACTGATGGCCGAGTGGGGGCTCAGTTCATTACAGGCGGGGGCGTTAGGCAGCTGTGCGCTGGTGGGCATGATGTTGGGTGCGTTGTTTTTCGGTTCACTGTCGGATCGTATAGGCCGGCGAAAAACCATCATGATGTGTGTCGCCATCTTCAGCGCAGTCACAGCGATTAACGGCTTGGCGAAGAGCCCCGAGGCGTTTGCGCTTTGCCGGTTCATCGCCGGCCTTGGTATCGGCGGGGTGATGCCCAACGTGGTCGCGTTGATGAACGAGTACGCGCCAAAGAAATCCCGTAGCACGTTGGTCGCAATCATGTTCAGTGGCTACTCGTTAGGCGGAATGCTGTCGGCGAGCCTGGGCATGCTGCTGATCCCACAGTGGGGATGGCAAGCGGTGTTTTATGTAGCGCTGATTCCTCTGTTGGCCTTGCCCTTTCTGATCCGCCAATTGCCAGAGTCGATGGATTTTCTTTTGCGCACCGGGCAGACCGTCAAGGCCCAAAACCTGTTGGCACAAGCTGCACCGTCTTATCAACCAAGCGCAAATGACCAACTGAACCAGATGGTCGCCAAAGGCACGACTGTGTCGATTGCGCAGCTGTTCCAGGACGGGCGCAAGTTGAACACCTTCATGCTGTGGCTGGCGTTTTTCTGTTGTTTGCTGATGGTGTATGCATTGAGTTCCTGGCTGCCAAAACTCATGACTGCCGCAGGTTATGGATTGAACTCAAGCCTGGCGTTTCTGGTGGCGCTAAACGTCGGCGCGATTATTGGCGCGGTGGCCGGTGGATGGTTGGGGGACCGTATTGGAATCGCCAAAGTCTTGTTCGCGTTTTTCAGCTGCGGAGCGCTAGCCCTGAGCCTGCTGGCGCTCAAGGCGCCGTTACCGATTCTTTACGTGCTCATCGCGATAGCCGGGGCCTGCACCATTGGCACGCAGATCCTGGCCAACGCTTGCACGGTGCAGTATTACCCCGCGCACATACGGTCTACAGGGCTGGGTTGGGCGATGGGTGTCGGTCGCACCGGAGCCATCATCGGTCCATTGTTAGGAGGCGCACTGCACGCTTCATCATTGCCGCTGCAGGCGAGTTTTCTGATCTTCGCCGTACCTGGACTGATAGGGGCCATCGCTATTCTGGTGTTTCTGATTCAGAACTCTCCAGGCCGCCAGGCTGCTTCATCCAAACACCCCGTGCCGCAGTAACGATTGCAGAAAAAGGCGAGCTCAAGGAAGAACTCGTCTGGCCAATGATCGATCATCCTGAAAAGCAATATTCATATGCGTGATGGCATGTATGAGAGTTGCGGTATTTATCAATAGCGCTCGGATGGCGATGATTTGGTGACTCCAATAACAATCAGCCTCATGGGTAACTTGCTATGCGTACTTCTCAATCCAAATTGCAAATCGGCATTGTTGGCGGCGGTATTGCCGGCGTGGCTCTGGCCCTGGACCTGTGCCGTCATTCCCACCTGAACGTGCAGTTGTTCGAATCGGCACCCGCGTTTGGCGAGGTCGGCGCGGGTGTCTCTTTCGGCTCGAATGCCGTGCGTGCCATTGCGGGTCTGGGTATTGCCGAACCCTACCGCAAGATTGCCGACCAGACGCAGGCCCCCTGGCAGGACATCTGGTTCGAATGGCGCCGTGGTGAAGATGCCGGCTATCTAGGCGCTAGCGTGGCCGAAGGGGTAGGGCAGTCGTCGGTACACCGTGCTGACTTCCTCGATGCTCTGGCCAGCCAGTTGCCCGAAGGGATCGCCCAGTTCGGCAAGCGCGCCGTCAGCGTGGAACAGGATGCCGAGCAGGCTCGCGTACTGTTTACCGATGGTACTGAGCATCGATGCGACCTGTTGATCGCCGCGGACGGTATCAAGTCTTCCATTCGTGATCATGTTCTGAACGGTCTTGGCCAACCCCTGGTGGCACCGCGTTTCAGTGGTACCTGCGCTTACCGCGGGATGATCGACAGCCAACAGCTGCGTGCGGCGTACCGAGCTCGGGGTATCGATGAGCACTTGATCGACGTCCCGCAGATGTACCTGGGGCTCGACGCACACATCCTCACATTCCCGGTCAAGCAAGGCCGGCTGATCAACGTCGTGGCCTTCATTTCCGATCGCAGTCGCCCTGATCCAGCCTGGCCGAGCGATTCGCCATGGGTGCGTAATGCCAGCCAGGAAGAAATGCTTTCTGCCTTCAATCATTGGGGAGACGCTGCACGGGTACTGCTCGAATGCATTCCAGCCCCCACTCTTTGGGCGCTGCATGAGCTCGCTGAATTGCCAGGCTACGTGCACGGCCGCGTAGGTTTGATCGGCGATGCGGCGCACGCCATGTTGCCGCACCAGGGCGCCGGCGCAGGTCAGGGCCTGGAAGATGCCTGGCTTCTGGCGCGATTGCTGGCCGACCCGCAGGTCCTGGACAGCCAGCCACAAGCGGTGCTCGCGGCTTACGACGTCATCCGTCGTCCCCGTGCCTGCCGTGTGCAGCGTAGCTCCTGGGAAGCCGGGGAGCTTTATGAACTGCGTGATCCGGCTGTGGCCGATGACGAACAGTTGCTGAGCAAAACCCTCGCCGAGCGTTTCGACTGGCTGTGGAATCACGATATGCAATCCGATCTTCAAGAGGCTCGTGCCCAATTGGGTTGGCGAGCACTCGCCTGAAGAACTTCACCGACAAGTACGCAGGGACCGTCCCGCAGCTCTGGCTATCGCTGGCAGCATTCGCTTACACGAACTGCAAAACCTCGTTAACGGCTTTACGAGGTTTTTGCGGCCAGTTGGCCGAGCCAGGGTAGCCAACGGTGATCAACATCACCGGGATCTCCGTAGCAGAAAGACCAAATGCTTGCGCCACTGCCGACGGGTCGAACCCGATCATGGGTGTCGAAACAAGGCCTTGTCCTTTGGCCGCGAGCATCAGGGTCATGGCCGCCAGCGAACCTGAGCGGATCGCTTCGTCGCGCTGTAACTGCGGGTTGTTCTGGTACATGCCTTGAGCGGCGCCAACCCACATGTCGTAGATCGCCTGATCAATGATCCCTGCATCCAGTGTCGGTCTCAGGGCTAAAGGCAGGGTTTCATGGGGATTGAGAGTGCCACAGACAATGAAGGTCACGGCAGCATCCATGACTTTCTGTTGACCGTAGGCCAATGGCAGCAAGCGCGCCTTTGCTTCGGTGCTGCGAACGGCCAGAAACTTCCAGTTTTGCAGGTTGAAGGCCGAAGGGGCGTGTGTGGCCAGATCGATCAGGTCAGTAACCTGTTGATCGGTCAACTCACGTTCAGTGTCATAACTGTTGGCGGAAATTCGGGACTTGATAATTTCAGCAATAACGGACATGGAGATCTCTGTGCAGGGAAGGGGATGTGCGCAGTCCCGGTGGTTGCCGTCGAGTCTGCGCCTTCGTTGAACTCAGCGGCTGAAGCCGTCAAAAGGGGTCATGTAGACCGCGCCGAACGGGTCCAGGCGTTTACGAACTTGTGCATTCGGTGTGCCGTAGACCACAAGGCTGGTCACGCTGCACAGTTCAAGGAAGCGTTTGCCGAACGGTGCGAAGGTGGTGTCTACGTGACTGACGACGGCATCGGCGTTATAGCGTTCAAGGATGTGAACGGTGCTGTTGTCTTCGTTGACGCTGTATTCGTAAACCAGGGTGCCAGGTTCGGTTCGGGTAGCTGTCACGATAGTCGAGATCAGCGCCTTGAATTCTGCAAACGCTTCGGGCTTTACCGCGAGGGAGAACAGGCAAGAAATATGAGGGTGCATGAGTAGCCTTTGCGTCAGAAACTTCATTAAAAGCCTGTTGAGGATGCATCGCGGGCCAAGCCGATGCATTCGCTGCTGATGGGGATCAGGATTTCTCGGGCGCGTCCCCGAACAGTTTGCCGGCGCCAGCCCAATCCGACGCCGCAACGTCCTCGAAAATGACGTAGATGTAGTTGGCATCTGTACCGGTGTGTTTAACGATGCTTGCGGTGATGTCTGCGGCAACAGCGGCTTTTTGCGCGTGTTCTTTACCTTCGAACCAGCTCACTCGTACGACGGGCATGAGGGTGTCCTTTTTTGGGCATTGATGATCAGGTGCGCGACGTGCGATCACGATCTGCACCGTTGCATGACTGGAGCCCATATTACTGTTGAGCCTTCTGGCGATAAACGACCTAAAACTATAATCTGGGTAGCTATAAACTCTACAATTATCGAGCCGGCATGGTACCTATCGATTCGTTTCAAGGGGTCATCACGTTCGTCGTGGCGGCGCGCTCGAGCAGCTTTACCCAGGCCGCCGAGCGCCTCGGCGTGTCAAAATCCGCCGTAGGCAAAGCCATTGCGCGTCTGGAAGAGCGCTTGGGCACACAGCTATTTCATCGCACCACTCGCCGGATTTCCCTGACCGCGGATGGTGAGGCTTATTTCGTGGCGTGCTCTACGGCCCTTGAGGAAATGGGTGCTGCAGAAAGCGGATTGGGGCCCGGCGTTGGTGAGCCCTCCGGACGCCTGCGAGTAGACATTCCTGTGGCATTCGGGCGTCGGGTCGTGGCGCCATTGCTGTTTGAGATCGCCAACAAGTACCCGGCTTTGCAACTGAGTCTGACGTTTTCCGACCACCTGGTTGATCCCATCGAGGAGGGTATCGATTTACTGGTCCGCTTCGGAGAACTTCAAGACACCAGCGGCCTGGTGGCGCGGCGCCTGACCCGACAACGCTGGGCTATTTGTGCCGCCCCCGACTACCTGACGCGTTTTGGTGTTCCGCAAACACTGGAAGATCTGAGCCATCACCGTTGCATCGTCGGGCACCGGCGCGGCCAGCCGTTGGCGTGGCGAGTCATGCAAGCAGGGGAGACCGTCCGTTACGCGCCACCCTCAGCCCATCAGATTGGCGATGGCGAAGCCATGATTCTCGCCGCAGTCGCCGGCACAGGCTTGTGCCAGATGCCACGCAGCCTGTTCCAGGACGATATCGAAGCGGGCAGGCTGGTGGAGGTTCTGCACGTGTATGAGCCGGAACCTGTCGATGTGCATGCGGTGTGGCCGAAGGTGTCGCATCTGCGGCCGAAGGTCAGGTATGTGGTCGATGAGCTGGTCAAGCTATGTGAGCATTGGCAGTGATGCCGTCACAACGACTCCCCGTTATCCAGTTTGGCGAGCAATTTCTGGCCCCGCTCCCAGAGCGCTTGCTGCTTGGGTTCAGTCATGCGGTCGAGATTTTTGTAAACCATGCTCATGCGCTGATTGCTGCGAAGCAGGTCGCCGTGACGCATCAGGAAATGCCAGTAAAGTGAATTGAAAGGGCAGGCGTCGTCTGTCGTGCTTTCACTGACGTTGTACGCGCAGTTTCGGCAGTAGTCAGACATGCGCTTTATATATTGGCCACTGGCACAGTAAGGCTTGGAGCCCAGGTAACCGCCGTCGGCGTGCATGACCATGCCCAGTGTGTTGGGGAGTTCGACCCAGTCGAAGGCGTCCATGTAGATCGCCAGGTACCAGTCGCAAATCTGGCTCGGCGCGATGCCGGACAGCAGCGCAAAGTTGCCGGTGACCATCAGCCGCTGGATATGGTGGGCATAGGCATGTTTCAAACTTTGGCCGATCGCCTGGCTCATGCAGTTCATGCGGGTGTCGCCCGTCCAATAGAACTCCGGAAGTGATCGGCTGTTGCCGAACAGATTACCGCCGGCGTAATCGGGCATTTTCAGCCAGTAAACGCCCCGTACGTATTCACGCCAGCCGATGAGTTGGCGGATAAACCCTTCGGCGGCATTGAGTGGAATCCGCTGCGCCCAATACGCAGCCTCCACGTCGTGGCACAACTGACGCAGATCCAGCAGGCCAATATTGAGCGCCGCACTGATACGCGCATGGAACAGAAAGGGTTCATCGCTGGCCATGGCATCCTGATAGTCGCCGAATCCTGTCAGGCCGTAATCCAGAAAATACGCCCACAGCGCCTGCGCGTCGGCATGGGTGACCGGATAGTTGAAGTCGTCGAGCGCGCCGTAGTGATGGTTGAAACGCGCCCTGACCAGCGCAAGCACCTCGCGGGTGATGGCGTCGTCGCTGAAGCGGACCGGGTAGGGCGCTTTCACCCCTTTGGGCAGAGCCTTGCGGTTCTCGGCATCGAAATTCCATGCGCCGCCCACCGGAGAGCCATCGCCATTGAGCAACAAACCGCTCTTGCGCCGCATCTCGCGGTAGAAGAACTCCATGCGCAACTGCTTTTTGCCTTCCGCCCAGGCGCTGAACGCTGCGCGACTACACAGAAAACGCGTGTCGACGTGCCAGTGGATGGGCAAGCCACAGTCCTTGAGCGACTGTTCCAGCCGCCAATCCCCGCACTCGGTGACGTGCACTTCATCTGCCTGCAACAGCAGTTGCCAGCGTCGCAACTCACTCGCCACTGAACCGCTGTTATGCGGATCATCCAGGGTGACGTACTCGACCTGTATACCCTGGTCTTGCAGCGCCTTGGCGAAATGGCGCATGGCACTGAAGATCAAGGCAATCTTCTGCGGATGGTGGGGCACATGGCTGGCTTCCTCCATGACCTCGACCAGCAGCACCGTATCGCACTCGGCATCGAGTTCCTGTAATGAAGCCAGGCCAAAGGACAACTGGTCGCCCAGTACCAGGCACAACCGACGGCGTTTGTTCATTCAGTTCAGTCCAGCGTCATCCGGTTCATAAAGGCGTGGTCAGCGAAAACGGAATTCGCAGATCCTCGACGGGCCCGGCATCCCGGCCGCACATCTCGTCGTGCACGCATTGCTGCACCAACACGCAGGGAAATGCCGGCACGGTGTGCATCAAGTCACGCAGGTGGGTGATTGACCGCAGGTGCATTGGCTTGGCCGCATCGTCGAGCAAGGTGAACTGGCCATGATCCAGACGGATCCGAGCCAGATAAAAACCACCTTCGAGTGACAGCAACTCCAGCTCGCGTATTTCGCTGTTGGCCGCGCGCTCGATCAGGGTTTGCAGGTTCATGCTTTCTCCTTGCCTACCAGGGTAGGCGTTCTCCATCGTAGGCAAAGAAATGGCCGCTATCGGCCGGCGTCAACTGGTCAATCAAGGTCAAAAGTTCAGCCGCGGCAACGTCTGCCGGACGTGCGCTAGAGGCCCCACGAAAAGGTTGCGACAACCCCGACACGACGGTACCTGGATGCAGACTCAGCAAGCGGCTCTGCGGACGAGTGCGGGTCAGTTCGATGGCGGCGGTCTTGATCAGCATGTTCAGCGCAGCCTTGGAGGCGCGATAGGCGTACCAGCCACCCAAACGGTTGTCGCCAATGCTGCCGACCTTCGCCGAAAGCATCGCCATCGCGCCTCGGGGATCAAGCAGCGGCAGAAAGTGCCGCAACACCAGCGCCGGTCCCAGCGTGTTCACTTGAAACACGGCTTGCAGCGCCTCCGGCTCAATCGCGCTGTAGCTTTTTTCTGGCTTGACCTGGCCGCGATGGAGCAGGCCGGCGGCGTGGACGATCAACTGATATGGCGCTTCTGCTGCCAACTCGGCGGCGGCGCTGGCGATCGTTTCAGGTTGTTCCAGATCCAGCCCGGGAACTGTAGTGCGCCCCAACTCGCGAACCCCGACACATCGCGGGTCCTGATTGAGCAGCTCACAAAAAGCCATGCCGAGGGCACCACTGGCGCCGATCACCAGAGCGCGATAACCGTCACCGAGGGAGGCCAGGGTGAACGCGCTGTTCATGGGGTTTCTCCTGTGCCTTGGCGACGGAAGAACAACGTCACCTGGCCGACGTCTACGCCGAACTTGGACATGCTGGTACGGTTGATCAACGTGTCTTCGTCCATCAAGTACATCCAGTCGTCCATGCTCACTTCATACGTTGAGCCATCAACCGGCAAGTTCAGGCGATAACGCCAATGCAACGCATTGCCGGCGACTTCCCCCTGAGCGACACCCACCACATCATCCGCGCGACCGCTCCAGCGCCCCTGACCCTCGGGCGTGAGGGTCCAGACGCGGCGCTGACGGGTGCCGTCGCTGTACAGGAAACGCTCATCAAGAATCAGGTTGTTGCCCTCACGACGGCTGACGATGTTGACCTCGAAGCGCTTGGCCACCTCACCGGAGCGCTTCTGAAACATCCCCCAGGCTTTGACGGGTTTGCTGAAAAAGCGCTCCAGGTCTAATGCCGGTTGCTGATTCGCATAGTGGGTGACGTCCACGCTTCCACAGCTGGCAAGGCTGAGTATCAGAGCCAATAAAACCAAACGTCGGGTCATTGCCTTTCTCCCTGAGTGCACAGGTGACGAGGGTGAGTTTTCGAAATACACGCATGTACAGTAAATCGATCTTGTACGGGTCTATGGCGCCTGCCGAAGGTCAGAAGCCGGCTACTTGCATCACCTTCGCCGCCCGCTCAGTTGCAGGAATCGCGGCGTGGTTTCAAAGTGGCTGGCTCGTCTGGGGCGGGTTGTGATTCCGGCACCTCGCAACGGTCATCGACACACCGACGGCGGCCATCCGGATGAGGAAGCCACGCCAAGTGGGGGCGCAAGCGGCAGAAGAGGCGATAACCAACGGCCAGCAGCGGCCGGATGGCAGGCCATGTCAGTGGCGTGGCCCAAAACCCCAGGCCGGCGGCACGCCAACTCCATAGAGTGGCGTCCAGGCCTTTAACCCAGTGGCCATCAGCAAAAGAGGCATGAAGCGACGCCTGCATTTGCTCGAACGTGAACCCAAGTGCATTTGCGTCAAAATCTGCGTTGTTAATGTCAACACACAGCAGTCGATTCTCTGCGGCGTGTCGGCGCAGGATGATGATTTCGCGCGCGCACAGCGGACATGTACCGTCAAAGTACAGCGTCAGTGGCCAAGGCTCTTTGTTGTACATTGATTATCGTCTTGTATAGGTTTTGTATAAGATAGACCCAAAAAAACGAACTGACAATCACGTCATTCCTTCAAGCAAGAAGGGGAATGGCACCCACCGCTCATCACGCTGAACAAGGGGCGCCGGGGACTTTGTGGAAAGGCGCCCAACCATGGCTGGGCGCCATTTGACTCAGCCAGTGTGGTGGCTCTCGGCAAGGCCGTAGACGGATGTGTCGATGCCTTCGAAGCGCGCCTTTAACTGCAGCGCCAGATACAACGAATAATGCCGTGACTGATGCAGGTTGCCACCATGGAACCAGAGGTTTTCCTGCTGCGTTGGCTTCCACATGTTCCGCAGCTCGCCCTCGTACGGGCCAGGATCATTCGTGGTGCCAGAACCCAGGCCCCAGCAGCGGCCGACCTTGTCAGCGACTTCCTGGGAAATCAGCTTCGCCGCCCAACCATTCATTGAGCCATAGCCCGTGGCGTAGACGATGAGATCTGCCGGTAGTCGGCTGCCATCGTTGAGTACGACGGCGTCTGCTTCGATGCGTTCGACACCCAGGCCAGGCGCGCTCTTGAGCTTGATCGTTCCATTAGCGATCAGTTCGGAGGCGCCGACGTCGATGTAGTAACCAGAACCCCGGCGTACGTACTTCATGAAAAGACCAGACTCGTCGTCACCGAAATCGAGCATGAAACCGGCCTTGGCCAACCGCTCGTAGAAGTCCTTGTCACGCTCCTTGATCGCGTCAAAGATGGGTTGATGAAAACTTGGCATCACCTTGTAGGGGATCGAGGCGAACAGCATGTCAGCCTTGTCCGTGGTCAACCCCGTCTCCAGGGCGTCTTCCGAGTAGAGCCCGCCGAAGACGAGGTCCATTAAACTGTCGGAACGCACGATGTGGGTGCTGGAGCGTTGCACCATGGTCACCTCGGCGCCGTTCTCCACGAGGTCGGCGCAGATATCGTGAGCCGAATTGTTCGCCCCGATGACCACCGCGCGCTTGCCGCTCCAGGCGTCTCCGCCGGGGTGGCGACTGGAATGATGCTGCTGGCCATTGAAAACCTCGGCACCCGGATACTTGGGAACATTGGGTACGCCGGACATGCCGGTGGCGAGGATCAACTGGGCAGGCTGTAACGTCACACGCTCGCCATCGCGCTGAACTTCAACCTTCCAGGTGCCGCTTTGCTCGTCAAAACTGGCGCTCACGCATTCTGTACGCGGCCAATAATTGAGCTCCATGACTCGGGTGTACATTTCAAGCCAGTCGCCAATCTGGTCTTTTGGGGTGAAGACGGGCCAGTGATCGGGGAAGGGCAGGTAGGGCATATGGTCGTACCAGACCGGGTCGTGCAGGCACAGTGACTTGTAGCGACCGCGCCACTGATCGCCAGGACGCTCTGCTTTGTCGACGATCAGCGTGGGCACGCCCATTCGCTTGAGCCGCGCCGCGAGCCCCAGCCCACCTTGGCCGCCGCCGACGATCAGGCAGTAAGGTTGGGTGGTGATGCCCAGCGAAGCTTCTTCATCGCGACGGCGTTCCAGCCAGTTGCGTTTGTCGGCATGGGCGTGACCATGATTGGCACCCATTGGCCGACGGCGGCCCCTGGGTTCTTCAAAGCCTTTGAGCTCGCGCATGGTCGTCAGCAGCGTCCAGCACAAGCCCTCTTTCAGACGCACGTAGCCTTTACCTCGCGCCGCCTCTGTTTCCAGGCTGATCCAGCCTTCGAGCACACCGTTGTTCAGCGTCGCCTCACCCTCAAGTTCCCATCGCTCTGGACGAGTCTGGTCGAGACGTGTTTCGAGCATGTCCCGGATAGCAGGCTTGCCTTCCAGGGTCACCAGGTTCCAGCTGAAAAGCAGCAGGTCACGCCAGTGACACTCTTCGGCAAACAATTCCAGTGTGCCGTCCAGATCACGTTGGGCGAGACGCTCGCCGAGGCTTTCGACCCACGCCGCGAGCTGAGCAGTTGGCGTTTGCAGAGGTGTTTCGATAGCGATGTTCATGGGCTTCTCCCGTTCTTGTTGTTTTTGTAACAACTTACCCTAGAGCAAGGCCCGGGCCATCTTCATGAAAGCCCCGTTGCAGAGCGGCTGACGCAGTACTGCTCAGGCCTTTGCCCGGATCTATGTCACGATTCTGGGAATGGCGGATGACAGAGTGTCACGCGGCGCATAGAGCGCTCTTCGCGGTCTTTTCATATAAGCTGCGAACAGCCCCGTGTCCTAACCGTAGCGGAGAACAAGAACAATGAAGCCGGCCTTTATCAACGCCCATGCACAGCAAGTGCTACAAGCCGTACAGGGCACCTCTGCCAGCCATGGCCATGCTACTGACCTGGCTATTACACGGTCCTGGCGTCGTTGCCTGGATCAGCATCAGCTCGATCCCGCCAGCCGCCGCGCGCCTAATGTCGTTGAGCACCCACGCTTACAGGATCACCGCGCACCCCTGGAACACATCATCTCCGTGGCGCACTGGCAGATGACCAGCTTGCACCAACAACTAGGGTGTGACGGCCACGTGGTGCTACTCACCGATGCCCGCGGTGTGGCGATTGACAGTGTGTTCAACGAATCCGAACGAGCCGAGTTCCAGCGTTCCGGACTGTGGCTCGGTTCGGTATGGAGCGAGGATTGTGAAGGTACCAACGGTGTCGGCACCTGCTTGGTCGAGCGACAGCATGTCACCATCCGCCGTGATGAACATTTCCGTGGCAAGCACGCCGGCTTAACGTGTTCGGCCAGCCCGATATTTGATGCGCGCGGAGAGTTGCTCGCCGTTCTTAACCTCTCTTCTGTGCGAGAGGAACAAAGTCTGCAGCAGCACTTCAAAGCCATGGCGTTGACCAACCTGACCGCCAATTTGATCGAGAGCTGTTATTTCCTGGGGCATGATCCGCAACGATACTTGCTGCGCTTTCACCCTGAGGCAGGCTTCGTTGGGCTGTTGGGTGAAGGTCTGCTCAGTTTCGACGAGAGTGGCCGTATCTGTTCAGTCAATCATGCTGCGCTGGATCTGTTGGGCCTAAGCCGAGACCAGGTGGTTGGGCAATCTCTGACGATGCTGCTGGAAACACCTATCGAGCAGGTGATGAGTCAGGCCAGCACTCAGCCGAGTGTCTGTTGGCCAATGCGGCTGGTGGACGGACGCCAGCTCTACGGACAGTTGCGAGAACCCTTACGCCAGCTGCCTTCAGTCACTCCTGCAAGCCCAAAAATCAACGACGTGCACGTGTGCCTGGAAGACCCGCGCCTGCAACGCGGCTTTGCTCGCGCATTACGAGTTTTGGAGCGTGACGTTCCGGTGTTTTTACAAGGCGAAACCGGTACCGGCAAAGAAGCTTTTGCGGCGGCCCTACACCGTGCCAGCTCCCGAGCGAATCAGCCGTTTGTGGCGATCAATTGCGCGGCCATTCCAGAAACGCTGATCGAGAGCGAGTTGTTCGGCTATCGCGGCGGCAGCTTCACTGGCGCACGCAAGGACGGGATGATCGGTAAGCTGGAGCAGGCCCATGGCGGCATTCTATTTCTCGACGAGATCGCCGATATGCCACTGGCGTTACAGACTCGCCTGTTGCGTGTGCTGGAGGAACGGCAGGTGGTGCCGCTAGGTGGCGCGACGGCACGTCCGCTCGACGTACGCCTTATCAGTGCCAGCCACCAGGATTTGCACGCCTGCGTGGCCGAAGGGTGCTTTCGCGAAGATCTGTTTTATCGCATGGCTGGATTCGCCGTGCAGCTCCCGCCGCTGCGGGAGCGTTCAGACAAGGGCCGTTTGCTCGACCTGTTGCTGCACGAGGAGGCAGCAGGCGTCAGAGTCCGGCTGGAGGTGGGCGTCAGAGAGCGCTTGCTGGCGCAACCCTGGCCGGGCAATGTTCGGCAGCTGCGTACGTGTCTGCGCACACTGGTAGCGTTGGCGCTGGAGGGGCATGTCACTCTGGAAGACTTGGCGGAGTTGCTGCCGGCAGCGCCAGCGACAGCCGCGCTGGCCGAAAATCCGCTTGGAGTATCCGAACGGCAGACGCTGCTGACGTTGATTGAGGCGGAACACTGGCATATCGCCCATGTTGCCGCCCGATTAGGAATTAGCCGCAATACGCTCTACCGCAAATTACGTCAGCACGGTATTTCACGACCCGGTTGAACACAGAATGAAATCGTCGCGTTTCCTGCCGCAGTGGATTTGGGCTGAGACAATAGAGGTCGAGCAGAAGAGGGCGCTAATGTGAGAAGCAACCATTATCGCCATAGTTTCTCCGCATTTGATTGGCCTCAGTTCAAGGCATGGAGGTGTCTACGAAACCCGGGACGATTCACGTTGAAGGCTGTTGATAAGCGGCTGTGACCCTGGATTTTGGGACTCGTTAGCCACAAACCAAGTTAGAGTGTCCATCAATGTCTGTTCCTAAAGGCCTTCCACTCGATTCGCGTAGTCGCGTCAAGCGGTTCCAGCGAAGGAACGGGGCAAAAAATAACCGTATATCAATCGTTAGTTGAAGAATGAATCGTCCGCTGTTTGTTTCTCTAGATGGGCCCAAGGGCGCCGGCAAAACCACACTGTTGGAAGCCGTGACGAAAGCACTTAGGGCAGACAACAAAAAGGTGATCCGGCTTTGCGAGAAAAAAAGCGATCCCTATAGAGGCGAAACAATGACCCTCGTTAACGAGCTCGTTAGAAATCCCTCCCGGGATTTGGAGTTGAGGGTCTGTGAGCGCTTTGCTGATAGCCGTCACTGGATTTCCCGGCACGTGCTGACTAAACAGCCACTAGACAGCATTATCTTGATCGATCGCTGGTACCCGTCTGATGCCGCGTTTCGCCGGATAGTCCCGTTTGCAGAAATTCTACAGTTGAACATTGATCGAAACGTGCGAGTGCCAGACCTGCATGTCGGGGTTGTCACCGCCCCTGATATTTCATGGGCGAGGGCTGCGGCACGCGGGCGTGGCCTGGGCAGTACTGTGATCCATAAGCTGGAAGAACATGTCGCTTGTACAAAGGCGTTCGAGCAAGCAATTGCAGATCACGGCTGGGTTTTATGCCGTAACGAAGGAACGATCGAAGACGCAACGATGCAGGTGGTTTCTGAGATCTACAGAGTCCTTCAGTGCCCGTAGGCGAAGTTCGCTGCACCGGCCTTGATCAGAGGGTTCAAGCGTCGATTGCTGGAGATGTATGCCAAGAGGACAGGACCCATGTGCACCGATAGAGTAATACGTGATTTAACAAGTGGGCCATGTCATATGTTCATAGGCAGGCCGTTACTATGTTCTGCGGCACGTCCGAAGGCTAATGGCATGGAAATGTTCATGGGTCCAAGTTCATGGGAACCGGGCTGCAGCTTCCGAACTGTCCGGCCCAGCAGAACGGAGCACCCCGACCATTCCAGCCAAACGGCGGCAATCTGATACCGTTTTTTATGTTGGATCTGAGCCTTTTTTTTGCGGGTCGGTGCTCTATAGAGTGCGCGTCCGACGCACTAGTGGACAGTGATCGGCCGCCCACTGTTTCAGGCTCTCTGAAGACCGGACGACCTCGAGAGTCTTCAGGAACCACCATGAATACTCGTCCGAGCTTTCACAGCAAGACCTTCCCCGAGTCGCAACGTGACATTCTCGGCATGATCGCGACCGACCATCATCTGGGCGACATACTCTGCGCCATCTGTCAGATGCACGACGCACAGACCCCCGAAACCTTCTGCTCTATCCTGCTCACTGATGCCGAGGGCAAACACTTGCTAAGCGGCGCGGCGCCCGGGCTGCCGGCCGAGTACAGCGAGGCGATTCATGGAATGCCCATTGGTCCACAGGAAGGAACCTGCGGCACCGCAGCATTCCGGCGCGAGCTTGTGGTCACCGAAGACATCGCCCAGGACCCAAACTGGGAGCGTTTCCGCAGCCTGGCGCTGGGGCATAACCTGCGTTCCTGCTGGTCGGTGCCGTTGCTCTCCCATCAAGGAAACGTGTTGGGTACATTTGCCCTGTACCAGAACCGCGCCCATGCGCCGGACGAGGCGCAGATTCAACGATTGGCCTTTGCAGCCCAACTGGCAGTCATTGCGATCCGCCGCGAACGTGACGGCCAACGTCTGGAGGAAAGCGAACAACGTTTTCGATCATTGTTCACCTACAACCCCAACCCGGTGTTCGCCCTCGATCTGGCCGGCAACATCCAGAGTGTGAATCCGGCAGGCCTGAAGCTGAAACCGCACACCGCAACCGATTTCCTCGGTCATCACTTTTCCCGCCTGTTGCTCGAAGAAGACCTGGAACGGGTCAGTCAGCATTTTTCCGCAGCCCGCGCTGGAGAGCCTCAACGCTTCGAGGCACGGCTTCTCGACGAGAGTGATAAATTGCTGACCATGGACATTTCCAACCTGCCGATCATGGTCAACGGAGAGATCGTCGGGGTATTTGGCATAGCCCGAGACATCAGCGAGCAGAAGCATTTCGAGCGCCAATTGAGCTTCAATGCCAGCCATGACCGGCTGACCGGTTTGCTTAACCGTGTTTCGCTTGAAGACCGGCTTGTTCTGGATTGTCACATCAGTCGTCGGCGTAAGCGTCGTCTGGCGGTGATGTGCATTGACCTGGATGGATTCAAATCCATCAACGATTCGATCGGGCATTACTTCGGCGATCAGGTGCTGATTGAGGTGGCGCAGCGTATGACCCGGCAGGTTCGTCCCGGTGACACCATCGTGCGCATGGGCGGTGACGAATTTATCGTGCTGCTGCCGGACCTGCTTCGTGATGAGGACGTTGTACCGGTGGTCGAGCGCTTGATGGCCAGCATTGCCAGACCCTACTGCATCCAGGGCATTGACCTGCACGTGAGTGCAAGTATCGGCATCACCCTGAGCGATGGTCACATCGAGCAGCCGATGCAGTTGATCCAGCAGGCTGACATGGCCATGTACAAAGCCAAGCAGCAAGGGCGCAACAACTTTCAGTGGTACACCAGCGATCTCAATCAGCGCGTTTGCGAGCACGCGAGCCTGCGCAATGACCTGCAAAAGGCTATCGAAACTCAATCGTTCAAGCTGCATTATCAACCGCAGATAGAGGCGCGCACGGGGCGGGTGGTCGGGATCGAAGCGTTGCTGCGCTGGGAGCATCCTGAAAAAGGATTTATCTCACCCGCTGTGTTTGTGCCGGTGGCAGAGGACAGTGGTCAGATCATCCCGCTGAGCCTTTGGGTACTCGATACGGCCTGCGCGCAGCTGCGCCAGCTCGGCGAGCAGGGCATCACCGGCATCTCGATGGCGGTGAATATTTCGCCGATGCATTTTCAGCGTGGCCATTTCGTCCAGTATGTCCAAGCCACCCTGGAGAAACACGGACTCTATGGTGAGCAACTGGAGTTGGAGATCACCGAATCGCTTCTGTTGCATAACGCTGAACAGGCGATCGACACGTTGCACCGGCTCAAGGCATTGGGGGTGCGCATTGCGCTCGATGATTTCGGCACCGGTTTTTCCAGCCTCAGCTACCTCAAGCGTTTGCCCATCGACAAGATCAAGATTGACCGCTCGTTCATCCAGGAAATCGCCACCGACCATCACGATGCTGCGATCACCCAAGGCATAATTTCCATGGCCCATCACCTCAGCCTGACGGTGGTCGCCGAAGGTGTGGAAACGGCGTCTCAGGTGGATTTCCTGAAGGGCAGTCGCTGCGATGTTTTTCAGGGGTATTACTTTGCCAAACCAATGCCCTATGCAGACATCGAAGCTTTCCTGAGCCATCCCGCGTCCCATCCCTGACCGCCAATTCTGTCTGGACCCAGACCTGAAAATCAGACGCTAAGGCAAATTTTCAGACCCCAGCGCAGAACTCCCTCTCCCCAGGCAAGGCGCTCCCTGCGCCTTTCTCACACACTCGGCTCTAACGCTATCGCGCTGCACAACAACAAGAGCCGCGAAAAAAATGACTAGTTTCCAGCCTGCTACCGAAAGCCAGACCGGCCACATCGGCGCCCGTCAGACCCGTGTCGAGGACGCCGCATTGTTGCGCGGCCTCGGCTGTTATGCCGATGACGCTGCGATCCCTCCGGGAACGCTACACGCGGCGATCATCCGTTCACCCCACGCTCATGCGCGGATCACCTCGGTGGACTTTTCCAGTGCGCTGCTGATGAAAGGCGTGCACGGCGTGCTGGTCGGCGAAGACGTCAAACGCTGGGCGCTGCCGTTTCCGGTGGGTGTGCGTCAGCCGATGGAGCACTGGTGCGTCGCCGTCGACAAGGTGCGTTACGTCGGAGAGCCGGTGGCCGTGGTGATCGCTGAGAGCCGCTATCTGGCCGAAGACGCCATCGAAGGGGTGCGCGTTGAATACGAGCCGCTGCTCCCGATCATTGATCCGGAACTGGCCACCGCCGAACAGGCACCGATCCTGCACGAAGCAGTCGGCAGCAACGTGGTCAACGAACGGCGCTTTCGTTATGGCGAGCCGGAGCAGGCGTTCGAGCAGGCGCCGCACAAGGTCTCGCTCAAAGTGAAGTTTCCGCGCAGTTCCTGCACACCCATCGAATGCTATGTGGTGTTGGCTCAGTACGAACGCGCCACCGGCATTTATGACGTGCTGGCCAATTTCCAGGGCCCCTATGCGTTGCACACGGTCATGGCCCGGGCACTGAATGTGCCCGGCAACCGCTTGCGTTTGCGTACACCGAAAGATTCCGGTGGCAGCTTTGGCATCAAGCAAGGGGTTTTCCCTTACGTGGTGATGATGGGCTTGGCGTCACGCAAGGTCGGTGCACCGGTGAAGTGGGTCGAGGACCGTCTGGAACATCTTCAGGGGGCTTCTTCGGCGACCAATCGGGTGACCGAAATTGAAGCGGCGGTAGAAGCAGACGGGCGTATCACCGCTTTGCGTTATGACCAGATCGACGATTGTGGTGCCTACCTGAGAGCGCCTGAACCGGCGACTTTCTACCGCATGCACGGCAACCTGACGGGGGCCTACGCGATCCGTAATTTGCAAGTGCGCAACCGAGTGGTGCTGACCAACAAAACCCCTTCCGGCCTGAACCGTGGTTTTGGTGGCCCACAGGTGTATTTCGCCCTGGAGCGTCTGCTGCAACACATCGCCGTGCAGTTGAAGCTTGATCCGTTGGACGTGATCCGCCGCAACCTGGTGCCGGCCGATGCCTTCCCTTATCGCGCGGCCGCCGGTGCGTTGCTCGATTCCGGCAATTACCAGGCAGGCATTGCCTTGGCGGCGGCTGACGGTGGACTCGACGAGTTGCTCGAACGTCGTGATCAGGCGCGTGCCGAAGGCCGGATCTACGGCATCGGTTATGCCGCCGTCATCGAGCCTTCGATTTCCAACATGGGATACATCACCACCGCGATGACACCCGAAGAGCGGCGCAAGGCCGGTCCGAAAAACGGCGCTGTCGCCACCGCCACCATCAACGTCGGCCCATTGGGTGACGTCAGTGTGCACGTGTCCTCGGCACCGCAAGGGCAGGGCCATCAAACCACCGTCGCTCAGGTCGTCGCTGAAGTGCTTGGGGTTGCGCTGGAATCCATCGTGGTCAACGTCGAACTGGATACCCAGAAGGACGCTTGGTCGATTGCCTCGGGCAACTATTCCAGCCGCTTCGCCGGCGCTGTGGCCGGTGCCGTCTACAAGGCGGCGCTGAAGATCCGCGATCGCCTCGCCGCGATTGCCGCCGAGCAATTGCAGGCCAGCCCCGAAGATATTCGTTTCGCCGGCGGCAAGATTTTTGTGGTCAATGGCGGAGCGGTGGCGCCATTCCATCGGATTGCCGGTGCGACCCACTGGTCGCCGGGCCTGCTGCCGGAAGGTGAAAGTGGCGGACTGCGCGAAACCGCGTTCTGGAGCCCGCCGCAATTGGTGGCCCCGGACGACCAGGATCAGGTCAACAGCTCGCTGTGCTACGGCTTTGTCTTCGACATCTGTGGTCTGGAAATCGACCGCATGACCGGCGAGATCCACATCGATCGCTACGTCACCTGCCATGACGCCGGCCGCCTGCTCAACCCGGCGCTGGTCGATGGCCAGATTCGTGGTGGCTTCACCCAAGGCCTCGGCGCGGCGCTGATGGAAGAGTTCGCCTATGGCGAGGACGGCAGTTTCCTCTCAGGGACCTTCGCCGATTATCTGGTGCCGACCGCACCGGAAGTGATCGAACCGGTGATCCTGCACATGGAAACGCCATCGCCATTCACCCCGCTGGGTGCCAAGGGTGTGGGCGAGGGCAACAATATGAGCACGCCGGTGTGCATTGCCAACGCGGTGGCCGACGCCCTCGGTCGCTCGGACATCCGTCTGCCGCTGACGCCATCGAAAGTACGCACGCTAATCGGGATTGACGAGCCGCCACGGCCCGCAGGTATGGAGCCCGATGAAGACCTGGACGCAGCACCTGCCGGTGGACCGGCACTGCGGGCCAACGACTCGGTGGTGATTCCTGCTTCGCCGCAACAGGTGTTCGATACCTTGCTCGACCCGCAGACGCTGGCGGCGATTATTCCCGGTTGTCACGACCTCGTGCTTGAAGGCGAAAACCGTTATCGCGCAGACGTCACCGTCGGCGTCGGCATGATCCGTGCGCGCTTCGAGGCCAAGGTCGCCCTGAGTGATCTGGACCCACCGCATTCATTGCGTCTGTCCGGTTCCGGCAGCAGCTCGATGGGCTCGGCTCAAGGTCAGGCCAAGGTGCGTTTCGTCGAACTGGAAAATGGCCACACACGTCTGGAATACCAATACCAGGTGGCGGTCAGCGGCAAAGTCGCCGCGGTCGGCGGCCGAATGTTGCAAGGGGCCTCGAAAGTGATCATCGGACAAATCTTTACTCGCTTGTCGCAACGGGTCAGCGGCCAAGCCATCTCCACCGGCTGGTGGGCGCGACTGCGGGCCTCGCTTGGCGCGCTGTTTGGCAAGGGAGGTGCGCAATGAAACCGGCTGCTTTCGATTACGTTCGGGCTGACACCCGTCGTCAGGTGGTGGAGTTGCTCGCCGAGTACGGCCAGGACGCTCGCATCATCGCCGGTGGTCAATCGCTGATGGCGGTGCTGAACATGCGCCTGGCTCAACCCAAGTTGCTGATCGACATCAATCATGTGGCTGAGCTGGCCTATATCGAACTGCGCAAGGATTGCCTGGCGGTAGGCGCCGGGGTACGACAGGCGCAACTGCTGGCGCGTTCGACCCTGATGGACGAGGTGCCTTTACTGGCACTGGCGATGCCCTGGATCGGTCACTTCCAGACGCGTAATCGCGGCACGGTCTGCGGTTCGGTGGCTCACGCCGACCCCAGCGCCGAGTTGCCGCTGTGCCTGGTGACGCTGGGCGGCGAGATCGTTCTCGAGTCGAAAAAAGGCAAGCGCATCGTCAAGGCTGCCGATTTCTTCCAAGGCATTCTCACCACCGACAAGCGTGCGGATGAACTGGTCGTCGAGGTGCGTTTTCCGCTCAAACGCGAAGGCATCACCTATCGCTTCCGCGAAATCGCCATGCGCCACGGCGACTTTGCGATTGTCTCCCTGGCCGCGGCCATCGGCGCGGATCAGGTCGAGCTTGGCATCGGCGGGGTCGCTGACCGTCCACAACGTCGCAGTCTGCCTCGTGGTGCGGGGCTGCCGGACGCGCTCAATCAAACTGCCTGGTCGCTCGACGCACAAGACGATGTGCAGGCCAGCGCTGCCTATCGCCGCCAACTGATTCGCGAGCTGGGTCATCAGCTGATCGAAGGAGTCTGAACATGCGTGTAACTGCCGACCAAACCTTTCCGATTCGCCTGGAACTCAATGGCCGCTCCCGCGAAGCCCTGGCTGAACCGCGAACCCAACTCTGCGACTTCCTTCGCCACGACCTCGGTGCCACCGGTGTCCATGTCGGATGCGAACACGGTGTCTGCGGTGCCTGCACGGTGCTGGTGGACGGAGTCGCCATGCGCTCCTGCCTGATGCTCGCCGTACAGGGGCACGAGCGGCGTATCGAGACCGTCGAGTCCTTGGCCGACGACGACACACTGAGCGACCTGCAACAAGCCTTTCGCCGTCATCACGCCTTGCAGTGCGGCTTTTGCACTGCGGGCATTCTCATGTCCTGCGTGGATTTCCTGGAACGGGTACCCAACCCGGACGAGACCCAGGTACGCGACATGCTTTCGGGGCATCTATGTCGCTGCACGGGCTACACCGGCATCGTCCAGGCCGTGCTCGAAGTCGCTGCCCAGCGCCAAACGAACGAAGGGGTATAACAACAATGTTCGATCTCGGACGCAGTTTCCTCGCTGCCGTTGAACGCCGGCCGCACGCCGTGGCGGTCAGTGACGGTGCGTTGAAGAAAACCTATGAAGACTGGTTCGTCGATATCCAGAGTGCCGCTTGGGGCTTGCAATGCCTTGGGCTGCAACGCGGTGATCGACTGCTGGTTGCGATGCAAAACCGCTGGCAGATGGCAACCCTGCATTGGGCCTGTCAGTTTGCGGGCATCGTCATGACCCCGTTGAACTGGCGTTCGACCGCCGATGAACTGGGCTACTGCATCGAAGATGCGCAAATCCGTGCAGTGGCTTACGACGATGCTACCGTGACCGCCGTGGCCGGTTGCAGTGCCGCCACAAGGCTGCCACGGATCGCCACAGGTCTGCGTGCTGCCAACACCGACCTGAGTTTCGAGGAACTGTGTTCGCAGACCCCCTCCGGCATCATTTTGCAGGCCGACGCCGAAGACTTTTCACTGCTGCTGTACACCTCCGGAACCACCAGCAAGCCCAAGGGCGTGCCCCGTCGGCACCGTTGCGAACGTGCCGCGGCGGTGGCCCACGTCGCGCAAAACCTTTACCGCCAGGGCGAGTGCACGCTGGGTGTCATGCCGCTTTACCACACCATGGGCGTGCGTTCGTTGCTGTCCATGGCGCTGATCGACGGACATTTCGTCTGTGTGCCGAAGTTCGACGTGGAAGCGACGTTGCAGGCCATCGAGCGGGAAAAGGTCAGCAACCTGTACCTGGTGCCGACGCTCTACCACATGCTCATCGAACACCCGGCCTTTACCCGCGAGCGAGTCGCCAGTGTGGAGAAAATCGGCTTTGCCGGTGCACCGATGAGCGACGGTTTGATGCGTCGCGTCGAGCAGGCGTTCCAGCCGCAATTGTTCGTCAATCATTACGGCAGCTCGGAGATCTACACCTTCACCATCGACCAGCAAGCCAGCCGCAAACCCGGTTCGTCAGGGCGCAGTGCAATGAACCAGCGCGTGCGCGTGGTGCCGATTGATGCTGAAACGGCAGACGTGCAGGTCAACCCCTTGGAGGAGGGCCAGATCATCGCCGACCTGGCGAGTGACGAGGCGTTCGAAGGCTACCTGAACCGTCCCGAAGCGACCGCCAAGGCATTGCGTGACGGATGGTATTTCACCGGTGACATCGGCTACTTCGATCTGGAGGGCGATCTGTTCGTCACGGGTCGTGTCGATGACTTGATCATCACCGGCGGCGAAAACGTCAGTCCGGCAGAAATCGAAAACATGCTCTCTCTGCACCCGGCAGTAGAAGAGGTGGTGGTGGTCGGTCTGCCCGACGAGCAGTGGGGCAAGATCATTGCCGCATTTATCAAGCCGCGCGCCGAGGTCTCGGAAAGCGAGCTCGATGCACATTGCATCGCTTCGGGCCTGGCCAAATTCAAGCGGCCACGGCGTTACCAGTTCATCGATCAGATTCCCAAATCTCCAGTGGGCAAGGTGCTGCGGCGCGTGCTGCTGGCCGAATTTCAGGAACAGGCCTTGAAGGCCATCAGCTAATCATCCAGAGGACACTCTCATGCAACAACAAGCGATCCAGCAATTTCTCGACACTCAGTTCGATGGCTTCCAGGTTGAAGTCGATGTGTCCCGCGAGCGCGCTGATATCATCCTCAACCGGGCACCGTTGAATGTCATTTCCATGGGGCAGCGCGATCAACTGCGCCTGGTCTTCGAAGCCCTCGATGCACACAAAGATGTGCGTGTCATCGTGCTGCGTTCGGTGGGTGAACATTTCTCCAGTGGCGGCGACATCAAGGGGTTCCTCGAGGCATCGCCAGAGCACGTTTCGAAGCTGGCCTGGAATGTCGCGGCACCGGCACGTTGCGAAAAACCGGTGATCGTTGCCAACCGTGGCTACACCTTCGGCGTCGGTTTCGAACTGTCCCTGGCCTGCGATTTCCGCATTGCTTCGCAAACCACTCGCTACGCCTTGCCTGAGCAGAACCTCGGTCAGATCCCGGGCTCGGGTGGCTCCGCGCGTCTGCAGAAAATCATCGGCATCACCCGCACCAAGCACATGGTGATGCGCGCCAAACGCATCACCGGCGACCAGGCCTACGCCTGGGGTATCGCGACCGAGGTCGTGCCGGATACCGAACTGGAAAGCACCGTCGACGCGTTGGTCGATGAACTGCGGCGCTTCTCGCCGTTGGCTCAGCGCACGGCGAAAAAACTGATCAACGACAACGAAGATGCGCCGCTGACCGTCGCGATCGAAATGGAAGGTCACTGCTATAGCCGTCTGCGTAGCTCCAAGGACTTCAAGGAAGGCGTTGAAGCGTTTCACAGCAAGCGTACGGCCGTGTTTATCGGCGAGTAAATCGTACTGGCGAGCGGGCCCGGGAGTATGTTGGTAACAGCGTACGCCTTACGGAGCAGGGCCTGCCGCCCCTTCAATGCAACTGAAAGGGCACATCAAGGTTTCACCGCTGACCTGCTGATTACTCGCAACCCGTGCACCGGGATGCAGAACGTTCGATCACCGTTTGTGTGAGGCAACCATGACTACGACAACAACAATAACTGCATCACCCTCCAGCGCCGCTTGCGATACACCACAGATTCCACCGGGCAAGGCCTTGCTCGCGGCATTTGCCTCGACATTCGGCTGGGCGCTGGATTTGTTCGACCTGTTCATTCTGCTCTACGTGGCGCCCATCATCGGCCGCCTGTTCTTCCCCTCGGACACCCCGACCCTGTCGCTGGCCGCGGTATATGCCTCGTTCGCCGTGGCCTTGCTGGTGCGTCCGCTGGGCTCGGCGATCTTCGGCGCGTATGCCGATAAACACGGCCGCAAGCGTGCGTTGATGGTGTCGATGGTCGGCGTCGGTATTTCCACGGCACTGTTTGGCGCGTTGCCGACCATTCATCAGGTCGGCATATTGGCCCCGATACTGTTTTTGGTCTTGCGGGTGATACAGGGCATTTTCGTGGGTGGCATCGTTGCCTCCACTCACACCATCGGCACCGAATCCATCTCGCCGCGCTATCGCGGCTTGATGTCCGGGTTGATCGGTGGTGCCGGCGCCGGTATGGGCGCGCTGTTGGCGTCATTCACTTATCTGGTGTTGTCGGAGATCTTTCCCGGGGAAGAATTTGACGTCTGGGGCTGGCGCTTCATGTTCTTCTGCGGCCTGCTAAGCACGTTTTTCGGTCTGGTGATGTTCCGTTACCTGGAAGAGACCCCGGTCTGGCAGCAACTGCAACAAGCGCGCAAAACCAAGGGGCCGGCGGTAGTTGTCGTGTCGCCGCTCAAGCGTCTGTTCGGTCGCGAGTACCGCGGCGTGATGCTGGTCAACCTGCTGATTACGTTCGGAGGCGGTGCCACGTATTACCTGGCCTGCGGTTATCTGCCGACGTTGCTCAACGTGGTCGCCAAAGTGCCTCATGCGCAGACTTCGCAGATGCTCATGTACGGGTCGGTGGCAACCATTGTCGGAGCACTGGCCTTCGGTTACCTGAGCGACCTGATCGGTCGCAAGAAGACCTTCATGCTGCTGGGTGTGATCAACCTGGTGAGCCTGCCGATGATGTTTCTGGGTGTCGCCGAATCGGGTTCGCTGACCCGTACTGCGCTGTATTGCGTGGGTATAGGCTTCATAGGTGGGGCGATCATCGCGCCGATTCTGATCTTCCTCAACGAACGCTTTGCCACCGAGCTGCGAGCCAGCGGCACCGGATTGTCCTGGAACATCGGTTTCGCCCTCGGCGGAACCATGCCGACCTTTGTGTCCCTGGTCAGCGGCAGCCCGGCGCAGATCCCCATGGTGTTGGCGATGTTCGCCGTCGGTCTGTCGGTGATCTACCTGATCGGCAGCGTGGTGATTCCAGAAACCCAAGGCAATTTCAAGTAAAGGCGGGGAGGCGCTTCAGGAATTCGCAGATCAGCTGCAAGGTCTGCTCGGTCGCTTCGGTCTGGGGAAAGTGCCGACAGTTATCCAGCAACACACAGCGGCACGGTCCAGCGACCTGTCGCTGGATGACCACCAGTTGCTCGGGCGTGGCGTAGTGGTCTTCGCGACCCTGAATGACCAGCAACGGCTTTTCGATATAAGCCAACTGCGCTTCGAGATCATCCAAGGAAAAGTCCGGGTGCAACCAACTGTCGCTCCAACCGTGAAAAGCGCCATCGACATTTGTCCCATGGTGGCGTGCCAGGCGCTCGCGCAGTTCGCCCAGATGCCAAGCCTCGGTGGTGTGGCGAATGCCATCGAGGCTCTCGGCCTCGACAATCACGTGAGGGGCCAGTGCGATGCTGCCCAACACGCGTGGATCGTTGGTGGCGGCATAGGCAAGGACGATGGATGCGCCGTCACTGTGACCGAGCAAGACCACTTGCGGCAGTTGCAAGGCATCGAGCAATTGCCGCAGTTCCCGAGGGCCGTCGCTGCTCAGGTAGTTCAGCGGACGCGGCAGGGTTACCGGGCTCGATTGCCCATAACCCTGACGGCTGTAAGTGACCACACCGTAACCGCTGGCCTGGGCCAGGCGCAGGGGGAAGTCTTTCCATTGGTCGGCGCTGCCGAGGCCTTCGTGCAACAGCACCAGTGTCGGTCGCGATGGGTCAGCCGGAGGCAGTTGGCGATATTCCAGGCGCAGCGCCGCGAGTTGCAAAAACTGTTGTGGCGACATGTTGAATCAACGATTGAACAGGATTGCTAGCAGGTTACCGTAAACGTAACCCTGCATGCAGCACCACGCTTTGCTTGAGGTACAGAAAATATGCGTCATCTCGATGTTCAGGTGATCGACCAGGCACTGCAATGGGCTCGCGCCGGGCAGGCCCAGTGGCTATGTACGGTGCTCTCCACCTATGGCTCGGCACCGCGTGCGCCGGGTGCGATGCTGGTGACCAATGGCACAGGCGAACACGTCGGCTCGCTGTCGGGTGGCTGCGTCGAAGAGGAGTTTCTCGAAAGCCTGACGCGCGGTGAATTACGCGAACCGGCACAGATCGTCAGTTATGGCGACAGCGTCGAGCAACGCCACCGTCTACGATTGCCCTGTGGCGGCGTGCTGATCGTGCTGGTCGAGCACCGCGCTGCCAGTCTCGAATGGATCGCCCACCTGGAGAGTCTGCAAGCAGCGTTGCTGGGTCAGCGTCGTCTGCTGCGTCACGTCGAACTGAGCAGTGGTGCCTTGCGCCTGGACCCGGACACCGGACACGGCAGCGAGCGGGTGCTAGTCGTCGACGAAAGCGTGCGCATCAGCGTCGGCCCGGCGTTACGACTGATTCTGGCGGGGCTCTCGCCGGTCGCCGAATTCTGCGCCAGTTTTGCCCGCGCCATCGGCTGCGAAGTCATCGCCTGCGATCCCCGGGAAGAGATGCTGCAAGTACAACTCGAAGGTGTGGAGATGCAACGCGTGCTGCCCTCGATGTTCATTGCCGCCGGAGGTTGCCACGCGGCGACCGCGGTGGTGGCGCTGACTCACGATCCGCGAATCGATGACCTGGCGCTGATGGAAGCGGTGCACACTCCGGCGTTTTACATCGGCGCCATGGGATCTCAGGCAACGTCGGCCAAGCGCGCTGAGCGGCTGAAACGCATCGGTGGTCTGACGGATGAACAGATCGCCCGTTTACACATGCCCATCGGCCTCGATCTGGGCAGCAAGGCCCCGGCGGAAATCGCTCTGGCGGTGGTGGCCGATATCCTGCGCGTTTATCACGGCAAAGAACGCCATGCCTTGTAAGGCGGTTTTTCCGACGAACGTGGGGGCTGCGAAAGTCGAGGTAGACGCTCGGTCATTCGCGCGCGATAGTGGCCAGCCAAGTGTTGCTGAACCATGGACCGATCGACGGGCTTGAGAAATAGATACGCGCCCCGATGATATGCATTGAGGCCGATAACAATATCGCTTCAAGCGAGCGGAGGAATCTGATGTCGATTGCCCAACGGGTGTTCCACGGCAGGTTTGGCCGGGTCGCCTTGCTGAATATGGATCATTCGCTGGTCACCCATACCCATTCCGAATGCCATGTGCTGGTCAAAGTGTCCGGCGAGGACACTTACTTCAACGTTAACGGTCGGCGGGTTCCGCTCAGTGATCGCACGGCGGTGCTGGTCAACGCCTGGGAGCCGCATTTCTACGATCCGCAGCCGGGTGCGGGCGCCACCGTCATCCTGGCGCTCTACATCGAGCCCGCCTGGCTGGCCACTGCCCAGCAGTCGCTGGCGCTCAGCGGTCGGCCGGACTTTTTTGCCCAATCATGCATCGAGCTGTCGAGTCGAAATCGCACCCTGGCCGACATCCTGGTCGCCGAAGCGCATGGTTGTGGGATCGTGCCGAAAGAGCGCTTGGAGTTCATGCTGTTCGACTTCCTGATCGAACTGATCGAGGACTTTTCCAGCTGGCGGCATTTGTCGCTGCTGGGTGCGCCGAACTCAAATGAGTTTCGGGACGCGCGCGTGCGCCGTGGCACCGCCTGGTTGCTTGAGCACCTCGATGATCCGAACCCGATCGACAACGCCGCGCGGGCTTGTGGTCTGTCTCGGGCACACTTCTTTGCGCTGTTCAAGAAAGACACCGGCATGACGCCGACCCTTTTGCTGAACGACGCGCGCATGCGCCGCGCTTTTGCCTGGCTTGAGCGTGAGCGCAGTGGAACGCTGGGTCTTTTGTCGGAGAACCTCGGGTTCTCCGAGCAAGGTCATTTCACACGGTTTTTCCGTCAGCACATCGGAGCTTCGCCCAGCCAGTATCGGCGTGTAGTGGATAGTTACGCGGCGGTTTGAATCGAGAGGAGGGCGGGGTATTGGGCAATACTCCCGCCGATGAAGTTAGTCTTTTATCTTGAAACTGGCGGCTTGTATAGGCTACGAAAGTTGTAGGATCTACTAATCGTCCAGAAAATCATAAATCTCTTTCATGCGTTCTTCACGCATCAACTCAAGCTCTTCCTTAGTTTCAGCCACCCACTGCAGAATGAAGTCCCAGCAATCGCAGTCGTGAGCATCCGCTTCTGCTTCAAATGCTTCTTGTAGAAATTTCAGGCGATATTCTTCTGGCGAAAGCCCGCAGTTTTCAGCGAGGTTGTAGTTCAGCTCGCTGAGTTCAAGCTGGATCCATAAGTTGGCGTCCAGGAATTTCTTCAGGGCGAGTTCGGCTCTAAGTTCTTTTGCGATCATGAATACACTCTCGTGTCATAAAACAGGTAGACATTTTTTTCGAGATCAGTAGCGCTACACAGGATTATGTCAATTTCCCGCCATCATCCATCCTCTAACACCATGACTTTCACTCAACTCTTTCACGACTCGAGCCGCGTCCTGCTTTTGTTTATACGGGCCAATGACGACAAAGTTGTTTTCTTTACGCGCTACCGGCAACTCCAACTGCTGAATGGCTTTTACTGCGCGATGGCGGCTAGGTGTATTCAATGCAATTTCGACCACCCATAGGCCGGATGAAGGCGTGATTGAAGCTTCTTTTTTAGTGTGGAAAATGTAGCCGCCACATGTCAAGCACGGGCGTTCCAGCGTGATCAGCGAGCCTGGTACTGTGCGAAAGGCATGCCATTGCGGATCAATGGTTTTTTTGCGGGCGAAGAGTGCCAGAAGCAGGCCGATAAAAGTAGTCAGACCGCTGAGAATAATTGTCCATTTGTGTGCCTGTGTGGGCAATGAAGTCAGCGTAAGTACGGGTGTTTCGCCTGGCTTTTCGAGCAAAAACTGTACGGCGTCAGCCTCCGTTGAGTCGGGTATGCGGGATTCGTTTTTCGTAAGGTGTGCGAGCTCGTCAGAATGTATCGTACCGAGCTCTGTCGCAACTTTATTAGCGGTGTCATCGAGTAGTTGTTCGAACTTTGTCACTTTTTGCTGGATGTATGAATTGTCGACGTTATTTTGACAAATGGGTCCTGTGGACGAGTAGGTCCATAGAAGTGCTGATAGTTGCCCAAAAACGCCAGTTAACAGGAAGCCCAAGCCAAGCTTTCGCACAGCGGCCGTCTCCAAAGCAAGTGAATAGTTATTTGCCCCGTTTATTTCTGATAAACAGGGTTCTTTTGTTGATCCTGGGATTGTCTAAATTCTTGAGCGCGTCAGTGTGCTCAAGCGCCAAAACTAGTTGGCTGCTTTATTGTTGTTGAAAGAACATCGGGCTTGCACTTTATAGACTGTTGGTAGACGAAAAAGGCTCAGGTGATCGAAAAAAAACCATATCAGATGGATTGCAGAGCGATCCATTAATTACTTGTATTCAAGGTGGATATCGTGGCCAAAGTTGCCTTTTTCAAGATTCAAGCCATGCCTACTCGCTTGGTATAAATGAAAGGATTGTTAGCCAGCCCTTTCCGGTACGGACAGGGAGAAGCTACTGAATTTTTTGTCTCCCTTTCAAACGATGCCAGTGTCTGCACTACACTTCAGGTGTCATTCCTACCCTGGAGAGTTCCTGGTGAACCCTCCAGATATTGTGCTTGGTCCTGAAAAAATTGCGGGACTGAGCGCTGAGCTTTAAAGCTCTACTCGACACGCCTGGCCGTGAACGCATTACCGGTCCTGATGTGGGATGAGGGTCAATGCCATGGCTGTTGAAGGCAATGCAGGTCAATTATTTGCTGTCGTCACTTTGCTTGCCGCCGCCGTGGTGGCAGTGCCGCTGCTCAAACGCATCGGGCTCGGCTCAGTGGTCGGTTACCTGGCGGCGGGGCTGATCATTGGCCCCTTCGGACTGCAACTGATCAATAACCCCCACACCATCATTGAGGTGGCCGAGCTGGGTGTGGCGATGTTTCTTTTTGTGATTGGACTGGAGATGAAACCCTCGCACCTATGGGATCTGCGTCGGCAGATCTTTGGGCTGGGCAGCCTGCAGGTGGTGGTCTGTGCTGTTCTGCTCACTTCTGTCGGCATGGCTTTTGGATTCCCTTGGCAGGTGTCATTTGTCTGCGCAGCGGGTTTTGTACTCACCTCCACGGCCCTGGTTATGCAAGTTCTCTCGGAACGCGGTGACATTACCGAGCCGAGAGGGCAGCACGTCGTGTCCATTTTGCTGTTTGAAGACCTGTTGATAGCCCCTTTGCTGGCGGTGGTGGCATTTCTGGCGCCCACTGAGTTGGCGAATGGACCCACGTCTCCCCTTTGGCAACGCATAGGTACCGCAGCGCTGTCCCTGGGTGCATTGGTGGCCATCGGATTGTGGCTGCTCGATCCCCTGTTTCGAGTATTGGCCCATGCCAAAGCGCGCGAGGTAATGACTGCCGCTGCGCTGCTGGTTGTGTTGGGAGCAGCGCTGCTGATGGAAATCGGCGGTCTTTCAATGGCGATGGGTGCTTTCGTTGCCGGTGTGCTGCTGTCGGAATCCACATTTCGCCACCAGTTGGAGGCCGACATAGAACCGTTTCGTGGCCTACTGCTGGGGCTGTTTTTCCTCGGCGTCGGCATGTCGCTGGATCTGCAAACGATGGTCAGCGCGTGGAGGCTCATCATCTCTGGTGTGCTGGCACTGATGCTGGTCAAGGCCCTGTGTATTTATGCAGTTGCGCGTCTGGCGAAAAGCGGTCATCGCGACGCGCTGGATCGCGCCGTGCTGATGGCGCAGGGTGGCGAATTTGCTTTTGTGCTGTTTGCCGAAGCGCTCAAACTCAGGGTCATCGGTCCTGACGTCAACGCCAACATGACGGCTATCGTGGTGCTCTCCATGGCGTTTACACCGGTGACCTTATTGCTGTGCAAACGGTTTACTCGCCCACAGCCCGTGTCCATGGACGGTGTGGAAGCCGCACACAATCTGCAATGCAATGTACTCATCATCGGTTTTGGCCGTGTGGGGCAGATTGCCTGCTAGGTGCCGCTCGCTCAGGGAGCAAAAATTTCAATCATTGATATAAATCCGGAGGTCATCCGCGCCGTGACACCCTACGGTTTCAAGGTCTATTACGGCGACGGCGCCCGCCATGAAATATTGCACGCTGCCGGTGCCCATCACGCCCGCGCCATCATTATTTGTGTGGATGATAAAAAAGCCGCGACACGCATTGTCGAAAGTACGCGGCACTACTGCCCGCAGGTGAAAGTGCTGGTGCGCGCTTTTGACCGCGAACACGCGCTGGAACTGGTCGAACACGACGCCGACTACATAGTGCGGGAGACCTTTGAGGCCGCACTGCTGCTCGGCCGTCAGGCCGTGGTGACGCTGGGTGCGTCTGAGCACGAAGCCGACGCGGTGATCGACGAAGTGCGCAAACGCGATGCCGAACGTTTTGCCTTGGAAACAGCGGGCGGCCTGTTTGCCGGACGAGCGTTGGTGTTGGGGAATATTGAGCGCATTGATCCGCCGAACAATGAAGCGCGGGATGCTCAGTGAGCATCAATCGCAGTCATTCGGTTCACGGCGCTCCAGCGCAGAAAACTGATCACTCAGCCACGTATAAAGCTGGGAAACGGCAGGGCTGATCTGCTTGCGATGCGGGCACACCAGACTCAACGGCGAAGCTTCGCCAGGATAATCTGGCAGCAGCACAAGCAGGCGCTCAGCGGCGATATCGGCACTGACATCCAGCCAAGATTTGTAGGCGATACCTTCACCGTCCAACGACCAGCGTCGCACGACATCGGCGTCATCGCTGAACAGTGGCCCCGAAACCTGCACGGTTTGCCCGCCCAGGTTCCACTTGTCGTAGACCCGGCCATTTTGCAGATAGAGCAGGCAGTGATGCTTGCTCAAGTCATCCGGCGTTTGGGGAGAACCGCAGCGTTGCACATACTCCGGCGAGGCAACAAGCACCCGCTGGTTCCACGGTGCAAGCGGCAGTGCCACGTAGTTGGCGTCTTCATTCGGGCCGTATCGAATCGCCACGTCCACCGGGTCGCGAAACAGATTGGCCATCTGGTCCGACAGGAAAAAACGCAACGTCAATTCTGGATGCTGACGGCGGAACAGCGTCAGCCACGGCAGCAGTATGTTGCGCCCCAGATCGGACGGCGCTGTCACTTGCAGTACGCCCCGCAGCGTGGCGTTCTCACCACGCAGGTTTTCCTTGCCTTGCTTCAGGGTCTCAAGCACTGAGTGGGCGGTGGGCAGATATTGCTCGCCCTCGGCAGTCAATCGCAGGCTGCGAGTGGTGCGGGCGAACAGGCGTACGTCCAGCTCGCGCTCCAGACGTTTGATGGCGGCGGCGACCTGACCAGGCAATAGATCAGCCTCCAGCGCCGCTGCGGTGAAACTGCCCAGCGCGGCGCTGCGGATGAATAAACCAAGATCATCGATGCGGATCATTTTCACTCCTGCAGTGAAAGTGTTGGCGCATTCTGCTTGTTTTTCTTTGTACTTGGGAAGTCGAAGATGGCTGCAAACGAGTGCATCACCCTTCAGACAGCGAGTGTCCATGAAAGCCATCACCTTTACCGAACACGCTTTGCCCATCGACAATCCACACGCATTGATCGACATCAGCCTCCCGGTGCCCACGCCTGGTCCACGGGATCTGCTGGTCGAAGTTCGCGCGGTGTCAGTAAATCCGGTCGATACCAAGGTGCGCGCCGGAACTTTCACAAAAGAACCCAAAATCCTCGGCTGGGATGCCACAGGCATTGTCCGCGAGATCGGCTCTGAAGTGACGCTGTTTCAGCCGGGCGATGAAGTGTTCTATGCCGGCTCGATTGCCCGCACCGGCAGCTACAGCGAATTCCATCTGGTCGATGAGCGGATCGTCGGGCACAAGCCTCGGTCATTGAGTGCCGCCGATGCGGCAGCGTTGCCGTTGACCTCGATCACTGCCTGGGAATTGTTGTTTGACCGGCTTGGTGTCGTCGAGGGTTCGGGGGAGGGCAAGTACCTGTTGATCACCGGAGCGGCTGGGGGCGTCGGTTCGATGCTGGTGCAACTGGCCCGACAGTTGACCCGCCTTACCGTCATCGGAACTGCCTCACGCCAGGAAACCGCTGATTGGGTGCGGCAGTTGGGCGCGCATCACGTGATCGATCACAGCCAGCCACTGCTCGCACAGTTGCAAGCGCTCGGCGTGCCGGAGATCGACTATGTCGCCAGCCTGACTCACACCGAACAGCACTTTGCACAACTGATCGACGTGCTCAAGCCGCAAGGGCGTCTGGGTGTGATTGACGACCCCGACAGCCTCGATGTGATGCCGCTCAAGCGCAAGTCGCTGTCGTTGCATTGGGAGCTGATGTTCACCCGCTCGCTGTATGAAACCCCGGACATGATCAACCAGCATCATCTGCTCAATCGGGTCAGCACTCTGATTGACCAAGGTGTTCTGCAAACCACTGTGGGCGAGCACTTCGGTGCGATCAATGCGGCAAACATGCGTCGTGCCCATGCGCTGGTCGAGAGCGGCAAGGCCCGGGGCAAGATCGTTCTAGAAGGTTTCTGACTTCACTCCTCGGGCGGGCTCGCTTGCGGGCCTCTGAACCGCCTGCGGCATCACTGCCATTCTTTATGTCGCAGAGTTGACGATGAATCCGTCCAGTAACGTATTGGTTTCAGTTCGCTTCGGAACGAGGCTGTACTCCGAATTGCGGAACGATGTGAGTGCCCAGCTCCTCAATAACTTGCGCAGCAGGGCGCTTACCGTATTTGAGATTCAGGATAACGTGGTCCACCCCGATTTCCTGAAGCACCTCCAGCAAACCCCGGAGGTGGTCGCGTCCAAGCCTGAACCCCAAATGAATACGAGTGGGCGGCGTTGACGGGTTCTCAGCGAGGTCGATGTATAGCGACTGAGCGAAGGGCTTATAGACGGAACCACATTGCTTCATGACCTCCAGCCGCCAATCTTCCACGATCAGTCGCTGCATTTTCGGTTGGCGTGGATAGTTGATCCATCCGGTGCTTTCGCGCGCGATCCAATCCAGTGACTGGCGACTATTCCCGGTCACGAGCATTGGAATAACTTGGGTCGTAGGTTTCGGAATGAGGTCTGCGCCCTGCATCTCACCACCGCTCCAGCGGATGGGTTCAAAGCTGGTGCTGTGGGCTCTGCGAATCACCTCGTAGTACTCTCGAAAAATGTCTCCGCGCCTTTCGGCATCGACGCCAAAAGCCGAAAACTCCACAGGGCGATCGCCGGAAGCTACCCCCAGAATCAAGCGACCTGCGCTCAACTGATCGACGCTGGCCGATGCCTTGGCCGTGTGCAGCGGATGGTGTAACGGGATGGCAATGGATGCGGTGCCAAGCGCTATCTCTGACGTATGAGCGGCTATATATCCCAGGTAAACCCAGGGGTCGAAGACTTGGCCGACATCGCCGAAACCAGGGTCGCGAAGAGGCACGTCGCGAAACCAGAGCGCGCAGAAGCCCAGCGCCTCTGCTCGTTTGGCCAATGCGACTTGGTTGAGCATGCTCGGAGTGTCCCCATCGAAGGCCTCCAAAGGAAAGAACAATCCAAGGCTCAAATGACCCTGAGTGAAGGTTCGGCTGAACCCTCGATGCTGCTGATAAGGAATCGTGCTCGGCCGATACATACTCATCTTCCTCAATGGGAGAAACGTGAACAGCGCCCCTGTTTAAGAAGTGCTGCGGCATCGGTCGCTTGGGAACGACAGGTGGGTAGTGCGTGCAGCCTTTATCCGTTGCGCCATACATGCTGGTCGGGTCGACCGGGTGAGGGGACAGCTGCTGACAAAACGCGTGGGCAGGCCCGGATTGGCGATGAACGGACGGTCAAAATAAATTAGATCGTTCCGGCCCGATACATCGCCTGAGCAAAAGCAGGGAGACCATCCAGCAAGAATAGGCGGCGTTGCGGGGAACCGCCATGTTCGTCGTCCGTCCCGGTACCTGACGCAGATTGGTTACACCGCAGTCTAGGCCTTGGGCGTCGTGATCGGCGCGCCGCGGGTTGCTATAGAGGACAGTCGTCAGGTCAGCCCGCTGAGCCTTTGGGTACTCGACCGACAATTGTGTCCGGCCCCAGTCCTGAAATTCAGACGATAAGATAAATTTTCAGACCGCAACGCAGAACTCCATTTCCCCAGGCAAGGCACTCCCTGCGCCTTTCTCACACAATCCGCTCTAACGCTATCGCGCTGCATAACAGAAACAGGTGCGATGAGCGACTTTGGAACTTGCATTAACAATATTAACTTGATGCAGGAGGGGAGGTATCGTCGACTTCTCGTTTTCAGCAGGGTATTAAGAATAATAAAAAACGCACACCTGAAAATTTTGCGTTGCTTCTATCACTTTAAAATAACAAATGGAGCGCTATATAAATGAGTGGAAAAACAATAACTGCAAGTTCGGTGTTTCTTAGTATCACCCTGAGTGCCCAGGTGCATGCTGACTTCCTGAGTGATAGCAAAGCCACCTTGGGAATGAGAAACTTCTACTTCAATAACGACAACCGCGATGGCGTTGCCGCACCTTCCAAAACCGAAGAATGGGCGCAGGGTTTCATGCTGGACTTCAAATCGGGCTATACCGATGGAATGGTTGGCTTTGGTGTCGATGGCCTGGGGTTGCTGGGAGTTACCTTGGACAGTGGCAAAGGACGGCATGTCGGTAGCAGCATGATGCCTTCTGACAGTGACAACCGTGCCGTCGACGAGTGGAGCCGGCTCGGGCTGACCGTAAAAGTCAAAATGTCGAAAACTGAACTTCGCTACGGCACTTTGATTCCGAAACTCCCAATTCTGGTCGCCAACGATGGGCGCGTGCTTCCACAAACCTTCGAGGGCGGTCAAATCACCTCGAGCGAGTTCAAGGGGCTGACCTTGACTGGAGGTCGGATCGAACATGCAACAGGACGTGGTTCGAGCGATCAGACGGGGTTGGCCGTTGCTGGTGGTACGCGGGAAAGCAATCAGTTTGACTTCGCCGGGGGCGATTGGAACGTCACCAAGGATCTGACAGCTCAGTACTACTACGCCAGCCTCGACAACTACTATACGCAGCATTTTATGGGATTAATTCACACCCTTGCCCTCTCGGACAATCAGTCCCTTAAAACCGACCTGCGCTATTTCAAAACTGACTCGTCAGGGGCAAATAGCTCCGGGACGTCAGGCTACAGAATGAGTGGCTACACCAAAAACGGTAGTGGAGAGATCGACAACCGTACCTGGAGTGCCGCGTTGATTTACACACTGGGTGGTCACGCGATTACTGCGGGGTACCAAAGTGTGTCGGATGGCAGCAACTTCACTCAACTCAGTCAGGGTAGCCTGACAGACAAGGGCGCCGGTGGAGCAAGCCTGTATCTGTATACAGACCGCCTGATCCAAACTTTCACCCGTGCAGGCGAGCGCACAGCTTTCGGTCAGTATGCTTACGACTTCGCCGCTCTGGGTGTCCCTGGCCTGAAAGGCTCGGTCATGTACCTCTCCGGCGATAATATTAAAACTACGTCAGGCAACAACCAAAAGGAATGGGAAAGAGACATTAGTCTGGACTACGTCCTTCAATCCGGAGCGCTCAAAGGCGTCGGGTTCGGCTGGCGTAACGGCAAGTCCAACAGCGAAGCATCTCGAAACGTAGATCAGAATCGAGTTTTTGTAAGCTATAGCATTCCGCTTCTCTAGATAGTGGTGCGGGAAGTTTGATTTAACCAACGTCCGAACCCGTTATGGCAGACAAACGATTGTAAAGGGCGGGCCGGGATATCGGATGCTCATGATCGGCGCAGACCCGGAGTGCGACACGCCAGTCATGGTCAAGCTGGTCGTCGATGCTGAGGTAAGAGTGGTCCTTTTCTACCGGTCGGGTGCCATGCACCTCGGGCTACATTTGATAGTGTCCATTCGAAGGCATACGATTGAGCGGGATGGTGTCTACGTACAAGTTACAGATCCGCCACGGTGACACCACGCCGGAAGCGGTCAGCAGACCGGGAGGTGTTACTTGAAGCACACAACTGATACGCCCGCTAGCGTCATCACGACACTGACCTACCTGGTCAAGCACGATGCGAAGCCCTATGTGCATACCGAGGCTCTGACCGGTGACAGTGAACCGCACTACTTTGCCGAGCAGGAGGAGCGCGAGGTCACGATACACAACGGTCGTCCGTTGGCAGGCAGCCTGTCTCTGGACAAGCAGGGGTTTGAGCTCCATCGGCGGGATACGGTGGTCGACGACCTCTACGACGATGCTTTGGTGGAAAGCGTCTACTATGACGAGGTCAAGGCCTTGATCAAGGAGCTGACGGGCGCGAGCCGGGTCGTCATCTTCGACCACACCAGGCGCAGCGACGCCGAGGGGCGGGATATTCGCGGCCCAGCCAGCCGTGTGCATAATGACTACACCGAGCGCTCGGGTCCTGAGCGTATTCGCGACGTGCTGGGCCAGGATCTGGCCGCCGCACTGGTGTCGGTGGCCCAGATTAACCTCTGGCGCCCGATGAGCGGGCCCGTCAAGCGCTCGCCGCTGGCCGTGCTGGACGCCTCGACGCTTGACTCCAATGACCTGCTGGCCACCGACTTGGTCTATCCGGATCGTATCGGTGAGATCTACCACCTGGCCTACAATCCGCAACAGCGCTGGTACTATTTTCCGGACATGCGCCGTGACGAAGTCTTGCTGATCAAGGGGTATGACTCACGTCACGACGGCCGTGCCCGCTTCACGCCCCATACCGCCTTCAAAGACCCCAATACGCCGCCGGGAGCCCCGCCGCGCGAGAGTATCGAAGTTCGCACCCTGGCCTTCTTTGATTAGGTTTTGCCACTTGTTGGTGTCTGCGAGTTATCTGTTAGGTCGATGTATAGCGACTGGGTGAAGGGTTTGAACAGCTCACCACATTCGGCACGAACCGCAGTGCGCCAGTCCTCGACAATCAGCTGCTGAGTCTTTGGTGCGCGCGGATAGCTGATCCACCCGTGATATGGCCTAATTATAAAGATTCAACGATATCTGAAATTTAGAAAAACATAACAGATCATGGTTGCTGTTAGGCCGACCAATATGTACTCGACGCGGGGTAGGAATATAACCAACCCACCCAAAGAAAACACGATCAAGGTGTTTTGTAGTATGTATTTCCTTATTCTAGGTACGGCTATGAAATAGCCATATTGCTTACCTAGGAAAAATAAGACCATGCCGATGATTGACGTAATCTGGAAATCGCGCATCGCAATGTCATTCAAGATCGCATGCCTGATCAAATTTGCGAGAAGTGCTAGCCCCATAAATAGAAAAAGGTGCGAGTAGATTAAGGAGTGTCCACTCATACTACTTTCATTTTTGCTCAGTAGGTAAAAGCTATCAAAATAGATCCACCAGATACTGCAAATCATGATAAATCCGGTGATTGCCGCCATCACATTATAACGATCCCATTGAATGTCAGATAACCCTCCAGAAAGGCTAATTACCGACTCGCCCAATAAGATGAGGGTGAGTAAACCTAGTCGTTCAACCAAATGTTCTGTATGTGCGGGCAATGGCTTTAGCTTACCCCAAGAAAATAGAGGGAGCAGAATGTCAAGTAAAATCCCAATGTAAGCGACAAGGTAACGCATAGGTGGGTCAAAAAGAATGGATGAAAGACTAACAACTGCGCTAACTAACAGGGCGAAGCCAAGCCTGGAGGAGAATTCGCTACGGTGATCGAATTTATTTATGGACGTAATGTACATAATACTGATGATGGCACGTATACCAAAATAGCAGGCAATAACAAGCGCATAGTTTACTTTCAATTCTTCCCCAATCCGTGCAGACAGCACAATGAGCAGCAACATTAAAAATAATGTTGCCAAGCGGTGAAGGTTACTGTCTGTATCAAACCTGTTTGAGTAAATCGTGTGGCTGGACCAGATCCACCATAATGGAACAAAAAGCAGTAAAAATGTCCATAATTGCTCCTGTTCAAAGTGGCCGTGATGAAGATGTCCGAGAGTATGCGTAACCTTGCCAATTGCAACAACAAAAATCAGGTCAAAAAACAACTCTAACCATGTGGCGTGTCGATTTTTTTCATAATACTTCAAAGATTTCATTCGCTGCTTGCTCCGTGTGCACCTCTTTAATGTAGAAGGAAACTAACGGATAAGCGAACGGGTGGACGGGTATAGGCGTCAACCTTTGGGGGCGGTCGCAAAAACTGAGTGCAACACCTGACCTAGTCCACCACCACGTCTGTTAGTACGGTCAATACAGAATCCAGCGTGCCATCGGGCCGATAGCAACATTGCGCACGGGCGGACCTTAGCGGGCAACTGGGCTGCTGTTCCGCCAACCATTCATTCAGCGCCTCGACCAGGACACGGGCCTCGACTATGGAATCTTCCGAGCTGTCAAAAATTAACATCGCCAATTTTTTATGTCCTCGGTTCGCTGGGCTGATATTTTCGTGCCACTGCTTTATGAGCGATGCTTGTCGCTGGCAGCACCGTGGATTCTTCAATCATCCAATTCTGAAGTGTGCATGGCTTGAGCCCTTATAGATGGGCGGTTGGGGTCTGCTCAGCGGGATACGACTTGCCCGGGGGGATAACTCCATCCACCGCCAAGTGATTTATAAATGGCGACGATGCCTCGATACACCTCGTTCGAGGTCTGAGCCTGAGTGTCTTCGGTTGCGAGACGTTCACGATCCGCATCAAGAAGCACGAGGAGATCCGCCGTGCCTTCGCGGTATTGGATTGAGGCCAGGTTGGTAGCGGAAAGGCTGGATTCGCTCTGACGCACCATTGACTATAGTCGTTGTTGGCGCTTGCCGTAATCGCTGAACGCGTTCTCCGTTTCCTCCAGCGCAGGCAAGACCTCGCGCGCTCGTTCTTTTGCTGTCATTTTCGGCGTTTTTTTTATCCGATGGTTTTGGTGCGAACCGCAATCATGTCCTTGCTGATCGATTCGCCCCTGCGAATTCCGACATCGAATCGTTGCTCGATCACGCTGGTGATTCCATAGCCTCATTTGCTGATGAGTAGGTGGTTTACGACTGGCGGTATTTTTGAGCACGAATTTATCAGACGTCGTTCGTCGGTATCCTGGGTCGCCCATAGCGTGTTTTGATGAGATCCGACTATCGTTATTGGACGGCGTCGTCTGCCGAGACTGCCATTCCCTCCAACGTAATCGTCTTCCTGAGCAATCTCAGCGTATTGCGGATCTCATGCCCCTGTTGCTTGAGCATCGTTTATGGGGACGTAGATCCATCTGAATGAGTCCGTGTTATCCATCTTTGGAGACAACTCATCATGGCTACTCTCTGTGAAATATGTAATGCGAGACCCGCTGTAGCGCGAGTGACCGTATCGCAAAATGGCCAAGCCAGGACAATGTCCATTTGCGACCACGATTACCGTCAACTCTTACGCCATCAAAGCATGTTGAATCCATTCGACTCTCTACTGGGCGGGGGTGTGTCCCGCTTTTTCGACAGCATGGGCGGAGCAAAGGATCAAGCGGGTGATGACTTCAGGCTCTCTGCGCAAGTGCCTCGAGAATCTGTCGATGCAACCGATGCATTCAGTTCCCAGACGCTGGAAATCCTGCAACGCGCGGGTGAGAAAGCCCATGAGCTCAACCGTAGCGAGCTCGATACTGAGCATTTGTTGTATGTGCTTGCGGATACCGATGTGGGTACGGCGTTGCTTAAGGAGCTGAAGCTTTCTCCGGACGAGATCAAAGGCTACATCGATCAACATGCTCAGAGGGGCACAGCGGAGGCCCAGGCCCCGGTGGACCAGATGAGCATTTCGCCACGGTTAAAGAAAGTTTTCAATTTTGCGTTCCAGGCATCTCGTGATTTAGGACATTCGTACGTTGGCCCAGAGCATTTGTTGATCGGGCTTGCCTCTGTACCAGAAAGTATCGCCGGGACATTGCTTAAAAAATACGGCGTAACGCCTGAAGCCTTGCGGCAGAAGGTGGTAAAGGTGGTGGGTAAGGGGGCTGAGGATGGGCGAGTCGACACCCCGACGGGAACACCGACACTCGACAAGTTCGGTCGCGACCTGACGTCACTGGCTCGTGAGGGCAAACTCGATCCCGTACTGGGGCGCGCGCAGGAAATCGAAAATACCATCGAGGTGCTGGCGCGGCGCAGAAAGAACAATCCGGTTCTTATCGGCGAACCTGGCGTCGGTAAAACAGCCATCGTTGAAGGGCTTGCACAACGAATAGTAAAGGGCGATGTCCCTGAGATTCTGCGTGGCAGACGGCTTGTTGAAATCAATCTGAACTCAATGGTTGCGGGCTCTAAATATCGTGGTGAATTCGAGGAGCGAGCCAAGCAACTACTTGATGAAGTCGCCGCAAAAAGCTCGGAGCTTATTCTGTTCATCGACGAGCTGCACACGATCGTTGGCGCGGGGCAGGGTGGTGAGGAGGGCGGCCTGGATATTGCCAACGTACTTAAACCCGCATTGGCACGCGGGGAGCTTAGTTTGATCGGTGCGACGACACTCAATGAGTATCAAAAGCACATCGAAAAAGACGCAGCGCTTGAACGACGTTTTCAGCCTGTGCTGATATCCGAGCCCACCGTCGAACAGACCATCATTATCTTGCGTGGGCTGCGCGATAAGCTTGAGGCTCATCACCAGGTCACATTCGCTGATGAAGCATTTGTGGCGGCAGCTGAGCTGTCGGATCGTTACATCACCTCGCGCTATTTACCGGATAAAGCCATTGACCTGATCGATCAGGCCGCGGCCCGTGTTCGAATCAGTTCCTCCTCAAGGCCGGCTGGCATCCAGGAGCTGGAAGCCGAAATCACGCAACTTAAACGTGAACAGGACTATGCATCTTCCCGTAAACGTTTTGATGAATCCAAAGGCTTCGAAGAACGCATTGGTCAAAAACAAGCGCAACTGGGAGAGGAAACAGAAGCCTGGCAGCGCAAGACAGGTTCCGAAACCCTTGAGGTGACCCTGGAGTCAATTGCCGAGGTGCTGTCCCGTCTCACCGGTATTCCTGTGACCGAGCTTACGCAGGAAGAGCGTCAAAAGCTGTTGAACATGGAAGACACGTTGCGTGAGCGGCTGGTTGGGCAGGAAGACGCTGTTCTCGCGGTCAGCGATGCCGTTCGTTTGTCTCGAGCCGGCCTTGGCCAGGCGAACAGACCTATTGCCACGTTTCTCTTTCTTGGCCCTACGGGCGTTGGCAAAACTGAACTTGCCAAAGCGTTGGCGGAAACGGTGTTTGGTGACGAGCAATCGATCATTCGTATTGATATGTCGGAGTACATGGAGCGGCATGCGGTTGCTCGTTTGATCGGCGCGCCACCCGGTTATGTGGGATATGACGAAGGCGGTCAGTTGACAGAGCGTGTCCGCCGCAAGCCCTACAGTGTGATTCTGCTCGACGAGATCGAGAAAGCGCATCCCGATGTGAGCAACGTATTGCTGCAGGTATTCGACGATGGGCGTCTAACGGACGGTAAGGGACGTGTCGTGGACTTCAGCAATACGATCATCATTGCCACCAGCAACTTGGGCTCTCCCATTATCATGGAGAATCTTGAGCGCCCCGAAGATGAACGCCTTACGGATAAAGCGTTACGCGATGAACTAATGGGCGTCCTGAAAGGGCATTTTCGTCCCGAATTCCTGAACCGTATTGATGACATCATCGTGTTCCATGCCCTTACCCGTGACAACATCCGATCGATTGTGAGCATTCAGCTTGATCGGGTCATTCGAACCGCAGCTGCACAGAACATCACAGTGAAAATTGATGGCTCACTCATCGATCATCTGGCGGATGTTGGTTATCAGCCTGAGTTTGGCGCGCGCGAGTTGAAACGTCAGATTCGCCAGGCCGTCGAAACGCGGCTTGCGAAGGAAATGCTCGCAGGCAAGCTGCAAGCCGGCGACAGTGTTGAGTTGGGATACGACACGGAACGTAGGGAAGTGGTCTTCAATAAGGTGGAGGTGGATGCGCCAAAGACCTCCGGAAAGAGTAGTCCGCCAGACCAGCCAGATGATCTGGCACCTACTGCGGAGACTGGGACTTAGGCTCAACACACTCACGTAACCTGGGAGCAGGCCTGTTGATCACGACGTGCAGTGGTGTACTGGATCCTCAAATGCCTGGACGAGCCCGGCGGACCGAAGACGCAAGTGTGGAGGGTTATCGTGTCAAAGCCTGATTCTGAAAGGCGTGAGCGCAACTCGACGCTGAAAAATTTCAGACTTCAGTGGGCGCTGATGAATGCTTACGAACGTTTCGAACAATTGGTTGTTATTGCGCTCAGTCTCATCATCGCGTCTGTGATTTTGATGGCGCTACTGCAGCTCTGTCGCAGGGTTGTGCCGTTGGTGATCGGTGGTGCGATTGACCCTCTAGATCACGATGTTTTCCAGGCCCTCTTTGGCTCAATCTTCACCGTGCTGATAGCCCTGGAGTTTAAGCATTCGATTGTGCGCCCGGCCCTACGACGCAACAGCATCGTTCAGGTTCGCACAGTGCTGTTGATCGCCTTGCTGGCGCTCAGCCGGAAGTTCGTTATTCTCGATTCTGCCGCTACTCCTGCGCTCACCATTGCCGCACTGGGATTTGCCACCCTGGTGCTCGGCATCGTCTGCTGGCTCTTACGGGAGCGTGATAAGGATAACTTACGAGAGTGTGGTAAGGATGAATAGCTACGAGGGCTTCGCAATGCCAACAATTTTCCACCGAGAGAACATCAAGGCCAGCGAGATATTTCTATGTTGCGAGACGGTTACAGCGCGTTCATCGCATTCTGAGATGGCGGTGCGCCATCATCCGCAATACTTGTATAAATACGTATAGCGCTGACTGTAGATTTTAAGTAATGAACATTTTAGCCGGTTCCCCCGGACAGCCTTTCAGCGGCATAGGAGACAGGGATGTTCCGTCGTTTAGCTCAGGTGTTTTCTTCGAAGGGCGAGTACGTCAGCTCGTTCGTGAATCATGCGATAGGACAGTACAAACGCTACAGAAAAGCCGCCGACAAAGCCGTGGCCGCCGCACGTGAATACTTGGCGGTACCCAGCGGTAAAAATGTCTTCGAACTTTCATCGGCAGCCACCTCATTCAATGACTTGCCATGAACACGAAGTACATGGCCCGTTGAGAGAGTGGACGCCAGAAGCGGGTTTGTCGAATCAGTGGCTTGGGCAGCTCATGAACATCTATGACATGACCTGTCGTTTAACATAATATACATTATACGTAACTAGATGTTTCTAGGCTGGCCCCGTTGCACGCAGATCTGGCGGTGCTGATTTCACCCTCAGCTCTCATTCTATTGTCAGCCGTTCAATCAGCGCCGAATGCTCGGGAAACTCCGCACAGAGCTTTTGCCTGTCGCCCATCTGCATATCCGCGAAATCAAACCCTGGCGATACTGCCTCACTGATCAAACCGAACCCTGCTGAGCCATTCAAAAGCTGCGAAGCTTTCCAGATGCCGCCTGGCACATGTAGCTGTAATAATTCTCCAGCGATGACGTTGCTGCCCATCACGACAGTTCTCAGTTCGCCATTAGGAAAAATCAGGCTGTACCGAATGGCATCGCCCAGATGGTAGTAATGCACGATGTCGGATTGGTTAAAGTGAAACTGGCCGATCGGAGAATCTGTGGTCAGCAAGTAATAAATGGACGTCATCAAGTAACGTGGACCACCAACCGTCTCGATCAGAGGTTGCTGATCCGCCTGAAAAGTTCTTCGGTAAAAGCCACCCTCGAGATGTGGTTCCAGGTTAAGCGCCGTCACTATTGCTTCACTGATAAGCCGCAATTGTTGCTCCAGATACCATGATGGCAAATAGCTATACTAAATAGCTCTTTAGTTAAGTTATTCAATCATCACACCGCACTCGTGTTCACGACCCGTGCGGTGCGAATGAACAATGCACGCACTTTTTCCCAGAAGTTTCCGCCGAGTACAAAAAAGCTGCCGATCAACATCAAGTCGCCCAACAATTGCAACTGCCAGAGATTCGGCCTGAGTCCAGGCCAGATACTGTCGACGTAGGGCTCTAGAAATGCCGACACCAGCGGCAGACAAAACATCACCACGCCGATCCGATGACGCCACGGCCCAACTTCAGTGTCGACTGTCGGCGCCATTGAAGACACGTAGCCAAATACCCGGCTTTTAAGTTGCTGAAACCCCGCCTTGCCCATGACCGCAATCACGATAATCAACAGCACTTTGTTACTGATAAAAAGGACGCCTGTCAGTGCCGCGATCCTGGAACCCGGCATGCCCGCTGCCGCCAGGATGGGCACCAGTAGCCATGAGCCGAGCATCAGGCAAATGATCGCAATACCCAGTTTGAAGCGCCATCCAGCGGTATGGGGTGCATTCATGGCTGTCGTTCCTTTTTGACGGGTCATATTGAATGTGATGACGCTTGAGAAGCTTAGCAGTCAGTTGATCATCAGGGCGTCTATGCTCCTGTGAGCTGACTGGAATGGAAAACATGCATGCATTTGACGCGATCAGGCCAATTGCTCCTGCTGGGTGTGCTCGGCTTGAGTGGTTGCGTGCGCCTCGGGCCGGATTTTCAGTCGCCGAAGCCGGCGTGGATCGACCGTTGGAGCTCCCCTGCCCTTGAACAATCCAGCCAGCGCAGCCTGAATCCCGATTTGCGGCAGTGGTGGCAAGTCTTCGGCGATCCGCTGCTCGATCGTCTGATCGCCGAGGCGGATGCCCACAATTCGGATCTGAAAATCGCCGGTCTGCGTGTGATGGAGGCCCGGGCTCAACTGGGCATCGCTCAAAGCGGACGCTACCCGCAGCTGCAGCAAGCCAGTGTCGACAGTCTGTACTTCAACCGCAGGCAATCCGGCGGGAGCAATCCACAGGACAGCCATTTCTGGCAACACAGCGCCGGGTTCGACATAGGCTGGGAGCTGGATTTCTGGGGGCGCTTCGCCCGTGCCATCGAATCGGCCGATGCCGGTTACTTCGCCGCACAGGCCAACTACGAAGACGTGCTCGTCCTTCTGCGTGCCCAAGTGGCGGACACCTACTTTTCGTTGCGCACCACCGAGGCGCGTTTGCGCGTTGCGAGGGGAAATGCCAGACAGCAACAGCGTAATTTCGAGATCACCGAAAAGCTGTTCAACAGCGGCCAGCAAGCCGAACTCGACCTGCAACAGGCCAAGACTCAATACCTGGGCACCCTGAGCACCATTCCCAACTTCGAAGACCAGGTGCTGCGTACCCGGAATGCGTTGGCTGTGTTGATCGGCCAGCCGCCCGGCGCGCTGCCGCAGTTACTTGAGAATGAAGGATTGATCCCGTTGGTAGACCGCGCGGTACTGCAGGATGTGCCCGCCAATCTGCTGCTTCGCCGGCCCGACGTGCGCGCGGTCGAACTCAATGTCGCGGCCCAATCGGCGCTGATCGGCGTCGCCGAAACCGATTTCTACCCGTCGTTGACCTTGCTCGGCAGCATCGTCTGGTCGGCCGACACCCTGAACGGCACCTCCAGAAGCCTGGACTTCATCGGTGGCCCCAGTCTGCGCTGGAACCTGTTCGACCATGGCCAGATCAGCAACAACGTGCGTATCCAGGATGCGCGGTTGCAGCAGTTGATCGAAGCCTACCGCGACAAGGTTCGCCAGGCGGCGCGCGAGGCCGATGACGCGGCCAGCGGATTGATCAAGTCCCTGGAACGTGAACGCATCCTGCGTGAGGCCGAAGTCGCCGCCAAACGTTCGTTGGTGCTGGCCAGTGCGCAATATCGTGAAGGTTATTCGGACTTTCAGCGGGTGCTGGATGCGCAACGTGCCTTGCTGGAGCAACAGGACAACTATCTGGTCAGCCGCAGCAATGCCGTGAGCAATGTGATTGCCCTGTACAAAGCCTTGGGTGGTGGCTGGTACAGCGCGCTGCCGAAAATCGATGCGGCCACCCGCCGACAGATGGAGCAAAGAACGGACTGGGGCGAACTGCTGGATGAGCCTTCAGCTGCGCAAGCCAAAAAGGTAAAAGACCATGAGTGAAGCCGCCCCGCCCTCCCCCCAAACGCCCGAGCAGCCCGCTGATCCGGCGAAAAAAGGCATCAAATGGGTGTTGCTGGTCATCGTCCTGAGCCTGGCCTGGTACCTGTCGGCGGACCGGTTCACGCCTTACACCCAACAGGCCCGGGTAGGCGCCTTTGTCATTCCGGTGGCCGCGGAAGTGGCCGGTCGGGTCATTCGCGTCAACGTACGCAACAACCAGGACGTCAAGGCCGGAGACGTACTGTTCGAAGTGGATCCCCAGCCGTACCAAATCGCCGTCGACCGCGCACGCGCGGACCTCGAATCGACACGTCGACAAATCGGCGCCAGCACCGCCGGCATTGCCTCGGCACAAGCCAACTTGCGCGCAGCCCAGGCCAATGAACTCAAGGCGCGCCAGGATAATAAGCGCCTTGAGGGACTGTACCGCGATGACCCCGGAACCATTTCCGTGCGCCTGCTCGAAGTGTCTCGCGCCAACCGCGAACAAGCCGTCAGCCAGGTCGCCGCCGCCCGTGCCGAAGTCCAGCGCGCTCGTGAGCAGGAAGGAGGTAGCGAAGAAGATAACGCTCTGCTGCGCAGTGCCGCCACGGCGTTGTCGAAAGCCGAACTGGACCAGGCCAACACGCAGGTTCGCGCACGTTCGGCAGGTTTGATCACCGACTTGCGCACCGATGCCGGACAGTTCGCCGCCGTCGGCAGTCCGGTCATGACCCTGATCGCCATCCACGATGTATGGATCAGTGCCGACATGACCGAGAACAACCTCGGTCTGGTCAAGGTCGATACGCCGGTGGCGATCGTTTTGGATGCGCTGCCGGGCGAAGTATTCGACGGTCGCGTACGCAGTGTCGGCTACGGCGTCAGTGTCGGTCAGACGCCGGCACCCGGTACGTTGCCCAGCGTGCAGAACAGCCGCGACTGGTTACGCCCGGCTCAGCGTTTTCCAGTGATCATCGAGCTTTCCGACGACGCCAAAGCGCGGCTGCGCGACAGTCGAGCGTTGCGTGCCGGCGGCCAGGCTGAAGTCATGGCCTTCCCTACTCAAGGCAATCCGCTGAACCCGCTTGGCCGTCTGTTTCTCGGCCTGATGAGCTGGCTATCCTATGCCTACTAAACGCACGCCCCGGGCTCAACGCGCACTGCGTCTGGCCACGGGCACCGCGTTGTGTCTCGCAGCGAGTTTCGGTTTGGGCTTGCCGATTCCCTTTATCGCACCGGTTCTTGCGTTGTTGCTCCTCGCCACCGTCAACCGGCCATTGCCGTTCAAGGCCGGCATTGCTCTGGCCGTCATTGCGATGTTGACCACCGGCGTCGGCCTGTTGTTGATTCCGATTCTGCGTTATTACCCGGTCAGTGGCGTGCTGCTGATCGGCGTCAGCCTGTTCCTGGTTTTTCGTTTTGGATTGCGCGGCGGCAACAACCTGATCGTCACCTTTCTGGTGATCGGTCTGACAATGATTTCATCAGCCGGCGTCGCCGAGTTCGACCTCGCGGCGATGGTTATTGGTGCCCTGGTCAAAGGATTACTCCTTGCCGTGATGGTGGTGGCGGTGAGTCACTGGCTGTTTCCCGACCCGCCCAACGCGCCGTCGCCACCCGCCGCACCGCTGTTGCCGGCGGAAGAAGTCAGCCGGGTTGCGCTGCGTGCAACCCTGATCGTGCTGCCGGCTTTTTTGCTGGCAATGGTCGATCCGGCCAGCTACCTGCCGATCATTTTGAAGGCAGTCGGCCTGGGTCAGCAGAGTTCCACCACGGCCCGGAACGCCGGTCGCGAACTGGTCGGCTCGACCCTGCTGGCCGGCGTGCTGGCGGTGCTGTTCTGGAGTGCGCTCAGCCTGTTCGTGCACCTATGGATGTTTTTTCTGTGGATGCTGCTGTTCGGTCTGGTCCTGGCGCGCAAGTTGTACGCCCTGAGCCCGACCCGGTTCAGCCCGGGGTTCTGGCTCAACAGCCTGATCACCATGATTATCCTGCTCGGTCAGTCGGTGCAGGACAGCCTCGCGGGCAAAGATGTCTACACCGCATTTGCCGTGCGCATGGGGCTGTTTATTCTGGTGACGCTGTATGCGTGCCTGATGGTTTATCTGCTGGATCAGCAACCGCCAAAACGCGTTCAGGGATTGACCTGATACCCCTTGCCTTGCAGGCAACTGCTGTAGGCGGTCGAACTGGTGGATGCGGCGGTTTTCTGCTGCGCACGACGCTCCTGACGTTGACGCGATGCACCCACCATCGCACCGGCGGCGGCCGTCTCTTTGGCCCGGTTCTGCCGATAATCCTGCTTCACATCGTCATCCACACGGTCATAAAACTCATCGTGCTGGCGCCCGCGAACCTGAGCTCCAGCCGCTCCGGCAGCAGCACCGACCGCCGCCCCTTTCAGGCGGCCACCGGATGCCGGCGGCGTCGCTGAACTCTGACTGGCGGCGATGTTGTGGCAGGCGTCGATGTCCAGTTGGGTTTGTTGCGAAGTCTGGCCCTTCATCGGGACCACCGTTTCGGCCCATGCCTGCGTGGCGGCAATCGACAGCGCGGCACACAGACCAAGGGAAGACAAGCTGTTCATGATGACCTCCGGGCAATTCTCAGCCATCAAAAGTGTAGATCACCCACGCTCGCCCTCCCCCGACTTATGACTGACGGCCAACGCGCTTGAGCGTTTCGCTCGGCAGCTCTTTGAACAGCGCGCGATAACTGCTGGAAAATCGCCCCAAATGCCAGAACGACCACTGCATCGCCACTTCGGCCACGGTGGTTTCCATGGGTGAGCGGCTGAGCAGTTCGCGGTGGGCGCTGTTGAGCCGGCGCAGGCGCAACCAGTGCGTCGGCGTCATGCCGGTATACGCCTTGAACGCGTGCTGCAACTGACGCAGCGAAACCCCGGCGACCTGGGACAGCTCGAGCAAATTCAAGGTTTCTTCCGGGGAATCGGCCGCCCATTCGCCGATGCGTTTCATCACCGCCCGCTCTTCGGCGCGACGCTGCAAACCGCCGCGGTCCAGGCAGACGCACGCGTTGTCGAGGATGTACAGACAGTCTTCCAGCAATTGCTGGGTCAACGCCTCTTTGCTCGGCGGATCGAGGGTCTGCGCCAAACGAGTCAAGGTTCCGCTCAGCCAGCGACTGAACAGCGCGTTCTGCCCCGAATTCAGCGGCGCCATGAACAACCCTTCGAGCCTGGCGACATTCAGGCCGTGGCGCTGAACGAACTCAGGCCCGAACACCACGGCAATTTCCTGGTAGTTCTCCGGGGTGATCCAGATGTTGCGGCTTTCTTCATTCAACACGTACAGCGCGTTGTCGCTGCGATCGAAACAGAACGCCAGTGAACCCTCGGGCGCGCTGAAATTCTGTTCGACCCGGGTGTTCATGTGTTCCTCGTAAATCTCTACGCCTTGCAGGTCCAGATATCGCACCCGCCCGGCGAAATGCCCCGGCGACATCTGCTGGTACTGCTGGACCCAACCGGGTGTGGCGCGGATTTGTTCGGCGACATCGGCGGTGTTGAACGCTTGGACCTGCAATGGATTGCACGCTGTCATGGGTGACCTTACGCACTCGTTTGGTGCGTTTTGGTGCTGCTGAAAGTGGATAGATGGAACGTCAAGGCTCGCCCAAGATAGTCGTCAACGCGTCCCAGGGGAAGTGTGTGGCGGATGAAACCACCCTCCCCGGCGTTAATAAAACCAATAACGAGGTCTTTATGAATGTCCCTTTCGATCAGCTGCTCACGTGGCTGAAAGATCACAAGATTACCGAAGTCGAGTGTGTCGTCAGCGACCTGACCGGCATTGCACGCGGCAAGATTGCACCCACCAACAAGTTCCTGCATGAGCGAGGCATGCGCCTGCCGGAAAGTGTGCTGTTGCAAACGGTAACCGGGGACTTTGTCGACGACGACATCTACTACGACCTGCTCGACCCGGCCGACATCGACATGGTGTGCAAGCCGGTTTCCGACGCGGTCTACGTGATCCCATGGGCCATCGAGCCTACCGCGATCGTGATCCACGACACCTTCGACAAATTCGGGAACCCGATCGAACTGTCACCGCGCAACGTGTTGAAGAAAGTCCTGCAGCTTTACACCGATAAGGGCTGGAAGCCGATTGTCGCGCCGGAAATGGAGTTTTACCTGACCCAGCGTTGCGAAGACCCGGACTTGCCGCTCAAGGCGCCGCTCGGCCGTTCGGGCCGTGCGGAAAGTGGCCGTCAGTCGTTTTCCATCGACGCCGCCAACGAGTTCGATCCGTTGTTCGAAGACGTCTACGACTGGTGCGAATTGCAAGGCCTGGACCTCGACACGCTGATCCACGAAGACGGCCCGGCGCAGATGGAAATCAACTTCCGTCACGGCGATGCGCTGGACCTCGCCGACCAGATCACCGTGTTCAAACGCACCATGCGCGAGGCCGCGCTCAAGCACAACGTCGCGGCGACGTTCATGGCCAAGCCGATTGGCGATGAGCCGGGCAGCGCGATGCACATTCACCAGAGCGTGGTGGACATCGCCACCGGCAAGCCGATTTTCGCCAATGCCGACGGTCAGATGAGCGAACTGTTCCTGCACTACATTGGCGGCCTGCAGAAATACATCCCCAAAGTGCTGCCGATGTTTGCGCCCAACGTGAACTCGTTCCGCCGTTTCCTGCCGGATACCTCGGCACCGGTGAACGTCGAGTGGGGCGAAGAAAACCGCACCGTGGGCCTGCGTGTGCCGACCTCCAGTCCCGAGGCGATGCGCGTGGAAAACCGCTTGCCGGGCGCGGATGCCAACCCCTATCTGGCGATCGCTGCCAGCCTGCTGTGCGGCTACCTCGGGATGGTCGAGCGCGTCGAGCCGAGTGCTGCGGTACAAGGCCGCGCCTATGAACGACGCAACCTGCGCTTGCCGATCACCATCGAAGACGCGCTGACGCAGATGGAAGAATGCGAAACCATCGAGCGCTATCTGGGCAGCAAGTTTGTCCGCGGTTACGTGGCGGTCAAGCGAGCGGAACACGAGAACTTCAAGCGGGTGATCAGCTCCTGGGAGCGGGAATTTTTGTTGCTCAGCGTCTGAGCCCTACACACATCCCCTGTGGGAGTGAGCCTGCTCGCGATAGCGTCGGCACAGCCAACCTCTGTATCGATTGGCCCACCGCTATCGCCAGCAGGCTGGCTCCCACAGGAATAGCGAAACACCTGAATAACCCAATAATTCCAAGAGGTGTCGATATGCGTCTATTGAAATCCGTGGTTCCGGCCGCGCTGGCAGTCCTGTTCAGCGCTGTTGCGCACGCTCAACCACAGGTCAGCGTCTACAACTGGACCGATTACATCGGCGAAACCACCCTCGCCGACTTCCAGGCGAAAACCGGGATCAAGGTGATCTACGACGTCTTCGATTCCAACGAAACCCTTGAGGGCAAACTGCTCGCCGGCCGTACCGGGTATGACGTGGTGGTGCCGTCCAACCACTTCTTCGCCCGCCAGGTGAAGGCCGGCGCGTTCCTAAAACTGGATCGCGCACAGCTGCCGAACTTCAAGAACCTCGACCCGAAACTGCTGGCGCTGCTGGAGAAGAACGATCCGGGTAACGAGCATTCGGTCCCCTACCTGTGGGGCACCAACGGCATCGGCTACAACGTCGACAAGGTCAAGCAAGTGCTCGGCATTGATCACATCGATTCATGGGCCGTGCTGTTCGAACCGGAAAACATCAAGAAACTCAGCCAGTGCGGCGTGTCGATGATGGACTCGGCGGATGAAGTGTTCCCCGCGATCCTCAATTACATGGGCATGGACCCACGCAGCGAGAACCCGGAAGACTTCAAAAAAGCCGAAGCCAAGCTGTTGAGCATCCGCCCGTACATTACCTACTTCCACTCCTCCAAGTACGTGTCGGACCTGGCCAACGGCGACATTTGCGTGGCCTTCGGTTATTCGGGTGATGTGTTCCAGGCCGCCAACCGCGCCAAGGAAGCCAAGAACGGCGTGAACATCGCTTACGCGATCCCCAAGGAAGGCAGCAATTTGTGGTTCGATTTGCTGGCCATTCCCGCCGATGCCAGCAACCCGAAGGAGGCTCACGCCTTCATCAACTACCTGCTGGACCCGCAAGTCATCGCCAAGGTCAGCGCCTCGGTCGGTTACGCCAACCCCAACCCGGCCGCCAAGCAATACATGGACCCTGAGCTGGTGAACAATCCCGAGGTTTACCCGCCTCAGGAAGTCCTCGACAAGCTCTACATCTCGACCACCCCGCCCCAGGCGATCATGCGGCTGATGACCCGTTCCTGGAGCAAAGTGAAGTCCAACAAATGAATCAGTACAGCAACGAACATGCGCGCTCCTATTACGCCGCATCGGCTCATACGCTGACGCCCTTCCCTGCGCTGGAGGAGGACCTTGCAGCCGATGTCTGCGTGATCGGCGGCGGGTTTACCGGGGTCAACACCGCCATCGAACTGGCGCAGCGCGGGCTCTCGGTGATTTTGCTGGAAGCCCGTCAAATCGGCTGGGGCGCCAGCGGGCGCAACGGTGGTCAGTTGATTCGCGGCATTGGCCACGACGTCAGCGGTTTCGCCCGGCACGTCGGTGCAGAAGGCGTGCGTTATCTGGAGCGCGCCGGGACCGAATCGGTCGAGCTGGTGGGCAAGCGCATCCGCGAGCACGGCATCGATTGCGACTTGCGTTGGGGTTTTTGCGAACTGGCCAACACCAAGGCACAGTTCGCGGCGTTCAAGGCAGAGCAGGAAGGCCTTGTCGGCTCGGGTTACGCCCATGAAACGCGCTTGGTCGGGCCGGAACAGATTCGTGAACAGGTGGTGAACTCGGGGGTGTATGCCGGTGGCTTGGTGGATATGGGCTCTGGGCACTTGCACCCGCTCAATCTGGTGCTCGGTGAAGCGCGACTGGCGCGTTCGCTTGGGGTGCAGATCTTCGAGCAGAGCCCGGTGCTCGAGTTGATGCATGGCCACACCGTGCAGGTGCGTTGTGCCGGTGGCACGGTGCGCGCCGGCAGTCTGGTGTTGGCGTGCAATGCACATCTGGACGAACTCGAACCGAAGCTCAGCGGCAAGGTGCTGCCGGCAGGCAGCTACATCATCGCCACGGAGCCTTTGGCGCCGGAGGTTGCAAAGCAATTGATCCCGCAGAACCTGGCGCTGTGCGACCAGAAAGTCGGCCTGGATTACTACCGGCTCTCGGCGGACCGGCGTTTGTTGTTCGGCGGTGCCTGCCATTACTCCGGGCGTGATCCGTCGGACATCGCCGCCTACATGCGCCCGCAAATGCTCAAGGTGTTCCCGCAACTGGCCGATGTGCGCATTGATTATCAGTGGGGCGGCAAGATTGGCATCACGGCCAATCGCTTTCCGCAGGTCGGGCGCTTGAGCCAGCATCCGAACGTGTTCTACGCCCAGGGTTATTCCGGTCACGGCCTGAACGTGACCCATTGGTGCGCCAAACTTCTGGGCGAAGCGATTCATGCCGGGCACAGCCAAGGCTTTGACGTATTCAGCGCCGTGCCACACATGACTTTTCCTGGTGGCCCGAAGCTGCGCTCGCCGTTGCTGGCACTCGGCATGTTCTGGTATCGCCTGCGTGAAGTGCTCGGTTAAAGCGCAACCGTGTTTGAGCTACCGCTTTCGCGGGCAAGCCCGCACAGGATCTTCAGCGGACACAGCATTGGTGAACGACGATGATCCTTGTGGGAGCGGGCTTGCCCGCGAAGAACGATGACACGGACTATCGGTCGTTTGAGCCTTTCGATTTGCTCATTCACAAGGCACTTCTATATTGAGGAGGTGCTCTGACTTTCCTGTGTCCTGGCGAGTGCGGCCTATGGCTACGACTGACCAACTGATCATCTGCGAGCACTGCGACTGCGTGTATCAAAAAGTCACGCTCGCCAAACATCAGAAAACCCTCTGTACGCGCTGCGGTGGCGTGCTTCAGCGCTATAACGGCCTGACGGTGGAGCAGCGGCTGGCACTGACTGTCACCGCACTGGCGCTGTGGATGTTCGCCAATTTCTACCCGGTCATGAGCATCAGCCTGAAAGGCTTGAAAAACAGCGCGACACTGTGGGATTCCGTGCTGGCCCTGAGTCTGGGCCCGATTACCTTCATCGCTATGGTGGCGGCCATCGCCATGATCATCGCGCCGATTTTCCAGTTGCTGCTGCTGATCTGGGTCCTGAGTTTCGCCCTCGCCTCCCGTCGCTCGCCGGGTTTCAGGTTCTGTATGCGCTGGCTGGAAACCCTGCGGCCCTGGAGCATGCTGGAAGTCTGCCTGCTGGGGGCGATGGTGGCGGTGATCAAGCTTGCCGGGCTGCTCGACGTTCTGCCCGGCATCGGCCTGTTTGCCCTGGCCATTCTCAGCCTGATGATGATCCGCATCGCCGGGCGCGATGTCCGTGAACTGTGGGATGTCTTATGACCACGCCCCCAGTCGCCAGCGAGCTCAACCTGTGCCTTTGCCACAGCTGCGGCCTGGCTTGCGACATGACCGGCGAACCTCACGAATGCGAGCGTTGCGGCGCACCGCTGCATCGGCGCAAAACCAACTCCCTGACCCGCACCTGGGCCTATTTGCTCACGTCTCTGGTGTTTTACATTCCGGCCAATCTGTTGCCGGTGATGAACACCAAAATGGTCGGCAACGGCGCCGACAGCACGATCATGGGCGGTGTGCTGGATTTCTGGCAGCACGGCGCCTGGGACATTGCCCTGATCATTTTCATCGCCAGCATCGCCGTGCCGGGGATCAAGTTCGTCGCCCTGACGCTGCTGCTGGTGACCGTTCAACGCGACAGCCTGTGGGCGCGCAAGGAGCGGTCGAAAATGTTTCGCCTCGTTGAACTCATCGGTTATTGGTCGATGCTCGACGTCATCGTCGTGGCCCTGGTGGCTTCGCTGGTGAAGTTTCAAGCCCTGGCCGATATCGAACCGCGCGCGGGCATTCTGTTCTTTGGGCTGGTGGTGGTGTTTACCATGCTCTCGGCCATGAGTTTTGACCCGCGTTTGATCTGGGACCAACACCATTCGAATCACGAGGAGGTCATGGATGAAGTCGCAAGCCACTGACGGGCCGCAAGCTCCCGGGCAGGCCCCGATCAAGACCCGTCGTTTCAGCGTGTCCTTGGTATGGATAGTCCCGATTATCGCGGTGCTGGTGGGTATTTCGCTGGTGGTGCACAGCATCCTGCAGGAAGGACCGACCATCACCGTCACATTCAAGACCGGCAGCGGCCTGACCGCCAACAAGACCGAGGTCAAATACCGTAACGTGGTGATCGGGCAAGTCTCCGGGGTAGAACTGAGCAACGACCAGAAAAGCGTCAACGCCACCATCAAACTGGCCAAGCAGGCGGAAAGCTTCACCCGTGAAGACTCGCAATTCTGGGTGGTGCGGCCACGTATCGGTGCCGGCGGCGTGTCGGGTATCGATACGCTGCTGTCCGGGGACTACATTGGCGCCGACATCGGCCAGGCCAATGCGCGGGCGAAGAACTTCAAAGGCCTGGAAAACCCGCCGCCGATCACTTATGGCGAGCCGGGCAAGCGCTTCATGTTGCATACCCCGGACCTCGGCTCACTGGACATCGGCTCGCCGGTTTACTACCGCAAGATTCCCGTCGGGCAGGTCGTCGCTTATGCCCTGGACGCCGACGGCAAAGGGGTAAACATCGAAGTCTTTATCCATTCACCCAACGACGCCTACGTCACCGAAAACACCCGGTTCTGGAATGCCAGCGGGATCGATGTGAATGTCGGGGCCAACGGTTTTGCAGTAAAGACCGAATCGCTGTCCTCCATACTGGTGGGCGGCATCGCTTTCCGCGCCCCGGAATACAGCCCCAACGATAAATCGGCTACCGAGGAAAAAGCCTTCGAGCTGTTCGAAGACCAGCAAACCGCCCTCGCCCCGCCCAACGGCAAGGCGCAATACCTGAGTTTGCGTTTCGACCAGGCACTGCGGGGGCTGAAGGTCGGTGCGCCGGTGGAATTCCTTGGCATCGAGTTCGGCAGAGTGGTGTCAGTCAATCTGGATTTCGATGCAAAAAAGCGCAGCTTTCCGGTCAACGTCGGCATCGTGATCTACCCGCAACGGCTCGGTCAGGCTCACGCCAAAATGCTTGAGGCGTTGAAGCACGACCCCAATGACGAAGCCGCCGGTGTCAGGCTTATGGGCTCCTTCATCGAAAACGGCCTGCGGGCACAGGCCCGAAGCGGCAACCTGTTGACCGGTCAGCTCTATGTAGCGCTCGACTTCTACCCGAAGGCAGAGAAAGTCGTGTTCGATCCAACCGCTCGGCCGGTGTCCATCCCGACCATTCCCGGCAGCCTTGAACAGTTGCAGGAAAAACTCGAAAGCATGGTCAACAAAATCAACGACCTGCCCATCGGACGCATAGCCGGCAACCTCGACAGCAACCTCGTCGAGCTGCGCAAAGGCCTCGCGCAATTCAACGCCAAGACCTTGCCCGGCGTGCAAACCACCCTAGCGGACGTCAGCAAGACCCTGCAATCGGCCAGCTCGACCCTCGCCGAGGACTCGCCGCAACGCGAGCAATTGACCCAGACCCTGGACGAACTCGGACGCATGTCGCGCTCCTTGCGTGAACTGTCGGATTACTTGGGCCGGCATCCAGAGTCGCTGATTCGCGGTCGGCCCAACAACGCAGCACCGGCTGATCTGCAGGGTCCACCACGCAACTGACCACAGGAGCAACACCCATGGCTTTTTCGCTGAAGATTGGCTTGGTCACTGCGTGTGTACTGCTTGTCGCCTGCCGCAGTGACCCGATTCAGTTCCACACGCTGACACCGACTCAATTGAGCGGCACCGCACGCGGCAACGGCGCAGACATCCAGATCGAAGGCCTCAGCGTACCGCCTCAGGTCGATCGCCCGCAGATCGTCATTCGTCAGGGCAACAGTGGTTTGGCGATTCTCGAGACCCAATGGTGGGCCGCGAGCCTGGTGGACGAGTTGCGCAGCGCATTAGTCGATCAACTGGCCAACAGCAATCCGCAACGTAAAGTCTCGGTGCGCCTCGATGTGCAACGCTTCGACTCGATACCCGGGCAGTACGGTTTGATCGACGTCAAATGGCGTCTGCGCAATCCCGGTGAAGGTGATAACACGCTGATCACCTGCCGCAGCACGTTGCAGACACCTTCAGGACCGTCCATTGATGACTTGGTGGTGGCCCAGCAAAACAACGTCAGGCGCCTGGCCGCGTTGATCAACCAGGCCGCGAGCGGCACACAGAAAGGTTGCCCGGTGGCGCAATGAATTGACGTTTTTTTCTCATTCCATCCCTTACATTTGGCGCCGCCTCAAAGCTGCAAATGATTCGTATTGACCTACAATCATTCACAGACCCTTCCGGTCTGTCAGCGTCCAAGATTCTAAAATAACGGGAGCCGCCACCGCATGAATCGCCATTTCCCCTCTTTCCTCAAAAAAGCCCTGCTGGCTACTGCCCTGCTGAGTGCTGGCCACGTCTACGCTGCGGATGCCGACGGCATCGTGGTCTACAACGCCCAGCACGAAAGCCTGACCAAAGCCTGGGTCGAAGGCTTTACCAGGGAGACCGGGATCAAGGTCACGGTACGCAATGGCGACGACACGGAAATGGGCAATCAGATCGTGCAGGAAGGCGCAGCCTCCCCGGCTGACGTGTTCCTCACCGAAAACTCCCCGGCCATGGTACTGGTGGACAACGCGGGGCTGTTTGCGCCCGTGGCGCCGACTACCCTCGAACAAATCGACGCGGCCTATCGTCCGGCCCATGGCAAATGGGTCGGGATCGCGGCGCGCTCCACGGTGTTTGTCTACAACCCGGCCAAACTGCCCGAAGCCGAGCTGCCGAAGTCGTTGATGGACCTCGCCGATGCCAAATGGAAAGGCCGCTGGGCAGCCTCGCCCGCCGGTGCCGACTTCCAGGCGATTGTCGCTGCCGTTCTGGAGCTCAAGGGCGAAGCCGCCACCCTGGAGTGGTTGAAGGGCATGAAGAGCAACTTTACCGCCTACCGGGGCAACAGCTCCGTGCTCAAAGCGGTCAACGCCGGGCAAATCGACAGCGGTGTGATTTATCACTATTACCGCTTCGGTGATCAGGCCAAGACCGGCGAGAACAGCAAGAACACCGCACTGCACTATTTCAAACACCAGGATCCGGGCGCCTTCGTCAGTATTTCCGGTGGCGGTGTCCTGGCGTCCAGTAAACACAAGGATCAAGCCCAGGCGTTCCTCAAGTGGGTGACCGGCAAAGACGGCCAGGCCATCCTCAAGACCGGCAATTCGTTTGAATACGCGGTCGGCAAGAACGCGCAATCCAACCCAAAACTGGTGCCCCTGCAGCAGCTCGACGCGCCGAAAGTCGACGCCTCGAAACTCGACAGCAAAAAAGCCGTTGAGCTGATGACACAGGCCGGACTGCTCTAATTGATGCCTGAAACATTACCGGCGGTCGTCGCTGAGGTGATACCCGCACATTTGCGCCGCCGCTCCCGCGGAGTGTTCGTGGGTCGCGGCGGTGCATGGGTGATCGGTTTGTCGGTGCTGGTTTCGCTGCTGGCGCTGCTGCCAATCGCTTTTGTCATCGGCGCGTCCGTGCAAACCGGCTGGACAACCTTGCTCGCACTGGTGTTTCGGCCACGGGTCGGCGAGCTGTTCATCAACACAGTATTGCTGGTGCTGATCACGATTCCCCTGTGCGTCGCGCTGGGCGTGACACTCGCCTGGCTGACCGAGCGCAGCGATCTGCCGGGGCGGCGCTGGTGGTCGTTGCTGGCGACCGCGCCGCTGGCGGTCCCGGCATTCGTTCACAGCTATGCCTGGGTCAGTCTGGTGCCGCCGATTCACGGGCTGTTTGCCGGGGCTCTGGTGTCGGTCATCGCCTACTTCCCTTTCCTCTACTTGCCGATTGCGGCGACGTTGCGTCGGCTCGATCCGGCCATCGAAGATGTCGCGCAATCGATGGGGCTCAAACCTTGGGCAGTGTTTTTTCGCGTGGTGCTGCCGCAGCTGCGTCTGGCCATTTGTGGCGGCACCTTGTTGGTCGGGCTGCACCTGCTCGCCGAATACGGCCTGTACGCGATGATCCGCTTCGACACCTTCACCACGGCGATCTTCGATCAGTTCAAATCCACCTTCAACGGGCCAGCCGCGAACATGCTGGCGGGTGTGCTCGCGCTGTGTTGCCTGGCGATGCTGACCGTCGAATCGGCGGCGCGTGGCAATGCGCGGTATGCCCGCGTTGGTTCCGGGAGCGCCCGGGAACAGCAGGTCGTGCGCCTGAAAAAACTGCCAACCGTGCTCGCGCTCACCTTGCAGATCGTGACCTGCGCCCTCGCGCTGGGGGTGCCGTTGATCACCTTGGGCAAGTGGCTGATCGCCGGTGGCTCGCAGGTCTGGCAGATGGCCGAGCTGATGCCGGCGCTGCAACAGACGCTGCTGCTCGGGGTTGCCGGAGCGGCTCTCACCACCTGCGCGGCGATTCCGATTGCGTGGCTGTCGATCCGCTCGCCGGGTCGGCTGCAACGGGTCCTTGAAAGCTGCAACTACATCACCAGTTCGTTGCCGGGCATTGTGGTCGCCCTGGCGTTGGTGACGGTCACGGTGCATTTCGCCCGGCCGATTTATCAGACCACGATCACCGTGCTGCTGGCGTATTTGCTGATGTTTTTGCCCCGTGCGCTGGTGAGTTTGCGGGCGGGCATCGCTCAGGCGCCGGTTGAGCTGGAGAACATCGCCCGCAGTCTCGGCCGCTCGCCCGGTCGTGCGTTGTGGTTGATTACCCTGCGCCTCGCCGCGCCTGGTGCTGCTGCGGGTGCCGCGCTGGTGTTCCTGGCGATCACCAATGAATTGACCGCCACCCTGCTGCTCGCCCCGAACGGCACGCGCACGCTGGCGACCGGGTTCTGGGCGTTGACCAGCGAGATCGACTACGCCGCCGCGGCGCCTTATGCCTTGCTGATGATCCTGCTGTCACTTCCTTTGACCGGGCTCCTCTATCACCAATCCAAACGAACGGCTGGCCGATGAACGCTCTTGAACTGCATTCGATCTGCAAATCCTATGGCGCGCATCGAGCCCTGGAAAACATCAGCCTGTCGGTGCCCACGGGTAGCCGCACGGTGATCGTCGGGCCTTCCGGTTCGGGCAAAACCACCTTGCTGCGCATGATCGCCGGTTTCGAGTTTCCGGACTCGGGCCGCCTGACGTTCAATGGCCAGACGTTGGTGGACGACACCCACGAAGTCCCGGCGCATCAACGCCAGATCGGTTATGTCCCGCAGGACGGCGCCCTGTTTCCGCACATGACCGTGGCCGCCAACATCGGTTTCGGCCTGTCGACCAAGGGCGCCATGAAACACGAGCGTATTGCCGAACTGATGGACAGCGTGGCACTGGATTCCAGCATGGCCAATCGTTGGCCCCATGAGCTTTCCGGCGGCCAGCAACAACGTGTGGCACTGGCGCGAGCGCTGGCGCAACAGCCACGCCTGATGTTGCTGGATGAGCCATTTTCCGCGCTCGATACCGGCTTGCGCGCCGCCATGCGCAAACTGGTTGCGCGGCTGCTGGCCGATGCCGGTGTCACCACCATTCTGGTCACCCATGACCAGAGCGAAGCGCTGTCATTTGCCGATCAACTGGCGGTCATGCGCGAAGGGCAACTGGTGCAGTCAGGTCATCCACTGGATCTTTACCGCTATCCCGGCGACGAACAAACCGCACTGTTCCTCGGCGATGCGGTGGTCATGCCCGCCAGGATCGAGGCCGGCTGGGCGCATTGTGATCTGGGGCGGATCCCGGTCAACAACCATCGCAACAACCGCTGCGCGCAGATCATGCTGCGGCCCGAGCAGTTGCAACTGATCGGCATCGTGTCAAACGACGTAGAGGTCGCTGGATGCCGCGCGGTAGTGACCGAGCGGGATTTCAGCGGCAATACCTGCACCTTGACCGTGGAGCTGGAGTCTTTGCCTTCAGCGCAACAGCCTGGCCGCACACTCATGGTGCGCAGTTCAGGCTTGTACGCGCCACCTACCGGCAGTGCGGTTCAGGTCTCGACCATCGGGCATGCCCATGTGCTGAGTGAACCTTAAAGATCGAAGCGGTCCACGGCCCGTCGCCGCTCGTTGTCATCGCGCACGTCGTAGTTGGCGGTCGTCTGGATATTGCTGTGATGCGCGAGTTTCTGCGCGATCGACAAATCGTGCTCCTCAATCACGCGGGTAATGAACGAGCGTCGAAAATCATGCGGCATGATTTTCACCCCGACCTGCGCACCCCGCTGGCGGGCGATGTAATAGATCGCGTGTTTGGTGATGCGCTCGCGGGTGATGTGACTGCCGCGACGGATGCGATTGAACAGAAACGGATCGTCCACTTCGCCGTCCTTGAGCTGCGAACGGCGCAGCTCCAGCCAGGCATCCAGTTTGGCGAACGCCCAGGCCGGTGCGTACTTGATCAGTTGTTTGTTGCCTTTGGCGGTCACCCGCAGGCTGCGCTCGGTGAAATCCACCTGATTCAGGTCGAGGTTCACCGACTCCGATTTACGCATGCCCGAGCCGTACAAAATCCCGATGATCGCCGCGTCGCGCAAACCTTGTGGCCGTGGGTCGGCGGCACAAACCGCCATCATCTCCTGAATCAGTGAGCGCCGCAGATTGCGCCCCTGCGACAGCCGTGTGCCGGCAATGCCTTTGACCGAGCGCATTTTCAGCAAGTGCTCCTGACTGATCAGGCTCATGCGCCACGCTTCGTTCATCACCCCACGCACAGCGTTGACGTACAGCGACGACGTATTCGGTGCGTAGCCATCCTCGCGCAAGGCCGCGACCAGCGCGATCACATCCTCGGGCTGCAGCTCGTGCCAGGGAATGTCCTCGACGTTCATGTCTTCGAAGCCCAGGCGATCGGCGGCGTCCTGCAACACATAGCGCATGGTCAGTTGGCTGGACGGCGCCAGTCGCGCCAGATACACGGTCATCGGGTTCTTTGCAGCAGTTGAATCAGCAACAGGTAAGTCAATCAAAACAAAACGGCCTTGAGTGGAAACAGTTCATTAAAACAACTAAGGATTGAAACATTCTTCATATAAAGCGGGACACTTCTGTAGGACTTTTCTACGCAATAACGCGATGAACGGCAGAAGTCTGAACACAGGCTTAATAGACTTCGGATAAACGATTCGCCCACCGGTTTTTCATGTTCCTTTCACAAAAACGCGCCTAACCTCTTATATGTCCGGTGAGCCGCGATGGGCACTCAACCTGCCGCCCATGGCCGCAAAAGTCAAATGCGGTTCGTGCCAGACAGGTTACTAAACCACTGAAACTCTGTTTCTTTCGGCCCTTTGGCTGAAGGACTTCCTACGCCCTGAGGTTCTCCATGAGTCAGGCTTTTCTCCCCTTCTCCCGCCCCAGTATCGGCGATGAGGAAATTGCGGCCGTAGAGCAAGTTTTGCGCTCTGGCTGGATCACTACCGGGCCGAAAAACCAGCAACTCGAAGAACACTTCGCCAACTATGTTGGCTGCCGCCATGCCGTGGCACTGTCCTCGGCCACTGGCGCCATGCATGTCACGTTACTGGCGTTGGGCATTGGTCCCGGCGACGAAGTCATCACGCCGTCCCAGACCTGGGTCTCCACCGCCAACATGATCTGCCTGCTGGGCGCGACGCCGGTGTTTGTCGACGTTGACCGCGACACGCTGATGAGCAGCGTCGAGCACATCGAAGCGGCCATCACCCCGCGCACCCGGGCGATCATTCCGGTGCACTACGCCGGCGCGGCGTTCGATCTCGATCCGCTCTACGCGTTGGCCGACAAACACGGCATCCCGGTGATCGAAGACGCCGCCCATGCGGCGGGCACCGTTTACAAAAACCGTCACGTCGGCGCGAAAGGCACGGCGATCTTCTCGTTCCACGCGATCAAGAACATGACCTGCGCCGAGGGCGCGATGTTCGTCACTGACGATGAAACGCTGGCCAGCCGAGTGCGCATGCTCAAGTTTCACGGCCTCGGCGTCGATGCCTACGACCGCCTGACCCACGGCCGCAAGCCCCAGGCGCAGGTGATCGAGCCGGGGTTCAAATACAACCTGGCCGACATCAATGCCGCCATCGCACTGGTGCAACTGCAGCGTCTGGACGACATCAACGCCAAGCGTACAGCGCTGGCAAAAGCTTACCTGCAACGGCTGGAAGGCTCACCGGTGCAACCGCTGGCCATTGCGGCCTACCCGCAACAGCACGCCTGGCACCTGTTCATCTTGCGTATCGACGCCGAACGCTGCGGACTGGACCGTGAGGCGTTCATGAAGTCCTTGCAGGAACACAACATCGGTACCGGCATTCACTTCATCGCCACGCACCTGCACACCTACTACCGCCAGCGATTCCCCAACATCTACCTGCCCAATACCGAATGGAACTCGGCACGCCTGTGTTCGATCCCGTTGTTCCCCGACATGACGCTCGACGACGTCGACCGAGTGGTCAGCGCCATTGAAAGCACATTGGACAGACGCCTGTGAAACCTTACCCGATCCGTTGCGTGTCGATAGTCATCCCGGTCTACAACGAACAGGACAGCCTGCCTGAATTGCTCAGGCGCACCGAAACGGCGTGCCAGCAATTGCACCATGACTACGAAATCGTGTTGGTTGATGACGGCAGTCGCGACCACTCGGCGCACATCCTCGAGGAGGCCGCCAGTCGCGATTGCAGTCCGGTGGTGGCGGTCATTCTCAACCGCAATTACGGCCAGCACGCGGCAATCATGGCCGGTTTCGAGCAGTGCAAGGGCGATGTGGTCATCACCCTCGATGCCGATCTGCAAAACCCGCCCGAAGAGATTCCGCGATTGGTGGCTCAGGCTGAACTCGGCTATGACGTGGTCGCCACGGTGCGCAGCAATCGTCAGGACTCGGCCCTGCGCCGTTGGCCGTCGAAACTGATCAACCTCGCGGTCCAGCGCTCCACCGGTGTCGCCATGAGTGACTACGGCTGCATGCTCCGGGCTTACCGCCGGACCATCGTCGACGCCATGCTCGCCTGCCGCGAACGCAGCACCTTTATTCCGATCCTGGCCAACAGCTTCGCCCGACACACCACGGAAATCCTGGTGACTCACGCCGAGCGCGAACACGGCGAATCCAAGTACAGCCCCATGCGTCTGGTCAATCTGATGTTCGACCTGATCACCTGCATGACCACCACCCCGCTGCGGTTGCTGAGCATCGTCGGCTTCGCCATGGCCGGATTGGGTGTGGCGTTCGCCACGGCACTGATCGTGTTGCGGCTGGTGTTCGGCGCGAGTTGGGCGGGTGACGGCACGTTTGTGCTGTTCGCCGTGCTGTTCGTGTTTACCGGTGGCCAGTTCATCGGCATGGGTTTGCTGGGTGAATACCTCGGGCGCATGTACAGCGACGTCCGTGCGCGTCCGCGCTTTTTCATCGAAAAAGTCCTGCGTAGCCAGCCGGCCACCCCGGCGCCTGTGGTCACCGTCGACGGTCTCACTTCCACTTCTTCAGATCAGGTTCTCTCATGAGCGCAAACGCTGTTGTCTTCGCCTATCACGATATTGGCTGTGCCGGCATCGAAACCCTGCTCGCCAGCGGTTACGAGATTGCCGCCGTGTTCACCCATGCCGATGATCCGCAGGAAAACACCTTCTACGGCTCGGTTGCGCAACTGTGCGCCCGCCGGGGGATCCCCGTGCACGCACCGGAAGACGTCAATCATCCACTGTGGATCGAACGCATCCGTCAACTCAACCCCGATTACCTGTTCTCGTTCTACTACCGCCACCTGCTCAGCGAACCGTTGCTGGCCACGGCCCGTAAAGGCGCGTTCAACCTGCACGGTTCGTTGCTGCCGCGCTATCGCGGACGTGCGCCAGCCAACTGGGTGCTGGTCAACGGTGAAAGTGAAACCGGCGTGACCCTGCACCGCATGGTCAAGCGTGCCGACGCCGGCGCCATCCTTGCTCAACAACGGGTGGCGATTGACCGTAGCGACACGGCGCTGAGCCTGCACGGCAAGTTGCGCGTGGCCGCTGCCGATCTGTTGCGCGACACGCTGCCGGCCTTGCTTCAGGGCAAAGTCAGTGAAACCGCGCAGGACGAATCCCAAGCCACCGTGTTCGGTCGCCGCACGCCCTCCGACGGCAAGTTGATTTGGCAAAAACCGGCCGAAGAACTGTTCAACCTGGTGCGTGCCGTGACCCAGCCGTACCCTGGCGCGTACTGCGCCGCTGGCGAACACAAACTGATTGTCTGGAGCGCTGAAGTCGTCAAGGGCAACGAAGGTCAGGCACCGGGCCGGGTCATCAGCGTCGATCCGTTGCGCATTGCCTGTGGTGAAGATTCGCTGGTGATCCGCGCCGGTCAACGCAACGACAACGGCTTGTACCTGAGCGGCCCGCAACTGGCCAGCGAACTCGGTCTGGTCGACGGTTCCCTGTTGCGCGGCACCGAATCCGGGCGCGCACCACGGCGCACTCGCGTATTGATCCTCGGCGTCAACGGTTTCATCGGCAATCATTTGTCCGAGCGTTTGCTGCGCGATGACCGATACGAGGTCTATGGTCTCGACATTGGTTGCGACGCCATCGAACGTTTGCGCAGCCATGCGAATTTCCATTTTGTCGAAGGCGACATCAGCATTCACTCCGAGTGGATCGAATACCACATCAAGAAGTGCGACGTGGTCCTGCCGCTGGTGGCGATTGCCACGCCGATCGAATACACGCGCAACCCGCTGCGCGTGTTCGAACTGGACTTTGAAGAAAACCTGAAACTGGTTCGCTATTGCGTCAAATATAACAAGCGCGTGATTTTCCCCTCGACCTCGGAAGTCTATGGCATGTGCCAGGACGCCAACTTCGACGAGGACACGTCCAACCTCGTGGTGGGTCCGATCAACAAGCAGCGCTGGATCTACTCGACCTCCAAGCAATTGCTCGACCGCGTGATCTGGGCCTACGGCCAGAAAGGCCTGAACTTCACCCTGTTCCGCCCCTTCAACTGGATGGGCCCGCGCCTCGACCGACTGGACTCGGCGCGCATCGGCAGCTCCCGGGCGATCACGCAACTGATCCTTAATCTGGTGGAAGGCACACCGATCCGCCTGTTCGATGGCGGTGAACAAAAGCGCTGCTTCACCGACATCGCCGACGGCGTCGAAGCGCTGGCGCGGATCATCGATAACGAAAACGATGCCTGCAACGGTCAAATCATCAACATCGGTAACCCGGACAACGAAGCCAGCATCCGTCAATTGGGCGAAGAGCTGTTGCGTCAGTTCGAAGCGCACCCGCTGCGCGACAACTTCCCGCCGTTCGCCGGGTTCCGTGACGTCGAAAGCAAGGCGTTTTACGGCACCGGTTACCAGGACGTGTCCCACCGCAAGCCGAGCATCGACAACGCCAGGCTGCTTTTGGACTGGGCGCCGACCGTGGAGATGAGCAAAACCATCGGCAACACCCTGGACTTCTTCTTGCGTGAAGCGATGCTCGAAATCGCGGACAAACACTGATGCAGGCGGGCCTTCGGATTGATGTCGACACCTACCGTGGCACCCGTGATGGCGTGCCACGTCTGCTCGAGATGCTCGATGAAGCCCAGGTCAAAGCGACGTTTTTCTTCAGCGTCGGGCCGGACAACATGGGTCGTCATTTGTGGCGCCTGACTCGCCCGCAGTTCCTGTGGAAGATGCTGCGCTCCAACGCCCCCGGGTTGTACGGCTGGGACATCTTGCTGGCCGGCACCGCGTGGCCGGGTAAACCGATCGGCCGCGACCTCGGGCACTTGATGCGTCAGGCCCTCGCCGCCGGGCATGAAGTCGGTCTGCATGCCTGGGATCACCACGGCTGGCAGGCCAATGCCGGGCGCTGGAGCGACGCGCAGTTGATCGAGCAGATTCGCCAGGGCGTGGACACGCTCAGCGATATCCTCGGGGAAAAAGTCCAGTGCTCGGCCGCTGCCGGTTGGCGCGCCGACGCGCGCGTGATCGAGGCTAAACAGGGTTTCGGCTTTCGCTACAACAGCGATTGCCGTGGCCACAGCCTGTTCCGCCCGACATTGGCCGGGGGTGGGCTGGGCACGCCGCAGATCCCGGTGGACCTGCCCACCTTCGACGAGGTGGTCGGCCCAAGCCTTGCGGCCAAGGACTTCAACGCGTTATTGCTTGACCGGTTTTCCGCGGAAAAACTCAACGTCTACACGGTGCATGCCGAAGTGGAAGGGATTCTGCTGGCCGATGCTTTCCGTCAACTGCTGGCCGATGCGCGTGGGCGTGGGATCGGCTTTCAACCCTTGGGCGAATGGCTGCCGCAGACGCCAGACACTTTGCCGGCCGGTCGCGTGGTACGCGGTGCGTTCGCAGGTCGTGAAGGCTGGCTGGGAGTGCAAGGCGCATGAGCCAACGCTGGGCATTACCGCTACTGCTGGGCCTGTTTTTGCTGGGTTATCTGCTGCCATTGGGTACGCACGGCCTGTGGATTCCCGACGAAACCCGTTACGCGCAGATCAGCCAGGACATGCTCTTGAGCGGCAATTGGGTCTCGCCGCACTTCATGAGCCTGCGCTATTTTGAAAAACCGGTGGCTGGGTACTGGATGATCGCCCTCGGTCAGGCGCTGTTTGGTGACAACCTGTTCGGTGTGCGGATTGCTTCGGCGCTCAGCACCGGGCTCAGTGTGATGCTGTGTTACTTGATCGCCTGCCAATTGTGGAACGAGCCGCGCAAAAGTTTTGCCTGCGCGCTGCTGTACATGAGTTTCACCGTGGTTGCCGGCGCGGCCGGTTACGCCAACCTCGACCCGCAATTCACTTTTTGGGTCAACCTGAGTCTGGTCGCCTTGTGGTTCGCGTTGGACAGTGCCACCCGCCCTCGGCGCCTGATCGCTTGGGCAACCTTGGGCCTGGCCTGTGGCATGGGTTTTCTGACCAAGGGCTTTCTGGCCTGGCTGCTGCCGGTGCTGATCGCCCTGCCCTGGATGCTTTGGCAAAAACGCGGGCGTGAATTGTTGATCTATGGCCCGGTTGCGATTGCCGTGGCCCTCGTCGTGAGCCTGCCCTGGGCCTTGGCGGTGCACGCGCAGGAACCCGATTACTGGCGGTTTTTCTTCTGGCACGAGCACATCCGGCGGTTCGCCAGCGATGACGCTCAGCATGACGCGCCATGGTGGTTTTATCTGCCGTTGCTGGTGGCATTCAGTCTGCCGTGGATGGCGCTCTTGCCCTCGGCGCTTCGCCAGGCGTGGCAAACCCGCAGGCAGGCAAACATTGCTTTTCTGTTGCTGTGGCTGCTGATGCCGCTGCTGTTTTTCAGCATCAGCAACGGCAAATTGCCCAGCTACATCCTGCCGTGCCTGCTGCCTCTGGCCTTGCTGCTGGGCCACACGCTGGCTGATCGCCTGCGCCTGGAGCAAGGCCGGGTGCTGGGTTTCAATGGCCTGCTCAATTTGATTCTGGGCATCACCGTCCTCCTCGCGCTGGTCTATCTGCAACTGAAAAAGCCGCTGTACGACCATGAACTGCACAACCTTGTGCTGGTATTCATCTGCTTGATCGGCTGGATCATGGCCAACGTGCTGCAAGCCTTTCGGCCCTTGCAATGCTGGGCGGCGCCGGCGTTTGGCAGCCTGCTGCTGATCGGGATCCTGCCGTCCGCCATGCCCGAATCGGTGGTGGCGAACAAAATGCCCGACCAGTTTGTCCTTGAACATGCCCGGGAACTTGGCGAGACCGGCACCTTATTGAGCAACGATCTGGGCGCTGCCTCGGCCCTGGCCTGGCGCCTGAAACGCCCGGACGTGGCGCTGTACAACACGATAGGCGAACTGAAATATGGCCTCGCTTATCCTGACGGCGCGTCGCAGCGCGTCGACCCTGATCGCGTTCAACAGTGGATGCACGACGCCCGCCAGCGTGGCTCGGTGGGCGTGCTGATGCGGGTCAAGGGTGAAGACGAACTGCGTGAAATCGACCGCTTGCCCAAGGATGGCAAACGCTATGAACAAGGCAACCTTGTGATTCTGATTTTCCCTCAGGGTGCGTCATGAGCCTGTTGCTGGTATTGGCGGCCTGCCTGCTGACCTGTCTGGGCCAGATCGCCCAGAAATACGCCGTGGAGAGCTGGCGCGTCACGCCGTCGGGTTGGGGCAAAAAACTGCGTTCGCCATGGCTGTGGCTGGCCCTCGCTGCGTTGGGCGCGGGTTTGCTGGTGTGGCTGCTGGTGTTGCAGCGCCTTGAAGTCGGCGTCGCCTATCCAATGTTGAGCCTCAATTTCGTGCTGATCACCCTGATCGCCCGCTTTCTCTTCCACGAAGCCATCGACTGCCGCCACTGGATGGGCGTGGCGCTGGTGATCGGTGGCGTGATTCTGCTGGGGTTGAACACATGATCCTGCGCCGGGGCATCTCCTTCGCGCTGGGCAGTGTGCTGCTCGGCAGTGCCGCGCAGCTGGGCATGCGCTGGAGCATGACGCGCCTGCCGCCACCGGAACACGTGCTGGCCGCCAACATCGACCCGACCGCGGTCGCGGTGGTGCTGGCCGCGATCCTCGCCTACGCCCTGTCGATGCTCAGTTGGCTCGTGGCCCTGCGCGATGTACCGCTGGGCCGGGCGTACTCGGTACTGAGCATCAGCTACGCGCTGGTGTACCTGCTCGCCGCCGTCCTGCCGGTGTTCAACGAAGACTTCAGCCTTTGCAAAAGCCTCGGGGTGGCCCTGGTCATTCTGGGCGTCATCACCATCAACGCTCGACCCGCTCACGCGCCCACACTCAGGAGTGACCTATGAAAATCAGTGTATTTGGTAGCGGTTACGTTGGCCTGGTGCAGGCCGCTGTCCTGGCTGAAGTCGGCCACGACGTGGTCTGCATGGACATCGACGAGAAGAAAGTCGAATTGCTGCAACAAGGCCACGTGAGCATTTTCGAGCCGGGGCTGGCCAGCCTGGTGCGCGAAAGCCTTGAGGCCAAGCGGTTGCAGTTCACCACCGATGAAAAATTCGCGGTGCAGCACGGTCAGGTGTTGTTCATTGCGGTCGGCACACCGTCCCGGGACGATGGTTCGGCGGACTTGCGGTACGTGCTGTCGGTGGGCGAAGCGGTGGCCCGTCATCGCGAACATCCGGTGATTCTGGTGGAGAAATCCACGGTTCCCGTGGGCACCGGCGATACCCTGCGTGCGCACATCGACAAATGCCTGATCAAAGTTGGCCGATTACTGCAGTTCGAGATCGTCTCCAACCCGGAGTTCTTGAAAGAAGGTTCGGCGGTCGCCGATTGCCGGCGTCCGGACCGTATCGTCATCGGCTGCGAAAACGATGACGTGCGCGATGTCATGCGCGACCTTTATGCGCCATTCAACCGTAACCATGACCGAATCATGTTCATGGACCTGCGCAGCGCCGAGCTGACCAAGTACGCCGCCAATTGCATGCTGGCGACCAAGATCAGTTTTATCAACCAGATCGCCGAACTGGCCGAACACCTGGGCGCCGACATCGAATCGGTACGCCTGGGCATCGGCGCCGATTCGCGCATCGGCTATCACTTCATCTACCCCGGCTGCGGTTATGGCGGTTCGTGTTTCCCCAAGGACATGCGCGCCCTGATCCACAGCGCCGAAGAAGCGCATTGCTCCAGCGATTTGCTGCAAGCAGTGGAAGCCATCAACCAGCGGCAGAAACACAAGTTGTTCGAACGCATCAACGCGTTCTACAAAGGCGATTTGCAGGGCAAGACGTTCGCTGTGTGGGGGCTGGCGTTCAAACCCAACACCGACGACATGCGCGACGCGCCCAGCCGCGTGCTGCTGGAGTCGCTGTGGTCCGCGGGTGCGAGCGTCCGGGCGTTCGACCCCGAAGCGATGCAGGAAACCCAGCAGTTGTACCCGGACGAAGCGAAATTGATGCTGATGGGCACCCCGGAATCGGTGTTGGCGGGCGCCGATGCCTTGATCATTTGCACCGAGTGGCAGCAGTTCAAGGCGCCGGATTTCAACCTGATTCAGCAACGGTTGAAGGCGCCGGTGATCTTCGATGGACGCAATCTGTATGACGCAGACCGGTTGGCGCGCAGCGGGTTTATGTACTTTCCGATGGGGCGCGGTGAATCGCGCAAGTTGCCGATTCCGCATCAGCAATGGCCGGTGGCTTCCGACGTCGCTTGATCGTTAACTCGCTGAGCATTTGTCAGCAGTCCCTGGGGATGGGGCTGCTGGCACTGATGTTGTTCAGTGCCGGGGTTTGCCAGTCGTTTCCTGCGCTTAGCGCCCCCGATACAACGGAGTTTCACGCCCTCCCTACAGACCCCTCCTACAGCCATGCGTCGCTGACCGTAGATTGCAACTTAACGGACTCGCCCTACGCCAAATAGCGATTCGTCTGACATTCATCAATGAGCCGATCCACGCAAAGTCCTGTGTCTTGAAATAGACACAAGGAAATGTGGATGTTCAGCGCCGTTAAACCCGTCGTTTTCACCCTCGACATTCAAGGTTTTCCCCGCGACTTGCAGGTACTCGAATTCCGCGCCAGGGAAGCGCTGAATCAACCCTATGAAGTCAATCTCGAACTGGTCGGAGAACGCCGCGACCTGGACATCAAGTCGCTTCATCATCGCTCGGCTTTTTTGCGCTTCGGAGCTGACGGTTCCGGCATCCACGGCCAAGTCTATACAGTTGCCGAAGGGGATTCGGGCAAGCGTCTGACCCGTTACCAGATGACCCTGGTGCCGCACCTCACCTATCTCTCCCATTGCCACAACCAGCGCATTTTTCAAAACCTCAGCGTGCCGCAGATCATTGCAAAAGTACTGAAAGATCAGGGAATGCAGGCCGATACCTGGCGCTTTCAACTGAATGCCGAGTACCGGCCCCGGCTGTATTGTGTTCAGTACGAGACGGACATGCATTTTCTTCAAAGGCTGTGTGAAGAAGAAGGTTTGCACTTCCACTTTCAGCATAGCGCCGAGGGGCATGTGCTGGTGTTCGGTGACGATCAAACCAGTTTTTCGAAACCAGAACGGTCAACCGCCTACAGGCAAGCCAGTGGCATGGTCGCGCATGCGCCAGTGATTGACCAATTCAAGCTACAACTGAATACCCGCCCGACCCACGTCAGCCGTCGTGATTACAATTTCGAGAAACCACGCGTGCAACTCGACAGCGAGTCTGAAAACCCTCTGCTGCCGCACCTTGAGGACTACGCATTTCCAGGGCAATTCATCCATCGTGACCGCGGCCAACAGCTCACCCATCAGGCACTTGAGCGCCACCGCGCCGATTACCAGGTGGCCAACGGCCGCAGTGACCAAAGCGCCCTGCGCAGCGGCCACTTTGTCGAGATGACGGAGCACCCATGCCCTGAACGCAATGGCCTGTGGTTGTTGACGCAGGTCGAGCATGTCGGCTTGCAACCCCAAGTGCTGGAAGAGCAGACGAGCGACGTTACTGCGCAGGATGGTTTCAGTCAGGGCTACCGTAACCACTTCGTCGCCACACCCTGGGACGTGATATTCCGACCAGCCCTTGAACACCCCAAGCCCCATATGAAGGGCAACCAGCACGCCGTCGTCACCGGTCCACCCGGTGAAGAGATTTATTGCGATCAGTACGGTCGAGTGAAAGTCCAGCTGCTGTGGGACCGCGACGGCCAGCAAAACGAACAATCGAGCTGCTGGCTACGAGTCGCTACCGGCTGGGCTCATGACCGTTACGGCAGCGTGCAGATCCCGCGCGTCGGCATGGAGGTGCAGGTAGGTTTTACCGATGGCGATCCGGACAAACCCTACGTCTTGTGCTGTCTGCCCAACGCCTCGACCCCGGTGCCACTGGATTTGCCCGCGGAACAGACCCGCAGCATTTTCCGCAGCCACAGCAGCCCCGGCGGTGGTGGTTACAACGAACTGCGCATCGAGGACAGAAAAGGCGCCGAGGAAATTGCCCTGCGTGCGCAGCGCGACTTCGTGCAGCACGTTCTGAACGATGAGCGCATTCAAGTCGACAACCAGCGCAACGTGGTGGTCGGTGGCATAAGCAGTCATGACCTGCGCGGCGAAGAGCGCCACTTGACCCATGGCAACCGCCTGACCGAACTCAAACAGGATGACCACCTGTTGGTCCTTGGCGATCAGCATGTGCGCGTCGCCAATCAACGACTCAGCGCCACACAACAGCTCCACTTCAGCGCCGTTCAACAAGTCGCCATCAGTGGCGGGACGTACCTGGCGCTCATGGGCGGCGGACAATGGCTAACGCTGGGGCCGGAAGGCATTTTCAGCAGCGTGCCGATTCTGGTGGGCGGCGCTCCGCCCGTGAGCTTGCCGGCGGAGCCGCTGATGCCGGGCGCCCTGCCCTTGCTGAAAGTGACGTTTGATGCGGCCCAACAACGTCATGCGCTGATTTCAACCCGCGCCTCGCGTTGCCTGATTTGCGAGGCTGCCCAAGCATGAAACTCTCGACTTCCCTTCCTGAAAACCTGCCGTGGAGTGAGCAGCACGCGTTCCTGTTATTGGACGGCGCGACCCTGAGCGATTTGCCGCAGCGCCTGAAGACACTGAGCCCCGGCGCCAGCATCCTCGCCCTGTATGACAGCACGCCCTTCAATGCGCTGCGCGATATCTCACCGCTGCTGGTGGCGATGGAACAACCTGACGCGGATTTTTTTCAGTTCTTTGTGCCACGCGCGCAGGAAGAATGGGGCGTGCTGTTGTTCAGCCCCAAACCGGCGCATGAGGTGGCGCAGCACTTGCGCAAACTGCTGACCGTTGAGTTACCAGACGGGTTGCAGGTTTTCCTGCGACTGGCCGATGCCGCCGTCGCGAAGGCTTTGTTCAGCAGCAACGATCAGCGCTTGTTCGGCCCGTTGTCCTGTGTGGTGACCGCCGATAGCGTCGGCGCCACATGGCATCGTCATCAGCCTCGCCAGCCGGAATGCCCGGACTTGCCAATACCCTATCGTCTGAGTGCTGAGCAGAGCTTGGCGCTGGACCTGGTTGACCGTCGACGCGTACTGCTCGAACTCGACGCGCACCTGCTCAAGCACTTCCCCGAACGCCATGGCAGCGAAACTGTGGCCGAACGCTGGTCAATGCTGGAACAACTGGAAACCGAAGCCAGCGCCCTGGGCCTGGATAACCCGTCCGGGCTGTTCTATTACGCGAATGTCATGGCCCGGCTGGACGGGTCCCCCCTAGGCCAGCATCCCGAGATCAATCGACTGCTGCATAACCCTTCCCTGCAACCCGTCGGCGAGCGCATCGTGCTGGCCGCTGACCTGGCTCGCCAATGGACTAGCCAACGAGGCCGCCCATGAACAAGCCACACCCTGCCGACCTCGCTGCGGCTGCCGCGTCTAAATCGCCCATCGGCTCTCTCGGCGCCTGCCCTTTGCGGCAAACCCACGTGCAGCTGCTGCCCTTGCGTTACGGGCTGGTGGAAAAGCCCCTCGACCCGAGTGCCGAACTGAAGCTGTCGTATGCCCTCACCACGCGTCCTA
>NZ_JAVLRV010000002.1:1727157-1730261 GCF_055803035.1 Pseudomonas sp. 300 | reverse complement strand
AGGTTGATGGTGATCAGCGCACGGCCATCGAAGAGCGTCCGGCGCTTATTTTTTCAAGACGCAGGACCCTGCATGTGACCTTCGCCGAAGTGCAGTGGACGGCGGCCAAATGCGCGCAAGTGCTCGACAGCCGCGCCGAACGCGACCACTTCATGCAGGCCGTCGACCTCGGCCCGGTGCATTGCCAAACCGGTGGCGAGCATCTACTGACGGTCGAGCAGGGCAAACAGTGGCTGGCGGAGATCTCAACTGCCCCGGTCCAGCAGGCGCAAGCCGCACAAGACCGCGCGGAACATGAATCCGAGGCGCCGCCGGACGCCGTTCTATTGCCGCCGGTGCACGTCAGCGATGCACCCGCGCACGAACGTGAACCCTATCTGTGGGAGCAGCCGCGGCGCTTTCGCGAGGCGCACATTGGCGAGTTGCTCGGGCGGGTGCGCCCGGCTTATCAGGACGACACGTTGTTCCTCGTGGTGCAGGACGACCTCGGCGTGCTGCGCGATCTGGCCGAGTATCAAGACACCGTGGTCGGCTGGGTCGATGACTGGAGCAATGCCGACACCAACGAACGCGATTACCTGTTGGCCTGCTACATCGAGTCCCTGAGCCGGCTCAGTGCCGAGGATATCGGCAACCTGGCCGATGCCAGCGACGATCCGCGAGTCCAGGCGCTTTTTGGCGATTTGCAACAGTTGCCGGAACCGGATCGGGAGCAGACCCGCAACGCCTTGCTCGACTACCTGAACAAGGGCGGCAAGGTCGAGCCACCGGACGGCCCCGTGCCTCCGGAGCTGGAGCAGTTGCGCAAAGAAGCCCATGCCGAAGCCTTCAAACTCGCCAGGTACCAGGGCGCCACGCCCGACTTCACCGCGCACAGCCGCGCCAGTGACGAGGCCGACCACCGTTACTACGCTCGTCAACATTTCAAGGTCGCCCCCGACGATTTCGTCGAGCGTCACCTCGACACCTTGGTAAAACTCGGCCAAGCGCAAAACAAACGCATCGTCGATGTGCTCGAAGGCTCCAGCTTCAGTGGTAAGCGCGGGGTCAATGATTTCATCGACCGGCCTGCCATGGACAGCGCGCTGTTACAGCATCGCGACGACCTTGGCCGCTGGAACCGGATGCTGGATCGCATCACCACCGACCGCATCATGCTGGTGGGTGCCGGTCGTTTCCATCGTTCGGCCTGGTACTACGACGCGCAGGATCAACAGCAACTCCACCAGGCCCTCACCGCCGAATACGCCTGCCTCAAGGACATCTGCCGCAGCGACCACGCCAGTGAAAAGATGCTGGGCTATCTGGAAGAACACCCGGAACTGACCCGACCGCTGTTCTACACCTTGCCCCTGCGCCTCCAGCCGGAACGGGCCGCGCAATACGCCACGTTGTTCAACGCCGGCATGGGGGTGTTCAACAACCTGCCGCACTGGCTGGGCGAGTTGCAGAAAATCGAACCGCCCCTGCCGGCCCTCGACGATTTGCCCGAACACACCCGCGCCGTTGCCGACGCAGCCCAGCACAGCCTCAGCCCGGCGCTGAACCTAGGTCTGAGCCGGGCCTTGGAAGGCTTCGATCTGGCGAGCGAGAAAATCCCCGACCTCGATGAACTGTTCCGGCGCCTGCCCAAGGCGCTACCGGGGCGGATTCTCGACGCGGCAAAAACCACCGGGGTGACCTTCACCGTCTCCAGCCCGGCGGAACACGCGGCGCTGCAAAACAACCTCACGGAACTGCTCAGTGAGCGCGACTACCTGAAAACCCTGACCCGCGAACGCAACCAGATCACCCACAACAAAAATCGCCAGGGGCACAGGACAGCACGGGCGTTGGAATTGCAGGGTGAGATCGTTCGGGTGCGCGGGCAGTTGACGCAGCTCGAAGGCCGCTTGGCCGGGGCGCTGAGCCCGATTGCCGAACTGCCGGATCAGTCGGCGCGCCTGTACGGCGCGACGCCGGCTCGGGCGGGGGTGACGGTGGTGTTTCCACCGGCGCAGCAGCAGGAGGTGAGGAGTTTGCTGAAGGATATTCGGCTGGGGGTTAGCTCCGTGCCGAATGCGAAGTTGATTAGAAGCGAGGGGATGGGGTTGTTGGTGTTTTTGGTGCAGGGGGTGAATTTGGTTTCGGTGTATCGAGAGATGCAGAGCCAAACTGGTAACAAGCGAACATGGGCTCCCTTGGCCAATGCGCTGGCGGCTACCGGAGCTGCGGGATTCACCGCGGCTCAAAGCTTGGCAGACACCGCTTTGAAGGTTCGGAGCGCTGAACTCGTCGCGGGTCTTCAACACCATGCTTTGCAAAATGTGCATGTACAGATGGGCAAGATGCATGTTGGTTTGGGTTTCTTTACCTACCTTTTTGGTTTTGCATCCTCACTTTCCAGCTTCAATTCCCAACAGCAGAAATGGCAGCAGGCGACGCGTACCGGAGATCGCTCGGCACAGAATAGTGCAGCGCTTGCCACATTGGGTGCAAGCGGCATGACGGCTGCTAATGCCTATGGCTTGGGTCACACCTTGTATGCGGGGTATACCGTAGCGATTGCCAGAAACGCTGCAGCAAGAACGGCTGCCTGGGCCGCCGCAGGCACACGCCTCTCCACCGTGTTCTTCCGTTTCAACCTCGCGGGAGCGTTGTTCACCGTACTGGAACTGGGTGGCACCTGGCTGTACAACCGCTACAACCTTAGCGCTCACGATAAATGGCTGATAACCACGCCCTGGAGTCTGGATACGGATCATCGCGGCGACCATACCCTGGAAGAATATCAGCGCTATCTGGGCTATTTACTGAACGCCCCGTATGCGCAACTGGGCCCGAATGAGCATGACTCGTGGCTGAAAAGCTTGCTGCTGAAAGCCAAGCCCAGCGACATTCACTTGGTGCTGCCAAGGCTCAAGCTCAGTGATTTTCAGCCACCGTTGAGTGGACAACCGGCTCATCGTCTGGGGATCGGCGCCCACCGCATTGCCATTCCCCTCCACAGTCGTGGTGTACCGCGAGAGCGCAAGGACGTCATCAGCGAGGAAATCACGGATAACCTGCGCATCGTGCAAGCAGGACCCGACCGGCTGGTGCTGTGCCTGCAGTATCCCGTGGAT
>NZ_JAVLRV010000002.1:1647416-1727147 GCF_055803035.1 Pseudomonas sp. 300 | reverse complement strand
CTGACTCTGAATTTACCCCAGCGTCCGAAACGCTGGAATTGGCCGTCTGTGTACAAACCTTGAACGCCAAGGGGGTGTGGGAATCGCGGACTGAAGTCATTCGCCTTAACCCCCGTGCTGAGGGGCGTTTCCCTGCGTTGCCCCGTCAATCCGTTACCGAGCATCCACCGTTGTTGCGGGTTGAAACCCATCTGTTGGAGCTGGCCGACCATGCCCACCAAGAATGATAGCTCCTTGCCTGCAGCGCACCTTGAGCAATCCCGCAAAGCCGGTGAAATCGAGCCGTTTCCCAGCGGAAGAATCACCTATCTCGCGCCGTTGCCATTACCGACAGCGTTGCCGCCACATGGCCCGCATATCGGGGAACTAAATGATGTGTACATAGACTTTGGGTTGGGATCGCCTCAAGTCTTTATGTGGCAGATAACACTGGGCGGTCCATTCAGCGGTGCATTTATGATTGCATTTCTGTTCCCACTAATTGGCGGCTTCCTTGGACTAGTACTTGGATATGGCTGGGAAGATATTTCGGACTCCATACAAGGGATCTTCCATGCGTCCTACCCGCTAGCCATGCAAACTGGCTTTTGGACCCTCCTCATCGGCCTCGGCGTCTGGCACCACAACCACAAAAAACGCGCCGAAATCATCCCCACCCGCTTCAACCGCCAACGCCGCGAAGTCTGCTTCATGCCCGAAGGCGCCACCGAACCGCTCTTCGTCCCCTGGGAATCCCTCTCGGCCTGGGTCATCGAAGCCCAAGGCGCCACCCAATACGGCATCCACCGCCAGTACGGCATGGGCATCGGTTTCCAGCACGGCGAGACCCTGACCAGCGTCGAATTTCCCTGCTTCGGTCTTTCGCTGGCCATCAGCCACTGGGAAGCCATTCGCGGTTACATGGAATACGAAATCCACGACCTCAAATCCATTCAGGACCTGCAAGACCTGCAAGGCCCGAACGACCCGCCCCACGAAGGCCTGCACACTTTTCACAACGCCCGTGCACGCATGCACCAGCAAATCCGCGACGGCCAACGCGGTCGGGTATCGGGATTTTTCTGGTACCTGTACCACGTCATGACCCTGTGGACGATTCCCAATCACCTGACCGAATGGGAAATCCGCCGCCTCCAGAGAATGGCCCCGCAGGCCATGCCCGAAGTGATGCGCCAATGGTCCGAGCCGTTGCCGAAAGAGCAGTGGGCAAAACCAAGTGAAGAACTCGTTCGGATGAGCCTACAGGTCCGCGCATTACACAAACGCCAACCACGACGACCGATTACCGAAATTTTTTCCGAGGTGCAGCGCTTGAATCCGACCGACAAACGTCGCGCATGAACGTTGACAAACGTGATGAGGACCATTTCCAATCGTTGCCCGCCAACCCATCACAGAACGTGGCCCGAACCTTCGGCAGCCCCCCCTTGAGATACATGACGATCATTGTTCGCCGCGCTTTGGTTACCGACGCCCCCGCCCTCCCCGTCATCGAACGTTGCGCTGCTCAATTGTTTCGCGGCGACCCGTCATTGGCCTGGCTGGCCGACAGCCCTGTACCCGATGCCGAACACCATCAACGGGCAATCGAGACAGAGCTGGTTTGGGTTGCGCAATCGGCGGAAGGTGCACTTGCAGGGTTTCTCGCTGCGCGGGAAATCGCCGACCAACTGCATATTCAGGAACTGTCCGTCAGCCAGCCATTTCAGAGCCGGGGCATTGGTCGAAAGTTGCTGTTAGCCGCAGTTTCATACGCTCGCGGACTAGAACTCGCCGGTCTGACTTTGACCACGTTCCGTGACTTGTCATGGAATGAACTGTTTTATCGGGGCATGGGCTTCGTAACATTGAGCCCCGCTGAAACAGGCCCGCGATTAACCCAGGTGTTAAACGACGAAATCGCCCACGGCTTACCCGGTGAGCGCCGTTGTGCGATGCGCTTCAGCCTTGAACCGGCGCCTTCAAATCCACCCCCAATGCCTGGGCGAACGCCTTGACCAGCGGACTGCGCACGGTGTTGTGTCGCAGGATCAGATTGAACGGCGTGACGATGTTGATCAGGTCCGGACGCACGGCGCGAAATTGCCCTTGGGCGACCAGGTTTGCGGCGTAGTGCTGGGGCAGAAAACCCACGAAACGCCCGGTCTTGATCAACAGCGCCACAGCTTCTACTTGGGTGGCGGAGGCGGAAAAGCTGTCGTAATGGGCAAAATTCAGTTTGTCGCGATGGATCGCGTAGCGGTGGTTGATGCACTCGTAATCCTTGAGTACGTTGCTGCCGATTTCTGCGTCCGGCACCGAAAACAACGGGTGACCGTCCGCGCAGTAAACCTCTGAGCGTTCTTCATACAACGCGTAATAATCGAACTCTTCACGTTTCTGATAAACCGGCACGATACCGGCCACTAACCTTCCCTCTACAACGCCTCTTTCCACCTCATCCAGTTGCGACGCCTGAAGTTGAAACCTTACTTTCGGTGACGCTTCATTGATTCGTTTAAGCGCTGCAACTAACGGTGAATTAACATCGGAAATCGTATTATCAATAACACCCACACCAAGATCGCCGATAAGTTCATTTTGCGCTGAACTAAGCCGGTCACGAAAGTTGTCGACCGACGCAAATAAATCAATCGACGCCTGATACACCAGTCGGCCTTCTTCGGTCAGATGAAAGCCCTCGCGGCCTCGGGTACACAAGCGCATGCCGATGCGAATTTCCAAGTCGGAAATCTGTTTGCTGATGGCGGCCAGCCCCACATTCAGCTCGTTCTGCGCCGCACTGAACCCCCCGGCCTCGACCACGGCCTTGAACACTTTGAGCAGTTTGAAATCCAGTCCGCTGAGGGCCAGCGGTGCCCGTTGCACCGGTTTTGGCGCGGGGTTTCCGGAATTGGAAAGTGGGGTTTCCATAATGCTTATTTACCTCTGGTGCGCTATTCAACAACCTGTGCCCAACAACAAAAACATAGCTGGCCAATAATAATGAACACAGAAAACCAGGCTTGGCAACCGCTAATAATCTCCGTACTTCAGTGCCAACTCACTGATTTCGAACCATTAAAAGCTGACACTTCGATCAGCTCTCGCAACGACGTAACTGCGCTTTTCCCCTGCCCTTGAATATTGAATAGGCCGAAACACGCCCAATTGATTTGCGGCGGACGTTTCCGACCTGGCACACCGATTTCAGTTCGCTTTACCGACGAGGAAAACAACAATGTCTCAAACCACCGACCGTCTCTGGGGTGCCCGCTTCAAAAGTGGTCCATCCGAAGCCCTGGCGGCCCTCTCCCGTTGCCCCGAGCGCTACTTTCGCCTGACCCCGTACGACCTCGCCGGTTCCAAGGCCCATGCCCGTGAACTGCAGCGCGCCGGACTGTTGAGCGAGCAGGAAACCCTGACGATGCTCGACGCGCTGGAAGGTATCGGTGCTGACTTTAGCGCCGGCAATATCGCGCCAACGCTGGATGACGAAGACGTCCACACCTTCATCGAACGTTTGCTGACCGAACGCCTCGGCCCATTGGGCGGCAAGCTGCGCGCCGGCCGTTCGCGCAACGACCAGACCGCCAACGACCTGCGTCTGTTCCTGCGGGACCACGTGCGCACCCTGGCCGTTGAAGTACTGGCCCTGCAACAAGCGCTGGTGGATCAGGCCGAACAACACATCGAAAGCATCTGCCCCGGTTTCACTCACTTGCAACAGGCTCAGCCGATCGTCTTCGCTCACCACTTGCTCGCTCACGCCCAATCGATGTTGCGTGACGTGCAACGGCTGGTGGACTGGGACGTTCGCACCTCGTTGTCGCCCCTCGGCGCTGCCGCCATGGCCGGTTCCGCCATCGCCCGCCTGCCGCAACAGTCGGCCAGGGAAATGGGCTACAGCGGCGTCTGCGAAAACTCCATCGACGCCGTGGCCAGCCGCGATCACGTCGCCGAGTTCCTGTTTATCGCCAGCATGCTCGGGATCAACATTTCCCGCCTCGCTGAAGAATTCTGCCTGTGGTCGTCGCGGCAGTTTCGCTGGGTTGCGCTGGACGATGCCTACGCCACCGGCAGCTCGATCATGCCGCAGAAGAAAAACCCGGACATCGCCGAACTGGCTCGGGGCAAGGCGGGTCGCCTGATCGGCAACCTCACCGGCCTGCTCTCCACCTTGAAATCGCTGCCGCTGTCGTACAACCGCGACTTGAGCGAAGACAAGAACGGCGTGCTCGACAGCGTCGACACCTTGCTGCTGGTGCTGCCAGCGATGGCCGGAATGGTCGCGACCATGAAGGTCAACGTCGAAGAACTGCGCCGCCAGGCACCGCTCGGTTTCACCCTCGCCACTGAAGTCGCTGACTGGTTGGCAGTACGCGGCGTGCCGTTCAAGGAAGCTCATGAAATCACCGGCGCGTTGGTTCAGGCCTGTGAGAAGCACGACATTGAACTGTGGGAAGCGTCCCCGGCGCTGCTAGCCGAGATTGATCCTCGCCTGACCCCGGAAGTGCGCGACAGCCTGACCCTCGAAGCCGCCATCGCCGCTCGCAGTGGCTGGGGCGGAACCGCGCCGCAGCAGGTGCGCGAGCAGATCGGCCGGTTGAAAACCGCCCTTGCGGCGCAGCAAGAATGGACCGAGAACTATCAGGGTTTCCGCCTTTAACGGCCGCCACGCATAACCCTGTGGGAGCTAGCCTGCTAGCGATTTGGCTCTGTCTGACAACCACTCGCTGATTGACACACCGCAATCGCTAGCAGGCTAGCTCCCACAAGGATCTGTGTTGGATTTGAAAGAACAGTTCGGAGAAACAACATGAGCCAGACTCAGGCAGAACGACTCCAGGCGGAGCGCAAACTGGCGGAAAACCAGTTCGATATCACCCAGTACGAACACGTGCCACGGCGCTATTACGGGCGGATTTTTTTCGCCACCGTGATCGTCATCGCAATCATCGGCCTGGTGCGGGCCTTCGCCGAAGGCAAGATCGAGTGGTCGTACATCGGCCAGTTCCTCACCTCCCAAGCGATCATGTGGGGCTTGCTCAATACCATTGTCATGGCCGTGCTGGCCATGGGGCTGGGCATTGTGTTCGGGGTGATCACGGCGATCATGCGCATGTCGGCCAACCCGATCCTGCGCTACGTGGCGGTGACCTACACCTGGCTGTTCCGCGGCACGCCGCTGATTCTGCAACTGCTGTTGTGGTTCAACCTGGCGCTGATCTTCCCCACCATCGGCATCCCCGGCCTGTTCGAAATGGACACCGTGAGCCTGATGACGCCGTTCGTGGCCGCCCTCCTCGGTTTGAGCATCAACCAGGGCGCCTATACCGCCGAAGTGGTGCGCGCCGGTCTGTTGTCGGTGGACACCGGGCAGTACGAAGCCGCCAAGTCAATCGGCATGCCACGCCTGCAAGCGCTGCGCCGGATCATCCTGCCGCAGGCGATGCGGATCATCATTCCGCCGGTCGGCAACGAGTTCATCGGCATGGTGAAAATGACCTCGCTGGCGAGCGTCATCCAGTACTCGGAACTGCTCTACAACGCCCAGAACATCTACTACGCCAACGCCCGGGTGATGGAGCTGCTGATCGTCGCGGGTATCTGGTACCTGGCCACGGTCACCGTGCTGTCTTTTGGTCAAAGTCGTCTGGAGCGTCGTTTCGCTCGCGGCGCCGGCAAGCGTTCTTGAGGAGCCCCACATGAGAAGCATCGTCAAGGCCGTGAGCCTGAACAAGTACTACGACCAGTTCCACGCACTCAAAGACGTCAACATCGAAGTCGAGCAAGGCGAAGTGCTGTGCATCATCGGCCCGTCCGGCTCCGGCAAAAGTACCTTGCTGCGTTGCGTCAACCAACTGGAAAAAATCGACAAGGGCGGCCTGTGGGTCGATGGCGAGCTGGTGGGCTATCGCATCGTCGGCAACAAACTGCATGAACTCAACGAGTCGCAGATCGCCCGTCAACGCCTGGCCACCGGCATGGTGTTCCAGCGTTTCAACCTGTTTCCGCACATGACTGTGCTGCAAAACATCATCGAAGGGCCGTGCCAGGTGCTCAAGCGTTCGCCCAAAGAGGCGCACGAAGAAGCCGTGGAACTGCTCGCCCGCGTCGGCCTCGCCGACAAGCGCAACAGCTACCCGATCGAGCTTTCGGGTGGTCAGCAGCAACGTGTCGCCATTGCACGTGCATTGGCCATGCGCCCCAAGTTGATGCTGTTCGATGAACCCACTTCGGCACTCGACCCGGAACTGGTCGGTGAGGTGCTGTCGGTGATGCGCGACCTCGCGCAATCCGGCATGACCATGATCGTCGTCACCCATGAACTGGGCTTCGCCCGTGAGGTTTCCAACCGCATGGTGTTCATGGACGGCGGGCAGATCGTGGAGGCAGGAAGCCCCGAAGAAATACTAATAAGTCCGCAAAACCCGCGCACCCAAAGCTTCATTTCTGCCGTTCGAACCTAAGCGCCGACTGGCGTAACAACACTCATAAGAGAACGACCATGAAGAACTTCGTTATCCCAGCAGTACTCGCAGGCCTGATGGCCTCCAGCGTCAGTTTCGCCGCCGAATTGCCGGCCAGCATCAAGGAAAAAGGCGAGATCGTCGTCGCGATCATGCCGAACTACCCGCCGATGGATTTCAAGGACCCGGCCACCAATACCCTCACCGGTGTGGACGTTGATCTGGGCAATGCCCTGGCCGAACGTCTGGGCGTGAAGATCAAATGGCAGGAAACCGGCTTCGAGCAAATGATCAACGCCCTGACCACCGATCGCGTCGACATGGTGCTGTCGGGCATGACCGACACCAAAGAGCGTCAGGCCAGCGTGACCTTCGTCGACTATTTCACCAGCGGTCCGCAGTTCTACACCCTGCAGAAGAACAAGGACTTCAACGAAATCACCGACCTGTGCGGCAAGAAAGTCGGCACCAGCCGCCGCACCACGTTCCCGGCGGAAATCGCTGAATACAGCAAGGCCCACTGTGAAGCCGCCGGCAAACCGGCCATCGTGGTGATCGGCACCGAAGGCTCGGCGGATGCCCGCGCGCAACTGCGTCAGAGCCGTATCGATGCGGCGATGCAAGGCAGCGAGACGTTGTCGTACCTGAAGACTCAGGAAAAGGACATGTACAAAACCGTCGGCCAGCCGATTTCCGTGCAGTTCTCCGGCATGGGCCTGAGCAAGAAAAAGCCTGAGCTGAGCGAAGCGGTGAAGGTGGCGTTGCAGAGCATGATCGATGACGGCACCTATCAGACCATCCTGAAAAAATGGGACCTGGAGTTGGGCGCGATCAAGACAGCGACCATCAACGCCGGCAAGTAATCAGGCAGACGATCCGCATCCATTATGGATCTGGGTCGATCACGATTATTTGGCCAACCGATAAGCCTGTGGGAGCAGCGGTGCGACGATTCGACTTGCCCGCGATGACGGCGGCACATTCAACAGGGATGTCGCCTGCCATGCCGCTATCGCGGGCAAGCCCGCTCCCACAGGGTCTTGTGTCTGATGCATAAATAGTTGGAGCACCACGATGTCCTCCTCACCCCAACCCACCTGGCCCGACCAGCACAAGGCCTGCCTCGCCCTGGCCTTCGACCTCGACGGCCCCACCGGCGATGCGATGCTCAACGGCTCGATCTGGCATAAGCCCGAGTACTTCGGCTTCGGTGGTTACGGCCCTTACCGGGCACTGCCGCGGATTCTCGATCTGCTCGATGAATTCCGGATACCGACCACCTTCTTCGTCCCGGCCTGGGTCGTGGAGAACTGGCCGAAACAGTGCCAGGCGATCGTCGAGCGCGGGCATGAGGTGGCGTATCACGGCTACAAACACGAATCCTTTTACGCCCTGACGCTGGAACAGCAAAAGGACGTGATGAAGAAATCCCGCGAGGTGTTCTGGAAACACCTGAACATCCGCGCCGAAGGTTTCCGCACGCCGTCCGGCGACTGGCGCGCCGAAACCCCGGCGATGCTGGTGGAAGCCGGCGTCACCTATTCCAGCAGCATGCGCGGCGATGACCGGCCCTATCTGGTCAACGTCCCAGGCTTCGAAACGCCACTGGTGGAAATCCCTGGTCGTTGGGAAATGGACGACTACGCCTCCCTTGCCTACACCCGAGCGCCCGACTTTCCTTCGGGGCTGGACCGCACCGCCAGCTACGAGCTGACCCTGGACAACTGGTGCCGCGAGTACGACGGCGCCATGAATGAAGGGTTGTGCCTGACCACCCTGTTTCACCCCAAGATCATCGGCAAACCGGGGCGCATCCTGTTGCTGGAAAAACTCTTCGAACACATGCGTCAGCGCGACGACGTGTGGTTCGCCACCTGTCGCGACGTCGCCCAGTGGTGGCTGAAGGAGCATCACCATGGCTGATTCCAACGTCTGGCCTGACGGCTATCGCTGCGCGGTGGTGTTGACCGTCGATTACAACGACATTCACGGGATTCTCACCCAGGCGCCGGAAGTCGCCGGGCGCGACAAGACGCTGTCAGTCTGGCGTTACGGCACACAACGGGGTGTCGACCGCTTGCTGGGTCTGTTCGGAGAACTGGGTGTACGCAGCAGTTGGTTTGTCCCCGGCATCGTTGCCGAGGAAAACCCGGAACACATCCGGGCGATTCAGGCGGGCGGGCATGAGATTGCCTGCGCCGGGTATCGCCACCAGAACTACGACACCCTCGATCTGCAGCAGCAAAACGCCGAGATCTACCGTGGCTGCAAAGCGCTGGAAGCGCTGACCGGTCAACGCCCTACCGGGTTTCGCATTCCCGCCGGCAACGGTGCGCCGGGTTTCATCGAGGCATTACGGGATCAAGGCATTCGCTGGTCTTCCTCGTGGCGTGGCGACGATTTGCCGTTCGCTCACCCCACGGCGCCCGGCGTGATCGAGCTGCCATTGCATTACGAACTGGAAGACGAACCCTACTTCGCCTTCAACCTGAGCCCGGCGGTGCCGCCGGCGCAATCGCGGATCGCCTCTTACAGCCACACGCTGGGCAACCTGCAAATGGACTTCGCCGGGTTTCACCGCTTCGGGCTGTGTTACGTGCTGCGTTTGCACCCGGAAATCATTGCCACACCGGGACGGATTGGCGTGTTGCGCGAATTGCTCCAGGGCATCCAGCAACACAACGACGTGTGGATCGCCACCGGAGCCGAAGTCGCTCAATGGTGGGCCGATACTGCGCAGCCTGTGACCGAGGATCACCCGGCGTCGGTGTACGAGCGGCATTATCGGGACTACCTCCTATGACCGAACGCTTGCAACGGCTGACGCAGTTTTGCGTCGACACACGATTTGAAGACTTGCCCCCGGCACTGGTGGCGCAAGCCACGCGGCACATCCTCGACACCTTTGGCGCGTCGCTGGCCGGGGCTGGCAGCGACGTGGCAAAGCAGGCGCGTCAGGTGTTCGAGGGTGAAGGCGGAACCACGCTGGTCTGGGGCACGGAGGTGCGGGTCGGCGCCGCTCAGGCCGCCATGCTCAACGGCGTCGCCGCCCATGCGCTGGAATTGGACGACACCGGTGGCTGCGATCATTCCGGCGCGGTGGTGCTGCCGGCGGTGATGGCTGCGGTGTCGATGTGCACAAGGCCTGTCAGCGGTCGCGAGTTGATCACCGCCGTGGTCATCGGCTACGACGTAGGCCGCCGCGTGCTCGAAGCCTGTGGTGGTTATTCGGCACACAACGGCGCCGGCTGGCACTCCACGGCGACCTGCGGGATATTCGGCGCGGCGGCCGCGAGTGGGCTCATTCTGGGGTTGAACGCCGAACAAATGGTGTCGGCACTCGGCATCGCCGGCAGTTTCAGCGGCGGCTTGTGGGCCTTCATCCACGACGGCTCGCAAAGCAAAAAACTGCACAGCGGTCGTGCGGCCGAGGGTGGACTGCTCGCGGCGCGGTTTGCCCAGCAAGGCATCAGCGGACCCGCGAAGTTGTTCGATGACGTCTGGGGCGGTTTTCTGCCAACCCTGGCCGGCGAAACGGCACAACCTGAGGCGCTGGATGCCGATCTGGGTGTCGTGTGGAAACTCGCCCGCTGTTCGATCAAGCCGTACGCCTCATGCCGAGGAACGCATTCGGCCATCGACGCGTTGGGGCTGTTGCTGGAACAGCTGCAGGTCAACATCGATCAGGTCGAGGACATTCAGGTGTCGCTGTGCGGTTTCCTGCAGGACATGTGCGGGGGGCAGGAGGTGAGCACGCTGGCGGCGGCGCAGATGAGCCTGCCGTACGCCCTTGCCGCCCGGTTGGTGCAGGGTCACTGCCGACTGGAAGCCTATGACGATGAACAGCGGTGCGATCCACGGATAGCTCAGTGGATGTCGCGCATTCGCCTTGAAGTAGACCCGCAACTGTCAGAGGATGGCGAGCCTGTTGTCAGCGTGCTGACCGTGGACGGTCGGCGGGCGAGTCTTTGTGTCGATCCACCTTTGGGGGCGCCGGGGAATCCGTTGAGTGACAAGGCGCTGGAGGAGAAGTCTTTCAGTCTGGCCGGGCGAGTGATGCCGAGGTCGCAGGCTGAGGAATTGATCGGGCAGTTGTGGCAGCTGGAAGCACTGGAATCGGTTCGGTCGCTGGATCGGTGGCTGGCTTGAGTTTTGTGTTGCCCGGTCCGGCCTCATCGCGAGCAGGCTCGCTCCCACAGGGGAACGCATTTCAAATGTTGGAGCGAGACCGGCTTGCCGGCGATAGCCGCGACACGGTACATCGACGAACACCATGAAATCTGAATAAGGACATTTGCCCCACCGTGGCCACTTACTCGCTTGTTATCCGCCGGTTGATGATCGTTTCGCTGACCATCGTCGTCAGCCGCGCCATCACCAGCCCGTTGCTCACATTGTTCCTGAGCAACAAACTGGGCCTCAACCAACAGGACGTTGGCTTGCTGCTGGGCATCGCGGTGTTCATCGCCACCTTGCTGGCGCTCTACGGCGGCTACATCATCGACCGCCTCGAAAAGCGCCGGCTGCTGATCCTCGCCATGCTCTCCAGCGCTATCGGCTTCGTGCTGCTGACCTTCGCCGAAAACCTCTACCTGACCACCCTGACCCTGGTGATCACCGAAACCGCTTCGGCGCTGTTCCTGATCGGCTCGAAGGCGATCCTCAGCGAAAACCTGCCCGTGGGCCAGCGCGCCAAGGCCTTTTCCCTGCGCTACACCCTGACCAACATCGGTTACGCCACGGGGCCGATGCTCGGCGTGGTGATCGCGGGTGTCTATCCGATTGCACCGTTCCTGATTGCCGGTGGCATTGCATTTTTCAGCATCTTCCTGATGAGCGGGATCCCGAAAGATTCGAGCCAGACACCGGCGATTGGCCAGCCGCAAAGCTTTCTGAAAACCCTGATCACGCTGAAAAACGACCGCACGCTGATCATGTTTACCTGCGGCTGTCTGCTCAGCACCGTGGTCCATGGCCGTTTCACCTTGTACCTGTCGCAATACCTGCTGGTAACCCACGATTCCAAACGCGCTCTGGAAACCATGGCCACCCTGCTTGCCTGCAACGCCATCAGCGTGATCCTGCTGCAGTACCAGATCGGTCGTTTCCTCAAGCGTGAACAACTGCGCTACTGGATCGCCGGTGGCACCAGCCTGTTCATCGTCGGCCTGATCGGCTTCAGCCTGGCGGATAGCCTGGTGTCGTGGTGCATCGCCATGTTCATCTTTACCCTCGGCGAAATGATCATTTACCCCGCCGAATTCCTGTTCGTCGACACACTGGCGCCTGAGGAATTGCGCGGCAGCTACTACGGCGCGCAGAACCTCGCGGCCCTCGGCGGTGCACTGAGCCCGGTGATTTGCGGTTTCCTGCTGATGCACACCCCGGCGCCGACGATGTTTTACGCCCTCAGCGCGCTGACCGCCATGGGCGGTTTCCTGTGTTTCATGAGCGGCCGCCGGGTGGCTTTACATCAAAATTAATGCACTGAAGCTGCATTAATATGAATTTGTCTCTGTCTGGAATGAGCGGCACACTGTGCCTCGTTCCTCCCCCAATAGTTGGAACAACTTCAAGGGCTTTCTGGGTATCCCAGCTAAGCCTTTTTTTTGCCTCGATTTTTACACCGGACCGTCTAACTCATGTTCGCTCGCTGGTTACCTTCTGCCATCAACACTCGACCGTCTGAATGGAGCCGCGCCGCCATCGGCATGGCCCTCGGTACGCTGTTCAGCGTCTGGCTCTGCTCCCAGGTTTTCGGCATCGAAGTGGCGCAGCACCTGATCGGTCCGCTGGGCGCCTCGGCGGTGCTTTTGTTTGCGGTGTCCTCCGGGGCGCTGGCGCAACCCTGGTCGATTCTCGGCGGCTACCTGAGTGCGGGGGTGATCGCATTGCTCGTCGCTCACGTGCTCGGGCGAACCCTTGGCAGCGCTTGCCTCGCCGCAGGCATGGCGCTGATGCTGATGTGCTGGCTGCGTTGCCTGCACCCGCCGGCCGGCGCATTGGCATTGTTATTGGTACTGGCCGACCCCGCGACCATCGCGCTGGACTGGAAAGCCCTCGGCCCGGTGATGCTCGGTGCCGCGACCATGCTGCTCAGCGCCCTCGTGTACAACAACCTGACGCGCATTCGCTACCCCAGACGTGCCAGTGAGCCGGTGGCGGTCGTGCCGGCCGATCATCCGCCAATCGACAGCCAGGCGATTACTGCCCAGGACCTGAAACACGCGCTGGCGGACATGGAGGCTTTCTTTGACGTCACGCCTGAAGACCTTGAGCAGTTGATTCAGGCCAGTGAGCTGCATGCCAAGCGCCGCAGTATTGGTGAAGTCCTGAGCCGTAGAACCTGACATCACACAAATGCTTGCAGAGGCGCTGCAAAAATGCAGACAGCACCTGCATTTATCCCGGTTGTACATCACAAATTTGCACTGTTACGATCCTGCATCGCTCGCGCGCGAGCTTCTCTATAAAGAACAATAAAAGCAGGGAGTTAGTGATGACTGCTCAGGTTTCATCGAAGGACGCTTCGTCCATGGATGCCACGCAAATCGAGGTGCTGGCCGAGGTCCGCAACCACATCGGTCACCTGACCCTCAACCGCCCCGCCGGTCTCAACGCGATCACCCTGGACATGGTCCGTCAACTGCAGCACCAACTCGACGTTTGGGCACAGGATTCTCAGGTGCATGCCGTGGTGCTGCGCGGTGCTGGCGAAAAAGCCTTCTGCGCCGGTGGCGACATCCGTTCGCTCTACAACAGTTTCAAAAGCGGTGGCTCGCTGTACGAAGATTTCTTCGTCGAGGAATACGCCCTCGACCTCGCTATCCATCATTACCGCAAACCCGTACTGGCCTTGATGGACGGTTTCGTCCTGGGCGGCGGCATGGGCCTGGTGCAAGGCGCCGACTTGCGGGTGGTCACCGAGAAAAGTCGTCTGGCAATGCCGGAAGTGGCCATCGGATACTTCCCGGATGTGGGCGGCAGTCACTTCCTGCCGCGCATCCCCGGTGAACTGGGGATCTATCTGGGCGTCAGCGGCGTGCAGATCCGTGCGGCAGATGCGCTCTATTGCGGCCTGGCCGACTGGTATCTGGACAGTGACAAGCTCAGCGTACTGGACGAACAACTCGATCAGCTCGAATGGCACGACACACCACTCAAGGACCTGCAAGGCTTGCTGGCCCAACTCGCCGTGCAGCAACTGCCCGATGCGCCATTGGAAGCGCTGCGCCCGGCCATCGATCACTTCTTCGCCCTGCCTGACGTGCCGAGTATTGTTGAGCAACTTCGCGAAGTCACGGTTGCCGACAGTCATGAATGGGCGACGACCACCGCCGACCTGCTGCAAAGCCGTTCACCGCTGGCCATGGGTGTGACTCTGGAAATGCTGCGGCGCGGTCGGAATCTGAGTCTGGAAGACTGCTTTGCCCTGGAACTGCATCTGGACCGTCAGTGGTTCGAGCGCGGCGACCTGATCGAAGGTGTGCGCGCATTGCTGATCGACAAAGACAAAGCCCCGCGCTGGAACCCGCCGACCTTGCAGGCGCTGGACGCCGAGCACGTCGCGAGTTTTTTCACAGGGTTTGACCGGAGCGGGAGCTGAGCCATGCACGATATCGAATTGAGCGAAGAGCAAGTCATGATCCGCGACATGGCCCGGGACTTTGCCCGCGGCGAAATCGCGCCCCACGCGCAAGCCTGGGAAAAGGCCGGCTGGATTGACGACGGTCTGGTGGCAAAGATGGGCGAACTGGGGCTGTTGGGCATGGTGGTGCCCGAGGAATGGGGCGGCACGTATGTCGATTACGTCGCCTACGCCCTGGCGGTGGAAGAGATTTCCGCCGGCGACGGCGCCACGGGCGCACTGATGAGCATCCACAATTCCGTGGGTTGCGGACCGGTTCTGAATTACGGCACTAAAGAACAGAAACAGACCTGGTTGCCGGATCTGGCCAGCGGCAAGGCCATCGGCTGCTTCTGCCTGACCGAACCGCAAGCCGGTTCCGAGGCGCACAACCTGCGCACCCGCGCCGAACTGCGCGACGGGCAGTGGGTGATCAACGGCGCCAAGCAATTCGTCAGCAACGGCAAACGGGCAAAATTGGCGATCGTGTTCGCAGTGACCGATCCGGAACTGGGCAAACGCGGTATTTCTGCGTTTCTGGTGCCAACCGATACCGCCGGCTTCATCGTTGATCGTACCGAACACAAGATGGGCATCCGCGCTTCCGATACCTGCGCGGTGACTCTGAGCAACTGCACCATTCCCGAAGCCAATCTGCTGGGTGAGCGCGGTAAAGGCCTGGCCATTGCGCTGTCCAACCTCGAAGGCGGACGCATCGGCATCGCCGCGCAGGCGCTGGGCATCGCCCGTGCCGCGTTCGAAGCCGCGCTGGCCTATTCCCGTGATCGCGTGCAGTTCGACAAGCCGATCATCGAGCACCAGAGCATCGCCAATATGCTGGCCGACATGCACACGCGCCTGAATGCTGCACGGTTGCTGATCCTGCATGCCGCACGGTTGCGCAGTGCGGGCAAGCCGTGTTTGTCGGAGGCTTCGCAGGCCAAGCTATTTGCGTCGGAAATGGCCGAAAAGGTCTGCTCGTCGGCGATGCAGATTCATGGCGGGTATGGGTATCTGGAGGATTACCCGGTGGAGCGTTATTACCGGGATGCGCGGATTACACAGATTTATGAAGGGTCGAGCGAGATACAGCGGATGGTCATTGCGCGGGAACTCAAGCACTACCTGGTTTGAACCCAAGACGCGTTTTTTGCTGAAGCCCGCTTCCGTATCAATTCTGGAAGCGGACGCTTCGCCCCGAGTTATTCGGGGACTTCCTGCTTATCGCGCCAACACACCCGTGATGGCCTCTTCCTCTTCCGCGGGAAGTTCATCAACTTTGAAAAGAACCGATATGACATCGTCATTTTCGTCAAAGATGATGGTGCGTTGTTTCACTAAAACAGCCTTCCCTTTGTTTCTCGACCAGTAAACGACATCGCCTACATTGGGTTCTCGGTGCAGAAAGATACCCTGCGGCGCATCCTGTATCGGGGTGCAGCAAGCAGCGTGTACGAAATGACAATTGGCCAGGGAAACCTCTGAATATCGGTGATTGTTTGGCCTTGGAAAGTTGGCTTCATCCTGAAGCCTCGGGTCGCGTCCAGGCACTTTCACGATAGTTGATGAGCGTGGAGGTCGAATACGGGCGAAGTAGTGGCCTTAACCCCTTCATATTATTCGGAATGTTTCTTCCGGTATAAATGCTCACCAAGGAGTGATCGACCAAACGCATCGCGAGCAAGCCCGCCCTCGCATTTGACCGCATTCCTCATGAAGGAACGCGATTGAATGTGTGGAGCGGGCTTGCTCGCGAAGGCGTCGGTGAAAACGCTACGTTACTTACCGACGAACTCCGCTTCACGCTTGGCAATAAACGCCGCCATCCCTTCCTTCTGATCCTGCGTCGCAAACGCCGCATGGAACACCCGACGCTCAAAGCGCACGCCTTCCGACAGGCTCACTTCAAATGCACGGTTGACGCTTTCCTTGACCATCATCGCAATCGGCAGCGACTTCTTGGCGATCAACGCGGCGACTTTCAGCGCTTCGTCCAGCAATTCGTCCGCCGGTACGATCCGCGCCACGATCCCGCAACGCTCCGCTTCCACCGCATCGATCAAACGCCCGCTGAGGCACATTTCCATCGCTTTGGCCTTACCCACCGCGCGGGTCAGGCGTTGGGTGCCACCCATGCCCGGCAACACGCCGAGGTTGATTTCCGGTTGGCCGAACCGGGCGTTGTCGCCGGCCAGGATGAAGTCGCACATCAGCGCCAGTTCACAGCCACCGCCCAAGGCAAAACCGTTGACCGCGGCGATGATCGGCTTGCGGCGGTTGGCCACGCGATCACTGTCGCTGAACAGGTCGTCGAGATAGATCTGCGGGTAGGTCAGCTCAGCCATTTCCTTGATGTCGGCACCAGCGGCGAAGGCTTTCTTCGAGCCGGTCAGTACGATGCAACCGATGTTGGAATCGGCTTCCAGGCCATCGAGGGCGTGGTTGAGTTCGCTGACGATCTGCGCGTTCAACGCGTTCAGCGCCTGCGGACGGTTCAGGGTGATCAGGCCGACACGGCCGTGGGTTTCCAGCAAAATCGTTTCGTAACTCACAAGGGTGCTCCTTCTTAAAGACTGCGCGAAATGACCATGCGTTGAATATCGCTGGTGCCTTCATAAATCTGGCAAACCCGCACGTCGCGGTAGATCCGCTCCAGCGGGAAGTCGTTCAGGTAACCGTAACCGCCGAGGGTTTGCAATGCGGCGGAGCAGACCTTTTCGGCCATTTCCGAGGCGAACAGTTTGGCCATGGATGCTTCGACCAGCGCCGGTTTACCACTGTCTCGCAGCGCCGCGGCGTAATGCACCATCTGCCGGGCGACGGCGATCTGGGTCGCCATGTCCGCGAGGCGAAACGCGACGGCCTGATGCTCGATGATCGGTTTGCCGAAGCTCTCGCGCTCACGGGCATAATCCCGGGCGGCTTCGAACGCAGCGCGGGCCATGCCGACCGATTGCGAAGCGATGCCGACGCGGCCGCCTTCGAGGTTGGCCAGGGCAATTCGATAGCCTTCACCCTCCTCGCCGAGTCGATTGGCGACCGGGACTTTGACGTCTTCGAACAAAATCTGGCAGGTGTCGGACGCATGCTGGCCAAGCTTGTCTTCGACGCGGGCGACTTTGTAGCCCGGTGAGTCGGTGGGCACGATCAGCGCGGTGATCCCGCGTTTGCCGGCGCTTGGGTCCGTCACCGCAAACACAATCACCACCCCGGCGTTCTGCCCGGAGGTGATGAATTGCTTGCAGCCGTTGAGCACGTAGTGATCGCCTTCCAGACGCGCACGGGTTTTCAGGCCACTGGCGTCGGAGCCGGCCTGCGGTTCGGTCAGGGCAAAGGCGCCGAGCATCGCACCGCTGGCCAGCGGTTTGAGAAAGCGTTCTTTCTGGTCGTCGTTGCCGTAGTTGAGGATCGGCACGCAACCCACGGAATTGTGCACGCTCATGATGGTCGAGCAGGCGCCGTCGCCGGCGGCGATTTCTTCCAGGGCCATGGCGTAGGCCAGGTAACCGGTGTCACAACCGCCCCACTGCTCCGGCACCAGCATGCCGAAGAAGCCCAGCTCGGCCATTTCGCCGATGGCTTCCTTGGGGAATCGGTGCTCACGGTCCCATTCGGCGGCGAACGGTTTCAGCCGTTCCTCGGCGAATTGCCGGGCCATGTCGCGGATCTGTTGTTGGTCGTCATTGGGAATCATGGTGAATCCTTTAAATCCGGGTACGACATAGAACTCTGTGGGAGCTAGCCTGCTGGCGATAGCGTCATGTCAGTTAATCTCTACTTTTATGACACACCGTCATCGCCAGCAGGCTGGCTCCCACAGGGGGGAAGTTGGCCTAGTACAGGCATTCCACGGCCATGGCCGTGGCTTCACCGCCGCCGATGCAGATCGCCGCAACGCCGCGTTTCAGGCCTTTCTGGCGCAGGGCCGAGAGCAAGGTCACGAGAATCCGCGCTCCGGACGCACCGATCGGGTGACCCAGTGCGCAAGCACCGCCGTGCACATTGAGTTTCTCGTGGGGGATTTCCAGGTGAGTCATCGCCGCCATGCCGACCACGGCGAAGGCTTCGTTGACTTCGACCAGATCGACGTCATTCAGCGACCAGCCGGTTTTTTTCATCAGCCGTTTGATCGCGCCGATCGGTGCCACCGGGAACAGGCCCGGCGTGTCGGCGAATGCCGCGTGCCCATGGATCACCGCCAGCGGTTTCAAGCCGCGTTTCTCAGCTTCGGAACGGCGCATCAGCACCAGTGCCGCCGCGCCGTCGGAAATCGAACTGGAGTTCGCCGCCGTAACGGTGCCGCCTTCACGGAACGCCGGTTTCAGCGAGGCAATCTTGTCCAGTCGGGCTTTCGGCGGCTGCTCGTCATTGCTGATCAGCACCTGCTCTTTGCCGACGGTCACGGTCAGCGGCACGATCTCGTCCTTGAAGCTGCCGTCCTTGATCGCTTGCTGCGCGCGGGTGGTCGAAGCGATGGCAAACGCGTCCTGCGCTTCGCGGCTGAAGCCGTTGGTTTCGGCGCAATCTTCAGCGAAAGTGCCCATCAGGCGGCCTTTATCGTAGGCGTCTTCCAGACCGTCGAGGAACATGGAATCAAGCACACGACCATGGCCCATGCGGTAACCGCTGCGGGCGCGGTCGAGCAGGTACGGCGCGTTGGACATGCTTTCCATACCGCCGGCGACGACAACATCGGCGCTGCCGGCGACCAGCATGTCGTGGGCCAGAATCGCCGCTTCCATACCGGACCCGCACATTTTGTTCAGGGTGGTGCAGCGGGTCGATTTATCCAGCCCGGCGCCCAGTGCAGCCTGACGGGCCGGGGCCTGGCCGAGGCCGGCGGGCAGCACGCAGCCGAACAGCACTTCTTCAACGGCGTCCGGCGCCACACCGGCGCGCTCAACGGCAGCGCGAATCGCGGCAGCGCCCAGTTGTGGCGCGGTCAGACTTTTCAGTTCGCCCTGGAAACCACCCATCGGGGTGCGGACGGCGCTGACGATAACAATCGGATCGTTGGAAAGGGTCATGACAAATCCTCCTTACTTGGCGGCCATGCGCAAGGCACCGTCGAGACGGATCACCTCGCCATTGAGCATGCTGTTTTCAATGATATGCCTGACCAGCGCGGCATACTCGCCCGGTTTGCCCAAACGTGGCGGAAACGGCACGCCAGCGGCAAGGGAATCGCGGACTTCCGGGGTCATGCCGGCCATCATCGGCGTCTCGAAAATGCCCGGAGCGATGGTCATCACACGGATGCCAAAACGCGCCAGCTCACGAGCCGCCGGCAAGGTCAGGCTGACGATCGCACCTTTGGACGCGGCATAAGCCGCCTGGCCAATCTGACCATCGTAAGCCGCAGCGGACGCGGTGTTGATGATCACCCCGCGCTCGCCATCGGCATCCGGCTCGGTTTCGGCAATCGCCGCCGACGCCAGACGCAGCATGTTGAAGCTGCCGATCAGGTTGACGTTGATTACCTGGCTGAAGCTGGCCAGTGCATGCGGACCGTTTTTGCCGAGGATCTTCTCGCCACGCACGATGCCGGCGCAGTTGACCAGACCGTTGAGGCCACCGAAGGCTTTGACCGTGGCCTGGACGGCTGCTTCAGCCGCCGCTTCGTTGCTGATGTCCGCGACCACGCTGTGCGCGCCGAGACGTTCAGCCTGGGCCGCAACGGCGTCGGCGTTCATGTCCACCAGCATCACTTTGGCGCCAGCCGCGATCAGCATTTCAGCGGTGGCCGCACCGAGCCCGGAGGCACCGCCGGTGACCAGAAAAACCTTGTTTTCGATCTGCATCATTGTTTCCTTGGGTTCAAGCTGAAACGTTCTTCGCTGCGGCCTCTTGAGCCTTGGCGATTTCCTGGTTGCGCAAGATAAAGCGCTGCAATTTGCCGCTTGGGGTTTTCGGCAACTCGCTGACAAATTCGATTTCACGCGGATAAGAGTGCGCGGCCAGACGCTTGCGCACGTGTTGGCGCAGTTCTTCGGCCAACTCCGGCGCCGCGCGGTATTGCGCGCTGAGCACGACGAACGCTTTGACCAGCTCGGTGCGTTCCGGATCGGGCTTACCGACCACCGCGGCTTCGACGACGGCCGGGTGCTCGATCAATGCACTTTCGACGTCGAATGGCCCGACGCGATAGCCGGAGGTGGTGATCACGTCGTCACTTCGCCCGACGAAGCTGATGCTGCCGTCCGGGTTCCACTCGACGGTGTCGCCGCTCAGGTAATAGTTGCCGACGAAGGCCTTGGTCGGTGCGCCTTCGTAACCGGCGAACCAGCACATCGGCGACTGAGTGCGGTCGACGGCGAGGATGCCGGGTTGGCCGACGCCCAGTTCCTTGTACTCGTCGTCCAGCACCACGATACGGTGGCCTGGCGAGGCAAAACCGGCGGCGCCCATGTGGATCGGGTGCTCGAGGCCGTGGTGGTTGCACAGGACCATGCCCAACTCGGTCTGGCCATAGTGGTCGTGAATGACTACGCCGAGGTTATCGGCGAACCAGCGGATCACTTCCGGGTTCAACGGCTCGCCGGCGCTGCTGACGATGCGCAGTTTGCCCTTGATCGATTTCGCGAACTCGTCGCCACCGGCAATCAGTAGACGGTAGGCGGTCGGTGAACCGGTGAGGTTGGTGATGCCGTACTTGTTGATCACCCGGCAGGTGCTTTCGAGGGTGAACGGGCCATCGTAAAAGGTAATCGGATGCCCCATCGCCATCGGTCCGGTGACGCCGAAATAAATGCCGTAGGCCCAGCCCGGGTCGGCGACGTTCCAGAACGCATCTTCAGGGCGCAGGTCCACGGCGTCACGGGTGTAACTCTGGAAGGCGACGATTGCCTTGAGCGGTACCGACAGCGCTTTCGACGGGCCAGTAGTGCCGGAGGTGAACATCAGCAGGAACGGGTCTTCGCCGGTCAGCAGCACCGGTTCGCAATCAGCGGAAAAATTGGCCAGTTCGGCCCAGAAACTGAAATCGCCACGGACAATGCCCTGGCCTTTGGCACCGCCGACGGTGACGGTGGTCGGGCAGTCGGCGACTTCAGCGAGTTTGGAGCGGTTGACCGCGTCGGTCACCACCACTTTGGCGCCGGAACTGCTCAGGCGATGTTCGATGGCTTTGGGGCCGAACGCGGTGAACAGCGGCTGATACACCGCGCCGATGCGCCAGGTGGCGAACACGGTGATCAACAATTCGATGTTGCGCGGCAACAGGCCGGCGACCTTGTCGCCTTTCTTCACGCCCTGCGCCAGGAGGAAGTTGGCGAAACGCGCGGCTTTGTCCTGCAAGTCGCTGAACGTGTACATCGCGCTGGCGCCGTCGCGGCCTTCCCAGAAGAGCGCGATACGACCTGGCAACGCATGCCGGTCGCAACACTCGACACAGGCATTGAGGGCCGTCAGATCGCCCGCAAGTGCGGTGTCGACGGTGTGCTGATAATTGAACTGTGACGTGGCAGACAAGTAATCGCGCATTGCCAGAATCCCTGTGTATTTTTATTAGGTTGGGGGAACCGTAACCAACAGGGAAATACTCGCTCTGCGCGGGGGGTGGGGCAATGGTCAAAGCTATCAAGTTGTCTGACTGGTTTGGCCAAGGTTTGAGGAATGCGGCGCCTGTGATGCCCTCATCGCGAGCAGGCTCGCTCCCACAGGGGAATGCGTTCCAAATGTGGGAGCGAGCCTGCTCGCGATGAGGCCAGCAGCATCACTACAAAATCCGGATCAGTCAGCCTCGTTCAGAATCAAACTCCGGTAATGCCCCGGATTCGACCCCGACCATTTGCGAAACGCCTTGTAGAACGAGCTCGCATCGGCAAACCCCAGCCGCGTGGCGATTTCGGCGAAGCTGATACTCGGCTCCGCCAGCCAGACGATGGCCAACTCCTTGCGCACGCTGTCCTTGAGGCCTTGATAAGTCTGCCCCTCTTCCGCCAGCCGCCGGCGCAAGGTTGATGCCGACATGCACAGTTGCTGTGCCAAGGGCTCGGTTTCCGGCCATTGCTCTGCGGGCAATTGCCGCAAATCCTGCTTGATCCGACTGGCCAGGCTTTCCGGGTCGCGATATTTCACCAGAATGTTTGCCGGCGCGTGGGCCAGGAACCGCTTGAGTTCTTCAGCACTACGCTTGATCGGCAGATCCAGGCACTCAGCCGAAAAAATCATCCGCGTGCGTGGTCGGTCAAAACGCAGGTTCTCGGAAAACATCACCTGGTAGTCGTCACAGAAATCCGGTTCCGGGCAGCGCAACTCGATGGCCAGAATCGGAATCCGCCGCCCCGCGAGCCAACAGGCAACGCCGTGAACGATCATCCAGTAAGTGAAATAAGTGAAGGCACGGCGCGGGTCCTGTTCGTCTTCCAGCAGGACGATTTCCGCGAGACTTTGCTGACGAACCAGTTGCGCAGGCAGGTGTTCTAGCATCAACGAAAGAAACCCCAGCCCCGACGTCAGGCCCGCGGCAAGGCTCTGCTGGACCATCGAGCTGCGACACAGAAACTCCAGGCTGCCGGATTTGAGTTTGCGCGGGTCCATGCCAAAAAACTCATCGTCGCGACGCCGGGCCAGTAAACGCCACAGCCTGGCGTAGGCGGTGGCCGGGACGCGGGCATCGGCAGACTCCAGCAGCGTCGGATCGATGCCAACCTTGTGCAACACCTCGTCGGTGGCGGCGCCCGGAGCGCAACTTTGCAACAGCGCTTCACGCACCAGTTGAATGGAGATGGTGTCTTTTTCCGACATTGAGCGAGGTGTGCCGTGTTGTTGTTTGAGTGGTGGGCATATTAGCGCAGCCCGCCAGAGCAAAGGAGATCCTGTGGGAGCGGGTGATGCTGAGGGTTGTTCAGCTTAGGTTCAGGTAAATGTCAATGATTGCTACTTGGGAATGAGTGTCATTATGTTACAAATTAGCACCCTATCTAATCCCGCGACGGTGCTGAATGCTTGTTCCTTTTTTGATCATGCTGCGCGAAGGCATCGAGGCCGCATTGATCGTTGGCATCATCGCCAGCTACCTCAAGCAAACCGGGCGCGGCCAGTGGATGCCTGCCGTGTGGATCGGCGTGTTTCTCGCTGCTGCGCTGGCGTTGCTGGTGGGCGGTGGCCTGGAATTGGTCAGCGCCGAATTCCCGCAAAAACAGCAAGAACTGTTTGAAGGTGTGGTCGGTCTGGTCGCGGTCGGCATCCTCAGTTCCATGGTGTTCTGGATGCGCAAGGTCGCGCAATCGATCAAACATTCGCTGCACGTCTCCCTCGATCAGGCGCTGACTGGCTCTAAACATCAGGTCACGGCACTGATCGCCATGGTGTTTTTCGCTGTCGCCCGGGAAGGCCTGGAAACGGTGTTCTTCCTGCTCGCGGTGTTCCAGCAAAGCGAAGGCCCGGCGGCTCCGATTGGCGCCCTGCTCGGCCTGATCCTCGCGATCATCGTCGGCTTCCTGATCTACACCGGCAGCATGCGCTTGAACCTTGGCGCGTTTTTCCGCTGGACCGGCCTGTTCATCCTGGTGGTGGCCGCCGGCATTCTCGCCAATTCGGTGCAGGCACTGCATGAAGCCGGGCTGTGGAATCACCTGCAGACCGTGTTGTTCGACTTCAGCGCCACGCTGCCGATGGATGGCCCGCTGGGTTCAGTACTGGCGGGGATGTTCGGCTACCAGGACGCGCCCACTGTCAGCACCCTCGGCGCTTATCTGATTTACCTGGTGGTGGCGCTGGTGCTGTTTTTTCTCCCCGCGCCTGCTCCCGCTAAACAAGCTTCTTCCGTTTCCAGTCAGTAAGGGCCTTCATGTCAACGCCTACTCCTCCCGTGGCCTCCCCTCCCCGCGCCTTGCGCTGGGCGGTGGCCGGTTCGGTGATCGTGATGATCGCCGCCGGTGGCCTGTTCTACTACGCGTCGAAAATGGCCGCAGCCAAGCGTCAGACCAACCACGACGAAGTGCTGGTAACCATTCACCCGCACAGCTGCGAGCCGAATGCGCTGACGGTTCCGGCCGGTCGCGCCAGTTTCCGCATCGTCAACCGCTCGGACCGCGCCGTTGAATGGGAAATCCTCGACGGCGTGCTGGTGGTCGAAGAGCGGGAAAACATCGCCCCCGGCCTGAGTCAGGTGATCAACGCCAACCTGTTGCCCGGCGACTACGCGATCACCTGCGGCCTGCTGAGCAACCCGCGCGGCACGCTGCATGTGACGTCTACCGCGGCGTCCGATGCCGCGGCCAAGGCCAAGCCGTCGATGGTCGCTTTCATCGGGCCGTTGTCGGAGTTTCGCGTTTACCTGAGCAGCCAGAGCACCGCACTGATCAAAGCCGTCACCGCGCTTGAGCAAGCCATCGAAGCCCGTGACCTGAGCCAGGCACAAGCCTTGTACGTCCCCGCGCGCAGCGCCTATCAACGCATTGCCCCGGCCGCACAGCGTCTCGCCGAACTGGACAACGCCATTAATGCCCAGGCCGATTACTTCGAGAAACGCGAGCAGGACCCAGGCTTCAGCGGTTTCCATCGCCTCGAATATGCGCTGTTCCAGCAACGCAACCTCGACGGACTGGCACCGCTGGCCCAGCGGCTGCTGACCGACGTCACCACGCTCAAGCAACAACTGCTCGCGCAATCGCTGCCGCCGGAACAACTGGTCGGCATCGTGGTGCGCAACCTCAACAACCTCGGTGATGTGCGCGCCAGCAGTGGTGAAGAAGAACGCTACAGTCATACCGACTTGAACGGTTTCGCCGGCAACCTCTTTGCTGCCCGCAAAGTCGTCGACTTGCTGCGTCCGCTGCTGACCAAATCCGCCGCCGAACGGCTGCCGGCCATTGACAGCGCCATCGCCAGCCTGGATGCCGAACTCAACGGCTTCAAGGTCAAGGACGGCTACGCGAGCTACGACAGGGTCAACGCCGAGCAGCGCAAACAGATCTCCGACAAGGCCAAGGCCCTGGCCGACGCACTCGACGGAATCGACCCCGCCCTTGGCCTTTCAGGCCTGTAAACAGAAGACGACTTTCAGATGAACGACTCAGAGCAATTCAACCTCCAGCGTCGCCGGGTATTGATGGGCATGGGCGCTGCCGGTGTGGCACTGGCCGGTTCGGCATTGAGCTGCCCGGCCATGGCCGCCAGCCCCGCGCAAGTCACCGAAGCGCCAAGCAGCGACAAGACCGAAGACCGCCACGCCTTCCACGGCCAGCACCAGAGCGGCATCGTCACCCCACGCCCGGCGTCGGGCATGCTGGTGTCGTTTGATGTGTTGGCCAGCGATCGCGAAGACCTCGAGCGACTGTTCCGCACCCTCAGTGAGCGCATCGCGTTCCTGATGAAGGGCGGCCCGGTGGCGCAGGTCGATCCGAAACTGCCGCCGTTGGATTCAGGGATTCTCGGCCCGCTGGTCACGCCGGACAACCTGACCATTACCGTATCGGTGGGTGAATCCTTGTTCGACGAACGCTTTGGCCTGGCCCACGCCAAACCGAAACGGCTGAGCCGCATGGTCGGTTTTCCCAACGATGCGCTGGAAGCCGATTGCTGCCACGGCGACCTGAGTGTGCAGTTCTGCGCCAACACCACCGACACCAATATCCACGCCCTGCGCGACATCGTGAAAAACCTGCCGGACTTGCTGTTGGTACGTTGGAAACAGGAAGGCAGCGTGCCGCCCCAAGCCCCGGTGAAACCCGGTATGCCGGCGCAGAGTGCGCGCAACTTTCTGGGCTTTCGCGACGGTTCGGCCAACCCCGACTCCAACGACGCCAAGGCCATGGATCGCATCGTCTGGGTCCAGCCCGGCAGCGACGAGCCGGCGTGGGCCGTCACTGGCAGTTATCAAGCGGTGCGGATCATCCGCAACTTCGTGGAGCGCTGGGACCGCACGCCGCTGCAGGAGCAGGAAAGCATTCTCGGCCGGGTCAAAAGCACCGGCGCCCCCCTGGGCGGCACCCATGAAACCGAAGTGCCGGACTATGCCAAAGACCCGGAAGGCAAGCTGACCAAGCTCGACGCCCACATCCGCCTGGCCAACCCGCGCACCGCCGCGAGCCAGGCCAACCTGATCCTGCGCCGGCCGTTCAACTACTCCAACGGCGTCAACAAAAACGGTCAGCTGGACATGGGATTGCTGTTCATCTGCTACCAGGCCGACCTGGAAAAAGGCTTCATCGCCGTGCAAACCCGCCTCAACGGCGAACCACTCGAGGAATACCTCAAGCCGGTCGGTGGAGGGTACTACTTCACCCTGCCAGGTATTACGGACGACCAGGACTTCATCGGTCGCTCACTGCTCAACGCGGCCCAAACAAAAGCCACCGCCTAACCAACCTCCCACCACGGAACCGTCTCATGAAAAAGTCGCCTCTCGCGTTACTGCTGACCCTCGGTTTGCTCAACTCCCCGCTTTCGGCTTTCGCGGCGACGGCGCCGTTGGAATTGGTGGGGCCGGTTTCGGACTACAAGATCTACGTCACCGAGCAGCTGGACGAGCTGGCCAGCCACACTCAGCAATTCACCGACGCGGTGAAAAAAGGCGACCTCGCCACCGCGCAGAAACTCTACGCGCCGACCCGGGTTTACTACGAATCAATCGAACCGATTGCCGAGTTGTTCAGTGACCTCGACGCGTCCATCGACTCCCGTGTGGACGACCACGAAAAAGGCGTGAAAGCCGAAGACTTCACCGGGTTCCACCGCATCGAGTACTCGTTGTTTTCCGAGAAGAGCACCGAGGGCCTGGGCGAGCTGGCCGATGGTTTGAACAAAGACGTCCAGGACCTGCAATCGCGCGTGGCCGGGCTGACCTTCCCGCCTGAAAAAGTGGTCGGTGGCGCGGCTTCGCTGCTCGAAGAAGTCGCCGCGACCAAGATCTCCGGTGAAGAGGATCGTTACAGCCACACCGACCTGTATGACTTCCAGGGCAACATCGACGGCGCGAAGAAAATCGTCGACCTGTTCCGTCCGCAGATCGAGAAACAAGACCCGGCGTTCATTGCCAAGGTCGACAAGAACTTTGCGACGGTGAACAAGACGCTGGCGAAATACAAAACCAGGGACGGTGGTTTCGAGACTTATGACAAGGTGAAAGAGAACGACCGTAAGGCGCTGGTCGGCCCGGTGAATACGTTGGCTGAGGATTTGTCGATGTTGCGTGGCAAGCTTGGGTTGAACTGAGTTTTGTAGCGTCTGAGCGGGCCTCATCGCGAGCAAGCCGGTAGGGGATCTGTGCCGACCACAAGTCCAATGTGGGAGCGAGCCCGCTCGCGATGGCTTTCTCACCGGCGACGCATTTTGCTGATGGATTGCACAGGCCGCGCTAACATCCCCCGCCAATAACAAAAGTTCACGGAAGACTCACCCATGTCCGCTTCAACCTTCGACCTGCGCCCGCTAATGGCCGCCAACATGGCCTGCACCATGGCGATGATGGCGTTCGTCTCTTTGATCGGGCCGATCGCCCGGGTATTGGGCCTGGCCACCTGGCAGGCCGGTGCGGCGGTGACGGTGTCGGGGGTGATCTGGATGGTGCTGGCGCGTCCCTGGGGTCAGGCCAGCGACCGTTTCGGGCGACGGCGCATTCTGTTGCTCGGCACCGCAGGCTTCACGCTCGCCTATTGGGCCTTGTGCCTGTTCATCGACACGTCTTTACGCTTCCTGCCTTCAGCAGCGCTGGCGTTTATCGGGCTCATGCTCGGACGCGGGCTGATCGGCGTGTTCTATGCGGCGATCCCGGTGGGCTGCAATGCGTTGATTGCCGACAACGTCGAACCGCAACACCGCGCCAAAGCCATGGCCGCGTTGGGCGCGGCCAACGCCTGCGGGCTAGTGATCGGTCCGGCGATCGCCGCCCTGTTGTCGCGCTACAGCCTGAGCCTGCCGTTCTACGCCATGGCGGTTTTGCCGTTGTTGGCATTCCTCGTGCTGCGTTACAAACTCAAGGGTCAGGAACTGCATCTGCGCCAGGCACCGCGCAAGGTTCATTTGAATGATCCACGGCTGCGCCGGCCCATGGCAGTCGCATTCGTAGCGATGCTCTGTGTGTCCATCGCGCAAATCACCGTTGGCTTTTTCGCCCTCGACCGACTCGGCATGAGCCCGGCCGACGCCGCGCAAACCGCCGGGATCGCCCTGACCATGGTCGGGTTCGCGTTGATCTGTTCGCAGTTGATGGTGCGTCGACTGGAATGGCCGCCGCTGCGGTTGATTCGGGTCGGCGCAATAGTGGCTGCCCTGGGCTTTTCCGGCACCATCATTGCCGGCACCGCGTGGGGCTTGTGGTTGTGCTTCTTTGTCTCGGCGGGTGGCATGGGCCTGATTTTCCCGTCCTTCGCCGCGCTTGCCGCCAATGCGGTCGAGGCCTCGGAGCAAGGCGCGACCGCCGGGTCCATCGGCGCCGCCCAAGGGTTTGGCGTAGTGATCGGGCCGTTGACTGCCACGCTGATCTACGGCATCGAGCCGCGCTTGCCGTATCTGGTGGCCGCAGCGTTGCTGCTGCTGGTGGCCCTCTGGCCAGGGCCCCGGCACGCTTTATAGAATGCGATAGAGCAAGCGTTCAATGCGCACGCGACTGACACGCTTGAGGAACTTGGCCACGCCCGCCGGATAATCCGGCAGGGTTTCCAGGTCCTGATACCGCTCGATGCGCGTGGTGTGCTGGAAGATCTCGGCCAGCTCACTGCGACGCGGCGCCAGCAACTCGCCTTTGGGGTCATCTATCAGCAGCGCGTTTTCCAGATCGAGACGGAACGCTCGCGGGTTTAGGTTGTTGCCGGTCAGCAAGGTGTAGCGCTGATCGATCCACATGCCTTTGAGGTGATAGGTGTTGTCGCCGTCCTTCCACAGGTGCAGGTTCAGCTGACCGCTGTCGACGCTGCGATGATGACGCTTGGCGAAACGGCGCAGGCTGATCTCATAGAGGTATGGCAATGCGGCGATCACTTTGAACGGCTCGCTCGGCGGGATGTAGAAATCGTTGGCGGTTTTGTCGCCGACCACAATGTCGATCTTCACACCCCGGGCCAACGCCCGGTTGATCTCCCGGGTCACCGCCAATGGCAGGTTGAAATACGGCGTGCAGATCGTCAGTTGATGCTGAGCACTGGCGATCAACTCGCAAATCACCCGGCTCAGCGGGTTGTTCTTGCCGACCCCGAGCAATGGGCTGACCGACAAACCGTCTTTCGCCGTGCTGCCCGTCGTAGTGTCGTATGTCGCGTGTTTCAGGCGGCTGCGCAGGTCGCCGATGTCATTGCGCAGGCTGCGGGTGGTCGGCAGGTTCGGCAAATCGAGGCGATGCACCGCTTTCGAGGCGACCAGGCCGTGCTGAACCAGGTGCTGCATCGAATCGGCCAGGGCGCCGTTCTGCAGCAGGTGATAACGGTCGTAGCGGCATTTGTCGAACTTGTGCAGATAAACGTTGTTCAGACTCGCGCCGCTGTAGATCACGCAGTCATCGATCACGAAGCCTTTCAAATGCAGCACGCCGAACAGCTCGCGGGTCTGCACCGGCACGCCGTACACCGGGACTACGCTTGCGTGGGTTCGGGTGGTTTCCTGATACCACGCCGAATTGCCCGGCTGCTTGCCGGCACCGATCAGGCCACGCTGGGCGCGCAGCCAGTCGACGACGACCACGACATCCAGTTCCGGACGCGCCAGTTTGGCGGCGTGCAAGGCATCGAGAATTTCCTGACCGGCTTCATCCTGTTGCAGGTACAGCGCGACGATATAGATGCGCCGGGTCGCTGTGGCGATTTTTTCCAGCAGGCAACGACGGAACTCGGCAGCGCCAGAGAGGATGGTGACGGCATCGGCGGTCAGCGGAAAACTGCGCAGTTTGGGCAGCAGAGAGCGTTTGAAAAGCGACGGCATAGGGCTCGCAAATGGGTCGAATCTGGAGAGTTTGAGAGCTTACACCATGGAGGGGTTTGGGTCTTGCTGGAGTCTGTGCCGCCCCTCATCGCTAGCAGGCTAGCTCCCACAGGGGAATGCATTTCAAATATGGGAGCTAGCCTGCTAGCGATGGCCATCCAATCAACAATAAAATATTCGCTTGACCATGGAGAACGATCGTTCTACTGTTCGTCGCATGAACGAAATCACAAGCAACGACACACGCGACATCATTCTGGATGTCACCGAAAAGTTGATCTATAAAAGTGGCATCGCTGCCACGGGCATGGATCTTCTGGTGAAAACCGCCGGCGTCTCCAGAAAAAGCATTTACCGCTACTTCGCCAACAAGGAGGAGTTGACCGTCGCCGCCCTGCAACGCCGCGACGTGCGCTGGATGCTCTGGTACAGAAATGCGGTCGACCAGGCCGAAACTCCAGCCGACCGGTTGCTCAACCTGTTTACCGTGCTCAAGGCCTGGTTTGCCTCCGAAGGCTTCCGTGGCTGCGCTTTCATCAACACCAGCGGCGAAACCGGAAACCCGCAAGATCCAGTCCGGCGGGTCGCCAAAGAACACAAACAGAAGCTGCTCGACTACGTGCGCGAGCTCTGCACCGAACATGGCGCCACCGACCCGGAGATGCTGGCCAAACAGCTGCTGATCCTGATCGACGGCGCCATTACCGTGGCGCTTGTCATGGGTGATCACAGTGCCGCCGATAATGCGCAATGCATGGCGCGAAAGTTATTGGACCTGTAACACTTTAACCAAGCCCGACAACTTGCTTGAACTTGTATTTGAGAGGGAGACTTTAAATGTCTAACGCTGAAGTTCGTCCGCCATTGCCGCCATTTACCCGTGAATCGGCCATTGAAAAAGTTCGCCTGGCCGAAGATGGCTGGAACTCCCGCGACCCGGAGCGCGTGTCGCTGGCCTACACACTGGACACGAAATGGCGCAACCGCGCCGAATTCGCCTACAACCGTGAAGAAGCCAAAGGCTTCCTGACGCGCAAGTGGGCCAAGGAACTGGACTATCGGCTGATCAAGGAACTCTGGGCGTTCACCGGCAACCGCATCGCTGTGCGTTACGCCTATGAGTGGCACGACGACTCGGGCAACTGGTTCCGTTCCTACGGCAACGAAAACTGGGAGTTCGACGAGAACGGCCTGATGGCCAATCGGTTCGCCTGCATCAACGACATGCCGATCAAGGAAAGCGACCGCAAGTTCCACTGGCCGCTTGGTCGTCGCCCGGATGATCACCCAAGTTTGTCCGACCTCGGTCTATAATTCAGATTCACAATTCACATCAAACCCTGTGGGAGCGGGCTTGCCCGCGATAGCGGAGATGTCAGTCAACGAATGTGTTGAATGTGACGCCGCCATCGCGGGCAAGCCCGCTCCCACACTGGTTTTATGGTGGTCAGGCGACTGCGGCTTGTTGTACAGCAGCCTCGGCTTCCAGCTCCCGCACCAACGGCAACACCCGCTTGCCGAAATACTCCACCTCTTCCTGAAAGTGCAGGAACCCCGCCAGCACCAGATCAACCCCCACCGCTTTCAACGCCACAATCCGCTCGGCAATTTGTTGCGGCGTGCCGATCAGATTGGTCTTGAAGCCATCGGTGTACTGCACCAGATCCTCGAACGTCGATTTGGCCCAATTGCCCTCGCCTTCCGGTGACGCCCTGCCCGCCTGTTTCGCCGCATCGCCAAAGGCATTCACCGCCTCGGGGTCGGCCTGATCGATGATCTGCGCGAGTACCGCGCGCGCCTCTTGTTCGGTGTCGCGAGCGATCACAAACGCATTCACCCCGACTTTCACCGAGTGATTATTCGCGGCAGCCTTGGTGCGGATGTCATCCACCTGGGCCTTGATACCTTCCGGTGTGTTGCCGTTAGTGAAGTACCAGTCCGATACACGTGCCGCCATGTCCCGCGCCGCACGGGAGCTGCCGCCCTGGAAGATTTCCGGCTGGCCGAGCGGTTTCGGTTTGAGGCTGTAGTTGTCGAATCGGTAGAAGTCACCACGGAAGGTGAAATTGTCCTGGCTCCAGATGCCTTTGAGCGAGCGGATGAATTCTTCGGAGCGGCGATAACGCTCGTCGTGCTCCAGCCAGTGTTCGCCGATGGCCTGGAACTCGCCCTTGAACCAGCCGCTGACGATGTTCACGGCCACCCGGCCATTGGTCAGTTGATCGATCGTCGCCAGTTGCTTGGCGGCCAGCGCCGGCTGCCAGGGACCGGGCAGGATCGCGGCGATCACTTTCAACGTTGTCGTGGCAGCCAGAAGTGCGTGACTGAAGGCGACCGACTCATGCTGGTACTCGGCGCCGTAACCGGCGGTGAAGCGAATCTGCGTCAGGGCATATTCAAACCCCGCTTCCTCGGCCAGTTGCGCCAGTTTGCGGTTGTAGTCGATGCCCCAGTGGGTGCGTTGCTCGATCTTGCTGACCACCAGCCCGCCGCTGACGTTCGGCACCCAGTAGGCAAATTTGACGGCTTGCTGACTCATTGGCATGTCCTCGGGACGTTAGGAAGTCCTTGGGTGAGAGCAGCAACCGTGCCAGCCGGGTGAAACGACTATCTTGAGCCCGGCGAGAACCCCTGTGGGAGCGGGCTTGCCCGCGATAGCGGAATGTCAGTCAATGGATGTGTTGAAAGTGACGCCGCCATCGCAGGCAAGCCCGCTCCCACAGGGTGCTGGGCGTGGCAGGGCAATTTGCTGTTGCGCTGTTGGTACGGCAACAGTTCAAGCGGCATCTGAATCCAAGCCCCTAGCAAAACCTGGCTGTTTCTACCCGGCACGGACCCTGCAATCCCCCTCGGCACTAACTGCCGATCCAAGGAGCTGCCCCCATGACCGAACACCAGGTAATCAATCCACTGTCCATTGGCACTGACGATGAAGCGCTGGCCGCGAGATTCCGCCCGATTTTCCAGCGCATCGCCGCCGGAGCGGTCGAGCGCGAACAGTCCCGCAGCCTGCCCCACGAGCCCATTCAGTGGCTGAAGGAAGCCGGCTTCGGCGCCGTGCGTGTGCCGGTTGAATACGGTGGCGGCGGCGCGTCCCTGCCGCAACTGTTTGAGTTGCTGATCGAACTGGCCGAAGCCGACTCCAACGTTCCGCAAGCCCTGCGCGGGCATTTCGCGTTTGCCGAGGACCGCTTGAACGCCACTGCGGGGCCGGCCCGGGACCTGTGGTTCAAACGTTTCGTCGACGGTGACATCGTCGGTTGCGCGTGGACGGAAATCGGCAGTGTGGCCATTGGCGATGTGATCACCAACGTCTCGCCCCATGGCGAAAAGTGGCGCCTCAACGGTGAAAAGTTCTACAGCACCGGCAGCCTGTTTTCCGACTGGATCGACGTCTACGCCCAGCGCAGCGACAACGGTGGCGACGTGATTGCCGCTGTACGCACACACCAACCGGGGATCGTGCAAAGCGATGACTGGGACGGATTCGGTCAGCGCACCACGGGCAGCGGCACGTCGCGGTTTATCGACGCCGAGGTGGACGCAGAAAACATCATCGACTTCGCCACCCGCTTCAAGTATCAGACGGCGTTCTATCAGCTCGTGCTGTTGGCCACGCTGGCCGGGATCGGTCGTGCTGCGTTGCGTGATGTGGCGCATCAGGTGCGTGAGCGCAAACGTATTTACAGCCATGGCAATGCCCAACGCGTCAGCGAGGATTCGCAAGTTCAGCAAGTGGTCGGTGAGGTGGCGGCGTGGGTGTATGCCGCTGAAGCCAGTGCCTTGAAGGCGGCGCAACCGGCACAGCGGGCGTATCTGGCACGGTTTTCTGGCGACGAGGGGCTGGAGCGGGCGGCAAATGTTGCGGCGGAGCTCGAATCGGCGAAAGCGCAGGTGGTGGTGTCGGAACTGATTCAGCGGGCGACCACCGAGCTGTTCAATGCGCTGGGGGCTTCGGATGTGCGTCAGGGGAAATCGCTGGACCGGCATTGGCGCAATGCGCGGACCGTGTCGTCGCATAATCCGGTGATCTACAAGGCGCGGATTGTCGGGGATTGGGAGATTAACGGGACTGAGCCGCCGTTTGTGTGGCAGATCGGGAATGGGCCTGTCTCGAAGTGATGTAGTGCCTGAAAGTCAGTCTTCGCGGGCAAACCCGCTTCCACAGGGTCCCGGGTGAACACACATATGTGAACACCCTCAATCCTTGTGGGAGCGGGCTTGCCCGCGATGAGGCCAGACCAGTCGCAGCAGAAGTTGGATCTAGGTAAGATATCGGCCCTTCCCCGCAGCCACTGGCTGCACCCCGCCGAATAAGCCCATTTCCATGCCTTTCGAACTCAGCGTTGACCTCACCACCCTGGCCATACTCGCCGTGGTTGCCTTCATTGCCGGTTTCATCGACGCCATTGCCGGCGGCGGCGGTCTGTTGACCACCCCGGCGCTGTTGACCGCTGGCCTGCCGCCGCACCTGGTGCTAGGCACCAACAAACTCAGTTCGACCTTCGGCTCGGCCACCGCCAGTTTCACCTTCTATCGACGCAAACTGTTCCATCCCCGGCAGTGGGTGCACGCCATTGTCGGCACCCTGGTCGGCGCGTTGACCGGTGCCGTGGTCGCGCATTACCTGCCCGCCGAGTGGCTGAACAAGATGCTGCCGGTGATCGTGTTCGCCTGCGGCCTCTACCTGTTGTTCGGTGGCACGCCGAAAGCACCGCTGGACAACGACGCGCCGATCAAGAAAAAGTGGCAATCGACCCAAGGCTTCAGCCTCGGTTTCTACGACGGCGTGGCCGGCCCCGGCACCGGTGCGTTCTGGACCGTGAGCAGCATGCTGATGTATCCCATCGACCTGGTGAAGGCCAGCGGCGTGGCGCGCAGCATGAACTTCGTCAGCAACATTGCGGCGCTGTCGGTGTTCATCTTTTCCGGGCAAGTGGACTGGATCATCGGCCTGAGCATGGGCCTGTCGGTGATGGTCGGTGCATTCTTCGGCGCGCGCTCCGCCATCAGCGGCGGAGCGAAGTTCATTCGTCCGGTGTTCATCACCGTGGTGCTGGGCCTGACTGTGCGGCTAGCCTGGCAACACTGGTTCAGCGTGGCCTAAGCGCCGGGCCACATAGACGTCGATCAGGTAACCGGGCTATCGAGCGTGACGCCGGCAACGGCGGCAGCTCGTGCACGTTGAACCACTGGGCGTCCTCGATCTCGTCTTCCTGACAGACAATCTCGCCGCCGGCGTACTCGGCGTGGAAGCCGAGCATCATCGAGTGCGGGAACGGCCAGCACTGACTGCCCATGTACTGGATGTTCTTGACTTCGATCTGCACCTCCTCACGCACCTCGCGAATCAGGCAGTCTTCGGCCGACTCGCCCGGCTCGGCGAAGCCCGCCAGCGTGCTGTAGACCCCGGTGACAAAGCGCGGTGAACGCGCCAGCAGGATTTCATCGCCACGGGTGATCAGCACAATCATGCTCGGCGAAATGCGCGGGTAGTAACGCAGACCGCACGGCTCGCAGTACATCGCCCGTTCCCGGATGACTTGCTTCGTGGCCTGTCCGCAATTGCCGCAAAACCGGTGCTCGCGGGCCCAGGTGCCGATCTGCGCGGCATAACCCAGCACCTTGTAAACGGCGTGATCGCCGTCGAGCATGAACGCCCGCAAACCTTTCCAGTTGCAGCCCGGCACTTCGCTGTGACTGCGCAGCTCCAGCAGATAGACCGGTTCGCCGTCCAGATGACCGATGCCATGTTCGGCAAGAATCGTCAGGTCCTGGCGCTTGAGCCATTCACGCGGGAACAGCGCGCCATTGTCGTCGAACAGGAAGCCTTCAGGGCTGCGCGCGACGGCCCAGCCGCCCGGTTGATCGGTGTCCAGTACTGCAGTGGTCCAGCGTGAAGTCATTTTTCAATCAATCCAGAAATTCGGGTTTCTGTTTGCTCATATGGGCGGCCATGGCCACGCGCAAGTCAGTGGATTGCAGCATGGCGGCGTTCCACGTGGCGACGTATTCGAGGCCGTCATCGATGCGATGGTCGCGCATGTAGCTGATCATCTCCTTGGTGCCGGTGATGGCAATCGGCGACTTGCCGGCAATGTCTCGGGCAAGGCCCATGACGCCGTCCAACAGGCTGGCGGCGTCGCTGTAGACGCGATTGACCAGACCGATGCTGCGCGCTTCCTCGGCACCAAACGAGCGACCAGTGTAAGCCAGTTCACGCAGCATGCCGTCACCGATGATCCGCGGCAAGCGTTGCAAGGTGCCAACATCGGCCGCCATGCCGATGTCGATTTCCTTGATCGAGAATTGCGCGTCTTCGGCGGCGTAACGCATGTCGCAGGCGGCAATCAGGTCGATCGCACCGCCCAGGCAATAACCCTGAATAGCTGCCAGTACAGGCTTGCGGCAGTTGTCGACAGCATTGAAGGACGCTTGCAGTGCGAGGATCTTGCGGCGCAGCAGACGCGCATTGCGGCCAACGTCCTTGCCCAACTCATTGGCCACTCCGGCCAGCATCATCAGGTCGATACCGGAAGAAAAATGTTTGCCGGCACCACTGAGCACAACCACCCGCACTTCGTCGGTGTCATCGATCCACTGGAAGATCTCGATGATCTCGCTCCAGAACGCGGCGTTCATCGAATTGATCTTTTCCGGACGATTGATCTGCACATGGGCAATTTTATCGGCCAGTTCGACGGTGAACGCAGTGTACTGAGACATGGCAGTGATCCTTTACCGGGCAAAAAATGAGGCCCGAACTATACCAAGGCAACCCTCGCCGCAGTAAGGCAGCGGTTCGGCCAAAAGCGGGACCTGGGAGCGCACCACAACAGTGCACCGGTGTAATCGCCCTCGCACATCCATGTGACTGCCAGGTTACTTTTTGGGGCCTGATCGCAAAAAAACATGCCCTTCGTCGGAGCGTTCGACTCTCTATTCGGCACGTCCGTACCGCTTTGAACCGATTGTCGAACAATTTTGCCATCTGGCCTTCACCGCTCTAAGTTCTGGCCTAGACTCATTTTCGCGGGGCAAAACCGGCCGGTCACAAAGTGTCAAAAAAATCGAAACTTTTGCCATTCATGGTCGGTCCTCTGAAAGGTAGGTGCGTTGCGACTGGTGCAATCCTTGCAACGGCCACTCCAGCCATTCTGCTTTAACGCATGGGCAGTGTTTGCTCGCCGATGCGTAGCGCGTTTGCGCCCGGCCACAGGATTTGGCCACGAAACACCGTTTGCCAGACCTAGAATTAGATCAACAACACGGGAGATTCATATGATCAGTGCGGCTTTAGATATTCAGGGAGAACGTGCTCATCAGCAGGTCGGTGAAACGAGCGCCGTGAGCGCCCCAAGTGCCCAATCCATCAGCGTCCCGGGCACGAAGACGCTGACACCGGTGGTCAAGCAGAATCCCAATCGAAAGAAAGTGTTATTCGTGACCTCGGAAATCGCCGACCTGGTGAAGACCGGCGGTCTGGGCGACGTTTCCGCAGCGCTGCCCCGGGCCATGGCTTTATTGCACGACGTACGTGTGCTGATCCCCGGTTACCCGCAGGTGCTGCACAGTGAAAACCCGATTCACATTATTGGCGAACTCGGTGGTCATGCCGCGCTGCCTCCCTGCAAGATCGGGCGCATGGACATGCCCGACGGCCTGGTCATTTACGTGTTGATCTGCCCTGAACTCTACGAGCGCGAAGGTTCACCCTACGGCGCCAATAACGGCCGCGACTGGCCGGACAACCATATTCGTTTCGCCCGCCTGGGCCTGGCCGCTGCCGATATCGCCGCCAACCTCGCACAAATCCACTGGTGCCCGGACCTGGTGCACGCCCATGACTGGCCTGCAGGCCTGGCCCCCGCCTACATGCACTGGCGCGGTCAGCGCACGCCGACGCTGTTCACCATTCATAACCTCGCTTACCAGGGCGTGACCAGCCTGGGGTCGTGCCCGGAGCTGGGCATTCCCAATCATGCGCTGCAACAGGAAGGCATGGAGTTTTACGGCAAGATGTCGTTCCTCAAGGCCGGCATGGCTTACTCAAGCCACATCACCACCGTCAGCGCCACCTACGCCCAGGAAATCACCACGCCGGCCTTCGGCTGCGGCCTCGACGGTTTTCTGGCCGCCAAGACCCAGCAAGGCCTGCTCAGCGGTATTCCCAATGGCATCGATGAGAGCTGGGACGCGGCGACCGATCCGCACCTGTTCTGCCCCTTCAGCATCGGTGACTGGGACGGCAAAGCGGTCAACGCGGCGCACGTGCGCGAACTGTTCGGGCTGGACGATTCCGAAGGGCCGCTGTTCGCCGTGGTCTCGCGCCTGGTCTATCAGAAAGGTCTGGACCTGACGGAGGCGGTGTCCGAATACATCGTCGAATCCGGTGGCCAGATCGCAATCATCGGGCGTGGCGAGCCCGAAGAAGAACAAGCGATGCGTGAACTGGCCCTGCGGTTTCCGGGACAGATCGGTGTGCGCATCGGCTTCAACGAAACCGACGCCCGCCGCATGTTCGCCGGCAGCGATTTCCTGCTGATGCCCTCGCGTTATGAACCTTGCGGTTTGAGCCAGATGTACGCCCAGCGCTTTGGTTCGTTGCCGGTGGCGCGCAACACCGGCGGCCTGGCCGACACCATCGAAAATGGCGTAACCGGTTTCCTGTTCGACGAATCCACGGTCGAGAGCTATCAGGAAGCCCTGAGCCGCGCCTTCAAGGTATTCGCCTTCCCCGGCCTGCTCAATGCCATGCGTTGCCGGGCCATGGCCGCACCGTTCAACTGGTGCAAAGCCGTCGAACCCTATGCCGAACTCTACGAACAACTGGTGGCTAAATCGCTGGGGAAATCGAACAAACAGTAAGAGGTTTTTGAACAATGCCGTTACGGACCCTTGAGACCTGGCCCCACGGCGCAATCATGCTGGACGCAGAGCACACGCGTTTTGCCTTGTGGGCGCCAGATGCGTTTTTTGTCAGTGTCGAACTGGAAGATGGACAATCCTTGCCGCTACTGCCTCAGGCCGATGGCTGGTTCGTGATCGAAACGCGCTGTCCTGCGGGTACGCGTTACCGCTACAACATTGATGGCGAGCTGGAGGTGCCCGACCCGGCCTCCCGCGCTCAGGCCGGTGACATTCATCGGCACAGCGTGGTGGTCGATCCCCTCGCCTACACCTGGCGACACCGCGACTGGCTGGGGCGGCCATGGAACGAGGCGGTGATCTACGAGCTGCACGTGGGTGCGCTGGGCGGTTTCGTTGAGGTCGAGCAGCACTTGGCGCGGCTTGCCGAACTGGGCATTACCGCCATCGAACTCATGCCACTGGCGCAGTTCCCAGGTGATCGCAATTGGGGCTACGACGGGGTTCTGCCCTACGCGCCCCAAGCCTCCTACGGCACGCCCGAACAACTCAAGCACCTGATCGACACCGCTCACGGCCATGGCCTCGCGGTGATGCTCGACGTGGTCTACAACCACTTCGGCCCGGACGGCAATTACCTGCACCGCTACGCCAAGGCGTTCTTCAATGAAGACAAGCACACGCCCTGGGGCGCGGCCATCGACTTCCGGCGGCGCGAGGTGCGCGACTTCTTTATCGACAATGCGTTGATGTGGTTGCTGGAATACCGCTTTGACGGGTTGCGCTTCGACGCGGTGCACGCGATCAAAAGCCCGGACTTTCTACAAGAACTGGCGCAACGCATCCGGCAGCAGACCGACCCGGCGAGGCACGTGTGGTTGACCGTCGAAAACGAACACAACCAGGCCAGCTTGCTGCAGGAAGGTTACGACGCGCAGTGGAACGACGACGGCCACAACGCCTTGCACGTGCTGCTGACCGGTGAAACCGACGCCTATTACGCCGACTACGCCGACAATCCCACCGAACAATTGGCCCGCTGCCTGAGCCAGGGTTTCGTGTTCCAGGGTCACACCGATCGGCACGGCGAAGCCCGAGGTGAGCCCAGCGGTCACTTGCCGCCCACGGCGTTCGTGCTGTTCTTGCAGAATCATGACCAGATCGGTAATCGCGCGTTCGGCGAACGGCTGCACCAACTCGCCCATCCCGACGCATTGAAAGCGGCGACAGTGTTGTTGCTGTTGTCGCCGATGATCCCGCTGATGTTCATGGGCGACGAGTTTGCCGCCGAGCAACCGTTCCTGTTTTTCACCAGCCATCACGGCGAACTGGCGGAACTCGTTCGCGAAGGTCGACGTAACGAGTTCTCCGCGTTCGCCGCATTTGCCGATCCGGACAAGCGTGAACAGATTCCCGACCCGAACGCGCAGCAAACCTTCGAAGACTCCCGACCGAACTTGACGGCGAGCGGGCAGTCGGCCATTTACGCGTTGTATCGCCAACTGTTGCAAATCCGCCATGAGCAGATCATCCCGCGCCTGCCCGGTGCGCACCCGTTGGGGGCTGAGGTACTGGCGCCGGGCGCGGTGACCGCGCGCTGGCAATTGGGCGATGGCAGTCTGCTGCGCATTGACCTGAACCTCAGCGACACGCCGGTGGTCCACTCCCCACAGGCCGACACTTCGTTGTTGTTCGAACACCCGCCGAAGTCTGCCGACCTGTTGAATCAGGGCACCCTTGCCCCGTATTGCGCGCTAGTCAGCCTCACGGCCGCAGCCCCTTTGCTACCCCCGGATGGAGAGCGCCAATGAGTGATGCGCAATTGGAAATACTGGCCAGCCGAGCTGGCCTGGCCGTCGACTGGATCGATGCCAACGGCCGCCCACAGAAAGTCGCACCATCGGTGTTACGCAATGTCCTGACCGGGCTCGGCCATCCGGCCGGCAGCGCCCAGGAAATCGATGCCAGCCTGCTCGAATTGCAGCAGGTGCAGCAAACCCGGCATCTGCCGCCACTGCTGACCGCGGACTTTGGCGTGGGCCTCAGCCTAGCGCATTATTTCGAGCCGCAAACACCCTGCGAGATCCACCTTGAAGATGGCTCGCGGCTCACGATGAAACTGGATGCCGAGGCCATGTTGCCCGGTCTGATCCCGGTCGGTTATCAGCACGTCAGTATCGACGGCCAATCGTTTACGCTGGCCGTGGCACCGACACGCTGCTACAGCGTCGGCGATGCGGTCGACAGCCCGATCCCTCGCGCCTGGGGGCTGAGCGTGCAGTTGTACTCGCTGCGCCGTCCCGGCGACGGTGGTTTTGGTGACACCCAGGCGCTGGAAGATCTCGCCCGTGTGGCCGGTGAGCGCGGTGCCGAAGCGCTGGCGATCAGCCCGCTGCACGCGATGTTCAGCAGCGACACCCAGCGCTACAGCCCTTATTCGCCGTCCAGCCGTTTGTTCCTCAACAGCCTGTACGCAGCGCCCGGCGCGATCCTTGGCGAACGCGCGATGCGCACGGCGATTGACGCCACCGGGCTCGCTGCCGAGCTCAAGCATCTGGAACAACAGACGCTGGTCGACTGGCCTGTCGCGGCCGAAGCCAAGCACCGCCTGTTGCAGGCGTTGTACGAAGGCTTTGTCCAGGGCGAACACCCGTTGCACGCTGACTTCAGCAGCTTTCGCCACGCGGCGGGCGAAGCACTGGAAAACCACTGTCGCTTCGAAGCCATTCAGGAAGCCCGCGCCGCCAAGGGTGAAAACCTCGACTGGCGCGAATGGCCCGAACAATGGCGCGACCCGCGCAGCGCTGCGCTGGCTGAATTTGCCGAAGAGAACGCCGGACGCATTGGCTTCTTTGCCTTCTGCCAGTGGCTGATTACCCGATGCCTGGAACGCGCACAAACCGCCGCCCGCAGCAGCGGCATGAGCATTGGCCTGATCGCCGATCTGGCGGTCGGTGCCGACGGTGGTGGCAGTCAGGCCTGGAGTCGCCAGGACGAATTGCTCGCCTCGCTGACGGTGGGCGCGCCGCCGGACATTCTCAATCGCACCGGCCAGGGCTGGGGCATTTCCGCGTTCTCGCCCGAGGGCCTGGTGCGCCACGGCTTTCGTGCCTTCATCGAAATGCTCCGGGCCAACTTCGCCCATGCCGGCGGCCTGCGCATCGATCACGTCATGGGCCTGCAGCGTCTGTGGGTGATCCCCAACGGCGCGTCACCCGCCGATGGCGCGTATCTGTACTACCCGGTGGACGATCTGCTGCGACTGCTGACCCTTGAGTCCCATCGGCATCAGGCCATCGTGCTCGGCGAAGACCTCGGCACGGTACCGGACGGGCTACGGGAAAAACTCATCGCCCGTTCGATTCTCGGCATGCGCGTGTTGCTGTTTGAACAGGACAACGCCCACTTCAAGCCGATCCTCGACTGGCCGGACAACGCACTGGCCACCACCAGCACCCACGATTTGCCGACGCTCAATGGCTGGTGGCATGGCCGCGATATCGACTGGAACGCCCGACTGAGCCTGGTCGACGCCACGGGTGAAATCGAGTGGCGACGTCACCGTGAGCGCGAGCGCGAAGGCCTGCGCCGGGTGTTAAGCGAGGACCCACAGAACTTCCGCGAAGAGTCCCATGAGACCGATCAGATACTCGACGCAGCCATCCGCTTCCTCGGCCATACCCGCGCGCCGCTGGTGTTGCTGCCGCTGGAGGACGCCCTGGGTGTCGAACAGCAATCCAACCTGCCCGGCACCATCGACACCCATCCGAATTGGTCGCGCCGTTTGCCCGGAGCCAGCGAAACCTTGCTCGATGTCCCGGACGCTGCCCGGCGCCTGGAATTGCTCGCCTGCGCGCGGCTTCAGGCGGCCGAGCGTGACCGATGAATCAACAACGCCTTCAACCGCTGCGGGCAACCCTGCGCCTACAGTTTCATAAAGACTTCACCCTCGACGATGCGGTGCCGCTGGTGCCGTATTTCGCCCGCCTCGGCATCAGCCATGTTTATGCCTCGCCGCTACTGAGCGCACGCGCCGGTTCAATGCACGGCTATGACGTGGTGGACCCGACCACGGTCAATCCGGAACTGGGCGGCGAAGCGGCATTACGCCGTTTGGTCAGCGCGTTGCGCGAGCAGAACATGGGGCTGATCCTCGACATTGTCTCCAACCACATGGCCGTGGGCGGGGGCGATAATCCCTGGTGGCAGGACTTGCTGGAATGGGGGCGCTTGAGCCCGTACGGCGAATTTTTCGACATCCAGTGGCATTCACCCGATCCGTTGATGGAGGGTCAGCTATTGCTGCCGTTCCTGGGCAGTGATTACGGGGTTGCACTGCAGGATGGCACCCTGACCTTGCGCTTTGATGCGCAGCACGGTGCTTTTTACGTCGAGCACTACGACCATCATTTCCCGATTTGCCCGATGAACTACGGCGAATTGCTCAAGGACGATACCGAGCGATTTAAATCACTGGCCGACCGTTTCAGCACCTTGAGTTACCAGACAGACGCCCACCGCCTGGCGAAGCCGTTGAAAGACGAACTGCGCGAACTGGCCAGCGATCCGACCCTGCTTCACCTCATTGAGCAGAATCTGCAAGCCTACGATTCGCTCACGCCCGAAGGTTTCCAGCGCCTGCACCAGTTGCTGGAACGTCAAAGCTATCGTCTCGCCAGTTGGCGCACGGCGGCGGATGACATCAACTGGCGGCGCTTTTTCGATGTCAACGAACTGGGCGGTCTGCGCGTGGAGCGCCCGGCCGTGTTCGAAGCGACTCACGCAAAGATCTTCGAACTGATCGCCGAGGGCCTGATCGATGGCCTGCGTATCGACCACATCGATGGCCTCGCCGATCCGCGCGGTTACTGCCGCAAACTGCGGCGTCGGGTCGATAGCCTGGCGCCGGGGCGACACCTGCCGATCTACGTCGAGAAAATACTGGGTGAAGGTGAAACCCTGCACCGTGACTGGTCGGTGGATGGCACCACCGGTTATGAATTCATGAATCAGTTGTCATTGCTCCAGCATGATCCCGCCGGAGCGCAAACCCTCGGCGAAGTGTGGAACCGTTACAGCGAAAGGCCCGCCGACTTCCGTCAGGAAGCACAACTGGCCCGTCAGCAAATTCTCAACGGTTCGCTTGCCGGCGATTTCGAAAGCGTCGCCCAGGCCCTGCTGCAAGTGGCCCGGGATGATCTGATGACCCGCGACCTGACTCTCGGCGCGATTCGTCGGGCGTTGCAGGAATTGATCGTGCACTTCCCGGTGTATCGCACCTACATCAGCCCTCGTGGGCGCTCCGCTGAGGACGATGTGTTTTTTCAGCAAGCCATGGACGGAGCGCGGCAAACCCTGGGCGAAGCGGATTGGCCCGTGCTCGATTGCCTGGCCCTTTGGCTCGGCGGCGAACCCTGGCGCAAACGCCCGGTGGGCCGCGCGCGCAAGATGCTCAAGCATGCTTGCGTGCGCTTTCAGCAACTGACTTCACCGGCGGCGGCGAAGGCGGTCGAGGACACCGCGTTTTATCGCTCGGCGGTATTGCTGTCGCGCAATGACGTGGGGTTCAGCACCGAGCAATTCAGCGCATCGGTGGCCGACTTTCATGCTGCGTGCCTCAATCGGCTCGACGAATTCCCCGACAACCTGCTGGCCACCGCGACACACGACCATAAACGCGGCGAAGACACTCGCGCACGGCTGGCGGTGTTGAGCGAATGCAGCACGTGGTTCGCCGAGCAGGTGGCGCTCTGGCAGACGCTGGCCCGGCCGTTGCGCGACGACGATGTGATGCCCTCGGCGGGCGATGAATTGATTCTGTATCAGGCGATTCTCGGCAGCTGGCCGCTGGAACTGCGCGGCGACGATCAGCCCGCGCTCAAGGGCTACGTCAAACGTCTGTGGCAGTGGCAGCAGAAAGCCTTGCGGGAAGCCAAGCTGCAAAGCAGCTGGAGCGCACCGAACGATGCGTATGAACGTGCCACCCAGGTGTTTATCGAACGCCTGCTACTGAGCCCTGACGGTGAATTGCTGCGCGCAGCGCTGGGCAAAGCGGTGCAGACCATTGCCATTGCCGGCGCACTGAACGGATTGGCGCAAACCTTGCTGCGCATGACTGTGCCGGGCATTCCCGACCTTTATCAAGGCAACGAATACTGGGACTTCTCGCTGGTCGATCCGGACAACCGTCGCCCGGTGGATTACCCGAGTCGCCAACAGGCCCTGCAACGTCCGCCGGAACTGCCAGACCTGCTGGCCAACTGGCGTGACGGACGCATCAAACAAACCCTGATCGCGCGCACGTTAAACCTGCGTGCCGAACAGGCCGAGCTGTTTCAGCGCGGGACGTATCAAGCGCTGGAAGTGGTCGGCAGCGAGGCACACCGGGTGCTGGCATTTGCGCGCTCGTACAACCAAAAGCGGGCCATCGTGATCGTTCCGATACGTTGTGCAGGCCTGCTGAAAAACAGTGCCAATCCCCATGTCGGCGTGCCGCAGTGGGGCGATACGCGAGTCAAATTACCGTTCACCACCCCTGCCGAAAATCTGAAGGGACTTTTTTCCAGCGTCGCAGTCACAGAACACAAGGAGCTGATGATTGGCGCCGCGCTGGGGGATTTCCCGGTCAATCTCTTTATCCAAAACTTTGAGTTCAGTTCAGGAGCATAGCGATGAGTACCGACGATAAACGCATCCGCGAATTTGCCTATCAGATCTGGGAATCGGAAGGAAAACCCGAGGGTCATGAAGCCCGGCACTGGGAGATGGCTCGCAAACTGGCGGAAGCCGAAGCTTTGGCCCCCAGTAAATCGCCCAAGGCGGCCGGCAGCAAAACGGCAGGCACCAAACCTGCCGTCAGCAAAACCGCCAACGGCAAGGCTGGCGAGCCGAAAACCAAAGCCAAGGCAAAACCCGTCGCGGCGGCAAAGGTGATCCCGCCCGGGGAGAAATCCACCGAGAAGAAACCTCGCGCAGCGCGTAAACCGCCTGCGGCCTGACACTTCCCGGCACTGTCCTGACTGAAACTCGTGGCGAGTCCCCTCTCGCCACCGTGGGCTCGCTTGCCCACGATAATCTGCTCTTGTGGGAGCGAGCCTGCTCGCGATGGACGTTAACGACAACGCGTTTTTTACTGATTGAACGCATCGCTCTTGAGTCCATCGCGAGCAGGCTCGCTCCCACAAAGTGCGAAGCAGCTATCGGATAACTGACTGGCCCTGGCCACGCAGCGTCCCCCCTTTTTGCAGGAGCATCTATGACCAGTCCCAAAAAAGCCGCGCCAGAACCTCAAGCCGAGGCATCGCGAATCCGTGAAGGTCTGCCCTTCCCGCTGGGCGCCACCTGGGATGGCCTGGGGGTCAACTTCGCTTTGTTTTCCGCCAACGCCACCAAGGTCGAACTGTGCATTTTCGATGATGCCGGCGAAGTTGAACTGGAGCGCATCGAACTGCCGGAATACACCGACGAGATCTACCACGGCTACCTGCCCGACGCCCATCCGGGGATGATTTACGGCTATCGTGTCTATGGCGCCTATGACCCGAAAAACGGTCATCGTTTCAACCACAACAAACTGCTGATCGACCCCTACGCCAAACAACTGGTCGGCCAGTTGAAATGGTCCGAAGCACTGTTCGGCTACACCATCGGCCACCCCGACGCCGACCTCAGTTTCGACGAACGCGACAGTGCGCCGTTCGTGCCCAAATGCAAGGTGATCGACCCGGCACACACCTGGGGCCACGACCATCGCGTCAGCGTGCCGTGGGACAAGACGATCATTTACGAAACGCATGTGCGCGGAATCAGCATGCGTCACCCGTCCGTCCCCGAGAACGTGCGTGGCACCTTCGCCGGGTTAATGGTCGATGACGTGCTGGAACACATCCGCAAGCTCGGTGTGTCGAGTGTGGAGTTGCTGCCGATTCACGCGTTTGTGAATGACCAGCACTTGCTGCACAAAGGCATGACCAATTACTGGGGTTACAACAGCATTGCGTTTTTCGCGCCGGACCCGCGCTACCTGGCCAGCGGCAAGATCGCCGAGTTCAAGGAGATGGTCGCGCACCTGCACGAGGCCAATCTGGAAGTGATCCTCGACGTGGTCTACAACCACACCGCCGAGGGCAACGAACAAGGCCCGACGCTGTCCATGCGCGGCATCGACAACGCCTCTTACTACCGCTTGATGCCCGACGACAAGCGTTTCTACATCAACGATTCCGGCACCGGCAACACCCTGGACCTGAGTCACCCGTGCGTGCTGCAAATGGTCACTGACTCCCTGCGCTACTGGGCCACGGAAATGCATGTCGACGGTTTCCGCTTTGACCTGGCGACCATTCTCGGGCGCTACCACGACGGGTTCGACGAACGTCACAGTTTCCTCGTTGCCTGCCGCCAGGACCCGGTGCTGCGCCAGGTAAAAATGATTGCCGAGCCATGGGACTGCGGTCCCGGTGGTTATCAGGTCGGTGGCTTTCCGCCGGGCTGGGTCGAGTGGAACGACAAGTTCCGCGACACGGTCCGCGCGTTCTGGAAAGGCGATGACGGCCAACTCGCCGACTTCGCCAGCCGCATGACCGCTTCCGGCGAGATGTTCAACCAGCGCGGTCGGCGCCCGTATGCGTCGATGAACTTCATCACCGCCCACGACGGTTTCACCCTCAATGACCTGGTGTCGTACAACGACAAACACAACGAAGCCAACGACGAGAACAACCAGGACGGCAGCAACAACAACCTGTCCTGGAATCACGGCGTCGAAGGCCCGACCGACGACCCTGAGATCAACGCGCTACGCCAGCGGCAGATGCGCAACTTCTTCGCCACGCTGCTGCTGTCCCAGGGCACGCCAATGCTGGTGGCCGGTGACGAGTTTGCCCGCACTCAGGAGGGCAACAACAACGCCTATTGCCAGGACAGCGAAATCGGCTGGGTCAATTGGGACCTGAGCGAGGACGGCAAGGCCTTGCTGAAGTTCGTCAAGCGCCTGATCAAGTTGCGCCTGGCCTACCCGATACTGCGCCGCGGACGCTTCCTGGTGGGCAATTACAACGAGGACATCGGGGTCAAGGACGTCACCTGGCTGGCGCCGGACGGCAGCGAAATGAGCATCGAACAATGGGAGGAAGCACACGGCAAATGCCTCGGCATGTTGCTCGATGGCCGCGCCCAGGAAACCGGGATTCGTCGCAAGGGCGGTGATGCCACCTTATTGTTGGTGGTCAACGCGCACCACGACATCGTCAACTTCACCCTGCCGGAAGTGCCGGATGGCGGGTTCTGGACCTGCATGATCGACACCAATCAACCGTCGATCCGCGGCCAGGAACGTTTTGAGTTCGGCCACGAATATTCGGTCACAGGCCGGTCGCTGCTGCTGTTCGAATTGCAGCATGAGGAAGAAGAGTGAAATGGACCTCGAGGCGTTTCTTCATCACCGGGCACCGGACTACACCGACACTCAGGCATTAGGTCGGTGCCTGCGGTCGTTGGTTGACGCAGGTCTCGATCAGCTGCCACTGCCTGGCAGCGGTCGGACGCTGGAACGGTTCCAGCGATTGGCCGACGTCGGCGGGCATGATCTGGGGTTGTGCAAGTTGTACGAAGGGCATACCGATGCCTTGGCGATCATTCAACAACTTGGCGGCTCGCCCACGCCTTCCAGCACGTGGGGGATGTGGGCCGCCGAACCGCCGGATGCGCGGGTGCGGGTCAGTTCTCAAGGTCAGAGGGTTGAACTCAATGGCCGCAAGGCCTGGTGCTCCGGCGCGGCGGTGCTGAGCCACGCCTTGCTCACCGCGTGGGATGACCGGGATCGTCAGCAATTGGTGGCAGTGGCGCTGGATCAGCCGGGCGTGATCGTCACTGGTCACGGTTGGCAAGCCGTGGGTATGGGCGCGACCGGCAGCGTCGAGGTGCTGTTTGAAGGCGCCGAAGCACAGGCCATCGGCAATCCCGGCGACTACCTGCACCGCCCCGGTTTCTGGCAAGGCGGGATCGGCATTGCGGCGTGCTGGTATGGCGCGGCACAAAGCCTCGCAGAGCGATTGCGCGGTCACTGCGCGCATCACCAGGAACCGCATGCCCTCGCCCACTTGGGCGCCGTTGACAGCGCGTTACAGGCCGCTGCGGCAGTTTTGCGCATCAGCGCGTTGACCCTTGATGCCGCGCCACTCGACGATGCCGAACTGCTGGCTCGCCGCGCCCGCGCGGTGGTCGAAAACAGCGTCGAACAGGTGATTCAGCATGTGGGCCACGCCCTCGGTGCCGGCGCTTATTGCAAGGATCGGCAGTTCGCCCGACTGATCGCCGACCTGCCGGTGTTTCTGCGCCAGAGCCACGCCGAACGCGACCTCGCGGCCCTCGGCGAACAGGTCATTAACGGAACATGGACGTTATGAAAACCAACCCCATCGTCGGCCAGGGCACGCCGTTGCATCTGTGGCAAACCTCCAGGCATCTGGCGCAATTACCGGCGATCGACATTCTTGATCTGGTGCCTGAGGGCTCCCGAGCGGTGATCATCGCCCCTCACCCGGACGACGAAGTGCTCGGCTGCGGCGGTTTTCTGCAATTGCTCGCCGCTGCTGGCCGCCCGCTGCAACTGATCTCGGTCACCGACGGCAGCGCCAGCCATCCCGGCTCTCGACGCTGGCCGGTCGAGCGCCTGAGCGCGGTCCGTCCGCAGGAGTCGGTCGAAGCGCTGCGTCGCCTCGGTATGCCCTTGCACAGCCTGAAATGGCTGCGCGGCGGGTTCGCCGACAGTCGCGTCGCGGCGCGGGAAAGCGCATTGATCGAATTCATAGAACGTCATCTGCGCGCCAACGATGTGGTCTTCACCACGTGGCGCGAAGACGGTCATTGCGACCATGAGGCGGTCGGTCGTGCCAGCGCCGAGGCGGCGAAACGCGTCGGCGCGCGCGTGCATGAGCTACCGGTCTGGACGTGGCACTGGGCAACCCCTGAAGACAGTTCCGTGCCCTGGCACCGGGCGGGGAAGGTTCTGTTGAGTCCGCCACTGGTCGCGCGCAAGCGGCACGCGATTCACGCCTTCGCCAGCCAGTTGGAAGGCGACCCGCGCATTGGCTTGCCGCCGGTGCTGGCGCCGTATGTGCTGGAACGTTTGCTGCAACCCTTCGAAGTGGTGTTTCTATGAGTGTCGAGGATCGTTATTTCGACGGATTGTTTGCCGGGAATGATGACCCCTGGGCCTTTCGTCAGCGCTGGTACGAACAACGCAAACGCGCAATCACCCTCGCCGCGTTACCCCGGCCTCGCTATCGTGCGATCTTCGAGCCCGGTTGCGCCAACGGCGAACTCAGCGCCGAGCTCGCCACCCGCTGCGATCGTCTGTTGTGTTGCGACACCGCAATGGCTGCCGTATCGCTGGCGCGCACGCGCCTGAACCTGTTCGAGCACGCAGAAGTCCGCCAAAGCCGCTTGCCGGACGATTGGCCAAACGAACAGTTCGACCTGATTGTGCTCAGCGAGGTCGGCTATTACCTGGATGCTGACGACCTCAAACACCTGATCGAGCACATCACACAATCACTGACCGCTGACGGCCAATTGCTCTCCTGCCACTGGCGCCCGCCGATCGAAGGCTGTCCGCTGAATGCCCGTCAGGTCCATGACTTGCTCCACGAGCATTTGCACCTGCCGCGCCTGGTCCTGCATCAGGAAGCCGATTTTCTGCTGGAGCTGTGGAGCCGCGAACCGCGCTCCGTGGCGGCTCTGGAGGGTTTGCGATGATTGGCATTCTGATCCCGGCGCACAACGAAGAAGCCTTGCTCGAAGACTGCCTGCAAGCCGCCCTGCGCGCCGCGCAACATGAGCTGTTGGGCGGTGAAACGGTCGAGGTGCTGGTGGTGCTCGACAGTTGCACCGATCGATCGTCAGACATCGTTGGCCGTTACCCGGTCCACTGCCTGCACATCGACGCGCGCAATGTCGGTCAGGCCCGCGCCGCCGGGGCGCGATTTCTGCTGGATCGCGGGGTGCGCTGGATATCCTGCTCCGACGCCGACAGCCGGGTGGCCCACGACTGGCTGGTGGCGCAACTGTCGCTCGATGCCGACGCGGTGTGCGGCACTGTCACCGTGGACGCGTGGCATGAGTCGTTCGATGAGTCGGCGCAGATTCGCTATCACCAACACTATCAGGCCCGTGACGGCCATCGGCATGTGCACGGCGCCAATCTGGGCATCAGCGCCGAGGCCTATAGGCGTGCCGGTGGTTTTAATCCGTTGGCGTGCAATGAAGACGTGCAACTGGTGCGGCAACTGGAACGTTGCGGCGCGACGATCGCCTGGAGTCACCGACCACAGGTGCTGACCAGCGCCAGGCTCGACAGTCGGGCGCGAGGCGGTTTCGGTGACTATTTGCGCGATTTGGCTCAACCTGGATAAAAATGCGCACCGGTGGGAACATCGACGCGACGAATAGCGTGACTTGAGCAATACTCTGTTCGCGGCAATCCAGGGTTCGGAGAGCGGCACATTGCTATCAACCAGAACAAGGACGTAGCCCGATGAAACCTGTTTCCATCAGCGACAACAGCCTGGCAGCGCAGATCTGGAACAACGCGCCTCAGCTGGACAACATTCCCGTCATCAACACCCAGACCCTGGTCCCGCCCGGCGCGCGCGCCGTGGTGATCGCGCCGCATCCCGGCGATGAAGTCGTGACCTGCGGCGGACTCCTGCAATTACTCAGCACGCTGGGCCATCCCCTGCAATTGATCTCGATCACCGACGGCAGCGCCAGCCATCCGGGGTCGCAGCAGTGGTCGGAGAAACGCCTCAGTGTGTTTCGTCCCCAGGAAAGCGTTGAAGCCTTGCGCCGCCTCGGTTTGCCGATGCACAGCCTGAAGTGGATTCGCGGAGGTTTCACCGACAACGCCTTGGCCGAGCGCGAGCTTCAAGTGACTCAATTCATCGCACGGTACTTGCGGCCCGGTGACGTGGTGTTCAGCACCTGGTGCGAGGACGGCAATGTCGACCACGACGCTGTCGGCCGCGCCAGTGCCAAAGCCGCCGCCTCGGTCGGTGTGGCATTTAACGAAGTGCCCGTCTGGGCATGGCACTGGCCCGCGCGTGATCGAGGACTGATCCCGTGGCATCGCGCCCGCAAGATCCGCCTCGACACCTGGACCGTCGCACGCAAAAGCCACGCCACCCACGCCTACGCCAGCCAGCTCGACGGCGAACCCGCCATCGGCATCGCCCCGCTGCTACCCCGAGTGCTGCTGGAGCGCATGCGGTTGCCGTATGAAATCGTCTTCGTCTGAACCAACCCCTCCTGTATGGGCCGGCTTGCCGGCGATGAGACCCTTGAGCCTTGCGCTATTCTTGAGTACACCATCGCCGGCAAGTCGGATCGCCGCACCGTAGCGTCTGTGGATGGCAATGCCGAGGGCACTGTCGCTCAAACTGAACTGCCCGCCCCCACATCAGTCGCATACCTAAGCAAGCCTGATTCAGAGGAGTGAAAGTGACCAGTGATTCCAAGCGCCAGACCGTCGAATCGACGCCATTGAACACGCCGCCGGCGATTCATCGACTCAGAGTGCTGACGGTCAACACCCACAAGGGTTTCACCGCGCTCAACCGGCGCTTCATTCTCCCGGAGCTGCGTGAAGCGGTGCGCAGTACGTCCGCCGACCTGGTGTTCCTGCAGGAAGTCGTCGGCGAACACGAACGTCATTCTTCCCGTCTCAACAACTGGCCGCAGACCTCTCAATACGAGTTCCTGGCCGACAGCATGTGGAGCGATTTCGCCTACGGCCGCAATGCGGTCTACCCCAACGGTCACCACGGCAATGCGCTGCTGTCGAAATACCCGATCCGTGAATACCGCAACCTCGACGTCTCGATCACCGGCCCCGAACGCCGTGGCCTGCTGCATTGCATTCTCGACGTACCCGGACACGCTGAAGTCCACGCGATTTGCGTGCACCTGAGTCTGCTGGAAAGTCATCGCCAGTTGCAGCTTCAGTTACTCTGCCAACTGCTCGAATCACTGCCCGACGATGCACCGGTGATCATCGCCGGCGACTTCAACGACTGGCAGTTGCAAGGCAACGCCGCCCTCGCCCGTCACGACTATCTGCACGAAGCCTTCGAGCGCCACCATGGTCGTCCGGCAAAAACCTACCCTGCACGGTTTCCATTACTGCGCCTGGACCGGATTTATCTGCGCAATGCCAGCAGCCATGAACCGCGGATATTGGGCAGCAGGCCGTGGACGCATCTATCGGATCATTTGCCGTTGGCGGTGGAAGTGCATCTTTAAGGTTTCAGGGTTGATCCGTTGAGCATCATTGATATTGACAGTAATGTTCAACGAGATGTTATCGGCAATCTCGCCGCTCACATCGTTTTTTGGACCGACTGTCGGCTGCTTGAACACTTCTGGGGCAGTGCTTCCACGATGATTTTTCGTACAAACAAGAACTTATATAACCGCGAAAAAACAATCAGTTGCATAGGCTAAATTAGTCATACCGCTTATCGTTCATTTTCTTGACGCAACGCCATCAGTCTTCTTAGCTTCACCTTACTACCCCCGGAAGTAACACCTGAGGCAAACCATCAGACACCCGTGAAAACGGGCGGGTCAAGGCTTGCCCCACGCCATTCGGTCGCCCCTCATTCGGGGTAGGAGAGACGCCAGAGCGAGATACCGCATGCGACAGCAAGGTAGACCTCCATGAAAACTTCATTCACCCAACAAGAGATCAAAGTTACTTTTTGCACTGTCTCGAGTTCGCTCCTGCTGTGCTCATCCATGGAAGTGCAGGCCTCGCCTGCCGAGGAAGAAACAACCCCCTGGTATGACCAGGAGGTCCCGGTGCTTACCTTGCCCGCTCTCGCTACCACCTATCCCGGCCGCTTCAACGCCAATCCTGATTTGCGAAGTTCACGCCTGACCATCGAAGACGCTGCGCCGTCAGCCTGGGATCAGCTTTATGGACAGGCATCGCGTCAGGCACAATCCGATTATCTGTCCCAGGGATTCAGCATTCCTGGCGCCCACGAATTCAAAGGCCCGGCGATCCTCACCCTGCAAAGCGGCAGCGGCCATACCCAGCAGGTCGGGCTGATCGGCGGCGTGAGCCAGTTTCAAGGCAACAGCAACGGCCTGCTGACCAATCGCGCCCTTGCCGCCCCTGCCACCGACACCCTCAACCTGCAAGGCCAGAGCCTCGGCGCCTATTGGAGCCTGACCGGCCCACAGGGCTGGCACGTGGATTTGACGGCCAGTGGGGGGCGGGTCAACGGCTTCAGCCGCAATGAACAGGGCGCCCGACAAGCCACCGAAGGCAGCGCGGTCACCTTCTCGGTGGAAGGTGGCTTCCCGATTGGTCTGGGCGACAACTGGGTGGTCGAACCCCAGGCGCAGTTGATCAATCAGCGCATCACCCTTGACACCCCGTCCGCCGGCTCCGGCAATGCATCGTCCAGCGACCTGACGTCCTGGAGCGGCCGGGTCGGTGCGCGGTTGAAAGGTAGTTACGACATCAACGGCCTCGGGGTCGAGCCGTACGTGCGGACCAACTTGTGGCACACGGTGTACACCGGCAATACCGTCACCCTGGATCAAGTCGACAAGATCAGCAGCAGCCGCAACTCATCGACAGTCGAAGTGGGTTTGGGTCTGGTGGCCAGAGTGACTCCCGCCGTGAGTCTGTACGTCAGCGCCGATTACAGCAGCGATGTGGATGAAAATGACTTGAATGGGCTGATTGGCAGCCTTGGCGTGCGGATGCGCTGGTGAGCGTCAACTGTCAAGAAATGCGTTGCCCGGGCTGACGCTATCGCGAGCAAATCGGGTCGCCACACCGCCGCTCCCACAGGTACAGCGTGATCCCTGTGGGAGCGCATGGCAGCGACGCGGTTTCAGATCAACCCTCCGGCCTCAACATCAACACCGCCAACGGTGGCAAATTCAACACCAGTGATAGCGCCTGACCATGGCTCGCCTCTTCCTCGGTAAACGCCCCGCCGCTATTCCCATAATTCGACCCGGCATACGTCGCCGCGTCGCTGTTGATTACCTCAGTCCAGCGCCCCGCAAACGGCACGCCGATGCGATAGGCCTGGCGCGGCACCGGGGTGAAGTTCGCGACAACCAGCACCGGACGCCCGTCCTTGCTCCAGCGCAGGAACGCATAAACGCTGTTGATGGCGTCATCGCCGATCAGCCACTGGAACCCTTGCGGCGCGTCGTCCTGGTCATGCAGCGCCGGTTCTTCGCGGTACAGCCGATTCAGGTCGCCCACCAACGCCTTCACACCCTGGTGTTCCGAATATTGCAGCAAGTACCAATCCAGCTGCTGATCGTGATTCCACTCGCGCCACTGGCCAAACTCGCAGCCCATGAACAACAGTTTCTTGCCCGGATGCGCCCACATGAAGCTCAGGTACGCGCGCAGGTTGGCGAATTTCTGCCAGCGGTCGCCGGGCATCTTGTCGATCAGCGAGTGTTTGCCATGGACCACTTCGTCGTGGGAAATCGGCAGGATGAAGCGCTCGGACCAGGCATACACCAGACCGAAACTCAGTTCGTTGTGGTGATGCGCGCGGTACACCGGATCCTGCTGGATGTAATGCAGCGAATCGTGCATCCAGCCCATGTTCCATTTGTAATCGAACCCCAGACCGCCCTGTTGCGTGCTTTGGCTCACGCCCGGCCACGCGGTGGATTCTTCGGCAATCACCAGCGCGCCGGGCGCTTCAAGGTTGACCACATCGTTGAGGTGACGCAGGAAGTCGATCGCTTCGAGGTTTTCCCGGCCGCCGTGACGGTTCGGCACCCATTCATCTGCCTTGCGCGAGTAATCGCGATACAGCATCGACGCCACCGCATCGACACGCAGGCCATCGACATGGAAATGCTTGAGCCAGTGCAATCCCGACGCCAGCATGTAGCCGTGCACTTCGGTGCGGCCGAGGTTGTAGATCAGCGTGTCCCAATCCTGATGGAAGCCTTCCAGCGGGTTGCCGTACTCGTACAACGCGGTGCCGTCGAATTGCGCCAGACCGTGAGTATCGGTCGGGAAATGCGCCGGGACCCAATCGAGGATGACGCCGATGTCGGCCAGGTGACAGGCGTTGACGAACGCGGCGAAATCATCCGGCGAACCGTAGCGTGCGCTCGGTGCGAATTGCGAAAGCAGTTGATAGCCCCACGAACCGCCGAACGGGTGCTCCATGATCGGCATCAGTTCGATGTGGGTGAAACCCAGCTCTTTCACGTACGGGATCAACCGTTCACCCAGTTCGTGCCAGGTGTACTGGCGCGCGACTTCGCCCAGATCGTCCAGCTCGCACTGCCAGGAGCCGGCGTGCAACTCGTAGATCGACAGCGGTGCGCTCGGTTGTGAACGCTCGACGCGTGCCTGCATCCACTCGTGATCCTGCCATTCAATGCTCAATGGAGAGGCGACTTTCGACGCCGTGTCCGGCGGCAACGTGGTGGCCAGCGCCATCGGGTCGGCCTTGAGCGGCAGAATGCCGTGGGTACCGAGGATCTCGTATTTATAAGCCTCGCCTGCCTGCAGGCGCGGGATGAACAGCTCCCAGACGCCGGTCGGGTGACGCAGGCGCATCGGGTGCCGACGGCCGTCCCAGTTATTGAAGTCGCCGACCACCGACACCCGTTTGGCGTTGGGTGCCCACACGGCGAAACGCACGCCGTCGACGCCCTCGACGGTTGTCAGCTGCGCACCGAGGCAACTGCTCAAGTCGCGGTGATTGCCCTCGGCGAACAGGTACAAGTCCATTTCACCCAACAAAGGACCAAAGCTGTAAGGGTCCTCGGAAACCTGTTCGCCGCCTGCCCAACGGGTGCGCAGCACATAGGGCTGCGCGCGCTCGAAATGCCCGACAAACAACCCCGGCGTCTGGGTGGCTTCCAGGCTGCCAAGTTCCTCGCCGGAGTCCTTGGACAGCACCTGCACGCTCAGCGCGTCTGGCAGATAAGCCCGAATAAATTGCCCGCCGGCGCCATCGCCATGGGGGCCGAGGATTGCAAAGGGGTCGTGATGTTCGGCGCGCACCAGGGCGTCGATGTCCCGCGATCTGGGCAGTAACGCCTCTTTAGCGTGACCCTGTTCCTTGTTCGAGAAACTCATGACTACTCTCCACCAAGATCGGAAAAGGGTTTAAGCCCACTCAATAGTCCATATAAACCGTGCAACGGCACAGGCAGCCAAGTGGGCCGATTCTCTGCCTCATAGGCCACCTCATACGCCGCTTTCTCCAGACCGAACAACGCCAGCGCGGCGTCCTCGCCTTCCGGATCTTGCCATGCATGAGCAAGACTAGCTGCCGCCAGCCGATAAGCGTCGACAAATGCCTGTTTCGCCTCATTTAAATAGCGATCCGAGACCCGTAACCGTGCTGCCTGGGCCTCGGCGGTGTTATCGACGTTGTGCACGTTGATCGCCATGGCGGCCGCGTAATCGAACGAGCGCAAGACACCGCTGACGTCCTTGTAAGGACTGTGCTTGCCGCGTCGCTCAGCCAGTGGACGTGCCGGCTCACCTTCAAAGTCGATCAGGTAAGCGTCGCCCTTGATCACCAGCACTTGCCCGAGGTGCAAGTCGCCATGGACACGAATGCGCAAACCACCGATCGCTTTTTTGCCCAGTTCCTGGACGTGGCCGAGGATGGCTTTTCTGTTGTCCAGTAAACGAGTGACCAGGGTTTTGTCCGCCGGGTTCAGTTGGTTTTGATGCTCTTTGAGCAACTTCAGCGCGTGCTCCAGTTGCGCGGCGACATCCTTGGCCGAAGCCAGGGCCTCTTTTTGCGTAGTGACTTGCGGAGCGAAGTCCGGATTGTCCGTCGGCGCTGCCAGTACCTGATGCATTTCCCCCAAGCGCTGACCAAGCATGCCGGCGAAGTCACGCAGTTCGCCGAGGGCGTTGTAGTGCTGTTCCTGCTCCGACATGGCATCGGCGAGTTCATCGCGCAATGCCCGTTCGAGGTTGTTCTGCGTCCACTCCCACGCATCGCCCTGATTGCTCAGATAGCCTTGGGCGATCATCAGCAGGTTGTCTTCGCCCTTGGCATCGCGGCGCACCACCGACCCCAGCAACGGCGAGATATTGGCGAAGCCTGCACCGGTCAGGTACGCACTCATTTCCAGTTCCGGATGCACGCCCGAGGCGACCTTGCGGATCAGCTTGAGCACCAGGCTGCTGCCGATCACCACCGAGCTGTTGGACTGTTCGGCCGACAGGTAACGCACTTCCGATTCAACCGTCAGGCCCAGTTTGCCCAGCTCGGCAGTCGGCTCGAAACGAATCTCGCCGCCATCGGAAGGCAACACGGTGTTGTCCTGCATGCCTTGCAGGACAGCGCGAATGAAGTGTTCAAGACTGAATGCATCGGTGATCAAACCCACTTGAGGCCCGCGCCGAACCCGAGACAGCGCCAGTTGCTGCGGCAACGCGGGGCCCACCTGATCGTCCGCAATGAAGCCGAACGGCAGCTGATAACGGCTGGTCTGTCCGCCGCTGGTGACTTCGATTTCACTCAACAGCACCGGATGCAGCGCATCACCGAAGCGCACGCCGTAGGCCAGGTTGACCTTGTCGATGGACTTGTCTTTGCCGGCGAACCAGCGGCGGTTTTGCAACCAGTTCGGCAAGATGCCCTGCTCCAGCGTGTCGCGGGACGGCGCTTCAAGCAGTTCCTCCATGCGTTTCTTCAGTACCAGGGTAGTGAAGTCCGGCAGGCTTTGCGCCGGCTCGACATGCCAGCTAGGCATCTGGTTTTCTGCGGCCAGCGCAAACCAATAGAAACCATACGGTGCCAGGGTCAGGAGAAAATTCAGCTGACCAATCGGTGGGAACGCATTACCGCCGAGCATCTCAACCGGCACCATGCCAACGTAGGCCGACAGGTCCAGCTCTGCCGCTTGCGCGCTACGGGACACGTTGGCCACGCACAGGATGATCTCGTTCTTGCCGTCGGCCCCGGTAAATTCACGGGTGTAGGCCAGAATTCGACGATTGCTCGGCGACAGCATTTTCAGCGTGCCACGGCCGAAGGCCTTGGACTGCTTGCGCACCGCGAGCATGCGGCGGGTCCAGTTCAATAACGAATGCGGGTCGCCGGCCTGGGTTTCGACGTTGACCGACAGGTAACCGTATTGCGGGTCCATGATCGGTGGCAACACCAGGCTCGCCGGGTCGGCGCGGGAGAATCCGCCGTTACGGTCGATCGACCACTGCATCGGCGTACGCACGCCGTCGCGGTCGCCGAGGTAGATGTTGTCGCCCATGCCGATTTCATCGCCGTAATACATCGTCGGCGTACCAGGCATAGACAGCAGCAGGCTGTTGAGCAATTCGACGCGACGACGGTCACGCTCCATCAGCGGCGCGAGGCGACGGCGAATCCCCAGGTTGATCCGCGCTCGACGGTCGGCGGCGTAGTAATTCCACAGGTAATCGCGCTCCTTGTCGGTGACCATTTCCAGGGTCAGCTCATCGTGGTTGCGCAGGAAAATCGCCCACTGGCAGTTGGCCGGAATTTCCGGGGTCTGACGCAGAATGTCGGTGATCGGGAAGCGGTCTTCCTGGGCCAGCGCCATGTACATCCGTGGCATCAGCGGGAAGTGAAAGGCCATGTGGCATTCGTCGCCATTCAGGCCTTTTTTATCGGTGTCACCGAAGTACAGCTGCGTGTCTTCCGGCCACTGATTGGCCTCGGCGAGCAGCATGCGATCGGGGTAATTGGCGTCGATTTCGGCCCGAATCTGCTTGAGGACGTCGTGGGTCTCGGGCAGGTTTTCGTTGTTGGTGCCATCGCGTTCGATGAGATACGGAATCGCATCCAGACGCAAACCGTCGATGCCCATGTCCAGCCAATAGCGCATCACCGACAGCACGGCTTTCATGACTTGCGGGTTATCGAAGTTCAGGTCCGGCTGGTGGGAATAGAAACGGTGCCAGAAGTACTGGCCGGCGACCGGGTCCCAGGTCCAGTTGGACTTTTCAGTGTCAAGAAAGATGATGCGGGTGCCATCGTATTTTTGATCGTCATCGGACCACACGTAAAAGTCCCGCGCCGCCGAACCGGGTTTGGCTTTACGCGCACGCTGGAACCACGCGTGCTGGTCCGAGGTGTGGTTGATGACAAGTTCGGTAATCACCCGCAAGCCGCGTTTGTGCGCTTCAGAGATAAAGCGCCGGGCATCGGCCATGGTCCCGTAATCGGGATGCACGCCGCGATATTCGGCGATGTCGTAACCGTCATCGCGCCGTGGCGACGGATAGAACGGCAACAGCCAGATGGTATTGACGCCGAGGTCGGCAATGTAATCGAGTTTGGCGATAAGGCCAGGAAAGTCGCCGATCCCGTCATTGTTGGAGTCGAAAAAAGACTTAACGTGAACCTGGTAGATCACCGCATCCTTGTACCAGAGCGGGTCCTTGATAAAGGTGGCAGCCTTGGGTTTCTTCGCCATTTGGAACTCCTGTTGAATTCGAAAAATCCGCCGGGCCTAGCCCCTCCCTGTGGGAGCGAGCCTGCTCGCGAAGACGATGTAGCAGGCGACATGGATGTTGGATGTGCTGACCCCTTGGCGAGCAGGCAGCTCCCACAGGTGCCGGGGCTAAGCCGTGATGCGCCAAATCCCGAACGGCTGATGTGCCGGGTCGATCCGCATGAACTGGTACTTGCCGTGCCAGGTCCAGCGATGACCACTCATCAAATCCTCGCCCTGGGTGCTGGCGTCGTCAGGCAAACCCATTTCCCACAGCGGCAATTCGAAATTCGCTTCCTGAACGTTATGCGGATCGAGGCTGACGGCCACCAGAATGAAATTGCTGCCATCCGCGCTGCGTTTGCCGAAATACAGAATGTTGTCATTCCAGGCGTTGTAGACCGTAAGCCCTAAATGCGTGTGCAACGCCGGGTTTTGCCGACGAATACGATTGAGTTGCGCGATTTCGGCGATGATGTTGCCAGGCGCATTGAAGTCTCTTGGACGAATCTCGTACTTCTCGGAATTGAGGTATTCCTCCTTCCCCGGCACGGGTGCGGCTTCACAGAGCTCAAACCCGGAATACATGCCCCACAACCCGGAGCCCATGGTCGCCAACGCTGCGCGGATGAGAAAACCGGCGCGTCCCGACTCATGCAAAAACGCCGGGTTTATGTCGGGGGTGTTGACGAAGAAATTCGGCCGGTAGCATTCGCGCCACGGCGACTCGTTCAACTCGGTGAAGTACGTCGACAGTTCGTACTTGGTGTTGCGCCAGGTGAAGTAGGTGTAGCTCTGCGAGTAACCGACCTTGCCCAGACGCGCCATCATTGCCGGCGTGGTAAAGGCTTCGGCGAGGAAGATCACTTCCGGGTACAGCGCCCGTACATCGGCGATCAGCCATTGCCAGAACGGCAGCGGCTTGGTGTGGGGGTTATCGACGCGAAAGATCTTCACGCCCTCCTCGACCCAGCCGACCACGATGTCGCGCAATTCGACCCAGAGGCTAGGAATCGCGTCAGCGGCATAGAAGTCGACGTTGACGATGTCCTGATACTTCTTCGGCGGGTTCTCGGCGTATTTGATCGTGCCGTCCGGACGCCAGTTGAACCAGCCGGGATGCTGTTTGAGCCACGGATGATCCTGGGAACACTGGATGGCGAAGTCGAGTGCGATTTCCAGGCCATGGTCGGCGGCTGCGGCAACCAGCCGACGAAAGTCTTCGCGGGTGCCCAGTTCCGAGTGGATCGCCTCATGCCCGCCCTCTTCGCTGCCAATGGCATACGGGCTGCCCGGATCGTCAGGGCCGGCGGTGAGGGAGTTGTTCGGGCCTTTACGGTAGCTGCGTCCGATCGGGTGGATCGGCGGAAAGTACAGCACGTCAAAACCCATGTCCTGAATCATCGGCAGCCGCGAATGCACGTCGTTAAAAGTGCCATGACGGGCCGGATCGTCGGTGATCGAACGCGGAAACAATTCATACCAACTGGCGAACTGCGCGATCTCACGTTCGACGTCCAGCGGATACTCGGGGCTGAGGCTCAAATAGGCGCGGTGATCGGCCTGAGCCATCAGATCAGCGCTGCGATGGTGCAGAAACAGCGCCACCTGCTCGATTTCGAGTAACCCGGCCAGTTCGTGGTGCAGCGCTGCCAACGCTTCACTCAGTTGACCTTCGGAGCGTTCGGCTGCCTGTTGAACCAGGGTGCGACCTTCCTGCAACTCAAGACTGACGGGCACCCGGGCCGAGTGCTTCTTCTCCAGCTCATAGCAGAAGCTGGCGAACTGATCGATCCAGGCCTCAATGCAGAACACATAACGGCCCTGACGCGCGACGCGGAATTGGCCTTGATACCCGTTATTGCCCAGCTCACCCATGACTTCGCTTTGCCAGGCGTCATCATCGGCAGCACGCCAGCGAACCCGAACGGCCAGTTTGTCGTGCCCGTCGGCGAAGACTTTACTCGTGACCACCACGTCTTGTCCGATCACGGCCTTAACGGCGAATTGCCCGCCATCAAGGGTCGGCATGGTGTTTTCAATGGCGATGCGCGGCAGCAACAAGGCCTGCGACAGCGGCATATGAGGGTTGTAGTTCAGCTCTGTCGGTTTTTCTGCAGTCATCGAGCATCTCTCCTTTACGCCCCATGGACGCTCTTGTACCTGATCGTCGTTCGCGCAAGGCCAGCGGCCCCGGAATGAACTCACTTAGGTTCCGAGCGACAGGCCTCGGTAAAGTTCACGTGGATTTGCCCGGATCTTCGGTGGAATCAATTCCTGTGCGCGGTGGTCAATCCACTTAAGCACGACTTGCGCCATCTGCCACTGGAGGCTTCAACGATGAGTATCCCAATCCCGGCCGAAACGCCTGATCCGAATATCGATAGCCCGACGATTCCACCGACTGAACCTGCGCCGGTGCCCGAGCAGGAACCGCCAGGGACCACCCCGCCACCAAGGGAAGATCCGCCGGATACGATGCCGCCGGTGATTGTTGTGCCGGAGTGATGATGGCTCTGATGCGCCCTCGCCGCATTGTAGGAGCGAGCTTGCTCGCGAAGATCGTCAACGATAACGCCGCAAGCTTGAACCCCAACGCGAGGTCGGGCGTTTCGCGAGCACGTTCCTACAAGGTTTTTTCCCAGAACGGTGTAGTACCGATCCTGTAGTGACATTTCCCGCTATCGAATGCTTTACGAAATCCCCTTGCATGCTCTTAGATACCCCAGTCCCTTAAGCCAGAGCATCCAGCCATGTCATCAATATTTTTCAGTGTCAGCAGCTTTACAGAAAGCGTGAGCGCACAACGATCTGCGCTCAACCGTGAATCACTGAGCGACGGCTGGCCTGAAAGTGAAACTATTCAACTACGAGCTACTTTATTTCATGATCGATCGCGAGCAACCGGAAAAGGCCGTCAAGAGCTCACTCGCTCACGACATTGACCTGCGTTATCGGAGCTTCGATTTCTCCCAAAACGAGTTGGCAAATGAAAACCATTGGGACGTCCAATCGGCATTGAATATGACCGAACCTGAACCGGCATCTGAACGGGCACCTAATAGTCGCTAAGGTTTATCTTCCGAATCGCTTTTTTCGAGCATCCTCACAATCCTCGGCATCACACTAAAGATCACCAACGCCAGCAACGTACTGAACACCGCCGTCGCCTCACGCCCCAGCCCGGCGGAAACACCAATGGCTGCGGTCATCCACAACCCGGCGGCGGTGGTCAGGCCTTTCACGTGGCCCTCATCGCCTTCCTGGTTTTTCAGGATGGTCCCGGCGCCGAGGAAGCCGATCCCGGCGATCACCCCTTGCACCACGCGGCTCATCGCATCGGCCTGAGAGCCGGACATCTGCGGCACCAGCACAAACAGCGCGGCCCCCAGCGCCACCAGCATGTGCGTACGCACACCGGCGGCCTTGCCTTTGTGCTCGCGTTCAAAACCGAGAATCCCGCCCAACACGGCGGCTATCAACAGTCTTACCGTGATACGTGTCAGTTGCGAGGCGTCGCCGATGTCGGCGAACTCCGCTTGCAGCGTCACCCAAACCTCATGCCACCAGGCGTCCATGGTGCAATCCCTGTAAATGTTCGATAGAGGATGGACCGCGCCGACCATTAATCGGTTGCACAGAACGATGGCGGCGGGATGTGCCCTAACAGTTAAGACTCCGCAGAAAAAAGGACCTCTCCATGACTGTGCGCATCGAAAACCAGACTTGCTTCTTTACCACGGAGAACGGCGAAGAAATTCGTCTGTGTCCCGACGTCACCATCGTCACCGACGGCGCCAAAGCCATGTCAGCGGTGGACATCAACGGCCAGCGCATCTACATCACCGAAGCAGAAGCCGATGCATTGACCGTAGCAGGCGCCGTGGACGGTCGCCGGCATTTGAAGGCCACCGACAGTGATTCGGTGATTTGACTGACCCCGATCAACATCGCGCGCGGGCGTCTGATATAGGCGTCCGCGCCCCGTTTTGACGGGTGCATCAACTTGTCGCAGGGTGTGGTTCAACATTCATCTGATCCGCTTTTTATTGCGATACCTGAGTCTGTTATGCAAACAGATCGCCGCTCATAGTGCTCATGCCTGATGGAGGCTGAAGAGCGAAAGACCATGAGCGAGAGAATCCCCGTCCGAACCGTAGAACCCGACTCATTTGTAAAAATCGAGCCTTCGCGTCCAAAGATGAAGGCCAAATCCAGCGACAACCTGATCCACACCCGTAGCTTCACCGGCCTGTACCGCACCCTGCGCATGAGCGGTGCGGGTTTTCTGTTTCTGCTGTTTTTCGGCACCGTGTGGTTGAACTGGGGCGGCCGTCAGGCAGTGCTCTGGGACCTTTCTGAAAGCAAATTCCACATCTTCGGTGCTACTTTTTGGCCGCAGGATTTCATCCTGTTGTCGGCGCTGCTGATCATTGCGGCGTTTGGCCTGTTTGCGATCACCGTGTTTGCCGGCCGTGTCTGGTGCGGCTACACCTGCCCGCAGAGCTCCTGGACCTGGATCTTCATGTGGTGCGAGAAGATCACCGAAGGTGAGCGCAACCAGCGGATCAAGCTGCAAGCCGCGCCCTGGGGTCTGAACAAACTGATGCGCCGCGCCGCCAAGCACACATTATGGCTGGCGATCAGCTTGCTGACCGGCCTGACCTTTGTTGGCTACTTCACGCCGATCCGGCCGCTGGCCGAAGAACTGCTGACCTTGCAGATCGGCGGTGTCAGCCTGTTCTGGGTGCTGTTCTTCACCGGTGCGACCTACATCAACGCCGGTTGGCTGCGCGAAGCGGTGTGCATGCACATGTGCCCGTATGCGCGGTTCCAGAGTGTGATGTTCGACAAAGACACCCTGACCATTTCCTACGACGTCGCCCGGGGCGAAAACCGTGGCCCGCGCAAACGTGACGTGAAACCTGCCGACGCCGGCCTCGGCGACTGCATCGATTGCCAACTGTGTGTGCAGGTCTGCCCGACCGGCATCGACATTCGCGATGGCTTGCAGATGGAATGCATCGGGTGCGCCGCGTGTATCGACGCCTGCGATTCGATCATGGACAAAATGGGCTATGCCCGCGGGCTGATCAGCTACACCTCGGAGCACGAGTTGCAGGGTGGCAAGACGCATCTGCTGCGGCCACGGCTGATCGGCTACACCGCGGTGTTGCTGGTGATGATCGGCGCCCTCGCCCTCGCGCTGGTGGAACGGCCGATGGTGTCGCTGGACGTCAGCAAGGACCGTGGGCTGTTCCGCGAGAACAGCCAGGGGCAGATCGAAAACATCTACAGCCTGAAAGTCATCAACAAGACCCAGCAACGTCAAGACTACCGATTGACCCTGGTCGATGGCGACGGCTTCCAGCTGCAAGGCAGGACCGAACTGAGCCTGGCCCCGGGGGAAATTGTCGACGTGCCGGTGTCCGTCGCCATGACCACGGAACGGCCGAGCAGCAGCTCGCAGAGCATCAGCTTCCAGATCGTCGACAGCGATGAGCCTGATGTTTACAGCGTGGCCAAAAGCCGGTTTGTTGCGCCGATGAACCGTTGATCCCTTAGACTGCATCGCCAGCAAGCCGGCTCCTACAGAATTGCGCAGACCTGTAGGGGCTGGTTTGCTGGCGAAGAAGGCCCCCCCCCAATTTCTCTGCATACCGCAACGCCAGGGCACTCGATGAAACGCTACGAAAAATTCGCCGACGACATCGCTGAACTGATCCGCTCCGGCGTCCTCGGCCCTGGCCAGCGCGTGCCGTCGGTGCGCTACGCCAGCCAGACCTACGGCGTCAGCCCGTCCACGGTGTTTCAGGCTTATTACCTTCTGGAGCGCCGCGGCCTGATCCGCGCCCGCCCGCGTTCCGGCTACTTCGTCAACACACACGCGCCGAGCCCGTTTTCAGAACCGGTGATCAGCAGCCAAGTCAACGAATCCACCGAAGTCGACGTCAGCGAACTGGTGTTCTCGGTCCTCGACTCGATCAAAGACCCCAACACCGTCCCCTTCGGCTCGGCGTTCCCCAGCCCCACCCTGTTTCCCCTGCAACGGCTGTCCCGTTCATTGGCCAGCGCCGCCCGGGACATGGATCCGCGCATGGTCGTCACCGACATGTCGCCGGGCAACCCGCAACTGCGCCGACAAATCGCCCTGCGCTACATGGTCGGCGGCCTGATGCTGCCCATGGATGAATTGCTGATCACCAACGGCGCCCTCGAAGCGCTGAACCTGTGTCTGCAAGCCGTCACCGAACCCGGCGACCTGGTGGCCATCGAAGCTCCGGCGTTCTATGCCTGCCTGCAAATCCTCGAACGGCTGAAACTCAAAGCCGTGGAAATCCCCGTGCATCCGCGCGACGGCATCGACCTCGGCGTGCTCGCGCAAACCCTGGAACGCTACCCGATCAAGGCCTGCTGGTGCATGACCAGTTTTCAGAACCCCATGGGCGCGACCATGCCCGAGGCAAAGAAACAGGAACTGGTGGAGTTGTTGCGCAGCCATCAGGTGCCACTGATCGAAGATGACGTTTACGCCGAACTGTATTACGGGCAACAGGCGCCGAAACCGGCGAAAGCGTTCGACACAGAGGGGTTGGTGATGCATTGCGGCTCGTTCGCCAAGAGCCTCGCCCCTGGCTATCGCATTGGCTGGGTGGCTGCCGGGCGCTTTGCGCAAAAAATTGAACGGCTGAAACTCATGACCTCGCTGTGCGCCTCGATGCCGGCGCAGGCGGCCATTGCCGATTACCTGCAACATGGCGGCTATGACCGGCATCTGCGCAAACTGCGTTATGCGCTGGAAGAACAGCAGAGTGCGATGCTGGCGGCGATTGCCCGCTATTTCCCGGCGCAGACTCGCGTGAGTCAACCGGCTGGCGGCTATTTCTTGTGGCTGGAATTGCCCGTGCAGATGGATTCGTTGAAGTTGTTTCAGATGGCGTTGGCGCAAGGCATCAGCATCGCGCCGGGGCCGATCTTTTCGCCGGCGCAACGGTTCAGGAATTGTATTCGGCTGAATTATGGCAGCCCCTGGGATGAGGCTTCGGAGAAGGCGATGGAGACGCTGGGACGGATTGTGCGGTCATTCTGAGGGTTTGAGGTTGACTGTTCCGACCCCATCGCGGGCAAGCCCCCACAGTTGACCGCGCAACCCTGTGGGGGGCTTGCCCGCGATGGGGCCCGAGCCGAGACCGCACCTTTCAGAGATTAACGCCCGCCCCCAAGATCGACAAAAGTCCCGGTCGCATACGACGCCTTGTCCGACAACAACCACACAATCGCTTCCGCCACTTCATCCGGCCGGCCACCGCGCGCCATCGGTATCGCCGATTCCAGTTTGCTGACCCGGTCCGGATCGCCGCTCAGCGCGTGGAAATCGGTGTAGATGTAGCCAGGTCGCACGGCGTTGACGCGGATACCTTCGCCGGCCACTTCCTTGGACAGGCCGATGGTAAAGGTGTCGAGTGCGCCTTTGGAGGCCGCGTAGTCGACGTATTCACTGGGGGCGCCCAAGCGTGAGGCCACCGAGGAGACGTTGACGATGCTGCCACCCTGGCCGCCATGTTTGGGCGACATGCGCAGGATCGCGTGCTTGGCGCAGAGAATCGGCGCCAGGACGTTGGTTTTGAGGATTTTCAGAATGCGAAATTCGGACATTTCGTCGACCCGGGATTTGTGCCCCACAGTGCCGGCGTTGTTGACCAGTGCGGTAACCCGGCCCAGTTCGGTGTCTACCCGGTGAAACAAGGCAATCACTTCGTCTTCGATGCTGACGTCCGCACGGACCGCGATGGCTTGGGCGCCGAGGGCGCGGACTTGCTCGAGTACCCGGTGCGCGGCTTCTTCATCGGATTGATAGTTGATGCAGATCCGATAGCCCTGTTCGGCGGCCAACAAGGCAGTGGCGGCGCCGATGCCGCGGCTTCCACCAGTGATGACGATGACTTTGTCCATGCGAGCTGTTCCCCATTCAAGCGTAAGCAGTCGGGGGCAAGAATAACCGCCATCGGCGTTTTTTGCATGGGGTGTTGTGATGTCAGCGGGGACGCCACCGCTGGCAAGCCAGCTCCTGCATGGGACTACGCGGACCGATAACGCGATCTTGCTTCAGGCCAGCGCCAGTTCCTCTGCCCGAACTATATCGATCATGAAGCGCTCTGCCGGCAGCGGGTGCCCCAGCAGGTAACCCTGCAACGAATCGCAGCCCAGTTGGGTAAGGAAATCCTGCTGCACGTCGGTTTCCACCCCTTCGGCGACGATCCGCAAACCCAATGCCTGGCCCAGCGCGACGATGGCGGAAACGATGGCGGCGTCGTCGCTGTCCCGTTCCAGGTCGCGGACAAAACCACGGTCGATCTTCAATTCGTTGGCCGGCAAACGCTTGAGGTACATCAAACTCGAATAGCCGGTACCAAAGTCATCGATGGACAGGTCGACGCCCATCTCCGAGAGCTCATTGAGCACCATCATGCTCGCATCGGCGTCACTCATTGCGGTGGTTTCGGTGATTTCCAGGGTCAGGCTGTTGGCGGGCAAACGGTGCGTGGCCAAGGCTTTGGCGACACTCTGAACCAGGCCTGCATGGCAGAACTGCAGGGCCGAAAGGTTTACCGCGATACGCCAGTCGGTGTAGCCGAGCACATACCATTCGCGCATCTGGCGGCAGGCTTCGTTGAGCACCCATTCGCCAATCGGAATGATCAGCCCGGTCTTCTCCGCCAGTTCAATGAACTTGTCCGGCAGCATCATGCCCTGAGTCGGGTGCACCCAGCGCAACAACGCTTCGGCGCCGACCGGCCGGCCATTGCTGGCGTCGAACTTGGGTTGGTAGTAGAGGCTGAATTGTTGCTGATCCACGGCATTACGCAGGTCTTGCAGCAATTGCAGCTGTTTGCGCGCGTTGCTGTTCATCGAGGCGTCGAAGAAGCTGTAGCCGTTTTTACCCACGCCCTTGGCGTGATACATCGCCGCGTCGGCATTCATCAGCAGCTCTTCAGCCGTCTGGCCGTTGCCCGGATAGAGGGCGATGCCGACACTGGCTGAAATCTGCAAATCATGTTCGGCGACGCGGAACGAGCGCGCGATCATTGCGACCTGACGTGCCGCCAGGTTCAAGGCGTCATGTTCATCGCGCAATTGCACCAGCAAGACGAATTCGTCACCGCCGATCCGCGCCAGGGTGTCCTGGCTGCGCAGATCCTCGCGCAAGCGCAAGCCGACTTCTCGTAAGAGCAGGTCACCCATGTGGTGGCCGAAAGCATCATTGACCGGTTTGAAACCGTCCAGATCGATGAACATCAATGCAAAACAACCGCCCTGCTCCTGCACCCTCGATGTGGCCTGGTCGATGCGATCCGCCAGCAACACCCGATTCGGCAGACCGGTCAGGGGGTCGTGCAGCGCCAGTTGGGTGAGTTCGCGATTAGCTTCTGTCAGCGAGCGGGCCAATTCGGCGGTGCGAGCCTCCAGACGTGCATCGAGAATCGAGGTGAGCAAGGCAATGCTCAGCACCGCCATCGTGGTGATCAGCACCAGGCTGTCCAGGCCCTTGCCGTTCAAACCGCTGATCGCCGCGCCACAAAAACTGCCGTCGGGAAAACGCGCAGCGGCCATGGCGGTGTAGTGCATTCCAACAATGGCAATGCCCATGATCACCGCCGCGCCGCCTCGAAGCAGGCTGACATGAGGCGTGTGCCGGCGCAGGCGAAAGGCGATCCATAACGCAGCGCCCGACGCCCCGACGGCGATGAGCAGAGAGGCACTAAACAGTGTCGGGTCGTAATCGATACCCGGCTGCATGCGCATGGCGGCCATGCCGGTGTAGTGCATGGCGCTGATACCAGCGCCCATCGCCAGCGCTCCAAACCCCAGTTGCCAGCCCGGCAGTTGTGGCTGGCTGACCAGCCACAAGGCAAAGCCGCAGGACAGAATCGCGGTCAGCAGCGACAGGGCCGTCAGGGTGATGTCGTAGCCGAGGTCAATAGGCAGTTCAAACGCGAGCATGCCGATGAAATGCATCGACCACACGCCGATGCCCATCGCAAAAGCCCCGCCCACCGTCCACAAATGCACGGCCCGACCTCTGGCGGTAGCAATGCGCCCGGTCATGTCGAGCGCGGTATAGGACGCGAGAATCGCTACACAGAGCGAAATGATAACCAGCGTGGGTGAATAGCTACCGATAAGCATTGGATTTCTCGCGACTACCCCGCCGTACTGCTTCCGTTCTCGGGGGGTAAATCGGGCGATTGTACTGACTGCGCGAAAGAACGCACTGAGAAAATTAGCAAAGGGCCATCAAGCCGATGAAACGCTTGTTTGACTACCCGAAACAGGTCAATTATTGAGCTCGAGCTGGCCATCCCATCCACCGCCCAACGCCGCGATCAATTGAACGCTGGCGATCAGCCGGCTCTGTAACAAGTCCAGCATATTGCGTTCATTGTTCAGCGCCGTGGCCTGCACCACTACCACATCCAGATAGGCAATCAGCCCGGCCTTGTACTGATTCTGGGTCAGGCGCAGGGACTCACGCGCCGCATCCAGTGCCTGTTGACGCACGGCGGATTCGTTTTCCAGGACCTTGAGCTGAACCAGGTAGTTTTCCACTTCACGGAAACCGTCGAGTACGGTCTGGCGGTACTTGGCCACTGTCTCGTCATAGGCCGCTTCGCTGCGGTCGACTTCCGCCGAGCGCTGACCGCCGTCGAACAAGGTCATCGCCAGTTGCGGGCCGACCGACCAGAAGCGGTTCGGCACACTGATCCAGTTCGAAGAGGTGCTGCTGCTGTAACCGCCGTTCAAACTCAACGTCAGGTCCGGGTAGTACGCGGCCTTGGCCACGCCGATGTTAGCGTTGGCGGCCATGACCGAGCGCTCGGCCGAGGCGATGTCAGGACGGCGTTCCAATAATTGCGAAGGCAGGTTCAGCGGCACCTCGGGCAACAGCGGGATGTCCGTGGTTTCCGCGAGGTTGAACTCGGCGGGCGGCAGTCCGATCAGTACGGCAATGGCGTTCTCGAACTGCGCGCGCTGCCAGATCAGATCGACCAACTCGGCTTCGGTACTCTTGAGCTGAGTGGTGGCCTGTGCCACCGCGTCCTTGCCGGAAACACCTGCGCGGTACTGGTTTTCGGTCATTTTCAGCGAGCGCTGATAGGCCTCGACTGTCGCTTGCAGCAGGCGCTTTTGCTCATCGATCACGCGCAATTGCAGGTAGTTCTGCACCAGTTCCGACTGCTGGCTCAGGCGCATCGCTGCCAGATCGGCAAAACTCGCCTCGGCGTTGGCCGTGTCGGCCTCAAGGCCTCGGCGCAGTTTGCCCCAGACGTCGGCCTCCCAACTGACACCGGCCTGGGCCGTGTAGGTATTGCGAATGCCGCTGGACGTACTGCTCAGGCTCGAACTGCTGCTGCCAGTGCCCTGGCTCGAGCGGTTTTTGCCGACGGTCAGGTCCACCGTCGGGAAAAACGCGCCGCGGGCACTGCGCACCAGGGCTTGGGCTTGACGGTACTGGGCTTCGGACTGGGCAACGGTCTGGTTGGCGCTGTTGAGTGTGTCGATCAGGCCGTTGAGTTGTTGATCGCCATACAGTTCCCACCAGGCACCGCGGGCCAGGGAATCGCTCGGGTTGGCCTGACGCCAACCGGCCGCTTCCTTGTACTGTACCGGCGCGGCGGCTTGCGGGCGCTGGTAATCCGGGCCGATGGCGCAGGCACTGAGCAGCGCCACGCACAGCGACAGGCTCAACAGACGCGAGCCTCGGGCCGTGATCAGCAGTGCAGACAGGTTGATAAGCGAACGGTCAGTCATAGCGGAGTTTCCAGAGCAGCGTCGGTACGCACCCCACGCCATTTATTGAAACGATGGCGCAGTTTGTCGAGATAGAGGTAAACCACCGGGGTGGTGTAAAGGGTCAGCACCTGACTGAAGATCAGCCCGCCGATGATGGTCAAACCCAGCGGCTGGCGCATTTCCGCACCTTCGGCACGGCCCAGCAGCAGCGGCAACGCGCCGAGGATCGCAGCCAGCGTGGTCATCAGAATCGGGCGCAGACGTTGCAGACAGGCGCTGCGAATCGACTCCAGCGGTTCCAGGCCCTTTTGCCGCTCCAATTGCAGCGCGAGGTCGATCATCAGAATGGCGTTCTTCTTCACCACGCCGATCAGCAAAAACAACCCGAGCAACGAGATCAGGCTGAATTCTCCGCCCAATGCATAGATCGACAGCAATGCGCCGACCCCGGCCGACGGCAAGGTCGAGAGAATGGTCAGCGGATGGATGTAGCTCTCATACAGCACGCCCAGCACTAGATACACCGCCACCAGCGCACCCAGTATCATCCACGGCTGGCTCTTTTGCGTAGCGGCGAAGGCGTCGGCGGTGCCGGCCATTTTCACGATGACGTCTTCCGGCATGCCGAGCCTGGCAATCGCCCGTTCGATGGCCGCAGTACCCTGCTCCACCGTCACGCCTTCGGCCATGTCGAAGGAAATGCTCTCAGAGGCAAACTGTCCTTCGTGGCTGACGCGGTCATCTTCCAGGCTGTTTTCGTAATGGGCGATGGTCGACAGTGGAATTCTCGCGCCGTCGGCGGTGATGACTTGAACCTGCTTGAGGGTGATCGGGTCCTGGGCGTATTTCGGATTTACCTCCATCACCACCTGATACTGGTTGAGGCTGTCGTAGATCGTCGAAATCTGCCGCTGGCTGTAGGCGTTGTTCAACACGGCGGTGACCATGTCCATGTCGACCCCCAGGCGTTTGGCCTGATCGCGATCGACGATCAAGGTCACTTGTTGCGCGCCACGTCCTTCCCGGGCATCAATCGCGGTCAACTCCGGTAAGGCCTTGAGCGCAGTCACCACTTTCGGGTACCACTGGCGCAACTCGCCAAGGTCGGCGCTTTGCAGGATGTAGGAATACTGCGAGGTGGTCTGTTCACGACCACCGCCAAACTGCAGGTCCTGATCCGCCATCAGCATCAATTGTGCGCCGGCGACTTTGGGCATTTCCTTGCGCAGGCGTTCGATGACTTTTTGCGCGGACACGCCCCGTTCCTTGATCGGCTTCAGACGTACCAGCATGAAGGCGTTGTTGGTGCCGTTGGTGCCGCCGATAAACCCGGCGACGCTTTCCACTGCTTCATCCTTGAGTACCGCGCGGCGGAATGTTTCCATTTTCGGTTGCATGACGCTGAACGACAGACCGTCGTCACCCCGCACGAATCCAATCAATTGGCCGGTGTCCTGTTGGGGCATGAATGTTTTAGGAACAACGACATACAGCGCAATGTTAACGCCAACTGTCACGATCAGGCTGAGCAAGGTCAGGCGACGGTGACGAAGTACCCAGTCGAGGCTGGTGGCGTATTTGTCGACCATCCACTCGTTGGCGCGCTGACTCCAGCGCTGCAAACGGTTTTCCTGGCCCGGCGTATGTGGCTTGAGCCAACGGGCGCACAGCATCGGCGTCAGGGTCAGCGAGACGACCAGCGAGACCACGATGGACGCGGCCAGCGTGATGGAAAACTCACGAAACAGGCTTTCGATGATGCCGCCCATGAACAGGATCGAGAGAAACACCGCCACCAGCGAGACGTTCATCGATAGCAGCGTAAAGCCGACTTCCTGGGCTCCGAGGTAAGCGGCCTTCATCGGTGGCACGCCTTCGTCGATGTGCCGGGTGATGTTCTCCAGCACTACGATGGCGTCATCCACCACCAGCCCGGTGGCCAGGATCAGCGCCATCAGCGACAGGTTGTTCAGCGAGAACCCATAGAGGTACATCACCGCGAAGGTGCCGACCAGCGACACCGGCACCGCGAGCGTCGGAATCAGCGAGGCGCGGAAGTTACCGAGGAACAGGAACACCACCAGAATCACCAATGCCACGGCGATCAGCAGGGTCATTTCCGCTTCGTGCAGGGTCGCCTTGATCACCGGCGAGCGGTCCATGGCCAGGTTCAGTTTGACGCTGGCCGGCAGCACGGCTTGCAACGCCGGGAGCTGGGCCTTGATTTCGTTGACTGTCTCGATGATGTTGGCGCCCGCCTGACGGTTGATCACCAGCAGCACCGCCGCATCGTTGTTGAAAAAGCCGCTGTTGTAGCGGTCTTCGACGCCATCACTGACCTTGGCCACGTCCTTCAGGCGCAGTGCCGCACCGCCGTTGTAGTGAATGATCAGTGACTCGTAATCCTTGGCCTTTTCCAGTTGATCGTTGGCCTGGACCTGCCACAAGCGCTGGCCGTCTTCGACCGAGCCCTTGGGCCGACGCACGTTGGCGTTAGCGATAGTGTTGCGCACATCATCCAGCGCCACGCCGTACTGGTTGAGCGCTTGCGGTTCGAGTTCGATACGCACCGCCGGCAAGGAGCTGCCACCGATCTGCACTTCACCCACCCCCTGCACCTGAGACAGGCTCTGCGACAGGATCGTCGAGGCCAAATCGTAGAGCTGGCCCTTTTCCAGCACATCCGAGGTCAGCGACAGCACCATGATCGGTGCCTGGGACGGGTTGACCTTCTTGTACGTCGGCATGCTGCGCATCCCGCTTGGCAGCAGGTTGCGCGAGGCGTTGATCGCCGCTTGCACTTCCCGAGCCGCGCCGTTGATGTCGCGATCGAGGTCGAATTGCAGAATCACCCGGGTCGAGCCCTGGCTGGAGCGGCTACTCATGGTGTTGACCCCGGCGATGGCGCCGAAGGAACGTTCGAGCGGCGTGGCCACGGTCGAGGCCATCACCTCCGGGCTCGCACCGGGGAGACTGGCCTGGACCACGATCACCGGGAAGTCCATTTGCGGCAGCGGCGACACCGGCAGCAAACCGAAGCTCACCCCGCCCAGCAGCATGATCGCCAGGCTCAGCAACAGGGTGGCAACCGGGCGCTTGATGAAAGGTCCGGAGAGGTTCATGGCTGCTCGACCACGTCCACGGACTCGGATGTACGGCCCCAGCGTCGACCGAGGCGATCGAAGTATAGGTAAATCACTGGTGTGGTGAACAGCGTCAGCACTTGACTCACCAACAAACCACCGACCATCACCAGACCCAGTGGCTGACGCAATTCAGCGCCGGAACCGGTGGCGAGCATCAATGGCACCGCGCCAAACAACGCCGCCAATGTAGTCATCAAAATCGGCCGGAACCGCAGCAACGCGGCTTGATAAATCGCCGTCTCCGGGTCCATGCCCTGATTGCGTTCGGCGTCGAGGGCGAAGTCGATCATCATGATCGCGTTCTTCTTCACGATACCGATCAGCAGGATGATGCCGATGATCGCGATCATCCCCAGGTCATTGCCACTCAACAGCAGCGCCAGCAAGGCGCCGACCGCCGCCGAGGGCAAGGTCGAGAGAATGGTGATCGGGTGGATGTAGCTCTCGTAGAGCACGCCGAGCACGATGTACATGGTCACCACCGCCGCCAGAATCAGCAGCAAGGTGCTCGACAACGACGCCTGGAACGCTTCGGCCGCACCCTGGAACTGGGTCTGCACGCCAATCGGCATGCCGATGTCCTTTTGCACTTGCTCGATGATTTCTACCGCATGCCCCAACGCCACGCCGGGTGCGAGATTGAAGGACATCATCACCGCCGGGAACTGGCCTATGTGGGTGATCGCCAGTTGCGCCTGACGTTCCTCGATGTGCGCCAGGCTGGACAGGCGCACTTGCCCGCCATCGGTGGTCTTGACGTGAATCTGGTTCAGCGCGTCCGGGCCGATTTTCTCGCCGGATTGCGACTGCAGCACCACGCGGTATTGACTGGCCTGGGTGTAAATGGTCGAAATCTGCCGCTGACCGAAGGCGTCGTACAGCGCATCGGTGATGTTCGACACCGATACGCCGACCCGGGACGCGGCATCGCGGTCGATCACCAGATAGACCTGCAAGCCCTTGTCCTGAAGGTCGCTGGCGACGTCGGTCAACTCCGGCCGCTGGACCAGCGCTTCGACCAGGCGACTGCTCCACAGGCTGAGCAGCTCGGAATCCGGTGAGGACATGCTGAATTGGTACTGCGTGCGGCTGACCCGGTCTTCAATGGTCAAGTCCTGAACCGGCTGCATGAACAGACGGATACCGACCAGTTTGTCCAGTTCCGGTTGCAGGCGCGCAATCACTTCGGTGGCGCTCAAATCGCGGTTGCTGTGGGACTTGAGATTGATCAGCAAACGACCGCTGTTCAACGTCGAGTTATCGCCATCGACACCAATATAGGAAGACAGACTCTCTACGGCCGGATCCGCCAGAATCACCTTGGCCAGTTGCTGTTGCCGCTCACTCATCGCCGCAAAGGAAATCGACTGCGGGGCCTCGGAAATGCCCTGAATCACCCCGGTGTCCTGTACCGGAAAGAAGCCCTTGGGCACGACCATGTAAAGGAACACAGTCAGCGCCAAAGTGCCGATGGCCACCAGCAACGTCAGCGACTGATGCTTGAGAACCCACTTTAACTTGCGCCCGTAAGCCGCGATCATCCAATCAATTGTGGCGCCACTGGCCCGGTAGAAACGGCCCTGTTCTTCTTCCTTGGGTTCGCGCTTGAGCAGTCGTGCGCACATCATCGGCGTCAGGGTCAACGACACGACCAGCGAAATCAGAATGGCCACCGCCAGGGTGATGGCAAATTCCCGGAACAAGCGCCCCACCACATCGGCCATGAACAGCAGCGGAATCAGTACCGCGATCAGCGACAGCGTCAGGGAAATCAGGGTGAAGCCGATCTGCTTGGCGCCCTTGAGCGCCGCATTCAATGGGCTGTCACCCTCCTCGATGAACCGGGAAATGTTCTCCAGCATGACGATCGCATCGTCCACCACGAAACCGGTGGCGATGGTCAGGGCCATCAGGGTCAGGTTGTTCACCGAGAAACCGGCGAGGTACATCACGCCGAAGGTGCCGATCAGCGACAACGGCACGGCCACCGAAGGAATGATCGTGGCGCTGGCCCGGCGCAGGAACAGGAACGTCACCATCACCACCAGCGCAATGGCAATCAGCAGTTCGTGTTGCACATCGGTGACGGACGCGCGGATGGTCTGGGTGCGGTCGGTCAGCACAGTGACTTCGAGACCGGCCGGCAGGTTGTCGGTGATGCTCGGCAGCAAGGCCTTGATCCGGTCGACCACTTCGATGACGTTGGCACCCGGCTGGCGCTGAATATTCAGCAACACCGCCTGGTTTTCATTGGCCCAGGCCGCGAGGCGTTCGTTCTCCGCTCCATCGACGATTTCAGCCACGTCCTTGAGCCGCAACGGCGCTCCGTTGGCATAGGCAAGGATGAGGTTGGCGTAGTCCTTGGGTGAAGTCAGTTGATCGTTTGCATCCAGCATCGAGACCCGGGTCGGGCCGTCGAAGTTACCCTTGGGCTGGTTGACGTTCGACGCACCGATCAGGGTGCGCACGTCCGACAGGTTCAAACCGTTGGCCGCCAGGGCTTCGGGGTTGACCTTGATCCGTACGGCCTGACGTTGACCGCCGGCAATGCTGACCATGCCGACGCCGCTGATCTGGGCGATTTTCTGCGCCATGCGCGTATCGACCAGGTCATTGAGCTTGGGCAACAGCATGGTCTTGGAGGTGATCGCCAGGGTCAATACCGGGGTGTCCGCCGGGTTGACCTTGTTGTACACCGGTGGCGCCGGCAGGTCCTTGGGCAGCAGATTGGTCGCGGCGTTGATCGCGGCTTGTACCTGCTGCTCGGCCACGTCCATGTTGATGTCGAGGCTGAACCGCAGAGTCAGCACCGAAGCACCTCCAGAACTGGTCGATGCCATCTGGGTGAGGCCGGGCATCTGCCCGAACTGACGTTCGAGCGGCGCGGTGACTGCGCTGGTCATGACGTCCGGGCTGGCGCCGGGATAAAGAGTCATCACGCGAATGGTCGGGTAATCGACCTGCGGCAACGCCGACACCGGCAACAGCCGATAGGCGATCACGCCGGCCAGAATAATGGCCAGCATGCTCAGGGTCGTGGCGACCGGGCGAAGAATGAACAGCCGCGAGATGTTCATGCGCCGCCCTTTTTCGCCTTGTCGGTGATCGCCGGCTCAATCGCGTTGGCCGCCGATTTGCCTTGCAGGTGCCCGGTCGGGGTGGTCGGTACATCCTTGGTGTCGTTGACCACTTCCACTTCGCTACCTTCCTTCAGGCGGTCGGTGCCTTCCAGGACAACACGATCGCCGGCGGCCAGGCCTTCGGTGATCACGGTGTTGTCACCGTCGCTGGCGCCGACTTTCAACTGGCGGATCGTGACTTTCCTGTCGCCATCCATCGCATAGACGAAGGTGCCGTTGGTGCCGAATTGAATCGCTGCCGAAGGTGCGAGTATCACGCCCTTGAGGGTGTCGGCCAGCAGATGGACGTTGACGAACTGATTGGGGAACAGCGCCTGATCACGGTTATCGTAGCGCGCCTTGAACTTCAGGGTGCCGGTGGTGACGTCGATCTGGTTGTCGAGGCTCTGCAATACACCGGTGGCCTGCATTTTGGTGTCGCTACGGTCCCACGCTTCGGCGGGCAATTTGGCGCCGCTGCGATAGCGGGCCAGCACCACATCAAGACTATTTTCCGGCAAGGTGAAAGCGACGCTGATCGGTTGGGTCTGGGTGATGATCGCCAGCGCCGTGGTGTCGTTGGCGGCAACCAGGTTGCCGACGTCGAGCTGACGCAGGCCCACTCGCCCGGCTATCGGCGCGCGTATCTTGGTGAATTCGAGATTGAGCTTGGCGTCGTTGACCGCTGCCTGATTGGTCTTGACCGTGCCTTGGTACTGGCCGACCAGCGCTTCGGCGGTGTCCAGGGTTTGCTTGGCGATGCTGTCTTCGCGGTACAGGCCGCGATAACGTTCGACATCGACCTGCGCGTTTTTCAGTTGTGCCTGATTTTGCAGGAGGGTGCCTTCGGCTTGCAGCAAGGCATTCTGGTAAGGGCGCGGATCGATTTCCGCCAGTAAGTCACCGGCCTTGACCATCTGCCCTTCTTCGAACGACACCTTGATCAGCTCGCCGCCCACCCGACTGCGCACATTGATGGTGTTCAGCGCCGTCACGGTGCCCAGCGCCTTGTAATACAGCGGGAAATCCCCCTTGACCGCTGGCGCCACACGCACCGGAACCGGCCCGGTCGCCCCGCCGAAACCGGGACGCATCCCCCCTGCCTTGCCGGTGTGCCCGGCCACGGCTTTTTGTCCGGCGCCTTCTTTTGGCACAGCGCTGCCAGGCCAGAATTTCCAGCACAGGCCAGCGATGACCAACAGGACAAGCAGGCCGAACAGCCAGCGACGAGGACTACGGGAAGCGGAGGATTGCATGGAATGATCAACCATTGGGCGCGTGGGCTTCTTCTACGGGAGGCTGAACGATAAGCACTGGCGGGTATTTAGCAAAGCGCCTTTACCGGCAATTTACCTTCGGCTTAC
>NZ_JAVLRV010000002.1:1615672-1647363 GCF_055803035.1 Pseudomonas sp. 300 | reverse complement strand
AACGCCGCCAGGCCGTTAACAATTGTAATGAACTGCTTATTTCAGAACAGCGAGTGCCGCTTCGTAGTTCGGTTCTTCAGCGATTTCCTTGACCAGCTCGCTGTGCAGTACGTTGTCGTTCTCGTCCAGCACCACGACGGCACGGGCGGTCAGGCCTTTGAGCGGACCATCGGCAATCGCCACGCCGTAGTTCTCGATGAACTCGGCACCGCGCAGGGTCGACAGGTTCTGCACGTTTTCCAGGCCTTCGGCGCCGCAGAAACGGGCTTGCGCGAACGGCAGGTCAGCGGAGATGCACAGCACGACAGTGTTGGCGACGTCATTGGCCTGGGCATTGAACTTGCGCACCGACGTGGCGCAGGTCGGGGTGTCGACGCTTGGGAAGATGTTCAGTACTTTGCGCTTGCCGGCGAAGCTCGCCAGGGTCACGTCGGACAGATTGCCGGCAACCAGAGAAAAGGCTGGCGCCTTGGAACCGGCTTGTGGCAGTTGGCCGTTGACTTGAACAGGGTTGCCTTTGAGAGTGACTTGAGCCATGAACGGAGTCCTTCTGAACGTTGATGTGGAGAAATTCGACGAGGCAGAAGTTAACCATGAAATGGTCCGGCGACCTACCCCGGATACAAATCGTGATAACTCCTGCAGGTTGGTGTACAGCCAATATTTTGTGAGATGCGCTGTCGATTCAGACTGTGGCCATTCGACCATGCTGTGAACCACTCAAATCCAGCGGAGAAACAACCATGCGATTCATGATCATTGTCAAAGCCAGCCCCGACTCCGAGGCCGGTGTCATGCCCAGTGAAGAACTGCTGACCGCGATGGGCAATTACAACGAGGAACTGGTCAAAGCAGGGATCATGCTGGCGGGAGAAGGCCTGCACCCGAGCAGTAAAGGCGCGCGCGTACGCTTTTCGGGTGACAAACGCTCGGTGATCGACGGCCCGTTTATCGAAACCAAGGAATTGATCGCTGGTTACTGGCTGTGGCAAGTGAAGTCAAAAGAAGAAGCCATCGAATGGGTCAAGCGCTGCCCCAACCCGATGCCAGGCACCGAAGCCGAAATCGAAATTCGCCAAGTGTTCGAGGCGGAGGATTTTGGCGCCGAGTTCACGCCAGAACTGCGGGAGCAGGAGGAGCGGCAGCGTGAGCAAATGAACAAGCGCTGAGTGATGCGGCGATTGTTGGTCCGCCACCGCGAGCGGGCTCCCACATTGGATCTGTGTCGATCACAAATCCAATGTGGGAGTAAACGGGCTCCGGACCAAACTCCGACGAAGAGGTCATCAACCCCGATACATCACTTGGATTTAAGCTTCAGATACGACTGATGCATATCCGAAGCCCAGCCATCGATCACGCCTTTCACGTCATCGGCCTTCATCACCTGCGATTCATTTTCCAACGGTTTACCGGTGCCTTTGCGCACAACCTGGGCCAAAACATTATTGTTGCCGCCATCGAGAAATACCGCCTCCGTAGCCAGGTCTGTTTGCTGATCACGAATCCCGCTGGCGGTACTCACCGCCGCCGCGACCAGCGCAATCGGGATCACTTCATAAGGTTTCAGTCCTTCGGTCTTGCTGCTGACGGCAGTGATCGCCGCGCGCACCACCATCACACCCGGGCCAGGGCCGGAGGCCAGCGGCAGGGATTTGCCGATTTCACGTTTGAGCGCCTGATCGTAGTAACTGGTGATCCCGTTCAGGGTGGCCTGAGGAATTTTTACAGTCGCCTGAGGCTTGGGATACAGCTGCGTCGGTTCGATGTACACGCTTTTGAATTTGTTGATGTCGAGCTTTGGATCGACCCAGCGCATCACCACCGCCCCCGAAGGTGACTGGGCTTCCTTGAGCTGGCTGTAATCCTTGAGAAACCCCGAATACTGGTCCGGCTCGACCTTCTTGCTGGCGCAGCCAACTAAGCCGATCGAGGCAATGCACAGTGTGCTCATCATTAATGCAAACTTCATGCGGTAACTCCTGTAGGGCGGTCGACTACGATTTGGAAACCGGGTTTAACAGGTATAGCCAATGCCGCGCACTTTGTTGTGCAGAATCACAATATTCATCCATCGCTGCCGCCACCCTCCGGCGAAACTGAATCGAACGTGTACGCACGCCTGACGGCAAACGCACCCGGACTTTGGAAGTCGCAATGCCGAATCGTAGATATCCATCGGACGCAAAACCGGTGTCCTGCGCAGGTCAAAATGCAGAAGCGAGCCTGCTCGCGAAGGCGCTTGAAGGCGACGATTCTTTGATCTTCGACATTGTCTAACGGCGCCGAAACAACGGTCGCGGCTCAATCACCGAACGCCCATACAACACGCTCATGCCGACGAGGCCCTTGAGCGCGTCTTCGGCGGACTTGTCTTCGCGCACCGCAAAACTGTCGAATCCGCATTGGCGCATATGGCTGAGTTGATCGCGCAGAACATCACCGATCGCACGTAATTCGCCGGCCCAGCCCAATCGGGTACGCAGCAAATAGGCCTGGCTGTAACCACGACCGTCGCGAAAACTCGGGAAATCCAGTGCAATCAGCGGCAGTTGGTCGAACCACGGCTTGAGGCTTTCCACTTCATCGTCCGGCCCCAGCCACACGCCATGCTGTTTGGGCTCTTGCAGCCAGCAGGCCAGCGGCACAATAACCGGACCTGAGGGCCATCCGGCAGCGAGGTCCCTGACGAGAGTCCACGGATCGGCGCCATCGATCCGCGCCACACCGGCCTCCAGTCGCAGCAGATTGTTCATGCCGACACCTCCAGCAGCTTCGGATAGACCGCCTCCTTGAACGGCTCCAGACCGAGGCGCTGCAGGGTGTCGACGAACAGCTCCTCACTCTCGCGGTAACGCACGAACGTGGCGATGATCTGCTCAATCACGCCGGGCACTTCGGCAGCACTGAAGGATGGGCCAATAACTTTGCCCAGCGCACTGTGCTTGCCCTGAGCGCCGCCGAGAGTGATCTGGTACCACTCGCTGCCGTTCTTGTCGACGCCCAGAATGCCGATATTGCCGATGTGGTGGTGGCCGCAGGCGTTCATGCAACCGGAAATGTTGAGGCTGATATCGCCCAGATCATGCAGGTAATCCAAGTCGTCAAAGCGTGCCTGAATGCCTTGTGCGATCGGGATCGACTTGGCGTTGGCCAACGCGCAAAAATCGCCACCGGGGCACGCGATGATGTCGGTCAGCAAGCCGACATTGGCACTGCCCAATCCGTGCTCGCAGGCCACACGCCAGAGCGTGAACAGGTCCGACTTCGGCACGTCCGGCAGGACAATGTTCTGCTCATGGGCAATGCGAATCTCGCCGAAACCGAACTGCTCGGACCAGTCGGCCACAACATCCATTTGCTCGCCGGTGACATCACCCGGCGGCGAAGCACTGCCCGGTTTGGTCGACAGCACCACACTGGCGTAACCCGGCACCTTGTGCGGCTCGACGTTGCGCGACACCCAGCGGGCGAACGCCGGGTTTTCCGCCAGACGTGTGCCAAATTCGAGGTCGGTGCCATGCAGCGAACGGTAATCCGGCGGCACGAAGGCACTGGCAACACGCTCATATTCGTCACCGGTCAATTGCGCCGGCCCGTCCTTGAGGTACTGCCACTCCTCCTCCACTTCCCTGGCAAAGGCTTCGATGCCGAGCGCCTTGACCAGAATTTTGATCCGCGCCTTGTACTTGTTGTCTCGCCGGCCATGGCGGTTGTAGACCCGCAGCACCGCTTCGACATACGACAGCAGATGCTGCCACGGCAAGCCTTCGCGAATCTGCAGACCAAGAATCGGCGTGCGCCCCAAACCACCGCCAACGATGACTCGCAGGAGCATTTGCCCGTCGGCGTCGGGGTAAAGATAGAGGCCGATGTCGTGCATCATGATCGCCGCGCGGTCTTGTACGGCCGAACAGATGGCGATCTTGAACTTGCGCGGCAGAAACAGGAATTCCGGGTTGATCGTCGACCACTGGCGGAGGATTTCCGCCAGCGGTCGCGGGTCGATCAGTTCGTCGGCGGCCACCCCGGCGAAGGCTTCAGTGGTGATGTTGCGCACACAGTTGCCAGAGGTCTGGATGGCATGCATTTCCACCTCGGCCAGGCGCTCGAGAATCTCCGGCACCTGGGCCAGTTCGATCCAGTTGAACTGCATGTTCTGTCGGGTGGTGAAGTGGCCGTAGCCGCGATCGTAATCCCGGGCGATGCTCGCCAGTGTGCGCATCTGCCGGGCGCTGAGCGTGCCGTAGGGAATGGCCACGCGCAGCATGTAGGCGTGTTTTTGCATGTACAGGCCGTTCTGCAAGCGCAGCGGCAGGAATTCCTCTTCGCTCAATTCGCCCGCCGTGAAGCGTTCGACCTGATCGCGAAACTGCGCAACCCGCTCGAAGACCAGCGCCCGGTCATAGTCGTCGTACTGATACATGTGGCTACCTCATCAGGATGGGACGGGCTCTGCGGCTCGTTTTCTGGGTGTGACTATGGACCTGCGGCGCAGTACGTTACAGATTCAGCTAAACGGTAAAAAACCGTATCAGAATGCGGGCAAGGACCGCAGGCAAGCGTTGTATCTGATCCGCATAAACTCGGTTTTTCTGAGTCTGTTTTGTTTACGCGCGGGTTTCTACAGTGGGTTGCATGCCAGTCCGGGTGGCCTGGCAAGACTTTGCAACCGTGGAAGCATTGACCATGAGCACAGCAATAATCGGACAGGCCTATAACTACAAGGTCGTCCGCCAATTCGTCGTGGCGACCATTTTCTGGGGCGTCGTGGGGATGGCGATGGGGGTGTGGATCGCCTCGCAACTGGTGTGGCCCGAGATGAACCTCGACCTGCCGTGGACCTCGTTCGGGCGTTTGCGTCCGCTGCACACCAGCCTGGTGATTTTCGGCTTTGCCGGTAGCGCGCAGTTCGCCGCCAGTTATTACGCGGTGCAGCGTACCTGCCAGGTGCGGCTGTACTCGGACACCCTCGCTGCCTTCACTTTCTGGGGGTGGCAGTCGGTGATCGTGGTGATGCTGATCACCCTGCCGCTGGGGTACACCACCACCAAGGAATACGCCGAGATCGAGTTCTCCGGCGCGGTGTGGATGACCGTGGTCTGGGTCGCGTACGCCGTGGTGTTTTTCACCACCGTGGTGCAGCGCAAGACCCAACACATCTACGTCGGCAACTGGTTCTTTGGCGCGTTCATCGTGGTGATCGCCATGTTGCACGTGGTCAATCACCTGTCGATTCCGGTGGACTGGTTCAAATCCTATCCGGTGTATTCCGGCGCCACCGACGCCATGGTGCAGTGGTGGTACGGGCACAACGCGGTGGGGTTTTTCCTGACCACCGGGTTCCTCGGGATGATGTATTACTTCGTGCCGAAACAGGTCGGGCGGCCGGTGTATTCCTATCGCTTGTCCATCGTGCATTTCTGGGCATTGATCACCCTGTACATCTGGGCCGGCCCGCACCATTTGCACTACACCGCGTTGCCGGACTGGGCGCAGTCGCTGGGCATGGCCATGTCGTTGATCCTGTTGGCGCCGAGTTGGGGCGGCATGATCAACGGAATGATGACGCTCTCAGGCGCCTGGCATAAGTTGCGTACCGATCCGATTTTGCGTTTTCTGGTGCTGTCGCTGGCCTTCTACGGCATGTCGACCTTCGAGGGGCCGATGATGGCGATCAAAACCGTGAACGCCCTCTCCCACTACACCGACTGGACCATCGGCCACGTGCACGCCGGCGCACTCGGCTGGGTGGCGATGATCACCTTCGGCGCGGTCTACCACATGATTCCGAAAATCTTCGGCCGCGAGCAGATGTACAGCACCCCGCTGATCAACCTGCATTTCTGGCTGGCAACCATCGGCACCGTGCTGTACATCGCCTCGATGTGGGTCAACGGCATCACCCAGGGCCTGATGTGGCGCGCGATCAACGACGACGGCACGCTGACCTACTCCTTCGTCGAGGCCTTGCAGGCCAGCCATCCGGGGTTTGTGGTGCGATTTGCCGGCGGCGTGTGCTTCCTCAGCGGCATGCTGCTGATGGCGTACAACGCCTGGCGCACCGTGCGGGTTTGCGACGTGGCGATGGCTGAACGTGAAGCGCAGATTGCCTGAGGCGAGGAACTTGAGATGATCGAGATAGTGTTGAATGGCTTGGGCGTGGCGGGGCTTTGGCTGGCGGTCGAGTACTGCCTGAAGCAGCAGACCGCGCAGAGTCTGGAAGAGGCGAGTCTGATCCCGTTTGCCGATGACCCGGAGGTGGCGCGTCGGGTGGAGTTGGCGACGGGGAAAGTGGTGAAAGCGGTGGCGCCGGAAGAGCCGAAACCGGGATGGATAAACCTCGAACTCTGAATCACCGCCCATCACTGTGGGAGCGGGCTTGCCCGCGATAGCGGAATGTCAGTCAACGAGTGTGTTGAATGTGATGCCGTCATCACGGGCAAGCCCGCTCCCACAGGGTTATGTGTCAGCCTCTGAGAATTCAACCCCGATCGCGGGGGATCAGACTCTGCAACTGCTGCGCCAGAAAATTCGCATCGAAGGCGAAGGTGTCCGGGTCTTTCAAGCCATTGGTCTTGCGCCACTGCCAGTTGTCGGACGGCGGCAGGCACACCAGCGAAATGCTGCCATACCGCGCGGCGGTCAAACCCATCACCGCCAGGGAAATCTGCCCCCCGGCGCCCATCACGTCCGGCACGAACTCCACGGGTTTGCCGGCGATCACGATGCCCAGTTTCTCGGTCTTGAACGTGGAAGTCTCGACTGGAACGCTAGGCCCCGAGGCGACATACGCCTCACGGCTGACTTCCAGCAGGTTTGGCGCCTGGACCGGCTCCAGCCATTGCTGGATCTGATCGAACAGTTCGCCAATGCGCGTCGTCCACACGGCCGATTGCGACTCGAACAGTTGTTTTTTGTGCGCTTCGCTGTCTGCGTAGTGGCGAAGCATCTCGCCCAGTTGCTGTACGTCGTCCATTGCGGTGTTCCTTTGGTTGAAGCAGTGCTGCGGACTTTGAGCATGGCAGATGCGCGCCGCGGACGTACGACTAAAAGCGTGAGCGGTATTGACTGGGGGTCATGGCGAGGAATTTGCGGAAGGCGCTGCCCATGTGCGACTGATGCGTGAAACCGGCATCGAGGGCGATGTCGGCCAGCCTCAGCCCGGTGCACTCAATCATCCGCCGTGCCGCCTGAAGTCGTACTTCAACGAGGTAAGCGTGCGGTGTCAGGCCGATGGCGCGAGAAAAGTCGCGGAGAAAGCGCAGCTCGTTCTGGCCGTAGGCTGCCGCCAATTGTTGCAGCGTGAGGGGCTGATGGAATTGTTCTGCGATCAGGTCCAGCACTTTGGCGAGGGCCACGGGTGCCGGCCGATGAACCCTTTCGATCTGCGGTTGCGCCAACCCCACGAATCCCAGGGCACATTGCTCCAGTGCCAGAAAGTCGGGTTGTGGCGCCAGTAACAAACGCCGCACTTCGCGCGCCAGGCTCAGCGCCTGTCGATTGCCGCAAGACTGTACGCGATGGCCAACGTCGGGCAAATGCTCATCGGCGAACGATTCGTCCAGCTGCATCAGCAAATATTCGCCACCGCTGGCCGATTCGGAAAACACTTCGACGCCTACCGGCGTATACGCCAGAACACCGGGCAACGTATCGAAATCCACCCGTCGATCCGAGTCAATCGCGTGCACGCCCTGCTGGCGTTCCAGCGTCACCCCAAGGGTTTGCGACTGCGCCGGATCGCGTGCGCTGTAAGCGGCACGGGGCAGGAGTTGCAGGCTGACTTTAGCGCCCGACAACCGTTGGCTCAGCATGTGAAATTTCCTGATAGAAAGCCGCTAGGCGCCACGGGATACTCCCACTCAAAGGGTTGCCAACAACAGGAGCACGCCATGCGCACCATCGGCCTTATCGGCGGCATGAGCTGGGAGTCCAGCGCTGAGTATTACCGTCTCATCAACCAGCAGGTACGCGACCAACTCGGGCCGTTGCGTTCGGCGAAATTGCTAATGTACAGCGTCGACTTCGGGCCTGTCGAACAGGCGCAGCATGCCGGTCGCTGGGACGATGCGGCGTTGATTCTGGTGGATGCCGCGCGGCGGCTGGAAGCTGGCGGCGCCGATTGCGTAGTGCTGTGCACCAACACCATGCACAAGGTGGCCGGGCAGATTCAGGCGGCGATCAGTATTCCGTTCCTGCACATCGCCGATCCGGCCGGACAGGCGGCGGTCGATGCCGGTGCGCGAAACGTCGGGTTGCTGGGGACAGCGTTCACCATGGAACAGGACTTCCTCAAGGAACGCCTGACATCGATGGGGCTGACCGTGCTGGTGCCGGATGCCGAAGAGCGTCAAGCCGTGCACCGGATCATCTACGACGAGTTGTGCGTCGGGTTGATCAGCGAGGCATCACGCCGGGTTTATCAGCAGGTGATCGAATCCCTGGGTCGGCGTGGCGCCCAGGTCATCATTCTCGGCTGCACCGAAATCGGCCTGCTGATCAAACCCGAGCACAGCGCCCTGCCCCTGCTCGACACCACCGAACTGCATGCGCAGGCGGCGGTGGCGTTCGCCTTGGGCGAGTGAATCAACCGGCCTTGGGCGTGCGCCGCAGACGCGCCATGCTCAAGGTGTCCACCAGCCGCCCGTCACGCACGGCGTAGTCGCGAAACAGGCCTTCGGTTTCAAAACCAAACTTGCGGTACAGACCGATGGCCGCTTCGTTGTCGGCGTACACCGACAGCTCGACCCGTTGCAGATTCATCCAGTTGTCGGCGATGTCCAGCGCGGTGGCCAGCAACTTCGAACCAACGCCCTTGCCCTGCCACGCCGGCAAGACGCCCATACCGAAGCTGCCGGCATGACTGCGACGGATCCGCGAAAACTGCTCCAGGCCAATGCTGCCGATCACCTGGCCCTGATGCAGCGCCACCAGTTTGATTTCGCGTTCGTTGTCCGACGCCAGGCGTTTGCGCCAGAGCTCGATGGACTGAAACGGCATTTGCAGCACTTGCCGGGTAACCGCCGGCTCGTTGTAAAGCGCAGTGATGCCTTCGAGGTGTGATTCGTTAAAGCGGTCGAGGGTAATGACAGCGTCAGTGACCGACATGGGTGATTCATCCTTGATACAGACATGGCCGCTCACTCTACAACGCAATCTTCCAACATGGCGAATACCAAAGGCTCGCTCCCACAGGTTGGGGCAGTGCTCAACCGTCGAACCACTCCCGGCGCTCATTGAAGGTGTTCTGGATCAGCTCGACAATCATCTGCACCTGCGCCTCTTCTTGCGACTGCACATTCACCGCCATCCACACCTGACGCTGCATCGGCTGGCCAAACAAGCCCGGCAGCGCGATGAGACCACGGTCAAAACGGCTCATGTAGCCGGGCAGCAAACCAATGCAGGCGCTGCAACGGATCATCTCCAGCATCAGCTCATAGGCATGCAATTGCACGACCCCGGCCAGGCGCTGCTCCACCAGCGCATTCCACGGCACAAAGCTCTCGACCTGAAGGTTAGGCTGCCATTGCACCAGCAGGAAATCGGCGAGGTCATCGAGGCTGTCCGGGCGCGACGCGGTGCGTGAGTAACGCTTGGCAATGTGCGGCAGGTAGTCGAGCCGCGCCAGACGTCGAGGCTCGTCGACGGCAAAACTCGGGCCCGGCAGCGGCGAATCGGTGCCGGCCAGCCACACCACGACATCGGCGCTGACGGCGCGCAGGGCCAGCTCGCTGTCGAGGGAAATGATCTCCAGACGCACGCTGGCGTTGCGGCGCAGCAAGGCCACCAGGTCACGACCGAGAATGTCATGCAAGATGGATTCGGCGACGGCCAGGCGCACCAAGGGTTGTTCGATCACCGGCAAATCACGTTCATGGGCCAAGGCAATCAGCTGCGCCTGAAGCTGCAAGCCTTCACGACTGAGGGCGACGCCATTGTCGCCATGGCTGAACAACGCGCACTGCAGTTGCGCTTCGAGTTGCGCCAACTGCTTGCGCAGCAAAGTCGCCTTGATGTTGAGACTGCGCGAGGCCTGCATGAAACAACCGCAGCGGGCACTGACCGTGAACGCTTGCGCCAGTTGCGGGTCGAGCGCGGCGGCCTGAGCGCGCAAGGAAGATGAAGTGTCTACGGGTGAGCGGTATTCGGCGGGGCTTTGGCGCCCAGTGGTTTCCATGAATGACATCGATGACTCCCTGTCGATCTGTCTATTGGAAACCTCATCCTGCGCAACGTTTATGAACCTGATGTGACAGCGTCATCACACGCTGGGGATTTGACGAAAACTGACCGCCAGGCGATTCCAGCTGTTGATGGTGGTGACGGCGATGGTCAGGTCGACCATTTCGCTCTCACTGAACTGTTCCCGGGCCTGGGTGTAGACGTCGTCCGGTACGTGGCTTTGCGAGAGCAAGGTGACCGCTTCGGCCCAGGCCAGCGCCGCGCGCTCGCGCGGATTGAAGAAGCCGCTGTCACGCCAGACCACAATCGAATACAGACGCCGGTCGGTCTCGCCCAGGCGCCGTGCGTCCACCGAGTGCATGTCGGTGCAGAAGGCGCAGCCATTGAGCTGCGAGGCGCGGATCTTGATCAAGTGCAGCAGCGCCGGCTCGATGCTCAGGTTGCTGGTCAGCGCCTCCATGGCAATCATGGCTTTCATCGCTTTGGGCGACGCGCTGTAGTAATCCAGACGGGAAGTCATGGCGTGCCTCGCGGATCGATAGATGCTTTCACGGTAAGCGCTGATGCGGCGGCGTTACAGATCCAATTGCACGAAATACCGGTGGACCACGCCGAAGCAGGCCAATCCACGGTTTTTCCCCCACGCAACTTCTGCACGGTGGCGCTTGCGGGTAATCTGGCGCGACGCACACGCGCCTCAACCGCCCAGGAGCCCCGTCGGTATGGAACTTCATGTTGTCATCAACGGCCGCAAGGACCTGGCAGGCCAGTTGTACAACCAACTGCGCAGCGCCATCGAATCCGGCCGTCTGGCAGCCGGGACGCAACTGCCGCCCAGCCGCCTGCTGGCCGAACAGCTGGGCATCTCGCGCAAGACCATTTCCGACACCTATGCGCAACTGACGTATGAAAACTTCCTCACCGGGGTGATCGGCAAAGGCACCTACGTCAATGCCCGGGCGGCAAAAGCGTTGCCCAAGCAAAGCCATTCGCAGTTGGCGAGTGCCGAAGTCATCGAGTCATGGCGCAATTTGCCGGTGTTTTTACGTCACCCGACGCTGGAAGGTTCGCTGCGTTATGACTTCATCGGTGGCGCCACCAGCAAGGGGCAGTTCCCCCAGGACGATTGGCGGCGCTGCACCTCTCACGCGTTGCGTCAGATGACCGGCTCCAAAGGCTTCTACAGCTTGCCGGAAGGCCTGCCGGCGCTGCGTAACGCGATCGCCCGGCACATCGCATTTTCCCGTGGAGTGAATTGTCAGGACGAAGACGTAGTGGTGTGTAACGGCGCGCAACAGGCGCTGGACCTGATCTCCCGCGTGATGACCCGCCCCGGCAGCATCGTCGCCATGGAAGACCCTGGCTACCCGCCCGCCCGCCTGCTGTTCGGCAGCCACGGCGCCACGGTGATCGGCGTGCCGGTCGACGCCGAAGGCATTCAGGTCGACCAAATCCCTCTCGGCACGCAGCTGATTTATGTCACGCCATCGCATCAGTTTCCGCTGGGCATGCCGATGAGCCAGGCGCGGCGAGTGGCGTTGCTGGAGCGCGCCTACGAGCTGGGCGCGATCATTATCGAGGACGATTACGACAGCGAATTCCGCTATGAAGGCCGGCCCACCGACTCCCTGCAAAGCATGGATGAGCGCGGGATCGTCGCCTACGTCGGGACCTTTTCGAAAACCTTGCTGCCGGAGTTACGCCTCGGTTACGCGATCTTGCCGCCAGCGATTCTCGAAGCAGTGATCCAGGCCAAGCAACTCACCGACCGGCATACCTCCACCCTGCCCCAATGGGCGCTGGCCAAATTCATTGCCGAAGGCTGCCTGCTCAAGCACATCCGGCGCTGTCATACGATCTACGCCGGGCGGCGCGAACGCATCCTCACGCGCATCGCGGGCGACCTGTCACCCTGGCTCGAAGCGATCCCGAGCACGGCGGGTTTCCATATGGTGCTTATGTGCAAAGTGCCTATCGATATGCCATTGCTGATTGAACTGGCGAAAAAGGTCGAAGTCGGGCTGTATTCCATTGACACCTTTTACTACCAGCGGGCGCCACAGGCCGGGCTTCTCATGGGATTTGGTGCCATCGAAACCCTGGACATCGACACCGCGCTGGACCGCTTGCGGGACATTTTGCAGCAGGTCGCCTGAGCGATTGGTCTGGGTTTTTATCCGGCGATTGGCTATTGGCGGTCCGTAAGTGCAGGCCTATCCTGCATAAGCGTTATCCCTCAATGAGCAGGATTCGTCCGGCCTGATTCAGGAGTGTGAGCAATGTCCAACGAAGTGATCAACACCGTAAAGGTGCAGGCCGCCGCCGGCCGCTCGGATGAGCTGGGTAAGCAACTGCAAAAGATTGTCGAAACCCTGCGCAAACAACCGGGCTGCGATTCCTATATGGTCGACCGCTGCCCCGAGGACAGCAACCGCTGGAACGTCAGCGCCCGCTGGCAGTCGGAAGCGGCCATGCAGATGCATTTCAACTGCCCTGAAGTACAAGGCTTTATCGGTCTGATCGATAACCAACTGGCGAATGCCGTGGACTTCAACAGCTTTCCGATCCGTTAAATCCCCCTGTAGGAGCCGGCTTGCTGGCGATCCATTCACCGTGGTGCAACTGATGCACCGCAGTGATGCGATCGCCGGCAAGCCAGCTCCTGTATGTTTTTATTGCCTAGCGATAATCCTGATTGGTCCCCTGACCTTCTGCTGAATTGGCTGTTTGATTGCGCTCCCCGGCGGATTAACGTTGTTTCTGACAACTAACCACCGCAGGTGATAAATCATGAAAGTTTTGCGTTTACTGGCCGCCCCGCTTGCGGTCCTCGCCCTGAGTGTTTCTGCCTCGGCATTCGCCCACGACCCTTCGGAAAAAGTCACGATTCTGCAAGATGAAGCACTGAAGAACGTCCCGGGCAAAAAAGCGCTGATGATCGAAGTCGATTACAAGCCGGGCCAGTCCTCCATCGCCCATAAGCACGAAGGCACGGCAATGGCTTACGTGATTTCGGGCACGATCATTTCCCAGGTAAAAGGCGGCAAAGCGATCACCTACAAGGCCGGTGAATACTGGTATGAACCCGCCGGTTCGGAACATCTGGTGTCGAAAAATGCCAGTGCGACCCAGCCAGCCAAACTCCTTGTTTTCATGGTGTTGTCCCCCGACGAGAAAGTATTGATCCCCTTGGAAAACTGATGGCTGAACGTACAGCCATAAATAAACAGGCCCGAATCACACGCTCGGGCCTTTTTATTCCCCGGTGCAATTAACTGGCAACTTTTAAACCAAACAATACTATGGGTCACCTGACCAGCGCATGAATTGGCTATTTCATTCAGCCGTCACAGGTTTAGTCTGAAGTCACTGCCGACATCGGCCACTTTAACTTCCCGACTCAAGTTGTTTCACTGGAGAAACACCCATGAAACTTGCACTTATCAGCACCTTGACGATCGCCACTGTTTTAACCGGCTGTTCAATTCCTACTGCGCCGACGGCAGTTTCTTCACTCGACGGTATCTTCAACGCGCCCGTCGGGCGCAGCAGTACCCGCCATGTCGCCAGCGGCAGCCAGGTCTCGCTGGGCATCGTCTACAGCCGTAACACCCAGACCAATCGCGTTTACCTGCAGGACTATCAGGCCAATGCCGGCACCGGTTTCGGCCAGAGTCTGCTGGTGCAACCGATTCATGATGCCTACGTCGCCACCTCCAAACCCGACCTCGCGGTGGAGTGGGTCCAAGCCTCGTTGCAACGTCAGTTCGGCTCGGTCACGGTGTACCCGGACATGCAAAGCCTCAGGACGGAGAAGCCCGACGTGGTCGCCGTTGTCGACATCCGCAGCCAATTGATCACTTCGCGCAGTTCGGATATCAAGGCCGATGTGAGTGCGGACTTTTATGATCCCAACTTCAATTACATCGGGACTGCGCAAGGGCATGATGCCAAAGCATTGAGCCCGGTGTGGGCGGACTATAAACGCAGCGAAGAGATCGTCGCGGATATTAATGAACAGCAAAACGTGCAAGTTCGGGCATTGCAGAAGTTTGACCAGTCGCTCAGTAATTTATTGACTGGGCCGACAGATAAAGTGTCGATGTTTGATAATAAAACAGGCAGGAAGTTGTATTGAAACCAATGACCCCATCGCGGGCAAGCCCGGCTCCCACAGGACTTGTGTTGGACACATATCATCACATGAAACAAAACCTGTGGGAGCCGGGCTTGCCCGCGATGAGGCCCGACCAGAAACCAAAAAAACCAGGCAAAAAAAACCCCGCATATTTCAATGCGGGGCTTTTTCATTCAGCGACTGATCAGGCCGCTGGCTCCAGTTCTGCACTGGCGGTAGTGGCAATAGCAGGCACTACCGCTTGCCCGCTCAATGCCAGATCCAGCAACTCACGGTTGGCCACGGCATACATCGCGTAGTCAGTGCCGCTTGCCGCACGGATTTCCACCAGCATGGCGCGCCAGCGTTCGATCATGCCTACGTGCTCTTCCATCCACAGCGCCAGGCGTGTTTCCACGTCGTGAGAGCCGTCGCCCTGTTGCAGGACCGAGATGGTAATCGCACGTTGCTGCCAGTCGACGTCATCGCGGAACGCTTCACGGGCCAGGGCCTGCCAGTTGTTTTCAACCGGCAGAGCGCTGATCTGTTGCAGGTACCAGGTGATGTCCAGCGCACTGCCCACGGCGAAGTAGGCCTTGGCCACGTCCGCAGGGTTCTGGCCGGTCACGTCGGAGGCCTCGATGATCGGCAGCAGCGTGTACAGGTGCGACGTGCCAGCCACCATGCGTGCGAGCAATTCCGGCACACCAGCTTCGACGTACGCCTCGTAGCGGGCCTGCCAGTTCTCGTGGATCTCGCCGCTCAGCAGTTCGTCGAGCTTGAGACCCAACTCCTTCAGATGCGGACCGAAATGCGCGACGTCACGGGCGGCGTTCTGCTCGTTGCGACGGGCACGCAGGAACCAGCGCGTAGCGCGACGGCCCAGGCGCATCAGTTCGTCCATCAGCTCCAGTTGTACGTCAGCGGAAACCTGGTAATCCAGAGCTTCAATCTGACGGAACCAGTGCGGGAGATGGAAGATGTCACGCACGATCACGTAAGCACCGGCCACGTTCGCCGGGCTCATGCCGGTCGACTCTTTGAGTCGTTGAACGAAGGTGATGCCCATGTGGTTCACCAGATCGTTGGCGATCTGGGTGCTGACGATCTCGCGCTTCAGACGGTGACGGCGCATGGCTTCGGAGAACTTGCTCACCAGGCTCGGCGGGAAAGCGGTTTCCATGTCGCGCGTCAGGTAATCGTCGTCCGGCACACGGGAGTCCAGCAACTGCGCCTTGAGGTCGATTTTGCTGTAGGAGATCAGCACCGACAGCTCGGCACGGGTCAGGCCGTGGCCTTCCGCGAGGCGCTCGTTGATCGCTTCTTCCGACGGCAGGAACTCGATGGCGCGATCCAGCTTGCCGCGGCCTTCCAGATCGTTCATCAGACGTTTGTATTCGGCAATCCGCACGAACGCACGGCGGGCTGCCAGGGACAGGGCCTGAGTCTGTTTGTAGTTGTTGCCCAGCACCAGGTTGCCGACTTCGTCGGTCATGCTCGCCAGCAACTGGTTACGTTGCTTGTCGGTCATGTCACCGGCCTGAACCACTTCGTTCAGCAGGATCTTGATGTTCACTTCGTGGTCGGAGCAATCCACGCCACCGGCGTTGTCGATGAAGTCGGTGTTGGAACCGCCGCCATTGAGGCCGAATTCGACACGACCCAGTTGGGTCATACCGAGGTTACCGCCCTCGCCCACGACTTTGCAGCGCAGCTCGTTACCGTTCACGCGCAGCGCATCGTTGGCCTTGTCGCCGACATCGGCGTGGCTTTCGGTGCTGGCCTTGACGTAGGTGCCGATACCGCCGTTCCACAACAGGTCTACCGGCGCCTTGAGCAAGGCATTCAGCAGTTCGGTCGGGGTCAGCTTGTCGGCCTGAATGTCGAAACGCTCTTTCATCTGCGGAGAAATCGCGATGCTTTTTGCGCTGCGAGAGAAGATCCCGCCGCCTTCGGACATGATGCTGGTGTCGTAATCCGACCATGCCGAACGTGGCAGATCGAACAGACGCTGACGTTCGGCGAAGCTGTTGGCGGGCGTTGGGTTCGGGTCGATGAAGATGTGCAAGTGGTTGAACGCAGCGACCAGTTGCAGCTTGTCGGACATCAGCAAGCCGTTACCGAATACGTCACCGGCCATGTCGCCGACGCCCACCACGGTGATGCTGTCTTCCTGGACATTGATGCCGCGCTCGCGGAAGTGACGTTGTACGCCAACCCACGCGCCCTTGGCGGTGATGCCCATTTTCTTGTGGTCGTAACCGGCAGAACCGCCGGACGCGAACGCGTCACCCAGCCAGAAACCGTAGTCGATGGCGATGCCGTTGGCGATGTCGGAGAAGGTTGCAGTGCCCTTGTCCGCAGCGACCACCAGGTACGGGTCATCGTCGTCATGGCGCACGACGTTGACCGGCGGCACCAGTGCGCCGTCTTTCAGGTTGTCGGTGATGTCCAACAGGCCCGAAATGAAGATGCGGTAGCAGGCGATGCCCTCGGCCGCGATCTCGTCACGGCTGCCGCCCAGTGGCAGGCGACGCGGCAGGAAGCCGCCCTTCGCGCCGACTGGCACGATGACCGAGTTCTTCACTTGCTGGGCTTTTACCAGGCCCAGGACTTCGGTACGGAAGTCTTCTTCACGGTCAGACCAGCGCAGACCGCCACGAGCGACGTTGCCGAAGCGCAGGTGCACGCCTTCGACGCGAGGCGAGTAAACGAAGATTTCGAACTTCGGAACCGGCTTCGGCAGCTCTGGAATCTGGTGCGGGTTGAACTTGAAGCTGAAGTAGGACTTGTTCTGACCGTTGGCATCGGTCTGGTAGAAGTTGGTCCGCAGGGTGGCTTTGATCAGGTCGAGGTAGCGACGCAGGATGCGGTCTTCGTTCAATACCTGGACGTCGTCCAGTGCTGCCAGAATCGCGTGTTCCAGACGTTGCTGCTTGTCTTCCAGGTCGTCGCCGGTCAGCTTGCGCGCCAGGTAGAAACGGGTCTTGAACAACCGGGTCAACTCGCGAGCGATGTCGGTGTGGTTGTTCAGGGTGCTGGCGATGTAGCCGAGGTCGAAGCCCAGACGAATCTGCTTCATGTAGCGAGCGTAAGCACGCAGCAGCGCCACATCGCGCCATGGCAGGCCGGCGGTCAGCACCAGACGGTTGAACGCATCGTTCTCGGCATCGCCACGCACGATGTGGACGAAGGCGTCCTGCAAGGTGTCGTTGAGTTGCTGGATGTCGAGTTCCAGGCCTTCGGCGGCAGTGAACGCGAAATCGTGAATCCAGAACTCGCGGCCATTGTTGTGACGCAGGCGATACGGGAATTCACCCAGAACGCGCAGGCCGAGGTTTTCCAGGATCGGCAACACATCGGACAGGGCCAGCGGGGTATCGGCGTGATACAGCTTGCAGTGCAGCTCGCGCTGGCCGGAGACCTGACCCAGTGGCTGATAGAAGCTCATCACCAGAGGATTTTTTTCGTTCAGGTTCAGCAGGTGCTGCATGTCGACCACAGCCGAATGCGCAGCGAAACGCTCGCGGTAACCGGCCGGGAAGCCTTTCGGGAAATCCGCCAGCACGTTGGTGCCGTGTGCTTCACCGAAGCTTTCCACAACCAGGCTGGCGTAGTCGTCCTGCCAGCTGCGGCAGGCTTGTACCACTTCTTTTTCCAGCAGGACCGGGTCGATGTCCAGACGGTTCTTCGGATCGACGCGCAGGATCAATTGCACGCGGGCCAGCACGGACTCGGAGAAGAAAGTCCAGAACTCGCAATCCGAGGCTTTCAGGCGATCCATCAGCACTTGCTGGATCTTCTGGCGCACTTCGGTGGAGTAGATGTCACGCGGCACGTAGGCCAGGCAGTAGCAGAAACGACCGTACGGGTCTTTGCGCAGGAACACGCGGATCTTGTTGCGTTCCTGGATCTGCACGATCGACATCACGGTGCTGAACAGTTCGTCGACCGGGGTCTGGAACAGGTCATCACGGGGCAGCACTTCAACCACCTGCGCCAGTTCCTTACCCAGGTGAGCCTTGGCCTGGAAGCCGGAACGGCGTTCGATTTCCTCGACCTTGCGACGGATATACGGAATGACCCGTACGCTCTCGCCATACACCGACGAGGTGTACAGGCCCATGAAACGGCATTCCTTGATGACCTTGCCGTCGGCATCGATCTCGCGGATCGACACGTAATCCGGGTAAGCCGGACGGTGTACACGGCTCGGGTGCGCAGCCTTGGCGAACGACAGCAGGGTCGGTTCGCGCAGGTAGTTCACGGCGTAGTCTTCGATGCGCAGGTCATCGTAGGTCAGGCCGGTACGCAGCAGTTTGGTCAGGCCGAGGAAGGAATTCTGGTCGTAGACGATGTGGCCGCCATCGACTTCATCCTGAACCACGAACTCTTCGTAGCCGAGGAAGGTGAAGTGGTTGCCCACCAGCCATTCCAGGAAACTTTTGATTTCGGCTTTTTCTTCGCTGTCGACAGCAAACTTGCTGTTGTCCAGGCCGGTCAGGATTTCCTGGACCTTGGCTTTCATCGGCTCGAAATCGGCGACCGCGACGCGGACTTCACCAAGAACCTGTTCCAGCTCTTTGCTCAGGACATTCAGTTCAGCGGTGTTCGCGCAACGGTCGATTTCCAGGTACATCAGGGATTCTTGCAGGATCCCTTCGCCCTGAGTGCCTTTTGGCAGGATTTCCAGCAACTCGCCTTTGCTGCCGCGACGCACGCTCAGCACAGTGGTTTGCAGGGTATGAATGCTGTAGCCGCGACGGTTCAGCTCGGTACGCACCGAGTCCACCAGAAATGGCAGGTCGTGGTGCAGCACTTCGACCGCGGTGTGGGTCGACTGCCAGCCGTGGCGTTCGTAATCAGGGTTGTAGACGCGAACCTGCGGTTGCGCGTGATCGAAGCGCTCAAGCAGGCGCCACGCAGAAAGGGTGCAGCCGGCGAGGTCGGACAGCCGACGCTGAGTCAGCTCGTCCAGGGAAATGATGCCGAAGAATTGTTCAGCGAACAGCGCCACTTGTGGCAGTGCCTGTTCACTGATGTGCTGCGCCAGTGCCGCTTGCAGTTGGTGCTGGAAGTCGGCTTTGCTGGCTGCGGTGAAGAACGCCATCTGTGGTACTCCGCTTGGGCTTGTTATTGATGGAAGCGTCGCGTGCAAACCCCTTTCGGGGCGATCCGTCACCCGGTTCCTGATTCTCGGGCAGAGGAAACAGGATGACAGGTGGGTGAAGCTGGACGAGACACTCAGGTCACATTCACCTTCCATGAATGGGCATCTGCAAAAACGACTCTGCGATCAATTGCACAATGTCTTTACAGGTATCCATTCGATGCGCAGCTTAACCAGAGCGGCAAGGCCTGTGCTTGCGGTGCTGCGACATATTCGGTCATCGGTACGCAGCTCTGCGGCGGCGCATCGAATAACACTAGCAGCCGTGTAGGAAATTGGGCGTTTCATGCTCGGATTCATGGTACGTACGTGCCAGAAATGACCAGTCATGATGAATCCAGTCACAACAGATAATGGCTTGCATGGCTTTATTGCAAATGGTGTCAGTGAGGGGATCCTAGGTTCGAACGCGACTAACCGGACGCTTAACCTTATCGAACACAACGGGTCGATACTGCACACCATACCGTTTTAGTGAAATGTCTTTCTTTGCGACCCCGAAATAGTATGGTCCATCATAAACTTCGCCAATTTTCAGATTTTCGAAAACCTTGCCCGTATTGATCGTTTGAATCCTCCCCGAATAAGCCTTAACCGGGCGTTTCGCAAGCCGATTAATACTTTCAGCAAATGAAATATCTTCTATGCCAAATGAATTTCTTTCTATATCTGCCGAGTGACATGCCGCAATTCTTATACTCTCAAATTTTGAGACATCAACCCCGTGGCGCTTAGCAAGCTTAAGCAAATCCAATCCAGTAAAATCGCCCTCCACGCCCCCTGGAAAACCATGGGTATCAAAGGTAAGCCTGGAACCGCCCTTGTAAACATCTTCAAATGTAAAAATACCTTCGGAGAGCCTTGTCACATTCGATACAGGCTTAAGTTTTATCCCAAGTTCATATGAGGCGGCCACTGCGGGAGCTTTCTTCAAAAACTGACTTAATGAAGAAGCAAGATGCCCCGTAGGATCACTTCGATTGATCGGATCCCCCAGACAGTACGCGTAAGTATTTACCCCGCCGGCCCCAAACGGACTCAAATTATCCGGACTGTTGAACCGCATCAGAATCGGGTTAAACGCCCGATACCCATTACCCAACAAATAATGCCCGGTCACGGGATCCGGTAGCTGGCCGTTGAAGCCCAACAAGCTGTTCAACCCGCATCCGCAGGGATGATGACCGTAAGGAGCGTAAGTGGTTGAGCGTGGTTTACTCGCGTTGAGGGCACTCAGCACAGAGCGCTGCAGGTCCGTGGCCAATAACGTGTTTTCGAACCCGCCATCCTTTTGCAGCTGTTGCGCTATCAGTTGGTCGCTGTACTGAACGAACGATTGGCGTTCCTCGCCTTGTATCTCGGTAGCCAGGCGATCTTCGCAATAAAAGCGTTGGCGCTCGGGGCGATCCAGCTGCCTGTGGCTAGTGATTCGATCCAGTGCATCGTAGTGATATCGGACGGACAAGGCTTTCTGCTGGCTAATCATCGTTAAGTCCTGTGAGAGAACTGAATTATCGATGGCTATAGCAACCAATAGCCACTAGCAGAACTGATAGGCACTCACCCAACACAATCCAGCAAAAAACCCTCAACACTGGCAAAATCGCCCTTTGCCTGCCAACACCGCGCCCAGCGCCAGGACTGCTCAAATGCAAATGACCACCGCCCTCTTGATCGTCAACCCGTGCGACGAGGAAGAAGACAACATGGCCATGCTCGCCTGCCACAGCGATCAAGGTGAAATGTTCCTGATGAGCCGCTACCCCGACGAGGACGAGCTGGAGATTACCCTTGATGGCGAGCCTTCGGCGCTGGACGGCGTGAAAGTGACCCTCAGCCCTACCCGTTTGCTGATCGAGATTGCGGCGGCGGATGCGGATGCGTTGAATGGGGATGATTCGCTGGAGATCATTCACAGCACGGATGCGAGTGACTTGGCGGAGGTTGAAGAAACGTTGCAGAACATTCTCAAGGGGACAGGGACTTACATCAGCAAGATTTGATGATGTCTGGGCCGGCCCCTTCGCGGGCAAGCCCGCTCCCACAGGTATCGAGTCAGACACAAGATCTGTGCACACCCTAATTCACTGTGCGGGCTTGCCCGCGAAGGCCCGTTTGATCGACGCATCCGCCTGGCCTGTACAACCTTCAAACACTTTTACCCATCTATTCCCACACTTTGCACAAAATGCCGTTAGTCGCCGCCCCCCGCGATGCTTTAAAGTAACGCCCCCAGCCCTGGCGTTATTCGAACGTCTTCGGTCACCCTTTCCAGGAACAGTCATCGATGGAACATCGTGAAGCGCTGCTCGCGCTGCGAACCTTTCTTTCAACGCAGATTCTCGGCCAGGAAAAACTCATCGAGCGCTTGCTCATCGCCCTGCTTGCCGACGGCCACATGCTGGTCGAGGGCGCTCCCGGCCTGGCCAAGACCAAGGCCATCAAAGAACTCGCCGAAGGCATCGAAGCCCAGTTCCATCGCATCCAGTTCACCCCGGACCTGTTGCCTGCGGACATCACCGGCACGGAAATCTATCGCCCGGAAACCGGCAGCTTCGTGTTCCAGCAAGGCCCGATCTTCCACAACCTGGTGCTGGCAGACGAAATCAACCGCGCTCCGGCCAAGGTGCAATCGGCCCTGCTCGAAGCGATGGCCGAGCGTCAGGTCAGCGTCGGGCGCAGCACTTATGAGCTGTCGCCGCTGTTCCTGGTGATGGCCACGCAAAACCCGATCGAGCAGGAAGGCACCTATCCGCTGCCCGAAGCCCAGCTCGACCGCTTCCTGATGCACGTGAAAATCGGCTTCCCGGACGCCGCCGTCGAACGCCGCATCCTGCAACAGGCCCGTGGCGAAGCCCTGAACGGCGAAACCAAACCGGAGCGCCGGGTCAGCCAGCAGGCAATATTCGCCGCTCGCAAGGAAATCCTCGGTCTGTACATGGCCGACGCGGTGGAGGAATACCTGGTGCAACTGGTCATGGCCACGCGCACGCCGGGCAAATTCGACCCGGAGATGGCCGAGTGGATCGCCTATGGCGCCAGCCCGCGCGGCTCGATTGCCCTCGACCGCTGTGCCCGCGCCCACGCCTGGCTGGCCGGTCGCGACTTCGTCAGCCCGGAAGACATCCAGGCCGTGCTGTTTGACGTGTTGCGCCACCGCATCATCCTGTCCTTTGAAGCCGAAGCCGCTGGCATCGACCAGGACAGGGTGGTCCAGCGTATTCTCGACGTCGTAGCCGTCGCTTGACCCTAATGAACGCCCCCCTGCCGCCCGAGCCGGGCATCCGTGTCAGCCTCGCCGAGCTGATCGAGATGCGCCATCGCGTGCGTGAAGTGCAGCTGTTTTCGACGCCGAGCCAGCGCAGCCCGCTGATCGGCCTGCACCACTCGAAGCTGCGTGGCCGTGGCGTGGACTTCGATCAGGTGCGGGTCTATCAGGCCGGCGACGACGTGCGCACCATCGACTGGCGCGTCACCGCTCGCACCCAGGAACCGCACACCAAGCTGTTCCATGAAGAACGCGAGCGGCCGATTTTCATCATGGTCGAGCAGAGTCGTCGGCTGTTTTTCGGTTCCGGGCTGATGTTCAAATCGGTGCTCGCTGCGCAAGCGGCGAGCCTGATTGGCTGGGCCGCACTGGGCCATAACGATCGGGTGGGCGGACTGGTGTTCGGCGACAACGAACACTACGAAATCAAGCCACGGCGCAGTAAGCAGAGCCTGTTGCAATTGCTCAACCGGCTTGTGCGCGTCAATCAATCACTGCACACCGAAAGCGAAACGAACCGTGACGCCCTCAACCTGGCCCTGCGTCGCGCCCGGGAAGTGCTGCGTCCCGGCAGCCTGGTCATCGTGATCTGCGACGAACGCGCGCTGACTGAAGGCTCCGAGCAACAACTGAGCCTGTTGTCCCGCCATTGCGACCTGTTGCTGCTGCCGCTGTCCGATCCACTGGACCACGCCCTGCCCGCTGCCGGGTTGCTGCGTTTCGTCGAACGCGGTGCGCAACTGGAACTCGACACGTTGAATTTCGAGCTGCGCCAGACCTACCGCGCCCAGGCCGAAGCACGCATCGCCCATTGGGAATTGCTCGCGCAAAAACTGCGGGTGTTGCTGATGCCCTTGAGCACCCAGAGCGAGATGGTCGAACAACTGCGCGAGTATCTGAACCCACAGAAACCGGGGAAAGGTCGATGAGCAGCCTCGATCAACTGCAACCGCTGATCTCCCCGCCACCGATAGGCTTCTGGCCTCCGGCGCCGGGCTGGTGGCTCTTGCTGTTGTTGCTGCCGCTGATCGGCTTCGGCCTGTGGAAGGCGCGGCGTTTTCTGCCGAACAAGCGCCCCATCGTGCGCGCCGAACAACCGCTGGACCCGGTGCGCCTCGCCGCACTGGCCGAACTGGCGCTGATGCCAAAACCCTACGATGGCGCGCCGGCCGGTGCCTGGCTGCAGCAACTCAACGGTTTGCTCAAGCGCCTGTGCCGCAACCATTACCCCTACAGCCAGAGCCACACCCTCAATGGACGCAAATGGTTGGCGTTTCTCGACAACCGCTGCCCGGCTGCCGGCCTGACGCGCTGGATGGTGCTGGTCGAAGGTGCCTACAAACCCGAATGCAAACTCGACGACAAGGCCATCGCCGGCCTGACCCAAGCCGTCGACACCTGGATTCGCAAACATGTTTGAGTTCGCCTGGCCGTGGATCTTCGCCCTGCTCCCCTTGCCTTGGTTGATGCGCATCGTGCTGCCGGTGGCCGACAGCGGCGAACCGGCGCTCAAAGTCAGTTTCCTCAGCGACCTCGAAGGCCTGGCCCGGCGCCGTGCTCGAGCCAACCTGCCAGCCTGGCGGCAACAAGCGCCATTCATCCTGCTGTGGCTGTTTTTGCTGATCGCCGCGGCGCGCCCGCAATGGCTTGGCGAGCCGTTGCCGATTGCCGCCAGCGGCCGTGATCTGCTGGTGGCGGTGGACGTTTCCGGCTCCATGGATTTCCCCGACATGCAGTGGCAGGACGATGAAGTCAGCCGACTTACGCTGGTGCAACATTTGCTCGGTGATTTTCTGGAGCGTCGCGAAGGCGACCGTGTCGGCCTGATCCTGTTCGGCAGTCGGGCATACCTGCAAGCCCCACTGACCTTTGACCGACGCACCGTGCGGGTCTGGCTTGACGAAGCGCGCATCGGCATCGCCGGCAAGAACACCGCCATCGGCGACGCCATCGGCCTGGCGCTCAAGCGGCTGCGTCTGCGTCCGGCGCAAAGCCGTGTGCTGATTCTGGTCACCGACGGTGCCAACAACGGCGGCGAAATCGACCCGCTTACCGCTGCGCGGCTGGCGGCCAAGGAAGGCGTGAAAATCTACCCGATCGGCATCGGCGCCGATCCCGAGCAAAGCGGCACCGCAGGATTCCTCGGTATCAACCCGAGCCTGGACCTCGACGAACCTGCGCTGAAGGCCATCGCCGCCGCCACGGGAGGTCAGTATTTCCGCGCTCGCGACGGCAAGGAATTGCAAGCGATCAAGGAAACCCTCGACCAATTGGAACCGGTGACTCAACAACCGACCCAGGCCCGCCCGGCGCAGGCGTTGTATCACTGGCCGTTGGCGATGGCGCTGCTGTTGAGCCTGTTGCTGGTGGCTCGCGAACGCTGGCCGGATAACCCGTTGCAGCGTCTGTTTACCAAGGATCTGTTCTTGCAAACGCAACTGCCTGACTGGCGTCAGCGACTCAAGCGCCTGCGCCTGCGGAGGCGCCGATGAGCGCGCTGTGGCCTTATTGGTTCCGCCCTTGGTGGCTGCTGCTGTTGCCACTGCTCGGCTGGTTGCTCTGGCAACTCTGGCATCGACAGAAGCGCGCCGGGCGCTGGCAGATGATTCTGCCGCCGGCCTTTCATTCCGCGTTGCTAAGTGGCGGCAACGGTCGCGACAGCAAGCTGCCGTGGGTCGCCCTCGGTGTGGCGTGGCTGCTGACGATACTGGCGTTGTTGGGGCCGAGCTGGGAGCGCGTCGAGCAACCCAGTCAGAAACCGGCCGACCCGCTGGTGGTGATCCTTGAGCTGACTCCGGAGATGCTCGCCACCGACGTCACGCCAAACCGGCTGGAACAGGCCCGACGCAAGCTGTTTGACTTGCTGCAAAACCGCAGCGACGCCCAGACCGCCATCGTCGTCTACGCCGGCAGCGCACACACGCTGGTGCCACTGTCGGATGACCTGTCTACCAGCGGCAATCTGCTGGAGGCGCTCAAGCCGTCGTTGATGCCCCAGACGGGCCATCGCGCCGATCTCGCGGTGACCAAGGCCCTTGCACTGCTGAATCAGGGCGCGCTGGGTGACGGCCGGATTCTGCTGATCGGTTCATCCTTGACCGAACTCGAGCGCGAAGGCATTCAACAGGCGCTGGATGGCAAGTCCACGCAGCTTTTGATGCTCGGCATCGGCACCGCCGAAGGCGCACCGATCACTCAGGAAGATGGCAGTTTCCTCAAGGATGACCAAGGCGCGATTCTGGTACCGCGCCTGGACGAGCCGAACCTGAAAGCGTTCGTCAACGGCCTCGATGGACGTTATCGCCACGCGCGCCTGGACGATGCCGACCTGCGCGCCCTCGGCCTGCTCGATGGCCCGCGCAACTTGCGCAATGACGGCCAGACCCTGCGCCTCGATACCTGGGCCGATCAGGGGTATTGGCTGTTGTTGCCGCTGTTGCTGCTGGCGGCCTGCGCCGGTCGTCGCGGCTGGCTGTTCTGTCTGCCGCTGCTGTTCCTGTTGCCGCAACCGAGCTACGCCTTCGATTTTGAGGACTTGTGGCTGCGTCCTGACCAGCAAGGCCTGCATCTGTTGAAGAAGAAGCGTCCGGCCGAGGCCGCGAAACATTTCGAGGATCGACAATGGCAAGGCGTGGCGCTCTATGAGGCCGGCGACTACAGTGGCGCCGCCCAGCGGTTCGCCCAAGGCAATGACGCCCACGCCCACTACAATCGTGGCAACGCCCTGGCCAAAGGCGGTGAGTTGGAAGCCGCGCTGGATGCCTACGAACAGGCGCTGGAGCTGCAACCGGATCTGCGCCCGGCGCTGACTAACAAGACCTTGGTAGAAAGCCTGATCAAGCAGAAAAACACACCGGCGCCTGTCGAACCGGACAACACTGAAGGTGACGAGACCGGGACCCCGCAGGAACCACCGCCGGGTGCAGCCGCCCAACCGTCGAACAGTGGCGAACCGGAGTCCGACGCCCAGACGACTCCGCCCGATGCGCAACAATCGGAGACGACACCAGCACGCCCCGGCACCAATGAGGTTCCCGGCAGCGAATTGGGCGACGAACAAAGCACCACCCCGCCGCTGCGCCCGGCCAGCGACGCCATCGAAGGCGAGCAGCGCCAAGCGCTGGAGCAATGGCTGCGCAAGATCCCGGATGACCCGGGCGAATTGCTCAGGCGCAAATTCTGGTACGAACAGCAGCAACATCAGGATCAGGAAAAAACTCGATGACCCGCTTCACCGCTTTCATGCTCGCACTGTTGATCTGGACCGTTCAGGCCCAGGCTGCGGAGCTGGTCGCCAGTGTCGACCGCAGTCGCCTGAACTCCGGCGAAACGGTCGAGCTGACCCTGGAATCCAACGATGTCACCCAATTCGGCAAGCCCGACCTGACGGCGCTGGAGCCGCTGTTTGAAGTGCGCGGCACCCGTCAGGTCAACCAGTTGACGACCCTTAACGGCGGCAATGGCGCCACCACCCGCTGGATCATTACCCTGCTGCCTCGGCAGAACGGCAGCGTGGTCATTCCGTCGCTGCAACTGGGCGAAGTACAGAGCCAGCCGATCACCCTGCAAGTGGTCGAGAGCGAAACCCAGGACAGCACGCAAAAACTGGCCCCGGTGTTCATCGACGCCAGCCTCGATCAAAACAGCGTGTACGTGCAGGCCCAGGCGATCCTGACCTTGCGCATCTACCATTCCGTGTCGCTGTACGACGACAGCAGCCTGACGCCGTTGCAGATTCCCGATGCCCGCATCGAGCAGTTGGGTGAGTCGCGCACTTACGAAAAAGACATCAACGGCCTGCGCCACGGCGTGATCGAATTGCGCTACGCGATCTACCCGCAACACAGCGGCCAGGTCAGCATTCCGGCGCAGATTTTCAGCGCCACGCTGGTCGACGCGCAACCGGCCAAGGACGTCGAATCCCAGGTGCCAAAATCCGGCAAACTGATGCGCGTCAGCTCGGTCGAACTGCCGCTGACCGTCAAGCCGAAACCCGCCACTTACCCGGCGGACGTGCCTTGGCTGCCGGCCCGCAACCTGACCCTGAGCGAGAGCTGGAATCCGGAACCGGATCACGCCCAAGTGGGTGATTCGCTGACGCGCAGCCTGTTTTTGAAAGCCGAAGGTTTGGCCAGCTCACAACTGCCGCCGTTGCCGGCCACCGACGTCAACGGCTTGCGACGCTATCCGGATCAGCCGGTGCTGGTCAACCAGAACAGCGAGCGCGGCCTGATTGGCAGTCGCGAGGACCGTGAGGCTCTGGTGCCTGTCCAGCGCGGAAACGTCGAGTTGCCGGCGGTGGATGTGGTCTGGTGGAACACCTTTGAAGATCATCTGGAACACAGCAGCCTGCCAGCGCGGACGCTGCAAGTGGCGAACAATCCGGGATTGATGGTCGATACCCCGGCCGGCGCGCCGCTGGTCATTTCCGCTGCCGACAATGAAGCGCTCTGGTGGTGGAAACTCAGCACCGTAATACTTGCCTGCACCACCCTGCTGGGCTTCGGCCTCTGGTGGCGCGCCCGCTGGCAACCGGCGATCCTGCGCGCAGCCCAGACCGGCCCGAGTCCGCGCACCGTGCTCGACGACCTCAAGCGCGCCTGCCAGGCCAACGACTCCCACGCCACCCGCCAGGCCCTCGACGCCTGGGCCCGACAACAACCGGAAACCCTGGCCGACATGGCGGCGCGATTCGTGCCGTTGTCCGATGCGCTGGATGGTTTGAATGGGGCGCTGTACAGCGAAACCGGCCAGCATTGGCAAGGTGAGGAATTGTGGCGCGCGATCAAGGCGATCCCGATTGCCGAGCGCATTCAAGACCCGGTCGGCGACAGTGGCCTCCCGCCGCTGTATCCAAAGTGACGGTATCTAGCGGTTGAGATGGAACTCGGCATCCAGATGAATGGCCTGTAAAAAAGTGCGGTCGTGAGAGACCACAATCAAAGCCCCTCGGTACTGATTGAGCATCTGCTCCAGCGCAATTTTACTGGGCAAGTCCAAATGGTTGTCCGGCTCGTCCAGCAATAGCAATTGCGGTGGCCGCTGTGCATACAACTGCGCAGCCAATGCGATTTTCAGACGCTCACCGCCACTCAACTGACAGGTCTTGAGCGTCGCACGATCCGCATCTATGCCCATCTGCGCCAAGCGGGTTCGCGCCTCGGCTTCGGGCAACTCCGGATTACTCTCGTAGAGCCACTGCACCGCCGTGCGTTCGGGGTACTGTAATCCGGCATGTTGATCCAACCAACCGACTTGGCAACTGCGTATGCGCTCGCCTTCGCGCACAGGCAGTCGGCCGGCGATCACCTGCAAGAGAGTCGACTTGCCGCTGCCGTTGGCGCCCAGAATTGCAAGGCGCATAGGCCCCGTCAGCGTCAGATTGATCGGCGCCGCGTAACCGAACGGGAGAATGACATCGTTGAGTTGCACAATCAGCTTGCCATTGGGTACTGCGCTTTCCGGAGACAGCATCATGCGCTGTATGTCTGGCGCACACCGCGCACGGGCATCAGCAATCCGTTGTTGCTGCTGCTCCCGAGCCAACTGTTGATTGAGGCGCAATTTTCCCTGACTGTTTTCACTGCGCTCTTTTTGGGCATTGGTGATCAGTTTGGTCTGATTGCCGTCGCGGGCCTGACGGTCGCCACGCGCATTACGCCGTTGCTGACGCTCCATCTGCACGGCCATCTCACGTTGCTCACGCTTGGCCTGCGCTCGCTCGCCTTGCAATGCCGACTGAAACGACTGCTGCTCCTGCTCGCGCGCCGCCGCATACTGACTGTAACTGCCGCCATAGGCCGCCAGCCCCAATGGCGAAAGCTCAACGATTTCGTTCATGTGTTCCAAAAGGGCCCGGTCGTGGCTGATCAACACCAAACCGTTGGACCAGCGATCAATCTGCTGCGCGAGCTTGTGTTGCTGATCGATGTCCAGATGGTTGCTGGGCTCATCCAGAATGAGCCAGTCGGCCCGAGACAACCACGCCCCCAGCAGCGCGACCCGCTGCCGCTCGCCCCCACTGAGGACGTCGGTTTGCGAGCCGGCATTCAAATGGCCCAGGCCGATCTTCTCCAGCTCCGCCTCAAGGCGTATGGCGCAATCCCATTGATCGACCGCCAGCGTATGGTCCACATCGTCAACGCTACCTTGGGCAATGCGATCCAGCGCTGCCAAAATAAGATCGACACCTGCCAACGCGGCAACGGTGGGATAGCGCTCTGGCTCCAATAACTGCGCCACGGCGTAAACCTGCCCTTCGCGACGAACGATTCCGCTGGTGGGCAGTTGCTCCCCCGTCAGGAGCCGGCCAAGCAAGGACTTGCCACAGCCATTGGCACCGACGATGCCCGTGGCCCTGGAGTTGAAGGTGTAATTCAAGTGATCGAACAGAACGCGCCCGTCGGGCAGGTTGTACGACACTTGATCAAGTTGGAGTAACCGTTGGGTCATGACGCTTCCTTAAACAATCGGCCCGATAGGCACTGAATAACTCCGTGATGGTGCGCAACAGCACCCGGTGGATGGGCAATGATCGCGAACACAGCGTCGGCCCACATCTGAAAATATCCTTCGAACAGCCCGGTGACGAGTGGGCAAGACCTCCCGTGGTCCCTCAGCACATGAAGCCAGTACAAGGTCGTATCCGAACGGATGACCAGAAAAAATCTTTCGCTTTTTGCAGCATTATTTTATTGCTTCGGATTTCACTTCTTAAAGCTCAGGCCTTGACAGTGATCCGACTTAACGGAACGGTCCTACACCAAATATAGATACGCCTGACAGCAACGCTCAGTAAGTCCAAGCAATCATCCGTGCCTTTACTCCACGCGGAGATACATGGATGTTCAGCTCTACCTATCAAGGTGTTGGCAAACTCGACGCTGAAACATTTTTTCACGACCACCCAATATGCGATTACCGAGCAGAGCGTGCGCTCAACCGATGTTTCTCGCTAAGTGCGAAACGGGTCAGCGAATGGACTAGCCAACGAGGCCGCCCATGAACAAGCCACACCCTGCCGACCTCGCTGCGGCTGCCGCGTCCAAATCGCCCATTGGCTCCCTTGGCGCCTGCCCTTTGCGACAAACCCACGTGCAGCTACTGCCCTTGCGTTACGGGCTGGTGGAAAAGCCCCTCGACCCGAGTGCCGAACTGAAGCTGCCGTATGCCCTGACAACCCGCCCATTGGGCATCCGTTTACTGCGCGATGGCTGGCTGTACATCATCGACAGCGTTACCGGTGAATTGCATGAGTACCAAGTGCGCGACGGGTTGGTCAGTGCCCTGCTGCACAAGGGCGCCAAGGTTGATGGTGATCAGCGCACGGCCATCGAAGAGCGTCCGGCGCTTATTTTTTCAAGACGCAGCACCCTGCATGTGACCTTCGCCGAAGTGCAGTGGACGGCGGCCAAATGCGCGCAAGTGCTCGATAGCCGCACCGAACGCGACCACTTCATGCAGGCCGTCGACCTCGGCCCGGTGCATTGCCAAACCGGTGGCGAGCATCTACTGACGGTCGAGCAGGGCAAACAGTGGCTGGCGGAGATCTCAACTGCCCCGGTCCAGCAGGCGCAAGCCGCACAAGACCGCGCGGAACATGAATCCGAGGCGCCGCCGGACGCCGTTCTATTGCCGCCGGTGCACGTCAGCGATGCACCCGCGCACGAACGTGAACCCTATCTGTGGGAGCAGCCGCGGCGCTTTCGCGAGGCGCACATTGGCGAGTTGCTCGGGCGGGTGCGCCCGGCTTATCAGGACGACACGTTGTTCCTCGTGGTGCAGGACGACCTCGGCGTGCTGCGCGATCTGGCCGAGTATCAAGACACCGTGGTCGGCTGGGTCGATGACTGGAGCAATGCCGACACCAACGAACGCGATTACCTGTTGGCCTGCTACATCGAGTCCTTGAGCCAGCTCAGTCCCGCGGATATCGGCAACCTGGCCGG
>NZ_JAVLRV010000002.1:1489108-1615662 GCF_055803035.1 Pseudomonas sp. 300 | reverse complement strand
GCGAGTCCAGGCGCTTTTTGGCGATTTGCAACAGTTGCCGGAACCGGATCGGGAGCAGACCCGCGAAGCTCTGCTCGACTACCTGAACAAGGGCGGCAAGGTCAAGCCACCGGACGGCCCCGTGCCTCGGGAGCTGGAGCAAGCGCGCAAAGAAGCCCATGCCGAAGCGTTCAAATTCGCCAAGTACCAGGGTGGCACACCCGACTTCACCGCCCACAGCCGCGCCAGTGACGAGGCAGACGACCGCTACTACGCTCGCCAACATTTCAAGGTCGCCCCCGACGATTTCGTCGAACGCCACCTCGACACCTTGGTAAAACTCGGCCAAGCGCAAAACAAACGCATCGTCGATGTGCTCGAAGGCTCCAGCTTCAGTGGTAAGCGCGGGGTCAATGATTTCATCGACCGGCCTGCCATGGACAGCGCGCTGTTACAGCATCGCGACGACCTTGGCCGCTGGAACCGGATGCTGGATCGCATCACCACCGACCGCATCATGCTGGTGGGTGCCGGTCGTTTCCATCGTTCGGCCTGGTACTACGACGCGCAGGATCAACAGCAACTCCACCAGGCCCTCACCACCGAATACGCCTGCCTCAAGGACCTCTGCCGCAGCGATTACGCCAGCGAAATCCTCCTCGGTTATCTGGAAAAACACCCGGAACTGACCCGGCCACTGTTCTACACCTTGCCCCTGCGCCTGCAGCCAGAACGGGCGGCGCAATACGCCACGTTGTTCAACGCCGGCATGGGCGTGTTCAACAACCTGCCGCACTGGCTGGGCGAGTTGCAGAAAATCGAACAACCGCCCCTGCCGGCCCTTGACGATCTGCCCGAACACACCCGCGCCGTTGCCGACGCGGCCCAGCACAGCCTCAGCCCGGCGCTGAACCTCGGCCTAAGCCGGGCCTTGGAAGGTTTCGATCTGGCCGGAGGAAAAATCCCCGATCTTGATGAACTGTTCCGGCGCCTGCCCAAGGCGCTACCGGGGCGGATTCTCGACGCGGCAAAAACCACCGGGGTGACCTTCACCGTCTCCAGCCCGGCGGAACACGCGGCGCTGCAAAACAACCTCACGGAACTGCTCAGTGAGCGCGACTACCTGAAAACCCTGACCCGCGAACGCAACCAGATCACCCACAACAAAAATCGCCAGGGGCACAGGACAGCACGGGCGTTGGAATTGCAGGGTGAGATCGTTCGGGTCCGGGCAGAGTTGACGCAACTCGAAGGTCGCTTGGCCGGGGCGTTGAGCCCGATTGCGGAACTGCCGGATCAGTCGGCGCGCCTGTATGGCGCGACACCTGCTCGGGCGGGGGTGACGGTGGTGTTTCCACCGGCGCAGCAGTTGGAGGTGAGGAGTTTGCTGAAGAGCATTCGGTTGGGGGTTCAGAGTGTGCCGAAGGCAGACCTGATCAAGAGCGAGGGGATGGGGTTGTTGGTGTTTTTGGTGCAGGGGGTGAATTTGGTTTCGGTCATGAGGGAAACGTTTAACCAGTCACGAGACAAGCGTAAGTTGGAGCCGTTGATTACTGCGAGTTTTGCGACAGGAGCGGCGGGATTCACCGCAGCGCAAAGTCTGGCTGATACGGCGTTGAAGGCACGCAGCGCTGTACTCGTCGCGGGACTTCAACACCATGCGTTGCAGAATGTGCACGTGCAGATGGGGAAGATGCATGTTGGACTAGGCATCTCCACCTACGGTTTTGGTTTTGCGTCTTCAATGGTCAGCCTCATCAACCACCACCAGAATTGGCAACAGGCGGCACGTAGTGGCAATACGGCTGCGCAGAATAGTGCAGCGCTCGCGACAGTGGGCGCTGCCGGCATGACGACCGTCAATGCCTATGGCTTGGGGCACACGGTCCACACCACATTCAAAGTTCTGACGGCACGGGGTGCCGCAGCAAGAACAGTCGCATGGGCCGCCGCAGGCACACGCCTCTCCACGGTGTTCTTCCGCTTCAACCTCGCCGGCGCCCTGTTCACCGTGCTGGAACTGAGTGGCACCTGGCTGTACAACCGCTACAACCTCAGCGCCCACGATAAATGGCTGAAAACCACGCCCTGGAGCCTGGACACCGATCATCGCGGCGACCATACCCTGGATGAATATCAGCATTATTTGGGTTATTTGCTCAACGCTCCGTATGCGCAACTGGGCCCGAACGAACATGACTCCTGGTTGAAAAACTTCCTGCTAAAAGCCAAGCCCAGCGACATTCACTTGGTGCTGCCAAGGCTCAAGCTCAGTGATTTTCAGCCACCGTTGAGTGGACAACCGGCTCATCGCCTGGGGATTGGCGCCCACCGTCTGTCCGTTCCCCTCCACAGCCGTGGCAAGTCGCGAGAACGCAAGGACGTGATCAGCGAGGAAATCACGGATAACCTGCGCATCGTGCAAGCAGGACCCGATCGACTGGTGTTATGCCTGCAGTATCCCGTGGACCCTGACTCTGAATTTACCCCAGCGTCCGAAACGCTGGAATTGGCCGTCTGTGTACAAACCTTGAATGCCAAGGGGGTGTGGGAGTCGCGGACTGAAGTCATTCACCTTAACCCCCGCGCTGAGGGCCATTTCCCTTCATTACCCCGTCAATCCGTTACCGAGCATCCACCATTGTTGCGGGTTGAAACCCATCTGTTGGAGCTGGCCGACCATGCCCACCAACCTTGATAGCGCACTGCCTTCCCCGCACCTTGAGCAGTCCCGCAATGCCGGCGATATCGAGCCGTTTCCCAGTGGAAGAATCACTTATCTCGCACCATTGCCATTACCGACACCGTTGCCAGCGCATGGCCCTCATATCGGGGAACTGAATGACGTGTACATGGACTTCGGGCTGGGATCACCGCAGATATTTTCATGGCAAACCGTATTGGGAGGACCATTCAGTGTTGCTTTCATGATCGCGTTCCTAATCCCGCTAGCAATTGGCTGCATGGGCCTTTTGTTCGGATATGACTTCGCATACACATGGGAATTTGTCATTGATTTATTCTTCGCCATCTATGGATATGCCTTAGTTACCGGATTTTCCATGCTGGTAATCGGCCTCGGCGTCTGGCACCACAACCACAAAAAACGCCTCCACATCATCCCCACCCGCTTCAACCGCCAACGCCGCGAAGTCTGCTTCATGCCCGAAGGCGCCACCGAACCGCTCTTCGTCCCCTGGGAATCCCTCTCGGCCTGGGTCATCGAAGCCCAAGGCGCCACCCAATACGGCATCCACCGCCAGTACGGCATGGGCATCGGTTTCCAGCACGGCGAGACCCTGACCAGCGTCGAATTTCCCTGCTTCGGTCTTTCGCTGGCCATCAGCCACTGGGAAGCCATTCGCGGTTACATGGAATACGAAATCCACGACCTCAAATCCATTCAGGACCTGCAAGACCTGCAAGGCCCGAACGACCCGCCCCACGAAGGCCTGCACACTTTTCACAACGCCCGTGCACGCATGCACCAGCAAATCCGCGACGGTTCACGCAACCGGCTCTCGGGATTTTTCTGGTACCTGTACCACGTCATGACTCTGTGGACGATTCCCAATCACCTGACCGAATGGGAAATCCGCCGCCTCCAGAGAATGGCCCCACAGGCCATGCCCGAAGTGATGCGCCAATGGTCCGAGCCGTTGCCGGAGGAACAGTGGGCCAAACCGAGCCCGGAGCTACTGCGCATGAGCGAACAAGTACGGGCACTGCACAAGCGACAGCCGAGCCGAGCCATTACCGAGATTTTTGCCGAGGCACAGCGATTGGAAGCCGGCAACAAACAACGCGCATGAAACTGAGCGACTTCCGGTCACCGTTAAGCATTAAACCGTCTCGCCGCTTGGGTATCGGTGAACGGGTCAAGTAATTCCGGACACCCGTTACGGTTTTCACGCCGCTCTCAAACCCAACTCCGTGGCGAGGGTAGGTGTACTCACCTCTTTACCCGTAAACTCTCTCCCCTTTCGCCGCTGTCAATTTCCTCGCGGCCACTACCTTATTTCCTACGGAGCTCGCCTTGCGTCTGTTTCACACCTCCGACTGGCACCTTGGGCAGAACCTTCACGGCCAGGAACGCGATTTCGAGCACGGCTGTTTCCTCGAATGGCTGCTGCGTCAGCTAAAGATGGACCAGCCCGATGTGCTGTTGATCGCCGGCGATATCTTCGACACGGTCAATCCACCGGTCAAAGCCCAGGAACGCCTCTATGACTTCATCGTCAGCGCCCACGAACAACAGCCGAAGCTGACGATCGTGATGATCGCCGGCAACCACGATTCCGGTTCACGCATTGAACTGCCCGCACCGCTGATGCGTCGTTTGCGCACGCATGCGCTGGGGCGGGTGCTGTGGCTGGATGACGGGCAACTCGACGCCGAGCGTCTGCTGCTGCCGCTGCCGGACGCCAAAGGCAAAACGGTGGCCTGGTGCCTGGCGCTGCCGTTCCTGCGACCGGCCGAAGTGACCGGCGCGCACCTGGGCGACAACTACCTGCGCGGGATCGGCCAGGTTCACGAATGGCTGATCGAAGCCGCCAATGCCAAACGCAAGAAGGGCCAAGCGCTGATTGCCATCAGCCATGCGCACATGGCCGGCGGTTCAGTATCGGAAGATTCCGAGCGCAGTCTGATCATCGGCAACGCCGAAGCGCTGCCCGCCAGCCTGTTCGGCCCGAGCATCAGCTACGTTGCCCTCGGGCATTTGCACAAGCCGCAGAAGGTCAACGGTGAAGAGCGCATTCGCTACAGCGGCTCGCCGATTCCGTTGTCGTTCTCCGAAATCGGTTATCAGCATCAGATTCTCGACATCCAGCTCGACGGCGAAACCCTGGTCAGCGTCGAACCGAAGCTGATTCCCCGCGCCGTCAACCTGCAACGTATCGGCCCGGCGCCTTTGGCCGACATCCTGCTACAACTGGCCGACCTGCCGAATATCGATTTGCTCGCCGACATTCAGCGTCAGCCGTGGCTGGAAGTGCGGGTGCGCCTCGATGAGCCGCAACCCGACTTGCGCCATCAGGTCGAAATCGCCCTGCAAGGCAAAGCCGTGCGCCTGGTGCGGATCGCCGCTGAGTACGCCGGTAACGGCAGCCGTGACGGGCTCGATGACGGTACGCCCCTGGTTGAACTGGACCAGCTCACACCCCAGGAATTGTTCAGCCGCGCGTGGCTGGACAACTACGGCAGCGAGGTCGACGAGCAAACGCTGAAGGACTTTGCCGAGCTGTTGCAAGACGTGCAGATGGAGAGCGAACAGCCATGAAAATTCTCGCGATCCGCCTGAAAAACCTCGCTTCCCTTGCCGGGCCGTTTGAAATCGACTTCACCGCCGAACCCTTGGCCAGTGCCGGTTTGTTCGCGATTACCGGGCCGACCGGAGCCGGAAAAAGCACCCTGCTCGATGCCTTGTGCCTGGCACTGTTCGGCGCCGTGCCTCGACTGAGCAACGCTCAAGTGTCGGCCAAAGCGCCGGATGCCGACGGCGAAATCAGCACCGGCGACCCACGTACGCTGCTGCGTCGCGGCACGGGCGAAGGCTATGCCGAAGTCGATTTCGTCGGCATCGATGGCCGTCGCTATCGCGCGCGCTGGGAGGCCAATCGCGCTCGGGAGAAGGCCGGTGGCAAGCTGCAAGCCAGCCGTCAGAGCTTGCGTGACATCGATCTGGATCAACTGCTGGCCAGTCAGAAAGTCGAGTTCAAGACCCAGCTCGAATCCGTCCTCGGCCTGAACTTCGAGCAGTTCACCCGTGCCGTGTTGCTGGCTCAGAGCGAGTTCAGTGCGTTCCTCAAGGCCAACGACAACGAACGCAGCGAACTGCTCGAAAAACTCACCGACACCGCGCTCTACACGCGTCTGGGCCGTCGCGCCTTCGACAAGACCAAAGAGGCCCGTGAAGCGCACAAGCTGTTGCAGGATGAGGCCACCGGCGTCACGCCGCTGACGCCCGAAGCCCGTACAGAACTGGATCAGCGCTTCAACGAAGCACAGCAGCAACTCAAGACCCAGCAAGCGCAACTCAAGCAGCTTGAACTGCAGAGCCTCTGGCTGAAAGCGCTGCGCCAATTGCAGGACGAACAGCTCAGCGCCACCGAACAACTGACCAGCGCCCGGCAGGATTGGCAAAGTCTGACCGCTGAACGCTTGAAATTGACCCGCCTGGAGCAACTGGCGCCACAACGGCACCAGTTCGCCCGCCAGTCCGAACTGAGCGCCTTGCTCACGCCGCTGGCCGCGCAGATTCAGCAGCACACGCAGCAGCAACAAGCGCTGCACGAACGCCAGACTGCACTCGAACAGAGCCTGAGCACTGCGCAAACTGCGCTGGTCGAGGCCCAACGCCAACACAGCGCAAACGTGCCGCTGCTGCGTCAGGCCTTCGAAGCGCAAAGCACCCTCGCCCGTTTGAACAAGGACGCAGGGCACAGTGCCGAGCTCAAACAGCACGCGGAGCTGGCCTGTACCCAGGGCCAAGGCACGATTCAAAGCTTGCTTGAGCAGCAAAGACAAGTGGCCGAGCGTCTGCTGCGAATTGCCGGGGAACTGGCGCAAAGCGCTCATCTGGCCCCGCTCAGCGATGCCTGGAGCGCCTACCGCGACCGTCTGCAGCAATTGATGTTGATCGGCAATCGCCTGAACAAGGGTGAAGCTGAACTGCAGGCGCTGGAACAGAGCGCCAGCCGTGCTGCCGCGGAACTGGTTGCGCAAAAGCAGCATCTTGAAGTGCTCTACAAAGAGGCCGGTGCCGAGCCTGAAGCGGTCGCTGAACAGATCCAGTTGCTGGGTAATCTGTTGCAAGACAACCGCAAAAACCTGCGCCACTTTGAAGAGCTGACGCGCCTGTGGGCCAGTCAGCAGGAACTGGACCAGCGCATCGCCGAATTGCAGCGACGTCAAACCGCTGCCCAGCAGGAACGCGATCGCCTGACCCAGGACGGGGTAAAAAGCAAAAACGAGCTGACCGTCGCCGAGCAGACCCTGACAGTCACCCGCGAGTTGCTGGAGCGTCAGCGCCTGGCCCGCAGCGCCAGCGTCGAAGAATTGCGCGAGCAGTTGCAGGACGATCAGCCCTGCCCGGTCTGCGGCAGCCCGGACCATCCTTATCATCAACCGGAAGCCTTGCTGCAAAGCCTCGGTCGTCATGATGAAAGCGAGCAGGCCAACGCGCAGAAAGCGGTGGATTCGCTCAAGGAAAAACTCACCGATCTGCGCACCGAAGTCGGTGGCGTGATCGCCCAGCAAAAAGAACTATTGCAACAGCAGGAACACCTCCTCGCTCAACAACAGAGCCTGGCACCGACCCTCGACGCGCACCCGTTGTCTGCGCAATTGCAGGCTCAGGACGCCACCCAACGCGATGCCTGGCTGGCCCAGCAAAACAGCCAGCTGCAACAAAGCATCACGCAGGATGAACAGCGGCAAACCGCCCTGCTCACCCTGCAACAGGATGCTTCGCGCCTTCAGCAACAACTGCGCGGCGCCGAAAACGCAAGCCAGCAAGCGACCCAGCAACTGGCTAACCAACAACGCGAACTGAACAGCGATCGCCAGCGTCTGGACGAAGAGTTGGCTGCGTTCAGCGCCCTGCTCCCTGCCGCTACCCTGCAAGCATTGCGCAACGAACCGGCTGCAACCTTCATGCAACTGGACCGGCAGATCGCCGAGCGCCTGCAACAACTCGAGCAGCAACGCGATGAGCTGGATGAACAGCTGCAACGCCAGCAAACGCTGGAGAAAGAACAGGACCGCCAACTGACACGCGTCCAGCAACAAGAGGCCGCCCAGCAGCAATTCGCTGCGCTCGCCGAACAGCAACAGACTTGCCAGCAGCAGTTGGCTCAACTGCTGGGCCAGCACACCAGCGCCGAACAGTGGCAGCAACAACTGGATCAGGCGGTGGAACAGGCGCGCAATGCCGAAACGGCGGCCCACCAGGAACTGCAAACCGTACGTACGCGCCTGGTAGAACTGGCGGCCGAGCTCAAAGCGATGCAGGAACGCCTGATGGCGCTGGAAACAGAAGACCGCGAACTGAGCGGGAAGATTGCCGACTGGCGCGCCTTGCATCCGGAACTGGATGATGGCGGCCTGGAAGACCTGCTGAGCGTCGACGACCAGCAAGTCAGCGCACTGCGCCAACGGTTGCAGCAAAACGAAAAAGCCATCGAGCAGGCTGAGGTGTTGTTGCAGGAACGAGAGAAACGCCTGGCCAGTCATCTGGCGCAGGACAACGGTAATCTCGATGCCGGGCAACTGGCCACCGCACTGGCCGATCTGCAAAACCAGTTTGCCGCCAGCGAGCACCGTTGCGCCGAGCTGCGCGCCCAGCAGGCCGAGGACCAGCGCCGGCAAAACGCCAATCAGGCCCTGGCCCAACGAATCGCCGACGCTTACAACGAGTACCAGCGCTGGGCGCGTTTGAACGCATTGATCGGTTCAGCCACCGGCGACACCTTCCGCAAGATCGCCCAGGCCTACAACCTCGACCTGCTGGTGCATCACGCCAACGTGCAGTTGCGGCAACTGGTGCGGCGCTATCGTCTGAAGCGTGGCGGCAGCATGCTCGGCTTGCTGGTGATGGATACCGAAATGGGCGATGAACTGCGTTCGGTCCATTCGTTATCCGGTGGCGAGACATTCCTGGTGTCGTTAGCGCTGGCATTGGGCCTGGCATCGATGGCATCGAGCACGCTGAAAATCGAATCGCTGTTCATTGACGAAGGCTTCGGCAGCCTCGATCCGGAATCCCTGCAACTGGCGATGGACGCCCTCGACGGTTTGCAGGCTCAGGGCCGCAAGGTCGCGGTGATTTCCCACGTCCAGGAAATGCACGAACGGATCCCGGTGCAGATTCAGGTCCACCGCCAGGGCAACGGCCTGAGTACCCTGGAGGTGAAATGACCACGCTTTACTCCTTCCGCCGCTGCCCGTACGCCATGCGGGCGCGGATGGCCCTGCGTTACTCGGACGTTGCCGTGAACATCGTCGAGGTCAGCCTGAAGGCCAAGCCTGCCGAAATGCTCGCGCTGTCGAGCAAAGGCACGGTGCCGGTGCTGAGCGTCGACGGCCAGGTGATTGATGAAAGCCTGGCGATCATGCACTGGGCATTGGCACAGAACGATCCGCAGGATTGGCTGCTCAAGGATGACCCTGCGGGGCGAGCGCAGATCGCCGTACTGATCGAAGAGAACGATCAGGTGTTCAAGGTGCATCTGAATCACTACAAGTATGCCGAGCGTTATCCCGAGCAGCCGATGGAATTTTATCGAGCCGAAGGCGAAGTGTTTTTGCGCCAGCTGGAGGGGTTGCTGGAGGGACGCGACTATTTGCTGGCGGACCATCCGAGTCTGGCGGATGTGGCACTGATGCCGTTTATTCGGCAGTTCGCGCATGTGGATCGTGAGTGGTTTGATCAGACGCGCTACGTGCGGTTGCAGGCTTGGTTGAAACGGTTTTTAGAGTCAGACCTGTTCACATCAATCATGAAGAAGTAACCGGCCTCTGTAGGAACCAGCTTGCTGGCTCTTACAGAGTTGGTGGCGTATTAAGGATTCAGGCCAACACTTCGCACATCTGCAGCACCGAGCAATCGACCTGGAACGGACCGAAGAAATCGCCTTGGCGTTTGATGGGTGGATTACCGGCCAGCAAGCCCATGGCCTTCTCGGTTTCGATGCTGCGAGCGAGGTTGTGATTGGCCTCGATCGACCGCGCTACAGAGCCTGCCGAGGCTTGTCCGATGCCCAACAGGGAAGCGCCATTGGTCATGAACGCCAGGAAGGCGATGACCCAGAGTTTGCCCCCTTTCATGCCCCTGCCACTCCCGCCACGTCTGCGTGATCGATCACGGCGTTTTGAGCGCGGTGTTCGAACTGAATGGCGGGATAAGCGACCTGAATCGGCGCGTCGATCTCGTGTTGCGATTGCGCGGTAATGCTGACAACCAACACCAGCGCCACGTAAAGACCGATGGCCAGGTAGGCGCCGTATTTGGCAGAAGTGAGGATTGCGCTGGCCATGGTGTTCTCCGTGGGCATGTTTCAGTGCCCACAGAATCGATCAAAAAAGCCGTGATAACCACTCAGTGTTATCCATAGTCACCATCAGCTTCGTTGATCATTAAGCCAGTCTATTTCAGCCTTCGATAAAACTCATCATGCGCTCTCGAGCAGCGTCAGGCTCGCCTGGAGCGGGCGGTGCGGCGGATAAAATAGGCGTTGAATAGAGGAACAGGAGTACCACGGCCAGACGCATCGCCATGCTGTCGATCCTTTTTATTAGAGAAGGAGTCAATAAATCAGCGTCAAATTTAAACTCATGGCCATGTGATATCAAGAGCGACATTGATAGCAATGTGATGCTGTCGTAAACGCGTTATGCAGGAGCGACATCACTCAGGCTTTTTCAAAGCTTTTCAGCTTGATCCGCGCAAGTGACTTCGCTCCTGCATAAAGGGTGCAGGGCTGGAACTTCAGGCTTGGGTTTTGTGATCCAGGGCCGCGTAGAAGTTGGCGCTCTGTTGCAGGTATTTCTGGGTATAGCTCTGGGTGTGGGATTTTTTGTCGCTGATTTCAACGTTGGCGCTGGCTGGCAGAGCAACGGTGGCAGAGATGGCGGATGCGGCGATAATAGAGAAGAGATTGAAGTTCATTGCGGTATTCCTCGGATTCAGTTGGCTTGCTTGCCCGGTGGGGCCGTGAAGCAAACTTAACCTTCGAGGTTGGCGCCTTGAAATCTTTTGTAGCATTAGCAGATATCAGCGTCATTAATAGAAGGATGCAGGCCCCATCAAACGGGGCCTGCGGCCTATTGACGCAGCAGGAACTTGAGGTCGCTCGGGGCATCCATCGGCAGTTTCTGCACGGTTTTACCCAGCAGACCGCTCTTGGCATCGCGCTCGACGACGACAATCTGGTTGCTCTTCTGATTGGCGATCAGCACGAACCTGCCACTCGGATCGAGGCTGAACTCGCGCGGGTGATCCCCTTCCACCGAACGGCGTTGCAGCTCTTTGAGGTGGCCGTTCGCGGGGTCGATGGCAAACACCAGCAACTGATTGGCGGTGCCACGGTTGCTGACATAGAGAAACTTGCCATCCTTTGATGCGTGCAACGCTGCGGCGGCTTTGTCCGACGTCGGTTGCCCGGCTGCCAGGTCGACCATCTGCGTTTGTTCAAGCTTGCCGTTGCGGTAATCGAACACCGCGACCTGCGCGCTCATTTCCATGGTCAGCCACGCGTGTTTGCCATCGGCGCTGAACAGCAAGTGCCGCGGCCCGCTGCCGGGCGGCAACTGGACCGACGCGGGCGTCGCCGCGGTCAACGGCAAGTTCGGGTTGGCCTTCGGATCGAAGCGATAGACAAAAATCTTGTCCGCGCCCAAATCATTGGAGAACACAAACTTGCCATCCGGCGAGGACACCGTCGAATGCACATGCGCCGACATCTGCCGCTCGGGGTTGACCCGGCTGGACGGATGACTGCTCATTTGCACCACGCTTTTGAGCGTGCCATCGGCGCCCACCGGCAACACCGCCAGCGTGCCGCCCGGGTCTTCAGCCACTGAATAGTTGCTGACGAACAGGTGGCTGGCATCGCCACTGAGGCTCGAATGGGTCGGTTCGTTGCCCAGGCTTTGGACCTGATTGATCAGGCTCAGTGCGTGGGTTTTGGCGTCGATCGCGTAACTGCTGACGCGCCCGACCGGGTCTTTCTGTCCCGGGCCGTTTTCGTTGACCACGAACAGGTGACGCTGATCCTTGGACAGGGTCAGCCAGGACGGGTTTTCGCTGTTGACCACTTGCGACGGTTTGGCGTCGATCAGCCCTGTGCCGCTGTCGAAATTCAGGCGATAAAGGCCTTGGCTTTGCCCTGCGGTGTAGGAGCCCACGAGCAATTGATAGTTGTCGGCGCAGGCGGCCTGAACACCCAGTACGCCAATGCTGCCGGCGATCAACAGCGGCCAGAGGTTACGCATCCCCTTGCTCGTCGTCTTCGTCGTCTTCGTCTTCGTTGTCGCCGCTGACGCCGTCGCCAAGGCAGACCAAGCGGTGTTCGCCGCCGTTGTCCCTGATCAGCCAGCTCTGCAAAGTCGGGTCGAAGGTTGCCGCTTGAATCTGCGCGGGGGTGAATTCCCAATGCAGCGCATTTCTACCATCGATGCATTCGATATGCAGATTGTCATCCTCATCGAGGGCGAATTCGAAGGCATGCAACCCGTCGATTTCCACCATTCCGCAGTGTTCGAGGGCGTTGAGCAGGGTGTCGGTTGGGGCAGTCATGGCAGTCAATCTTTGAAGGGGAAAGACGCAATGATAGCTCAATGAGAGAGCGATCCAGTGCCGGTCACAAAATGCGTGTACACCCCTAACAACTGTGGGAGCGAGCCTGCTCGCGATGGCGGTGTACCAGTCAAAGAATTGTCGACTGACACTCCACCATCGCGAGCAGGCTCGCTCCCACAGGGGGCTGCGTTTAGTTTTTAGATTGCGTCGCGCGAAGGTTGTCCATCCACCAACCGCTGAATGCGCAGCGGATTGCCATTCTTCAACGCCTCCGGCAGCAAGTTGTCGGGATAGTTCTGGAAGCACACTGGCCGCAGGAATCGATCAATCGCCAGCGTCCCCACCGACGTGCCACGCGCATCGGACGTGGCCGGGTACGGCCCGCCATGGACCATCGAATCGCAGACTTCCACCCCGGTCGGATAGCCGTTCAGCAGGATCCGCCCGACCTTTTGCTCGAGCAAGGCCGTCAACTCACCGAATTGCTCGAAGTCGGCCGGTTCACCAATGACAGTCGCCGTCAGTTGCCCGTGCAGGCCATTTAAAGCAGCGCTGAGTTGCGCCTGATCCGCCACTTCGACAAACACGGTGGTCGGGCCGAAGACTTCTTCCTGCAGCACGTCATCACCGTCGAGCAACAAACTGACATCGGCCTTGAACAGCTGCGGCTGCGCCTGATGGCCTTGCTGCGGGCTGCCGGCCAGATGCTCGATGCCGGGATGCGCGAGGAGTTTTTGCAGGCCTTGGCCATAACTGCTCAAGGTCCCGGCATTGAGCATCGTTTGCGCGGGCTGATCGTTGATCAACCCCGTCACGTGCTGCACAAACGCACTGAACTGCGCGGAGCGAATGCCGATCACCAGACCGGGGTTGGTGCAGAACTGGCCGCAGCCTTGTACCACTGACGCGGTCAGGTCGCGGGCCACGCTTTCAGCGCGAACGGCCAGGGCCTGGGGCAAGACGATCACCGGGTTGATGCTCGACATCTCGGCAAACACCGGGATCGGTTGTGGGCGCGCCGCCGCCATGTCGCACAACGCGCGGCCGCCCTTGAGCGAACCGGTGAAACCGACTGCCTGGATCGCCGGGTGCTTGACCAGCGCTTCGCCGACCCCGCCACCGTAGATCATGTTGAACACACCGGCCGGCATACCGGTTTTTTCTGCGGCGCGGAGAATGGCGTCGGCCACGAGCTCGGCCGTGGCCATGTGACCGCTGTGCGCCTTGAATACCACTGGGCATCCGGCAGCCAAGGCTGACGCGGTGTCGCCGCCGGCGGTGGAAAACGCCAACGGGAAGTTACTGGCCCCAAACACGGCGACCGGGCCGAGGCCGATGCGGTACTGGCGCAGGTCGGGACGTGGCAGCGGCTTGCGCTCTGGCAGGGCCTGATCGATCCGTGCACCGTAGAAATCACCGCGCCGCAGCACCTTGGCGAACAAGCGCATCTGGCCGCTGGTGCGACCACGCTCGCCTTGAATACGGGCGGCGGGCAACGCGGTTTCCCGGCAGACCAGGGCGACGAAATCATCGCCCAGCGCATCCAGCTCATCGGCAATCGCATCGAGAAATTGCGCGCGACGCTCGGCACTCAGGCTGCGGTAGGCCGGGTAAGCAGCAGCGGCTGCCTTCGCGGCGGCATCGACTTCTTCCGGCGTGGCCTGGAAGAAATCGTGAGGCAATACTTCGCCGGTGCTGGCATCAACGCTGTTGACGATGATCGTACCGACAGCGCTGCGCTGGCCGCCGATGTAGTTGTGACCGAGTAGCTGGGTCATGGGTTGCTCCTTAAAGAATGCCGATGGTGCCGGGTTCGAAGGCCGCTGCAACCGGCGCGATGCCGTTGATCAACGGCGCACCGAACTCGGCCTGACTGATCTCGAACACGTCACCCGGTTGGGTGCGAATGCCGTCGGCAAAGGACAGGGTCGCGGTGCCAAAGAAATGAATGTGCACGTCGCCCGGACGCAGGAACTGGCTGTATTTGAAATGGTGGTATTCGAGGTTTTCCAGGCTGTGGCACATGTTGGCCTCGCCGCTGAGAAACTCGTTCTGCCACAGCACTTCGCCGTCGCGCAAAATGCGGCTGGTGCCCGCCAGATGTTGGGGCAACTCACCCACCCGAAGTTCCGGCCCATAGCTGCAACTGCGCAGTTTGGAGTGCGCCAGATAGAGGTAGTTCTTGCGCTCCATGACGTGATCGGAAAACTCGTTGCCCACCGCATAACCGAGGCGATACGGCTTGCCGTCGTGGCCGATGACGTATAGACCGCTGAGTTCCGGCTCTTCACCCGCATCTTCGGCAAACGGCGGCAGCGGGAACGGTTTACCCGGACGCACGACGATGCTGCCGTCACCCTTATAGAACCATTCCGGTTGCACACCGGCCTGCCCCGCTGCCGGTTTGCCGCCCTCCACGCCCCATTTGAAGATGCGCATCGTGTCCGTCATCGCCGCTTCATCACCGGCCTGCTGATGCATCTTGTCCCGCGCCGAAGCACTGCCCAAATGAGTCAGGCCGGTGCCACTGACGAGCATGTGCGCCGGGTCCGGATGGTCCAGCGGTGGCAGGATGCGCAGCTGGGTCAGCAGCTCTGCATACTCGTGGCTGATGCCCAGGCCCAGGGCATTCACCTGTTGCTCAAGACTGACGCCCGCCTCGATCGCCGCCAACGCGAGATCGCGCACCGCGCGCGCGTCCTGCACTTCGCGTACCAGACTGCCCTCGACCACGCCAACCCGGCGCTCGCCGTTAATCAATTCGAATTGAACCAAACGCATGGATTTTCTCCTGTTTATTGAGAACACCACGGCCCCTGTGGGAGCGGGCTTGCCCGCGATAGCGATCTGTCTGACACATCGTTGGTGCATGTGCCGCCGTCATCGCGGGCAAGCCCGCTCCTGCAAGATCTGCGGTGATTACCTTATTTCCTGTCAGGTGCGGGTCGCGCCACGCGCGCTGGCGGCAAACTGGTCGGCGGGCAACACATGCTTGCGCTCCAGCACGCGGTAGACCACGCCCGTCAAAATCAACCCGAACACCATCACTCCCGAAAGGAAATACAGCCCCGAAGCCAGGTTCCCGGTGTATTCCTTCAGCGCGCCAATCACGAACGGACCGATGTAACCACCCAGGTTGCCCACCGAGTTGATCAGCGCGATCCCCGCCGCAGCACTGGCGCCGGCGAAGAAACGACCCGGTAACGTCCAGAACACCGCAGTGCAGGAAAACAGCGCGAAAGCCACCAGGCACAGCGCCGCCAGTTGCAGCACCGGCACCGTCAGCCAGGCACTGAGAAACAGGCCGATGGCACCCAACACATACAACACCGCCAGATGGCCGTAGCGATCATTCAAACGGTCGGAACTGCGCGGGATGATCAACAGACCGATGATCCCGAAGATGTACGGCACCGACGACACGAAGCCCGTCACCAGGTCAGTGCCACCGAACTGCTTGATCAGCGTCGGCAACCACAGGCCCAGGCCATAAATGCTCAAGGTCACTGGCAGATAAAACAGCGCCAGCAGCAACACGCGTTTGTCCTTGAGCGCATGCAACGGATTGCCGTGACGGGTCTGGCCGTACTCTTCAAGGTCCTTCTTCAACTCGCCGGCCAGCCAGTCTTTCTCGGGCTGATCCATCCATTTCACCTGTTGCGGACCATCCGGCAGCCAACGCAGCACCGGCCAGGTCAGCAGGATCGCCGGGGAACCGATGACGATGAACAGCCACTGCCAGCCGTGCAATCCAAGGATGCCGTCCATGCCGAGCAGGCCGCCGGACACCGGGCCGGTGATCAGCATGGCGATCGGTTGGGACAGGATGAACAGCCCGAGAATCTTGCCGCGATGGCGAACCGGGAACCACTGCGTGATGTAGTACAGAACGCCCGGGAAGAACCCGGCTTCGGCGGCGCCGAGTAGAAAGCGCATCACATAGAAGCTGTGCGGCCCCTGAACGAAGGCCATGCCGATGGTGATGGCGCCCCAGGTGACCATGATCCGCGCAAACCAGCGCCGCGCGCCGAAGCGTTCGAGCATCAGGTTGCTGGGGATTTCCAACAGGAAGTAGCCAATGAAGAACAGCCCGGCACCGAGGCCGTACGCCGCGTCGCCAATACCGATGTCGGCGCCCATGTGCAGCTTGGCGAAGCCTACGGCGGAGCGATCCACATAGGCGATCAGGTACAGCAGGATCAGGAAGGGAATCAGTTTCAGCGTGATGCGACGAATAAGCCGCAGTTCCTGGCTCATGAGATCGGTCTCCGATTGTTGTTGTTATAGAACCTCGGGGGACACCTCTCGCCAAAAATGCCAGGGCCTTCCCTCCGTTGAATCGGACTATATAGTAATACTATTTGAGCAACAACACTTCCAAACAGGGGAAATTGAGCTTATGTTACGCCTCAGCCCGAACAATATAGTCATACAATAAGAGAATCGATCATGTCTGATAAGAAACCCACCCTGCGCTCCGCCCAATGGTTTGGCACGGCCGACAAGAACGGCTTCATGTACCGCAGCTGGATGAAGAATCAGGGCATCGCCGACCACCAGTTCCACGGCAAACCGATCATCGGCATCTGCAACACCTGGTCGGAACTGACCCCGTGCAACGCGCATTTCCGCCAGATCGCCGACCACGTCAAACGTGGCGTGATCGAGGCTGGCGGTTTCCCGGTGGAATTTCCGGTGTTTTCCAACGGTGAATCGAACCTGCGTCCGACCGCCATGTTCACCCGCAACCTGACGAGCATGGACGTCGAAGAAGCCATTCGCGGTAACCCGATTGACGGCGTGGTGCTGCTGACCGGCTGCGACAAAACCACCCCGGCGCTGTTGATGGGCGCGGCCAGTTGCGATGTGCCGGCCATCGTCGTCACCGGTGGGCCGATGCTCAATGGCAAGCACAAGGGCCAGGACATTGGCTCGGGCACCGTGGTCTGGCAGCTCAGTGAACAAGTGAAAGCGGGCACCATTACCCTCGATGACTTCCTCGCGGCCGAAGGTGGCATGTCCCGCTCCGCCGGCACCTGTAACACCATGGGCACGGCCTCGACCATGGCTTGCATGGCCGAAGCGCTCGGCACTTCCCTGCCCCACAACGCGGCGATTCCAGCGGTCGATGCGCGTCGCTATGTGTTGGCGCACATGTCCGGCATGCGTGCGGTAGAAATGGTTCGCGAAGACTTGAAGCTGTCGAAAATCCTCACTAAAGAGGCCTTCGAAAACGCCATTCGAGTCAACGCGGCCATCGGTGGTTCGACCAATGCCGTGATTCACTTGAAAGCCATCGCTGGCCGCATCGGCGTGGACCTCGAGCTGGACGACTGGACCCGCATCGGTCGCGGCATGCCGACCATCGTCGACCTGCAACCGTCCGGGCGCTTCCTGATGGAAGAGTTCTACTACGCCGGCGGTTTGCCTGCGGTGCTGCGCCGCCTCGGTGAAGCCAATCTGATTCCGCATCCGAACGCCCTCACCGTCAATGGCAAGACGTTGGGCGAGAACACCAAGGACTCGCCGATTTACGGTCAGGACGAAGTGATCCGTACCCTCGACAACCCGATCCGCGCCGACGGTGGTATTTGCGTATTGCGCGGCAACCTGGCGCCACTGGGTGCCGTACTCAAACCGTCCGCCGCCAGCGCAGAACTGATGCAGCATCGCGGACGCGCCGTGGTGTTCGAGAACTTCGACATGTACAAGGCGCGGATCAACGATCCGGAACTGGACGTGGATGCCAACTCGATTCTGGTGATGAAAAACTGTGGGCCAAAGGGTTACCCAGGCATGGCCGAAGTCGGCAACATGGGCTTGCCGGCCAAACTGCTGGCCCAAGGCGTGACGGACATGGTGCGCATTTCCGATGCGCGCATGAGCGGCACCGCGTACGGCACGGTGGTGTTGCATGTGGCACCGGAAGCGGCAGCCGGCGGGCCTTTGGCAGCGGTGAAGGAAGGCGACTGGATCGAACTCGATTGCGCCAACGGGCGCTTGCACCTGGACATTCCGGACGCCGAACTGGCGGCGCGCATGGCCGATCTGCAACCACCGCAGCAGATGATCCTCGGTGGATACCGCCAGCTGTACATCGACCATGTGCTGCAGGCTGATCAAGGGTGCGACTTTGACTTCCTGGTCGGTTGCCGCGGGGCCGAAGTCCCCCGCCACTCTCACTAACCTCGCAAAACCCTGTGGGAGCGGGCTTGCCCGCGATTGCGGTGGATCAGTCGCCTTCAATGGTGAATGTGATGGACCCATCGCGGGCAAGCCCGCTCCCACATTTTGATCTTCATTGGACGCAGGACCGTGCTTGCTCGGGCGACCGTCCTCGCCGCGCCTGCTATCATGCGCGGCACCTCCATCGCACAGGATCGCGCCGTTCCCCATGGATTACCGCAAACCCTCCGACCGCAAAAGCATGCACTCGCGCATCGTCCAGGAACTGGGCATGCAGATCGTTTCCGGACGCTTCAAACCGGACGACAAGCTGCCCGCAGAAGCCCTGTTGTGCGAGGAATACGCGGTCAGCCGGCCGGTGCTGCGCGAAGCCACGCGTGTATTGGTCGCCAAAGGCCTGGTGTATTCCCGTCCGCGGGTCGGCACGGTGGTCAAGCAGCGCAAGGAATGGCACATGCTCGACCCGGATGTGCTGCACTGGCTGATGCAAAGCAGCCCGCAGAATCAGTTCTTCGATCTGCTGACCAGTGTGCGCAGCATCATCGAACCGGCTGCCGCAGCCCTCGCCGCGCAGTTCGCCACCGACGCGGACATCGCCTCCATCGGTGAAGCCTACCAACGCATGGAAGCCGCGCCGACCCCCGAAGCGCTGTTGCAACCGGACCTGGATTTCCACAGCCGCATCGCCGACGCAACGCACAACGATTTGCTAGCGAACCTGTGCAACATGCTGTCGGTAGCAATTGCCGAAGCGTTGAAGCATTCCAACCAGCGGCCGAACCTGCATGAATTGGCCTTGCCACGGCACAAGGCGATTCTCACGGCGATCGAAAATCGCGATGCGCTGGGTGCACGGCATGCGACGCTGGTGCAGCTGGATGATGCGCGCAGTGCGTTGAATGTGGTGCTGGGCACCGATCCTTCGTAAACCAACGCGATCCCTTGCAGGAGCCGGCCTCTACAATGGGTTGTGTGAATCTTCAGATGTAAAAAAGCCGCAACCCTGAGGTTGCGGCTTTTTCGTTTCCGGCCTGAAAACCTTCCTTGCCCCATCGAATCGAACAATGTGCGGTAACCCGCTACCGCACATCCCTTTCGATTAGGTTTTACGTTGAGCAACCACTCATGCAAAGGATTGCATCATGCCCACACCTGCATCACCGCCCGCCACCGCGAGCAACACAGACATCATCGCGCGGGCGGTTCACAACCGATTCAACACCCGACCGACATTGCGCTCGCAAACCGCCCGCATGCTCAAGGACGGCATTCTGGAAAAATACCCGCAACTGGCGTTCGACCCTGACCTGACCAAAGTCGCCCAACCGACCCCGGAGGGAGGCTGGCGGCTCACGCCGCTTATGGATTTGGTGCTTGAGTATCTCGCCAGCGGTACATTCCCGGATTTTAGCGAGCAATTCGGTCGCATCTGCTTTTTGACCAACCGTGCCCCTGCACGACTCGCCGTCAACAGCACCTCATCGCGGCGGCCTGAGCTGCAAGTGATCGCGGATGTCATCCGCGAGTTACCCGACATTCTCTACATCGGCGCTCAGGAATCATTGAAGGACTGCTGGAACGAAAAAGACCAGACCGGCGTCAGCCGCTGGCAATGGCTGGGGGATCTGCTCGCCGGCGTGCTGAAAACGTCCGCGACGCGTCTCGCGGAGACTAATGCGTCCCAGGCCGAGATTCTCCTGGAGTTGGCGCGCCAACCCGACAACCGTGAACGCCTTCAGCGACCCTGGGTCAAAGGTGCTATTGAAGCCTGTACGCTTCAAATCACGCTGAGCAGAGGTGAAGTGACGATCACGCTGCAGACGTCGGATATCCTGGTGATTTACGGTGATACCCATTTGTTGTGCAGCGTGACCGGCGACATCGAGTCGTTCCCGTCCAAGCAAGCCTTCGGTGCTGCATGGAATGCGCGGTTGCAGCAAGACTTCACGGCCGATTCCATCACCTGGAAACGTTTTGCACCGGACGGCAACATTTTTGATACCCAGGCAGCCCTGCTGCTGAACCAGCAACTGCAAGACCTGGAATCGCTGAAACTGCCCGCACGCCAGAGCCTGGCGGAACTTGAAAAACGTTTTGATGCAATCACCGATGTGGCTGCACGGTTTATCGGCAGCGACCACCACCCGATGCACCTTCAATCCCTGCAGGCGTCGATGCCCGAGTGGTTGCAGGGTGCGGGCGGCAGTGATCGCATGGCGTGGCGCAAATACACGTTATCGATGGCCAGCGCCAAACAACAGACACAGGGACGTTCGTTGCGCGACGGCGTCGTTGACCTTCGCACGTTCACCAGAAATGCACTGCATGAGCAAATGCTCAAAGACCAGCCCCTGGCCCCCGGCTACAAGTCCGATGAGCTGGAACTGACCTTTCATGTGCCCGTTGGCGACTTGGGCAGTGGCTACCTCGAACCAGTCCAGATGTCGCTGACCGATCTTGCGATCAAAAATCTCGCCGGCAAACCCAAAGGCCGGATGACCATCCGCCACACCGCAAACCAACTGATTCAAGACTGGACCACCGAGGCTTATTTACTGGAGCTGGTGAATCGAGTCGATGTCGGAAAACATTACCCCGAGTACTTAGAAGCGCAACTGCTTGGCGATAGTCCCGAGGCCAAGGAACGCCAGCGACTGTTCGGTCTTGAACTTAGCGTAGGTATGCCGCTGCGCGCCCTGGAACATTCGATCAAGGGTGAACACGGCTTCACTTTCCCGGGCTATCGATATGTCGATGCATTGTTCCAGCCGTTGGCTGCCGAGCGCGTCGTCGAGGAGCAGTCGATTGTCATCAGGCCTTTGGCATTTCAACGCAAGGCTGGCGCCACCTGTGATGTCGTCAGCAACATGTTCATCATCGAGCCCAAAGACCTGACGGCGGGCGGCCCGCATATTCTTTACCGACCGCTGTACCCGGATCCCCTGCACCAATACCCCAGCCGTCAGGACTTGCTGAGCGCCATTGCGCAAACCGGCCCTTTGCAAACCAGTGTGCTGACCTGGCTGCCGGATCGCGCACGGCCGATCTACGACAACAACGGGTTCATCGAACCCCACATTGTTCACTTTCATGCCGGCGACGAATTCTCACCACCGGATAAGCCGAAACCGGCGATTCTCGCAGGCGACGAAGCGGTCGGTGACTGGCTCACCGCGCTGGAAGAAGGTCGATTGCTGGCCAGTCTGTTCGTCAGCAATGCACGTGCACTGATTGATCTGGCAGACCGGCAATCGGTGTCGAATGCCGAGAGCCGTTGGGCGATCATCCTCGAGGGTGGCTGGCTGGTATTCAACAACGTGATTCTGCCGCTGTTACGCGGCCCCGCCATGGTCGTGGGCTGGATGCTGCAAATCGCCCACAGCCTGATCAACGATCTTCCCGCACTGGACAGTGATGACCCAAAGGCGCGGAACCAGGCATGGGTCGACGTGCTGTTGAACATTGGCCTGGTGGTTCTACATGTGGCCCGAGAGCAAGGTGCCCCGGCACTTTCCGACAGCACGGTGACGGAAATTCAGGGCCCCCTCGCCTCCCTGCGCCGTCCTTCACAGACATTCTCATGGCCCACCGAACCGACCATCACCGAGGACTCCCCGGGCCTGCCTTCCGAACCGCCGGGCAGTGGCAATACCCTGCTCGACTTCAACCTGTCGAGCGCTCGCGATTCGGCATCGGCCCGGTTGTTCAACACGTTGCGGGAACTCCAGGTGCCATGGCCGACACCTCTGCCAGCGCGCATTACAACCGGCACCTTCAAAGGCTTGTACCGGATTGGCAACACCTGGCACGCCACCGTCGCCGGCCTGCTGTTTCGCGTCAGTATCGTGCCCGGCTTCGGCGAAGTGTATTTGATTCACCCGGAACACCCGGATCATCCCGGCATCAAGCTCAAGACCGATGGCAATGGCCACTGGACCCTGGATCAGGGGTTGAAGCTGCTTGGCGGCGGGCGCAATGCGCGAATCAATGCCCAGCGAGAAATGACGCAACAACGCATCAGCCTGCTGCAACTCAATCGTCAGGAGTTCGTGGATCAACAAACGCGGGTGCAGAAGCGTGTCGACATCGCTGAGAACCTGATGCAGCTGAAAAAAAACGATCCTGCCAGCACCGAGCTCGATCGCGCCACGTATAGGCAACGCTTCGTTGATGAGCTGGACAAACAGACCGAAACCTACGCCACGCTATTGGCCGAGATCAGGGAATTGAGCGAATTGACCAAATCCGATCCCGATCCCCTGCAATTGTGCAACCTGTCAGAAAACCTCATCAACAACGCTCGCAAACGGGTCGTCATCCTTGACTGGGAGCGCGAAGCTATCGATAGCGAATACACGGACTTGAAAGACGGGATCAGGCATCTGCATGAAGCGATAATTCGCGAGGGCGACGTGGTACTGGATCGCTACTTTGAGTTCATGCGCAAAACCGCCGAAATCAACGAAACCATGATCAAGCTTTTTGAACAGGTAGACGGTCGGCTGCTGGAACTCAAGCAGATCCCTCGCCTGGGCATGGAGTACTGGAAGCGACTGACCAGCAACAGGCCCGAGAATGAAATGACGGCACTGCGAATCAAGAGCTATCAATTAAGCGTCTTGCGCCTGCTCAGCCTCAAGGCCCTCGGAAGCAATACCATGGGTGTGCTCGAACGCACCCTCAGCCCCCTGCTGTTGCTGTCTCGGTCCCATGCCGAACTGCAAACGGACCACACCTACATCAATAGCGATCGAATCGCCGTTCTGGATAACCTCGTCGATCAGTACAACAAGGCACAGGATGGTCTGGAAGCGATAGGCATTTTCAGTACCGATGAGCTGCAAACACACCCTTTCAATCGACTGCGCGAACTCATTGATCAGTTGCGTGTGGATGCCGAGCGACGTCTGGCGCAAGCGCTTCAACTGCAGCCACAACCGGAGGAACCGCCCGCGTCAGCATCCGGCTCCAGGCCGCCGGTGAAACGTCCTGATTCACGGCCCAGCCGCAAGCGGGTTATCAACACCGCCAAGGGCGCGTTTATCGGCGATCTTCGCCAACGGGTGGCCAACCAGGGAGGAGACATTGTCGACATCAACGACCCTTTCGAGGAAAAGCCACTGGCTTCGTTTCATGAACACGAGCCTAACGTCTGGGTAGAAGTTGTCGATGTCAGGCCCGTAACACCCAAGGCTCCACGCCCCTATCAGCAGGTCAAGGGCGATGCTCGCAAAGCCTTGGCCGATACCGATAAACACGTGCAAAAGATCGAGGGTTACGCGCAACGCGCCAGTTCTCCCAAGGAAATCGAAGAGCAACTGCAGCGCGAGGCACAAAAACTGATCGGGTACGCCGATAGCCTGGAACATCACGAAAGCCCGCCGGCCAACCGGGCTCCCGACGTTTCGCTGATCCACGGCCTGCGGGACAAGGCGCGCAACCTTTACACCCAGGCGAGTGACCTTCGTACTCGCATGACCCTCGCCCGGCCGCCCACTAGCGAGGGTGTGGAGTTCCTGCTGCGCAACAATGCGATTTTTGCGCGAATCATCGGCCAGCGGGTTCAGCTCAAAACCGGACGCAAGGATTTCATGCAGGAGTACGTCTTGTTGAATAAAGAAAATCAACCCTGGTGGTACGCACATTTTCACTACGCCAACGCAGAGGACGCCAAGGCTGACTACAGCCAGGCGCATCTGAAAACCAGGGAGCAACGTTTCGAAACCTACGAATCGGCCATGGCCAAGGCAAAAGATCCGAAGCAACAAATCGCCATTCATCATGGAATCATCAGCAAGGAACTGGCCAGCAGCGATTTCTTGCCGCTGCTACCGCGCTGAGCTGTTCAATCGCCCATAAAAAAGCCGCAACCCGTGTTGCGGCTTCTTGTTTTGCTTGAGGTTAGTGAGCAAACAACGAATTGCCCTTCTGTCCTGCCAGTTTCTCCGGCTTGATCAGGAACCGCGCCAGCGCTGGCAGCAGCCACAGCGCGCCGAACATGTTCCAGAGCAGCATGAAGGTCAGCATCAGGCCCATGTCGGCCTGGAACTTGATGGCCGAGAAGATCCAGGTGCACACGCCGATGGCCAGGCACAGACCGGTGAACAATACGGCTTTACCGGTGGACTTCAGCGTTTGGTAGTACGCCTCTTGCAACGGCAGACCGGCACGCAGGAAGCTTTCCAGACGGCTGTAGATGTAAATGCCGTAGTCCACGCCAATCCCCACACCCAATGCCACCACCGGCAAGGTCGCGACTTTCACGCCGATGCCCATGAAGGCCATCAGGGCGTTGCCGAGTACCGAGGTCAGCACCAGTGGCAAAACGATGCACAAGGTCGCCGCCCAGGAGCGGAAGGTGATCATGCACATGGTCGCGACGCAGATATAGACGAGGATCAGGATGGTCAGTTCGGATTCCTTGATCACCTCGTTGGTGGCCGCCTCGATGCCGGCGTTACCGGCGGCGAGGATGAATTCCAGGCCTTCCTTGTTGTTCTCCTTGGCGAAGTCCTGAACGGCATGGACCGCACGATCCAGCGTTGCAGCCTTGTGATCGTTGAGGAACACCAGCACCGGCGCCAGGGAGCAACTGTTGTTGTACAGGCCATCAGCCCGGGCGATGGAGTTGTTCAGCACGTCCGGGTTGCGCGACAGGGTTTCCCATTTCAGGTTGCCCTCGTTCATGCCCTTGATCATCTGCTTGGACACGGTCACCAGCGAGATCGCCGACTGCACGCCCTCGGTGTTCTGCATCTTCCACATCAGCTCGTCGATCGGCGCCATCGCTTCGTAGCGCGAGCAACCTTCGGACTTGGTCTTGACCATCACCACCAACACATCGGAACTGGTGGAGTAGTTGCTGATGATGAAGTTGTTGTCCTTGTTGTAGCGCGAATCCGGACGCAACTCTGGAGCACCCTGGTCGAGGTCGCCGATTTTCAGGTTCTGGCTGTACCAGAGGCCGCCACCGAAGGCCAACAGGGCCAGGACAATCGACACCGGGGCGACTTTCGGGCTGGCGAAGTTCGACAGCAGGCGCCAGAACGGGTGTTCGCGGTGCGCGTCTTTCTTGCTGCGCTCGACAGCGCGCTTGCTGATGCCGGCGTAGGAAATCGCCACCGGCAGCAGGATCAGGTTGGTAAATACAATCACCGCCACGCCAATGGATGCGCCGATGGCCAGCTCGCGAATCACGCCGATGTCGATGATCAGCAGCGTAATGAAGCCCACCGCATCCGCAAGGATCGCGATCATCCCCGGCAGGAACAATTGGCGAAAGGTGCGCCGCGCCGCAGTCAACGCGTTGTCGGCTTCACTGGACTGCAACGCGATGCCGTTGATCTTCTGTACGCCGTGGGAAATACCGATGGCGAAGATCAGGAACGGCACCAGCATCGAGTACGGATCCAGCCCGAAGCCGAAGAAGTGCATCAGGCCGAGCTGCCAGACCACCGCCACCAGCGTCGTGGTCAACACCGCCACGGTGCTGCGCATGCAGTTGGTGAACCAGTACAACAGAATCAGGGTGATGACGAAGGCGACACCGAAGAACATCACCACCATCACCAGACCATCAATCAGATCGCCGACTTTCTTGGCGAAACCGACGATGTGGATCTGCACGTTGGGGTTCTGTTTCTCGAACTTGTCGCGGATCTTTTCTTCCAGCTCGTGGGAGAACTTGCGGTAGTCCAGGGCCAGCAGCTTGCCCTGGTCCTGCGGGTCCGGGTAGGACTCCAGCAGCGGGATATCGACGATGCTCGACTTGAAATCGTTCGCCACCAGACGCCCGACCTGCCCGGACTTGAGCACGTTGTTGCGCAACAAATCGAGACTCTGCTGGGAGCCGTTGTAGCTCTGCGGGATCACTTCACCCCCGGCGAAGCCCTCCTCCGTCACCTCGGTCCAGCGTACGCTCGGACTCCACAGCGACTTGAGACCGGAACGGTCGACGCCGGAGATGTAGAACACTTCGTCGTTGATCTGACGCAGGGTCTCCATGTACTCCTTGGAAAAGATGTCGCCGTCGGTGGCTTCAACCGAAATGCGAACGGTGTTGCCCAGGTTCGCCAGATCGTTACGGTGCTCCATCATCTTTTGAATGAATGGATGCTCGAGCGGGATCATCTTTTCGAAACTGGTGGACGGCCGGATCAGCGTCGCCTGCCAGAACAGGAAAATACTGACCAACAGGCAGATCACAATCACTGCCGGGCGGTTGTTGAAAATCAGGCGCTCCAGAAACGTCGCCTTGTCTTGGTGATGGCTGCTCAAGGATGTCATAGACCCGCCTTCTTATTATTTGCCCGGCTCATTTGGACGACCCGTTTTTTCCATTCTCTGCGCCGGCGCCAGTTGGCGAGGTGACGCGAACGCCGCCCTGTCCTGCCAGAATCAGATTGCCGTTGCCTGCCGCGGTGACCGCCGAAACGGAAATGCGATCGGGACGGTTGAACACGCTGAAGGTTTCGCCGTTGTCGTTGCTGCGAATCACCGAGCCGCCGTTGCCGACGATCACGATCGAACCATCGTCAAGCAAGGTGGCGCCAGACAGACCGAACTCCAGCGCACCTCGGGTGGCTTTCAGCTCGACCGGCTCCCAGGTGCTGCCGAAATCGGTGGAGCGAAACAGGTTGCCGCGCAGACCGTAGGCCAGCAGCGTGTTGGCCTCGGCGGTGCCGATCACACCGAACAACGAGCCTTCGTATGGGCCTTCAAGCTTTTCCCAGGTCTGTCCCCAATCAGCGGAGCGGAACATGCTGCCCTGCTCGCCGACGATGAACAGCCCGGCATCCTTGACCGCGGCGATGCCGTTGAGGTGGTACTGGTCTTCGTTGTCCAGGCGATCGCTGACGTCTTCCCAGTTCTTGCCGCCGTCGGTGGTGGCCAGCAACGCGCCGTAAGCGCCTACGGCAAAGCCGCTGTTGGCGTCCTGGAACCAGACGTCGAGCAGCGGCGATTCGCGTTTAAGGTCTTCGTATTGTTTGGTCCAGGTGACGCCGCCGTCCTCGCTGGCGAGGATCTGTGCATCATGGCCGACGGCCCAGCCGTGTTGGTCATCGACAAAAAACACCGAGGTCAGCAGTGCACGGGTCGGCACCTTGGCCTGGGTCCAGGTTGCCCCTTGGTCATCGGAATAAAGAATGTGCCCGCGATCGCCGACCGCCACCAGGCGCTTGCCGGCGTGCACGACGTCGAGCATCAGGCTTTTGCTGGCCTTGGCGGATTCAACGGAATAGACAACGTCGGTGGCTGGCGCCGCAGCGGCCAGCGCAGGTGCCGACAACACGGCACAGCCCAACAGCGAGAGCGCTGTAGCCAGCAATGCGAATTTGCGCAGTGCCGGCGGGCGGCAGATACCCACACCCATGACAGGCTCACTCATAGACCTTCCCCCATTATTATTGTTAGGTCGTTCAACCTTTCAGGGCGCCGTTAGGGGTGCTCGCTGGGATTGAGTCGTTAGGAGCATAGTCCTGAAACCCGCAATCCAGAGCCCCTTCGGAAGCTGGCTTATCCTATCGGTGTTTGGAAAGGTCTGACAATCGACGCCACGTTATGTTTTGTTAACCTGGGGGGATGGGGGCAGGCTGAATGGTGGGGTATCAGGTAGGGTGATTGGTCTTGTCGGTTGGTGGTTGGTGTCCATAACCGTTGCTGCGGGGCTGCCTACCGGCCGGCCTGTCGTTTGAAGCGTTCGCGTTCCCCTGTGGGAGCTGGCTTGCCAGCGATGGACGTCCGGACACAGCGTTCATTCAGACTGCACGCGTAATCGTTAACGTCCATCGCTAGCAGGCTAGCTCCCACAGGGGTTTCGGGTACATCCGCGAGAACAGGCCGGCTGTCAGGCCGCCTTCGCGGGCAAGTCGGATCGCCGCACCGCCGCCCCCACAGGAGTCGAGTGAACACCTGCGGGAGCAAACCCAAACTCACGCCAGGCTTTTGCTGACCACTTCAAACACATCGCTGGACAGTTGACCCGAAGCGCGAATCCGCTCCAGCTCGCCTTTCATCAATGCCTGACGGGCGTCGTCATATTTGCGCCAGCGGGTCAGCGGCGCCAGTTGGCGCGAAGCGATCTGCGGGTTGAAGCCGTTCAGTTCGATCACCAGATCCGCGAGGAAGCGATAACCCGACCCATCTGCCGCATGGAAGTTGATCAGGTTCTGCCCGGCAAACGCACCGACCAGCGCCCGCACCTTGTTCGGGTTCTTGATGTTGAACGCAGGATGCTGCATCAACTGACGCACACGCTCCAGCCCACCCGGCAACGTGCTGCCCGCCTGAACACTGAACCACTGGTCCATGACCAGCGGGTTGTCCTTGAAGTGCTCGGCAAAACTCGCCAGCGCCCGCGCCTTGTCTTCTTCGAACGACGAGTTGACCAGCACGGCCAACGCTGTGAGGCGCTCGGTCATGTTGTCGCTGGTTTCGAACTGCTCAAGCGTCGCCGCCAGGACTTCAGGCTTACCGCTCAACATCAGGTAAGACAGCGCAATGTTCTGCAATGCGCGACGGGCAAAGTGCTCGGCCTCGGCCACGTACGGGGTTTGTTTCGACAGATCGCGGTTGGCCTGGTAACGCAGCCACAACGCTTCGAACAAGCCGTCCACCAATTGCTTGCGGGTAAACTCGCGGGCGATGTGGATGGCATCGACGTCCGCCACTTCGCTGATCTCGGTCAGATACGCTTCACCCGGCAACGACAGCATTTCAGCCACCATCGCCTGATCCAGTGTTTCGTCCGACAGTACAGTGCGCAACGCGGAAACCAGACGCTGATCCAGTACCAGCGTCTCGCCCTTCTGTTGCTGAGCGATCAGTTCCTGCAGCACTTGAACCGACAGTTGCTGACCCGCGTCCCAGCGATTGAAGCCGTCGCTGTCGTGCTGCATCAGGAACATGAGTTGATCGCGGTTGTACGGGAAGCTCAGTTTCACCGGCGCCGAGAAACCGCGCAGCAGCGAAGGCAACGGCTGTTCAGCGATGTCGACAAACGTGAAGGTCTGCTCCGCTTCAGTCACCGAAATGACCCGCGAAGTACCCTGAGCGCTGGCTTCACCGGAAAGACGCAACGCAATGGCCGCGCCTTTGGAGTCCAGCAGGCCCAACTCGACAGGAATCACGAACGGCAGTTTTTCAACCTTGTCCGGGGTGGCCGGGCAGCTCTGGCGGAAGGTCAGGCTATAGGTTTTTGCGGCGGCGTCGTAGGACTCGCTCACTGCCAAGCGCGGCGTGCCCGCCTGGCTGTACCAGCGTTTGAACTGGGTGAGGTCGACACCGTTGGCATCTTCCATGGCCTTGATGAAGTCGTCGCAGGTCACGGCCTGGCCGTCATGGCGGTCGAAGTACAGGTCACTGCCTTTACGGAACCCTTCGGCACCGAGCAAGGTGTGGATCATGCCGACCACTTCCGAGCCCTTTTCGTACACGGTCAGGGTGTAGAAGTTGGAAATCTCGATGAAGCTGTCCGGGCGCACGGCGTGGGCCATGGGACCTGCGTCTTCGGCGAACTGGTGAGTGCGCAGGTAAGCCACGTCCTGAATGCGCTTCACGGTTGCCGAATTCATGTCGGCGGAGAAACCGGAATCGCGGAACACGGTGAAGCCTTCCTTCAGCGACAACTGGAACCAGTCGCGGCAGGTCACGCGGTTACCCGACCAGTTGTGGAAGTATTCGTGGGCAACGATCGCTTCCACGCGCTGATGCGCGGCGTCGGTCGCGGTTTCGGCGCGGGCCAGCACGGCGCTGGAGTTGAAGATGTTGAGGCCCTTGTTCTCCATGGCGCCCATGTTGAAGTCGTTGACCGCGACAATCATGAAGATGTCCAGGTCGTACTCGCGACCGTAGACCTCTTCGTCCCAGCGCATGGACTTCTTCAGGCTGTTCATGGCGTGCTGGCACTTGTCGATGTTTTCCGGTTCGACATAAATGCGCAGCGCCACGGAGCGCTCGGTCATGGTGGTGAAGGTGTCTTCGACGCACCACAAATCACCGGCCACCAGCGCGAACAGGTAGGCAGGTTTCTTGAACGGATCTTCCCAGGTCGCCCAATGGCGGCCGTCTTCGCCCGGACCACTGGCAATCGGGTTGCCGTTGGACAGCAGCACCGGGTAGCTGTGCTGCTCGGCAACCACCGTTGTGGTGAACGTGCTCATCACGTCCGGACGATCGAGGTAATAGGTGATCTTGCGGAAGCCTTCGGCCTCGCACTGGGTACAGAACATCGTGCCGGACTTGTACAGGCCTTCCAGCGCGGTGTTGGTTTCCGGGTGGATCTTGACGCTGGTGTCGACGGTGAACGTGGTGCTGGTCGGCTGCAGGGTCAGGTGATTTTCGGTCAGTTGGTAATCGGCATCGCTCAACTCGCGGTCGGCCAACGTCACCGACAGCAGTTCGAGTTGCTGGCCGTCCAGCACCAGCGGCGGCAGGCCCGGACCACGTTCAGGGTTGCGGCGCATCACCAGTTGCGCATGGACCAGGCTGTGGTCCTCGAACAACTCGAAGGTCAGGTGCGTCTCGTCGATCAGGTACTCAGGCGCCTGATAGTCTTTCAAATAGATCATCTTCGGTTGTTCGGTGCGCATGCTGGAGTCCTTACTGATGCACGGCGAGCTGATAAGCCGTGTATTTACGAATATTGATCACGCCGGTGTCGAAGATCAGGTACTGGCCCTTGATTCCCAGCAGAGTGCCTTCGGCAATCGGGTTCTTGTCCAGGTTGAAGCTGACGATTTTGGCCGGGTACTGCTCGACCGGATAGCGGATTTCGAGCGGTTCCACATCGGCAATAGTCTGGATTGCCTGTAGGCCGAATCGTTCCTGCAAACCCTGCAAACCTTCGGCGCAGCTATCGAACAGCTGATCGCGAACCTCGGCCAGATCCACCGAAACCGCTTCGCCCTTGAGTAAAGCACGCCAGTTGGTCTTGTCCGCCACCTGACTGCGAAACAGGTCTTCGACGAAGCCCGACTGCTGGCGGGTCGAAACACGCATGATCGGCAACGCCTGACGGGCGCCCTGGTCGATCCAGCGGGTCGGCAGCTGAGTCGCGCGGGTAATCCCGACTTTGACCCCGGACGAGTTCGACAGATACACAATGTGATCGGTCATGCAGAACTTCTCGCCCCACTCCGGCTCACGGCAGGTACCCGCGTCGTAGTGGCAACGCTCCGGGCTCATGATGCAGATATCGCACTGCGCCAGTTTGGTCATGCACGGGTAGCAGTAACCCTGGCTGAAGCTGGTTTTGGTCTTGCGCCCGCAATGGGAGCAGTGGATCGCCCCGAGGTACTCAAGACGCACCGTCGTGCCGATCAACGGATTGACCGGTACCTCGACGTCGCCCAGACGAAACGCATACTGCACGTCGGACCCGTCCAGGCGCGCCGACATTTTACTGACTGCACCGCGGCCAATCTCGATCAATGGATGGCATCCGACTTGAACAGGATATTCGGCACTTCAATCGACTTCGAGCTGCATTCCTGCACCCCCATGTAACCGGTGCGCTGGTCTTCGGGCAGGTTCTGGATTTCCCAGGCGATCATCGCTTGCAGCGACAGTTCGCGTTGCTCGGCGGTGAGTTTGCCGCCATCGGACCATTTGCCGATTTCCACCGCCAGTTTCAGGCTCTGGTAGATGTCCGGGGTGATGTTCTTGATCATTTCGTTGAAAGAGGACATTGGGTCTCCGCGCTCTTTGATTCACGTAACTGTTTTAGACGGCCAGTTTACGGCGGTTGTACAAACCACCCAACAAACCGGTGAAGCATCCGATGAGTAACCCGCCGACGTGGGCGGCGTTGGCGATTTCACCGAAGCCGATCATCGAGACCAGCCCGGACAGGCACAGCAGCAGCCACACCAGCATCATCACCAGCACACCGCGCGGCAGGCGATAAGCCCGATTTGGCGACAGCAACTGGAAGATCCAGCAATGCCCGAGCAGGCCGTACAGCACGCCGGACAACCCGCCAAACAAGGTCGGGCCGCTGAAATAAAACTGGGCGTAGTTCGACACCAGGGCGAACAGCAAGGTCAGGCCGATCAGGTTGATTGCGCCCTGACGCGACTCGATGCGTCGGCCCAACTCCCAGTACCACATGCCGTTCATCGCCAGGTGCAGGAAACCGAAGTGAATCAGCATCGGCGTCACCAGGCGCCACCACTGCCCCGCCGCCAGGCTGTCGGCCAGTGGCACAAAATGGATGTACTCGCCAACCACCCGAAAATCGAGAAAGGTCAACCAGCGCATGGTGTCGAGGTTTTCGCCCAACAGCGTCACCGCGCCGACGATCAGGCTCAGCAACAGCACCAGCGCCGTCGCTTTGGCGTGGCGCAATTGCTCGACGAAACCGGGACGCTTCGTTGTTTTCGCCACCGGAATATCCAGCTGCTGATCGGGATCACCCGCTGGAAAACGCTCGTACAGCGCACGCACGTCTTCACTGATATTGGCGGGCACCCACAGCACCTGCTCGCCCTGCTCTTCACTGACCCGATGCGGCACCTGCATGCGTTGCAGCAGCTTGACGAACCCGCTCAGGTCCACCGCCAACGGCAGGCGTAAAACGGCCACGGCACTCATCGCAGGGCCTCCGGCCGTTCGACATCGACCCAGACGAACTTGTGCGGATCGAGCCGGGTTTCCTGGTCCAGGCGATAGGCAACCAGCTTGCCGTAAAGCACCGCGCTGTAATCCAGGCAGGCCAGGTTCGGGCGGATCGGCGCCGGTTTGCCGCTGCGCCAGTAGTGGCCGACGAACAGCAAGGGCTCGTCAACACCATAGCGCAGCAAGGTGTTTTTCTCGGTGGACGACAGCGGCGTCCGGGCGACGGGTTCAGGCAAGGCGTCAGGCTGGAACACAATGTCTCCGTAGGTTTGCGGATCGTCCTCCCAGAATTTGGTACGGAAGAACGAGCGCGTCAGGCCATCGCCACTGGTCATGGTCAAGCCGTCAGGCAAGCGCATGTCGGTGCCGCGCAACAAGCGATCGAACACGGTGCAGGCAAAACTGCCCGGCACCGCAGAGGCCTGGAGGAAATGTTCATCGACGCAACCGTCGGAAAACAGCGTGCGCAGCGGCTCGATGAGGCCCGAATCCCAACACGCGTGGACCACTCGGAAACGCCCGGCATCCACAAACAGCGGCAATTCGTAGAACCATTGCTGGAAGTCATGCCAGTCGGCGGGATGATCTTCAAATTGGGTCAGGGTTTCACCCAGCAGGCGCGCGTGCCGCGGCGTGTGTTCACGGACGAATTGCTTGCCGCTGCCCGGCGGCGCCGGTGTGCTCCAACCAAGCGCGTTGAATTCATGGTTGCCCATGATGCACAACGCCTGGCCGGCCTCGACCATGTCGTGGACGATGTGCAGCGCCTCGCGAATCCGCGGGCCGCGGTCGATGATGTCACCGACGAACACCGCCATACGCGACGAATGCCGCCAGACGCCACCCTGTTTGTGATAGCCGAGCCGGTCGAGCAAGTGCTCAAGGGTCAGAGCGCAACCGTGCACGTCACCGATCAGGTCATAACTTCGCGCGGGATCGAGCATCAGTCGCCTCCACCCCCCAACTTGCTGCCCCAGCCGAGTTTGGTCCGGCAGACTTCGTAGTAGTTGTGGTCCAGCGGATGAATCAGCCGCAGCTTCTGCGCTTTTTTGCTGATAGTGATGGTGTCACCCGGCGCGCAGGTGAAATGGTTCTGCCCGTCACAGGAGACTTGCGGGTAGATCTGCATATCCTTGGACACGACGATTTTCAGCTCACTGTTGCCATCGACCACAATCGGTCTACCTGACAAGGTATGGGGGTACATCGGCACAATCACAATAGCGTCGAGCTTGGGATGCATGATCGGGCCACCTGCCGACAGCGCATACGCGGTTGAACCGGTCGGCGTGGCGACGATCAGGCCGTCGGCCTTCTGGCTGCAGACGAACTGGCCGTCGATATACAGCTCGAATTCGATCATGCGTGTCGATTTGCCGGGATGCAGCACCACGTCATTCAGCGCATCGCCCTGGCCGATGGCCTCGGCGTGGCGGCGGACTTCGGCTTGCAGCAGGAAGCGGTTTTCCACCAGATAGTGGCCGTCGAGCACTTCGGCGACTTTGACTTCAAGTTCATCAGGGCGAATATCGGTCAGGAAACCGAGGCTGCCACGGTTGATGCCGAGCACCGGAATATTATGTCGGGCCAGTGCGCGCGCGGCGCCGAGCAGGCTGCCGTCACCGCCGACCACAATCACCATGTCGCAGACTTCGCCAAGCATCTTGCGCGACGAGGTTTGCAGGCCATGGCCCGGCAGGACCTCGGCGATGGTGTCTTCAAGGATCACATGCAGGTGACGATCGAGCAGAAACCGTTTCAGTCGGCGGACGGTATCCAGCACCTGCGAACTGCCCAGGCGACCGATGATGCCGATATTACGAAATTGCTCCATGGTGCCCCTACGGTCTGCGACGGCCAAAAGCACGATTATGGGCGAAAGCGCGGGATAGACAAAATCCTTTCAGCCACAAGGGTGTACTCATGTTTAGGGCTATGCTCGCAAGATGATCCTATTTCCCGATTTGCTGCTGTTACCCCACCAGTTGCGCCACCCCGAAGTGCGCGACCTGGCCTGGGTCATCCTCGCGCCACCGATGCTCGAGGCCACGCCGTGGCCGCAACGCCATCCACTGGCCGGCAGTGACTGGGTGCAGGCGCCGGAACGGCTGGAGCTGTGGCTGCGGCAACTGGATCGTGACAGTTATGACCTGCTGCACTGGCTGGCCCAGGCCCGGACCCGGCGCCTGGGTTTGTATTACGAACGGTTGTGGCAATACGCCGTGCGCCATGCACCGGGCATCGACCTGATTGCCGCGAACATGCCCATCCGCCGCGAAGGCCACACGCTGGGCGAACTGGACATGCTGCTGCGCGATCGCGACGGCGTGCATCACCTGGAACTGGCGATCAAGCTTTACCTCGGCCCGCAAGACGGCAATGGGCGTGACACCGCGCAATGGCTGGGGCCGGGCTGCCACGATCGACTGGACCGCAAACTGGCGCATTTGAGTCAGCATCAGTTACCGATTTCCGCCCGGCCGGAGAGCCGTGAAGTGCTGGCGGCGCTGGACATTCAACAGTTCAGTGCGCATTTGTGGCTGGGTGGGTATCTGCTGTATCCGTGGCCGGGGCAGTCCCAACCACCGGACGGCGCACATCCGCAACATTTGCGCGGAAGCTGGCTGCATCAAAAGGACTGGAAGGATTTTGTCGCACAGCGCCCGTCCGGGCGCTGGCAACCCCTGCCCCGCCATGCCTGGCTGGCGCCGGCGCATTATCCGGTGGAGCAGACCTGGAACACGGAACAGCTGGAGGCGTGGCTCGTCGATCTGGAGCCGCTGGCGCCGGCGCAATTGCTGGTGCGGTTGATCGAAAATGCCGATGGGGATTGGGAAGAGGCAGAGCGGTTGTTTCTGGTGGCGGATCTTTGGCCGAATGTGCCGGGCAGTGGTTGAGATTTGTAGCGGCTGTACCGACTCCATCGCGAGCAGGCTCGCTCTCACAGGGCCTTCATCATAAGGATGATCCAGTGTGGGAGCGAGCCTGCTCGCGATGGGGCCAACCCGGTCTAAACGGACAACCGCACAGCCAGCGCCGCCAACGTCACCAACAACACCGGCACCGTCAACACAATCCCGACCTTGAAGTAATACCCCCACCCGATCCGGATATTCTTGCGCTCCAGCACATGTAACCACAGCAACGTCGCCAGACTGCCAATCGGCGTAATCTTCGGCCCCAGGTCGCTGCCGATGACGTTGGCGTAGATCATTGCCTCCTTCACCACCCCGGTCGCCTGGCTGGCATCAATCGACAGCAAACCAATCAACACCGTCGGCAGATTGTTCATCATCGACGACAGCAGCGCCGTCAGCACACCCGTGCCCATGGCCGCGCCCCAGACGCCATAACCGGCGAAACCGTCCAGCCAACCCGCCAGATACCCGGTGAGCCCGGCGTTGCGCAGCCCGTAGACCACCAGATACATGCCCAGCGAGAAAATCACGATCTGCCATGGCGCTTCTTTCAGCACCTTGCGCGTAGAAATCTTGTGGCCTCGGGCAGCAATGGCCAGCAGCAACGCCGCGCACACCGCCGAAATGGCACTGATGGGAATGCCCAGCGGTTCCAGCGCAAAACAGCCAAGCAACAGGATCAGTAACACCGCCCAACCCGCGAAAAAAGTCGCCCTGTCGTGGATGGCGCTGGCCGGATGCGCCAGTTGCTCGGGATCGTAATCCTTGGGAATGTCGCGTCGAAAGAACCACATCAGCACCGCCAGCGTCGCCGCGACGCTGACCAGGTTGACCGGGATCATCACCGCCGCGTAGCGATTGAAACTGATGTGGAAGAAGTCGGCGGAAACGATGTTCACCAGGTTCGACACCACCAGTGGCAAGCTTGCGGTGTCGGCGATGAACCCGGCGCCCATCACGAACGCCAGGGTCGCCGCCGGGGAAAAACGCAACGCCAGCAGCATGGAAATCACAATGGGCGTGAGGATCAGCGCCGCGCCGTCGTTGGCAAACAGCGCCGAGACCAGCGCGCCAAGCAGCACCATGTAGGCAAACAGCTTGCGCCCACTGCCCCGCCCCCAACGGGCGACGTGCAGCGCCGCCCAGGCGAAGAACCCCGCCTCGTCCAGCAACAGGCTGATGATGATCAGCGCGACAAAGGTGCCGGTGGCGTTCCAGATGATCTGCCAAACCAGCGGGATATCGCTCAGATGCACCACCCCGAAAATCAGCGCCAGCACCGCACCGAGTACCGCACTCCAGCCGACGCCCAGGCCTTTGGGTTGCCAGATCACCAAGGTAATGGTCAGCAGGAAAATCAGCGACGCTACAAGCATCCGAAGCAGCCTTCAAAAAGTGGAAAGAAAAATCAGCAGCAGCGAACCGGCCGGTCAGCCATCGCCTGCAAACGTGCAACATCGGCGGCGAGCCATTCAACGTTGGCGGACAGCGCCCCCTGCAACAGCGTGATGACCCACGGCAATAGTTGCGGATGCAGGCGATAAAATACCCATTGCCCCTGACGACGATCCGCCAGGAGCCCGTTGCTGCGCAATTGCGCCAGATGACGCGAGATCTTCGGTTGGCTGAGGTCCAGCCCGGCAGTCAACTCACACACGCACAACTCGCCTTCGCGGGCAATCAGCATGGCGATACGACTGCGCGTGTCATCGGCCAGGGCCTTGAAAATATCGACGGGACCACGGGAATCGGACATGAGGGGGAACACGCCTCCAGACAAACGAGGCGTGAATATATGGAATTTCGAATATTCAGTAAAGCAAAGACTTGAAACACCTGCCCTGTAGCAGCTGCCGAGCCTGCCGCTACAGGAGGTCGCTGAACTTACAGCCGAATCACATGCCCTTCCACCGGCGCGACCTGTCCATGAAACAGCCGGGAAATGATGTTCTGCGCCGCTTCATAGCCTTCACGCTCAACCACGTGCAGCAACGGATTTTCCACCGCGGTCACGTGCCGATAAAAACGCTGCAAGCCCTCACCTATATGCCGACTGACGCCTTCGGGGCCCCAGTCGGCATTGCGCTTGCGGATCTGGATCGGTGCGAAAAAGAACACCGGCTGCGGCCCCTCGATGGCCGTCAACCGTGCCTCTTCGGTGCTCTGCGCAGACCCGGCGAAACAGCTGTAAACCAACTGCCCGGCAAAATGCTGGTGCACCCGGTCACGTAAATCCAGGTCGCCGGAAAAATCCACATAGAGCGTTGGACGGTCATTGGCCAGGCTCGCCAGCTCTGAGTAGGACACCGTTCGCTCATAACACCCGAGTTTCTCGACAAACGCCTTGTTGCCGGCGGATGTCAGCGCCACCCGTTCCAGATCGGGCTGATTGTCCAGACACACCGCCGTGCCATACGCGGTTTTGCTTGAAGCGCTGGAGAACACCAGCCGGATCGCGCCGAAGAACTGATTGTCCTGAAGGAAGTCCGCCAGCATCGACGAGGTCAGAAACAACGGTTTGAGCAAAATCTGCAGGTTTTCGGTTTCAGGGCTGTAGTACTGATCCCAACTGCAACGGGTGTATTGGTTGTAGGCCGACGTCAGCGCCTGCCGATGTTGCGCAGCATCATAGAAACCACGGTCGGTAACACGCTCCGGACGCATCCAAAGATGGCTGGCAATCGGAAAATAGCCGTAGAAACGCTCTCCTGTGCTTACGCCCTCAACCGTTGAAGCAATCACATCGGCAAAACCCCAGGCCGGTATGTGGCCCCATTCAGCCAGTCCCGTAGGAAAGAACCCCCAGTAATTCATCGAATCACCATACGCGGCGTAGGTAATGTTGTTGGTGGTCAATGCACAGCGGTCGATCTTCAGGATCACCTCCCCATCAGCCGGAATCAGACTACGCGGCTCCCGTTCGATTCGACTCTGGTCGAGGGCGTTTTTGCGGGTGATCAGCCGTGTTACCGTGCTCGGACGTTGCATCTTTCAAACTCCTGCTGCGAGTGAATGGCGGGTAGCACCAGAGTAGTGGCAGCCGATGAAGAGCGGGTTCGGAAACTCAAGGGGCAGCGTCCCCACCCTCAATCCCCGCGCCAAGCCGTTGAAACGGCCGAGTCAGGCTCGGGCGATTTTCACCGTCGAGGCGATTTACGAGGCGTTTGTTCGGATTTGGCTGCGCGACGGCTGGTCGGGGTTGACCACTCGCGAAGTGGCGCTGGAAGCAGGCGTTGCCGTCGGCACGCTGTACGACTATTTCCCGAGCAAGGAAGCTTTGTTGTCGGGGTATATCCGACATTGGCTGGATACCTTGTTACAGCACCTTGATGAGCACGTCATTCGAGCGGACGACCTGGCCTGGCCAACCCGCATCAAACGTCTGGTACGCCTGACCTGCGACGCGAGCAATGCCGGGCAGCCACTGTTTAACCATGAAATGCTGGCTTTAGAACACCAGATCGCCGAATCCAAGCATCATCGGCGGGTGTACCAGGAGTTGTCGCAAAAATGGCGCGAGGCCTTTGCAGCCTGTAGCGACTTGCCCACACAACCGTCAGAAACGACCATCGACGCCTGGGTGATCATGGCCTGGGGCGGGCGTCGTTATTGCGTCACCGCACAAGCGGCGGCGGAGCAAACCGCCGCATGGCTGTCGGAAATGGAAATGATGATCTGTAGCCGATTGCTAACAAAACCGTAGGAGCGAGCGGTATTTGTCAGACCTTCTTGTGCTGCTCGACCCACTTCCCATAAGCATCAATGAATTTCTGCAAGAATGGCCTGACCGACTCCGACAGATTGCCGGCCTCGTCGAACGCCGATCCCGCCCCGCTCAGGTAGGCTTCCGGCTGCTGCATGCACGGCACATCGAGAAACACCATGGACTGGCGCAAATGATGGTTGGCGCCGAACCCGCCGATCGCCCCCGGTGAAACGCTGATCACCGCACCTGGCTTGCCACCCCATGCACTCTTGCCATACGGACGCGAACCGACGTCAATTGCGTTCTTCAACGGTGCAGGGACCGAACGGTTGTACTCGGGGGTGACAAACAGCAACGCGTCGGATGAACTCACTTGTTGCCGGAAAGTGCTGTAGGCTGCCGGCGGTGATTCGCCATCGATGTCTTCGTTGTAGAGCGGCAGGTCGCCAATTTCGACGATGTTGAGTTTGAGATGTGCAGGCGCCAGATCGGTCAGGGCCAACGCCACCTTGCGATTGATCGATTCCTTTCTCAAGCTGCCGACCAGAACGGCGATCGTGTAGACGTTGCTCATGGAAGATTCTCGACTGTCCGATGGAAAGAGCTTGTAGTTATAGATGACGATTCAAGCAGTGGGCGACTGAAAAACGCCGCCACTGACTATTTTTTTCCTGTAGGAAAACTTACCTCGCCCAACCACGGTCTACAGAACCGCAAATTGAGTGATTTATCTCCAGAGGTTCTAAGCAGATGGCAGCAGTACTCGTCGGTCAGTTCCATGCAAGAGACGCGGAAGGCCGTGTCTATTCCGTGCATGAGTTCCAGGAATCCACCCCGTCGGCAGACGGTCTCACCGCTGTCACCACTTACAAGCTGGCCATTGGCGATCGTGTGAAGAAGCTCGATGACAACCAGTTTTTGCTGGTGCAATCGGACGTCACCATCGTGCGCGAACCCGACACCTATGTCGGCAACCTGCCGGAAACCAACGTCGCTTCATAACCTCGCGTTATGAGCAGAAGTCATATGCGCGGACTTGGGTTAGGATTCAGCCACTGACTCCCCCACCTGCTGAACATGGACTTCACGCATGCGTTTACGTCATATCGAAGTGATCCAGGCGCTCTTGCAGACCGGTCACCTGGGCACCGCCGCCGAATGGCTGCAGTTGCCAGTGGCCGAGGTCGAAAGCATTCTGCGCGACGCCGAGAGTCAGTTGGGTTTCATGCTGTTTTCCAGCGTGCGTGGACGCTTGCAGGCCACGCGCGAGGCGCGGGAGCTACAGGTCGAAATCGCCCACGTCTACGATGCGCTTGAGCCGGTCCAGCGACTGGCCAGCAGCCTCAAGCAATATCAGGCCCCACCCCTTCGCATCATTTGCACGCCGCCCCTGGCGCAACAGTTGTTGCCACAGAGCATCGCGGCGTTGCGCCGGCGTCTTCCCGACGTGCCTTGCAGCCTCCTGAGCCAACCCACCCGCGATATCGTCAGAAGCCTGCTGCTGCGCGAAAGCGATCTGGGCCTGAGCCTGCACGATCCCGATCACGCCGATGTTCATTGCCAGGTGATTGCCCAGGGCAAACTCCAGCTGCTGGCACCCCATGGCTGGCTGCAACCGAAGCAGAAGTACATTTCGCTGCAAGACCTGGCGGGGCAGTCGATGGTTGGCCTGGAAGGTCATGATCCGCTGAGCCCGGCGCTCGACAACAAACTGCATGCCCTGCGCCCTGCCCCGGTGATCCACACCCGGGTTCAGACACACCAGATGATGCGCAGCATGGTCGAAGCCGGTGAAGGCCTGGCGATTGTCGACCCGTTCACCGCGCTCGGGGCCAAGTCGGCCGGTCTGGACGCCTGCCCGTTGGCGCCCGCCGTGCCAATCAGCGTCTACGCCCTGACCCTGAAAAACGGCGAGCCGTCACCTGCTGTTCAAGCACTGTTGGACATTGTTACGGAACAAGCCGTGGCGATGTTGGCGAGCTGATCGGGTTTTCCAGCGGATTGTCGAATAATCGATACCAAAACAATGCGATTTCGGCGGTGTTCGGGTCGATGCCGCGATAGCGCAGATGATCCACGCCCCCCATCACATAACCGCAGCGTTCATACAGCCGGCACGCGCCCAGATTGTTGTTCTGGGTTTCGAGCATGATGCCCGGCAGTTTTTTCTTGCGACTCCAGAACTGCGCCACATCCAGCAGCGCCTTGGCCACGCCATGGCGGCGGGCTGGCGCATGCACCGCCAACTCGTCGATATGGGCGAAACCGTTCCAGTTGGTGCTGACCACCAGGTGGCCCACCGGCTCATCATCGAGATAAGCCATGAAAATCGCGCTGTCGGCGGCGTCGCGGAAACTGCTGAATTCCTCGGGATCAATGCCATAGCACTTGCGGTAAGGGGTGATCGGCGTCACCGGCCACTGCTCGACCGGCTTGCCGATGTCGGCTGCGCCATAGGCCGTGACTTCAAAACTGAAATCACTGCCCCAGATGTAAGCCGCAAAGCCGTCGTCAGCAACACGAACAGACAGGCCTGGGTATTTTGGATTCATGACCGGTTGCATACTGGGAAAGGTCCTCACTCCTTGATGCAATCGACGGTGTAATGCCGCCCATTGCCCTCGTCTTCGTGTTGCAAGCCGTGCACATCAGCGACAAACCCCGGAAAACTGCTGTCGAACGTGCGGGCAAACGCCAGGTAATCGATGATCGAGCGGGTCGACTCGGTGAAACGTTCGCCGGGCATGATCAACGGGATCCCCGGTGGGTACGGCACCAGCATCACGGCGGCGATGCGGCCGTCCAGCGCGTCGATCGACACCGCCTCCACCTCGCCCCGCACCAGTTGATCATAGGCGTCGGCCGGCTTCATGGCGATTTCCGGCAGCACGGTGTACATGCGTTTGAGGTGTTTGGCCGTGGCGTTGCTGCGGTAGCAGGCGTGCAGTTGATCGCACAAATCGCGCAACCCCATGCCTTTGTAACGAGCGCCATCCTGTTGCGCCACACAGGGCAGACAGGTCGCGAGACTGACATTGGCGTCGTAGCTGCGCTTGAACTCCAGCAACTCGGTCAGCAACGTGCTCCATTTGCCTTTGGTGATGCCCATGGAGAACAGCACCAGAAACGAATAGAGCCCGGTCTTCTCGACCACCAGCCCGCGCTCCCAGAGGAATTTGCTGACCACCGCCGCCGGAATTCCGCGCTCGCTCAACGCACCGCCGGCGGTGAGACCCGGCATTACCAGCGTGACTTTGACCGGATCGAGCAGCACATAGTCATCGGTCACGCCGCCAAAGCCGTGCCAGTCGGCATCGGGCTGCAGCAGCCAGTCTTCGGTGACGACACGCTCGATGCCTTCAACCGACGGCGGCTGCCAGATGGAGAACCACCAGTCATCAGCGGCAATGTGCTGACGCAAATTGGCCAGTGCCCGACGGAAACTCAGGGCCTCGTCGAACATTTCCTGTAACAGCGAGCGACCCGCCGGGCCTTCCATCATCGCCGACGCCACATCCAGAGAGGCGATGATGCTGTACTGCGGCGACGTCGAGATGTGCATCATGAACGCTTCGTTGAAGCGGTCGCGATCCAGTTGCCGGGCGCCGCCATCCTGAACATGAATCATCGAGGCCTGGCTGAACGCTGCCAGCAGCTTGTGGGTGGAATGGGTGGTAAACACCAGCGGGCTGTCCACGCTGCGCGAAGTGCCCATGCCGTAACGCCCGGCGAAGAACTCGTGAAACGCCGCGTAGGCATACCAGGCTTCATCGAAATGCAGCACTTCGACGCTGTTGCCCAGGCTTTGCTTGATCAGTTCGGCGTTGTAACACAGGCCGTCATAGGTGGAATTGGTCACCACCGCCAGTTTGACTCTGGGCTCACGGCCCTTGGTCAGCGGGCTGGCATCGATCTTGGCCTGGATCGATTCGCGGCTGAATTCACTCAGCGGAATCGGGCCGATGATCCCCAGTTCGTTGCGCTCCGGACACAGGTACAACGGGATGGCGCCGGTCATGATGATCGAGTGCAGCACCGATTTGTGGCAATTGCGGTCCACCAACACCAGGTCATCGCGGGCGACCATGGAATGCCAGACGATTTTGTTGGCAGTCGAGGTGCCATTGATCACGAAAAAAGTGTGATCGGCGCCAAAGTTACGCGCCGCTCGCGCTTCCGCCTCGGCCAGCGGCCCGGTGTGATCGAGCAGCGAACCCAGTTCCGGCACCGACACCGACAAGTCCGAACGCAGGGTGTTTTCCCCGAAAAACTGATGAAACGCTTGCCCCACCGGACTCTTGTGATAGGCCACGCCGCCGCCATGGCCAGGCGTATGCCAGGAATAATTGGAGTCGGCGGTGTGTTGCACCAAAGCCTTGAAGAACGGCGGCAGCAGGCCATCCAGGTATTTACGCGCGGCTCGCGCAACCTGCCGCGCCAGAAACGGCACGGTGTCTTCGAACAGATAAAGAATGCCGCGCAGCTGATTGAGCTCGTCCATCGCATCGGCCGGGGCGTTTTCCAGCGTCACTTGCTCGCCCAGCGCGAAGATCGGCAAGTCCGGCGCGCGAACCCGCGCCAGGCTGATCAGTTCGGCCATGTTCTGCAGCAGATGGGAATTGGCGCTAGGGTCCTCGGCGGCGATCAGCATGCACGAGAGGCCATGATGGGTCGACGCGACCAGCCGCCCCTCGGCGTAATCCACCGCCGAGACAATGCTGAAGCCTTCCTGCTCCAGCTCCCGGGCGATGCCACGCACGCGATCACCGGCGACGGTGTCGGCCTTGATGTCGCGATGGACGATCAGGACCGGGAATTTCAAATCTTTGTACATGGGGCTCAGTGTCCTGAGGCGGCAGACCATGGTCTGCCAATATCCTCAGGGTAGAGGGTTGGAGCGGATGTGGCGAGCGCCGATGCCCCGAAATGGGTCAACCGGCGCACCCTCATGTCGCCATCCACTCAGGCCTGCGCCTCAGCCTCGACGAGTTGTTGCCACAGCGATGGAGCACCCGCGGATTTGGCGATGACTTCCAGACGGGCCACGTGTTGCGCCAAATCATCTTCACTGGCGCGGATGATCCGGGTTGGCTGGCGATCGGCCGGCAAGCGACGGATTTCCGTGGCGGAATTGTCCGCGCCTTCACCGGAACCGTTGCCGTCGGACGCATTACCGGCCAGCGACAGGCTGGTCTGGCCGCCAGTCATGGTCAGGTAAACGTCGGCGAGAATCTCGGAGTCGAGCAAGGCGCCGTGAAGTTCACGGCCGGAGTTGTCGACGCCATAGCGTTTGCACAAGGCGTCGAGGCTGTTGCGCTGCCCCGGGTGACGTTCCCGGGCCATCATCAGGGTGTCGAGGATCGAGCAGTGTTGCGTGATGTCGGCGCGATCGTGCTGGCCCATCAGGGCGAATTCGTTGTTGATGAAACCAACGTCGAACGCCGCGTTATGGATGATCAGCTGCGCGCCCTTGATGAATTCGAAAAACTCATCAGCCACTTCATTGAAGCGCGGCTTGCCTACCAGGAATTCGTTGGTGATGCCGTGGACACCAATGGCGCCTTCGTCACTCTCGCGGTCCGGCTGCAGGTAAACGTGAAAATGCCGGCCGGTCAGGCGCCGACCAATCAACTCGACACAACCGATTTCGATAATCCGGTGGCCGTCGGTCACCGGCATGCCGGTGGTTTCGGTATCGAGTACAACGGATCTGGTGGCCATCAGTGCTCAGCTCTCAACGGGTCAACGTACAAAAGCGGCGATGTTAACACGCTCGCCGAGGCTTTCAGATAGACCGTGTCGCCCCAATCGCCGACAAGCCGGCGAAGGGGACGACGCGGTCATTGAGGCGTTTACGCTAGGCCTGCTTGTAACCACGCACTTCATCCACGCCACGGTTGGCCAACTGGTCGGCCCGCTCGTTACCGTGATGCCCGATGTGCCCGCGCACCCACTTCCAGGTGACATTGTGGCGGTTGACCTGCTCGTCCAGCAGCTTCCACAAGTCAGCGTTTTTCACTGGCTCTTTTGCCGCCGTTTTCCAGCCACGCTTCTTCCAGTTGTCCATCCATTCGTTGATGCCTTTCATCACATACTGCGAGTCCGTCACCAGCAGCACGTCGCAGGAACGCTTCAGTTCTTCCAGCCCGCGGATCGCGCCCATCAGTTCCATGCGGTTGTTGGTGGTGTTGGCTTCGCCACCCCAGAGTTCTTTTTCAACGCCCTTGCACACCAGCAGTGCGCCCCAGCCGCCTGGGCCAGGATTGCCCTTGCAGGCGCCGTCGGTGAAGAGTTCTACGCTATCGCTCATGCCAATCTATCCAGAAAATGCGGTGGCCCGCCGATCGTTGATCGACGATGCCCGAGGCCGGGACGCGCCCGGCCGGGAATATAAAAAGTGTTACGGCTCGATGTTGCGGCGGTTGACCTTGGCCATCGGCAATGGAATCAACTTGCCCATAGGCTCGCGACGCTCTTGACGCACCGGTCGCAGGCCAACCACGATCTTGCGTGCGACCAGTAAATAGAAGCCGCCACCCGAGAGTTGCCAGTCACCGGCCTTGCGCTCCCACCCGGCCAAACGGGCTTGCCAGGCGGGGGACGCAAGCGGCGGACGATAGCACCCGAAGCGGCGTTTCTCCAGCGCGAAGCCCAGCAGGTTCAGCCAGTCGGCGACCCGCGAAGGTGAAATGCATCGAGCCTTGCGCAGGGCGTCATGGGCGAATACATGACGCAAGCCCCAACTGCTCCAGGGGTTGATTCCGACGATCAGCAAATGCCCGCCGGGCCGTACGCTGCTCGCCGCTTCGCGCAGCAAACCATGGGGCGACAGGCAGAAATCCAGACCGTGCTGCAACACCACCACGTCGGCGGCATGTTCGCTCAACGGCCAGGCCTGCTCTTCACAAACAATTTCGACACCCGGCAATGGCGCACCCAGCCGCACATTGCGCTGAACCTGCGGCGCCGACGGCGGTGTCTCGGCCGAAGGACCGTAATGCACCAGATAGCCACCGAAGAAACGCCCAAGCTCGTCTTCGAGCATGCGTCGTTCTTCGTCCAGCAGGAATTGCCCGATGGGGCCGGACAGCCATTCACGGGCCGCGCTGATCAGGGCCAGCCAGTCAGGATCAGCCTGAGCGAACGCTTTATCAGTCATTGCATTCTCCAACGCGCCAGGAAGTTCTAAGATGCGCCATTGTTTTCCGCTTGGCGAATCCGACGATGATACAGATCAGTGCCCTGCCTGCCTTCTCCGACAACTACATCTGGTTGTTGCAAGACCCTGCCACACGACGCTGTGCGGTGGTCGACCCCGGCGATGCCGCGCCGGTTCAGGCCTGGCTCGCGGCGAATCCGGGTTGGGCACTGAGTGATATTCTGATCACTCACCATCATCACGACCATGTCGGCGGTGTCGAGCAGTTGAAAAAAGCGACGGACGCGAAGGTCTACGGCCCGGCCAGTGAAACCATCCCCGCGCGAGACGTCGCGCTCAAGGACAACGACCGTATCAGCGTGCTCGGCTGCGACTTTGAAGTCATCGAAGTAGCCGGTCACACATTGGGACACATCGCCTTCTATCACCAGGGCCTGCTGTTTTGCGGCGATACCCTGTTCGCCGCCGGTTGCGGGCGGTTGTTCGAAGGCACCCCCGAGCAAATGCACACCTCCCTGACACGCCTCTCGTCGCTTCCCGAAGATACTCAGGTGTATTGCGCGCATGAATACACCCTGAGCAATCTGCGCTTCGCCGCAGCGGTCGAACCCGGTAATCCGCACACGGCCGAACGACTGGCAAAAGTTACCGAACAACGCGCAGCGGGCATCATCACGCTACCTTCATCGATTGCTCTGGAAAAGCTGACAAACCCGTTTTTGCGTACCGGCGAAACATCCGTTAAAGAAAAATTGGACGAACGGAATGGCACCGATAACCGGGCTCCGAGTGCGGTTTTTGCTGCTCTGCGGGCATGGAAAGATACGTTCTGACAGGGCTGCGGTCGGTGCGAAAAATCTGAATGGTTGACCGCAGGGGGTGCGCTTTCTAGAATCGCCCGACATTTTTGCCCGGAACTTACTTCCAGCCAATGTCGTCATCTATTCGTAAAGCCATCAATTCAGACGCATTGACCCGCTTGGCTCAAGCCATAGCGGTGGCTGTGTCCGCCACTCTGGCGGGCTGTTCCAGCCAGGTGCCGCAGACCGACGCGGCCCACACCCCTAATATCGCCGCTCGAGCCAAACAGAAGCCCATCTGGCTCAGCGAAAAACCGACCCCGCAAATTCCACAGGACGTCTGGGAGCGCATGCGCCAAGGCTTCCAGTTGCAGGAAGGCCTGGGCGTCAACCCGCGCATCGAGCAACAGCGCCTGTGGTTCGCCAGCAATCCATCGTTCCTCGAAAACGCCGGCGAACGCGGCAGCCTCTACATTCACTACATCGTCGAACGCCTTGAAGAACGCAACATGCCGCTGGAGCTGGCGCTGCTGCCAGTGATTGAAAGCGCCTACAACCCGATGGCCTATTCCCGGGCCGACGCGGTTGGCTTGTGGCAATTCATTCCCTCTACCGGACGTTACTTCAACCTGCGCCAGACCCGCTTCTACGATGGCCGACGCGACATTACCGCTTCGACCACCGCTGCGTTGGATTACCTGACACGCCTGCACGACATGTTCAACGGCGACTGGCTGCTGGCCCTCGCGGCTTACAACGCGGGTGAAGGCACGGTCAGCCGGGCCATCGAGCGTAACGAAAAGCTTGGCCTGCCCACCGATTACTGGAACCTGCCGCTGCCGTCGGAAACCCAGGCCTATGTGCCGAAGTTGCTGGCCCTGTCGCAAGTGGTCCTGGCGCCAGAAGCCTACGGCGTGAACCTCAATCCGATCGCCAACGAACCGTATTTCCAGGTCGTCGAAATCAACCAGCGCATGGACCTGTCCAAGGTGGCTGCGGTGGCTAACATCGACGAAGACGAACTGTTCCAGCTCAACCCGGCCTTCAAGCAGCGCACCACCACTCTAGACGGCCCTCAACATTTGCTGGTGCCGACGTCCAAGGCGCAACTGCTGACGGCCAGCCTCTCGACCATGCGTCCCGAAGAGCTGATCAGCAAGAAGCCGCTCAAACCGGTGTTCGAAGGCGCAGACGACACCCAACTCGCCGGCCTCAAACGTGCCTACCGCGTCAAACGTGGCGACAACCTCGGCACCATTGCCAAGGCCAACAAGGTCGACGTGAAAGACCTGCAACGCTGGAACAAGCTGACCGGCAAGGACCTCAAGGTCGGTCAGACGCTGGTGATGCAGGACAAGACCAAGCGCAGCTCCGGGCGCGTCAACACCGTAGTGGCAGCCAACACCAAGACGAAGGCCAAAAAATCGCAGTCCCAATACAAGGTCCAGCAAGGTGACTCGCTGTACATCGTGGCCAAGCGTTTCAACGTTGAAATGCAACACCTCAAGCGCTGGAATCCGCGTGTCGGCCAGGCGCTGAAGCCGGGTCAGATGCTGACGGTCGCTTCGCCGCACTAAAAAAAGCCCCTGACTTCAGGGGCTTTTTTTTGTCGAAATACCATAAACAGGTTCACACAAACCTTGTAGGAGCCAGCCTGCTGGCGATGGGCTCAAGTGCGCCGTGTTCAACCAGATTTCACGCGTTATCGTTAACGACCATCGCCAGCAAGCTGACTCCTACAGGGTTTGTGTGCGACGAGCGATCAAATAGGCTTCCAAGCCTCCACGAGGAATCTGCGCCGGCAATTAAGGGGTCGTTAAACCCCTGTCTTTTTCCTGTCCATACAAGCTGTTACTGTACGGCCCACAAAGCCCAAGCCGCCTGGATCGGATCTCTGACTTGAAGCGTCCCCTCCTCCTTCTCCTGATCAGCCTGGCCTTGAGCTCCTCCGCAAGCGCGACGATCAGCGAAAGCCATGGTTATGCGCAGTTCGGCACGCTCAAGTACCCGGCCAGATTTACCCACTTCGACTGGGTCAACCCGCAAGCGCCCAAGGGCGGTACGTTGCGGGTGATGGCGTTTGGCACCTTCGATACGCTCAATCCCTACACGTTCAAGGGGTCGAGCCCGGTTTCCACCGCGAACTTCCTGCAATACGGCATCAACGAGCTCAACGAACCGCTGATGGTCGGCACCGGCCAGTACGCGCCGTCCGGCGACGAGCCCACGTCCAGTTATGGCTTGATTGCCCAATCGGTGGAATACAGCGAAGACCGCAGCTGGGTGGTGTTCAACCTGCGCCCCGAAGCGCGCTTTCACGATGGCACGCCGATCACCGCGTACGACGTCGCGTTCTCTTACCGGTTGCTGCTCAAGGAAGGCCACCCGCAATACCGCACCAATCTTCAGGAAGTGTTGCGGGTCGACGTGCTCAACCCGCAGCGCATCCGTTTCGTCTTCAAGCGCGCTGGCAATCCCTTGCTGATCCTGCGCCTGGGCGAGTTGCCGGTGCTGCCGCAGCATTACTGGAAAGGTCGCGACTTCAAGGCGACCACCTTCGAGCCGCCGCTGGGCAGCGGGCCGTACCGCATCACGGCGGTCACGCCCGGGCGCCAGATTGTGTTTGAACGGGTCAAGGATTATTGGGGCAAGGACCTGCCAGTCAATCGCGGCAAGTACAACGTCGACCGCATGGAAGTCGAGTTCTACCGCGACAGCGACGTCGCGTTCGAAGCCTTCAAGGCCGGCGAGTTCGATATCTACATCGAACACCAGGCGAAAAACTGGGAAAACGGTTACAACTTCCCGGCCATGCGACGGGGCGACGTCATCAAGGCGCAGATCCCGCATCAGATCCCGACCCAGAGCCAGGGCCTGTTCATGAACACCCGGCGACCGGCGTTTTCCGACGCCAGGGTCCGTGAAGCGCTGGGGCTGATGTTCGACTTCGAGTGGACCAATCGCACGCTGTTCAGCGGCGCCTACAAGCGCGCCATGAGTTACTACCCCAACAGCGAGTTCTCGGCCACCGGCCTGCCGGTCGGGCATGAATGGTTGATGCTCAAGCCGTACCGCGAGCAATTGCCCGCCAAGCTGCTCACCGAGCCGTTCAGCCTGCCGCAGACCCAAGGGCGCGGGATTCCGCGGGAAACCATGCGCCAGGCCCTGAGCCTGCTCGCCGAGGCCGGCTGGAAGCTCAACGGTCAGCGGATCGAAAACGCCAAGGGCCAGCCGCTCTCCCTTGAGATCCTGCTGGTCAACCCGAACCTGGAACGCATCCTCCAGCCTTATGTCGAGAACCTCGCCAGCATCGGCATCGACGCCCGACTGCGCACGGTGGATCGCGCCCAATACAAACAGCGCCTCGACCAGTTCGACTTCGACATGATCCTGATGACCCTGAACCAGACCCTCAGCCCCGGTCTGGAACAATGGCAGTATTTCCACTCCAGCCAGGTCGGGGTCAAGGGCAGCAAAAACTACGCGGGCATCGCCAATCCGGTGGTCGACCATTTACTCGAGAAACTGCTCTCCGCACAGACCCGCGATGAACAGGTTGCCGCCGGCAAAGCCCTGGACCGCGTGTTGTTGTGGCAGCACTACATCATTCCCAACTGGTACCTCAATTATCACCGCCTGGCCTACCGCAACCGGTTCGCCTTCGTCACCACGCCGCCCTATACGCTGGGCCTGAGCGCGTGGTGGCTGAAATCTTCGGAGAAAGATCGATGAAACCCCTACGCGCCCTGCTCTTGCAGGCCAGCGGCCTGTTGTTCGCCGGGCTGGCCTGCGCCGCCCCGCAACACGCCCTGACCTTGTACAACGAGCCGCCGAAATACCCGGCCGGCTTCAAGCATTTCGACTACGTAAACCCCGACGCGCCCAAGGGCGGGATCTTCCGTCAGGCTGGTTTCGGTGGCTTCGACAGCCTCAACCCGTTTATCAGCAAAGGTGTGCCGGCCGACGATATCAGCCTCATCTACGACACCCTGGCCAAGCAGGGCCTCGACGAACCGTTCACCGAGTACGGCCTGGTCGCCGGCAAAATCGAGAAAGCCCCGGGCAACGATTGGGTGCGTTTCTACCTGCGCCCCGAAGCGCGCTTCCATGACGGTCATCCGATTCGTGCCGAAGACGTGGTGTTCAGCTTCGAGACCCTGATCAAGGACGGCGCGCCGCTGTACCGCGGTTACTACAGCGACGTCGCCGAAGTGGTCGCCGAAGACCCGCTCACCGTGCTGTTCAAGTTCAAACACACCAATAACCGCGAACTGCCATTGATCCTCGGTCAGTTGCCCGTGCTGCCCAAACACTGGTGGGCGACCCGGGATTTCAACAAGGGCAACCTGGAAATGCCGTTGGGCAGCGGTCCGTACAAGGTCAGCGAGGTGAAGGCCGGGCGCTCGATTCGCTATGAGCGGGTCAAGGATTACTGGGGCAAGGACCTGCCGGCCAACCGCGGTTTCTTCAACTTTGACGTGATGACCACCGATTACTACCGCGACAACACCGTGGCCCTGGAAGCGCTCAAGGCCGGACAGTTCGATTACTGGCTGGAGATGAGCGCGAAAAACTGGGCCAATGCCTACAACATTCCGGCGGTCAGCGAAGGCCGACTGAACAAGGAACAGATCCCCAACGGTAACCCGACGGGCATGCAGGGTTTTGTCTTCAACCTGCGCCGACCGGTGTTCCAGGACGTGCGGGTGCGCCAGGCGCTGACGTTGCTGCTGGACTTTGAATGGACCAACAAGCAACTGTTCAACGGCGCCTACGTGCGCACCCGAAGTTTTTTTGAGAACTCGGAAATGGCCGCCACCGGTTTGCCAGATGCCGAACAGTTGGCGATCCTCGATCCGTTCCGCGGCAAGATTCCCGAGCAGGTGTTCACCGAGGCCTTCCAGAACCCGGTGACCGATGCCAGCGGCATGATCCGAACGCAGCAGCGCAAGGCCTATCAACTGCTGCAAGAGGCTGGTTGGCGGATCGTCGACGACAAAATGGTCGACGCCACCGGCAAACCGGTGACCATCGAGTTCCTGCTGGCCCAGACCGAGTTCGAACGCGTGTTGCTGCCGTTCAAGCGCAACCTCAGCGACCTCGGAATTGATATGGTGATCCGCCGGGTCGATGTCTCGCAGTACATCAACCGCGTGCGTTCGCGGGACTTCGACATGATCGTCGGCAGCTTCCCGCAATCCAACTCGCCGGGTAACGAACAGCGCGAGTTCTGGATGTCTGCCGCCGCCGACAAGCCCGGCAGCCGCAACTCCATGGGGCTGAAAGACCCGGTGGTGGACCAACTGGTCGAGCAACTGATCAACGCCGATTCGCGCAAAAGCCTGGTGGCCCACGCCCGGGCACTGGACCGCGTGCTGCAATGGGGCTATTACGTGATCCCCAACTGGCACATCAAGACCTGGCGCGTGGCTTACTGGAACCACATCGGTCATCCGAAAATCTCACCCAAGTACGACATCGGCACGGCCACCTGGTGGATCAAGCCCAACGTGACACCGGCGATAGAAGTCGAAACCAAACTGCAAGCCGACCCTGCGGGCACGGAGTAATAGATGCTGGCGTATATTTTTCGGCGACTGCTGCTGATCATCCCGACGCTGCTCGGCATTTTGCTGATCAACTTCGTGATCATCCAGGCCGCCCCCGGCGGGCCGGTGGAGCAGATGATTGCCAAGCTCGAAGGCTTTGAAGGTGCCACCAGCCGCATTGCCGGCGGCGGTGCCGAAGTGTCGGTGGCCGGTTCGGCCTATCGCGGCGCCCAAGGCCTGGACCCCGCGCTGGTGAAAGAAATCGAGCACATGTACGGCTTCGACAAATCGGCGCCGGAACGGTTGTGGATCATGGTCAAGAACTACGCCACCCTGGATTTCGGCGACAGCTTCTTCCGCGACGCCAAGGTCATCGACCTGATCAAGGAAAAGATGCCGGTGTCGATCTCCCTCGGGTTGTGGAGCACGCTGATCATGTACCTGGTGTCGATCCCGCTGGGGATCGCCAAGGCCACGCGGCACGGCAGCCACTTCGACGTCTGGACCAGCTCGGCGATCATCGTCGGCTACGCGATCCCGGCGTTCCTGTTCGCCATTCTGTTGATTGTGGTGTTCGCCGGCGGCAGCTATTTCGACTGGTTCCCGCTACGGGGACTGACCTCGAACAACTTCGATGAACTGAGCATGGGCGGCAAGGTGCTCGATTACTTCTGGCACCTCGCGTTGCCAGTCACCGCTCTGGTGATCGGTAACTTCGCGACCATGACCCTGCTGACCAAAAACAGCTTCCTCGACGAAATCAACAAGCAGTACGTGGTGACGGCCAAAGCCAAAGGCCTGACCAATCACCGCGTGCTTTACGGCCACGTGTTCCGTAACGCCATGCTGCTGGTGATTGCCGGCTTCCCGTCGGCGTTCATCGGGATCTTCTTCACCGGTTCGTTGCTGGTCGAGGTGATCTTCTCCCTCGACGGACTGGGGCTGATGAGTTTCGAAGCCGCGATCAACCGCGATTACCCGGTGGTCTTCGGCACGCTGTTCATCTTCACCCTGCTGGGCCTGGTGGTGAAACTGATCGGCGATCTGACCTACACCTTTGTCGACCCACGCATCGATTTCGAAAGTCGGGAGCATTGAGATGAACCTGTCCCCTCTCAATCGCCGGCGTTTCGAATTGTTCAAGGCCAACAAGCGCGGCTGGTGGTCGCTGTGGCTGTTTCTCGTGTTGTTCGGCCTGAGCCTCGGTGCCGAGCTGATCGCCAACGACAAACCGCTGGTGGTGCATTACGACAACGGCTGGTACTTCCCGGCGCTCAAGCGTTACCCGGAAACCGCGTTTGGCGGCGAGTTCCCGCTGGAAGCCAATTACAAGAGCCCCTACATCCGCGAACTGCTCAAGGCCAAGGACGCCTGGGTGCTGTGGGCGCCGATTCCCTACAGCTACCAAAGCATCAACTACGACCTGAAAGTCCCGGCCCCGGCGCCCCCGTCGGCCGACAACTTGCTGGGCACGGACGATCAGGGCCGCGATGTGTTGGCCCGGGTAATTTATGGGTTCCGGATTTCGGTGCTGTTTGCCCTGACGCTGACCATTCTCAGCTCGATCATTGGTGTGATTGCCGGCGCCTTGCAGGGTTTCTATGGCGGCTGGGTCGATCTGGCCGGGCAGCGTTTCCTGGAGATCTGGTCCGGGTTGCCGGTGCTGTATCTGCTGATCATTCTCGCCAGTTTCGTCCAGCCGAATTTCTGGTGGCTGCTGGGGATCATGCTGCTGTTCTCGTGGATGAGCCTGGTGGACGTGGTGCGCGCCGAGTTCCTGCGCGGGCGCAACCTCGAATACGTACGCGCGGCCCGGGCGCTGGGGATGCAGAATGGCGCGATCATGTTCCGCCACATCCTGCCCAACGCGATGGTTTCGACCATGACCTTTATGCCGTTCATCCTCACCGGCGCCATCGGCACGCTGACCGCCCTCGACTTTCTGGGCTTCGGTTTGCCGCCGGGCGCGCCGTCGCTGGGTGAATTGGTGGCTCAGGGCAAATCCAACCTGCAAGCGCCGTGGCTCGGCATGAGCGCGTTTGCGGTGCTGGCGTTGATGTTGAGTCTGCTGGTGTTCATCGGCGAGTCCGCTCGCGATGCCTTCGACCCGAGGAAGTGAAATGAATCAGGACAATCTGATCGAAGTGCGCGACCTGTCCGTCGAATTCGTCGTCGGTGATCGCTGTCAGCGCGTGGTCGAAGGCGTAAGTTTCGACATCAAGCGCGGCGAAACCCTGGCGCTGGTGGGTGAAAGCGGTTCCGGCAAATCGGTGACCGCGCACTCGATCCTGCGCCTGCTGCCCTACCCGCTCGCCCGACATCCGTCCGGCACCATCGAGTATTCCGGGCAAGACCTGCTGAGCCTTAAAGAGAAAACCATCCGCCATATCCGTGGCAACCGGATCGCCATGATCTTTCAAGAGCCGATGACCTCGCTCAATCCGCTGCACTCGATCGAGAAGCAGATCAACGAAGTCCTGGGCATCCACAAAGGTTTGATCGGCAAAGTCGCGACCAAACGTACGCTGGAACTGCTGGAAATGGTCGGCATTCCGGAGCCCGAAAAGCGCCTGAAAGCCTTGCCCCACGAACTGTCCGGCGGCCAGCGTCAACGGGTGATGATCGCCATGGCCCTGGCCAACGAGCCGGAACTGCTGATCGCTGACGAGCCGACCACCGCGCTGGACGTGACCGTCCAGCTGAAAATCCTCGAATTGCTCAAGGAATTGCAGGCCCGCCTGGGCATGGCGTTGCTACTGATCAGTCACGATTTGAACCTTGTGCGAAGAATTGCGCATCGCGTATGTGTCATGCAGCGCGGTTGCATCGTCGAACAGGCATCGTGCGAAGAGTTGTTCCGCGCGCCGCAGCATCCGTACACTCGGGAACTGCTGGCAGCGGAGCCCAGCGGCAAGCCGGCAACCAATGTAATCGGGCCGCCCTTGCTGCAGGTCGAGGACCTGAAAGTCTGGTTCCCGATCAAGAAAGGCTTGCTGAAAAAGACCGTCGATCACATCAAAGCGGTGGACGGGATCAATTTCAGCCTGCCACAGGGCCAGACCCTGGGGATTGTCGGCGAAAGCGGTTCCGGCAAATCGACGCTCGGTCTGGCGATTTTGCGGCTGATCGGCAGCAAAGGTGCGATCCGTTTTGAAGGCAAGCAGCTAGACTGCCTGACGCAGCAACAGATTCGACCGCTGCGCCGGGAGATGCAGGTGGTGTTCCAGGACCCGTTCGGCAGCCTGAGCCCGCGGATGTGCGTGAGCCAGATCGTCGGCGAAGGCCTGCGGATTCACAAGATGGGCACCGAGGCGGAACAGGAACAAGCGATCATTGCGGCACTCAAGGAGGTAGGTCTGGATCCGGAAACCCGGCACCGCTACCCCCACGAATTTTCCGGCGGGCAGCGGCAGAGAATCGCCATTGCCCGGGCATTAGTGCTAAAACCGGCGCTGATATTGCTGGACGAGCCGACATCGGCCCTCGACCGGACAGTGCAGCGCCAAGTGGTGGAGCTTTTGCGTTCACTGCAAACCAAGTACAACCTGACGTATCTGTTTATCAGCCATGACCTGGCTGTCGTCAAAGCGCTGAGCCACCAGTTGATGGTGGTCAAGCATGGCCAAGTGGTCGAACAGGGAGACGCGCAAAGTATCTTTGCCGCCCCCCAACATCCGTATACACAGCAGTTGCTGGAAGCCGCTTTTCTGGCACCAGCCACTGCGCAATAACCTGAAAGAGAGGAGCAACACATGGGTTTTCTCGCCGGTAAGCGCGTACTGATCGTCGGTGTCGCCAGCAAGCTGTCCATCGCATCCGGCATCGCTGCCGCCATGCATCGCGAGGGCGCTGAGCTTGCCTTCACTTATCAGAACGACAAACTCAAGGGTCGTGTCGAAGAGTTCGCACAAAGCTGGGGTTCCAACCCGGACCTGTGCTTCCCGTGCGACGTGGCCAGCGATGAAGAAATCGCCAAGGTCTTCGTTGAGCTGGGCAAAAAGTGGGATGGCCTGGACTGCATCGTGCACTCCGTCGGCTTCGCCCCGGGCGACCAACTGGACGGCGACTTCACCGAAGCCACCACCCGTGAAGGTTTCCGCATTGCTCACGACATCAGCGCCTACAGCTTCGTGGCCCTGGCCAAGGCTGGCCGCGAAATGATGAAAGGCCGCAATGGCAGCCTGCTGACCCTGTCGTACCTGGGCGCCGAGCGCACCATGCCGAACTACAACGTAATGGGCATGGCCAAGGCTTCGCTGGAAGCTGGCGTCCGTTACCTGGCCGGCTCCCTGGGCCCGGACGGCACCCGCGTCAACTGCGTATCGGCTGGCCCGATCCGCACCCTCGCCGCTTCCGGCATCAAGAACTTCCGCAAGATGCTGGCCGCCAACGAAGCGCAAACCCCGCTGCGTCGCAACGTCACCATCGACGAAGTCGGCAACGCCGGCGCCTTCCTCTGCTCGGACCTGGCGTCCGGTATCAGCGGCGAAATCATGTACGTGGATGGTGGTTTCAACACCACTGCGATGGGTAGTCTGGAAGAGTAATCTTCGGCTCGTCCAATAAAAAACCCGCCTGCACAGGCGGGTTTTTTTGTGCCTGAAATTTCAGAGTTCACCGCAATCCCCTATGTTCAGGTCGATTGGGGTGAGGCAGTTGGCAAACAATCGCTGGATCGGTTGTGTACGCTGGCTGTAGCGCTGCAACAGGACGATCTCGCGGTAGAACGTCAGCTCGCCCAACCGGATGATCCTGACCTTCGCACCATATTCAAGCCATAGCCCCGCCTCGGGAAGCAACGAGATACCCAGCCCGCATTCAACCATTTTCACGATGGCTTCCAGTTCATCCAGCTCCAAAGCCACCTGCACATCAATGTGCTGCTCACGCAGAAAACGCGTGACCAAGCGGCCCCCAAACGAATTGCGGTCATAACGCACGAGCGGGTGTTCTGCCAATAACCGCAACGGATCGTCGCCAGCAAGGTCAATCGGCACGATCAACACGAACGGTTCGCGGCGAATGACCTGCGCCGCCAACTCCTTGGGCAACTCGAACGGCGGTTTGATCAGGATGGCCAGATCAACCTCCCCGGTATCGACCTGGCTCAACAGGTTCAACGACACCCCTGGCACCAGTTTCGGTTCCAGCAACGGCGCTTGCTGGCGCAATCGCAACAACGCCTGGGGCAACAAACCGGTCTGGGCAGTGGCCACCGCGCCAATTCTCAATTCGCCGCGGTACTCGCTGACGTCGTCGCTGACCGACATACGACTGAAGGTTTCCAGCATGTCCCGAGCCATCGGCAAGGCCCGCTGCCCTGCCGCATTGAGAATCGCCTGACGCCCCGTGCGATCGAACAAACGAATGCCCAGCGCCTTTTCCAAATTACGCATCTGCGCGCTGACCGCCGATTGGGTCAGGCCGATGTGCATGCCGGCGGCGGCGAATGTGCCGTAGCGTGTCACAGCGATAAAAGTCTTCAACTCACGCAGCATGACCGGTCTCGATTGATCGAATTAATTTGAGCTCGGTGCAAAAACTAACGTCTTTCAATCAAAAATCACAGCGCTAAACTCAGTTCCAACCACCGACCAACTGCGAGGCTCAGCCATGCAACTCTCCCCTTTCCACTTGGCCATTCCCGTGTACGACCTGGCAGCCGCACGCCGTTTTTATGGTGAGGTCTTCGGCCTCGAAGAAGGCCGATCCAGCGACCATTGGGTCGATTTCAATTTTTTCGGCCATCAACTGGTGATTCACCTGGCGCCCAAAAACGCCTCTCAAGAAGCGGCGCACACCAACGCAGTGGACGGGCATGACGTGCCGGTGCCGCATTTCGGCGTAGTGTTGGGGATGGACGAATGGGAAAGTTTGGCTGAACGACTGAAAGCCCGTGACACCCGCTTCGTGATCGAACCCGGCATTCGGTTTCAGGGTCTGGTGGGCGAGCAAGCCACGATGTTTCTGTTCGATCCTTGCGGCAATGCGCTGGAGTTCAAGGCATTCAAGGACATCAGCCAGTTGTTTGCCAAGTGAAGGCATCGGCCTCAGCCAGCAATCCCTCGACCGAACCGTGACGCACAGGGTCATACTCGATCTGGCCAATGCTGAAGCGAATGTCATAACCGCGACGCATCGTGGCGTTGCGCTCGTCGAGGATTTCTTCGAGCCGCGACTTGATGGCGCCAATGTCCACCGCGCTTGAACCGGTCAGCAACGCAACAAACTCGTCGTCGCCAAGCCGGCCAACCACATCGTTTTCGCGAAAGGCGATACGCAGTACGTCGGCAAAGGTTTTCAGGGCGTTATCACCCTCGGCGCGGCCATACAAATAGTTGATGTGTTTGAAATTATCGAGATCGAAAAACAGCAGCGTGGCCGGTTTTTCGAGGCGCTGACAGGCGTCCAGCCCCAATTGGGCCAGTGTCATGAAGCCGTGACGGTTGGACAGCAGCGTCAATTCATCCATGCTCGCCATCTGCACGCCAATCACGTCCTGCTCGGCCTTGCGGGCCAGATCGCGCAGTAATTGACGCTCTTGCTGGGGCGACAGCAAAGGGTCTGCATGAACGCCGTGTTTGACCGGTTTGCCTGGGATCAGCATGACTCACTCCATGGGCGGGTATGTTCTTTAGAGTCGTCGATACCCGGTTTGACTCACTGTTAACGGACCGCCGGTCAACTGCCCGCCACCGGGCAAGGCCCTCCCGCCTCGGCCCAGCGCTTGAATTGAGTGACGAAAATGTCGTGCGGCACCGGCACCGGCGCTCGCCCTTCACCCGGATTCCAGCCCCAGAGCACCAGTTTGTCGTCGCTGACATGCTTGATCAGCGCGGCGAAATCCCGGTCGCCGTTGCTGCTGCGATCCTTGATCATCGCGCACAGCTTGTCAGCCGGCAGGCCGATCCAGGCCATTTTGTGCGCCGCTGGCGGCAGGCTCCAGTGCGGCGCACCCGGCGGTGCATGCGGGCCGTAACTGGCCGGCGGATTGCTGTCGGCGTGGCAAGTGGCACACGGCAAACCGGCCGCACCCTTGCCATCCATGCCGCGTACGACGTTCATCGCGTGGGGAATGCCGGCGTCGAACTGCAACGGTGAATCACCGGGAATATGGCAATTCTGGCAACGCGGGCTTTGAAACACCTTCTGTACGGTATCGAAAGCCTTCAAGGCTTCCTTGTCCTCCGCGAACAGGTCTGTGGCGTAGACCGTCAGGCCGACCAGCACCACTGCGCCCAGAATCAGATGTCGTCTCATCTCACACCCCCGACAGTTGCAAGGGCAGTTCGCGCAACCGTTGCCCGGTCAGGGCAAACACTGCGTTGGCCACGGCCGGCGCCGTTGGCGGTACGCCAGCCTCGCCGATGCCGCCGGGCTTGTCGGTACTGGGCACGATATGCACTTCGACCACCGGCATTTCGTTCAGTCGCAGCACCTGATAGTCGTGGTAATTGGACTGCACCACCTGGCCATTTTTGAAGGTCAGTTTGCTGTGCAAGGTAAACCCGAGACCGAAGGTGATGGCCGACTCCATTTGCGCCGCGATGCTCAGCGGGTTGACCGCAATCCCGCAGTCCACCGCGCACACGACCCGGTGCACGCGAATTTTCAGGTTGTCCTGGGACACCTCGGCAACCTGCGCGACGTAGCTGCCGAACGACTCATGCACCGCGACACCCAGCGCATGCCCATCCGGCAATGGCGCTTTCCAATTGGCCTTCTCGACCGCCAGGTTCAGCACACCCAGATGCCGCGCATGGTCCTTGAGCAAGGTGCGTCGGTATTCCACCGGATCCTTGCCCGCCGCCTCTGCCAGCTCGTCGATCAGCGACTCCATCACGAACGCCGTGTGGGTGTGCCCGACCGAACGCAGCCACAACACGGTGATGCCGGTTTTCGGCGAATGCAGTTCCACCTGATGATTGGCCATCCCGGCAAGGTAAGGACTGTCGGCAACACCTTCGACCGACGTTTTGTCGATACCGTCCTTGACCATGGTGGCCGCAAACGCTGTGCCTTCCATGATCGACTGCCCGACCATCACGTGCTGCCATGCCGTCGGCATCCCGCCGGCGTCCAGGCCGATACGCGCCTGGTGCAGGAACGCCGAGCGGTAATAGCCGCCGCGAATGTCGTCCTCACGCGACCAGACCGTTTTCACCGGCTCGCCCGCCGCCTTCGCCACTTCGACGGCCTCGGCGACAAAGTCCGAAGTCGGGTTGGCCCGACGGCCGAAGCCGCCGCCCAGAAACTCGGTATGAATCTCGACTTGCTCGGGTTTGAGCCCGGTGATTTTTCCCGCGATCATCTGATCCAGCGTCTGGAACTGCGTACCGGTCCAGATCTCGCATTTATCCTGAGTGATTTTCACGGTGCAATTGAGCGGTTCCATCGGCGCATGAGCCAGGTATGGCACGCTGTACTCGACGTCAATGGTCTTCGCCGCTTTGCGCAAAGCGCCCTGCGCATCCCCGGCCTTGCTCGCCGAAGTGCCCGGCGTGGCGGCGAGTTTGCGGAAGCTCTCCAGCAGATGTTGAGTGTCGAGCCCGGTGTTCGGCCCCAGATCCCAATCGATCTTGAGTGCATCGCGCCCCAGTTTCGCCGCCCAGTAATGATCGGCAATCACGGCGACGCCCGTCGGCACTTGCACCACTTTGTGCACGCCCGGTATCGCCAGCGCTTCGGCGCCTTCATAGGATTTGACGCTGCCGCCGAACACCGGCGCGCGGGCAACCATCGCGGTCATCAGGCCGTCGAACTGCACGTCGATCCCAAACCTGGCTCGACCGGTGATTTTCTCCGGCGTGTCCAGGCGTTTGGTGGGTTTACCGATGACCTTCCAGTCTTTCGCTTCCTTGAACGTGATCGACGCCGGGTCCGGTGCCGGCAACTTGCCCGCATCATCGGCCAGTTCGCCGTACGTGGCGCGGTTGTCGCCGGCAATCACCACACCCGACTCGGTGCGGATGGCCGAAGGTGCGACATTGAAGCGCTGGGCGGCAGCGTCGATCAACATCAACCGCGCCGCTGCGCCTGCCTGACGGTAGCGATCGAACTCCATCCAGGTCGAGGTCGAACCGCCGGTGATTTGCATCCCGCCAAACCCGGCCAGACCATAGTCGGCGGCCGAGGCCGGGGAATGTTCGACGCGGATTTTCGACCAGTCGGCGTCCAGCTCTTCAGCGATGAGCATGGTCAGACCGGTCCAGATGCCCTGGCCCATTTCAGAATGGCCGAGCAGCACGGTGACGCTGTTGTCGTTACTGATTCTTAAAAACGCGTTCGGTGCGAAGACGTTGCCCTGATTCTCGGCGCCCATCGCAAAACGGTGGGCGCCGGGGATGACAAAGGCGATCACCAGCCCACTGCCCAGCACTGCGCTGCCCTTGAGAAACCCACGGCGTGATAACGGATTGCTGCTGTTCATGGCGTATGCCTCCCATCAACCGATGTCGGCGGCGCGTTTGACCGCGGCACGGATCCTGGGGTAGGTGCCGCAGCGGCAGATGTTGCCGGAGAGCGCCTGGTCGATGTCGCTGTCGGTGGGTTTGGGGATCTTCGCCAGCAGCGCCGCCGCCGACATGATCTGCCCGGACTGACAATAACCGCACTGGACCACATCGAGTTCTGCCCAGGCTTGTTGCACCGGGTGCGAACCGTCGGCAGACAGGCCTTCTATGGTGAGGATTTTTTGCCCATGGGCCACCGCCGTGGCGGGCGTGATGCAGGAGCGCAACGGCGCCCCGTCGACATGCACGGTGCAGGCGCCACACTGGGCCATGCCGCAACCGAATTTGGTGCCGGTCAGGTGCGCGACATCGCGCAGGACCCAGAGCAGCGGCATGTCCGCGGGGACGTCCAGCGCCTGATCCTTGCCATTGATATTGAGGGTCAGCATTGCGAATTCCTCAGGTTCACGGTGACGCCGTTTGTGTCGGTGGGTCGGCGTTATCCTTTCAGCTAAGCGCAAAATGCCGGGCGAGACCGGTTCATCGACCACCGGTCACACACAGACTACCGAGAAACTGTAGGAGCGAGCTTGCTCGCGATGGTCTAAAGGACGCCGCGTTTTTCCAGACAACACGCGTTATCGTTAGCGACCATCGTGAGCAAGCTCGCTCCTGCAGTGGCATCAAGCATTTAGAAGTCGGTTGACACTGACACCTCACGCCACATCTGCAATTCGCTGGCGACAAACGCGTTTTTGCCTTCGATCGCCGCGACGCAGTCACTGCCCAGCGGCAGGCGCAGCGGTGCTTTTTCCGCTTCGACCAGGGTGATCATGACCTGGGCCAGTTTGTCCGGATCACCGGGCTGATTCAGGGTCACGGCTTTGGCGATCTTGCGCACTTCACCGGCAGTGCTGTCGTAGTCGGCAATCGACGAAGGCGACTCCACCAGCGAATTGCCTTCAAGGAACTCCGTGCGGAAGTAGCCGGGCTCAACGACGGTGACTTTGATGCCCTGCGGCTCCAATTCGGCATGCAGCGCTTCACTCAAGCCTTCGACGGCGAACTTGGTCGAGCAGTAAACGCCGAAACCCGCCCCCGACCTGTAACCACCCACCGACGACAGGTTGATCACATGCCCGCTGCGAGCGGCGCGCATGTGCGGCAGGACGGCACGCGTGACGTTCAACAAGCCGAAGACATTGGTTTCGTACAGGCGCCGCACTTCATCGGCACTGGCTTCTTCCACCGCGCCCAACAGACCGTAACCGGCGTTGTTGACCAGCACGTCGATGCGTCCGAAGTGCTCGATGGCAGCCTTGGCGACCGCAATGCCCTGTGCTTCGTCGGTGACGTCGAGGGTGACGGCCAGCAAACCGGCTTGATCGCCAAAACGCTGAGTGATGCTGCTGGCATCCCGGGCGGTGGCAACCACGGCGTCACCGTGGGCCAGTGCAGCGGCGGCGATTTTTGCGCCGATACCGCGAGAAGCGCCCGTGATGAGCCAGATACGTTTGAAGGTGTTGGACGTGGTCATGAGCGTATTCCTTGTTTGCAGTGGGGGTAGGCACAAGGTACGCAGGATGATTGCCCGTAAAAATGCCCTCGTGTTACAAGCACTATGAAACGCTCTTTCATAATGGCGCCCCGATGAATCACGATCCTTTCGATGGCTTGACCGAGTTTCTGGCGGTGGCCGAGCACAAGAGTTTCACCCTGGCCGCAACACGCTTGGCAGTGACCCCCACCGCTGTCAGCCATGCGATCAAATTGCTCGAGCGCCGCACGGGCGTGTTGCTGTTCCAGCGCACCACGCGCCGGGTGGCGTTGACCGAAGCCGGGGCCAGCCTGTTTGCGCGGTTGCGGCCAGCGGCCAGTGAAATCGATGAGGCGCTGACGGGGCTCAGCGGGTTTCGCGATCAGCCCATGGGGACGCTGCGCCTCACCGCGCCGCGGCTGTCCGGCGCCTTGTTGATCGAGCCGCTGATTCCGTTGTTTCGCGAGGCCTATCCGCAAGTCACTCTCGACATTTCCCTCGATGACGCCACGGTGGACCTGATGGCCGGCGGCTTCGATGCCGGGATCCGGCTGGGCGAGTCGATCGAAAAAGACATGATCGCGGTGCGCCTCACGCCCGACCTGCAATGGTCGGTGGTGGGTGCGCCGGAGTACTTCGCCAAGGCCGGCAAACCGGCCAGCCCTGAAGACTTGACCCGTCATCAATGCATCGGCTTTCGTTTCTCGACCTCGGGGAGCGCGCATCGCTGGGAATTTCGCCGCGAGGGGCGCGACTTTACGGTGGGCGTCGCGGGCGGCGTGATCGTCAATGATCGAAGGTTGCTGGTGGCCGCCGCCCGCAGCGGTTCGGGCCTGGCGTATGCCTGTGACCTGGAGATTGCCGACGAGTTGGCGGACGGCCGACTGGAGCGAGTGCTGCAGCCGTTCGTGCCGCTCAGTTCGGCGCTGTACCTGTATTTTCCCAGTCGAACCCAGACTCAACCGAAGCTGCGCGCCTTTATCGATCTGGCAACGCGGTGGATCGCCGAACAGGGAGGCCTTAAACCCTCGGTTTGAGCAATACGTCGGTGTAGCGCACCAGGAACAGTCCGAACGCGGCACACCAGAACAGGGCGGACAGCGCCAGTGCGCCCCCGGAGAACGGCACCAGAAACACCCGGCACAGGCCGGCGATCAACAGCAGGACAAACCCGACCACAATCGTTTTCGACGGCTGCAACAACCGCCCGGTATGACCGAGGCTGACCCGGGCAATCATCGCCAGGATCAAGCCACCGATCCCGCCGACAGCCAGAGAATGCGTGGCCAGACTTTGTTGCGGCATTGCACCCGCGTGCCATAGCGCCATGGCCAGCGCGGCAATCGCCAGCCACGCATACGCCAAATACAACGACCACAGCAGCGGCACCCGCCAGATCCCCCGGTCATGCCAACGCCACAGGCGCAGCAGGTGCAACCCGCCGAGCAATAAAAACAGGGCCGCGAGCCACCCTCGTGGGATGTCGTTCAAACCACCGGCAAAGGAAACGGCGGCCAGCAAACTGCCCGCCAGCAACACTCTGGTTTGCAGCGGATGCACAGGGCTGGCCGCAGGACGATTCAAACCGCGTTGAATAAAGAACGGAATCACGCGCCCGCCAATCACACTCATCAACGCGCCGATCAACCACACGGCCGCGAGTACACCGCGCCGTTGCAGGCCGACGTCATCGGTCGAAATCCCCCACAGCGTCATGGCCTGAGTCGCGGCCAACAGCGCGACGACCAGCAGAATCGGATAGTTGTCGCGTTTGCCGGCAGCCACCAGGTCCCGACCCAGCACCCATGCCAGCAACGGCAGAAAAGGTAGTTGCAGCGCAATCAACGCAACCCCGGGAATGGGCATCAGCCACGCCAGTCGCGCCAACAGCCATACCAGCAGCAGACCGATCAAAGGCCAACCGTTGAGCCCCGCACGCCCGGTCCAGTTCGGCACCGCCGTGAGCAGGAACCCGGCGATGATCGCCGCTGCGAACCCGAACGGCATCTCATGCCGATGCCAGCTCAGCATGCCGCCGACCGGTTGCGCATCCGGCAAGCGTCCGTACAACCACACGGCCCAGATCGCCACGGCGATGGTTGCAAACCCGGCGCCGGCCAGGAAAAACGGGCGAAAGCCAAGGCTGAACAGCGGTGCGGCAGCGAACTGTCGCATCAGGCCACCGCCCTGACCAGACGACTGCCCAACCGATGCTGGGCCAGCAGGCGCATGACGTAGCCGATCTTGATCAGGGTCGGGCCGATGATGGTCATGGAATGCATCGAGACCAGCACCACGATCGGCAAATGTCCGGCGTAAAGATAAGCGCCGTAGATCCCCGCCAGTAGCAGCGCCAGGCCCGCGCCCAGGACTTTGCTCGACAGCTGCAGGACGTTCTGAGGATTGCTGAAGTAAGCGAACATTTTTCCGTACTCCCGAATCGAACCAGTTGTACGTTAGTTACTTCAGGTTTCGTGCCAGGTTCATCACACCTGTAAATCAGTGGGTTAGAGCGTATGCAGTCAATTTGACCCAAACGAATAATAGTCAATATGACACCTAAAGACGTCATATTGACTGCACGAAAACTCACACCATCTAAAAGCAAACCAATATCATTTGCACACAGCAGAACCTTTTGTTTTAATCGCGACCAATTCTTATTTGCAACCACGGCGCCGGTCGCCCATGGATATCTGTTCACGATGATGGTCGCCGATTCTTCCAGCGTTCAGAACCTCTACGTCACTCATCACCGCTGGCTGCATGAGCTGCTGCGCCGTCGCTTGAGCAATGCGTTCGATGCCGCCGACCTGGCCCATGACACCTTTATCCGCGTGCTCAAGCGCCCCCAGGTGTTCGATTGCGAAAGCCGCGAGCGCTCCTACCTGGCCACCATTGCCCGGGGCTTGTGCATCGATCACTGGCGGCGTCGGCAGCTGGAACAGGCGTGGCTTGAGACGCTGGCTGCACGCCCGCAGGCGGTTCAGCCGTCGCCTGAGCAACGGGCAATCATCGTCGAAACCTTGTACGAAGTGGACGCCATGCTGCTGCGTCTGCCCAAGCGCGTGCGCGATGCCTTCATCCTCGCCCAGCTGCACGGCCTGCCCTACCGCGCCATCGCGGAAGAAATCGGCGTGTGCGAGCGCATGGTGAAAAAGTACCTGGCGCAGGCACTGATGCACTGCGCGATACTTGAGGCCGAACTCGATGGCCTGTTGATCGAGTAACGCCATGCCCTCCCTTTCTTCCAACGCGATCAGCCATGCCAGCCTGGAACAGGCGGCGCAATGGTATGTGCAACTCAACGATCAGCACGTCGGCGAACAGGAACGTCAGCGCTGGCAAGCCTGGCTGGCGCAAAGTGGTGATCATCAGGCGGCCTGGCGCTATGTCGAGCGCGTTGGCCAGCGCTTCACCGCGCTGCAGGCTGATCACCCGCAGGCCGCCGGTCTTGTTCTGCGCAATACCGCGCGCTCGCCGATCAGCCGCCGGCAGACCGTCAAGAGCCTGCTCATCCTCGCGTCGGGCGGGCTACTGGGCTGGAGCGCCTGGCGGGAAACCTCGCTGCCGGACGCTCTGGGCCGATGGACCGCCGATCTTTCTACGGGCACCGGCGAAACCCGGGAAAGCCTCCTCAGCGACGGCAGCCGCCTCTGGCTTAACGCCCTCAGCGCGCTGAATGTGCGTTTCGACACCACGCAGCGCCTGCTGCTATTGAGTGCCGGGGAAGTGTTGATCGATACCGCCAAGGACAGCCGCCGAGCGTTTCTGGTACAGACCGCCGAAGGCCGGATGCGCGCGCTCGGCACTCGTTTCAGCGTGCGCCAGGAACAACAGCGGACATTGCTGAACGTCTACGAGGGCGCGGTCGAAGTTCGAACGACGGCAGGCCAGGTGCAGGTGGTCGAGGCCGGACGACAACTGGCGTTCACGCAAAACCACACACCGCCCTCCACCGAAGCAGCGGCGGGCCGCGAAGCCTGGCGCCGCGGTCTGTTACTGGCGGACAACCTGCCACTGGGGCAGTTGATCGAAGAACTGAGCCGCTACCGTCCGGGGCATCTGGCGTGCGACCCGGCCATCGCCGGTTTGCCGGTGATGGGCTCGTTTCCGCTCAAGGACACCGATCAAGCCTTGCGCCTGCTGGAAGCGGCGTTACCGATACGTGTCGAAAAAACCATGGACTGGTGGGTCAACGTCGCGCCAAAAGCGTGAACCCAAAACATTTCAACGCCACAGTTCCCTTTTTGGTTTTTCGTTCGGTTAACCCTGTGAAGCCCTTCAATTGCCGATCGATCTGATTCCAGGGAACAGCCTTTTGCGCGACTCCTTCGCTCGCACGCGTTTTGCCTTGCGCCCGTTGGCACTGGTCCTTCCGATCGCGTTGCTGAGTCTTGCCCCGACCTTCGCCCACGCCGAAACCGCCGACGCCAATGAACAGTCAGGCAGCCAGAAGCGCTATTACGTGATCGCTGCCGGCTCGTTGGTCAGTGCACTCAACCGTTTTGCCGAACAGGCGGGGATATTCCTCGCCGGCCGCAACGAACTGGCGAGGGATAAACACAGCCCGGGGCTTGAGGGCGAATTCACCGTGCAACAGGCCTTGCAGCGTTTGCTGCAAGGCAGTGACTTGCAAGCCCAGCCTCAGGGTGACCGCGGCTATGTCCTGCAGGTCGCCCCCACGGCGGATCGGCCGCTGGAACTGGGCACCACCAACGTTTCCGGCCAAGTGCCCGGCGCCATCACCGAAGACAGCCACGCCTACACCCTTGGATCGACGTCTTCAGCGACCGGGCTGCCGCTGTCCTTGCGTGAAACACCGCAATCGGTGTCGATCATCACCCGGCAGCAACTCGACGATCAGGGCTCCACCAGCATCGCCGACGCCCTGCGCCGTGTGCCTGGCGTCAGCGTGCAGAACTACGACAGCGAGCGTTGGGAGTTCTCCAGCCGTGGCTTGCCGATCACCAATTTCCAGTACGACGGCGTCAACACCGACTACGACGGCGTCTACGATTACGGCACCACCAGCACCGACATGGCGACCTTCGATCGCGTCGAAATCATCAAGGGCGCCACCGGTCTGATGACCGGCTCGGGCGACCCATCGGCCACCGTCAACCTGGTCCGCAAGCGCCCGACCAAAACATTCAAGGCCTCGATCACCGGCGCCGTCGGCTCCTGGGACAACTATCGCAGTACCGGTGATATGGCTGGCCCGCTGACCGAGAGCGGCCACGTGCGCGGGCGTTTCGTCGGTGCGTATCAAGATCGCAGCGCCTACCTGGACAACTACCGCAACACCCGCGACATCGCGTACGGCATCCTCGAGGCCGACCTGACGCCGGGCACCCTCGTGACCTTCGGTATCGACCAGCAAAATACCCGCTCCCGTGGCGCCAGTTGGACCGGTTTCCCGATGTACAACAGCGACGGCTCGCGGACGCACTTTTCCCGTTCGTTCAACCCGGCCACCGACTGGAGCCGGCGCGACTTCACCAACCAGACGATTTTCGCCTCGGTGGAACAGCAACTGGCGAATGACTGGACGTTAAAGGTCAGCTACGACCGCAAGCATCGACAACACGACACCTTCCTCGCCTCGGCCAGCGGCGGCCATCCGGACCCGCTCACCGGCAACGGCATGTTTATGTACATGGGCCGGTTCAAGGGCGATCAGTTGCAGGACAACCTCGACGTCAACTTCACCGGCCCGTTCAGCCTGGCGGGCCGCGAGCATGAGTTGATCGCCGGTTTCGTGACGATGCACACCCGTCAGGACATTCCGGTGCACGGTTCGACTTACCCGCCCTTGGGCGGCAGCATCTTCGACTGGCGCGGCGAGTTCGCGAAGCCGGACATTGCCAGGGTCGGCGACAACGACATCGTCCAGCGTCAGACCGGTGCCTACCTGGCCACCCGACTCAGGCCAACCGACGACCTGGCGGTGATTCTCGGCGCCCGGGTCAGTCAGTTCACCGCCAACGATGAGCTGGACTACATCGACCCGAACACCCGGGATGTGCACGACAGCTACCGCCAGACCGGCGTGGTCACCCCGTATGCCGGGCTGATCTACGACCTCGACGACACCTGGTCGGTGTACACCAGCTACACCAGCATCTATCAGCCGCAGATGAGCAAGGACGCCGAGCGCAAACTGCTCGACCCGGTGCACGGCGACAGCTACGAGGCCGGGCTCAAGGCCGAATTCCTTGACGGGCGCCTGAACGCCAGTTTCGCGGTGTTCCGTATCGAGCAGGACAACGTTGCCAAGTACGTCAGCGGCGTCGATACCGAGTCGGTGTACCGCCCGGTGCAAGGCGCCACGACCAAAGGTTTTGAAGTCGAAGTGGCTGGTGAAGTGATGGAAGGCTGGAATCTGTCGGCCGGCTACAGCTACAGCCACACCCGCGATGCCAAGGGCGATTACGTCTACGGCTCGATCCTGCAAACCACCGCGCCGGAACAGGTAGTTCGGGTGTTCAGCACCTACCGGCTGTCAGGGTCGTTGGAAAAACTCACCGTCGGCGGCGGCGTGAACTGGCAGAGCGAGTTCTTCGGCCATGTGTTCCAGCCCAACCCCAATGACCCGGTCAACTTCGGCCAGCCTTCGAAGATCTCCCAGCAAAGCTATGCCCTCGTGGACGTCATGGCGCGCTACCGCTTCAACGATCACCTGAGCACCACGCTGAACGTGAAGAACCTGTTCGACCAGACCTATTACACCGGGCTCGGCAACTTTGGCACCGGGTTCTACGGCGAACCTCGCAATGTGCAACTGACTACCCGCTGGGATTTCTGATCGGCAAGTTGTCGATCTACGGTACTTCCGGACCACTGCGGGCTGACTACGCTGAACGTTCAGCACGAGTGACCCGTGGAGAGGATTACCGCCATGCAACGCGTTCAGAAACTCACGCCCTGCCTGTGGTTCGACGATCAGGCGGAGGAAGCCGCGAAGTTTTACTGCTCGGTGTTCGATCATTCAAAAATCACCGCCACGACCTACTACGGCCACGCCGGCTTCGAATTCCATGGCCGCCCCGAAGGCTCGGTCATGACGGTCAGCTTCGAGCTCGACGGCCAAAGCTTCACCGGCCTCAACGGCGGTCCGGTGTTCAAGTTCGGCGAGGCGATCTCGTTCCAGGTCAATTGCCAGACCCAGGAGGAAGTCGATCACTTCTGGGATGCCCTGAGCGCCGGGGGCGTCCCTCAGGCCCAGCAATGCGGCTGGCTCAAGGACAAGTTCGGCCTGTCGTGGCAGATCGTGCCGATCGTCCTGATGGACATGATGAAAGACCCCGACACGGCAAAATCCCAGCGCGCCATGGAGGCGATGCTACAAATGAAAAAACTCGACATTGCTGCACTGCAACGAGCCTTTGACGGCGAGAGCTAATACACTCCGGGGCTGACCTGCCGAGGACACCGACGATGAAGCCCACCGCTGGCAAAGACGCCGACAAGGCCCCACGCTTCTGGCGCGACGACGCCCTGCCCTTCATTGAGGCCCGCTCCATCGCCGACGGGCGCCAGGTCTGTTACACCCGGCATGCCCACGAGCACTTTTCTATCGGCTCGATCACCGCCGGACGCAGCACTTATATCCATGAGCAATCGGAATTTCAGGTCAGCGCCGGCACCGTGGTGCTGATGAACCCTGGCGACGTCCACGCCTGCAATCCGATCGATGACCAGCCCTGGTCGTACCTGATGCTGTACGTCGCGACGCCGTGGCTCACCGACTTGCAGCATCAACTGGGGTTCAGCAGCGACTTGGCGTTTCGGCGGTTTTCCATCACCCATACGTCTGACGCCAGCCTGTTTGTCGGCCTGAAGGCGTTGTACGAAATACTGGTCGACAGCGAGCAGGACGTACTGAGCAAACACAGCGCGGCGGTCGAGTTCTTCACTGAAGTGCAGCAACGACTCAACCCCGGCGATCAGCCCCTGCGCGAGCCCAATTTCAAACTGGAGCGCGCCGCTGACTACATCCGCGACAACTGCACGCAACTGCTCAAACTCGAAGACATTTGCGACGCCGCGCAACTGTCACCGTCCTATCTGATCCGCGCCTTTAAACAGCATTACGGCATGACGCCCCACGCCTTCCTGGTCAATCGACGCATCCAGTTTGCTCAGGATCGCCTGCGCAGCGGCAAGCTGATCGCCGACGTGGCGCTGGAAGCAGGGTTTGCCGATCAGGCGCATTTTCAGCGGGCGTTCAAACAGCATCTGGCGGCAACACCGGGGCAGTATCGCGGCTGAATGTTCGATCAAGGCAGTAACAGATACATCGCGCTCATCGCCAGCAACAACGCCATGATCCGGTTGAACAAGCGCATCCCCGCCGGGTTGTTCAGATAGCCGCGCAAAAAAGTCCCGGCGTACGCCCAGCAGCCGACGGACAGGTAGCAGATCACCAGATACACCGCGGCAAACTGCCAGACCAGCCGCGCCTCGCCGTCTGCGACGAACGCGCCCATGCCGGCCACACAGGCCAGCCAGGCTTTGGGGTTGAGCCATTGCATGACGGCGCCATACAGCATCGACGGCGCCCGCCCCGACTCCTTCGCGTCGAGTTGCCCGTTGTCCGCTGCCAGTTTCCACGCCATGAACAACAGAAACGCCACGCCGGCCAGTTGCACCACCCGCGTCAGCGCCGGCCATGTCTGCAACACTTCATGCAGCCCCAACCCCATCAATACCAGTAGCAACACAAAGCCCAGTGTTGCGCCGGCCACGTGGCGCTGACTGGCGCGAAAACCGAACTGCGCGCCGGAACTCAGCGCAACAATGTTCACCGGTCCCGGTGTAATCGAGGCCACCAGGGCAAACGCGGCCATAGAAATAATCAGACTCATTGCATACCTTCTTCAATTCAGTTGAACCAGGCCTCAAGGTAAGGCGCGGGCTGGTCCGCGTATTGAAGAAAACTGCCCACCCGTTCTAGGAATAAGCGCCGACCACCCGCTTCACTTTGATCAGCGCTGATCGAAGCGAATCCATGTCCACCGACCCCAGCGCCAACCGGATCGCATGCGGTACATGGACCGAGGTTGCAAAAGGTTCGGCAGTGGAAACCGCGACTTGCTCGTGCATCAGCTCGACCGCGATCTGGTCCGCTCGGGCGTCTTCCGTCAGTGGCAACCACAGAAAGTACGAATTCGGATGAGTCATGCAGCGCAGTCCTTTCAGTAGATCGGCGGCCATGGCTTGCCGGGCCTGTGCGTCCGCACGCTTTTGCGCTTCCAGTTGGCTCACGGTTCCATCGTCGAGCCATGCGCAGGCAATCGCTGTCATCACGCCGGGAGTGTTCCAGGTGGTGGCCCTGATTGCGCGCTCAAGCGCAGGCACTTTCTCGGCCGGCGCAGCGATGAAGCCCACGCGTAGTCCCGTGGCGACATTCTTGGAGAACCCCGACACGTAGACGGTTCGTTCCGGCGCCAATTCGGCCAAGGGCGCCGGGGCGTCTTCGACCAGAAAGGCGTACGCAGCGTCTTCAATGATCAACAGGTCATGCTGACGTGCAATCGACACGAACTGATCTCGCCACTGTGCATCCATGACCCAACCCAGCGGGTTATGCAGCGTGGGCATGCTGTAGACGGCCCGCACCGACCGGCGCCGGCAAAGCGCTTCGAACGCCTCAAGGTCAGGCCCGGTCTCCGTGGCGGGAATGGGCACGATTTCCAGGTGCAGCGATTCGGCCAGCACCTTGAAACCGGTGTAGGTCAACGCATCCGCCGCGATCACATCGCCTGGTTTGAGCAACGCCATCATCGTCACCGCCAATCCATGCTGGGCACCGCTGACGATCAATACCTGCTCGGCCTGGACGCTCAACCCGCGTGAGACCAGATGGTTCGCAATCGATGCGCGCTCATGCAGGCGCCCGGCATGGGGCTGATAGCGCAAATGAGCTTCCAGGTCGCCGGACAACGCGAGTTGACGCAAGGCCGTTCGCAACAGATCCGCCTGACCGGGTAATGACGGGTAGTTGAAGTTGAGATCGGCCATACCCACGGCAACCACGTGCTGGCTGACGCCTTGGCCGGGGGGAAGCGATGTCTCTCTGACGAACGTGCCCCGGCCGGTTTCACCACTGACCAGGCCCATCGCCTCAAGCTCTGCATAAACTCGGCTGGCGGTCACGAGCGCCAACCCGTGCTCAGCGGCGAGCTTGCGATGGGTTGGCAAGCGCGTACCGGGCAACAAATGTCCTGAACGGATGTCTGCGGCAAAGGTGTCGACCAGCGACTTGTAGCGCAAACGAGGCATAGGGCGATGTATCCATGACAATTTTTTGATTGTCTTTATAGTCGGCCATACGATGCGCTCAAGGCAACCCGCCAAGAAAACAATCATCGAGTGTGACCTCAATGGAACGCGTATCGAACCTGCACAGCCAGCCCCAGGAAAAGACCACCAACGGGTGGATCAACGGATTGATCGGCGTACTGATCTTCAGCGGCTCGCTACCGGCCACGCGCTTGGCGGTGCTGGAGTTCGACCCGGTTTTCCTGACCGTCGCACGGGCAACCATCGCCGGCATTCTGGCGCTGTGCATGCTGTGGCTGTTCAAGGAGAAGCGTCCTGCAAGGAACCAGCTGTTGCCGTTGTTCATCGTGGCCATGGGCGTGGTAGTCGGTTTCCCTCTGTTGACGGCGCTGGCGCTGCAATACGTGACGTCGGCACACTCCATCGTCTTCGTTGGCCTGCTGCCCCTCGCCACCGCCGTGTTCGGTGTGATCCGTGGTGGTGAGCGGCCGCGACCAGTGTTCTGGTTTTTCTCGGTCCTGGGCAGCCTGCTGGTGGTGGGATTCGCCGCCTCCCAAGGCCTGACCGCCTCACCTGAAGGCGACCTCCTGATGCTGGCGGCGATCCTAGCCTGCGGCCTCGGTTATGCCGAAGGGGCGAAACTGTCCCGGACACTGGGTGGCTGGCAGGTGATTTGCTGGGCATTGGTGCTGTCGCTGCCGGTTATGGCGCTGTTGACGTGGTGGCTCGCACCCGCATCGTTCTCGGGGATCAGCACACCGGCCTGGTTCAGCCTGGGATACGTGTCGCTGTTCAGCATGCTGATCGGTTTTGTTTTCTGGTATCGGGGGCTGGCGCAGGGCGGGATTGCGGCCGTGGGACAGTTGCAGTTGCTGCAGCCGTTTTTTGGCTTGGCGCTGGCGGCGACGTTGCTTCATGAGCAGGTCAGCATTGGCATGCTGGCGGTGACTGTTGCGGTGATTTTGTGCGTGGCGGGGGCGAAGAAGTTCGCGAAATAATCGATTGTACGGTGCGTGCCACCCGCCACTGTATGAGTCGACCCACGCGGCACCTGTGATAAAAATATCGCTCTCGCTTCTGGAGCCGATCATGGACCTCGCCACCCTCGCCCTTTTCCTCCCGGCCTGCTTCGCCCTGAACATGGCACCGGGTCCGAATAACCTGCTGTCAGTCAGCAATTCGACACGCTACGGCTATCGTACGGCGTGTGTCGCCGGGGTCGGTCGGCTGCTGGCATTCGCCGGGATGATCGCCCTTGCCTCGGCGGGTTTGGCGGTCGTGTTGCAAACCTCGGAGTTGTTGTTCTACGGGATCAAGATTGTCGGCGCGGCATACCTGTTTTACCTCGCCTGGCAATTGTGGCGCGCGGATCCGGGGGTTGAAAACGCTGTGAACGGCGTGCCGGCGGGAACGCTGACATTGGCGCGGCAAGAATTCCTGGTGGCAGCCGGCAACCCGAAGGCGATCCTGATTTTCACTGCATTCCTGCCCCAGTTTGTCGACCCGAACCAGGCCGTGACACCGCAATTCGCAGTGTTGGGTGCGCTGTTCCTGGCGCTGGAATGGATTGCCATTGGCGCCTACGCCTACATGGGCCTGCACATGCGCCGCTGGTTTGCGAAGCCTCGGGGACAGCGGATTTTCAACCGCTGCTGCGCGGGGTTGTTGTCGGCGGCGGCTTCGGTGCTGTTGATGGCGCGTCGGGCCTGAACACCTTCACTTACTGAAGGAGCGAGCTTGCTCGCGATGAATTCAGGAGGACCGCGTGTAGCCAGAAAACACGCGTTATCCTTAAGACCATCGCGAGCAAGCTCGCTCCAACAGTGGCCTAACCAGTGATGACAGGCATCAAAAATTCACTGTCGATTTTCCGGTGGAGCCCCCGGCCAACGCGCCTTATGCTCGAACCATGAACCTACAAAACGCGATGCTTCCGCCCCACGCCGAGATGGTTCGCGCCATGCTCGAACGAGACACCACCTACGAGGGGGTGTTTTTTACTGCGGTCAAAACCACCGGCATCTTCTGCCGCCCCAGTTGCACGGCGCGCAAACCGAAACCGGAGAACGTCGAGTTCTTCGCCCATGCCGATGACTGCCTGTCCGCCGGCTACCGCGCCTGCCTGCGTTGCAAACCGCTGGACGCGGCCGCCATCGCGCCGGACTGGGTACAGAAGCTGCTCCAGTCGGTGGACGCCGATTCCGAGCTGCGCTGGACCGATGCCCAGTTGCTGGCCGAAGGCATCGAGCCGCTGAAACTGCGACGCTGGTTCAAGCAACATTTTGGCATGACCTTCCATGCCTGGTTGCGCACCCGACGCCTCGGCATGGCGCTGGGCGGGATCAAACAGGGCGATTCCATCGACAGCGCAGCGTTCGATTCCGGTTACGAGTCCCTGAGCGGGTTTCGCGATGCCTTCCAGAAATCCTTTCACATCACCCCCGGTCGTGCGGCCAATAGCGAGCCCTTGCTGTTCACGCGCCTGACCACGCCGTTGGGGCCGATGATCGCCATGGCCGAACGGCGCGGGCTGGTGCTGCTGGAGTTTCTCGACCGGCCGGCGCTGACCCGGGAAGTCGAAGCGTTGCAGAACCGTCATGGCTATGCGGTCGCGCCCGGGCACAACGTTCACTTACAGCAGATCGATACAGAGCTGGCCCTGTATTTCGCCGGCAAGCTGACCGAATTCAAGGTGCCGCTGCACTTGCCCGGCACCGAATTTTCCCGGCAGGTCTGGGCCGAACTGGCGAAAATCCCCTACGGCCAGACCAGCACCTACGGCACCATCGCCGCGCGGTTGGGCAAACCCGGTGCCAGCCGCGCCGTGGGCCTGGCCAACGGGCACAACCGGATTTCGATTGTCTTGCCCTGCCACCGGGTGATCGGTGCGGACGGCTCCTTGACGGGCTATGGTGGAGGACAACCGCGCAAGGCGTTTCTGCTCAGACTGGAAAACGCTGCGGTGCAGGTCACGCGACAACTCGCGTTCTGACTCATGGCTGGTTTTCATAAGGAAGGAAATTCGATGAACACGCTCGACCAGCAATTCCACAGGCTGCATCAGGACGGTCTGCTGATTCTCACCAACGTCGCCGATGCCGCCGGGGCGCGCATCGTCGAGCAACTGGGCTGCAAAGCCGTGGCCACCAGCAGTGCGGCAGTTGCCTGGTCTCACGGTTACCCGGACGGCAATACCCTGCCCCTCGAACGCCTGGTCTCGACCATCGAATCCATCGCCCGCGTGATTTCCCTGCCGTTGACCGTGGACATCGAGGCCGGCTATTCCGATGACCTGACGCGGGTTGCCGAGGTGATTGATGCGGTGATCGCTGCCGGTGCCGTCGGGATCAATATCGAAGACGGTGCATCCCCGCCCGAGCTGCTGGCCCGCAAGATCGAAATCGCCCGTCAGGTTGCCGAGCGCCGCGAGGTGAAGCTGTTCATCAACGCCCGCACCGATGTGTACCTCAAGAGCCTGGTGCCGGCCGAAGACCGCGTCGCGGAAACGCTCAAACGCGCGGCGCTGTATCAGGCGGCGGGTGCTGACGGGCTGTTCACGGCCGGCGTTTCCGCGGAGTACGAGATCGCTGCGCTGTGCCGTGGTACCCCGCTGCCGCTGAATGTACTGGGGCTGCCGGGGTTGCCGTCACCTGAAGCGTTGAAAGCGCTGGGCGTTCGCCGGTTGAGCGCCGGTTCCGGTATCGCCGAGTTTCTTTACGGTGCGATGGCGGGCCTGGCCAAAAGTTTTCTGGAAACCGGCAAACTCGATAGCAGCCAACTCAAGGCGTTCACCTATGGGGAATTGAACGCACTGCTCAAGCCTGTGGTGAACGCTTGACCGATCCTTACTTGCCAGCGACGGCGTTTCTCGCGTCCATTGACGACGACTGGGCGCGCCACATCGCAGCCATCGGCCCCTGCCTGCACCAGCCGCATGCGGCGCGTGATCCGTATGAGTCGCTGGTGCGGGCGATTGCCTATCAGCAACTGCACGCCAAAGCCGGGGATGCGATTATCGGTCGGCTGCTGGCGGTGTTTCCTTCGGCGGCGTTTCCGCGTCCTGAACAGATTCTGGCGACCGGGTTTGATCAACTGCGCGGGTGTGGTTTTTCCGCGAGCAAGATTGCGACCATTCAGGGCATCGCTCAGGCGGCGCTGGACGGTGTGGTGCCGGATTATCCGACGGCCCTGGCGATGGACGATGAAGCGTTGATCGAGCGGTTGATCACATTGCGCGGGGTTGGCCGCTGGACGGTTGAGATGCTGCTGATCTACAGCCTGGAGCGGCCGGATATTTTACCGGCCGATGATTTCGGGGTGCGCGAGGGGTATCGGCGGTTGAAGGGGTTGGAAGTGCAACCCACGCGCAAGCAGATGGTGGAGATCGGATTGGGATGGAGCCCTTATCGGACAGTGGCTGCCTGGTATTTATGGCGGGTGCCCAACAAGTAGACCGCGTTATCGTTCATCGCTAGCAGGCTAGCCCCCACAGGGGTCTCATGAACGCTGGAGATCCACTGTGGGAGCTAGCCTGCTAGCGATGGCGTCAGCCCATTCATCACACATCCAGAGCCACCGGCACTCGCACCTCAAGTTGTGCCCCCCCCTGCCGACAAGCCCTGTAGGAAACTACTGGTACTCAGCATGGAGCAGCTATGACTGTCATCTCTTCAATCTCTTCCTTGCCGCCACTGGCGGTCGTCAGGAGTGCTGCCACCCAGCCCGCCGTTGGCACTACCACCGAATCAACAGCCGCCCTGTCTTCCCCCGCATCGATTGTCACCTTGCATCAAGATAACAACACCATCAATGCGCAGACTTACACCTCTCGGGGTGTCATTGCGGAGCCTGATGCTCCGCTTGCCTGGGAATACACGCAGCCTGACAAAGTGTCGTTTCGCATGGGTGGCAATTTCGGAAACGCTTCAGCCAGCGCCCGGTTCCGGGGACTGGGTGAGACACTGCTTCTGCAGCTGGCGCAATCCAACCAGAACATCTCCCAGTCGGTCATTCGCTCATCGACCGGACGGGAACTTGGACCGGCAGAGTTGGCGGCTGCTCAAGCCAGAATCCACAGTGGCGTTGCAGACAACAGCATCAACCTGACCCTGAAAACAGCTAGCGGAAAAACCGTCGAGATCACCCTGTCCAGTCAGGATAACGCGTTGGCGGTGCAGGCTCAGGTCCAGGGTGGCGACCTCAGTAAAGAAGAACTTGCCGCGCTTGGCGCCATGGCCAAAGGATTTGAATCGGCCATCCAGGGCCTCACCGCCGTTCCACCGCAACTCAAGCTGGATGCGCTGGCCCAGTTCGACACTGGCGTGTTTTCCTCGGTCGACCTGACCACCCGGTTCAAGCTCGACGATGACAGTACGCAGAGCCTTGAGCTGCATGCCGACGCAAGCCAGCGCCAGGTGCGCATGAGCGGTGCGGCAGGCGATTTCGACATGTCCGTGGACCTGAAAAACGCCGCCATCCTCGGCGACAGCAATCAGAAAGCCAAGGCGCTCGCGAGCTACCTGCGTCAAATAGAAGCGGCGCGCGATCGAGGCGACGGCGACCAGAATCTGCTGTCGATGTTCGAGAGTGCATTCAAGACCGTGCACAGCAGCTACCCGGAAAGCCGCGCTGTTACCGGACCTCAGGCGCTAACGGCGATCAAGCTGACGGACACCGACCGTAGCGTTCTCACCGGCCTCGCCGATTTCAGCGCGACGGTCACCGAGAAAACCGTAAACGGCAATCCTGCGCGGCCTGGTGAACTCGACTCGTTCAACTATGGATTATCGCAGTCCACGCAATCCAAAGGTCAGGATCAGTTCAATCGCAAGGTCGTCCAGAATCAGCAATCGCATCTGACAGCCCAATACCATAAGCCACTGCATGCCGGACAAAAGCTGGAACTGACGACTGACCCACAATCCCAGAACTATCAGTATTACCAGATCGACGATCAGGCCAGCAGCACGAGCAGCATCGGCTATGTCAAAGGTAAGTTGGTCGAAGCGTCCGTCAGCCATTCGGCAAGCCAGTCCACGCGCATTTCCAAATATGTAATGGGGCGTCTGGATGAAGATAACGTGACACCTGTCTCGTCTTCGAAGACGCAAAATCTCCTCGGTCTTCTGCAACAGGCACTGCAAGAAGACAAACTGGCGAAACAGGGACTGGGTACGTCAAACACCTTGGCCGCTATCCAGGACAAGGTGATGTTGGTTAGCAGCCCGATGGAGATTAAGGACTGACCCGAAAACCGATGCCGGTTCGGGAATTCGCTGCGTCAGTTTGTCGCAAGTTATGAGTAATCCTTTGAAGCGTATAATCGATGCCCTCCGCTAAACCGGCATGCATCATAGACGCCCTGTCCGAGGATGATTATCCGTTCGGGCTCATCAAAAGGTCTGTAGAACATGAGTGTTTCGTTGACCCGCCGCCAGGTGGTTGCAGGTATCGGCTTGTTCAGCCTTGGCCTCCTCGCTGGCTGTGACAATAGCGTCAGCCTGTCGTACAAGTACGGCAAGGACCTGAGCGACAAGATCCTCGGACGGACATTCAAACTCAAGGACTCTGAAGGCAACCTCACAACGCTCTCGAGCTTTCGTGGTTTGATGCCTATGATTTTCTTCGGCTTCACCCAGTGCCCGGCGGTATGCCCCACTACCCTGGCTCGCGCAGCGCAAATCAAGAAACTGATGGGAAAAGACGGGGATATTCTCCAGGTCGTCTTCATTACGCTGGACCCGGAGCGGGACACGCCGGCGGTGCTGGATGCCTACGTCAAGACGTTTGATCCCTCATTTGTCGCGCTCCACGGAACACTCGAGGAAACGGCGGAAACGGCCAAGGAGTTCGGGGTGTTCTACGAAAAAATCCCGAGCGGCTCGACCTACACGCTCTCTCATACAGCGACTAGCTATGTGTATGACACAAGAGGCAGGTTGCGCGTTGGACTGTCCCAGTCTCTTTCTGCACAAGAGTGTACGGAAGACTTGCTAACCGTTATGGAGGTCTGCTGATGAACTCGAATGCCATTAAAACTGCCATCAATGTGCGCGTTCAAACGGCTGTCCTGGGGCTTTTTCTGCTGGGAACGGCGCTTCAGGTTTCAGCCCAGACTCAAGTGGAAGACGCCTGGGTACGCGCCACCGTTGCCGGGCAACAAGCAACCGGAGCGTTCATGACGGTGACCGCGAGCAGCGACAGCAAACTGCTAAGCGTGCAAACACCGGTAGCTAAAATTGTGCAGATTCACGAATCAACGATGAAAAACGACGTGATGAGCATGCAACCCGTGGACTTCGTCGCTTTGCCCGCAGGGAAAGCGGTCACTCTGGATCCTCATAGCTATCACGTGATGCTGATCGACCTGGTAGGCCAGGTCAAAGAAGGCGACAAAGTGCCGCTGACCTTGACCGTCGAAAACGCCAATGGCGAAAAAGAGTCCATCAAGGTTGAGGCTGAAGCGCGCGCGCTGAATACGTCGGATCACAGCAAAATGCATTGATGGCTGGGAGTCACCCAGACATCGTTGGCGTTCAGTGGGACCGCGTTATCGTTCCTCGCTAGCAGGCTAGGGTCTCATGAACACTGGAGATCCAATGTGGGAGCTAGCCTGCTAGCGATGAGGCCTTAATATTCACCATAAATCCACCCACCCATCACCCTTCTTTATCCACCATGACATCCCCCAGAACCCGGCGCATGTTGATGCCTCAACCGGAGGGATTCGCCATGCTTGATGCACTCAAAAAGATCAATTCAACGTCCGCCTTCAACCGCTGGGCGGGTTTCGACGTCACTCGCGCCACGCCGGGCGAGGTGGAACTGACCATGGCTTTTCGCGAGGCGGACATGGCGCAATACGCAGGCTTCCTGCATGCCGGCCTGATTGGCGCGCTGCTCGATACCGCCTGTGGGTTTGCGGCCGGAACGGTCGCTGGCAATGTCCTGGCATCGCATTTTTCGGTGAATTGCCTTGCACCCGCCGTCGGTGAAGTGTTCATTGCGCGCGGCCAGGTGGTGAAGTCCGGCAAGAAGCAGGTGTTTGCCCGTGCCGAACTGTTCGCACAAACAGGGGATCAGTTGAAGCGGGTGGCAACCGGCGATGCGATCCTGGTGCCGATCCAGCAGTGAACCACCGGTTTTCGGGGCGGTCAGGGAAGTAACAGCCAATCATTTGGAGGTTCTGCCATGCGACTCGAAGGCTCCTGCCACTGCGGCGCCGTGTCATTCAGTCTGACCAGCACCCACCCCTACCCTTACCAACGTTGCTATTGCTCGATCTGCCGCAAGACCCAGGGCGGTGGCGGTTACTCGGTCAACATCGCGGGCGATTCAGCCAGCCTCAAGGTGCGCGGTCGAAAATCCATCGCGATCTATCACGCGCGACTCAAGGACGAAGGCGACAAACGCGCCCACCGCAGCACGGCAGAGCGGCACTTCTGCTCGGAGTGCGGCTCGGGCTTGTGGCTGTTTAGCCCTGAATGGCCGGAACTGATTCACCCGTTTGCCTCAGCCATTGATACGGCGTTGCCGGTACCACCCGAGTACACGCACGTGATGCTCAATTCGAAAGCGCCGTGGGTGGAGGTCCCGGCGCATGCCGGTGATCGGCAGTGCAAGATCTGGCCCGAGGAGTCCATCGCACAGTGGCACGAGCGACTGGGGCTGGCTCGCTAATCAAAACCTCGATTTTTTTGCACACGGCAGTTCCCCTTTGCGTTTTTCGTTCGGTTAACCCTCAGAAGCCTTTCACTTACCGATCGATTCGATACAAAGGGATCTCCATGTCGCACCCACTTGCCGCGCGTTTCCGTTTTGCCCTGTGCCCCTTGGCTCTGGCCCTTCCGGCCGCTCTGCTGAGCCTGGCCTCCACCGCCCATGCCGCCGAAACAGCCACCGGCAAAACGGCAACCAAGGACGATGGCGCGCTGCAACTGGGGGCGACGAACATCGAGGGCGTCGCCTTGGGCGCAACCACCGAGGACACCCATTCCTACACCACCGGTTCAACGTCTTCGGCCACGGGCCTGCCTTTGTCGATCCGCGAAACACCGCAATCGGTCACGGTGATCACCCGTCAGCAGATGGACGATCGCGGTGTGCAAAGCATCAGCGACGCGTTGCGCAATACCCCCGGTGTTTCGACGCAGAAGTACGACAGCGACCGTACCGAGTTTGCCGCCCGCGGCTTTGCCATCACCAACTTCCAGTACGACGGGGTCAACCAGCCTTACGACGGTGTTTATGGGGAAAACCCGAACAACAGCGACGACTCCGCCAGCCTTGACCGCATCGAGGTGATCAAGGGCGCGACCGGCCTGATGACCGGCTCGGGCGACCCGTCCGCCACCGTCAACCTGATCCGCAAGAAGCCGACCAAAGAGTTCAAGGCCTCGATCAGCGGCACTGTCGGTTCGTGGGACAGCTACCGCACCGCCGGCGATGTTTCCGGTTCACTGACTGACTCGGGCAACGTGCGCGGACGCTTTGTCGGCGTGTACCAGGACAAGGATTCCTACATTGACCATTACAGCCAGAAGAAAGACCTGTACTACGGCATCCTCGAAGCCGACCTGACTGACGATACCCTGCTGACGTTCGGCATCGACAAGTCCAGTGCCACCCCTCGCGGCAGCTCCTGGACCGGTAACGCGACGTACTTCGCCGACGGCGGCCGTACCGATTTCTCGCGCAGCTTCAACCCGGCAGCTGACTGGAGCCGTCGCGATTTCGACGAAATCAGCTACTTTGCCTCGCTGGAACAAGCGTTGGCCAACGACTGGAAGTTCAAAGCCAGCCTGAGCGAGAAAACCACCGATCACGACACCCAGCTGGCCTCGGCCGGCTATGGCAATCCGGACCGCGCGACCGGCGAAGGCATGTCCTTATTCTGGGGTCGTTTCGAAGGTCATCGCGTGCAGGACACGGCCGACGTAAACGTCTCCGGCCCCTTCACGCTGGGCGGTCGCGAGCATGAACTGGTGGCCGGCGTCATGGCGTCCCACTCCCGTCAGACCGGTTCCACCTACGACATCAGCGCCTTCGAAAGTGTCCCGGGGAGCATCTACGACTGGGAAGGTCGTCTGCCGAAACAGGAATTCCCGGTAAACGGCAAATACGAACGCACCCAGAGCCAGAACGGTGTTTACCTCGCCACCCGCCTGCGCCCGACCGATGATCTGTCGGTCATCCTCGGCAGCCGCCTGAGCACCTTCAAGTACAACGAAGACTACCGCTACATCGCGGCCTCACCGCTGGACGACACCCACGCGAGCTACAAGGAACACGGCATCGTCACGCCGTATGCCGGCGTGGTCTACGACCTGAACGATGTGTACTCGGTGTACGCCAGCTACACCTCGATCTATCAGCCTCAGACCTACAAGGATGCCAGTGGCATGACCCTGGCACCGGTTGAAGGCGACAGCTATGAAACCGGGTTGAAAGCCGCTTACTTCGATGGCCGGTTGAATGCCAGCCTGGCGTTGTTCCGCATCGAGCAGGACGGCGTCGCCGAGCAGACCGGCACCAACGCGATCACCAACGAAGGCATCTTCAAAGCCGTCGACGGCACCACCACCAAAGGTGTGGAACTGGAACTGGCCGGCGAACTGGCCGAGGGCTGGAACCTGACGGCCGGTTACACCTACGCACGCACCCGAGACAAAGACGAACAGCGGATCTTCGGCTACCCGCTGTCCACCAGCAAGCCTGAGCACGTGGTACGGACGTTCACTACCTATCGCCTGCCTGGCGCCCTGGACAACGTGACCGTCGGCGGCGGCATCAGCTGGCAGAGCGCCTTCTACGGCAAAATCTACAGCGCTCCCGCGGGCGACTACACCTCAATCAAACAGGGCGGCTACACCCTCGTGGACCTGATGACCCGTTACCAGTACAACGAGCACCTGAGCTTCACCGCCAACGCCAACAACGTCTTCGACAAGAAGTACCTGTCCGGCCTGGGCAACTACGACACCACGTTCTACGGCGAGCCGCGCAACCTGATGCTGACCACCCAGTGGGACTTCTAAGCTGAACCTGTGGCGAGAGGGTTTACGCTCTCGCCACAGGCTTCTCACTGTTCGCCAAACCCGTTCACAGTCTTTGACAGTTTTGCGACAAAGCTGCCAAAGATTGCCGGGCGGCACCCGCCTAGCATGGGCGCATCCAATCTCCCCCAGGGTGCTCCCATGCTTCGTTCGCTGTATTTGCCTTTGACTTCTTTCTGTCTGTTCCTCCCCTGCGCCGCCTTGAATGCCGAAGACTGGCACTACAGCCTGCGCGCCGGTGCTGCCAGTGCGCCGCGTTACAGCGGCAGCGATGAACGCGTGGTGGCGCCGCTGCTGAGTGGCGAAATCGTCAGCCCTTATGGTTTTTTTCTGGACACTGGAAAGGGCTTGGGCTGGGCATTTGACGAGGATGACTTCGGCCTCAGCGTGTACGTCGGCGCCAGTGATGTACGCAAGGATCGCAAGACCGGGTTCAAGGGCTCCGACGAGCTGGACGGCATGGGCTCGATCAAGTTACGACCGGTGCTGGGGCTCGACGGGACGTATCACATGGGGCCGATCATTCTCGGCGCCAGTTATGAACACGCGCTGGAAGAAGACGACGATGAACACGACACCGGCTCAGCCTGGAATCGCTTGAAACTGAGCATCAGCGCGCCGTTTTACGAGGGTGACCATGGCAAGGTCGTGGGCAGCCTCAACAGTCAGTTTGGCGACGGTGATTACATGCGCACCTGGTACGGCGTCAGTACGGGTCAGGCGGCGCGCAGTCAATTCCGAGCGTATGACGCTCATGGCGGGCTGTTGAGTCGCGGGGCGGACTTGACCTGGTCGTTGCCAATCAATGATCAATGGAATGTGTCGACGGTGCTGGCGGTGCAGTATCTGGCCAAAGAGGCGGCGGACAGCCCGATTGTGGAGCGGCGGATGCAGACTTCGCTGGCTGGGCAAGTGGTGTACAGCTTTTGATTTGAGGTGATGCAGATGACGCCATCGCGGGCAAGCCCGCTCCAACATTGGATTTGTGAACGACATAGATCCATTGTGGGAGCGAGCCTGCTCGCGATGGCGTACTCAAGAACGCCACAATTAATCCTGATGCGCCCACGTCATACGAAACGACGCCCCACCCCATGGCGAATCCGCCACGTCCACTTGCCCGCCATGGGACTGGGACACCCGCCTGACCAACGCCAAACCCAGGCCAAACCCACCCGTGCGGCGATCTCGACTGGCGTCCAGGCGAGAGAACGGCTCAAAGATCTTCTCCCGACCGGCCACCGGCACACCCGGCCCATCATCGTTGACCTGCACTTCGTAATGATCACCGGTGCGCACCAGCGACACCTCCACACGCTCATCGGCATAGCGAATGGCATTGCGCAGCAGGTTGATTACCGCGCGCGCCATGAAGCGCGGTTCGATGCGTACCTCATCGACCTGACACTCGACAATCAGCAGCTGTACTCCCGCCGCCTCGGCCTCCAGCGCCACGCTGCCGACCACGCTGTCGAGCCAACTGTTGGCCTGAATATTTTCCCGCGTGATCACCGTGGCGCCGCGCTCGAGGCTGGCGTAAGTCAGCAGCTCCGAGACCATTTCTTCCAGCTCGCCGAGGTCGGCGTACATGTCGGCAATCAGTTCACGGCGCTGAGTCGGATCGGATTGTTGCTTGAGCTGATCAAGCTCGAACGACAACCGTGCAATCGGCGTGCGCAATTCATGGGACACCGCGTTGGTCAACTCACGTTGATTGGCGATCAGGCCTTCGATGCGTGCGGCCATCAGGTTGAAATGTTCAGACAGGTCGCGAATGTTCGAGCGCTTGGACAGCTGGATCCGCGCCGACAGGTTGTTGTCGCCAAAGCGTTCGGCGGCGAGGCGCAGTTTTTCCAGGTCTCGCCAGTGCGGACGCACCCAGAAAAACAACACGAAACCGATCATCACCGCGATCATCAGATAGGCCGTGGCAATATAGAACGGCATCAGACTCGGCTCGGCCGGCAGCTTGATGCTGAGCAACTGCGAGCCGTCGTCAATGCGCGAGATGAACTGCGTGTACTTGTCACGAAGCACCAGCAGGCCTTGGGCCAACTCGCCTTTCTCCTGATCGGTCAGGGCCAGTTGATCCGTTTCGACCAGGCTCAGGCCCAAGCCATAGTGAGGGCGCACGGCTGCCAGTTGGCGCTCCCGCGCCGAACCGTCCAGGCCACGCAACTGCTCCACCAGCGACCAGGCCTGGCCCCGCACCGCCTCGCGGTTGTAGCTCTGCATCTGACCGTCGAGCAATGCATCGAACGTGCGTTCAACGGTTTGCAGCCCCAGTACCAGGCCAACCGTCATCATCAGAAACAGTCCGAGAAATAACCGCAGCATTTACAGCTCCCACGCGAACGGATTGAACAGGTAGCCCTTGCCCCAGATAGTCTTGATGCACACCGGTTCGCGCGGGTTGTCCTTGAGCTTGCCGCGCAACTTGCTGATATAGACGTCAACGCTGCGGTTGAGACCATCGAAGGCAATGCCGCGCATGCGGTTGAGGATGTCGTCGCGGGACAGGGTCTTGCCCGCCGCGCTGGCCAGCAACCACAGCAGCTCGAATTCCATGGTGGTCAGTTCAATGCCCTCACCCGCCAGGCGCACTTCGCGGCAGCTACGGTCGATGCTCAGGTGGCCGAATTCCAGCGAGCTGCACACACTGCTGTCCGGCGTTTGCCGGCGTTGTAACGCGCGCAGGCGGGCCAGCAATACCGGCGGTTTGATCGGCTTGATCACGTAGTCATCGGCGCCGGATTCCAGGCCAAGGATGTGATCGAGGTCGTCTTCCTTGGCGGTGAGGATGACGATCGGTGTATCGGACACGCTGCGAATTTCACGACACACGTGCAGGCCACTCTGGCCCGGCAGCATCAGGTCGAGTACCACTATTTTCGGCTTGAAGTCGAGGAACGCGGCCAGCGCGAGATCACCGCGGTGCACCTGCAACACCTCAAAGCCGTGTTGGGACAGGAAGTGCGCGATCAGCCCGGCGAGCTTTTCGTCGTCCTCCACCAGCAGTACTTTGCCAAAACCCAGGTTTTCCATAACGAACGCGTGCCAACCCTTGTGAAGTGGGCGGCATTATGGCGCCAATCGCGGTCGGGACGGCTATCGCAGGCAGCAAAAACCGGCCGCTGGGGCCGGTTTTCAGTGATCTTTCATACTCTTAAGAGTTTTTAACAATTCAGGCGCGAAAGATCACACCTGTAGGCGCCCGCTTGCCGGCGATAGCGATCTAAGGGCCACCATCGCCAGCAAGCCGGACGCCTACCGGTTATGCGGCAGCCGGGACGCCACTGTGGAAACGGAATTCCACGTCCGGCGATTCGATCAGCTCCTGTTCGGCCACGCGGACCCGGTCGATCACCTGAGCGATGTCCTTGGCGTCACCGTACTGGTAGGCCAGTTTCAGGTAACCCTGAAAATGCCGGGCCTCGCTTTTCAGCAGGCCGAAGTAGAACTTGCCCAGTTCTTCGTCCAGATGCGGCACCAGGGCCTCGAACCGCTCGCAGCTACGGGCTTCGATGAACGCACCAACGACCAGGGTATCCACCAGTTTGACCGGTTCGTGACTGCGCACCACTTTGCGCAGGCCTGAGGCATAACGCCCGGCCGAGAGCTGACGCAGCCCGATCTTGCGCTTCTTCATCAGGCGCATGACCTGTTCGTGGTGCACCAGCTCTTCCCGGGCCAGCCGCGACATCAGGTTGATCAAATCAACATGGGAGTGATACTTGGCGATCAGGCTCAATGCCGTGCTGGCCGCCTTGAATTCGCAGTTCTTGTGGTCGATCAGCAAGGTTTCCTGATCGGCCAGCGCGGCCTGGACCCAGCCGTCCGGGGTGCGACAGCCGAGGAACTCGTGAATTTCGGGAAGGATCATGGGGCTCACGGATAAAAGGTTCAAAACGAAGGGCGCCGATTATACCGGCCCGCCGTCAGACCACCAGTCGCGACCGTTGATATGCATCAAGTCCCGAATGCGCAACCAGCAACTATAGTTGTGCAACGCCACGCTTTTTTACCCTCTGGAGATCCCGATCATGCAAGCCATTCGCAGCATTCTGGTGGTCATCGAACCCGAACATTCGGAAAGTCTGGCGCTTAAACGGGCCAAGCTGATTGCCGGCGTGACCCAGGCGCATCTGCATCTGCTGGTGTGCGACCGCAAGCATGACCACAGCGGCATGCTCGGCGTACTCAAGGCTGCGCTGCTTGAAGACGGCTATAGCGTCACCACCGAACAAGCCTGGAACGAAAGCCTGCACGAAACCATCGTCGATGTGCAGCAGGCCGAAGGTTGCGGGCTGGTGATCAAGCAGCATTACCCCGACAGCCCATTGAAAAAGGCCCTGCTGACCCCGGGAGACTGGAAACTGCTGCGCGCTTGCCCGACGCCGGTGCTGCTGGTCAAAACCTCGAAGCCCTGGACGGGCGGTGTGATTCTGGCGGCGATCGACGTGGGTAATACCGATAATGAGCACCGCCATCTGCACAACACCATCATCGATTACGGGTATGACATCGCCAGCCTTGCCAAGGCTCATCTGCATGTGGTCAGCGCCCATCCCTCACCGATGCTGTCGGCGGCCGACCCGACGTTACAGCTGAGTGAAACGATCGAGGCGCGCTATCGCGAGCAATGCAAGGCGTTTCAGGCCGAGTTCGACATCGATGATGAGCACCTGCATATCGCGGAAGGTCCGGCGGATGTATTGATTCCGTACATGGTGCACAAACTGGGTGCGGCGGTGACGGTGATTGGCACAGTGGCGCGGTCCGGGTTATCCGGGGCGTTGATCGGGAATACGGCGGAAGTGGTGCTGGATGCAGTGGAGAGTGATGTGCTGGTGTTGAAGCCGCAGGAGATCGAGGATCATCTGGAAGAGATGGTGTCCCACCATTGAGATAGTGGCGCCCATCAGGCCGCCATCGCGGGCAAGCCCGCTCCCACAGTGGATCATGTTGGAACACATTTATGCGTTCACTGCTAATCCCTGTGGGAGCGGGCTTGCCCGCGATGCTTTTCAGCCGCCGAAAGCGTCTTTGAGGAAACCCGGCGCAATGTACCGCTGGTAATGCGCCTCCGAGAGCAAAAAGAACTCCCGATCAATCGCATCGCGCAACTCCGGCAGGTTCCAGTCGCGAAACTCCGGCATCAACACCATCCCGTAGGCCTCCAGATTGTTGATCACCCGCGCGCCTCGGGCGATCAACTGATAGGCCCAGCAATATTCCGACTGATGCGGCACAAAGCGAATCTTGCGCTGCTCCAGTTGCAGACGCAGGCGTTGGGGATCGAAAACCTCCAGCTTGCTGGCCATCACCTGGGACAACAACTGCTCGAGCCGCAGCCATACCGCGCGCTTCTCCTCCTCGTTGTAACCGTTCCAGTTGATCACTTCATGGTGGAAACGCTTGCAGCCACGGCAGACCAGGTCACCGTAAACAGTGGAGCAAAGGCCGACGCAGGGGGTCTTGATGGTCTGATTGGGCATAGGTCAGGAGAACACGGGAAAGCAGAACAGGCCGGCATGTTAGCCCTTTGTCTAACATTGATCACCCCTCAATCTTGAGGGGCTAACTTACCTTTATATTTTTTTTGCCGTAGAATCAGCCAGCCTTTTAAGGCGCCAATGTCCGTTAGAAGCTGTTTTCAAAGCGTCACGAGCACAGTCGTTCCTTCAGAGCGGTGTTGGCGAAGGGTTTTTCCAGCGGGGAAAAGCCCAACGCCAACCCTCATCAGCTCCCCGTTCTGCAGGCGTAAAACTTTGAAAGCAGCTTCTGTAAGGAATTGTCGGTAATTCTGGCTAAGTGGCCCACAACGCCACGCAGCGCATGAGTACGGCAATTTCGGGATGAGCGTCCCGGACACCCATTTGGGACCACTGATGAGGGTAATAACTGTGCTTGAAGCCTACCGCAAACATATCGAAGAGCGCGCAGCACTGGGTATCGTTCCCCAGCCGCTTAACGCCGAACAAACTGCAGGCCTGGTTGAGCTGCTGAAGAATCCCCCGGCTGGCGAAGAAGCTTTCCTCGTTGACCTGATCACCAATCGCATACCACCTGGCGTGGACGAAGCGGCCTATGTAAAGGCCGGTTTCCTGTCTGCCCTGGCCAAAGGCGAAGCCACTTCCCCTCTGATCGACAAGAAACGCGCTGTAGAACTGCTCGGCACCATGCAGGGCGGCTACAACATCGTGACCCTGGTTGACCTGCTCGACGACGCCACACTGGCCCCTGTCGCTGCCGCTCAGCTCAAGCACACCCTGCTGATGTTCGATGCGTTCCACGACGTCGCGGAAAAAGCCCGCAACGGCAACGAACACGCCAAAGGCGTTATCCAGTCCTGGGCTGACGGCGAGTGGTTCCGCAACCGCCCTGTCCTGGCCGACAAGATCAGCCTGCGCGTGTTCAAGGTCACCGGCGAAACCAACACCGACGACCTGTCCCCTGCTCCGGACGCCTGGTCCCGCCCGGACATCCCGCTGCACGCCCTCGCCATGCTGAAAATGGCCCGCGAAGGCATCGTGCCTGACGTCCAGGGCGTTACTGGCCCGATGAAGCAGATCGAAGAAATGCGCGGTCAAGGCTTCCCTATCGCCTACGTCGGTGACGTGGTCGGTACCGGTTCTTCGCGTAAATCGGCGACCAACTCGGTGCTGTGGTTCTTCGGCGACGACGTTCCTTACGTGCCGAACAAGCGTGCTGGCGGCTTCTGCTTCGGCAGCAAGATCGCTCCGATCTTCTACAACACCATGGAAGATGCTGGCGCACTGCCGATCGAATTCGACGTGACCAACATGAACATGGGCGATGTGATCGACCTGTATCCGCATGCTGGCAAAGTCTGCAAACACGGCACCGACGAAGTCCTGACCACCTTCGAAATGAAGACCCCGGTTCTGTTGGACGAAGTTCGTGCCGGCGGCCGTATTCCGCTGATCATTGGTCGCGGTCTGACCGACAAGGCGCGTGCCGAGCTGGGCCTGGGCCCTACCGATCTGTTCAAACTGCCAGAAGCACCTGTCGACACCGGCAAGGGCTTCACCCTGGCACAGAAAATGGTCGGCAAGGCGTGCGGCCTGCCAGAAGGCAAAGGTGTTCGTCCAGGTACGTACTGCGAACCGAAAATGACCACCGTCGGCTCTCAGGACACCACCGGTCCTATGACCCGTGACGAACTGAAAGACCTGGCGTGCCTGGGCTTCTCGACCGATCTGGTGATGCAGTCCTTCTGCCACACCGCGGCTTACCCCAAGCCGATCGACGTGACCACCCACCACACCCTGCCAGACTTCATCATGACCCGCGGCGGCGTTTCCCTGCGTCCGGGCGACGGCATCATCCACAGCTGGCTGAACCGTATGCTGCTGCCGGACACCGTCGGTACCGGTGGTGACTCGCACACCCGTTTCCCGATGGGCATTTCGTTCCCGGCCGGCTCCGGTCTGGTTGCGTTTGCTGCGGCCACCGGCGTTATGCCGCTGGACATGCCGGAATCGATCCTGGTGCGCTTCAAAGGCAAAATGCAACCGGGCGTCACCCTGCGTGACCTGGTTCATGCCATTCCTTACTTCGCGATTCAGGCCGGCCTGCTGACCGTCGAGAAGAAAGGCAAGAAGAACGCCTTCTCCGGCCGCATCCTGGAAATCGAAGGCCTGGACAACCTGAGCATCGAGCAGGCTTTCGAGCTGTCCGACGCCTCGGCTGAACGTTCGGCTGCCGGTTGCACCATCAAGCTGTCGAAAGAATCGATCACCGAGTACCTGAACTCCAACATCACCCTGCTGCGCTGGATGATCGGCGAAGGCTACGGCGATGCGCGTACCCTGGAACGTCGTGCTCAAGCGATGGAAGCCTGGGTTGCCAACCCTGAGTTGATGGTTGCCGATGCTGACGCCGAATACGCTGAAGTCATCGAAATCGACCTGGCCGACATCAAAGAGCCTGTGCTCTGCGCGCCGAACGATCCGGACGACGCCCGTCTGCTGTCCAGCGTTGCTGGCGAGAAGATCGACGAAGTGTTCATCGGTTCGTGCATGACCAACATCGGTCACTTCCGCGCTGCCGGTAAACTGCTGGATCAGGTCAAAGGTCAGCTGCCAACCCGTCTGTGGCTGTCGCCACCGACCAAAATGGACGCTCACCAACTGACCGAAGAAGGCTACTACGGCATCTACGGCAAAGCCGGCGCACGCATGGAAATGCCAGGCTGCTCGCTGTGCATGGGTAACCAGGCACGTGTAGAGCCGAACTCCACTGTGGTGTCGACGTCGACTCGTAACTTCCCGAACCGTCTGGGTGACGGCGCGAACGTCTACCTGGCTTCGGCCGAGCTGGCGTCCGTTGCGTCCATCCTGGGTCGCCTGCCGACCGTCGAGGAGTACATGGAATACGCTGGCAAGATCGACAGCATGGCGGCTGATGTTTACCGCTACCTGTCCTTCGACCAGATCGCCGAGTTCCGTGAGGCTGCTGCGAACGCCAATATCCCGGTCGTTCAAGCCTAACGTTACAACGCTGTAAAAAACGCCGCCCATCGTGAGATGAGCGGCGTTTTTTTATGTCCGGAAGGCTCGCTCACACAGGTAATGTGGTTGGCTTGAGGGCTTGTTGAACTGCGCCATCGACACTCAGCCCACTGAGAATCACCTGCTCCAGTTCCTGAATCGGCAACTTCGCCAGCACCCCTTTTGCCTGATGCTTGAGCCGCGCCAGAATCAGCAGTTTGTCCTCGGCGCGCACCTGCATGAAGAACGCCTCCAGTGCTTCGATGCTGGTGCCGTCCAGGTCGGGCGACTCTTCGAGACTGAGAATGACCGTATGCACCGGTGGCTCCGCGTGCCGCGCCAAGTGCAATGCACCGCCGAGAATGCGCTCCACGTTGGCGAAAAACAGCGCCTCGCTGGGCCGCACGATCAGCACACCGGGGATTTCCTTCGCCTCGGGATGTCGATGCAGATCAACAAAATCGTGACCTCCCGCCATTTGCCCCAATACCTGGATATCAGCCGACGACATCTGCTTAAGCATCAGCACCACGCTGATCGCCACCGCCAGCAGTAAACCGTCCAGCACGCCCAGCACCAGCACCGCTGCCACCGCGCAGATCACCAGCAGGCGGTCGCGGCGCCAGATGAAATACCGGCCCAACGGTTGGAGGCTCAAGCCGCGGGCCAAGGCATGAATGACGATGGCGGCCAGCACCGGCTCGGGAGTCAGGGCGATCCACGGCAACACCGTCAGGACAATGAGCAACACCACCCCCGCCGCCACCGCCCCGGCCAGTCGCGAATTGGCGCCCGCCGCTTCATTGGCCGATGTCGCCGAGTAACCGGCGCCTGCGGGCATGCCATGAAACAGCCCCGATAGAAGATTGGCCGCACCGAGGGCCAGCAGATCGCGGTTGGAAGAGACGCGGTCGCCGTGTTTGAGTGCGAACGAACTGATCGAGCCGAAAGACTCTGCATACAGAATCATCACCATGGCGAACGCCAGTTCACCCAGGCGCAACCAGTCGGTGAACGGCAACACCGGGAGCTGCGGTACCTCAAGACTCAAATCGATAACGCCGATCAGTTTGACCCCGTAGGCCGGCAGGTTCAGCCATTGGCCCGCCGCGATGCCGAGCGCCACCACCAGCAAGCCGCCGGGCAAACGCTTGACCCGCGCGCACAGCCACAACAACAGCAATGCCCCTGCCGCGACCAATGCCCCGACTTTATTCCACTGCGGCCACTGCTCCAGCAGTTGCGGCAGGAAGCGGATCACGTTGCCGGTGCTCAAGTGAACATCGACGATGCTCGCCACTTGCTTGAGGATGATGGTCACGGCCAGCCCCAATGCAAAGCCGCGCAGCACCGGTTTGGCGATAAATGAAGTGACGCTGCCGAGTTTGAATAACCCGGCCAACAGGAAGTAACCACCGGTCACCAGTACCAGACCGATCGCCAAGGTCATGCGCAAGGCAGAATCGCCATTGGCCAGCGTGGCGGTGGCGGCAGCCAGAACGGCCGCTGACGACGAGGTTGCGGAAACGATGGCAAACCGGCTGGTGCCGAACAGTCCGTAACACAGCAGCCCGGCAAACAAGGCAATCACCCCGGCCTGTGGCGGTAACGAGGCAATGCTTGAATAGGCGACCGCCTCGGGCAGCAACAGACCGGCAATCGACAGGCCGGCCATTATGTCCAGCCAACGGTGGGGTGTATCGGCACGGGGTTGCGCCGATGCGCCAGGGGCACGAGCCATGAAGCGTCTCCAGTGACAGCGCTCTACGCCGCGCCGATGCAGCCGCAGCTTAGCCTTTTATCTCGGGGGACAGCTGTTCTGGATCAGGTCAAATCATCCTCGAACCCGTGTGCCAAACAAAAAAACGGCCAACCCGCAACGCGGATCAGCCGTAATTTCATCAACCAAGCAAACAGCAGAAATCAAGCACTCAGCGAATAAATCAACGCCGAAATAGCCACCAGACCAACCGCCGTCACAAACACATTGGACGCTTGACCACGGAAACGTGCCATCGCCGGCACTTTGCGGATTGCATACATCGGCATCAGGAACAGAATCGCCGCAATGATCGGGCCGCCGAGGGTTTCGATCATTCCCAGAATGCTCGGGTTCAGCGTCGCCACAATCCAGCACACCACCAGCATGAACGCCGCGGTCATACGGTCCAGGGTCTTCGGCGCTGGACGCTTGCCGCTCTTCACGATCAGGCCTTTCAGACCTTCGCTGGCACCGATGTAGTGCCCCAGGAACGACTTGGAAATCGCCACAAAGGCAATCAATGGTGCCGCAAACGCGATGGTCGGGTTGCTGAAGTGGTTGGCCAGGTACGACAGAATCGACAAGTTCTGCGCCTTCGCTTCCGCCAGTTGCGCCGGCGACAAGGTCAGCACGCAGCTGAACACGAAGAACAGCACCATCACCACCATCAATACGTGCGCGCGGGACAGGATCTGCGAGCTGCGCTCTTCGGCGTGCTCGCCGTAGCGCCGCTTCTGGTCCACCGCGAACGCCGAGATGATCGGCGAGTGGTTGAACGAGAACACCATCACCGGAATCGCCAGCCACAAGGTGTGCAGCAGCGCCGACGGCTCAGGCAACGTCGATGCCGTGGTGAGGATGCCACCGTTCCAGTGTGGAACCAGGAACACCGCCAGAAACAGCAACGCCACGATGAACGGATAGACCATCAGGCTCATCGCCTTGACGATCACCTGCTCGCCGCAACGCACCACCGCCAGCAGGCCGAGGATCAGCACGAACGACAGCACGGCGCGCGGTGGCGGCATGATGTGCAGTTGATGTTCGAGGAAACTGCCCACGGTGTTGGTCAGGGCCACGCTGTAAATCAGCAGGATCGGGAAGATCGCGAAGAAATACAGCAAGGTGATCAGCGCACCGGCCTTGATGCCGAAATGTTCTTCCACCACTTCAGTGATGTCCGCGCCTTCACGACCGGACAACACGAAGCGGGTCAGGCCACGGTGCGCGTAAAACGTCATGGGGAACGCCAGCAGCGCCAGGATCAACAACGGCCAGAAACCGCCCAGACCCGCATTGATCGGCAAAAACAGCGTGCCTGCCCCAATGGCCGTGCCAAACAGGCCGAGCATCCAGGTGGTGTCATGGCGATTCCAGCTCTCAAGGCTGACGGGGTTCGCCGCTACATAGCGTTCGTTGACGCTATTGGCCTGATCATTCATCCGGTGGGATCTCCGCATTCCGGTCAGTTGCTACCCGGTCAGGACGAGTCGGAAAAATCCGACAGGCAGCGCCCTGGCCGAAACAGGGGCGCGATTGTCCGGGATTAATGAGCAGAAGCAAAGACTTAGCTGAGGAATGGTTATGCGGATCAGATCGTTGGGGACGACATAAATCCCTGTAGGAGCGAGCTTGGTCGCGATGGCGGCAGCAGATTCAGCATCACAGTGACCGGTAGCTCGCTCCTGCAGGGATTCGGGCTGTCTTCAGGAGCTGCGTCACGACGTTTCATCGCCACACAAAAAAACTTTCTTGATAAAGGTTATCCGTCATGTATTTTGATCAAACCTGCTTTCCTTCCGGAGACCTCCCATGCCACTGGTTCGCGTCGACATCAAAAAGCATCAGGACCCCACCCACGCCAAACGCATCGGGCAGTTGATCTACGCCGCCATGCACAGCGCCATTGGCGTACCGGAAAACGATAATTTCCAGATCCTCGCCGAACACGACGAGCAACACTTCATCTTTGACCCGCAATACCTGGGGATCAACCGCACCGACAAGCTGGTGGTGATTCAGATCACCCTCAGCGAAGGCCGAACCGTCGACCAGAAGAAACTGCTCTACAAAACCATCGCCGAGAGCCTCAACACTGAACTGGCGGTGCGCCTGGAGGACATTTTCATTAATCTGGTCGAAGTGAAAAAAGAGAACTGGTCGTTCGGCAACGGCATCGCCCAGTACGCCCTCTGATCTCCATCCTTAACTTTGTGAGCCGCCAATGCCCCGTGTTTCCCGCAAGCAAGCCGAACTCAACCGCGAGATTATCGTCGAGGCGGCTACGCGGCTGTTTCGCGAACGGGGCGTGCACGGCATCAGCGTTATCGATGTCATGGCGGCAGCGGGCCTGACCCATGGTGGCTTCTATGGGCATTTCGAGTCCAAGGAAGCCTTGGCTCAGGAGGCCAGTAGCCGCGCGTTCCAGCAATCGGCAGATCGCTGGAAAGACTGGATCGCCGCCAATGAAGACAAGAACACAGCCCGCCAGGCCTTGATCAAATCCTATCTGTCGGCTGCCAGCCGCGACAATCCGGGCGACAGCTGCCCGGTGGCGGCGTTTGCCGGGGACATGTGCCACGAAACCGCCCAAAGCGGCCTGCGCCAAACGTTCATGGAAGGTCTCGACTCCTTGCTCGGCACATTCGCGCCCCTGATGAACACCGGCGATGACGCCCGCGATCATCAGCAAGCGCTGGTGCAGTTCTCGCTGATGGTCGGCGCCCTGACCTTGGCCCGCGCCACTCAAGGCGAGCCGTTATCCGATGAAATCCTTGAAGCAGCAGTGAGCTCTCTGACCCGAGTTTGAATCCGCTCCTCACACCATTAACCTTTTTTAGTACTCCATCAACCCCCTCGCATCAATGGATGTTTATAACCGCCCCCCTTGCAAACTTTGTGATTATTTATTGTCAGCCCCATGCAAACTTCAGGCATGACAAACATAAATACTACATAAGCAATCACTGCATCACCACTCTTCGTCATGTATAAAAATATTTCAGCCAACAGATGAAGCAAATACGAGCAACATCTATCGCCCTGCAATGCCGACAGGTAGGCAGGTAGGAAAAATCCGACAGCAAAGTCATAAAAACATATGCGCCAGAATATTACCTGCATTAACAAAATACCCAATTGTTACAAACAACTACCAAACTATTGAACACCTCCCCACTCCAGGCTTATAGTTTTTGCGCTTTTAATCTCGATCATTGATTGATGGCGAGCGACCAATAGACAAGGAGTTATCCGTTTGCAGAAAAAAACTTTTACTTCTACATGCCTGCTTCTAACGGCACTGCTTTGCCCCCTCGGTAGCTTTGCGCAGCAAGCTTCGACCATCGACGTTCGAGAACTGGCATCCTCTCCTCGATGGCTGACAACCAAGGTCTATATAGAGGGAGCACCACAAACGGACGTAAAAGCTAATTATCCTGGCGTGGTGGGAATATCGACGTGGGATCCCGAGCGCAATCGCTATGAGTTTTTTTACACCGATACGGGGGAGTCAAAGTACAACAATGGCGGTGGAGGTTACTTCTTTGTCACCGGCGATTATAAAACCCATATTCTGGTACCCGATATCGGGCCAACCAAAACCGTTGTCAGAAGACTGGAAAAATTAGATCGAAGTGAATTCACTTATTCTCGCGAAGTGCCCCGCGACATGGTCGCCAACAACCCACTTGTGCGCATCTATGTAGTTCATGCCCCGTACACTGGCACAGTGGATACAAAGTCGAGTATGAAGTCCGACCTGAACATCACACGATGAAACCGGCCAACCCGTCGGACATAAACGGACGCCGCCAACCTCGCTTTAATAGCACTATCGTTTAACCAAAATCCCCGGAATGAAAATGCGGAATTTCAACATGCAAAAAACAATTAAAACAGTACTGATATCTACACTGCTGATATCCTCGGCCTTCTGCGGAGTCGCCAGTGCGCAATCCCCAACCGCCCCCCTTGCAAAAACTGCCGTTGCCACCCCAGATAATGCTGTCATGCTCACCGTATTTTTAAAACATGATCAGTCGAGACCATTGGGTGAACTAAAAGCTCAGCTAGCCAAGCAAGGATTTTATAAAACATTTCCACCTGCCGGCGTAGAAGTTGTTAGCTGGAACATAATGATGGGCATCGGGCAAGTCGTCACACTCCGTCTTCCGGCCTCTCGTCTGGCGGAAGTAAACCTTGCACTCGAAAATACAGCGTGGGGAACTTACAGAACCGAGTTTTATCCGACCTACGATTTCAAAGCGATAGCGCTGGCGGAACAAAACAAGGCACAACAAATGCCAACTGCCCAGTGACACTTGCAGCAGCACACTGAATTTACAGTGTGCTGCACAATGACGTGACACGGCCTCCGGCCACCCTGAACCGTGAATTTGCTTCTTCCGGGAAGCAGTCCAGACTAAGCAAGTACCGCTCTGCGATTGACGATCATTGCCAAGCAGCTCGGGGATCAGCACCCTGAAACTATTTTGCGCCCAACGCAACGACGACCACAGGAGCATAGCAATGCCCGCAACCGTTCTGGTACTGGTTGAAACCATCAATGATTACTTGCCGATTCTGGAGCATCAGGGTTTTCACCTGATTCTGGCGCCCACCCCCGCCGAGCGCGCCGAGGCCATTGCCACCCATGGCGGGCGGATCGATGCGGTCCTGACCCGCGGCCCGTTGGGTTTGTACGCTGACGAAATAGCCGCGCTGCCGGCGCTCAAGATCATTTGCGTCATCGGTGCGGGCTACGAACACGTCGACCTGCAAGCCGCCGCCGACCGGGGCCTGACCGTCACCAACGGCGCTGGAGTCAATGCTTCTTCGGTTGCCGACCACGCGATGGCGATGCTGCTTTCGCTGGTGCGCGATATCCCGCGTTGCGACGCCGCCGTAAGACGGGGCGAGTGGCCGAAAATCATGCGCCCTTCCCTCGCCGGCAAACGCCTGGGAATCCTCGGCCTCGGTGCCGTTGGCATGGCCATCGCCAAACGCGCTGCCAACGGCTTCGACATGACGGTCAGCTACCATAACCGCCAGCATCGCAGCGATGTGCCGTACAGCTTCTGTTCGACGCCCACCGAACTGGCCCGCGTCTCGGATTTCCTGGTGGTGGCCACACCCGGCGGGCTCGGCACCAGAAACCTGATCAATCGCCCGGTGCTGGACGCTTTGGGTCCCAACGGTTTCCTCATCAACATCGCTCGTGCCAGTGTCGTGGTGACCGCCGATTTGATCAGCGCACTGGAACAGCGACGCATTGCCGGCGCGGCACTGGACGTCTTCGACCACGAACCTCAGGTGCCGGACGCCTTGAAAGCCTTGGGCAACGTTGTTCTCACGCCGCACGTCGCGGGACTGTCTCCGGAAGCGACCCAGGGCACGGTCGAACTGGTCGGGCGCAACCTCATGGCGTTCTTTTCCGGTGAACCGGTGCTCACCCCGGTCACTCTGCCGACCACTGCAAATCAGGCAGCGCTGTGACAACATTCAAACAGGTGTATCAAAAGCAATGATTGGCCGGCAACACGCTCACCTATAAGGGCTGATCGTGGTTGTCGGTGCCGGGTACGCGCATTAGATTAGCCAATAGTCTCAGGCCTCCAGAATAAGCAGAAGGGATAAGCATGGCGCTTACTGACCAGTCCACCCGTATCCGCTCCGGCGAAGAACTCGATGCCAGCCTGATCGATCCGTACCTCAAGGCCCACATTCCAGGCCTCAGTGGCTTGCCGCAAATCAGCCAGTTTCCTGGCGGTGCATCCAACCTCACCTACCTGCTGGAATACCCCGAACAGGAGTTTGTCCTGCGTCGGCCGCCGTTTGGCCACAAGGCCAAGTCTGCCCACGACATGGGGCGCGAATTCCGCATTCTCAATCAATTGCGCGACGGCTTCCCGTATTGCCCCAAAGCCTACGTGCACTGCACCGACGAGTCGGTGATCGGTGCCGAGTTCTACGTGATGGAACGGGTCAACGGAATCATCCTGCGCTCCGAACTGCCGCCGGAACTGGGCCTCGATTCGGCGAAAACCGAAGCCCTGTGCAAGAGCTTCATCGACAAGTTCGTTGAATTGCACCAGGTCGATTACAAGGCCTATGGGCTCAGTGACCTCGGCAAACCTGAAGGTTACGTCGCGCGGCAGATCAAAGGCTGGAGCGATCGCTACGAAAAAGCCCTGACCCCGGATGCGCCGCAGTGGGAAGCGGTAAAAGCCTGGCTCAACGACAAGATGCCGGCCGATCACCCGACCTCGAGCATCGTGCACAACGACTACCGCTTCGATAACGTGATCCTCGACCCCAACAACCCGATGCAGATCATCGGCGTGCTCGACTGGGAACTCACCACCCTTGGCGATCCGCTGATGGATCTGGGCAACACCCTCGCCTACTGGATCGAAGCCGGCGACCCGGCGCCGGTGCAACTGATGCGGCGCCAGCCGAGCCACGCACCGGGCATGCTGACCCGCCGCGAATTTGTCGATTACTACGCCCAACGCGCCGGCATCCAGATCGACAACTTCGATTTCTACTACACCTACGGCCTATTCCGCCTGGCCGGCATCGTGCAGCAGATCTACTACCGCTTCTTCCATGGTCAGACCCAGGACAAACGCTTCGCACAGTTCATTCACATGAACAAACTGCTGGAGCAGATGAGTTTGCAGGTCATTCAGAAATCCAGCCTCTGATCCAGGCCCTCTAATAAGACTTTTCATAAGGGAATCCCATGTCCAAGACTCAGTTGTTCGACCTCGACGGCAAGATCGCTTTCGTCTCCGGCGCCAGCCGCGGCATCGGTGAAGCCATCGCCAAACTCCTGGCCCAGCAAGGCGCCCACGTCATCGTTTCGAGCCGCAAACTCGACGGCTGCCAACACGTAGCCGACGCCATCATCGCTGCGGGCGGCAAAGCCACCGCCGTTGCGTGCCACATCGGTGAAATGGAACAGATCAGCCAGGTCTTCGCCGGCATCCGCGAACAGTTCGGCCGCCTGGACATCCTGGTCAACAACGCGGCGACCAACCCGCAGTTCTGCAACGTGCTGGACACCGACCTCAGCGCGTTCCAGAAAACTGTCGACGTCAACATCCGCGGCTACTTTTTCATGTCCGTTGAAGCCGGCAAGCTGATGCGTGACAACGGGGGTGGCAGCATCATCAACGTGGCGTCGATCAACGGCATCTCGCCGGGGATTTTCCAGGGCATCTATTCGGTGACCAAGGCTGCGGTGATCAACATGACCAAGGTATTTGCCAAGGAATGCGCGCAGTTCGGGATTCGCTGCAACGCCCTGCTGCCTGGCCTGACCGACACCAAATTTGCCTCGGCGCTGGTGAAGAACGAAGCGATCTTGAACACTGCGCTGCAGCAGATTCCGCTCAAGCGAGTGGCGGATCCAAGCGAAATGGCCGGTGCAGTGCTTTATCTGGCCAGTGATGCATCGAGCTACACCACCGGCGTTTCGCTGAACGTGGATGGCGGCTTCCTGTCCTGATTGGAAATACTCGGCGCTGACGCAGACCTGCAGGTGCCGGATTGCTGGCGACAGGCGACATCAATGTTGATTGATGCGCCGCACCGCCAGCAAGCCTGCTCCTGCAGGGATCAGACGTTTGGCTCACTGAGTGACGCAGCGGGTCGTGGTAGTCACCCGCGTTACCTCCCCCTCAGCCTTCATGTCACCCATGACATCGGTTTTATCCATGGTCTGACAGGTGCGCACAGGCGGTGGAGGTGGTGCAGCGGGTGGAGGTGGCGGCGGACTGGCACAGCCACCGAGAATGACGACACAGAATGCAAACGGTGTGAAAACGCGTTTCCCAAGACTTTTCATAGGATGACCCGCGGAAAGTGATCGACAAGTTTGTGACAACAAAACCCTGCCAAAAAGTTCACGGGTGGCCATAGAAAAGCTGATTTTGCGGGTGTTCACGTCCGGTCAGCAGTCAAAACCGACACAACTAGCACACGGGATCGGGTCGATGCAGTGTGTTGCATTCCAGTTCGTAGCGCAGTTCCTCAATGAGCGCTGCAACCGCTTCGCTGGTCTTGAGCGTTGTCACGTTTAACCCGCTGACCACCAGATCCACCTGCCCCGACACCGGATGGTAGAGCTTCACCGTCAACGAATGATCACCGGTGATCGTGCACTCACAGGCCAGGGGAGAAAAGCTGCGTTCCAGTTGCAGCCGCAGTTGCGCCAGGTGAATCATTGCGATTGACCCTCGTGGCAAGGTACTGCAAGGGGGATGCACTTGTACGGCATGGCTGATCCTTAGGCGACTTGAAAAGGCGCGTGCGGATATTCCTCGGACCCGCTCGCACACTCTCAGCCTATGCGCCGTCGCCCCCTGTCAAAACATGAATTTGCACCACCTCAATTAGTGCATTTGCACCTTAGCGCTGCCCCCTGTTTCGCGCCGTGCCTGAGAACAATCCACGCTCACGCGCCCAGACGATCGCCTCGCTGCGGCTGTGCACATCGAGCTTGGAATACACCGTTGCTACGTGATTGCGTACCGTGTTCGGCGCGAGTTTCAGGCGCGCAGCGATCTCCTTGTCGGCCAGGCCTGCGCAAATCAGCTCCAGCACATCACGCTCCCGGGCCGTCAGATCGGTAAACGACACACTGGGCAATTTCGGCGAACTGACGCTTTTCACATTGGCGAGTTTTTCAATCAACGTGCGGCTGAACCAGGATGCGTCTTTCATGACTTCCTCGATCGCCGCCAGCAACTCCAGTTCGGTGCGTTTGCGCTCGGTAATGTCCATCAACACCAGAAGGTAACAAGGGTTGTCCTGAATGTTCACCGTGTCGGCAGAAATCGCGCAATCGATCAGGTCAGTGTTTTTTTTACGGATACGCACATCGATGCGATCCAGGCTGCCGGTTTTCTCCAGCACCGCAAACAGCCGTGTACGGGCGCCCGTGTCGTGGATGAAATCGATTTCCGCGAGCGTCTTGCCCAACACTTCTTCGCTGGGGTACGCGAGCGTATCGAGAAAGGCTTCGTTGACGTCGATCACCACCTGATCGTCAGCACCGCACACGAGGGTGGGCACCGGGGTCAGTCGAAAAGCCTTGGCGAAACGTTCCTCGCTTTGGCGCAGGGCCACTTCAGCCTTGTGTCGAGGCTCCATGTCGACGAAAGAAAACAGCATGCAGTCTTCGGCGTTCAGCTCCAGCGGCTGACCCGCAACAATCACCTGCTTGCTGCTACCGTCGGGCAACTTCAGCTCAGCCTGCATTTGCGGGATGGTCGCGTGTTCGCGCAAACGCTCGATCGCCAGGTCTTTCTTCTCGGCGCCTTCAAGGATGTCGAGCTCATAGGTCGAAGCGCCGATGACTTGATCGCGGGCATACCCGGTCATTTCCAGAAAACCCGCATTGACCTTGATGTAACGCAAATCGCTGAGGCGGCAGATCACCGCCGGGGCCGGGTTGGCGTTGAAGGTCCTTTCAAAACGCTGCTCGGCACTGGCCCACTCGGTGACATCGTTAATGATCAGCACCAGCGACTCCGGCTCCCCGCTACTGGTCGCCAGCACCATGCTGCGCACATTGTGGACCCAGGTGCGGTCCTCGTCGGCTGTCGACGTTACTTCCACCAGTACATCGCTGAAGGTCTCGCCACGAGCAACTCGGTTGATCGGGTAATTGTCGGCCGTTACCGGGTGGTTATTGCGATAGCGCAAAGCGAAAAGCCGGGCATATTCCGTGGCGTTCGCGCCCAACTCGCTGATCCGGCTGACGCCGTGCATGGCCAGGGCGGCGTCATTGGCCCACAGAATGGTCTGGTCGAGTTCCAGCAGAATCACCCCGTCGGACAAACCGGCGATGATCTGTTGCAACTGGCGGCGATTGGTTTCGGTGGTCAGGACGTCCTGGCTCATTGGCTCTCCACTGATGTGTCCGCACCACCTCGTGATGCTGTGTGAAGATGTGGACCGCTGCAGTCTTCGATAGTGCAAAGCACTTGTTCGACCTTGCAATCCTCTCACGTAGCCACAGAAACTACCGTCGAATACTGCCAACTGTCCGGGCGGGAGAAACAGGAGGTTTCGAGAGCATTCTATTTGCTGCCACGGCATCGTCCATTCTCTCTATCGAGCCTAACAATTGGCGCATGGGCAGATTATTAGCATTCCCGAACAGATACTTAAATCTTACTGAAATATTAGTTTGCCCTACGCCATCTGGGGGTGAGACCGACCCAGGCCCATCAGATTCAGACTTCGTAACTAAACTAAAATTCTCTCTTTCCATTTGTGCCGTGTGCCTATCCACTCTCAACTTTACCTTACTAAGCTTTCTATACTGATTCTTATTAAGGTCAACCCTGAACAGCGTATTTTCATCACCAGAAAAACCACCAAGAGTTTTTATGGGCCTACCGTCCAAATACACAACTTCTGCAGCGAGCAATTTCTTAAATACAGAACTCGACGATTGTCGAGACGTGAAAATATTTTTTAAAGGTTTAGTAAAAACAGACCCAAAAGAATGGCCATCAGGATCACTTCGCAGTATTGGCTCCCCCTCACAATAGGCATACGCATTTAACCCACCCTTTCCAAACGGACTCCAACTATCAGGCGTATTTAACCGCATTAACACCGGATTGAACTGCCGATAGCCATTTCCCAAATGATAATGCCCAGTCACCCGATCCGGACATTCGCCATTGAACCCCAGCAAACCGAGCACGCCATTTACCATTGGACGATAACCGTATGGCGTATAGACGAAGAGGCGAGTCGAAGTCGCGTCGAGTGCGTGTAATACCGAACGCTGAAGATCCGTCGCCAGCAAAGCGATTTCCACCTTGGCCCCCTCATACTTTCGCTCCGCCAACAACCGGTCTTCGCATTGCACGATACTGCGTTGCACCGCATCTTGAACCTCAGTAGCCAGGCGGGCTTTGCAATGGAAACGCTGGATAGCCTCTTGATCGAATGGAGCGCATGTGGTCTGACGATCCAGAGGATCGTACCCGTAGAGGCACAAGGTTTTACCGGTTGACGTAGGCATTGGCAGAGCTCCATGCAAGATCCGACAGCAGGAACCAAAGCTTCGAAGTTTTTGCAGCCTTTGCCTACTATCAGAACTGCTAGTGCATACCCCCTCACTCAACAACGGCATCGGTTGAGGGCGGCATGCGATCTTTTGATTTTCAAGCCGCCAGTTGGCCCCCAGCAATCGCTGCCGAAGCCGCCAGCATCGCGCGCAACAACACCGCACACCCGGCCGCCAGGTCATCCGGCGCGGCGTTTTCGATTTCGTTGTGGCTGATGCCGCCTTCGCATGGCACGAAAATCATCCCGGCGGGGCCGAGTTCAGCGAGAAAGATTGCGTCGTGCCCTGCTCCGCTGACGATGTCCATGTGCGACAAGCCAAGCCCTTGGGCCGCACCGCGTACCGCTTCGACGCACCCCTTGTCGAAGTACAGCGGCGGGAAGTCGGCGGTGGGTGTCAGTTCGAAAGTCAGGCCGTGCTCCTCGCAGGTGGTTTCGATCACTTCACGGACTTCGGCGATCATCGAGTCGAGTCTTGCCGGTTCCAGATGACGGAAATCCAGGGTCATGCGCACTTCGCCGGGGATGACGTTGCGTGAGCCGGGATAGGCTTGCAGGCAGCCGACGGTGCCACACGCGTGAGGCTGGTGGCCAAGGGCGGCACGGTTGACCGCACCGACGATGACGGCAGCGCCGACCAGTGCATCCTTGCGCAGGTGCATCGGGGTCGGGCCGGCATGGGCTTCGACGCCGCGCAATTTCAAGTCGAACCATTTCTGCCCGAGGGCGCCCATCACCACGCCGATGGTTTTGTGTTCGTCCTCAAGGATCGGGCCTTGCTCGATGTGGGCTTCAAAATAGGCGCCGACCGCGTGACCGCTGACTTTTCGTGGCCCGGCATAGCCGATGGCGTTCAGTGCTTCACCGACGGTGATGCCTTCGGCGTCGACCTTGGCCAGGGTTTCTTCGAGGGTGAATTTTTCTGCAAACACGCCAGAGCCCATCATGCACGGTGCGAAACGCGAGCCTTCTTCATTGGTCCAGACCACCACTTCCAGCGGCGCTTCGGTTTCCACGCCCAGGTCGTTAAGCGTGCGCAGCACCTCGACCCCGGCGAGTACCCCGAAGCAGCCGTCGAATTTGCCGCCGGTGGGTTGGGTGTCGATGTGGCTGCCGGTCATCACCGGCGGCAGGTTCGGGTTGCGACCAGGGCGACGGGCGAAGATGTTGCCGACGGCGTCGATGCTGACGGTGCAACCGGCCTCCTCGCACCACCCGACGAAAATGTCTCGGGCCTGGCGGTCGAGATCGGTCAGGGCCAGGCGACAGACGCCGCCCTTGACCGTGGCGCCAAGCCTGGCCAAGTCCATGAGCGACTGCCACAAGCGGTCGCGGTTGATGTGCTGATGGGTGGATTGCAGAACGTCTACGGCCGCGTTCATGGTGATCTCCTCAGGCTGTTGTTATAGGTTTTTTCAGGCAATTCTCGGGTGTGTTCGAGGCCGTCATCGCGGGCAAGCCCGCTCCGACAGGGATTGAGGTCGAACACAAATGTTGTGCACTCCCAATCAATTGTGGGAGCGGGCTTGCCCGCGATGAGGCTCGAACTCACACCGCAGATTTCGCAACAGACGGGCTGGGCCGCATCGAGCACAACCCGTAATAAATCAGCCCGCCCAGCGCCGAGCCCGTGAACCAGCCGTAACTGTAAAACCAGCTGAATGCATCGCTGCCCAACGACAACAACGTCAGTACCACCGGCACCCCGAACGCGATGAAACCGAACCAGTTCCACGCCGGATACACGTCATCGCGATACAAACCAGCCAGATCCAGTTGCTGTTTCTTGATCAGGAAATAGTCCACCACCATGATCCCGGCGATCGGCCCGAGCAGGCTCGAATAACCCAGCAGCCAATTTGAATAGACGGTTTCCAGGCTCATGTCCGAGACAATCAGCCCAAGCTTCTTCAGCAATTCATGCCCCATCAGCAACAGCCCCACCAGCCCGGTGAGCAACACCGCTTTGGTGCGGTTGATCACCTTCGGCGCGATGTTCTGGAAGTCGTTGGTCGGGGACACAATGTTGGCCGCGGTGTTGGTGGACAGCGTGGCGATAATGATCAACGCCATGGCCAGCGCGACCCAGACCGGGCTCTGGATATGCCCGATCAAGGTGACTGGATCGGACACGGTCACGCCCACCAGTTTCACCGACGCGGCGGTCATCACCACGCCCAGCGAGGCGAACAGGAACATGGTCAGCGGCAAACCGATAATCTGCCCGACAATCTGATCTTTCTGGCTCTTCGCATAGCGACTGAAGTCGGGAATGTTCAGCGACAACGTCGCCCAGAACCCGACCATCGCGGTCAGCCCGGCAGCGAAATAGCTGACCACGCTGGCACCTTCCGGACGTTTGGCCGGGATCGCCAGCAATTCGCTCATCGACACGTTCGGCATGGCCCACACCAACAAGCCAACACCTACCAGTATCAGCAACGGTGCCGAGAGCGTTTCCAACCATTTGATCGACTCGGCGCCGCGAATCACCACCCACAGGTTCAGCGCCCAGAAGATCATGAAACCGATGACTTCGCCGGTGCCACCGAGGGATTTCCAGCCCTCGAACACCGAGCCCAGAAACAAGTGAATCGCCAGCCCGCCGAACATCGTCTGGATGCCGAACCAGCCACACGCCACCAACGCACGAATCAGGCAAGGAATATTGGAACCAAGGATGCCGAAGGAAGAACGCAGCAACACCGGAAACGGAATGCCGTACTTGGTGCCGGGGAAAGCATTCAGTGTCAGCGGGATCAACACAATGATGTTGGCGAACAGAATCGCCAGCAGCGCTTCACCGACGCTCAGGCCGAAGTAGGCGGTCAGCACCCCGCCGAGGGTGTAGGTCGGCACGCAGATCGCCATACCGACCCACAGCGCGGTGATGTGCCATTTGTTCCAGGATCGTTCGTGCACCTTGGTCGGTGCCATGTCGTGGTTGTATCGGGGACTGTCGAGGACATCGCTGCCGGCTTCTAGCTCGAACAAGCCGTCGCGCTCGGTCACTTGTGATCTGATCTGTTGCATGGCCGCTCCACTGTTCTTTGAATTATTTTTTGCTCATCAGGGGCTGGTGGCATCAATAAACGTGCCGGGCACCCCGATTGCGCATCGGGCAGTTCCATAAAAACTTTGCAACTTACTGATGTTTATCAGTTTTATATCTATCTGCGATGAGTAATCGGTCACTTGTCTGTGCACTCAGGCTAAAGCCCAGGCAAGTTGTCCGAACCGTCAGGACTCAATCTGGTGCGTTGATCTTTTTTTCAAACTTGCGCATCAACCATAGACCATTCTCAAGCGGCTGATTTCACATAAGAAATCTCGTCTATTTTTAGAACCTGTCAAGTGCGTCAAAATGGTGAGAGGTCTCACCATTTTGGTGATTAATCGTTTTAGTTCTTATTTATCAACTACTTAAAAAAGATATATGCTTATAAAAAATATTCTTGCTCAATCCTTGAACTCATACTAGCTTCTATTCCTGACAGCACTGACAGGAATACTCCTGTTGGCGCACGCTTCATATAAAACATTTAGAACCGGCACAAGTCGGTCATGCCTGCGAGGAACTCGGAATGTCTCTGTTGATCCGTGGCGCCACCGTTATTACCCATGATGAAAGTTATCGCGCCGACGTCTATTGCGCCGACGGCGTGATCAAAGCCATCGGCGACAATCTTGATGTTCCGGCGGGTGCCGAGGTGCTCGACGGCAGTGGCCAATACCTGATGCCCGGCGGCATCGACCCGCACACCCACATGCAACTGCCCTTCATGGGCACCGTGGCCAGTGAAGACTTTTTCAGTGGCACGGCGGCGGGACTTGCCGGTGGCACCACGTCGATCATCGACTTCGTGATTCCCAATCCGCAGCAATCGCTGATGGAGGCTTTTCATCAGTGGCGCGGATGGGCTGAGAAGTCGGCCTCCGATTACGGTTTCCACGTTGCGATCACCTGGTGGAGCGAGCAGGTCCGCGAAGAGATGGCCGAGCTGGTCAGTCAACACGGGGTCAACAGCTTCAAGCATTTCATGGCCTACAAAAACGCGATCATGGCGGCCGACGACACGCTGGTGGCGAGTTTCGAGCGCTGCCTGGAGCTGGGCGCGGTGCCGACGGTGCATGCAGAAAACGGAGAACTGGTTTATCACCTGCAACGCAAGCTGATGGCGCAGGGCATCACCGGCCCTGAAGCGCATCCGCTGTCGCGTCCGTCGCAGGTCGAAGGTGAAGCGGCGAGCCGGGCCATCCGCATCGCCGAGACCCTGGGCACGCCGCTATACCTGGTTCACGTGTCGACCAAGGAAGCCCTCGACGAAATCACTTACGCCCGCAGCAAGGGTCAGCAAGTCTACGGTGAAGTATTGGCCGGGCATCTGCTGCTGGACGACAGCGTCTATCAACACCCGGACTGGCAGACCGCCGCCGGTTACGTGATGAGCCCGCCGTTCCGTCCTCGCGGCCATCAGGAAGCGCTTTGGCATGGTCTGCAATCCGGCAACCTGCACACCACCGCCACCGACCACTGCTGTTTCTGCGCCGAGCAAAAAGCCGCGGGGCGTGACGATTTCAGCAAGATCCCGAACGGCACCGCCGGTATCGAAGACCGCATGGCCGTGCTGTGGGATGAAGGGGTGAACACCGGGCGTTTTTCGATGCAGCAATTTGTGGCACTGACCTCCACCAACACCGCGAAGATCTTCAACCTCTACCCGCGCAAGGGTGCGATTCGCGTCGGAGCCGATGCGGACTTGGTGCTGTGGGATCCCGAGGGCACACGGACAATTTCGGCGAAGACCCATCACCAGCAAGTCGACTTCAACATCTTCGAAGGCAAGACCGTGCGCGGCGTGCCGAGCCATACGATCAGCCAGGGTCGGGTGGTCTGGGCCGACGGGGATTTACGCGCCGAGCGGGGTGCCGGGCGGTATGTCGAACGGCCGGCGTACCCGGCGGTGTTTGATTTGCTGAGCAAGCGGGCGGAGTTGAATCAGCCGGTTGCCGTGAAACGCTGAGATCGAGACCTTCGACCTCATCGCCAGCAAGCTGGCTCCCACAGGGTAAACGCATTCCAAATGTGGGAGCCAGCCTGCTGGCGATGAGGCCCGTTCAGACACCGTACAAACCAATGCCCACCAGAGGCATCACCTCAATAACCGTGAGGCCAACACCGTGATCAAGACCCTGACCCACCTCCCGCATCCCTATGAGAATGCGGCCGCCCTCGCCGGCCATTTCACCGATCTGGCGCCGCCGCTCAACGACCGCCAGGCGCATCTGGAAGCCTCGCGCTGTCTGTATTGCTACGACGCGCCGTGCGTGAATGCCTGTCCGAGTGAGATCGATATCCCCTCGTTCATCCGCAATATCCATCAGGACAACGTGCAAGGCGCCGCACAGAAAATCCTCTCGGCGAACATCCTCGGCGGCAGTTGCGCCCGGGTCTGTCCGACGGAAATCCTTTGCCAGCAAGCCTGCGTGCGCAACAACGCCCATGAATGCGCGCCGGTACTGATCGGCCTATTGCAACGCTACGCCGTGGACAACGCGCACTTCAGCGAACACCCCTTCCGTCGCGCCGCAGCCACCGGCAAGCGCATCGCCGTGGTCGGTGCCGGCCCGGCCGGTTTGTCCTGCGCTCATCGCAGCGCCATGCACGGGCATGACGTGGTGATTTTCGAAGCCAGGGAAAAGGCTGGCGGCCTCAACGAATACGGGATCGCCAAGTACAAACTGGTGGACGACTACGCACAGAAGGAGCTGGATTTCCTGTTGCAGATCGGCGGTATCGAAATCCGTCACGGGCAAAAACTCGGTGAAAACCTGACCCTCAGCGAACTGCATCAGCAATTCGACGCGGTGTTCCTCGGCCTCGGTCTCAACGCCAGCAAACAGCTTGGGCTGAATCACGAAGAGGCACCCGGCCTGCTCGCCGCCACCGAGTACATCCGCGAATTGCGCCAGGCGGATGACCTGAGCCAATTGCCCCTCGCGGATCATTGCATCGTGCTCGGCGCCGGCAACACCGCCATCGACATGGCCGTGCAAATGGCCCGCCTCGGGGCACATGATGTGAATCTGGTGTACCGCCGTGGCGTCGAGGACATGGGCGCCACTCACCACGAACAGGACATCGCCAAAGCCAATCAGGTGCGTTTGCTGACCTGGGCGCAACCCGAAGAAGTGCTGCTCGACGATCAAGGCCAAGTACGCGGCATGCGTTTCGCTCGCACACACTTGGTGGAAGGTCGCCTGCAAACCAGCGGCGAAACCTTCGAACTGGCGGCCGATGCGATTTTCAAAGCCATCGGCCAGGCTTTCGACTCGAGCGCGCTTGGCGATCCGCTGGCTCGCGAACTCAAGCGTTCTGGCGATCGAATTCAAGTCGACGAGCACCTGCGCACCAGCATTCCCGGCGTGTATGCCGGTGGCGACTGCACCAGCCTAGATCAGGACCTCACCGTGCAAGCCGTGCAGCACGGCAAGCTGGCTGCCGAGGCGATCAACGCTCAATTGATGCTCAACGTGGAGGCCGCGTAAATGGCTGATCTTTCGATTGTCTTCGCCGGCATCAAATCCCCCAACCCGTTCTGGCTGGCCTCCGCGCCGCCGACTGACAAAGCCTACAACGTGGTCCGCGCCTTCGAGGCCGGCTGGGGCGGCGTGGTCTGGAAAACCCTGGGTGAAGACCCGGCGGCGGTCAATGTGTCGTCGCGCTACTCGGCGCATTTCGGCGCCAACCGTGAAGTGCTGGGCTTCAACAATATCGAGCTGATCACCGACCGTTCCCTGGAGATCAATCTGCGGGAAATCACCCAGGTGAAAAAGGACTGGCCGGACCGTGCGCTGATCGTGTCGCTGATGGTGCCCTGCGTCGAAGAATCGTGGAAATACATCCTGCCGCTGGTGGAAGCCACCGGCGCCGACGGCATCGAACTGAACTTCGGCTGCCCCCACGGCATGCCGGAACGGGGCATGGGCGCGGCGGTCGGTCAGGTGCCAGAGTATGTCGAACAGGTCACGCGCTGGTGCAAGACGTATTGCTCGCTGCCGGTGATCGTCAAGCTGACGCCGAACATCACCGACATCCGCGTCGCTGCCCGTGCGGCCCATCGCGGCGGCGCCGATGCGGTGTCGCTGATCAACACGATCAACTCGATCACCAGCGTCAACCTGGAACGTATGGTCGCCAACCCCACCGTCGGCAGCCAAAGCACCCATGGCGGTTATTGCGGTTCGGCGGTGAAGCCGATTGCGTTGAACATGGTCGCCGAGATCGCACGCGATCCGCAGACTCAAGGCCTGCCGATATCGGGTATCGGCGGCATCGGCAACTGGCGCGATGCGGCGGAATTCATCGCACTGGGCAGCGGCTCGGTGCAGGTATGCACCGCGGCGATGCTGCATGGCTTTCGGATTGTCGAAGAATTGAAGGACGGCTTGTCACGCTGGATGGACAGTCAGGGTTACGCCAGCGTGTCCGAATTTTCCGGGCGGGCGGTGGGCAATACCACGGACTGGAAATACCTGGACATCAACTATCAGGTGATCGCGAAGATTGACCAGGAGGCGTGTATTGGCTGTGGGCGTTGCCATATCGCTTGCGAAGACACTTCCCATCAGGCGGTGGCCAGTCTCAAGCAGGCAGACGGCACGCATAAATACGAAGTGATCGATGACGAATGTGTGGGCTGCAATTTGTGCCAGATCACCTGCCCGGTGCAGGATTGCATCGAGATGGTGCCGATGGAGAACGGCAAGCCGTTTCTGGACTGGAATCATGATCCGAGGAATCCGTATCACGTTGCGGTCTGAAATCTTCGGCGCCTGATCTGACGCCATCGCGAGCAGGCTCGCTCCCACATTTGAAATGCATTCCAATGTGGGAGCGAGCCTGTTCGCGATGAGGCCGGCAGCACCACTCGAGATTTTAAGGCTCCAGACCGATCCCGCGCAAAATCACACTCGTCACCGTCTGCACCGCCCGCTCAAACTGCATGTCCGACAGCGGCTGGTGATCATTCAGGATATTCACCTGATGATCAAAGTCCGCGTAATGCTGAGTCGACGCCCAGATCATGTACAGCAGGCTGGAAGGCTCCACCGGCAGGATGCGTTTGTCGTCCACCCACTGGCGAATTTTCGCTTCTTTCATCTTGGCCCAGTCGTACAGGCTGACGTCGAGTTTCTCACCCAGCGTCGGCGCGCCGTGGATGATTTCGTTGGCCCAGACTTTCGAGCCGTAAGGCCGGCTGCGCGAATGGTTCATCTTGGCGCGGATGTAGCTGCTGAGCACCACGCGCGGGTCATCGAACATCTCGAAACACAACGCGTCCTGCTTCCAGACCTCCAACAAATCGAACAACACGGCGCTGTACAACTCGGTCTTGGTGCTGAAGTAGTAATGCAGATTGGAGCGCGGCAGTTGCACTTCGGCGGCAATGTCGGCCATGGCGGTGCCGCCGAAACCTTTTTCGGCGAAGACCTTTTCGGCCCCGAGCAGAATTTTTTCGACGTTACTGCGGCGAATCTCGATCTTGTGATTGCCCATGAGGGCTCCCTGACAACAGCGTTGCTCAAGACTAGCATCCGCTCTACATCGCGGCGACAGCCTAAACCGAAACTTCCTACACCCGCCCGCCGGCGCTCGCAGTTAAACTGCCCGCCTTCTTCGAACCTGCCTCTGAGGTACCCGCGATGCTTTTCAAGAAAACCCTGACCACCGCAGCCCTGCTCGGCTCGCTGCTCGCCGCCTCATCGGTCTTTGCCCACGCCCATCTGAAAGAGCAGGCCCCAGCGGCCGACAGCACCGTCAGCGCGCCCTCGGAGCTGCGCCTGGTGTTTTCCGAAGGCGTCGAAGCGACGTTCAGCAAAGTCACCCTCAGCAAGGATGGCGCCGACGTGCCGGTGAAAAGCCTGGCCACCCAAGGCAGCGATAAAAAGACCTTGATCGTGACCCCGGCCGCGCCATTGGCGGCGGGTGCTTACAAAGTGGAATGGCACGCGGTGTCGGTCGATACCCACAAAAGCGAAGGGGCCTACAGCTTCAAGGTTGGCCAGTAATTCATGACGAGCGCGATGGTGCTGTGCCGCTTCCTGCATTTCACCGTGGTGCTGATGCTGTTCGGGGTCTGGGTATTCAGGCCGCTGCTGTTGGGTCGTGAAGCATTGCTGGACACACCTCTGGCGCGAGTCAGCCGCTGGCTTGCGCTGGTCGCCTTGATCAGCGGCATCGCCTGGCTGCTGCTGATCACCGCCAGCATGGCCGGTGCGTGGGACGCCGCGCTCGATCCATCGACCTTGCGCCTGGTGCTGGGCAATACATTTTTCGGTCAGGTCTGGCGCTGGCATCTGCTGCTCAATGGTTTGCTGATGGTTGTGCTGCTCACGCCACTTCACTCGAACCAGCCCTTGCGCCTGGCCCTTGGCGGCCTGCTGTTGGTGACATTGGCGCCGGTCGGTCACGGCGCGATGCTCGATGGTCTCAGCGGTCAGTTGCTGATTCTCAATCAAATCATTCACCTGACCTGCGTCGGGGCCTGGCTCGGGGGTTGTTGTTGCTGGTGATGATCCTGCGGCAACCGGCTGGCCATGCTGTCCGCGAAATACTGCAACGCTTCAGCGGTGTCGGTTATGCGCTGGTGGCGGGATTGGTGATTACCGGGCTGATCAATGTGCGGGTACTGACCGGGCAGTTCTGGCCGACCCCGTTGCTCTCCGGTTTTGCGTTGATTCTGCTGATCAAGGTGGTGCTGGTCATCGCCATGCTGGGTCTCGCGCTGTTCAATCGGCTGCGGATCAAGGATTGCGAAGAACGCCTGGCGACGCTCAAAACCAGCGTGATTCTGGAATGGTTGCTGGGAATCGGCGCGGTGGCGGCGGTTTCACTCCTGGGCACCATGCCCCCGATGATCACGGGGTAAACACCCTCCTTGCCGCCGATGGCATGCCTGAGATCGCCATCGCCAGCAGGCCGGGCTCCTGCAGCGGCAGCGGTGAAATGACCTTTTTCGACAAACCGCATACCTGCGACATGATCAACCCGCTCGTCGAATTGCCTCAGGTCATCGTACAACTTCCGATTGACACAACTCGAAACACTCGCAAATAATCGCCCCCTTGTTGTACGACGACGTATAACAAACATAAAAACAACAAGAAACTTAGGGAACGTCACAGTGAGCAAACTCGCCCGAAATTCCTCCACCAGCACCTCTCGCCCTACCTTCGCACGCCGTCATACCCTGAGCCTCATTGGTTGCAGCAGCCTGGCCGTACTGGCGATGCCTGTGACCAGCCACGCCGAAGGCTTCGTCGATGACGCCAAGGCCACGCTGAACCTGCGTAACGCCTACTTCAACCGCAACTACACCAACCCGACCTACCCCCAGGGCAAGGCGGAAGAGTGGACGCAAAGCTTCATCCTCGACGCCAAGTCCGGGTTCACGCCAGGCCCGGTCGGTTTTGGTGTGGATGTGCTGGGCCTGTACTCGCAGAAGCTCGATGGCGGCAAAGGCACCGGCGGCACGCAACTGCTGCCGATTCACGATGACGGTCGCCCTGCCGACAACTTCGGTCGGATGGGAGTGGCGCTCAAAGGCAAGATCTCGAAAACCGAATTGAAGGTCGGCGAATGGATGCCGGTACTGCCCGTCCTGCGCTCGGATGACGGCCGCTCCCTGCCGCAAACCTTCCGCGGTGGCCAGGTGACCTCTACCGAAATCAGCGGCCTGACGCTCTACGGCGGCCAGTTCCGCCAGAACAGCCCGCGCAACGATGCGAGCATGGAAGACATGTCCATGAACGGCAAAGCCGCGTTCACCTCGGACCGTTTCAACTTCGGCGGTGCTGAATACCAGTTCAACGAGAAACGCACTCAGGTCGGCGTCTGGTACTCGGAACTCAGCGACATTTATCAGCAGCAGTACTTCAACCTCAGCCACAGCCAACCCATCGGCGACTGGACACTTGGCGCCAACCTCGGTTTCTTCAACGGCAAGGAAGATGGCAGTGCCCTGGCGGGCGACCTGGACAACAAAACCACGTTCGCGATGCTGTCCGCCAAATACGGCGGCAACACCTTTTACGTCGGCCTGCAAAAGCTGACCGGTGACAGCATCTGGATGCGCGTCAACGGCACCAGCGGCGGCACACTGGCCAACGACAGTTACAACTCAAGCTACGACAACGCCAAGGAAAAATCCTGGCAGTTGCGTCACGACTACAACTTCGTCGCCCTCGGCATTCCCGGCCTGACCCTGATGAACCGCTACATCAGCGGTGATAATGTACACACCGGTGCCATCACCGACGGCAAGGAGTGGGGCCGCGAAACGGAGCTGGCTTACACTGTGCAGAGCGGCGCGCTTAAGAACCTCAACGTAAAATGGCGCAACGCGACCATTCGCAAAGACTTCAGCAACAACGAGTTCGATGAAAACCGCATTTTCATCAGCTACCCGATTTCGTTGTTGTAAGACGTTTCCCGGCTGATCCAAAACCTGTAGGAGCCAGCAAGCTGGCGCCTACAGGAGATAGCGTTCGTGACGGTTACCCTCCGTCAATTTCCACAAAAGTTGCGTTGACAAGACCCGGAAACCCTAACGATACTTCGACACGGTCGTACGACAACTTACAACAAATTCAACAACAATAATTTCGCGCCCAGGAATTTCCATGACCAGCACTTCCCAAGTCCCTTTCAATCGCCTGCTGTTGACCGGTGCCGCCGGTGGCCTCGGTAAAGTGCTGCGCGAAAGCCTGCGTCCTTACGCCAAGGTGATTCGCCTGTCGGACATCGCCGACATCGCCCCCGCCATCGATGACCGCGAAGAAGTTGTGACCTGCGACCTCGCGGACAAGCAAGCCGTGCATCATCTGGTCGAAGGCGTGGACGCCATCCTGCACTTTGGCGGCGTCTCGACGGAACATTCGTTTGAAGACATCCTGGGCGCCAACATCTGCGGCGTATTCCACATCTACGAAGCGGCGCGCCGCCATGGCGTGAAACGGGTGATTTTCGCCAGTTCCAACCACGTCATCGGTTTCTACAAACAGGATGAAGTGATCGACGCCCGCTCCCCTCGCCGCCCGGACAGTTACTACGGTTTGTCCAAGTGCTACGGCGAAGACGTGGCCAGCTTCTATTTCGACCGCTACGGCATCGAGACCGTCAGCATCCGCATCGGCTCCTCGTTCCCGGAACCGCAAAACCGTCGGATGATGAGCACCTGGCTGAGCTTCGGCGACCTGACTCATTTGATCGAATGCGCCCTGTACGCCCCGAACGTCGGCCATACCGTGGTCTACGGCGCTTCCGATAACAAGAACGTCTGGTGGGACAACCGCTACGCCACTGCGCTGGGTTATGCACCAAGGGACACGTCTGAAGTGTTCCGCGAAAAAGTCGAAGCCCAACCGATGCCGGCTGCGGATGATCCGGCCATGGTTTATCAGGGGGGTGCCTTTGTCGCGTCCGGCCCGTTCGGTGACTGAAGCCTCCTGTTTCACTTGATCCCCACAACAAAAAGCCCAGGGAATGAGTTGCCATGCAAGCCGAATTGATTGTCGATGCCCGTAACGGGGTCGGTGAAAGCCCGGTCTGGGTTCCTGAGGAAAACGCCCTGTACTGGGTCGATATTCCCGCCGGGGGCCTGCAACGCTGGAGTGCCGAAACCGGCCATGTCGAGGCCTGGACGGCACCGGAAATGCTCGCCTGCATCGCGCGTCACCGCGATGGCGGCTGGGTCGCCGGGATGGAAAGCGGGTTCTTCCGCCTTCAAACGCACAACGACGGCAGCCTCGACAGCGAACTGCTGGCGCCTGTTGATCATTCCCGTACGGACATGCGCCTCAACGACGGTCGCTGCGACCGTCAAGGGCGTTTCTGGGCCGGCAGCATGGTACTGAACATGGGCGCCAACGCGGCCGAGGGCGCGTTGTATCGCTACAGCGCCGGAGAACGCGGGCCGCTCGGTGCGCAACTGGGTGGATTCATCGTGCCCAACGGCCTGGGTTTCAGCCCGGATGGCCACACGATGTACCTGTCGGACTCGCATCCTTCGGTCCAGCAAATCTGGGCCTTCGATTACGACATCGACAGCGGCACACCGACCAACCGTCGGGTGTTCGTCGACATGAATCACTTCTGCGGTCGCCCCGATGGCGCCGCCGTGGACGCCGAAGGCTGCTATTGGATCTGCGCCAACGACGCCGGGCTGATACACCGTTTCACCCCCGACGGACGCCTGGACCGCTCCCTCACCGTACCGGTAAAAAAACCGACCATGTGCGCTTTCGGCGGCAGTCGGCTGGACACTCTGTTCGTGACCTCGATCCGCCCCGGTGACGACCATGACGAACAGTCACTGGCGGGCGGCGTGTTCGCCCTTGATCCGGGCGTGAAAGGCCTGCCGGAACCTCGCTTCAACCCCTGATTGAAAACGCGTTACCTGTAGGAGCCGCCCGCAGCAAGCCGGCTCCTACACATTATCCCCGTACTCATTCCTATCGCGGGTCAACATGACGCCAACACTGCTCGAACTCGAAGACGAATTCACTCACCTCACCCTCGCCCCCGAACTCGGCGGCAGCATCGTCAACTGGACCGTCAACAGTTCGGGGCAGCCCCTGTTGCGCCGCAGTGATACGCACGCGCTGAACACCGGCCTGCCCGGCAAACTCGGCTGTTTTCCTCTGGTGCCATGGTCCAACCGCATTTCCGACGGTGGTTTCGATCGTCCGGACGGCTGGCTTGCGCTCGAGCCCAACAGCCTCACCGATCCGCTGCCGATTCACGGCAGCGCCTGGCAGCAGCCGTGGCAGTTGGTTTCGCAAACCCGTGATGAAGTGGTGCTGCAACTCGACAGCACCACGCCGTTCGCCTATCGCGCCCGGCAGCGGTTTCATTTGAGCGAGGGCAAACTGAGTATCGAATTGCACGTCACCCATCTGGCCGAGTACGCGGCGTGGCACGGTTTGGGGCTGCACCCGTATCTGCCGCGCACTGCCGACACGCAGTTGCAGGCAAAAGCCGGGAAAGTCTGGTTATGCGACGCTGCCAAACTGCCCACACGACTGAGCTCGTTGCCCGCCGATTGGGACTTCCAGCACCTCAAGGCCCTGCCCGACACGCTGGTCGACAATGGATTCTGCCAATGGGATGGGCATTGCCTGATCCAGCAACCCGACCTCGGTTATGAACTGGAATGCCAGGCCAGCGGCAGCGATTACTACCTGCTCTACTGCCCGGTGGACCTGGCGTTTTTCTGCATCGAACCGGTGAGCCATCCGGTCAATGCGCACCACTTGCCCGGTCGGCCGGGTCTGGTGTTGCTGGAGCAAGGTCAGTCCGCCGAGCTGGGTTTCAGCCTGCAATACCGCGCTTACCCCAATAACTGACTCAACACTGCGCGCAACTTGCCGGGTTTCACCGGTTTGTTCAGCAACGGCGCATCCAGTCGCTGCAAGGAGCGCCGGCACTGGTCGGTGCGGTCCGCGGTGATGATCACCGCCGGAATGGTCTGGCTGAAATGCTCGCGTAAATGCCGCACCACCTCACACCCCACCACCCCGTGATCGAGGTGATAGTCCGCCAGAATCAGTTCCGGCGCCTGGCCCTGCAACGCGGCCAGTGCCGAGGTCTCGTCGGTGGCGACGACCACTTCGCAGCCCCACTGCCCGAGCAATGCGCTCATGCTTTGCAGAATGCTCACTTCATTGTCCAGCACCAGCAAGCGCCGGCCCGGCAACGGATTGCCGGTGCCCGGCTGGGGCGCCGCGAGGCTGATGGGCAACGGAACCTCATGGGAAATCGGCACCTCAATGCTGAACATCGAGCCGCGTCCCGGCAGCGAATGCACCTGGATCCGGTAGTCGAGGATCTTGGCGATGCGCTCGACGATCGCCAGCCCCAGCCCCACACCTTTGCGGTCGGCGGCGCGGCCGACGTCCAGTTGATTGAACTCGAGGAAGATCGAGTCGAGGCGATCCGCCGGGATCCCGCGCCCGGTGTCCCAGACTTCCAGACGCAGCCAGTCGCCGCGCCGCCGGGCCCCGAGCAAAATGCTGCCCTGATCGGTGTAGCGGCAAGCATTGCTGAGGAAGTTGCGCATGATGCGGGTCATCAGGCGCAGGTCGGTGCGAATGGCGAAATCGCCCATGTGCACGCGCAAACGCAACCCGGCCGCATCGGCCACTGACCGGAACTCGGACACCAGCGGCCCGAGCAATTCATCGAGGCGATACAACGCGACATCCGGTTTGACCGCAGCCTGATCGAGCCGGGAGATGTCCAGCAAATCGGTGAGCAAATCTTCTGCCCCTTCCAGGGCCTGATGGGTGCGTTCGACCAGCACCTGTTCGACGTCCGGCAGCTTGCGTTCACGCAAGGTCGAAATCAGCAAACGTGCGGCGTTGAGCGGTTGCAGCAGGTCATGACTGGCGGCGGCGAGGTATTTGTCCTTGCTGCGATTGGCGGCCTCGGCAGCGTCCCGGGCATCGCGCAAGGCCTCGGTGATCTGTTTACGCTGGGTGATCTGTTGCTGCAGGTTGCGGTTGGCTTCGAGCAATTCGTCGGTGCGCGCAGTGACACGTTGTTCCAGCTCGTCGTTGAGCTGTTGCAGCCGTTGCTGGGCCTGTTTGCGTTCAGTGATGTCAGCGACAAACCCCTCCACCAGCGCCTCTTGATCGGGCTTGAGCAGTAGGTTCATCAGCACATCGAGGCTGCTGCCGTCCTTGCGCCGTAACTGGGTTTCATAGCCGTGGAGGCTGCCCTGATGCCGAAGGATTTCGCCGATGTTTTCCAGTTCCCTGGCACCGCCGACAAACAGGTTGCTCGCCAGATCCGCCAGGGAAAACAGCACGTCCTGAGGGTTTTCATAGCCCAGCATCCGCGCCAGCGCCGGGTTGGCGGCGCGCATGCCTTCGAGCAGGCTGGCCTGGAAGATCCCGTGCACCGCATTTTCGAACAGCCACTTGTAGCGATTGCGCTCGGCTTCGAGCTCGTCGAGGCGCGCGGCGAGTTCCGGGTAATGGCTCTTGCGCGCCGAGTGACTGCCTAATCCGAGTAACCCGGCCAGCGCACGTTGTTGTTCGTCAGAGGGCTTCGCCATAGACGACCTCGACATCACGCTGACTGGATTCGCGCGGGTTGGTCAGGATGCACGGATCGTGCATGGCATGTTGCGACAGGAACGGGATGTCCGCCGTGCTGACGCCGTGCAAACCGAGGGTTTCGTGGAAGCCGATGGCGTGTTTCAGCGCGATCAGATGTTCAACCAGACGCCCGCAGATCTGCCGGTGATTGAGGCCTCGGCAATCGATGCCGAACGTCTCGGCAATCACCTTGAACCGTTCCGGCGCGGAGCTGTAATTGAAGGCCACCACGTGCTCCACCAGCACCGCGTTACACAAGCCATGCGGCAAGTCGAGAAAACCGCCGAGGCTGTGGGACATGGCGTGCACCGCGCCGAGGATCGCGTTGGAGAACGCCAGCCCGGCCTGCATGCTGCCGAGCATGATCTTCTCGCGCAGGGCGATGTCGCTCGGGTTGGCGATCATCTGCACCAGGTTGCCGTTGATCAGGCGCATGGCTTCCAGCGCGTGGGGGTCGGTCAGGGGTCCGTGGCCAGTAGACACAAAGGCTTCGATGGCATGCACCAACGCGTCGATGCCGGTACAGGCCGACAGGAACGGGTCCATGCTCAGGGTGGTTTCCGGATCGATGAGCGACACGTCCGGCACCACCGCTTTGCTGACGATGGAGAACTTCATGCGTTCTTGCTGGTTGGAGATGATCACGAACTGCGAGACATCCGCCGAGGTGCCGGCGGTGGTCGGGATCAGGATCAGCGGCGGGCTGGGCACGCGGATGGTGTCCACCCCTTCGAACTCGAGGATGCTGCGCCCGTGAGCGACAACAATGCCGATGCCCTTGCCGCAATCCATCGGGCTGCCGCCACCGACGGCGACGATCACGTCGCAATGGTTTTCCCGGTACAACTCGGCACCGAGCATGACCTCCTCGACGCGCGGGTTGGGTGAAACGTCGCTGTACAGGAAGTAATCGATGCCCTGGGCTTGCAGGCTGGCCTCGACATCGGCGACCCAACCGGCGGCGATCACACCGGGATCGCTGACCACCAGGACCTTACGCGCACCAAAGGTCTTGGCATAGTTGCCGACGTTGTGCCGGCAACCGGCACCAAAGATGATTTCAGGGGAAACGAATTTACGTAGCTGACTGAGACTCTGGCTCATTGGAAAGCCTGTTTTTTATTGTTTTGGAAGGTAAAGCCACACTAACCCATCCGGCTGCGAATGCAATCAGACCTATGGGTACACCGCAGATCCCTGTGGGAGCGAGCCTGCTCGCGATGGGGTCGGCACATTTAGCATCTGTATTGCCTGACAAACCGCTATCGCTAGCAGGCTAGCTCCCACAGGGATTTGTGTCGCTGTATTCATCCGCGATAGATCAGCCGCGATGCCTTCTCGTTACGCAAGATCAAATGTTCCATCCCCAGCCCCGGCGCATCGGCTTCCTCGCGTGCCTTGAGGATCACACCGTGGTGCGGCGACTTGCTGCACACCGGGTCGGCATTGGCGGCATCGCCGGTCAGCATGAACGCCTGGCAGCGACATCCTCCCAGGTCCTTGTGCTTTTCATCGCAGGAGCGGCACGGTTCCTTCATCCAGTCGTCGCCGCGAAAGCGGTTGAAACCGAAGGAGTCGGTCCAGATGTGCTCGATGCTGTGTTCGCGCACATTCGGGAACGTCACCGGCAACTGCCGGGCGCTGTGACAGGGCAACGCCGTGCCGTCCGGGGTGATGTCGAGAAACAGATTGGCCCAGCCGTTCATGCAGGTCTTGGGGCGTTCTTCGTAGTAATCCGGGGTGACGAAGATCAGTTTGCACGGATGGCCCTGCGACTCAAGCCGTTCACGGTATTCGTTGGTGATGCGCTCGGCGCGCTGCAATTGCTCGCGGGTCGGCAACAGGCCCACGCGGTTGAGCTCGGCCCACCCATAGAACTGACACGTGGCCAGTTCGACGAAATCCGCTTCCAGCTCCAGGCATAAGTCGATGATGCGGTCGATGCGGTCGATGTTGTGCCGATGGGTGACGAAATTCAGCACCATCGGGTAACCCTGGGCTTTCACCGCACGGGCCATGGCGAGCTTCTGTGCGAATGCCTTGCGCGAGCCGGCGAGCATGTTGTTGACCGCTTCGTCGGCAGCCTGAAAGCTGATCTGGATATGGTCGAGCCCGGCGACTTTGAAATCATGGACTTTCTGCTCGGTCAAACCGATGCCCGAGGTGATCAGGTTGGTGTAGTAACCCATGTCCCGTGCGGCTTTGATCAACTCCGCCAAATCCTGGCGCACCAACGGCTCGCCACCGGAAAAGCCCAGTTGCGCAGCGCCCATTTCGCGCGCCTCACGGAACACGCGAATCCACTCTTCGGTACTCAACTCCGCGCCTTGCTGGGCGAAATCCAGTGGATTGGAGCAATACGGGCATTGCAACGGACAACGATAAGTCAGCTCCGCCAACAGCCACAGCGGCGGCCCCGGCGGCGAATCATTCGATCCAGAATTGAGCATGGGCCACCTCCAGAAACGCCAGCACGTCCTCATCGATCCCCGGCACACCGGGGAAACTCGCGGAGAGTAAATCAATGATCGCCGCCACGCTGCGCTGACCGTCCAGCAGATCGAGAATCTGCCCGGCACTGGCGTTGAGTTTAATCATGCCTTCGGGGTACAGCAGCACATGGCAGTCCTGACGCGGCTCCCACTGCAAGCGAAACCCCTGGCGCAAGGTCGGTGACTGCGCACGTTTGATCAGGCTCACAGTGCGATCCCCCGATGCCAGACGCGTTCGGTGGTCACCGTGTGATACGGCGGGCGTTGCAGCTCGTAGGCCATGCTCATGGCGTCGAGCATGCTCCACAGCACGTCGAGTTTGAACTGAAGGATTTCCAGCATCCGCTGCTGCCCTTCGACGGTGACGTAATGCGCCAAGGTGATGCGCAAACCGTGCTCGACATCACGCCGCGCCTGGCTCAGGCGCGTGCGGAAATAGTCATAGCCGGCGACGTCGATCCACGGGTAATGCGTGGGCCAGGCGTCGAGCCGCGACTGGTGGATCTGCGGTGCGAACAGCTCGGTCAGCGAACTGCTGGCCGCTTCCTGCCAGCAGGCACGACGGGCGAAATTGACGTAGGCGTCCACGGCAAAACGGACGCCGGGCAATACCAGTTCCTGGGACAGGATCTGTTCACGGTCCAGGCCCACCGCTTCACCGAGGCGCAGCCAGGCTTCAATGCCGCCTTCGCTGCCGGGCACACCGTCGTGGTCGAGAATCCGCTGCAGCCATTCGCGGCGCACGTCGCGGTCCGGGCAGTTGGCCAGGATGGCGGCATCCTTGAGCGGAATGTTGATCTGGTAGTAGAAGCGGTTGGCGACCCAGCCTTGAATCTGCGCGCGAGTGGCGCGACCGGCGTACATGGCTTGGTGGAACGGGTGATGGATGTGGTAGTACGCGCCTTTGGCGCGCAGGGCGGCTTCGAATTCGCTGGGAGTCATTGGGGTGTCAGTCATTGCGGTTCTCCGGGGACGACCGGTG
>NZ_JAVLRV010000002.1:1483929-1489098 GCF_055803035.1 Pseudomonas sp. 300 | reverse complement strand
TTGTGGTGTCTGGACCGACCTCATCGCCAGCAGGCTGGCTCCCACAGTTGATCGCGTCCCTTGTGGGAGCCAGCCTGCTGGCGATAGACCGCGCGGCGGTCTCGATGCCCTATAACTCAATACTCATGCCGTCATAGGCCACTTCGATCCCGCGCCGCTCCAGCAACGCCCGCTCAGCCGAGTCTTCATCGAGGATCGGATTGGTGTTGTTGATGTGGATCAGCACCTTGCGCTGGCGGTTGAAACCCTCCAGCACTTCAAGCATGCCGCCCGGTCCGCTTTGCGGCAGGTGGCCCATTTCACTGCCCAGGCTCTGGCCGACTTCACACACGCGCATTTCGTCATCGCGCCACAACGTACCGTCCAGCAACAAACAATCGGCGCGTTGCATCCAGCTCGACACCTCATCGTCGATCTGACCCAGGCCCGGCGCATAGAACAACGACGCGCCCGTACGCAGGTCTTCGATGAACAGGCCAATGGTGTCGCCCGGTTGCGGATTGCCACGATTGGGCGAATACGGCGGCGCGTTGCTGACCAGTGGAATCGCCCGAAACTGCAAATGCTTGCAGGCCGCGATGCTGAATGGCTCGCGGTCCAGCCCCACGGGTTGCCACTGCAAGCCGCCATTCCAGTGTTTGAGCATGGTGAACAACGGGAAACCGCTGCTCAGGTCTTCATGCACCCGCTCGGTGCACCACACCGAATGCGGGCAGCCTTCGCGCAGGCTCAACAGGCCGGTGCAATGGTCGATCTGGCTGTCCATCAGGACCACGCCGGCAATCGCCGTGTCGCGCAGGCGGCGGGCCGGTTGCAGCGGCGCGAAACCCTCGAGTTGCGCACGGATATCCGGGGAAGCATTGCACAGCACCCAGTCCACACCGTTGTCGCTCAGGGCAATGGAGGACTGCGTGCGACGTTGCGCGCGCAGGCTGCCATTGCGCACGCCGGCGCACTGGCGGCAGTTGCAGTTCCATTGCGGAAAACCACCGCCAGCGGCGGAACCGAGAACGCGGATGTGCATGGGCGATGCTCCAGAAGGCAGGCCCGGCCAACTCAGCGGCTGGCCGGGTGGACGATCAGCGGTTGGCGAAATACATCGTCACTTCGAAGCCAATGCGCAGATCGGTAAACGCGGGTTTAGTCCACATGGGTCAATCCTCTTCTTGTGCCGGACGATTCCGGTAAAGCCATTAATGCACGAGGCGGCAGGCGCCCGAATGCTACTTTCGAAGGAGGTCGTGGGGTGCGTTGGTAGGGGGTGTTTGCGCGGTCTTCAAATACACACAAAACCAATGTGGGAGCGAGCCTGCTCGCGATGAGGCCAGCACATTCAACATGGATGTTGGATGTCAGACCGCTATCGCGGGCAAGCCCGCTCCCACAGGTTTTGGTGGTGTTTTTGCGGGGGTTAGAAGAAGCCCAGCGGATTGATGTCGTAGCTCACCAGCAGGTTTTTGGTCTGCTGGTAGTGGTCGAGCATCATCTTGTGGTTTTCACGGCCGACGCCGGATTTTTTGTAGCCTCCGAACGCAGCGTGCGCCGGGTACAGGTGGTAGCAGTTGGTCCACACGCGACCAGCCTTGATCGCCCGGCCCATGCGGTACGCACGGTTGATGTCGCGGGTCCACAGACCGGCACCGAGGCCGAACTCACTGTCGTTGGCAATCGCCAGGGCTTCGGCTTCGTCCTTGAACGTGGTGATGCCCACCACCGGACCGAAGATTTCTTCCTGGAACACGCGCATCTTGTTGTGGCCCTTGAGCAGGGTCGGCTGGATGTAGTAACCCGTCGACAAGTCGCCCTCAAGACGCTCGGCCGCGCCGCCGGTGAGCAGCTCGGCGCCCTCCTCCTGGGCAATTTTCAGGTACGAGAGGATCTTGTCGTATTGCTGCTCAGACGCCTGGGCGCCGACCATGGTTTCGGTGTCCAGTGGGTCGCCGCGCTTGATCTTGGCGATCTTCTTCATCACCACTTTCATAAAGTCGTCGTAGATCGATTCCTGCACCAGCGCTCGTGATGGGCAGGTGCAGACTTCGCCCTGGTTGAAGAAGGCGAGCACCAGGCCTTCGGCGGCTTTCTCGATGAACTGTGGCTCGGCGTTCATGATGTCTTCGAAGAAGATGTTCGGCGACTTGCCGCCCAGTTCAACGGTGCTTGGAATGATGTTCTCGGCCGCGCATTTCATGATGTGCGCACCAATCGGGGTGGAACCGGTGAAGGCGATCTTGGCGATGCGTTTGCTGGTAGCCAGCGCTTCACCGGCTTCGCGACCGAAACCTTGCACGATGTTCAGCACGCCGGCCGGCAGCAAGTCGGCGATCAGTTCGGCGAAAATCATGATCGACAACGGCGTCTGCTCGGCTGGTTTGAGCACGATGCAGTTACCGGCCGCCAGGGCCGGGGCGAGTTTCCACGCGGCCATCAGCAGCGGGAAGTTCCACGGAATGATTTGCCCGACCACGCCCAATGGCTCGTGGAAATGGTAGGCGGTGGTCAGCTCGTTGATCTCGGCGGCGCCGCCTTCCTGCGCGCGGATGCAGCCGGCGAAGTAACGGAAATGGTCGGCGGCCAGCGGCACGTCGGCGTTCAGGGTTTCGCGCACGGCTTTGCCGTTGTCCCAGGTTTCGGTGACGGCGAGAATTTCGAGGTTCTGTTCGATGCGATCGGCGATTTTCAGCAGCACCAGCGAGCGGTCCTGGGCCGAGGTTTTGCCCCAGGCATCGGCAGCGGCGTGGGCGGCGTCGAGGGCCTTGTCAATGTCGGCGGCGCTGGAGCGCGGGAACTCGGCGATCACTTCACCGTTCACCGGCGAGGTGTTGGTGAAGTACTCGCCATTGACCGGCGCGACGAACTCGCCGCCGATGAAGTTGCCGTAGCGCGCCTTGAACGTCACGACGGCGCCTGGTGTTCCGGGTTGTGCGTAGATCATGGTGAGCCTCTGTCTGGGTCGATGCCTGTCGGGCAAACAGGCGATGAACCGATAGTAGAGAGCCCCGCGTGCCGAACGAATGCGCCGTTGGCAGGGGGGTTCTCGTTATTTGGTAGTAGGTTTGCCGACAAATCCCCCAGTGAGAGCGGGCTTGCCCGCGATAAGGCCAGCACATTCAACATCTTTGTTGACTGATAGTCCGCTATCGCCGGCAAGCCGGTCTCGCTCCCACAGGGTTATGCGGTGGACTTGGGGTTAGTGCTTGGCCACCACGAGGTCTTTTGGCAACTTGAAGGTCCAGAGCATGCCGCCCTGGTTGAAGTCCTTGATGCGCTTGGCCACTTCACCGCCCCACAGCGGAACAGCGCCACCCCAACCGGACAGCACCGAGACGTACTGCTCGCCGTCCATTTCCCAGGTCACGGGTGAACCCAGTACGCCAGAGCCGGTCTGGAATTCCCAGACTTTCTCGCCGGTCTTGGCGTTGAACGCCTGGAGGAAACCTTCCGGCGTGCCGGTGAACACCAGGTTGCCTTTGGTGGTCAGCACCCCGCCCCACAACGGCGCGAAGTTCTTGTGACGCCAGACTTCCTTGCCGGTTTTCGGGTCGATGGCGCGCAGCACGCCGATGTAGTCTTCGTTCAACGGTTTGATGGTGAAACCGGCACCAAGGAACGCCGCGCCTTTCTTGTAGGCGATGCCTTCGTTCCAGATGTCCATGCCCCACTCGTTGGACGGTACGTAGAACAACCCGGTGTCCTTGTTATAGGCCATCGGCATCCAGTTTTTCGCGCCGAGGAACGCCGGGGCGACGAACACCGAACTGCCCTTGGCTTCGGTGCCCGGTGCGCCCGGACGGCTGGCCTCGTTGTAGATCGGCCGGCCGTCTTTATCCAGCCCGGTGGCCCAGGTGATCTTGTCCACGAACGGGAAGCCACGAATGAATTTGCCGTTGGTGCGGTCCAGCACGTAGAAGAAACCGTTACGGTCCGCGGTCGCGGCGGCTTTGATTTCTTTACCGCCTTCGGTGTAGTTGAACGAGACCAGCTCGTTCACGCCGTCATAGTCCCAGCCGTCGTGGGGCGTGCTCTGGAAGTGCCATTTGATCGTGCCGTCGTCCGGGTTCAGCGCCAGACGCGAGGATGAATAAAGGTTGTCGCCAGGACGCAGGTGCGAGTTCCACGGCGCCGGGTTGCCGGTGCCGAACAGCAGCAGATTGGTTTCCGGGTCGTAGTAACCGCCGAGCCAAGGTGCCGCGCCGCCGGTTTTCCACAGATCCCCCGGCCAGGTCTTGCCGGCTTCGCCACCGGAAATACCGTTCTCTACCGCTTTCCCGTCCTTGTAGACATAGCCCATGTGGCCTTCGACGGTCGGGCGACTCCACAGCAAGTCGCCGTTTTTCGGGTCATAGGCTTCGATCTTGCCGACCACCCCGAACTCGCCACCGGCCACACCGGTAATCAGCTTGCCGTTGATCACCAACGGCGCTGCGCTGATGGAATAGCCTTCCTTGTGGTCGGCGACTTTCTTGCTCCACACCACTTTGCCGGTGTCTTTGTTCAGGGCCACGAGTTTGGCGTCGAGGGTGCCGAAGAACACGAGGTCGCCATACAGTGCCACGCCCCGGTTGATCACGTCGCAGCACGGGCGGATGTCATCGGGCAGGCGGGCATCGTATTGCCAGAGCTTCTTGCCGGTGCGCGCGTCCACCGCGAACACCCGCGAGTAAGAACCGGTCATGTACATCACGCCGTCCTTGATCATCGGCTGTGCTTGCTGACCGCGTTGTTTTTCGCCGCCGAAGGAGAAGGCCCAGACCGGCCGCAAGTCCTTCACGTTGTTGACGTTGAGGGTGTCGAGCGGGCTGTAGCGCTGACCCTGGACGCCCAGACCGTTGGTGACGATCTGCTCCGGGTTCTTGGGGTCCTGGAGAATGTCCTGGTCGGTGACGGCGGCCAATGCCGTGCCGGACAACAGCATGGCACTGAGCAACAGGCTCAAGACGAAGGGTTGGCGACGTGCGGGTTGGGTCATGACGGCTGCCTCTGCGGTTTTTGTTATACCCGGGAAATTTTCCCGGTCTGGTGCAGATTCTTGGGCGCGGCCGCCGTTGCAACAATTGCCCGCAGTGCTGAGATTGCTAGTTCCTTAGTAGCGGGTCTGATGAGATGAACACCGGTTTTTGTGATCGACACCAGTCCCCTGTGGGAGCGAGCCTGCTCGCGATGAGGGCCTGA
>NZ_JAVLRV010000002.1:1466002-1483919 GCF_055803035.1 Pseudomonas sp. 300 | reverse complement strand
GTCGATATCTTTATTGACTGCTACACCGCTATCGCGAGCAGGCTCGCTCCCACAGGCTCGCGTGTTGGTCATTTGCTTGCGGCGGAGTCGACTCGGGGCATCTGTTCGCGCTCGTAGCGAGGGTAGAGATGACTGACACTGCGAATCAGCTCATAACGACTCAGGCTGATCCCGGCGAACCGTTCGGGAATCGGGCTGCGGATCATCTCGCCCATGTCGCTACCATTGGCGGCGCCCTCACGCATCAGTTGATCGAGCCAGCCAAGGTAGTCGCGCATTTGCTCGAAGGGTTTTGCGTCCGTGGCTAACGGGCCGTGGCCGGGGACGATGAGCGTCCACGGCAAGCCTTGCAGCGTCGCAATGTCCGCCAGCCACACCGACAATCCCGGACTGTTGGGCGTGGTCAGCGCCCGCTGATAAAACACCAGATCCCCGGCAAACAGCACGCCGGTTTTCTGGTCGAGAATAGCCAGATCAGCGCCCGTGTGCCCACCCAGGCTCAGCAGGCGCAGATCGTGATTCCCAAAAGTTCGCACGCCCGGTGTCAGCGTCTCGGTCGGCAACACCACTTCGGTGCCACGCATCCAGTCGCCCACCAGTCGGTACATGTTCTCGGCCATGGCGTCGCCCTGCTGCTTCAACAGCTCGGCTGTACCGCCCAACGCGCCGATCGGCACGTCGCTGAAGGCCTGATTGCCCAGCACATGATCGGGATGATGATGGGTCAGCAGCACCTGGATCACCGGTTTGTCGGTGGTCGCGGCAATCGCTTTGCGCATCGCTTCGCCGTAACGCTTCGATGGCCCGGTATCGATCACCACCACACCGCGTTCGGTGACAATGAACGCGGTGTTGACGATGTTGCCACCGTTGCCCTTGGCGAAATTGTCGGTGCTGCCCTCCAGCAGCCAGGTGTCTGCGGCGATCTGCCGGGGCTTGAGTGAATAGTCGAGATCGGCCAGCGCAGGAAGGCTCAGGCTCATGAACAACAGCAGCATCCAGCGCATCGCGCGCTCCTTTGAGTCAGGGTATGGCCGCATCGAATTCGTTGCCGCTGTTGTCGCGCAGCAACAAGCGCGTCTGCCCTGCCCCTTCGATGTCGAACGCCAGGCTGGGGTTTTCGCTGACGGCGGGAAACAGTTCGAGGCGGGCCAGCAACTGATCGTTGTGATCGCGCAGCTCGGCATGGTTGATGAAAAATTCCGGGATGCCGCCGACCATGCCGTTGTCCATCGGGTGCGCCACCTGCAAGCGCAAGCGGCTGAATTCACCACGGGGATAACGCCCGCCAAGCACTTCGCCGATGTGCTCCTCCCAGCCCGGTTGACTGCGCACCACGCTGGGTGCCGTGCATCCACCGCCCGCCGCATCGATCAGGGTCGAGCCGACATGCCACAGCCCATCGCGGGTCAGCACCGCTGCACGCAACGGCGTGGCTTGTTCGATACGGATGCGGATCGACAGCCACGGCAGCACGCGATCCAGCGGTTGAAAATCGACAATTTTCGGCAACGGATTGAGTTCGGCCCACGCAAGGATTTTCACCACCTCGCCCTTGAACGCCCGGGCGTCGATTTCCAGCGGCACTTGCCGGGCATCTTCGGCGAACGGCGGCGCCAGCAGCTTGACCCGCTCGTCGAACACGAACGGCGCATCGCCGAGCATTTGCTTGTGATAGAAGGCCCACATGACCGACGGTACCGGGTCTTTGCCCGGTTCGATGGCTGCCGCGTGCGCGGCCAAGGGTAGCCAGCAGGCCAACAGGCAACACGCGCTCCAGTTCACTGTTGATACATCTCCGGGACGTCATAGCGCAGGCCGTATCGGGCATAAATGGCTTTGACCGAGCCTTCACGGATCAGGGTTTCCAGGGTTTCTTCCACGGCATAGGCCAATTGACGATTGCTTTCGTGCACCGCCATGCCGATCTCCCAGAGTTGCTTGCCCATGTTCGGATAGGCGTTTTCCGCCAGCGCGAGTTGCGGGTCCGCCGCCTCGTGAACCTGCCAGTCGATCTCGCCGCGCATCGCCATGACCGCGTCGACTTCACCGGCCTTCATGGCCGCGAACGCCTGGGGCACGCCGGGGTAGTGGCGGGTTTTGCCGGCGAGCATGCCGTTGAATACCGAGGTCAGGTAGAACGACGGCACGCTGTCCACTTCGACGCCAATCGGGTGGTGTTCGAACACCGCGACACTGCCCACCGACTCCAGCCGACGGCGGTCATAAGCGACTTGCCATTGTTCGTTCTGGTACGGACCGAACATCACCACATGGCCGTTTTCCAGTTCACCCAGTTCGTTGCGCTTGCGCGCGTAATCCTGATCGTAGGGCACACGCATCATCAGGTCGGCCAGTTGCAGATCGTGCAACTGACTGGCGCGCCAGATGTAGTCGCGCAGGTCGTCGTCGAGCTTCTCGCCGGCGGGCGCCCAGATCAGTTTCAAATGCACGCCAAGGGCTTTGGCCAAGGCTTCGGCCAGTTCGACATCGACGCCACGGGGCTGGCCGGCGTCTTCGAAACTGTAGGGGGCGAAGTCTTTGTAGACCGCCACCTTCAGTTCCCCGGCGGCGATCATTTCGTCATAGGTACGGACCTGCGCCTGCACCGCCTGGCAGCACAGCAGCACAGCACTGATCAACAGAGCGAGCAGGCGCATGCATTACTCCTCGACGCGAACGCTGTCCAGGTAAGTGCGCACTGCCCACAGGGCTTCCTGACTCAGGTAATCGGCCATCTTCGGCATGTACACCCGACCGTCCCTTACGGCGCCGTGGCGGACCCGTTCGACGAACCATTCATCACCGGCCTCGCCGACATCGAGCATGCGCAAATCGGGGGCGATGCCGCCCGATTTGGCTTCCAGGCCATGACAGGCCGCGCAGTTCTGGTTGTAGGCCGATGAGCCGATCTCGATGGCTTTATCGTGTTCCGGGGAAGTGCGGTAAGGGTTCACCGCCGCCCACCCATCACCATCGACCTGCACGCCGGAGTCCTTGATCGGGGTCAGTCCCTTGGTTTCGACGGCTTGTGGCACCACGTTGCCGTGGGCCCAGACCGAACCTGCACTGATAAAGCCGGCCAGCAGTCCGGCAACGAGCAAGGCGTTGCGTTTTGTTGTCATTGTTATGCCCTCAGGATTGCACGCAAAACCTCTTGGCAGAGGCTATGGCAACCATCTTAGGAAGCGTTTCGCGCAAGCCCCATGCTGCTTTGGTGGCCGCCGTCTAATCCCTTGGTAGTAGGGCTTGTGGCGCACACCCAAATCAGGTGCCGCCTGGGAAATCTTCCCGGCAACAGCGGGACTTTTTCCGTATTCGCCACCCCGTCGAACGCACCACCCTGTGCAGGCCAAAACCTCCACTGGGAACTGCAACCATGACAATAAGATCGCTACCCGCCCTTTCCCCTTTGACCCTCGCCGTGCAAGCCTTTTTGCTGGTGAGCAGCCTGTCCCTGAGCGCTGCCGGCCAAGCCGCGACCGAACCGGCGAAGCCGACGCACAACGTGAGCTGGGAAGACATTGCCAACGATCACCTGACCACCAAGGACGTTCTGCAATACGGCATGGGCACCAACGCCCAGCGCTGGAGCCCGCTCGCTAAGGTCAACGACAAGAACGTATTCAAACTGACGCCCGCCTGGTCCTATTCGTTTGGCGACGAGAAACAGCGCGGCCAGGAATCCCAGGCCATCGTCAGTGACGGCGTGGTGTACGTCACCGGTTCGTACTCGCGGGTGTTTGCCCTCGACGCCAAGACCGGCAAGCGCCTGTGGACTTACAACCATCGCCTGCCGGACAACATTCGTCCGTGCTGCGATGTGGTCAATCGCGGGGCGGCGATTTATGGCGACAAGATCTACTTCGGTACCCTCGACGCACGCCTGATCGCGCTGGACAAGAACACCGGCAAAGTGGTGTGGAACAAGAAATTCGGCGACCACGCCGCCGGCTACACCATGACCGGCGCGCCAGTGCTGATCAAAGACAAGACCAGCGGCAAGGTGCTGCTGATTCATGGCAGTTCCGGCGATGAGTTCGGCGTGGTCGGGCAACTGTTTGCCCGCGACCCGGACACCGGCGAAGAAGTGTGGATGCGCCCCTTTGTCGAAGGCCACATGGGCCGCTTGAACGGCAAGGACAGCACCCCGACCGGCGACGTCAAGGCGCCGTCCTGGCCGAACGATCCGACCACCGAAACCGGCAAGGTCGAAGCCTGGAGCCACGGCGGAGGCGCCCCTTGGCAAAGCGCCAGTTTCGATCCGGAAACCAACACCATCATCGTCGGCGCCGGCAACCCTGGTCCGTGGAACACCTGGGCGCGCACTTCCAAGGACGGCAACCCGCACGATTACGACAGCCTCTATACCTCGGGCCAGGTCGGCGTCGATCCAAGCACCGGCGAAGTGAAATGGTTCTACCAGCACACGCCGAACGATGCCTGGGATTTCTCCGGCAACAACGAGCTGGTGCTGTTCGACTACAAGGACAAGGACGGTAAAACGGTCAAGGCCACCGGCCACGCGGACCGTAACGGTTTCTTCTACGTGGTCGACCGCAACAACGGCAAATTGCAGAACGCCTTCCCCTTCGTCGACAACATCACCTGGGCCAGCCACATTGACCTGAAGACCGGGCGCCCGGTCGAGAACGAAGGCCAGCGTCCGGCGAAACCGCTGCCGGGCGAAACCAAAGGCAAACCGGTTGAAGTTTCGCCGCCGTTCCTTGGCGGCAAAAACTGGAACCCGATGGCCTACAGCCAGGACACCGGGTTGTTCTACATTCCGGGCAACCAATGGAAAGAGGAATACTGGACCGAAGAGGTCAACTACAAAAAAGGTTCGGCCTATCTGGGCATGGGGTTCCGCATCAAACGCATGTACGACGATCACGTCGGCACCTTGCGTGCGATGAACCCGACTACGGGCAAAGTGGTGTGGGAGCACAAGGAGGCGCTGCCACTGTGGGCCGGCGTGCTGGCGACCAAAGGCAACCTGGTATTCACCGGTACCGGCGACGGTTTCTTCAAGGCCTTCGACGCGAAAACCGGCAAGGAGCTGTGGAAGTTCCAGACCGGCAGCGGCATCGTCTCGCCGCCGGTCACCTGGGAACAGGACGGCGAGCAGTATATCGGCGTGACTGTCGGCTATGGCGGCGCGGTGCCGTTGTGGGGTGGCGACATGGCCGAGCTGACCAAACCGGTGGCTCAGGGCGGGTCGTTCTGGGTGTTCAAGATTCCGAGCTGGGATAACCAGACCGCACAGAAGTAAACCACTACCCCACCCACCGCCAACCTCTGTGGGAGCGAGCGTGCTCGCGATGGACCTGAGACTGCCACGGGGCACCAGACGCCCCGCGTCTTCGTTGACGACCCTCGCGAGCAGGCCCGCTCCCACAAGGGCCCCAGAGACTTCGCCATGAACTGTCTGCCTCTACTGCTTCTATTAAGCGTTGCCACGGCTTACGCCACCGATGACGGCGACGAAGCCCCGTTGATCATCAACGGCTGCACCCTCGCCGAGCACAGCCAATGCCCCGGCGCCAACCTCAAAGGCGCCAACCTGAGCAATCAGGACCTGCGCAACATGAACCTCAGCGGCGCCGACCTGCGCGATGCCGACTTGCGCCACGCCCGCCTCGACCTCGCCAATCTGGAAAAAGCCCAACTGCAAGGCGCCAACTTGACCCGCGCCAGCCTGCAACAGAGCAACCTGCGCCTGGCCGACTTCAGCGGTGCCTCGTTGATGGCGATCCAGGGTTGGGGCCTGTTTGCCCAGGGCGCACAATTTCAGGACGCCAACCTCAGCGGCGCCTACCTGCAATTCGCCCGCCTCTCCGGCGCCAAACTGCACAACGCCAACCTGCGGGCGGCCGATCTGGAAATGACCTGGTTAAGCAAGGCTGATCTCAAAGGCGCGGATCTGCGCGATGCCAATCTGCAGGAAGCCAAGTTTGGCGAAAGCAACCTGGAGCAGGCGAACCTCAATGGTTCGCGCCAGCATTATGCGAATTTTCAGGATGCAAATATGGAGGGTTGCACCGGTTGCCCAACGACATGGAACAAGTAACCCCTCTCCTGTGGGAGCGAGCTTGCTCGCGATGGCGGCCTGTCAGTCGACATCAATTGTGGATGGAAGGCCCTCATTGCGAGCAAGCCCGCTCCCACAGGGTTCTGCGGTGGATAGAGTCACATCGCCTTGCGCACCACCCCCATATCAATCCCCAGATGCACCAGTTCGGCATGGGAGCTGACCTGCAATTTGCTCTTGAGCAACGTCAGGTGATTGGAGACGGTCTTGCTGCTGATGCTTAACTGCTCGGCAATCAACCGGGCCGGAGTGCCTTTGGCAAGCATCACGAAAATTTCCAGCTCACGCTGGGTCATGCTCTGCAAACGCGGATCACTGGCGTCGTCCTGTTGCGGGTGACAGACCAATTGAGTGGCCAGCGGTTGTTCGATATAGGCGTGGCCGGCAAGGATGCGCCGCACGGCCTCGATCAACACATCCGGGGCCGAGCTTTTGGTCAGGTAACCCGAGGCGCCCGCGTCCAGCGCCTGGCGTACCAACGGCAGCTCATCGTGCATGCTGAAAAACAGCACGCGCAATTGCGGCAGACGCTGTCGCAACCGGCGCGTGGTTTCCAGCCCGCTGATTCCCGGCAAACCGAAATCCATGATCACCAGATTCGGCACGGCTTCCTGAACCTTGGTCAGCGCCTCTTCACCCGTTGCGGCTTCACGCACTTCCATCGCCGGCAACAACGCGCGCAACAAACTCGCGTAGCCCTGACGGACCACCGCATGGTCATCCACCAGCAGAATGTTCATGAAGCCTCCAAAGGCATGCTCAAGGCCAGCGCCCAACCGGCGCCGGGGTGGCTGATAATGCGTAGGTCGCCGCCCAGACTGCGGGCGCGCTCGAACATCGAATACAAACCGACTCCCCGCCGCTGCGGCTGGAGTGCGCCGCAACCGTTGTCACGCACCAGCAAGCACAACTGCCCGCCGCGATGGTGCAGACGCACCCGCACTTCGCTGGCACCGGCGTGACGGGCAACGTTGGTCAAGGCTTCCTGCAACAGACGGTAGAGGTGGGTCTTGTCCGGCGCGGACAACATCGGCAAGTGCGCGCTGACCCATAACCGGCAATCGATCCCTTGTCGGGCTTGCCATTGTTCCACCAGCAACCCAAGGGCTTCGGCCAGCGGCAGGTGCTGCAACACCACCGGATAGAGGTCGTGCACCAGCGCTCTGAAACCTTGTTGCAGGTGTTCGCAGTTGTGTTCCAGCTCACGCACCGTGCGCTCCACGGTGTCAGGCTGATCAGCGACCAAGCGCAACAGACAGGCCTGAGCCCGAATCCCCGCCAGGTATTGACCGAGATCGTCGTGCAGGGTCTGCGCCAGATGAGTGCGCTCCTGTTCCTGCACCGCCAGTAACGTCTGGGTCAGTTGCGTGTTGTCGGCGCGTGCCTGTTCCAGTGCTTCGGTCATGCGGTTGAAATGCGTCGCCAGTTGCCGCGCTTCCGGCAGCCCCTGCGCACGCAATCGCACCTTGAGCTGGCCGCCGGAGACCTGCCGCAACGCGCGCAGCAACTCGTCGAGCAACCCCATGCCCCGGCGCACGGCCCAGCGGATGGTCAACAGACTCAACAATAACGCCAGGCCACACAGGCTCAGTAATTGTTGGAGGGAATCCCAGACCTCATCGATTTCATCCCGTGGGTCGACCGCGATCTGCACGCGTCGGCCATCCTGCAGATCCAGCACCCGCACGCCGTGCCGTGCCTCGGCAAACAGCAATCGCCCGAGCCAGGCGTCCAGCCCGTCCTGCATCGAAGGGTGTGCCGCCTCGCCCGGTTCGAGCCAGTGCACCCGCACGTGACGCAGACTTTGCGTCAGCCGTGGTTGCAGGCTGACGGGATCACGCTCGGCGGTTTCGCTCAAATATTCGACCACCGCCTCGGCGGATTGCAGCTCACGCTCCACATCCGCCAGCGCCTGATGCACCAGCAAGCCCATGCACGCCAGGGTGACCAGAGTGAAGAATCCGCAGACCCACAGGTTGATCCGCCACAGCGCTGACATGCCTAGCGCCCCGGCGTCGCGGGCAAAACCGGCAGCGACGCGGGGCGCGGGCCGTGGAGTTTGTCGATGCCGATCAGGCTCAGGATCAGCAGCAACGGCAGGAGCAGCGCTTTGAGAATACGCATGATCGATCTTCTCCAGAATGATGGCCGTTGTTGTCCATGCTAAAACCGCGCCGCCCACGGCGAGTTACTACCTTGGTACTGCCTCACTGGTACTTTCTGCATATTTCATCCTGTCCTCAGGCTTCCTATGCTGGCGCTAACCGTCGTGGAGTGCCTTATGCGCCAGCTTGCCCCTTACGCCCTGATCTACCTGCTGGCGATTGCCTGCGCTGCGGGGCTGGCGACCCAGAGTCAGGCGGCCGACGCGCCCTTGCAGGTGCAGATCGGCTACCTGGGTTATCGCCCTGATCCGGGGCCGCTACTGTCCAACGTGATTCCCGAGCCGATCGATGCCGGAGGGCGTGGCGCCGAACTGGCGATCACAGACAGCAACAGCACCGGGCGTTTTCTCAATCACAGTTACAGCCTGGCCAGCGTCAACGCCGACAGCCCGGAGGCCTTGCTTGAAGCGGCCAAGGCTCAACACGCGCAAGGTCTGCGCCTGTTTGTGGTGAACGCGCCAGTGGCCAGCCTGCGCCAACTCAGCGCGGCTCTGCCTGACAGTTTGCTGTTCAACGCCGGTAGCCCGGATGACAGCTTGCGCACCACCGACTGCTTGCCAAACGTGCTGCACACGCTGCCAAGCCGGGCGATGCTGGCCGATGCGCTGGCGCAGTTTCTGGTGGTGCGCAAATGGCAGCGGGCGCTGCTGATCGTCGGCCCGACCGCCGACGATCAAGCCTATGCCGCCGCCCTGCGTCGCGCGGCGAAGCGCTTCGGCGTGCAACTGGTCGCGGAAAAAGCCTGGAGTTTCGATAACGACCAGCGCCGCAGCGCCCAGGCCGACATGCCCCTGTTCACCCAGACCGCGGAGTACGACGTGGTGCTGGTGGCCGATGAGCGCGGTGACTTCGGCGAATACGTGCCCTACCAGACCTGGTATCCGCGCCCGGTGGCCGGCACTCAAGGCCTGACCCCGGTGGGTTGGCACAAGACCGTGGAAACCTACGGCGCCGCCCAATTGCAAAAGCGCTTCGAAGCCATGGCCGGGCGCTGGATGAACGACCGCGATTTTGCCGCGTGGATGGCCGTGCGCAGTATCGCCAGCGCCGTGAGCAAACTGCGTCAGACCGATCCGATGGCGATCCGCAACCTGGAAATCAGCGATCAATTGCCGCTGGATGGTTTCAAGGGTCGCAAGCTCAGTTATCGCCCGTGGAACGGCCAGTTGCGCCAGCCGATCCCCATCGTCCAGCCACGGGCGCTGGTCAGCACCTCGCCGCAGGACGGCTTTCTGCACCCTTTCAATGAAATGGACAGCCTCGGTTACGACAAGCCCGAAGTCAGCTGCCGCTTTCCCTGATCGTCCACAACAACGACAACAATAAGGAATCTGCCATGCGCCGCACCCTGCTTTCATGTGCCCTGCTGCTCGCTGCCGGGCACGCCGCGGCCAGCACCGCCTGGGTCTCGAACGAGAAAGACAACACCCTGAGCCTGATCGACATGCAGACCCTGCAAGTCACCGACACCCTGCCCGTCGGCCAGCGCCCGCGCGGCCTGTTGTTGTCCCACGACAACAAGCTGCTGTACATCTGCGCCAGCGATTCGGACCGGGTGCAGGTCATGGACGTGGCCACGCGCAAAATCATCAAAGAACTGCCCTCGGGCAAGGACCCCGAGCAATTCGCCCTGCACCCGAACCATCGCTGGCTCTACGTTTCCAACGAGGACGATGCGTTGGTGACCGTGATCGACACCGAAACCTCCAAGGTGCTGGGCCAGATCAACGTCGGCGTCGAACCCGAAGGCATGGCGGTCAGCCCCGATGGCAAATGGGCGGTGAACACCAGCGAAACCACTAACATGCTGCACTGGATCGACACCAGCACCCAGACCCTGGCCGACAGCACGCTGGTGGATCAGCGCCCGCGTTTCGTCGAGTTCGCACCCGATGGCAAACAACTGTGGGCCTCGGCGGAAATCGGCGGCACGGTGACGGTCCTCGACGTCGCAACCCGGCAGGTGCTCAAGACCCTGACCTTCCAGATCAAAGGCGTGCACCCGGACAAGGTGCAACCGGTGGGCATCAAGCTCAGCGCCGACGGCAAGTATGGTTTCGTCGCGCTCGGTCCGGCCAATCATGTGGCGGTGATCGATGCCAAGACCTTGGAAATCCTTGATTACCTGCTGGTCGGCCGCCGCGTCTGGCAGATGGCGTTTACCCCGGATCAGAAGCAATTGTTGGCAACCAATGGGGTCAGCGGCGATGTGTCGGTGATCGATGTCGACAGCCTCAAAGTGAGCAAATCGGTGAAGGTCGGGCGTTATCCGTGGGGCGTGGTGGTCACGCCATGAACGCACTGGAAGTCAGCGACGTGAGCTTTGCCTATGGCGCGCGGGAGGCGTTGCGCCAGGTGAGTTTCAGCCTGGCGCCCGGTCGTTTTGCAGCGCTGCTGGGGCCCAACGGTGCAGGAAAATCGACGCTGATCGCCCTGCTGACGCGGTTGTATGACTTGCAGCGTGGCGACATTGTTGTCGGCGGCTGTTCGCTGCGTAATGCGCCGCGCCCGGCGCTGAGGCAACTGGGTGTGGTGTTTCAGCAAAGCACCCTGGACCTGGACCTCAGCGTCGAGCAAAACCTGCGTTATCACGCCGCGCTGCATGGAATGTCACGCCGCCAGACCAGCCTGCGGGTCGACGCCGAACTGGCCCGGCAAACGCTGACCGAACGCCGTCGCGAACGGGTTCGCGAACTGAACGGTGGCCATCGTCGCCGGGTGGAAATCGCCCGTGCGCTGCTGCATGAGCCACGCCTGTTACTGCTCGACGAGGCCAGCGTCGGCCTCGATCCGGCCAGTCGATTAGCGCTCAATCAACACATCCGCAGCTTGTGCCGCGAGCAACACCTCAGTGTGCTCTGGACCACCCATTTGCTGGACGAGGTGCAACCGAGCGATGACTTGCTGATTCTCCATCAAGGACGCTTGGTCGCCAGTGGACAAGCCGATGCCCTGAGCCTGGAACACGGCGGCGACCTCGGTTCGGCTTTCGCGCGTTTGACCACCTCGGGAGCCGTGCGATGAATGCTTACTGGCAATGCTTCAGCGGCATCGTGCTGCGTGAATGGCTGCGTTTTGTGTTGCAGCGCACGCGGTTTCTCAGCGCGCTTGTCCGGCCGTTGCTGTGGCTACTGGTGTTCGCCGCCGGTTTTCGCGCAGCACTCGGGATCGCGATCATTGAGCCCTACGACACCTACATTCCCTACGAGGTCTACATCATTCCAGGTTTGGCCTGCATGATTCTGCTGTTCAACGGCATGCAAGGTTCGCTGTCGATGGTCTACGACCGGGAGATGGGCAGCATGCGCGTGCTGCTCACCAGTCCCTTGCCCCGCACGTTTCTGCTGTGCAGCAAATTGTTGGCCACGTCGCTGATTTCGCTGTTGCAGGTGTACGCCTTTCTGGCGATTGCCTGGGTGTACGGCGTGCAACCGCCGGCCATGGGGCTGTTGATCGCCTTGCCGGCGCTGTTGCTGGTGGCGTTGATGCTCAGCGCGCTGGGCCTGTTGCTGTCGAACGCCATCCGTCAGTTGGAAAACTTCGCCGGGGTGATGAATTTCGTGATCTTCCCGCTGTTTTTCCTGTCGTCGGCCCTGTATCCGCTGTGGAAGATGCGCGAGTCGAGCGAGTGGTTGTATTGGCTGTGCGCCGTGAACCCGTTTACCCATGCGGTGGAGCTGGTGAGGTTTGCACTGTATGAACGCTTCAATCCGTTGGCGCTGGCGGTGTGTGTGGGGCTGACATTGTTGTTTGCCCTGCTCGCCGTGCTCACCTTCAACCCGCAACACGCCGCCTTACGCAAAGGCAACTGACCAGCCAAATCCCCCTGTGGGAGCGAGCCTGCTCGCGATGGCGGAGTGTCAGCCGACATCAATGCCGGATGTGAGGGCCTCATCGCGAGCAGGCTCGCTCCTACAATTGGATCTCCATCAAACATGGCAAAATTACTACTTTAGTACTGGTTTTCCTGTCTATCGTCGCATTCCCAATGCACCGAGACTGGCATGTAATGGGCTCATAACTATAAGGACTGAACCCATGCCGCGTGCCCGACGTGTTCTGCTGCGCCCTTCCCTCGCCGTGTTATCGCTGAGCCTGTTGCTGGGTGTCGCACACGCTGACACACCGCTGTTCTCCGCCGAAGGCTATCGCATCGGCCTTTATCGCAGTCCGACCCCGAATCAACTGCAAGGCGCGTCCATTATCGATACGCCAGCCCTGCAAACCCTGCTCTCCCAGACACCACGCCCGATCTTGATCGACGTCTATCGCCGTCAATGGCTGCAAGGTCGCTTCATCGAAGACCAGCCCCATGAGAACCTGCCCGGCAGTCATTGGCTGGCCAATACCGGCGATGGCGACCTGACGCCCGACTGGCAGGGCTATTTTGCGCGTAACCTGAACACATTGACCGCGGGCGATCTTGCGCAACCGCTGGTCTTCTACTGCCGCTCCGATTGCTGGCTGAGCTGGAACGCGGTCAAACGCGCCGCCGCCATGGGCTATAAGACTCTGTATTGGTATCGCGACGGCCTGGATGCCTGGCAAGCGGCGAACCTGCCGGTGACGCCCGCCCGGCCCGAACCTTTTCCCTGACCTTTACGCGTGGGTGTTGTTGCCACACCATAATCAAAATAATGAGGTGAAAGGCTATGTACAAAATTCTGATTGCCGACGATCACCCGCTGTTTCGCGAAGCCATTCATAACGTCATCAGCGACGGTTTTCCGGGCAGCGAAGTCATGGAAACCGCCGACCTCGACAGCGCCCTGGCGCTGACTCAGGACCACGACGACCTGGACCTGATCCTGCTCGACCTGAACATGCCCGGAATGCACGGCCTGAACGGCCTGATCAACCTGCGCAACGAGGCACCGACCATTCCGGTGGTGATCGTCTCGGCTGAACAGGACAAGCAGATCGTGCTGCAAGCCATCACCTATGGCGCGGTGGGTTTCATCACCAAGTCCTCGCCACGGGTGCAAATGACCGAGGCGATCCAGCAGATTCTCAACGGCAACGTCTACCTGCCGCCGGACATCATCCGCACGCAAAAAAGCGGCACCCACCGCCGGATGAACGACAATCCGAGTTTCCCGCCGGAACTGCTCCAGGCCCTGACCCGCAAGCAATTGCTGGCGTTGGAGCGCATGACCAAAGGCGAGTCGAACAAACAGATCGCCTACACCCTGGAAATCGCCGAAACCACGGTCAAGGCCCACGTCTCAGCGATCCTGCGCAAACTCAATGTACACAACCGGGTGCAGGCGATCCTGAGTGCCGGGGATATTGATTTCGGGTCTTATCTGCGGCGTTGATTCTGGTACACCGAGTCGCTCCCCATCGCGGGCAAGCCCGCTCCCACAGGATTTGTGTTGGAACACTGCAGAACCTGTGGGAGCGGCGGTGCGACGATTCGACTTGCCCCACACATCGCGAGCCTCAAGGCCGGCCGAGCAAATGACTCATCGCCGTCTTCAGCTTCATCGGCCGCACCGGTTTGTGCATCAAGGTGTGCCCCAACTCACGAATCTGCAATTTGAGTTCATTGCTGTAATTGGCCGTGATCATCATCGCTGGAATGGCTGAGCCGCGTCGGGCGTTGATCCGCGCCACCGCATCCACACCGTTCTGCTCGTCATCCAGGTGATAATCGGCAATCAGCAAATCCGCTTCGGCGTGATAGTTGTCCACTTGCCGTGCCAGATCCTGCTCCGACAGCGCCGTCACCACCAGGCACCCCCATCCTTCGAGCAACGTACGCATGCCGGCACAAATCGCCGCGTCGTTGTCCAGTACCCACACCCGCGCGCCGCGCAGACGCTCGAGCATCGGCTCACTCATCAGCAGGTTCGGCAGTGCCTTGGGTGCCGTAGCGCTCAGCGGTACTTCGACGGAAAACATCGAACCCTTGCCCGGCCACGAACGCACGTGAATACGGTGCCCGAGAATCCCGGCAATTTTCTCGACAATCGCCAGCCCCAGACCCAACCCGCGATCCTGATCCGGACGTTGCACATCACCGCGTTTGAACTCCTGGAAAATCTCTTCCAGGCGGTTGTCCGCAATGCCCATGCCGCTGTCCCAGACCTCGATCGACAGGCGCTGATGATGCCGCCGACAACCGAGCACCACACGGCCACTGTAGGTGTAGCGAATCGCGTTGCTCAACAGGTTGCGCAGGATCCGTGCGAGCAATTGAATGTCACTGCGCACCAGCGCCGAACAGGGGATGAAATGCAGCTCCAGCCCTTCACTGCGGGCCACCTGGGTGTACTCGGCAGCGAGATTTTCCAGCAATTCGCTCAAGGCGAACGGCGCAATGTCGGCCTTGATCACCCCGGCATCGAGCTTCGAAATGTCCACCAGCGTGCCGAGCAGATTCTCCACGTCTTCCAGGGAATTGCTGACATTGCGCACCAGAATCTCGTTGGCCACCGGCTCCCGCCGTTCGAGCAAGGCGCTGGTAAACAATCGCGCGGCATTCAGTGGCTGCAACAAGTCATGGCTGACAGCGGCGAGAAACTTGGTCTTCGACAGGTTGGCCTGCTCGGCTTCGAGCTTGGCTTCACGCAGACGTGATTCAACCCGACGACGTTCGTCGATCTCGCGCAGCAGCTGATCATTGAGGTTCGTCAGCTCCGCCGTACGCTCACGCACCCGCAGTTCAAGGTTCTGATAGGCCTGGTGCAACGCCTCGGCGGTGCGGCGGCGCTCGGTGATGTCGCGGATCAACACGAAAATCCCCACCACCTCCCCGGTAGCCAGCCGATTGGGCACATAGGAGCGCAGCATGTAGCGCTCCTGGTTGTTGATGTTGGTTTCGGCGAACTCGAACGTCACGCTTTCACCGGCCAACGCCCGCGCCACGTAGGCCTCCAGGCGCTGGTAATGCTGTTCGCTGTGCACTTCGCGCAGGCTCTGCCCGAGCATCACGCCGCGAGGCCAGCAGTACCATTCTTCGTAGACCTTGTTGGTGAACTCGTAGACCAGATCGGCATTGAGGTAGGCGATCAGCGCCGGTACGTGGTCGGTGATCAGGCGAATCCAGCGCTCGCTTTCGCTCAGCGCTTCGGCGTGCTGATAGCGTTCGGTGATGTCGGTGAAGGTGTTGACGAAGCCGCCGGTGGGCAGCGGATGCGTGCGGATTTCCAGGACCCGGCCATCGTAGAGGCGCTGCTCGCATTCCTGCACCGGGCGCCCGTTGCCGTCGCGGCTGGCCGGGGTCAGCAGGTTCAACTCGCTGTCGGCGATCACTTCGGCGAACGGCCGATGCGCCGCCACCGGCGCAAGGCCGCTGAGCTCGAGAAAGCGCCGGTTCCACAATTCCAGAATGCCGTCGGCGTTGACCATCGCCACGCCTTGGGACAGGTTGTCGACCGCCCGTTGCAGCAAATGGGATTTCTGCGCCACCGCCTGCTCGCGGCGCATGGTTTCGCTGAGTTTGACGTCAGTGATGTCGGTGAAGAGGATCACCCTCCCGCCTTCCTGGGTCGGCCGTTCGCTGACTTGCAGCCAGCGACCGTCCTGCAAACGGAACAGCAGATTTTCGTCGGCCTGCCCGCGCGGTTCTTCGGTAAACAGGCCGGTGGACAGCATCAGCCGCTTGACCTCGGCCAGGCGCATGCCGGCGTTGATCCGCACCCGACTGTTGCCCCAGAACGCCTTGAAGCGGCTGTTGAACAACACAATCCGCTGCTCTGCGTCGAACAGCACAAAGGCGTCGGAGATGCTTTCGATGGCGTCAATCAAGTGTTGATGCGCAGTTTCCGCACGCAGGCGCGCTTCGCTGAGCAAATGGTTGCCTGACTTCAGTTCGGCCATGGCCTGGTTCAAGGCGTCGGTGCGCTCGCGTACCTGTTCGGCCAGCACCACCGAATGCTGGAACGCCGCGTACGGGTCGTTGCCGCGAGTGATACCGGATTCGATCCGTTCGATCAGCGCGCCATTGATGCGCTGCAGTTTCTGGTTTTCGTGCCGCAGGCTGGCGATCTCTGCCTGAAGCTCAGCGATGTCCAGGGGACCGGCCTCGGGCAATGGCAACCCCGGTGAAGGTCTGGTTGATGTGCATGCCATTGAACTGTTCTCCGTAGGTGTTGAAACCCATCACCCGCTGGTCTCGCAAAAACGTGCCGATCTGCTCCAGGCTGCCGCCGTCTTCCAGTTCCATGCGCCTGAGAAAGCAGTCGCAGCCGATGGTCAGCAACAGGTCGCCGAGGCGGTCCTGCAAACCCTCGAACAGATTTTGCAGGTTCGGCAGCATCGGGCCGGGCGTCATGACCGTGAGGACGATGCCGTTTTCCACCGCACAGTAGAAACTCAGGCTCAGGTCCGGATGCACCTGCTGGATCGCCCGCACGTAATACTGATCGTTGATCCGCACCGCCAGCGGGTGTGCGGCGAAGACCCGGTGATCGAGCTCGGCCACGGGCACGCCGATGTGCCGGGCGTACTCCTCGGCGGCGGGTTCGGCATTCAGTTCGAAAACCCGGCGCGAAGCGCTGTCGGCTCCGGTGACGACCAGTTTTTCCGCCCGCGGCAGGATGTGGTGGGTGGTGAAGACTTCGAAATCCAGCCAGGTGTTGACCAGCACCACCACCGCCGCGCCACTGTGGAACTCGCCATTGAAATAGACGTGGGTATGGGTCAGGTAATTGTCGTCGCCGGCCGAACCGCCGAAATGCGGAATGTCGCCCAACGCCGCACTCAGCGCCGCGAGGACCATTTCTTCACGACTGGACAAACCATCAAGCAGGGTCAGGGCAAAGCTGTTGCCCTTGATAGGCGCCAGGGTGTTGCTGCGACAGCCACTGACCAGACGTTCGACCATTTGCTGGGCGTCGATCAGGCTGAAGCGCTCCATCTCGGAGATCAGCTCGGCGTCGATGGAAAAATGCCGATGGTCGAACCCCACTGCCGTCACGCAGTTGCGACCGTAACCCAACGGAGTGATTTCACCGGCGCTGGTGCAGCCGACCAGGCGAATACCGCCGAAGCTTTGTTGCAAGGCCTGACCCAGCGCCTGCAAGTCGTACTCGGCGGAACAGAAAAACAACACGAACCCCAAATGCGGATGCAACAGCTGCCGCGCCAGTTCCTGAGCCACCTGTTCGGCATCGGTCGACTGGGACATTGCACTGACGACACCTTCGCTCTGAACCTGCTGCATCGTCGCCTCCCGCAGGTGCGCATGTATGAGGTTGGAGTGTACGAAGGCTACGGGCTGCCACGTATGCTACTTGGGTAGCGGTCAGGCGGTTCGATGGGATGATATCTGTCCGGGTGTTCGATTTTTGTGGCGAGCGAGATTGCTCCCGCCGGGTCGCGAAGCAGCCCCCAAAAACCAGCCGATGCGCGACCAGAATCGGGGGCCGCTTCGCGACCCGGCGGGAGCAAGCTCCCTCGCCACAGATGATCTAAATGTCAGCGGTTACCAGGTCAGCACCGCCCCCACTGCAAAGGTGTCGGTGTCTTCATTCTGCGCGCTGGTGTCGTGGCCATTGATCTCGAACTGGTTGTACTCGGCCACCAGCTTCAGGTTGTCGTTGACGTCATGAAACAGCGCAATGCCGCGAGTCTCGTAGTCCGCACCGCTGCCGACCACACCATTGCCGTCGTCCTTGGTCTTGCCGTAGGACAAGGCCAGGCGGTTTTTCCCCAG
>NZ_JAVLRV010000002.1:1428996-1465992 GCF_055803035.1 Pseudomonas sp. 300 | reverse complement strand
TAACCGTCACTGTCGACGTTGCGCAACGTCGGTTCGCCGGCGTTGTTGGTGAAGAACGGGTTGATGCCCTTGGCCTGGAAGCCGGAACCGGTCAGCGATAAACCGCCCATTTTCGCTTGAACGCCGTAACCGACACCTTTGGAGGTCACGGATTGCACCGTGGAATCGGTGTTTTCCGACGTCTGATAGCTGCCGTTGACCCAGCTGTAAATCTTCGCCCCGGCGAGGTCGAACTGATAGGTGACCTCGCTCTCGGTGCGCGGGTTTTCCTGATAGGCCTTGCCGGTCGGGCTGCTGTCGTTGGTGTCCACCGGGTCCATGATCCCCACCGCCACTCGCAAGCCGTCCATCACCGGGGTGCGGTAGGTGATCTGCGAGGTCGGGAACGGGTACGGATAACCGCTGCCGATGTTGCCGAACGACACCCCGCCACCGTCCACCAACCCCAGGGTATCGCTGACCTGACCGTAACCGGCGAGCAATTCATCGAGCAGGATGTTGGAACGGGCAAACAGGCCGAAGTCCTTGCCGATCAGCACCTCGCCCCATTCCGGGTTGGCTACCGTGCCGTAGAACTGCCGCACATCGATGGCCGTGTCGGTGCCGTTGGTTTCGCTGTCATTGATCGTCACCCAGAACGACGCCCGGGCGCCGAGCTTGAGATCATCGACCTGCTTGCCCATGTTGAAGCCCAGGTAGTTGGGCAGAAAGCCCATTTTGACCCGCGCCTGTCGACGATCGTATTGATCACCGGCGCGGTCCACATCACTGTTCACGTAAAACGCATTGATGTAGCCGTCGGTGGAAAATGTGGTCTGGTCCTTGTCGTACAGCATGATCTCGGCTTCGGCTATCGAGCTCAAACCGAGGGTCGACAGGCCGGCGATCAAGGCTGGCAAGTAACGATGCTTGAAATTCTTATTGTTGTGCATGACGCGCTCCGAGCGGGGGGACTGGATGTCGGAGGCGATTATCGAAAGCTGACCGGCGGCGTCATACGCTGCCTTGGAGGGGGTATTGAAGTGCTTTGGCGTGGCGGGTGGCGTGCAGCAATTTCGACGTAAGACCGGACCGCGACGAGGGCCCGGAACTTTGGGTGTAAGACGGCTAGAGTCCGGCTCTGAGCAGCATGTAGGCAGCGACCACGACGCAGACGCTGGCGAAGCCGATTTGCAGGGCCCTGGCCGGAACTCGGGCGCCAAGCTGTCGGCCAATGATCATGCCGACGATGCTCGCGACGATGAACGCTACGCCCAGACGGTCGATCCGCACCCCGGCCTGAAACGCACCGATCACGCCGATGGCGGAAATCAAGCTGATCACCATCAGGGACGTCGCCACAATCCCGCGCATCTGCACATCGGTCAGTTGCTTGAACGCCGGGACAATCAGAAAACCGCCGCCGACCCCGAGCAGCCCGGAGACCACACCGGTCACCGCGCCCAATGCCGCGAGAGTCGCAGTGCACTTGGCCGTCCAGGAAAAGCGCCCGGTCTGTTGATCGAGCATGCAGTTTTTCTGGCCCCAATTGGCGTGGCCGTGGTCGCTCGGGCCTTCGTCCTGGCGCTCGCGGCGCAGCATCCGCCAGGCCACCATGACCATCAGCAGGCTGAACAGAATCATCAGGATCCTTTCCGGTAACTGGTGGGCGAAGTAGATGCCGACCGGTGAAAAAATCGCCCCCAGCAATGCAATCAACAGTGCCGCACGGTAACGCACCAGGCCATGGCGCAACCCGTCAATCGCCCCGACCGCCGCCGCGCTTCCCACCGCAAACAAGGCGACGGGGGCCGCCTGAGTCATGGTAAAACCCAGCCCCAGCACCAGTGCCGGCACCGCAAGAATGCCGCCACCGGCACCGGTCAATCCGAGGACCAGGCCCATGACCACACCAAAAAAGCTTGCCAGCAACATAAAATGCTCGTGGTCCGTGAAAAGGGCCGGGAACGCCCGGTATCGATGACTGACAGGATAGAGCCCGCGCAGGTTTTTTCCTGCATTGAATTGATCGGGGCTGGTCAGCGCAGGGAAAATGAAACTACCCTGAACACCCGTCCCAAAAGAAACGGTCGCCATGCCCGCCTTGATTGAAGCCTTCCTCGACCCCGCCTCGTCGACCTACAGTTACGTGATCTACGAAGCTGATGGCGGCCAGTGTGCGATCGTCGACCCGGTGCTCGACTACGACCCGGCTGCCGGGCGCACCGCCACCACTCAGGCCGATAAAATCATCGCGTTCGTGGGTGAACATCAGCTGCAGGTGCAATGGCTGCTGGAAACCCACGCCCACGCCGATCACCTGTCCGCCGCGCCGTACCTGCGTCGGGAGCTGGGCGGTAGAATTGCGATTGGTCAGTCGATCAGCAAGGTTCAGGGGGTATTCAAGAACCTGTTCAACCTTGAGCCGGAATTTGCCGTGGACGGTTCGCAGTTCGATCATCTATTCGCCCCGGACGAATCGTTCATGATCGGTAACCTCAAGGCCACGGCGCTGCATGTACCCGGTCATACCCCGGCGGACATGGCCTATTTGATCGACAGCAGCGTCATTCTGGTGGGCGATACGTTGTTCATGCCGGATGTCGGCACTGCGCGCTGCGACTTCCCCGGCGGCAATGCCAGCCAGTTGTTTGCCTCGATCCAGAAGCTGCTGGCGTTTCCGGCCAGCGTGCGGCTTTACGTTTGTCACGACTATCCGCCTGAAGCGCGCGAGCCCCAATGCCAGACCACGGTCGGCGAGCAGCGCAAGCGCAACATTCACGTTCACGACGGCATCGACGAAGCCGCGTTTGTCGCCATGCGCACCCAGCGCGATGCGGGGTTGGGCATGCCGACGCTGCTGTTGCCAGCGATTCAGGTAAACGTACGCGCCGGGAATTTTCCGCCGCCCGAGGATAACGGCATCACTTACCTGAAAATCCCCCTGAACAAACTCTGACCCTTGTAGGAGCCGGCTTGCTGGCGATGGCAATCCCGAAGCCGCCATCGCCAGCAAGCCAGGCTCCTGCAGGTGTGTGGTGTTGAGTGAATCGGTGACAGGTCAATTGGCCAGGGTCAACCCGTTCGCCGGCAACGGCAGCGCAGTTTTATAGCGCACTTGCTTGAGCGCAAAACTCGAACGGATGTTGGCCACGCCGGGAACCTTGGTGAGGAAATCCATCATGAAGCGCTCCAGCGACTGAATGGTCGGCACCAGCACCCGGATCAGATAATCCGGATCACCCGCCATCAAATAGCACTCCATCACTTCCGGGCGATCCGAGATCGCCTCCTCGAAATGCTGCAACGCCTCCTCCACCTGTTTTTCCAGGCTGACGTGAATGAACACGTTCACGTGCAGCCCCAGCAGATCGGCATCCAGCAGCGTCACTTGCTCGCGGATCAGCCCCAATTCTTCCATCGCCTTGACCCGGTTGAAGCACGGCGTCGGCGACAGGTTCACCGAGCGAGCAAGGTCAGCGTTGGTGATGCGGGCGTTCTCCTGAAGGCTGTTCAAAATGCCGATGTCGGTACGGTCCAGTTTGCGCATGAGACAAAACCACCTGTTTTTTGTGTTTATGCAGATTTTTTATCCTCAAATGATCTCAAGCGCAACGAAACAGAGAGAAATATTCTTCTTGGCCGGGCCTATGATTGTTGTAGGACAAGATTTCCTCCACAGCGGAATGACGGTCAGCTCACTACAAGAAATTCACAAGATCGAGCGTAGAAGCCATGAACCAAGCGTACGAACCGCTGCGCCTGCACGTTCCCGAACCTTCGGGCCGCCCAGGCTGCAAAACCGACTTCTCCTACCTGCGTCTGACTGACGCCGGCACGGTGCGCAAACCCGCCATTGACGTAGAACCCGCCGACACGGCCGACTTGGCCAAAGGCCTGATTCGCGTGCTCGACGATGAGGGCAATGCCCTCGGTCCGTGGGCCGAAGGCGTCCCGGTCGAGATCCTGCGTAAAGGCATGCGTGCCATGCTCAAGACGCGGATCTATGACAACCGCATGGTCGTCGCCCAGCGCCAGAAGAAAATGTCGTTCTACATGCAGAGCCTTGGCGAAGAAGCCATCGGCAGCGGCCAGGCCCTGGCCTTGAACGTCGATGACATGTGCTTCCCGACCTACCGTCAGCAAAGCATCCTGATGGCACGCGAAGTGCCGCTGGTCGATCTGATCTGCCAACTGTTGTCCAACGAGCGCGATCCGCTCAAAGGCCGTCAGTTGCCGATCATGTATTCGGTCAAGGATTTCGGCTTCTTCACCATTTCCGGCAACCTTGCCACCCAATTCGTACAAGCCGTGGGCTGGGGCATGGCCTCGGCGATCAAGGGCGACACCAAAATCGCCTCGGCCTGGATCGGCGACGGTGCCACGGCTGAATCCGACTTCCACACCGCCCTCACCTTCGCCCACGTTTACCGTGCGCCCGTGATCCTCAACGTGGTCAACAACCAGTGGGCAATCTCGACGTTCCAGGCGATTGCCGGTGGTGAAGCCACCACGTTTGCCGGTCGTGGCGTCGGTTGCGGCATTGCCTCCCTGCGGGTCGATGGCAACGATTTTGTCGCGGTCTACGCTGCCTCTGCCTGGGCCGCCGAGCGCGCTCGCCGCAACCTCGGCCCGACCATGATCGAATGGGTCACCTACCGTGCCGGCCCACACTCGACGTCCGATGATCCATCCAAATACCGTCCCGCCGACGACTGGAGCTGCTTCCCGTTGGGCGACCCGATTGCGCGCCTCAAGCAACATCTGGTGAAAATCGGTCACTGGTCGGAGGAAGAACACATCGCTGTCAGCGCTGAACTGGAAGCCGAAGTCATCGCCGCACAGAAAGAAGCCGAGCAGTACGGCACCCTCGCCGGCGGCCAGATTCCAAGCGCCGCGACCATGTTCGAAGACGTCTACAAAGAGATGCCGGAGCACTTGAAGCGCCAGCGTCAAGAGTTGGGGATCTGACATGAACGATCACAACAATAAAATCGAGTTGGAAACCGCCATGACCACGACCACCATGACCATGATCCAGGCCCTGCGCTCGGCCATGGATGTGATGCTTGAGCGTGACGACAACGTCGTGGTGTTCGGCCAGGACGTTGGCTATTTCGGTGGCGTGTTCCGCTGCACCGAAGGCCTGCAGAACAAATACGGTACCTCTCGCGTATTCGACGCGCCGATCTCCGAAAGCGGCATCGTCGGCGTTGCCGTGGGCATGGGCGCTTACGGTTTGCGTCCGGTAGCCGAAATCCAGTTCGCCGATTACGTATACCCGGCGTCGGACCAGATCATTTCCGAAGCTGCCCGCCTGCGTTATCGCTCGGCCGGCGAGTTCACCGCACCGATGACCCTGCGCATGCCTTGCGGCGGCGGCATCTACGGTGGCCAGACCCACAGCCAGAGTATCGAGGCGATGTTCACTCAGGTCTGCGGCTTGCGCACGGTGATGCCGTCCAACCCGTACGACGCCAAAGGCTTGCTGATCGCCTCCATCGAAAACGATGACCCGGTGATCTTCCTTGAGCCAAAACGTCTGTACAACGGCCCGTTCGATGGCCACCACGACCGCCCGGTAACACCGTGGTCGAAACACCCGGCCGCCCAGGTCCCGGACGGTTATTACACCGTGCCGCTGGACGTCGCCGCCATCACCCGTCCGGGCAAGGACGTGACGATCCTGACCTACGGCACCACCGTTTATGTGTCGCAAGTCGCCGCTGAAGAAACCGGGATCGACGCTGAAGTCATCGACCTGCGCAGCCTGTGGCCGCTGGACCTGGAAACCATCGTCAAGTCGGTGAAGAAAACCGGCCGCTGCGTGATCGTTCACGAAGCGACCCGTACTTGCGGCTTCGGCGCCGAACTGGTCGCCCTGGTGCAAGAGCATTGCTTCCACCACCTGGAAGCGCCAATCGAACGCGTCACCGGTTGGGACACCCCCTACCCGCACGCGCAAGAGTGGGCGTATTTCCCTGGTCCGTCCCGTGTGGGCGCGGCGTTGAAACGGGTCATGGAGGTCTGAATGGGCACGCACGTTATTAAAATGCCGGACATTGGTGAAGGCATTGCAGAAGTTGAATTGTCGGTGTGGCACGTCAAGGTCGGCGACATGGTCGTCGAAGATCAGGTGCTGGCGGATGTGATGACGGACAAGGCGATGGTCGACATCCCTTCGCCGGTGCACGGCAAGGTGATTGCGCTGGGCGGCGTGCCCGGCGAAGTCATGGCGGTGGGCAGCGTCCTGATCAGCATTGAAGTCGAAGGCGCGGGCAACGTTAAAGAGTCGGCTCAGCCTGTGGTTGCCGCCGCGAAAGAAGCACCGGCGCCGAAAGCCGAAGCCGTTGTAGAAAGCAAACCAGTTCCTGCTGCAGCGCCGCGAGCAGCCGTCTGCCAGGGCCCAATGGTGGCTCGCGAGGCCAACGAGCGTCCGCTGGCCTCCCCGGCTGTGCGCAAACATGCGTTGGACCTCGGCATTCAATTGCGTCTGGTACGTGGCACCGGCCCTGCCGGTCGCGTGCTGCACGAAGACCTCGACGCCTATCTGGTGCAAGGTCAGTCGAATGCATCGACCGCCACCACCGCGTATGCACAGCGTAACGACGAAGAACAAATCCCGGTGATCGGCATGCGTCGCAAGATTGCCCAGCGCATGCAGGACGCCACTCAGCGCGCTGCCCACTTCAGTTATGTCGAGGAAATCGATGTCACGGCCGTGGAAGAATTGCGTGCCCACCTGAACGAAAAACACGGCGCGACCCGCGGCAAGCTGACCTTGCTGCCATTTTTGGTCCGCGCTCTGGTCGTCGCCCTGCGCGACTTCCCGCAGATCAACGCCCGTTACGACGACGAAGCCCAGGTCATCACCCGCCTCGGCGCGGTGCATGTCGGCATCGCCACTCAAGCCGACATCGGCTTGATGGTGCCGGTGGTGCGTCACGCCGAAGCCCGCAGCCTGTGGGACAACGCCGCAGAAATCTCCCGTTTGGCCAGCGCCGCGCGTAACGGCAAGGCCAGCCGCGATGAGTTGTCCGGCTCAAGCATCACCCTGACCAGTCTCGGCGCGTTGGGCGGGATCGTCAGTACGCCAGTGCTGAACTTGCCGGAAGTGGCGATCATCGGCGTCAACAAAATCGTCGAACGCCCGATGGTGGTCAAAGGCCAGATCGTGATTCGCAAAATGATGAACCTCTCCAGTTCCTTCGATCATCGCGTGGTCGATGGCATGGACGCGGCGCAATTCATCCAGGCCGTGCGTGGCCTGCTCGAACAACCCGCCACCCTGTTCGTGGACTAATTATTAATGGAGCAGGCATGCAATCTCTGAACACCACACTATTGATCATCGGCGGCGGCCCTGGCGGTTATGTAACGGCGATTCGTGCCGGTCAGTTGGGCATTTCGACCATTCTGGTGGAAGGCGAATCGCTGGGCGGGACGTGCCTGAACATCGGCTGCATTCCGTCGAAGGCGCTGATTCACGTTGCCGAACAATTCCATCAGACTCAGCACCACAGCAAAAACTCGGCATTGGGTATCAGCGTTTCCGCGCCGACCCTCGACATCAGCAAAAGCGTCGAGTGGAAGGATGGCATCGTTGATCGCCTGACCACCGGCGTCTCGGCGCTGCTGAAGAAAAACAAGGTTCAGGTCATTCAGGGCTGGGCGAAAGTGATCGACGGCAAGACCGTTGAAGTCGGCGACACGCGGATTCAGTGCGAACACCTGGTGCTGGCCACCGGATCGAAAAGCGTGAATCTGCCGATGCTGCCGATTGGCGGACCGATCATTTCCTCCACCGAAGCTCTGGCGCCGACTGCTATACCGAAACGCCTGGTCGTGGTCGGTGGCGGTTACATCGGTCTGGAACTGGGGATTGCCTATCGCAAGCTCGGTGCCGACGTCAGCGTAGTCGAGGCGCAAGATCGCATCCTGCCAGCCTACGACGCCGAACTGACCCAACCTGTTCACGATGAACTGAAAAAACTTGGCGTGAAGCTTTACTTGAAGCACAGCGTCCAAGGCTTTGATTCCTCTAGCAATATGCTCCAGGTTCTGGAGCCGAGCGGCGACACCCTGAACCTGGAAACCGATCAGGTGCTGGTAGCCGTCGGTCGTAAACCGAACACCCAGGGCTGGAACCTCGAAGCGCTGAATCTGGACATGAATGGCTCGGCGATCAAGATCGACAACCGCTGCCAGACCAGCATGCGCAACGTCTACGCCATCGGCGACCTGAGCGGCGAGCCGATGCTTGCACACCGGGCCATGGCTCAGGGCGAGATGGTGGCCGAGTTGATCAGCGGTAAAACCCGCGAATTCAACCCGACCGCTATCGCCGCCGTGTGCTTCACCGACCCGGAACTGGTGGTGGTCGGCAAGACCCCGGACGACGTCAAGGCGGCGGGCCTGGACTGCATCGTCTCGAGCTTCCCGTTCGCGGCCAATGGCCGGGCAATGACGCTGGAATCGAAAAGCGGCTTTGTGCGCGTGGTCGCTCGTCGGGACAATCATCTGATTGTCGGGTGGCAAGCGGTCGGCGTGGGTGTTTCGGAGCTGTCGACCGCGTTTGGCCAGAGCCTGGAAATGGGCGCCCGGCTGGAAGACATTGCCGGCACCATCCATGCGCATCCGACCTTGGGCGAAGCGGTGCAGGAAGCGGCGTTGCGTGCTTTGGGGCATGCGCTGCACCTGTGATTCAGAACAATGGATGGCGGCAGAGATGGCCCCATCGCTAGCAGGCTAGCTTCCACATTTGGAATGCGTTCTCCTGTGGGAGCTGGCCTGCTAGCGATTTCTCGCGACCAACTCGATTTATCTGCCTGTCATCCGATAGTCCGGGCTGCGAAATGGGCCCGGAATGAAGTATTGTTGTCCCCATCCAAAAAACGTCAGAAGCCTTGAACCGTTTCGACGGTTGTTCAGTGATAGAGGGTGTCATGGGTAACGAAAGCATCAATTGGGACAAGCTGGGTTTTGATTACATCAAGACAGACAAGCGCTATCTGTCGCACTGGCGTAATGGCGAGTGGGACAAAGGCACCCTGACCGAAGACAATGTGCTGCACATCAGCGAAGGCTCCACTGCCCTTCACTATGGCCAGCAGTGCTTCGAAGGCCTGAAGGCCTATCGTTGCAAGGACGGCTCGATCAACCTGTTCCGCCCGGACCAGAACGCCGCACGCATGCAACGCAGCTGCGCCCGCCTGCTGATGCCACAGGTGTCCACCGAGCAGTTCATCGAAGCCTGCAAGGACGTGGTCCGTGCCAACGAGCGTTTCATCCCGCCTTACGGCACTGGCGGCGCGCTGTACCTGCGTCCGTTCGTGATCGGCGTGGGTGACAACATCGGCGTACGCACCGCACCGGAATTCATCTTCTCGATCTTCTGCATCCCGGTCGGTGCCTACTTCAAAGGTGGCCTGACCCCGCACAACTTCCTGATCTCCAGCTACGACCGTGCCGCCCCACAAGGCACCGGCGCGGCCAAGGTCGGTGGCAACTACGCCGCCAGCCTGATGCCAGGTTCCCAGGCCAAGAAGGCGCATTTCGCCGACTGCATCTACCTGGACCCGATGACCCACACCAAAATCGAGGAAGTCGGTTCGGCCAACTTCTTCGGGATCACCCACGACAACAAGTTCGTGACCCCGAACTCGCCGTCGGTACTGCCGGGCATCACCCGTCTGTCATTGATCGAACTGGCCAAGACGCGTCTGGGCCTGGAAGTGGTTGAAGGCGACGTGTTCATCGATAAGCTGTCCGACTTCAAGGAGGCCGGCGCTTGCGGCACAGCTGCCGTGATCACCCCGATCGGCGGCATCAGCTACAACGACCATCTGCATGTGTTCCACAGCGAAACCGAAGTCGGCCCGGTCACCCAGAAGCTCTACAAAGAGCTGACGGGCGTACAGACTGGCGACGTCGAGGCGCCTGCAGGCTGGATCGTCAAGGTTTGACCCAGCGTTTCAAGCACTAAAAAAAGCCCACCCCTCGCGAATGCGTCGGGTGGGCTAATGAGATGGTCACCCCCACACCCTGCGAGGGCTACGCTTTCGCAGGGTGTTTTGTGTATTTCACACCTGTAAAGGATGTCTCCGGTTTAAAACGTAAAGGATGTCTCCGGTTTCTACCCCCACACCACCCATCCCCTGTGGGAGCGAGCCTGCTCGCTCCCCACAAAGCTCTTCGTTGGTTTCAGGATTGGTCACAACGCAGCGCGCTGGGCTAAGGTGTTTGCAACGTCTTGATGCATCGAGCCTCCATGCCCTTCCTCGCCCGCACCCACCCTCGCCTGTCCGCCGCCGCCACTCTTGGCGTGGCGGTGGGCATTCTGGCTCCGGCCGATTCAATCATCAGTAAAATCCTGTTCGGCTGGAACGCCGGGGTCTGGTCATATCTGGTGCTGATGCTTTGGCTCGCCGCGCGCGCCAAAGCGCCGGATGTGAAACGCATTGCCGAAGTCGAAGACGAGAATGCCGGGCTGGTGCTGCTGGTGGTATGCGTCGCCGCGATTGCCAGCCTGGCGACCATCACCTTCGAACTGGCCGGCAGCAAGGCCCTGGAAACCACGCCCAAGCTGCTGCACTACGGCTTCACCGCATTGACCGTGATCGGCTCATGGTTGTTGATCGGCGTGATTTTCAGCGTGCATTACGCACGCCTGTTCTACACCTGGGAAGGCAAAGCCCCGGCACTGCGCTTCGCCGAAGGCCTGACCACCCCCAACTACTGGGACTTCCTGTATTTCTCGTTCACCATCAGCGCGGCGGTGCAGACCTCTGACGTCGGCGTGGCGACCCGCGATTTGCGCAAGATCGTGCTGGCGCAGTCGTTGATCGGTTTTCTGTTCAATACGGCAATTCTCGGGTTTTCAATCAATATTGCTGCGGGGTTGTTTGGATGAAAGTGCGCTGACCTTTCGACACCCGTAAGCGCAACCCTTTACTTCGTGGTTATATCTGCAATCAGCGGCAATGAACTTCCGATTTCATTAAGAGCTGTAATACTGACATCGTATCGGGTGCGCGGAAGCAGGAGAGGCTGCAGAAATGTCCGAGCTGTATTGTATGGAAGAGCGGTTCCCATGGGTCCGGTCAAGACGATGTCATATCGAACAACATTATCCATATTAGCGGGGGCATCCCATTTAAGGGTTGGTATAGGCAGCGTCCCTGTGGCCTGGGTAAACCGAAAGTTGGACGGCGCGCTCGTCGGCTGGCCTTCGATCATCACAGATAATGCGGCAGGCTCAGACACATTACCGGACAAATCCATTGCGCATACCTCGAATGAGTACGTGCCCGGAAGCAAGTCGACGGCGGTATAGCGAGTCAGCGGCGTACGGTCGAAGTATTCATGGTTGTTGTAAATCACATATTCATGAATACCAAAATCATCTGTTGAGTCCTCCCACGCCAACGTGACGGAATCAATGGTTACCTCGGTCGCACTCAGATTTTCCGGCTTGCTGGGTGGGGTTACATCCTTTGGCACATGAACCAGAACGGTCGGTTCGGATAGTTGCCCAAAAACGTCGAATGCCGCAATGCTGATCGAATACTCGACATTTGGGATCAAGTTCTTCACGCGATAGTAATCAAGGGCAACGATGTCCTTCAAGTGCTCGTCATTCAGCAGGACTCTTACGCCAATGACGGGATTTTCCTCTGGGTAAATCCATTTCAATAAGACCGAAGTGGAGTTCATCTCTGTGACGCTTACCTCCGGCGCAAGGGGCCTGGGTGCAGGAGCCTGCCCCGTGGTTTTGAACACGGTAGCCTGACTAGGATCGGACAGGTTTCCATCCTTGTCTTGGGCGCGCACGAACACCCAGTGATAGGCACCGCTGGTCAACTGTGTAAACGTGAAATGAGTGTTCGGGGTATGGAAAAGAAGCAATCCATTGAGGACGACCCGATAGCGGGCCACGCCAATATCGTCACTGGAGGGCTCCCACTTCAGGGTCACCGAGTTGTCGCTGATGTCGCTGGCGACGGGTGTTCCGGGCTGATCCGGAGGAACGTCGTCCACCACGGTTTTCTCCAGCCGACTGACATCGGAAACTTCCCCGTCCAGCTGAGCATGGACCTCGAACTTCAGGTGGTGGGGAACGGTGCCGGGCGAAACATCCACCAGTTTAAAGTAGTGCCAACAAACCCCCGGGGCAGTAGTAAAAATCTGGCCATTGATGGAGAGTTCATGGCTTGGGAATGTTTTGAAAGCCGGGTCCCATAGCAGTCTGCAGTTGCCATTGCGTTGACTGAATCTCAGGTTGGAGGGCGGGCGCAGCCTGGTTCTGAAGGTGGCGAAACTTGGTTCGGACACCCCTGCACTGTTAACCGCTCGCACCTCAACGCTATAGACGGTATGACTTTGCAGGTGCGTGAGTTTGACTTCGGGATCGGTGACCCGTTTAACGAGTGTTCCATTCAGGTAAACTCTGTAGCTTGTGCCCCCCCATGCAGGCACTGAAGGCGACCAAGACAACGTCATCGAGGCATGGGTCGAGTTGCGCAATTCCAGCGTGCCCGGTTTAGTAGGCGCAGTCAGTTTGAACAAGCGCAAAGGGCTGGGTACTGAAATATTATTCCCGGCTGCTTTGGCTGTGACATAAAGCAAATATTCGACGCCTGCGTTTAACCCACTTAGTTCGCAGGGTGGCCGGAGCACACGCTGTCGGGCGATACCCCATCCGTATACTTCGTACCCAATTGCATCCGGACATAAATGGCACGTGGCGTAGGGTTCGTCCCAAGTCAACTGGGCAGTACTGGGTGAGGTGCGCAGTCCTCGTACACCACCGGGAGCGCAAATTCGCACCTCAGAGCCAGAGACCGATTTAGTCAGCGTTTCGGTTGGGCTGCCGGATACGTCGTCACTGCTCATGGAGTGCCTGCTCGCGCAAGGTAAGTTCAACACAGTGAAACTGATGCCTGTCGCTCGCACCACTATCAACCCTGATAGTGGTGCGACAGGTTGGGTTGTGCTAAAGCGGGCCTGGTCGAGGTGTCAACGTTGGGCGCTTCGTGCACAAACGTTCTAGGCATCACCCGCGCCACGGGCGTTAAATAACCCGGCAATCCGTCTCACAGGTGCAGCATGACGACTCACAACTGGATCGACCTGGCCCGGGACGCCGACACCGGCATCGAGACGCTGCGCGCGCATTTTGAAGGCCACGCCTACGATCCGCACTGGCATGACAGCTATCTGGTGGGGGTCACCGAACAAGGGGTTCAGCAATTCAACTGCCGGCGGGCCAGGCACCAAAGCACGCCGGGCAAGGTGTTTTTGCTCGAGCCCGGTGACATTCACGACGGCGAGGCGCCGACGGTCGACGGGTTCACCTACCGCATGCTGTACCTCGATCCGCAGTGGTTGCAGCGCGAACTCAGTGCCGTTTTCGACAACGCGCCCGACAACAGTCAATTGAGCTTCGCCAACACCCTGGCCACCGACGTGCGCCTGGCCCACGCCACCCGCATGGCGTTTCAGGCGCTGCATGAGGGCGAGCTGAAAATCGTCCGCCAGACCGCCCTCGATGGCTTGCTCGAACGCCTCACCGCCCACCTGCACTGGCGCGCCCGTTGTGGCGAAGACCCGCGATTGCCGTTGGTGGCGCAAAAGGCTCGGGAGTATTTGCACGCCCATGCCAACGAGGACATCGGCCTCGATCAATTGGCCGCCGCAACGGGCGTCGACCGCTTCCGTCTGACCCGCGCGTTCAAGGCCGCTTACGGCATCGCCCCTCACGCCTATCTGGTGCAATTGCGCCTGGCCACGGCCCGCAGAATGCTGTCCCGAGGCGAGCAACCGGCAACGGTGGCCATGACGCTGGGATTTGCCGATCAGAGTCATCTGGGCCGCTGGTTCGTGCGGGCCTACGGCCTGACACCCGCGCTGTATCGCAAGCGCTGCTCAAATCTTCCAGACAGTTGAGCGTGGCATTGTAAAGATCGATTTCAATGATCTTTACCGGAGTTTGCCTGCGATGCTGTCCACTTTCCCGACGTTACTGCCCTTCCTGTTGTTTGCGTTCGTGGCGTCGATCACGCCCGGGCCGACCAACATTCTGGTGTTGAGCAACAGTGCCCGATACGGCTTGGGGGCCGCCGTGCCGATCATCTTCGGCGCGTGTGCCAGTGCCGCGACCGTTGTGTTGTTGGTCGGCAGCGGTGCCGGGTCGTGGTTGAGCGCATTACCCGCCGTGCAAACCGCGATGCAGTGGGTCGGCGTAGCCTGGCTGAGTTACCTCGCCTGGCAGATCTTCAGCGCCCCGGCAGCCGCTATCACCAGCCAAAGTACCGATGCCCGTCTCGGTCTGATGGGCGCCGCCGGCCTGCAACTGATCAACCCGAAAACCTGGATGATGGCGCTGGCGGTCGTCAGTGTATTTGCCGGGGGCGGCGAACAGCGCCTGGGCCATGTGATGGTTTTGTCGCGGGCATTCTTTCTGATTTCCATGCCCTGCCTTGCGGTCTGGGCGTTGCTCGGCGCGGGTTCCACGCGCTGGTTGCGTTCTCCTCGGGCGATGCAACGTTTCAATCGCTGCATGGCCCTGTTGCTGCTGGGGTCGGCCTGGTTGAGTCTTTGGGCCTGAATCCCATTCGTCGGCCATTGTCGGACAATCGACGACACGGGACTTGACGGCGTATTTGTTTTTGGTGTCTTCTGAAACCGGTTTCAGTGCGATCTCAAACGCACGGACCTTATAAATCCAATAAGAAGGTTTCAGCCCGTGAACGATTTCTCCGCCGCCCAGCGCAGCCGCGTGACCATGCTTGATGTCGCTGAACATGCCAGAGTTTCCAAGGCCAGCGTGTCGCGGTTCATCGGCGAGGATCGCGCCTTGCTGTCCGATGCGATTGCGTTGCGCATCGAACAATCGATTGCCGAACTGGGCTATCGCCCGAACCAGATGGCTCGCGGCCTGAAGCGTGGACGAACCCGCCTGATCGGCATGCTGGTCGCCGACATTCGTAACCCTTATTCGATAGCCGTGATGCACGGGGTGGAAACCGCCTGCCGTCAACACGGCTACAGCCTGGTGGTGTGCAACACCGACCGCGATGACGAGCAGGAATGCCAGCACCTCGCCTTGCTGCGCTCGTACAACATCGAAGGGCTGATTGTGAACACCCTCGGCCACCACCGCGACGAATTGCAGGCACTCCATCGGGAGATGCCGCTGGTGCTGGTGGACCGCAAGGTCGAGCACCTCGACAGTGACATGGTCGGACTGGACAACCCGGCAGCCGTCGAGATAGCCCTCACCCACCTTGAAGAACGCGGTTACCGCGATGTGCTGCTGGTCACCGAACCGTTTGATGGCACCAGCTCGCGGATCGAGCGGGTCAGCAGTTTCAAGGCGCAGATCGCCCGGCGCGCGGCGTTGCGCGGGACGCTGAGCGAAACCGGCAGTGACCTGACCACCCATCTGAAAACGTTTCTCGATACCCCCGGCCCCGGCCCGAAGGCGTTGTTCTGCGCGAACGGGATTGCGGCGTTGGCCGCGACCCATGCGTTGCGCGAATTGCAGTGCAACTTGTTCGAGGACGTCGGCCTGATCGCCCTCGATGATCTGGATTGGTACCCGCTGGTGGGCAGTGGCATCACCGCCCTCGCCCAACCGACGGCCGAAATGGGTGCGAGCGCGTTCGAATGCTTGCTCAAGCGCTTGCGCGGGGATGACGGGCCGGTGCGGACCCTGGATTTTTCAGCGCAGTTGATTGTTCGTGGATCGACCAGAGGGAATCTCCAGTGAATGTGATGGCCTCATCGCTAGCAGGCTAGCTCCCACATTGGATTTGCGAACACCGCGCCACTGTGGGAGCCAGCCTGCTGGCGATGAGGCCCGACAGATCACCACACATCTTCATGCCCTTTTTTTTGAACAAAAATGAAACCGGTTTCAGAGGCTCAGAACAATGCAAAAACCACCCGTTTCCATCAGCCTCTCCAGCTACGGCGCCGACCTCGTCCGCCAACGCGGCCAAGGCAGTTTCATCGATATCCTCGCCGCTGCGGGCGCCACCCACATTGAATGGCGCGAAGAACTGCTGACCGCCGAAGACCCTGCACAACTGGCCGAAGCGACCCATGCGCAAGGCCTCGAAAGCGTGTACTCCTCGCCGATGGAACTGTGGCTGGCCGGCCAGTCGAAGCCCAATCCGCAACTGATCACTGCCCTGCAACGTGCCCAGGCCTTCGGCGCCAAATGGTTGAAGGTGTCCCTCGGTTATTTCACCGACACCTGTGATCTGCAGACCCTCGCCCAAGTGCTCGGTAAAACAGCTGTGCAGTTGCTGGTGGAAAACGATCAGACCCTGCACGGTGGTCGCATCGAACCGTTCCAGCGTTTTTTCGCAGCCGTCGAGCAGCACAATCTGCCGATCAAAATGACCTTCGACATCGGCAACTGGCACTGGCAGGACCAGTCCGCCAGCAGCGCCGCGCGCCTGCTCGGACGCCACGTCGGTTACGTGCACTGCAAGGCCGTGTCACGCCGGGTCGACGGCAAACTGGTCGCCATTGCACCCGCCGCCAGCGACCTGCATCTGTGGGAACAACTGCTGCGGCACATGACCCAAGGGGTGATGCGGGCCGCGGAATATCCGTTGCAAGGCGACGATCTGGTACAGCTCACCACCGAGCACGTCGCCGCCCTCGCCCACTTGGGACAAACACGCCTGGAGTGCGCTCATGTCTGAGATCGATATTCTGTCGTTCGGCGAAACCATGGCGATGTTCGTCGCCGATCAGAACGGCGAGCTGGCCACCATCGACCACTTCCACAAGCGCATTGCCGGGGCCGACAGCAACGTCGCCATCGGTTTGTCGCGGCTGGGATTCAATGTGGCCTGGCTGAGCCGGGTCGGCGACGATTCCTTGGGCCGGTTCGTGATCGACACCCTGAAAAAGGAAGGCATCGATTGCAGCAACGTCGCCATCGATACGGCCCATCCGACCGGGTTCCAGCTCAAGTCGCGCACTGACGATGGCGACGATCCCAGGGTCGAGTATTTCCGCCGCGGCTCGGCGGCGAGCCATTTGTCGCCGCAGTCGATCATTGCCGAACTGCTCAAGGCGCGGCATTTGCACGCCACTGGCATTCCTCCCGCGCTGTCGGAAACGGCGCGACAAATGTCCTTCGAACTGATGACACGCATGCGCGAGGCCGGACGCAGTGTGTCCTTCGACCCGAATCTGCGCCCGAGCCTGTGGGCCAGCACGCAACAGATGATTACGGAGATCAACCGCCTCGCCGCCCTCGCCCACTGGGTGCTGCCGGGTTTGAGCGAAGGTCGTTTGCTGACCGGCTTCGAAGACCCCGCCGACATCGCAGCGTTTTACCTCGACCAGGGCGCCGAAGCCGTGGCGATCAAGCTCGGCCCGCACGGTGCGTATTACCGCACGCATCTGGATGAAGGCTTCGTGGCAGGCGTACCCGTGGAAACGGTGGTCGACACCGTCGGTGCCGGCGACGGTTTTGCCGTCGGCGTGATTAGTGCGCTGCTGGAAAACCACAGCGTTGCCGACGCCGTGAAACGCGCCAACTGGATTGGCAGCCGTGCGGTGCAAAGTCGTGGGGATATGGAGGGGTTGCCCACTCGATCCGAAATGTCCGCCGAATTCGAAGTGGCTATCGCTAGCAGGCTAGCTCCCACAGGGGATTTGTGTCGCCTATCGATCCAATGTGGGAGCTAGCCTGCTAGCGATGAGGCCAGCACAGTCACTGAAGATTTAAACCCGTTACCTGCTGCGACAAAAACAACAAGCTCAGGAGCACCATCATGAAAACTGCAACGCTCGCCACCCGCCGCTGGTGGTACATCATGCCCATCGTGTTCATCACCTACAGTCTGGCGTACCTGGACCGCGCCAACTACGGCTTCGCCGCGGCCTCCGGAATGGCCGCCGACCTGATGATCACACCGGGTCTGTCATCGATGCTCGGTGCACTGTTCTTCCTCGGTTACTTTTTCTTCCAGGTGCCCGGCGCGATCTACGCGCAAAAGCACAGCGTAAAGAAACTGATTTTCGTCAGCCTGATCCTCTGGGGCGGCCTGGCGACGCTGACCGGGATTGTCTCCAACGCCTACTGGCTGATCGTCATTCGCTTCATGCTGGGTGTGGTCGAAGCGGCGGTGATGCCGGCGATGCTGATCTATCTGTGCCACTGGTTCACCCGTGCCGAACGCTCGCGCGCCAACACCTTCCTGATCCTCGGCAACCCGGTGACCATGCTCTGGATGTCGGTGGTGTCCGGGTATCTGGTGCAGCATTACAGCTGGCGCTGGATGTTCATCATCGAAGGCTTGCCGGCGGTGCTCTGGGCGTTTATCTGGTGGCGTCTGGCGGATGATCGTCCGGCCCAGGCCAAGTGGCTCAGCGATCAGGAAAAGCATGATCTGGAAAGCGCCCTCGCCGCGGAACAAGTGGGCATCAAGGCGGTAAAGAACTACGCCGAAGCCTTCCGCTCGCCGAAAGTGATCATCCTGGCCTTGCAGTTTTTCTGCTGGAGCATCGGCGTCTACGGGTTCGTATTGTGGCTGCCATCGATCCTCAAGGCCGGTGCACAAATGGACATGATCGAAGCCGGCTGGCTGTCGGCGCTGCCGTATCTGGCGGCGGTGATCGGCATGCTGCTGGTGTCTTGGGGTTCGGACAAACTGCAAAAACGTAAACGCTTTGTCTGGCCGCCGCTGTTGATCGCCTCGATTGCGTTCTACGGATCGTACGCGCTGGGCGCTGAACATTTCTGGTGGTCGTACACCCTGCTGGTGATTGCCGGCGCTTGCATGTACGCACCTTACGGGCCGTTCTTCGCGATCATTCCGGAAATCCTTCCGGCCAACGTCGCCGGTGGCGCCATGGCGTTGATCAACAGCATGGGCGCGCTCGGTTCGTTTGGCGGTTCCTATCTGGTCGGTTACCTGAACAGCTCCACCGGTTCGCCGGGCGCGTCGTACCTGTTGATGAGCGGCGCGTTGATGCTCTCGGTGGTACTGACGATTTGCCTCAAGCCCGGCGCCAGCGACCGGGAGCGGCCCACGGTTGCTTTGACGCGCGCTGCCACACCTTCCTGATTGAGATGAAGACCATGAAAAAACAGGTTGTTCTGTACAAGAAACTCTCTCCGTTGCTGATGGCTCGCCTGCATGAGCAGACCGAAGTGACGCTGATCGACAACCTCGACGCCGACGGCCTGGCGCAACTGCGCGAGGCCCTGCCCCGCGCTCACGGTTTGCTCGGCGCCAGTCTGAAACTGGACGCGGGTCTACTGGATCTGGCGCCGAATCTGCAGGCTATCGCCAGCGTCTCGGTGGGCGTCGACAACTACGACATCGACTATCTGACCGAGCGGCGAATCCTGCTCAGCAACACCCCGGACGTGCTCACCGAAACCACCGCCGACACCGGTTTTGCGCTGATCCTCGCGTCCTCCCGACGCGTGGTGGAGCTGGCGAACATGGTTCGCGCCGGCCTGTGGAACCGCAACATCGGCCCCGCGCAGTTCGGCAGCGATGTGCACGGCAAAACCCTGGGCATCATCGGCATGGGGCGGATCGGCGAAGCGTTGGCCCAGCGCGGACATTTCGGTTTTGGCATGCCGGTGATCTATCACAGCCACTCGCCGAAACCGGCGGTGGAGCAGCGCTTCAATGCGCAGTACCGCAGCCTGCCGGAGCTGTTGCAGCAGGCCGATTTCGTCTGTCTGACGTTGCCGCTGACCGCCGAAACCGAGGGATTGATCGGCGCAGAACAGTTTGCGCTGATGCGTGCGGAAACCATCTTCATCAATATTTCACGGGGCAAAGTGGTGGACGAAGCCGCCCTGATCGAGGCATTGCGCTCAGGGCAGATTCGCGCGGCGGGACTGGACGTGTTCGAGCGTGAGCCGTTGAATCCTGACTCACCGCTGTTGCAGCTGAACAACGTGGTGGCGACACCGCACATTGGCTCGGCGACTCATGAAACCCGCGAAGCGATGGCGACGTGTGCGGTGGACAATCTGCTGGCGGCGCTGGCGGGTGAGCGACCGAAGAATCTGGTGAATGTGCGGGCGTGGAAAAGCTGAGAATTGAGTCGCCCGTCAGTCATCGCGGGCAAGTCAGCTCCCACAAGGATCAGGGTCGAACACTACGTTTGTGAGCGACTCATCACCCTGTGGGAACGGGCTTGCCCGCGATGGGACCGGCATTGACAACTCAAATCCCTCAGGCCCGCCGTACCTCCAACAGATCCGTCGCACACAACGCAATCCGCCGACACGCGTCCGCCAGTTTCTGCTGATCCACCACCAGCCCGATGCGGATATGCCCCGCCGCGCTCGGCCCGAACGCTTCGCCGGCCAGCACCGACACGCCATACCCCTCCAGCAGCCGCTCGGCAAAGCGCTGGGCGCATACCCCGGTCTGGCGCACGTCGACCATCACAAACATTCCGCCATCGGGCCGAACCGCCCGCAGCCCCGCGCTGGCATTGAGGCTCGCGCACACCAGGTCGCGACGCTGACGGTATTCGTCGCGCATCATCGCCACTTCCGGCAGATTGCCATCCAGTGCAACCTGCGCCGCTTTCTGCACAAAGTCCGGAATGCCGAACAGCATGCACAACGACAGATGTTCCAGATGGTCAATCAAGGGTTTGGGCCCGATCACCCAACCGACCCGCCAGCCGCTCATGGCGTGGGATTTGGAGAGGCTGTTGATCGTCGCGGTGCGCTCGGCCATGCCTGGCAGACTGGCCGGGCTGATGTGCTCGCCCTCGTACAACAGTTCGCTGTAAACCTCGTCACTGATCAACCACAGGTTGTACCGGATACACAGCGAGGCCAGTTCCTGCCAGATCATCAGCGGCAAACTGGCGCCGGAAGGATTGTTTGGACTGTTAAGCAGAATAGCGCGGGTTTTCGGCGTGATCAGCGCCGCGACATCCGCCGGATCGACGCGAAAACCGTTCTCCGGACGCACCGCCACCGGCACCACTTTCGCCCCGCAGGCACCGAATACGCCTTCATAGGTCACGTACATCGGTTCGGCGACGATCACTTCATCGCCCGGATCGAGCAGGCATTGCACTACCGAATACACCGCGCACTGGGCGCCGGGCATCACGATTACCTCATCGACATCCACCGTCTGCCCACTACGCCGCCGATAACGGCTGACGATGCTGTCGCGCAACTCACGACTCCCACGTACTGCTGCGTAATGAGTATCGCCGGCCAACAGGCTGTCGATGCACGCCTGAACGATGGGTCGCGGCGTATCGAAGTCAGGGTCGCCCACCGACAGCAGCAACACATCGACACCTTTCTCTCGTAACTCCAATGCTCGGTAATGAATCTGCCAGGCCGCAGCGCCTTCTCCTGCGATGCGTTGGGTCAAGCCTGAATAGCGCATGCATTTCTCCAGTCGCGCGAGTTCCTGACTCAACCCTATCTCAAATCACGCAACGCGCCAGCATGGCTTTTACAGCGACGGACGGACACAACCTCGCAGTTCGAGAAAAAGACGCACTCATGCACTGTTCTGCCCTGCATTTTCTGCCCGTTATGCCGTGCCCTCTAAAACAAAAAAAAACCGTCCAATCAAGAAATTAACGCTCAGTCAGCAGGACAGGAAAACATCGAGTCCCACACCGCAAACAGGCGGCGATTCCCCTGACAGACTCTTCCACCACTGCTGCTTGACGCCCTGTACCTGTAATTTGTGACAGGTTCCAAACCGGATCAATCGCGATATAAGGAAACCGTTCCCTTCGGCCCTGCTCAGGTGCCTGAAGGACGGCCGCGCGAACCACGCCTTTATGAAGTAGGAAGATTCCGCCGCGCCCACGCCGTCAATGATGATGAATGGGAGATTCAACTATGTACCGCGCCAATACCGCTGCAGATCTGTCCTCACCTGCCCAGGTCAGTTTCAAGCCTCAGGAATGCAAACAACCCAAGGCGATTTCGCTCACGGCCAGGGAAAAAGAAGTCTTGCAATGGAGCGCCGCTGGAAAGTCGTCCTGGGAAATCGCTCAGATCGTCAGTTGCACCGAGGCAGGGGTGAATTACCACTTTTGCAATATCCGCCGAAAGTTTGGCGTGAGATCGCGCTGGGTCGCGTTGGTCATGGCACTGGAACAGGGCTTGATTCAAACGCCTTGAACTGGAGCCGCCGCAGGAGTCAGCGCGTTATTGATCCTTGTTGAGACAAGTCATCAATTTGCGTCAGCCCCTCGTTCTTCATGCTGCAACCTTCCCCCGAAAATGCCTGTGGCGATACCTCCGTGTCGCACGGGCATTGATCGCTGTGATAACTCAAAACCATTAGTCGAAAACACCACCGCCATGGACAAGTAGAACTTGAGCATGGCGGCGGGTTAAAGGGGTGAGACGATACGTTGTATCAGCGGTTTTCGCGGACGCTTGCCATATCCTCCTCAGAACGACTTTTGTACTTTCCTATAGCTTTCGCATGACTTTGAAACATTGACCCCTCACCTGACGTAGAAGGTTTGAAAAGGTTGCGAGCGTCCTCATTCAAAAAAGGCTTTTTTAACCTTTCCTTCATTATCTGCCAACCGGTGCTTGGAGCTTCAAGACTGGATCCTTTCCCCTCGGAAGAGGGCGAACTGACAGGCGTTCGGGGCTGTTTCTCGGGCTCAAAACCGCGCCGGACAATGCCCTTGCTCTGATCGTCCCAAAATCCACCCTTTATATTCCCATCATTAACTCGCCCGTGCCGCGCTGGAGTTTTGACTTTACCAGCAGATACCTGAGGTTTTTTCTTTCCGGTTTTGCCGGGCGCCGCCTGCTGCGGAGGTTCGTTTTTTTGTACCGTTTTTGGCGTCCCGGATTTTTGCGAAAGGCCAAGCTTGCGGGCGAACCAAGCGAAAAATCGCAAGTTCCCCGTTGGATCAACATAGTTGATCGGGTCTTGACCGCAGTACCCATACGAATTAAAGCCCCCCTCACCAAACGGGCTCAGATCATCCGGACTCTGGAACCGCATCAAACAAGGGCTATAAGCCCGGGTTCCATTGCCCAGAAGATACCAACCGGTCAGCATTTCACATACCTCGCCGTTGTAGCCCAACGCCCCACCCATCGCCCCTTCACCGTACGGTGAAAAAGCAATGTCATGGCGCCCCGCCTGGCCTAGTTCAGACAACACACTGTTTTTGTCATCACTGGCCAGCATCAAGACTTTGGGCCATCACCTGCCTGGTGCTCGGCGAGCACGACTCCATCACCCTTCATGAATGTTCTGCTGTTGGCCCCATCTACCAGATTCGTCAGTTCACCATTCTGGTAAAAGCGCTGTTGCGTGCCATCGCCGCTATCGCTCCCGGACAACGTGTCCAACGGATCGTAGTGATAGCCGCTCGGTAGCTCGCCCGACAAGGCGCTGACCTCGATCAAACGCCCCAGAGGATCGTAAGTAAGAATCCGTCCCTGTTCATCGCTGATCAGATGGCCATCCGGGTTGTATTCAAGCTCGATAACGGGCGGATACCCAGGGGCCGAATTGGTCACTTTGGTCAATTGCGCGGGGTCAATGCCTTCGTAGGCATAGACCGCAACGTTGGTCCCACCAGGGAAGACCGTGGTCACGCGGGTCAAGTTGTCCAGCACATCGAAGCGGAACACCTGGCTGAGGATGACGTTGCCGTAAGGGTCCACCGGCGCTTGACTGCCCTCACACTGATACAACACCAGGCGCCCGCGGGGATCGTAACTATAGGATTCGTCACGCAACAACGCCGGGCCTTCACGCAACGTTCTCTGGACCAATTGATCGACTTCGTTATAGACCTGCGAAAGTGTTTGCTCGACACCATCCAGGTCGAAGGTGCGTTTGATTTCCCGGCCGAAATCATCGTATTCCAGGCTGATGGTTACATGCTGTCCGCTAGCGCTATCGCTTGTGCTGATGCTGCTCGTTTGCCCGAGGCTGTCATAGGCAAAAACCGATGATGTGGTGCCCAGTTCGGTGTGAATCAGGCGAACTGCGTCATCGTACTTATACGTCTGAACCTGATTGAGCACATCGGTATAGGCCAACAAGCGCCCCTTCAAACTGTAGTCATAGGCCATGTCATACGTTTCACCATCCTGCTGACGCTGCTCATGCTTCAACTCCCCTGTACTGAAGTATTCGCGCGACAACATAAGGCCCTGCTCTGTGCAATTGAGCAGTCGAGCACTTTTAGGATCGAACTCGTAATCAGCCGTGACACTGCCGGGCAAGCGACGCTGACGCGGCTCCTCACTGAGCTGGAACTCATACTCGTAGCGAATTTCCTGCCCGCTGGGAGTCAAGGTCATCATTGGCTGGGTTTGCCCAACTGCAAAGCTGAAGACTTGCTCGCGCCCGCCGGTAATCGATTTTTTCATACGATCAAGGCCATCGAACACCTGCTGGCCCAGCCCGACATTGTCGACGCTGATGTCGATCGGCAAATCGGCGCTGCTGTGAGGAGCATAACGGCGACGGACCGTAGCGCCACCGGGCAAAATATTGGTGGTCATGCGACCAAAGGCGTCATAGCGATATTGCGTCCGGGCTTCGAGTGCATCGATTTCCTCAACGGTTTGACCCAGTCCGTCGTAGCGGTTTGATTGCGCGCTCACAAAGCGACCGTTGGCCTCAAGACGTTCAATTCGAGCCGGTTTTTCAAACAGATTGAGGTAGGTGACGGTGATGCCGCTGGCCCTCGGTTCCAGGCCTGTGCCTTCGCGCCAGGCCCGTTGGATCGGCCCCTTCCAGTCAGCGTTGCCGATCGGATTCGTTTCCTCATACACCCTGACTCCGTCCGGGCCAATCGTGCAACGCTGCATGCCCCAGGAATCGAACTCGAAGCGACTGGTCAGACGTACTTGCTCCTCGCCCTCCCAATCCTCTTCTGTCACCTCGATCAGGTTGCCCAATACGTCGTACTGCGCCGAATACGTAGGGCGATACTCATCGGCCCGCAGGCTGCTGTCGGCATTCTGGCGTTCTTCGTAAACCGCACGATTGAGCCCGTCGACAAGTGTGCGGGTCTTTACCCCTTTGACATCGGTCACAACCTGGCTCGCTTGCTGCCCATCCATGGAAGTCAGCCAGTACTCATAGCTGCGCGTGGCGATGAACTTCGGGTTGTCCGGCGATACTGTTTCGGTCAGCACACGCTGCAGCTCGTCGTAGGTATAGAGAATTTTCACGGCAGCGTCGCCCTTGTCATCCCGGGTCAGCAGTGGCTTGCCATGAAGCAGGGAATCTTCGGAGACAATCACCTTTCGAACGTCGGTCTCCCCTTCCACATGGTCAAACCCCGTGAAGGTTTCGGTGGTCTCCAACACTGTTTCGCCTGCCAGTGCACTGTTCAGCAAACGATAGGCGTATTCCGAAACACTGGTATTGCCATTGAGGGTGACGCGCTGGCTCGATGGGCGACTGTGCAGAAACACATCGTTGGGTAGTTCGTTGTAAGTGCGAAGAGTCTGTTGCAGCTGGGTTTCGGTCGTGCCTTCGACTTGCAGCAAGGTTTCACTGGTGTTGACCAGCCAGTCCTTCAAGTCACTGTTGGCCAGCGGTTTGAGCGCTTCATAACGCAGGCGGGTACGCAGGGTCGGCGCAAGTGCGTCGCCCTCGCCCTCGCCCTCGCCATCGGGCGAAGGGAAAACCGTCGTTTCCTTCAGGCTGCGCACAAAACCGTGCGGGTCGGCCGGGCAACCGTCGGAAGCCTCTTTGGGGTAGTAGGTATAAACGGTCTTGATGCCATTCGGCTCAGTTTGCTCGGTCTGATTACCCTGCTCATCAAATGCGGTCAGAGTGATTTCCGTGCGGTATTTGGTGGAGTCGTTGTCGAGTTCCCAGCTGGTGGTGGCTTCCTTGGGCAGTTGGAACTGCGGGACTTGCTGTTCAAAGAGCCTGTCATCGGCGTAATACTGGGTAGCAACCCGTTGCACACAGTGTCCCTGGGTGGTCTTTTGTTCAATCAGCAAGTGAAAGCGATTGAACCTGTACTCAGCCTTTCGCTCGGTTCTGCCGGTACGGTCCGTCCGGGTTGAAAAGGTACCGTATTCAAAATCCGAACCGAGGTTGTACGTCGGGTCCATCCCGTCTTCCCAAATGACCGTGGCACCGGCCCCGAGGAAGTTTTTCGCGGTGTAGCTGTAATTGACCACCATTTCCGGTTGACCAAACCCCGGGTCGATCCGATGCCGCGTCACACGGGGCAAGTTAGGTCGGCTGACACCACCGGGATAGGGATGCCCGCTATCGGCATACTCAAGGGTTTCACGGCCCCCGACCGGGGTCTTGACCTCATGCAGGCAGAGAATGCCGCGAATCGGCCCGTTGCCATAACCAAAGCGCCACGAAGCTTTTTCGGCGGTGGGCAAGACGATTTCGGTGACCCAACCGCTGTTGTTCAGCTTCATTTCATAACGCGCCAGCGGAGTGCCGCCGGGGCCGCCGTATGGGCGCACGAGGATTTCGATGAGGTGGCTGTCAGGCTCGCGATTGATCAACAGCAATTCACCCTGGGCATCGCTGATCGATTGCAGGCGCTGACCGCCCATGAACGAAGCGTAGGTGAGGTTGATGCAGTGACCGGCCGGGGAATAGATACGGCTGGGCAAGGCCACCCGGTCTTTGTCGCTGCCGCCGGTGGTGAGGATTTCAATGATCCCGGACTTGTGTATCACACGGTAAGTGCCATCCAGGTAATCTTCAAAATGAAAGCTGTCGAGTTTCTTTTCCTTGATGGTCGGGTGAGTGCCGCTGCCGGTGACCTTGTAGGTTTCGCCGGTGCTCAGGGACAGGATACTGTTGTGCGGGGTGTACTGGGTCAGGTTGAGGTTCCAGCCCAGGCCCCAACCGGAGTCGAGGATATTGATCGGATTGAACACAAGGTTAAGGGGGACGGCGGGGCCGCAAAGCTGATTGCTCTCGACTTCGGGCAAGCTGATGGAAACCGTGTATTGTCCGGTGCGATCATCAACTCCGCCTTCGACAAAACTCATGAAACCGAAGGCTTGGGAATGCACAGCATTGGAAGTTGTCATGTTGGTTCTTCCTTATTTATCCAATTCATCAACATCAATTGTGTATTTTTTCAGGTAACACAAACATGCATGCATGATTCCAAGAATTACACTGTGGCCAGTGAAGCCCTTGGAATTGCATCGTTTTGCAAGGTTACTTACACAAGTTCATGAGCTAAGACTGACGTCGGAGAATAAGTCTATTACGACTATCCTCGCGTTCTTTAAGATCAAATGAGACCTGTAGTGAATGTCGATTGCCGTCCATGTCCAACAATGTCAATTTAACACCCCGATCAAGGTATTGCCTGAACAGTTTAGTCTTGTCCCCATTGGCCTCGCCGTCATACCAGTAAGGCATATCGTGGACCCGGTGCAGGCTGAACACAAACTCTCCAGCCGCCGGCGCACTGTCCGGCTCGAAAGATGCACTCAACACCTTGTTTTTCTCTCTCATCAACCCCCATAAATAGGGGTCAAAAGAAAGCACCTCAGGCCGCGGACTGTCATACCCCTCGAAGTTTGCCGGATTAAAGGCACAGCCGGTATAGCTGAAAAATGTTTCTGCAAGTAGTTCACTCTCCCACCGAATCGTCGAAATATTCTCCTGAATCGACGCCGAGACGAATTCAATAATCTTGCTATCGCCGGTAGTATAAGTTAAGCGCCAATAATCGGTAGACCAAAGATAGTAGCTGAAGTAATCCCACTCCGGGGAATCACTACCGGGGGCTTCATCATGGCCATTCGGATCCTGGGCCACACGATCACGTGTAAATTTATAGAGACTCCTGCCCTGCTCCGTGTCCGCGTCCGGCGGCGCGAATGTTTCGCCGTGTACCGTGACTTCAAAATTCTCGCCCTTCTTGTCAATCGATTTAAATATGCTGTTACCCGCACTTTTAAACTGAGCATAGAACGTACGGCTCCCCCCCACCGCCAGCTGAATGTAAAGCTCTCGGGTACGGACTCGGTTGTTTTTTGCATCAGGCGGCGCTAATGGCGAACCTTGGGTCGGGTCCGTGCGGGCATAGAGCCGGAACCGGTTTCTTTTTTTATTGGCCGCGTACTGGATACCGCTACCGTATTCAATCCCGTCCTGCGCCACATGCACAAAAGGCACTGCATTGCCCGTGGATTTGTCTACGATCTCCAAGGTCGCCAATTCGGCATCGCTGATCGGTATGTCATATTCCTGGCCTCCATACGATGTCGAACTGGTTTCAATCGTGATCCGCACCGGGATCTGCTGGAAACCATTGGCGTACGCTGTGGTTCGCCCGCCGATGGTGGAGATTGAAAATTCCTGCAACGCTGACCATTGAGGCATTGGCGCCTGTTGTTCAGTGAGCTGGATAACGCTGAAACCGGCTACCAGATCAACGCCATTCACTGAATAGGTGGATTTCACGACGCTGCACCGTGAGCGTGGCGCTTGAGGCGGAGTAAACAAGCCATTCCCATCGACACTCCCTTCGCCGAAGACTTCCCAGCGCAGCGCATCCGCAGGCGTCGTAGTGCGGAACTGAATCGGGAATGAGGCTGATACAGCGGCGACGTACGGTGGTTCAACCACTAATTGGTGGGGCCCGGCCAACAACACGATGGTGGCGTCGATCCTCTCATTGGTCAGTTTCTCACTGACGTTGATGGTCTGTACCGCCAGACTTTTGCCTGGCAGAGCCAGAGGCGGCGTATAAATCGCGTGATTGTTATCGACGACGGTAAGCACACCTTCTTCCGGTGACAGCGTGGGCCAGAGCAACTCCCCTCCGGTCAGACTGGTCACCGTCAATGGAATCGGACTGGCCCCGCTGCCGATGCCGCTGACAATTACCCGCGGCGAGACGTTCAGGCTCTCAAACGCACCGAGCACCAATGCCGAACGGGACTTCTGGCCATCCTCAGCGTAGTGGGCGGTCACAATAATCGGAAGGCGTTCCTTTCCCATCCGCGGTGTGCCCGAGGATGTGTACAAGCCATCCACAGGGTTGATCGTCCCTACCGCCAAGGGTTCGATGAGATTACTTACGGTCCATGTGGCATTGACGGCGTCGCCATTGCTCTTAAGTGCAGTGAACTGTTGCGCCTTGCCATCCTTGAGATTGATGAACGACGGCAAGATCCGCACGCTTTTGTCGGTGGCCTTGACATTGCCCAACACCAGCAGATCGAACGGCGTATGCCGACCGTTGGTACTTTCGACAAAGACGTTTTCACCGGGAAACAGCAGGTTCTTCAGCACATCCAGTTGCGTCTCTTCCAGCAGTTTCAGGTACTGCTGACTTAACACCACCGATGCCGAGTACAGATCTTTTCCTGCGGCCTGATCGTCCGGGATCAAGTAGGGAAAATCACCGCCTTCAACGGGCATATCCCCATTTCTATCATTGATTTTCAGACGGATGAACACCACCACTGCCCCCTTTCCAAAATTGGGCGACGACGGGGTTTCAGCGCCTGGGGCTTTCTGGGTACGGATGTAGAACCCTCTCGGGCTCAGGGGGTTGAACCCACTGAAATCGAACAGGCCCAGCTCGTAGGTGCGTGTGTCAACCGGCAACGCGGCCAAATGCAATTGAATGAGCGCAGCAATCTTCGCTTGTACAGCCGGCAGGTCTCCCAGGTTGCATTTCATATCAGGGTCACTGGCCAGATCGAGTGTGACGCGGCCCCGCTTGTCCACCTCGCCTTCGACCTGCCCCAGGTTGATCAGCAACTCGACCTTGTAGCCCATCTCTTCAGCGATACTGAAACTTGAAATCAACTTGGGAGCGCTAGTGGCCGAATTACTCATCGCGGTGTAACTGCCGCCGATGATGTTCATGGTCAGCGTAACAACGGATCTGTTCAATGAAGCGGAGCCAAACGACAACACCGGTTTACCCAGAAACAGATCCACCAATTCAACGGACTCCTCCCCACCACCCAACACGATGTTGCCACTGATAGGCGGGATAAAGCGTGAGTCACTCAACCACGCCAGGTACTGCTCTTCCAGCAAACGGTTGAGTTGCGCCTGACCGAAGACTGCAATGGCACCCCAGTCACGGGTTACCGAAGCGCCTTTCATTTGATTCAATAAAGTTTGCAGTGAGTTAGAAGACATAGCCGTGCTCCCGGACATTCATAAAATATCAACTTACTTCCCATCCAGACTCAGCATTCGAATGGCTTCCGGTACACTAAACAGTGGTATCGGGAGAATCTTGAAACCATAAAAAGCCCCCATCCCCGGAACTATCTCAGGAAGTTTCACGGTAATAATTGAGAACTTGTCAGTTCCTGCCGGATCTATTTCAAAAACACCGGATTTTTCATCCACTCGCCCCGAACCCGCCAGGACTTGCCAGGTCAAGTCAAGCACGCCAGGCTCGATAGGACGACCATCCGGGGTCAGTACAACGAGTTGAACGCTGTTCTCCGAAAAACTGGCGGCTTTCAAAATATCCACGGCGAAATATGGTTTCCCGTGAATCACCAGAACTGTCGAATACTCGGTTGTTCTTGTTCTAGGGTTGGTCACTTCAATCGTGTCGATACTAAAACCCGTACCCGGTTTAAACTCGCCAGGGAAATAGGTATGGTCCCCCCCCGGTTTTTCGCTGGGCACGACCCTGGCATCCGAAGCGGGATCGACGGACCAGTCCAGCGGTCCACCGTCCAGGCTACCGGCCGATAGTTCATTCCCCATGGAATCTCCGGCCGTAGCGATTTGAACCAGTGGGTTGATGGTTATGCCCCGTCGCAACACCGAGACCAGCGCGGAACTGCTGTGGGTGCCATCCGTTGCGGTCACTTTGAGGCGTGTGTGATCACCCACGAGCTGGTCAGAGGTCGGTGCCTTGTATAGCCCAGTGGTAGCATCAATGGAGCCGGGGTTTCCGCTGCTACCGGGAATGTTCTCGACCTTCCAGGTCACATCGTTGCGCAAGGGTACGGTTGCAAACTTGAATTCTTCGCTGTGGCCGATCACGTGTTCCAGACGATTGAGGGTAAAGGCGGTCAAGGTTGGGCCCACGTGGCCGAACAGGACCATGTCTGTTGGGATATGTACGTTGTCGAGTTGCACCGTATTGTCACCGCGGAACAGCAGGCTGTTAAGCGTGAAGGTGTTGATTCGGGGCAATACAGTCATGAATCGATCATAGGCTGCGTGAATGGCAGTTCGTAGCCACTCTTCAAGCTTCGGTAGTGCCAGATTAATCGCACTATTTATTGCCGGAATATCTTCAAATGTTCCAGCGGAGACAGCAAACATTTCTGTAATTGGTGGTTGAATGGGGCGTGGTACAAATTTCACATCCCCGTTCTCAATAACCAAGTCAAGGGGGAAGTGGGTATTCCACGTAAACGTAATCGTACCGGGAATCCAAACTTCTTTACCTTGCAACCTGAGACAAACCGCACTCTGATACGAATAGCCTGCTGCCACCAAACTACAAGTTTTTGTTACCCAACCTGGGTCTGTCGACAGCATATAACCAGGAAGTAGGAACGAAAAAACATTAAGGAGGTGCTCATGGGGATTTTTTATAAATTCTATATGCAAAAAATCTATTTTAAGATCAAAACCCGGCGTAACAATTAGATCGCCATCTTCAACCAACGCGCCTTCTCTTGCACGAATCCCGTAAAAACCTCCATCCTGCTCAATAGGCGTATACTTAAATTCGATATTGCTCTGGTTCATGAGCCGCATACCAGCGACGATTATCTTTTCCTTGATGATTTCATGACTTAACAACACCGTCGCCGAATACCCATCCGCCAACAAATACCTCAAATCCTTGTTAGTTGCCGGCAGATCGCCATTTGTCCCACCCTCCATGGTGACAAACAACAGCACTGCCCCTTCAGTGTCATTCTCATCCGCCTGAAGTCGAGCACCCGAGCCTTTTTTATTGTGGGTACGAACAATGAACTCCTTCGGCTTTAAAAACTGATCCGGCTCAAATTTCAGTTGATTGAGTACGAAGGTTGTCTGCTTTTCCGGCAATACACTGAAAAGTTGTTTGATACGTTCCCCCGCCACCCTTTGTAAGTGCGGAGTATCAACGTAGGTCAATTTATAATCCACGCCCTGGTCAATCTTTATCTCCACTTGCCCAGCGGAGGACACCACCCCATTATTCACCGCCAAGTCGATCTCAGCCGACAACTTAGGTCCATCCAGAGCATCCTCCAGCGCAATCCTGGCAATACTCCAGGTAAGATCACCAGCAACTTTTGAAAATGTAAGATGTGTACCTCCAACCACTTTAATATCCAACTGTGCCTTTGAGTTTTGCAGACTGGCGTTCTGAAACGACAAACGTGGACTGTCAAACACATAGTCGACGATGTATTCTTTTTGCGTTGGAGTCGAATTATCAAGGATCTCTTCAGTAATTGGCGCCAGATAATCATCCGTACTAAACCGACCGATATACTCCTGCAGCAGGACCGTATTGGTTTTGGCACGATCAAAAGCAAGTACTGAGTCCCATTTTTTGGTCCTCGGCTCAACTCTTAACCATTCAAGCATTTCTTCGACTGATTTATTTTCCATGATGGCACCCGCTATTGATTAAAAATATTTAATACGCTCGGATTATCAACTTGTCAGCGTGAGACGAAAATCGTTAAAGGGCGTAAGCGTCTCCCCATTGTCGAAACTCACCCATGCCCTAATCGTGAACTGCTCATTGAGCTTGAGAGATTTCAAATAATTAAGAGAGAGCTTTGCTTCTATTTTCCGCTTGTAAAATTCGTCGCTTGTCACTGGGATTTTATCGCGCGCCGTTATGGAAACCGGGGCTGAGCCATGACTGATCCCTGTGGCTTGAATCGTCAGTTGTTGGCCAATCGCGATAAATGGCCACGACGCAATAGTCAAGTCGGCACCGGTCTGTGGGACACTGGACAGCCGCAGCGTTACATTGCCCACGGCCTGGGTACATTGCACATTGGGATATTGCGAGCGAGGCAAAGGCTCGATGCGCAGGTGGAATGCAGTTGATCTATCGCCAGGCGGTGTAACGGTGTAACTCACCGGAAAACGTGCGCTTTCCTCTTTTGACATGTTGGCTGCGATCAAGTCAGGCGGAACATGAAAACGCCGGCCCGTGCCCCCCACAGGCACCGAAATGCTGCCACGCCCGCCATTGGGGTTGCCCTCCCAATGCACCTCTACGTGACTTGTGCCGATTTCTGCATCCTGCGGTATGGTCACGTAGGCGCCACTGGTGTTGGCCTGCAAATCCCCTCGGTTCTCCCCGACCGGAGTTACGTTTTCCACCGGCGGCGGCGGCAGATACAACGGTTTGCTGATCTCCAGTTGCCTGGGTTCGCCAGACTCCGCGTGCCCTGCCCGTGCGTATTGATAACTCACCGTCACGCGCGCACCGGCGTTGGCAGTCAGCCATCGCGGTTCGATAGTGAATTCGATATCACCGTTGTCGAGGGTCGAATGATCGACACGTAGTGCCTTGGTCACGCTTTTTGCCGATTCGCTACCTGCCCAGTACACCAGCACCCAGTCGCCTTCCTGAATGCCCGTATCAACAGTTTTGATCTGCAGCACCAAGCCATCGGGATAGCGTCCCGGGCTCACAGGCCCGCCGGTGTAATCTTTGATCGCCAGTTCCGGCAATAGCGCTGAAACCGGTTTGACTATGTCGATTGTCTGCCGCTCGGATTCATCTGGCAGCCCAGTGCCGGCGTACTCAATGCGATAGCTGATGATGGCGTGTTCGCCTGGAATGCTGATGATCTCAATCAGAGGCACAACGAACTTCAGGGGCTGTCCAATGTGTTCGGCTTTCAGCTCAAGAACCTCGCGGTGCGCAGTTTCGGGCGTACCTTGAAAGTACCCTTGCCAGGTGAAAGCCACTTTGTCGCCGACTGCCATATCCTGATAAGGCGGCACAATGGCGATGGCCCCGGCTTGACCGATGGCAGCGGGATCCAGCTTGAGCGTATGGGACTCCTTGACCTGGACGACCGGAAAGTCACTGGATCTATCCAGCTGATCCAGGTCATTAACATCGGTCATAGAAGGGTCGGCAGTAACCGGCGGAGGATTAACATAGTCCATAGCGTGATTCCCGAAAGTTAAAATGCAACGAAGCATTTGAACTCACCCTATCTCGCTACTTGCACAATGACCACTATCAGAACTGCTAGGTTGCAAAACGCTGAAATTCTTCTAGATTAGCGCGCCCGCCTAACTGCCTGTCCCGACGAAACCGGCATCTGCCTGCTATAACCCATTGAATAAAAAGCCTATGCACTTGACCGTATCTCTGAGCGAAATTTCATGTTTTGCGCAATACCGCTGGGCAATACTATCAGAACTGCTAGGTTCACAAAGTCCGAGCACCTGATAACGTAGGACTACCTGGTTTGACACTCAGCCCCATTACCACTCAGAGGTTTATCTTCATGAATCACATAAAATCGGCAGTTTGCGGGCTATTACTTGCGATTCCGATCGCATACTCAAATGCGGCCGTAGCGGGCGCCATTCTCCTCGCGGCAGAAGATGGCTCAACATGTACCGTCCCTCTTCCAGTACTGCCGAATACTTATGTTCGGTACAACCTCAGAAGAGACGGCAGCCCCTGCAGATCCTTCAATGACAAAGCCCGTACTATTACTTTCCTTGAAGTACCCTCCGCCACAGAGGTCTCGTTCAGCGATCATGAAGGTTACCCCAATAACAATGACGATAGGTACAGCGGGATTTGCGGAGCTGAAGGTAATTTTTTAATATATCTTACAACAACAAAAAGACAAACCACCACACGCAACATTGAACTTGACCACCTTGCCACCTATGCAGTTGGTCAGATAATAGCACCGGGACTGCAAATGAAATATCGCAAAATCACTTCTCACTTAAGAAATAGCCTGTCGTGCATAAGCATTAGAATCTCAGAGGCACCACCACTTCCAGCACCATAATCTCGAAAAAACAATTTTTGTAAATAGTCGTCGCCCCCCAAACCTTTGGTTTCATTAGTGCCATGGAAGGGGTGTCAACCATCGCACGGGACAATATACCCAAATCATCGATATCCCCGAAATCAACAGCAACTAACTTTACGTTCAGTCCGATCAATACCATTGACTCCGGTTGAGACCTGGGAGGGAACCTCAACCTGACCCAGTACACCTGGCGCATTTGAGTTTGATGGACGGCGGTTTTCTACTGGCGGCGCCGGAGGGATAGCGTCCCGGGCTCACCGGGCCGCCGATGTAGTCTTTGATCAAAAGTTCCGGCAACAGCGCTGAAACCGGTTTGACTATGTCGATCGTCTGCCTCTCGGATTCATCTGGCTGCCCAGTGCCGGGGGACTCGTTGCGATAGCTGATGATGGCGTTTCCGCCTGTAATGCCGATGACCTCAATCTGAGGCACAACGATCTTCAATGACCACTATCAGAACTGCTAGGTTGCAAAACGCTGAAATTCTTCTACCTTAGCGCGCCCGCCTAACTGCCTGTTCCGACGAAACCGGCATCTGCCTGCTATAACCCATTGAATAACAAGCCTATGCACTTGACCGTATCTCTGAGCGCAATTTCGTGTTTTGCGCAATACCGCTGGGCAATACTATCAGAACTGCTAGGTTCACAAAGTCCGAGCACCTGATAACGTAAGACTACCTGGTTTGACACTCAGCCCCGTTACCACTCAGAGATTTATCTTCATGAATCACATAAAATCGGCAGTTTGCGGGCTATTACTTGCGATTCCAATTGCATACTCAAATGCGGCCGTAACGGGCACAGTTATCCTCGCCAAAGAAGATGGCTCAATATGCACTCTACCCCTTCCTGCACTGCCGAATACGTATATCCGCTACAACTTTAGGAGAGTAGACTCACCCTGTAGCCACTTCAATGACAATGTCCGGCCCATTACATTCCTCGACGCTCCCTCAGCCACGGACGTTGTCTTGACAAATTATGAAGGCACTCCCAAAAACGGTGACACAAACGGAGCCTACTCTCAAGGCCCTGGCGATTTCATCGTCACACTTAAAACAACAAGACTAAAAACCACCACAGAAGTTATTCAACTTGACCATCTACCTAGCTACAAACCTGAACAGATGATCAAGCCTGGCCTGCAAATGAAATCAATCGAATTCAAGTCGCATCTCAGGGACAAACTTTCATGCTTGAGTATTAAAATATCAGGCGCCCCACCCACGACGCCATAACTTCGAAAAAATCCTGAATTGTTATAAATGGTTCCTCCCCATGAGACACATAACATGACTAATTCGAGCGCTGTGAACTCCCAAGCCTTTGGCTTCATGAGTGCCATAACAGGCGGTGTCAACCATCGTACCGGGCAATACACCCAAACCATCGATATTCCCGAATTCAACAGCAACCAACTGTGCGGTCCCTCAATCCCCCTCAAGTTGACGTTCAATCCGATCAATACGATCATCGACTCCGGTTGGGGCCTGGGCTGGAACCTCAACCTGACCCAGTTCACCCCGCACAACAGCATCCTGTCCCTGAGCACCGGCGAAACCTACAAGGTCACCGGCAGCGGTACTCACCCCACCATCAAGGAAAAGAAACTCGACAGTTTCCATTTTGAAGACAACCTGGATGGCACTTACCGTGTGATACACAAGTCCGGGATCATTGAAATCCTGACCACCGGCGGCAGCGACAAAGACCGGGTGGCCTTGCCCAGCCGCATCTATTCCCCGGCCGGTCACAGCATCAACCTCACCTACGCTTCGTTCATGGGCGGCCAGCGCCTGCAATCGATCAGCGATGCCCAGGGTGAATTGCTGCAGATCAACCGTGACAGTAATCGCTACTTCATCGAAATCCTCGTGCGCCCATATGGCGGCCCCGGCGGCACTCCGCTTGCGCGTTATGAAATGAAGCTGAACAACAGCGGCTGGGTCACCGAAATCGTCTTGCCCACCGCCGAAAAAGCTTCGTGGCGCTTTGGTTATGGCAACG
>NZ_JAVLRV010000002.1:1425077-1428986 GCF_055803035.1 Pseudomonas sp. 300 | reverse complement strand
ACGGGCATCCCTATCCCGGTGGTGTCAGCCGACCTAACTTGCCCCGTGTGACGCGTCATCGAGCCGACCCGGGGTTTGGTCAACCGGAAATGGTGGTCAATTACAGCTACACCGCGAAAAACTTCCTCGGGGCCGGTGCCACGGTCATTTGGGAAGACGGGATGGACCCGACGTACAACCTCAGTTCGGATTTTGAATACGGCAGCACCGCAGAACTGGTGAACCGCACCAGTAGAACCGTGCGCAAAGTAGATCGCACCTACAACCGCTTTCATCTGCAAACCGAGGAAAAGACGACCCAGGCACACTGCGTCAAACGCGTCACCACCACGTATTACGCCGATAACCGACCGTTCGATCAGCAAGTCCCGCAGTTCCAGTTGCCCAAGGAAAAAACCACCCGTTGGGAGATGGACAACGATGGCACCAAGTTCCGGGCTGAAGTTGAACGGACAAGCTTTGATGAAAATGGCAATCCAACTGAAAAGATTGAATCGAGCGGCATCAAGACCGTCTACGCCTACTACCCCATAGAAGCGTCCGACGGTTGCCCGGCCGACCCGCACGGCTTTGTGCGCAGCCTGAAGGAAACGACGGTTTACCCCTCACCTGACGGCCAGGGCGAAACACCCGCACCGACCCTTTGTACCCGCCTGCGGCATGAAGCGCTCAAGCCGCTGGCCAACAGCGACTTGCAGGACTGGCTGGTCATCACCGATGAAACCTTGCTGCAAGTCGACGGTACAACCGAGACCGAGTTACAGCAGACCCTGCGCAGTTATAACCAACTGCCCAACGACGTATTCCTGCATGGTCGCTTGCTGAGTCAGCGTCAAATCATTAACGGCAAGACCACGCGCACCGACTATCAGTACAGCCAACCCGATAACACGCTGGCCGGTGGTGCGGTCTTGCAAATAGACGAACTACTGACAGGGTTCGACCACAAGGATGGAACCTATCATGCGCAAATCAGCCTCAAGCAGGTTTATTCACTGATCACGGGCCAACTGGTGCTCAAGGAGGATCTGACCAACGTGCCGATGCTCCTTCGCTATGACGCTCTGGGCCGGGTGACCAGCGAAACGGCGTCCCCCGGTGACCCACAGGCGCAAGCTACACGCACGTATGAATACACCTTGACTTCATCCGACGGTCAGCAATCCAGCATGGTGGTCACTGATGTCAAAAACGCCAAAACCATTACCCATTTCGACGGTTTGAACCGTGCTGTTTATCAAGGGCGAATCGAGCCAGACGCCGACTCAAGGGCTGAACCCCGTCAGATCTACGCGGCTGTGCACAACGAAATCGGCGAGTTGATCGAAGAAACCCACTTTGATTTGATCGGAGAAAAGCAACTCCCCATCACTCAGGCGTTCAAGTACGACAATTGGGGCATGCTGAGCAGCACCCTCGGCCTGGACGGTGTGGCGATCATTACCGACCTGTCGCCCTTTGGCGAAGACGGCCCCATAGAGCGCAATTGGCAGCAAAGCGACGAGCAACCGCCTCAGGTCAGCGGACTGACCATCAGCCACTACAATCGCTTCGGCAAAGTGGTTTCGACGCAACGCCTTGACGCCCAGCGCTTGAATGCGCACCTGCGCCAGACTCAGAGTCCCGATGCCCAGCTCTCGGTGAAGCAGCACCTGGACACCTTGTTGCTCAGCGAGCAATTGCAGGCGCTCGACACCAGCTATTACACCTATGACGGACTGGGCAATTGCATACAACTCAAGCAACTGACTGACGAACAGGAGCGTGTGACCCATTACGCGTACGACGCGTGGAAACGTGTTTCCAGTACCACGCTTCCCGACAAAACGATCGTCAACCGCCGCTTCGCCGACCACAGCTCCAGCGAGCTGACCATTGATTTGCAGGTGACCCCCGGCAACGCCAATCAGCCCACCGTCGTCGTAGGTCAGCAATCGTTCGACGGACTCGAACGCTTGACCGAGGTGCGGGTGGGTTCACTGGATAATCCAAGGGTTGAACAGTACCGCTATAAAGAGAGACAGATGCAGGTTTGGCGCCGCGTTACCCCGGCCCGAAAAAATATTGACCATGAATACAACCTGGCGCTCTCCCCGCAACCCGTCAGCATCACAACGTTGGAAGGCCAGGAGAATTACGCCTACGACCCCCTGGATGCGGCGATCAGCCGGGTAGGCACCGACGACAACGGTATCCAGTACAAGTACAGCGCCGACGGCCATTTGTTGAGCGAGAAACAAGTCGACAACGGTAAAACGATCCAGGACAGGCAATACGTTTACTCGTTGCTTGGCCGGCAAATGAGTAGCAGCGTTGCCGGCGGGCTGGACACGCACATGGAGTACGACGACAGCGGGCGCCTGGCAAAATTGACACAAGGCGAGCTTGAGGCCGAATTCACCTACAACGGGTTGAGCCTGCTCAGCAGGACCATCACCCGGAACCTGCGCACCCGGCTCTCACTCACGACTGAAGTGAAATATGACACCCTGACACGAGAAATCGAACGCACGTTTCAACTGACGGACCAACCGCTCCATACCCTTACACAAACCTGGTTTGCCGATGACCAGTTGCAAAGCCGCCACTTGCAAACCGCCGGGCGCAGCCTTCTCAAAGAAGAATTCACCTATGACCCGCGCAATCGGTTGATCAGGCACACCTGCTCTGGCGAAAACCTGCCCACCGATGTCTACGGCAATGCCATCACCCAACAAGTATTCACCTTCGATGCGCTGGACAATATCCAACGCTGCGTCACGACGTTCAAGGATGACACCACTGATATCGCGCGCTTCACCTACACCGGCGACGATGCATGCCAACTGTCGTCGGTCACGCATACCCATACCGCAGGCGGTTATCCGGCGAGCCAGTCATTCGAATACGATGCCGACGGCAACATGCTCAACGATCAGCACGGTAAACAATTGAGCTACGACAGCAGGGGTCGCCTGCTTGCCGTGAAAGATGTTTCAGGACAACAAACCTTGAGCACTTACCGTTATGACGGGCATAGCAACCTGTTAGGCGTGCGCGAGGACCAGCAAGAGGAAACCCTGCGGTTTTACAGCGGCTATCGTGTGCACCATACCGTGCAGGCGGATAAGCGCACTTACTACCTGCATCAGGCCGATACGCCCCTGGGTGAACAGCGGCTCAACGACCACGACCGCACCTTGTTGCTGATGACCGACGCCAGCCCAAGCGTAATCGGCGAGAGCTTGAACGGTTCCGTTCGCTGGGTGAGCTATAGCGCCTATGGCGCACGCAAGCTCTTCAACGAAGAGGAACTGCAAAGCCTGTTGGCCTTCAACGGCGAGGTGTGCGAAAGGTCTCACGGCTGGTATCTGTTGGGACGTGGCTATAGGGCATACAACCCCGGCCTGATGCGATTCCACAGCCCGGACTCGCTCAGCCCCTTCGCGGAGGGCGGGATCAACCCGTATATGTACTGCCGGGGTAATCCGATCAACCTGAGCGATCCAAGTGGCCACGCAGCTCGAGGGGGACGTCCAGAGTTGCCGGTTTACGTCGGTGGCGGAGGGATGAGTATCGAGGCATGGATTGGTGTGGGTTTGGCGGGGATATTTCTCGTAGGCTCAGCCATTCTCATGCCCTGGTCGGCCCCCATGTCGGTCATGTACATCGTCGCCATCGTCGGGATTGTGGGGCAAGCTGCAGGTGTCGGTCTGCAAGTTTGGGGGGGAATGACGAACGACAGTTTGCTGACTACCATTGGGTATGGCGTCGGCGCTGTCAGTGGATTGGTCAGTGGTGGCGCCATCTCCTCAGTGAGATCGACCGTAAAGGCCGCCCAGCTGGCGGCAAAAGAAGCTGCGAAAGCGGTGACTACGACGGCTACGGTGGCTACGGCGACTACGGACGTGGCGAGTGCTAGTGTTGGTG
>NZ_JAVLRV010000002.1:1424651-1424990 GCF_055803035.1 Pseudomonas sp. 300 | reverse complement strand
AGGCCCAGCCGGGGGCCGTGACGGGGCGGCTACCGGCAGTGTCCCTCAGTCCGCTACCGTGCAAGGCGTGAGGAAGGTCGAACCTCAATTCACCGGAGTACGGGAAGAATCAGGCTATTACCTCTTCGACGAAAACGGCAATAATGGGATAGAACTTGGTACGGGTAGAGTCGCCCCGCCCACACGTCCGTCAAATACCTAACCAGCCCACGCTCCTCCTGGCTATCGGAAAAATGCTGTCCCGATAGCCAGGAAAGCGTTCAGCTTGCCGACTGGCAACTCAGCAACATTCCCCGTTACCCCCCCGCCCACACTCAGCGTACTCTCACCTGCGCGCCC
>NZ_JAVLRV010000002.1:1365220-1424641 GCF_055803035.1 Pseudomonas sp. 300 | reverse complement strand
AATCCTCGCCCACGCAGACAGGCAGCGTTCCTGATGCCTCACTTTTTGCACCGACGCTGCAACGGTTTCGTCTTGCTGTTCAAGCGTTGAATGTCACAATCTCTGTGAATAACGTACCCCGACTTCTGGAAACAGTGAGTCGGGGTCGCCAGGCTCGCCGCCTTAATCAATCAAAGTCAATTGCAACAGGGGGAAATTGGGCGAAGAAACCGGTGGCCATGTTGCACCACCGTCAAAGCTCACGTAGACCTTGCCGGTGAGCGGAGCATTGCGGCGCAACGTGTTGAGAAACGTCTTTTTGACCCTGACGTCATTTTGCATACCCACTCCGCCAATGACCTCCTGAGCACTGAGCACTCGCTTTGTGATCACGGTTTCGACGGCATCGTGCCCCGTGGACCCGACTCCCGTCATGGTGATCATGATCCACTGGTCGCTCGTTATCAGGGGCCATTTGGCCAATCGCAGAATCGCACCCTCGGCCGGCACCGTTTTCAAACTCAAACTGCCCCCGGTGAGGCCATTGCATTGTACCGTCGGCAAATTGCTCAATCTTGAAACCCGCAACTTGCGACGTAGCGAAGGCCACTCCCTGTTATCACTATCGGTAACGCCATAGCTCACCCACAGTGTTTTATCGATATAGGCAGCGACCGATTTCATCGGTATCGCGTAACGTCGCTGCCCGGGAATAATCGCCTGCTCAACTCGAACAGCCCCCGGGGTTCCGGGCTCGCCCCATTGCACGAACACTCCCTCTTGCGGGTAGATAACGGCGTCCTGGGGGACTTGCACAACCGCACCGGTATCAGCCTGCAACGGATCAAGTGTCTGTTGTTCACCTGTTCCAGCGGCCCGTTCAACGTCGGGCCAGGGCAAAGAGCGCGGGATGGGGGTGGCCGCAACATCCAGCTCGACAAAATCGGAACGCGCACTCGGGTTACCCGCTCGGTCATGCACCTGATACCACACGTACCGAAATCCATCATTGCGGTCCCGAATCAAGTCCCCCTCTACAGTGATGACAATCGGTGCAGAAAAGTCAGTGTTATCGAGCTCGATGACGCCGCCCACATCCAGATTGCCCGGGGTTGCGCCCCAGTACCAGGTGATGCGGTCGCCGGGGCGTGGGGTCACATAAGCTGGGAGATCGGCTTTGACCTTGTCGGTGTTGAGATCGAGGTACTGGGCGGTGAGTTTGTTCGGGCGAAGCACTTCGGCGGGGAACACTAATCCACTCGGGGCGTGGAGCCGCGGTTCTTGTTTGTCGACGGTGACGGTAAACGGAAGGGAGCCTTGGGTTGTTCCAAGCCAGTTTGTCATGGTGTAGGTGAGTGTGTGCTCGCCGTCAGTCAGCTTATCGGCACTGATGGGTACAAAGTGATCATTGGGCGCGATCGGGGCGTCCCACTCCTTGAAGCCGATTGAGGCAGTCCCCAGAAAAATTTCAATCGACTCAGCTCCGGTTGGTGACGGATTCGAGGGCGCCCACGGAAGGAACTCCACTTTCAGGGGATTGCCCGGATCGCTCCACGCCGATCTGGGCAACAGATTGATTTCACCGCCCACGATATCGCTCAGTGGTTCTGGCTCTGTCCACGGTGCGGGCATTAACAGCACGGATTCGTCTTCTGCGTGTTTCTTTTCTGATGACATTGATGTTCTCCTTCGCTAAGTGCCAGACACAGTGACGAAGGCGTCACTGAGGTCCGACCATTCAATGAAACCTCAACACCGTAAAAGGGCCTGAGGGCTGTCATTGCGGACAGCCATCAAGCCCGAGTGGACGCTAGCTTTGAGCGACAACACCTACATCGCGATTACCAGCTATATCGCACACCCACGTTGGCGCCCCACGGCTGCTTGATCTTGTTGCCGTCGCTGTAATCAAAATCAGCATGTATCGAGACCTTGTCACTCAACGCCGCAGCGACGCCGACACCCAACTCCCCACGGGAACCCGAAAGGTCGTTGTTGAAGGTGTTGTCGTTGACCTGCACTTCGTTGTTATTGGCGAACTCGTGCACATACGCAGCGCGAATGTAGGGCTGCACGACCTTGTCATCCCACTTGAAGTCGCGTCCGGCGGTGGCCCCGGCCTTGGCCAGCAGTGAACGCGTGCGACTGCCTTCGGCGGACAGGCCGTTATCCAGGTCGTAGCTCTTGCCCTGAATGATCACGCCCGACAGTTGGGTAAAGGGTTCGACAAAATAGTCGTCAGCCAGCTTGATATGACGGCCGAACTCCAGGGATCCGCCGACGCCATGGCTGTCGTAATTGCCCTTGGTTTTCTTGCCGTCGCTCAAATGCACGTCGGACTCGTTCTGGAAACGGTTGAGTTTGAGCACACCATCGAAGTAGTAGCCACTCTGCTCATCCAGCCAGGTGGTGTAAGCGCCAAGGTAATAGCTGTTGATCGTGCCGGTGGTGCCACGGCTCAAATCCAGATCGGACTTGCTGTAACCCCCCAGCACACCCACCAGCCACTGCCCGTCCCCCATCGGCAACGGCGCGTCGGCACCGAACGACAGGCCTTGCTGGACTTGCTGATAAGCAACGCCCGAGCTGGCGTCGACGTCGAATTTGTTGCCATAGGCGCGAATCCAGCCACCGGCCTTGCCATGGTCCATGCGCACTTCACCCATGCGAGTACGCAGGGTGCTGAGTTCGCCATACCAGGCGGTCGGCGCGGCGTTGAACAGCGCGATCACCGATTGGGTGCCCGAACTGGGGGCACGCGTGAGGGCATTGAGGTACCACTCGGTGCTGCTCAGTTGGTCGAGGTTGTAGGAGAACGCGCCCAGATCCACAGCGCCACCGGCCAGGGTGAACGTTGCATCGCCGCTTCCGATCTGGATAACCCGAATGGAGCCGCTGCCCGCGGGCTCCGTGCCACTGGAATCAATCGCCACGGTATGGTTGCCGGTGGCCGCGCCGGTCACGGTCAGGGTATCGACCTGACCGGTCCTGAAATCGGTATGCATATGGAACGTACCGCCGGAACCCGACAACGTACCGACGTTCAACTTGAAGAATTCGCCGGGATTGCCGAACTGGATGGCACCACCGTTCATGGACAGGTTTTCCACCTCTCCGTCACCGACCATGATCCAGCGCGCATTGCTGTTGACACCCAGGTTTTGCACGTTCTGCAAGCGCCCGGTCAGGGTCGCGGAGTCTTCCAGCAGCACATTGGCGGTGCTGCTGCCGTCCGCGACGATATCGCCCACCAGGTGGCTACTGCCGACCCGAAGATTACCTTCGGCACCGTTGGTCAACTGCATCAGGATGCCGTTGCTGCCGACCAGCGTTGAATTGTTCAGTACGGCAATATTAGCCTCGGCATTGTCGACCAGAATCGCCGCGCCATTCAGCCCTTCGACCCGGGTATTACTCAAGTTGAGCGTGTTGGGGCCAGCGACGCCCGGGTCGGCATTTAATTGAATGCCAACGGTTCCACCCTGGATCGAGCTGCCAGTCGCGTTGACCGTGCCATTGAACATACGGATGCCTGCCAGCGTGGTGCCGATGACCGTGCTGTTGGTCAGACTCAACTCGCTCAAGCCGTTGACGGTCGCGCCGTTACGCGTGCCGATGATGGTGCTGTTGCCGCTTACGTGGGCGGTGGACCCGGTGGTGTTTGCCGAATCGTGACTCAGGACCAGACCGATCCTGTCACTGGAAATGTGGCTACCGACGATCGTTGCCAGACTGCTATCCAGATGCACCCCGTTGGTGCCAGTACCCTGTACCTGGGTGCCGGTCAGGTTCAGAGTCGAATTCTGTACAGTAATATCCAGTGTTTGCGCACCCACGGCATTCAAGGTCGCGCCATTGAACACGCTGTATTTGTCCTGTGGCGTTGTCCCGTCAATGGTGGCCTCAGGCTCCAGGCTGCCATCGATAAAGCGGATGGCGTGGGCTTGTTCGCTGATGATTAAAAACGGTAAGAAGGGCAACAGACGTAAAGCCCGTGAAAGAGGGCTTAGCAAAAAAAGCTGACTGGCAGACATGACCGACTCCATGGGATCTGGACTACACGAAGGCAGGCTCATCCTGACAATCAGCGACGAGCCCACCTAAAAAGGAGCCGCAGAATATCCAGACACCTCCTATCGAGATGCAGGACCTTCCTGACATATCTGTAGGATTTATCCTGCAAGCTAGGCAAGAGTCATTCGCAGAACAGCGGCAGGCACCGCGTGGTACCTGCTGCTGTGCGAGTAAATTTCAGGAAGTGGGTGGCGTCAGATCACAGGTACCGATCCCTTGTGTCAGCCCCACCTGCGTATCCGAGAAGCTGGATGGCACCGGGACGCCACCGATGTCCAGCGTGTAGCGGACTTCACCCTTGCCTATCTGGTTGGTTGCACTCGCCCATGTCGGCAAGATATGAGTGTCATAAGGCTCGATAAACCAGAGGAAGCCGGACGCGGCCTCATCCGTGGTAATCGGCCCATATGTCACCGTTTTTCCGGCTGCTGGAACATCGACGGGTGTTGCATAGGTATGTGCTGCCTTCCACTCGAGCTTCACGGTCATACCTGCTTTGAGGTAGTCGCTTGGAGGAATCAGGTACTGGAAGCCGATTTTGGTACCGTCAAAATGTAATGAGCGGCAAGTCAGCCTGGAATTGAAGAGATCTTGTGGAATAGCCAACGGCAACGTCACGGTAAAGAACGTGATTTCAACTTCGGTGGGTTCCAACGGTTCCTGAGGGTTGGCAACAGCGGTATTGGTTAGCTGGTAGGTCACCGGCATTGCAGCGTTGTTGCCTGCCCTCCTGATGATGTCCCAATCCAGTGCAATCTCGATTTCGTCACCAGGATCGTCGGTGGCAGGGTCGACAGAATAGGGAGCACCGATAGCCGTTCCGTCCCAGTACACCTGGATTTTATCTCCGGCCGTTAGGGGGTCATAGAGTTCGATCCTCGCGACGACAGGCTTGTTCTCATCGTTCGCGACCAGTTTGTTGGCCGTATTGCTGTCGCCGTACACCTCCAGCGGGAGAAGGGCCGGGTTGCCGGGCTCAGGCTTGGGGTTTTCGGGGCCTGTCGTCGAGAAATCGACCGTGACGTTACCGGTCGCACCGCCCATGGGCACCGAGCCACGGTACAGCTTGTATTCCACAGGCGTAATGACCGGCGCTGTCGCTGCGCCGTACTCGTCCCGCATATGCTCCCAGATGACAGAGACACTCATCATGTTCGGAGGATTGGAGCCCACCGGTGTCCGGTAAGGAAGCTCCTTGCCCCCCCAACTGATCGCGATCTGATCCGTTGCCTTGGCGTGCAAAATTCTTAGAAACTCGACGAAGACCCCCTGCAGGGCGTCTGCCCGGTCTATTTTGCCGTCATCTTCATTCTCGGGCACGCTGAGTGCGGGATATGGAAGGGGGGGGAACTGGCCGAGTGCCACCGGAATCAAGTCGTAAAGGGAGATGCGGCTTCGATTGCCAGCCTTGTCCACGATCACATAGCCAAAGCAGTAATTACCGTCGAGCAAGTCTTTTATCAGTGTCACCGGGAACTTGATCTTTCGGTCCGCCGGCAACGGGACCACGGCGATGGGTACGATGTCCTCGGGGTCGTCAGGCAGTTTGTCTGCAACCACGGTGAAAGCAACCCGGTCGCCCTCCGCCGCACCGGTCCACTCGGGAACTGTCGCTTCCAGCTCTGTTATCCCCGTGAGCGTGGCATCGACAATCGGGCCTGTAAACGCAAACGTCAGCTTCTCAGGCGCAGCGGTGCCATTGGGAGGAATCTTGTCGACGAAAACAAGTACGGGCGCGGACTCGCTGGGTGTCCCGAGATAATTCTCGTGGCGATACCTCAGGTTGAATGCGCCTTCGTTTTCGTCTTTCAATAACCAGTCGGCAGGTATCGTTACTTCGATAGGGAATGTGGTCGTGCCAGGAACGTAGCTCGCGGTGTCGACAGTTTCATAGTTGGAAGAGCCAACACGCGCGAGCTGGACTTCTACTGTCTCAACATCTATTGGATCCGTTGGAACGGTGGCCCATCTTGGGATTTCCAACGTGATCCCTGTGTCAAGGGATGCACGGGGGAACAGCCCCGCCGGCAAACCGGGTAGTGTGACCGCGTCCACGACCGGGGGTGTAAACGGATCTGCGTCAGCACGCCCCGGCACTCGTTGGCTCCACGCAGGTAAGGGTTGTTTTCTGCCGTCACTCGCCATGTTATCGCTCTCCCACTCATATCGTTCAAGCCACTGCGAATGCAATGGCAGTCAAAATATCTGTCGGGCAGATCGATACAGTCGGGCACGGCGAGCCGCTCCCCTCGTTCTGCGAGGCCACTGAGGCCTTGAGCGAATTAAGCAGCAGTTTTTATAATCGCGATACTGTCAGAGTTGACAGGTGGAGATCTGTACAGGGGTTTGTCAGAAGCGGCAATCGGGTTAACAGCACTGCGTGGCAGGGCTGAAAAACCCGATGATATTCAGGCAGCTTTCGCGGGCAGCGACACCTTCAGCAGATATTCGCAACTATCACTTCCGAGCCATCGATCAAATCACAAACCGCGCCACCATCGCATTCAAATCCACTGCCAGTCGCGACAATTCGTGGGTGGCGGCGCTGGTCTGATTGGCCCCGGCAGCGGACTGAGTAGCCAGGTCGCGAATGTTCACTAGGTTGCGGTCCACTTCACGGGACACCTGTGCCTGCTCTTCGGACGCGCTGGCGATCACCAGGTTGCGTTCGTTGATCAGATGGATCGACTGGGTGATCTGCTCCAGCGCAATGCCAGCGGCACGGGCCATTTCCAGGGTGCTTTGGGTGCGCTGATTGCTTTGCTGCATTGACGACACCGCCTCCCCCGTGCCGTTCTGAATGCCGGCGACCATCTTCTCGATTTCCTGAGTCGATTGCGCGGTGCGATGCGCCAGCGCCCGCACCTCGTCCGCCACCACCGCAAAACCACGCCCGGCTTCACCGGCGCGGGCCGCTTCGATCGCCGCGTTCAGGGCCAGCAGGTTGGTCTGTTCGGCGATGGCGCGGATCACGTCCAGCACCTTGCCGATGTCGCGGCCCTGAGCCGCCAGGCCTTCGATCATCAGCGAGGTGTTTTGCACGTCGTGGGTCATGGTCTGGATGGCGTCGACGGTTTCCACCACACGGTCACGACCTTCACGAGCGGCCTGGGTCGACTGGTTCGAGGCTTCGGAAGTCGACACCGCATTGCGCGCCACTTCTTCCACGGCGGCGGTCATTTCGTTGACCGCGGTGGCGGCTTGTTCGATTTCGTTGTTTTGCTGTTGCAGGCCGCGGGACGCTTCTTCGGTCACGGCGCTGAGCTCTTCGGCGGCGGCGCCCAGTTGCGTGGCGGAACCGGCGATCTGCTCGATGGTTTTACGCAGGTTGTCTTGCATGGTGGACAAGGCGCCGAGCAGGCGGGCCGGTTCGTCCTTGCCATCGATTTCAATGGCCTTGGTCAAGTTACCCCCGGCGATGGTTTCCGCTGCCTGCACCGCACGGTTCAACGGCGTGACGATGCTGCGGGTCAGCAGCCAGGCCAGCAGCACGGTCATGAGCGCCGCCACCACTGACACCCCGATGATCCCGTTCACGGCGGTGTTGTAGTTGTCTTCGGCGACGAGCCCTGCGGCTTTGGCGCCCTCGGTGTTGTAAGTCACCAGTCGATTGAGCTGTTCGCCCATCTTGTCGGTGCCGTCCTTGATCCGTGTGTTGATCAGGTTGCGCATCTCGTCAAGTCTGTTCTGGCGCGACAGGTCCAACATTTCGCGCTGGGCTTGCATGTAATTGTCCAGAGTCGCGCTGAACACCTTATACAGCGCCGCTTCGTCCGGGCCCATCGGCAATGCGGCGTAGCTGGCCTGGGCCTTGAGTGCCTTGTCGGTCAACACGCCGATACGGGTTTCCGCTTCCTGCAAACTGGCCGGCTCGCGATTGACCAGAATGCGGAACGACAGAATGCGCATGCGCAGGATATTTTCGGTGACATTGCCCAGGAAGCCGACGCTGGGCAGTTGGGTGCTGCCCATGTCGATCGAGGACTGGCGGATGATCGACATGCGGTTGACTGCAAACACACCCAGCACAATCACCAGCAAGGCAATGAAGGCAAAACCCAGGAAAGCTCGAGGCGCGATATTCAGATTACGCAGGGACATAGGACGGTACTCGGGTGATAGAGGCTTCGAGCGTCCTTGCCGTAATCACTGGCGGGCGGGCGTTGAGGCGCACCGTTCAGGTTGGCGCCACTGTTGTAATAGGTTTGTGTGCGCCTGATAGTTGTATCGGCTGGGTTTGAGGATTTCTGCGGGGGATTTGCGAAATATTTTTTAAGGGATCAAGAGTGCTTCACCCATGAAACACTCAAGAATCACACAAATCCTGTAGGAGCCAGTTTGCTGCGGGCTCCTACAGGATCGTGGGGTATCAGGTTTTGCGGGCGGCGAGACGCCAGACCCGGGCAATGTCGCTCGCCCGTTCACACAACAATCGGGGTGCCTCGGCACAGGCCTGTTCCAGCGTCATCGGCCCGCTCACGACGGCAAACGCGGCATCGATGCCATGCTCGTATAAGGCCTGATAGCCCTCACCCAAGGTGCCGGCGATGACGATCACCGGCACGCCGTGTTGCCGCGCGATCTGCGCAACACCAAACGGTGTCTTGCCGCGTAAGGTCTGCGCATCGAAACGGCCTTCGCCGGTGATCACCAGGTCGGCGCCCTTGACCGCATCAGCCAGGCCGACCAGCTCGGCGACCACTTCCACCCCGGCCTTGAACTGCGCACCCAGGAAGGCCTTGGCGGCAAACCCCAGACCGCCCGCCGCGCCGCTGCCCGGTTCGTCACTGACGTCTTTGTTAAGGGTTCGTGCGCACAGTTCGGCAAAGTGCCCGAGCGCGCGATCCAGTTGCTCGACCTGCGAGGGCGTTGCGCCTTTTTGCGGACCGAAAATCGCTGAGGCGCCGTGGGGGCCGCACAGTGGATTGTTGACGTCGGCGGCAATGTCGAAGCGCACCTCGGCCAGGCGCGGATCCATGCCGCTCAGATCGATGCGGGCCAGTTGCGTCAGCGCCAATCCGCCGGGCGCCAGGGTTTGGCCTTGTGCATCCAGCAACTTCACGCCCAGCGCCTGCATTGCCCCTGCGCCTGCGTCGTTGGTGGCGCTGCCGCCGATGGCGAGAATGACACGCTGCGCCCCGGCGTCGAGCGCGGCGCGAATCAGTTCGCCGGTGCCGAACGTACTGCTGATGCATGCATCGCGCTGGCCCACCGAAACCAACTGCAAACCGCTGGCTTCTGCCATTTCGATGATCGCGGTGTGACTATCGGGCAACCATCCCCACGCCGCATCGACCGCTACGCCGAGCGGCCCGCGAACGGTGGTCCGGCGCAGTTCGCCATCGCATGCTGCCAGAATCGACTCGACCGTACCTTCGCCGCCATCGGCCATCGGGCATTTGACCAGTTGCGCATTGGGCCAGACTTCAACCAGACCAAGGGCAATGGCATCGGCCACGCCTTGTGCACTCAGGCTGTCCTTGAACGAATCGGGGGCGATGACGATTTTCATGCGAATTCTCCAGTTCCAATGCCCTCATGCTGCCAGCCGGCCTGAACAATAACGCCAGTCCGCTGCACAAGCGGCATGGTGGATTATTGTTCATTTCTACAAAGGCTTTGATCCAGTCAGCATTGATGTTGGATGTGAGGGCCTCATCGCTAGCAGGCTAGCTCCCACAGGGGATCTTCAGTGACCACAAAATTGAAGAGCGAACAGAATCAAATGTGGGAGCGAGCCTGCTCGCGAAAGCGTCCTTGAGATCGCCATCGCCAGCGGCTCCTACAAAGGCGCGGGCGCGTCAGTTTGCGGAAGCAGTTGCACACCGAGATAAAGGGCAAGCATGCCATCGAGCCTCAACGGATCGACGCCGCTGAGCTCGGCAATCCGCTCCATTCGGTAACGCAAACTGTTGCGGTGAATGCCCAGCGCATCGGCGCAGGCCTGGCTCTGGCCATCGTGATCGCACCAACTGCGCAAGGTCGCCAGCAGTTGACCGTTGCCGTCCTTGGCGATGACTTTGCGCAAAGGCGTGAGCAATTCGTCCAGCGCATCGTCGTTGCGATGGCGCCAGAGCATCACCGGCAATCGATAACGGGTCAGCGTCAGCAGACGTGAATGCGGCAACACATCGCGCCCGTAGGCGAGCAAGTCGCCGACCCGGCGATAGCAACGACGCAAGCCCGACAACCCCTCGGCCTGCCCGCCCACGGCGATGCGCAAGATATTCCAGCCGAGGCCGTCGAGTTTTTCCAGCAGACGGTCGTTCTCGATCGCCTGGTTTGCCGGTCGGCACCACAGCAACGACGACTTGGCCGAACTCACGCACCAACTGTCCGGGTAGCGCGAGGTCAACCAGGCGCTGAGTGCGTCGACGGTTTGCCCCGGACCGTGCTCCATCCCCAGCTCAAACAGATACGGCACCCGCGTCAGTTGCGGTTTGAGCCCAAGCTGCTGCGCCTCATCGATCAGGCGCGGTGAATCCCCGGACTCGCTCAACAGCAACGCCAACAAATCATCGCAACGCTGGCGCCGCCATTGCTGCTCGGCCTGCTGATTGCGCTGGCCCACCAGCATCTCGGCGGTCATGCGCACCAGTTCGGCGTAGGTGCGCAATTGCTCGGGTTCGCCGGTGATGCCGAGCACGCCAATCAGCCGTTGATCGAGCAACAGCGGCAGGTTGATGCCGGGCTGCACGCCTTTGAGGTGGATAGCGGTTTGCGCATCGATTTCCACCACGCGCCCGTTGGCCAGCACCAGTTGCGCGCCTTCGTGCCGGGTGTTGACTCGCTCCGGCTCACCGCTGCCGAGTATCAACCCCTGGCTGTCCATGACGTTGACGTTGTACGGCAGGATGGCCATCGCCCGGTCGACGATGTCCTGGGCCAGGTCGTGATCGAGTTCGAACATGGTGGTGGTCCTTGAAAACGCGGTTGTTCACCCGCACAGGGCTTGGTGGCAAACCCTGTGCTCAGGCACAAAGACAGCAGCCCTGAGGGTGGTCGAGACTCTCAGGGCGATCAACGTTACCCTTTGCATCGCAAAAAATCATAATAAAGAGAGAGCCCGCCATGTCACAGAGCGCCGCCGCTACCCAGGCCATCGTTGACGAAAAAAATGCCGTCTACAAACGCATCACCCTGCGTTTGATCCCCTTCATTTTCATCTGCTACCTGTTCAACTACCTCGACCGGGTGAACGTTGGATTTGCCAAGCTGCAGATGCTCGATGCACTGAAATTCAGCGAAACCGTGTACGGCCTCGGTGCCGGGATCTTCTTTATCGGCTACGTGCTGTGCGGCGTGCCCAGCAACCTGGCGTTGACCCGATTCGGCCCGCGCCGCTGGATCGCACTGATGATGATCGTCTGGGGCACGCTGTCGACCTGCCTGCTGTTCGTCACCACCCCGACCGAGTTCTACACTTTGCGCCTGTTCACCGGCGCGGCCGAAGCCGGGTTCTTCCCGGGCGTGGTGTTGTACCTCTCGCAGTGGTTCCCGACCTTCCGCCGTGGCCGCATCATGGCGCTGTTCATGTCGGCAATCCCGGTGTCCGGCCTGCTCGGTAGCCCGTTCTCTGGCTGGATCCTCAACCACTTCGCCGCCGGCCAGGGCGGTCTGGCCGGCTGGCAGTGGATGTTCTTGCTCCAAGGCATCCCGACCGTAATCCTCGGCGCCCTCGCCTACTTCCTGCTCAGCGACAGTTACGCCAACGCCAAATGGCTCACGCCGTTCGAGCGCTCGGTGCTGGAAGCCGACCACGCCGAAGACCTCGCCAACAAACCGAAAACCACCACCGACTCGCTGCTGGCGGTGTTCAAGAACCCGGCGATCTGGGCGTTCGGCCTGATTTACTTCTGCATTCAGAGCGGCGTGTACGCGATCAACTTCTGGCTGCCGTCGATCATCAATAACCTGGGCTTCAGCGATAACCTGGTGATTGGCTGGTTGAGTGCGATCCCGTACCTGCTGGCGGCCGTGTTCATGTTGATGGTCGGCCGCTCGGCGGATTTGCGCAAAGAACGTCGCTGGCATTTGGTGGTGCCGATGTTGATGGGCGCGGTGGGCCTGCTGATCGCGGTGAACTTCGCCACCACGCCCGCCATCGCGATCCTAGGCCTGACCATCGCTACCATGGGCGCCCTCACCGGCCTGCCGATGTTCTGGCCGGTGCCGACCGCACTGCTGAGCGCCGGCGCTGCGGCGGGTGGTCTGGCGTTGATCAACTCCATGGGCCAGATGGCCGGTTTCCTCAGCCCGTACCTGGTGGGTTGGGTCAAGGACAGCACCGGTTCGACCGATGCCGCGCTTTACTTGCTGGCGGGCGTGATTGTCTGCGGCAGCTTGCTGGCATTGCGCATGACCCGCACCTTGCGCGCTTAAGCACCGCAAAACCCCTGTGGGAGCTAGCCTGCTAGCGATGGCTGAATGTCAGTCAGCATTGATGTTGCTGACAAACCGCCATCGCTAGCAGGCCAGCTCCCACATTTGTTCCGGGGATGTTTGAGATTTGCGTTTGCTCCCTGTCACAGTTCTGGTATTTGATTGAGCCTTTCCCACCGGTAAAAGGATTTCGTCATGAGCTATCGCACGTTGGGTCATTCGGGTTTGCAGGTGTCCACCCTGACCCTCGGCACCATGATGTTCGGCGAACAGACCAGCACCGAAGATTCCCTGCGGATCATCGACAAGGCCTGGGACCAAGGCATCAATTTCATCGACACCGCCGACGTCTACACGGGCGGCCGCTCCGAGGAAATCGTCGGTGAGGCGATTGCCGGCAACCGCCACGAATGGGTGCTCGCCACCAAGGTCGGTTTCGGCCCGGTGGACGGCGTGCCGAACCGCAGCGGCCTGAGCCGCAAGCACATCTTCAATGGCATCGATGCCAGCCTGACGCGCCTCGGCACCGACTACCTCGACATCTATTACCTGCACCGCGAAGACCACAACACGCCGTTGGAAGTGACCGTGTCGGCCATCGGCGACCTGATCCGCCAGGGCAAAATTCGCTACTGGGGGTTGTCGAACTATCGCGGCTGGCGCATCGCAGAGGTCATTCGCGTGGCCGACAAACTGGGTGTCGACCGCCCTGTCATCAGCCAGCCGCTGTACAACATCGTCAACCGTCAAGCCGAAAACGAACAGATCACCGCCGCGCAGAACTACGGTTTGGGCGTGGTGCCTTACAGCCCGCTCGCGCGCGGCGTACTCAGCGGCAAATATGCGCCGGATGTAAAACCGGATGCCGACAGCCGCGCCGGGCGCGCCGACAAACGTATTCTGGAAACCGAATGGCGCGTCGAATCCCTGCGCATCGCCCAACAGATCCAGCAATACACCCAGGACCGCGGCGTCGGTATCGTCGAGTTCGCGATTGCCTGGGTGCTGAACAACAGCGCCGTGACCTCGGCCATTGTCGGGCCGCGCACGGAAGCGCAATGGGATGCCTACACTAAAGCCCAAGCGGTGAAGATCACGGCGCAAGATGAGGCGTTTATCGATTCGCTGGTGACACCGGGGCATGCGTCCACGCCGGGGTTCAATGATGTGAGCCATTTCGTGTCGGGCCGTAAGCCCCGCAACACCTGAAGCAACACAGACCTAATGTGGGAGCGAGCCTGCTCGCGATAGCGCCAGATCAGTCAACCGGGATGTTGAATGTCAGGCACTCATCGCGAGCAGGCTCGCTCCCACAATGGATCGGTGTTGATCGATCGGACAATATTCGACCGTAAAACCACGTATCCTCCGCCCCCGTTTCACCTTCAACTTCGCGAGGACAGTTTGTCTAAAGGTATCGCTCTCTCGGTTTCGGCCTCGGTGCTGTTTGCCGTCATGTATTACTACACCTCACTGCTCACTCCGTTGAGCGGCGTGGAAATTTTCGGCTGGCGAATGCTGCTGACAGTGCCGTGCATGACCGTGTTCATGGTGGTGTCCGGCGAATGGAAGCGCGTGGTCGAGCTCGTTCGGCGAGCCATTGCCCAGCCGAAACTGATCGCCGGCCTGATCGCTTCTTCGGCCTTGCTCGGCGTGCAACTCTGGCTGTTCATGTGGGCGCCGCTCAACGGCTACAGCCTCGATGTGTCGCTGGGCTATTTCCTGCTGCCACTGACCATGGTCCTGACCGGACGGCTCGCCTACGGTGAGCGTCTTTCCTATCTGCAAAAGATTGCGGTGTTTTTCGCCTGCCTCGGGGTGATCAACGAGGTGTATCAGGTCGGCGGTTTTTCCTGGGCAACCTTGCTGGTGTGCATCGGCTATCCAACGTATTTCATCCTGCGCAAGCGTCTGGCGGCGGACAACCTCGGCGGCTTGTGGCTGGACATGGCGTTGACGCTGCCGGTGGCCTTCTGGTTCGTGCAGACCGGCGAGCAAGGATTCAATGTGTTTGATCAGCATCCGTGGTTGTCGCTGTTGATCCCGATGCTTGGCGTGATCAGTGCGTCGGCGCTGGTGATCTACATCATCGCCAGCCGACTGTTGCCGTTCAGCCTGTTCGGGCTGTTGAGCTACGTAGAGCCGGTGCTGTTGCTTGGCGTGGCGTTGCTGCTCGGGGAAAGCATCAAGCCCGGAGAATGGCTGACCTACATTCCGATCTGGATGGCGGTGCTGGTGCTGGTGTTCGAAGGGTTCAAGCACCTGATGCGACAGCGCAGGCCTTAAACACATACCAAACAAATGTGGGAGCGAGGCTGCTCGCGATAAGAGCCTGACATTCAACCTCTCGGTTGACTGACCTGGCGCCATCGCGAGCAGGCTCGCTCCCACAGTTTTTACGGCGGTGGTGGTTTAGTCGGTGGACAACACGCCACGACGAACCTGATCGCGTTCGATCGATTCGAACAGCGCCTTGAAGTTGCCTTCACCGAACCCGTCGTCGCCTTTACGCTGGATGAACTCGAAGAACACCGGGCCCATCAGGGTTTCCGAGAAGATCTGCAACAGCAGACGCTTGTCGCCCGACTCGGACGAACCGTCCAGCAGAATGCCTCGCGCTTGCAGTTGGTCAACCGGCTCGCCGTGGTTTGGCAGACGGCCTTCGAGCATTTCGTAGTAAGTGTCCGGTGGAGGGGTCATGAAGCGCATGCCGATGCTTTTCAGGTGATCCCAGGTTTTCACCAGGTCGTCGGCCAGGAAGGCCACGTGCTGGATGCCCTCGCCGTTGAACTGCATCAGGAACTCTTCGATCTGCCCGGCGCCCTTGGAGGACTCTTCGTTCAGCGGGATGCGGATCATGCCGTCCGGCGCGGTCATCGCCTTGGAGGTCAGACCGGTGTATTCGCCCTTGATGTCGAAGTAGCGGATTTCACGGAAGTTGAACAACTTCTCGTAGAAGTTCGCCCAGTACGCCATGCGGCCGCGATACACGTTGTGAGTCAGGTGGTCGATGATCTTCAGGCCGGCGCCAACCGGGTTGCGGTCAACGCCTTCGATGAACACGAAATCGATGTCGTAGATCGAACTGCCTTCACCGAAACGGTCGATCAGGTACAGCGGCGCGCCGCCGATGCCTTTGATCGCCGGCAGGTGCAGCTCCATCGGGCCGGTTTCGATGTGGATCGGTTGCGCCCCGAGTTCCAGCGCACGCTTGTAGGCCTTTTGCGAATCCTTGACGCGGAACGCCATGCCGCACACCGACGGGCCGTGCTCGGCCGCGAAGTACGAAGCGACGCTGTTGGGTTCGTTGTTGAGGATCAGGTTGATCGCGCCCTGGCGATACAGGTGCACGTCTTTGGAACGGTGGGTCGCGACTTTGGTGAAGCCCATGATCTTGAAGATCGGCTCCAGCGTGTTCGGGGTTGGCGATGCGAATTCAATGAACTCAAAGCCCATCAGGCCCATCGGGTTTTCGTATAAATCTGCCATGGTCGGCGCCTCATCATTTTCTGGTCAATTAACGAATCGTTAGTTGCTGGCAATGCTGAGACCGACGGGTGGCGCGCAGGAGATGCCCCGCACGCTGCGGGCGAGGAAATCACCGTAGATCAATTGAAACCCAAAACTCTTCATTGTCGACCCAAGGCTGTTACGGGCGAGGCTTCTGCTGCCAGAAGACATTTATTCTTATATGCGTAACCGGATTCTACACAGCGTAAATCGGTTTGTCCGCCTTCTGTATCAAATCCCCTTTTTCCCTGCTCGCGCAAGGGGTTTGTTGCAGAGGAAAATCCCCGCCAGAATCAACCCGCCGCCCAGGCACATCGTCAGCGTCAACTGCTCGCCGAGCAGCAACGCACCGAGGATCACAGCGGTCAGTGGATTCAAGGCGATGAACACCCCGGAGCGTGTCGCGCCGATTGTGCGCAGGCCGTCGTAATATCCGATGTACGCCAGCGCCGAGCCCAACACGCCCAGATAGATCAGGCTCAACCATTGCGCCGAGCCGAGGCCGACCAGCGCCGCGACACTCACCTCGCCCCTGACGGCACTGACCACCCAGAGCATCACCGTGCCGAGCAAAATCGAATACGTCACCGTTTGCACCGGCCCCAGGGTTTGATTCAGGTCTTTTGAGAACAGTGAATAGATGCCCCAACCGAGCACGCAGCCAAAGATCAATAAGTCGCCGATCCAGGCATCAGCCTGACCGGCCATCAACTGTGGATGACGACTGACAATCACCAGGCTCGCCCCGGCAATACAGATCGCGATGCCGATGACTTTCGCTCGACTCATGCGCTCTTTGAACAGCAACCACGAGGCCAGCCCGATCACGGCAGGGTTCAGCGCGACGATCAATGACGCCCGCGAAGCATTGATGTAATGCAGGCCATAGAAGAAGCACAGGTTGTAGAAAAAAATCCCGAAGAAACCCAACAGCGTCAGTTGTAACCATTGCCGGGAGCTGGGTCGGGCCAATGGAATGCGCGCCAGCAGTAAAAACAGCAGCAGCGCCACGCTGGCCAGCAAAAACCGCAGGCTCGCGGCGAACAACGGACTGAGGCTGTCCGCCAGAAATCGCCCGGCGACGAAGGTGCCGCCCCAAATCATGGTGACCGCCGCGAGTTTGAAATAAACCGCGACATAGGAAGGCCCCGACAGGTTTTGCTCATATGCAGTCATAAGTCTCCAGAACGACCAATCGATTTGATGGGGTATCATTCCGTTAATACTTGATCATCGTAAAATGAGTAAAAACTCATGACCCTTACTCAACTGGAGATCTTCTCGCTCGTCGCCGAGCTGCACGGCTTTACGGCGGCGGCCAATCGTCTGGGTATTTCTCAATCCGCGGTGTCCCACGCCCTCAAGTCGCTGGAACAGGAATTGGGCGTCGAGCTGCTACGCCGGCATCAGTCTCAGGTCGAACTCAGCGACATCGGCCAACAGCTGTTACTGCGCGCCCGGGCAATGCTCGGGTTGGCCAACACTTTGCGCCAGGAAGCGGCAGATGCTCGGGGCATGAAACGCGGCACATTGCGCATCGGCTCGTTCGGCCCGACCTCGTCGATCAAGTTGTTGCCGACGATCCTGCAGCACTACCGCGCCGCTCACCCCGGCATCGAGGTGCACATTGATGAAGGCCCCGACCGGCAGGTGATCCAGTGGCTGGAAGAGCGGCGCATCGACATCGGCTTCGTGGTGTTGCCTGAAGAACGCTTCGATACCGTTGCGCTGTTTGAAGACCAGATGGTCGCTTTGCTGCCCGCCAATCATCCGCTGGCGGCTCGCGCCAGCCTGACCCTGAGCGATTTGTGTCACGACCCTTTCGTGCTGACCGAAGCCGGCTCTTCGGAGCTGGTTTCCCGCCTGTTCAGTGCCGCGCGGTTGACGCCCAACATCCGTTATCGCTGCTCGCAGCTACTCAGCACACTGGATACCGTTGGCCGGGGCGATGCCTTGACCGTGGTCGCCGAAGGCTCGTTGCCCGCGTATCACGACGACCGTTACCTGAAAAAACCTCTGTCGCCGGCGATCGCACGCCAGGTCGGTCTGGCCGTACTCGATCAACGCCAGAGTTCACCAGCGGCACTGGCCTTTATCAAACTGGCCGCAAATTTGGCCTACCGATGAGCGGCATAAGCTACAAAGCCCAACTATCATGGCTTCTGACCGAACTCTTTTGGGGAGGCTTGCCGTTGTCCTGCCTGCATTTGAGAGCCCTATTTCATCGCTACAGGTTTCGCAAATGCCCCTGACTGTAAAAACCCGCCGCCAACGCGGCAAGCGGATTGTTGTCACTGTATTGAGTGGTTTGCTCCCGATGTTACTGGGGTTCGCCATTCTTTATATGCAGGCGGAACGCGCGCTCAAGCACAGTACCGAGCAGACGGCCGAAGAAGCTGTTCGCCAGTTCGAGTTGATGCTCGACAACACCGCCCAGGCCGCACGCGAGTTGCTACCGCTGGCCGGGCAAAGTTGCATCGACGTCAACCTGGCGTTACGCGAGCAAGTGACTCGCCGCCCATTCGTGCGCTCGACCAATCTGGTGTGGGACAACACGATTTATTGCAGTTCGCTGTTTGGGGATTATCACGAAAAAATCGATGCCGGGGATTACACCCAAGGACAGTTGTTGCTGATGAAAGGCAATCTGGTCACCCCCGATACCGCCTTACTGGTGTATCGGCTGGGTGAAGGAAAACAGGGAGCGTTAAGCACCCTGGACGGTTATCACCTGAGTAACGTGTTGCGCATGATCGGTGGCAAGACGGTGCTGTTACTGCAAGTCGGCTCCAGTAGGTTGTCCGCTGACGGTCAGTTCCACAACGCCCCCCTGCCCGCTTTACCCGTCGCGCAGAGCACGCTGACGTCCTCACGTTATGCGTTTAGCGTGGAGGCCGGTTTCCCCGAAGGAGAAACCTGGCGTTACATGAGTAGCGAATATCCTTCACTGTTCAGTCTGCTGATCTTTTTCGGCGTGGTTTCCGGCTTCATCGGCCATGTTTTGCAGAAGCGCTCGTCGTCGCCCAGTCATGAAATGCAACGAGCCCTGGAAGCGGCGGAATTCGTTCCGTATTTTCAACCCGTGGTTCATGGCGACAGCAAAAAGTGGTCGGGCGCCGAAGTCCTGATGCGCTGGAACCATCCCAAGGAAGGCCTGGTACGTCCGGATCTGTTCATCCCGTTTGCCGAACACTCCGGGTTGATCGTGCCGATGACCCGCTCGTTGATGCAGCAAACCGCCGCCCTCCTGGCGCCGCATTCGGCGACATTCGATGCGCCATTTCACGTCGGCATCAACATCACCGCCAGCCACTGCAAGGACCTTGAACTGGTCGCCGATTGCCGAGAGTTCCTCGCCGCCTTCGCGCCCGGCGCCATCAGCCTGGTGCTGGAACTCACTGAGCGAGAGCTCATCGAACCCACCGCCATCACGCTTCAGCTGTTCGAGCAACTTCATGAGCTCGGCGTGATGATCGCCATCGACGACTTCGGCACCGGTCATTCAAGCTTGGGTTATCTGCGCCAGTTCAATGTCGACTTCCTGAAAATCGACCAGAGCTTTGTCGCCATGATCGGCGCGGACGCCCTCTCCCGGCATATTCTGGATACCATCATCGAGCTCTCGGCCAAGCTCGATCTGGGCATTGTCGCCGAAGGCGTGGAAACCGAAGAGCAAAGTGATTACCTCACCGCCCATGGCGTGAACTTTCTGCAAGGCTATCTGTTCGGTCGGCCGATGTCCGGTGCAGACTTCATTAATGCATTAAGTCACCATTAACTTACGGCATTAAGCGACGGGCAACAGGGCTGCGCACCAAATTGAATCAAAAGACTACTCTCGTTACATGAAGAAAAAGTCAGGATTTACTCTTTGCCCATTAACTACTACAATTTTTCGTGCCTGCGCTGAATTAGCAGGTGAGCCATTATCACCGAGTCGCTACAAGGCTCCTGGCTTATAGCTTTGTTTGCGGTTGGTATCAGCCAAACACACTATTGGAGTAAAGATATTGTCCAGACTCGCTGAATTTCGTGCAGCTGAAAAGGCCCTTCAAGAGCAGCTCAAGCAGCTGGAATCCCTGAAGAACGATGCCGGGCTCAAGAAAGAAATCGAATTCGAAGAAAAGCTCCAGGGGCTGATGAAAACCTACGGCAAGAGCCTGCGCGACATCATCGCCATTCTCGATCCGAACCCGGCAAAATCCGGCCTGCAACAGAGCGCCGCGCCTAAAACCCGCCGCGCTCGCGTGGTCAAGGTTTATCAGAATCCGCACACCGGCGAACTGATTGAAACCAAGGGCGGCAATCACCGCGGCCTGAAAGCCTGGAAGGAACAATACGGCGCTTCCACCGTTGACTCCTGGCTGCGCGGCTAATCACTCGCGGTGACAAAAAAAGCCCTGCAATTGCAGGGCTTTTTCATGGATACCCTCTAAATGCAACGATTTGAATCGATCCACTCGCTACTTGCCAAGTAACTTTGTGCTTAATCCGTTTAGGTATCTAAAGATTACGGGCCGAGCTGGAGATTTTTGGCGTCAATTAAAGTTTCAAGCTGTTGCGAGCACGCTCTATTTCCTCCTGACTAGCCTTATAAGCCTCCGCCTGCCCTGCGTACGAAAGAACATAAGCCTTATCGGCATCCACCGCCGCGACCAATGTTTGCGAGAGCACATGCCGCCCGTTCTGCGTAATCGTGCAGGTCGTTTCCAGTGCCGCCAAGCGGCTCAACGTTGCCGGATGGATTTTGTTGCACACGCTTTGATAGCCGCCCTGAAAGAAGTCCTTCTGCACGGCCTTGCGCATCTCCAGCAACACGCCTTGCAAATTGACCTGATGACCGCTTTCCACTGGCGTCATGGTCAACTCCATGACCATCAACGGTGCACCGCCTTGATCGTTTTTCACCGCGCGCTGCCGGGACACCTGAGGCGCGGCCTGATCTGGCGGGGTCGATTCAACGACCCAACCATCCGGCCAGGTCACGACCGGCGCATCAGCATGAGCACCTGCAACACCTGACAGCCAGAAAATCAGAACGAACAGCGTTTTACAGGATCGGATCATTGCAATGAACACTCACGGATTGAGCGATAAAGTCTGAGCCTCGCCCGTCTGTCAGGCAATAGCTGGCAGTTCGGGTTTGGTGATGCCTGCGCCCTTGCGTATCATTGGCGCCATTCGTTAGCCCCACTTATTTTCCGGAGGGCCCATGAGCCTGCACGAATTGAACACCTTCCCAGGCGTCACCGCCCAACCTGACACCGCGACGCAGAACTTCGTCTTCAACCACACGATGCTGCGGGTCAAGGACATCACCAAGTCCCTGGATTTCTACACGCGGGTCCTGGGTTTCTCGCTGGTGGAAAAACGCGACTTCCCGGAAGCCGAGTTCAGCCTGTATTTCCTGGCGCTGGTCGATAAAAACCAGATCCCGGCCGATGCCGCCGCCCGCACCGAATGGATGAAATCGATCCCCGGCATTCTCGAGCTGACCCACAACCACGGCACCGAAAACGATGCGGATTTCGCTTACCACAACGGCAACACCGACCCGCGCGGTTTCGGCCACATCTGCATCTCGGTGCCCGACATCGTCGCTGCGTGCGAACGCTTCGAAGCGCTGGGCTGCGATTTCCAGAAGCGCCTGAACGACGGCCGCATGAAGAGCCTGGCGTTCATCAAGGACCCGGATGCTTACTGGGTCGAGATCATTCAGCCAGCCCCGCTCTGAAACACAACATCGTCCTGTAGGAGCCAGCAAGCCGGCTCCTACAGAGATCTGCTGCGCATACAAAAAAACCCCATGATCACTCATGGGGTTTTGTGTTTCAGCGTTGGTGAAATCAGGCCGGGGCCGAGGTCCGGATCAGGTGATCGAAGGCACTCAGGGAAGCCTTGGCGCCCTCGCCTACCGCAATCACGATCTGCTTGTACGGCACAGTCGTCACGTCACCGGCAGCGAACACGCCCGGCATCGAAGTTTCACCACGCGCATCGACAATAATCTCGCCACGCGGCGACAACTCGATGGTGCCTTTTAGCCAGTCGGTGTTCGGCAGCAGACCGATCTGCACGAAGATACCTTCAAGGTTCACCGTGTTGAACTCTCCCGAATCGCGATCCTTATAGACAAGACCGGTCACCTTCTGGCCGTCGCCCTTCACTTCACTGGTCAGTGCGCTGGTGATGACATCGACGTTGGGCAGGCTGAACAACTTGCGTTGCAGCACTGCATCGGCGCGCAGCTTGCTATCAAATTCCAGCAGCGTGACGTGACTGACAATACCGGCCAGATCGATCGCCGCTTCAACGCCGGAGTTACCCCCGCCGATTACCGCTACGCGCTTGCCTTTGAACAGCGGGCCGTCACAGTGCGGGCAGAAACACACGCCTTTGGCTTTGTATTCCTGCTCGCCCGGCACACCCATTTCACGCCACCGCGCACCCGTTGCGAGGATCAGCGCTTTGGTCTTTAGGGTGGCGCCACTGTCGAAGCGAACCTCGTGCAACTCGCCGGGATTCTTCGCCGGGATCAGCGCGGTGGCCCGTTGCAGGTTCATGATATCCACGTCGTATTGCTTGACGTGTTCTTCGAGTGCGCTGGCCAGCTTCGGCCCTTCGGTCTCCTGCACGGAGATGAAGTTCTCGATGGCCATGGTGTCCAGCACCTGCCCACCAAAACGTTCAGCCGCCACACCGGTGCGAATGCCTTTACGGGCCGCGTAGATCGCCGCCGAAGCACCGGCCGGACCACCACCGACAACCAATACGTCAAAGGCTTCTTTGGCGCTGATTTTCTCGGCCTGGCGTTCAGCGCCGCTGGTGTCGATCTTGGCGAGGATTTCTTCCAGGCCCATGCGGCCCTGGCCGAAAATCTCGCCATTCAGGTAAATGCTTGGCACGGCCATGATCTTGCGATCATCGACTTCGGCCTGGAACAACGCGCCGTCGATGGCGACATGGCGGATGTTCGGGTTGAGCACGGCCATCAGATTCAGCGCCTGAACGACGTCCGGGCAGTTCTGGCAGGACAGCGAGAAATAAGTCTCGAAGCTGAACTGACCTTTGAGCGAACGGATCTGTTCGATCACTTCCGCGCTGGCTTTCGAGGGGTGGCCGCCGACTTGCAGCAAGGCCAGCACCAGCGAGGTGAATTCGTGGCCCATCGGGATGCCGGCGAAACGCAGGCTGATGTCGGCACCCGGGCGGTTGATCGAGAACGATGGCTTGCGTGCGTCGTCACCGTTATCGAGCAGGGTAATCTGACTGGAAAGACTGGCAACGTCTTTCAGCAGTTCGAGCATTTCCTGGGATTTCGCACCGTCGTCGAGGGATGCAACGATCTCGATCGGCTGGGTGACCCGTTCCAGGTACGATTTCAACTGGGCTTTAAGATTGGCGTCCAACATACGGGCGATTTCCTTGATTTTCTTGAGGCGAAAAAAAGCCCGAGCGAATCTCGCCCGGGCTTTTCTATTGGGCGGTTGCAGCTTACTTAGGTGCGGAAACCCGCCCTGATGATGCTTTCACAGACTTAGATCTTGCCGACCAAGTCGAGGGACGGAGCCAGAGTGGCCTCGCCTTCTTTCCACTTGGCTGGGCAAACCTGGCCTGGGTGAGCAGCGACGTACTGAGCAGCCTTGATTTTGCGCAGCAGCTCGGAAGCGTCACGGCCAACGCCGCCATCGTTCAGTTCAACGATTTTGATCTGGCCTTCCGGGTTGATCACGAAGGTGCCACGGTCAGCCAGACCGGCTTCTTCGATCAGCACGTCGAAGTTGCGGGAGATAGCGTGGGTCGGGTCGCCGATCATGGTGTACTGGATTTTGCCGATGGCTGGCGAAGTGTTGTGCCAGGCAGCGTGAGCAAAGTGGGTGTCAGTGGAAACGCTGTAGATTTCGACGCCCAGTTTCTGGAACGCGTCGTAGTTGTCAGCCAGGTCTTCCAGTTCGGTCGGGCAAACGAAGGTGAAGTCGGCTGGGTAGAAGAACACGACAGACCACTTGCCTTTCAGGTCAGCGTCCGACACTTGTACGAAGTCGCCATTTTTGTAAGCGGTAGCTTTGAACGGTTTAACTTGGCTGTTGATGATAGGCATCGTTGACTCTCCGTCAGGGGTTAAGAAGTTGATGGAGTGAACTCTACCCACTCGACGGACGGATGGCTCATTGGCAAACCTCATGCTACTGATTGGTTTTCGCTATTAGCAGGCAGTATTAATAGAAGGAAACGGTATCTAGGGCGCCAGCGGCTTTTCCGAAATCCGCGCCATCCCCAGAAAAGGGCTGGCTTCCACGTAACGCATGGCCGACTTCATATCCTTCCAGCCGACGTAACCCATCAACGACTTCAAATCCCAACCGCTTTGATGGGCCCACGTGGCAAAACCGCGTCGCAACGAATGGCTGGTGTAGTGCTCGGCCGGAATGCCGGCGCGCTCCAGTGCCTGGCGCAATAACGGGATGACGCTATTGGCGTGCAAGCCCTCTTCACCCAGATTGCCCCAGCGGTCAATACCACGGAACACCGGCCCGCGTACCAATGCCGCTTCGGTCAGCCAGGCGATGTATGCCTGTACCGGACACAATCGCTGCAATGCCGGTGTCTGGTAGGTCTTGCCCAGGTTGTCGCGGTCGCTCTTGCTACGTGGCAGGAACAAGGTGATGCCTGAACCGGCGCTGGCCTGAACGTGCTCAATCTGTACGCGGCACAACTCGTCGCTACGGAAACCGCGCCAGAAGCCCAGCAGGATCAACGCCGTGTCACGTCGTGCCCGCAGCAGCGCCGGTCGGTCGTTTTCTGATTTCGCGGTGAGCGCTTCCTGTTCAAGCCAGGCCACCACTTGTTCCAGATGCTGAAGCTGCAATGGCTCGGCTTGCTTTTCCTGCGCCGGGTGCAGTGCGCGAATGCCTTTGAAGACTTTGCGCACGACAGGTGCCTTGGTCGGATCGGCAAACCCTTGGCTGTTATGCCACTGCGCCAGCGCCGACAACCGCAGCTTCAACGTATTGATCGATAACTCACCCGCATACGCCACCAGGTAGCGCGCAACGCTGTCGGCAGTGGCCGGCAGAAACCCGCCCCAACCGACTTCGAAATGCTCGATGGCCGCGCGATAGCTGCGACGAGTGTTGTCGCGCGTTGCGGCTTGTAGGTAACGATCCAGATCGCTCATGGGCTTACTTCTCGAAGTCGTACTTTTTCTGGGCTGAAAAGCCGCGCCAGCGTGCATCACACGGGGTAATACCAGTATATCCCGCATGAATACTTCACGTATTTAAAGTTAATTGCTAGCGTGGTACATTATGTACTTTAGTGGTATGTACCACAGTACGAAATCGTAGGAGAGTTCATGGCACGCGGCGGTGTAAACAAAGCAGTGGTGCAAGCGGCACGCTTGGCAATTCTGGCTCGCGGTGAAAACCCCAGCATCGACGCAGTGCGGATCGAGATGGGCAATACCGGCTCGAAAACCACCATCCACCGCTATCTGAAGGAGCTGGATGACGGCGCTGAAACCGCCGCCCCCTCCTCCGAGCCCATCGATGACGAGTTGGCAGGTCTGGTTTCACGCTTGGCTCAGCGCCTCAAAGAGCAGGCGCAAGAACCCATCGATCAGGCACGCGCGCAGTTCGAACAGCAACGAAAAGACCTGGAAAGCCAGCTGACGAAAGCCCAGGAAGCCAACAGCGAATTGCAGCAGCAGTACGAGATTCAAACCCTGGCGCTGACGCAGGAATCCGACACCCTGCAAAACACCCTCTCAATGCTGCAGACCGAGCAAACCCGCAACGCCGGAATGAACCAGGCGCTAGCCGATTTTGAGTTGCGCTTGCAGGACAAGGACGAGCAGATCCACTCCCTCGAAGAAAAACACCTGCATGCTCGTGACGCATTGGAACACTACCGCAACGCCGTCAAAGAGCAGCGCGAGCAGGACCAAAGCCGCCACGAAGGTCAGGTGCAGCAGATTCAGATGGAGTTGCGCCAGGCTCAGCAAAGCGCCCTGGTGCGCCAGGACGAAATCACTCAGTTGCACCGCGACAACGAGCGCCTGCTCACCGAAAACCGCGGCACGTTACGCGAGTTGAGCTTGCTGCAGGAACAGCTCAAGCACACCCATAGCCGTCAGGATCAACTGCTGGGACAGGTCAATCGAATCGACAGCGAACGCACACTCCTCCAGGAACGCTTGCGCGCAGCGCTGCTGGAGAGCCAGTCGCTGAAGCAGAACGTCGATGAGCAGTCGCAGATAAACAAGGCGCTGGAAATCGAACTACTGAAGACTCAGGCGAGCCTCGATGAAAGCGTGCGCCTGGCAGCAGTCATTGCGACAGCGCCAGACGCCGCCAAGGCCGATTAACCCGCGACCGGCGTACGCATGGTGACGAACTCTTCGGCAGCTGTCGGGTGCACGCCGATGGTTTCGTCGAAGTCGCGTTTGGTAGCGCCCGCCTTCAAGGCAATCGCCAGACCTTGCACGATCTCGCCGGCATCCGGCCCGACCATGTGGCAACCCAGAACCTTGTCGGTTTTGCCATCCACCACGAGCTTCATCAGCGTGCGCTCCTGACACTCGGTCAGGGTCAGCTTCATCGGGCGGAAACGGCTTTCGAAGATCACCACGTCATGACCGGCCTCGCGAGCTTCCTCCTCCGTAAGGCCGACAGTGCCGATGTTCGGCAAGCTGAACACCGCGGTCGGGATCATCTTGTAATCCACCGGGCGATACTGCTCAGGCTTGAACAAGCGACGCGCAATGGCCATGCCCTCCGCCAGCGCGACCGGGGTGAGCTGAACCCGGCCGATCACATCGCCCAGCGCGAGGATCGATGGCTCGGCGGTCTGGTATTGCTCATCGACCTCGACGAAGCCTTTCTTGTCGAGTTTGACCCCGGTGTTTTCCAGACCGAGGTTATCCAGCATCGGACGCCGTCCGGTGGCGTAGAACACGCAATCGGCTTCCAGCTGACGACCGTCCTTGAGCGTTGCTTTCAGGCTGCCGTCGGCGAGTTTTTCAATGCGCTCGATGTCGGCATTGAATTGCAAGTCCATGCCACGCTTGGTCAACTCTTCCTGCAAGTGCTTGCGCACCGCTCCATCGAAACCGCGCAGGAACAAGTCACCGCGATACAGCAACGTGGTTTCGGCGCCCAGGCCATGGAAAATCCCGGCGAACTCGACGGCAATGTAACCACCCCCGACCACCAGAACACGCTTGGGCAGCTCTTTCAGGAAGAACGCTTGATTGGAGCTGATCGCATGCTCGTGCCCCGGAATCTCCGGGATCTGCGGCCAGCCGCCGGTAGCAATCAGGATGTTCTTGGCGGTGAAGCGTTCGCCATTGATCTCGACGGTGTTGGGGTCGACGATTTTGGCGTGGCCTTCATGCAAGGTCACGCCACTGTTGACCAGCAGGTTGCGATAGATGCCATTCAGGCGATTGATCTCGCGATCCTTGTTGGCAATCAGCGTCGCCCAATCGAACTTCGCCTCGCCCGGGGTCCAGCCAAAGCCCGAAGATTGCTCGAAGTCTTCAGCGAAGTGCGCGCCGTAGACCAACAACTTCTTCGGCACGCAGCCGACGTTCACGCACGTACCACCCAGGTAGCGGCTTTCGGCCACAGCCACTTTCGCACCAAACCCGGCCGCAAAACGCGCCGCTCGCACACCGCCGGAACCGGCGCCAATCACATAAAGGTCAAAATCGTAGGCCATTTTCAATCTCCTCGGCAGGCAAACAGCATACCCGCAGACGTCCGTTGAGCAAGCGCTGCAAACGATATGGGGCCGGAAAATAAAAAAGCCACCCGAAGGTGGCTTTTCAGTACAAGCAGCTCAAACGCTATCAGTAAGCCTTGCCCGTCTTGTAGAAGTTTTCGAAGCAGAAGTTGGTCGCTTCGATGTAGCCTTCAGCGCCACCGCAGTCGAAACGCTTGCCTTTGAATTTGTAGGCAATGACGCAACCGTTTTGCGCCTGCTTCATCAAGGCGTCGGTGATCTGGATCTCGCCGCCCTTGCCTGGCTCGGTTTGCTTGATCAGGTCGAAGATGTCCGGCGTCAGGATGTAACGACCGATGATTGCCAGGTTCGACGGTGCGTCTTCCGGGGCTGGTTTCTCGACCATGTTGCGAACACGGTACAGATCATCACCAATCAGGTCACCGGCAATCACGCCATACTTGTTGGTTTCCAGCGGATCGACTTCCTGGATCGCAATGATCGAGCAGCGGTACTGTTTGTACAGCTTGACCATCTGCGTCAGTACGCCGTCACCGTCGAGGTTGACGCACAAGTCATCCGCCAGCACCACGGCGAACGGTTCGTCGCCGATCAGCGGACGACCGGTCAGGATGGCATGACCCAGGCCTTTCATTTCGGTCTGGCGAGTGTAGGAGAAAGAGCACTCGTCGAGCAGTTTGCGGATACCGACCAGGTATTTCTCTTTGTCGGTGCCCTTGATCTGGTTTTCCAGCTCGTAGCTGATGTCGAAGTGGTCTTCCAGGGCGCGCTTGCCACGACCGGTGACGATGGAGATTTCGGTCAAACCGGCATCCAGTGCTTCTTCGACGCCGTACTGGATCAGTGGCTTGTTTACCACCGGCAGCATTTCTTTGGGCATGGCTTTAGTCGCTGGCAGGAAGCGAGTACCGTAACCGGCTGCTGGGAACAAGCATTTCTTGATCATAAAAGTCCTTGAAAGGGCTGTGTGTACGAGTTTCGGCGCAGTCTAATCAGGCGGCGTGCACCTTACAATGCCCCGCACTGGCTAACCGATGCCATCATAGAGAAATATTCTCGCGGATAGTTCCGCAGAACGTCGCGCTGCCTCTTATAGATAGCAGAGTTTCCGACCTGCGCCTGCGAATCAAACGAAACCACCATACGCCTATCAGCACCCGTTGCGTGCGTTTGGCGTTATCATTGCGCAATTGAACCAGCCAACGAGGCAGATAGATGTCGGTAGCAAAAAGTGTCAACGGGTTCCTGATCAATCAGGCGAAAGACGGCCAGTGGTGGGTAGACAGCGTCGGCGGCGAAAACATCGCCGGGCCATTCCCGACCGAAGCGTTGGCCATTGAAGTGGCGTCCGTGCTGGAACTCGAACACCCGGCCCCGAAACGTCGCGGCAAGGACAAGTCCTGATCTGAAGCCGATTGGCATGACCCAGCCCTGCCGCAACGCAGGGCTTTTTTGTGATTGGCTGAAACGAAGTGGCCTTTCGCTATAACCTTTTGATTACGGCGCTGTCACAGGCTAAGCCCCATCATCCTGACGACGACAACGACATGAATAGATTTTTGCCTTTGATTGCGATACTGGCCCTGAGCGGCTGTGCCACTTCGGAGAAGACTTACCTGGACAATGGCGAAACAGGCCTGTCAATCGACTGCTCCGGCGAAGCCAATTCCTGGGCCACCTGCTATGAAAAAGCCGATGCCTCCTGCGCCGGCACCGGCTATCGAATCGTCGGCACCGACGGTACGCCTTCGACCAAGGAAAGCGACAAGACCCTCGGCGTCGACGTAGGCAACTACAAAAACCGCAGCGTCGTGGTGGTCTGCAAGTAAGGCGCCCTGCCCTACATGTGAATTTCGGCGAATTTGATCCCGAGACCGCGCACGGTCTCGATCAGCTCGTCGAGACGATTGAAGGACTCGACTTCATCGTTATCGTCCACCAGAAAGTAGCTGCGCCCGGCGCTTTTCTTGAAAAATACGATCCATTCTCCCGGATCAGCCGGATTCTGAATCACGTGGGTAGCAGAAATTTGACCCTCTGCGTGCCGCTCCCGTACCTGCTCTCGCTTCATGCTCGACTCCAGAAATGACAATGCCGCCAAAGCGTTGCTTTGACGGCATCGATGCTGACTGTCGCCATTCTATCAGCCGGAAATGCACGCGGTAGCGGCATTGCGTACATCCATGGGGCGTAACGGCACATTTGAGATGCGCTCATGCAGCTTGATGCTGCTGCCACTGGAGCGTTCTTCGATATCGAATACGGCGGCCGGGCCTGAGGAGAATTTTTGCGGCACGATGACCCGCACACCTTCTTTCTCTTGCGGCTCGACCTGCAGGGCACCGCGACTGCTGGCCAGTTTCTCGGCCAGGCATTGCGCGTACTCATGGGGCTTCTTGCCTGAAATAACGTTCATGGTGGGCAGCGTCTCGTTGATTTCCGAGACACTCGCACAACCACTCATCGCCAACACCAACGGCAAGCCCAACACACCCCACTTCATACAAAACCTCCGATAAAGACCCTCCGACAGCACAAATGCTGGTTTTCTCCGAGGACCCCTGCTTTTATCGCTCATAGAATTCCGAATAACTGTTTTTAATTGTCAAAGCGGAGCCCGACGACCGGATAATAACCTGTTCGGGCTGATAAACTGCGCCAATCGTCCATGCTATCGTTTTGATTTTGTAGAAAAAGCCCTTCTGGAGGCGCCTCATGAAATTTATCCACCAGCGCGAGCACCTCAACGAAGACGACATCGTCGTCATCCAATGCTCGCAAACGTGCAACATCCGCTTGATGAACGACGCCAATTTTCGCAGCTTCAAGAATGGCGGCCGTCACACTTATCATGGCGGTGCGTTCGACACCTTCCCGGCCCGCATTACTGCACCGAGCACCGGTTTCTGGAACATCACCATCGACACCGTCAACCGTCGGCCAATCAGTGTGACCCGCAAGCCGACCCTGACTCACTCGATCAAGATCATCCGCCGCTCTACCACGAAACTGAGCTAAGCCCCCGACTCGAACACAGGCAGATATGACCGTGGCCCAAACGACCAAGTACGTCATCAAATACAAACTCAACGGCGAACGCCGCTTCGAATTTGCCCAACTTGAAAACGGCACCGAAGCAGAGGCCAAAGCCGCACTGGACGCCCTTCATGGCCAGAGCGAAGACGTCATCAGCGACATCAGCGTCAGCAAAGCGCTGTAACGGGATTCGGAGCGACAACCGGGAAGTCTGCTCCGTCCGTTGAATTCGACCGCAAGCGCCGGAGTGTTCACGACGGCAGCGCTCCCTAGACTGGCCACCTCAACCCTGGGTTAAGGAGTCAGCACATGTTTAACGAGCGTACGCTCGCTGCACTCGACTGGGACGGCCTGTACCAGCAACTCGATCAGGATGGCTGCGCCATCATCCGGTCATTGCTGAGCGTCGAAGAGTGCGACGACATCAGCGCGCTTTATGCGAACCCTGAGCCTTTCCGCTCGCAGGTCATCATGGCCCGTCACGGCTTTGGCCGCGGCGAGTACAAGTATTTCCGCTACCCGCTACCGGATCTCGTCTGCCGAATGCGCAGTACGCTCTACCCGCGACTGGTGCCGATTGCCAATCGCTGGCACGAGCAGATGGACTTGCCGATCCGTTTTCCGCCACGGCACGAGGCGTTCCTTGAGCGCTGTCATGCCGCCGGTCAGGAGCGCCCAACGCCGTTATTGCTGCAATATGGGCCACAGGACTACAACTGCCTGCATCAGGATCTGTACGGTGAACACGTCTTTCCGTTGCAAGTGGCGATTCTTCTGTCAGAGCCCGGCGAAGATTTCACCGGTGGCGAGTTTGTACTGACCGAGCAACGTCCACGGATGCAGTCTCGCCCCCAAGTGATGGGCCTGAAGAAAGGTGACGGACTGATTTTTGCCGTCAACCAACGGCCGGTAAAAGGCGTTCGCGGCTACTACCGGGTCACCTTGCGGCACGGGGTGAGTCGCCTGCACAGCGGAAAACGGCATACCCTTGGAATCATCTTCCACGATGCGTCATGAACCCATGAGCCCGACCACTGTTGACCTGTTTGCCGACGCCGAGCCCGAGCAGCAACCTCGGCGCGAGCAGATCGGCGAACAATCCTGCGTGCTGAGAGGCTTTGCCCTACCCTGGCTGGATCAACTGCTGCCGGAACTGGAAGCCGTTCTGACCGCCGCACCGCTTCGGCAAATGGTCACACCCGGCGGCTTTACCATGTCGGCCGCCATGAGCAGTTGCGGTACCTGGGGCTGGACCACCGACCGCAGCGGTTATCGCTACACGCGCAATGATCCGCAAACCGACGCTCCCTGGCCGGTAATGCCCGCGGTGTTTTTTGCGCTTGCACAAGCGGCAGCGCGCGAAGCCGGTTTTGCTGATTTCGTACCCGATTCCTGCCTGATCAACCGCTATGTCCCCGGCGCCAAAATGTCATTGCATCAAGACAAGGATGAAGCGGACTACACAGCGCCGATCGTTTCGGTATCCCTGGGCTTACCGGCGATGTTCCTGTTCGGCGGGTTTGAACGCAGCGATAAAAGCCAGCGAGTGCCACTGTTGCATGGCGATATCGTGGTCTGGGGCGGCGTTGACCGCTTGCGTTATCACGGTGTCTTGCCGATCAAGGAAGGTCAGCACCGGCGAATGGGCGAGCAACGGATCAACTTCACTTTCCGTACCGCTGAATGAATCCTCGAATTTGACCGCAAGCACCGGAGTGTGACGACTCCGCCGCCTGATTAAGCTGAATCAAACAGGTCAACGGACAAGAAGCCATGACACGCCAAACGACAAAAATCGCCACCGAAAACGATCCGCGCTGGGTCGCCGTCGTCGCGCGCGATCCTCGCGCAGACGGGCAGTTTGTGTATGCAGTGAAGACCACTGGCATCTATTGCAACCCCAGTAGTCTGGCGCGCTTGCCCAATCCGCAGAATGTCGAATTCTTCGATACGGCCGAGCAAGCCCGGGCGGCCGGTTACCGCCCGAGCAAACGCGCGGCGAAGGATCAAAGTGACGTCGCCGCGCAACATGCCGCAACGGTGGCTGCCGCATGCCGTCAGATCGAGTCCGCAGAACATCTGCCGGCACTGAGTGAACTGGCCGGCGTCGCGGGATTGAGCAGCTTCCACTTTCACCGCGTGTTTAAAGCCGTTACCGGGTTGACGCCCAAGGGCTACGCCACGGCCCACCGCTCACGCAAAGTCCGCCAACGCTTGACCGATGGAGGCTCGGTGACCGATGCCCTGTATGACGCCGGTTTCAATTCCAACAGCCGATTTTATGAGGCAGCGGATCAGTTGCTGGGGATGAAACCCGGCGACTACCGTGCCGAAGGCCAGAACAACGACATTTGGTTTGCCGTCGGCGAGTGTTCCCTGGGGGCGATTCTGGTGGCGCAAAGCGCACGCGGGGTGTGCGCGATCCTGCTGGGCGATGATCCGCACCAATTGGTGTGCGACCTGCAGGACAAATTTCGGCGGGCCAATCTGATCGGTGCCGATCACGGGTTCGAGCAGTTGATCGCCCAGGTTGTCGGGTTTATCGAAGCGCCGGCCATCGGCCTGGACTTGCCGCTGGATGTACGCGGCACAGCGTTTCAGGAGCGCGTCTGGCAAGCCCTGAGGGAAATTCCTGTGGGCAGCACCGCCAGTTACGCCGATATCGCACAACGCATCGGCTCACCGAAAGCGGTACGCGCCGTGGCCCAGGCCTGCGGCGCGAACAGTCTGGCGGTGGCGATCCCGTGCCACCGCGTGGTGCGCAGTGACGGCAACTTGTCCGGGTATCGTTGGGGGGTGGAGCGCAAGCGGCAGTTGTTAGAGCGTGAAGGCCTGGAGATCTAAAGATCGCAGCACTGCGCCAGCGCCTGCAGACTGTGCAGGCGCTGGCGCAGTGCTGCGATTTTCGCTGTTAGCGATTTACATCCACCACCACACGGCCACGTAACTGACCGGCGAGCAATCGCGGTGCAGCATCGATCGCCTCACTCAAACCGATTTCGTGGCTGATCAGCGGCAGCAAGGCAAAGTCCAGATCCTTGGCCAGACGGTTCCAGGCCAATACCCGCTTGGCTTTGGGTTGGGTCACGCTGTTGATTCCGGCCAGGGTCACACCACGCAAAATAAACGGAGCGACAGAGGCCGGAAAGTCCATGCCCTGTGCCAGGCCACATGCCGCGACAGTGCCGTTGGCTTTCGTGCCGGCACAGGCGTTGGCCAGCGTGTGACTGCCGACCGAGTCGATCACGGCCGCCCAACGCTCCTTGGCCAGCGGTTTTCCCGGCTCGGACAACGTCGCGCGATCGATGATGTCGCTGGCACCCAATTGTTTAAGGTAGTCGTGTTCGGAGGTGCGGCCAGTGGACGCGACCACCCGGTAGCCGAGCTTGCTCAACAGCGCGATGGCGAAACTGCCTACACCGCCGTTGGCGCCTGTGACCAATACGTCACCCTGCTCAGGCGTCACACCGTTATGTTCCAACGCAAGGATGCTCAGCATCGCCGTATAACCGGCCGTGCCGATCGCCATTGCCTGGGCGGCGGTGAACTCCCGAGGCAGCGGAATCAGCCCATCGCCATTCAGGCGCGCCTTCTGTGCCAACCCGCCCCAATGCCCTTCGCCTACGCCCCAGCCATTGAGTACGACTTGATCACCGACCTTGTAGTCCGGATGCCCACTGACTTCGACAGTCCCCGCCAGATCAATGCCCGGCACCATGGGGAATTTTCGCACCACCGGGCTGCTGCCGGTAATTGCCAGACCGTCCTTGAAGTTCAGCGTGCTGTACGCCACACGCACGGTCACATCGCCCTCGGGCAGTTGATCGTCATTGATCTCTTGCAGTGTGGCCCGGTAACCGCTGTCGTCTTTGTCGATCAAAATGCCTTGGAACATTGCTATCTCCTACTAAATCACTGGGTTGTGGTGCAGTTGAAATAACACACGGCAACATTTTGCCCTACTCGACCTTAAGCCAATACTGCATCGCAGGCACCCACGAGCCCGACCTGGCCGCAGGTGCTGAGCAGCGGCGCTATAAAACTGACGATCTACCCGCGACAACTCGTTGGTCTCGGGCCGCTTTGCTGATACAAATCCTGTTCTACCGTCCTGCCCTGTTTTTGATGCCGGAGAACCTTTGAAATGAGCCCATGGCCAGACACCCGAATGATTGATTTGCTAGGGATCGAACTGCCGATCATCCAGGCCCCGATGGCGGGTGCAACCGGTTCGGCCATGGTGATCGCCGCGAGCAATGCCGGCGGCCTGGGCTCGATGCCCGCGGCCATGCTGAGCACCGAGCAATTGCGCGAAGAATTGAAGACCATTCGCCAACACAGCCAGCGCCCGTTCAACGTCAACTTTTTCTGCCATCAACCGCCTGCGGCCGATGAGCAACGCGCTCGGGACTGGAAGAATCTGTTGGAGCCCTACTACCGCGAACTCGGCGTGGATTTCGACGCGCCGACGCCCGTGTCCAATCGCGCGCCGTTCGATAACGCGACCTGTGAAGTGATCGAAGAATGTCGTCCCGACGTGGTGAGTTTTCACTTCGGCCTGCCTGAAAAATCCCTGCTGGATCGTGTCAAGGCGACAGGGGCGAAAGTGCTGTCTTCGGCAACAACCGTCGACGAAGCTCTCTGGCTTGAGCAGCATGGCTGCGATGCGATCATCGCAATGGGCTACGAAGCCGGCGGCCATCGGGGCATGTTTCTGAGCGACGACTTGAACAGCCAGGTGGGGCTTTTCGCACTGCTGCCGCAGATTGTCGACGCGGTGAAAGTGCCGGTGATTGCGGCTGGCGGCATTGCCGATGCGCGAGGCGTAGCGGCGGCGTTTCTGCTGGGCGCATCCGCTGTGCAAGTGGGCACGGCGTATTTGTTCACGCCGGAAGCCAAGGTCAGCGCCGCCCATCACAAGGCGTTGCGCGCGGCCAAAGAAAGCGAAACCGCCGTCACCAACATTTTCACTGGCCGTCCCGCGCGCGGGATTCTGAATCGCGTGATGCGCGAGCTCGGACCGATCTGCGATAAAGCACCGGCCTTCCCGTTGGCGGGTGGGGCGTTGATGCCGTTGCGGGCCAAGGGCGAAGCGGATTTCAGCAACCTCTGGGCCGGGCAGGCGTTTACGTTGGGGGTGGAGATGACGACGGCGGAGTTGACGCGGCATCTGGCGCAAGAGGGATTGGCAAAACTGTTGCACCGGCAGGCATAAGACCAGCAGCGAGGGAGCCTCGCCGCAATGCAATCGAGTTCAACACATTCCGTTTGCAGGCAATTCGCTATATATTCCGCTATATAGCGTTTTCGTCCCTCGCTGCCCCTGCCTACCACGGAGCCGTTTCATGACCGTTCGTGCCTCACGTTTTGCCCCTGGGTGCCTCGCAAGCCTGCTCGCTGTATTCGCCATCGGCGCGGCCCAGGCGGACGAAGTCCAGGTCGCCGTCGCGGCCAACTTCAGCGCGCCGATCCAGGCGATCGCTGCCGATTTCGAGAAAGACACCGGGCACAAACTGGTCACCTCCTTTGGTGCAACCGGCCAGTTCTACACCCAGATCAAGAATGGCGCGCCGTTCGAGGTGTTCCTCTCGGCAGACGACGCCACCGCGCAAAAACTCGAAGTCGAAGGCGACACCGTCAAGGGCTCGCGTTTCACTTACGCCGTCGGCACCCTGGCGTTGTGGTCGGCTAAAGAAGGTTACGTCGATGCCAAGGGCGATGTGCTGAAAAAGAACGAGTATCAGCATCTGTCAATCGCCAACCCGAAAGCCGCCCCTTATGGCCTGGCTGCCACCCAGGTTCTGGCCAGGCTGGGCCTGACCGACAAGGTCAAGGACAAGATCGTTGAAGGGCAGAACATCACTCAGGCTTATCAGTTTGTCTCAACCGGTAACGCAGAACTTGGCTTTGTCGCCTTGTCGCAGATCTACAAAGACGGCAAAGTCACCAGCGGTTCGGCGTGGATCGTTCCAGCCAGCCTGCACGATCCGATCAAACAAGACGCGGTGATCCTCAACAAAGGCAAGGACAACCCGGCCGCCAAGGCACTGGTTGACTACCTCAAAGGTCCGAAAGCCGCTGCTGTCATCAAGTCCTATGGTTATCAACTCTAAATGACGCTGACGAGTGCCGATTTTTCCGCCATCTGGCTGACCCTGAAACTCGCGTCCCTGACGACGGTTATCCTGCTGGTGATTGGAACCCCTATTGCGTTATGGCTCTCGCGCACCCAATCCTGGCTGCGGGGCCCGGTCGGGGCGATTGTCGCCCTGCCCCTGGTGCTGCCGCCGACAGTGATTGGTTTTTATCTGTTGCTGGCGCTCGGCCCTAACGGCTTTGTCGGCCACTTCACTCAATCGCTCGGGCTCGGCACCCTGACGTTCAGTTTTGCCGGGTTGGTGATCGGCTCGGTGCTCTACTCGATGCCGTTCGTGGTGCAGCCGCTGCAAAACGCTTTTTCTGCCATTGGTACCCGCCCGCTGGAAGTGGCGGCGACCTTGCGCGCCAATCCCTGGGACACTTTTTTCAGCGTGATTCTGCCGCTGGCCCGACCGGGATTCATTACCGCCGCGATTCTCGGCTTCGCCCACACCGTCGGCGAGTTTGGCGTGGTGCTGATGATCGGCGGCAACATCCCCGACAAGACCCGCGTGGTCTCGGTGCAGATCTACGATCACGTCGAAGCCATGGAATACGCCCAAGCCCACTGGCTGGCCGGGGCGATGCTGGCGTTCTCGTTTGCCGTGTTGCTGGCGCTTTACTCCAGCCGCAAAACCAAAGCGGGCTGGAGCTGATCGATGATTCGAACGCGTCTGAAGCTGAAATACTCGGGGTTCGCCCTGGATGTGGACCTGCAACTGCCCGGACGTGGCGTCACCGCGCTTTACGGCCATTCCGGTTCGGGCAAGACCACGTGCTTGCGCTGCATCGCGGGACTGGAACGGGCCGAACAAGGATTTATCCAGGTCAACGATGAAGTCTGGCAGGACAGCGACAAGAAGCTTTTCGTCGCGCCGCACAAACGCGCGATCGGTTATGTCTTCCAGGAAGCCAGTCTGTTTACGCACTTGTCGGTGCTGGCGAATCTGCAGTTCGGCCTCAAACGGATCCCCAGACACCAACGCCGGGTCGACATGGATCACGCGACGGAACTCTTGGGTATCGGTCATCTGCTGGACCGCCAACCACAGCACCTGTCGGGTGGCGAGCGACAGCGTGTCGGCATCGCCCGCGCCCTGCTTACCAGTCCGAAACTGTTGCTGATGGACGAACCGCTGGCGGCGCTGGACTCGCAACGCAAAAGCGAAATCCTGCCCTACCTGCAAAGGTTGCACGATGAACTGGACATCCCGGTGCTGTACGTCAGCCATTCCCAGGATGAAGTGGCGCGGCTGGCCGACCACATCGTCCTGCTCAGCAACGGCAAAGCCCTGGCCAGCGGGCCTATTGGTGAAACGCTGGCTCGGCTCGATTTGCCTTTGGCATTGGGCGATGACGCCGGCGTGGTGATCGAAGGCCACGTCAGTGCTTACGACGCCGACTATCAGTTGCTGACCTTGCAACTGCCCGGCACCGCTCTGAACATCCGTGTGGCGCACACGCCGTTGGATGCCGGCCAGGCGCTGCGTTGCAAGGTTCAGGCACGCGATGTCAGCCTGAGCCTGCACAGCGTCGAACAAAGCAGCATCCTCAACCGCCTGCCGGTGACCGTGATCAGTGAAATGGGCGCGGACAACGCCGCCCATGTGCTGATCCGTCTCGACGCGGCCGGCACGCCGCTGCTGGCGCGGATCACCCGCTATTCCCGGGACCAGCTGCAAGTGCATCCCGGCCAGCAGCTCTGGGCGCAAATCAAAGCGGTGGCGGTGCTGGCGTAAATCCGCTGGCACCACTGCATCGGCGCGCGGTCAATGGCTGTAACGGCCCCTGATTCGTCGCCAAGGACTACCGCCATGCCCGATTCCGCGCTGACTGATGTGCTGCCGCCGGACCTGCATTATGTCGATGACAACCAGCCCGGCATCGCCCGCAAGAAACTGCGCGGCAAGTTCTGCTACTTCGACCCGGACGGACAGCGCATCACCGACCCGGGCGAGATCAAACGCATCAACGCCCTCGCCGTGCCCCCCGCCTACACCGACGTGTGGATCTGCGCCGACCCGCGCGGGCACCTGCAAGCCACTGGCCGTGATGCCCGGGGTCGCAAGCAATACCGTTATCACCCGCGCTGGCGCGAAGTGCGCGATGCCGACAAATACTCGCGCCTGCGGGATTTCGGGCTCGCCCTGCCGAAACTGCGCAAACAGCTTGAAACGCTGTTGGCGGCGCCGGGCTTCAGCCGCGACAAAGTCATGGCCACGGTCATTACCTTGCTCGATGCGACGCTGATTCGGGTCGGAAACACGCAGTACGCCCGGGACAACCGCTCGTATGGGCTGACCACCCTGCGCAGCCGTCACGTCGAGATCAACGGCAGTGCAATCCGGTTCCAGTTCCGTGGCAAGAGCGGCGTCGAACATCAGATCACCGTGAAAGACCGGCGCCTTGCACGAATCATCAAGCGCTGCCAGGAAATTCCCGGGCAAAATCTGTTTCAGTATCTGGATGAAAACGGTGAGCGGCACACCGTCAGTTCCTCCGACGTCAACGCGTACCTGCAAACCCTCACCGGCGCTGACTTCACTGCCAAGGATTACCGCACGTGGGCGGGTAGTGCACTGGCATTGTCGGTGCTGCGCGGTTTGCAGTGGGAGCCCGAATCGGACGCCAAGCGGCATGTGGTGGAGATGGTCAAGAGCGTCGCCAGGCAACTCGGCAACACCCCGGCGGTTTGTCGCAAATGCTACATCCACCCGGCGGTGCTCGAGGGTTTCCTGCTGGGGGCATTGGCCCAGTTACCGCGCCCCAGAACACGCAAAGGCCTGAGGGCCGAGGAAGTCAGTCTGGCGATGTATCTGGAGAAGATGATAGAGGCGACTCAACCGACGAACTGACCTCTGCATTTTTTGCGTGATTACAAATGGCTTCTATAGTTGTTGTGACAAGAATTAGCTTCGAGTGACGCCATGGAAGACATTTTCGTTGTGAAGCGTTGCAACAGGATCATCGTTCATGGCCGCAGAGCCGGGGAAGTCGAACATCAACCACCTGACGCCGCCATCTGGTATCGCATCGCCGATACCCGGACCCACGGCTTCATCGGTGACGGTTACGATCTTGAGGAAGACGCCCGACGCGTGTGTCATCAGCTCAATGCCAGATCGCAAATGACGGCCCGACAAGGCTAAAGTCCGGGTCTATACTGAAAATGGCTGAGGGAACAGCGCACCCATCGGCAGAAAGCTCGCTTCTTGCGGGCTTTTTGCTGCCATTGCCAGGTTTCTTGAACGGAGGTGTTTGCCATGTCCGAAAAAGAGTCCATCACCACCCTGCTGACCCTGCTTGACTCGCGCCAGGCTCGCTTGGCCGCGGCGTGCAAGGAAATCGCCGACTGGGTCGATCATCAAGGCGGGCATCCGACCGCCCTGAGGATTCGTGATCGTCTGAACGACATCGAGAAAGACGCGCCACTGATTCGTAATACGCTGTCGTCGCTCAAACCTGTCGAGCCGCCCCTGCCGCGGTTCAGATGATTCAATCTGGACTTCGGACACGCGCGCGCCACCTGCTTCAGGACGCATGAACGGCGACGATGATCGTCACCGGGTGCGTCCTTGCCTGATCACCTGCTGCTGAATCCCACACCCGGCCCGTACCGGGATTTTTTTTGCCCGACCATTTCACACTGCCTTCACATCTCACCGCCTACAGTGGCCCTACTCCTTTTGAAACACCCCTTGGCCCGCCCGCATGCGGGCCTTATTTTTGCCTTTTTTCGGTTAACGAACGTCATCACTCGCGGGGTGTCTAACAATCACACGTCACGAAGGAGGCGTCTGATGGTTACTCACTTCAAAGTTGCCGGGCATCTGGCCTGCGGTCACAAGGGCAGCAAACTCACCTCAACCACTGAACTGACCCGGGTGAAATGCAGAAGCTGCCGAAACACCGATGCATTCAAGGATGCACGCAAAGACCAACGCAACGCGGCACGCCGTGCCGCACGCAAAGCCAAAGTCACTCACACGGCCAATGACTGGCGCGCAGCATGGGTCGAGCGGCTTACCGCCATGGCCGGGCTGCAACGGTTGCCCCGAGGCTTTACCGGACAACCATTCGTTTAGGCAGGTTCGGCGGCTGAAGCGCGTTCACTCGGCCCAGCCGCTGGCCCCATGATTTAAGCAACGGATTACGTCAGTGTGCATCAGGCAGAACTGATCTAATGCGCACTGAACTTGTTGTTCGTGGTCTTTTTAGACTCATCGATGAGCCAGATTGAAACACCATCACTGCGTACGGTATTGCACTCCTTTCCATATTCCTTATACGTCACGCAGATCACATCTCCGGCAATCGTCCAACTGCCTTTTGCTTCAGGGTAATCCGCGATCTTGATGGCTGCAGCCCCGCCAGGGCTCAGGGTTTCCCAGAAAGAATCTCCCTTTTCGGTGCGGCTTTGAAGTTTGCGGCCTATCAAAACCTGCTGTATCTCATCGCCGCTAAGCTGTTTCGCACTTGTTGGCGCAGGCGAATGGGCATCATTGGGAGTGTGAGTACTTGAAGAACATCCTGCTAAAAACAACGCTACAGAGAGGACCGTCATTAGCCTGATCATAACTTCACCTATTATTTTTTTATAAGGCAAACAGAACCTTAAGATTAGATAGGCAGAAAACGCCGAATAGACTATTTGACGATAAGTTCAATCGCACCGTATGCATTTCGTTTTTGGCGGTAAACGCTTTCCTCAGCTATGTTTTCTATCGCATCGAGGCGGCGCCGACGATGTGGGCAGGCGACTGATCAAGGAGGAACACATGACACCCATTCGTGAGGCGGAAAAAACCTACCGCACCTGGTCCAGCCCGATCTTGCTGGAGCTGAAGGAAAGAGAACATCAGCTAGACCCGCCAGCTCGTGAGGCATTGCAGAATATTTTGGTGGAGAGAAGGCTGGTTGATAGCGGCAACCCTGACGGCGCCGATCGACGCAAGGCGGATTGAACTCAGGAGCATTTCCACCCGCTATCAGCCTCCTGAAGATAAACGCCAGTGCGGTGAATATGCCGCATCAAAGCCACTATGGGACGGATTTAGCGCTCGAAATCGCTGACTGTCGTACCCGCGATAGTCTCGGCGAATCCGCCACCGAACAACCGCGCAGGCGTTTCAAAACCTGGCCTGCGCTCGCCGCCCAATACCCGTCGCGCTGCCTCAACGGCGGCAAGTGGCGTGTAGGAATAACCGTTGACGGTCTCGATCATCGACCGTGCTACCGTACCGTCAGCCCCCGACACCTCAGCTACTGCACGAGCGCGATGAGCATCACGTTGCTGAACACTCGGACCATCCGGCAGTTGCGATAGATCACCCTCGGGGAAGGCGTCTCCAGAGAGGTGTACAAACATCGCGATATTGGGAATCCCCGTCGAATGCCAACCTGTCACCAGGTCACCGAAGGAAAGTGGTAGGCACAGGACCGGGCCATCACCAAAATCGAAGTGTCGCGGCTGCGCATCCGGCGTCGAAACGAGCTGGCCGTCGACTCTCGCCAACAGGCCGGCGCCAATGATTTCAGCGACGCTCATTGCGGAACCCCGCGACATGGAACCTGGGACCTGCAGTGAAATGTTCAGCGAGTGCGGTTGTAGTACACGACGCGCGACATGCACAGCCAGACAGTCCGTTGGCACGACGTCCCAGCCGACTCCAGGCATCAGCATGACGCCTGACTTCGCGGCCTGAGCACCCAAGCTTTCCGCGAGGCTATAAACGTTGATCTCGGCCGTGATGTCCAGATAGTTCACCCCGGCGTTGATGCATGCGCGCATCAGCGCTTCAGCCGTTTGCGCGAAAGGCCCCGCAAAGTTCAGCAGCGTGTCGATACCGCCCATAAAGCGCTCTGCTCGATCATCGGCAGTGAAGACTCGGTAAGGAACATCCAGAAGCGTGGCAAGGGATTGCAACCGTTCGGCATTGCGCCCGGCAATCTCGAAGTTCAGCCCCAACATTTTGGCGCGTTCTGCCGCCATGCGGCCGGTATAGCCTGTAGCACCGTAAATCAGCAGAGTATTCATTGCGCGTGCTGCCAATTCTTGTAAACGAATTCAAGGCTGTAACCGTCGGGGTCAAGGACGTTGCCGGCGTAATAATTCGGGTCGTAATGCAGACGCGCACCAGGGGCACCGTTGTCGCTAGCACCATTCGCCATGGCGGCGGCGTAGGCAGCGTCAACCTCGGCTTTGCTGCTCGCCACGAATCCAACGTGCACAGCTCGCCCCTCCACAACGCCCTCGCGCAACCAGAAAAACATTCGGCCATCAGCACCAAATCCTTTGAGATCGGGGTGACCCGGGGGACCATCCTTGCCGTCGTAATCGAGTCGCGCGGTAATTCCGAGCGGAGTGAGCGCTGCGTCGTAGAAACGGATGGAGCGCTCGATGTCGCTCACAGAAACAAAGATGTGATCCAGCATGGGATAGCCTCGCTTGTTCAGTTGCTGATTCAGATGCTGTAGCCGCCCGCGACTTCAATCGTTTGAGCATTGATCCAGCGCCCCTCTTCGCCAAGCAGCATGGCGATAACGCGGCCAACATCCTGCGGCTCACCCACCCTGCCGAGGGCTGTTTGCGAAGCAAGCAGCGCCTCGAACTCGGCGTTCAGACCACCGCCCAACTCGGTGCGGATCGCACCGGGCGAGACCGAATTCGCACGTATGCACCGATCACCAAACTCTTTAGCCATGTAACGGGTGAGCACGTCCAGCCCACCCTTGAAGGCGGCGTAAGGCGCCACGCCCGCCGTCGCCACGCGGGTGGTTGCACTGGTCAGATTGACGATACTGGAGCCAGTCTCCATCAGAGGAAGCAACGACTGGGTGAGGAAAAACGGCCCTTTGAGATGCACGTTCAGCAGGCCATCAAACTGTGCCTCAGTGACTGACTCAAGAGGGTTGAACAGACCATAGCCTGCGTTGTTGACCAAACCACTGAGGGTGGTCACGTTCCACGTCGCCTGTAAGGTCTGCAGTATCGATTCTCGAAACGTCTCGAAACTGCCGATATCGGCGACATCAAGCTCAAGCGTGGCGGCCTTGCCCCCGGCGGCCTTGATACGACTGACAACTGAATCGGCAGCCTGCGGATTATTTTTGTACGTGAGGACAACCCCCATGCCTCGCTGGGCGCAGTGTTCGGCCGCGCTGGCGCCGATGCCACGACTGCCTCCGGTGATAAGGATAACGCTCATGGGATGCTCTCCACTGTTGATCAGATGAGCCATCACAGTAACCATGATGCTGCGTAAGAGCGCAGCCGTTCCTACTCAAAACCTGCCTGTTTCTGCTTTTTGCTTGCGCATGGCACCCTCCTGCGATCAGCATGCCCCCATGAACAATCAACTGATCGAGCTACGGTCCTTGGCTTCCAAGGCCCAGAACCGCCGCACCGAAACGGGCATCCCACGCGTGGCCATGGTCCAGGGCAAAGTTCCTGAGCACATGCTGGCCGCCGTTTACGATCCGATGATCAACCTGATCCTGCAAGGCAGCAAAACGATAACCGTCGGCGACCGCACGCTGCGTTACGACCCGGCGACATATTTCGTGATGTCCATCGAGTTGCCAGCTGTGGGAACAGTGCACCCCGCTTCTTCCGGCGAGCCCTATCTCGCGGTCAGTCTGACACTTGACCCGATAGTGGTGTCGTCGCTTCTCGCCGACCTCCCCAAGCCCTCCGGGCGTCACGATAACGATGCAGGATTTTCGGTAGCCGCCGTCACGCCCGAATTGATGGACGCCTGGGTACGCATGTTGCGATTGATGGACAAACCTGAGGATATAGCCGCCCTCGCCCCCGCTTACGAACGGGAGATTCTGTACCGGGTTCTGCAAGGTCCACACGGCTGGATGCTGCGGGAGATCGCGGCTCCGGATACCGCCATGGCCCGAGTCAGTACGGCCATTCAGTGCATTCGTCGAGATTTCGCCCAGTCCATTAGAGTGGACACCCTTGCCCAAAAAGCGGCGATGAGCGTGTCCGCCTTCCACCGCCACTTCAAATCCGTCACCACATTAAGCCCGTTGCAGTATCAAAAAAGGGTTCGATTGCTACAGGCTCGCACGCTCATGGTGGTCAATGCCCAGAGCGTCACGAGCGCTGCTTTCGAGGTCGGCTATGAAAGCGCGACTCAGTTCAGCCGCGATTACGCGCGGGTATTTGGCCTGCCTCCTGCACGAGATGCTGCAAGAATCCTGTTGGAGACCAGAGGCGCCGTTGGCAAATAATTCGTGAACTTACAGGTTGGTGTTCCAGCGATGGGAGGGAGTGTACGGTGCACATCCGGCAGAAACCGCACCGCTATCCAGCAGCCAGCAGCCAGCAGCCAGCAGCCAGCATAAGGGACGCTCAACTAAGGGTGACACCGATAGCTTTCCCCCTGACCCGAAGCTTCAGGCTGAAGCGATCCTATCCCGCGAAACACCGACGGAACACGCCTTACATACGACCGTGGTGGTGACAGAGCAATACATCCGAAATCGCTTGGGCAAAAAAGTATTCGCTACCCAGTGAATCGCGGATCCACTCCAAAAATAGCGGACCAGAAACAAACAAGGGCTTGCATCAGCTTTCGCCCGCAAACCCTTGATTTTAGATGGTGCCCGAAGCCGGAATCGAACCGGCACGCCCTTACGAGCGGGGGATTTTAAGTCCCATGCGTCTACCAGTTTCGCCATTCGGGCGGTAGCGCGGTAAGCAGTCTGTAGCCTGACAAACGTGGATCTGTCAGTTCTGACTCTTGTGCAGCAGAGGACGAAATATATACATCCCGTCCCGGTGAAGCAAGTTCGCAAATACCCGTTTCAAGACTAAATCTTGCAGGGCTGTGCAAATAAAAAAGCTCCGTAAATCATCGATCTACGGAGCTTGTTTAAAGTGGAGGCCGAGGTCGGAATCGAACCGGCGTAGGTGGATTTGCAATCCACTGCATAACCATTTTGCTACTCGGCCTCAAGCACCTGATGTCATGTAGCACAACATCAAACGCGTACAAACTTGGAATTAGATTCTAGATCTAACTCCTTGAAAACATTGAGCTTTTTCAGCGGTCAGTGCTTTCGATGGCGTGAATTATGTACTGATTTCCGAAGGCTGGCAACCCCTTGATTTCAAAAAAAAATTGTCGGGTGCTTTGCGTGTCTGGATGCAGGCTCGACTCTTCGCCCACGTCCCCAAATCGGCTTCAACGTCTCCCCGGCCCGCTTAGTGCCCCCGAATGTAGTGCTCCAACTGCCGGATCAAATCGGCCTGCTCGACAATCGCTTCTTTGACCAGGTCGCCAATCGACAACAAACCGATCAGCTCGCCGCTGTCCACCACCGGCAGATGACGCAGGTGGCTGTCGGTCATGACGGCCATACAGCGCTCGATGCTCTGCTGACTGTCGGCTGTCACCACCGGCGCGCTCATGATGTCGCGCACCGGCGTGCCGACCGAGGAACGCCCCTGCAGAACGACTTTGCGCGCATAGTCGCGCTCGCTGATAACGCCGACCACCTGCCCCGCTTCGATGACCGGCAGTGCGCCCACATTCTTCTCGGCCATCATTTTCAGTGCATCAAGAACCATCTGGTCTGGCGCGATGCTATGCACGTGCTGGTTTTGCACGACTTTCAGTTTCAGCAGCTGTGCGGCTGTTTTCATGGATGCCTCCGCTATCGTTGCTCATTGCCGATGCTTGAACTCAGGCCACCCCGACTTCAACCCAACCGCCGTTCAGCCGTACCGGCCAGACCCGCAAACGTTGCTGTGGATACTCCAGGCAACTGCCGTCCTCGAGGCGGAAATGCTGTTTGTAGATCGGTGAAGCAACAACAAGATCCCCCTTGATGCTGCCGACCAACCCGCGTCCGATGACGTTTGCCCCCGATTGCGGGTCATGGTTGTCGATGGCATAGAGGCTTCGACCCTCGGCATCCGGCAGATAGAACAGCGCCACTTGTGCGCCGTCGAGCCACACGACGACGCCGGAGTTAGAGACAAGGTCCTGCTGCTCGCACACGGTGTGCCAGACATCGCTGCTGACCAGGGAATCGAGGCGTTGGGTAGTGGACTGGCTCATCAGGCAATCTCCTCGGTGACTGGGATCAGGTTGAGTTCAGCGGCCATGATCGGGCGCCGTTGACCACGCTCCTGGACAAAGTGGATGTCCGGGTCCGGGCGTTTATCGTTGACGAAGGTGCGGAAGCGCTTGAGTTTTTCCGGGTCTTTGAGGGCGTTGGCCCACTCGCATTCATAGCGGTCGACCACCAATTGCATCTGCGATTCGAGTTCGGCACCGAGCCCGAGGCTGTCGTTGATGATCACCTCTTTGAGGAAATCGAGGCCACCCTCCAGGCTTTCGCGCCATACCGAAGTGCGTTGCAGTTTGTCGGCGGTGCGGATGTAGAACATCAGGAAGCGGTCGATGTAGCGGATCAGTGTTGCATCGTCGAGGTCAGTGGCAAACAGCTCGGCGTGGCGCGGACGCATGCCGCCGTTACCGGCGATGTAGAGGTTCCAGCCCTTCTCGGTGGCGATCACGCCGACGTCTTTGCTCTGGGCTTCGGCGCACTCACGGGTGCAACCGGACACCGCGAACTTGAGCTTGTGCGGCGAGCGCAGACCTTTGTAGCGGTCCTCGATGGTCAGGGCCATTTGTACGCTGTCCTGCACGCCATAACGGCACCAGGTACTGCCGACGCAAGACTTCACCGTCCGGGTCGATTTGCCGTAGGCGTGCCCGGTTTCGAAACCGGCTTCGATCAGCTCGGCCCAGATGTCCGGCAATTCATGCAACTGCGCGCCGAACAGGTCGATTCGCTGACCACCGGTGATTTTGGTGTAGAGGTCGTATTTTTTCGCCACAACTCCGATGGCGATCAGTTTGTCGGCGGTGATTTCACCACCGGGAATGCGCGGCACCACCGAATAGGTGCCGTTCTTCTGCATGTTGGCCATGAAGGTGTCGTTGGTGTCCTGCAACGGTACCAGCGAGGCATCCATGATCGGCTGGTTCCAGCACGACGCGAGGATCGAGCCCACGGCCGGTTTGCACACGTCGCAACCGGTGTGGCCACGGCCATGTTTGGCCAGCAGTTCCTCGAAGGTGATGACCCCTTCTACGCGGACCAGCGCATACAGCTCCTGACGGGTATAGGCGAAGTGTTCGCACAGGCTTTTATCGACACTGACGCCTCGGGCAATCAGCTCGTGCTCGAAGACTTGCTTGAGCAGCCCGGCACAACCGCCACAGCCGGTGCAGGCCTTGGTCTGAGACTTGAGCAGACCCAGGTCGGTGCAGCCGCCATCGATGGCCGAGCAGATGGAACCCTTGGTGACGTTGTGGCACGAGCAGACCGTGGCCGATTCCGGCAACGCGCCCGGCCCCAACGTCGGCGCACCTTCGGATGACGGCAGGATCAGACTGGCAGGCTCTGCCGGCAAGGCAATTGCGTTCTGCATGTATTGCAGCAGCGTGTCGTAATAGCTGTTGTCGCCGACCAGCACCGCGCCGATGACGTGTTTGCCGCAGGCATCCACCACCAGCCGCCGATAGCTGGCCGTGGTTTCATCGATGAACTGAAAGCTGCGCGCACCCGGCGTGTGGCCATGCGCATCGCCGATGGAGCCGACGTCGACGCCCAGCAGCTTGAGTTTGGTCGACATGTCGGCCCCCAGAAACGGCTCGGCCATGTCGTTGCACAGACGTGCCGCCACACCGCGCGCCATCTGGTAGCCCGGCGCGACCAGGCCGAACAGCCCGCCATTCCAGGAGGCGCACTCGCCGATGGCGTAAATGTCCGGGTCGCTGGTCAGGCATTCGTCGTTAATTACCACGCCGCCGCGCGGACCGATCTCCAAGGCACAGTGGCGGGCCAGCGCATCTTGTGCTCGGATGCCGGCCGAGAACACGATCAGGTCGGTTTCAAGAAACTCGCCGTTGGCGAAATTCATGCGGTAGCGGTACTCCTCGCCCGCACTGATTGATTGAGTGGCGCGCGACAGGTGCACACCGACACCCAGTCTTTCGATCTGCGACTTGAGCGCAAGCCCCCCCATTTCGTCCAGTTGCACTGGCATCAGGCGCGGGGCGAACTCCACGACATGCGCTTCCAGACCGAGGCTTTTCAGCGCATTGGCGGCTTCAAGGCCCAGCAGGCCACCGCCGACCACCACGCCGCGTCGGGCGTTGGCAGCGGCGGCACGGATCGCGTCGAGGTCTTCAAGGGTTCGATACACCAGACGCGAATCGCCTTCGGCACCTTCGACGGGCGGCACAAACGGATAGGAGCCGGTGGCCAACACCAATTTGTCGTAAGGGATGCAGCCCTGCGCGGTCATCACCTGGCACCGAGCGCGGTCGATTTCCAGCACCGGCACACCCAAATGCAGGGTGACGCCCGGCGTCTGGTAAAGCGATGCATCGGACAGCGCCAACGATTCGGCATCGCGGCCCGAGAAGTACTCGGACAGATGCACACGGTCGTAGGCACGCATCGGCTCCTCGCTGAAGACGTGCAGCCGATACTGGTCAAGAGCGCCCCGCTCGATCAACTGTTCGACGCAATGATGTCCGACCATGCCATTGCCGATCACGATCAGCGTTTGCACTTTGTTCAACGCGGCAACATTGGAATTCATAAGAAGCACCCGGCTAAAACGGTTCAAAAAGCAAAAAAAAACGCCTGAAACCTTGCGGTTCCAGGCGTCTTTGCCTGTTCTTTTGCGGTGTTAGCACCAGACGTCTATGCCTGATCCACCGATGTTGCCCATGATTCGATCGTCGTTGACCGAGGGGGCTGCCCACTCGATTGCATTCAGGGTGGGCCTGTTCGGTGTATTGCAGTGTTTGTGCCAGATCACGAAAGTGCTGCTCAGGGGCGGTCTTTCTGACGTTTCGGCATGGAATTCACCGTGAAAACAGGTCGCTCTTGCCTTCGCATAGTGCAGCGAGAGGCAGCGCGGCTTTATAAAAGTGCACAAATGTCATCTACCCTACAACATCTCCAGCCAATGCTTAATCTGCACACATCTCGTAAAACTCGCCGCGAAAACGGGCCGAGTCTCTTTTTCATTTCTGCGCCGCATTTGCACGGCTGTGCGACAGATCCCGCTTCAGGGCTCCCCTGTTGCGCCCCCGTGGTGGTAGGTTGGAAACGTTTTGTTTCATTAATCAAACTCTTCTAACTCACTCCCTGCAAAGGAATGCCCCCAGCAATGGACTTCTCACTCAAGCACCTGGCCGCAACCACCCTGATGTTGGCCAGCCTTTCATCGTTCACCACGGCCGCGCACGCCAACATCACCCCGGAACAGAGCGCGACCATCCTCAAAACGTTCAGTGACGCATCGGCCACTGATTTCAGGCAGTTCCTGACCAGCCTGGGCAAGACCGATCTGGCCAAAACCGATGACCTCGGCGCGGCAATCAGTGCCTTTCTGGACAACAAGACCCTTTCCGCCGACCAGCAGAACGAAATCCATCGCCTGCTTGGGCTCTATGCGCGAGTGAAGTACGGCAACGCCGCCACCGAAACGCTACGCGAACTGGTAGCCATCCCGACCTTCAACGTGGACGGCGTTGCCCAGCACGACAACCCTGAATTCACCAAGATCGCCGACAAGATCAGGAGCCTGGCCCAGGCCTTCAACCTTAACTTTCGCAACATCGACAACCGCGTCTATGAGATCTCCCTCGAGGGCAGTGGCGATGAAGTGGTCGGCATTCACGCCCACGCCGACGTGGTGCCCGTGACACCGGAGAACTGGGTCCTGGAAGACGGCACCAAACTCGATCCGTTCAAGGTCACCCTGATTGGCGACCGCATGTATGGCCGGGGCACCGAGGATGACAAGAACGGTATCGTGGTGGCGCTCTACGCCATGAAAGTGATCAAGGAAGAAAAACTGCCGCTGGCGAGGAATTTCAAGCTGTTGGTCGACACCACCGAGGAAACTTCGGGCGACGCCATCCCCTACTACTTCGAACACAACCCGACACCCAACTACAACCTGGCGCTGGATGGCGGCTATCCGGTGGTGATTGCCGAGAAAGGCTACGGCACCGTCATGGCCAACTTCCCCAAGCGCAAGGCCGACGGCAAGGGCGCTGAAATCGTCTCGATGACTGGCGGCCTGGCCACCAACCAGATTCCGTCGGCTTCGGTCGCCACTCTATTGAGCGACAAGCCTGCTGAACTGGCAGCCAGCCTGCAGAAGGCCGGTACCGATTTTGCCAAGCGCAATGGCGGCAATTTCAGCGTGAACGCCAAGGTTGACGGCAAGAACGTCAAGCTGACGGTCACCGGCGTTTCCGCCCACTCCTCCGAGCCGGAGTCAGGCGTTAACCCGGTATCGCGGATGCTGGTCTTCATCAATGGCCTCGACGGCAAGGTCGCGCTCAAGCACAACCACATCACCGACGCCGCCCGCTATGCCTCCGATAACTGGGGGCTGGATTACCTGGGTGGCAAATTGGCGGTCGGCTTCTCCGATGCCTTCATGGGACCGCTGACCACCTCCCTGACGTTTGTCGGGATGGATGAAAAGACCTTCAAGCTCGCGGTCAACTTGCGCGTGCCGAAGGGCAAGTCCCCGGACGCGCTCAAGGCCGAAATCGCCGACAAGATTGGCGCTTGGAGCAAAAAGTCCCACGTTGCAGCGACGTTCGATTACTCGATTGCCGAGCCGATGTACCGCAACCCCGAGGGTGAATGGGTCAAGGCCCTGCTGGCCGTGGCCAGCGAAAACCTTGGCATGAAACACGAGTTCGGCACCTCTGCTGGCGCCACCTCGGTTCATGAATTGCCCAATGGCGTGCAGTTCGGTCTGGCCCGGCCCGAGAACAAATACACCGGCCACACCGACAACGAGTTCAAGACGGTCGACCAGTTCCTGCTGGACCTGCAGATCGTGACCGAGATGATGGGGCGCATCGGGCAATTGCCGACACTTTGATCCCTTCCGGACCCGCCGTTCTGGCGGGTCCCGTCTTTTATGCCTTCGCATCATCGTTGCCTCCAGAGCAACGATGTCTGAATAAAGTTGCTCTTGCTGCCATTGGTCAATCGAGCGAGCATCGCTCTCGACACCGCAGCACCGTCAACACCACACGCTGACGGCTGTCATTACCTCCCCCGTCCCACTCGCAAGGCCCTCGAAAGAGCGCCTACGGCGGAGTCATGTCTAATAAAAACAAGAGTCAACATATGACAAAAGATCGAGGCAAACTCTGTGTGCTGTTCTTCACAGGAGCGGGCGCCAACCTCGCCCAGGCCGCCGACAGCGGATTTGTGGAGCAGTCCACTGCAACGCTGACAACCCGAAACTATTTTTTCAGCAGGGATTTCTCCGACATCCGAGGTTCGGAAAAATCGATGGCCCAGGAGTGGGCGCAAGGCTTCATCCTCAACTTCAAGTCCGGTTACACGCCGGGGCTGGTGGGATTTGGCCTGGATGCCACCGCCAAGTTCGGCATCAAGCTCGACAGCAGTCCGGACCGGGTCAACTCGGGGTTGTTACCGGTGAAGGACGATGGCCGTGCCGCTGACAATTATGGTCGCCTGGGGGTGGCGGCCAAGATGCGTTTTTCCAAAACCGAGCTGAAGGTCGGTGAACTGCAACCCAACATTCCTTCGCTGGTTTTCAGCGACATCCGCTTGCTGCCCCCCGCCTACCAAGGCGCGAGCATTACCAGCAGTGAAATTCCCGGCCTGACGCTGCAAGCCGGGCACCTGACCTCCACGACCCTGCGCAACGAAGCCGGCGAAAGCAAACTCCAGGCCTTGCTGGGCAACAAGCCGCAACGCCAGGTGTCGAGCGATGCCTTCAATTACGTGGGCGGCGACTACGCGCTCAACAGTAATCGCACGACCGTGAGTGCCTGGCATTCCCGACTGGAGGATATCTACGAGCAGAACTTCTTCGGTTTAAAACACAGTGAGCCCGTGGGAAGCTGGGTGCTGGGGGCCAATCTCGGTTATTACGACGCCAAGGAGGAAGGTCGCAAACGGGTGGGCAAGGTCGACAACCAGGCCTTCTTCTCGCTGCTATCGGCCAAGCTCGGTGGTCATACGTTCTATGCCGGTTACCAGGGCATGTTCGGCGACAGTCCCTTTCCTCGCGTGTTTCTCAATGTCAGTGCGCTTGGCAACGAACTGCCGACCTACGAGTTCGTCTCCACTCATGAGCGCTCCTTCCAAGTGCGCTATGACTATGACTTCGCGGCCCTCGGTGTGCCGGGGTTGTTAGCCAGCACCCGCTATGTCACTGGCGACAATGTGAAGACCGGGATGGGTTATGAGGGCAAAGATCGGGAGCGTGACCTGGACCTCAGTTACACCTTCCAGTCCGCCCCGCTGAAAGGCCTCGGCGTGCGAGTGCGCAACGCAATGGCGCGCTCCAATTACCGCACGGACATCAACGAGAACCGGTTGATCATCAGTTACACCTGGACGTTGTTCTGAGTTCTCAAATTAATTGTGGGGGCGAATAACTTCGCCCCCACAGGGCAACTTTTAGCGTTGCCCGGCCTTCAACGGACTTCCACGGTCATCTCGATTTCGACACAAGCACCCAACGGGATCTGGGCCACACCGAATGCCGAGCGTGCGTGTTTCCCCTGATCCCCAAACACCTCGGCAAACAGCTCCGAGGCGCCGTTCGTGACCAGATGCTGCTCGGTGAAACGGGAAGTTGAATTCACCAGGCTCAGCACTTTGACAATCCGCGTGACCCGATTCAGATCGCCAAGATGAGCCTGCAGCGTCGCCAGCAAGTCGATGGCCGTCGAACGCGCGGCCGCATAGCCCTCCTCTGTCGTCAGCGTTTCGCCCAGTTTTCCTGCCCAGACTTTGCCGTCCTTTTTCGCAATATGGCCGGACAGGTAAACGACATTGCCACTCTGCGCACTCATCACATAGGCAGCGGCGGGAGCACCGGTGGTGGGTAATTCGATACCGAGCTCTTTCAGACGGGTATAAACGTCGCGTTCAATCATGGGATTTCCTCGAACAGGATGTGCCAACGCCCGGGATTACCGGGCGCTGGTCAAGTTGAAAAAAGGGGTTAATCGGGTTGTTTAGCCGGGTATCGATTCGCGGCTGAAGGCATCGAGTTCCTGCACCAGGCCCTGTGCTGCCATCATCACCAGGTCGCGGCCTTTATCCGGGCTGGCCAGGGACGGATCCGACCCCATGCGACCATCCGGATGACGTGCGCGGAAATCGAGCGCTTCGCGGATAGGTCCCCACGGCGCGATCTGCGGCGAGTACTGGGCGGACTTGATGGCGTCCGGGTAAGCCCATTGGGTGACCGCGATCTCGGACGGCGTGGCATGAATCCCGTGGCCCGTAGGGAATTGCTCTCGCGCCAATTCACCGACCCCTTCCAGATCCCACCAGTTGCACAACTTCAACGCGAACCCCGCGGGGCGTCGAGCGAAGCTGGCTTCGGCATACAGTTCCGAGAACGCCGCTTCGATGGAGGCGACGTTGCCGCCGTGGCCATTGAGGAAAAGGATTTTCTCAAACCCGTGAGCGGCCAACGAACGTACCCAGTCGCCAATGGCCGCTATGAACGTCGAAGGACGCAGTGAAATGGTCCCGGGGAACCCAAGATGGTGTTGGGCCATGCCGATGTTGAAGGTTGGCGCAATCAGGATGTCTGCCGATTTCTGCGCTTCATGTGCAATGATTTCGGGACACATCCAGTCAGTCCCCAACAGACCGGTCGGACCGTGTTGTTCATTGGAGCCGATCGGGATCACGATGGTGCGGCTGCGTTCAAGGAATTGCCCGATCTCGGCCCAGGTCGATAGGTGTAAAAGCATGTGGGTTCTCTCTTTAAAAGGGTTCCTCTCGGAACACGACTGATCAAGTGGGAGGCGGTTGATCAACCCGCGCTGAATTCAGAAACCGAGCTATCACGGGGGCGCGGTTTGGTGGAAAGGATCACGAACGCTGCGCACAGGAACACGCAGCCCACAATAACGATGCCGAGATTGGCGCTGCCGGTTGCCGTTTTCGCCCAGCCAATCACCGCAGGCCCCCAGAAACCGCCGGAAAGTCCGATGGTGTTGATCAAAGCGATGCCGCCCGCCGCCGCGTCACCCTTGATGTGTTCGGACGGCATCGCCCAGAGCACGGTGTAGGCCATGAACATCATGGCGGTTGCCAGCGTCAGCAGTACCAGCGAAGCCATCAGGTGACCGTCGGCAAACGGGTACATGAGCAGCAGGATCGCACCGATGCCCGCAGGGACTGCGCAGTGATAGCGTCGTTCGCCGACCCGGTCGGATCGACGCCCTATCCAGTACATGCCGCATGCTGCGGCGACATAGGGAATCGCGGCATACCAACCCAATTGCATGGTGTCGTTGACGCCCTGGGCCTTGAGGATGGCCGGCAGCCAGAAACTCATGGCGTAGATCGAAAAGATGATGCAGAAATAGGCCGACGCCAGGACGTAGATTTTCGGGTCGCGCAACACCGCCCGGAACGAATGGACGCGCCCCGTCGATGCACCGAGTTCACTCTCCAGCAGTTTCCTTTCTTCACCACTCAGCCAGCGGGCCTCTGAGGGCCGATTGGAAAGAACGAAAAAGGTCAGAATGCCAAGAAACACGCAAGGCAGGCCTTCAATCAAAAACATCCACTGCCACCCGGCCAAGCCGCCAACGCCTTCGAACGTGGTGATCAGCCAGGCAGACAGCGGACCGCCAATAATGCCGCCGATGGGGCCGGCAATAAACACGATCGCAATGGCCCGGGCCATTCGCTTCGGACCGTACCAGCAAGACAGGTAATAGATCATGCCCGGGGCAAAACCGGCTTCGAATACGCCCAGCAGAAAACGCATCGCATAAAACATCGGCACGTTACGCACGAACAGCATGCAGGCCGAGGTGATGCCCCAGCACACCAGAATGCGGCTGAAGGTTTTTCGCGCCCCCACCTTCGGCAACATCAAATTGCTTGGTATCTCGAACAACACATACCCCAGAAAGAAAATCCCTGCGCCCGCGCCATAGGCCGCATCGGATAGCCCGAGATCATTTTGCATTTGCAGTTTGGCAAAGCCGACGTTGATCCGGTCCAGATACGCAAAGACGTAGCAAATGAACAGGAGTGGCAACAGCCGCCAATTGAGCTTGCGGTAAAGGGCCGAAACGGCATCACTGCTTGCCGGTGTCAGTAAGGTTGACATGCGAGTCTCCAATTATTCTTGTTGGGCTGCGGTCGTGCCAAGGAATGTTGCACCGACACCTCAGCCCCAGCAAGAGCAACTAAGTTCGTGTATCGTTGCTCTACAGGCAACACAGATTTTTTGAAGGGAGGAGGGCCCGAGATGCGCGAGATCAACCAACAACGGTTGCGGTATTTTCACGAGGTGCTGGTCCACGGCTCGATTCGCGGTGCAGCGGACAGCATCAATACGTCGCCTTCCGTGATCACGCGCCAGATCAAGCTGCTGGAAGAGGAACTGGGGGCGAAGCTGTTCGAGCGTCAGGCCCGTGGTGTCCAGCCCACCGAGGCGGCGGCGCATTTGCTGGAGTTCTGGCGCGGCTATCGATCACACCAGGAAAAGCTCGAAGACCAGCTCCAGGCGATCAAGGGCCTGCAACAAGGCCAGGTGCGCGTCGTCATCAGTGAGGGCTATGTCGATGCCTTGGTCGACAACGTGCTCGCTCCCTTCTGCAAACAGTACCCGAAGCTCGATGTCAGGCTGGACATCCTTCCTGTCGACGACGTACTGAACGAAGTTGCCGAGAACCGTGCGCACATCGGCCTTGCTTATAATCCCCCGCCGCATTCGCAAATCGATTTTCGCGCGACGTCATCGCAGCCGGTGATGCTGCTGGTTCGCCCCGATCACCCGTTGGCGGTGCGAGGGATAACGGCAACCATCGAGGACATACTTACCTGCCAACTGGTATTGACGCCCACCACATTCGGTATCGGTCATGCGATAAAGATGCTCGAGTACGCCGAAAAAATCGAAATCCGCCCGGCCCTGGTCAGCAACTCCCTCGCCGCACTCAAGCGCCTGGTGGCCTCCGGAGATTTCGCCTCGTTGCTCGGCGAATTCGCAGCCTATCGAGAAATCGAACAGGGCAGCCTCGCGGCGGTACTGATCGACCATCCACTGTTTTTGGGCGTGAAAGCGAAACTGCTGGTGAAGTCCGGCCGCCCCCTGGCCGCCCCTGCTCAGGAGTTGTTGAACTGGATGCTACAGCGCTTGCCGATGTTTACCTCTGGCGACGAAGTGACGTACGCCCGGTAACCGGTCAAACCATCGGCGAACTGCTGACAACGCGCAGTGCCAAGCCTTCGTAAGGGTCCAGGGTGATGGTGAACTCGCCCTCGGCGGTCAGATCGCCTTCGACCCGTTCGTTGATAATGTCGACCACCGGCCCTGGCGCAATGTTGGGCAAATGCAGCGTTTCAGTGATCGGCTGAGCACTGAAGTTCAGCGCGGTGATTTGCGTGCCTTTACCGGCCGGCAACTCGTGAACCATGATCAGCAGGCCTGGGTGTTCGACGTCAGGAATCAAGATCTGCCGACTGGCGGCGATGTCATAGGAACGGCGCACCGCGAGGATTTTCTTCAATTGTGAAGCAAAGGAATCCGGGTCTTTCAATTGGCTGGGCAAACTGCCGTACAGCGTTCTCGAGCGCGGCATCTGGCCGGCGGACAGCGACGCTTCGGGGTTGAGGTCGACCAGATCGTAGGCGCCGCGATGAATCCAGCGAGTATCGCCATCGAGCATCAAGTGCGCCACCTCCTCCGCCGGCAGCGGCAACGCCCCCACCAGGTCCCAACCGGAAAGCGCAAACACGCCAGGCTGCATGGCGTTGTACATGACCAACAGTAAATGCACCTGGCGGATCTGTTGGATGTCCGCCGCGGTAATCGTATTCAGATCACGGATGCCCAACGCCGCGGTAATGATGCTGGCGGTGGTGCAGGACACGCCATTCGTGACAAATTTCAGGTTGTAAGGCGCGTGCTCTCCGGACAGGCGCTCATACATCTGTTCGCGGATGTGCTCGCGCAGGATGTTGCCGGGAAAAGTCTGCCCCTGATAGAGGAACGTGTCATGAGCATGCAGGGTCCAGAAATGCACCAGCTCCAACGTCAGTTCGTCGTGGTTTTGCAGGGCATGAATCAATGAGGCGGGGTCGATGCCATAGGCATGAACCTGGCGCAGCATCAGGCGCAGGAACTCGGCATCGCCCATGAGCAAGGCATGCTGGTAGGCCGGTCGGGTGATGAAGTCGTAAGATAAATCCGCGCCGCCGTGGGACATCGACGCAATGTCATCAATGGTCAGATTCAACTCCTGGAAGCTGAAGCCACCCGCCTTGCGGATCGCCCCGCCGAGCAATTGATTGCCGGTGATCGACAACGGGTGACTTTCAGACCAGGCCGTTCCGTCCAGCTTGCGCTCGACGCCCAGAAAGCCGTTGGCATCCAGTCGCAAGATTTTCGCGCCCATCACATCGACCGCGTGCAGCGCATCACCGATGATCATCTGTTGCGCAGCGAAACTCGGGTCAAGCCAGTTGAGCGAAGGCTGTCCTTCCTTGAAATAATGCAGATACACCCAGCGCCGCGGCTTGCCATCAACGCCGATCACCACGGGCGTTGCGCTCCAGTCGGTTTCCTTCACACCCGGTTCGAAGAAAATCACCCGCTGCAGCTGACCGACGATGTAGTGCTTGTCCCGCAACGCATCGACCTGCAACGGACCGAGGTTCTGTGCATCGCGCCCCTCGAGCACCTCCGGCAGCAACGGCCAGTCTTCTTCGCGGATTTCCACCATATGGTAGAGCCCCGGATAGTCCTCATAGGCCATTTCCGCAAGACGGAAATCCGCGCCTTTACCGGTGTGAGACGGAATCACATCGTCGATGATGACCGCGTTGTGTGCGGCGGCGATTCGGCTCAAGCCTTGCAACTGCGCCTCGGTGCCCAGTTCAGGATCAATGCCGAAACTGATGCGATCGAAATTACCGTCGATGGTCGACGTGTGCTCGCGCCCCTGCAAACCACCTGAGGTTTTCAATGGCCCGTTGTGAATGCCTTGAATGCCGATTTCCGACAATGCATGCCAAAGCGTTTCATTGCCCAGCGCCTGCAAGACCGTCTCGCCTTCTGCGGTGATGATCGACGCGGGATATGCGGTGAACCACACAGAGGCGAGTGCCGAAGCATCACGGGGCCGGGTATGCGCGAAGGGTTGCTGCCACATTCGCCCTTGCCCGGAGTACAGCTTCGCTCGCTGCCTGGCCGCATTCAGCATCGATTGCTCAACCAGCCAAGCCACATAGTCCTTGTCTGCCATCGTCATAAGCACATTCACTCGCTGTCGGAACCCAACACATTGAGCCGTCGCACGCGGCGCGGCGCGGGTAGTGTTTATATGAGCCCGTGAGCGGCAGATCGTTGCATGCCGAATGCAAACCGCCCGGTGCGTGGGCGCCTTCGCCGAAAAAAAGGCACAAAAAAAGAGGCCTGAGCCTCTTTTTCGAAGACGAAATGACAAATAGCACACA
>NZ_JAVLRV010000002.1:1319159-1365160 GCF_055803035.1 Pseudomonas sp. 300 | reverse complement strand
GTCTTGGTGTGGCGCATTCTATAGAATCCAGAAGCCCCGTCAACCCCTTGATTCAAAAAAGTTTATTTCTTTTCCACGTCGGTCTTCAGATGCGGCCATGCAGCCCGCAAATATTGAACCATGGACCACAATGTCAGGCCCGCAGAGATCAGCAACAAGGCGTACCCCACAAGGACCCAGAACGTGAAGTCCGACGGATTGGCCAGCAGGATCACCAGCGCGAGCATTTGCGCGGCGGTTTTCCATTTGCCCAGGTTCGACACGGCAACGTGAGCACGAGCACCGAGCTCGGCCATCCATTCGCGCAGCGCCGAGACGACAATCTCGCGCCCGATGATGACAGCGGCCGGCAGCGTGAGCCACAAATTACCATGCTCCTGCACCAGCAGCACCAGCGCCACGGCGACCATCAGCTTGTCGGCCACCGGATCGAGGAACGCCCCGAACGGCGTGCTTTGCTCCAAACGGCGAGCCAGGTAACCGTCCAGCCAGTCTGTGGCGGCGGCAAACGCGAAGACCGAAGCGGACGCCACGTAGCTCCATTGGTAAGGCAGGTAGAACAGTAAAATGAAGATCGGGATAAGCAGGACGCGTAGAACGGTAATCAGATTAGGGATATTCATCGGCACAACTGGCTACGAGGTGAGGTGGCATTCTACTCGCTGTGCAGATTTGCATAAATCAACTCTGCGAGCTTTTTACTGATCCCGGGTGCTTTGGCGATCTCGTCGATGCTGGCACGAGACAGCTCCTGCAATCCACCAAAATGTTTCAACAAATCGCGACGACGTGTCGGACCAACCCCGGCAACGCCCTCAAGCGTAGACGTGCGGCGCGTTTTGCCACGACGGGCGCGGTGCCCGGTAATTGCAAATCGGTGGGCTTCATCGCGGATCTGCTGAATCAAATGCAGCGCCGGAGAATCGCCGCGCAAGGTGAATTCGTGGGCGGCATCGTTGAGGTACAAGGTTTCGAAACCGGCCTTGCGCGTCGCGCCCTTGGCCACGCCCAGCAGAATCAGGTCCGGCACCGCCAGCTCGTTGAGCACATCGCGCGCCATGGACAGCTGCCCCTTGCCGCCGTCCACCAGCAGAATGTCCGGCAACTTGCCCTCGCCGTCCTTCAGTTTGCTGAAGCGTCGGGTCAGGGCCTGGTGCATCGCGGCGTAGTCATCACCCGGCGTGACGCCCTCGATGTTGTAACGACGATAATCGGACTTGATCGGCCCTTCGGGGCCGAACACCACACAAGACGCCACGGTCGCTTCACCACTGGAATGACTGATGTCGTAGCACTCCAGGCGCTGCGGCGGCTCATCCAGTTTCAGCACATCGGCCAGGGCCTCGAAACGTGCCGCCACGTGTTGGCGGTTGGCCAGACGCGCGCCCAGTGCCTGTTCGGCATTGGTCACGGCCAATTGCTGCCAGCGCGCGCGCGTGCCCCGAACCCTGTGGCTGATGGTCAGCTCACGACCGCGCAGCTCTTCGATCGCGGCGATCAGCGTCGGGAAATCTTCGTGAACCACGTTGACGATCAGCTCGCTCGGCAAGTCCCGTTCAGGGCTGCTGACGAAGTACTGACCGAGAAACGCGGCCATGACTTCGGCAACGTCTTCTTCAATGCCCACCTGCGGGAAGAAGTTCTTGCTCCCCAGCACCCGGCCGCCACGCACGCTGATCAGATGAACACAGGCACCGCCCGGGTTGACGAATGCTGCGATGACGTCGACGTCACCCGTCCCGCCTTCCATGCTCTGTTGATCCTGGACCCGGCGCAGCAACGAGATCTGATCGCGCAATTCGGCGGCACGCTCGAACTCGAGGTTGACCGCCGCCTCTTCCATGCCGGCGGACAATTCATCGGTCAGCGCATTGCTGCGCCCTTCGAGGAACATCACCGAGTGACGAACGTCCACGGCGTAGACCTCGGGTTCCACCAGCCCCACACACGGCGCCTTGCAGCGTTTGATCTGATATTGCAAGCATGGGCGTGTGCGGTTCTTGTAGTAGCTGTCTTCACACTGGCGAACAAAAAAGGTTTTTTGCAGCAGGCTCAGGCTTTCGCGAATAGCCCCGGCGCTGGGATAAGGGCCGAAATATTTGCCCTTGGCCTTTTTGGCCCCACGGTGAATGCTCAGGCGCGGAAACGGGCCGTCCGAGAGAAACACGTAAGGGTAGGATTTATCGTCGCGCAGCAGGATGTTGTAGGGCGGACGCCATTCCTTGATCAGCGTCTGCTCAAGCAGCAAGGCTTCGGTTTCGTTGGCCGTAATCGTCGTTTCGACCTGGGCGATACGTGCCACCAGCGCAGCGGTCTTCGGTGCGAGGCCGGACTTGCGGAAGTAACTTGACAGGCGATTCTTGAGGTTCTTGGCCTTGCCTACATAGAGCAGGCGAGCCTCACTGTCGAACATGCGATAGACGCCGGGGCGCCCGCTGACCGTCGACAGGAAAGCACTGGGATCGAAGGTGTCAGTCATTTTCAGAGGCTGGCATCAACCATGCCGTGACGAACCGCCAACAGCGTCAACTCGACATCGCTGCTGATCGAAAGCTTTTCGAAAATTCGGTAACGGTAGGTGTTCACGGTTTTGGGCGACAGGCACAGCTTGTCGGAAATGATCTGGACCTTCTGGCAGCCGACAATCATCAATGCGATCTGGATTTCCCGTTCCGACAGGGCATCGAAGGGCGAATCGTTGGTCGGCTGAAAGGATTTGATCGCCAGTTGCTGGGCAATCTGCGGACTGATGTAGCGCTGCCCGGCAAACACCAGGCGGATGGCCTGGACCATTTCCGGCAACCCGGCGCCTTTGGTCAGGTAGCCCGCGGCTCCTGCCTGCAACAACCGTGTAGGAAACGGATCTTCCTCGCACACGGTGACCGCGACGACCTTGATATCCGGATGACTGCGCAACAGTTTGCGCGTGGCTTCAAGACCACCGATACCCGGCATCTTGACGTCCATCAGCACCACATCGGGTTTCAACTCACGCGCCTTGAGCAGGGACTCTTCCCCGGACTCAGCCTGGCCGACTACTTGCAGGCCATCGATGTCAGCCAGCATTCGTGTAATGCCTGTACGAACGAGATCATGGTCATCGACTACTAGCACCCTAATCAAGCAGACACCTCGCGATATGGTCTTATTGAGTTGCCGACACCTTAGCAAAAAGCGACTGGCAGACCTAGCGGCAAGCGTCATATAAAAAGTATCAATACGTCTGGAAAGGCTTGTCTTATGCGTGTTTCAGCGATACGAGGTATCGACATCTCGCTGCATTCTCAGGAAACACTCATCTTTGCCTGCCACTGTCAGGCCCTTTCGCTCGTATAACGCTTTCGCCGGATTATTTTCAAAAACCGTCAGGCGCAATGCCGGGCGTCGCTCCTTGCGCGCCATTGCCAATACCTGATCGATCGCCCAGGAACCGGCACCCTGCCCCCGGAACGCTTCGAGCACATGCAACTCTCGGATGTACAACGCCCTCGCATCTCGACTCAGGCTCACATAACCCAGCCGCCTGTCACCCCGGACGATCAGCCAGTTTTCCCGCCCCGCCCAGGCCACATCGAAAGCCTCGTCCTGCCACAGCAGATCGTGCTGAATGTAATAGCGGAGCATGGTTTTACAGGTCAGTTCACGAGCAAAGTCGAGGTCCCGCGACGTCGCTGGACGTAATTCGAACCCCATCAAGCCTCCGCGACGGCGACGACTCGCCCCGTCCAGCCGTCAACATTGCGGCTTGCAACGACCAGAAAATTGCCAGTGCCGGGTGCGACGGCCATCAACGAACCGTCCGACGCCCAGATGGCGCTGCATCCTGCCGACTCCCAGCCCCCCGTCGCGCCGCCATGGTTGGCCATCAGTACCGCCATCGAGTGCGTGACGGCATAGCCTTGCAACAATGCAGTATCGGGGGCGTAACCGTTTCCGGTGATCAGCACGCCGGCGGCATAAATGTCCGCGCCCTGCTGTGCCGCTACGGCCGCATGGCTGGCGTGGGAAAAATCGGCGCACACCGCCAGGGCGACCGTGTCGTCGCCGAGGGTCAGGGTCGAACCGCCGGTGCCCGGTGAAAAAGCGACTTCCTCGCCGGGATGCAGATGCTGTTTGCTGTAGACACCGAGTGAACCATCGGCGCCCAGTACCAGTGCCCCAATCAACACTGGCGAATTCTCCGACAGACGAATAGGCATCCCGACCACAGTCGTTACGCCGATTTCCTGCGCAAAATCCCGTAGTGGTTGCAGCACAGTGTCCTCCGGAACAACGGCCAGTTCAGCCGCCAGCCCGCGCTCATACCCGGTCAGCGACAGTTCCGGAAACACCAGCAACTGTACGCCCTGCTCCACCGCCGCCTGCATGAAGCGTTGATGCCAGGCGAGATTGGCGGCCAGGTCCCCCGCGATAGAGATCGATTGAGCGGCAGCGATGGTCAGAGGCGTCATGGTTCGTCCTTGCGACGTGGTGTTTTTGTTTAAAGGGCGAGTGTGTCACAACCCTCGACGCACTCAAGCGATAGAAAACGCCACGACTGATCGATAGCAATTTGTGATTGAATCCGTGTACCGGCCTCTAGTAAGCTCGGCGCATCCATCGGAGACAGACCATGTTCAACACCCTCTCACAGCTTCGTTCCGTCAGCGCCCCGCGCTCGGTTGCGGCTGCCCGGGTGAATGACGTCTGCGCTCCGGTCAGCTTTTATTTTGGGTATTGGTTTAGCCACTGGCGCGCCTGATACCCACACGGCGCCCACTTTAAACGGGTCGCCACCAGAGAATTCTCAACCCCCGGTCGGCTTCCCGACCGGGGGTTTTGTTTTTTCAGCCCCGCACTTTTTAGCAACAGCCAGACACTTTGAGGATTTACGAAATGAACTACGCCACTTATTACCGTCACGACAGTTTTACCGCCTGGCGATTTACCAGCCTCCGCTCGGGACAGCCTGCCGCCTCCGATCGGTCACCCACAGGTGGCAAGCAGCACACACACGCAGCCAACCCGGCCAATTGTCGAACACCCCAGTAGGGCCGAGCGCGCGGGAACAAACCCGCCGCCCGCCCAGGAAGCCTGAACATGAACTCGTCCGTATCTGCTTTGCCGCTGTCCACCCTGAGCCCTGCCAATGAAGCGCTGACCCTGCGCCTGCCGAGCTCGTTGCAACTCAAACAGCAACTGCCCCTCAGCAACGCCCTGACCCGGCAAGTCGCTGCCCACCGCGATGCGGTCCGCGCGATTCTCAACGGTGAAGACTCCCGTTTGCTGGTCATCGTCGGCCCTTGCTCGATTCACGATCCGCAGTCCGCCCTCGAATACGCCAGTCACCTCGCCCGCCTCGCCGCCGACGTCAGCGATGAAATGCTCCTGGTGATGCGCGCCTACGTCGAAAAACCCCGCACCACCATCGGCTGGAAAGGCCTGGCCTACGATCCGCACCTGGACGGCAGCGATGACATGGCGGGTGGCCTGACCCTGTCCCGGGAGCTGATGCGCGAAATGCTTCGACTCGGCCTGCCGATTGCCACCGAACTGTTGCAACCGATGGCCGCCGGTTACTTCGACGACCTGCTCAGTTGGGTTGCCATTGGCGCCCGCACCACCGAATCGCAGATCCACCGAGAAATGGCCAGCGGCCTGAACATGCCTGTCGGCTTCAAGAACGGCACCGATGGCGGCGTCGGTGTTGCCAGTGACGCCATGCGCTCCGCTGCCCATCCGCATCGGCATTTCGGTGTCGACAGTCAGGGACATCCGGCGATCATTCAGACCCCGGGCAATCCCGATACCCATCTGGTACTGCGCGGCGGCCATCGCGGCCCGAACTACGATCGCGACAGCGTCGCCCAGGTGAACAGCGATCTACTCAAACTGAAGATCCCGGCCCGGATCATGGTCGATTGCAGCCACGCCAACAGCGGCAAAGACCCGTTGCGGCAGCCGGCGGTGTTCAACGATGTGCTTGAGCAGCGCCTTCAAGGTGATCGATCGTTGATCGGAATGATGATCGAGAGCCATTTGTTCGAGGGTTGCCAGCCGTTGAGCCCGACGATGAAGTACGGCGTATCGGTCACGGATGGCTGCCTTGGCTGGGACGGGACGGAGGCGTTGTTGCGTTCGGCGGCGGATCGGTTGCGGGCGGTACGCGGCTGATAGGCAAATGACATTTCGGAGGTAGGGCATTGCAGAACTCTGCGCTACCTCCGATTAAAGGACGTCCGGACATTCCGAAAAAAGCCTCCTGCTTATTCGAATATTCGTACCTTACCTATTCCGTTCTTCACCCATTTACAGCGGCTTTTTCATACATCGCGCAAACGTCCGAGTGCTTTAGAGTGAGGCCCAAGCACATCCACGAACTCCCGCGAAAAGGTAAGAACATGCAAAGGAATGCAAGCACTCTCTATCCCATCCTGCTGGTTCACGGCCTGTTCGGTTTCGACCGGATCGGCCCGTTCGAGCTCTTCCAGGACATCAAGCAAGCACTGCGCAGCGACGGCGCCAGGGTGTTCATACCTCACCTGTCGGCGACCCACACCAACGAAGCACGCGGTGAACAGCTTTTGGCCCAGATCGAACGGGTGCTGGAAGGCACCGGTGCAGAAAAAGTCAACCTGATCGGGCACAGCCAGGGGGCACTGGCCGCACGTTACGCCGCCGCGATAGCGCCGCAAATCGTGGCCTCGGTGACGTCGGTCAGCGGACCGAACCACGGTTCGGAACTGGCAGATTTCCTGCGTAAGACACTGACGCCCGGACGCCTGCCGGAACAGGCCGCCGAAGCGGTCGTCAGCTTGTTCGCCGATTTCCTGTCATTGCTGAGTGGCAACCCGCAACTGCCGCAGAACGCTATCGCTGCGTTGAATGCGCTGACCACCGAAGGTGTCTACGCGTTTAATGAGAAATACCCCCAGGGTCTGCCAAAAACCTGGGGCGGCAAGGGTCGGGAACGGGTCAACGGGGTTCGCTACTATTCCTGGAGCGGCACGTTGCAAGGGTCCGTTCTCGATGAAGGACTCAATGCACTCGACCCGCTGAACGGGTTCTCACGGGCCTTTTCTCGCTATTTCACCACCGAAGCCGAGCAGAACGACGGCATGGTCGGACGTTTCAGCTCCCATTTGGGCAAAGTGATCCGTTCCGATTACCCGCTCGATCATCTGGACAGCATCAACCAGACAGCCGGTCGGGTACGCAAAGGCATCGACCCGATTGATTTGTATGTGCAACACGCCGAACGCCTGAGAAAGGCTGGCCTGTAAGCATTGGAAGGAACTTTGAGAAGAAATGGACCACTGAATCCGGTAGGCTCCGCACTTTACTGAACATTGAAAGGAGTATTTCCCATGGCTAAAGCCACTGCCCGTCACATCCTGGTTTCCAGCGAAGACAAGTGCAACGAACTCAAAACCCAAATCGAGGCTGGCGCCGACTTCGCTGAAGTTGCCAAAGCCAACTCCACTTGCCCGTCGAGCCGTCAGGGCGGTGACCTGGGTTCGTTCGGTCCGGGCCAGATGGTCAAGGAATTCGACACCGTGGTCTTCAGCGCACCGATCAACGTCGTGCAAGGCCCAGTCAAGACTCAATTCGGTTACCACTTGCTTGAAGTGACCAGCCGTCAGGACTAAGTGATTCGCGAAGTTTCACGCACAACGGCCCGCCTTATGGTGGGCCGTCGTGTTTCGGGTACGTGATACGGCTGGCGAGGGACGCGCCGCTAGCGTACAAATTGCGGTTATCGATTACCCGGCTCTAAGGCTGACAATGCGACTGGCTTTCCCTACTTTGCTGTTCACTGCCGTGGCCCTGTTGTTGGGCGCCGCCGGTGTGAACGCCGCACCGCAACATGCGCTGACCGTCTATGGCGAGCCAGCGAAATACCCTGCCGGCTTCAGTCATTTTGCCTATACCAATCCGCAAGCGCCAAAGGGCGGGACAATGCGTCGCTCGGCGATCGAGATCGGGCATTTCGATCATGTCCTGCCTTATATAGACAAAGGCATCGGCGTGACGCAGATCGACGGTTTGATCTATTCGCCGCTGGCCCAGCGCTCGCTGGACGAGCCTTACACCGTTTATGGCCTGGTAGCGCAGAAGATGGAGCGCTCCGAAGACGGTTTGTCCCTGCGTTTCTACCTCAACCCCAAGGCCCGCTTCGCCGATGGCAAGCCGATCACCGCCGAAGACGTGCGCTACACCTTCGACCTGCTGATGACCCAGGGCAGCCTGCGATATCGCACCCAGTTCGCCGACGTCAAAGGCGTCGAGGTGGAATCGCCGGGCACCGTTCGTTTCGACTTCAAGACCAACGAAAACCGCACCCTGCCCCTCGACATCGCGACTTTGCCGGTATTTCCCGAGCATTGGTGGAAAACCCGCGACTTCGCCAGCGGCGGTGGTTACGAGCCCCCCTTGGGCAGCGGCCCGTACAAGGTGGGCAAGGTCGATTCCGGACGCAGTATCACCTTCGAACGCAATCCGGACTGGTGGGGCAAGGACTTGCCAGTCAGCCGTGGGCTCTACAATTTCGATCACTTCAGCATCGAGTATTTCGGTGATACCGATGTGGCGCGTCAGGTGTTGCGCGGCGGAGCCTACGACTACAACCGTGAATTCTCCGCCACCGGTTATTCCATCGGCTACGAAGGCCCGGCCCTCAGCGACGGTCGCCTGCAAAAGTCGCACCTGGCCAGAGAAGCGCCGCAGTCGGCCCAGGGCTTTGTGTTCAATCTGCAAAATCCGATGTTCCAGGACCGCCGTGTCCGTCAGGCGCTGGTGATGCTGTGGGATTTCGAATGGAGCAACCGGCAGATGATGCGCGACCTCTATATCCGCCAGCAGAGCTTCTTCTCCAACACCGCCCTCGCCGCCCGCAGCCTGCCGGACGCCGCCGAACTGGCGATTCTTGAACCCCTGCGCGGACAGATCCCCGACGAAGTATTTACCAAAGTCTTCGAAGCACCGAAAACCGACGGCAGTGGCGTGATCCGCGACAAACAACTGCAAGCGCTGGATTTGCTCGAACAGGCCGGCTGGACACCCGATGGCGATCAACTGGTGAATGCCGAGGGCAAGCCGCTGAGCTTTACCTTCCTGGTCAGCCAGAACGGCATGGACCGTTTGCTGCTGCCCTACAAGCGCACGCTGAAGCAGATCGGCATCGACCTGAACATCCGCCGAATCGACTCCTCGCAGTACGTCAATCGCCTGATGTCCCGGGATTACGACATGATCGTCACCGGCTACCCGGTCACCACGTCGCCGGGCAACGAGTTGAACAATTACTTTGGTTCGGCAGCGGCAAACGATCCGGGCTCCAACAACTACATGGTGTTGAAGAATCCGGCGGTCGATACGCTGGTCAACGGCCTCGTCCGCGCCACCACCCAGGCCGACATGTTGCGCTACGCCCATGCCCTCGACCGGGTACTGCAATGGAACTACTACTGGATTCCCAACTATTACCCGCCGGGCAGTTCAACCGTGTGGTGGAACCGTTTCGGCATTCCCAGCGTGCAAGCGGCCAATGACGAAGCCATCGAGAGTTGGTGGGAAGTGAGCACCACGCCGCTGACCAATCAACAGATGACTGCCGAACTGATCAAGCGCGGCAAACCCGGAGGGCCGCACTGATGTGGGCTTATATTCTGCGGCGCCTGCTGCTGATCATTCCGACGCTGGTGATCATTCTGCTGGTCAACTTCGTCATCGTTCAGGCCGCACCGGGCGGACCGGTGGAACAGGCGATCGCTCACTTGCAAGGTATCGGCGGGGCCAGCGTGGGCGGCGGTTCCAGCGAGGTCATGAGCGGCAGTTCGCGAGCCAGTCGCGGCCTCGACCCGCAACTGATCAAGGAAATCGAAAAACAGTACGGCTTCGACAAACCGGCGCACGAGCGTCTGTGGCTGATGCTCAAAAGTTATGCGCAACTGGATTTCGGCAAGAGCTTTTTCCGCGGCGCCACGGTCACCGACCTGATTCTCGAAAAAATGCCGGTGACCATTTCCCTCGGGCTCTGGGCCACGCTGATCACCTACCTGGTGTCGATCCCGCTGGGCATCCGCAAAGCCGTGCACCACGGCAGCCATTTCGACATCTGGAGCAGCACCGCGATCATCATTGGCTACGCGATGCCGGCGTTCCTGTTTGCGATGTTCCTGATCGTCGTGTTTGCCGGCGGCACGTCGCTGAACTGGTTCCCGGTGCGTGGCCTGGTCTCGGACAACTTCGAATCGCTGTCCACCGTGGGCAAGATCGCCGACTACTTTTGGCACCTGGTATTACCCGTCACAGCGCTGGTCATCGGTGGATTTGCCACATTGACCATCCTGACCAAAAACTCCTTCCTCAATGAAATCACTCGCCAGTACGTGGTCACGGCACGGGCCAAAGGCATGAGTGAACGCCGCGTGCTGTACGGCCACGTGTTCCGCAACGCCATGCTGCTGGTGGTGTCGGGCATTCCTCAGGCGTTCATCAGCGTGTTTTTTGCCGGCTCGCTGCTGATCGAGGTGATCTTCTCCCTCGATGGCCTGGGTCGCATGAGTTACGAAGCGGCGGTGTCGCGGGACTATCCGGTGGTGTTCGGTTCGCTGTTCATCTTTACCCTGTTCGGCCTCCTGATAAAACTGGTCGGCGACCTGTGCTACACGCTGGTCGACCCGCGTATCGACTTCGCCGCGAGGAACGCCTGATGCTCAAGCTTTCGCCGTTGGCGCGCCGCCGTTTCGAACGATTCAAGAAAAACCGCCGTGGCTGGTGGTCGCTGTGGTTGTTTATCGGCCTGTTTATGCTGACCCTCGCCGGCGAGCTGATCGCCAACGACAAACCGCTGGTGGTCAGTTATCAGGGCTCACTGTACTTCCCGGCCTTCAAGCGCTACACCGAGCAGGAATTCGGTGGGCAACTGCCGTTCCAGGCGGACTACCGCAGCGACTATGTTCAGAAGCTGATCAAAAAGGACGGCGGCTGGTTGCTGTTCCCGCCGATTCCATTCAGCGACGACACACCCAACTATGACTTGAACAAACCCGCGCCGAGCCCGCCGTCGAATGTCAATTGGCTGGGCACCGACGACCAGGCGCGCGACGTGTTGGCGCGGGTGATATTTGGCGCACGGGTGTCGATTCTGTTTGCGCTGATGCTGACCCTTGTCAGCGCACTGATCGGCATCGCCGCCGGGGCGCTTCAAGGCTATTACGGCGGCTGGGTCGACCTGATCGGTCAGCGCTTGCTGGAAGTCTGGTCGGGATTGCCGGTGTTGTACCTGCTGATCATCCTGTCGGGGTTCGTGGAGCCGAATTTCTGGTGGCTGCTGGGGATCATGGCGTTGTTTTCCTGGCTGGCGCTGGTGGACGTGGTGCGTGCCGAGTTCCTGCGTGGGCGCAACCTCGAATACGTCAAAGCCGCACGGGCACTGGGCCTGACCGACCGCAAAGTCATCGTTCGGCACATCTTGCCGAACGCGATGAACGCGACGCTGAGTTACCTGCCGTTCATTTTGACCGGGGCCATTTCGACGCTCACCGCGCTGGACTTCCTCGGTTTCGGCATGCCGGCCGGCAGTGCCTCGCTGGGCGAATTGATCGGTCAGGGCAAGCAGAACCTGCAAGCACCGTGGCTGGGGCTGACCGCGTTTTTCACCCTGGCGCTGATCCTTTCTTTATTGGTGTTTATCGGCGAGGCGTTGCGAGATGCCTTTGACCCTCGATCCTGACGCGGACTGTTGATATGAGTAACAACCTGATCGAAATCCGTGACCTCTGCGTGGCCTTCAGTGGCCAGACCGTGGTGCGTAACCTGTGTCTGGACATCCGCCCCGGTGAATGCCTGGCGCTTGTGGGTGAGTCGGGTTCCGGCAAATCGGTGACCGCGCACTCGATCCTGCAATTGCTGCCCGAGACCGGCACCGAAACCACCGGCAGCATCCGCTATCGTGGCAAGGAGCTGCTCGGCGCCTCTTCGAAGGTGTTGCGGGAGTTGCGGGGCAACCGCATCGCGATGATCTTCCAGGAACCGATGACCTCGCTCAATCCGCTGCACAGCATTGAAAAGCAGATCGGCGAAACCCTGCTGTTGCACAAGGGCCTGACCGGTAAAGCGGCACAGGCACGGATTCTTGAGTTGCTGCACCTCGTGGGTATCCAAAAGCCCAAAGAACGGCTCAAGGCCTATCCGCATCAGCTTTCCGGCGGCCAACGGCAACGGGTCATGATCGCTATGGCGCTGGCCTGCGAACCGGAGTTGCTGATCGCCGACGAGCCCACCACCGCGCTCGACGTCACGGTGCAGCGCAAGATCCTGATCCTGCTCAAATCCCTGCAACAGCGACTCGGCATGTCATTGCTGCTGATCAGCCACGACCTCAATCTGGTGCGCAGCATCGCTCAGCGCGTGTGCGTGATGAAGGCCGGGGAAATCGTTGAACAAGCGCCGTGCGAAACGCTGTTCACCGAGCCGAAACATCCCTACAGCTGCGTGCTGCTCAATGCCGAACCGGAAGGCGAAGCCCTGCCCCGGGACCCACGCGAGAACGTTCTGGAAGTGGAAAATCTTTCCGTGCGTTTTGCCCTGAGCGGCGGACTGTTCCAGCGCAAAACGTATTTGCACGCGGTGGATGGCATCTGCCTGAATGTCCAGCGCGGCAAGACGCTGGGCATTGTCGGTGAATCCGGTTCCGGCAAATCCACACTGGGCCAGGCGATCCTGCGCCTGCTCGATTCCGAAGGCAGTATTCGTTTTCAGGGTGAAGCGCTGGACGGTTTGACACAAAAGCAGCTGCGGCCATGGCGCAAGAAAATGCAGGTGGTGTTCCAGGACCCCTTCGGCAGCCTGAGTCCGCGGATGTCCGTGGCGCAGATCATCAGCGAAGGCCTTGAGGTTCACAGCCAATTGACGGCGGACGAATGCAAGGCCGAAGTGATTCGCGCACTGCAGGAAGTCGGCCTCGACCCGCAAAGTCGCCATCGCTACCCCCACGAGTTCTCCGGCGGCCAACGCCAACGCATCGCCATCGCTCGGGCGCTGGTGCTGAAACCGGCGCTGATCCTGCTGGACGAACCGACCTCGGCGCTGGACCGCACCGTGCAGAAGCAAGTGGTCGCGCTGTTGCGCCAACTCCAGGAAAAGCACGGCCTGACGTACCTGTTTATCAGCCACGACCTGGCGGTGGTGCGCGCCCTCGCCCACGACATGATCGTGATCAAGGACGGCAAAGTGGTGGAAAGCGGTGCCAGCCACGATGTGTTTGATTCGCCGCAGCATCCGTACACCAAAGAGCTGTTGGCGGCGGCGCATCTGCAGTCGGCATAATCCTGTCGTTGAACCGCGTAGCGGCCATCGCGAGCAGGCTCGCTCCCACAGGGGATTTGTGAACGACACAGATCTACTGTGGGAGCGAGCCTGCTCGCGAAGACGCCCGCGAAGACACCAAACCTTTTGGATATGACACTCATGAACACCACCGAAAGCCTCAAGGATTACCAGCGCGTTCGCCTGTTGGCGATCCGCTCCCTGTTCGAGATCATCGAGCAGTCCAGCGAAGGCACGGTGATTGTCGATCGCGACGCGAACATCGTCTGGATGAACGAGCGCTACGCTCGACGCTTCGGTCTCGAATCGGCGGAAGTGGCGATTGGCAAGGCCTGCGAAAGCGTGATCCCCGGCAGCCTGCTACGGGAAGTGGTGCGTACCGGTCGACCGATTCTGCTCGACATGCAGGACACGCCCAAAGAACCCTTGGTGGTGATGCGCCTGCCAATCCACGACGATGCCGGCGTGGTGATCGGTGCGATTGGTTTTGCGCTGTTCGACGAGTTGCGCAGCCTGTCGCCGATGCTCAAGCGCTACATGAGCATGCAGGAGGAACTGGCCTCCACCCGCTCGCTGCTGCGCGCAAGGCAAACCAAGTACAACTTTGCACACTTTATTGGTACCAGCGCCGCCAGCCTCGAAGTCAAACGCCGCGCCCGGCGCAGTGCCAGTGCTGATTCTCCGGTGTTGCTGCTGGGCGAAACCGGCACCGGCAAAGAATTGCTGGCCCAGGCGATTCATGGTGCATCGCCACGTGCGCACAAGGCGTTCGTCAGCATCAACAGCGCAGCGATTCCCGAGGCGCTGCTCGAGGCCGAATTCTTCGGCACCGCCCCTGGCGCGTTTACCGGCGCCGATCGCAAGGGTCGTGTCGGCAAGTTGCAGATTGCACAGGGCGGCACACTGTTTCTCGATGAGATCGGCGACATGCCGCTGCCGCTGCAAAGCAAGCTGCTGCGGGTGCTGCAGGAAAAGGAATTCGAACCGGTCGGGTCCAACGAAGTGATTCAGAGCGATGTGCGGGTGATCGCCGCGACCTCCACCGACCTTGAAGCCGCGATTAAACGCGGCGAGTTTCGCGCCGACTTGTATTACCGCCTCAATGTGCTGCCGATCCAGGTCCCGCCGCTGCGTGATCGCCTCGATGATTTGCCGGCGCTCAGTGAAGCCATCCTTGAGGAGTTGCGCAGTCAGCACGAACTGAACCGCGAGGCGCTGGAGCTGCTGGCTCAACACGCCTGGCCGGGGAACATTCGCGAGTTGCGCAACGTGCTCGAACGGGCGGCGTTGCTCAGTGACAACCTGATGCTGAATGCGCAGGATATCCGCGCTGCGATTGGTACGTTAACGCCGGTCGAACGCACGGCGCCCTCAATGATTGAATCGGTTGTACATGAGACCTTCAGCGAGGCTCGTGAACGATTTGACCGGCAACTGATTGAATCCGCCCTCGCGCAATGCGGGGGCAAGGTGATTGAAGCAGCGGCTCGGTTGGGGCTTGGGCGGTCGACGTTGTACAAGAAGATGGTGGCACTGGGGATTGCAGAGTCTCTATAGAGAGACATGCATCTCCATTGTTAGACAGACCATCGCGAGCAGGCTCGCTCCCACAGGTTGTGCATTTCACCAGAGAAATTCGGTCAACTGTGGGAGCGAGCCTGCTCGCGATGAGGTCACACTGCCAGCACACGTCTCACATCAGAGACTATCAATCGTCCCCTACATAACAAACTCAAGAAATATCCTTATATTTCAATATGTTGCATGTCTGGCACGAAACTCGCTAAAGCCCTCCCCCACACAGCTTCACCCCACAAAAATAACAATCCAGGAGACACACCATGAGTGTGATCATTGCCTTGGCAGCCCTCGCGCTGCTGATGCTCGCGGCCTACCGTGGCTACAGCGTTATCCTCTTTGCCCCGATTGCCGCCCTCGGCGCCGTTCTGCTCACCGACCCGTCCGCCGTCGCCCCCGCTTTTACCGGGGTGTTCATGGAGAAAATGGTCGGCTTCATCAAACTGTATTTTCCGGTGTTCCTGCTCGGTGCGGTGTTCGGCAAGCTGATTGAGTTGTCGGGTTTCTCGCGCTCCATCGTTGCGGCAGCGATTCGCTTGCTCGGCACCCGCCAGGCAATGCTGGTGATCGTGCTGGTCTGCGCCCTGCTCACTTACGGCGGCGTGTCGCTGTTTGTGGTGGTGTTTGCGGTCTACCCGTTCGCGGCCGAGATGTTCCGCCAGAGCAATATTCCCAAGCGCCTGATCCCGGCGACCATTGCCCTCGGTGCCTTCTCGTTCACCATGGATGCCCTGCCCGGCACCCCGCAAATCCAGAACATCATCCCCAGCACTTTCTTCAACACCACCGCGTGGGCGGCGCCGTGGCTGGGTTTGATCGGCTCAATCTTCGTGGTCTGCGCCGGCATGCTGTTTCTGCAGCGCCAGCGCAACAAGGCTCAGACTTCGGGTGAAGGCTACGGCACCGAACTGCGCAACGAGCCGGAAACCGCTGCCGATATCAAGCTGCCAAATCCGTGGATCGCGCTGTCGCCGTTGCTGGCCGTCGGCATCATGAACCTGCTGTTTACCCAATGGATTCCCCAGTGGTACGGCAAGACCCACAGCCTCGCGCTGCCGGGGATGGCTGCACCGGTGACCACCGAAGTCGCCAAACTCACAGCCATCTGGGCGGTTCAGGCAGCGTTGCTGGTCGGCATCATCATGGTGCTGGTGTTCGGCTTCCAGGCGATTCGCGGCAAGTTGGCCGAAGGCAGCAGAAGTGCGGTCAGCGGTTCATTGCTGGCAGCGATGAACACGGCGTCGGAATACGGCTTTGGTGCGGTGATCGCCTCGCTGCCGGGCTTCCTGGTGCTGGCCGACTGGCTCAAAAGTATTCCCAACCCGCTGGTCAACGAAGCGATCACCGTCACCTTGCTGGCCGGCATCACCGGCTCCGCATCGGGCGGCATGAGCATCGCGCTGGCGGCCATGGCCAATGACTTCATCGCCGCGGCCCATGCGGCCAACATCCCTCTGGAAGTGCTGCACCGGGTGGCCGCGATGGCCAGCGGCGGCATGGATACCCTGCCGCACAACGGCGCAGTCATCACCTTGCTGGCGGTGACCGGCCTGACCCACCGCGAAGCCTACAAAGACATTTTCTGTATTACGCTGATCAAGACCCTGGCGGTTTTTGTGGTGATCGGTACTTTCTACGCCACTGGCATTGTGTGAGGTATTCATGACGACTCTTTCGGGCAAGACCGCTCTGGTCACCGGTTCCACCAGCGGCATCGGCCTGGGCATCGCCCTCAGCCTGGCCAAGGCTGGCGCGAACCTGATTCTCAACGGTTTCGGCGATGCCTCGACAGTGATTGCCGAGGTCGAACAGTTCGGCGGCAAGGTCGGTCATCACCCCGCCGATGTCAGCGACCCGGCGCAGATTGCCGACATGATCGCCTACGCCGAGCGTGAGTTCGGCGGCGTGGACATTCTGGTCAACAACGCCGGCATTCAGCACGTGGCGGCGGTGGAAGATTTTCCCGTGGAGCGCTGGGACTCGATCATTGCAATCAACCTGTCGTCGGTGTTTCACAGCACCCGTTTGAGCCTGCCGGGCATGCGCGCCAAGGGTTGGGGCCGGGTTATCAATATCGCCTCGGTGCATGGCCAGGTGGGATCGGTGGGCAAGGCGGCCTACGTCGCGGCCAAGCACGGGGTGATCGGTCTGACCAAAGTGGTCGGCCTGGAAACAGCCACCACCAATGTGACTTGCAACGCAATCTGTCCTGGCTGGGTGTTGACGCCGTTGGTGCAGAAGCAGATCGACGACCGCATCGCCAAAGGGGTTGATCCGCAGCAGGCGCAGCACGATTTGCTGGCTGAGAAACAGCCGTCGCTGGAGTTCGTCACGCCGCCGCAATTGGGTGAACTGGTGCTGTTCTTGTGCAGCGAGGCCGGCAGCCAGGTGCGCGGTGCGGCGTGGAATATTGATGGTGGGTGGTTGGCGCAGTGATTGGGCGATAGACCGTGTAATCGTTCATCGCCGGCAAGCCGGCGATTGGATCTCGAAATAGAAAAAGAAGAGGCAAAAAATGTCCGACATCCTCTGGCAACCTGACCCCAAACGCATCGCCAAAACCCGCATGGAGGCCTTTCGGCGCTTTATCAATCAGCGACATCACCTCGATATCGCCGACTATGCCGATCTGCATGAATGGTCCATTGATCAGCGGGTCGACTTCTGGCAAGCCATCGTCGACTTCTTTGATATCCGCTTCCACGATCAACCCGACGCGGTTCTGATCGAAGGCGAGCACATGCCCAGCGCGCAGTGGTTTCCCGGTGCAACGCTGAACTTCGCCGAGCACTTGTTGCGCCGTCGTGACGATGCCGTCGCCGTGGTCGCCATCGGCGAGAACGGCCAACGCGAACAACTCACCTGGGCCGAATTGGCCGAGCATGTCGCCGGTTTCCAGAACAGCCTGATCGCCGCCGGTGTCGGCCTCGGCGACCGCGTCGCCGCGTGCATGCCGAACACCTGGCAAACCCTGGTTGCCATGCTTGCCACTACCAGCCTCGGGGCCATCTGGTCCTGCTCCTCGCCGGATTTCGGCACCCAGGGCGTCATCGACCGCTTCGGCCAGATCGAACCGAAGGTGCTGATCACCTGCGCCGGTTACCGTTATGCCGGCAAAGACATCGACCAACGCGCCAAGGTCAACGAAATCATTGAACGCCTGCCCTCCCTGCAACAGCTGATCGTGGTGCCTTACGCGCAACCACAGGCGCACGTCGAAGACTTCCATACCCAGGCGAACGTGACACTTTGGGATGAGTTCTACGCACCAGGCGGTGAGCCGGATTTTGTCGCCGTACCCTTCGCCCATCCGCTGTACATCCTCTATTCCAGTGGCACCACCGGCGTGCCCAAATGCATCATCCACAGCACCGGCGGCGTGCTGCTGCAACACGTCAAGGAACACGGCCTGCATTGCAATCTCGGGCCCGGCGATCGGTTGTTTTACTACACCACCTGCGGCTGGATGATGTGGAACTGGCTGGTGTCGGCCCTGGCCGTGGACAGCGCCGTCGTACTGTACGACGGCTCGCCGTTTTATCCCGGTCCGGAGCGCTTGATCGACCTGATCGACGACGAGCGCATCAGCGTGTTCGGCACCAGCCCCAAATACCTCGCGAGCCTGGAAAGCAACGGCGTGAAGCCGCGGCAAACTCATGATCTGGGCAGCCTACAAACGCTGCTGTGCACCGGTTCTGCGCTGTCGCCGCAAAGCTACGACTACGTCTACCGCGACCTCAAGGCCGACGTGTGCCTGGCGTCGATGTCCGGTGGCACCGACATCGTTTCATGCTTCGTGAACGGCAATCCGTTGTTGGCCGTGCGTCGCGGCGAAATCCAGGGCAAGAGCCTCGGTATGGCCGTCGAGGTCTGGAACGATGCCGGTCTTGCGGTCATTGGCGAAAAAGGCGAACTGGTCTGCACCCGACACTTCCCGGCCATGCCCGTCGGCCTGTGGAATGACCCGACCGGGGAAAAGCTGCGCGCGTCTTACTTCAGCCTGTTCCCCGAAGTCTGGGCCCAGGGCGATTACGCCGAACAACTGGCTCACGGCGCGATGATGATCCACGGGCGTTCCGACGCGGTCCTCAACCCTGGCGGCGTGCGCATCGGCACGGCGGAGATTTACCGTCAGGTGGAAAAAGTCCCGCAGGTCATCGACAGCGTGGCCATCGGTCAGCAATGGCAGGACGACGTGCGGGTGGTGTTGTTCGTACGGTTGGCCGAGGGGGTCGAACTGGACGAAACACTGCAACAGCAGATTCGCCAGGTCATCCGCGCCAACACCACGCCGCGCCACGTACCGGCGAAGATTGTCGCGGTGACCGACATTCCGCGTACGATCAGCGGCAAAGTGGTCGAGTTGGCGGTGAGGAATGTGGTGCAGGGCGAACCGGTGAAAAACACCGATGCGTTGGCCAATCCCGAAGCGCTGGAACAATTCCGCAATCGCCCCGAGCTCAACACCTGAAACACGCCCCTTTGCAGGAGCCGGCGCCTGCAGAGGGGGATGTGGGTCAGTCCATCAGGCCCCATTCGCCGGGCGGAGCATGGGGGCCGGGTGACGCGTCGGCATGCAGCTTCAGCCGCAGGCGCAAGTTGTTCACCGAGTCCGCATGTTTCAACGCCTCTTCTTCGTCGATCGCGCCTTCGATCACCAATGCATACAGCGCGCAATCGAACGTCTGCATGCCCTGCTCCGTCGACTTTTCCATGATCCCTTTGAGCTCGTCGAATTCATTGCGCCGTATCAGGTCGCCAATGGTCGGCGTGCCCAGCATCACCTCTACCGCCGCCCTGCGTTGTCCGTCACGGGTGCGCACCAGACGTTGGGAAACGAACGCTTTAAGATGGTTGCCCAGGTCATGCAGCAGTTGTGTCCGCCGTTCTTCCGGGAACAAATTGATAATGCGATCCAGCGCCTGATGGGCGTTATGAGCATGCAAGGTGGAAATCACCAAATGCCCGGTGTCGGCAAACGCCAGCGCGTGTTCCATGGTCTCGCGATCGCGGATCTCACCGATCAGCACCACGTCGGGCGCCTGGCGCAAGGTGTTTTTCAACGCGGCATGAAAACTGCGGGTATCGACGCCGACCTCGCGCTGATTGATGATCGATTTTTTGTGCCGGTGGATGTACTCGATCGGGTCTTCGATGGTGACAATATGGCCGCTGCTATGGCGGTTGCGGTAATCGATCAACGCCGCCAGTGAGGTAGACTTGCCCGAGTCGGTGGCGCCGACGAACAGCATCAGCCCTTGTTTGAGCATCACCGTTTCCAGCAGCACGGGGGGCAACTTGAGGTCTTCGAAGCGCGGAATGTCGAGTTTGATGTTGCGCACCACAATCGACACATCGTTGCGTTGCTTGAAAATATTGACCCGAAAACGCCCGACACCCGCCAAAGAGATCGCCAGGTTCATCTCCAGCTCCCGATCGAACTCCAGTCGCTGTTCGGCGTCCATGATGGACGCGGCCATGGCGGCAATTGCCCCCGGTTTGAACGGCTGGTCAGTCAAGGGTTTGAGCACACCGTCAATCCGTGCGCAGGGTGGCGCGCCGGTGGACAGGTACAGATCGGACCCTTCCTGGCTGGACAGGGTATTCAACAGCGCATCGATTTCCATGGCAAAAAGCACCCGCGAAGCATTCAATGAACAGAAATGACCCAAAAAACCGGTCATTCAGCGCCTACCCCCCTAGGATAGTAGACGCCGCTACACCGACCGACATGCAGGACACCGTGATGAACGCAGCACCCACCCGCAGCGATGCCCAGGCCTTGATTGCCAGACTGGACTGGTCGAGCACCCCGCTCGGCGCCGCCAGTGCCTGGCCGCAGAGCCTGCGCACAGCGGTGGACATCGTGATTCACTCACCGATGCCGATGCTGCTGCTCTGGGGGCCGGAACTCACACAGATCTATAACGATGGCTTCGCATTACTGGCCGGCAGCAAGCATCCACACGCTTTCGGACAACCAACGCACCAGATCTGGCCAGAACTCAAAGACTTTACCGACCCGATTTACAGCGCCGTCCTACAAGGCCAGGTGCGGACCTACAGCGAACAGCGCTTCACCCTGCAACGCGACGGGGATGATTCCGACTTCTGGCTGGATTTGACCTACAGTCCGATCCGCGATGAACGCGCCGAGGTCGCCGGGATTCTGGTCACGGCCATCGAAACCAACGAACGCCGACGCATCGCCCTTGAACTGGAGCAGCGTTCGGCCGCCAGCCTGAAAGCTCAGCGCGAGACCGAGGAACGCCTGCAACTGGCGCTGGCCGCCACCGACGCTGTCGGCACCTGGGACTGGGACATCAGCGAAGACCGCTTCATCGCCGACGCGCATTTCGCCCAATTGCACGGCATCGACCCGCTACTCGCCAGTCAGTTGCCCATCAGTGCTTATCTCGAAGCGGTGCACCCGGAAGACCGATCGATGGTCACTCGCGGCATCAAGCAGTGCATTACCCACGGCAGCGAATACGCCGAGGAATATCGCCTGTTGCAACCCGACGGCCAGTTGCACTGGGTGTTTGCCCGGGGCCGTTGCTACAAGGACCACCATGGCCGGCCGATCCGTTTCCTCGGCGCCGCGCTGGACCTGACCGAACGAAAACACATCGAACAAGCCTTGCGCCAGAGTCAGACCGAGCTGCAACTGATCATCAACGCCATGCCGATCCTGATCAGTTACGTCGACAGCGAAGAACGCTTTCGCCTGAACAACGCGGCGTACCTCGACTGGTATGGCCTGACACCTCAGGAGCTTTACGGTCGGACCATTCATGAGGTGCTGGGGGAAGAAGCCTACGCCTTGCGCGCCGAATACATCGCCGAAGCACTGGCGGGCAAAACCTGCTGTTTCAGCATCAGCACGCCGCATCGTGACGGCGGCACCCGTCAGGCCTTGATGAATTATCTGCCGCGCCACGGGTCGGATGGTGCGGTGAACGGTTTCTACATCTTCGTGATCGACGAAACCGAGCGCAAACAGACCGAAGAAGCCTTGCGCAACCTCAACGAAACCCTTGAGGAACGCGTCGCCGCCCGTACCCAGCAATTGGCCGAAGCCAACCAGCGCTTGCAAAACGAAATGTTCGAACGCGAGCGTGCCGAAGACGCCTTGCGCCATGCGCAAAAAATGGAAGCGGTCGGCCAGCTCACCGGCGGTATCGCCCATGACTTCAACAACATGCTCACCGGGATCATCGGCAGCCTTGACCTGATGCAGCGCTACATCGCTGATGGGCGTGCCGCCGAGATCGGCCGTTTCACCGAAGCGGCGGTGTCCTCAGCCCACCGCGCGGCCGCCCTGACCCATCGCCTGCTCGCCTTCTCCCGGCGCCAGTCGCTGGATCGCAAGCCGCTGAACGCCAACGAGCTGATTCATTCTCTGGAAGACTTGCTCAGCCGCACCAAGGGCGATCACATCGAACTGAAACTGCAATTGACCGATGAAGCCTGGCCGGTCAGCACCGACGTCAGCCAACTGGAAAACGCGCTGCTCAACCTGGTGATCAATGCGCGTGATGCCATGCCTGATGGCGGCGAGTTGCGCATCGAAACCGCCAATGTCTATCTGGACAGCAGTGACATCAACATTCTGGAACCGGTCAAGGCCGGGGATTATCTGATGATCGCCGTCAGTGACAACGGCACCGGCATGACCCCCAAAGTGTTGGCCAAGGCGTTCGATCCATTCTTCACCACCAAACCAATCGGTCAGGGCACGGGGTTGGGTTTGTCGATGATCTACGGTTTTGCCCAGCAGTCGGGCGGCCACGTGAGCTTGTTCAGCCTGCCCGGCCAGGGCACCAGCGTGCGTTTGTTCTTGCCGCGGTTGCAGGGAGTGGACCAGGAAGATGTGCGGTCACCGGTCATCGGCGAGGCGCCCTCCGCGATAGCCGGGGAAACCGTGGTGTTGGTGGAAGATGATCCGGCAGTGCGCATGCTGGTGTTTGATCTGCTCAAGGAGCTGGGATATCGCGCCCACGAGGCCGAGGATGCGAAGACCGCCCTCCCCCTGCTCGAATCCGGTCTGCGGATCGATCTGCTGGTGACCGATGTCGGGCTGCCGGGCATGAACGGCCGGCAACTGGCAGAAATCGCCCGGCAGCACCGTCCCGAGCTCAAAGTGCTGTTCATGACCGGTTACGCGGAAATGGCCACCGAGCGCCAGGGCTTTCTCGAGGAAGGCATGGACATGGTGGCCAAACCGTTTTCGGTTGACCTGCTGGCCAACAAGATTCGCACGATGATCGGCCAACCCGAGTGAGTTAAGGCATAATCGCGCGCCCCGCTGGCCCCCACATAGCCACCACCGTTGCAAGGTACTGCCAATGAAAGCTCAAGCCCGCCATATTCTGGTGAAAACCTCGGAAGAAGCCGAGCAGCTCAAACAACGCATCGCCAAGGGCGAAGCCTTCGATGTGCTGGCCAAGAAATATTCCACCTGCCCGTCCGGCAAACGCGGCGGTGATCTCGGTGAAGTCCGGCCCGGGCAGATGGTCGGCGTGATTGATGCGGTGATTTTCAAAAAGCCGTTGCGGGTGGTGCATGGGCCGATCAAGAGCAAGTTCGGGTATCACCTGGTGCAGGTGTTTTATCGCGATTGATGGGTTGGCTTGAGGGCCTCATCGCTGGCAAGCCAGCTCCCACAGGATTTGCGTTGACCACGCATTGGCGTACGACACAACCCTTGTGGGAGCTGGCTTGCCAGCGATCCGGTGGCGCAGCCAGCGGCCATTCAACCCTTATCGGGGAATCAACGCCCCCGGCACCTGAATCACCCGACTCGCCAACCGATGCCCGGCCTGCGCCGCCTCGACCGGGCTGCCGCCCTTGAGCCGACTGGCCAGGTACGCCGCACTGAACGAATCCCCCGCCGCCGTGGTGTCCACCACCCGCTCGACGCGCTGTGCAGGCACCTCGAACGACTCACCCTCACAGCGAATCAGGCAGGCTTCGGCGCCGCGCTTGAGCACCACTTCCGGCGTGCCCACTTGCTCGTAAGCGGCGAACACTGCATCGCAATCGGAAAAATGGAACAGCGCCTGTTCGTCATCGACAGTCAGCAACGCCAGGTCGATATACGGCAACACGCTGCGATACGCCGCCCGAGCCTCCTCGATCGACGCCCACAGACGTGGCCGATAGTTGTTATCAAACACAATCCGCGCATCGCGCTGCCGCGCTTCGATCAGGGTTTCCAGCAACTTCTCCCGACCTTGCACGCCGAGCACCGCCAGGGTGATGCCGCTGAAGTACAGCACGTCGTAATCCGGCAGCGCCGCGAGAATCGGCGCGGCGGATGGCGTGGTAAAGCAATCGCGAACGGCGGCCTCGTTGCGCCAATAGAGAAAACGCCGTTCACCGGCGGCGTCGGTCTGGATGCAGTACAAACCGGGCAAGCGACCGGGTAAACGCTGGACCCTGTCCAGGCCAATGTTTTCGGCGGCCCAGCTTTGGCACATGGCATCGCTGAAACTGTCATCGCCCAGTGCGGTGACGTAATCCACCGAACCGGCCGTGCCCAGCTCCCGAGACAGGTAGACCGCCGTGTTCAAGGTGTCGCCGCCGAAGCTCTGTTGCAGACTGCCGTCGGCGCGGTGTTGCAACTCGATCATGCATTCGCCGATCAGGGCGATGCGCGGGATGTTGGGGCCGAGGGTGTTGATGGTGTTCATTATTGTGGTGTCTCAGATCGTTCGATGGTGTCTGGGCGGGCCTCATCGCGGGCAAGCCCGCTCCCACAGTTTTTGATGTGACTGCTATTTATGGCAACTCGCAACCCCCTGTGGGAGCGGGCTTGCCCGCGATAGCCGCACCTCGGTTTACCTTAGAAACAGGTTTCCATGGTTTCGATGACATTCAATTGCTCATCCACCAGACACCCCGTGCGCCACTTGTCGAACGTCAGGCACGGGTGCGAAGTCCCGAACGAAATAATGTCGCCCACCCGCAGTTCAACCCCCGGCGCCACGGTCATGAACGCATGCTGATCCATCACCGCCGTCACCTTGCAGGCGCTGACATCGTCGCCCTTCGCCGGCACCACACCGGCCTTGTAACGCAGCAACGGCACCGGCAGGCCGGCGTCATACGCCACGTCGCGCTTGCCCAGAGCGATCACAGCAAAACCCGGCTCCGGCAACGATTGCACATGCGCCCAGACTTCCAGCGCCGGACGCAGGCCTTCGTGCAGGTCGCTGCGACGGTCAAGCACGCAACATTGCGCTTCTTTATAAATCCCATGGTCGTGAGCCACGTAACTGCCCGGGCGCAACACGCTGAGGAAACGGCCGCCAGCGTTCTGCGCTTCGAACGACTCGGCGATCAGGTCGTACCAGGCCGAGCCCGACGCCGTGATGATCGGCTTGCCAATGGCGAAGGCGCCGCTGTCCTGCAACTGCACCGCCAAGCGCACCAGCGAAGCGGCGAACTCACGAATGCCGGTGACCGCATGATCACCATGGATCACGCCTTCGTAACCTTCGATGCCCGTCAGCGCCAATGCCGGTTGGGCGCTGATGGCTTTGGCCAGGGCGATCACTTCGTCTTCGGATCGGCAACCACAACGGCCACCCACCACGCCGTACTCGATCATCACGTTCAGGCGCACACCGCGCGAGGCGAAATACGCGCCGAGGTCAGCGACGTTGTCCGGATGATCGACCATGCAATGGAACTCGAACGTCGGGTCCGCCAGCAGGTCGGCGATCAGCGCCATGTTCGGCGTACCGACCAATTGGTTGGCCATCAACACTCGACGCACGCCATGGGCGTACGCCGCGCGGGTTTGCGTGGCGCTGGCCAGGGTAATGCCCCAGGCACCGGCGCCCAGTTGGCGGCGAAACAATGCCGGAGTCATGCTGGTTTTGCCGTGAGGCGCGAGTTCGGCGCCGCTGTTGCTGACGAACGCCTGCATCCAGCGGATGTTGTGTTCCAGCGCCTCGCGATGCAGCACCAGCGCCGGCAGGCTGACGTCACGCACCAGGTGGGCACCGGTCTGGGCAAAGCCCTTTTCCACGGCGGCAGTATTTGGGGCAGTAGACATGGTCGAACTCCTCACATTTTCGCGGCCGCGAACAGCCGCTGTTATTCGTTGATGCGACGGGCCAGGCGGTTGGCGTTGTCGATCAACACCCGCCGATAGTCGTTGTAATGCGTCTTGGCATCGGCCCGCGGGGCGACGATGCACAGGGTCGCAATGGCCACGCCGTTCGGGTCTTTGACCGGGGCGGCGAAGCAATGGGTAAAGGTGTCGGCGACGCTATCGAAGGAGAAAAACCCGTCGATACCAGCCTGACGGATTTCCCCGAGAAACTGCTCCAGCGGCAGGCGTTCGCCGTTTGGCAGGATGAAGTCGTCGTGATCGATCAGGTCGATGATTTCCTGGTCGCTCAGGTGCGCCAGCAACAGGCGCCCGGACGCGGTCCAGGGGATCGGCGCGTTCTCGCCGATGTCCGAGGAAATGCGGAAATGCCGCTCGCCCTCTTTCATCAATGCCACGGTGTATTTACGCCCGTTGAGCAGGCACATCTGCGCGGTTTCGTGGGTCTGGCTGACGATTTCCTGCAGAGCGTGATCAGCCTCGCGGGTCAGGTCGAAATGACGCAAATGTGCCTGCCCGAGGAAGTACAGCTGACGGCCGAGGTAGACGTGACCGTCCTTGCCCACGGGCTCGAGGATCCGTCGTTCCAGCAGTGAAGCCACCAGTTCGTAGACCGTGGATTTCGGGCTGCCGATGCCACTGGCGATTTCATTTGGACGCAAGGGCTGGCCGATTTCCTTGAGGAAATCGAGGATATCGAACGCCCGGTCCAGACCGCGTGCCCGGCGCTTGATGGTGTCTTCGGTCATGTTTCAAATTCCCATTCAAAGTGCCGGGAGTTTAACCAGAGTGCGGTGGCGACTGTTAGGCCGCCATCGCTGGCAGGCCAGCTCCCACAGGGATGGAGAGTGTGTCTGCAATCTGTGGCAGCCCATAGAATCCTGTGGGAGCTGGCCTGCCAGCGATGGGCGCGACTCGGTTCAGGCCTTTTTCTTGTACGCGACGCAGTCGATCTCGACCTTGCAGTCGACCATCATGTTCGCCTGCACACAGGCCCGGGCCGGCGCGTGTTCAGACTTGAAGTACTCGGAGAACACCTTGTTGAAACTGGTGAAATCCCGCGGATCCTCCAGCCACACCCCGGCACGCACCACATCTTCCAGGCCATAACCAGCCTCTTCGAGAATTGCGATCAGGTTCTTCATGGTCTGGTGGGTCTGCTCGACAATGCCGCCCACAATGATCTCGCCATCCACCGCAGGCACCTGGCCGGAAACATGCAGCCAGCCATCGGCTTCAACGGCGCGAGCGAATGGACGAGGCTGGCCGCCAGCGGCGGTGCTGCCGGTGCCGTAACGAGTAATGCTCATGAGTGTTTCTCCTGATTGAAAGGTGGACGTTTTAAAACCGCGTGTTCTTGAGAAATTCCGCAAGGCGCGGCGATTGCGGGCGTTCGAACAGCTCCTTGGGAGGCCCCTGCTCTTCGATCCGCCCCTGATTCATGAAAACGATCTTGTCCGAGACCTCGAACGCAAAACGCATCTCGTGGGTCACCAGCAACATGGTCATGCCTTCATCCGCCAGGCCCTTGATCACGTTCAACACTTCGCCCACCAGTTCCGGGTCGAGGGCCGATGTCACTTCGTCGAACAGCATCAGGCTCGGGTTCATCGCAATCGCCCGGGCAATCGCTACGCGCTGCTGCTGACCGCCGGACAACTGACCGGGATAGTGATCGCGGCGCTCCAGCAAACCGACGCGCTCGAGCCATTTCTCGGCGAGGGCGACGGCTTCGTCCTTGTGCAGCTTTTTCACCTTGAGCAAACCGAGGGTGACGTTCTGCAACGCGGTCAGGTGCGGGAACAGGTTGAACTGCTGGAACGCCATGCCGGTCATGGCGCGATGACGAGCGATGACTTTTTCCGGGTGGCGGACACGCTTGCCGTTGACCTCGTCATAGCCGATGGATTCGCCATCAAGCACGATCTGGCCGCCCTGGAATTCTTCGAGCATGTTTACGCAACGCAACAGCGTGGTTTTGCCCGAACCGCTCGAACCGATCAGCGTGACCACATTGCCGCGCTGCAGGGTCAGGTCGACGCCCTTGAGCACTTCGAGCTTGCCGTACTGTTTGTGCAGGCCGCGAATGTCCAGCAGGGCCTGAGCGTTTTGAGCATCTTTTACGTTAGAGAGCGAAGGTTGAGTCATGGCAAGGCCACCCGCTTTTCAATGTGCCGGCCGAGTAATTCGATGGCGTAGTTGATGACGAAAAACAGAAATCCGGCGAACAGGTAAAACTCCAGCGTCATGAACGTCCGGGCGATGATCTGCTGGGTGCTGAGCAGCAACTCGGCGACCCCGATCACCGACAGCAGCGTCGAGGCCTTGACGATCTCGGTCGAGGAATTGACCCACGTCGGCAAAATCTGCCGCAGCGCCTGAGGCAACAACACGTAACCGAGCGATTGATAAAACGTCAGGCCAATCGCCTTGCTCGCCTCCATCTGACCGCTGGGCAAAGCTTGCAGAGCCCCGCGCACAATCTCGGCGACGTGCGAGCCGCAAAACAGCGTCAGCCCCAAGGCACCGGCCTGGAACGCACTGATCTGCCAGCCCAGTGCCGGCGCCATGTAGAAGCACGCGAGCACCAATACAAACACCGGCGTGCCGCGAATAATGTCCACATAAAAACGGAACGGCGCGCGCATCCAGAACTTGCCGTAGGTCAGCACCAGACCCGCGACGATACCGACCATCGTGCCCAGCAAAATCGCCAGGGCCGAGACCTGCACACTGGTCAGGAAGCCTTGCCACAACACTTCACGGGCGACCCATAACTCATGCAACCAACTGGGTGATTCGTACATGAGAGCCTCCTATCGGCGGATCGCCAGACGCTGCTCGAGGTAACGCAGCATCATGGCAATGAGGTAACAGGCCGCAACATAGAGCGCTGTGGTCACCAGCCAGGTTTCAATCACCCGGTAGCTCTCGACATTGATCTTGCGCGCGTAATAGGTCAGCTCCGGCACGGCAATCGCCGCCGCCAGCGAGGTGTCCTTGAACAGCGAAATGAAGTTGTTTGACAACGCCGGCAGCACGTTGCGCAGCATCACCGGAACAGTGACGTACGCCTTGACCTGCCACTCGCCGAGACCGATCGCCAACCCGGCTTCGCGCTGGCCCTTGGGAATGCTCAACAGACCGCCACGGAACACTTCGGTCAGGTACGCCCCGGCATACAACGACAGCGTGATGATGAACGACGGGATCTTGTCCAGACGAATCCCCAGGCTCGGCAACGCGAAGTAGATCAACAGAATCAACACCAGAATCGGCGTATTACGGATCACCGTCACATACACCGACGCCATCACCCGAAGCGCGCGATGCTTTGACAGCAAGGCAAACGCCATCATCAGGCCGATCACGCAACCGATGGCGATCGACACCAGCGCCAGTTCCAGGCCCAGGCCGAGCCCCGCCAGCAAGGTGTCGAAATCGCGCCACACGGCGGCAAAGTTCAACTGATAGTTCATGGTCAGCAGTACCTTGAACGGGGCGCGTTACAGGCGCCCCGCTCTCACGGGGTCATTTGAATTCGACGGGGAAACCAATCGCGGGTGTTGGCAAATCGACACCGAACCACTGTTTGAAGGACGCCGCGTAGGTCGGGAATTCAACGCCGGTCATGGCTTCATGCAACGTGGTGTTGACGAAGTTCAGCCAGTCCTGATCGCCGCGCTTAACTGCGCACGCGTAGGTTTGCGGGCTCCAGGCGTAAGCCGGGCTGCGATAGCGGCCAGGGTTCTGCACCATCAGGTACTTGACCGAAGACTGGTCGGTGGCAGCGGCGTCGGCACGGCCGGAGTTCACGGCCTGGTACATCAAATCCACGCTGTCGTATTGATCAACCTTGGCTTTGGGCAGCGCCTGGTGCACGAGTTCTTCGGCGTAAACGTTCTGCAGCACTGCCACGGTCACGCTGTCATTGGCCGCTTTGAGGTCTTCGATTTCCTTGTACTTGCTGTTGGCCGGCAACAGCAGGCCGACGCCTTCGCGGTAGTACGGCAGCGTGAACGCGACCTGTTGCGCGCGGCTGGCGGTCACGGTAATGAACTGGCAACTCATGTCGACCTTGTCGGTCAGCAGGTTGGGAATCCGCGCATCGGACGACTGCACCACGAACTCGACCTTGCTCGGGTCGTTGAACAACCCTTTGGCGACCATCCGCCCGATATCGATATCGAAACCCTGCAACTTGCCGTCCGCTCCCTGGAAATGCCACGGCGCGTTGGTACTGCCCGTGCCCACGATCAGTTTCCCGCGGGCCAGCACGCTATCGAGCTTGCTGTCCGCCGCCTGGGCAACACCCACAGCAGCAGCCGAAGCCGCAAAAAGAAAAACACACGCTTTAAACAAGGAAGGTCGGCGATGCATGGCAAGCACTCCAGGATGATGTGTATTCCGCTATACCGGAACTTGGTATGTAACAACGGAATAGACAGCAGAAAGTGTGCCACAGGTCTGCCCGGAAATCACAGGGCAATTGAAATTCAAATCGAATCAATGGGATGCGAAGATTCCGGCAACAAGTGTTACCGGACTCCGCAAGACATGGGCGCTACCGTTGACCACAGGCGGTGGGTAATTGAGCACCCATTGAGGGCAAGTGAGCGGAAGGTGTCACTGACACCCAGGGAGAAATACCTGGAGAGTAAAGCGATTGCGTGTCGATAAATCCGCTGTCCACTGCTGCAGGGATCGCCCTTCCATAACCAGAGAAGAGTTCATCAAACCGGTTGAAACACTGCCGCACCGCCTCCGCGCCAATGAACTGAATTCGATCAATTACCACGCCAAACAGCCTCGTTTACTGTCATCTTTGACAGTAGACGCCCTGATAAACACTCACGAATACTTGAGCTTCATTGGAATTATGACGGCGGCTAGCCAAGGGAGTTGGGACATGTATACCCGAACGTTGCTTTTCACGGCGGCATTAGGACTTTGTTTGACAGGCTGCAACGTTAAACAGGGCAATAATTCCGTCGCGGCTTCAGAAGAATGCGGAGATCTCGTCAACAGAGGGCTCATTGGTCAAAACGGGCCAGAGGTGTGCGTCACGACGCCCCTGTCAAAAAGTGACACATCCATTTCAGGGAGCGTAGTTGGCGCCGGTTCAACAGGGCCGTTCATGGTCACAGCATTAACCACTGATGGAATCTTGAAACAGGCAAGCACCCTGGCAAATGGTGACTTCACGATGAGTTCGTTGAACCTGCAAAACTTGCCAGGCAAAAACATTTCTTTCTCGGTGTTTGTGAACAATACAAGTTCGCCGGTAACAAATCTGGTCGTTGGGCAAGAGCCCGGCTCCAAGTGTGCAGTAGGCACGCCTGACTATCCTTCTTGTGGCACTCACCCAGGCGCCATTTTCTTCCCGATAAAATCATCTGTCACTGCAATAATCCGCGTTCCCACAGGAGAGGTCTTTGGAGGCGCAGCTCTTCTTCCCTACACTATAGGTTTAAACCCTATTATTAGTTGGAAGCCCGACAGGTATCTGGCTTTTTATAGAGACCTCCCGTCGCCAATAACGCCTGGCGACGAATTAACAATTTTCGCGGTCAACTACCATAACGAATCATTCGCCTACACGGTGAAACAAACTGTTTTGCCAACGAAAAAATAAACGCTGAAGTCGCTAGAAGCAGTCGGAGTACAAGACCATCTCTCGTTGTACTCCACTGCTTCCGCTCAGCGCTGAACAGACCTCTTAACCCTCCCCCAGTTGCCATGCAGGCCCTAGAGCCGCTCGCCCCCAACTTGCTCAAAACTTCTCGCCTGTGAGAATTCCTGGAAAGGTGCCGACAACGTGTCATGCCAAGCGGATTGCCCGTCCTGAAGGACGGTGCTAGCCTCGCTTTTTTTCTCATGCCCTCTTTGGTTACTCCATCCTCGCTACTGGGTTTACAGTGCGATCCAAGAGCCACTTTCGGCGGAGCATCAGTCGCATTTCAGCGACGGCAGTCAAACCTGAAGCCGATTTGGACACACGCCGACTCGGCTGTTTTCATTCATGGTTCAGCAAGCGAAAAGCGCTGCCGGCCTTGAGCCAGAGCCTTGTCACATTCCCAGGAGGGGTCAATGTCTTTCAACATCATGATGGTTTTCGGAACGCGTCCGGAGGCCATCAAGATGGCGCCACTCGCCAGAGTGTTGCGTCAATGGCCAGGGGTCAAATTGAACATCTGCTCCACCGGCCAGCACCGTGAGATGCTCAAGCAAGTACTCGATTCCTTCGAACTGACGGTCGACGAAGACTTGCAAGTCATGACCCAGGGCCAGACCCTCAACGGGTTGTCACAACAACTGCTAATCAACCTCGATCAGGCTTACGAGCGAACGAAACCCGACATCGTGCTGGTTCACGGTGACACCACCACCAGCTTCATCGCCGCCCTCGCCGCGTTCAATCGCCAGTTGCCAATCGGTCACGTCGAGGCCGGTTTGCGCACGGGTAATTTGCGTGCACCGTGGCCGGAAGAAGCCAACCGTCGCCTGACAGGCGTCATTGCCGACCTGCATTTCACACCGACCACCAAGGGCGAAAACAACCTGCTGCGCGAAGGCGTGCCCAAGGCCAACATTGAAGTCACCGGCAATACGGTGATCGATGCGCTGCTGTGGATGCGCACCCATCAGCAGGAAATCCACTGGCACCCTGCCGCCGGTTCGTCGCTGGCGGTGCTTGAAGACCATCGACGCCTGGTGCTGATCACTGGCCACCGCCGGGAAAATTTCGGCGATGGTTTTCGTAACATCTGCCAGGCGCTCGCCGACCTCGCTGTGCGCTACCCGGATGTGCAGTTCGTCTACCCGGTGCACCTGAATCCGCAGGTACAGAAAGCGGTATATGGCGTGCTGTCGGACAAGCCGAACATTTATCTGGTGGCGCCGCAGGACTACCAGCATTTTGTCTGGCTGATGGGTCGTGCGCATTTCATCCTTACCGATTCGGGCGGCATTCAGGAAGAAGCACCCGCTATCGGCAAGCCGCTGCTGGTACTGCGCGACGTCACCGAGCGACCGTCCGTGCTCGAAGGCGGGACCGTGTTGCTGGTGGGCACCGACACCGACCGCATCGTCAAGGAAGCCAGTCGTTTGCTGGATGACGAGGTTCACTTCGAACGCATGAGCCGCGTTCACAGCCCCTATGGCGACGGCCACGCCAGCGAACGCATCGCCACCCGATTGTGTGAGTGGCTAAGCGAGCGCTCGGCGGCGGTTAAAGCGCGATGAGTTTCGGTTTTATCGATTTTTTTGCCTACGTCCTGTTCGGCCTCAAATACCTCGCGATCATCCTGGCGTTTTTGATGTTCCTCCTCGGGCTCGATGACCTGTTCATCGACCTCGTGTACTGGGGCCGCAAACTGGTCCGGCGCTGGCGGATCTATGAAAAATTCAAGCGTGCGGATGAAGAGCGCCTGTACGCCATTGCCGAAAAACCTTTGGCCATCATGGTTCCGGCGTGGAACGAAGTCGGTGTGGTCGGTGAAATGGCGCGCCTGGCGGCGTCGACCCTCGATTACGAGAACTATCAGATTTTCGTCGGTACGTACCCCAACGATGCCGAGACGCAGGCCGACGTCGATGCCGTCTGCCAGCACTATCCCAACGTGCACAAAGTGGTCTGCGCCCGCCCCGGCCCCACCAGTAAGGCCGACTGCCTGAACAACGTCATCGACGCGATCCTGCGCTTTGAAAGCGAGGCGAAAATCCAGTTCGCCGGGTTCATTCTGCACGATGCCGAAGACGTGATTTCGCCAATGGAATTGCGCCTCTTCAATTACCTGCTGCCGGCCAAGGACCTGATCCAGATTCCGGTCTATCCCTATGCACCGGAATGGCGAGGTTTCACCGCCGGGCATTACGTCGACGAGTTCGCCGAGAACCACGGCAAGGACGTAATCGTCCGCGAAGCCATGACCGGCCAGGTGCCCAGTGCCGGGGTCGGCACCTGCTTCAGCCGTAAAGCCATCAGCGCCCTGCTCGAAGACGGCGACGGCATTGCCTTCGACGTGCAGAGCCTGACCGAAGACTACGACATCGGTTTTCGTCTCAAGCGAAAAGGCATGAAATGCATTTTTGCGCGCTACTCGGTGACCGACCCGAAACTGGCGCTCGAACAGCCCTGGGCGTTCGGCATGGACCGTGTGTTTTCCCAAGTGATCTGCGTTCGCGAGCATTTCCCCCGGGACTTTCAGCATGCCATCCGCCAGAAATCGCGCTGGATCGTCGGCATCGTCTTCCAAGGCACCAAGAACCTCGGCTGGAGCCCCACGGGCGTGCTCAACTATTTCCTCTGGCGCGACCGTCGCGGCATGATCGCTTACCTGCTGAGTTTCCTGGTCAACCTGCTGTGCCTCGTGCTGCTGGCGATGTGGCTGATGACGGTGATTGCACCCAACGCCTGGCGCTATCCGTCGATCCTGTCCAACAGCCCGGTGCTCGCGACGCTCTTGTGGCTCAACGGTTTGATGCTGATCAATCGGTTGTTCCAGCGTGGCTGGTTCGTCACCCGTTACTACGGACTGGTCGAAGGCCTGTTGTCGGCACCGCGCATGATATGGAGCAACTTCATCAACTTCTTCGCCAACGTGCGGGCGCTGCGTCAGGTCATGGAAATGGGCGATTCACGCCGCGTGGCCTGGGACAAGACCACCCACGAATTCCCGGCCCTGACCAAGGCCCAGCGCACGCCGCTGGGTCATCGCCTGGTGGAAAAAGGCCTGCTCACCGAAGAACAACTGGAAGCGGCGATCACCAACCCGATTCGCCGGCGTCTGGGCCACGAACTGCTGTTGCGTGAACACATCAACAGCACGCAACTGGTGGAAACCCTCGCCGAGCAGCTGGACCTCGAATGGGCGCCACTGAACCCGTTCAAACTCGACAAGCGCCTGATCGACGCCGTGCCGCGCAAGATCGCCTCCCACTACGGCGTGCTGCCGGTGGCCGAGGAAGGCAAAACCTTGGTGCTCGCCTCGGAAGGCCCGGTGAGCCAGGTCTCCCTCGGCGCCATCAGCCGTCAATTGAAACGCCCTGTGCGCTGCCGTCTCGCGCCGCAGGGCCGCGTCACGTTGGGTATCCGCTACTGGTACGCCAGCCCCCGTCAGAATGAGGAAGTGCACCACATGCTCGAAGTGCTTGAGCGTCATCAAGACGATGAAGCCTTGCTCGAACGCGTCAGCCATCATCAGGTGTTGCTGGGCAATCTGCTGCAAGTGCGCGGCATGGTCCCGCCGAGCCTGTTCAATCAGGCTTTGATCGACTTCGACGCCGAGCACATGTCCTTGGGTGAACACCTCATCTCGCGCGGCATGATCACTCAGGAAGTGCTCGAACAAGCCCTGGTGGACCAGGCCAGCGAACAGCAAGCCGCCTACCGTATTGTCCGGGAGGTCGCATGAAGCCTGATCGTCATGCCCTCCTGATCGGCAGTCTGTTGCTGAGCCTGACAACCAGTTCCTGGGTACAGGCGGAACCGCTGACCGAGTTCGAACAATTTCGCAGTTTCCCCTACATGGATCGCAGCTACCGCGAAGCGAAAAAGGGCAACTGGGCCGAAGTCGAACGGCTGATGCGCCACCTGCTGGCGAAAGTGCCGAAAAACGATGAAGCCCGGGCCCTGCTCGTGGAAGCGCTGGCCAAGCAACGTCGGTACAAGGATGCCGTGCAAGCGCTGCCGGATAACCCGGACAACAACGACGCCCTGCTCAACCTGCGCCTGACCTGGATCGAACAGGATCCTCCGGGCAGCGAGCAGGTAGAACAATGGATCGCTAGCAGCAACCTCAGTCAGCGGGTACGCCTGTGGCAGGCCTATAGCCTGAGCCTCGCGAAATTTGGCGGCGCCGGCAAAGCTCACGATTGGCTGGCGCAACTGGCGCCCAAGGGTGACGACGACATTCTGCACCTGGCCCGCTCAAACTGGTCCGAGCAATTGCGCGACTGGAACGGCACCATCGAGCAACTGGCGCCACTGGCCGCCAGCAAGCAATTGGACGCCGAAGGTTGGCAGCGACTGGCCAACGCCTATGTGCAGAAGCTCGACGAACAGCCTTTGCAGCAATTGCTGCAGCAAGCGCCAACGCCCGAAGCCGCGCGCAAGGCCCGCCTTGCGATGGTCGATCGGGCGATCGCCATGGGCCAGGTGCAACAGGCTCAACGCTGGATTCAATCATTGCCCGCCAGCGACCTGGCGGATCCGGCGCAACGCCAGCGCCTGTGGGAGCTGGCACGGCAGAGCGGCGACGTGCCGACCGTGCAACGCTTGAGTGGCGAATTGCAGCGTCCGTGCCTCGAAACGGCCGAATGGCTGTCCGGTCGCGATCCGCAAGCCGCACTCACACAGTTGCGTGGTTGCCAGCCGAACGACGACCCGCAGACCTGGCTGATCCTGGCCCAGCGTCTGCAAGCCACCGAGTTGCTGCAAAGCACGCGCCTGCCCGAACCCTGGGACAGTCGCCGCCAGGCACGGCTGCTGGACATCTGGCAGGACCAGGGCGAGACCGACAAAGTCATGGCCTGGCTCGCCGGCCAGCCACAGACGGCCGACGTGGTCAAACGCCGGGCCGAACTGACGCAAGCCCTGGGTCGCACTACTGAAGCCGCGACGCTCTGGGAGCGGCACTACCAGCAGACCGGCAACGTTGGCTCGCTCAATCAGTCGACGTATCTGGCGCTGAACGCCGGTCAGCGCGAACACGCGCAACAGTTGCTCGAACGCGCCTATGACCGTCATGCCGGCAAGTTACCCATTGGCCTGCTGCAACGGCTGGCGGGGCTCTATGCCGCGTCGACGCCGACCCCGACGCAGCAGAAACGCATGGTGTCGCTGCTCAATCGCGTCGATCCCGCCACGCGCGGCCAACTGCTGGCGCAACTGGCCGAGAAAGGTCAGTGCGATGCGGTGAAACAAGCCATTGACGAACATCCGCAGGTCGCAGGCGACTACCGGGCATTGGGCCGTTGTGCCATGCCGGACCGGCCCGGTGAAGCCGTCGTCTACTACCAGACCGCCGAAACACTCGGCGACCGTGGCAGTCGTCTGCCGCTGGCGTATGCGCTGGAAGCGGCCGGTGATTCGTCGGGCGCCCTGGCCATCTGGCGCAGCCTGCCGGAAGCCGAACTGAGCGATAACGCCAAACTGACGGCCAGCCGCAGCGCCCTCACTGCGGGCGACACTCAGGTAGCAGAACGTTACTGGCAACAGAGTCGCGCACGGGGTGCCAATGAGTGGGCGCTGGGTGCGGCGATTGCCGACGCGCGCGGTGATCATGTCGACGCCATGCAGCGTCAGCGTTCAGCCTTGCAGCAGGCGCCGGATGCCGGGCATTTTTACGCAGCGTCGGTCACCGCACAAAAGGCCGGCGAACGGGAGCAAAGCACCGCATGGCTCGCCGAAGCCGTGCGCCGCGAGCCAGACAACCCGCGTTTTCGCGCCGATTACGGCATGCGCCTGGCCGGGGCCGACACCCGGGAACAGCGCGCCCACGCCATCCCTTATCTGCAAAGCGCCACCCGCGATTTCCCGGAAGACTATCGCCTCGGCGAAACCCTGGCGCTGCGTTATGACGAAGTCGCCAACAGCGCGGCGGCGCGTAAGGAATTGCGTCGGGTCATCGATCTGGAACAGCACCCGGTGGCCGCCGACGATGAGGACGGCAGCATGGAAGCCAGGCGTTATCGCCAGCGCCGCGCCCACGAAACCCTGTCGCGGCGCGACAGCCGCACGCTGGCCAGCACCTGGTCACCGGCCGGAGTCTCGACCAACGACAGTTTCCGCCCCAACGGCACCCTGCGCGACACCTCACGACGCGCCACCTCACAGAACGTACAAGTGGCGATCTGGGACCATGCGCTCGGCGAAGAGCCAAGTCGCGCCGGCAGCGCGTTGGCGGTTTATGGTCGCGTACTGCTCGGCGGTCGGGGCCGGTCGAGTTACGGCGAATCCCTCGGCACCGGCGTGGGTCTGCGTTACAAGCCCTGGGGCACGGCGAACATCAACTTCTACGGCGAGCTCTACAAGCAGAGCTCGTTTGATAGCAACGACAATCAGCACCTGAGCCTCGGTCAATTGCTGATTCCTGAAAAACTCGCCGACCAGTTCAACGATCACCGCCAGGACGGCCACACCAGCACCGATTACCTGCTGCGCGCCACGGCCTCATTTTTTGATCAGGGACGATTCCGCAACGATTGGCGCATCGATGAAAACGATTGGGAGGAGCGTTCGCTCTATCTCGACGCGGCGTGGTGGACCAAGGCTGGTGATCACCAATGGCTGTCGCGCTTCCAGCAAGGCCATACCTGGAAGCTGCCGTTCAACGGCGCACAAACCGTTATGCCGTACGGCTTTCTCGAGTTCGCCAGCCAGGACCCGAACAATGACTGGCGCCAGGATCTGCGCACCGGTATCGGCCTGCGCTGGCAATGGTGGTTCGACGACGACATCTACAACGCTTATCGCGCGCACCTGACGGTTCGTACCGAGTATCAACAATCCCTGAGCGGCAACCTGTATGAAGGCGGCAACGGTGTGTTGCTGGGTGTGGAGTTGAATTTCTGATGACGCGTTTTCTCCTGGTTTTTTGCCTGTTGCTGAGCAGCACAATGGCGCGCGCCGATGAGCGAATTTTTTACCAACCCCTGAACGTCGACGCCAATCTGAACCAGGCGCAATGGCAACGGATCTGGCAAGACAGCGCCAAACACGGCGTGCAGACGGTCATCGTGCAATGGACGGCGTACGGTGATTCAAACTTCGGCGGCGTCGATGGCTGGCTCGCCACCAGTTTGAAACTGGCCCACGAGCAAGGCCTGAAACTGGTGCTGGGCCTGAGCATGGACCCGGCCTATTACCAACGCATCGATGAGCTGGACAGCGCCGGGCTCGCAACGTATTGGCAGGCGCAACTCGGGCAGTCGCTGGCTCAGCAACAGCGACTGCGCCAGGACTGGAAACTGCCAGTGAGCGGTTGGTACCTGCCGATGGAGCTCGACGACTTTCACTTCCTGGCGGTCGATCGACGGCAGACCCTGCAACGCCAGCTCGAGGATTTCGCCGGCAAACTGGACGCACCGCTGCACGTCAGCGCCTTCACTGCCGGCAAACTTGCACCCCAGGTAAATGGCCAGTGGCTGGGAGGCCTGGCGAACGCGGGTGTTCACGTGTGGTGGCAGGATGGCGCAGGCACCGGGCGATTGCCTCCACTGGTGCGTAACGGCTACGCCGGCGCACTGCCCTGTCCGGTCGGTATCGTGCGCGAAGCGTTCCGGCAAGTCAGCGCCGAGGGCCAAGCGTTTCGCGCGGAGCCGGCCAACCCGCACGCCACGTCGGCAGGTTGCCATCCGACGGCGGTGTTTTCCCTGCGGTATCGACCGTGGGGCAAGGTAATTCTCGACAACCAACGCAAGCATCAGGTCGGCGATGTTTCAGAACATTAGGGGAAGGATCGGACGGCCTTTCATCAATAGGGTTTGAGTCGCTTGGAGTCAGCCATCGCGAGCAGGTCGAAACATCGCACCTGCTCGCGAAGGGCCCTCAAATCCAGTGCAGAATCACCCGCCGACCCGCGTCAGAAACACCCGCGTCACCCGCCGTTCCTCAACCGCCATCACCGTCATGCGCCAGCCTTCCCACTCATGGCTGTCGCCAATCATCGGCAGACGATCCAGCAAGCTCACGACCAGACCCGCCAAGGTCTGATAGTCCTCGGTCGGTTCCGCGGCGAACCCGGTGCGCTGGCGAACCCGCATCAGGTTCAACGCACCATTGACCCTGAACCCGCCCTGCTCTTCCACCACATCCGGCCCTTCGATTTCGCTCGCGTCGGGTAGCTCACCGGCAATCGACTCAAGAATGTCGGTCATGGTCAGCATACCGACGAAGTCACCGAACTCATTGACCACAAAGGCAATGTGCGTCGAGGCTCTGCGCATCTGCTCCAGGGCGTTGAGAATCGAATAACTGTCCAGCAAGTTGATAGTCTTGCGTGCCAGGTGTTCGAGGTCTGGCTCGTTGCCAGCCAAATAGTCCTTGAGCAATTCCTTCTTGTGCACGAAGCCCAGCGGCTCATCCACCGCACCGTCGCGAATCAACGGCAGGCGCGAGTAGGACGAATGCATCAGCTGTGTACGAATGGTTTCTGCGTCGTCGGACAGATCGATGTGATCGATGTCGGCGCGGACCGTCATCAACGTGCGAATCGGGCGCTCGGCCAGTTGCAGCACGCCGCTGATCATCACCCGCTCGCGACGGTCGAACAGCTCTTCGCTCGGCGCCTCGCCGTTGTCGAGCAAGTCGGCGATCTCTTCGCCGACCTCCTCTACCGCCAGTTTCCGACCACCCAGCAAACGCAGGACGGCGTGAGCCGTGCGCTCGCGCATCGGTCGCAATCCCTGCATGGACTTTTTGCGGCGGGCCCGGGCGATCTGGTTGAACAGCTCGATCAGGATCGAGAAACCAATGGCCGCGTACAGGTAGCCCTTCGGAATGTGGAAGCCCAGACCCTCAGCGGTCAGCGCGAAACCGATCATCATCAGGAAGCCCAGACAGAGCATGATGACCGTTGGGTGGGCGTTGACGAAACGGGTCAGCGGCTTGCTGGCGACGATCATCAGGCCGATGGAGATGATCACCGCGATCATCATGACCGCCAGTTCATCGACCATGCCCACGGCGGTAATGACCGCGTCAAGAGAGAACACCGCGTCGAGCACCACGATCTGCGCGACGATCGGCCAGAACAGCGCGTAAGCCGTGTTGGACGAGCGCTGGCCGACATGGCCTTCGAGTCGCTCGTGCAATTCCATCGTCGCTTTGAACAACAGGAACACACCACCGAACAACATGATCAGGTCACGACCGGAGAAACTGTGCTCGAACACTTCGAACAGCGGCTGCGTCAGGGTCACCAGCCAGGAAATACTCGCCAACAGGCCCAGGCGCATCAGCAAGGCCAGGGACAAACCGATGATTCGCGCACGGTCACGCTGCTCCGGCGGCAGCTTGTCCGCAAGGATGGCGATAAACACCAGGTTGTCGATGCCGAGCACCAGCTCCAGCACGATCAACGTCAACAGGCCCAGCCACGCGGTGGGGTCAGCTATCCATTCCATAAAAACGTCTCGATCTCTTCAGTGAATTCAGAATGCCGGGCACGGCAAGGCGCGGCGCAGAGGCCGTGGCGTTGCAATGTCAAAGCTGGTCAGAAGGCGAAAGACCGGGTGTTTCGCGTGCATCAGGCGCGCACGGTGGCGCCGGGAGGAAGGATAACTGGGAGGCTCCGAGAGGGTGTTCATGCAAGTCCTGAAAGGAAAAAGGCCTTGGAGCGTACAGGCGAAAGTAACTTTTCCTACAGCCAGAAATCATTACAAAATCTGTACACCTCTGGATTGCCGTTGTCCCGACCGCCGCCTTCGCGAGCAGGCTCGCTCCCACAATGGATCTTCGATGATCAAAAAAAGGGTCGCGAAAGGCGGTTCAATGTGCGAGCGAAGCTGTTGCTTTTAGCGGTTTTTCACCCGCTCGATGTATCGCACCACCGCCGCTGATTTCTCGAACCGCCGATAGACCAACGATAACCACGAACTCGCCTCACACCCTTTGATCGACCGGTAAACAACACCCGGCAACCCGACATGCCCGACCACCGACTCCGGCACCACCGCCACGCCCTGCCCCAGCGACACCAGCGCCAGCACGGCCACCAACCCGCCCGGTTGCGCCCCGAGCTTCGGCGCAAACCCGCCCTCGGCCGCGACTTGCAAGGTGCCGCTGATCTGCTCCGGCAGGATGAACCTCTCCCCCTTCAAATGCTCCGGGCTGATCTCGGGCAAACGGCACAGCCACGACTCACTCGACAGCGCCAGCACAAAACCTTCAGCGTCGAGGCGAATGGCTTCCAGCCCTTCGGGCAACGTCAGGGGTGAGCGCACGTAACCGATATCGAATCGACCTTCGAGCACCATCGCCGGCAAAGTCGCCATCGGACTTTCGCGCACGTTGAGGCTGACGTCCGGACATTCGCGACTGAACGCTTGCACCTGCTTCTGCAGCAGCCCCGAGTACACCGCAGAGGCCACGTAACCCAGTTCGATATGACCAATATCCCCTCGCCCGGCACGCTGGGCATTGCGTTGGGCGTATTCAAATTGGCGCACCGTCGCCTCGGCTTCGATCAGCAGTGCGGCGCCCGCTTCGGTCAGGCTGACTTCACGGGTCTGACGCACGAACAGCCGCGTGCCGAGCTCGTTCTCCATGTCCTGGATCTGCCGAGTCAAGGTCGGCGGTGCGATACCGAGTTGTTCGGCGGCGCGAGTGAAGTTGCCTTGTCGGGCAACGGCCAGAAAGTAGCGAAAATGCCGTATGTCCATCGGTGGATTAGCTCAAAGGTAATGAAGTGCCGGTTTTCGGCTAACGAAGCCTGTCAGCGGGCGCGATAAGCTCATTTGGCAATCACAGTAGAGAGCCCACACCATGAACGTCAAACCTCTTATCGCCGTTATGACCATCCGCATTGCGCAAAAGGCAATTCGGTCATGAGCCGCGTCAATCCGCGCCTCACACTGTTGACAGCCTCTGGCGTCTGTTCGTTGATCGTCCTCGACACCAACATCGTCGCCGTCACCTTGCCGACGATTGCCCGGGACCTGGGCGCCAACTTTGCCGACATCGAATGGGTGGTCAGCGCCTACATGCTCGCCTTCGCCGCCCTGTTGCTGCCGGCTGGCAGCATCGCCGACCGCTTCGGCCGGCAGAAAACCCTGCTCTGTGGCCTGGTCATTTTCATTCTGGCGTCCATCGGTTGCGGCGCGGCACCCAACGCGTTGTTTCTCGACATCGCCCGGGCGATCAAGGGTGTCGGCGCGGCGTTGCTGCTGACCTCGGCACTGGCCTCTATCGGCCACACCTTTCACGATGAAGCGGAACGGGCCAAAGCCTGGGCTTTCTGGGGCGCGTGCATGGGCGTGGCGATGACCGCCGCACCGACCATCGGCGGGCTGATTACCGAGTACATTGGCTGGCGCTGGATCTTCTACCTGAATTTGCCGGTGGGCCTGTTCCTGATGGTCATGGTCTGGCGTGCCGTGCCGGAGTCTCGCGACCCCCAATCCGCACGCCTCGATCCGTGGGGTAGTCTGGCGTTCAGTGGCAGCTTGCTGTGCCTGATCTGGGGCCTGATCGAAGCCAACCGGATCGGCTGGAACAACCCGAGCACTTACGCCCGACTGATCGGCGGCGCGCTGTTGCTGGGGTTGTTCGTCGTGATCGAGCGGATGCAGCGGCGGCCGATGGTCGACCTGCAACTGTTCAAACATCCGCGCTTCATCGGCGCCTTGCTGGGCATGTTTGCCTACGCCGGTTGTGCTCAGGTGATGATGACGTTGCTGCCGTTTTATCTGCAAAACGGCCTGGGTTTCTCGGCCATCGCCTCGGGGCTGGGCATGTTGCCGTTTGCCCTGACCATGTTGATTTGCCCACGGATCGGCGTGCGCCTGGCCAACCGTCTTGCCCCGGCCACGCTGATGGCGACCGGTTTGAGCCTGGTCGGCATCGGCAATCTGCTCAGTGCCTGGGCGGTCAGCAGCGGCGGGTACCTGCCTTTCGCGCTGGCGATTGCCGTCACGGGCGCCGGTGCCGGGCTGCTCAATGGCGACACGCAGAAAAACATCATGGCCTGCGTGCCCAGGGAACGCACCGGCATGGCTTCGGGCCTGAGCACCACCATGCGCTTCAGTGCGATCGTGTTGGCGATCGGCGTGTACGGCGCGTTGCTGTCCAGCCATGCCGAGCAGTTGTTGCGCGCAGATTTGTCGGCACAAGGCGCGCAATGGCTCGCCCAGACCCAAGGCATCGCGTCGCGGGTGGTGGCCGGTGACATGCCGGCAGCGCTGGGCCTGGTGCCGGAAGCCGCGCGCAGCGTGATCGAACCGTTGGCCCGAGAAGCGTTCGTCGGCGGTTTCAGTCTCTTGCTGTGGGTCGCCGGTTTGCTCGCACTGCTGGGGGCGCTGGTGGTAGGCACGTTGATGCGCAATCCGATTCCGGCCCCATCGGCGGCCACCATCAGCGCAAGGGCTTGAAGGACGCCAGCACCCGCTCGGCATTGGCATCGCAGCCCATGCCGTCGGGCGAGCTTGTACATGGGCCGGCGTGCGCGCCAGTATCGTCAGGCGATGGGCAAGTCATCGCAGATCCGTGCAAAAACCGCGGTGCCCCGTTGGACACACTGTTTACCGCCCGGAAAAACGCAATCTGGAGAGCTGCCGCAAATCCCCCGCCAGGTAATAATCATTGGTCCAGCTGTCATCCACCTTCAACGGCTGGACCTGTTTGAGTGCCAGCTTCTTGGCAAAGTAACGAAAGCGGTAATGCTCGTAGAACCGCAGCAACTCCAGACCATAACGGTCGGCCAGATCGGTATCGCCGCGCACGATCAGGTAGTTCTCGTCATTGCCGTTGCTGGCCGCAACGCTGAGGTTGTGACTGCCGCTGATGATCGTCGGCGCGTCGCTGGTGAAGTCGGTGACCACGGCTTTGGTGTGCACCAGCAGGTTGCCCTTCTGGCCTTTCATGTTCTCTCGGAGCCAGCCTTCCAGCCCGGTGTTGAGCAGCGCAGTCGCGGCGAATTCGGCACTGCGGTCGGCGTGAAAACCGGTGATGCGGCTGGCGGTGTTTTGCAGGCCATATCGCAAAATGTCGTCTTGGGGCTGGCCGAGCAGCGCGTTGAGAATGTCGTCGGGCAAGGCGAACGCGGTGACAAACAGTACGTCCTTTTTCGCGGCGGTGATGATCTCGACAAACTCGCGCAAATCACCCAGCCCCGAACGCGGAGAGAACCCGACGAACAACGGTTGCTGCGGGTCCATCGGGTTGTGTTGCGTGAGCCATTGCCGGGTGGCGCCGACATCGGCCGGTGTCGCCCAGACCTGCTCGAAGGTCTGCAGATAGCTGGCGCTGATGCGCACGTCGTCCAGCACATGCACCACGTTAGCCTGGCGATAAACGCCATTGGGCGTGAAGTTGGTGCTGCCGCACAGCACCGCTTCGGGCTGATGCTGGCCGGCGCCGTCGAGTCGGCTCAGCACCATGAATTTGTTGTGAAAGATGTTGTGAGTGACGCGCCCGCGCTTGTTCGCCGCCGGGATTTTTTCCAGGCTGGCCTGGTTGATCGCGGTGTCATCATCGTCAGGTTGTGCGTGATACAACACGCGAACCTTCACGCCCCGTTCGAACGCCGCGTTGACGGCATCGACGATCACCTGCAACTCGTATTCGTAAATGGCAATGTCCAGTGCCCACTGACCATCCAGCGCCCGTTCGATAAACCCCAGCAAGCGCCCGAGCAGACCATTTTCCAGCCATTGCCGAGGGGCATCGGGCCAGGCTTCGATAGGCAGGTTCTTGTTGGCGCTGATCAGCGCGTCGAGCTCGGGAAACTTGCGCTGGAACGCCTGACTCGCGGCCACGGCGCGGTTGAAAATCACACTCTGATTGTGCGGCAGGCCATTATCGGACGTGACGGTCACTTCCAAAGATTCACCCAGCTGCGGTGCCTCGGCGCTGCCATAGGCGAGGTGGATTCGGTAATGGATCGTCATCCCCGGATTGACCGCATAATCGGCCCAGCGAAATTTCTGCAACGGCGCGAGGTCGCTCGGGGTGGCGTGAAACTGCGGGAACGTATGCGCCTTGTCCGGGAACGTCAGGCTATTGAACAGGAACAACCAGGGCTTGCTGCCTTGCTGCTTTTCGATGGCGAAACCCAGCAGGCCTTGGCGGCGGGATTCGGCCAGGTCCATGGCCAGCAGCACGCCATTGGTGCCCGCGTAGGCTTTGACGCGAAAATCGTCCTGACTGTTGGTGACGAGAACACGCATGCTTCACTCCTGTGAATGGCGGCTTTCAGAGCATAGGGCAGCGCTGCGGGTTATGGGGACAATGCGGTAACCGAGTGGATGCTATCGCGGGCAAGCCCGC
>NZ_JAVLRV010000002.1:1315983-1319108 GCF_055803035.1 Pseudomonas sp. 300 | reverse complement strand
AAATCAACTCATCAATATGCCGATAATCTGTTTGCAGATCGGCTGCCAACTGCCGCGCCCGCCCCAACCGAATCGGCCCACGCTCAATATCAATCAGCAACCCCGGACACTCCAGCGCAGGCAACCCGGACCACTCCTTCAACCGCCCGTCCGTCACCAGCAACAAGCGCTGCTGTTCCGCCGGAAAGCGTTTTTGCCGCACCGCGAGCCATCGCCCCGCCTCGCCGAGCGCCGCCAGCAACGGCGTGCCACCGCCCGCGCCAAGGCCATCGAGCCAGTGGCCTAATCCGCTGCAAGCTTTCAACCCCTGCACTTGCCACTTCGGCGCATGGCCGCTGGCCGTCAGCAATGCAAGGCGCGCACGCTGACGGTAGGCGTCGTCAAACAATTGCGCCAACAGCCCCTTGGCGTCGCTCAATGCCTGATGGCGGCGCGTCGAGGCCGAGGCGTCGACGATGACCAGCCATAGTTCGTGCGGCGAGCGCGTGCGCAGTTGAAACAGCACATCCTGGCGTTGGCGCGGACGGCCGTTGAGCAAGGTGCCGGGCCAGTTGATCGAGCCGTTGCGGGCGGCATGACGCTGACCCTGTTTGCCGTGGTCCAGCCGTCCGGCGCGGGGTCTGGCATTCGCCCCCGCGTCAGATCGAGGGCGAATGCCTAGGGCTTTTTTGGCCAGCTCGGCACTTCACGTCGAGCGCCAACCGGCAGCGCCTGCGCGGGCATTTCGCCCCACTGGCCCTGGCCTTCGCTCGGGTTGGACTGTTGCGGATCGGGTTGCCGGGCCTGTTGCGGTGCCGGTGGCGACTGTTCGCGACGACGATGGCGCAAGGCGAACTCGGCCACCGCATCAATATCTTCTTCGGCAATCGCGCTCGCCCCTCGCCATGCCGCGTGGGCACGGGCGGCGCGCAACCACACCAGATCGGCGCGCAGGCCGTCGACACCGGCGGCGAAACAGCGCTCGGTAATCTGTGCCAGCGCCTCATCGTCGAGGGGGATGCTTGCCAATGTGCTGCGTGCTGCCTGGCAGCGTTCACGCAATGACTGCTGCTGGCTTTCCCATTCAGCGCAGAAGCGTTGCGGATCGCTGTCGAAATCCAGACGCCGACGGATGATCTGCCCACGCTCGGCCGGGGCGGTATGACCGCTGAGGGCGACGTTCAGGCCAAAGCGGTCGAGCAGTTGCGGACGCAACTCGCCCTCTTCCGGGTTCATGGTGCCGATCAGCACGAACTTCGCCGAATGCCGATGGGAGATGCCGTCGCGCTCGATCAGATTGGTGCCGCTGGCGGCGACGTCGAGCAGCAAGTCCACGAGGTGATCGGGCAGCAGATTGACTTCATCGACGTAGAGCACCCCTCCGTCAGCCTTGGCCAATACACCGGGAGAAAATTGCGCGCGCCCTTCGCTCAGGGCGGCGTCGAGGTCGAGGGTGCCAACCAGACGCTCTTCAGTGGCGCCCAGCGGCAAGGTAACGAATTGGCCGCTGGCAAGCAGGTCCGCAAGCCCTCGGGCCAGGGTGGACTTGGCCATGCCACGCGGGCCTTCGATCAACACGCCGCCGATCTTCGGGTCGATGGCGGTGAGGTACAAAGCGAGCTTGAGATCGTCGGCGCCGACCACGGCGGATAAGGGGAAATGCGGGGTGTCGGTCATTATTAAATCTCGGTCATGGTCGGTGATCTATCAATAAATCTCACGGGCGCCTGTACCCCTATGGGAGCGGGCAAGTCCGCTCCCATAGGGCAGGCGGCGCATCAGGTGTCTTCTTCTATATCCAGCAACAAACTCTCCAGCGCCTCGCGGTACTCGCCCGGCTCTTTCCACATGCCCCGCTGCTGTGCTTCCAGCATGCGCTCGGTCATGTCGCGCAGCGCATGGGGATTGTGCTCACGGACAAATTCCCGCGTCGCCGGGTCCAGCAAGTACGCATCGGCCAGCAACGCGTATTGGTGATCGTCGATCAACTGCGTGGTCGCGTCGAACGCGAACAGGTTATCGACCGTCGCCGCCAGTTCAAACGCACCTTTGTAGCCGTGGCGCTTCACGCCGTCGATCCACTTCGGATTGGCCGCCCGTGAGCGGATCACCCGGTTCAATTCTTCCTTCAACGTGCGGATTTTCGGCAAGTCCGGCTGACTGTGATCGCCGTGGTAACTGGCCGCCGCTGCGCCGCTGAGGCTTTCCACGGCCGCGAGCATACCGCCCTGAAACTGGTAATAGTCGTTGGAATCGAGCAAGTCATGCTCACGGTTGTCCTGATTTTGCAGCACGGCCTGAACCTGGCTCAGGCGCTGGGCGAACTGCTCGCGGGCCGCCGTGCCTTCGTCGGAACCGCCGTAAGCGTAGCCGCCCCAGTTCAGGTAGACCTCGGCCAGGTCATCACGGCTCTGCCACAAACGACCGTCGATTGCCCCTTGCACGCCAGCGCCGTAAGCACCGGGTTTGGCGCCGAAAATGCGCCAACCGGCCTGCCGTTTGGCCGCGTCTTCATCAAGGCCCGATTGCAGCAACGCTTCGCGTTCGGCGCGGACCTTGGCCGCCAATGGATTGAGATCGTCCGGTTCATCCAGCGCAGCGACCGCTTGCACCGCCGCATCGAACAGGCGGATCAGGTTGGCAAAGGCATCACGGAAGAACCCGGACACGCGCAAGGTTACGTCTACGCGCGGGCGGTCGAGCAGGCTCAGCGGCAGAATTTCGAAGTCATCGACCCGCTGACTGCCCGTCGCCCAGACCGGACGCACGCCCATCAACGCCATGGCTTGCGCAATATCATCGCCACCGGTGCGCATGGTCGCCGTGCCCCAGACCGACAGACCGAGTTGACGCAGGTGATCGCCGTGATCCTGCAAGTGCCGCTCGAGAATCAGGTTCGCCGATTGAAAACCGATGCGCCACGCGGTGGTGGTCGGCAGGTTGCGCACGTCCACCGAATAGAAATTGCGCCCGGTCGGCAGCACGTCGAGACGGCCGCGACTGGGTGCGCCGCTGGGGCCGGCGGGGACGAAACGGCCGCTGAGGGCGTCAAGCAGGCCGCGCATTTCCGCCGGGCCACAGGCGTCCAGGCGTGGCGCGACGACTTCGCGCAGGTTGTCGAGGATGGCCTGCACCTCAATCCAGCT
>NZ_JAVLRV010000002.1:1299201-1315920 GCF_055803035.1 Pseudomonas sp. 300 | reverse complement strand
TGGCGAACAGTTCCAGACGTTCACGGGTATCCCCCGCCGTGCGCCAGACTTCATCGCTGATCGATTGCAGTTCATCAGGACGCGCACCGGTCCACGGATCGGCCAACTCACAATCCAGCGGATCAAACCCCAGCGCAAACGCCTTGGCCAATGCTCGCAATAGACTCGACTGCGCACCCCGGCCATCACCGCGTGGAATCCGCAACAGCGCCAATAACGTGTCGATGCGCAGACGCCCGCTCGGCGACTCGCCAAACACATGCAGGCCATCCCGGATCTGCGACTCCTTCAAATCGCACAAATACGTGTCCAGACGCGGCAGCCAGATGGCTGCATCGGCGTCGCTGTCGAGCTTCTCGTCCAGTTGCAGTTCACGGTCGATGTGCGTGTCGCGCACCAGTTGCAAAATGTCGCGCTGCAATTCGCGGGCGCGGCGCGGATCGAGCAATTGCGCTTCGTAATACTCGTCGGCGAGCAGTTCGAGGTTGCGCAGCGGGCCGTAGGTTTCGGCGCGGGTCAGCGGCGGCATCAGGTGATCGATGATCACCGCTTGCGTGCGGCGCTTGGCCTGAGCGCCCTCGCCCGGGTCGTTGACGATGAACGGATAGATGTTCGGCAGCGGCCCGAGCAACGCATCCGGCCAGCAATTTTCCGACAGCCCGACGCCTTTGCCCGGCAGCCATTCGAGGTTGCCGTGCTTGCCGACGTGGATCACGCCGTGGGCGCCGTAGGTGTTGCGCAACCAGAAGTAAAACGCCAGATAGCCGTGGGGCGGCACCAGGTCCGGGTCGTGATAGACCGCGCTCGGATCGACCTGATAACCCCGCGCCGGTTGAATGCCGATAAAGGTCAGGCCAAATCGCAGCCCGGCGATCATCATCCGTCCGCCGCGAAACATCGGATCGCTTTCGGGCGTGCCCCAGCGCTCCAGCACGGCTTGGCGGTTGGCCTCGGGCAAGGCGTCGAACATCGAGTTGTAGTCGTCCAGCGCCAGGCTTTGATGACACGGACGCTGGTCGAGGGTATCGAGGTCGTTGCTGACGCCGCCGAGCAATTGCTGGATCAGCGCGGTGCCGCTGTCCGGCAGTTCGGCGGGCAGCGGATAACCTTGCGCGTGCAACGCTCGGAGGATGTTCAACGCGGCGGCAGGCGTATCAAGGCCGACGCCATTGCCAATGCGCCCGTCACGGGTCGGGTAATTGGCGAGGATCAGGGCGATGCGTTTTTCGCTGTTCGGCACCCGCGCCAGATCGATCCAGCGCCGCGCCAGTTCGGCAACAAAATCCATGCGCTCAGGTGCAGGCCGATAGCAGACCACATCGGACTGACTGCGCTCGCTGCGCCACGCCAGGTCCTTGAAGCTGATCGGGCGGCTGATGATCCGCCCATCCAGTTCCGGCAGCGCGATGTGCATCGCCAGATCCCGCGGGCCGAGGCCCTGTTCGCTGGCGCGCCAACCGGGTTCGTTGTCCTGGGCGCAGATCGCCTGGATCACTGGGATATTTCGGCGAAAAGGTCGCAAATGCGGCGCTTCGGGGCTGGATTGAGCGAAACCGGTGGTGTTGAGAATCACCCCTGCATCGACTTCATCCAGCCAGTCCTCGACCACCGTCAGGCAGCCGGGTTCCTTCAAACTGGCCACGGCAATCGGCAAGGGGTTCAACCCCGCCGCTTGCAAACGCTGGCAGAAAACATCAATGAAGGCAGTGTTCGCCGCCTGCAAATGCGAGCGATAAAACAGCACCGCCGCCACCGGTTGACCGGCCAGCCAGTCGGCCTGCCAATCACTCAAAACGGCCGGGCTTTTTTTCGGGTGGTAGACCGCGGTACGCGGCAGGGTTTGTGGCTCAGTCCACGCATAGTCGCGATCCAGCCAGCGATTGGCCAGGCAGCGAAACAGATCGAGGGCGTTGGCCATACCGCCCTGGCGCAGGTAATGCCAGAGCCGGTCGCGGTCTTCGGCCACCACCGTGCTCAGGTCGCTGAGTTCCGGGTCCGGGCGATCATCGCCGGGCACCAGAATCAGTTGCACCCCGCGCTCGGACAACTCGACCAACCGCTCGACGCCGTAGCGCCAATACGCAATGCCGCCGTGCAGCGAGATCAGAATCACCTTGGCGTGGCGCAGCACTTCATCGACGTACAAATCGACCGAGGCGTGGTTTTGCACCTGCATCGGGTTGGCCAGGCGCACGCTCGGGTAATCGTCGGGCAACTGCTGCGCGGCTTCGGCGAGCAGCGCAAGGCTGGAATCGCCGCTGCACAGGATCACCAGCTCGGCGGGGGTTTGTCCAAGGTCGGCGATGTTGTCATCCGAGACGAAACCGCCGGGCTGGGTCCTGAGCAGGTGCATGGGTTAAACGCTGAGCGCGGCGCGCAGTTGCGCTTCGAGTTGCGCGGCGTCGAGCTCCTGACCGATCAACACCAGACGCGTGGTGCGTGCTTCGTCGGCGCCCCACTGACGGTCGAAATGCTTGTCGAAACGCGTGCCCACGCCCTGAATCAACAGGCGCATCGGCTTGTTCGGAATCGCCGCGAAACCTTTGACCCGCAGGATGCCGTGCTTGACCACCAGTTGGGTCAGCGCGTCCATCAGCAGACTTTCGTCAGCTTGAGGCAGCTCGATGGAAATGGAGTCGAACGCGTCGTGATCGTGGTCATCTTCGCCTTCATGATGGTGATCGTGATGGCTGTGACGGCTGTCGATGTGTTCTTCGGAGCCGGCACCGAGGCCGATCAGCACGTCCAGCGGCAGGCGACCGCTGCTGGCTTCGATTACTTTGACTGCCGGCGGCAACTCTTCAGCGACTTCCAGGCGCACACGAGCCAGGTCCTCAGGGCTGATCAGGTCGGCCTTGTTGAGAATCACCAGATCGGCGCTGGCCAGTTGGTCGGCAAACAACTCGTGCAGCGGCGATTCGTGATCCAGGTTCGGGTCGAGTTTGCGCTGGGCGTCCACTTGATCGGGGAACGCGGCGAACGTACCAGCGGCAACGGCCGGGCTGTCGACCACGGTGATCACCGCGTCAACGGTGCAGGCACTGCGGATTTCCGGCCACTGGAAGGCTTGAACCAGCGGCTTTGGCAGGGCCAGACCCGAGGTTTCGATCAGGATGTGATCGAGATCGCCGCGACGGGCTACAAGTTCACGCATCACCGGGAAGAATTCTTCCTGAACGGTGCAGCACAGGCAGCCGTTGGCCAGTTCGTAGACGCGGCCGTTGGCTTCTTCTTCGGTGCAACCGATCGAGCACTGCTTGAGGATTTCACCGTCGATGCCCAGCTCGCCGAACTCGTTGACGATCACCGCGATGCGGCGGCCTTGCGCGTTGTCGAGCATGTGCCGCAGCAAGGTGGTTTTGCCCGAGCCGAGGAAGCCGGTAACGATGGTGACGGGGAGTTTGGCCAGTGTTTTCATCGGATGCCCTTTGGCAAGGTGGCGGGCATACGGGACGACAATCGCGGCGACGGATGCGCGCGCGGAAGAGTTCGCCACCGGATCACCCCGCCCGGTTGTAGTGAGAATCTGTGTCGAGGCAGGTCTCCTGGCTGACGGTGTGCCTGTCGCTAGACTGGCGTTTGCTGCGCCTTCCCGCGGGCTCCAGGGCTGGAGCGTGCAGTGGCGTGGCAGCGAACATCACCGTTCACAGTTGCGGGGGCAGCCGCGGCATCGACCGCGTTCCCTTCTTAGCTTCGGCAAACGCCGAAGAACCTCGAAAGCGCAAGGCTACGCATGGTGTGTGGGCGGGTCAATGTCCGTCAGTTGATTGCAATCCCCTGTGGCGAGGGGATTTATCCCCGTTGGGCTGCGAAGCGGCCCCCTGCATTCCTTCAGGGCCCCGCAAGCAGGTTTTGCGACGGCGTCGCCGCCGAACGGGGATAAATCCCCTCGCCACAGGTAACACTCCTTGCCCTTGCCCCCGAGTTGAGAACCCTTGCCAATTGACGCCCAACCCCCGCCCATGCTCTCCTACACGCCTTGTTACGGGTGCCCTTCACAGGGTGAAACGGGAAACCGGTGAATCATGTGCTTTACTCAAAGCCATGTCAGTCCGGTGCTGCCCCCGCAACGGTAAGCGAGCGAAGCGTCAGATCCACTGTGCCGGCAATTCGGCATGGGAAGGTGACGCTTGCAGGTTTCGGTTGACGCCCAAGCCCCTCGCGAGCCCGGAGACCGGCCCGCAACACAAAGTGACGATTACGTTCACTGAACAACAAACCCGCGGTGGGCGGGCGCTGTTTGAACCTCTGCGAGCCCGATTCGCAGGGGTCTTCCATGCGCTCTATTCACCCGCTGACAGACCAGAGGGAAGCGCCATGTCGATCATCAGCAGCACCGGCAGCAACACCGATAAGAGCACCACCAGCACCACCACGACCCTGACCCAACGCCTGACCGCTGCCGTATGCGCATCGATCCTTGGCGCGTGCCTGGTGTATTTCGCCGGTTTCTCGCACATCGAAGCGGTGCACAACGCCGCGCACGATACCCGTCACAGCTCCGCTTTCCCGTGCCATTGAGACCTGTCGACATGATCAAGCGTATTGCGCAAACCGCAGGTTTCACCGGGCTGCTGGCCGCCCTGCTGCTGACCCTGCTGCAAAGCTTCTGGGTCGCTCCGCTGATTCTGCAGGCCGAGACTTACGAAAAATCCGAGCCGGCCGCTGTTGAAGTTCATGAGCACGCCGCCGGTGCCGCCGCTCACACCCACGATGCCGAAGCCTGGGAGCCGCAAGACGGCTGGCAGCGCGTGCTGTCCACCACGGGCGGCAATCTGGTAGTTGCCGTCGGTTTTGCGCTGATGCTCGCTGGCCTCTACACCTTGCGCGCACCGACCAAAACCTCGCAGGGCCTGCTCTGGGGCCTGGCCGGTTACGCGACGTTCGTACTGGCGCCAACCCTCGGCCTGCCACCGGAACTGCCGGGCACCGCCGCAGCGGATCTGGCACAACGGCAAATCTGGTGGATCGGCACCGCTGCATCCACTGCGGTTGGCATCGCGCTGATCGTGTTCAGCCGTCATTGGCTGATGAAGATTCTCGGCGTGGCCATCCTGGCGGTTCCACATGTGATCGGCGCACCGCAACCGGAAGTGCACTCGATGCTCGCGCCGGAAGCCCTGGAAACCCAGTTCAAAATCGCTTCGCAGCTGACCAACATGGGATTCTGGCTGGCTCTGGGCCTGATCAGCGCCTGGTTGTTCCGCCGCAAAAGCGATGGCCAATACCACGCATGACCAACACCCGCACAGCGCCGACGTTAGTGGTCGGCCTGGGCTGCCAGCGCGGCTGCCCCGTGAGCACGCTGCGGGCGTTACTCGATCAGGCGCTACAGGCGCATCAAATCGGGCTTCACCAGATCAAGGCCTTCGCCAGCATCGATCTGAAGCGTGATGAACCTGGCCTGATCGAACTCGCTGCACAACTCGCGCTGCCCCTGATGTACTTCAGCAGTGAACAACTGGCCGGTTATCAACCACGACTCAGCCACCGCTCGGACATCGCCTTCGAACGCACCGGCTGCTACGGCGTAGCAGAAAGTGCCGCCCTCGCCCTTGCCGAACAACTGGCCCAGGCGCCGGCAAAACTGCTGATTTCCCGACAAAAGTATGCCCAGGCGACCCTGGCATTGGCCTGCTCTGCGTAAAATCCTCGATAATCCTCGCCTTCGATCATGAGCAATCTTCATCTGAAGCCTTGACCAGCCCCTTTTTCTGACAGGAAACGACGATGACCGTCTACTTCATTGGCGCAGGTCCCGGCGACCCGGAACTAATCACCGTCAAAGGCCAACGACTGATCCGCAGCTGCCCGGTGATCATCTACGCCGGCTCACTGGTCCCGGCCGCCGTGCTGGAAGGCCACAATGCCGAACAGGTGGTCAACAGCGCCGAATTGCACCTGGAACAGATCATCGAACTGATCAAAAGCGCCCATGCCAACGGCCAGGACGTCGCTCGCGTACATTCCGGCGATCCGAGTCTGTATGGCGCGATTGGTGAACAGATTCGCTACCTGCGCGAACTCGATATTGCGTTTGAAATCATTCCCGGTGTTACAGCGACAGCGGCGTGTGCGGCGCTTTTGGGGGCGGAGCTGACGTTGCCAGACGTGTCACAGAGCGTGATCCTGACTCGCTACGCCGACAAGACCAGCATGCCGGCAGGTGAGGAACTGGGGAATTTGGCGCAGCATGGGGCGACCATGGCCATTCATTTGGGGGTGAATCATCTACAGAAAATCCTGATCGAATTGCTCCCGCATTACGGCGCGGATTGTCCGATTGCGGTGATTCACCGGGCGACCTGGCCGGATCAGGATTGGGTGGTGGGGACGATTGCGGATATTGCCGGGAAGGTTGAGGCGAAGGGTTTTCGGCGCACGGCGTTGATTCTGGTAGGTCGGGTGTTGGGCAGTGATCATTTCAGCGAGTCGTCGCTGTATTGCGCCGGGCATGCGCATTTGTATCGGCCATAGGGCCTCATCGCGAGCAGGCTCGCTCCCACAGGGGATCGTGACCAGACTCAATTGCTGTGTCCGCCACAGATCCAATGTGGGAGCGAGCCTGCTCGCGATGGGGCCAAGGAATTTTCCCCATAAAAAAACGGCGCTCACGGGGCGCCGTTTTTCTTGTCGCAGCGAACACCTTAGTAGTAGGCGTTTTCTTTCTGCGTGTGGTCAGTCACGTCACGAACACCCTTGAGCTCGGGAACGCGCTCGAGCAAGGTGCGCTCGATGCCTTCACGCAGGGTGACGTCGGCCTGGCCGCAGCCCTGGCAACCGCCACCGAACTTCAACACGGCGATGCCGTCGTCGACCACATCGATCAGGCTGACCTGACCGCCGTGGCTGGCCAGCCCCGGGTTGATCTCGGTTTGCAGGTAATAGTTGATGCGCTCGTTGATCGGGCTGTCGGCGTTGACCATCGGGACTTTGGCGTTTGGCGCCTTGATGGTCAGCTGGCCGCCCATGCGGTCGGTGGCGTAGTCGACAACCGCGTCGTCCAGGAAAGCTTCGCTGAACGAATCGATGTAAGCGGTAAAGCTTTTCAGCCCCAGCGCGGTATCTTCAGGTTTTTCTTCGCCCGGCTTGCAATAAGCAATGCAGGTTTCGGCGTACTGGGTGCCAGGCTGGGTGATGAAGACGCGGATGCCGATGCCCGGGGTGTTCTGCTTGGAGAGCAGATCAGCCAGGTAATCGTGGGCGGCGTCGGTAATGGTAATAGCGGTCATGGAAACTCCTCGCAGGCTTGGGCGCAGTTTACGCCAATCATCGCGCCGCACAAAGTCCTAGTATTTTTGTCGGGAAAGCGCCAGTTCGCCTCGATCGGCCGTTTCGCCGTCAATCCTGGCTTTAAGCCACCGATAGCTGCTTTTTTCCACCCATTCGTAACTTGCCCACGATCCCAAACCAATGGTCGCGACGCAAACGGCGAACATCACGTAGGGGTTTACGCCATAACGCTGTGCGACGAAACCTCCAGCAGACAGCACCAACACATGCATCAGGTACACCGAGTAGGAACAATCGCCGAGCAGTTTGAACAACCGTCTGCCCTGGAAAAACCGCTCCAGTGCCATGCAGGCCATGACCAACACGGCGCTCGGCAGGCCCCAGGCGAAAAACCGCGGCTGCGGCGGCAACTGATAGATCGCCAGCAACGCGCCGCCAATCCCCAGCAATGGCAGCCATAGGCCAGGCTTGATCCAGCCGCGACGGTAGATCATGCCGATGGCGATCCCCAACAGAAACTCATAAACGATGTCCGAACGGTAGAACGCGCTGATCCAGCCGTAACCCGTCCACGCCTGACACACCGCAAACAGCAACGCCGCGACGATCAGCAGCCGAACCTGCAAACGGAACAGCAACGCCCAGGCAAACAGCACGTAGAAGAGCATTTCGTAGTTAAGGGTCCAGCCGACGTTGAGCGTCGGATAAATCCCGTACCCGCCGGGGTTTTCCGTAGGAATGAACAGCAAGGACAGCAGGAAATGCGACCAGTTGACCGTCTGATCCGGCAACACTGGCTGTGCGAAGACCACTAGCAGCGCCATCAACACCGTGTACAGCCAATAGGCCGGAACGATGCGGAACAGCCGATAGAGCAGAAACCGCCCGGGAGGCAGCGACTTGCCCTCGGTGGACAGGAAAATCACCAGCCCACTGATGACGAAGAAGATATCGACGCCCACCGCACCCTTGTCGATGAACATCTGACCGATCGGCCCGCGGGCCTTGAAGTCGAAGAAAATCTGCATGAAATGGTGGCAAACCACCGTCCAGGCCGCGAGTGCGCGCAGTGCTTGTACTGAAATCAACATCGACCGCCCTCCCGTCCGCAATTCCAAATCACCACACATCCCCTGTGGGAGCGGGCTTGCCCGGGTAGAAACCGGAGACATCCTTTACGTTTTAAACCGGAGATGTCTTTCGGCGCTCTATCTGGTGGGATGGTTGGTTGAATCCTGGTTCGATGTCGACAAGCGCCGTGCGACGTTGCTCCCTGTTCTGCCAGCTGGCCAGCAAGAGCTCTATGATGCCTTGATCGGGCTCAGTATCCGACAAGGAAACGTTGGCGCCTCGCTCACTGGGACCGCGTGCCGCGGCCCCTTAGCTTAATCGTTAAGCGTCAAGGAGCCGTCCGATTATCCTGCAGCAGCCAGGTTCCTCGACGAAATGACAAACCAAGTGACTAACACGACGAGTCAAGGAGAGATTGATGAGCGCATATCTGGTTGCCAACTTCGAACTCACGAAGCCGGATGGCTTTAAATCTTATGTCCCCGCCGTCTTTCCGACGCTTGAAGCGCACGGCGCAGAAATACTCGTAGCCGATTATGAATCGGAACCGTTAGAGGGTGAACCAGGCTCGATGACGGTCGTTATTCGATTCAAATCAAAGGAAGCGCTTAATAGTTGGTACCACTCACCCGAGTACCAAAAGATCATTCATCTGTGCACAGACAACTCAAAAGGAATTGCTGTTACGGTGGAAGAATTGGACTTAGAGAAGAATCTCCGTCTGCTGGAAACGATGTGAATGACGCCTAACCAGCCGTTGGAGCGGACGCCTCCGGCGTCGCTCAACGGCGCGTTAGACCTCAGAACCCAACCACTGGATCGCACACATGCCAACCCAACAGCATCGCGCAACGCCGGTATCGCTTCCTCCGGAGTCGGCAATTGCCAGAGCCTACGCATCGACGAATCTTGCTGATGCTTACTCAATCGAGCTTCCGCCCGGAGCGTCGACCAATCCCGAACTGTTGGCGAGGTTCATCTTCTCCCAGCAAGCACTGTGGGTCAGCAGCCTCATGGCAGTCCGAGATGCGGTGGTCGGCAGATTCGGCCTCAAAACTGCCAAGCAACTTTCGTCACTTGGTGCGGAGAGCGAGACAGGCCGCGTCGGCATCTTCAGGATCTACGGCACAAGCCCGACCGAAGTTATCCTTGGAGAAGACGACAAGCACCTGGACTTCAGGCTCTCCGTCCTCTGTTCCAATCAGCCGTCGGCGGGAGGCAAACGTCACCTGACTCTGTCAACCGTGGTCCATTGCCACAACCGCCTGGGTCGTCTCTATATTCTTGTCATCGCCCCGTTCCACCGCTTGGTCGTTCAATCCAATCTCCGTCGTGCCGCACGAATCGGCTGGCCAATGGCCGCGGAGGCGTGAGCGAAACTCCCAGTCGCCATGCGCAGCCCACTGAGGTCTAACCAGTCGTTCGAGCGGGATGCGCCTTTTGCGGGCTTCGCCCGCTTCATGCGCGCCCCTCAACCCGGTCGTTAGGCCCACTCATTCCACCTTACCGTTACGGAGCATAAGACATTGTCAAACATCGTCGCATGGACCCTGTTCGCCTTGGGCGTCTTTCATATTCCATTCGGTATTATCAAGTTCAAAACAGCATTCGCCGAAGCCGTGAGCGCCGGCTTCGTCGACCAGTTCAGAGCGCATGAAGTTCGGCGTACTGCACTGTGGTTTACCATTTTGGGGCCGCTTTTGATGCTCGCCGGGCACGCAGCCATTCATGCCGTATCAGTTGGCGACCTCGCACTACTCAAAATCGTTGGCATCTACGTGCTCATCACCTCAATCATTTGCGTCATTGCCGTTCCAAAATCAGGGTTCTGGGCAACGCTCCTGGTCTCTCCGCTGCTCATCGCGGCGGGGTACGGTTTGCTTCCTTAAGCGCATCAATGCCCAACAAACGGTTCAAATCGCTCGCTCCGCTCACTGGGACCGCGTACTGCGGGCCAGAACCTGAACGTTAGACGCTTGGCCCCCACATTCAAGGCCACCGTCGCTGATCACTACGAGACCCACCTCGCGCCTGTCTACCTGTGGATGGCCGGCGGCTTTGATGCCGCCGTATCTCGGGGCGAAGCCGAGATCGAAGCCGTTCTCCCAAATCGAGCCAGTGGAACCACCGCCGTTGATCTCGGCGCGGGCTTCGGCATGCACACCATTCCATTGTGGCTCGCCGCGGCTGCTCAGTGGTCGCCGTGGACTATCCTGCTCACCATCTGCGGTTCGAGCCTTGAGGATGCCGGATTCGTGCCGTCAGCTTGCCTGCCATTGAAGTCGCTCTTTACCGCCAGGGGCTGTAGATGATCACTTGTCCGCCAATCTTGCATAGGTATAGGGGGTATGCCTATCATGCGCGCAACATAGGGAGGGGGGGTATGTCATGGGCCATATCGCAGCAAACAAAGACGATCTTCTCAAACGCGTAAAAAGAATCGCCGGACAAATCCAAGCCGTTGAACGGGCATTGGAATCGGATCTCGATTGCGCCAAAACACTGCACCTTGTTGCCGCCACTCGCGGAGCCATCAACGGCTTGATGGAGGAAATCATCGAGGAGCACGCGCGGGAGCATGTTGCGAACCCTGCTCTCAGCGAAGAAGAGCGTAACAAGGGCGTTGAAGAGCTTCTTGAAGCCATTCGCCGTTACTCCAAGTGAACGCATCCAGGTACACACTCATGAGTAACCCCCACATCAACCACACACATGACCACGTGTTCCTTGGCTCAGCGCACGACGAAAATGCCAAGCGCACGCTTTGGGTGGTGGCACTGACCGTTGTGATGATGGTTGGCGAGATCACCGCCGGCTATATCACTGGCTCGATGGCGTTACTCGCCGATGGCTTTCACATGGCAACCCATGCCGGCGCGTTGGGCATCTCGGCGGCCGCTTACGGATACGCAAAACGTCACGCCTCCAGCCAGCGCTACAGTTTCGGAACCGGAAAAGTAGGAGACTTGGGCGGGTTCGCCTCGGCGCTGATTCTCGGTATGGTCGCCCTGGGAATTGGCGTTGAGTCTGTCATGCGCCTGCTGCAACCAACGGAAGTTCAGTTCGGCACCGCTACGCTCATCGCGATTGCCGGTTTGATTGTCAACATTGTCAGTGCGCTGTTGCTGGGCCACGGGCACAGTCATGAGCACGACCATGATGATCATGCCCATGCCCATGCCCATGTCCATCACGGGAACGACAACAACCTGAAATCGGCGTACGTCCACGTCATCGCGGACGCGCTCACTTCGGTTCTGGCCATTGCGGCACTGCTCGCCGGGCGTTATCTCGGTTGGGTGTGGCTGGACCCGGTCATGGGCATCGTCGGCGCCATCGTTATCGCGCGTTGGGCCTGGACCTTGATGGGGGGCACCGCAGGTGTACTGCTGGATCAGACAGATGCGCACGTTGCCGAGGAAATCCGCGAACGGGTGGAAAAACCGGGGGATGTCACCATCACGGACTTGCACGTCTGGCGGGTGGGGCCGCAAGCCCATGCGGCCATCGTCAGTGTCCTTGGTGATAGCACTGCGAACGCCGACAGCATTCGTGAACGTCTCAAGCCGGTTCACGAAGTCAGCCATCTGACGGTCGAATTTCGACTGGCCTGATTCAGAGCCTGCCCTCCATTGTCTCCAAAGGAACCCGCAATGCCTCCAGGGAAACGCGAACTGGCGCGGATCGAACGCCGGTTGATTACCACGCTCACCGAAGCGTGTGAAACAGCAAAAGGTGAAATCAAAGGCTTTACCTGGCTCACCCATACCGCTGACCTGAACTCGCTGGCTGAAACCCTGAAGGTCACCTGGGTATTCGAAACCCTGGCGGACAGAAAGCTCGCCCTGGTTGACGCGAAGGCGCGTGTCTTTGAGCTGACGGCTATCGCGTTGAAGGAGGCCGACATCGACCTGACCCCTTCAGACCACAGCGTCCGCTTCGACTCTGAGGAAGAGTGCCAACGCACTCATGGTGGCGACTGGAAAAAACGCCTGACTCAATCACGCGTTGCCAAAGGTGACTGACAATGGCTAAAGAAATCGAAAATCCGTGCATCTCAGTTTGCCAGCTCAGTGGTGATCTGTGTGTGAGTTGCGGGCGAAGCAAGGAAGACATCAGAAAGTGGAAACGCATGAAGCGGCCTGAAAAAATGGCCGCTGTGCAAAGAGCGAATGTGCGCTTGAAAGGGCTGAAGAAAGCATCTGGATAGTCACTTGCCCTGGGTGACCGCTTTGGTTCGTCTTCTACCATTTGTGACCCTGCGTCCTCTGTATGAAAAATCGATCAGAAATTATTCGAAGCTCAAGATTGTTCTAATCTTTCGCATTGACATATCGATAAATCTCGATATCCTCGGGTTATGGAATTGATCGAAATATTCAAAGCCCTCTCAAACCCTACGCGTCTTGAAATCCTGAAAGGTTTGAAGGATCCCGCAAAGAACTTCCCTCCGCAGGACGAAGGTGACGTTCTCACGGTCGGCGTCTGCGTCAGCAGTATTCAAGAAGGTATCGGACTGTCGCAGTCAACGGTGTCCGGTTATCTGGCCACGTTGCAACGAGTGGGCCTGGTCGAAGTCAGGCGCATCGGTCAGTGGACCTACTACAAACGCAATGAAGCAACCATCAGTGCTCTTGCCGAGATCATCGGGAAAGATCTGTAATTTTTTACCGCAATATATCGAGATATCTCGATATTCCTTTTTGTCGATGCGAGGATTTACCATGAAAGCGATGATACTTAAATCATTTGGCGGTCCTGAATCGTTCGAACTCTGCGACGTGCCCAAGCCCGTGCCGTATACGGGACAGGTCCTGGTCCGGGTGCACGCAACCTCCATCAATCCCTTGGATTACCAGGTTCGACGTGGCGATTATCCCGACCTGGTGTCACTGCCGGCCATTACTGGCCACGATGTATCTGGCGTTGTCGAAGCAGTTGGGCCAGGTGTGACGACCTTCGTTCCGGGAGACGAAGTCTGGTACACCCCGCAAATATTTGAAGGGCCTGGCAGTTATGCCGAGTACCACGTCGCTGCCGAAAGCATCGTCGGGAAGAAGCCTCCCTCGCTGAGCCATCTTGAGGCGGCAAGCCTGACGCTGGTTGGCGGGACGGCGTGGGAAGCGCTGGTCGTGCGGGCGGCGCTCAGGGTAGGGGAGAGCATTCTTGTACACGGCGGCGCGGGAGGCGTCGGTCATGTCGCGATCCAGCTGGCGAAAGCCATGGGAGCAAGGGTGTTCACAACCGTGCGAGAAGCAAACGTTGAGTTCGCACGCAGCATGGGGGCCGATGTGATCATCGACTACGAAAAGGAAGATTATGTTGACGCCGTCATTCGGGAGACGGGTGGCCGCGGCGTTGATGTTGTGTTCGACACCATCGGCGGCAACACATTGTCACGCAGCCCCGACGTACTCGCGCAACTTGGCCGCGTCGTCACGATCGTGGACATTGCACAGCCACAAAACGTCGTTCAGGCGTGGGGCAAGAATGCGAGTTATCACTTCGTTTTCACCCGGCAAAACCGCGGCAAGCTTGATGAGTTGAGCGCATTGATAGCGCGCGGTCAGTTGCGGCCCCACGTTGGCGCCGTCTATTCGCTTGCCGACATTCCCCTCGCTCATGCCCGGCTGGAAAGTCTCAACAACGGTATTCAAGGAAAAATCGCGATTGCAGTCGAGCCATCGCTCCTCTCGTAAGTGCGTACTTTTAATCGTTCAAGTCAATTTAGAGGCACGCCATGATTTATGAAATCGCTCTGCTCCCCGTTCGCAAAGAACGGATTGAACCGTTCCGACGTGCATTTGCCGAGGTCGCTCCTTTGCTCAGCCGCGCCAAAGGTTACGGCGGCCATCTGCTCGCGCAAGGCATCGAAAGCCCGGAGATGTTCAACCTGATCGTGAGGTGGCAATCACTCGAAGATCACACGCCGGGCTTTGAGGCGAGTGAAGACCATCGGCTGTTCATGATGGGCTTGGAGGAATATTTTTCGGACGAACCGAAGGTCTTCCATATTGAGGGGGGCAACTTTTAGGACTGACGAACATGATGATCCCAACAAAATCGTTGGCATGGGGGCTGCCAGCGCCTTAAGAGGCTTGTGGCTTTAAAGCCAATAGCGGTTGTCGGAAACAGGTGTTCATGACCGGCAACTTTTGGCTGTGGATTCAACCGGTCGACGCAACACGACTAGATTCTGTGTACGCAGAAGGAGTGTTGCCGTTTCACCGCGCAGCAACGCGGCTCGCGATGAAACGGCAACAGACCCTAGAGCTGAAAGCGCGAGATGTTCTCTCGCAATGTCACGCTGGTGCGTGCCAGTCCTTCGCTTTCCTGCTGAGCGCTGCGGAAGGCTGCAGCGGATTGCTCGGCGCTTTCGCTGACGGTCACGATGCCCCGGCTGATCTGCTCGGCAACGGTACTCTGCTGCTCGGCGGCAGCGGCGATTTGGTGGTTCATGCCGTTGATCCGCTCGATCATGGTTACGATCGTGCTTACCGCGTCACCGGCCTCGGAAACGCCGGACACCGACTGCGCACTGGAGCGCTTGCAGCGTTGCATATGCTGCGAGGTCTCGTCGGCAATTTTCTGCAGACTGGCGATCAGCCCCTCAATCTCTGAGGTGGCCTTCTGGGTACGCTGTGCCAGGCTGCGCACCTCGTCGGCTACCACCGCGAAGCCGCGTCCGGCCTCGCCAGCACGGGCAGCTTCGATGGCTGCATTGAGGGCCAGCAGGTTGGTCTGGTCGGCCACCGACTTGATCACTTCAAGCACGCCGCCAATATTGCCGGTTTCATTCTTCAGCCGGCCCATGGCCATGTTGGACTGTTCGATTGTCTCGGCCAGCTCGCCGATCATGTTGACGGCATCTTTGGCCTTCTGCTGGCTGTACAGGGCTGCGCTATCGGCCTCGCTGGCGGCACTGGCGGCGGATTCGGCATTGCGCGCGACATCCTGCACGGTGGCGGCCATTTGGTGAACGGCGGTGACGATCTGCTCGACCTCGCACTGTGCCATGGCCACGCTTTCGGCGTTTCTCAGGCTCGATTGGCTAAGCTCCTGGCTGGATTCGGCCACGGTCTGTGAGGACAGGTTTATGCCCTTGGTCATGTCCCGCAGGTTCTCCTGCATGCTCAGCAGGGCAGCCATTATGCTGGCTTGTGGTGGCTCAATCGTGCGCTCGCTAGCGCGCAAATCGCCCTGGGCAACCCGTTGGGCGAGCTGGTTGAGTTCACTCGGTTCGGCACCCAGCGCGCGTAGCAGGTTGCGGCTGATGACGTAGCCCAGTACCGCTGCTAGTAAGACGGCCAGCGCAGTAATGGCGAGCAGCAGGTTGCGTTGTGACAGATAGTTTGCGTCATTTTCGCTGACCTGCAGGTCTGCCTTCTGGTTGGTGTAGCGCAGGTATTCGCCAATTGCCTGGGTCAGCTCGGCCAGTAATGGTGTGCACTGCTCGCTGACCATGCGCAGGGCCTCGTCGTTTTCACCCTTGAACAGGTGTTCGGCAATGGTGTGCGCTACCGGTTTGTAGCGGCTCTCGACCTGCTCGATGGTTGAGAACAGTTCACGTGATTTGGGCGACACATCATCATGGTTATCAATTGCCTGGCGTAGCGCGGCGAGGCTGCTGGCCACCATTTGTTCGTTGACGGCAATCGCGCCCCGTTGCTGTCCTCTCGCGGTGACATTGCTGTTCAAGGCGATGTTACGCAGGGCAATCGCGCGCTGGGCGGCGGCGTCGTTCAGTGTGTTGGCCAGGCGGGTGCGTGCATCAACGCCATTAACGTAGAGAAAAAAGTCCTTATTGCTGTTAGCCAGGGCGTACAGCGAGATAGCGGCGATCAGCAACATAAGCGCGAGCAGGCTGGCATAGCCGGCATAGAGACTGGTCCGTGTAGAGAGCCGGGGAGTGTGCGATGGCATGATGTACCTGCGTAATGGGAGGAGCAATTTAGGGGCACCTTCAAGGGTATGTATTCGCCCTTGGTACGCATCCTGCGCAGGTATTCTCTTGTTCGACGGCAACGAGTAGCGGCGTTATTTCCTGGCTAGTTAAAACTTATACAAGTGTTTTTACTCGTACAAGTCTTGTACAGCTATATTGGGATGATGTCGTCATGACATCATCCGATCCCGATGAACGGTCAGTAACCTCCGGTTTCTGGCCGGCCCGAGAAATAGAGGTCTGGCCATCGGGCTGACTACTGTTTGGCGGCGATACAGCCCAAGGCCATCTTTGGGCCGATAGAATCCTGCGAGCGCTGTAAAAATGCGTAGCGCTATTTCTGTACAGGTATTTTGTATGGGGTGAGCTAGGGCGCGCTAATTGTTAGCATGCGCTGCGCTAGGGGCTGTTGCCGTTTCATCGCGAGCCGTGTTGCTGCGAGAAATGGCTCCCGGTTATGGGGGGGGGGG
>NZ_JAVLRV010000002.1:1293214-1299170 GCF_055803035.1 Pseudomonas sp. 300 | reverse complement strand
ACTGGTCAGTTGTGATGCAGATGGGGGGCAAGTCCGTGCAACTCCAAACGCCCAGCCGCCCGCTGGGCTTTTTACTGCCCGCTCGGCTGCTCAGTCGCACACTTTTCACCTGCCAAATTCAAACTGTTACGGCCCAGAAAAGCTGGACCTCAATGGTGAGGTGGGTATGTCTACCGATTCGAGTTTTCAAAACCAAACACAAGGTTCTGTTCCATCCAAGCCTGAGCCAGGTTCAGATGAGCCGACGCTAGATCCAGACGATCCGAACAAATACGATCCGTTGAAAAATCCAAGCGATGATCGTCCAGAAGACTGGAAGGATCCTGGTGAGAGGACTACCCCAGAGGCGGATGAACAGACACCGCTTTCAGACGATAGGAGATAGGAGAGAAAGCCCGGCCGTTGAGCCGGGTTTTTCTTCTCCGTTCGTCCACTGCGCTGCACTTGTAACGCTTTGCCGTTTCTCATGTTTAAGCACGGACATCCCGCGCATCAGTACGGAGGTTCAGCATGGACATTGACGAGAACGCACCTGGCAACAAATCACAGCAGCCCGAAACGCGCACGACGGACAACGAAACCGGCCATGACCCCAAGAGGGACGAGCCCGAAGTTCCGCTGCCTCCAGACGACGAGGCTCCTGTCGACGAAGACATGACTGACGTGGATGCAAATAACTCGGTGTCGAGTGAGCATCCAGAAGCTGGACAGAGCGGTCGAGTCGATAACCCTGACGCCGACCCACAGATGGACGATCAGGACGAAAACGATAAGGAAGCTCGCGGTATGCCTGCGAGTGACCCTGAATCAGGTGCCTGAATGAGTTCGGATGATTTCCGATGCCCGCTCAACGCGGGCTTTTTTACGCCTCAAGTTTACCTGTAGCCAGGGCAGCCCTTGGGGAGGCCTGGACGTCGATGGCCGTATAGTGCGACGTACGGAATCAACACCGGCAGCCCCCCACACCCTGACCTCAGATGCTTTTGGGGTGGTGCGAGACGGGATCAGCGAGACCGATGCAATAGGGCGTCGGCGCCGTGAACGTCTTCGGCAGACCGCGGGATTTAGAGCAGTGAATAGCCGCTGGGTTCGTACACGCGTCTAATGCCTGCTTTTGGCCGATTCTGTTGAAAAAGCCGGCCATGGTTTACGCGTCAGAAAAATACGCGTCCGAGATTGAAAACTTTACTTTTTGCAGGGGCTTCCGGACTCGGATTTCACGTAGCAGCGTGCAAAAAAGGCGTTTTCACCACTCAATGATCAGGCAGTTTGGGCAGACCGACTTTTTCAACAGAATCGGCCGACTGCAGTCCCTCGCGACACTCCGCCTCCCCACTAAACACCGCGAACGATGAAAGTATGCGCGGCAGCGAATGTGAGCTTTAATGTCCGTGCTCATAGGCAGCCACATAAGCTTCGACTCCGAACGATGAGGGATGCGCCTGACGGCGGGTTCAGGTGGCCATGCACTTGTCTAATCAAGGAAGAATCGACATTGAAAATAGCTTTCTGCACCCTGTTTTTGACCTGCCTGACGACTCTCGCATTCGCTGACGAGAACCCTGTCGGCTTCCAGTCTTCCACACTGCCGGACTCGCACAACGGCCGCGCACTGGAGATGGTCGTCTGGTACCCCAGTGCAACTACCGCCGCCACGCAATTGATCGGCGATGATGTGGTGTTCGTCGGGGCTTCTGCCGTTCGTGATGCGCCGCCCGCTGCTGGCAAGCATCCCTTGTTGGTGCTCTCCCATGGGTACAGGGGGAACTGGAGCAACCAGATCTGGCTTGCCAGTGCTCTGGCCCACAGGGGTTACATCGTCGCCGCGATCAATCACCCTGGCACCACCACTCATGACCGTAGCCCTCAAGCAGCGGCGCAGTTGTGGCAGCGGCCCGTTGATGTGCGCCGGGCCATTGATAGCGTCACGGCTCAACCTGAAAAATTCGGCGTGGTCGCCACTGATCGAATTGCAGTAGCGGGCCATTCACTCGGCGGCATGACCGCCCTGGAGATCGCCGGAGCTCGTTTCGATCCAGACCGCTTCGCGCAAAACTGCAAAGCCTACCCGCAGTTAGCCAGTTGCTCCGTCTATGAAAAGATAAACCCCGCAAGCACCGCAGAATCAAAGGCCGCGCTGGGCGTCGATTTGCGCGATAAACGCGTCACTGCTGTGGTGACATTGGACCTGGGTCTTTCACGGGGCATGACCGATGAAAGCCTGGCCGCGTTGCCGGTACCCACGCTGGTGATCGCTGCCGGCGTACCGTCGCACGATCTTCCCGCTGAGTTGGAGTCTGCCAACCTGGCCAAGCGCCTGCCATCAGCGACAAGCCGTTACGTCGAAATCAGCGATGCAAGCCATTTCAGCTTCTTGTCGATTTGCAAACCGGGTGCGGAGGTAATGCTCGAAGAAGATGTGCCCGGCGATGGCATCATTTGCCGGGATGGCGACAATGGGCGTCCGCGTGAGGTGATTCAACAGCAGATCACATCGCTGATAGCAGAGTTTCTTCAGTCACCTATCGACAAAGAAGGCAGTTTGTAAACGCGAACACGAAAAAGCCCGGCTGATCAGGCCGGGCTTTTTGGGTATTGCGGTGACGCGATTTGTTTATGCAGCGCGGCTTTCGATCAAGCGATCCGAGCCACCTTCAGCAACGCGGTTTTCGATCAGACGGTCGGAACCACCTTCAGCCACACGATTCTCGATCAAACGATCCGAACCACCTTCAGCGACGCGGTTTTCGATCAGGCGATCCGAACCACCTTCAGCGACGCGGTTTTCGATCAGGCGATCCGAACCACCTTCAGCTACGCGGTTTTCGATCAGACGGTCGGAACCACCTTCTGCTACGCGGTTTTCGATCAGGCGATCCGAACCACCTTCAGCCACACGATTCTCGATCAAACGATCCGAACCACCTTCAGCGACACGACTTTCAATCAGACGATCCGAGCCGCCTTCAGCGACAACCGGGTGAGTCGAGGTAGCGGCGAAAGCGTTAACTGCAAAAACCGAGAAAGCGATGCTGAGAATGGTTTGGCGTTTCATGATCGTGTGCTCCGGGGTGTTGTTGGTTGGTATGGAGCAGATGTTACGCCGCAGAATTTTTAAGAGAACTTCATTGGCGTGATGGTGACCATCGACGGCATTGATAGGGCGGGCGGCCTACCTCTGGTGCGCGTGATGATGGGGTGCAGCCGTTCGGCGTTGTAACTCTGCGCGTTGTTCCAGGCGACACCTTTGCCCTCGGCAAACACCGTCCGGTTCCCCACCTCATCCGCCCCCAAACCAGATGAATGACTAAGACTGAAGTCTTAGCGCGCTGATGATGAAAGCATGAAGGCTATTGACCGCTTTAGACCCGCGAGAGGCTCGGCTACGTAAAATCGAAACTTCCATAGGTTCAATGTTTCCTAAGTTGTGCTCGCTACTTAAGACGTGAAGCGACGCCTGCACGCTGCACTGAGTGATCGCGGCAATAGCGAGCCCACCCTCAACTGCTGCCACCTGACCAGCAAGGCTGGAGCTGTTGTATACCACCCTGAATTCGCGTCCCTGTTGGGTCAGTGAGTTCACGGCATAACGCCGGGCCAGGCTTTCACGTTCGTAGACTGCGATAGGCACCGGGTCTCGCCTCCACAGTTCGAACTGGGGTGAGCCAACCCAAACCATGGGTTCTTTGAAGAGAAATGTGCCGCTTTGAGGCGAGTCCCTGGACACCAGCGCAAGATCAAGATCGCCGCTTCGCACACGCGGGATAAGCGTGGTCGACTGTTCACAGGTCAGTTCTATTTCCACGCCTGCGTAGCGCGGCGAAAACCGCTTCAGAACCGGCGTGAGATACCTTGCCGCGTAGTCCTCTGCGATGCCAAGGCGGATTCGTCCGGTTAACTCTTCACCGTGAAAAGCCGCTTGGGTCTCAGCGTACAGTGCGAGCATGCGACGGGCGTAGCTCAACAGTGTCTGGCCGTCAGCGGTCAGTTGAAGGTGCCTCGGGCCACGACTCAACAACTGCCGTCCAAGCGCGGCCTCCAGTTTCTTCATCTGCATGCTGACAGCGGATTGCGATCTGTTTACCTCGTGGGCGGCGCCAGATAGCGAAGCGGGCTTGCGTTGGCTCCTCGCTTTCATTGCCCGACGGGTTGATTGTACCGATCCTGGATGCGCTTCAGCTCGCCAGAGTGGCGCAACTGCTCCAGGGCTCTGGCCCAGGCGTCTACCAGTTCGTCGTCACAGTCGCGGCTGAAGGCGATGTACAGCGATGAGCGATAGAGCTCGATGGGGATCTGTCGCAGCGTGCCGGGGGTAATGTTCAATTGGCGGCTGTAATAAGCCACCCCCGCATCGGTGTCGCCTATGATGATGTCGGTGCGCCCGGCTAGCAGCATGCGATAGAGCTGCCGGCTCTCGGTTGCACTTTTTTCGAGGTTGTTGAAGCCCCGCGACTGCAGCATCTCGGGTATTAGGCCGGCATGTCGCGTGGTGATCCGTGGGGCGTGCATTAGCTGCTCTAATGAATTCACCGGCGGCTGCGCATTGGCTAACTGATAGGGGTGAATGGACTCTTCCACGATCGGTCCGACCCACTTGTATAACGATTCGCGCTCCGCGGTGCGGAATAGGGAATACATTATGGTCTTGGGCCGGCTCTTCAATGCGTGGGTGCTTCGCATACTGGGCAGCAGCATCACCTTAAAGTCATCCCCGGTCAGCGCCATGATGCCCCGAACGATCTCCGTGGCCATGCCGGTGAGCTGATTGTTCTCCTGATAGTTGTACGGCGCCCACTCTTCAGTAACGACCTGATACTGCTCGGCCCTGACGGGAGTGCCAAGAAATAAACAGAGCAGCGCGGCAGTAAGTGTCGAAAGATTCACGTGTTCTGCCTGGTGGGCTGTGAGGTGATCAGGGGGATCTGATTAACAGGGGTCGTCCATTATAGACCCAGGCACACGTCAAACGCCTGATGCAGTCCGGTAAACCTTCAACACGGCAATGAAGACACACGAACCGGCACGCGTGGTGCAGGACTTACAAGAGCGTTTAGCGGATTGCTTCTTATCGGTATTGGTTGGGACAAGCCGTGATCGTTCAGCCGAAAGCAGACAAGAGTTATGCCGCAGAAAAAAGATGTCCGATCTTTTTATGTTCGAACAAAAAACGGGCGCCTTCAGCGCCCGTTTTCATTCACTCCTTCGTCTGCGCCCGCAATCGTCGCCCAATCACATCCATCAAATCACAACCATCGCGCAACGGAATGGCCAGCAGTTTGGAGAAGTCCGACAGCACCACCGTGTCGCAACCAATCTCTGCGCGAAAGGCGATGTTTTCCAGCACCTGAGTAACTGCGCGAATTCGGTAATCAGCGGCGGCTTGCAGAACGTCGAGTGGAGCTTGGGTATCGATGAGCAGGGAGGCCGGGATCAGGTCGATTCCGGTGAGGGGCATGTATCTTTCCATAGATGAAACCTCATTCAGTTTGTTGAGACCGCCAACAGATCGTCGCCAAACGAATAGGGTGGCAGTTGCGCGCAGGTTGGCGAACCGGGAATGAGAAACCGGCAGACCCGAAGGTCTCCCGCGCGCAACCGCCATAGTACAGCGGTTTTGCGGCTGCGACGACGCCTGCAAATGAGCAGGCGGCCCTCGCACTCATAACTCGGGTCGCCAAACCCGTATCGCCATTTTGGGCGACGGGTCGGACTATAAGCCTCATCAGAACAGCGGGGAAGGTGACGCATTCCGAGGTTTGTGTAGGAATTTTTATGCCGTCCTAGGACCGGTAACCAACGTTGCGGAATGGATCGAAAACATCGCCAAAACATTCATTCAACTTTGTTCATCCCCGCTAACGCTATCCTCTAGAATCCCAACCTCCGCAGTCGAGACGGACCTCCACCCAATGCAAACCCCCACCACCCAACACCCCCTCTGGAAAACCTACCTCCT
>NZ_JAVLRV010000002.1:1123690-1293204 GCF_055803035.1 Pseudomonas sp. 300 | reverse complement strand
TGTCGGGCACTATCAACAGCATCTACATCGGTCAAATGCTCGGCACCCAAGCCCTGGCCGCCGTCTCGGGCATGTTCCCCATCGTGTTCTTCTTCATCGCCCTGGTCATCGGCCTCGGCGCGGGGGCGGGCGTGCTCATTGGCCAAGCGTGGGGCGCGCGTGAACCGCATCTGGTGAAAACCATCGCCGGCACAACGTTGCTGTTGGGCGCAATCATCGGCCTGACGGCGGCGGTGCTGGGCAGCGTGTTCGCACGACCCGCCTTGCAAGGCTTGGGAACCCCGGCCGACGTACTCGACGACGCCGTCTCCTACGCCCACGTGATGATGTGGATCATGCCGTCGCTGCTGGTCTACGTCCTCTTCACCCAGTTGCTGCGCGGGGTGAGCGATACGGTGTCGCCGCTGATTGCGTTGGTGGTTTCTACTTGCATCGGTTTGGCGCTGACGCCGGCGTTGATTCGCGGTTGGTTCGGGTTGCCGATGTTGGGGATTCAGAGTGCGGCGTATGCGGGGTTGGTGGGTAACCTGTCGGCGATGGCGTGGCTGGCGTGGCGGTTGATCAGCAAGGGGCATCCGTTGGCGCCGGATCGCGAGATGTTTGCAGCGATGCGCCTGGATCGGGTGATTCTCGGCAAGGTGTTGCGCATCGGCTTGCCGACCGGGTTGCAGATGGTGGTGTTGTCGGTGTCGGAGCTGGTGATTCTGGCGTTGGTGAATCAGCACGGTTCGCAGGCGACGGCGGCATATGGGGCGGTGACGCAGATCGTCAATTACGTGCAGTTTCCGGCGTTGTCGATTGCGATCACGGCGTCGATTCTTGGCGCTCAGGCGATCGGGGCAGGGCGTATCGAGCGCATCGGGCCGATTCTGCGCACCGGGTTGTTGATCAATGTGTGCCTCACCGGTGGCTTGGTGCTGTTGGGCTATTTGTTGTCGCACTGGTTGCTGGGGTTGTTCCTCACCGAGGATGCCACGCAGGCGATGGCCGAGCACTTGCTGCACATCATGCTCTGGAGCCTGTTGGTGTTCGGCTTCCAGGCGATTATCGGCGGGATCATGCGCGCCAGCGGCACGGTGCTGGTGCCGATGGCGATTTCGATTGTGTGCGTGCTCGGGGTGCAGTTGCCGGTGGCGTATGTGCTGGACGGGCAGTTCGGGTTGCAGGGTGTGTGGATGGCGTTTCCGGTGGCGTATCTGGGGATGCTGGTGTTGCAGACGTTGTATTACAAATTGGTGTGGCAGCATCAGAAAATTGAGCGGTTGGTGTAGCGCTTTTCCGTACGGCTGCGCATGAAGAGGTATCGCTAAGTAAGATCGGCCGCGAGAGATACAGGCCATTACAAATCCGATACGTGGGGGATACATCGAGGTGGCAGTGTTTGCCCATACCTCCTGTCCACTCCTCAGTCGGAGCCCCCGATGAATAAGTTGCTGTCCGCCCTGGCCCTGGGTTGCACGTTGGGCCTGTCGCTTGTCAACACTTCCCACGCCGCCGAACCGGTGGGTCATTCCTCAGATCAGTTGGCGGTGGCCTACCGCAGTGTCAAGGTTGATGGCCTGAGCATTTTCTATCGTGAAGCCGGTCGTGCGGATGCACCCACCTTGTTGCTGCTGCACGGTTTTCCCAGTTCTTCACGCATGTACGACCCGCTGCTGGCGCGGTTGGCACAGCACTATCATCTGGTGGCGCCGGACTACCCGGGGTTCGGCCATAGCGATGCGCCGGATGCCAAGGCATTTGCCTACACGTTCGATCATCTGGCCAACGTGATGGAGCATTTCACCGAAGCCCTCGGCCTGAAAAGTTACGCGCTGTATGTGCAGGATTACGGCGGCCCCGTCGGTATGCGAATGATGCTCGCCCACCCTGAACGCGTGCAGGCGCTGATTGTTCAGAATGCGGTGTCCCATGAAGCGGGCCTGGGGCCGCTGTGGCAAAAGCGTCGTGAATTCTGGGCCAACCGGGCCGCCAACGAGGCGGGGTTGAGAGCGAGCTTTTTCTCGTTGGCGACGACCCGGCAACGGCATGTCGGCGCCAACCCGCAGGTCGAGGTGTTCAACCCGGACCTGTGGACCGACGAATTCAATTTCCTCAATCAGCCAGGGCAGGCCGATATCCAGAGTGACCTGTTCTATGACTACCGCAGCAACGTCGCCAGCTATCCGAAGTGGCAAGCGTGGCTGCGCGAGCATCAACCGCCGACGCTGGTGGTATGGGGCCAGTTCGATCCGTCATTCGAGGTTGCAGAAGCGGAGGCTTATCGCCGGGATTTGCCCAACGCCGAGATTCATGTGCTGGAGGCGGGGCATTTTGCGCTGGATGAGAAGCCTGATGAAATTGCGCGTCTGGTGGGGGATTTCCTCGGCAAGCACGTGAAGACAACAGGCATGTAGAGCGAAGGTACTTGGATTTTTCCCTGCGGACCTCGCAGAGAGAGGCGAGCGATCCCGGGCAGCGCTCCGGTCATGAGTGACAACGTCAATACGCATCACTTTGGGCACTCACGCCTGGACCCAGCGCTGCCGACTCCAGCTGCTCAAGGTATCGACGGCGAACACCAGGATCAGCATCGCCAGAATCACCGTGCTGGCTTGCGCTTCCTGAAACAGGCTGAGGCTGACATAGAGCATTTGTCCCAGGCCGCCGGCCCCGACAAAGCCGAGCACACTGGCCATGCGGATGTTGTTTTCCCAACGGTACAGGATGTAGGCCAGCAGCTGTGGCAACAGGTTGGGCAGGGTGCCGTAACAGAAAGCCCACACGGCGTTGCCGCCCTGCAAACGGATGGCGTCGGCCGGTTCGGACGGGGTGTTTTCCAGCGCTTCGGCGAACAGCCGGCCGAGCACGCCGGTGGTGTGCAGGGCCAGCGCCAGCGTGCCGGCATTGGGACCTAGACCGGCGGCAAGCACCATCAGCGCGGCCCACACCAGTTCCGGCACCGCGCGCAAAGCGTTGAGTGCCAGCCGTGATGCACTCTGTAACGGCCAGCCGAAACGCCCGGCCGCAGGCAATGCCAAGAGCAAACCCAGCACCGCCGCGAGCAGGGTGCCAAGGGCGGACATGGCGATGGTTTCCAGGGCGCCATGGGCGATGGCTTGCAGATGATTGGGGCTCAGGTCCGGGCTGAGAAAGCGCTGCGCATAAGCGCCCATCTGGTTCAGGTTGCCGGTGCTGCCGAGTTCGCCGAGATCGATGCCAAGGTAGATGAACGAGGCGATGACCGCGCCGCCAATGCCGAGCAGCAGGGCCAGGTTGAACAGGCGATTCATGCCAGCCTCCAGCGCAGCAGGCGGCTGAGTTGATCGGCGAGCAGCACCAGAACCAGGAACGTCAGCAGCAGACTGGCCACTTCACCGCCGGCGAACATGCGCAATGACAGGTCGATTTGCTGACCCAGGCCGCCAGCGCCGACGAAGCCCATCACCACCGAGGCGCGGACCGCACATTCCCAGCGATACACCGTGTACGACAGCAGTTCCGCCGCGACATTGGGCAGGATCCCGTAGCAAAAGGCCGCCAGCCGACCACCGCCGGATTGCAGCAGCGCATGGGCCGGGCGTTGATCAACCGATTCGAAAATCTCCGCGTAGACCTTGCCCAGCATGCCGCTGTAGGTAATCGCGATCGCCAGCACCCCGGCGGTCGGACCAAGGCCGACGGCCCGCACGAACAGCAACGCCCAGACGATTTCCGGCACGCTGCGCAGGAAAATCAGCAGCCCGCGCACCGGCCAGCGCAGCAGTTGGCCCCAATAGCTCGGGCGACCCGCACGCGACGCCGCCGACAACGACAGTGCTCGGCTGGCCAACAGGCTGGCGGGAATCGCCAACAGCAACGCCAGGGCCATGCCCGCCGTGGCGATGGCCAGGGTTTGCAGGGTGGCTTGCAGCAACAGCTCGATGAACGGCTCATCATGGGCCGGGGGCCAGAAGGCGGACACGAATCGGCCCATTTCGTTCTGGCTGTCACTCGCGATCAGCACACTGAGGTCCAGCTCGCTGTAGTGGATGCCCGGCCACAGCAGGGCGATGGCCAACAGGCTGAGCAACAGGCGCGGCAGGGCGGCCGGATCGCGGGTGGCGGATGTCAGCATCGGGGAATCTGCACACTCAAGTGAGCGGGAGGCACCGGCGAGCGTTCCAACTGCTCGTTGGCGTAGAGCGAGTCGAGCCGCTCGCGGTCGACGGCGCTGGCCGGCAGGTCGAACATAATCTGCCCGTCACGCAGGCCGATGATCCGTGAAAAATGCACCAGGGCCAGCTCCACCGCGTGCAAGCTGGCGACCAGCGTAACGCTGTGCTCTCGGGCATGGCTGCACAGCACCGACAGGGTGTGCTCGGCCAGCACCGGGTCCATGGCCGAGACCGGCTCATCGGCCAGCAACACCTCGGGCGCCTGGTACAACACCCGGGCAATGCCCACGCGCTGCAACTGTCCCCCGGACAACTGCTGGCATTGCGAAAACAGCTTGTCGCTCAGGTCCAGCCTGGCCAGGGCCGCGCGTGCCCCCGGAATATCCTGCGGATACAGCAAATTCAGCAGGCTCTTGCCCAATCCCCATTGACCCAGTTTGCCGGCCAGAACCGCCGTGACCACACGCTGGCGCGGTGGCAACGGCGGCGATTGATGGATCAAACCGATGCGTGCGCGCAGGCGTTGACGCTGACCGGCCGACAGCTGCCAGGCGCGTTCGCCGAGCACTTGCAGCTCGCCGTCGCCCGGTCGCAGGGCGGTGGCGAGCACGTTGAGCAGACTCGACTTGCCCGCCCCGGACGGGCCGATAATGGCGACCTGTTCGCGGGCCTGGATGTGCAGGTCTACGCCACGCAGCGCCTGAACGCCGTTGGCGTGAGTAAGGCTGACCTGGGTCAGATGCAACGTCATTTGAGCAGTTCGGCAGCGCGGGCGGCTTCCTCGATACCCTTGTAGTTGTCCGGGCTGGTTTCGATGAATCGGCTGGCGGCCTGCAAATCCAGAATCTCTTTGTCCTTGGGATTCGCCGGATCAAGTGCGAGGAACGCGGCTTTGATCTTGGCCGCCAGCGCCGGGTCGAGGGTCCCGCGCACGGTCCAGTTGTAGTCGAAGTAGGCGGGGGTGGTCGCAAACACTTTGACCTTGTTGGTATCGACCTTGCCGGCCGCGACCAGTTTTTCCCACACGCTGGCGTTCAGCACTCCGGCGTCCACCTTGCCGGCCTGGACCCAGGCGACCGTGGCGTCATGGGCGCCGGAGTAGCCGACGCGGCTGAAGTAGGCTTCCGGCTTGATGCCATCCTTCAGCATGAAGTAACGCGGCATGAGACTGCCCGATGTCGAGGAGACCGAGCCGAAGGCAAAGGTCTTGCCCTTGAGGTCGGCGAGGGATTTGACGGCGGGGTCGGCGGTGATGAATTTGCTGGTGAACTGGGCATCCTGTTCGCGCTGTACCAGCGGAATCGCGTTGCCGGTTTTCAGGCGCGCCTGCACGAACGTGAAGCCGCCCAGCCAGGCCATGTCGATCCGGTCGGTGGCCAGCGCCTCGACCACGGCCGGGTAATCGCTGACGGGTACGAACTCGACCTTCATGCCCAGTTGCTGTTCCAGATAGGCGCCCAGCGGCTTGAATTTGCGCAACAGTTCAGTGGGGGCTTCATCGGGAATCGCGCTGACCTTCAGGGTGTCGGCGGCTTGCGACAACAGGGTGCAAAAAGACAGGGCCAAGCCGGCAGTCAATGCCAGGGTACGCTTGAGCATGAAAATTCTCCGGTGCATTTACGGGACACTATAGAGCCGCCGGGCACACGCAGGTGACGGCAAGGCGTTTTGTGAAGTTAGACGAAGCGTAGCGAGGCAGATTGTATTTGGCCTGGGTGCAAGTGTGACGTGGATGTCGGCGGGGGGGAAGCCGATGCAGCAAATACCGTTCGTCGACGAGGTGCGTTACCACCTATTGACACCCACGAGTGTCTGCGAGAATATTGATCCATCGCACACGATATAATCGAACGCGACAAGAAATCAAACCCATTGCACCGCAGAGGATTCACCCATGAGCAAGATCGAAAAAGTCCTGGCCACCGGCAAAACCCACACCACCGCCAGCGCTGCTGGCGGCCACAACGGCAACCTCGACATCACCCTGTCGACACCCGGCAGTGCCAAGCCTGCTCATGTGTTCGCCGCCACCCAGCCGCACCCGGCTGCCGAGCAACTGTTCGCCGGTGCATGGTCGGCTTGCTACACCGCTGCTGTCGGTCTGGTGGCCAATGATCTGAACGTGGTGCTGCCAGCGGACTTTTCCGTCGACATCGAAGTCGACCTGGGGCAAACCGGTCCGGCCTACTTCCTTCAGGCGCGTTTGACTCTGCGCGTACCTGGCCTGCCGCACGACGTCGCCACCACGCTGGCGCACACCGCTGATCAGATCTGCCCGTACTCGAAAGCAACTCGCGGCAATATTGATGTGGCACTGAACGTCATCACGGTTTAATTTTTGTATAAAAATCGCGTGCGATAAAAGCGCACGCGAAAACAAATTCCCTATTGAGAGCTTTCATCATGAGCAAGATCGAAAAAGTCCTGGCCACCGGCAAAACCCACACCACCCCCAGCGCAGCCGGTAACACGTCGCGTGGCCATAACGGCAACCTCGACATCGTGCTGTCCTCGCCCGGCAGCGCAAAACCAGCGCACCAGTTTTCGAACATTCTGCCGCACCCGACCGCCGAGCAATTGTTCGCCGGCGCCTGGTCAGCCTGCTATAGCGCCGCCGTCGGCCTGGTGGCCAAGGAGCTGGACGTGACACTGCCGGCCGACACGGCGGTGGACATCGAAGTTGATTTGGGCCAGACCGGTCAGGCGTACTTCATCCAGGGTCGGTTGACCCTGCGCGTACCGGGCCTGTCGAACGAGATCGCCACGAAACTGGCGCATGGCGCCCATGAGATCTGCCCATACTCCAAAGCCACCCGTGGCAACATCGACGTGGCGCTGAACGTCATCACCGAGTGAGGCCGCGCACGACCGGTTCGATTTCGCCCGGCGAGTCGAACCGGCCGCCGTCCCGGTCGATATCGATAAGCGTCAATAGGGCGACGACGTGCTCTTCAGCCACTGCTCAAAACGTGTCGCGCCCACGATCGGATTCGCGCCCGGCGTCAGGTGGTCGGCGCCGACAGTGCGGACATGGCATAAACGGCGATTTTTTGCTTTAGTCCACCTGTGGCTGGCCACCGTGTGCAGCACCCTCACTGCAATCGGGCGTCCCGCCGGAGCATCCCATGACCCTTCGTTTTACGCGTTCTGCTGCCGTGTTTGTCGCGCTCTCGTTCGGCGTGTTGTCGTGCGCCGATGCCGTTGAATACAAGCAGGTGAATGCGTCCGCCAGCACGCTTTCTTTCACCTACAACCAGTTCAGTTCACGGGTTTACGGCACGTTCGGCAAGTTTGAAGGCACGCTGGATTTCGACACGGCGAACCCCTCGGCGGCCCGCGCCGGGCTTACCATTGAACTCGACAGCATCGATGCCGGAAGCAACGACGCCAATGAAGAGCTGAAAAAGCCCGCGTGGTTCGACTCGGCCACTTATCCGCAGGGGACCTTTGAGTCGACCGGTGTGAAAGCCCTGGGGAACGACCGATATGCGATCACCGGCAATCTCACGCTCAAGACCATTACACGCGCTGTGGAAGTGCCGGTCCTGCTGAAGTCCGAGAGCGGCATCGGGATTTTCGATGGTCAATTGACGCTCAAACGCAGCGACTTCAAAATCGGTGCCGGCGAGTGGGCGGACACGGTGGTTTCCGACGATATCAACATCAGGTTCCGGATGGTTGCGCCTGCGCAATAGCCGTTTAGCGTGCTGTGCAGCGTTGTGCTTCACCGCGTCTTTTCGTCGCTTGCCCTGCCATGGTTTTGCTGTCATCGTTTGCGCGACTGGTAATCTTTCTTATTTGAGAAATTTTTGCGTATGCGCGATTTTTCCGTAGCGGATGACGACTTTTCCCGTCGTCAGCGGACATTCACCGACCTCTATAGCGATCACCATTCCTGGTTGCATGGCTGGCTACGGAAAAAACTCGGCTGCTCGCACCGTGCGGCCGATCTGGCCCATGACGCGTTCATTCGCGTGCTCACCCTCGCCGAGCCTCACACCATCAAAGAGCCGCGGGCGTTTCTGGCGACCATGGCCGGACGCTTGTTGATCGATGGCGCCCGACGCCGACGGATCGAGCAGGCGTACCTCGAGGCGCTGGCGATCCAGGCGCATGACGCCGGCATGCCCGACCCCGAAGCGGTCCATGTGGCGCTTGAGGCACTGGAAAAAATTGCCGTGATGCTCGCCGGGTTGCCGGAAAAGAACCGTGAGGCGTTCCTGCTCAGCCGGCTCGACGGCCTCACCTACAGCGAGATCGCGATTGAGCTGAAGGTGTCGGCCAGCACGGTCAAGAATTACGTCGCCGGTGCGCTCGTCCATTGCTACAACACCTTGTACGGTGCGGAACAGCCGTCGTGACGAGCACTCATCCACCCTCAGAACAGATGATCCTCGAGGCGGCTTACTGGCTGACGTTGTTGCACGACGACCTGGCCACGGAAGCCGACCGCGCGGCTTTCGACACCTGGTGCAAAGCCGATCCGCGCCATGCGCTCGCGCTGGAGCGCATGCAGGCGTTGTGGGGCGGTTTTGACGAGCTGCCCGCCGCGCCTGCACGCGTTGCCCTCAAGCAGGCCTTTGCGCGGCCGGGCCCGAGAGTGTCGGGTCGTGGCGCCCAGGCGATTGCGCTGCTGGGTGTGTTGGTCTGTGGCTGGATCGGCCTGGACAATATGCCGATATGGCTCGCCGATCAGCGCACTGGCGTGGGCGAGCGGCGTGAGGTGGCGCTTTCGGACGGCAGCCATATTCAACTCAACAGTCATTCGGCGCTGGACGTGAAGTTCGACGGCAAGCAGCGCGTCATCGAGTTGTTGGAAGGGGAGATGTGGGTCGAGGTGGCCAAGGACGCCCGACGTCCGTTTGTGGTGCGCACTGATCAGGGCACCGCGACGGCGCTCGGTACGCGCTATCTGGTGAAGCGCGCAGCCGATGGTTCGACCGTGGTCAGCGTGCTGGAGTCCGTCGTTGCCGCCAAAGCCAACGGCGCCGAGGCAGTTAACGTTGCGGCGGGCGAGCAAACCACCCTCAAAGAGGGCCGGGTGCAAGCACCGCAACCCCTCGGCAACGCCCATCCGGATGCCTGGACTCGAGGCCTGCTCAAAGTCGATGACCGCCCGTTGAGCGAAGTGCTTCAGGCCCTTGCCGGTTATCGACGCGGCTTGGTGCGATACGACGAGCAGGCGTTGCAAGGGCTGCGCGTCTCCGGCGTGTTCCGCCTCGACGACACCGATGCTGCGCTGGCGACATTGGCGGACAACCTGCCGATTCAGGTCGAGCACTTCACCGATCTACTGGTGGTGATCAAACCCCTCTGAAACCCCAACCTGCAGGCGCCGGCTTGCCGGCGATCCAGGCGACGCGGTGTGTTTGACGCGCCGCCATCGCTGGCAAGCCGGCTGCAGCAAGGTGGTGCGTGAAGGCAGCAACATCGTTTCACCCCCAGGCCCAAAAAATATTAATGCAAATCGATCGCATTCGTTGTCTGTTTTTCCGACATGGCCGTCATGGTTAGTAACGCCTTCCATTTCGCAGGATTTCCCATGTCACGCTTTGCTCGTCCGTTGCACCCACTGGCGCTTTCAGTGGCGATGGCTTTTGTCGCGGCGCCGCTGTTGGCTGCCGAATCGTCGGTCTCTGGTGCACACGCCAGTAGTGCTGTGCGCAGTTTTTCAATTCCCGCCGGGGATTTGAGCCAGGCGCTGAACAGCCTGGCCGAGCAGGCGGGGTTGGTGTTGGCCTTCGATCCTGCGTTGACGCGGGGCAAACGCAGCAACGGCCTGAACGGACCCTTCAGCACCGGCGATGCCATCACGCAATTACTTCAGGGCAGCGGCCTCAGCGCCATCGCGCTGTCGGCCACGCGCTATCGTATCGAGCCTGCGCCCGAGGCGGTCGAAGGTTCTCTGGAGTTGCAAGCCACCAACATCAACGGTGCCTATGCGAGCGAAAGTCCGACCGGCCCGGTGGCGGGTTATGTCGCGACGCGTGCGCTGTCGGCGACCAAGACCGATACGGCGCTGAACGAAACGCCGCAGTCGATTTCCGTGGTCACCAAGGATCAAATGCGTGCCCAAGGCGCGGAAAACCTCAATCAGATTTTGCGCTACACCGCTGGCGTGATTCCCGAAACCCGTGGCTCTACGGCCTCGCGACTGGATCAGATGACCATCCGTGGATTTTCTCCGGCGGTGTATCTGGATGGCTTGCGCATGCCGGGCAGTCGCGATGCCTCGCCGCAAAAAGACTCGTTTGACCTGGAACGCGTGGACGTTTTGCGCGGGCCGTCGTCGGTGCTGTACGGGCAGGCCAGCCCTAGCGGGGTGGTGAACATGGTCAGCAAGCGGCCGCTGGATACGCCGTTCCATGAAATCGGCGTCGAGTACGGCACCTTCGACAAGAAACGCACGACCTTCGATTTGAGCGGCCCGCTCGACGATCAAGGCGTTTACTCCTATCGCCTGGCCGGTCTGTACGACGAGGCCGATGGTCAAATCGAACACACCGAAACCCAGCGTCAGTCCATGTCATCCGCGTTCACCTGGCGCCCGAGCGACGACACGTCGCTGACGCTGCTGGGGCATTTCCAGAAAGACCCGAAGGCGGCGTCGTACGGCTCGACACCGGCGTGGGGCTCGGTGTTGCACAGCCCGACCGGGCGTGACATCGACGTCGATTTCTATGACGGCGACAAGGATTTCGAGAAGAGTGACCGCGAATATTTCTCCCTCGGTTATCTGTTCGAACACCACATCAACGATGTCTGGACCGTGCGTCAGAACGCGCGTTACCTGCGCAGCGAAGGCGTTTATCGCAGCCTCTACAACAGCAACCTGCGCGCCGATTACCGCACCGCCAACCGGTCGACCATTGCTACAGACGTCGACCTGGATTCTTACACCCTCGACAACCAGGCGCAGGCCAAATTCGACACCGGCCCCCTGCAACACACCGTGCTGTTTGGTGGCGATTATCAGAACACCAGCACCGATACCAAATCCGGTTTCGGCACGGGGCCGACGCTGGATATCTTTGACCCGGTCTATGGCGTTCCGGTCGTCACGCCGGCGTTCACTAGTGACGCGACGCAGCGTAACCAGCAGAAAGGCCTGTACCTGCAAGACCAGATCAAATGGGACAAGTGGGTGTTGCTGATGGGCGGCCGCTACGACTGGGCGACCAACCACAACAGCTCGATGAACTTGCGCAACAACGTCAAGACCAAAACCTCTCTGGACAGCGAGGCGTTCACCGGCCGGGTGGGTCTGGTCTATCTGTTCGATAACGGCCTGTCTCCGTACATCAGCTACGCCGAATCCTTCGAACCGCAGTCGGGCACCGGCTACGGCGGCTCGGTGTTCAAACCGACTGAGGGCCAGCAATACGAGGTCGGGATCAAGTACCAGCCACCGGGCAGCAACAGCTTTATCACTGCGTCGGTCTTCGACCTGCGCCAAAGCAACGTGCCGACGCTTGATCCGGACCCGACGCACCTGTGCGGTACCGGGCGTTGCCAGGAACAGAGCGGTGAAGTGCGCTCCCGTGGCTTCGAACTCGAAGGCAAGGCCAGCCTCAACGACAACCTGGACATCACCGCCGCGTACGCTTATCTGGACAACCGCATCACTAAATCCAACAGCACCGTCAACTACGCGCCGCTGACCGATATCGCCGTCGGCCCGGCCGTGTCCGCCAAAGGCACCACCAACTATGGCGTGCCGCGTCACACCGCGTCGGTCTGGGCGGATTACACCTTCCACGACGGCGTCGCCAAAGGCTTCGGCGTCGGCGGCGGGGCGCGTTACGTCGGCTCTTCCTGGGGTGACACCGCCAATACGTTGAAAGTCCCGGGCTACACGTTGCTGGATGCGGCGGTGCACTACGACATCCCGCACATCAACAGCCTCAAGGACAACCTGCGCCTGGCGGTGAACGCCAGCAACCTGGCCAACAAAGAGTACGTCGCGTCCTGCTATTCCTACTCGTGGTGCTGGTATGGCGCACAGCGTACGGTGCAGGCGAGCGCGACGTACCAGTGGTGAAACGCTGACAGATCCCGCCGATCCATGCCCCGTCATCCATACGGATTCGGGGCGTACCGACGCCATCGCCGAAGGCGTTGCAGGATCGGTCTTGCAAACATGCAGTGCCATGGAAGAAAATGAGATTCATTATCAAAAAATCCTCCTCCGGGCCTTTTCCATGTCCTCCGTCGATCTCTCGCTGCAACACGCCGTGCATACGCTTTACGAGGACCATCATTCATGGCTCTGCGGCTGGCTGCGCAAGCGGCTCGGTTGCGTCGACAACGCGGCGGACCTGGCGCAGGACACCTTCCTTCGCGTGCTGACCCAGCGCAAGGCACCGCAGTTGCGTGAGCCGCGTGCCTACCTGAGTACGGTGGCACGCAGCTTGATGATCGACATGTTCCGGCGTCGGGCGCTGGAGCAGGCCTATCTGGAAACCCTCGCGCTCAGCCCGGAACCGGTGGAGATTTCCCCCGAAACCCGTTCGTTGATTATCGAAACCCTGATGGAAATCGACCGCTTGCTCGATGGCCTCGGCGGCCGGACCCGGGAAATTTTCCTCATGGCGCAGCTCGATGGTTTGAGTTACGTGGAGATTGGCCGGCGTCTGGGCGTCTCGGTGACCACGGTGAAGAAGCATGCCGTGCGGGCCCTGACGCATTGCCTGCTGCTGGTCGAGGACTGAAGCGCCATGCGTGCCCAATCGCTGGATCATGCAACCCTCGAAGCTGCCGCGCGCTGGTACGTCGACTTGCGCGGTGAGGTGCCCGATGACGCCACCCGTGAAGCCCATCGGCGTTGGCTGGAGCGTGATCCGCGCCATGCGCAGGCGTGGGAACGTCTCGCACGCTTGCAGGACAAACTCGGGCAAGTCGCCCCAGGCATCGCCCGCCCGACGTTGACCAGCGCCCGTGCCAAACGGCGTGACGTGCTCAAGGTCCTGTCGATCCTGCTGGCGGCGGGCGGCGCGGGCACGCTGGCCTGGAACACCACGCCACTGCCGACGTTGATGGCCGACCAGCGCACCGGCACGGGCGAGCGTCGCCGCCTGCGTCTGGATGACGGCAGTCAACTGCAACTCAACACCGCCACCGCGGTGGACATCCGCTACAGCGACACCTTGCGAGAAGTGCGTTTGCTCAACGGGGAAATTCTGATTGAAACGGCGCGTGACGATCTGGCGCGGCCCTTCATCGTGCACACGGCCGAAGGCAGCATCCGCGCGTTGGGCACACGGTTTATCGTGCGCTGCGAAGCGGGGCGCACGCAGGTCTGTGTGCAGGAGCATGCCGTCGAGGTGCGCACGGCCAGCCTGACTGGCCCGCCAGTGCGAGTGGACGCCGGCCAGCAAATGAGTTTTGCGCACGACAGCGTGGCCTCCGTGCAATCCGCCAACCCTCAGGCCGATGCCTGGACCCGCGACATGCTGGTGGTCAATGACTGGCGTCTGGGCGATTTCATCCTTGAGTTGCAGCGCTACCGTCCGGGCCACCTGGGGTGTGATCGCGCAGTGGCGGCGTTGCGTATTTCCGGTGCGTTCCACCTCGGCAGCACCGACACCATTCTGGACAACCTGACCTCGACATTGCCCGTGCGCATCCGTCGCTTCAGTCGCTATTGGGCGAGTGTGGAAGCGGTTGGATGACGTATCCGAAAAGAATTTTCAATGAGGGGTTGTTGATTCTGATTCTCGTTCGACTTTGTAGGTAGAGGCGCAATAGTCGCCGCCAATCACTGCCATCGGGCGAAAGGAAACTGCATGACCCCTCGCAATCCCTCTATCCGTTTTTCTGCTTTGAAACTGTCCGCCAAACCCTTGAACCGCGCCGTACATGCCGCATTGCTCGGCATGGCGCTGACGGTTCCTGTCGGTTTCGCGGTGGTGGCGCAACCCGCTTGGGCACAAGCCGACGTCGAAACGCAATTTGACATCCCGGCAGGTTCGCTGTCGTCAGCATTGACCCAATTCGCCTCCACGGCAGGCGTGACGGTTTCGTTCGAGCCAGCCTCTGCCGGTGGTCAGAAAACCGCAGGGCTGCGCGGTCGATACACGGTCGATGCCGGTTTGCGCCAACTGCTCGCCGGCAGCAAATTGCAGGCGGTGCGTCATGACAATGGCAGTTATTCACTGTTGCCGGTGGTGGAGGGCGCGGCGTTGCAACTGGGGGCGACGAGCATTTCTGCCCAGGTTGTCGAGTCGGCCTATGGCCCGGTAGAGGGTTACGTCGCCACCCGCAGCGCCACCGGCACCAAGACCGACACACCGATCCTGGAAATTCCCCAGGCGATCAACGTGGTCACCGCCGCTCAGGTCGAAACCCAGGGCGCGCGCAACCTGACCCAGGCGCTGCGCTACACGCCGGGCCTGAACACCGGAGGCTTCACCGACCGCAACTCGATTGCCGACGAGATCACCAGCCGTGGCTTCGCACCGACCCCGTTGTACCTCGACGGTGCGTACATTCCTTACGCCGGCAGCCTCGGCGGTGCACCGCAAATCGACCCATATACCCTGGAACGCATCGAAGTGCTCAAAGGCCCGTCCTCGGTGCTGTACGGGCAGAACCAGCCGGGCGGCCTGATCAACCTGGTCTCCAAGCGCCCGACCAGCGAACAGCGCAGCCAGGTCAAACTCGGCGCGGGCAGCTACAACCGGGTCAACGGCGCCTTTGATACCAGCGGCCCGATCGACGATCAAAAGGCATTCACCTATCGCCTCATCGGTGTCGCGAACAAAGGCAACGAACAGGTCGAGCACACTCACAGCGAACGCATGCTGCTGGCGCCGAGCCTGACCTGGACGCCGAACGACGACACGTCGCTGACCTTGCTGGCGCAGATCCAGCGCGATGACGGGCTCGAAGATTATCAGTCGCTGCCAAGGATCGGTTCGCTTGATCGCGGCCCTACCGGGCAGAAAATCGACCGGGATTTTTTCTCCGGCGACACGCGTTTCAACGACTACAAACGTGATCAGTACGTCTTCGGCTACGACTTCAGCCACAACCTCACCGACGACCTGAAATACCGCTCGACCGCGCGTTACACCGACGTGCGCGACCGCTACAAGGGCCTGTACCTGCGCGCCTTCGCCACCGACGCGGCGGGTGACACCGATTACACCCGCGTCAGTCGCACCAAGGTCGACTGGCGCCAGCACAACATCGCCTACACCCTCGATAACAACCTGGAATATAAATTCAACACCGGCGCCCTCGAACACACCACGCTGGCGGGTGTGGACTACCGCCATTTCAACCGCAAGTACGACGGCCTCAACGCTTACAACGTGACGCCGGTCAACCTCTACGGCAAGAACAACTTCGACACCAGCAGCGCGGTCCCGGTGCTGGATACGAAGTGGGACAACACCCTGCGCCAGACGGGCGTGTACGTGCAGGACCAGATCAAACTGGATCAGTGGATCCTGACCATCGGTGGTCGTGAAGACTGGGCGGAAATCGATAACAAGGACATCCTCGCCCGCACGGTCGCTTCACAGCGCGACCATAAATTCACCGGGCGCGTGGGCCTGACCTACGTCACCGAGTTCGGGCTGGCGCCTTACATCAGCTATTCCGAATCCTTCCTGCCGACCATTGGTACCGAGGCACCGGAGCGCGGCGGCAAAGCTTTCGCGCCGACCGAGGGCGAGCAATACGAAGTGGGTGTGAAGTACCAGCCGTTCGACAAGACGCTGATCACCGCATCGGTCTTTCAGGTCAAACAGAAAAACGTACTGACCGGCGACGACGACTACCCACAGTATCAATCCCAGGACGGCGAAGTGCGTTCACGCGGCGTCGAACTGGAAGTCAAATCCAGCCTCGACAACATCGACGTGCTGGCGGCGGCGACCTACATCGACTCGTTCTACACCAAGAGCACCTATGGCGATGAGGGCAACCGCAACGAAGCACAGGCGCCAGTATCAGCCTCGTTGTGGGCGGATTATCACTTCACCCAAGCGGCACTCAACGGCCTGACCTTCGGCGCGGGTGCGCGGTACACGGGACGCAAGCCGGGTGATTCGTCGCACTCGTTCGAGGTGCCGTCGTATGTCGTCTACGACACCACGATCCGTTACGACCTGGGCAAACTGGACCCGAGCCTGCGCGGTTTACAGACCCGCCTGAATGTACAAAACGTCTTCGACCGCGAGTACGTCTCGGACTGCAACTACTCGTTCGGTTGCTACTACGGCCAGGAGCGCGTGGCGTCGGTGGAAATGTCTTACGACTGGTAATCCCTCATTCTGTAGGAGCCAGCTTGCTGGCGATGGCGCGCTCAAATTTTGCACCCGTCTCCCGGCCGCCATCGCTGGCAGGCCAGCTCTTACAGTGGATCTCCATACGGCAAAGCTCCCTTGCAGTAGCCGGCTTGCTGGCGATAGGGCCGGAACATCCGGCGTGGCTGCCAACTGACACGCCACCCCGGTCGCGTCGGCGCGTTATGATAGGCGCGTCCGCCGCCAGAGTCAGAGCAGAGCCACGATGCCCCAGATCACCCACTTCAAAACCCCGTGCCCCGAGCACCTCACCAGCCAGATTTTGCAGATGGTGGTCGACAACCTGACCGACATCAGCATGGTCGCCATCCCGCCGAGCAACCTGTTGTACAACGTGTATCAGTACGCGATCGGCTATGAGGTTCACCTCTATCTGGAGGCGCTGAACGGGGCGAAAGGGGTGTCGGTGGAGTTGCTGGTCGCGACCGATGTGGACGATCCGGAGCAGGTCATCGGCTTCTTGCTGTACCTGCCGATCAAGGACGATCCCGAGGCGTGCGGCGTCGCGTACATGGCGGTGCAGTCCGGTCATCGGCGTCAGGGCGTGGCGCGGCGGATGCTGCGGGAAATGGTCGGCCGCTATCCGCATGCCGAGCTGACTTGCGCGGTGGCCAAGGTGCCTTGGTTCGAGTCGATGGGCTTTCAGGTGCTGGGTGCGCGCGGTACGCAGGTGTTGATGAACACCCGTGACCATCGCTCTGACGGCTTGATGGGGCTGCTCGACGTGGCGTCGATCTACAGCTCGCTGGAGGTGCGGCAGATTCATACGTACCTGCTGCAAAAACATGGCAAGCGGGCGATGCTCGATGCGGAAAAACAGCGTGACCGGCATCTGGATCAATTGACGCACAAGGCCAGTGAGTTTGTTCGCGAGCGGTGGGGCGATGGGGCACGCTGACCGCGCCACATCCGACCATTCAATCAACTGTGGGAGTGAGCTCGGTCAGCGTTCTCCTACAGTTTGAGGTGTTCGATGAATTCGGGAACACCGCAATCCAGTAGGAGTCGGCTTGCCGGCGATAGGGCCGTGAGCCATGCATCAATTAACTGATCAGGCGTAAAAATCCAGACAGACGTCTTTCACTGTCAGTCTGCGCGCGTCTTCCGGCGGACATCCTGATCCCGTCAAGCCTGTTCGCCCGGCCAGCCCGCCCGCCGCAATGCGTTGAGCAATGTTTCAGCGTCCAGTCCCGGCACCGCATGGCCATTGCCTTCGGCGGTGTCGCTGGCCAGCAGCGCATTGATGATCGCTTCTTCAACGGCTTCGGTGGCGGCCAGGAACAACTCGCTGATGTGGTCGTTGTTGACCATGCGCAAGTGGTCGCAGGTCGGCGCCTTCTTGCTCTCATAGGCTGCGGGAGGCACATCATTGCCGGTCGCAAAGGCAATGAAGATATCGCCGCTGTGGTCTTCGTTACCGCCACCGGTCCGCGCCAGACCGAGGCTGGCGCGCTGGGCGAGGCGGGTACATTGATGCGGCAGCAACGGCGCATCGGTGGCCAGGCACACCACAATCGAGCCCATGCCCGGATGCGGCAGCGATGCCTTGAGGAAGGGCGAGTCGGCCTTTTCCATGTAGCGCCCGACCGGGTAACCGTCGACGCGCAATTCGTTGCGGATGCCATGGTTGGCCTGGACGATGGCGCCGACCGTCCAGCCCCCCTGAGCTGAATTCAAACGTCGCGAAGCCGTGCCGATGCCCCCCTTGAATTCGTGACAGATCATGCCGCTGCCGCCACCCACCGCACCTTCTTTCACCGGCCCGTTTGTCGCCGTGCGCAAGGCTTCGGCCACGTGTTCGAGTTTGACGTGAAAGCCGTTGATGTCGTTGAGCAAGCCATCGAAGGTTTCCAGCACCACCGGCATGTTCCAGTAAAGTCGCCCGTCATCCGGTTGCTGTTCGCGGTCCAGCACAATCAACGCATCACGCACCACGCCCAGGCTGTGGGTGTTGGTGAAGGCGATCGGGCTGGTGAGCAGGCCGGCCTCGCGGATCCATTCCAGACCTGTGGCGTCGCCATTGCCGTTGAGCACATGGACGCCGGCAAAACACGGTTGCTGGCTGGTGGAACCGACACGCGGTTCGATCACAGTGACGCCGGTCAGAATGTCGCGACCGTTGGCGGTGCGACCTCGCACATTGCTGTGGCCGACCCGGACGCCGGGCACATCGGTGATGGCATTGAGCGGGCCGGGCTGCAGTTGGCCGAACTGGAGGTTCAGGTCGCGGGCACGTGGTTTCATTGTTTCTCTCATCTTCAATTCGTGGCAGAAAAAAGTGGTTGGATCTGACGCGGACCCTGTGGGAGCGGGCTTGCCCGCGATGAGGTCGTCACATCCAACATTGATGTCATCTGACACACCGCCATCGCGGGCAAGCCCGCTCCCACAGGTTTACGGCACAATTACTGCCCGTTTTTGACTTTGCTCCAGATCCGCGTACGCACGCGCTCGGTAGCCGGCGGCAGCGGCTGGAGGGTGAATAACGTGGCCAAGGCTTCGGCGGACGGGTACACCGCCGGGTTGTTGCGAGTCGCTTCGGCCACCAGCGGTGTGGCGCTGCGGTTGCCGTTGGGGTAGGACAAGTGATCACTGACCGGGGCAATCACTTCAGGGCGCATCAGGTAGTCGATGAAGGCCAGGCCCTGCTGCGGGTGCGGCGCGTCCTTGAGCAACACGAGGGTGTCGAACCACACCGGCGCGCCTTCTTTCGGCAGGCTGTAGGCGATCTTCACGCCGTTGTTGGCCTGCTCGGCGTTGGTCTTGGCTTCCAGCATCGCACCGGACCAACCCACCGCGACGCAGATGTTGCCGTTGGCCAGGTCGCTGATAAATTTCGAAGAGTTGAAGTAGGCAATGTGCGGACGCAGTTTGAGCAGCAGCGCTTCGGCCTTCTTGTAGTCCTCGGGGTTGGTGCTGTTGGGCGGCAGGCCGAGGTAGTGCAGGGCAACCGGCAGCATCTCGGACGGCGAGTCGAGCATGGCCACGCCGCACTGGCCGAGCTTGGCCAGGTTGGCTTCGTTGAACACCAGGTCCCAGGAGTCCACCGGCGCCTTGTCGCCCAGCGCGGCGCGCACTTTATCGACGTTGTACCCGATGCCGTTGGTGCCCCACAGGTATGGCACGGCGTACTGATTGCCCGGATCGTTGTTGGCCAGTTTTGCCAGCAGGTCCGCATCCATGTTTTTGAAGTCAGGCATCTGCGCGTGTGGCAGCGGCGCCAGGGCGCCGGCCTTGATCAGCGTCGGCAGGCTGAAGTTGCTGGCCACCACCACGTCGTAGCCGCTGCGACTGGTCAGCAGTTTGCCTTCCAGCACTTCGGCGCTGTCGAAGGTGTCGTAAACCGGCTCGATCCCGGTGTCGCGCTTGAAGTCATGCAGGGTGTTGGGGCCGATGTAGTCGTACCAGTTGTAGACATGAACCGTCGGGCCCTCGGCCGCTACCGCCGACAGCGAGACGCATAAACACGCGCTCAGCCCGAGATTGATCTGTTGATGGCGACGACTCATGATGCGGCACTCCTGGCCTGCTGCAGGCCGGTGATGAACAGGTGCTTGCAGCGTATCGGCAGGCCGGGGACTCACCCATTCCCATCATGGGTTACTCGAAAGGGGTAGAGCGTGGACGCGTTGCTGAAAGAGTTGCCGATGCACCAGGGCCTGGCGCGGGTGTTTGGCGCACTGGGCCAGGACGGTTTCTGGCGCGCGCTGGTCGACACGCTGCGGTTGCTGGTGCCGCTGGACAACGCATTGGTCGCGGTGATGCGGCCGGGGCGCGTGCCGCGCCTGCTGATCGATTTCGACGCCAAGGGCAGCGCCGATGAGCGTGAAGAACTGGCCGGTTACAGCGCTGGCATGTACCTGCTCGATCCGTTTTATCAGGCTGCGTGTGCAGGCATTGCCGATGGTTTGCACAGCCTTGAATCGGTGGCGCCAGACCAGTTTCAGCAGAGCGAGTACTACCTGAGCTACTTCCGCTCGGTGGTGGGCGGTGACGAGTTGCAGTTCATGATCAACGCCGACGATGCCGTGCTCGGGTTGTCACTCGGTCGTTCCACGCGTTTCAGTCTGCAAGAGCAGGGCCGTCTGCTCTGTGTGCGCGACTGGGTGTTGGCGGCGATGCGCCGTCACCTGCAATTGATGCCAGCGGAGGGCCCGGCGGTCGAGGCGCTGGCCGGGGATCTGGCGACCCTGCTGGATCGCTTTGACGCACGCCTGACGGTGCGCGAAATCGAGACGGCGCGTCTGATTCTTCAGGGCTTTTCAAGCAAGGCGATTGCCCAGCAATTGGGGATTTCGCCGGAAACGGTGAAGGTGCACCGGCGCAATGTCTATCACAAGCTCAATGTGAATGGGCATGGGGAGTTGTTTGCGTTGGTGTTGCAGCCGCGCTGAACCTTGGCGATTGGCGATTGGCGATTGGCGATTGTCAGTTCAGCGAAAACCCTGTGGGAGCGGGCGTGCCCGCGATGCCGGCGTACCAGCCGACATGAAGGTTGAATGTGCAGACGCTATCGCGGGCAAGCCCGCTCCCACAGTAATCGCGCTCGGTATTACTGCCGGAACACCAACGCCTTCAACCCGCATTCGACATCCGCATCCGGAAACTCCGGCGGGTTCTCCAACCGTTGCTCGAACCGCAGGCTCGGCGCTTCGCGCATGACGCCATCAATCAGGAAATCCGCACCGAACGCCGGGTCGTTCATGCAGGCCAGCACCGTGCCCTGTGGCGTGAGCAATTCCGGTAACCGACGCAGCACGCGCTGGTAATCCTTGGTCAGCAGAAAACTGCCTTTCTGGAAGGACGGCGGATCGATGATCACCAGATCATAAGGCCCTTTACCGATCACCTTGCCCCAGGACTTGAACAGGTCGTGGCCGAGAAAACTCACCTTGCTCATGTCGTGGCCGTTGAGCCGGTGATTATCGCGGCCACGGTTCAGGGCCGGGCTGGACATGTCCAGGTTGACCACGTGTTCGGCGCCGCCCTCGATGGCCGCCACGGAAAAACCGCAGGTGTAGGCAAACAGATTCAACACGCGCTTGCCCTCGGCATTGGCGCGCACCCAATCGCGGCCGTAGCGCATGTCGAGGAACAGCCCGGTGTTCTGCTTGCGGCCCAGGTCCACACGATAGCGCAGGCCGCCCTCGGTGATGGTCATGTCATCGATGACTTCCCCGACCAGCCATTCGGTGGTGCTTTGCAGCAGGTAACGATGTTGCAACGCCAGCGTGTGCGCGCCGGATGTCGCCCATGCGGGCGACCGGGAGATCTGCAGCAGCCGCTGTTTCAAATCTTCCAGCTGCGCCGATTCGGGCTCCTTGAACAGCGACACCAGCACCACGCCCTGCAGCCAGTCGACGGTCAATTGCTCCAGCCCCGGCCAGCAGCGACCTCGACCGTGAAACAGTCGGCGGGTTTCTGCGGGAGCCGCGGCGAGGGCGGTCAGCAGATGGTCGTGGAGGGTGGTGAGCGCTTCTGAATTCATCGGGTGGTGTCGGTCATTGGAGGGGGCGGCATTTTAACCACAATTGCCACTCAAGGACCGCAGCCGGGCGTCGCGAGTTATCACGTTTTATTTAACTTTACGTGAGGATTTGGCGATCTGTCGGCTCCCATACTCGGCTCCAACGAATAACAACAACCGCCGGGAGCCGATCATGTCGCCGATACCTGCTTCATCCCATCCGCGCTGGCTGCGCCTGACCCATTGGCTCAATGCCCTGGCGGTGCTGGTCATGGTCACCAGCGGTTGGCGCATCTACAACGCATCGCCGCTTTACGACTTCAGTTTTCCCAAGAGCATCACGCTGGGAGGCTGGCTCGGCGGGGCGCTGCAATGGCATTTCGCGGCGATGTGGTTCCTTGCCATCAACGGCCTTGTCTACCTGATCATCAACCTCGCCAGCGGTCGTCTTTCACGCCGCTTTTTCCCGGTGTCGCCCAAAGGTGTTCTGCAGGACGTGTGGGCCGCATTGCGCGGACGGCTGGGGCATGCCGACCTGAGTCATTACAACCAGGTGCAACGGCTGGCGTACCTGTTTGTGATGCTTGATATCACGCTGCTGGTGGTCTCCGGGCTGGTGTTGTGGAAGTCCGTCCAGTTTCCGTTGTTGCGCGAGTTACTGGGGGGCTACGACGCGGCGCGTCATGTGCATTTCATCGCGATGGCGCTGTTGGTGGCATTTGTTGCGGTGCATCTGGTGATGGTCGCGCTCGTTCCCAAAACGCTGCTGGCCATGATTATCGGTCGCAAGGAGCCCGTATGAAAAAGCCCATTGAAGGTCTGGACGAGTCATCCATCCTCAAAGACGCCCGGAACATCATTGCGCCGCAGATCGAAGACCGCTCGCGTCGCTCGTTCCTGATGCGTGGGCTGACCCTCGGTGGCGTGGCCATGTTGTCGGGCTGCAACATTACCGATAACGACAGCGTCGAGACCGCGTTGTCCTCCATGTCGCGGTTCAACGATCGGGTACAGGGCTGGTTGTTCAATCCCAATGTGTTGGCGCCGACCTATCCGGCGTCGATGATCACCCGGCCGTTTCCGTTCAATGCCTTCTACGGCATCGACGAGGCGCCGACCGTCGAGGAGCAAAGCTATCGACTGGAAGTCACCGGACTGGTCGCCGACAAGCGCAGCTGGCGTCTCGAAGAACTGCGCGCCATGGCGCAGAACGAACAGATCACCCGGCACATCTGCGTCGAAGGCTGGAGCGCGATCGGGCGTTGGGGGGGCGTGCGCTTCAGCGACTTTCTGAAACGAGTCGGCGCCGACACCGATGCCAAGTATGTCGGCTTCAAATGCGCCGACGATTATTACACCAGCATCGACATGGCCACCGCACTGCACTCGCAGACCTTGCTGGCGCTGACCTATGACGGCGCGGTGCTGCCGCGCGAATACGGCTTTCCGATGAAGCTGCGCATGCCCACCAAGCTCGGCTACAAGAACCCCAAACACATTCAGGCTATTTTCGTCAGCAACACCTACAGCGGCGGCTACTGGGAAGACCAGGGCTACAACTGGTTCGGTGGCAGCTGACGGCAACGTCACCACGCAGCTCACGCTGCGTTCATTCGCACCTGTGCTTCAAGGAGTTTCATCATGAAAAAGTTGACCACCGTCGTATTGTCCATGTGCCTCGCCGTAGGCGCCGTCAGCGTGTTTGCCGCCGATACCACAACCAGTGATGGCATGAGCAAGGACAGCATGAGCAAGGACTCGATGTCCAAAGACGCCATGAAAAAGGACACGATGTCCAAGGATTCCATGAGCAAGGATTCAATGAAGAAAGACGCCATGTCGAAGGACTCCATGAGCAAAGACGCCATGAAAAAAGACGCGATGTCCAAGGACCCCATGAAAAAGGACAACATGGCGCAGTAACTCGAACGCCGTCGCTCATGGAACATGGGTGAGTACCGCTGACTTCATCAATCTGGTTGTATCAAAAATGAATTTCCGCCGAGCCCGCTGCTCATACCTGTAAGCCGCGGAGTTGAGCCCGCGAAATCATTAGGCAATCAGGGAGTGGCAAACTCATGTGTCCAGTATCGACGGCGGGCGAGCACCTTCCTGGCGGGTTGATTCTTGTGGTTGAAGACGACCCACTGATCCTGGAGTTTCTTTGCGAGATCCTCCAGGAGGAAGGTTTCGTAGTCGAACCGCAGATTAGCGCGGACGCTGCAGCCGGTTATCTGGAGCTGCACGCGGACAACGTCGCGTTGCTGCTGACGGACATCACCATGCCCGGCAAACTTAACGGTGCCGATTTGGCCAATCAGTTCGGCGACCGCTGGCCGGACAAACCGATCATGATCATGTCCGGTTTCGAAACGCCGGAAACGTCCGGGGTGAGGCATGAGGTTTCGTTCATCAAGAAACCTTGGGCGCTGGGGCAGTTACTCGATTGCGTGGAAGGTGCATTGAAGTCAAAGAGGGTTGGCTGAAACGACACGCAACGCTTGGGCTTCGTTCACTCGCAAATGCTACATTGCTCGGCAAAACCCGCCCGGCTCTTGTAAAAGGACGCTCATCCTTGTCAGCTCAACCCTCGGTTTTCAACACGCCTTATCGCGCCTTCCTGTTTGATATGGACGGTACTGTCCTCAATTCCATCGCCGCCGCCGAGCGCATCTGGACTCGCTGGGCCTTGCGCCACGGCGTGGATGTCGAATCTTTTCTGCCGACCATTCACGGCGCCCGAGCCATCGACACCGTCAACCGCCAGGCATTGCCGGGTGTTGATGCAGAGGCTGAAGCCGCGTGGATTACCGAGGCGGAAATCGAGGACGTCGAGGGGATTGTCGAGGTGGCCAGTGCGGCGGCGTTCTTGAAATCGTTGCCTGCCAGTCAGTGGGCCATCGTGACTTCTGCGCCCAAGGCGCTGGCGCTGCGACGGATGGCGGCGGCGGGGATTCCCGAGCCTGCGGTGATGGTCACAGCGGAAGACGTCAGCGCCGGCAAGCCGGATCCTGCGGGGTATCGATTGGCGGCCCTGCGGTTAGGTGCTGAAGTGACCGATTGCCTGATCTTCGAAGACGCCACCGTCGGCATTCTCGCCGCACAAGCCGCGGGCGCAGACCTTTTGATCATTACCTCGACTCACGATCATCCGATCGAAACGCCGCATGCGACGATGGCCGATTATGACTCGGTCACCGTGCAGGTTGACCCCGACGGCCAGCTTCGCCTGCTTGCTTCGTAACAACACCATCCACCAAGGAGCCGAGGCGTTAATAAACACCGGGAATCAACCGCCAGCTACGGCTGCAATAGGCCTCATATTCACTGCCGAACTGCGCCCGCAACAGCGCTTCTTCAGCGTGGATGCGGGCGATCAGCGGGATCACCGTCAGCGCTGCCAGCAACAGGCCAACGCCAGAACGAAACACCAGCGCCCAACCCACGGCAATGACCAACATCCCCAAATAGCTGGGGTTGCGCAAACGGCGATAAATCCCCTCCGTCACGAGGCTATGCCCCGGCTGGATCGCCACCAGTCCGCTGAAGCGCTTGCCCAGCACAAACACCGGCCACAGGCGCAACGCACCGCCGACGATGAACACCCATGCCCCGAACCAACGCACGCCTTCGCCACCGAAGGTCCAGAAGTCGATCCGGTCGGTGTAGGCGGGTAGAAAACCGCTCACTATCCCGATCACCCCGAAGGCCGGCAGCACCCAGCGATTGGCCCGGTCTTCACGTTCGCCGGAGCTGAGGTTGACCTCGGTGAACAGCGCGGCGACCGTCATCAGCAGCGTCGCCAACACAACGACCACCAGCGCCCCATGAGAGAAAAACGCCGCCCACCCGCCTAACCCCCACACGGCGAGCCCGAGGTAGGCGAGGGTGCCGACAATGGCGAAAAACGCCAGTCTGGCCGAGATTTTCATAAACACCCCAGGTACTCAGTCCACATACACATCAGTGTAGGCGCTGCAATGCGTCGTTCCGACTTGCCGGCGATGGCGTGCGTGAGATCGCCTTCGCCAGCAAGCTGGCTCTTACAGGATCTCGGCTCGGGCGCTGCGGCGAATTACCTGCGGCGGTTGGCCGAAGGCTCTGAGGAAGGCTTCACGCATGCGCCGGCGATCAGTGAAACCGGTCTCGGTGGCGATCTGATCGAGGGTCAGCCGTCCGCGTTCCAGCATTTGCCGAGCCGCTTCCAGGCGCAGGTTTTCGATGGCTTTGGCTGGCGACTGCCCGGTTTCGGCGCGAAACGCGCGGCTGAACTGGCGTGGGCTGAGGCTCGCCACGTCCGCCAGCTGTTCCACCGACAACGCTTCGGCGAGGTGTTCACGGGCGTAGCCGAGCACGGTCTGGATACGGTCGGATTTCGGTTCCAGTTCCAGCAGCGCCGAATGCTGGGACTGTCCGCCCGCACGTCGGTGGTACATCACCAGTTTCTGCGCCACGGAGCGGGCAAGTTCGGCGCCGTGGTCCTTTTCAACCATGGCCAATGCCAGGTCGATGCCGGCGGTCATTCCGGCGGACGTCCAGATCGATCCATCGACCACGTAAATGCGATCCTCTTCCACGTTGATCGACGGAAACCGCGCTTGCAGCTCCCGGGCGTACGCCCAATGCGTGGTAGCCCGCCGCCCTTCAAGCAAACCGGCCTGAGCCAACACGAAGGCGCCGGAACAGATCGACGCCGTACGCCGTGCGGTCTTGATGCTGGCGCGCAGGTAATTCAACACACCTTCGGGCGCCTGCTCGAGAATGGCATCGCCGCCGACCACGATCACCGTGTCGAACACCTGTTCACCGAACGCCTCGGTGCCCACGCTCAAGCCACCGGAGGCGCGCAAAGTGCGGCCGTCTTCGGACACCACGCTCACCTCATACAGCGTCTCGCCAGCGCTGAAGTTGGCGTACTCGAACACCGGCATCGCCGCCAGCGCCATGGACTGGAAGCCTTCAAACACCACAAACGCCACGGAAGTCATTGCCAGACCCTCAAATGGAAATGTCCTGAAAACGTACTTTAAACGTCATTTGAGACAGGCGTCACTCAATTTATAACTGTTCACACCCGGCGAACACCTCGCCTCATTGTGAAGGAAACTGAACATGACTCTCTCGTCCAAAGGCACCGCCCTGATCACGGGCGCTTCTTCCGGTATCGGCGCGGTCTACGCCGACCGTCTCGCCCGTCAGGGGTATGACTTGATTCTGGTCGCCCGCAGCCAGGCCAAACTCAACGCGCTGGCCAATCACCTGAGCAACGAAACCGGCCGCGCCGTGGAAGTGGTCGCCGCCGACCTGAAAGACCAGGCCGATCTGCGCCGTGTTGAAGGCATTCTGCGTACTGACGCGAGCATTACATTGCTGGTCAACAACGCCGGGGTCGGCGCGGTCATGCCGCTGTTGGGCAGCCCGGTGGATGACATGGAAGACATGATCACCCTCAACATCACCGCGCTGATGCGCCTGGCCTACGCGGTAGCCCCCGGATTTGTCGCCCGTGGCACCGGAACCATGATCAACATTTCTTCGATCGTCGCGATTGCGCCGGAAATTCTCAACGGCGTGTACGGCGGGACCAAGGCATTTGTGTTGGGCCTGAGCCAATCGCTGCACCACGAATTGGCGGATAAAGGCATTCGTATTCAGGCCGTACTGCCCGGCGCCACTGCGACTGACTTCTGGAGCGAGGCGGGCAACCCGGTGGAAAACCTACCGCAGGAGATCGTGATGTCCGCTGAAGACATGGTCGATGCCGCACTGGTAGGGCTTGCGAGTGGTGAAGTGGTGACCATTCCGGGGCTGCACGATGGCGAGCAGTGGGATCGTTACGAAGCTCAGCGCAAAACCCTTTCTGGATTGTTCGGCAACTCCACGGCAGCACCGCGCTATCGTTGAGGCTGAAAAAAGATCGCCACCTCGCTGCGCTCGACCGCGCCTACAGGGATTTACGTCCAACTGTAGGAGCTGTCGAGCGCAGCGAGGTGGCGATTTTTGATCTTCCAGCCGCTACGCTTGTCGGCGTCAACCGGACGCTGTTATTGCCCGACCGAAAGGCCTTCCTGAACCAGAATGGCTCTGGCCAGGTCTTCGTCGCTGGCGTCTAACCCGGGATTGTCCTGGCGAATCTGCTTGATGACCGATTCCAGATACACGCCACGAATCGCACCGCCACTGGCCACGAAGCTGGAGGCGTCATCCCGGGCGGGGATCATGAGCTTGTCGTCCTTGAACGTCGAGTACAGCGAAGCGGAAACCCCGGCCGAGGTGGCCACATCGCCCGCATCCACTTTCGCGAAAGCCGAGCCGAAGGGTAAGCACAACACAAGGGAAGAGATGATGATCAGACGGCGCATGACGGTGTCCTCCGAAAGCGTGAAGCGTAAAGGAAGTACCACATAATTTAGGATGCGCGGAGACCGTCAGGAGTTCCTTGCCGCACACACAATCACTTCAACCCGTAACCCCGGATCTGCCAGTTTCGCCTCACCGCACGTGCGGGCCGGTGCGTGGCCGGCCTGCTGCCTGAAAACAGAGCGGCCGGGTTCCTCAGCCAGTTGGGCAGAAATGAGCGCTCGTGTTGAGCGCTCATTTTTTCCTGCGCGGTGCCTCGTTTGCAGGCGTGACAATCGGGCTCCCTGACAGGTCAAAATCTGCCGCTGGACGGCGGTCGTCACCCCGGTACGCTTTGATCGACCGATGATCAGCGTCCGCGCTGCCTCGCGTCCTTGGGACTATGCTTTGCAGTGCGCCCATCGCAATGGGAGACCTCTGATGATCAACGTACGCACTGCCCGCATGCTCGCCGATTACAAACGCTGGGCCGATCAACGTCTCTTTGACAGCCTCGCTGATTTGCCGCCGGGTGAGGTCAACAAGGAACGGATCTCAGTGTTCAAAAACATGATCGGCACGCTGAACCACATCTACGTGGTGGACTGCATCTGGAAGGCTCACCTCGAAGGCCGGGGGCACGGCTTCAAGACCTCGCATGACCTGCTGCATCCCGACCTCGATGACCTGCGCCTGGCGCAAAAGGACATCGATCACTGGTACTGCGCCTGGAGCGAACGGCAGACCGAGGCATCGCTGGATAAACCCGTCGAGTTCACGTTTGTCTCGGGCGAAAGCGGCACCATGAGCGCCGGCGCGATGTTGATGCACGTGGTCAATCACGCCAGTTATCACCGTGGCTGGGTGATCCAGATGTATTTCGACATTCCGGCCATGCCGCCGATGACGGACCTGCCAATCTTCCTGCGCGAGACCGACCCGTCCTTCAACGCGATCCAGGCACCGGCCCCGGCAGCGGCGCCGACATGTGTTGGGCAATTCGCGAGCGCAACCAACGTTCTGCCGGATCGTTATCGTTGACCCCGTTCCAGACCATCGACAGTTCGGACAGGTTAATGTCAAACGGCGGGTCGTCGGCGCGCAACTGGCTGCTGCCTTCGATCAGCGCGCACGCGGCGTAATCCGGTACCGTGGCGAGCATGTCCGTGCCGGCCAGCAACGCGCGCAGTCCGGCGAACTGCGGCACCGCCAGCACCACACGGCGTGAGCGGCCGATGCGCGCCAGGTCATTGTCGATGGCCCCGGTCAGGTCTCCGGAAAACGACACCAGTGCGTGCGGCCGCTCGCAGTAATCATCCAGCGTCAGGGCGCCGGGCCGATTGTCGCCGCGCAGGATCTTCACGCTCAGGTCACGCAACTTTTTGCGCTTGGCGTTGGCCGGGAGTTCGGTGGTGTAGCTGATCCCGACGGAAATCTCACCGCTGGCGAGCATCGACGACATCAGCAGGAAATTCACCCGCCGCACGACCACCACCACGTTCTGCGCCTCTTCGCGGATCTGCTTGAGCAGCGGCGGAAACAGACCGAACTCGGCGTCGTCGGACAGACCGATGCGAAACACGTCGCGGCTGGTGGCCGGGTCGAAATCCTTCGCTCGGCTGACCGCGCCGGAAATGGTGTCCATCGCTGGCTGCAATTCCTTGAGAATCTGCAATGCGCGTTGGGTCGGCTCCAGAACACGACCGTTACGCACCAGCAGCGGGTCATCGAACAGGTCACGCAGTTTTGCCAGCGAAGCACTGACCGCAGGCTGGCCGAGGAACAGTTTTTCCCCGGCCCGGGTCAGGTTCTTTTCGAACATCAGGGTTTCGAAAATCACCAACAGGTTCATGTCCACGCGGCGCAGGTCGTTGCGGTTCATGGTGGGGGTGCTCGAAAGTTTTCAGGGTCTTTTCATTAAAGCAGTAAACCTGTCCGGTGCATCGTATCCGGTCAGGCTCGATTTTCGAGGGCATGGAGTTTGAGTGTCGGCGAAGGTGTTGCGGTTGAGCACTATCAGAACTGATAGGTCATGTACCTCTGCGAAGTCTGTCGACGTTCATTGCTTCTGTGCTGCCGTGGCTGGTTGTGGGAGCAGCTTGGACGGAGCGTTGAGTTGGACTTGGAGTGAGGTTTTGGAAAAAGTTTGGCACTTCGACGTTCACCGGTGACATTCGTCTATTTTGCAAGCGCTCTCTGAATGCCATATCGGTTGCCGCTGGGGCAAATTGGTCGTTACTTATCGTTTCAGTAATAACCACAGTGTTTTCCGATATTACGGGGGCAGTAGTGAAGCGCCTTGCGGGCACCCATCCATTGGTCCTGGGTTGAGTGGGAATTAGAGGAGTCTCAGTTCTTGCCGCGGGTTGTGGCGTTGGCGTGGGCTGATCCATTAATCCGTTCATAGCGTTTGGAAGGGGGCGTCGAGGATAGCGTGCACGTACAGTTTGTCGTTCAAGTCCCAATAACCAAATAGATCTATGTCCCGTCGGATCGTTTTGATTCACGGGATCACCTTGGCAATACGCATAGGTATTCAATCCCCCTTCACCAAACGGGCTCACACTGTCCGGACCGTTAAACCGCATCAACACCGGATTAAACCCTCGATACCCATTTCCCAACAAATAATGCCCCGTCACCGGGTCGGGCCGTTCGCCATTGAACCCTAACAGGCTGAGTAACCCGTTTTCAGGGTGGCGGTGGCCATAGGGTGAATAGGCGATGGGCTGGCACTGATGGTTCGCTTTAAGCGTGTGCAACACGGAGCGTTGTTGATCGGTGGCCAGCAGCGTGGTGTCGAGTGCATCGCCCTCACTTCGCTGCTGCGCCAACAGCCAGTCGTCGTGTTGGACGATCGAATGCTGCAGCGCACCCTGTATCTCGGTGGCCAGGCGGCTTTTGCAGTAGAAACGCCGATGCTGTTGCGCGTCCTGCTGTGCATGGCCGATCAACCGGTCGAGGGCGTCGTAGCGATAGTGGCAGAGGGGTTCGCGCAGTAATGGCATGGGGATGCTCCGAAGGTTCAACGTGCCTTCGATCAGTATTGGCGGTTTCGCAATGGGTGGGAACTAGCAGAACTGATAGTCCGGAACCTGTGGGCCCTGGAGTGATGGTGGCGAGGGCAGCTTGCTCCCTCGCCACAGGGGATTGGTGAGGACATCACCAACTTCAGCTGTTGTGATTTTGTCTGATGTTAAACCTTAAACTGAACTATCGTACGGTCGCTAGTGCGTTGTTCCCACCAACGATCACCGTCAAACCTGAAATGAGGATCTCTGATGAGTAACTTTGCTCTGCTTGGGCGCACTCCCTTAAGAAGCCCATTTTCCGCAGCGGTGTTTACCTGTCCGACGGTCATGGAATTACTGAACTCATCCCTGGCTTTCAATAAGTTACGATGATCAATTGATATAGGGACTTCTGGTAATTCTAATTGACTGTAAAACGACTCTAATTCAAGTCCAAGTGTATCAGAGTAGCTGTTCTCGTCGGGTGTGAGCTTTCTCTGCATAAACGAAATCTTATTCCCTTTTTTAATCGAGACTTCGTCATAACCAAAGCCTATAACTGACTTAATCAGGGTGCTGTGTCCCTCGTTGGCTTTGATTCTATGAGTGACTTCATTAAAGCTATGAAGCGTGGTATCCAGGGTTGGGGTAAATGTAGTGACGTCCGTGTAGTTATTTTTGTTTTTAGTAACCGCACTAAATGTTAGTCCCGGGCCGCTTTTATAGACAGGCCGGCCTAACATCCGGTTGAGGACGCCGGGGATTGTACCGTTCGGATCACTCAGATTGACGGGGTCCCCCAAACAATAAGCATATGCGTTCAATCCGCCCCTGCCAAACGGACTAAGTCTGTCCGGACCGTTAAACCGCATCAACACCGGATTAAACCCTCGATACCCATTTCCCAACAAATAATGCCCCGTCACCGGGTCGGGCCGTTCGCCATTGAACCCTAACAGGCTGAGTAACCCGTTTTCAGGGTGGCGGTGGCCATAGGGTGAATAGGCGATGGGCTGGCACTGATGGTTCGCTTTAAGCGTGTGCAACACGGAGCGTTGTTGATCGGTGGCCAGCAGCGTGGTGTCGAGTGCATCGCCCTCACTTCGCTGCTGCGCCAACAGCCAGTCGTCGTGTTGGACGATCGAATGCTGCAGCGCACCCTGTATCTCGGTGGCCAGGCGGCTTTTGCAGTAGAAACGCCGATGCTGTTGCGCGTCCTGCTGTGCATGGCCGATCAACCGGTCGAGGGCGTCGTAGCGATAGTGGCAGAGGGGTTCGCGCAGTAATGGCATGGGGATGCTCCGAAGGTTCAACGTGCCTTCGATCAGTATTGGCGATTTCGCAATGGCTGGGAACTAGCAGAACTGATAGGTCGTTCCGGTTCTTACCGAAATCCATGGGCCAGTCGTTTCAGCGCCAACTTCAGCCGCTGTAAACATCCGCCGGCTCGGTCAACACCTTCCTGAACGTCTCCACCAACGGTCGCAAATTAACCCGATGCCAGGCCGCCCACAGCGGCGTGGTAAAGGAAATCCACGGCACCTCGCGCAGCACCACACCCGGTGGCGCGTTTCGACTCAAACCTTTCTGAATCATCGCGATTCCCAGCCCCGACGCCACCAGCCCCAGCGCAGTGAACGGTTCGGTCGCCTCCATGCGGATGTCCGGGGTAAAACCGGCGCGGATGCAGGCGCTGATGAAGTCGTCTCGGCTCGCACAGTTCTGGCGGTGTTGCACGCCAATCCATTCCTGATTGGCCAGGTCTGCCGGGCCCCATGTTGCTTGGCGGGCGAGGGGATGATGCTCGGGCAAGGCCAGCAGCATAGGGTCGTCCAGCACCTGAAAACCCAGCAGGTCCGGATCGTCGGCGACGGGCGGTTCGCTAACCAGTGCGATATCGAGGCTACGCTGACGCAGGCCTTCGAGTTGTTCGGCGGAGCTGAGGTTGTATAGCGCGACGTGCACGTTCGGCCGGTCGACCCGCAGCACGCGCAAGGCATTCGGCAGGACGCCGGCATGCATGGCGTTCTCGATGTAGCCGATGCACAAACCGCCTTCTTCACCACGACCCAGGCGTTTGCCAAGGGATTCCAGGCGATTGGCGTGGGTCAGCAGGGCGCGGGTTTCGGCGAGGAACGTCTGACCGTCGCGGGTCAGCCGAATGCGTTGCTGGCTGCGTTCGAACAGGGTCAGGCCCAGGCGTTCCTCGATCTGGGCGATCTGTCGGCTCAGGGGCGATTGGGAAATGTGCAGGCGTTCGGCGGCGCGACCGACGTGTTCTTCTTCGGCGACGGCGACGAAGTAGCGCAATTGGCGGATGTCGATCATGTCAGACCTGTAGGGACTCAAGTGCTGCGCATTATGTCTTGGACGGTCCGAACGTCGCAATCTACGATCTGCTCAACGGTCATTCAACTGACCTCTGAAACTGACGAGGATTGAATCATGAGCTTGAAAGACAAACTGCCCGGCGCGCTGGGCTTCGGTACCGCGCCATTGGGCAACATGTTCCGCGCCATCCCTGAAGAAGAAGCGCTGGCCACTGTTCACGCGGCCTGGGATGCCGGCGTGCGTTACTTCGATACGGCACCGTTTTACGGTTCGGGCCTGTCGGAGATTCGTCTGGGCGCGGCGTTGGCCCAATACAACCGTGACGACTATGTGCTGAGCAGCAAAGTCGGGCGGGTGATTCTTGATGAAGTCGAAGACGCGGCGGCCCGTGATCTGGGTGAGAAGAGCGGTGTGTTCGAACACGGCCGCCCGAACAAGATCGTCAACGACTACAGCGCCGACGCGACGATGCGTTCGATTGAAGACAGCCTCAAACGTCTGCAGACCGATCGCCTGGACATCGTCTGGGTGCACGACATCGCGCAGGATTTCTACGGTGATCAATGGCTGGAATACTTCAATCAGGCCCGTATCGGCGCTTTCAAAGTACTGACCCGTTTGCGCGAAGAAGGCGTGATCAAGGGTTGGGGACTGGGGGTGAACAAAGTGGAACCGTGCGAATTGACCCTCGATCTGACCGAAGCCCAACCAGACGGTTTTCTGCTGGCGGGGCGCTACACGCTGCTCGACCACGACCGTGCCTTGCAACGCCTGATGGACGCCGCGCTGGCGCAGAACGTCGAGATCGTCGTCGGCGGACCCTACAGCTCGGGCATCCTGGCCGGCGGCGCGCACTTCGAATACCAGAAGGCCAGCCCGGCGATCATCCATAAAGTCGAGCAGATCAAAGGTATCGCAGCGGCTCACGGGGTCGACATCAAGGCCGCCGCGTTGCAGTTCTCCCTGGCTAACCCGGCGGTTGCCGCGGTGATTCCAGGTTCCAGCCGTCCGCAGCGGATTGCCGAAGACGTGGCCGCGTTGTCGGCGGTGATTCCCGCTGCGTTCTGGCAAGCCATGCACGAAGCGAAACTGGTGTCCGAACGCGCTCCATTACCCATCGCAGGAGTTTGAGCATGAAGATCGATCTGACGGGGAAACTCGCCATTGTCAGCGGCAGCACCGCCGGCATTGGCCTGGGTATCAGCAAGGCGCTGGCCGAGTCCGGTGCCACGGTGGTGGTGATCGGCCGCGAGACGACCAAGGTCGAGCAAGCGCTGGCAAGCATTCGCCAGAGCGTGCCGGGCGCGCAACTGCGTGGCCTGACGGCGGACCTCGGCACCGCCGAAGGGGCCGAGCAGTTGTTCGCCGCCGAGCCACGAGCAGACATTCTGGTGAACAACCTCGGAATCTTTAACGAGGTGGATTTCTTCGACACGCCAGACAGCGAATGGACGCGGTTTTATGAGGTCAACGTGATCTCCGGTGTGCGTCTGTCGCGGCATTATGTGCCGGAGATGGTCAAGCAGGGCTGGGGCCGGGTGATTTTCCTGTCCTCGGAATCCGGGATCGCGATCCCGGCAGACATGCTCAACTACGGCGTGACCAAAAGCGCTAACCTCGCGGTGTCTCATGGTTTGGCCAAACGGCTGGCGGGTACTGGCGTGACGGTCAATGCGATCCTGCCGGGGCCGACCCTGACCGATGGCCTGGAGCAGATGCTCAAGGACGCCACGGCCGAATCGGGGCGCAGTGTGCGCGAAGAGGCCGATGCGTTTGTGCGCAAGGCCCGGCCGACGTCGATCATCCAGCGCGTGGCGGACGTCGAGGAAGTCGCGAACCTGGTGGCTTACATCGCTTCGCCGTTGTCCTCGGCTACTACGGGCGCGGCATTGCGTGTGGACGGTGGCGTGGTCGACAGCCTGGCGATCTGATTTTTTTTGCTTGAGAGAGAGGACTACATGGCAACTGCATCAGCATTTATCGATATCCCGGCTTCGACCGACAGCGTTTGGCAATTGATTGGCGGCTTCAATTCGCTGCCGGACTGGCTGCCGTTCATTCCCAAAAGTGAACTGAGCGAAGGCGGGCGTGTGCGCAGTCTGCAAACGGCCGATGGCGCAGTGGTGGTGGAACGGCTTGAGTCGTTTGATAACGCCGGGAAGACGTACAGCTACTCGATTGTGCAGGCACCGTTTCCGGCGACGGATTATCTGGCGACGATCCGCGTCGAAGCACGAGGCGAGGGTGCCCGGGTGACGTGGTCGGGTCGGTTTGCGCCGGTGGGTGTGAGTGAGGAAGAAGTGGCGGCGCTGTTTGCCGGCATTTATCAGGGTGGTCTTGAGGCTTTACGGGCAAACTACCCCGCCTGATTTCGCCATCAATCCCTGTGGGAGCGGGCTTGCCCGCGATGGCGGAGTGTCGGGCAGTATAATTTTGTCTGTCCGGTCGCTATCCCGGGCAAGCCCGCTCCCACAGGTTTTGTATCAGTTCAGGAGATCCGGGTCAGGTCTGGGTAATCAGGTTCTGCCGGCAGTCGAGCACCAACCGTGCGCCGCCCAATTCGCTTTCACCCACCTCAAGCGTAAACCCATGCAGGCTGACAATCGCCGCGACGATCGACAAGCCCAGGCCGAAGCCGCTTTGCTGATTGCCACCTTCGGCGCGATAGAAGCGCTGGAATACGGCGTCCCGTTCGGTCGCAGGAATGCCCGGTCCCGAGTCGAGCACTTCGATCCGCGTATGCCCATTTTCATTGACCCCGCGCAAAATCACCTCGCCGCCCGGCGGTGTGAATTTGATGGAATTGCTCAACAGGTTCGCCACGGCTTCGAACAACAGCGCCCGATCACCGTTCAGTGCCGGCAGTGATTCGGGCAATTGCAGCTTGAAAACCAGCTCATCTTCCTCCGCCAGCGGCAGATAAAAGTCGTGCAGTTCCTGCAACAACGGCAGCGGATCCAGCTGCACAAACCCCGAACGCCGCTGCCGATCCTCCAGCTCGGAAATCCGCAGCAACCCGCGAAAACGCGCCATCAGCGTATCCGCTTCAGCGAGCACCGAATCGAGTTGCGTCGCTTCTGCCGACCCTTCGCCGGCCTGTTGCTGCATGCGGTACAACTGCGCCCGCAAGCGGGTCAGCGGCGTGCGCAAGTCGTGTGCAATGTTGTCGCACACACCCTTGACCTCGTTCATCAAGCGCTCGATGCGTTCGAGCATGGCGTTGACGATGGCGGCGAGCATGTCCAGTTCGTCACGGCGATCAGACAGCGGCAAACGTCGGGTCAGGTCGCCGGCGACGATGGCCTCGGCGCTGGCCTGAATCCCGCGAATGCGTCGCAGCGGTCGACGGCGCAACAGGTGCCATCCGACGATGCCCGGCAAAATGGTCAGGGTCACGCCCCAGAACAACGCGTGGAGGATGATGCGGGTCACGGCGAACAGTGAACCGTTGTCACGCACCAGAATCAGCCAGCGACCGTCCGGCGTCTGGGTCGCCACGGCGTCGCAACTGTCGGCGGGCAGCGTCGGATCGTCGGAGTCGGCGCAGTCGCTGAGCATGTGGATCTTGCCGTCCAGCGGCAAACCTTTGGGAATGTGGCGCAGGGCACCGCTGAGGTAGTGATGCTCGGCATCGAACAGGCCATAGGCATCGATGCCGCGAATGTCGAAAGTCATGCTGACGGCGAGGGCGTCCACCAGTTGTTCGCCGGAAAAACGCGAGAACAAATGCTGACGTTGCATTAGCGAGTGCTTGGCCAGGTTGTCCAGATAGGTGGACACCTCGTAATACATGACCCCCATGAGAATCCCGCTCCAGAGCACGAACAGCGAGCTGTAGAGCGCCAGCAACCGACTGCTGGACGAACGCCAGCCTTTAGAGGGGTTCGGCAATGACATAACCCGAGCCTCGCACGGTCCGAATCAGTGGGACATTGCCGGGCGGGTCGATCTTTTTGCGCAGGCGGCCGATGTGCACGTCGATCAGGTTGGTGCCGGGGTCGAAGTGATAACCCCAGACCTCTTCGAAAATCATCATCCGCGAGAGAATCTGGCCGGTGTTGCGCATCAGGAATTCCAGCAGCTTGTACTCGGTGGGCAACAGCGTCAGCAGTTGACCGTCGCGGCTGGCCTCGTGGCTGATCAGATTCAGTTCCAGGTCCGCCACCCGCAACGTGGTGGCCTGGGCGGTCACGGTGTTCTGCCGGCGCAGCAGCACTTCGACCCGGGCGGCCATTTCATCCGTGGCAAACGGTTTGGTCAGGTAATCGTCACCGCCGGCACGCAATCCGCGCACGCGTTCATCGACATCGGAGAGGGCGCTGATCATCAGGATCGGCGTCGCCACGCCCATGGTTCGCAGTGTGGTGACGATCGCCAGGCCATCGAGCTCGGGCAACATGCGGTCGAGGGTGATCAAGTCGTAATTGCCGCTGACCGCGCGCTCAAGTCCTTCGCGACCATTGTCGACCCAATCCACGTCGAGCCCGTGGCTGCTCAATTCGGCGACGATCTCCCGGGCGGTCACGGCGTCGTCTTCGATGGTCAAGATGCGGGTCATAGGGCGGACCTGATAGTCAGTTCAAGGCAAGTGTGTGGGCATTCTGCCAAGAAATGCCGGTGACTTTTTAAATTAACTTTCATGTGGCTCATGGGGCGGCCCGGAACGTTGATATCATATGGCCATAACCTTGAAAGGGAGTTCGACTGTGCGCACTTTGATTTGCCGTGGCGGGATGCCGATTGTTGTGTTGTTGCTGTACGTCATCAGCGGCAGTGCCTGGGCGGGTAACACGCCGTGTTCAGGAAAGAAGGGCGGTATCGATCGCTGTGATGGCGACCTGTTTGTGTGTAATGACGGCTCTATCAGCGCTTCGAAGAAAAGCTGCTCGGCTCGTTATGGCGAATCAAGCCAGGCTCGCCCGCAAACCTTATTGCAGAGCGCCGATGGCTGCGCCTGCGGTTCGGGGTCGTTTTGCACTGGCCCGAGAGGCGGGGTGTATTGCCTGACACCCAGCGGTAACAAGAGCTACAAGCGCAAGTAGGGCAATGCATAAAACCCGCTGCGATGCGGCCGCTCCTTGCAAAATGCATGGGAATGAGAAGTTCAAACTTTATAAATCATTGAAATTTATCTATTTATTGAAAACGGGCGACTGGCACGTTGACTGCAATTCCTCATTTGACGAGTTGTAACAACATCTTTCCTGCCTGGAGCGACATAACAATGAATAGATCCCCTGATGGTTTCTATCCTGCCGCAGAAGAGTCAAGCACGATGTCGGGCGTTTCCTGGGGAGCGATTTTCGCCGGGGCCGCTGCGGCGGCGGCGTTGTCGCTGATCCTGGTGCTGCTCGGTTTCGGATTGGGTTTTTCGGCGGTTTCCCCGTGGGCCCATGAAGGCGTCAGCGCCAAGGGTTTGGGCGTTTCAACGATTGTCTGGTTGGCCGTTACCCAAATCGTCGCTTCCGGGCTTGGGGGTTACATCGCCGGTCGCCTGCGGGTGAAATGGGCGAACATGCATGGCGATGAAGTCTACTTTCGCGACACCGCTCATGGCTTCCTGGCCTGGTGCGTGGCGACCCTGGTGACCGCAACGCTGGCCGTCGGCTCGGTCAGCAGTATTGTCAGCGGTGGGGTGCAGGCCGGGGCGAGTGTTGTCGGCGGTGCTGCAAGTGTGGCCACGCAAGCGGCGGGCACTGCCGCCGGGAATACGCCCAGCGATCAATACGGCTATTTCGTCGACAGTCTGTTTCGCGACGATCGTCCCGCAGCCATCAGCGATGACGCGGCGCGTGGCACCGTGACTCGCATCTTCGTTCGCTCGTTGAGCAACGACGGTCAACTGGCGGCTGAGGACCGGACCTATCTGGCGCAACTGGTGGCGCAACGGACCAACCTGACGCAAGCGGACGCTGAGCGTCGTGTCGATGAAGTCTATGCCGCTGCGCATAAAGCCGTGGAAGACGCCAAGGTAGCCGCGAGACAAGCGGCCGACACCGCTGCAAAAGTGGCGGCCATGACGGCGTTGTGGATGTTCGTTGCACTGTTGATCGGCGCGTTCTTCGCCAGCTTTGCTGCAACCTTTGGTGGTCGTCGTCGGGATGCGGTGGTGTATGTCGAATCCGATGCCTATGTCGCCACAGCCCCTATTCGTTAACCCAGGAGAATTCTCATGCGCTCACTACTGTTGTTTTTTCTCGGTGTACCGATCCCGATCATCATCCTGATTGCCCTGTTCATGCATTGATCCGCTGAGGTCCATGCCTGCGCCGCTTCTGCCTTGGGTAGAAGCGGCGTTTTTGCGAGCGCCACCGGGAGCAGGTCAGGCGCAACACATCCATCTACTCAATCGGTGTACTCATAAACGCCTCAAGCCCCTCGGCATACGCGGTAAACGCGCTGATCTGCGGAAACTGCCGGGCGTCCACCTGATCAGGCACGACCAGGTTGGTAAAGCTCCAGGCCACCGCCAACGTAATTCCGGCCTGATCAATCGAACCATCGACCTTCAACGGGTGCAATTCCAGCTCCCGTTCCAGCGCCGAATACGCCGCCGCCAATTGCCCCTCGACCCGCTCCACCCATGGCTCGAACTGAATTTCTGCGGGCCGCAGGTTGCGTTCGTAATAAAGCTGCACCGATTTCTCGCAGGCTGCCAACGCCAGGCCGATCAGGCGCAACGACCGCAAGCGTTGAGGCGGCTCGCCAGACATCAGGCTGTTACCCGGTCCGGCCAGTACCTCCAGGTAATCGATGATCAACGTCGAGTCGATCAACACCTCGCCGTCATCCAGCACCAGCGTCGGCGCCTTGACCACCGGGTTGATCTGCTGGAACTGCTCGAAGTGCCGAAACACCGAAACAGATTGGTGATCGAGGTCGATGCCCAGGCGTTTGGCAGTAATGGCGACCCGCCGTACATAGGGCGAATCCAGCATGCCGATCAGCTTCATTGAACCTCTCCTCAAGATTGCCATTTCGGGATGGACAACCTTAGCTGAGGTTCACTGCCCTGCAAATGGGTTCAAGAAACACCGTCGTCGAGGCCGTTTGTCTTCTATATACAGCCGCTCGGTTGAATTTCTTGCTATAAACGCACTCCGATAATCACCACAAAGACTGCCATAGAGCACTTTTCAGGGCTTTGTCGGACAAATTCGCTGTCTTTTCAGTTGCTGAGGCCTCAAGTCGGCCTTAGACTGCCGCCCCTCGTAAATTGAGTGCCGGGTGGCGCTTGGAATAAACGGCGCCTTTCCGATGGCCAGACCAGGTCCGCCGGAACGCTCCCTAATTCGCCTTAATGCACGTTTTTTTATAGAGATATCAATGACAAAGGACAAGTTGCTGGCCATGCCGGCGGATGACTACATGAATGCCGAGCAACATGCTTTTTTCTCTGAGCTGTTGCAGAACATGAAAGTCGAAACCCATGAGCGCATCGAACAGAACCGCATCGCCATCGAGAGCCTGGACACCCCAGCCGATCCGGCTGACGCGGCGTCTGTCGAAGAAGAGCGCACCTGGCTGGTGAACGCGATCGATCGCGACCAGCGCATGCTGCCTCAGTTGGAACAGGCGCTGGAACGCATCAAGGAAGACAGCTTCGGCTGGTGCGACGACAGCGGCGAGGCCATTGGCCTGAAGCGTTTGCTGATCAGCCCGACCACCAAGTACTGCATCGAAGCGCAAGAGCGTCACGAACAGATCGACAAGCACCAGCGTCAGGCCTGATTTCGTAGCGCCCGCATCGCGGGCAAGCCTCACTCCTCCAGGAGCAAGGCTTGCCCGCGATGCTTTTTTTCGTCTGCGGAAAACCTCGGGCACTTCTATTGATCTGCTTCAACGCCCACTACTAATGGACCATGGATAATGGCCCTGTAGTGGCGTTTAATGCAGTCACAACAATTAGAAGACGCATGGGGTGACGAAGATGACGAGAGACGGATCTCTGGTTGGGGCATTGCCTGCACCAGTGCTTGCACCGAATACCCGCTGGTTGACGCCGACGCTGCAAAGCATCGCCCTGATGCTCTTGCTATGCGGTATGACGCTGGGTGGCTGGTCGCTTTATGTTGGCCTGCCGTTGGCCTTGCTGGTTGTCTGGCTGCCTCGCTTGCGTTCCCGCAGCACCGCTGCAGCTGCACCCGTCGACAGCTCCGGCGCCATCGCCGAACTGACTCGCGATCTTTCCTACACCACCAGTCACAACGCCCTGTCAGCCGCCGGCGTGGCGTTTTCGGTCAAGCAACTGGCCGACAAACTGCAATCACAACTCGGTGCGGCGGCGCAGATTGTCAGCAACGCCGAAGTGATGATCGCCACCGAACAAGCCACCTCGACCCTCAGTCGCGCCGCCCTCAGTGCCGCCAGTGAAGCCCATCAGAGCAGCGCGGCCGGGCGCACGGAGCTGGTCGAATCGATCAGCCGCATGCATCAACTCAGTCAGCGCGCCAGCAACAGCCGCGAGCTGATCGAAGCCCTGAGCCTGCGCAGCGACGACATCCAGCGGGTCACGCTGGTGATCCAGTCCATTGCCAGTCAGACCAATCTGCTGGCATTGAACGCCGCCATCGAAGCGGCCCGGGCCGGGGAGCACGGTCGCGGGTTCGCGGTGGTGGCCGACGAGGTTCGAGGCCTGGCCGCACGCACGGCGACGGCCACTGGCGAAGTTGGCGAGATGGTCGCCGATATCCAGCAACGCACCGCACAAGTGGTGGAGCAGATTCGGCAGTTGTCCAGCGACCTCGATATCGGTGTCGAGCAGGTCGAGCACACCGGTCAGCACCTGGAAAACATTGCCCGCCTGGCGGCTGGCGTCGAAAGCCAGGTCGGCGAAATCGCCAAGGGCGCCGAGACCAACCGCGAACAACTCGACAGCCTGTTTCACGCCATTGAACAGATGCGCAGCGATCTGGCGATCAGCGATCAACAGACCCAGCGTCTGGCTCAGGCCGCTGTGCAGATGGAGGGGCAGGCCGAAACCATCAGCGAACGTCTCGCCGAAGTCGGACTGGATGACTATCACCAGCGTGTTTATGACCTGGCCCGCGAAGGCGCGCGTCAGATTACGGCGCGTCTCGAAGCTGATATCGACCAGGGCCTTGTCAGTCTTGATGATTTGTTCGATCGCAATTACCAGGCTATCCCCAATACCAGCCCGGCCAAGTTTCAGACGCGTTTCGACCGTTACACCGATCAGGTGTTACCGGCGATTCAGGAGCCGTTGTTGCCGCTTCATGAAGGCCTGGTGTTCGCCATCGCGTGTACGCAGCAGGGTTACGTACCGACCCACAACAAGGTTTTCTGTCAGCCACTGACCGGTGATGCGCAGGTCGATACGCTGCAGAACCGCACCAAACGCAAATTTGCCGACCGCACCGGGATTCGTTGTGGCAGTCATCAACAGGCTGTTCTGTTGCAGACCTATACGCGCGATACCGGGGAGTTGATGCACGATCTTTCGGTGCCAATCATGCTCAAGGGGCGGCATTGGGGTGGGTTGCGGTTGGGGTATAAGCCGCAAAGTCCTCGCTGACAGGGTTGGCATTGTTGCGATTCCGGCAATTGATCTATGCAACACCGTTGCTGTTTCCTCGTCGATGAACTCATTACCATGCCTACATAGTTAGGCTGCTAATGAAGTTGGAGAGGTCAGCATGCGTAGCAAAGTCGATGTTGCCGTCATGATCGGCAGCGGTGTGCCTGCCAGTTTGCGCGCGCAGGGGCAGAGCGTCTGCTGGGTCGTGCTGCTGAACGGCGAACGCCGGGGGACGGCGTTCGCCCGCCGTGATGAAGCGGAGGAGTGCAGGGCTGCCTGGTTGGCGCAATTAAGTGCCGAAGCCCCCGACAGCCTGCATTGACTAGTGAATCTGGTGCATACGCAGGTTCAGGTCATCGACTACCCGCGCCCAATCGGCATCTTCACGTAATTGCTCTTTAAGGAAACCGGCCTGTTGCGGCGTCCAGAACTCGGCATCGATGAGCTTTTTATCATCGGGCAGAGGGGAGTGAGTGGCGATGAAATCGTCGATGGCTTTTTCGCTGGAGTCCAGACCGAGTTGGTCGAACAAGCCTTTCAAATCGTGTGTAGGTGAATCCATCTTCATCTCCTTGAGGTTATTCAGTCGCATCGAGTATGCATTCGGCCGTGCAGTGTCATTGCATCAGAGGGAGCCGCGCACCAAGAGTTCGATAGGGGTTTAGCAGCTTTCTCGAGATTCGCCATGATGGTGGCAGTATGCGATTGCCTGGCAGGGCTGCAACGATTACGATGCTGTCGCGTTTTTGGCGCCAATCAGCCGCCATGCGAAGAGTTCGAACAAGGATGTGGACGACACTCGATTCCCAGGTTTACCGCCTTCCAGTGCTGAACTACCCACTCCTTGCTCGATTTTCTTTCGAGTCGACGCGTCCCCGATCCCGCATGAAAAGGATGTAAGCAGTGAAGCGTCTTGTTTATCTGATGGCCATCGCACTTGGCCTGTCGTTGACTGGTTGTGTGTCGTTCACACCGCTGGGCCCCATTGGTGAACCCTTGAAACCCGCGCCATCGACCCTCGATCGTAGTGCCGAGATCAGCGATGTCGTGATTTCCGCCCCTGAGTTGGACGATAAAGTGCGTGTCGCCGGCAGCCGACAGTTGACGGAGCAGATCAGCGCCTATGTCGACAAAAGCGATTACTTCAAGCGAATCGTGGTGTTCCCGGCCAAGGCCGGGGAGGACGACGTGGTGCTCAAGTTCAACCTGACCTCGCTGGCAGGCAAACGCACCATGCATCCGGCTTACATTCCCGGTGCGCTGGTGACCTTGACTATCTGGATCTGGGTCGACGGTCCGATCTACGTCGATAAATACGACCTCGCGGGCGAACTGATCATCGAAGACCGCCAGGGCAAGCAACTGGCCAGGTCGGTCGAGCAGGTGAAGCTCGACAAGAATGTTGGCCTGTGGAACGCCGATTATCTCAATCCCCGCCTGGGCGGTACTCAATTGCGCGAATTGGTCGCTCAATTGCTGGCCGGTGCCACACCTCAACTGCGTCCACTGTCAAAGGAATTGGCTGCACATGAATAAATACCTTTTGGTTTTGCTGTTGATGGTCAGCAGTGCCCTGACGGGCTGTATTTCCTATTCCCAGCATGACTTGCCACCAGTGGATCAGTGGCCCCCGGCTCAGGCCAGGCAAGACAAGCCCAGTGCTTATCTGCACGTGACCACTCAGCAGCAGTTCAACGGCGAACTGTCGGGTGGCATGGGCAATGCGGCGCTGGTGGAAAAGAACATGCTGGAAACCTTTAAGGAATCCGGACAGTTCAAAAACGTGACCACGGACAAAGTTGACTCGAACGTGTACGTCACGAGTACCTTGACCAATAACGAGCAGGGCAATATCGCCAGTGCCTGGTTGACGGGATTCACGTTGTTCGTGATCCCGACTACGTTCAGCAATACCTTCACGCTGGAAACGGTGTTCAAGGATCAGGAAGGTAACGTGCTGGGCAAAATCGTCAAACAGGAGAGCACTCGGACCTGGTTGCAGATTCTGCTGATTGTCGGGTTGCCGTTCAATGAACGAGGGGACGTGTTGCTCAAGCACCTGACCCAAAGCACGCTGGATGAAGCGGTCAAGCGCAAACTGATCTGATTAATTGTCAATTTGAAAGCGTGCAACCTTTGCAAGGTTGGCACGCTGCAGACACCTCTCGGGCCGAGGTGCCGACGCTATCGGCGAGGCACGCTCTGGCCTGATACCGCGCTGTCCGGCGCCGGACGTGTCCACGCCCATTTCAGGCTTTCAATGCCCCATCATCGACCGCCAGCTTCAGGGCCATGGCGGCCTCCTTGGCAGCGATTTCGGCGACGTCCGAGGTTTTGAACCAGCGATCCTTCTCGACCTGGTGATACGTCACTGTGGTCAGCGGCGGTTTGGCGCGCATGATAATCACCGCCTGAAATTCGCCTTCGACTTCTCTGGCTTCGCCCCGGATAAAAAATTCACCGATATCAAATTCCGTCACGTAGCAGCCTTCCCTTGGAAATGTTCTGTTGTGTTGAGCGCCGTCCGGCTTGGGAACGGATTTCATTGGTTCGGCAGTATGGCAGTAGTTGCCCGCCGACGGCTGAGTTAAGTCGTCGGCATGACGAAACGTATATAAGAAGGGACTGAGCGCAGCGCTCAGCGATGCAGTTCGAACTTTCGGGCGAGCGCACACGCTTCGTTGTGGTCGCTGCGGAAACCTCTGACATGACCGGTGGAAATTTCTTTGATGTGGAAGAACGCATTACCGGCCAGGACAACCTGAAAACGCGGTGTGGCAAGCGCTTCAGGGCTGAACTCAGGGTGTTGAAACCCCGCAGGGTATGGCGTCGAGGCGTTGCTTGGATCAGGCGCCAAGGACGGAGTGAAGTGTGTCAGGGTGCACATATGAAGTCCTTTTCGTTGTTTTACCGACGTGTGTACGTCGTTTTGGGTAGTCTCGATGAGCATCGCTGCTCTAGAATCACCGTCACTGGTGCGCGACTGATGTTTATCTAAAGCAATTTTTTGCGGGCGATATGTCGGAAAAGTGCTTTTTTTAAGGAGTTTTTTCCCTAAGGTTGGTAATCCGTTTTTTCTGGCTGTCAGAAGGGCTTTTTCCTTCAACCTCTGACGAACACCAGGCAAGACGACGCGAGTGACTTTCCATTAGTCTTCTTACGCCTCGCGATGAATGAGCGCTCTGCTCGTTTCTGGATTTCAACACGGGTCATTTGGCGACACCTTCGGCATTGCCGCTTTTTTCTGCTGTGCGCTGTTTGCCAGCGTGCAGCATCATTTCAGATGTGGGGATGTTTCCTTGGCAGTAAGTAATCTCGATATGCATGCTTTGTTCGTGCTGGGTGATTTGCGCGCAAAGCTGGTCAAACAGTTCCAGTCACGTTTTGTTTACATCACCGAACAGAACGCCGAAGGCATTTACATTGCCGAGATCGACACCGAATCAGCTCTGGTGGTGGACGACAAGCCCGGCCTGAAACTTAAAGTCGGCGATCATTTCAGCGCTTCGGTATTGCCCAGTCGCGAAGGCGGCAAGCTCGATATCAAGTTCCGCGAAATAAAACTGACGGTGTATGGCCTCGGCGATTACGCGTTCGTGACCACCGCCGACGGTCACGGGATCGTCTTCAAGGAAGGTCACAGCGTGGTCATGGTGTTTGCCGCCCACCAACAGTTGCAGGAAGGTCTGACCAAAACCCTGAAAGCCGTGACGGCCAAGGCCGCCAAGTGGCGCAAGGGCGAATTGGTGACTTTCAAGGCCAGCGAGTAATGCCCCTGACTCGCGCCGATTTCCACCTGCAGAACCAGGCCAGCGCTCAAGTGGAAGCCCGACGGCTGTTCGAGCAGAAGTCCATCCTGCAGGGGGCCTGGCTGGGTTGGGTCGCGTCGCAGATCTACACGTTGCGCCCGGCGGAATACGCCAGCATGGTCAGAAGAGAGCTGGCGCGCTTGCAGGAAATTTCTGAAAAGTAATCCTCGCCCCTCGAAAGCAGGAACCTCTACTACAGTCAGTTGACTGAGTATTTTGAGGCTTGCGGTCTTTTTGTCAGGCCATCCTGCTATTGCTGTGAACAGCACGAGGTGCAAAAGCATGAACGGATTTCGACGGTTGCTGGCCACTGTTCTGATCGCTTTCGGTCTGGGTTCGCCCATTCCGGTATTCGCCGCCCAGGCGCCGATCCACTTCGCCGACCTGAACTGGGAAAGCGGCAGTCTGATCACCGATATCCTGCGGATCATTGTCGAGAAGGGCTACGGGCTGCCGACCGATACCTTGCCGGGAACGACCATCACCCTGGAAACCGCACTGGCCAACAATGACATTCAGGTCATTGGCGAAGAATGGGCCGGTCGCAGCCCGGTCTGGGTCAAGGCTGAAGCTGAAGGCAAAGTCGCGAGCCTGGGCGATACCGTCAAGGGTGCCACCGAAGGCTGGTGGGTGCCCGAATACGTGATCAAGGGCGATCCGGCCAAGGGTATCAAGCCGCTGGCACCCGGCTTGCGCAGTGTCAGTGACCTGCCGAAGTACAAGGACGTGTTCAGTGACCCGGAAAGCCCGGGCAAGGGGCGCTTCCTCAACAGCCCGATCGGCTGGACCTCGGAGGTGGTCAACAAGCAGAAGCTCACGGCCTATGGCCTGAACGACAGTTATGTGAATTTTCGCAGCGGTTCCGGGGCGGCGCTGGATGCGGAAATCAGTTCGTCGATCCGTCGTGGCAAGCCGGTTCTGTTCTATTACTGGTCACCGACACCGTTGCTCGGGCGTTTCAAACTGGTTCAGCTGGAAGAGCCTCCGTTCGACGCCGAAGCCTGGAAAACCCTGACCGACGCCGACAATCCCAATCCGAAACCGACGCGCTCGTTGCCCTCGAAGCTCTCGATTGGCGTGTCCACACCGTTCCAGAAACAGTATCCGCAGATTGCCGAATTCTTCAGCAAGGTCGATTTTCCGATCGGCCCATTGAACAAGGCGCTGGCTGAAATGAGCGAAAAACACACCCCGCCACGTCAGGCGGCGGAGGCGTTCATGAAGGCGCATCCCGATGTGTGGCAGGCGTGGGTGCCGAAGGATGTGGCGGACAAAGTCTCCGCCGAGTTGAAATGATGGGGAGCGGTTGATATCGCCGGACTGTAGGAGCCGGCTTGCTGGCGAGACCGGCGAAGGGATATCGCCAGCAAGCCGGCTCCTGCAAACCGCGCATCGACGCCTCCTTGCCATTGCGGCGCATAGTCATAAGTCAGCCACAGGTTGCCGAGCCGCGACCGTCCAGATAGTCGAATTGGCTGCCAACCTCCCATTGCTTGCCGGTCGAGACATCAAAGTCCTGCGTGCCGTCGGGTTGCTCGGCGGCGGCCGCTTTATCACCGTTGATCATCCGCGCACTTCTAAAAATGCCGACTAGGATCATTCTGTTCAAATCCCTTTCAAGGATTCCCGACCATGACATTTGTGTTGGCTCAATGGCTGGTGACGATCTTCGCGGTGATCAGCCTGATACATGTCTACTGGGCGCTGGGTGGCCAGTGGGCTGCCGTCGCGGCCGTTCCGCAGGTGCCGGAGGAGGGCGGCGCAAGATCGCGGCCCGCGTTCAAGCCCACGGGGTGGTTGACGTTGCTGGTGGCTTTCGGATTGCTGCTGATTGCTGCGTTGGTGTGTTTGCGCGTTGGCTGGTGGGTGCCGGCGGTGTCCCATCAATCGCTGCAATGGGTGATCAGCGCCATTGCGATGCTGATGTTCGCCCGGGCGATTGGCGATTCGAACCTGGTGGGGTTTTTCAAGCAGGTCAAAGGCTCAAAATTTGCCCGGCTCGACACTTGGGTTTATTCGCCGTTGTGTGTGGTGTTGGGGGCGGGATTGTTGGCTGTTGCCTGGATCTGAGTTGCCTCGACTGACGCCTTCGCGAGCAGGCTCGCTCCCACAGGGGGCATGTAAACAATGAAGATCCAATGTGGGAGCTAGCCTGCTAGCGATGAGGCCCTGCCATCAACACAAATCCCTGAATTTAACTCCCGCTCTCACTCCGCCGACTACTCACCTCAGCCGGCACATCGTCCCCGGCCATACGCTTGCGGAACAACGCCGCCCGCGCCAGCAGTAACGTAGTCACCGGCACCGTGATCGCCAACAGAATCGGGATCAGCCAGGCATGCAGCACCGGCCCGGACTTGAGCGCCGAAAAGTAAATGATCGAGCCCAGCGCCACGCACCACGCACCTAATGTCGAGGCCAGGGCCGGCGGGTGCATGCGTTGAAAGTAATCCTTCATGCGCACCAGCCCGATCGCCCCGATCAGCGCAAAAACACTGCTGAGTACCAGCAGAATCGCCACCGGGATTTCCACCCACAGAGACAGTTCAGCGTTCATTCGATCACCTCGCCACGCAGGAGGAATTTCGCCAGGGCAAACGAGCCGACGAAGCCGAACAGCGCGATCAGCAGCGCTGCTTCGAAGTAGGTGTCACTGGCATAACGAATGCCGAGGGTCAGCATCATCAGCATGGCCACGATGTACAGGTAATCCAGCGCCAGAACCCGGTCTTGCGCCGACGGCCCTTTGAACAGGCGAATCAGGGTCAGGACCATCGCCAGCGAAAAAATGAACAGGCTCAGCAGAATCGCGTTCGACAGCAGCGGGCTCATTCGAAGATCTCCATCAATGGGCGTTCGTAGGCTGCCTTGAAGTGGTCGATGAACAGCGCTTCGTCATCCAGATCGAAGACGTGCAGCAACAAAATGCTGCGGTCCAGCGCCAGTTCCGACCAGACCGTACCGGGTACCACCGTGCAGATCATCGCCAGCGCTGCAAGGCCGTTGGCATCGCGCAGGTCCAGCGGCACCTTGATGAAGTGCGAGCGGGGCGGGCGTCGGCCGGCGTTCAAAACGCTCCAGGCCACGGCGAGGTTTGACACCAGCACGTCGCGCCCGACGATGAAAAACAGGCGCAGGATCACACCTGGGCGACGAATACGGATCGGCAGGGGTCGCAACTTGCGCATCATCAACGGCGCGCAAAACCCGAGCACCGCACCCAACAGCAGATTGCCGGGGCTGATCGACAGGTTCAACAGCAGCCACAACGACCAGAGCGCCAGCGACAGCCATGGGGCAGGAAACAGACGTTTCATGGTTGCACCTCCGCGACCGCGGCTTTGGCTTCCGGACTCGGAACCGCACGGGTGCCAACTACCGCCATCACGTACTGCTGCGGATTGTTCAAAGTCTGCGCGGCGGCCTGGGTGTAACGCAGCAGGGGTTCAGCCTTAAAGGTCAGCAGAATGCTCAGGCCCAACAGAGCGAAGATCGGCACGCATTCGAGCCGTCGCAGCAACGGCGACGGCCGTTCTTCAGGCGTCCAGAAGCGCTGGATGCCCAGGCGTGAGAAAGCAATCAACGATGCCAGCCCGGAGACAATCAGCAGCGCCAGCAAGCCCCACGCGGCGTTCGACACCGGTTCATCCGCGCCATTGCCCAGGCCCAGCGGGTTGAGCAGGGCGTGCATTAAACCGAGTTTGCCGATAAAACCGGACAGCGGCGGCATGCCGATGATCAGCAGCGCGCAAGCGATGAAGCTCAGACCGAGAAAGGCCATGGTCCAGGGGATCACTTGGCCGACCACGGCTTTCTGTTCGTCATCGAGGTTGATGCCTTTGGGCGGTTGCAGGGATTCCAGCGGCCGCGCAATCAGGTCGCCGTCATCGAACAGCGGCATTTCATTGGCCGAACGCGAACGCTCGATCAACTCGGCCAGCAGGAACAACGCGCTCAACGCCAGGGTCGAGCTGACCAGATAGAACAGCGCCGCGCCAATCAGGTTTGGCTGGGCGAAACCGATGGCCGACAACAGAATACCCGCCGACACCAGAATGCTCAGGCTGGCCATGCGCTCCAGACGTTGCGCGGCGAGAATCGCCACGGCGGCGCAGACGATGGTCGTCATGCCGCCGTAGATCAGCCAGTCGCCGCCAAAGTACGCCGAGGCCCCCGCCTGACCGGAGAACAGCAAGGTCCACAGGCGCAGCAAAGTGTAGACGCCGACCTTGGTCATGATCGCAAACATCGCCGCCACCGGTGCGCTGGCCGAAGAATAGGCCGGCACCAGCCAGAAATTCAGCGGCCACATCCCGGCCTTGGCCAGGAACGCCACGGCGAGAATCGCCGCGCCGGCATGCAACAAACCGCGATCGGCTTCCGGCACCAACGGGATTTTCAGCGCCAGGTCGGCCATGTTCAACGTGCCGGTGACGCCGTAGATCAGCGCTGCGCCAATCAGGAACAGCGACGAGGCCAGCAGGTTGATCGAGATGTAATGCAGCCCCGACGACACCCGCGCCCGGCCCGAGCCGTGGAGCATCAGGCCGTAAGAAGCGGCCAGCAGCACTTCAAAAAATACGAACAGATTGAACAGGTCCGCCGTCAGGAACGCGCCGTACAAACCCATCATCTGGATCTGGAACAACGCGTGAAAACTCGAACCGGCGCCGTCCCATCGGGCCATCGCGAACAGCAGCGCGCTGACGCCGATGATTCCGGTCAGCACCAGCATCAGTGCCGACAGGCGATCGACCACCAGCACGATCCCGAACGGCACTTGCCAGTTGCCCGGCAGATAAACGCCGATGGAGCCGGGCACGCCGGTGGTTTGCGTCCATTGCAACAGCAGTACGGAAATCCCCAGGCCCAACAGGCTGGAAAGCAGATTGATCCGGGCTTTTAACGGTCGGTGTTTTTCGCCGAGCATCAGCATGATCGAGGCAGTCAGCAGCGGCAGCAGAATTGGCGCGGCGATCAGGTGCGTCATCGCATTCATTCTTTAGGCTCCCGGCCATCCACATGGTCGGTGCCGGTCAAACCGCGCGAAGCGAGCAGCACGACGAGGAACAGCGCGGTCATGGCGAAACTGATCACGATGGCAGTCAGTACCAGCGCTTGCGGCAAGGGGTCGGTGTAATGCAACAGGTCCTGAGGCACGCCATCCTTGATGATCGGCTCCTTGCCGATGAACAGACTGCCCATGCTGAAGATGAACAGGTTGACGCCATACGACAGCAGACACAGACCCATGACCACCTGGAACGTCCGTGGCCGCAGCACCAGCCAGACGCCGGACGCGGCCAGCACGCCGATGGCGATTGCGATGACTTCTTCCATCAGACGGCTCCTTTCGTGGCGACGGATCTGGGCAGGGCCGCGGTTTTGTGGCCGCGTACCGATTGGTGGGCGAGGGCGGTGAGGATCAACAGCGTCGAGCCGACCACCACCGAGTACACGCCGATGTCGAAGAACAGCGCGCTGGCGATGTGGATGTCGCCAAACACCGGCAGTTCGAAATGCCAAGTGTGGGTGGTCAGGAACGGATACCCGACCGCCATTGCGCCGAGCCCGGTGACGGTGGCAAACAGCAGACCGGTACCCATCCAGCGCAGCGGTCGCAGGCTCATTTGCGCCTCGACCCACTGCGTGCCGGCGACCATGTATTGCAGGATGAACGCCACCGACATCACCAGCCCCGCGACAAAACCGCCGCCTGGCTGATTGTGCCCGCGCATGAACAGGTAGATCGACACCACGAACGCGATCGGCAGCAACAGGCGCACCAGCACCGCTGGCACCATCATGAAACCCAACGCGGTGTCGCTGGCGTGACGCGGGTTGACCAGGTCGGTGACCACGTCCGGCGCGAGTAAACGCTGTTGGGCCGGCAGTTGCAGGCTTTCTTTCGGCGGGCGGAAGCGTCGCAACAGCGCAAACACGGTCAGCGCCACGGCCACCAGCACGGTGATTTCGCCGAGGGTGTCGAAGCCGCGGAAATCCACCAGCATCACGTTGACCACGTTGCTGCCGCCGCCTTCCGGCAGGGCGCGGCTGAGGTAGAACGAGGAAATATCGTTGGGGGTCTGGCGCGTCAGCATCGCGTACGACAGCAACGCCATGCCGCCACCGACGGCAATCGACAGCAGCAAGTCGCGCAGACGCCGGATGCGCGCCTTGCGCAGGGTGCTTGGCAGCGGCGAGACTTCTTCGATCCGACGCGGCAACCAGCGCAGGCCCAGCAGAATCAGCACCGTGGTCACCACCTCGACCGCCAGTTGCGTCAGCGCCAGGTCCGGTGCGGAGAACCAGACAAACGTGATGCACGTCATCAAGCCACAGACGCTGACCATGGTCAGGGCCGCGAGCCGGTGATACTTGGCTTGCCACGCCGCCCCCAACGCACAGGCAATCGCCAGCAGCCACAACGTCACGAACACGATCGAGCCCGGAATCTTCGGCCGGTCGCCCCAGCTCAGGCTGCTGTGCAGCATCGGGATCAGTCCGGCCAGCACGGCGGCAAGCACCATCAGAAACAACTGGGTTTGCAGGCGTTTGGTGCTGATCCGCCGCTCCAGGCGGCGGGCCAGGCGCATCATGATCACCAGGCTGCGTTCGAACAGGCGCTTGCCATTGAACAAGCCAATGATCGGAGGGTATTTGAAACGTCCGCGCTTGAGTTGGTTGCGCAGCAGCAGGTAAAGCACGATGCCGCCGGACATGGCGATCAGGCTCATGATCATCGGTGCGTTCCAGCCGTGCCAGATCGCCAGGCTGTATTCAGGCAAGGTGCCGCCGACGACCGGCAGGGCAGCGGCGGCCAGTAACGACCCGACCACCTGTGCCGGAAAAATCCCCACGATCAGGCAGGTAAACACCAGCAACTCCACCGGCGCACGCATCCAGCGTGGCGGTTCATGCGGGGTGTGCGGCAGGTCGGTGGCGGTCGGGCCGAAGAACACGTCAACCGTGAAACGCAGCGAATAAGCGACGCTGAACGTGCCGGCGATGGTCGCGACGATGGGCAGCGTCATCTCGACCCAGGCGGTCGCGTTGATGAACACGGTTTCGGCGAAGAACATCTCTTTCGACAGGAAACCGTTGAGCAACGGCACACCGGCCATCGAGGCGCTGGCGACCATTGCGAGGGTGGCGGTGAAGGGAATCAGTTTGATCAGGCCACTGAGCTTGCGAATGTCGCGAGTGCCGCTTTCGTGGTCGATGATCCCGGCAGCCATGAACAGCGATGCCTTGAAGGTGGCGTGGTTGAGAATGTGGAACACTGCGGCCACGGCGGCCAGCGGACTGTTCAATCCCAGCAGCAAGGTGATCAGGCCGAGGTGACTGATGGTCGAGTAGGCGAGCAGGCCCTTGAGGTCGTTCTGAAACATCGCGCAATACGCACCCAGTAACAGGGTACAAGCACCGGCGCCGCTGACGATGTAGAACCATTCTTCACTGCCGGACAGCGATGGCCACAGCCGCGCCAGCAGAAACACCCCGGCCTTGACCATGGTCGCCGAGTGCAGATAAGCCGAGACCGGTGTCGGCGCCGCCATCGCGTGGGGCAGCCAGAAGTGGAAAGGGAATTGTGCGCTTTTGCTCAGGGCGCCGATCAGAATCAGGGGCAGCAGGATAGGGTAGAGGGCATGTGCGCGAATCAGATCGCCGGCGGCCAGGACCTTGTCCAGGTCATAGCTGCCGACCACATGGCCAAGCAGCATGACCCCCGCCAGCAAGCACAAACCGCCCGCGCCGGTGACCATCAACGCCATGTAGGCGCCGCGTCGTGCATCGGCGCGGTGGTGCCAATAGCCGATCAACAGGAATGAAAAGAGGCTGGTCAACTCCCAGAAAAACACGATCTGGATCAGGTTGCCGGAAATCACCAAACCGAGCATGGCGCCCATGAACGCCAGGAAAAACGCGAAGAACCGCGGCACCGGGTCGTCCGGTGACATGTAATAGCGGGCATACAACGACACCAGCGTGCCGATGCCCAGCACCAGCATCGAGAACAGCCAGGCAAACCCGTCCATGCGCAGAACGAAGTTCAGGCCGAGGCTGGGCAGCCAGAAAAATTCTTCGCGAATAACCCCGCCATGAGCGATTTGCGGGTACAGCAAAGCGACCTGGACGGTGCCGATAAGGGCAACGACGCCAGCCAACAAAGATTCGGTGTTACGCGCGTTGTGCGGCAGCAAAGCTGCCAGACAGCTGCCGACAAAGGGCAGAAGCAGTAGAACTATCAGGGACATAGGCTTCTAATCTGCGGAAGTTTGTGAAGCATCATACGTGCCAGTCCCTGGATCACCAAACGGCAAGCTGTGGCAGAATCCTACAAGGTAGACGGAAAAAGCCTGGTTCACATTGATTCAGGAAGAGTGATATTGCCTGTGCCGACGCCATCGTCGGAGCGCCGCCCGGGGCAAGCCCGCTCCCACAAAGTTCTTGGTTGTTATGCGCATCGCGTGTGCACCTCCGGCCCTGTGTGCGGGCTTGCCCGCGATAGCTACTTATCAGACACCGCAGATATCGAGGCTTAACCTTGGGTTTCCCGCTCCAACGCTTTCTCGGCCGCCACAGCCTTACCCTTGGTCTTCAACTCACTCACAATCACCGCCGCCACTATCAACCCCGCGCCCACCAGCGCAATCGCCGGCAACCGCTCCCCGGCGATCCGCCCGACGATCCCGGCCCACACCGGCTCACCCGCATAAATCAATGTCGCCCGCGTCGGCGAAACGCTCTTCTGTGCCCAGTTCATCGCCACCTGAATCGCCGCGCTCGCGGCACCGAGGCCGAGGGCGCTGCACAGCAGTAACCATGAAAAATCAGGAATGACTTCCTGAGTCGGCACCACCAGCAAGAACGACAACACCGAGGTGGTCGCCAATTGCACCACCGTCACTCGCCGCACATCGACCTGACCGGCATAGGTGCTGATCAGGATGATCTCCGCGGCAATCGCGATAGCGCTGATCAGCGTGGCGATTTCACCGGGGCTGAAATTGAACGAAGCACCCGCAGGCCCCGACAGCAACATCAACCCGGTAAACGCCAGCATGATCCCGACGCTCGGCATCAACCCCGGGCGCCGCCCCAGCACCAGCCATTGCAGCAACGGCACAAAGGGCACATACAACGCGGTAATGAAGGCCGACTGACTGCTGGGAATACTCTGCAAGCCGACGGTCTGCAAGCCGTAACCGAGCATGATCGCCACGCCGATGAAGGCGCCGGCCTTGAGTTCGAACAGGGTCAGTTCCCGCAGATGACGCCAGGAGAACAGGGCGACGATAATCGCCGCCGCCGCAAAGCGCAGGCCGACGAAGAACATCGGGCCGCTGACGGTCATCGCATGCTGCACCAGCAGGAAGGTTCCGCCCCAGACCATGGTGATCAACACCAGCACGCACTCGGCCTTGCTGAACTTGCGGGAAGAAGCCTGGGAGGAGTTCAACGACGTCATGACCTTGCGCGCTACCTGAGGGCGACGCACAATGCGCCGAATGTTGCGCAGTATACTGCCCAACCCCGCCAAGTGAGCAATATAGTGCACAAAGATTCAACGCAACGGGCTTCTGTCCTTCAGCACGTCAGCCTGAACGTTCGGCGTCTGCGCCATGCCGCAGACATGAGCCAGACCGCGCTGGCGGAAAAGTCCGGGGTCAGCCGCCGCATGCTGGTGGCCATCGAGGCCGGCGAAAAGAACGTCAGCCTGACCACCCTCGACCGTGTGGCCGAAGCGCTGGACGTGGCCTTCAGCGACCTGATCCAGGCGCCGGACGCCCGCGACCCGAGCCGAATCAACGAACTGGCCTGGGCCGGGGTAATTCCGGGCAGCAAGGCCGTTTTGTTGTCCAAAGCCACCGCCACCCGCGAGGTCGAGCAATGGGAATGGTGCCTGCAACCGGGCGAAATATACCCATCGCAACCGGATGCCGAAGGCTGGAGCGAACAGATCTATGTGTTCGAAGGCTGCCTGACCCTGATGCTCAGCGACACGCCCCATGAGATCGCCGCCGGCGAGTTCTATATGTTTGCCAGCAACCAGCCGCACAGCTATCGCAATGATGGGCCGGTCGCCGTTCGGTTCGTGCGCAACGTGGTGATCTAACTGTTCGCCGATCAACACTGGACGGACACTTTGTTGTTTTTAAGCTGCAAGACTTTCTCTGATAATTCTTCAACATACTGATAAATAACGTAAATTATTTCAGGCACGACTCCTGCAAAAGCTCTGGTGCATCCACCAGAATCCCGGAGTCGGCCCATGACAGCCTCTGCCCAAACCCCTCGCACCGCCCATGTGATCCGCTCGGACGCCGAGGCGATTGCCGTCGCTCACACACTCGCTACCCGCTTCGCCGTCGAGGCCAGCGTGCGCGATCGCGAGCGACGTTTGCCGGTCGCCGAGCTTGACGAGTTTTCCGCCAGCGGCCTATGGGGTATCACCGTTCCCAAGGAATACGGTGGCGCCGGCGTTTCCTACGTGACCGTGGCGCAAGTGATCAAGATCATTTCCGCCGCCGACTCTTCCCTCGGCCAGATCCCGCAAAACCACCTCGGCGTGCTCGACATCCTGCTGCAAACCGCCACCGAAGAGCAGAAGCATTACTACTTCGGCAAAGTCCTGCAGGGTTACCGCTTCGGCAATGCCTTCTCCGAAGCCAAAAGCAAAAACGCCGGTGCCTTTGAAACCCGCATCCGTTTCGACAAAGACACGGCGCAAATCGACGGCGAGAAGTTCTACTGCACCGGCGCGCTGTTCGCGCACATTGTCCCGGCGGTGGCGGTGAACGAGCAGAACCAGGCCTTCATCGCTTTCATCGAACGCGACAATCCAGGCTTGACCGTGATCGACAGCTGGGACGGCTTCGGTCAGCGCACCACGGCCAGCGGCGGTGTCACCCTTAACGCGGTGAAGGTGCCGTTGAGCGCGGTGATCCCGGCTCACAAGGCGTTCGACGAACCCACCGCCGACGGCCCTATTTCGCAAATCATTCAAGCCGCGGTGGACACCGGCATCGCCGTCGGCGCGCTGGAAGAAACCAAGCGCTATGCACGCGAATCCCGCCCTTGGATCGATAGCGGACAGGACCACGGCTGGCAGGACCCGTTCAGCATCGCCGCCATCGGCGACCTCGAATGGCGGGTCCACGGCACTGAAGCGATCCTCAGCAAGGCCGGACAATCCATCGACGCGGCGTTGCTTGACGCCAATGAAGACACTGTGGCCCACGCTTCAGTGGTGGTCGCCCAGGCCAAAGTCCTCTCGGCCGAAATCGCACTGCTCGCCAGCAGCAAACTCTTCGAGCTGGCCGGCACCCGTTCGGTGCTCGGCAAGTACAACCTCGACCGTCACTGGCGCAACGCTCGTACGCACACGCTGCACGACCCGGCACGCTGGAAATATCACCTGATCGGCCACTACCTGCTCAACGGCGTCAAGCCTGCGCGCCACGCCTGGAACTGAGGAGTCCACCATGAATGCCTTGACCCAACCGATTGTTGCCGGGCAACCCCTGGCCAACAGTCAGCATGACTTGCACAACGCCCGCAGTTTGCTCGATGCGACCCTGCGCTTCGTTCGTCAGCAGAGCCACATCAAGGATGACCCTTACGTCATCAGCCGTTTCGGTGATTTGCACATTCGCATCGAAGTCGCTGCCGCACTGCTGGAACGTGCCGAAGCTTTTCTGAACAGTCACGAAGACGACACCGAAATCAGTATCGCGATCGCTGAGTCGCATCTGGCCAGTGCCGATGCGTTGAGCGCCGTCAGCAACGCCGAATTCGAACTCACCGGACAACGCACCACCTTGCCCGGCTCACTGCACGAACCGCTGCGCTGGAAACTCCATCTCATCGGTAATTTTCGCCTCAACGGCATTCATCCCCCAAGTTTCAGGAGCGCCGTTTGATGGCCCGGGAAATTCGTCTCAATGCTTTCGACATGAACTGTGTCGGTCACCAGTCGCCCGGTTTATGGGCGCACCCACGGGACCGCTCGTGGCAGTACAAAGACCTCGAGTACTGGACCGATCTGGCGAAAATCCTCGAACGCGGCAAATTCGACGGGTTGTTCATCGCTGACGTGCTGGGCATCTACGACGTCTACAACGGCAACGGTGACGCAGCGATCCGCCAGGCGGCGCAGGTGCCGGTCAATGACCCACTGCAACTGATTCCGCCGATGGCGCTGGTCACCGAGCATCTGGGTTTCGGCCTGACCGCGTCGCTGTCGTTTGAACACCCGTATCCGTTTGCCCGCCGTCTGTCGACCCTCGATCACCTGACCAAGGGGCGCGCGGGTTGGAACATCGTGACCTCGTACCTGGAAAGCGGTGCGAAGAACCTCGGGCAGAAAAACCAGACGGAACACGACGCTCGCTACGACTTCGCCGAAGAGTACCTGGAGGTTTGCTACAAACTCTGGGAAGGCAGTTGGGAGGAGGGTGCAATCCTGCGCGATCGCGAGCGCAGGATCTTCAGCGATCCGAGCAAAATCCACGAAATCCAGCACGTCGGCAAACACTTCCAGGTGCCGGGCATTCACCTTTGCGAACCTTCGCCGCAACGCACGCCCGTGCTGTATCAGGCCGGCGCATCGAGTCGCGGCAAGCAGTTTGCCGCCGAACATGCCGAATGCGTGTTCGTGGCGGCACCGTCGAAAGTGCTGCTGAAAAAGACCGTGGCCGACATCCGCCGTCGTGCGGCGGAAGCGGGGCGCGATCCGAAGAAGATCCTGATCTTCAACCTGCAAACCGTGATCCTCGGCGAGACCGACGCCAAGGCCAAGGCCAAGTTCGAGGAATACAAAACCTGGGTCAGTTACGAAGGCGCGATGGCATTGATTTCGGGCTGGACCGGGATCGATTTCAGTCAGTTCAAGCCGGATGAGCCGCTCAAACATGTGCACACCAACGCCATCCAATCGGCGGTGGAGGCGTTCTCCACGGCTGATCCGAACAAGGTCTGGACGCCCAACGAACTGGCCGACTGGGTCGGGATTGGCGGGTTTGGTCCGCTGTTTGTCGGCAGTCCCGAAACGGTGGCCGATCTGCTGCAAGAGTGGGTTGAGGAGACCGATGTCGACGGTTTCAACCTGGCCTATGCACTGACGCACGAAACCTTTATCGACGCCGTGGAATTGCTGGTGCCGGAGTTGCAGAAGCGTGGGGTCTACAAGACCGAGTACGCGCCGGGGACCTTGCGCGAGAAGCTGTTCGGCGAAGGGCCGCGGCTGCCCCAGATTCATCCGGGCGCTGGGTATCGGGATCTGGCGGCGTTGCGGCAGCAGGAGAAGAAAGTCGTGTCGGCCTAGACGCCATCGCCGGCAAGCCGGCTCCCACAGGGTTTTGTGGTGTGTAAAAGATTTCAGCCCAGCGGACCACCGCACGCTTTTGCCCATGAACAGGAGGTCACCCCATGAGCGTGCATGAACTCAAACGTCCGCCCGTCGCGGACACCGCCGAGTGGCGGGTCGAGCTGCCCACGGCGCTGGAGCAATTGCGCCACTGGGCGCAGGTCAGCCCGTTGCAACCGGCGCTACGCCACAAACGCCACGGCCAGTGGTTTGTCTGGCGCTGGATCGATGCCCTGCGCGATGTCGAGCGCTTGGCCGACGGCTTGCGCCAGCAAGGTTTCACCGAGGATTCGCGCCTGGCCCTCAGCGGTGCGTTCGAACCTAATCTGTTGCTGCTGGCCCTGGCCTCGCAACACATTGGCGGGCAATGGCTGACGCTGCCGGACAACCTCGCCCCCGAATCCCTGCACAAAATCCTGTGGCGCAGCGGTCCCACGCACGCCTTTGTTCAGGGCCGGCAAACGCAGCAACTGTGGCTCAATCAGGGCCAAACGCTGCTGAATTTCCACGACCTGCTCGGGCCGGTGGACACCCCGCAACGCCTCAACCGCTGGAACCAGGGCGCGCAACTGTGGAGCGAAGAGGGCACGCAATGGCAGGCCGGCCTGACGGTGTTGCTGGAGCAATGGCTGAGCAGCGGCCAATCGCTGGCCTTCCCGGAAAGCCCCGGCAGTGCCAGTCGCGACCGTCGTGAAGTGGCGCCATCCGGGCTGTTGCTGTCGACCGAACGTCTGCAACTGCTGGCCGAGGAAATCGACAGTCGCCTCGCCGCCCAAGGCACCTGGCGTCGACGTCTTTGCGAGTGGGCCATCGCTCGCCCGGAAAAAGGCCTGCAACGGCTGATCAAGAATCGCGTTCGCCGACTGCTCGGGTTTCACAACCTGCATTACATCTGGCAGGCCACGCGCACGCCTGAGGTGATAGCCGCGCCAACCTGGCTGACTGAATTCAAACGGGACATCGCATGACCTCGACCGATTCCATCCTGCAAGTCAGCGGCATTTCCCTGTCCTTCAAAGGCGTGAAAGCGATCAACGAACTGTCCTTCGACGTGCGTCGGGGCGAGATCTGCGCGCTGATCGGCCCTAACGGCGCGGGCAAGAGTTCGCTGCTCAACGTGCTGAACGGCGTGTACCGCTTCGACGCCGGTTCGATTGTCTTCGAACAACAGCCGTTCAAACGCATCGACCCGTTGACCGCTGCGCGCCGAGGCATTGGCCGCACTTTCCAGAACAACGCGCTGTTCAAGAAGATGAGCGTGATCGACAACATTCTCACCGGTCTGTCGCGGCACTTGCGCAGCCGCTTCATCGAACAGGCGCTGAACCTGCCGCGAGCACGACGCGAAGCCGAAGCCTTCCGCCAACAAGCCCAGGGCATTCTCGAATTCCTTGAGCTGCAAGCCCATCGCGATGTGCCGGTGGGCAATCTGTCCTACGGCCTGCAAAAACGCGTAGAGCTCGGTCGCGCCTTGATCGCCGGCCCGCGCCTGTTGCTGCTGGATGAGCCGATGGCGGGGATGAACGCCGAAGAGAAACAGGAAATGGCCCGTTTCATCGCCGACATCAACCGCGACCTCGGCACCACGGTGGTGTTGATCGAGCACGACATGAGCGTGGTCATGGGCCTGTCCGACCACGTCGTGGTGCTCGATTACGGACGCAAGGTCGGTGACGGCACGCCCGCCGAAGTGCAGGCCGATCCCGAAGTGATCGCGGCGTATCTGGGAGTGGCGCACTGATGACGTTCTTCTTCGAAACCCTGCTCGGCGGCCTGCTTGCCGGCACCCTGTATTCGCTGGTCGCCATCGGCTTCGTGCTGATCTACAAGGCCAGCGGCGTGTTCAATTTTGCCCAGGGCGCGATGCTGTTGTTCGCCGCGCTGACCTTCGTCAGCCTGCACGATCAGGGCGTGCCGTTCGCTTTGGCGCTGTTGCTGACCGTAGTAGTGATGATCATCGGCGCGTTGCTGATCGAACGGCTGGTGCTGCGGCCACTGGTCAATCGCTCGCAGATCACCCTGTTCATGGCCACGCTTGGGCTGTCCTTCATCATCGAAGGCCTGGCTCAAGGCTTGATGGGCTCGCAAGTGCGGGCGTTGGACCTGGGCATCGACGATGTGCCGATTTTCATTGGCGCGATGATGGTCAGCCAGTTCGACCTGATTGCTGCCGCTGTCGCCATCGTCCTGGTGACGGTGTTGGCGTTGTTGTTCAACAAGACCCGCATCGGCGTGTCGTTGCGTGCGGTGGCGGATGACACCACTGCCGCGTTGTCGATCGGCATCAACCTCAACCGCATCTGGCAGATCGTCTGGGCCGTGGCCGGGGTTGTCGGGCTGGTGGCGGGATTGCTCTGGGGCGCGCGCCAAGGGGTGCAGTTTTCGCTGTCGCTGGTGGTGCTCAAAGCCTTGCCGGTGCTGATCATTGGCGGCTTCACTTCGATTGGCGGGGCGATTGTCGGCGGGCTGATTGTCGGCGCGGCGGAGAACCTCGCCGAGGTCTACATCGGTCCGTTGATTGGCGGCGGCATCACGCCGTGGTTCGCCTACGTCCTGGCCTTGGCCTTTCTGTACATCCGTCCCGCCGGCCTGTTCGGCGAGCGCGCCATCGAGCGAGTCTGAACCCATGTCGATATCCCTTACCCACGAAACCGCGCCGTCGGTGTTGATCCAGCGCCGCGTTCCGTTCGGACTGCTCGCCTTGTTGTTGATCGCCTTCGTGGTCGTGCCGCTGACCGGCAACGACTATTGGCTGAACGCGATTCTGATCCCGTTTCTGGTGCTGTCACTGGCCGGCCTCGGCCTGAATTTGCTCACCGGCTACACCGGCCAGACCTCGGTCGGTGCGGCCGGGTTCATGGCGGTCGGTGCATTTGCCACCTATGGGTTTTTGTTGCGTTTGCCTGAGCTGGGCTTGCCCGTCGCGCTGCTCGGCGGCGGATTGATCAGTGCGGTGGTGGGCTTCGTCTTCGGCCTGCCGAGTTCGCGGATCAAGGGCTTTTACCTGATGGTCACCACGCTGGCAGCGCAGTTTTTCCTGGAGTGGCTGTTCGTCAAATTTCCCTGGTTCTATAACTACGGATCGTCCGGGACCATTTCTGCGCCGAAACTGGCGCTGTTCGGCCATGACCTGAACACGCCGCTCGGTCGCTATCTGCTGACCCTGAGCACCGTGCTGTTGCTGACCTGGGTGGCGGTGAACCTGGTAAAAAGCCAGATCGGTCGCAACTGGATGGCGATCCGCGACATGGACACCGCCGCCGCCGTGATCGGCATTCCGGTGGTGCGCTACAAACACCTGGCGTTCGCCGTCAGCTCGTTCTACCTCGGCATCGCCGGGGCGCTGTGGGCCTTTGCCTATCTGGGCACCGCCAGCGCCAGCAGCTTCGATATCAATCGGTCGTTCCAGATCCTGTTCATCATCATTATCGGCGGCATGGGCAGCATCGCCGGCAACTTTGTCGGCGCGGCGTTTATCAGCCTGTTGCCGATCCTGCTCAGCCACGCCGGACAAGCCTTGTTCGGTGGTTCAGTGGATGCCGGGCAACTGCAGAACCTGCAAAAAATCATCTTCGGCGCGCTGATCATCCTGTTCCTGATCAAGGAACCGGAAGGTCTGATCCGCCTGCTGGGCAACCTTCGTGAACGGCTGAGTCACTGGCCGCTGCGCTTCTGAATCCTTTCCATTATTAGATAGAGAGACAACATGCGTGCATCCTTGAAACGTTCGTTGGTCGGCGCCGCTTTGACGCTGGCCGTTTTCAGCAGTGCAGTGCCGGTGGTTCAAGCCTCGCCGGACCAGCAATTCTTCCCGTTGGCCACCTATCGCGTCGGCGCCTATGCCTCCAGCGGCGTACAGGTATGGGCCGGGATGCTCGATTACCTCAACTACATCAACGATGTGGAAGGCGGAATCAACGGCGTCAAACTGGTCTGGCAGGAATGCGAAACCGAGTGGACGGCGGAGAAGGGCATCGAGTGCTACGAGCGCTTCAAGAAAGGGCTGGATGGCGCGCCGGTGGCGATCTATTCACCCAACGGTGCGCCGGCGGCCTATGCGCTGAGCGAGCGCGCGGAAGTCGACAAGATCCCATTGATCACCCTGGGCTACGGGCGCACCGAAGCCACAGACGGCACGGTGTTTCCGTACAACTTCCCGGTGATGCTGACCTTCTACAGCGAGGCATCGAGCCTGATCAATTACATCGCCCAGCGCGAGGGCGGTTTCGACAAACTCAAGGGCAAAAAGATTGCCACGGTCTACCACGACTCCGCTTATGGCCGGGAAACCCTCGGGCCGCTGAAGTTACTGGCAGAAAAGTACGGCTTTGAGAACATTCAGATTCCAGTGGCCGATCCGGGTAACGAGCAATCGGCGCAGTGGCGGCAGATTCGCCAGGTCAACCCGGACTGGGTGTTCCTGCGTACCTGGGGTGTGTCGACGCCGGTCGCAGTGAAAACCGCCGCGCGTTTCGGCTTCCCGGTGGACCACATCGTCGGCGACATCTGGGCCAGTTCCAGCGAAGACGTGTTGCCTGCCGGCGCGGCTGCCAAAGGCTATCTGGCACTGACGCCATACCCGGCCGGCAGTGATTTCGAGATCCACAAACGCCTCAAGCAATTCATCCTCGACAAGGGCAAAAGCGACCTCAAGGACCTGAAAAACTTCGGCAGCGTCTACTACAACTCCGGGCTGGTGAACGCTGCGGTGATGGTGGAAGCGATCCGCACCGCCCAAGGCAAATTCGGCAAACGTCCGTTGAATGGCGAAGAAGGCCGCTGGGGCCTGGAACACCTGAACATCGACGATGCGCGGCTCAAGGACATGGGCTATTTCGGCCTGATGCAGAATCTCAAGTTGTCGTGCAAGGACCACGAGGGTGGCGGTTCGGCACGGGTTCAGCAGTGGGACGGCGCGAACTGGACGCTGATCAGCGACTGGATCGCCGCCGACCGCGCTTTGCTGCGACCCTTGATTGATGAAAAATCCGCGGCGTTCGCCAAGGAAAAAGGCCTGACGCCACGCACCTGCACCGGGGATGAATAAACCATGAGCCAAGCCGCCAGCGACATAGCCGCCAACGATCTGTTGCGGGTCAACGACATCGAGGTGATCTACGACGGCGCGATTCTGGCCGTGGCCGGGGTTTCGCTGACGGTGCCCAAGGGCGGCATCGTCGCGTTGCTCGGTGCCAACGGCGCGGGTAAAAGCACCACGCTCAAGGCGATTTCCGGATTGGTGCGGGCCGAGCGGGCGGAGGTCAGTCGCGGCACAATCGAGTTTCTCGGTCGCGATACGGCGGGTGTCGATCCCAGTCTGCGGGTGCGTCAGGGGATGGTGCATGTGCTGGAAGGTCGGCACGTATTCGCGCAACTGACGGTCGAGGACAACCTGCGCAGTGGCGGTTTTGTACGGGGGTTGAGCCGCCAGGACATGGTCCGGGACCTGGAGCGGGTTTACGCCTGGTTCCCGCGTCTGAAAACCAAGCGCAAGACCCAGGCCGGGCTGACGTCCGGTGGCGAGCAGCAGATGGTCGCCATCGGTCGGGCGCTGATGACGCGTCCTACTTTGGTACTGCTTGATGAACCTTCCATGGGTTTGGCGCCTATTATCGTTCAGGAGATTTTCGAGATCGTCGCCCAGCTCAATCGCGACGAGCAGGTGAGCTTCCTGATCGCCGAGCAAAACATTATTGTGGCGCTCAAATACGCCTCGACGGCTTACGTGCTCGACACCGGCCGTGTGGTGTTGTCCGGCAGCAGCGAGGCGCTGTTGGCGCGGGGCGATCTGCATGACTTTTATTTAGGTAAACACTGAGCAGTGAGAGCGCCATGACTGAAACCCAAAGCGGACAGGCGACCGACGCCATCCGCCACGCGGACATCCTGATCGTCGGCGGCGGCCTCAGCGGTGCGATGCTGGCGGCGCAGTTGTTGCGCTTGCCCGGCAAGCGCTCGTTGCTGGTAATCGAACCCCGAGCGGAACTCGGTCGGGGCGAGGCGTACAGCGCGGTCGAGCTGGGCCATACGCTGAATGGCAACGCGGCGCGTATGAGTGTCGACCCGGACAACGCGGATGACCTGACTCAGTGGCTGACCGAGTACATCGCCGCCGGTGGCTGGCCGGAGTCCGATGAGCAGCATGTACCGGTCAGCGAACTATTTCCGCCCCGGGGGATTTTCGGGTTGTACGTGCAGCAACGGTTGGCCGAAGCGCAAGCGCTGGGCGCGTTGAACGGCTCGACCGTCGAGCATGTGCGGGCCGAGGTGGTTGACCTGGAAACGTTGAGCGATTCGGTGCGGCTGAGCTTGAGTGACGGGAAGCGATTGCAGGGCGCTTATGCGGTCCTGGCCACGGGAATGTTCCCCGCTGCACGCACGCCGCAGACCGAGTCCAGCGGCTTGAACGCCGCAGCGCTCGATCCTTGGGATGTGGCAGCCATGCGTCAGCTCGACCCGCAATCGACGGTGCTGATCATCGGTTCTGGCCTGACCATGGTCGATGCTGTGGTGTCGCTGGAACAGGCCGGGCATCGTGGGCCCATCGAAGTATTTTCACGGCATGGGCTGCTGCCGCATGTGCGGCGGCAACCACCGGCCTGGGCGGATTTTCTGGCCGAGGATCACAGCATTCGTACGCCGCGACAGTTGGTGCGTGAGTTGCGCCGGCATTGTCGAGATGCCATTGCGCAGGGCATCGACTGGCAGGCGCCGCTGGACACAGTGCGGGCGCACATCGGCCGGTTGTGGAATCAGGCGACGGACGTGCAGCGTCGGCAGTTTGTGCGGCATGTGCGGCCGTGGTGGGAAAGTCATCATCACCGGTCGCCGCCGTTGAGTGCGCAGTTGGTGGAGCGGCTTCACGGGGAAGGGCGGTTGCGGATTCAGGCGGCTTCGTTCAAAGGGCTGGAGCCGGCTTCGGGCGGTGTCAGTATCCGCATTCGTCGACGGGGTGAAGCGCAAACGGTTGTCGTCAGTGGCGCAGCGTTGATCAATTCCAGTGGCATCGAGTACGACTGGCGACGTGTGGCGCGACCGCTGCCGCAGCAGCTGTTGGCCCGTGGACTGGTGCGGCCCGGGCCGTTGGCGTTGGGGATTGCGGCGGCGGTCGATGGCGCGGTGCAGGGGAGTGATGGGCAGGTGGCCCGTCGACTGTTTGCCATGGGACCGCCGTTGCGGGGGATGTGGTGGGAGAGTACGGCGGTGACGGATGTGGCGAGTCAGGCCAAGGCTTTGGCTGTTCGCTTGGCTGGGTTCTAGATTGGGGGCATACGCTCCCATCAAAAACCAGGAAACCCCGGAAAGATCAAATCCTCCCGGGGTTCCCTGTTCACAGCCACACAAACCAGCCAATCAATAACGCTGATACTTCGAACCAAACTCAGGACGGTTATCAGCCACGTAGAGTTTGCTCGCCTGAGTGTCTTTACGATCAACGCCAACCGTATTCACATTCAACGTAGCCGGCTGACTGACTTTCGCCGCCGCCACCACGGGCAACGTGGCATGCGGGGCAGCCATGGCGGATGTAGCGCCAAGAACCGAAAGGGCGAAACCAAGACCGATGATGCTTTTCATGAGGTTGCTCCAGAACTGTGGGAAGAAGATGTGGCCACTGTAGTGCTGGAGTCTGGCGATGAAAAAACACCCTGAGGCATAGTCGTTATCGAGAACGTTGATCCACGCCGTCAGCGTGGTGTGCGGTCCACCAGCCAGCGCTGCTTGAGCTGTTCCAGGCGACCATCCAGGCGCATCGCGTCCAGCGCCTGTTGCCAGCGTGCGATCTGACTCGGATCGGTCAACGGCGAAAAGGCGATGTAGGTGGCTTCCTTCATCAGCGGTATCTGGTAGTGCAACTGCTCGGGTGGCAAGCCTTCTTCGCGGGCCATGGTGGCGACGGAAAGGGTGTCGGCCACGACGAATTCCGCGCGCCCCAGGCGGGCCAGACGCATCATTTGTTCGGGCGTTTCCACACCGTACAGACTGCTCACATCCTGTTTCTGCAAGTAGCTGTAGACCAGCCATTTTCGCGGAACGACAATGCGCCCCTGATGACTGGCCTCCATTAGACTGCGCACCGGTTGCCGAGTGTTTTCAGTGGAATACAGAGCGATTTCCACCTCCATCAGCGGACCGACCCACTGGTACTGGCGATCACGTTCGGCGGTGCGCAACACCGTGAACACCCCGGTGGCGGGTTCGGTGCTGGCCACGTGCAAGGCGCGCGGCAGCGGGACTTGTTGAAAATGCACCTGGTCGCCAGCCATGTCAGCCAGCGCCTGCACGACATCCACACCAAAACCCACCAGCTGATCACCCTGCCGGAAGTGCAGGGGTGGATGGTTGTCTGTCAGCATGTTCAGGTCTGCCGCGACCGCAGTGAGCGTCAATAGCGACAGCAGACAAACGGCAATACGTTTCATGAATCTTCCTTGATCGAATGAGCCGCAAAGCTTAGTACGAGCACACGGTCACTGTCCCGAGGAATTGAGCGGGCTTTTGCGTCAGACCTGAGGATTTATGGGTATCACCGGGCGCTGTTGGCCACACAGCAAAAAGCCCGGGGAACCGGGCTTTTGGGTGTTTCAGGAGACCGCTGGATCAATACCGTTGATATTTCGAACCGAACTCTGCGCGGTTATCCGCCACGATCACGCCGCCGCGTACTGCATTGTCCGGGCTGATCAGGGCGACACGTTCACGCAGTTCCTGCAGGCGATCGGCGCCACCTTCGGCGACACGTTCGCGCAGCTCTTGCAAACGCTCTGCACCGCCTTCAGCCACACGATTCTGTTGCAGCCGATCCGAACCACCTTCCACCAGCAACTGCTGGATCTGGCCGGCAGACACTGCGCTCACGGTGCTGGCCGAGGCCAGATTCGACAGGCCGAGGCCACCTATCAGTGCCAGGCCGAGTGCCAGGGACGAAACTTTCGAGAAGTTGAACATGGTGATTCTCCGTGCGTTTAGTTTGAGTGAGTCGGTAGCGGTTGCTATCCGGTGATCACAGTTAAACGTCCGGGTGTATCGCTGATGTGTGTTTGAACACAGCGAATTCGCTGCCTGCGTATCTGTCGCGGGTTCTTATACAGACGGATACAAAACCTTTCGCAGGTGAAGGGCGCACGTGGTCATCGCCAGGCACATTTCATGATTCCGCGCCGAGCATTTCCACCGGGTAGGAGAACACATAGCCTTCGCTACGCACGGTCTTGATGTAGGTCGACTCGCGCGAGTCATCCATCAGGCGTTGGCGCAAACGGCTCACCAGCAAATCGATTGAGCGATCGAACAGGTCGGCGTCGCGACCCTGGGTCAGGTTGAGCAACTGGTCGCGGCTGAGTACCCGTTGCGGGTGATCGAGGAACACGCGCAACAAACGGTATTCGGCACCACTGAGGGCGACCATCGTGCCGTCTTCGTCGAGCAGATGGCGGGCGGTCGTGTCGAGGCGCCAGCGGCCAAAGCCCAGCAGTCGGCCCGTTTCGGTGATCAGCAGGTTGGGCGGCAGCATTCGCGTACGGCGCAATACCGCGTTGATCCGTGCCAGCAACTCGCGGGCGGCGAAGGGTTTGGTCAGGTAGTCGTCGGCGCCCATTTCAAGGCCGAGGATTCGATCGGTTTCGTCATCGCGTGCGGTGAGCATCAGGATCGGCGTGGCTTTATGTTTGCCCGAGCGCAATTCGCGGCACAGCAGCAGGCCGTCATCGCCGGGCATCATGATGTCCAGCACGATCAGGTCCACCTGATTGGCTTCGAGAAAGCTGCGCATCTGCCGACCGTCGGCAACCACCGTGGTGCGCAGGCCGTTCTTCTTCAGGTAATTGCCGACCAGCTCGCGAATCTCCCGGTCGTCGTCGACGATCAGGATGTGGTTTACATGTTCCATTGCCCAACCCTCTTTTTATTCGCACGTTGCGCATTCTAGGCAGCCACGGTGCAACTGCCCATAGGCTTTGTATCTCAGTGTATCTGCCGCCCTGTCTGACACCTTACGCCTTAATACCCGTGGTTCTACGACACATGGCAGATACCTCGGGCCGGTTAAATGGGTTCCATCGAGACAACACAACTGCCTCGCAACCATTGCCCATTGCAACCCTGAGGAAATCACCATGAACTGGAACAAATTGATTGCCGCCAGCTTCTTCGCGGTCCTGAACGTTGCGGCATTTTCGGCCCATGCCGATGTTCAAGTCCCGGCGCAGAGCACGGCGTACGGCACCCATCTGGATATCAAGAAAGTCGTGTCCATCGTCGACAACGGCGGCGCCTGCGGCATTGTCGATGCCCGGCTGACCTACCTCGATTCCAGTGGCATGCAGAAAGTCGCCGGTTACAAAAAATTCGCAGAGTGCGCCAATCAGGGCGGCTGATCTTTCCACTACGCTCATCGTTGTCGATGTCGAGCGCTCAGTCTGCTCAGCGAGCCGCGATGGCTGATTCATTTCGTCCAAACACCAGATCAATGACCAGCAGGAAAATCATCATGAAGATCAATGTGTTGAGTAGTCCATCCGCCTCGCGTCGTCGCCGTTTCCTTGGCCCTTCGGTCCTCGCGTTCGCGCTGATGCAGCTCGGTGCTCTCGGGGCTGCGAATGCGCAAGCCGCGACCGCGGAGCCGGTGGTGGCCGCTGCCGCGACCCTCAAAGCCGACACGTTCGGCCCGCTCAAGCATGTCAATGCCGGGTTGCTGAGTGTGGCTTATGCCGAAGTCGGCCCCGCCGATGGGCCGGTGGTGATTCTCCTGCACGGCTGGCCTTACGACATTCACAGCTACAGCGAAGTCGCGCCGCTGTTGGCGGCCAAGGGCTACCGGGTGCTGATCCCTTACGCACGCGGCTATGGCGACACGCATTTCCTGTCCGACAAGACTGTTCGCAACGGCCAGCCTGCGGCGTTGGCCAGTGACGTCATCGATTTCATGGATGCGCTGAAGATCAAGAAGGCGGTGCTGGGCGGCTACGACTGGGGTGCGCGCTCGGCGGACATCGTTGCCGCGCTTTGGCCGGAGCGGGTCGAGGCACTGGTCGCCGTCAGCGGCTACCTGATCGGCAATCAGGCCGCGGGCAAGAACCCTTTGCCGCCCAAGGCCGAGTTGCAATGGTGGTATCAGTTTTACTTCGCAACCGAGCGTGGCCAGGCCGGCTACGAAAAAAATCGCCACGACTTCGCCAAGTTGATCTGGGAGCTGGCATCGCCGAAATGGCGCTTTGACGACGCGACGTTCGACCGCAGCGCGGCGGCGCTGGACAACCCGGATCACGTTGCCATCACGATTTTCAACTATCGCTGGCGGTTGGGCATGGTTCAGGGCGAACCTCAATACGAAGCGCTGGAGCAGCGGCTGGCCAAGGCACCGGTCATTACGGTGCCGACCATCACCATGGAAGGCGACGCCAACGGGGCGCCACATCCGGCCGCCGAGGATTACGCCAAGCGCTTCACCGGCAAATACGAATACCGACTCATCAGCGGCGGCATCGGCCACAACTTGCCGCAGGAAGACCCGCAGGCCTTTGCCAAGGCTGTGATCGATGCGGATCACCTCTGAGAGCGACGCAGGGCTCTAGAGCCTCATCACCGGCAAGTCGGCTCTTACGGGAATGGCAGGTGTCCTTAGACCTTCACACAACGCCGAACCTGTAGAAGCTGGCTTGCCAGCGATGGCGCCCGGATGAGCAATGCACGGCTCGCGACTTGACCTCTTCTGAGGTCTTGTTACGCAACCACCCGATAACACGGCACATACGCCGCGCCGCCCGGCAGTTTCATCCGGTGCTGGGCCACGAAAGCCTTGAGCAACTGATCCAGCGGCTGCATCACCGCCGCATCGCCGCGGATCTGGTACGGCCCGTGTTCTTCGATCAGCCGGATGCCGTTGTCCTTGACGTTGCCGGCGACGATGCCGGAGAACGCGCGACGCAGGTTGGCCGCCAGTTCATGGGCCGGCAGGCTGCGGCTCAGTTTCAGGTTGGCCATGTTTTCGTGGGTCGGGTCGAACGGGCGCTGGAAGCCTTCGTCGATTTTCAGCAGCCAGTTGAAATGGAACGCGTCATTGCGCTCGCGGCGGAACTGTTTCACTGCTTTCAGGCCGGCAGTCATCTGCCGCGCGACTTCAGCCGGGTCGTCGATGATGATTTCGTAGTGCTGTTTCGCCGCTTCACCCAGGGTGGCGCCGACGAACGCATCCAGTTGTTCCAGATACGGCGCCGCGTGTTTCGGCCCGGTGAGGATGACGGGGAAGGGCAGGCCCTTGTTGTCCGGGTGCATCAGGATGCCGAGCAGGTACAGGAATTCTTCGGCCGTGCCCGCGCCGCCGGGGAAAATGATGATCCCGTGACCGACGCGTACGAACGCTTCCAGACGTTTTTCGATGTCCGGCAGGATCACCAGCTCATTGACGATCGGGTTCGGCGCTTCGGCGGCGATGATGCCGGGTTCGGTCAGGCCGAGGTAACGACCGCCGTGGATGCGCTGCTTGGCATGGGCGATGGTCGCGCCTTTCATCGGGCCTTTCATCACGCCAGGACCGCAACCGGTGCAGATGTCGAGGCTGCGCAGGCCCAGTTCGTGGCCGACTTTCTTGGTGTATTTGTATTCTTCGGTGTTGATCGAATGGCCACCCCAGCACACCACGATCTTCGGCTCGACGCCGGGACGCAGGGTGCGGGCGTTGCGCAGCAGGTGGAACACGTAGTCGCTGATGCCCTGGGAAGTGCTCAGGTCGATGCGCTGGGCGTCGAGTTCGTTTTCGGTGTAGACGATGTCGCGCAGGGCGCTGAACAGCATTTCCCGGGTGCTGGCGATCATTTCGCCATCAACGAAGGCGTCGGCCGGGGCGTTCAGCAATTCCAGGCGCACGCCGCGATCCTGCTGGTGGATGCGGATTTCGAAGTCCTTGTAGGCTTCGAGGATGGTCTTGGCGTTATCGACATGGGCGCCGGTATTGAGGATGGCCAGGGCGCACTGGCGGAAGAGGGTGTAGGTGCTGCCGGATCCGGCTTCGCTCAGTTGTTGCACTTCACGTTGAGAGAGGGTTTCCAGGCTGCCTTTCGGGCTGACCGAAGCGTTGATTACTTGACGTTGGGACATTCAATGATCCTTAAAACGATGTCACCCGCCGGGGACGCATGACATCCGAATAGTATGTATCCATAAAAGAAGATGGCACGAACTGCGCAGTATCGCCATGTTCCCCTTTGACGATGAAAAGATGAAAAGGAGCCCCAGCATAGCTAAATCCCCCGCAGAGGCGATAATGCCTCGCAGTCTTTTTGCCCACCCCTCCGAGGAAACCCGTCGCGATGTTCGAAATCCAGCCGCAGAATCCCGAAATCTATCGAAGCCAGACGCGCCGCAGCACGATCATCATCGCCCTGATTTTCCTCGCCCTGGCGATGGTTTTGTCCACTGCGGCAGTGGCGATGTTCGGCGAACCGGGGGGTGACAATCTACGCTTCAACGTGGGCGGCGTGTTTGTCGCGGTGCTGTTGATGGCGGCGCTGATGCGCGGCACGTTCTGGACCCAGGCGTGGATGGCGCCGGCGGTCTACGGCTGGCAGCTCAAACGCAGCCTGATGAGCATCACCAACGTCATGCACCAGGTGACGGCGGCGGTGGATGCGGGGGATCCGAGCGCCATGAAGCTGCTGCGCTTCTATCACCTGGGGTTGAGCCAGATGCACCAACTGGACGGCAACTCCAGTGATCACAGCCAATTGATACGTGAAATGGACCTGCACAAGGCACGAATGGAAGCGCTGGGCATCGAGACCGAACAGACACAATTGAACCCGGCGTGGCTTGACGCTGTGAAACAGACGCCACGCTAACCGGTGTGGGGTTAAGGCACATTGATAATTAAAAGGCGAACGGGATCAGTCGCCATTCAGCAGGAGTCAGGGAGCGTCATGGGTAACCCGTCCGTCAAAGACCGAATTGAACAATTGCGCCACAGCGTGCCTTTGATCACCGAACAGGCCGGAGCCACGCTCAAGGTGCGCTCCGCGGTGGTGCTGCTCGTTGCGGTGTGCCTGTCCATGATTGTCATCGTGATCTGGGAAGCGTGGAATTCGCGCCAGTACAATCTGCATGACAAGGAAGTGGCGATGTCCAACCTTGCGCAGACCCTGGCCTCGCAAGCGCAGGCGACGATCAAGCAAGCCGATACGCTGCTGTTTACGCTGGTGGAACGCCTCGAAACCGAGGGCTTCAATCCGGCCGGGTTGCCACACCTGGAGCGCTTGCTCAGCGCCCAGCGCAGAGAGTTGAGCCAGTTGCACGGCCTGTTCGTGTATGACGAAACGGGGCGCTGGATTGCCAATTCCAACGGCGCCGCACTGACTGATGCCAACAATGCCGACCGGGAGTATTTCATCTTCCATCGTGATCATCCCGACCGTGGGCCTCACATCGGCCCGTCGATCAAAAGCCGTTCCAGCGGCGAATGGATCATGACGGTGTCGCGCCGGATCAATCATGCTGATGGAAGTTTTGCCGGTGTGGCGCTGGCGACGATTTACCTTAATCATTTTCTGTCCCTGTATGACAGCATCGACATGGGCCGAAACGGCGTGATCAACCTGATCGCCAACGACGCCACCATCATCGTTCGCCGGCCGTTCAACGAAGCGGAAATCAGCACCAGCCTCATTAACAGCCCGCTGTTCAAACAGTTGTTGCCCACGGCGGATTTTGGGACGGCAATGATCAAATCCATGATGGATGGCGTGGTGCGGGTGGTAGGGTATCGCCGGGTCGAGGGGTATCCGCTGGTCGTTTTCGCTGCGCTCGACAAGGACGAAGTCCTGGCTAGCTGGCGGAAAGAGTCCATGCTCAGTGCAGGTGTCGTCGCCCTGTTGCTGGGTTTTCTCGGCGTACTGGGTTATCGCCTGATCAATCTGATGAAGCAGCAGAACCGCGCTCAGAGCCAGTTGCTGGACGCTCAGGACAAACTGCTCGAGGTCAATCGCGGCCTGGAACTGCTGGCCCTGGAAGACGCGCTGACGGGGCTGTCCAACCGCCGTCAGTTTGATCTGTTCATCCACTCGGAAATGGGCCGCGCCCGGCGCAGCCAGAGCAGCCTCGCGCTGCTGCTGATCGATGTCGATCACTTCAAACCGTTCAACGACCACTACGGCCATGTGGCCGGCGATGAGTGTTTGCGCAAGATCAGCGCGATCATCACCGAAAATATCAATCGCCCCGGGGATCTGGCGGCGCGCTACGGCGGTGAAGAGTTTGCGGTGGTGCTGCCAGGCACTGACTATGTGGGGGCGTTCCTGGTCGCGGAAAAGATCCGTCGCGCCGTGTCGCAGGCCGGTATTTGCCACAGCGAAAGCGCGGAAGGCATGGTGACGGTCAGTATCGGCGTCGCCGCCTACGATCCGGCATCACAGGCCCAGCCGGACGACCTGGTTGGCGCTGCGGACAAGGCGCTTTACGTGGCCAAGGCCAGCGGCCGGAACATGAGCGTCATTGCCAACTGAATTCAAGCAAACCCACCACTGCCCTGCACCAGTTTGGTCGCCAGATACGATTGCTTGAGTTTTTCCAGCCACCAGCCCAGGGCGCGACCGTCATGGTCGCCGCGCCAGCCGGCATACAGGATGTTCGGCTCGCGTGGATCGGCCATTTGCTTTGCCACCAGTGTGCCGTTTTTCAGTAACGAACCGACCCGGTGTTTTGGCAGCCACCCTACGCCCAAGCCGTCGCACTGGGCGAGTATTTTGGCGCGCATGGTCGGTACGGCGAGCACCGGTTGTCCGCCGGTGACGCCATAAGTGCTGCCCTCGGTGGCTCTGGACGAGTCGGCCACGACAATCGCCCGGTGCTGCGTCACCGTTGCCCGTGAGATCGGTTCCCTGGCCCTGGCCAGCGGGTGGCTGGGCGAGACCGCAAACACCCATTCCATTTCCCCCAGTTGCATCCAGCGCAAGGAAGGGATGGCCGGCGGTTCGTTGGTGGCGCCGATGATCAGGTCCGCCCGGCCTTCACGCAGGGCTTCCCAGACACCTTTGAGCACTTCCTGAGTGATGCGCAGCGGTACGCCGGATTCAAGCGCATCGAACTCATGAATCACCGGAATCAAGGTGTCGAACTCCAGCAGTTCGTCGGTGACGATCCACAGCCGACTCTCCCAGCCATTGGCCACTTGCTGCACCCGTTGGGTCAGGCGCGAAACGTCCTGCATCAGCCGCGCCGCCTCGTTTACCAACAATTCCCCGGCCGGGGTGAGCTGCAAGCGGTAGCGACGGCGATCGAAGAGCAAGGCATCGAAACGCTCTTCCAGTTGCCGCGCTGCATACGACACGGTCGATGGCGCCTTGCCCAAATGCACCGCCGCCCGCGACAGGCTGCCGGTTTCCCGAATGGCCTCCAGCAACGCCAGGTCTTCAATCGACAACATGTTCTGAATCCTCGAGCGAACGGCCTGGAAACAAATGTCCGGAACGACGAGAACCTTACAGGAACTGGCTTGCCGGCGATGAGTCCCTTGGACATTGCATTGAATTCAAGACCGCTTACAGGGATCGTGTGGAGTTTGAAAGGGTGGAAGTCCGGCGTGACTTGCGCTGCCGGAACACCCGCACGTAGACCAACATGTTGATCAGCAACACCACGCCGCCGAGCCCCAACTGGATACTCGGGGTCAACCCGGCCGGGTAAATCACCGGCCACACATAATGTTCGATGAAACCACCGCCATAGCCGACTTGCCCGGCCGCGTTGCGCATGAGGTTTTCCCACTGTGTCAGCGGGCAGGTCAGGTGGAACACCTCGACCGCAACCCCCCACGCGGCGGCCGGCAGGTGCCACCAGGCCAGGTGGCGCCATTTGAGCACCAGCAACCCGCCGAACAGCACGAACAGAATGAACAACAGGTGAAACAGCACCAGCCCATCGGCGGCAATTCGGTAAAGCATGTCGACTCCCTGACGCGTGATGCGAATCGCTCCATGTTACTCGGGCGGGGCGTCGTCACTCTATCGATTGTTGCTGCCAAGCCCGGCGAGCACGGCCTTCAAACGCAGCACCATGGCCTCGCTGCTGCGTTGCATCGGCGCGCGCAGTTCGTCGCCGATCAAGCCTTCGAGGGCCAGTGCGGTTTTCACCGGGGCTGGATTGGGTTCGATGAACAGGCTGTGAATCAACGGCAGCAACCGGAAAAACGTGGTCCGGCCTTCCGCCAACCGCTGGTCGCGGATCTGTTGATACAGCGCCACGAACAACTCTGGATGCACATGGGCCGAGGCGGCAATCGCCCCTTTGGCGCCGAGGCACAGGGCGCTGAAAATCTGATTGTCTTCGCCGCACAACACGTCGACCTTGCCGCTGTTCAGCAGCGCCAGGGTGTTGGCTTGATTGCCGCCGCAATCCTTGATCGCGACGATTCGCTCGTGGGCGACAATGTTGAGCAACGTTGCCTGTTCGAAGGCGATGCCGGTGCGATACGGGATGTCGTACAGAATGATCGGCACCGTGGACGCATCGGCAACCGTTTTGAAAAACGCTTCAAGGCCTGCTTGGGACGGGCGGATATAATACGGCGGCGGCACCAGCAACCCGGCCAGTGGCCGCTTGAGGATTTCGCTCTGCCATTGCAGCAGTTCCGTCAGGTTATTACCGGCCAGCCCCATGACCACCCGATCTGCAGGCACTGACTCCAGCACGGCATCCAACACTGCCAATTGTTCATGTTTACTCAGCGCCGCCGCTTCAGCGGTAGTGCCGCACACCACCAGGCCATCGACGCCTTTTTCCAGCAGATGGCTGACGAGCCGGCGCAACCCGACGAAATCGATTGCTCCGTGTTGAAACGGCGTCACGAGCGGAACCCAGATACCTTGAAACGATGACATGCACTTACTCCTGAAAGTTGACCGATTTAGTCACCGTCAGCAGCGTAGAAGGAAGTAAGCAGGGGGAGGGTGCCCGTCGCGCTCAATGTCCTGTCAGCTCATCTGACGGGACAGCGCGCCCCGGTCACATGAGCGACTGTTTCTTCGATTTGAGGGCGTGCGCAACGCAACCTTGCGCCTTGGCAATCAAGCCAATGACGTCAATGTTGAGGTTGAAGGTTGCGGACATGTTTGCTTACACCCTAAATGAGGCGCTCAGTTTTAAAAGTCGGCGGGCCTTTTGTCAATCACGAAAAACGGCACAAGTGCGCAAGATTGTTCAAGCCATCGGGCGCGACTGCTGGCACAGTCAGGCGTCTTTTCCTGTTCGTAGAGCGTTATGACTCACTCACTCATGCCGCGCAGTGCCTTTCTTCGCGGCGCCGCGGCAATCATGCCATTGTCCCTGGCGACCGCGCCGTGGGGATTGCTGGCCGGCTCCATGGCCATCGAAGCCAACCTCACGCCGCTGCAAGGCCAGGGATTGTCGAGCATCGTATTTGCCGGGGCGGCGCAACTGGTGGCCATCGGCATGCTCAAGGGCGGTGCCGGGATCTTTTCGATTCTGCTGACCACGTTACTGCTGACGTCGCAGCATTTGCTCTATGGCATGAGCCTGCGCTCGGTGATTTCGCCGCTGCCAGGTCGCTGGCGTGCAGGGTTGGGCTTTTTGCTCACCGACGAGCTGTTTGCCCTGACCAGCCAGCATGACAAACAGCAGTTCAACCGCTGGTACGCACTGGGCGTCGGCCTGACGTTTTACATCGCCTGGAACCTCTTTACCCTTGCCGGCATTGTGCTCGGCAGCAGCATTCCGGGGCTGGAACATCTGGGCCTGGATTTCTCCATCGCCGCAACCTTCATTGCCCTGATCACCCCGGTGGTGCGCAACGTACCGACGGTGGTCTGTGTGGCGGTTTCGCTGTTTTGCTCGGTGTTGTTCAGCTACTGGCAATGGGGCTCGGCACTGGTGCTGTCGGGGCTGGCGGGCATGACCGCGGGCTTCATCTGCAACAAATTCTACGGTGGGCGCACATGATGGTCTGGGCAGTGATTGTCGGTATGGGGGTTCTGGTGTTCCTCAACCGTTATGTATTTCTCGAGCCACGGCTGCCACTGCGCCTGAGCAGCAATGCCCGGCAATTCCTTGGTTTTGCAGTGCCGGGCATGTTGACCGCGATCTGCGGCCCGATCGTGTTCATGCCGGACAAGCAACTGAACCTGCAATGGGACAACCCGTACCTGATCAGCTCGCTGGTGGCGGTGGGGCTGGTGCTGTACACCCGCAACACCCTGCTCAGTATGTTGTTGAGCATGGGGTTTTTCTTTTTGCTGCGCTGGTGGCTCTGAGCCGGGGCCCCGAAACTGTTCTACGCTTAAAGTTGATGACTGATCCCTTAGGAAGAGAGGTGAGCATGGCCACTGAACAAAAGCGTCCTGATCCGGATGAAGAAGACATGGATGAACCGACGGAAGAAGAGATCGAGCAACAGAAGCGTTCGACGCCTGACTGGAAGCACCCCGACGATGGGAAGGAACTGTCAGATCTGGATAAAAAATTTTAGTCGGAGCCCTGATAGAACTGCGCATACAACAAGCCCCGCAATGAGCGGGGCTATTTTTTGCCAGTCAATCAGATCGACACGTTCCAGCGAACCTGGGTAATGCCCAGTTGCTGTGCTTTGAGCCGTGCCGCTTCCAGGGTGGCGTGTTCGGCGATCTTACGGCCGGATTTCGGGTAAGCATGCGCGGACGCCGAATGAATCGCTTCGACATCGGTAAAATGTACGGCCAGTTTGAAAAAGTGTTGTCGCACGCCGTCGAACAAGTAATGCACTGCATAAGGAACGAGTTCGCTCATGTATTTCTCGTGAAGCCAGCCAAGTCATTTGGCTTAGTCGTAGAACAGGACATTCAGAGAGATCTGCGGTGCGAGTTCGTGCAGAAATGACAAGGCTGAAAAAGGATGAGGCTCAGCGAGCCTCAGCTGATCAGAGTCGTTCGACGACGGGTTCGTTCAGTTCTTATGCCAAACGGGTTCCCTGCGTCGTTTCAAACGTCGTCCAGTTGCAATACATCTGGGTGCAACGCCCGATAACCGAGGGTTTTGTCGATCCATGCGTTCACTTCGTTGACCATGACCGGCGGCTTGCCCGGATAGTGTTTGAGCGTTAAACGCAAGGTGCCGTCTATCCCCGGAACTGATCGCAGGTTACGGGTCTTTATGTACTGCTCGATAAAACAGTCCAGCCGATAGTGTTCTGTCGTCGAAAGATAAACGCACTCCAGACCAACGACTTGATTGATTGTAAAATCGTCGCGCATTTAATTCTCTGTAAGGCTTGTAGTAGTAGGGATTTCCTTATTTGTTGACTATTTGGTCAACTGGGCGATACCAATGGAAATGCGGCGCGCATGCTATCCGTAGTGATTGTAAATGTATGTACGACGATAGAGATGTCGGACAAGCGGTTGACACTGCCAAGCACCCCCTATCAACAAGTGTTTCTTGAGTGAAACAGTCTGTGTAACGTTTGAGTTATGGGTTTGCATTAATGACTATCATTAACGCTCGCGCTGCTGTCGGTATTGATAGTTCACGCACTCTCATCAATCAACGACGCGTCTTGATTCCTCACGTTACCTACCGCTCTGCTGACTTTGTACCACTCGAACGCTTCGCTGCTTTCCCCCTGAAACAAGGCCATTTGTTCGGCGCGCTCCATGGGGGTGGCGGGGTCGAGCCATTCCCGCGCCAGTTCCGGCGATAACACCACCGGCCGCCGGTCATGAATGTCGAGCATGCCGCCGGCGCTGTCCGCGGTGATAATCACGAAGCCGTCGCCGTCTCTTGCTGCCTCGCTGTCTGTGGGGAACCGGCCAATCGCCGCACAGAAAATCGGTGCGCGGTCCTGCCGACGGATGAGCCAAGGCTGTCTCGTTGCGTCTGGGGCATCGACCCATTCGAACCAGTTATCGATCGGCACAATCGCACGGTGCGGCCAGATGGCGCGGAAGAACGGGCCGTGTGCGACTTTTTCCACGCGTGCATTGATCGGCGCCGCCCGGTCCTTCGCCCAGTGCGGCCGCCATCCCCAGCGCACCTTGTCGGCCCGGAGCCCATTGCTTTCCCGATGAAACAACGCGAGTTGATTCGTCGGCGCGGCGTTGTATCGAGCCAAGGGTTCATCGCCAACATGGTTGATCAGTGCGTCGGGAATACTCAGCACCGCCACGAAGTCATGAATGCCCCGGTATTGCGAGAGTCTTCCGCACATCGACTGAATCCTCTGGCTGAAGCCTTCAGCTTAGACGCTTCGCCTGTAGGAGCCGCCCCCTACGGATCGTTTGGGGTGATTCAAATGACATGCGCCCGTTGCAACTCGTTCAACGACAAGGCCTTCAGTTGTGCCGCCAGTTCCTGGCGAATGCTGCTGGGGCGATTGTCCATGACCAGGACGCAATTGCTGAGGTACAGCGCTTCATCGACATCATGGGTCACCAGCAGCAGGGCGATGGCGTGACGCTCGGCCAGTTGCAGCAACAGGTCCTGCAGTTTCATCCGGGTGAACGCGTCCACCGCGCTAAAAGGTTCGTCGAGCAACAGCACGTCGGGTCGCGAGTAGAGGCCGCAAGCGATGGCGACCCGCTGCGCCATGCCGCCGGAGAGCGCCTTGGGCAAGGCTTGGGCGAACCCGGTGAGGCCGACTTCATCGATCAGTTGTGCGACCCAGGCCTTGTCGTAGCGGTTGTCGGCGCTGAAACCGATGTATTGCTCGACGGTCAGCCAGGGCATCAATCGAGGCTCCTGAAACACGAACGCCGGGAATATCGCAGGCTCTGTGCCATGTCGTGGAGATCACGTGTTTTAAAGGTTTCCATGCCAAAGACGTTGCAGATGGGTGTTGCAGTGAAAACAGTCTGTCGACTCACTGTTGTTGGCTGAACAGTGTTGGCGGACAGTCATGAGCTTATGCGTAAATCGAATTTAAAAAGCATCTTGTAAGAGCGTTATGGTCTATGACATTCACTCTCAAGGAGCCCCCGATGAACCTGTCCGAATTTGTTCGCAGTTTGCTGACCAGCGCTGTGTTTGCTGCACCAATGGCCTACGCCGCCGAGCCCGTTGTCCTGCACGTCGGTGATCAGAACTACTACAACGTGCGTGCCTCGGTGGAGGCTTCAGGTGTGCTGGAGGGGGCGCCGTATACCGTCGACTGGAAGCATTTCCAGGCCGCCGCGCCATTGGCCGAAGCGCTGAACACCGGTGCACTGGACCTGGGCTTTCTCGGCGATTCAGGCTTCCTGTTCCTCGCCGCCAAACAGGCACCGGTAAAACTGATCGGCGTCTCGCGGCAGAACCCGGAAACCATTGCGTTGCTGGTGCCCAAGGATTCACCGGTCAAAACCATCTCCGATCTCAAGGGTAAGAAAGTCGCGTACTGGCCTGGCGCCTGGAGTCAGCAACTGACCCTGCGCGCTCTGGAAAAAGCCGACCTGCCGGAAGACTACGTCGACTTCATCAAACTGATGCCGATTGATGCCGCCGCCGCGCTGCCTCAGGGCAGCATCGATGCGTTTCCGGTGTGGGAACCGTACATTTCCCAACAGATTCTGTTCTCTGGTGCGCGACCGATTCTCACCGCCAAGAACCTCATGCCAGGCCTCAGTGCCATCGCTGCCTCGACACCGTCGATCGACAGCAAGCGCGAAGCCATCGCCGACTTCCTGGTCCGCCTGAAAAAGGCGCGGGCCTGGGTCGACAACCACAGCGACGAATATGCCGATCTGTGGGCGAAGAAGGCCAATCTCGATCAAAACGTTTCGCGTCACTGGTTGCGCCAGGCCCACATGACCGTGGGGCCGGTGGATGCACAGGCCGCGAAAGACCTGCAAAGCACGGCGGATTTCCTGTTCAAGGTCAAGGCGCTGCCGGCTGAATTGGCGACCGCACCGATTATCGACACCTCGTTCCAGCAGGCTTTTAACCAGTAACCGACGACGCCGTGCAGCGTCGGAACCAAACACTGTGTACCTTATCCAACCTGCGCCCGCAGCCATGTGCGGGCGCAACGGTCTGGCCAAGGCAAATCATGAAACAGTTGTTCAAGGTTCTCTGTGCAATGGCCGTCGCTCTCGGGCTGGCGGGTTGCATTGCTTCTCCAATCGAAATGACGCCGCAGACCGAACAGCGTCTGCGCGCGCAACCTCCGATCCGCTTCCTGCTGACTTTTGACGATGGGCCCAGTGCGTCGAGTTTCTGGAATCCGACGATGACGATTCTCGACAGCCTCGCCATCAATCCGGTGCAACCGAACCTCAAAGCGGTGTTCTTTGTGCAGACCGGCGCGCCACGGGCGGGCGACAGCGAGATCGGCCGCGAGGTCATGCGCCGTGAGCACGCGGACGGGCAGATTCTGGGTTTCCACACCGGCACCCACTGGCACACCAATCACCGCTCACTGAGCCCGGAAGAGCTGGAGCAGTCGCTGACCAAAGGCAGTGCCGATATCGCCACGATCACCGGTGCGCCACCGACCCTCGTACGTCCACCCTTCTGGAACTACGACAAACGGGTCTTCGCCGCTTATCAAAAACACGGCATGCATGTGCTGCTGACCGACCTGAGCGCCAACGACGGCAAGATTTGGGGCTTCAACGCCAGCCCCCGCCGCCGGGCCAACATGCTGCGCCAGTTATCGGAAGTCCGCGAGCGTATTGCCTTGGGGGAGCTGCCGACGGTGGATGGGGTGATTCCGGTGGTTGTGACCTTCCACGATCTCAATCGCTACACCGCCCGGCATGCCCGGGAGTACCTGCAAATTCTGCTCGACAGTGCGCAGGCCACTGGCGTGAAAACGGCGCAGAAGCCGTTTTACGATGATCAGGCCGAACTGCAGAGGGCGGCGATGGCGCGCACTGTTCGCGACAGTTCGCAACCGGTGACATTACCGGGGATCTGGAACTGGATATGGGGAGCGGATGCGAAGTGATTAAAAACACCCGGCTCGCGGGCGCTTGGCCCGCCAGTGGAGTGATGACAAAAAGCATCAGTGTGTGATCTCTGAATTGGGACACAGATAACACTTCCCCTCATGTTCGCTGGCGCAGAACCGCAAAAGCGTAGCTATCCTCAATGGGTCGAATCCGATCAACCGTCACGGAAGCGCCCATTCATGGTTTCAGTTCCAGAACTTTGCCGCATTATGGAATCCGGTTTCCAGCCGCTTTCCTGCGCCTGCACGGTGAACCCGGACGGGTCGCTAAGGATCAAGGTTTTCGAGCGCTCCACCGGCAGGATTGATCTGCTGATCACCGGCGTGTCACCCGCGCAACTGACCAGCGTCCGTGCCATCTCCAACCTGATCGGCGAATTGCGTACCGAAATGCGCGCCGGTCGCCGGGCGTTTGCCGGCTGACGAATAACCGCAAAATCCAGCAGGAATCGGCTTGCTGGCGATGGCGATCTCGCGCACGCCTACACAGAGGTCAGCGGTTGCGGCAGTAATTCATCAATCATCTGCAAACAATGATTCAACCCTGGCGAGACATCGCCCACTCGCCTGCTGAGAATAATCGGCGAGGTCGCATTATCTTCCAGCAGTGCCGTGAAACCGATGTCGTCGCGGTGCAGTAATTGCACCGAGGCCGGTACCAGGGTGACCCCGATTCCTGCACCTACCAGGCCAATCGCCGTTTGCAGCTCGTTGGTCCATTGCGCCACATGGATGCTCACTCCATAGGATTCGAACAACGCGATCACATGATCGGCGTAGCTCGGGCGCGGGTTGCCGGGATACAACACAAAAGGCTCGTTCGCCAGTTCGCGAAGGCTGATCGGCCCGCCCAGCAAGGGGTGACCAGCGGGCAGGGCGGCGACCAGCCGGTCTTCGGTCAACACCGTCTGAATGATGGCCGGGTCGTCGATGCGGATGCGGCCAAAACCGATATCGATCCGTCCGGCCTTGAGCGCCTGCACCTGTTGCAGCGTGGTCATTTCCGAGAGCCCCAGCTCAAGCTCCAGAGGTTCGCCGCTGCGCAAACGGCGAATCAGTTCCGGGAGCACACCGTAAAGGGTCGACGGCGCAAAACCGATGCCCAACCAGGTTTTTTCACCCAGCCCGATGCGTCGCGTGTTGTCGCAGACCTTGCCCAGTTGCTCGAGCAGGGCCGTGCTGTGCTCATGGAAAAACCGCCCGGCATCGGTCAGCTTGAGCGGCCGCCCGCGTTCCAGCAACAGCACCCCGAGTTCATCTTCAAGTTGCTGAATCTGTCGGCTCAGCGGCGGTTGGGCGATGTGCAGCAATTCGGCGGCGCGGGTGAAGTTGAGGTGTTGAGCCAACACCTGAAAATACCGCAGGTGACGCAGTTCCATGAGGCCTCCGCAAAGCAGTTTGCATACCTTAAAGGTATGAAGTCAGACCAATTCTATATTGGCTTCCCGAAAAAAGCCGTACCAGAATCAGTTCCAGAACTTTAAGAACCTGACGGGTATCGCCATGCTTGCAACTGCCATTGAATCGATCGAGACGATCATCGTCGATCTGCCGACCATCCGCCCGCACAAGCTGGCGATGCACACTATGCAGAACCAGACGCTGGTGATCATTCGCGTTCGCTGCGCCGATGGCATTGAAGGCATTGGCGAATCCACCACCATCGGTGGCCTGGCGTATGGCAATGAAAGCCCGGACAGCATCAAGACCAACATCGACAGACACTTCGCGCCGCTGCTGCTCGGTCAGGACAGCGCCAACGTCAACGCTGCAATGTTGCGCCTGGAGCGCAGTATCCGCGGCAACACCTTCGCCAAGTCAGGTATCGAAACCGCGTTGCTCGATGCCCAGGGCAAACGCCTTGGCCTGCCGGTCAGCGAACTGCTCGGCGGCCGGGTTCGGGATGCGCTGCCAGTGGCCTGGACCCTGGCCAGCGGTGACACCGACAAGGACATTGCCGAAGCGGAAAAAATGCTCGACCTGCGCCGCCACCGCATTTTCAAACTGAAAATCGGTGCCGGCGAAGTCAACCGCGATCTGGCCCACGTCATCGCGATCAAGAAAGCCCTCGGCGATCGCGCCAGCGTGCGGGTCGACGTCAATCAGGCCTGGGACGAAGCCGTCGCATTGCGCGCCTGCCGGATTCTCGGCAGCAACGGCATCGACCTGATCGAGCAACCAATCTCGCGCAATAACCGCTCGGGCATGGCGCGGCTCAACGCCGTGAGCCCGGCGCCGATCATGGCCGATGAATCCATCGAGTGCGTGGAAGATGCATTCAACCTCGCCCGTGAAGGCGCGGCGTCGGTGTTTGCCCTGAAGATCGCCAAGAACGGCGGCCCGCGCGCCGTTCTGCGAACCGCCGCAATCGCCGAAGCAGCCGGCATCGCCCTGTATGGCGGCACCATGCTTGAAGGTGGCCTGGGCACCATGGCGTCGGCCCATGCCTTTATCACCCTGAACAAACTGGCGTGGGACACCGAGTTGTTCGGCCCGCTGCTGCTGACCGAAGACATTCTCAGCGAACCGCTGGTTTATCGCGATTTCGAGCTGCATGTACCGAAAACACCGGGTCTGGGCGTGACCCTGGATGAAGAACGCCTGGCGTTTTTCCGTCGCGACAAGACATCCACTGCCATTCATTCAGCCTGAGGAGAGCATTATGCTGTTCCACGTAAAGATGACCGTGAATTTGCCGGTCGACATGAACCCCGAACGCGCCGCGCAGCTCAAGGCCGACGAAAAAGCCCTGGCCCAGCGCCTGCAGGATCAAGGCAAGTGGCGTCACTTGTGGCGCATCGCCGGGCTCTACGCCAATTACAGCGTGTTCGATGTCGACAGCGTCCAGGAACTGCACGACCTGCTCATGCAATTGCCGTTGTATCCGTACATGGCGATCGAAGTCACCGCGATGTGCCGGCATCCTTCGTCCATCCGCGAGGATGACCGCTGAACCCAGCCTGTTCAGTTCGCCACGCTAATAATTACAAGATGAGGAACCCAGAAAATGAACGTAAAAATTTCCCACACTGCCAGCGCCCAGAAGTTTCTCGAAGAGGCCAGCGGCCTGCACAACGACGCCGGCGATCCACGCACCAAAGCCCTGGTCTACCGCATCCTGCGTGACTCGGTGAACATCATCGAAGACCTCGCCGTGACCCCGGAAGAGTTCTGGAAAGCCGTCAACTACCTCAACGTGCTGGGTGCGCGTCAGGAAGCGGGTCTGGTGGTGGCCGGGCTCGGTCTGGAACATTACCTGGACCTGCTGATGGACGCCGAAGACGAGCAGGCCGGCAAGGCTGGCGGCACGCCGCGGACTATCGAAGGGCCGCTGTACGTGGCGGGTGCACCGTTGTCCCAGGGCGAAGCGCGTCTGGATGATGGCGTCGACCCGGGTGTGACGCTGTTCATGCAGGGCCGCGTGTTCAACACCGCGGGCGAACCGTTGGCCGGCGCGATTGTGGATGTCTGGCACGCCAATACCGGCGGCACTTATTCGTACTTCGATACCACCCAATCGGAATTCAACCTGCGTCGCCGTATCGTCACCGACGCCGAAGGTCGCTACCGCTTCCGCAGCATCGTGCCGTCGGGCTACGGCTGCCCACCGGACGGTCCGACCCAACAACTGCTCGATCAACTGGGCCGTCACGGCCAGCGCCCGGCGCACGTGCACTTCTTCATTTCGGCGCCGGATCATCGCCACCTGACCACCCAGATCAACCTTGATGGCGACCAATACCTGCACGACGATTTCGCCTACGCCACCCGTGACGAGCTGATCGCGAAAATCACTTTCAGCGATGATCAGACGCGTGCGGCGGCTTATGGTGTGAGCGGGCGTTTTGCTGAAATCGAGTTCGATTTCACCTTGCAGTCGTCTGCCCAGCCTGAAGAGCAGCAGCGCCTCGAGCGGGTTCGCGCACTGGAGGACTGATCCCCTCGACAGCCAAACCTGGTGGGAGCCAGCGTGCTCGCGAAAGCGGAGTGTCAGTCAACATTGATGTTGAAGCTGATGGCCTTTTCGCGAGCAGGCTCGCTCCCACTAGTCGCTCAGATGACACATCGGTGCAGGCTGTGCCCTAGAATGGCCCGACGCAACTTATAACAACAACGAGAGTGACCCGATGATGCAAGCGCAACTGTTGAGTCAGCGCAGCTCCGTATTCGACCATGCCGACCCCTACGCGGTGTCGGGCTACGTCAATCAGCATGTCGGTAATCATTGCATCCTGATGCCCCGAGCCGGGCATCCGCTGGCCAGTCTCAATCACCGCAAATTTGCCAGTCTCGACCTGTGCCGTATCAGCTACGGCGGCAGCGTTCGCGTCACCTCCGGCGCACTGGAAACCATCTATCACCTGCAAGTGCTGCTGCGCGGCAATTGCCTGTGGCGCGGTCACGGTCAGGAGCACTATTTTGCCCCCGGCGAGTTGCTGCTGATCAACCCCGACGATCCGGTAGACCTGACGTACTCCGACGATTGCGAAAAATTCATCCTCAAAGTCCCGACGTCATTGCTGGAATCGGTTTGCAACGAGCAGCGCTGGCGGTATCCGGCGCAGGGCGTGCGGTTCCTGGAGAACCGTTATCAGCTCAATGAACTGGAAGGGTTTGTCGGCCTGCTGGCGATGATTTGCCAGGAAGCCGAAGCCACCGAGCAAATTCCCAAGGTGCAGGAGCACTACGCACAAATCATCGTCAGCAAAATGCTCAGCCTGATGCAGACCAACGTCAGCCGCATTAGCCTCGGTTCACAGACGGCTACGTTCGAGGTGATTGCCGACTACATCGCGCGCAACCTCAAGCAGGACATCGACAGCGAAGAACTGGCGCGCCAGGCGCGGATGAGCCTGCGTTCGTTGTATGGCTTGTTCGAACGCAACGCCGGCACTACGCCGAAAAACTACATTCGGCAGAAACGCCTGGAACGCATTAATGCATGCCTGATCGATCCCACCTGCAATGTGCGGAACGTCACTGAGGTGGCGATGGATTATGGGTTTCTGCATTTGGGACGATTTTCGGATAATTATCGCAAGCAGTTTGGGGAGTTGCCGTCGGATACGTTGAAGCGGCGGGTTTGAAGTGCTGACGGTCTTCGGGGACCTTTCGAAGTTAGTCAATCAATCGGTTGTCCAAACTCATTCACCTGCAAAAGGCATAAACGATTTTTCAGACTAGTTCGAGCTCAGAAACTGCGACAAGGCCACACATTACGAGTAAAAGTCCCCAGCCGGTCCACTGTAAAACAATCAGCTTTCGTTTAAGGTCGACAGGAAAGTTCTTCAGGTCCTCAGCACATGCACCCCCATCGCGAAGATAGAGCCGAGGAGTGGTCATTACGCCCATTATGGCGCCCAGTAAAAACATATTCCCCCAAGGCCCGCCGTTTCTGAACGGTGCTCGAATCATAACCGCCGGGCAGTTTTGCAGGTGATTCAGCATCACATCCATTTTTGTATAGGCGAGGTGAAGTGATATACCAATTATTATGAATATGCCTCCAAAGTCGATTAAACCTACACAAAGAAATATTTTGTCAGCGGTGCTTATGCTCATTTAATGACCTCGTAGATTCTCTCAGCCATAACTTCTCCGCCCTTTCCTAGAGCTTGCCCTGCTGCCATAGAACTCGCGCCGACTACTAGTAACCCGCATGCAAAGGTGCCCACCCCACCAGTAGGCACTCCAAGCGCTGCACAAATAACGCCGGCAGTAGGGCCGCCCAGCAGCGCACCAGCAACAATGCCGCCCGACAGCCCTCCTAAAAAACTTCCAGTTTCAGTAAATTTCACTTTTTCACAGGCCTCCACGTCCCCTTCCGCACAAACACCCTGAACTTTGATCACTGAAGCCCCACCACCCACCGCAGTACCAATCCAACCGCCATATTTCACATACTTCGCTGCTTTAGAAACGCCCTCAATATGCGTGGCATAACCGGGAATCTGTCCAATGGCACCCGCTTTTCTCCAGCGATGAACAAGACTTTTAGTCGATATGCCCAACACGTTTTTCAGATTGGGATGATCCGGAAAGCCAATGCTCTTTTTGGTCAGTTCGGTGAGTTGGGTATCCAACTGAGCCAGCAGGCGTTTGCGCTCGGCGTAGAACTCGGCGGACTTCAGGTGTCCATTGGCTTGAAAGGTCCGGGTATGCAAACTCTCGATGTCACGCAGAATGACCTTCACGTCGTCCAGGTTCTTCGCGAACATAGACAGTCCAAAACTGGCACCCAGTGAACCCTTGGAAAGAAAGAAGGCTATTTCGTCATAGTGCCGCGCCATGAAATCGGCTTCTTCTGAACTGAGAGGCTCCAAGGCTCTGTTTACGTTTCCCGCCGCCTGCATCAACAACGCTTCTTCAAAAGTACATTGCTGATTGTTCGGGTCGCTGAGAACAATCATCGTCCCGGCTTTGACTTGGTCCAGATTCGGATTCAGGGCCTTGAATTTTGCGATGACGGCGGGGGAGGCTGAGGTGAAAAGCTGAGCTTCGAGTTTGTCAGCCGTCGTGCTTCTGGGAACGATGTAGAAACCGGGGTCTTCTTGCGGGACTTCCGCTGGCCATCGTTCTCGAGGAAAAAACTTTAAATCCGCCACCGGATGCGGCGAAGAGGCGGCCTTCAATGCATCGGGCGAATTCGCGGTAGTCGACTTTAAGTTTTGCGCATGGACAAAGCGCAACAAGCGTTCAGGGTCAGGTTTTAATACTGGCTGAGTCAGCGTCGAGGTCGGTGTTCTTTTAAGCCGTGCGGTCATCGCGCCCTGAGCATTTCGCGCGACGGCTTGCGATTGGATAAGCAGGTCGCGTTGTTCTTGCAGAAGCGCCTGTATGCCTTGCTTCGGCGTTTTGTTTCCTTGCGCGACATCATCGGCAATACGCTTCGCGTAATAGGCAACTTCCCGATTGAACTGTACCCGCGCCGAACCGTGGGCAAGATATCGAGCGCTGACAGTATGGGCTTGCCCGACCAGTTTCCCGGCAACGCTGTTGACGTCCGCAAGGTCGTGACGGCTGGAATTCACCCTTCTTCCCCCCAAGAACCGTAACCGGCGGTTTTAGCCAGATGGTGGGTCCACGCGATGTCGCGGTAACGAATCGCCACCTGCTCTTGTGGCTCGGCGTCGTTTTGAAAAATGGCGTGAGGGACTTCAAGTGTCAGGTCGACAATGACGCCTCCATTGATCGACACGGTGTAGAACTTTTCCTGTATGCCGAAGGAGGACACACGGTAAAAACTGATCGTGCAGTTGATTTCCTCTCTGTTTGAAAGCGCTTGGGCGAGTAGCGGCGATGATTTGTCCACCGCTTTTGTGATGATGATCGGGCTGTGCGTCGCGCTGTTGATGTTGCCGACGTTGGTCATGTTGTGGCTGTAGGACAGCACCATGATTTCGTTCGTGTGCGCAGCCTGATATTTGTTGCCGATAGAGTCCTGGGTTGAGCAGCCCGCTGAAATCAATCCTTGAGCTTTTCCATTTATGGTCATGTAACCGTGATTAGCCATAGAACCACTCCTTGTAGTCAGGCGGGCAGTCTATGGCAGAAGTTGTAAGCAGTTATGTAGTCCGATTCCGAAAATACGTTCTGCACTAAATGGATACAGATCTGCACCCAGTGGATAGTCCACCCCATTGCCCCATCCTAGCATGAGCCTTGCCTGAACAATAACAATGGAGGCGGCGGCCATGACCCTGCGACCCGAATATCTTCACTCCCTGCTTGAGGACGATCCAGAACAAGGAATCTATCGCTGCAAGCGCGAGATGTTCACCGACCCGCGGCTGTTCGATCTCGAGATGGAACACATCTTCGAAGGCAACTGGCTGTACCTGGCGCACGAAAGCCAGATCCCCAACAAAAACGACTTCTACACCACTACCATGGGGCGCCAGTCGATCTTCATCGCGCGCAACAAGGACGGTGAGCTCAATGCCTTTATCAATGCCTGCAGTCACCGTGGCGCGATGCTCTGCCGACACAAATCCGGCAACAAGAGCTCGTACACCTGCCCGTTCCACGGCTGGACCTTCAACAACTCCGGCAAACTGTTGAAGGTCAAAGACCCGGCAGCGGCTGGCTACCCGGCGAGCTTCAATTGCGAAGGCTCCCACGACCTGACCAAAGTCGCCCGATTCGAATCCTATCGCGGCTTCCTGTTCGGCAGCCTCAAGGCCGATGTCGTGCCGCTGGTTGAGCACTTGGGCGAGTCGGCGAAGATCATCGACATGATCGTCGACCAGTCCGCCGATGGCCTGGAAGTGCTGCGCGGTTCGTCCAGCTACATCTACGAAGGCAACTGGAAACTCACGGCCGAAAACGGCGCCGACGGCTATCACGTCAGCTCGGTGCACTGGAACTACGCCGCCACCCAGAACCAGCGCAAACAGCGCGAGGCCGGCGACACCAATCCGACCATGAGTGCCGGCAGCTGGGCCAAGCAGGGCGGCGGTTTCTATTCCTTCGACAAAGGCCACATGTTGCTCTGGACCCGTTGGGCCAACCCGGAAGATCGCCCGCTGTATGAACGCCGCGATGAACTGGCCCAGGACTTCGGCAAGGCCCGCGCCGACTGGATGATCGAGAACTCGCGCAACCTGTGCCTGTACCCGAACGTGTACCTGATGGACCAGTTCAGCTCGCAGATCCGCATCGCCCGGCCGATCTCGGTCAACCGCACGGAAATCACCATTTACTGCATCGCCCCCAAAGGCGAAAGCGATCACGCCCGTTCGAGCCGGATTCGTCAGTACGAGGATTTCTTCAACGTCAGCGGCATGGCCACCCCGGACGATCTGGAAGAGTTTCGCTCCTGCCAGACCGGTTATCAGGGCAGCGTGACCGCCTGGAACGACATGTCCCGTGGCGCCGAGCACTGGGTCGAAGGTGCCGATGATGCGGCGAAGGAAATCGACTTGCATCCGTTGCTCAGCGGCGTGCGCACCGAGGACGAAGGCCTGTTCGTGCTGCAGCACAAATACTGGCAGCAGACCATGCTCAAGGCTCTGGCCGCCGAGCAATCGAAGCTGATTGCCCTGGAGACCGTGCAATGACCCTCACCTATGAAACCGTGCGCGATTTTCTCTACCGCGAAGCGCGCTACCTCGATGATCGGCAATGGGATGAATGGCTGGAGTTGTACGCCCCGGATGCGACGTTCTGGATGCCGTCCTGGGACGACAACGACGAACTGACTGAAGATCCGCAGCGGGAAATCTCGCTGATCTGGTACGGCAACCGCACCGGTCTTGAAGACCGCGTCTTCCGCATCAAGACCGAGCGTTCCAGCGCCACCGTGCCGGACACCCGCACCTCGCACAACATCAGCAACATCGAGCTGCTGGAACAGGCTGACGGCCTCTGCAAGGTGCGCTTCAACTGGCACACGTTGAGCTTCCGCTACAAGACCGTTGACAGCTATTTCGGCAGCAGTTTCTACACCCTGGATGTGCGCGGCGAAAACCCGCTGATCAAGGCCAAGAAAGTGATCCTGAAGAACGACTACGTTCGCCAGGTCATCGATGTTTACCACCTGTGAGGCGGCCGTCATGACTCATTCCATCGCATTCAATTTTGAAGACGGCGTCACCCGTTTCATCGACGCCAACGTTGGCGAAACCGTGGCCGATGCCGCGTACCGCCAAGGCATCAACATTCCGCTGGATTGCCGCGACGGCGCCTGCGGCACTTGCAAGTGTTTCGCCGAGGCCGGTCGCTACGACCTCGGTGAGGAGTACATCGAAGACGCCCTCACGGCGGACGAAGCCGAGCAAGGTTTTGTCCTGACGTGTCAGATGCGCGCCCAGAGCGATTGTGTGGTGCGCGTGCCGGCTTCCTCGGAGGTCTGTCGCACGCAACAGGCCAGTTTTGAGGCCACCATCAGCGCCGTGCGCCAGTTGTCCGACAGCACCATCGCGTTGTCGATCAAAGGTGAGGCACTGAGCAAACTGGCGTTCCTGCCGGGGCAATACGTGAACCTCGGGATTCCCGGCAGCGAGCAGACCCGCGCCTATTCGTTCAGCTCGTTGCAGCGTGACGGTGAGGTCAGTTTCCTGATTCGTAACGTGCCCGGTGGCTTGATGAGCAGTTTCCTCACCGGCATGGCCAAGGCTGGCGACAGCATGAGCCTGGCCGGGCCGCTGGGCAGTTTCTACCTGCGCGACATCCGTCGGCCGTTGTTGCTGCTGGCCGGCGGTACGGGGCTGGCGCCGTTCACCGCGATGCTGGAAAAAATAGCCGAACAGGGCAGTGAGCACCCGTTGCATCTGATCTACGGCGTGACCAACGATTTCGATCTGGTGGAAATGGATCGGCTGGAAGCCTTCGCTGCGCGCATCCCGAATTTCAGCTTCAGCGCCTGCGTGGCCAGCCCCGACAGTCAGCATCCGCTCAAGGGCTACGTGACCCAGCACATCGAGCCCAGACATTTGAACGAGGGCGATGTCGATGTCTACCTGTGCGGCCCGCCACCCATGGTCGAAGCGGTCAGCCAGTACATTCGCGAACAAGGCATTGCGCCGGTGAATTTCTACTACGAAAAATTCGCCGCCAGCGCGGCATAAAAATGTGTGGCGACGCCGTTCTGTAGGCGCTGGCTTGCCAGTTCCTACAGATCGAGAGCGATTTTCGATTCGAGGCACGTATGAACAGATTTCACGAAAAAGTTGCGTTGATCACCGGTGCCGCCCAAGGCATCGGTCGGCGCGTTGCCGAACGTATGGCGGAGGAGGGGGCTCGGTTGATTCTGGTCGACCGCTCCGAGCTGGTGTTCGAAGTGCAACAGCAATTGGGGACGGGCAGCCAGGTGCTCGCGCTGACCGCGGACCTTGAGCAGTACGGCGAATGCAGCCGCGTGATGCAAACCGCCGTCGAGCGCTTCGGTCGTCTCGACATCCTCATCAACAATGTCGGCGGGACGATCTGGGCCAAACCGTTCGAACATTACGAAGCCGACCAGATCGAGGCCGAAGTCCGTCGTTCGCTGTTCCCCACGTTATGGTGCTGCCATGCCGCGCTGCCGTTCATGCTGGAGCAGGGCAGCGGCGCCATCGTCAACGTATCCTCCATCGCCACGCGCAGCATCAACCGTGTGCCGTACGGTGCGGCGAAGGGCGGGGTGAATGCGCTGACCGCGTGCCTGGCGTTTGAAACTGCCGGTCGTGGCGTGCGAGTCAACGCCACGGCACCCGGTGGCACTGAAGCGCCGCCGCGGGTGATTCCGCGCAACAGCGCCGAACAAAGCGCCGAGGAAAAAGTGTGGTACCAGCAGATCGTCGATCAGACGCTCGACAGCAGTTTGATGAAACGCTATGGCACGCTGGATGAGCAGGCAGGCGCCATTCTGTTTCTGGCCAGTGACGAAGCGTCCTACATCACTGGCATGATCATGCCGGTGGGTGGTGGCGACCAGGGCTGACACCGTTGAACGCTACAGGCGACGCTGAAAAGCTCTGACAATTCTGAGCGTGGCGTCGCTGGTGTTCAGGTTCTGTACCGCGTCCAGCGGAAACCACAGGCAGTCAAAGATTTCATTTTGCGGTCGGGCCTCCGACGAGTTGAGCACCGATGCCTCATACACGTGATGGCGGGTGCCGCCCGTTTCCAGTTCCATCAGGTACAGCAAGCCGTCGATCCCGAGCCCGGTCTCTTCCTGAAGCTCGCGCATGGCGGCGCCTGCCGTGGTTTCGCCAGGCTCGACCTTTCCGCCGGGCAACGTCCAGCGAGACCTTGGCTTGCGCACCAGGAGAATGTGCCGGTCCTGCTCGCAAATGACGGTTGCGCGTACTTTCATGTGTTACCTGATTGCCCGTTGTCATAAATCGGTAATAAAAATGCAATATTCAGGCCGCCCACGTTTACTCGGACCTCTTGGTCTGGTTGGAGGTGCCACAAGGACTGAAAGTGCAATCGAATGACGGAATCCTGTCGCGACGTCTGGTCGGCACCCCGGCGAAACGTGGGTGTAAGGTAGGCAGGGTCAATCCTGGAATCAGTACCGAAAATGGAGGTAACTTATGAGCGTTCCGATGCTGAATAAGATGCACATGAACGGTTATGACGTACTCAGCGTGAACAACGGCCCATGGCGGGTGTGCACCCAAGGTGATCGGCTGGGCGCTTTTGCCAGCCGGGAAGAGGCGTTGGCCTTTGCCGCGGCGCTTCCCGGTTACAAATCCCGGGCCAAACGGCCGGCAAGCAACCAGACGACGCTTAAGTAAAACGCTTGTAGCCCCGGTTTTTTCCGGGGCTTTTTCTCAATAACCGCCGCCCCCGCCGGAGCTGTGGGAAGGTTCCCTGGCTTTTGTTTGCAGGCGGCTCCATTCCGCGCAGGTGATAAAGCTGGTGTGATCGACCTTGCCCCGATCATCGAAACTGACGTTGTACGCCTGTTGATGGCCGGCTTTCGTCAGCTTGTAGTCAAAGCACGTGCCGGGCACCGCCGTGCGCTCGGTGATGGTGTGAGGCGGTCCGCCGATTTGCTCGACCTGATCCTTGCTCATTCCCGTCTCGACTTTGGCGACCAATGGCAGGTCGCCATAGAGGCGCGATTCAGTGCTGCAGCCCGCTAACGCTGACAGTCCGAAAACCAGCGCGAATAGAGGCTTGTTCATGACCGCGCTCCTGTTTAGTGCGCTTTGTTACGACTGATGGCCTTGGCTTTGACTTCTTCGGCGTAGCCGGCCAAGCGCTGTTCGTCGCCCTGGAACAGGTCGCACAGCCGCAGCACCGCCTGCGCATCGACATCATTGCCAGATAGCTTTAATTGATCTGCCAGGCGTAGAAGCTCCACCGCCGACCATCTCAGATCCGACGCAACGCTTTGCAGGTCACGTCGAAGTTCGTTTTCAGATTCGTTGAGCCACATGACGACCTCCTGAACATTGTCCGCTACGAAATTTTAGTCTCTATTCCTGACGCAGGACGTTTTGTTCGTCCGAACACCCGCAATAACCTTTGGTCGGGAAGATGCGTGCGAACGAACAGATCTGCTGTCGTAGTGATGTGGCGAATTTTCGCAGGGGAGAGGCAACTTCAAATGACGACGACCGATGACTTCAGGTTTCACGCGCATGAGCTGATCGTCGATCTGGACGCGGCGACCACAGAGATGATGACGCTCATTTCTGCTCATCAGCTCAGCGGCCCGGAATGGGAGCGTGTGACTCAATGGCAGCACGAAGCGTATGAGCGGTGGATGACTTACCTGAACGAGCGGTCCTATCCGGACCCCGGCCAGACCACCGACAAACAATGAGAAATACCCAATGAATGGATGTCCGTATGACGGCGCGCTACATTTCCTTTTTTCCGAATAAGGGTGCGTCATGCGGACGTTGATTGCAGGAGTCGTAGTGGTGCTACTGGCAGGCTGTTCCTTGCCCGCGTCACTGGTCCCAGGTGAGCCGAATTTCAGCAAATACAGCGAGAAGGCGCCTAAGGAGTATGCCGCCTGTGTATTGCCGGCGTGGCAGACACAGATTTCCAATACGACTCAAACGCCGATTTCCAATGGCTACCGGATCAAGGCGCCGAGCATTATCACGGCCGACGAGATTCTGGATATCGTGAAATCGAAAGAGGGCAGCCGGGTCTCGCTGTATCAAGGGCCGCCATGGGCCAAGTCAGGCGCACTGCGTCAGGCGGTTCGGGATTGTTTGTAGGGCTTGGCCGCGAGTCGTGGCGGCATTTGATAGACCGTCTTCGCCAAACACATTTCAAATGTTGGTGACCTCACTGGTCTGCTCGCCAGCAGCCAGGGCCGCGCTTCACTTGTCCCTGCGATCACTTATCCCGTTATCAACATGAGCCGTGAGCTCCGTGGGAGCCTTCCGCGAACTGGAAACCACCTGGATCCCTGTAGGAACGAACATGCTCGCTCCTGCAGGTTCTTGCGTGCGTGAAATAAAGTGTGTATTTTTTCATGAAATTTAAATAATAAAATTTCATGAGGCCCGCATGTTCCAGCAATCCACACGCCACGTTGCCAGTTACTACGCCCACACGTGCGCAGATCGACTGGTGGATCGTGTGGCGTTGGAGGGCGAGCAGGACACCGAAGTGTTGATCATCGGCGCCGGCTTCAGTGGCTTGCACACGGCGTTGCGACTGGCGCTGGCGGGCAAGCGCGTGACGCTGCTGGAAGCCAGTCGGGTGGCCTGGGCCGCGTCGGGGCGCAATGGCGGTCAGGCCATTCTCGGTTGGTCGTGCGATATGCCGCCGCTGGAGGCCGCGCTGGGTTATGAGCGCGCGCGGCGGTTGTGGGACAGCATGCGCTGGGCCGCTCAGGAGTTGCGCGCGCTGCCCGGCCGACATGATTTCGACTGTGATTACCGGCCCGGCCACCTCTGGACGTCGGTGATGCCGCGCCGGGTGAGCCTGCTGACCGAGTGGCAACACGAAGCGAGCCACAAATGGGGCCACGATGGTTTGCAATTCATTCCCCGTGAAGCGTTGCCGCAGTGGGTCGCCAGTGAGCGCTATCAGGCAGGTCTGTTTGATCCTGAAGGCGGGCACCTGAACCCGTTGAAACTGGCGCTCGGCCTGGCGGCGGCTATCGAGTGCGCCGGGGGGCGCATTCATGAGCAAAGCAAGGCACTGAATTACCGCGAGGAGGGTGGCCGGTACGTGGTCACCACTGAGCGCGGGCGCATCCGGGCCGATGTGCTGGTGCTGGCTTGCAATGCCTACCTGGATCGGCTCGATCCGCAACTGTCGAGTTGTGTGTTGCCGGTCGGCACCTATCAGGTCGCCACCGCGCCGCTTTCTCAGGCGCAGGCGACCGCGCTGCTGCCGAGCAATGTCTGCGTCACCGACAATCAATTCGTCCTCGATTATTTCCGTCGTACGCCGGAAAACCGCTTGCTGTTCGGCGGTGGCTGCACCTACCTGGGTGGCATGCCGAAGGACATTGCTGCCGCGACCCGGCCGTTCCTGCAACGGGTGTTTCCCCAGCTCAAGGGCGTCGAACTGGAATTCGCTTGGGGCGGGCATATCGACCTCACACTCAAGCGCACGCCTGACATTGGCCGACGCGGCGATCTCTATTGGCTGCAGGGTTATTCTGGCCACGGTGTACTGCCGACCCTGGCCGGGGCCCGCGCTGTGTCCGACGCGATACTCGGTCAGGCAGATGAGCTGGCCTTGTATCAGGGCCTGGTCAACAGCCGTTTCCCCGGCGGCAAATACATGGCGGCGCCGCTGGAAGCTATCGGCAAGGCCTGGTATCGGTTGCGCGACAGCCTTTGAACCGCACATTTTCTGGAAGCTTTCAGATGGACATGCAAGAAGAGATTTCGGCGCTGGCGATCCTGATTCAGGACCTGCGCAAACACAAAAAATACACGCTCAAGGAACTGGCGGACAAAATCGGTCGCTCCGTCGGATTCCTCTCGCAAGTCGAGCGTGGATTGTCACGTCCGACCGTGGCGGATTTGACCGCCATCAGCGAAACCCTTGGCGTGCCGACCACCTATTTCTACAGCCTGCCCAAACCCATGGCCTTGCCATGGGTGACCCGGCCGGATGAGCGCCGCACGCTGTATTACGCCGACGGCATCACCGACATCCTGGTCTCGCCGAAAATGCGCGCCTCGTTCTCGATGCTCGAAAGCCGGCTCGAACCCGGCGCCAGCAGCGGTGACCGGCACATGAACGACAGCTCGGAGCAGGGCGGTTATGTCCTGGAAGGGCAACTGACGCTTTGGCTGGGTGACGATCAACCGGTCACCCTGGGGGCCGGAGACAGCTTTCAGCTCGCCAGCCATGCCCATTGCCGCTACGGCAATCTCACCGATCAGCTCACCCGGGTGCTCTGGGTTTACACCTGATAAAACAACAAGGAACAACATGATGGATGCTGTCTGCTCTGATCTGGTTGCTGAAGTTCGCGCGTTTCGCCAGCGCTTCCCGGATGTGCGCTACGTGGACCTGATTGCCCTGGACATTCCCGGGCATTTCTACGGCAAGCGCTATCCAATCGAGATGCTCGAAAAGGTCGCCGCCGGCAGTGCGCTCAAGCTGCCGCAGAATTGTGTATTGCTTGGAACTCAAGGTGGACTGTTCAAAATCGGCGACTACTGTTTCAACGACGGCGACCCGGATGCGCCCCGTCGGTTGGTGCCAGGCACGCTGAAAATCGTCGACTGGGAAAAACAGCCGATGGGGCAGATGTTGATCACCTCCAGCGGCACTGAAAAACCCATCGTCTTCGAACCACGGGAAGTACTGGCGCAGGTTCTTGACCGCCTCGCTCGCAAAGGGATTTTTCCGGTGGTGGCCTTCGAGCTGGAGTTCTATCTGTTCGATCGCCAGTTACGTGACGGCTTGCCACAGTTTGCGCGCGATCCGTTGACCGACGATGCGGACGATCAGCCGAACATGCACATCGAGCGGCTGTCGCGGTTTGCGCCGGTGCTCGATGACATGGTCGAGACGGCACGGGCGCAAGGCATCGACACCACAGTGATCACTGCCGAGCTGGGACCGGGTCAGTTCGAGATCAACTTCGGTCACCTGGATGACGGCCTGCGGGCAGCCGACTGGGCGGCGCTGTTCTGCCGCAGCACACGCGGCGTGGCGCTCAAGCACAACTACCGCGCCAGTTTCATGGCCAAGCCTTACTTGCAACATCCCGGCAGCGGCATGCATGTTCATGTGAGCCTGTACGACGAGGCGGGCAACAATCTGTTGGCAGCCAATGACCAACAACCGCTGCGCCATGCCGTGGCCGGTTGCCTGGAATTGTTGCCGCATTGCATGCCGATCTTCGCGCCGAATCACAACGCGCTGCGTCGCTTGAGCGGCACCGTGAATGTCGCGACGCGTGCCAGTTGGGGCTTCGAAGATCGGGACGCCTGCCTGCGGGTTCCTGAGTCGGACGCCAGGAATCTGCGCATCGAACATCGCCTCGCCGGCGCCGATGCCAACCCTTATCTGGTGTTGGCGGCGATTCTGGTCGGGTTGGAACAAGGACTCGAAGCCGGTCGTCAACCGATCGCGCCGCTCAATGAAGACCGCAGCAGTGGCATCAACTTCCCGTTGGAGATGCTGGAGGCCGTTCAGTCCATGCAACACAACCCGCCGTTGCGCGAAGGATTGGGTGCGGAGTTTGTAAACGTGTACTGCGAAAACAAGCGTCAGGACCATTTGGCATTTATGCAGGACATCAACGCGCGTGAATATCGCTGGTACCTGTAGTTGACCGCTTATCGTCACTCGACCATAAAAAAAGTGTGGATATTTAAGGACTTGGAAGTATTAGTAACCGGATAGTGAGTCAAAATATCTTGTTACACGATGAAATATTCCGTAATATCCGCCCCGCGTTCACCACCACGGTTTATGCATTTTTAAATCCCGGGCGTCCATCAGCTGCCTGGGATTTTTTTTGCCTTGAATAAGCGGTGCTGCAAAAATCATTCACTGGAAATAGACGTTCCATCGACCTCGCTGAACGGCTGCACCGGCTGATCCTTCGCGATAGCCATTAAAAAGCCCGGCCAATGCAGATTGACTGGGCTTGATGAGAGGGTCAGCCGCGCGGTGCGGCGATCCGACTTGCTGGCAATGGCGTATTCGAGGACACCCTCGCCAGCAAGCCTGGCTCCTGCGAAACGCGTGCCGGCCTTAGAGTTCCATACCCAAAAAGATCAAGGTATTGCCATGGGCTTCAACGGCTGCGCGCTGGTTGTAGCTGTCGCGATGCGAGCAGTTGAAGCCGTGCTCGGCTTCCGGGTAAACCACGATTTCCACGTTATCGTTAGTGTCGAAACGCTCGGCGATTTTCTCCACGTCGTCCAGCGAAATGTGGCTGTCCTGTTCGCCGAAGTGCATCAGCAGCGGCACTTCTATTTCGTCGGCGCGGTCCAGTTGGTTCTGGATGCCGCCGCCGTAATAGGCGATCGCCACGTCCACCAGCCCATTGGCGGCGGTGTGGTACGAGAGCAAGCCGCCGAAGCAGTAACCGATGGAGGCAATGCCGCCATCCAGACCCGGCTGTGCTTTCAGGGCGTCGATGGCCAGTTCGATGTCTTTCTGTGCTTTGCCGACATCGGTGGCATTCATCAATTCGACGGCGCGTTTCCAGCCGGCTTCGTCGTAGGTCAGTTCGATGCGCGGGCCGCTGCGCCAGAACAGGTCCGGTGCAATGACCAGGTAGCCGTCGGCGGCGTATTGCTCGGCGACCGAGCGGATGTGTTCATTCACACCGAAGATCTCCTGGATCAGCACGATCCCCGGGCCTTTCTGGGTATGCGGAATCGCCAGGTAAGCGCCGAATTTACCTTCAGCGCTGTCGATTTCGATCCATTGGGTGGTCACGCTCATGGTGGCTCCTGTCTTCGCAAGTGAGTTGGAGGGTAGCTTACTGCGGCTGTGTGGCTTTAAAGCTTCTGAGCGCCTGCATCCGTTTCCACCAGCTGTTGAAGCCGTCCACGGCAAATACCTGAGGCGCATCCGGGGTCATCGCGATGTAGGCGCAACCCGGTGCCAGGTAAAAGTCGCCGATGCTCGGTTCGAGGCCGGCGATGTCCGGATCGGTGCCTTTGATCTTCATCAGTTCGCACAGCACTCGTTTCGAGTTCTCGATGCCTTGGCGGCGCGAATCCTCATTCTGCCCGCCAATGAAGTCGGGAAACAGATGGTAGCCGAACACCGAGACCAGTGCGCCATAACCGTAGAAATCATAAATGCCCTGGGCCATGTGGGTGCGGGCGCGGTCGTTATCGAAACGCCGGCGCCTCAGCGGTGGTTGCGACGCCAGAAGAATCGAGCCAGCAACGTATCGAGACTGAGCTTGCCGGGACCCGAGAGCAACAGCGGCAGCAGGGCGGCGAGGTAGATCAGCGGCAGCTTGAAGTTGCCGTAGCCCTTGTTGCTGATGGAGTAGCCTTGAGCAAGCTCACTCAATGTAGACCAATCGGCCGGCCAGTGAACGGCAGCCGTCGCGACGATGGTCACCACGATCAGCACGACGGCCGAAATCCGCGTACCAAGCCCGACGAGGATGGCGAGGGCGCAAATCAGTTCGGCCCACATCGACAGTTCCCAGTTCAGCGTGGCCGGCACTTGGTCGAAGGGAAACGGGAAACGATCCTGGATATCAGCGAACCAGTTTTCGCCGTTCCATTTTTCCAGGCCGGACTCGAAAAATTCCCAGGCGATGAACAGCCGTAAGGTCAGAGGAGCGAGCCAGCTACCGGCACGGTCGAGATTCAGGTGCAGGCCTTTCACAGCCGACGAGATTGCAGAGTTCATGGACGTGGTCTCCGTTCAGTCAGGGATGCGGGGCTCGTGGCCCCGCGCAAGGGTTACTCGCCAGCGCCGCACTTACCTTCGCCGCATTTGCCTTCAGCCGGTTTTTCCGCGGTGTCGGCCTGAACCTGGCTGTAGCCGTGGGCCAGTTGCTTCATGCTGAACGCTTCGGACTCGGAGGCCGATGCGACGTTGGACAGGGCCAAGCCGCCCGCAATGATCAGGCCGAGGGTCAGGGAAGCAGTCGAGAGCTTGAACATGGTGATACTCCGTTGCATTGAGTGAGTTGAGCGCTTTGATCGGCTGAGCCAATCGACAGGCACATTTCATCAATCGGGTGTATCTGCGATGTGTCGTCGGGGTGGGGTTTTATGGCCGGGGTGTTTCAAGGGCGGCTCTGTATACATGCTGATACACAGGCACCGTCGCTCCCACAGGGGGCGTGGAGTTTATAAGATTGTGCTCAGGCATCTGTGATTCGCTGCCGACCGACAGCGTCTAGCGTCAGTGTCCCCGCAATCCCATGGGGCGAGACTTCGGAACCCGGCATGCAAGCGCTGTTGAACGAGATCCTTGACGCAGTCCGGCCCCTGATCGGTCAGGGCAAGGTGGCTGATTACATTCCCGCCCTCGGCACCGTGCCGGCCAATCAACTGGGCATCGCCGTGTATGGCAATGACGGCGAATTGTTTTGCGCCGGCGACGCCCACACGCCGTTCTCGGTGCAAAGTATTTCCAAGGTGTTCAGCCTGGTGCAGGCCATTGAGCATTCCGGTGAAGCCATCTGGCAGCGCCTGGGGCACGAACCTTCCGGCCAGCCGTTCAACTCGCTGGTGCAGCTGGAATTCGAGCGCGGGCGCCCGCGAAATCCGTTCATCAACGCCGGCGCGCTGGTGATCTGCGACATCAACCAGTCGCGCTTTGCCGCCCCGGCGTTGTCGATGCGTGATTTCGTCCGGCGTCTGTCGGGCAATCCGCAGGTGATGGTAGACGGCAAGGTCGCCGAGTCCGAATACCAGCACCGTGCGCGCAACGCCGCCATGGCGTACCTGATGCAATCCTTCGGCAACTTTCACAACGATGTCGAAGCGGTGCTGCGCAGCTACTTCAGCCACTGCGCCTTGCGCATGAGCTGCGTGGACCTGGCCCGGGCGTTCTGCTTTCTGGCCAACGACGGCTTCTGCAAGCACAGCGGCGAACAGATCCTTAGCGCCCGCCAGACCCAGCAAGTCAACTCGATCATGGCCACCAGCGGGCTCTATGACGAGGCGGGCAACTTCGCCTATCGCGTCGGTTTGCCCGGCAAGAGCGGCGTGGGCGGCGGGATCGTCGCGGTGGTGCCGGGGCAGTTCACGGTGTGCGTCTGGTCGCCGGAACTGAACGCGGCCGGCAACTCGCTTGCGGGCATGGCCGCCCTGGAGTTGCTGAGTCAGCGGATTGGCTGGTCGGTGTTCTGACCGCTGGTCCGGGAGTTATTCGCGAGCAGGTTCGCTCCCACAGGAGGCGCGGTGTACTGCCTTTGCTGTTCGTGGTCAGAAAGGAGCCGGATGCCCACCGGTTAATGACGCTCCTGGAAATTTGCTATACATTTTCCGACCGCCCACTGCATGGTGAAACCGCTTCATGTCTCTTGCGCTCGAACGTCTAGTCGCTGGCACGCCAATCCCTTTCGCTGGTAACCGCGTCACTGTGGTCAGCCCCGAACTGGCCTTGCGGTTTCAGCCCGGGGACCACCTGTTGGTGGAGCAGCTCAGCGGCGAGTTGCTGCTGATTCCCGTGGCAGACCAGAAAGCGGCGGCGGTCGCGATCGAACGGGCCGAAGCAGCGTTTACGGCGATGTCCGTTGTTTCCGACCAAGCGATCAGCGCGTTTTTCGACCTGTTTGCCCTGCGCCTGGAAAACCAGGACTGCTGGGATTTGATTGAGGCTGCTAACCGCGCCGACATCGAATGGGCCAAGTCACGTGGGCGCTCAACCACACGGTTGCTGGCCGATGAACGCATGCGCCGCGACATGATCGCTGGCCTCAGGGCCTGGCGCGATGCCTCTGCTACGCGCGGTAAAGTGATCAGTTGCGTCGAGCATGACGGCTGGAAAGTCGAGCAGGTGGTTTCGCCGTTGGGCATCGTCGCCTTCGTGTTCGAGGGCCGGCCGAATGTCTTCGCCGATGCCGCCGGCGTGTTGCGCACCGGCAACACCGCGGTGCTGCGCATTGGCAGCGATGCCTTGGGCACGGCGCAAGCCATCGTCACCCACGCGTTGAATCCGGCATTGAGTGAAGCCGGTTTGCCGGTGGGCGCGGTGTCGCTGGTGGAAAGCGTCAATCACGCCGCCGGCTGGGCGATGTTCGCCGACCGGCGCCTGTCACTGGCGGTCGCCCGGGGTTCGGGGCGCGCGGTCAGTCAGTTGGGCAGCATCGCGCAACAGGTCGGCACTGCCGTCAGCCTGCATGGCACCGGCGGCGCCTGGCTGGTCGCCGACAAGGACGCCGACGCCAAGCGTTTTGCCGCCGTCGTGCGCAATTCCCTGGACCGTAAAGTCTGCAACACCCTGAACGTCTGCCTGATCCACCGCGATCGTGCCGCCGAACTGGTGCCGCTGTTTCTGGACGCCCTGCAAAAAGCCGGCACCGCCCGGGAAGAGGGCTGCAAATTGCACATCGTCGAGGGCAGCGAAGCGTATTTGCCGAGCCATTGGCGGACCGCAACCGTCGAGGTCTATCGCGCCGACGGCTACCAGACCGAAGCGTTGGCCGAGCCACTGCCCGAAGACCAATTGGGACGCGAGTGGGAGTGGGAAGAAACCCCGGAAGTCAGCCTCAAGATCGTCGACGACCTGAGCCAGGCCATCACCTTGTTCAATCGCTATAGCCCGCAATTCACCGTGTCGCTGATCAGTGAAAATGCCGAGGCCCATGAACGCTTCTACAACGCGGTCAACGCGCCTTTTGTCGGCAACGGGATTACCCGCTGGGTCGACGGGCAGTACGCGCTGAATAAACCGGAACTGGGTCTTTCGAACTGGGAGAGCGGGCGTCTGTTTGCCCGCAGCGCGATTCTCTCGGGTGATGGCGTGTTCACGATCCGCAGCCGCATGACCCAGATCGATCTGTCGGTCAAACGCTGAGTTCCCGACCTCAAGCGCGGACCGCACTATAATTAAGGGTGTCTGTGACTGCGTCTTGAGACAGGGGTACGCCATGAAACTTCAATCCTTTGAGCACTACTCTCATCAACTGGAAATGGCCGCGCACGACGCGTGGCTGACTGCCCGGGTGAAGTCGGCCATGGCGTTGGCCGATCCGGGCCTTGGCCTGCAAGTCCACGTCAAAACCCTCGCCGGAACGGTGATATTGAGTGGTCGCGTCAACACTCATAAGCAATGTGAACAGGCAGTTGCGCTGGCCCGCACGGTGAGTGGTGTCAATGAAATAGATGCCAGGGAATTGCTGACTCACGTGTTCACGCCTGGGAGCTTTCCAGCAGCGCCGAACGCCGAGGAAAGCCCGGAGATCCGGCCGTCATCGTCAGCCAAACCGGAAGACAAATGAAGCGGGGTGCAGCGTTCCCGTGAACCGGGCGCGCTGCATCTTCACCTCGCGGCTATTTAGCGCTGACGCTGATGTGCTGCGCGCTGCCGGCTGAGGGCGATGACCCTCAGGGGCACGGATCAAGCCGCTTCAGCCGCTTTGCCGTGAACGGCGCACGTGGTCGGATGTTCGATCAGCGACACGAACGTGCGGCTGTTGGCATCCAGTGCATCGATCGAACCGGTTTCGATGTCGTAGACCCAGCCATGCAGGTTCAGCAGGCCTTTTTCCTGAGCCAGCCGCACGCTCGGATGCGTCTGAATGTTAGCCAGTTGCGCGATCACGTTTTCCCGCACCATCGAACTCACTTTCGCCGCGTCGCTGGCGTGCGGCCGGGATTCGTTGATGACCTTCGCCGATTCCGCATGTTGCAACCAGCCGCTGACGGCGGGCAGGTGGTCCATGCATTTGCAACTGGCGACGGCCGTCATCGCGCCGCAATCGGAATGGCCGCAGATCACGATGTCGGTAACGCCCAGCACGGCCACCGCGTATTCGACCGTTGCCGAGACACCGCCTGGATGTGGGCTGTAGGAGGGCACAATATTGCCTGCGTTACGGATCACGAACAGTTCACCGGGTTCTTGCTGGGTCAGCAGTTCCGGCACCACACGACTGTCGGAGCAGGTGATGAACAGCGTACCGGGGTGTTGCGTGGTGGCCAGGTGCTTGAACAGGTCGGTCCGTTGCGGGAAGGCTTCTTTCTGGAACTTCAAAAAAACGTCGATGAGCGCTTTCATGGGGCATTTCCTTTCAAGTGATGGGGGTCAGTTCGAGCAGCCGGTGCCAAACACGCTGTAATCCAGAATGTGAGTGACGCCTTTGGAGTCCTGGTACGTCATTTCCACGGGGACAACCCCGCATTCATTGGCAATCGGCGAGATGCTCACGACATGCGCGATATCCAGTTTCATGCCGTACTCGTACGTAGCCGCCGCTTCTTGGGCCTGAACCTGGGCAGACACGCCCGCTAACAACGACAGCACCAACAGAATTTTTTTCATGGGGCATCCTCCAGACCAATGTGGTGAGCAAACAAGCAATTCGGGTTCAGGATCGGGCCCGCATCGGAGTGCGGGCCGGGTTCAACTCAGAAAGGACGCAATGGCAGGAACTTGCCATCGAGGGTGATCACGGCGCGGGAGCCGCCTTCCGGGTCTTCGACTTTCTTCATGTCGAGTTTGAAGTTGATCGCGCTGATGATGCCGTCGCCGAATTGTTCATGGACCAGCGCTTTCAGGGTGGTGCCGTAGATCTGGATCATTTCGTAGAAGCGGTAGATGGTCGGGTCGGTCGGCACACCCGAGAGGCTGCCGCGCAGCGGAATGATTTGCAGGCGGGCCACGGCGTCGGCGTCCAGATCGAGTTTCTCGCCAATCACTTTGGCGGCGCTTTCCGGCAGCGGGTGTTGACCGAGCAGGGCGGCGGTGACGTAAGCCAGACCGAGGCCGGTGCCATCGGTCAGGTCCTGCCAGGACAGGTTTTTACGCGTCTTGGCATCAAGGATCGAGGTGGTCAAGGTCAGGCTCGGGTCGTTGTAAGCGTGGGACTGTTGCATGGTGGTTTTCCTATCGGGTGGGCTATTGCTTGGGTGTGAAGCCATCTTCTGCCGATTGATTCATAGCGTCCAAGATCGATATACAATGCTTCGCATAAGCCCTGCCTATAGGTTGAACCTGATGTTGCTCCGACATTTGCGCTACTTGCTCGCGGTCGCCGACCACGGCGGCTTCACCCGTGCTGCCGAGGCATTGCACGTGTCCCAGCCGACTTTGTCGCAACAGATCCGCCAACTGGAGGAAACCCTCGGCGTGAGCCTGTTCGACCGCACCTCGCGCACAGTCAAGCCGACCGATGCGGGTGAGGCCTACATCGAGTGCGCCCGGCGGGTGCTGGTGGAACTGGAGGCGGGCAAGCGGGCGCTGCATGACGTGAAGGACTTGTCCCGCGGGACGTTGCGATTGGCGATGACGCCGACGTTCATGGCGTATCTGGTCGGGCCGTTGGTGCGCGACTACGTGGTGCGTTACCCGAATATTCACCTGGAGATTTTCGAGTTGTCGATGGCCGACATCGAGGCCGGGCTGCTGGAGGACTCACTGGACATCGCCATTGCGTTTAATGAGGTCAGAAATGCCGACATTGAATCGATCCCGGCCTTTACCGAAACCCTGGGGGTGATGGTGGGGCGGGATCATCCGTTGTACCAAAGCCAGGCCGCGCTATCCGCTGAGGCGGTGGCGCAGCTGGAATTTGCCTTGTTGGCCACGGATTTCGTCACCCGAACCCGAATCGATGAGTATTTTGCTGATCAGCGGATCACGCCCAAAGTGGCCATCGAGGTGAACTCGGTCAGCACCTTGCTAGAAGTCATCCGTCACACGGCTATCGCCACCATCCTTCCGGAACCCATCGCCACTCAGGACCGCGCGTTGCGCAGGATTCCATTGCTGGGGGAGGCGCCCAAACGCGGGGCCGCGCTGCTGCGGCGTAAAAACAACTACCACAGTGCGGCGTCGGTGGCGTTTATGGAGCTGGTGTCGGGAATGGCCGAGTCATCGAGCTCAGTCATCCACTGACTGGCACACTCCGTTGGTGGCCTTGCCGGTGGAGGTCACGGCCACCGAGTCATCATCGGCGAGGACGATGGACAGGGTGATGCCGGCGCCTTTGGCTTCGAAGTGGCGATCATTGATGACTTTGGTGTCGGCTTCCTTGCTGTTGATCATTACCGGTCCATCCTGATCCGCCTGGACGAGAAACTTGCCGGGGCACTCGACCGCGAACGAGGGGACACCGGCGACGCTGTTTGCCTGAACAGCACTCGTCAAAACCATCAATAGTGGAAATATCAGCTTGTTTTTCATCGCAAGTCTCCAGGGACCAACAGCGGATACGCTTAACAATAGCTTTGTTTGGCAAACTGGAGACAAACAAAAAGGCCCCGCTCGTTTATTCGAGCGGGGCCTTTTTTGTTGCGATGGTTTATCAGTAGAACCGATCAATCACCCGAACTTCATTCTGGTTCTGCATCGAGGCCCAGGCCTGCTTCAGCGTTTGCAGAACACTACCAATGAAGTCCTTGTCGGCTGCGGCTTTCTTGCCGACATAACCCTGGCCGCGACGGTACATTTTCAGTCGGGCCAACAGGTTCTGGTTGTTTTGGTCGAACTCGGCTTCATGGGCGTGCGGCGACAGGCAATCCATATGAACCTGGCCCGATTTGCTGATCCACAGAATGTGGCTGTCGTGGCTGTCTTTTTGCGCAGCGAACATACGAGCCAGTTCATCGATAGTAGGTTGATTGTTCAGATTCATAATATGCCCCTTGACCATTTGGTGATCTTTCAAAGTTGATTCGCTAATACAGGTAGCCCATCGGTTAGTTGATCCCTGGCACCGAAACCAGGACGTCAGCGGTCGGCCGTCGAGATTGACGGGGTCCCGCGTCTGTTGCATGTAGTCGTGTTGAATAACTGCTACGCAATAGCGTCACAACGAAGAGAAGCAGCGAAAACCTTCAGGCCACTGCCGACGTTTTCAGGGTCGGCCACAAGCTTCATGAGGATTGATCGCCAGCGCTTCTCGTCCTTGTTCTGGACGTTCGGGCCAGGTCAGCTTCTTCAATCTGCCTTGTGAGCAGCGTGTATCCGGGAAAAACAGCTCGGCGGTCAGACGAGCTTGCTCAAACATGTTGCTGTACTCCCGATCGGGGAGATGTCTGCATCATGCAAGGGCAAATCGGAGGCGTCAACGGTTTTGTAGTGATTATTTTCAGTCACTACATATTGTCGGACAAAGCGGTTTGGAATTAGAAAGCCGCAGGGGAAAGCGCCAATCAGGACGATGGCGGCGTGCTTTGGAAGCGGTAAAAGGTGCAGGGATAACCGTCTACCGGCTGCTGATGCCGGGAGAACGCGCCCCCCGTGAGATCAGGTATCACACGGCCCCAGAACAGCCGCGCAGGCGGGTTGGCGTCGATGTGGAAAATCTGCCATTGACCGGGCAGTTGGCTCAAGAGGGTAGAAACGACAAACGTCGCGACGCCTTGGCCACGAAAGCGTCGGCTGACAAAAAAGTAGCCGACGTTGTACTGGGCCCCAGGCAGATGGGTATTGCCATCTACGGTCACGAAACCGGCCAGTTCCCCGTCGACGTGGATCAGGTACGGGCGGGTTGCGGGGTTGCGCCAGTAGTCCTGAAGCGGCTGGATGTGAAAGAAGCCGTGCCCCCCGAGTTTGAGCGGCAGCCACTCACTGAAGTCGTACATATAGAACTGCATGAGGTTTTCAAGCGTTTCCAGTTCGTCGCGCTGAGCGGCGTGCAGTTCTATCGAGGGCATGCGGACTGGCTCCTGTTCAGAGCGGGATCAATCAGTGGGGCGCGAAGTCGTATTTGCCGCCTTTCTTGAGTGCGGCTTGATAAGCCGGGCGCGCCTGAAAGCGCTCGATCCAGGCCGCTACATGAGGGTAGTCGCCGAGCTTGCCTTGGGCGCGGGCGATTTCGCCAATAAAACTCATCTGGATATCGGCGGCGCTGAACTCATTGCCCAACAGATAATCGGACTGGCTCAATGCCGTGTTCAGATAGCCGAGGTAGTTGGCGACTTCCGCGTTGATCCGCGGATGCAGCGGCGCACCGGCCTCACCGAGACGGCCGACGTACAGGTTCAACATCAGCGGCAACATGGCCGAGCCTTCGGCAAAATGCAGCCACTGCACGTATTCATCGTAGGCCGGGGTGGACGGGTCGGGTTGCAGGCGCCCCTCGCCATGGCGGCGAATCAGGTAGTCGATGATTGCGGCGGACTCAATCAGCTTTTGCGTGCCGTCTTCAATGACTGGCGATTTGCCCAGGGCGTTGATCGATTTCAGTTCCGGCGGAGCCAGGTTGGTCTTCGGGTCGCGTTGATAGAGTTTCAGTTCATAAGGGATGGCCAGTTCTTCCAGCAGCCATAGAATGCGCTGGGAGCGCGAGTTGTTCAGGTGATGCACGATAATCATGGTCGATGCCTTTTCAGGAAACAGGGCTGTAGCCGGGTTTGAAGAACACTAGACCATCAAGGTCCATTCGAAGTGCCATCAAGCTTTATTCGCCGGTTTTGCTGCACGTTTGGCGCCGGTAGACGGCTTGCGCTTGGCCGGTTTGCGTTTGTTTTTCCAGGGCGTGGCACCTCGCCCGGCCGGGCTTGCGGGCCCGCTGATGGTCAGGCTCAGGCCGGAGCAGCGGGCAACCTGCTTGCTCATCCACGCCGCTTGTTTTGTGACGAATTCCTCGAGACTCATTTCGCCGCTCTGCACCATGTCCAGTGCCTGCTCCCAGATCGCTGTGGTGCCGGGGTCGGCAATCGCGCGTGGCACGGCGTCGATCAGGCTGAACGCAGCCGGGGTGGCGGCCAGGGCCTTGCCGTTCTTGATGAGGTAACCACGGTCGAGCAAGCCCTGAATGATCGAGGCGCGGGTGGCCTCGGTGCCAATCCCGGTGGTGTCCTTGAGCTTTTGTTTAAGCAGTGGATCCTTCACCAGTTTGGCGACGTTTTTCATCGCCTTGATCAGATCACCCTCGGTGAACGGTTTGGGCGGTTGCGTCCAGAGGTCCTTGAGCTTCACCTCGGCCACGGCACAATCACGGCCTTCGCTCAACGTTGGCAGTGTTTGCGGCGCCGGTATTTCGCGGCCCTTGGCCGGAGCAAGGGCCTCGGGCAGGGCGCGTTTCCAGCCTGGTTCGACGATCTGCTTGCCGACTGCGCGCAAGGCTTCACCGGCACAGTCGAAGTCGGCTTGAGTCCGGTCGTATTCGTGATTGGGTAGAAACTGCGCCAGATAACGCGCACGGATCAGCGTGTAGACCGCTCGCTGCTTGCCCACCAGTCGATCGAGGTTTTTTGCCGCAGCCGTGGGGATGATGCCGTGGTGAGCGCTGACCTTGGCGTCGTTCCAGGCCCGTGAACGCCGTTGCGGTTCAAGGTAGTCCTGCAAGGCGTTCAGCGCCGGGTCTGCCTGGCGCAGGGCGGCAAGAATACCGGGCGCTTCACTGTGTTGACTCACCGGCAGGTAACCGCAGTCGCTACGAGGATAGGTGATGACTTTGTGGGTTTCGTAGAGTGCCTGGGCGATGTCGAGGGTTTCCTGAGCGCCGAGCCCGAGTTTCTTCGAACAGACTTCCTGCAAGGTGCCCAGATCGAACGGCAAGGGCGCCACTTCGCGCATGCGCTCGGTACGCAGTTTGATCACTCGGGCACTCGCTGCACTGCCAATCGCCGCCGCTGCCTGCTGTGCGAGCGCCTGATCGAGGCAGCGATCCTGATCGTCGCAAACGTCGGACGGCGCACGCCACTGTGCGGTAAACGCGGTGCCATCGTGCATCAACCGCACGTCGATGGCCCAGTAAGCCACGGGGACGAAATCGGCAATGCTGCGGTCGCGGTCCACCACCAGGCGCAGGGTCGGCGTTTGTACCCGACCGACCGGCAAGACGCCTTGATAACCGGACTGGCGCCCCAGCAGCGTGAACAATCGGCTCATGTTCATCCCGATCAGCCAGTCGGCCCGTGAGCGGCCCAATGCCGAATGATAAAGGCTGAAGGTCTCCGCTCCCGGTTTCAGCGCGGCCAATGCCTTGCGGATGGATGCATCGTCCAGCGCCGACAGCCACAACCGCTGGATCGGCCCACGGTACCGGCAATGCTCCACCAGTTCCCGGGCGATCATTTCGCCCTCACGGTCGGCATCTGTGGCAATCACCAGTTCATCGGCCTCGCCGAGCAGACGTTTGACGGCCTTGTACTGGCTGGCGGTGCGCGGTTTGACGGTCATTTTCCATTTATCCGGAATGATCGGCAGGTCCGCCAGCACCCAGCGTTTGTAGCGCGCGTCGTAGGCATCCGGCGGAGCGGTTTCCAGCAGATGGCCGATGCACCAGGTCACCGTGACGTCCGTTCCCAGCCAGCAGCCGTCGCCGCGCCGCCGGGCGCCGAGCACGGCCGCAATGTCTTTGGCCTGGGAAGGTTTTTCACAGAGGTACAACCGCATAACCACCATCGTTCATCAACTGCCGGGAGGTGCACAGAATGGCGGCTGATGAGCAATGGAGCAATCTTTATCTGTATGGATGTACAGTTCGTGCATTTCGATTCATTGGATGCAGGCGCCTGGTCTTGAGGTACTGCATCGGCGAGGTGTGGGTGACCGCTTTGAAATGACCCTGGGCGGTTTCATTACGATGCCTGGCATTGCCTGTTACTGCTGGAGCAAATTTGTACTGGAGGGGATTTCCGACACCTTGAGCAAGGAACTCAAGCCATTCGGCATCGCGGTCACGGCCGTTGCGCCGGGATCGTTTCGCACTGATTGGACCGGGCGCTCAATGCATCGGTCCGAACGCAGCATTGCCGAATACGATGCCACTTTCGACCCGATCCGTAGCGCGCGGCAGAACAAGAGCGGCAAACAGTTGGGAGATCCGGTGAAAGCCGCGCGAGCCATGCTGATGTTGATTGACAGTGAGGCGCCACCTGCGCACCTGTTGCTCGGTAGCGATGCGCTGCAGCTGGTGCGCGAGCGGCTGGAGGCGATGACGCGTGATATCGAGGCATGGGGAAGCGGTGAGCCGGTCCTCGGACGGATAAAGCACTTGATCCCGTTCGGCTGCGAAGCCGTCGTGATGGCAAAATCTGGGTTATACCTGACGTTGTGTTCTCACGTTTTGGGGCCGCTGCGCGACCCATCGCGGGCAAGTCGGACCGCCGCTCGCACGCTCCCACAGGTTTATCATCGTCCCGAGGAACGCATTTCATGAAAAGCTCCGGTCCCAGTCCTGTCATCACCATTGCCGAGCAGCCAGGCTGCCTGCTGGTGAAGTTTCACGGTATTCAGGTGGCCGCGTCCACCCGCGCGCTGGTGCTGCTGGAGGCCAATTACCCTCCGGTGTATTACGTCCCGCGGGAGGACATCGCCGAGCAGTATTTTGCCCGCACCGATCACACCAGCTATTGCCCTTACAAGGGCGACGCGAGCTATTTCAGCCTGCAGATCCCGGGGCATGAGGGGGCCAATGCGGTCTGGAGTTATGAAAACCCCAAGGTGTCGGTAGAACAGATTAAAGATTACGTGGCGTTCTATCCCGATCAAGTGACGTTCGAGATTCTCAAAAACGTTGAATGAGGGTCGCTTCAGCGAAGAAAGCATCTCTGACGCTAACGACTCCGTCACCCCTTCGGGGGGAGGAGGGGGTTGGGCAATACAGCTATTGCCAATCACCTCCCGTACCGATGACAATGCGATTCATTATCAGTAGAGAATTATTCCATTGTCATGTCCGCCCACGATTTGTCCCTGCGCAGCGCCGTCAATGATCTGTATTGCGACCACCACAGTTGGCTCAATGGCTGGCTGCGCAAGCGCTTGGGCAACGCCTTCGATGCGGCGGATCTGGCACAGGACACCTTCGTCCGGGTGATCAAGGCGCGCAACGCGCTGGAGATACGCGAGCCGCGGCCGTACCTGTCGATGATCGCCAAGGGCTTGTTGATTGACCTGTTCCGCCGGCGTTCGCTGGAACAGTCGTATCTGGAAGCCTTGGCGGCCATGCCCGAATGGCAACAACCTTCGCTGGAAGAACAGGCGATCCTGCTGCAAGCCCTCATGGAAATCGATCGTTTGCTGCAAGGGTTGGGGCCGAAGGTCAAACAGACGTTCATCCTGTCTCAGTTCGAAGGCCTGACCTACCCGCAGATTGCTGAGCGCCTGAGCGTCAGCGTGCGCACAGTCAACAATCACATGGCCAAGGCCATGGAGCATTGCTGCCTGATGCAAATCCAGTTGCAACTGGCATGAGTCTTTCACCCGCCGAATTGAAAGCGATCAGCGTCGCGGCCCAGTGGTATGCCCGGTTACAGTCAGGTGTCGCGACCGATTCCGATCGCGCGGCATGGAACGAATGGCTGCTCGCCGACCCTGCGCACCCTCAAGCCTGGCAGCGCATGGCCGCCGTCGGCGAGCAAATGAGTCGCGTGCCTGGCGCCCTGGCCTCGCCGGCCCTGCGCGGCGCTGACAGCTCGCGTCGACAGGTGTTACGGAGCGTCGTGGTACTGGCCTCGTCCGGTTCACTGGGCTGGCTGGGATGGCGCAGCGAAACAACCCGGAACCTGTTTGCCGATTTCCGCACCGCCGTGGGGGAGCGCCGGCAGTTCCGCTTGGCGGATGGCAGTTCATTGCTGCTGAATACCGATACTTCGGTCAACCTGCGTTTCGATGGGCGCCAACGGGTGCTGGAACTGTTGTGGGGCGAAATGATTGTCACGACCGCCGTCGATCCTTTGCAGCGACCACTCAAGGTGGTCACCCGCTATGGCGAGGTGCTGGCGCTGGGCACACGGTTTATCGTCCGGTCCGGGAATCAGGAGGGCGAGGTGGCCGTGCTTGAGAAAGCGGTGGAGGTGACTTCATATGGCGGTGGCTCGAAGGTGCGCCTCGAGGCTGGCCAGTCCCTCAGTTTCAATCCCGCTTCTCTGGGGACGGTACGACGCAATGATGCTTCGACGGGCGCCTGGCAGCGAGGCAGTATCATCGCCATCAATCGTCCGTTGGCCGAGTTGCTGACCGACCTGTCGCGCTACCGCACTGGCGTGCTGCGCTGTGATCCGCGCATCGCCGATCTGAAGGTGTCCGGCGCGTTCCCCATCGATAACACGGACCTGGCGCTGGCTGCGCTGGAAAGTGGTTTTTCCCTGCGCATCAGCCGATTCAGCCGCTATTGGGTCAATGTTTCCGGCTGAGGCGACAAAAAATATTTTCAATCTTTTGCACTTTTCAACCACATCGTTCGGCTCATCCCTCAGTGAGTTTTTATTGATGGTCTTTGGGGGAGGGTAAGCATGTCTCGGGTCTACACGTCAGGTCGCCTGGCGATTGCGGTGAACGTCGGATTGATCGCGGCAACGTCGATGTGCGTATGGCCGGTCGCGGCGATGGCGGCGCAACAGCAAACTTCGGTTCAATCCTTCGACATTGCCGGCGGCAGTCTGACCGAGGTCCTCAGCCATTTCGCCAGTGCGGCAGGCGCCGCCATTTCCTTTGATGCGCGACAAACCGAAGGGTTGAAGTCCCCCGGACTCAAAGGTACGTTCGGTGTCAGTGAAGGGTTCGCGCGAATTCTGGGCGGCAGCGGTCTGCAAGCTGAACCCCAAGCCAACGGCACGTACGTGCTGCGGCCAGTACCGGCCGCCGGTTCGGCGCTGGAACTGGGTGCGACCAACATCAACGGGCAGATGCTGGGCGCGACCACCGAGAACAGCGGCTCGTATACCACGGGCGCGGTGACCATCGGCAAGAGCGAGCACTCGCTCAAGGAAACGCCGCAATCGGTCACGGTGATGACCCGCAAGATGCTCGATGACCAGAACCTCAATACCATCGAACAGGTCATGGAAAAGACGCCAGGCATTACTGTTTACGACTCGACCATGGGTGGCAAATATTTCTATTCGCGCGGCTTCCGCATGTCGGGCCAGTATCAGTACGACGGCGTGCCGCTGGATATGGGCAACCTGTATGTTCAGGCCGACAGTTTCAGCGGTGACATGGCGTATTACGACCGGGTCGAAATCCTCCGTGGTGCCGCGGGAATGATGAAGGGTTCGGGGGGCACGGCCGGGGGAGTGAATTTCGTACGCAAGCGTGGCCAGACCGCGCCGCATACCGACATCACGCTGTCCGGTGGCAGTTGGGACAATTATCGCGGACAGGTCGACACCGGCGGACCGCTGAACGACTCCGGCACGGTGCGCGGTCGGGCCGTGGTCGCCGAGCAGAGCCGGCATTACTTTGTGGACGACGCCAATCGCAAGGATCAGGTGTATTACGGCGCCCTCGATTTTGATGTGAGCGCCGACACGGCACTCGGGCTGGGCGTGGCTTATGAAGATGTCGACGCCAATCCTTGCTGGGGCGGTCTGCCGCGGTATCGGGATCGCAGTGACCTGAAACTCAGCCGCTCCACCTGCCTCGACCCCTCCTGGAATACCTGGCGCAGCCAGCGCACCACCGTCTTCAGTGATCTGAAACATCAGATCAACGAAGACTGGTCCCTGAAGGTCGCAAGCGTTTACACAAAAAATACCCAGGACATCAAGTATGCGTTTGCCTCCGGCGCGGTGACCCCAGGCATCAACACCACGGGCATGCTGGGCAGTATGTATGACTACGATCAGGTCGATTACGGCCTGGATGCCTACGTGGACGGCAAGTTCGACGCGTTCGGCCAACAACATGAATTGGTGGTGGGTTTCAACGCCAGCCGTGCGAAAAAAGACGATTTCTACTCGGTGGCGTTTCTGCCGCAGCGACAGAATGTGTTCAACCCTGACAAGCACATTCCAGAACCGGACGACAGCTACTTCATCGACAACTCGTCTCGCGGCGGGCCGGTCAATTCCGTGACCAGACAGAAAGGTGTTTACTCGACGTTGCGCCTGAAACTGGCGGATCCGTTGACCCTCGTCGTCGGCGGTCGTGTGAGCTGGTACAACTCGGAAACCGACTACGACTTCATCAATACAGGCACCTCGGAACACGCCAGCACCACGGAAACAGGCCAGGTGACGCCGTTTGCCGGCGTGCTGCTGGACTTGAACGAGAACCTGACGGCTCACGCCAGCTACTCGGATATCTTTACCCCGCAAGGCAACTTCCGTTCGGAAGATGGTTCGGCCCTCAAACCGTTGGTGGGACAGAGTTATGAATTGGGGATCAAGGGCGCCTGGTTCGACGGTCGCCTGAACAGCTCGTTCAACCTGTTCCGTACCGTCCAGAAGGACCAGGCGCAGACGGATTTCAACTCCTCTTGCCCGTCATCGGATGGCTACTGCTATGTCAACGCAGGAAAAGTGCGCGCTCAGGGCTTCGAGGCCGAAATCAGCGGTGAAGTGATCGAACGATTGCAATTGCTCGCGGGTTACACCTACACCCAGACCAAAACCCTGGACGATATCGACACCAGCCTGAACGGCGCCGCGTTCAACAGTTACGTGCCGAGACACGTGTTGCGCATGTGGGGTGATTACGCGCTGGGCGGTGCTCTCGAGCAGTTCACCATTGGTGCCGGCGTCAACGCGCAAAGTGATAATTTCCGCGTCTCTCCGGCCACCGGTGACAAGATCACTCAGTCGGGTTATGCAATCTGGAACGGTCGGATCGGCTACCGCATCGACGACACATGGTCGGTGGCGTTGAACGGCAACAACCTGTTCGACAAACGCTACTACACCACCATCGGTACCGAGAGTTTCGGCAACTATTACGGCGACCCGCGTAACTTCATGGTGTCGGTCAAAGCGAGTTTCTGACGCTGGCCTCATTAAAAAAGCCGCGCCTTTGCGCGGTTTTATTAATGATCACGATCAGCTCACCGAACCGCCTGCACCAGCGTCGATTCATCGATCTGAGCAATCGACGTCACCCCGGTCAACGTCATCGCCACGCGCATTTCCCTGGCGAAAATATCCAGCATGTTTTCCACCCCGCGCTGACCGTCGGCGGCCAGCGCGTACGCCATGGAGCGCCCCAGCAACACGCCTTTTGCGCCCAGCGCCAGCATCCGCACGACATCAAGCCCCGAGCGGATCCCTGAGTCGACCAGCACCGTCAGATCATTCCCCACCGCTTGTACGATGGGCGGTAAGGCCTTGGCCGTGGAAAGCACGCCGTCCAGCTGTCGCCCGCCGTGGTTCGACACCACAATGCCGTCCGCGCCAAAGCTGACGGCATCCCGCGCGTCTTGAGGATCGAGAATGCCTTTGATGATCATCGGGCCTTTCCAGAAGTCACGAATCCACTCCAGATCGCTCCAGCTGATCGACGGGTCGAAGTTGTTCGCCAGCCAGCCCATGTAATCTTCGAGCGTGACGGCTTTGCCAAGGTACTTCGAGATATTGCCCAGGTCATGCGGGCGCCCCATGACGCCGACGTTGAAGGCCCAGTCGGGTCGGGTCATCGCCTGAAGCATTCGCCGCGATGATGCAAACGGCCCGGACATCCCCGAGTGCGCATCCCGGTAGCGCGCGCCGGGCGTGGGCATGTCGACGGTAAACACCAGGTTCTTCACCCCGGCGGCCTTCGCTCGTTCCAGGGCATTTTTCATGAAGCCCCGGTCTTTCAGCACATACAGCTGGAACCAGATGGATTGTTGGCTTTGCGCCACCACTTCCTCGATCGAACACACCGACACGGTTGACAGGCACAGGGGAATGCCTTTGTTTTCCGCCGCTTTGACCGCCTGCACTTCACCCCGTCGGGCGAACATGCCCGTCAGGCCGACGGGCGCGAGGATGATCGGCATTGCGAAGGGCTGGTCGAAGAGGGTGGTTTGAAGGCTCAGGGTTTCGACGTTTTTCAGAATGCGCTGACGCAGGCTGATGCCCGTCAGGTCGGCGCTGTTGGCCCTCAGTGTGTGTTCGGCATAAGCGCCGCCGTCGATGTAGTCGAACAGGAAACGGGGAAGTTTGCGGCGGGCTGCCTCGCGGTAGTCGGATGCGGATGAAATGATCATGGTGCCTCGGTCGGGTGAGTGGCGGGGCGATGGGTGCATCGGGTCAGATTAGCGAAAACGGATCGCGTTTGCGGTAATTCTGTTCACTTGAGGAAATGGATTGCGGTTTGATCTCGCGGAAGGGTCCACGGACCCCTGTTGAAGCGAACCTGCTCGCTAAGACGGCCGGACAGCCGACCTGTTCTCGCGGATGTACCCGAAACCCTGTGGGAGCGGGCTTGCCCGCGATGGCTATGTGTCGGGCGACATAGGCTTTGATGGTGTACATATCCGCTGCTGCGGTAACGGCCACTTAAGGCTCCGCCCCTACGGCGGGTTACTTGGAAAAACGGAACGCCGCCCGGCCCCAAGTAACCAAGCGCCTGCGCCCCTGACGTACGGTGGCTCGCCATACCCTCGCTCCGGTCCTGCTCCGTGGGCCCACCGCTATCGGCCATCCATGCCGGGTTGCCCACTGCGCAGAATCTGCGCTCGGCCTTCCGACGGGGCAGATCAAGATCAAAAGCCTGATCAACAACTAGAGCCAACTCATACCTGTGGGAGCTAGCCTGCTAGCGATGGTCGTTAACGATAACGCGTGCTGTCTGAATGAACGCGGTGTCTGGACGTCCATCGCTAGCAGGCTAGCTCCCACAGGGGGAATGCGTATGCTTGAAGAGCCAGGCCGGCCGATCGGCCGCCTCGCGGTGCTGTGGCGGTAGCCGCCCCCGGCCAAGGATGGCGGCGCTCTTCCAAGTGACCCGTCGTAGGGGCGGAACCTTAAGTGGCCGTTACCGAAGAAACGGATAAACCCCCACTCACTTGCCCACACCCCGTTCAAACCTCACTCAGTTGGTATCAAGATCCACGTTCTTGGTCTCACGCAAACAGATCATCCCCACCACCAGACTCACCGCAGTAATTACCACCGGGTACCAAAGCCCATAGAAGATATCCCCGGTATACACCACCAACGCAAACGACACCGTCGGCAGGAACCCGCCGAACCAGCCGTTGCCGATGTGATACGGCAAGGACATCGACGTGTAGCGGATGCGGGTCGGGAACAGTTCGACCATGAGCGCCGCCAGCGGGCCGTAGCACATCGCGGAGATGATGATCAGCACAACCATCAGCGCCACGATCATCGGCTTGTTGACCTGTTGCGTATCGGCCTTTGACGGATACCCCGCCAATGTTACCGCGCCGCGCAGGGCCGCTTCGTCGTAGCCATCGATTTTCACCTCGCCGACGCTGACCTGCACACCGCTGCCGGCCGGGGCCGCTTCGCTGATGTAGGGCAAGCCCTGTTTCACCAGGAAGGTTTTGACCTTGTCGCACGGGCTGTCAAATTTCGCCTTGCCCACCGGATCGAACTGGAAGGTGCAAGTGGCCGGGTCGGCCAGTACGGTGATCGGCGCCTGGCGGCTGGCCTGGTCGATGGCCGGGTTGGCGTAGTGGGCGATGGATTTGAAGATCGGGAAGTACAACGCGGTAGCCAGCAACAGGCCGATCATCAACACCGGTTTACGCCCGACCTTGTCCGACAGCCAACCAAAGAAGATGAAGAACGGCGCGCCGATGATCACGCTGACGATCAGCAGGCTGTTGGCCAGGGCCGGGTCCATTTTCAGGAACTGGGTGAGGAAGAACAGCACGTAGAACTGCGCCGCGTAGAATGTCACCGCTTGCCCGGCGTTGATGCTGAACAGCGCGATCAGCACGACTTTGAGGTTTTCCCATTTACCGAAGGAGTCGCGCAAAGGCGACTTGCAGAGTTTGCCTTCCTCTTTCATTTTCACGAACGCGGGCGATTCGTGCAGGCTCAGGCGAATCCAGGTCGAGATGCCCAGCAGCACGATGGAAAACAGGAACGGAATCCGCCAGCCCCAGACTTCGAACTGGTCGCCGGTGAAGTAGCGGCAACCCAGCACCACGAGCAACGACAGCAGCAAGCCAAGGGTTGCAGTGGACTGAATCCAGCTGGTGTGGAAACCGCGTTTGCCAATGGGCGCGTGTTCCGCGACATAGGTCGCAGCGCCACCGTACTCACCGCCCAAGGCCAGGCCCTGAAGCATGCGCAGCACCACGAGGATGATCGGCGCTGCAATGCCGATGCTCGCGTAAGTCGGCAGCAGCCCGACGCAAAACGTCGCGACACCCATGAGAACAATGGTAGCGAGGAAGGTGTATTTGCGCCCGATCATGTCCCCCAGCCGCCCGAACACCAGCGCACCAAAGGGCCGTACGATGAAGCCGGCGGCGAATGCCATCAGTGCAAAGATGAATGCCGTGGTGTCGTTGACCCCGGCGAAAAACTGTTTGCTGATCACCGCCGCGAGGGCGCCGTAGAGGAAAAAGTCGTACCACTCGAACACCGTTCCCAGTGACGAAGCGAAGATGACTTTGCGGGTGTCACGGCCGGCGTCGGTGCTGCTGCGCGTGATTTCCAGAGGCTGAACATGTTCTGACATATCGGTATCCCTCACAGTGATTGTTTTTGTTGTTCCACTGTCGGCACGTCTTGTGGACGGTGCCGCTATTCCTTTTGCTCAAGAGACTGCGGTCAGTGCGTTTTTGTCAGGTGCAAGACTCCTTGTGGGTGCTTCCAGAATGAGTTGCGCGGCCTTCTCGGCAATCATCAGCGTCGGCGAACAGGTGTTGCCCGAGGTGATGCGCGGCATGATCGAGGCATCGGCGATGCGCAGGCCGGGAATGCCGTGGACTTTCAGTTCGGCATCGACCACCGCATCCACGTCGTTGCCCATTCGGCAGGTGCCGACCGGATGGAAAATCGTCGTGCCGATTCGCGCAGCGGCTTCGTGCAGTTGTTCTTCGCTTTGCAAACTGTCTCCAGGCAGGTACTCCACCGGTTTGAACGCTTGCAGGGCGGGGGCGGAAACGATGCGTCGGGTCAGGCGGATCGCATCGGCGGCGATACGTAAATCTTCCGGATGGCTCAAATAATTAGGTTGAATCAGCGGCGCGTCCTGCGGATCGGCCGAACGAATGTCGATACGCCCACGGCTTTGCGGTCGCAAGTCGCAGACCGAAGCCGTGAAGGCCGGGAAGGCATGCAACGGCTCACCGAAGCGTTCCAGCGACAGCGGCTGCACGTGGTATTCGAGATTCGCCGAAGTCTGCTCCGGCCCCGATCGGGCAAACGCACCGAGCTGACTCGGGGCCATGGACAGCGGGCCACTGCGGTCGTACAGGTAACGCAAACCCATGCCCATCTTGCCCCACACACTGCCAGCGATCTGGTTCAGGGTGCGTGCGTTTTGCAGTTTGTAGATCAGCCGCAGTTGCAGGTGATCCTGCAGGTTGCCGCCTACACCGGGCAGCTCATGGGCCACACCGATGCCCAGTTTTTCCAGGAGGGGGCGAGGGCCGATGCCGGAGCGTTGCAGGATGGTCGGCGAACCGACGGCACCCGCGCAAAGGACGATTTCCTTGCGCGCCTTGAAGGTTTTCGCCTGACCCTGCCAGCGTGCGCTGACCGCCGCTGCACGGCCGTTTTCCAGGAGCACGCGGTCGACTTCTACGTCGGTCAGCACGGTGAGATTGGGACGATGGCGGACAGGCTTGAGAAATGCCTTGGCCGCGTTCCAGCGAATCCCGGCCTTTTGATTGACCTGAAAATAGCCGCAGCCTTCGTTGTCGCCCTGATTGAAGTCGTCGATGCTGGCGATGCCGCTTTGTTCGGCCGCGCTGCGGAAGGCATCGAGAATCGGCCAGGACAGTCGTTGACGTTCGATCCGCCATTCCCCGGCGGCGCCGTGAAATTGCGAGTCGCCGGCAAAATGGTTTTCGCTTTTCTTGAACAACGGCAATACATCGTCCCAACGCCAGCCGGGATTGCCATCGGCCGCCCAGCCGTCGTAGTCACTGGCCTGGCCGCGCATGTAGATCATGCCGTTGATTGAGGAACAGCCACCGAGCACCTTGCCGCGCGGGTAACTCAGGGCGCGACCTTGCAGGCCTGCCTGCGCTTCGGTCTTGAAGCACCAGTCGGTGCGCGGGTTGCCGATGCAGAACAGGTAACCCACGGGGATGTGAATCCACGCGTAGTTATCGCGGCCGCCGGCTTCGAGCAGCAGGACCCGGTGTTGCGGGTTGGCCGACAATCGATTGGCCAGCAAACAACCCGCCGGCCCGGCCCCGACCACGATGTAGTCGTATTCATCAAGGGAAGTCTGCATCCCTGACCTCGTATTGTTGTTCTTGTTGTCGGTCATCCTAGTTGTTAGCTTTCGTCAAAAGAATGTTAGTTTTTGCGCAGCTGCTGTGCGTTTTTAAACAGCGCAGCCCTAAGGAAGGTTCATGTTCGATTGGAATGACCTACGGTTTTTTCTCGAGTTGCAGCGCAGCGGGCGTTTGCTCACCGCTGCCCGCCGTTTGAATACCACTCACGCCACCGTGGCCCGGCACATCGAGGCCATCGAAAAAAGCCTCGGCACGGCGCTGTTCGTCCAGCACGCTCAGGGATATGAATTGACGCCAGCGGGTGAAGCGCTGCTCAAACACGCTGAAGCGATGGAAAACGTCGCGTTGCTGGCTCAGGAAGAAATCACTCAATCGACGGCGCCGCTGGGCAAGATTCGCGTCGGGGTGACCGAAGGCCTGGGCATCATGTTCCTCGCCAGTCGCATGAACGGCTTGTTCGAACGCTATCCGGGGCTGGAGGTGGAACTGGTGGCGGTGCCGCGATTTGTCAGCATCCTCAACCGCGAAGCGGAGATCAGTATCCACCTCGAACGCCCGGCTGCCGACATGCTGGTCACGCGCAAACTCACCGACTATCGCCTGGCGCTGTACGCCAGCCAGGCCTACCTCGACAACGCTCCACCGTTACGCAGCCGCGAAGACCTCGGGCGCCACGCGTGGATCGGCTATGTCGATGACTTGCTGTTCAGTCAGGAGCTGATGTTTCTCAACAGCTTTTGTCGCAACCCGCAGGTGGTGTTTCACAGCACCAGTGTGATCGCCCAGCAACAGGCGGCGCGCTCGGGGCTGGGGATTGCGGTGCTGCCGTGCTATATGGCCAGCGCCGATCCGGACTTGGTGCCGCTGTTGCCGGATGAAAGCATCCAGCGCAGTTACTGGATCAGCACCCGCCGCGAGCTGCACAAATCCGTGCGGCTGCGGGTATTGTGGGATTACGTGGTGGAGTTGTGTGAGCGGGAACAGGATTTACTGCGAGGCCCCGATCCCTTGTAGATACCGTCTTGAGCCGCACCGGCAAGGCAGTTCTCGCAGGGGCGGCGTTTCAAGCGGTTTCAGGTGTTCGGCGGCAGATCTCGGGTGGTGCGCTGCAATGGGTTGCGAGGATGGCCGTCCGGAATCGACAAGGTTGCGCACAACCCGCCTTCGGGGCGGTTGGCCAGGGTGATATGGCCCCCCAGTCGAGTCGCGATGGTGTTGACGATGGTCAGGCCCAATCCCGCTCCTTGCGCATTCCCGCGACTGTAAAAACGCTCGAACAATCGCCCGCGATCCGATTCGTTGATGCCGGGCCCTTGGTCCTCGACACTCAGCGAATAAAACCCGTCCGCCTGACTGAGCTTCACCGTGATAACGCCCTGTTCAGGGGAAAAATTTACGGCGTTGCTGATCAGGTTGTTCAGGGCAATATCGATCACAGCTGCGTCGGCAACCATTTCGAAGGGCTGCTCACTGACGTCGAATGCCAATTCAAGGTTTTTGCTCAGGATCCAGGGCGTGAGTTGAACCAGGCTGGCGCGCACGGTGGCGCTCAGGTCAATGACATGCAAAACCGGGGCGGTGGCTTTGGGTTCCAGGCGGGCCATAGTCAATAGTTGATTGACCAGGCGGCTGGTGCGATCGACCCCGGCGATCAGAAACGCCAGAGACTCCCGACGTTCCTGCTCGGTGCCGGCCTCCAGCAGGTTTTGCGCATGCACCCGCAGCACCGCCAGGGGCGTGCGCATTTCATGGGCCGCGTCGGCGATGAAGCGACGTTCGCGACCGAGCACTTCCTGTATCTGCGCGAGCATGCGGTTGAGTGCGGCTTGCATCGGTTCCAGCTCACTGGGCAACGGATTCAATTGCAGAGGTTCCAATGAGCCGCTGTGCCGTGCCCGCAACGTGGCCGCCATGTCGGCCAGAGGCTTGAGGCCCCAACCGATCGCCATCCAGATCATCGCCGCGAGAATCAGGCTGCCCAGCACATTGGGCCACAGGGTATGACGAACAATCCGGTCCACCAGGTCCGAACGCACATCGTCCCGTTCGCCGACCCAGATGCGCAGGTTGTTTTGTTTGTCTTCGAGCATGAACGCACGCCAGTGGCGGTTGTTCAGGTCCACGACATCGCTGTAACCCGGTTTCGCCGGGGGCGCGATGAAGGAGGGGGCACTGGCGGTATGCACCAGCACTTCGCCCTTGGCATTCCAGACTTGAAAGGCAATCTTGGTTTCGTACGGATGGCCGTCGACCCTTGGCTCTGCTTCACCCAGCGCCTTGTTGAACGCCTGATAAAGCTCGGCGTGTTCCTTGGTCGCCAAGGGCATGCGCATCACCCCTTGTAGCAACCGGGCGTTCTGGGCGAGTTGGGCGTCGTAGACCTCGGCGATTTCGTGGTTGCTGTCGTGCAGGTTCAACGCACTGATCACTCCCAGGCCGGCAAGCATCAAGCCAATGATCAGCGTCAGGGTGCGGCGCCGGATAGACGTCATCGGCGCTCCTCCACCAAATAACCGACACCGCGGATCGTGCGGATCAGGTCGGTGGAGAATTTCTTGCGCAGGTGATGGATATGGACTTCCAGGGTGTTGCTCTCAGCTTCTTCGTTCCAGCCGTACAGCAACTGCATCAAATGATCGCGCGTCATGACCCGGCCCGGTGGCGACAGCAGTTCGTGGAGCAACTGATATTCCTTGGGCGTCAGTGCCACCGGCTCACCCTGATAGCTGACCTGCTGCGTGCCGGGGTTCAGGCTGATGCCAGCGTGCTCGATCAGCACTTGGGCGCGGCCGGCGCTGCGCCGCAACAAGGCCCGTAGACGGGCCTTGAGTTCAGCCAGATCGAAGGGTTTGATCAGGTAGTCGTCAGCACCGGCATCAAGCCCGGCGATGCGGTCTTCGGTGGCGTCTCGGGCAGTCAGGATCAGCACCGGCAGATTGGAACCACTGTCACGCAAGCGGCGCAGCACTTCGATCCCGTCCATGCGCGGCAGGCCGAGGTCGAGCACGGCCAGGTCAAAGGTTTCGCTGAGCAGCGCATGCAACGCGCTGCTGCCATCCTGCAACCAGTCGACGGTGTAGCCTTCGCGGCACAGGGCCTGATGAATGCCCTCGCCGAGGGCCACGTCATCCTCGATCAGTAATAAACGCACACAGACTCCTGTCACTCGAGTTTCTTGTTGACGTCCACCAGCAACGCTTCGATTTCTTTGCGACGTCCGGCGTCGGCGGTTTCCCGGCCTGGCCTTGGTTCGGCTTGCAGTGCTTTTTGCAGCGCACCTTTGGCCTCGCTGTAGCGTTTTTGACGGTAGAGGTGATCGCCCCAGAAGTACAGACTATCGATGCCATTCGGGTTGAGTTGCAAGGCCTGTTTAAGCAACTGCTCGGCCTTGTCAGCGTCGCCGAAACCGATGGGCCAGCCCGGCACACGGTCATACAGCGCGGCCAGGCTGGTATAGGCCGAGCCTTGCAGGGCTTTGGGGTCCAGGGCCAGGGCTTTTTCCAGATCGGCCTTGGCGTCCTTGACCTTGCTCAACGCACCGAGCCCGCCCTGGGCGCCGGCCCAACTGCTGGTGACGATGCCGGACCAGATCCAGGCTTCGGCCACCGACTGGCGCTCCCGTGTAAAGGCTGTCGCCTGGGCGGCGAGCTTTTCAAACGCAGTGGTGCGTTGATCGGCGGGCAGCTCGTATTGAATGTGCGCCCAGCTTTGCTGGATGCCGGAAAGGCGCTGTTGATCTGTGTTGTCCAGGGCCCAGACGCTCTGGCTCAGGGCGCCCAACAGCAGGCAAGCGGCGAATTTTTTCATGGTTTGAGGTTCTCGTTGTCGGGCTTCTGACTCAGGCGACGGATCAGTGGCAATTGCTTGCGCAAGCCACGGTCCACCAGATTGGGCAGCAGGCTGTTCAGGCGCACGAAAAAGCGCTCCGGCCAGCCCAGGTACAAGTCGCGGCGGTCGCCGGCAATCGCGTGGATCACGGCCGAGGCGACGGTTTGCGGATCATCGACATTGGATTTGAGCGCGTCATTCAAGGCCTGCGCCGCCGGGCTGTTCATGGTCGTGCGGGTGGCGCGGGGAGCGACGTACAGAACGCCGACCCGGGTGTCCGCCAGCTCTCGACGCAGGGCTTCGGAAAATCCGCGCAGGGCAAATTTGGTGGCGCAATAGCTGGCGTAACCGGGGTACCCGATCGAGCCGTAGGTCGAGCCGACGTTCACCACCATCGCGCTGTCGGCTTGCTTGAGCAGCGGCAGCAAGAGTTTGGTCAGGCAGATGGGCGCGCTGATGTTGACTGCCAGCATCGCGTTGATGTCGCTGTCATCCAGCTGTTCAAGCATGGCGAAGTGATTGACCCCGGCGGCATTGATCAGCAGGTTGATGCCGCCAATGGCTTCGGCGGCGGCCAGTACTTTGCGTCTGTCGGCGAGGAACGTCAGGTCGGCGCCGACCCAGCACAGGTGCTGCGGATAGCGCGCAAGTAATGGCTCCAGGGATTCCCGATGCCGGGCCACCGCCAACACCCGTGCGCCACTGGCGCACAAGGCCGACGCGATGGCGAGGCCGATGCCGCCGCTGGCACCGGTCAGCACCACGCGAGCCTCAGACAGGCGCATGCGAGTTCTCCCCGTCACGCGGCAGGCCACGGAACATATCCGCGTAGAGTTTGTAGACCACCTTCGAGGCGTGAATCACCGCGGCCTGATCGGCTGGATCGTCAAGGGTGTTCATCAACCGGCGGTAGGTCTGCATGTGCTCGATGTCCAGGGAACCGTGGGAGCTGAGGTAGCTGAAGGCGGTTTCGGGCAAGTCCAGACGCTGGCGAATGCTGCCGGCGGCGTGGGTGGCGAGGGCGATGCTGGTGCCTTCCAGCACATTGACCATGCCGAACAGACCGACCGGGTTGTCCCGGGCAATCAGGTCGTAGAGGAAGCTGACCATCAACTCGATCGGCAGGGACGGACGACTTTCAAGTACCGCCGCCTTGTCACCGCCGCAGGCTTCGATGTCGTCGAGCACCCATTTTTCGTGACCGTATTCTTCCTCGATGTACTCGCACACGGCCTCGCGCAGCCACTCCAGGCGCAGGGGCAGCCGCGCGCCACAGGCCATCATCAATGGCACGGTGTGGCGCACGTGGTAGTAGGCCTGGGTCAGAAAGGCCCGGTAGCCTTCCAGGCTGACCTTGCCCTCCAGCGCATCGCGGATGATGGGCAGGTTGAACAGTTCGTGTCGTTCCTGTTGCGTGGCTTCTTGCAGGGTGTCGAAAAAACTCATGATGCCGATTCCTCGGAAAGTGTCGATTCAGTCAGTTGCGCGCGGTAAAGCGCGACGATGGCGTCGCGGCGCGGTCGACCATTGGCGGTCAGCAGCCCGTTGGCCGGTGTAAAGGGTTGATCCAGGCGCGTCCAGTGATGGACCTGGGCGTAATCGGGCAGCGCCTCGTTGGCCTCGGCCACGGCGGCGGCCAGTTCTTCGTCGCTGCAGTCCGGGCGATGCGGCCAAAGCAGTGCATGGTTACGTGGCATGGCTTCGCCGTAGACGAAGGCCTGAGCGATGTGTCGGCGTTGAGTCAACTCGGCCTCGACCCACTCAGGGTTGACGTTGCGCCCGAAACTGCTGACGAATTGATGCTTCTTGCGCCCTTTGAGGTAGAGGAAGCCATCGGCGTCGAACTCGCCGAGATCACCGCTGGGCCACCATTCGTCGGTGTGTGGCGCTTCGCCCAGATAGCCCAGCAAGGTTGATCCCTTGATCAGCACCTCACCGTCGTCCGCCAGGCGAATCTCCACATGCGGCAGGGGTTTGCCGACACTGCCGGGGCGTTGGGCTTGCGGCCGATTCAGGCACACCACCGACGCGCACTCCGACAGCCCATAACCTTCGTAGACCGGCAGACCGAGACGTTGTGCGCGCTGCAGCAACTCCTCGGACACTCGTGCCCCACCCACGGCGGCAAAGCGTAACGAGGAGGGCGAGAAGGCTTTTTGTTCGGCGGCGCTGACCAGCAGCAACAGCAACTGCGGCACCAGGATCAGGCTTTCCGGGGCACGGGCGGCGAGGTAGCCCAGCAGTCGCGGCACATCAACACCGCTGGCACCCTGAATGCCCAGGGTTTTCTGACTCGGCAGGCTCAAGGTCGCCCCGGCGTACAGCGCGGCATAACAGCCCAGGTTTTCCAGGAGGATCGCCAAGGGCAGCAACGCGAGATGATGCAGGGGGTTGGTCGGTTTGCTGGCCTGATCCAGCTCATGGACGACGCGCAACATGCTGTCGGCGCTCAGGCACACACCTTTCGGTGTGCCGGTGGTGCCGGAGGTGAAGGTCAGTTTCGCAGTACCTGCGGGCATCCGGTTCGGCCCATCGAAAGTACGACGCCAGAACTCACCGGTTTGCTCATACCCGGCCGATTGCATTTCAGCGGCCAGCTCAGGTTCGGCAATCACCCGCTCTGCCTGGCTTTGTTCCAGGCAATGCTTGCGTTGCGCCGGGCTGAAGAAGGGCGGCAGCGTCAGGCAGGTCAGGCCTTCGAACAGCGCGGCGAGGTCCCAGAGCATCGCTTCGACGCCGTTGTCCAGGGCCAGTGCAACCACCTTGACCTGTTCATCGCGCAGACGCTGCTGGCGATACACCACTTCGGCGTAAAGCGTGGCGTAGTCCAGCTTCAACTGATCACCCCACACGGCGAGGGCATTGGGCTTGCGTTCGGCATGGCTACGCAGGGTCTGCTTGAAACGTACCAGTTCAGGCGACATGACTGGACTCCTCGAGGGACGACGGCAACCCCAGGCGATTGAACAGGCCGGCATTGCGCAAGTGGATGAAACCGGCGCGGATGTTGCCGACGTGTACCCACGGCTTGCTCTCGTAGTAACTGCCCCAGCTGTGACGGTCATCGCCCAGCCGAGCGGGGTCTGCTGCACAGAGGGTGACGGGTTTCAAACCGAGGCGATGGAAGCTGTTCACCAAGCCGATATTGCCGGTGAACGCCACCCATTCCAGGCCGCCCATGGCCAGCAGATAGGTGATGGCGATGATGCTCAGGCGCGCACTGCCGGTGTCGCTGGCCGCCAGGTTGCCCACCTCGATGATGCTCGCACGGTCTACCGGTTGGTCGGCCGCGGCGCTGATGAGCGGGTCGATCGGTTCGTCCAGATAGCGCTCCAGAAACAATGGTTCGGCGCTGGCCAGGCGTACGCCGGCCACCGCACAAAGTTCACCGGCGGCGTTGTGCATGCCGAACAGTTCCGGCATGAAATGACGGATGTCGGCGCCGTGTGCCTTGCGGAAACGTTGCTGGATAAAAGCTTCGAAGACTGGACGCTGAGGCTCGTCCGGCAAGGCTCGGGCCAGACTGAACTGCGGGGTTTCCGCGTGGCCGAAGTGCAGCGGCAGAGGGATGTTCCAGTCGTAATCAGGCATTAGGAGATGCCTCCCGGAGTGAATGTGGGAGAAGTATCGGAGGCATTTCTTAACGAAGTCTGAAGGTGGCGAAAAGTTTGCTCGGGCTGTCTTCAGATTGTCTTAAGACTGGGCGGGCAAGGTGGCGCCCGTCGGTTCGGTCACGCACCGGATCCGGGCTGCGCGAATGAGTCGGCAGCCGGTTACGACTTCATGAGGCCCTTTATGACCCGCGATTCAACCGCCCCGCGCTATGGACAACTCTCGATCATCTTGCACTGGCTGATGCTGGCGCTGTTTGTAGGCGTGTATGCCTGCATCGAAATCAAAGGTTTGTTGCCCAAGGGCCACGAACTGAAGGGATTGTTTCTCGGCCTGCACGGCGTGTTCGGCCTGAGCATATTTGTGTTGGTGTGGCTGCGGTTGCTCGGGCGTTTGACGCCGCGACCGCCGATTAGCCCGGCGCTGCCCCATTGGCAGACCGGCCTGTCGCACCTGATGCACCTGGCGTTGTATGGGCTGATGATCGCCACGCCGCTCCTGGCGTGGTTGATGCTGTCGGCAGGCGGCAAGCCGATGCCCTGGTTCGGCTTCTACCTGCCGTCACTGGTAGCGGTCGATCCGGACCTGGCCAAGCAATTCAAGTACTGGCACGAGCTGCTCGGCAGCAGCGGCTACTGGCTGATCGGGTTGCACGCGGCGGCGGGGTTGTTCCATCACTACTGGGTCCGCGACAACACCCTGACACGCATGTTGCCCGGCAGGACCGGCAATGGGCTCAATCAGCGTCAGCGGTAATCTCGAAGGCGGTACTGGCCAGGCGTTCACCGTTCACCAGCACGTGCACTGCATGCGTGCCTGCGTAGTGCTTGCGGGTGGTGAGCGCCTTGATGTGCTGACCACGGGCGATGCGCTCGCAGGCCTTGCCGGGCAACGTCAGCGCCTTAAGTTTGAATACTTTCGCCGACGTGCTGCCGTTGGCCTTGACGTAATCGATGGCGTAGTCGATCACCAGTCGCTGACTGTCCTCGACCGTGGATTTAACACTGAAGGACAAGGTGATTTTCTCCCCAAGGGTAATCACCGCCGGTTCGACCTTCACCTCAATGATCTCGACCTCAGGCTTGCCGCCCGCGCCGATGATCGCCAGCGCCCGCTGGTTGCCCTGTTTGATCAGGCTGCGCAGTGCATGTCGGGCGATCCACGCGGTATGCCAGTTCTCCAGCGACCAGCTTTCGATCAGGTCCAGTACCCACTCGGGGTGGTCCTTGGTGATGTCGTTGAGGTGGTTGGCCACCGACTTGCGCACGTAAAGACTGTCGTCCGCCTTGAGATTGTCGAGGATCGTGGCGGCGAGGCTCGGGTCAGCCTGGATCTGCTCCAGGCGAAATGACCACGGCAGGCGCGGGCGACAGCCTTCGCTGGCAAGGCGCCGGACATGTTCATTTTTATCCAGCGACCAATCGTGCATCACGGCCAGCGTGCGTTTGAGCTCAGTGCGCAGGAAATAGCGGATCGCGAATTCAGCGGAGCCGAAGGTGGTGAAGTATTTGAGCGCCGCCATGGACGGCTCGAAAGCATGGGCGCCATAGGTCGCGACGTAATGAGGCAGCGAGATGCTGACGAAACCGCTGTTCAGGCGCGGGGCGAGGGCGCGCAGTACCTCCAGCGACTCTTCAAAACTCAACGGCAGCACCGCGTGCAGAGATTCGCTGACCCGGGCCATGCGCTGCATGATCGACAACTCGGCCAGACCGTAGTTGGCCCGTTTCAAGAACGCCCTGGCGTTGAAGTCGGGGTAGACCGCGGTCATCTCCGTGGCGATGTGCTTGAGGCGCTCGGCGTTGAAGATTTCCTTGAGGGCGGGAGAAGGTTGATCGGTAGCCATTGTGGATTCCTTTGAAATCGTTATTTATCCAGATACACCTCGTCATCGTTCATCGCGGGCAAGCCCGCTCCCACAATAATTCGGGGGGACTCCGATTTTGTGTATACCCACGAACCCTATGGGAGCGGGCTTGGTCGGGGCGGCGTTCCGACGATGAGGCCCTCAAGTTCACCTCAACGCTTACTGGATTCTTCTTCAAGCTGATCCGACTCAAACAGCTTCGCCAGTTCCGCCCTGGCTTCCTGCGCGGTCTGCAACACCTTCGCCGCATCGTCATACACCGCATGCTGCGCTTCCAGCACTTGTTCGTCGTGATGCTTGAAACGCTTGATCCGTGCATCGGCCTGCGCCTGGGTCAGCCCCAGCCCGACCAGCGTGCGCCGGCTCATTTCCAGGCTCGAATAATAGGTTTCCCGAATCGCCTCGGCCCCCAGGTCCACCAACCGGTGCACATGCTGACGGTTTCGGGCGCGGGCGATGATCTTGATGTGCGGGTACAGCCTGTGCACCACCTCGGCGGTCTTGATGTTGGTGTCCGGGTCATCGGTGGCGATGATGAAGTATTCCGCCTGCTCGACCTTGGCTGCGCTGAGGATTTCCGGGCGCATCGGGTCGCCGTAGAACACCGGTACGCCGCCAAAGCTGCGCGACAGCTCGATGGTTTCCACCGAGGTGTCGAGGGCGACGAACTTGATGTTCTGCGCACGCAGAATACGGGCGACGATCTGCCCCATCCGGCCCATGCCGGCGATCACTACGCGGGGTTCGTCGGTGTCGATCTCGCGGAATTTCTCCGGCACCACCACCGGCTGCACCTTCGGGCTGACCAATCGTGCGCAGATCAGCAACAACAGCGGCGTCACCGCCATGGACAGGGTGATCGTCAGCACCAGCAAATCGTACAGGCGCGGCTCGAACAAACCCTGATCGCGGCCAATCTTGAACACCACAAACGCAAACTCACCGCCCGCCGCCAGTACGATGCCGAGGCGAATCGCACTGACTTTGCCCAAGCCACCGGCCAGTCGCCCCACGACAAACAGCAGCGGCAACTTGATGGCGATCAGCAGCAGCGTCAGGCCCAGTACCGTGATCGGTGCGCTGAGCAGCAGACTGAGATTCGCGCCCATGCCGACGCTGATAAAAAACAACCCGAGCAGCAAGCCTTTGAACGGTTCGATCTGCGCTTCCAGTTCGTGGCGATACTCGGAATCCGCCAGCAGCAAACCGGCGAGGAACGCGCCAAGCGCCATGGACACGCCGACCAGATCCATCAACCACGCGGTGCCGATCACCACCAGCAACGCGGTGGCGGTGGAAACCTCCGGCAGACCGGTCCGGGCTACCACGCGGAACACCGGGCGCAGCAGATAACGTCCGCCGATCACCACCACGGCGATGCTGCCCAACACCCGCAAACCGTGGTTCACGTCCTCGGCAGCACTGCTGGTGTGATCGCCGCCCGCCAGCAGCGGCACCATGGCGATCAGCGGGATCGCCGCGATGTCCTGGAACAGCAGAATCGCGAACGCGAGCCGTCCATGAGGACTGGTCAGCTCCTTGCGCTCGGCCAGGCTTTGCAGGCCGAAAGCCGTGGAGGACAGCGCCAGGCCGAGCCCCAGCACAATCGCGCTGTTCAGCGGCTGGCCAAACACGGACAGCGCCACCACGCCAATCACCGATCCGGTCAGCAGCACCTGCGCCAGACCGACACCGAACACCGCTTTGCGCATCACCCACAAGCGTCGTGGTGACAGTTCAAGGCCGATGATGAAGAGCAGCAACACCACGCCAAGTTCGGAAATATGACTGACGCTTTGTGGGTTACCGATCAGGCCCAGTACCGACGGCCCGATAATCACGCCGGCAAACAGATAGCCCAGCACCGCCCCCAGTTGCAGGCGCTTGGCCAGAGGAACGGTGAGCACCGCCGCGAACAGAAACACGACAGCGGCTTGCAACAGGTTGCCTTCATGGGGCATGGCGAAACTCCAGAACTCGGTACGGCGGGGGGCACAAGGATAAAGGCTGTGACGGCAGGCGTCAGCCTGACCCGCAATGATTGTATGAAGGGCGCGTCGTTGCGTATGCCACGCGCAATCATAAGGAATGTTTCCGTGCCGTCGCAGTCGGAGTTCAGGTACCACGACATCACTGGAGGTTCACCCATGAACAGCAAGACCCTTATCGCCAGCCTTGCCCTCGTCGCAGGCATCGCCGGTATCAGCCCGATCATTCAAGCCGATGAACCGCAAAAAACCGTGCAGCCCGGCGTCAACAACACCCGCGAACTGGTGGTCGGCGACCGCGCCCCGGATGTTTACCAGCGCAGCGAGAAGGCCATCGGCAACTGGAAGGCGAAGGGCCTGAAAGCCCCGAAAGAACAGGCGCAGTGGGTGCAAATCAATGGCAAGTACATGATGGTGATGATCACCAACGGGACGATCATGGATATCACGCCGGTGGAGCGATAGGCCGCCAGCAACAATTGGCCATGGACGGTTGATTGAAATTGTCCTGGCTTGCGGTAAAGCTCCACGGCGATTCTGTTGACTGGACGTCAGGAGCGACTCGTTGGAAAAGAAACCCCTTTATCGCAAGGTCAATACCCGTACATGGGGTGTGCGGAGCAACGACTACTCAGGCGAGTATCGTCACCAGCGGCATACAAAAGCCGAAATCACTAGCGATGCGTTACGAAGTTCAATGCATGGAACCCGTCAGCACGGCCGCGATTACACGCCGCTGTTCAGGTTTCTGCTGTCCAGAGTGGGTGAACGTTGGGATGACGTTTTCAGCGAAGCGGTTGCTCGACTTGATCGACCAGAGCCGATTTTCTGGATGGTTGCTTTGCGCGAAAGTGAGCAGAAGGAATTCGTGAGGACAGATGAAGCCAGCTACTTCAGTGGTTTGTTCGTTGATGATCAGGGTTTGCTTGCGTCAGTAGCACCTGAGTTGACCGCCGAGAACATGCCGACGTTTTGCCGATGCTGCACCCACAGTTTCAACGGCGTTGCCTATGGCCAACGTAAAGACTGAACTGTTTCATTCAACCCGACTATGGCTCAACCCTTGCTCACCCAACCGGTACTGATTGTTCCCGCTGCGTTTAGCCGCATACATCGCCAGGTCGGCAATATGAATCAATCGGTCCATGCTCGGCGCATGGTCCGGGAACACCGCGACGCCCAGGCTGGTGCCGATGTGGCGCTGGTCGTTGCCGATGGTCACCGGCGGCGAGAGTTCGACGAAAATTTTCTGGCAGATACGCCGGGCTTCGTCTTGCAGGCTGCCACCTTGAGGCAGGCCCTGGAGGATGACCACGAATTCGTCGCCGCCGATGCGGGCGACGGTGTCGGTTGCGCGCAGGATCTTCTTCAGGCGCGTGGCGGTGGTGACGAGGACGCGGTCACCGGCGGCATGGCCGTAATGGTCGTTGATGGCCTTGAAACCATTGAGGTCGACGAACACCAGGGCTACTCGCGTGGCAGTGATTCGCGCCTGCTCAAGTGCTTGGGACAGGCGTTCTTCGAGCACCAATCGATTGGGCAGGCCGGTCAACGGGTCGAAGTGGGCCAGGTGCTGCAAGTAACTGGCGGACGCTTTTTCCTCGGTGATGTCACGGACCACGCCCATCATTTTGATCGTTTCATCGTGATCGTTCTTCACCACGTTGCCGGTCTCGCGTAGCCAGCGAATGGTGCCGTCGGGCCAGATCACCCGGTATTCCTCGTCATGATTCTCGCCGGTTTCCAGGCAACGCAGCTCACCGGCCCGCACCCTGACCCGGTCGTCGGGGTGCACGCAGGCGCAAAACAAGGCGTAGGAGGGCGTTACTTCGCCGATCTTGAAGCCGAACATGCCGTAAATCGCCTCGGACCAGTAGAGGCGATCGGTGTCGACATCCCAGTCCCAGGTGCCGATCCTGGCGAAATACTGGCTGCGTTTGAAGCGTTCGGCGTCGCCATCCTGGTGGATGGTTTGCCGTTCGGACAGGTTGGTAATCAGCGCACGATACTCGGCCAACTGCTTTCGGTGCGAGCGTTCGCGGCAGATCAGCAGGATGATCAGGGCAACTACCAATGAGCCGAGGGCTGCGCTGGTCCAGACAACATTCATTCAGGGTTTGCCATCATGGCGTGCCATCATCAAGAAAAGGTGTGCTTATGTTAGTTCACACGCTTGCTCAATTGCACGGTCCCCCTAAAGAAGTACACCTTTGTCCCACAACTGCACCAGTTCCCCCGGGGCCTGATCCTCGGGGACATTCAGCACCCATCCACCGTCCTGATCATTGAGGCTCAGGCGCACTTCGATTTGATAGAAGCGTTGATCGCCCTGACCGCAAGACTCCCGGGCCAGTGGCAGGCAACCCTCCAGCAACGTGCCGATACGCGCGCGCTGATCGATATCGCATTGCGCGAATTCGATTTCGCGAGGACGGGTGAGGGCGTGAACAGCCGCGAAACCGCCCTGGCGAGAGAGTCGCACCACGGTATCATCGCCCAGTGTCGGCAGCGTTTTCATGAACCCTCCTGCGTCAGTTTGACCCCCACCTCGGCCCACCCGTGTGCTACCGCCCGCGCCTCATCGGCACCGAAGCGGTGGGCGTGGGCGAGGGTCAGTTGCGCGAACTGCTCGAACGACGCTTCGCCGCCCAAACGTTTGTCGCACAGCGTGTCGTACCAGATGCGCCCGGCCTTCTCCCACGCAAACCCGCCCAAGGTTTCGGCCACCAGATAAAACGCTCGATTGGGGATGCCGGAATTGATGTGCACGCCGCCATTGTCTTCCCTGGTGATGACGAATTTGCGCATGTGCTCCGGTTGTGGGTCCTTGCCCAGCAGCGGGTCGTCGTAAGCCGTGCCCGGATGAGCCATCGACCGCAAGCCGATGCCCTTGATGCGAGGCGTCAGCAAGTCAGCACCAATCAACCAGTCCGCCTCTGCTGCCGTCTGGCCGAGCACATATTGCTTGATCAGCACGCCGAAAACGTCCGAAATCGATTCATTCAATGCCCCCGACTGGTTGGCGTAGACCAGGCCGGCTTCGCTTTCGATCACGCCGTGTGTCAACTCGTGCCCGATGACATCCAGCGAGCGGGTGAAGCGCTCGAAGATCTCGCCGTCGCCGTCCCCGAAGACCATTTGCGCGCCATTCCAAAAGGCATTTTCGTAATCCTGGCCGTAATGCACGCTGCCGATCAGCGCAAAACCCTGATTGTCGATGGAGTCGCGGCCCAGCACTTTCCAGAAAAAATCATGACTGGCGCCCATTGCATCGTAAGCCTCATCCACCGCAGGATCGCCCGTCGCTGGCTGGCCCTCAAGGCGTGCAGGCATTCCCGGCAGCAGCATTTTGCCTTGCGCATCATGAATGCTGCGCTGGAGCTGGCCGGGTTGAACCGAGGGGGGCAGGATCGCCGCCGCAGCAGAAGGCACCGGTGAGCCCGGCGTGTGCCGAAGTGTGCGCACGTGTGTCAGCGTGAGCATCGCGCTGGAGCGTTGATGCTCGGACCCGTGGGCGATGATTCGATTGAGAATGTAGGGCGGAATGAAACTGCGCAGTGATCCTGGGTCGGTCATCAGAGCATCCTTTCCTGAGCACGAAGTCGATACTCATGTGAGTGGGTGCAGAGGGTTCAGTTCCATGGATTGCCTTCGGCGCCGAATTCTGCGAAAACCTCCGTCCGCGCCCCGGACCGGGCGACCGTAAACGAGTAGAAGCATGAACGACGAACTGCAAATCATCGATATCGAGCCGGGCAACGGCAAAGCCGCCGTCAAAGGTGCACTGATCACCACCCAGTATCGTGGCTGGCTGGAAGACGGTACCGAATTCGATTCTTCCTACAGCCGAGGCAAGCCTTTCCAGTGTGTGATTGGCACGGGTAGGGTTATCAAGGGTTGGGAGCAGCATTTTCATATGTGACACTGAAGGCTGTTATGCTGTGCAGCCTCAGGAGAGCACATGAAACAGGCAATCTCGTATGTACGCTTTTCCAGCTTCCGGCAACACGGCGGCAGCTCCCTAGAACGCCAGCAGGCCATGATTGCGGAGTGGTTGGGTAGGAATCTCGACTACCAGATCAGCTTGCTTAAATTCGAAGACTTGGCGAAGTCTGGCTATCACGGCGACCATGCTAAAGAAGGTGGCGGCTTCGGTAAGCTACTAGATGCTGTCAAGGCTGGGGTCATCAAAGACGGCGACGTTGTATTGGTGGAAGCCATCGACCGAACAGGCCGGATGGACACCGTAGACATGCTTCGTTTGCTCACGCCGATTCTATCCGCTGGCGTATCGATCATCACCCTTGATGACGGCAATGAGTACAACAGAGCTAGCGTGAACGGCTCGCACATCTATATGTTGATGGCGAAAATACAGGCGGCGAATCAGTATTCTGAAACCCTGTCACGTCGAGTCACGGCTTCGTACCGGATACGAGAAGAGAAGGCGAGAGCTGGCGAGCAGGTGAAGCGAATGACGCCTACTTGGCTCACCACTGAAGGCATGGTCATTGAGCGAATAGCCAAGCACGTTAAGACAGTATTCGAGCTGTACACCGCTGGCGTTGGTAAGGCCACCATTGCCGTTCGCATGCGTGCGACAGGAGAGCCAGAGCTAGCCAAATGCTCAGGACCAACCATTGAAAGCTGGTTGCGAAATCCGACTGTTCTTGGCTACTGGAATGACATTCCTAACGCTTACCCGGCAATCATCGAGCCTGACCTTTTTCTTCGTGCCCAACAGCGTGGAAAGGATGCAAAAACAACACGGCCTGTGAAGACCGCGAAGCACCTGCTCGTGGGGTTAGTGAAGTGTGGTCACTGTGGTGGCAACTACATCATGCAAAGCAAGGATGGACGTCCGCATAGCATGCGTTGCTTGAACAGGCAGAGGCTAAAGGAGGCTGGCTGTGTGAATGCTCGCACCATGCCTAAACCAGTGCTTGACCATATCCGCGTTGCTACTTCATTGAGAGCGATTGAGGCAGCGTTTCAGCGGCAACAGTTGACGGTAAACCAGAAACGAGTACTGGTGATCCAGAGTGAGCTGGAGGCCGTCGCACAGAAGATCAGTGACCTTGCCACGGCCATTCAAACTGTTGGCTTGATACCTGAAGTTATGAGTCAGCTTGAGGCTCGCAAGGTTGAACGTGAGGCTCTGCAAGCGGAGTTGGTAGTGATGGAGCGGACAGAGAGCCCTGTTGACACCATGGGAGCTGTGTCAATTGAAAACAACATGCTTGAAGACGATCCGATAAAGCTGAATGCGTTGCTTCGGGGGGTGGGCTACAACATCACTGTCTATGCTGATGGATTGATGACTGTGAATGCACCTGATGAAGTCTACCCTTGGTTATACAAGAGTGTTGATCGTGCCACTAAGCAGTATCAAGTAGAACACTTAGGCGAAATTCGAAAGATCACCACCCAGACACTCGCGGAAAAGGATCGTGTTAAACCAACGGTTGCGTTCGACAGCTTGCCGCCATTGCTTCAACTGATTCGTAGGCAGAACACGCGGCAGCCCTGAAGGGATGTCTCGCAATACTAGCGGAATGGTGTCAGTTAAAAAGGGGCTCTAGGCCACGTTCCGTGTGGCTTGTAGCGTTTCCGTACGGATTAGTTCCTATCCTACCGGCAGAGTAGAAACTTTTTACTGTAACTGGTGGTGATTAGCTCTCAGGCGTTGCAGCTTTTGCTTTCTGCTCTGCCAGTTCCGCATTCCTTTCGCGGCGAGCTTGTACAAACTCCTTACCCTTCAATGTCAGACACGGTGTGCCTGAATTTGAATCGTAACTTGAAGATGAAGATGAAGATATGCTAGCTGAAGTCACAAACTCAACAAAGCCTTTCTTGGCCAGATGATCCAAAGCTATTTCAAGCTGTAATGGTTTAAAACCAGTGCCAGTCCCTAAAACCAAACCTAGAGAAGCTAGGCTCCTTGGTAAACCGCTTCCTACTAAATTTGCAATGTTCATCAAAATCATAATCTGCTGGCGGCTTAAATCATCAGGATCTGGGTTGCGAAGTTTGTCGACTACTCGCTCTGCTTCGTCTAAAGCAGTGTAGGCAGCATCGGCTGTCCGGTAAAAGTAGATTGCGGCACACAGCGTGCCGACTAAAGCCAAGTTAAGCATCAGCAGCGACCAATTTGGCATCGGCGTATCTAACAGAGCCAAATCCCAACCAGCTTGAAGCCAGCCTTGCATTGCCTTCAGGAAAGTAGTGTCGAAGTAATAGCCCAGAATGGTTGGAATCAGCCACGTCGTGAAGACAAGGCCCAATCCAGACAAAGCGATATTCTTAAAAGTGAACGGGGACTTCTTGCCTTCCGTTGCCATGCTGCGTGTCTCCAGTGTGGGAAACCAATCTTACCAGCATTGCACGGGAAAAGTGGCACTCTGGCATTAGCAGGGATGGGATAGGGTTTGAGATAGGCAGGAAGGTGCCTAAGTGGCTGTAGGAGACGCTTAAAGCACGAATGCAAGCAAGCACAGCAATAACTAACTATCGCCGCTCAGATCGCAGCGTAGGAGCTTGTAGCAAAAGAGCGAAGAGGGGGAAGCTGGTATGCGGGAAAGCGTGAGCTTTGAGAGTGATACCTTGTGAGCTAGTAACCCTATAATTAATAAGAGAATATTATTATATAATTTATTCAGTAATACCATTAGAGAGGTAATACTATTTAAATAGGAAATATTATCAACAACACCCATAAGAGCTTTAGGGTACTCAGAAAATCTCTTTTGTCAAGATAGTGTTAAAAAATATCTCATCCTGTGCTTGAGCTGGCTTTCAGTCCTCTCCTAGCTGGTAGGTGTGTTGACTGGAATATAAGTCTAGTGAGAGTGTGTAACCTGTACAGTCTCTGCACAGGAGCTTCACAATGTCTGACACAAAACAAGGCAAACGCTACACACCAGAAGACCGGGAAGCGTTGATTGCTGAATACAACCTCTCAGGCGCTGCAATGACTGCGTTCTGTAAGCAGCCGGGTAAACCATCCTATCAAGTGTTCAAAGGCTGGCTTGAAGGTAATGCACCGAGAGCAGCAGGCTCTAAGCCTTCTAGTGCATCGTCCCGTACTGGCCTGACACTGCGTCAAGAGTTTGAGGCTACTCAAGATGCTGCTTATCTAGCCTTCCTGAAAACGAAAGCATCTGACTTGCGTACTCAACTTTCAGTGTTGGAAGGCGAGATTCAGAAGCTTGAAGCTGCTCAGGCTGAATGACATGGAATGGCTTATTGGCATTGCCCTAGCCGCTGGTGCTTGGTGGCTCTACAGCAAGAATTCAGGGGATACAAACCTGAAGCGTGTGAGAGCCATCAACTACATGCTTGAGCGTTATGCTGCTGGGATTCAAGGGGCTAACGCTGCTGAGTATGCAAAGGCTATACAGCTCACCGTAGCACTGAAGACAGGCATCCATGCACTAACGAACAATGAATCATTCATGATTGACGACACTGTTCTGTCCATCTTCAAACAGCTTTCAGAAAACGACACTGTTATCTATTCGCTCTTGAAGGGTAGCCCTGATAAAATCACTGAGTTCAAATACGCTTTCAGAGATTGCCATGAGCGCCTTCAGCTACTGAAGAATGGCTAGCCAGCAACGAAGCACAGAGCCCGCATGAGCGGGCTTTTCTATGGAGTGGAGCAATCGTGAAAGACTTTCTGTTCAGGCGTCCTGACTGGTTCAAGCATGAGGGGTATTGGCGACTGGCTCAGGTGTTCAGGATCGGGCCAACGGTATTTGGTCTGGTGATGACTGTATTGATGGCCTACCTTGCAATATTCGAATTCCAAAGTTGGCGTTACTTCCAATATGTCTATGCGTGGGTTGGCGGCACTATTGCTTATCTCGTATCTATTCACTTTCTAATACGAATGATCGTGTGGATTGTTGATGGTTTCAAGAGTAGCGGGAAACCAGCTTAAAGCGATGGAATACCCAAAGCCCGCCTAGACGCGGGCTTTTCTATGGAGTGGATATTATGGAAGGTTTGCAAGTTACAGCGATTGTGAGTGTGGTTGGTGGCGTTGTTGGCTTTATTGCACTAACCGTAGCATGGTCACAGATGAGAATAGCCAGTGCAAAAACGAAGCTTGATCTCTACAACAAAAGGTTCAATGTTTACCTAGCAGCGCTTGAATTCTACCACTACGCATATTCAGACTCTCGAAAAGACATAAGAGAGAAAGCTAACAAGCTGACGCAGGCTTATAGAGAATCAAAGTTTCTTTTTGATGTGAAAGACGGACTATATGAGACTTTAGGGCAGATTCAGAAGAAAAGTGGGGTTATTGTTGCCTATGAGAACGCCAAGCTAAACCCTGATCCAGTTGGTCGAACTGCTGGGCCTGCGTTGTCAGAAAAATATGCAGATGCTTTATTGGGTATGGAGAAAGATTTATTAACCCTCGAGGATCAGCTTAGGAAATACATCAGCTTTCACAATGAGAGGGGGTGGACGGTACTTTGATGCTATGACTTTTCACTACCAGTAATGCGGAGTACTTTATGGCTTGGTTAAACTTTGATTTGGATTTCCCCGGCGTTGATATTGCATATGAAATGTCTCTCATGAAAGAGTACCTGAGCCATATGGAGGCTGGTATTGAGAACTCCAAAGCTCAGTACATAGCTAGAGAGGAAGCGACGTATGCCGATTCTGAGTACTACGAGCGTTCTCACATTTATTTTGTGGCGGAGTACGGTCTTGCAAGATTTGTTCGGCAACCGTTTGTTGTCTCGATTTACTCCCTATACGAATCAGCCTTCAACAGATTGATGGAGTATGCACAGAAGAAGGAGGGGCGAAAGCTATCGCACAAAGATATCTCAAACAGCTCAAATTCTTACGCGTCGAAAGTAAACAAATACGTTGAGCATGTTTTGAATTTCGAATACAAGTTGACCTCTCAAGAGATGGGTAGATTGAAAGTATTGGCTGAAATACGCAACCTTATAGCACATGGGAATGGTGGTATAAGTTCGTTACCAAAAGAAAAGATAGACATGCTAAGAGAGCTTGAGGGGAAGAAAATAGGGGTGGCTGTTGAGTTTAGTGAGTTGAGAATTGAGCATGTATTTCTAGTTGAAAATTTTGAGCTTGTAACAAAAGTTCTGCAAAGGCTAATTAATTATATGACCAAGCGTTATGATAACAAGTGCCACCTACCTATCGTTCTGCCAAGTGATCAGTGAAGTTTTCTTGATATCTCCCTACCAAATTCCAAAATCCGAATTTTCAGAGTTTACACTTCGACAGCGTTTCAGAGATTCAAACCAGAAAAATAAGCTAGGGGTCAATCCAAACCATTTCCCAAAATTTCTGAAATTTTTATGGATACTTTCGCAGAGAGGGGGGTGGGTCATTCTGAAAACGGTCGTTTGGCGTTAGCTACTTAACACAACGTACAGGCGGCAATGAGAATCTCTCTCAATTTGAGAATAACCCTGAGCCGCCCTCAGAGCCTCTAGGAACGGCACTAGCTCAGAAACGCTCTCTCATGCAGCATCAACGTTTAAACGCTTCAGAACTCGACTCACCTGTGTTGCTGACCACTCACCGCCATTAGCTGTGAATACTTTCCTTTCGTTCATGAAGACTGCGATGTCATTCAGCGATGAGCAGCCCTTGGACTGAGCAAGGGCAATGGTGGCTTCCACTTCAATGGCAAAGGCGTTGGCCTTGCTGGTACGTGCTGCACGAGCTGTAGACAGAGCTACGTCCTTCGAGCCTTGAGGCTTCACAGCAGAACGGTTAGCGATCTTCTGAATACTCACTTCACATCCAGCCGTAGCACGATCCTTGAGGGCTTGTAGAGCCTCCTTGGTACGCTGAGAAATGAAAGCTCGTTCCTGTTCTGCCAATGCAGCAAACAAGTGGAGTTGGAAGTTATCAGCCTGTGGCATTGTCGCCACCTTGAGAGATACACGTTTCATCAAGGATGCGATGTGTTCAACGTCACGAGACAGACGGTCCAGCTTAGCCACTACGACAGGCAAGCCATGAGCCAGTGCCTTAGAGCATTCAGGACGCTCTAGGGGAGCTATAGAGCCGCTGACAGTCTCAATGTACTCAGCTACCACTTCCCAATCATGAGCCTTACAGGCTGTCTCTACATAAGCTTTCTGAGCTTCAAGACCTAGACCACTCTCACCTTGAGCACGAGTAGAAACACGGTAGTAGGCTACAAGCTTCATGGTGGGCTGATCCTTCATGACGTTGTGTGTGAAATCATTGTACATGATGTCATAACACATTGCGACGGACGTCTACACAATGTCATGAAGAGAGCGTTTCACACGCTCATCCAGAGTCTATGCACAGTGTCAACACTCTTAGTTTCATGCGGAGCATGCCCTATCCGCACTCAATCGTGCGAATCATGTCAGTGGAAATACGCTACAGACCACGTGACACAAGGGTTTGAGCGATATTGCGGGGATTAGAATCTCCCCTAGATGGCGAGTGAATATTTATGCTTCCAGCACTCTACACACTCAAATGTCAATATGCGTGCCAGATGTGAGGATTACACACTAAACACACACATAATTTTTCTCTATTGAATGTACAATTTTGATAGTGCGAGTCAGATCGCAAATTGAAGGCATTCATCCGGGGATGTGAAAGGGGAGTTGACGTGTAACAACTACCATTTGTCGGATGTGTGAGACTCCGCTTGACCTATGCGAGTCGGGTTGATCCTTCATACATCTTTTTGAGTAATATTGAAAAATGTGTTGACTGTGAGAAAAGCACTTGCTTAACAGAAGAGCGTAGGGAGCCAGCAGAAGAGAGAGTGAAAAGGGGTGTGAGCGGTATTACATGCATTTACAGTTAGTCAGTGGTGTTAGTAGTTGTCCCGCAAATGTCATATTACAACCCTTGTGGAGTCTGATATTGACACTACTATACATCCCGTATTGTAGGATTTAGTCACTCACAAGGTTGTTCTATGAAACCTACGGTTTCGAGCTAGATAAACCATAGTTGTTATCAGGTTGTTAGCGTCTGTTTCAGTCATTGAGAAGGGCTATATTGTGTCGTTGCCGACACAGAGGGAATACCTCCAGACTTGCAGTCAGCTAGGACAATCCTCCTAGAGCTGATGGATGGATTAATGAATCCATCAGCAACCTACTCAAAAGGAAACACCTCAAGAGGGATGCTCTCAAAAGAGATACTCTCAAGGCTCACGCCTTACCGTGCTAAACCTTGAACGTAGTTCAGAGGGGATCAGGCTGTAAGCTGTCGCTTACCATGTGAAATATGTCAGTCGAAAACACCCTCTAGCCCTTACGGGCTTTGGCTCTCAGCACTTCAGAGCGGATTACTTCGTACCCTAGAGGGAGAGGGTGATTCTTTGCGTGGTGATCGATATACTCAGCTCAAAATACGGGCAGGATCGGGGAAGTAGGGAATGAGCGGTAAGTTCTGGAAAATCACCGGGGCACTGATATTAGCAGTGTTCACAGTGGCTTTAGACAAGTATTGGGATACGGCTTTCATCCAAGGAATTGCCAAAGGGATATTAAATCTGCCGGACTTCATGGTGGCACCTGTAGGTGTCCCGTTTTGGATTGTGATTGTAGTTGTGTTGGTGTTGGCGGTAGTTGTCTTCAAATTTGTCGTTAGTGCAACCGAAAGGAAGTTAGAGTTAACGCGGCCTGTACGTAAGCAGTCTGATATAGCGGCATCACTTTTATTGCACCCTGTCACTAATGAGCAGAAAAAGATTTTAGCATTCCTTGCATATGCTGCTAACACTCAGGCACAGGTGTTGACGAAAACTATGCTTGAGACGATGGATTTAAATAGACTGGTTTTTGATCATGCACTGAATCAACTGCTGCTAAACAGTCTTATCGAGCTGAAGAGGCGCGAAGATGGTAATGTGATTGAACTAACTCCACAAGGGAAGGAGTATGTTATCAATAACAAAATCCCAATCGAGCGGGGAGCATGGATGCACGCATATAGGTCGAGCTGATACCGCTACTACATTGTGGATGTTCATACAATAAAGCCCCGACCATCATGTAGATGTCGGGGCTCTTTTGTATCAGACAGGGACAGGATGAAAGTGTCTGAATTCTATATGCACAGGAGCTGCTGTAAAGCGATTACAGAGGCTTTGTAGTGCGAGTGTTGCCATTGCCTATATGGAAGGCTTCTATCGTCTCCTGCGAGCCTGTAAGAGCTTCTAGTGGAATGCATGAAGGCTTGCATAGGCGTTTGAATCTATTAGCTGCAAACACTTTCAGACAGTGTTCACACGTGTTGATTCTCATTATGTGAATCCTCTTGAAAGTGTTCGTTGAATGTTAGTTATGCTTTACGTTTGGCTCTTGTCTTGAGTGTTGGAGTTGGAGTTGGTTCTTGGATTGCTGGGAGAGGGAAACCAAAGCAGGCATAAAGCTGCATTTGAGCTTGCTCTTCCGCGTAACCACTCAACACAAGATCGAATAGCTTTCTAGGAACGTTTGGGAACGCTAGCACGTAGTCAACGCCATATGTCTTGGCGATGTAATGGCCGCAAGCTTCAACATGGTCTTCTTGGAGGGCTAGAGCCTCATAGGCTACGGCCTTCTCTGGGGTGGGGATGTAATGCACTGTTAGTCTCCTGTGGTTATCGTGGGTTGTGGTGTGAAAGCTCAGGGAGCCAGTTGTTTGGATGAATCAATGATGAACTTAACAGAAGCAAGCATCTTGCCTGTGTCGTATAGAGGGTCATCAAAGCCTTTGCGTGCAATCGTTGCACGGCTGTTGTGGCCCGGATAATCATCAATAGTTGTTCTCATGATTTCAGTGAGCATGTCACCTAGTTTGTTGAGAGCATTCAGAGAAGCCCCGTTAGCCTTGGCTACTGACTTAAATACTTCTTTCAATCCTGCCTTGATGCGAGATTTGTTGAGCTTATCCATGAATGTATCTTCCATGAACGGACGTTCGGGGATGTCAGATGTACCGTAGTTGTTCAGCATTGCCACTTGGGCAACTGACATACCATCGTCGTACACATCATCAAAGAACCCAACTTTCACGTCTCGCTTCTCAAGAGCCATCAGTCTCTTCTTCAGGGAGCGTAGCCCTTTAAGGTCTAGTTTAATCGCCATCGTGTTTACCTTCTCGTTCTGTTCCTAGATTAATCTTTGTAGCCAACTCTGTGATGCGGGTTAGGTAGTAGATTGTTTTCTGAAGCTCTCCAACAGTTGCGGCGACCTCTTCTTGGCTCTTGACTTGAGATTCAGTGAGTTTGATTTGAGATTCAGCTATTACATTGACACTTCGTTCTAACTTCTCAGTGCGTGCAATAAGTAGATAGATTTCGTCTGTCCTCTTGCGTGCTTCGTAAGCACCTGTAACTGTGTAGAATCCGAATAGTAGGACTAGTGCAGCAAGTGGCCCGTACAGCATTTGTTTGAATGTCATAAGAGCTTACCTTTGGCAGTTGATAGCACCGACACTACTAATGCATAGTTGCTCTGCTAGCGAGCTGGCTTCCTTTGCAAGAGCCAAAGCGTAACTAGTACTGGTGTCGATGTTGTGAGATTGAAGAACCAAGGAGCGCTTAAGTTCTAATTGTTGTTGGATGGCTGTGTATTGGAGGGCGTTATATGCCATCGGCGTGACGCCAAGTAGCATAGTTAGCACGAATGACAGCAACACCGCTTTATGTAGTTTGGGTAGCATTTAGTTTCTCCAATAGAAGCCCCGTCTTCAATGAATGTAAGCTTGGGGCTTTGGATTGTTAGCGGACGTCTTTAATGAGAATGCCAGCAGTACCAGTCCTAGACTGAGCTTCGTTAACACCCTGTTTGGCAGCTTCTTTTACAGCCTGATTAATCTGTGGCCCTAGAGTTTTGATTAGGCTGTCAGGATCAGTCCCATTGAAAGCGGATGCTGGAACTGTGATGCTAATATCACCAAGCTTGATATCGTTGGTGATTGTCGTTGTAGAAGGAGCGGCACTAGTACCAGTAGTAGGATTAAGTGGCATGGTGCTAGCTTGGGACTGCATAACCTGCATGCGATCAAAGACTTTGTCTTGATGTAGCTTCAGCAAGCCGCCAACGATTGGGCTATTACTCATCTGAGAAAGTACAACGTTGTCGTTAGCAACCGGCGCCATAACAGAAGGCTTCAATGCACTTCCATCTGTTAGACGATTTGGGTGGGCTTCGTTGTATGTGTTGTTTGCCTTCTCAGCTTGCGAAACATAACCCATCTTACCGGCGATGTAGTTGATACCATCGGCAAGGAGGTTGATAGCTCCCGTAAGCGTTGTCAGAGCCACTTGCAGCCCCATAGAGGCCAACGTAGCAGCTACACCAGCAATGAGCCCAATCAACGCCTTAAGAGGTTCTAGGGCGGTGTTGAGCCTAACCATTGCATCCCACAAACCTCCCAGCTTTTCACTCCACTGTTCAATGCCGAGGGTGCGGAAAGTCTCTTGGAATCCATCAGTGAAAAATTTGATTCCATCGGTCACAGACTTCATAGCTGCTTCTAGTCTATTACCAGCACCGTCTACACCGTTCATCCAACTTTCAATGGCTGGGATTAGCTGTTCAAGACCATGGAGCAGATTGGTAGAAGCTTCAATTCCTTTTGTACCAAATCCAGCGAGCTTGTCAGCGATTGGACCTAGCTTAGAGATTAGATCGATTTGAGCCTTACTGTTCTCAGTAAGAGCTTTACCCATTGCACCGTTATCGGATGTATAGGCATTGGCTAGGACTGCGCTTGTAATGTTACTACGGCGGTTAGATTGAGATTCAGCATTACTCTTGGCAGCATCAAGACGGCCACCTTTGTTAGCGTCTCGCTCCATGATTTGCGTCATTGCTTCCCAGAACTTAACGTTGGCTTCGCCTTTAACGCCTTTTGTAATAGCTGCCTCAAGAGCTGCCATTGCATCAGTACCAGTGAGCTTGCCACCTGTAGACTTCTGATAGGCTTCAGCAGCGATTGCACCAGAGCCCGGCAAGTGTTCTGCCAATTGTTGTCTGAGTTCTTCTTGGGAAAGCTTACCTTTGCTCAAAGATTGAGACATGGCACGCGTAACGCCTTTGACAGCATCGTTAGAAATGCCTGTACCTTTGGCGTACGACAGCAAGCCGTGCATCATGGACTCAGAGCGATTTTCACTCAGACCTACGCCACGCATGGTGGATAGATTCTTCGCGTAGTCCATTCCAAGATCGTTAGCGTTCAAACCGAGTTCATCGGCAACACCTAGGAATCGATAGTTGGCCTGCTTACCCTTGGTTTGAACTTGGCCCTTGCTAAGCTTGCCATCGTCATACATGGCAGCGAAGTTACCGATCCGGGCTTGTTGAGTCTGTCCAGCGGTCACAGCAGCATCAACGAAGCTCTTCATTGCAGCAGCGGCACTCAGTGCAGCGAGCCCCAAGGCGAATGCACCACCAGCGGCGGCACTCAACGCACCAGTAAACCCGCCAATAGCTGGCATCTGGAAACCGCCAGCTCTAGCGCCAGCGATGCCACCAAGACCACCACGCATTGCCCTCTGCACACGCATAGAGCTTAGCTGCGTCTGGTGTGTGGCCTTCTGTAGTCGTTGCTGCTGTGTCAGATTCTGTGTGCCAGCAATCTGGTTGCGTAGCTGCTGATGGCTCGCCTTGAGAGCGGCCAGAGTAGAAGCTTGCTGTGTCTTGGCGTTCTGAGCTTGGGTCTTGGCTTGCACCAGTCCGAGCTGGGCCGCTTTCTGACTAGCGGCAACATTAAACTTTGCAGCGGCTTGTTGTGCCTTCTGCATTTTGGCATTGATAGCTTGCAAAGTTTTCAATTGTGCTGTTTGTTCAGCGAGTGCTGGCTTTACATTCAAAGCCTTTTGCATCTGCTTACCGACGTTATTAATCTTTGCTGTTAGGGCTGTAAGGCGACGTTCAAACAGGTTCAATCCCGTGAAGTCAACTTTAAAGCCAAGCTCACCAAAGAACTTACCGATTGTTTCACTACTCATGGTTGATTACTCATTTTCTTTCGGGGCTTGAGAGCCGCCGAAAGTTCTTTTTGTTGGGAGAGTGATGTGGGTTTCAACGGCTTTAACTAGAGCCTTGCCCATCAGGCGACCATGTTTGCCTTCATAGGCTGTAGCACAGTTAAACCTTTCACTTGTATTCAGGTATTGTTTAGCAGCGGCTACAGATGCAGCATCACCACTGATAGCAAACGCTAAGCCTTTGTCTGTCAGAATCCAGAAGTAGCGGAAGCGACCAAGGTTGCGAGTCTTGCTATTGATTGTGTTGCGAATGTCGGTCATAAGTTTGCTGATTGGGCAACTACCGGCAAGGTAGCCCATGTAGTAACTAATGCGATTACCTAGAATGCTTTGAGCATAGGCAAGCGTCTGTGGATTGATGTCCATTAAGGAGTCTCCTAGAATTCGGAATATGAGAGAGGGAAGGGGTATGATTATTCAGCAATGAGAGAGCGAATAATGTCTGTGTAAGTAGACTCCATTCGTTCTAGCACTTTATCGAAAGCTTCAGCTTGGTTGGAAAGAAGAAGTTCAAGCTCAAAGATTCGATCCTGCATAATGCGGCGATCTTCGTTATGAGTATGAGTGGTGCGAGAGAGGTTAGCTACTTCAAACGGGCTGTAACAGCCAGAAGCTGTACCATTAAAACCATCGTCAGAGTCATAGTGGATCATTGCCACTTAGACTCTTTACGATATTGCTCAACTTCTCTGTCTTTACGTCGTTGGCGTTTACGTGGAGCAAACTCTTCTTCAGGAGTGTAGTCCCATACAGTCACTTCAATAGCTTCAGCTACAAGAGGGTTGACAGTGAAGTCTTCAACTTTGATTTCTTGGGGTTGTTTCTTCTTCAAGGATAAGGTCGGCTTAGCCATTTTTCTTTCCATACTTGGCTTCAAGGAGTTGTGTAGTGATGTCGTAGCCATTCTTGACTTTCGTTTGTGCATCTTCTTGAAGGGCCCTTTTGTAAATCTCAGTAAGGCTCGCTTTCTCTGCCATCAAGAATTTGTACATGGCGTAGAATTGATCTGCTGAAAAGTCTTCAGCAGATTTCAAAATTGCTTCGGTTACTTCGCTAGGGAAGTGTCCAGTCAGCAACTGTTTGCGGATATTCATTGTTAGTTCCTTGTATTTGTTATGTTGTGTGGGCTCCTGCGAGCCCATATAAGAGGATTTAAACGATAGGGCCAGCGGATGTGCCACTTCCCGGTGTAACGCCTGTATGGCGGTGGGTAGCGAACGCAATACCGTTGAATGTCGCTTCGCCTGTAAGGTCGTAGTTGCCAGTCTGAGAGTAATCACCAAGCCACGTAGTGGTTGGGACTTCGACAGACATAGATGCGGCTTTGATTGCGATGGCGTTGGTAGCAGTTAGGTTGATGTCCTTGGCGTTCACGTTCACTTTGAACTCAGTGTTCATCGTGATGTTTCCATCCTCAGACAAACGAATCTCGGCTTCATTGCCACCGATGTTAGCTACCACTACAACGTCTTTCGTGTTGTGCGTCCATTTGCGAACAGACGGCTTGTTAGCACTATTGTTGAAAGTGAATAGGCCGGGGATCGCAATCGCATCTTGCATATCATGCTTGCGATAGTCGTTAGGCTGCGTAGGACGCCCATTGCCAAGCTTGAAGTTATCCATAGAGCGTTGGGCAAAGCACAACAACACTGTGTCTCCAATCTCAACAGGGAAGCTTACAAGAGCCTTCTTGCTGCCGGGCATGATGAGAGGAACACTTAGGATTTCAGGGAACTCCTCAACGTCACCGTCCGTGTACAACTCGTTAATGGCGGGTTGCACATTAACGCTCATCGAGTCCAAGCTAACGCCTGTGATAACGGCGGGCATAGATGTAAACATCAACGCTTGGTTCTGGTGGATCATGCTGTTTAGTGTGTCTTCACTAGATGGGGCTCTCATTAGACAAGTTCCTCCGCGTCGATTTCCGAACAGAAGCACTCGACTTGCCAAGTATCCCCACGATAACTACCCGAGAAATGGGATGTGTTAACGCGGAAGAAACCACTAATGTCAAGGTCTTCTAGTTTGACGATTGAGCCGGGGACTAGAGCAGTGTTCAAAAGAGCTTCAAACTTAACGCCGCGTTTACGGGTTTTATCCTTTGGTAGCTTCTTGCCTTCAGCAGATGTGTAGTAAGGAACGTTGATTAGTCCAGTCTCCCCATTCAACACCGTAGCGTTGACTGTGGATTTACTCGATGGCTGGTTCTTACCTGTTATATTTAGGACGTTTCCTGTGATGTTCCATTCAAGATCATTGGCCCTGCAAAGACGGATGAGTTGTTCTCTAGGTGTTCCATGTAGAGACATTCCAGAAACTACAGGTTTGTTCAATCCATCGCCCCTGTAAGTGCCTCTGGCAATATCACCACCCATTGCTTCACGAACAACATCAATGCAGTTTTCAATTGTCTTGCCAGCGGAGACTAACGCTTTCACTCGTCTATGATTGAGGGCGGCGTATGCCTCACCAACTTTAAATGTTGTAATCCAGTCAGGGCCAGACTTGTTATGTGATACTTCAACTACATTGCCTTGCACCATAAGATGAGCGCCAGTATCTTTGTAGCCAACACTCAAAGAGATTTCTACGAAATCGCCGTCAATAAGTTTTCGTTGATCGCGAGAGAGGTTGAATACAGAGATTTCAGCACTGTCCGTTGTGCGGCTGTTGTCAGAGTCTTTAGCGAAAGAGAAAGCAATGTTGACGCCTCTTACGAAAGACTGGAGTTCTTCGTCAAATCCGTCACTCTTGAGCTGAATACCGTTACCCGTCTTGTAGTTGCCAATAGTCAGGACGTATGCACGTTCGTAAAGGATCATGGTGTAGATGCTCCACTCTGAGCACCCTGTGCGTTCACACGCTGAGAAGCAGACTGATTAGCGTAATCGGTGGGACTTGTAGCTGGCTTGTCGCTGGCTACAGCAGCACGCTTAGATGCGCTAGTCTGTGTGCGGCCTTTATTCTTAATAGTTACTTGGATGCTTTTAACCTGTGCAAGAGTGATTTGCTCAATCTCCATAACAGGAAACAATCCATCACCTGTGTCAGCATCTTCATTAAAAGTGAGAGAGGTGAATACACAGTTAGGCCAGCTTTTACGCACGTAGCTATCGTTGAAGTCTACAAGTGCAAACTGTTCTTTTTGTTCGTGCATTGCGATCATCTGCATCTTAATGGCTTGAGCTGACCTCACTTTCGGTTGTTCAGTTACAACAACTTCAGGGATACTCGTACTAGTGAACTGAGAGATAGATTCAGGCAAGAAGCTCTTGAATGTATTCTTATTGCTGTTAATAGAGACTGGGCTGTCAACTGGTGTGTTGTTCGTGTATTGCTTCTTGGCAGTAACAGATTGCCAACCTTCGTAGTCGTCAACGTTGCTTGTAAGTTGAGGGCGGTTAAAGTTGAAGTCAGCATCAGATAGGACAGCTTTCAGAGAGAAGCGTGGGTTTTCAATAATGTAATGGTCAACGACGGATGCACCAGAGCCGAGAGGGTGTTTACTGGTGACGCCTTGGTATTGCTCACCAAAACCTTCAACAGCGTCAAACCATAGAATGTCACCATTAGAGCGACGGATTGCGATAGTCATTTGAATTTTCCTTCAAGAAACATGCAGTGGAGGGAAGGCATGTTGTGTTTGATGTGATCTAAGATGCGTGCGTGATATGCAGCACGTTTAGCCTCTTGGAGTGCAGTAGCTTCAGCTAGGCGCTTTAAACGATCTTGTTCAGCTCGCTCTTCACGTACACGCTGAGCTTCTTTAGCATCAGCTATCATTTGAAACATGCATTCAGCGGAACGCTGATTCTTAGCGAATTGCTCAGCTAGGTTCTCAGAAGTTTGATGGATAGATGTCGATGTATCGTTAAAGACATTGATCGTCATGTTGCCAATGTTTAGATTCATGTTTTATTCCTTGTATTGAGAGAGGGTGTAACTTGCGTCACTGTGCTGCTTTCTTCATGCGGTAATGCTTGAGCCTGCAAGATGGGGAACACCAGAGGGCTTGTGTTGAACGTGCGGTGAATCTGCATTCACAAAACTTGCACGAGATAATGCGGACCTTACGGATGGCCATAGGGAAAGACTCCTTTGAATGTAGGATGTAAAGATTGATGACGAGTTGTTCAGGGGGCGTACTTAAATGCGTACACCTTGAGTTTCGAGATATGAAAAAAGGCCAGAGATTGGCCTTTGATGTGATGATTTAGCGATGTGATTGTGTAGCTAAGAGGGGATGAAGCGGAGTTCATCAACTCTTGAATAGTGCCTACGCTGAGTTTGCGTCACAGTGTAGGCGTTCCATGAAGCAGTACATGGAATTCTTAGAATTAGGGACCAATCTATAAGCCCGATTGGGAGGGCTTCATCTAATCAGGATGGGTATTACAGGAGGGGTGAAGCAATGTCTCAAAGTGTTCTAGAAAGTTACTTCTCTATTACAGGTTATTATCTCATGAAGTGTGCACTATGTCAACGACTTTATACTATTTGTCAACACCAGGTGTATAAATATTTTGTGTATTAGAGTCAATGAATACAGGCGTTGAAAGGCTGTTTCAAGAGTGTGTGGTGTAGTCTCTTGTGTGAGTTCGTGAGGCGCTCTACAATGACTTCTACTGGCGACCGGCTAGGAACTCAATACTTTGCCTTGTCTCTATGCTCAATGCGTCTCTAGTGAGCTTGTGCAGTCTCTCGGTGTCTGCTGAGTACACGCTTCGCACACTGTTTTATGTCAGGTAAAAACAAGGTGTAGCCCTTATAGAACGTGACTTGTAGGCGTGCGGAGAGGATTAGAATCTCTCCTATAGCACGAGTAGTTTCTTTCACATACAAGAAAGCCCAGCAAGGGCTAGGGCTTCAAGGTTAAGCAAACATCAGAAAGGCGTGTCACCGTATTGGTTCATTGCAATAGGAACAACAGCACCACGCATCATTGCGAAGTCTTCAAATGTAGTTGTAGCACGAACAGGAGCAGACACAGACGCTTTGTATGCAGCAAGAGAAGTATCAATAGCAATAGCCCAACCATTTGCCCAGTTAATGATTTTGTGAGTGGTGTTTTCAGCAATTACCATTTCTAGGGTGTCGCCCATAACGGCAATCGACTTACCGTGCAGCACGTCAAACAACATCTGTGCATGATGCTCGGTAAACAGACTGGAATTGCGTTGAGAACTGATTGCGTCTTCAAAGGCGTAAGCGTAGGGAGCGAGTTCAGGACGAACTTCAGATAGCCGGGTTAGTTCACGAGACATTACAACTTCAACGCGAGAGGCTTCACAAGCGAAGTAGCCGCTAGCGTCTTTACCAGTCATCAGAGTCTTGATGTTCTGAAGCTCTTTAGTCTTCATGCCTTCAATCGTTTCAACGTCTGGGAGAGCTGCTACGTGGTCTGGGTTGCTTTCGTCGTAATGGTTGGCGATCCACTGTGTTAGCTGGCAACGCTGGGTAGGCTTGATCTTGCATGCCTTGATTGTTTCGAGGATGGTTGTCTTGCCGATGTAAGCGAGAACACGAGTAACAACTTCAGATTCTTCTTCAAGCTCTTTGCTCACTGCGTGCTTTGTGTCGAGGGTGGCACGGCCGATAGAAGCACCGTAGCCAAAGTATTTTGTTCCGTGAGAGCGGTTCAGGGTTTTAGGGGCTGAGACAAGGTTGTCAGCAAACAGGAGGCCGACGAAGGCGTGACCTTTAACCGGGGCAATGTGAGACAGCTCGTAGTCGTTAACATCGCCGTAGCCGTTGTACACCATGTTTGCTTTGTACAGCGAGTGGAGAGCAGAGAGAGTTTCTACCGTGTGACCGCGTAGGATTTCCAGCGTACCAGCACGCATACACTCACGGGCTAGGTAGTAGAAGAATGCACATTTCATTGCCTTGTCCATTGGGTCTTTCTTGACCTTGGCGTTAGCGTTGTCTTGTTTGCATTCGCGAGAACAAAACATCGCTGTCTTGTTGGAAGTGGTGAAACGATTTTTACAATGTTTGCAAGTCGGGCGACGTGTAGCAGATGTTTTAACAACGGTTTTGGTTTGGGGTGTCATGCTGAATAGCTCCTTGATGGATGGCTTGGGATTTGGTGTTTTGAGTTGGGGTTGTTACGGGGGATGTGGCTTTGTAGATCGCTTTACAGGCACTAGAACAAGTGGCTGTTAGTTTTTGTCGAGTGAAGCTGTGACCGCATACCTTGCAGATACACGAATGAGCAGCACCAGCACGTTTAGAAACGTGGGACATGGGAAGACCTCCATTGAGAAATGGTTGTTTAGGTTGTTTGGGTTAGGGTGTAACAGAAGGTGAAGCTAGTGTTGCGGGGAAGAGAGAAAGTTATCTACCTCTCTATGTCCATTCTACATCCAAACCCTTATACGTCAATCCCTCCGAGGGACAATTAATCAATAACTATGCCATATATACAACAAAGCCGACGAGCGGTAGTGTTGTAACTAGCGTTAACACCTTAATTCATCGGCTTAGTTCAATCATAGTATTGAGAATATTCAGACATTGAAGGATCACGTCTAGGAACTACACGCGGCTCTACCTTTGGCCTGTTCTCTTTGTTCAATGCATATTGCTCACGAACTGATAGTCTCGGCGTATCTTCAGGCCGACGTGCAGGATTGTCTAACGATGCTTCTAGGGCTGTTACAAGCTCCATGGCGATGCGTGTGCGCTCTTGTAGGGTGATTGCACTAGCGTGTGTTCTCAGAGCAGTTAGTACGCCTTTTAGCACGCCGTGAGGGTCAAAGATGTCGTAAGGGTTGTTCATGGTTAGCTCATCGTCCGTTGTGCATCAGGCGTCAGGCTCTGGCTCAAGCGATACTTGAATACGCACGGAGCGGAACAGAACTTATCTTCAATGATGCGAGCACCTAGACGACGGGTGCAATATTGGCAGTTTTTCATCCCTTAGATTCCTTTTGTGGTGGGTGTGTATTGGTGTTTTTCTTCAACCTTGAATCAAGGCTTAACCTCTTTAGGCTGTTCGGTGTTTGGTTTGGGCTTATAGGCAATGGGTGTTGGTTCTACTGGGGTTGTGGTTCCATAGTTTGGAGCCTCTACCTTAACGTTGACGTTTCCAATCTCCATTCGGGAATGGTCATTGATCGTTGTGTTGCTGACCTTTCCAATATTCGCTTGAGCCCTACTTACATCGCGTAGCACGGTTGCTGTTTCCTGTTGATACCTCTGAAGCTGTTGACGACTGAGCAAAGCTTGCTGAGTAATCTTGTAATCAGCCTCTTGCCTAACGTCTTCAATCTGTTGAGCAGTGCAGGAGAATTGAACGAGCATGAGAAATGTAAGAACCAACATTCCGAAGTGTTTACGAAACTGGCGGCTACAGGCCGCTAGAATCTCTGACAGACTCGGCATTGTTCTAGGTTCCTTGTTGTGTGGGATATTGACTGTGCGTTGAAGCACGATTGAAGACTCTATGTGAGCCTGTACGGCGTGGGAGAAGGCCATCAGGCCAACCCCTTAGACGTTAGGTGAGGCGGAGCTTGTACGAGCTTTACGGGGCTTTGCCTTAGTCTGAACAGCAGAGCCAGAGTAAGAACGGAAACGTGGGATAGGCTGATACATCATTTCAATGCTTTGCATGAATGATTTGAAACGGATGACACCGCCACCAGCGTGAAGCTCTTCAGCTCGCGTGAAGTGGCTACTACGATCACATAGACGGTTAGCGATGATTTCCATCACCTTAGCGTCACCAGAGATAGCGACGGCAATACCAATCGACGTGTTAAGCCAGAAGTAGCGGAACTTATAGGCTTCAGAGCCTAGGCGAATCCTTAGTACTTTCTTCAAGTCATAAAAGATTTCTGAAATGTCTTTGCAGCCTACCAATCGATAAGCAGCGTATTTGTCTAGGGTTGGGTCAGCGACTGCGTTGATGTAGTCGGGGAGTGCTCTTGCTTTGGACATTGGATGTCTCCTTGAATGTGGGGTGAATATTCGACCTACCTTTATGCTGGTCAAAGAAAAGGCTCAGAGTTGTTAAGCCCTGAGCCTTGATAGAGTTGGGCGTGCTGCTGTGTCAGATGGTTGAAGCTCTGAGAGCATTACGAATCGCCAGAGCGGTTAGACGCTCATGTTGGGCAACTGTCATAAGCTCATCAGGATTGATACCGGGGATGTTAGGCATGAAACCAGCTTCCTTGTATTCGATCACCAGAGTATCAGCAGCATTAGCAATGTGTTGGATTGCAGGGATTTTGAAAGTGGGGAAGGAAAAAGAAGTGTGGGTCATGCGTAATATCCTTATGTTAGATAGCTTCGAGAATGTCTGTTGTGTATTGCACTGTAGCCTCTAGCAGCTCAAGTAAGCCGTCGCGTTGCACGGTCAACACGCTTACTTCATCCGCCAGTTCTTGCACACGAGCTACTAGAGCTGCGTTCTGTGCAATGTAAATATCTAGATCAGAAATGTTTTCCATTATGCTGCGTCTTCAACGTCGTAGACGTAATAGAGTTTGAAGAACTTAGGCATCACAGAGGATTCTTGAGTAAGAGAAGAAGCTACTGCTACGTTGACAGGTAGAAGTTCAAAGTGACCACTCAGGCCGATATTCTCAAGTGGCAAGTCAATCAACATTGGGTATTGAGACACTAGTGCGTAACCAAGCACCAAAGGAGTTTGATCCTCTAGGCGGATATCCATCTGCCACTGAGTGGCCCGAGCGTTCCAGTAGAACTTAAACTTAAGGGAAACAGTCTCAAGCGATGCATTGTAGCGATAATTCAAATCGGAGAAGAGTGGGAGTTCTACAAATACGGTGCTCATACTGCGTCTCCGCTTGCGAAGTTGTTAACTTCACCTAGCAACACTTTAATATCACTGCTCATACCGTAAGCAATTGCGATATCTTGGAATGGCTTCTGCTCAGCTTCAGTTAGAACACGTTGTACTGCGAATGGAGCGTTCAAGTGTTCTGCGATTTGCTGTTTGATCTCTACCTGAGAAAGCTTGCCTTTACTTAGTGCGTTATATCGGGTTGTCATTTTGTTTTCCTTGTGTTCTGCGTGAGGGCTCCAGCGAGCCCATTCAAATGTTATTTCAGGCCGTGTGCTGTACGGATGTCACGCTCAATTCGGGCACGTTGGGCAATCTTGGCGGCTTGCTCAGCAGCAGCTTCTTCTGCAATCTGTTTAGCGACAGCAGCTTGGATTTCAACTTCGATTTGCACACTGGCAGCTTTAAGCATCTTGGCTTTCAACTCAGCTTCAGCTTCAGCTTGAACAATCTTCAGTTCTTCATCTTGAACAGCTTCAGGCTTTGTAAGAATGATGATTTGCACAACACCAACAGACTGTGTGGTGACGCCAGACAGCGTGTAGCCTTCAGAGAGCTTAACGGCTAGGTCACGCACCAGAGCATCAACGTAAGGGTATGTGAAGCTTTCAAGAGCGCCGTAAAAGAACTTACGCGGGAAGTCACCACGAGCGTTTGCCTCAGCATTGTAATCTTCAGTGATACCGCTTTCACGGTTGAGGTAGGCATGGGTTGCAGCGTCTTTAGCTTCTTGGATTTGTGTCTTAGTTGGAACGGATTGGATAGTCATTTAATTTGATTCCTTATATGAGAGTGGGGTTTGTTAGAATGAGATTAGTAGGATGATTGCCGTAGCCATGAAGAACAATTCCATCAGAACCATTCTTCGTAGAGTTCAGCGTAAGGGTCTGCGTCTTCTTCATCTGGGAGAAGACCTAAACACTCAGCATCAGCTTCTTGAAGCTTTTGCATGTCGAGAGTATTTATGTAAGCTTGTAGGCTTGCCATCACTTCAGTATCCATTAGGCTGTACCTTTGAATAGAGCAATGAGGGATGGAGCACCATAAGCAACCATGCCTAAGGATGTAGCAACAGCTACCATTAGAGCGAATGTAATCATTGTTTGTTACCTTTTATTGAGAGGGATTGTTGCGGGGGTGAAACGTACACCTTGAGAGTCGAGATAAAACAAAGGGCTAATCTCTTAGCCCTTTATACCCGCTCTCATTGGTATTTGATGTTGAACTGGCTCAACCATTAACAACCGTTATCGGGGCCATGCTCTAAGTAGTTCCGGCTCGACTTCCCTCCCGGATGAGGGTTCCTATCTACACCTTAACGGGGTTACAAACCCCAGTGCATAAAGTCTACTTGTGTTAGCCACACTACAAGTGAAGTGTGAGGAACCTCAACCCTTGGAAAGAGGAGCTGAGGCTTGGCATGGAAAACAATCCCTGTTTCGACTAGACACTACAGGGGAAGTGTTGAGGAGGTTGCAAGGCTTGCGGAGCCGATGACCTCTAGTCTTTCAGTTGTGACAATCGCTAAATGGTGACAACGGAATTTTGAATGTAACCCGGTGTCTGTCTCGCTACCGGGGAAGCGTAAGGACGGCTATGAAGGCCGGACAGAGGACAACAGTTTGAATGGAGGAAACAAACTACTGAAGAAGAAACTGAGTGAGGCGAGGAGGGTGTTGCTGATCGTTTAGAAGAGTGTGAAGGCTTTCTATCCCTGTATACACCATTGTATCATGAGTCTAAAGAATTACAACCCCTCGAGTGTTAAATAGTTGCTATTTGCAAGACATTTATTTGTAAAATCGATGAGCGGTAGTGTGTGGGGTTACTTGCAAAAGTAGACGTCTCTATACGCATAAACTGTCAGCAATGACGGGTCTTCATTCAATAATTCAGGGTGACTGTCGAGGTATTTTACAACGATCCGTGCGGCTTGTTCATTTGTGATGCCATTGTATGGGAAGCATATTCTATAAACTGGTTCTAGCTGGTCTTTATGTATTGTCAGTGCGCTTCTAACACCTTCGAGAAGCCCTATACAGTAACCAGCAACTAATTGCTGATTCGATAATATCTGTTCTCCGTCTGAAACTTTCACCACTAAGCGACATGCCTTCAGAAGATTATTACCATCATGAGGTTCCGCTTGTGACGCGCCGCCTATGAGCGTGGTAGCCAGAGAGAAAGCCGCTAGCCAAGTCTTCATCAGTGCCCCTCACCCCGGTTGCTGTAATCGCCGTAGGCATAAGTCAGCTTACTGGCGGCACTCTCGCTCTCGCGTCTGTACATATCACTCAGTGTCCAGCGTAGCCGCTCATGCTCAACCTTCAAACACTCGTTCGATCCCTTCAGTGCAGCAAGCTCCTTGGAGTTGTCTCGATACATCACTATCAGCCCGGCGATGGTTTTATGGGCTCTCTGAAGCTCGGAGCGTGTTGTCTCTAGCTCAGCCTCAAGCAAGCGGTTGTAGTGCTTGAGCATTTCCGCATGGGTTGGCATTCCCAGCTCAAAGCCAGAATCGTCGATTAAATCGTCATCCATCGTCATCATTCCGAGAGCTGTATATGCGTACAGTATGCGTCGCCTCTATCAGCTTCAAGAGTTGTCTCTCTAGGATGTGCCTGAACGGTTGGCTTTCGGACGAACGACTCAGTTAACATCCGCGACATCGGGTGGGTATGGGTGAAGAAATGCGGACGGACGATGTAAAGCAGGGCACTAAATTCAAGCTGATCAAAAAGATAGGGGCATGGGCGCTTGTGCCCGGTTTGGGAGTTCCGATTACGAAGCTGGTGGAGAGCCATTATGACGTTTCGTTTATCTCAAGGCTGTGGAGCTGGATGTCAAGCGTGGGCGATCTACTAGCTCAGTCTTTCATCGTACAGCTTTGGATGATGATAGCGATGATGGGCTGTGTGTTGCTTCTAGCCGCTGTTGGGTTTTGGGCGATCATGGATGCGAACAGTGCATTAGATGCTGCTGATTCGGAGTTAGAGGTAGTCAATTCAAAACTTGAGGCTGCCAATATAGACCTTAGAAATGCGAATTTAGAGCTCAGAGCTAATGACGCAAAACTGAAAGCAGCCAATTCAGAGCTTGATGCTGCTAAGTCAGAATTGGACGTCACTGATGGAAAGCTGAAGGCCGCTAGCTTAGGGCTGGATGCTGCCTTCGCGAAAATTGATGATTTAAAGACTCCCAAGGTGCGGCCCCTCACGAAAGGTCAAGAACAGGTAATCGCAGCTATCGCGACCTATAACAACTTCGGGAAAAGTTGCCCAGCTAAAGAATTTCCAGCTGAAATTGGGCTAACACGGTTGCAGGCAGATAGTGCAATGGATGTGCTAGAGCAAAGGAAACTGATCTCGTCTGAATACACCAGAATCGGCAGATACGTTACGTTGACTGCTGATGGTCGTGCTTACGTTCTCCACCCAGATTTCGACTTGCTTCCGCTATCTCAACGGGGCGACCGCTGAAGCCTACATATGAAATACTTGCGACCAAGGCATCATGGGCATGCAGGTCGGCGGCAAGCGCAAGTTGCGGGTGCCGGCGCACCTGGCCTATGGCGAGCGCACGATGGGGGCGATCCCGCCGAATTCGAACCTGATTTTCGAGATTGAATTGCTGGAAGTGCTGACGCGGGATGATTGATTGCCGTATCGGCGGGCGAATGCGTCGTTTGACAGGGCGCCATCGCCGACTTGCTGGCGATGAACGATCACGCGGTCAACCCGGCAGGCGCTAACCCTGAAACGTCTCCCGATAGGCATACAACCCAGGCGTCCCGCCGGTCATCACGAACAGCACGTTGTCGCCGTCACGGAAACGACCTTGTTTCAGATCGGCCAACAGGCCCGCAAACGCCTTGCCGGAGTACACCGGATCTATCAGCAAACCTTCGGCGCGAGCCATCAGTCGCACGGCGTCTTGCATGGCCTGGGTCGGCAGACCGTAACCCTCGCCCAACTGACTGCCGTCAATCACGATGTCCTCGGGCCGTACGATGGCGTCGCTGCCCAGTAACGCCAAGGTGTCCTGGGTCAGTTTCAGGGTTCGGGTCGCTGACGAGTCTCGATCCGATAACACCGAGTAAGACTTGACGACCGCTGTGCCTCGGCCCAGCAACTGGAAACCGCTCGCGAGCCCGGCGTGGGTGCCGGCGCTGCCGTTGGGCACCACGACTTGGTTGAAGGTGAGGCCGAGCGCCGTCTCCTGCTCCGCGATTTCCGCCGCGCAACGCGCATAGCCGAGACTGCCCAGCGGGGTTGAGCCACCCATGGAAATCACCAACACCTTGCGCCCTGATTCCCGAAGTTGCGCCGCCCGAGTCTCGGCCCGGGCGAGTGAGTCGGTGCCTGCGGCAAGCACTTGTAGCTGTGCGCCAAACAATTGGTCGAGCAGAACGTTGCCGTTAAGTTCGTAATCCACCTCGGATTTGGGGACGGAGCGGGTGAGGATCAATTCACAGTCAATGCCCAAACGCGCACAGACCGCCGCGGTCAGTCGCGCATGGTTGGACTGAACGCCGCCCACGGTAATGACCGTATCGATGCCGGCCTGCTGCGCAGCACCAATGTGGAATTCGAGTTTGCGCAGCTTGTTGCCGCCACCGCCCAGCAACATGTGATCGTCGCGCTTGAGAAACAGGCGGGTTCCCCGGGTCTCCAGGCCCAATAGCTGCTCGATACGTTCGGCGCGCTGAATGGGTGTTGGACCTTGCAGGAGGTCTGCTCGCGCAAAAGCATTGAGGGACTTGTCCAGTTGGGTTTGCATCGATGGCGCCTCGCTGACGTTTATCAGAGTGACTCTATGGAGAAAGTCACTCGCGATAAACGCATTGCCAGTCATTACACCTTTGACGCCATGTAACTAATAGCGTGCACTTTACGAGAACAGTGGGATCCGGCCGTTGAGGGAAGGGCGGTAGTGCCAGGTCAATCGGTCCAGTGCGGGTTTCGACGCCAGAGCCTGCGTCAACGTGGCGCTGGCGATACTCAGTGCCAGCACCTGCCCCGGACAATGATGCCGCCCTGAACCGAAGGTGAAACTGCGCCGCTGCGGACGTTCGAACATGAACGTGTCAGGCTGCTCATTGAGTTGCGGGTCACGATTGGCTGAGGCCAGTAGCACCAGGATCACGTCTCCGGTATTCAGCGCTACGCCTTCGATTTCACAGGGGGCGGCGACGAACCGACGGGTGTTCTGCACCGAAGGATCGAAGCGCTGGGCTTCGGCCACCAGGTCGTCAATGTTGATCGAATCGTTCAACCACTGTGGGTTTCGAATCAGCGCCAACAACGCGTTGCCGATCAGCCCTGCGGTGGCTTCATAGGTCTGGGAAAGCAGGCCGACGAGATTGGCGATCATTGCATCGGTGTCGGAGGAAGCCGCAAACCGCTGGCGAATACCCGCGAGCAAGGCGCTTTGGTTGTCCGGATCATCCAGCAACTCAATGAAGTAGCCGCTCAGCTGTTCCGCCGCCGCATGGGCAGCGTCCAGTTGCGCCTGATCGCTGAGGGGCGACAGGCACGCGACGAAATCCCCGGTCAGCTCGCTGATTACCCGAGCCTGTGCGGGCGAAAATCCCAGCAACGCTGCCACTACGCACACCGGACCAAGGAACATTGCCTTGTGCAGCCCTTCGGCGTCGGGACTGAGCAAGCGCGCGCCGACCAGTGCGTTGACTTCCTCCACGTCAATCAGCGCCAGCGCCGGTTGTATCGCTGATCGCGGGCAACGCTGGCGTTCGCCCTCGTTCATCCGCATCAACTGACTGAAAACCTTGCCGGCCATGCCGCTGGCAATGGCCTTGGGCACCGGCTCATGCGTCGGCCGAACGTGACAGTCAGGATGCGCCAGCACCGCCGCCACAGCCTTGGCGCTGCTGACGACCCACAGTTTCAGTCCCTGGTGAAACATCAGTCCGCCCTGAGCGCGCAGCTGCGCGTAATAAGGATAAGGATCGGCGTGAGTCGCAGCGATGATCGGGTCCATGGGGCGCGTCCTTGTTCGTGGTGGGGAAAGTGTTGCTACTATCTCCAGTCCGAAAGGGGCTTGATTCGTCCGGGAGCGAAATATGAACGCAGAACAACACGACCTCGGTGTCTCACACGTAGCGGCGGCCATTGCCGAACCGGCCCGGACCAGAATGTTGTGTTCGTTGATGGACGGACACGCCCGCACCAGCACCGAGCTGGCGGCGATTGCCGAGGTCAGCGCTTCCACCGCCAGCGCGCACCTGGCGAAACTCAGGGAACTGGCACTGCTGCGTCTGCACGTTCAGGGGCGCCATCGCTATTACAGCCTCGCGGACAAGCGCGTGGCCCAGGCACTGGAAGCATTGATGGTGATCGGCCAGAACAGCGCGCCGACCTTCAGCCCGCGCACCCCGGACCGCCTGCAATTTGCCCGCACCTGCTACGACCACATGGCTGGCACGCTGGCGGTGTTGCTGCATGACCGGCTGCTGGAAAAAGGCTGGTTGCTGGAAACCGATGAGCAGGCTTATCGGCTGAGCGACAGCGGCGAAGTGTTGTTTGAAGGATTGGGCATTGAGGTCAAGGACCTGAACACCCTGCGCCGGCGGTTCGCCTGTCCCTGCCTGGACTGGAGCATGCGCCGGCCGCATCTGGGCGGTTCACTGGGGGCGGCGTTGCTGCAGACGGCGATCCAGCGCAAATGGGTGACTCAGGATCTGGACAGTCGGGCGCTGACGTTGACGGCAACGGGGCGAAAGGAATTCAGCAGCCGGTTTGCCGTTGAACTGTCGGTTCAGGTAACGACAGCACAACCCGCGTCCACCGAGACCAAGCGCCGCGCGATCGTCAGTTCTGCGCCTTAACGACTGGCCGAGGCCATCAGCACGCCGAAACCGGCGAAGGTCACGCCCGAGACTTTCGCCGCCAGCCAGGAACCTTTCGGGCTCGATAACCAGCCTTTGGCTGCATTGGCGAGCAAGGCATAGCTGCCATGCACCAGGACAACCAGTACGGCGTAGGAGGCAACGAGCTTGAAGAACTGGGTGGAGAAGTGCGCCGAGGTGTCGATGAATTGCGGGAACACCGCCAGAAAGAAAAACACCGCTTTGGGGTTCAAGAACTGGATGGAAGCCGCTTCAAGAAAGCGATAGCCCGGACTTGAGGGGCGCGTTTCAAGCCGCGTACTGAAACGATCCGAGCGCCAGCTTTTGTAACCCAGGTACAACAAATAGACGGCCCCTGCGTATTTCAATGCGGTAAAGGCGTTGGCGGAGGTGCTGAGGATCAGGCCGACACTGGTGGCGCTGATGGTGGCGACGACAAACGCCCCCGACGCGATCCCCAGAATGCCCGGCACTGCCCCCGTCCATCCGTGGCGCACCGCGTTGGAAAGGGTCAGCACCACGCCAGGCCCTGGGCTCAAAATGGTCAGGGTGGCAAACAGTAGAAAGAGTCCGTAGCTGTTCATGTCTTGCTCCGTCAGGTGGTGCTGGCTGCGTGTTGGCAGATTGGCGTGACGGCGTGGACGTGACAAACACTTTTAATGCAGCGCATGTGTGACTAAATTAGACGCATGACTAATCAACTACCCCCTCTTAATGCTGTTCGCGCCTTCTCCGTTGCTGCTCGCCATCAGAGTTTCAGCCTGGCGGCGGAGGAGCTGCATGTCAGTCACAGTGCCGTCAGCCGGCATATCAAATTACTTGAGGAACACTTGGGGGTGCTGCTGTTCGAGCGGCGTGTCCGTCAATCGGTGCTGACGCCGGCCGGTCAGCGCTTTTATGAGCAAGTCAGTGCCGGACTGGCGCAGATCGCCAACGCCGCCGCTGCACTCAAGCAACATGCCTCGCTGCCGACCGTGAAGATCAATGTCCGTCCCTCTTTTGCCATGCTGTGGCTGATGCCCAGGCTGGAGGATTTCATTGCGCAGCACCCTGACATCAAGCCGCAGGTGATTACCCAGACCCAGGCACCGGATCATGCACGCGACGGGTTTGACCTCGTCATCCGCCGTGGTCGTGACGATTGGGCGCCGGCGATTGAGGCGCGAGCCCTCTTCGAAGACGAGCTGTTGCTGGTCGCGGCCCCCTCGCTCATCCAGCGCCTGGCCTTTGAAGACCTCGCGTCCCTGGGCCGGCACACGTTACTGACCGCCAAGGCGCGCCGCGAAGATTGGCACAATTGGGCCCTGCACTTTGGTCAAACCCAGTCAGCCACTCAGGTCACTCGGCAGTTTGATCACATGCACCTGGTGCTTGAGGCCGCCGTGGATGGACAGGGCATTGCCTTGTGCCCGACCTCCTTGCTGGGCACCCACCTTTCGAGCGGTCGCCTGATTTGCCCGTTGCCCGAGTTACGGATGCCGTTGCCGCGTTATTACTACGGTGTTGCGCCGGATGTGACGGCGCAGACACGGGTGTTTGTTGAGTGGTTGTTTACCCGGATCGAAAAGGATACCGGTCGGGTGGGGGGCGGATCACAAGGTGATTGGCCTGCAAGTGACCCGCGCTGAAAAACGGCCGGCCAACAAAAATCTATGGTCACCCCCATTTTTGCAATACTGATTAACGGATGGTGTGGTTGGTT
>NZ_JAVLRV010000002.1:950099-1123590 GCF_055803035.1 Pseudomonas sp. 300 | reverse complement strand
TTAAATTCCGAAACCCCTATCTGCGTATGCAGGTAGGGGTTTTGTTTTGTCCGCAGGAAAGTGCGGAAAAAAAGGGCAACCTCATGAGCTGCCCTTGTCTGCACAGCAGACGGAGGCGGCCAAAGTGTTTACGCAGAGCTTCAATCTTACTCAGCATACTGGTGTCCATCGTGTGAAGGGCACATGTGAGGAGGGGGGGCGGCATCAGGCGTCAGCCTGGATAAGGCTCAGGTTTGCAGGAATGGCACTTATCAAAAAGATAGGCGAGCCTTTTTCAGACTCGCCTATCTTTGTTTCGGTGAAGAGGCTCGTCAGGCCTGATGACTTACCTGTTGTTAGTGACGATCCAGCCACACTGTCTGCGCGTTGCAGAATTCCCGCACCCCGAAGTGCGATAGCTCGCGACCAAAACCGCTCTTCTTCACGCCGCCAAAGGTGACACGCGGATCGGAGGCGCAGTAACCATTGATGAACACGCCACCGGTTTCCAGTTCGCCGGCCATTTTTTGGGCGCGTTCCACGTCGCCTGAATAGATCGTCGCGGCGAGGCCGAATTCACTGTCATTTGCCAGTTCCAGGGCGTGGGTAGCATCGCGTGCGGTGATGATCGACGCGACCGGGCCAAACAGTTCCTGTTTGAACGAGGTCATCTGGTCGGTGACATCCGCGAAAACCGTTGGCTCGTAGAAATTGCCGGGGCCTTCGGCCTTGTGGCCACCCAATAACAACGTCGCGCCTTCTTCCAGTGTGTCGCGCACCTGCTGATCCAGCTCATCACGCAGATCAAAGCGCGCCATCGGGCCGATGTACGTGGCGGCGGCCAGTGGATCACCGACCACCAATTTACGCGTGGCTTCAACGAATTTGCGCGTGAACTCCTCGACAACGCCTTGTTCGATAATCAGGCGTTTGGCCGCCGCGCAGACTTGCCCGGTGTTTTGATAACGACCAATCACGGCGGCTTTCACCGCATCGTCGAGGTCGGCATCGTTGAGCACGATAAACGGGTCAGAGCCGCCCAATTCCAATACGCATTTCTTCAACGCCGCACCGGCCTGCGCGCCGATGGCCATGCCGGCTCGCACACTGCCGGTGAGGGTGACCGCTGCAATGCGTGGGTCTTTGATGGCCGTAGAAACGCCTTCCGGCGTGACGTTGATGACTTCGAACACACCTTCAGGGAAGTCGGCTTGCTTGAAGGCTTCCAGCAAAAGATAAGCGCTGCCCATCACGTTCGGTGCGTGTTTTAGCACGTAGGTGTTGCCGGCGAGCAGTACCGGAACGGCGCCACGCAGTACCTGCCAGATCGGGAAATTCCACGGCATTACCGCGAGAATAGGGCCGATCGGGCGGTATTCGATGCGCGCCTTGCCGCCTTCAACCATGGTTGGCTCGGCTATCAACATCGCAGGGCCGTGTTCGGCGTACCACTCGCAGAGCTGCGCACACTTTTCGATTTCGCCACGTGCTTGAGTGATCGGCTTACCCATCTCCAGGGTGATCATGTTCGCCATCGTTTCTGCATTGTTGCGCAAAACCTGGGCCAGGATGATCAGCCGTTGCGAGCGTTGCGCAACCGGTGTGCCGCGCCAGACACGGAACCCGGCCGCGGCACGTGACAGTGCGGTTTGCAGCGCCGCTTCGGATTCAAAAGGGTAGCTACCGATCTGCTCGCCGTTGACGGGATTGATCGAAATGGCATGGGTGAGGCTGGAAATATTAGTCATGGCACCGTCCTGCGGGGTGGGAAGGCGTTCAGACTACGGTGGCTTTTAGTTTCTTAAAACTGAATAATGATGATCATATCGTTCATGTTTGGAGAATGACGTGGATCTGGTACAGCTAGAAATTTTCAAAGCGGTCGCCGAGCACGGCAGCATCAGCGTCGCCGCTCAGCATATCCATCGTGTGCCGTCGAACCTGACGACGCGGATCAAACAACTGGAACTGGACCTGGGCGTGGACCTGTTTATCCGCGAGAAAAGCCGCTTGCGGCTGTCGCCAGCCGGTTGGAGTTTTCTCGACTATGCCCGACGCATTCTCGATCTGGTCCAGGAGGCGCGCGCGACGGTCGCCGGGGAAGAGCCGCAGGGATCGTTTCCTCTGGGGTCGCTGGAGAGCACGGCGGCGGTGCGTATTCCTGAGTTGCTGGCCGCCTATAACCAGAAGCACGCCAAGGTCGAACTGGCCCTCTCCACCGGTCCTTCCGGGACCATGATCGACGGCGTGCTATCGGGCCGATTAGCCGCTGCGTTTGTCGACGGGCCGGTGCTGCACCCGGCACTGGAGGGCGTGCCGGCATTCGAGGAAGAGATGGTGCTCATCGCGCCGCTCAACCATTCCCCGATCCATCGCGCGCAGGATGTGAACGGCGAAAACATCTACGCCTTTCGCTCCAATTGCTCTTACCGCCATCACTTTGAAAGTTGGTTCGCCAAGGATGCTGCGGTACCCGGGAAGATTTTCGAAATGGAGTCCTATCACGGCATGCTGGCCTGTGTCAGCTCCGGTGCTGGTCTGGCGCTGATGCCGCGCAGCATGCTCGAAAGCATGCCGGGCTGCACCACCGTGAGTGTCTGGCCATTGTCGGAGTCTTTTCGCTATTTGCGAACCTGGCTGGTGTGGCGCCGGGGGACGGTGTCGCAAAGCCTGACCATGTTCGTGCGCTTGCTCGAAGAGCGATGCGCAGGGGCGGGCCTACTGACTTGAGCGAATCGCGCCGCCATCGATCAGCAGGTTCTGCCCGGTCAGGCAGCCTGCGTGACGGCTGCAAACGAACGCGCAAAGTGCACCGAACTCCTCGAGAGAGCCAAAGCGTTTCGCCGGGATTTCGCTACGACAATCGGCGAGGAACGCTTCACTGTCTTGCCCCATCTCCTCGGCAGCGGCGACCAGGTTGCCACGCAGCCGATCGGTGTCGAATGAGCCGGGTTGCAGGTTGTAGATCGCGACGTTGCGGCTGGCAATATTGTCCTGCCGTGCAAGCCCGGCGATGAACCCTGTCAGGCCACTTCGTGCACCGTTCGACAAACCCAGGCTTTCGATGGGCGATTTGACCGCGCTCGAGGTGATGTTGATGATTCGGCCGAAGCCGCGTTTGGCCATGCCGTCCACCGTGGCTTTGATCAGCTCGATAGGGGGGAGCATGTTGGCATCCAGTGCCTTTAACCATGGGCCGGAGTGGAAATATCTCCCGCAACGGCAATGACGGTCACTTGGGGATTGAGCGCTCTGAGCTGATTGGCGGTTTCATTGAGCATCTGTTCACCTCGGGCGGTGATCACGACGTTCACGCCTTCAATGACCAATGCCTGGGCGCAGGCCTTGCCCAGACCTTTACTGGCCGCGCATACCATGGCCCAACGCCCCGCAATGCCAAGGTCCATAAATGTCCTCCTGACGGGACCCAAAGAAAGTTGCGGGCCTTGCAGCCGTGATCTTCGATTTTCCAGCCTGCTATTCCGATGGATGTCGGAATAGCAGGGCAGCGTAAAAGCTGTCAGTGGGAATGACGCGGCTCGCCGCCACTTCGAGCAATGACCCGCATATGCAGGGTGGCCGGCTCCAGGCATCCGCCAGTCGATAACTGTCCGACCAATTGCCGGTACAGCTCTTGCCAAGGCGTTTGGGACGCAGGGATGTTTGGCGTCCACTCGGCGCGGCGGCGGGTCATTTCAGCTTCGTCGACCAGCAGGTTTACCGATCTCGCGTTGAGGTCCACGCGCAGGCGGTCGTTGGTTTTCAGCAGCGCCAAGCCTCCGCCGACAGCGGCTTCCGGTGACATGTTGAGGATCGAAGGGCTGGCCGAAGTGCCGCTCTGGCGACCGTCACCCAGGCAAGGCAGGGAATCGATGCCTTGCTTGATCAGTGCTGCCGGTGGAGCCATGTTCACCACTTCGGCGCTACCGGGGTAGCCCACGGTGCCGGCACCACGAATCACCAGGATGCAACGCTCGTCGATGTCCAGCGACGGGTCGTCGATTCGGGCGTGATAGTCCTCCGGTCCTTCGAACACAATTGCCCGTGCTTCAAAGCTGTTTTCTGCGCCAGGCTCGGATAGATAAGTCTTGCGAAACGCCTCGCCGACCACCGACATTTTCATGATTGCGCTATCGAAGAAGTTACCGCTGAGAACGATGAAACCGGCGCGATGTTTGAGAGGGGTTTCGAAGGGATAGATCACGTCAGCGTTGCTGGTCAAACGGCTACTGACGATTTCGCCGATCGTCTTGCCGCTGACCGTAGCGCAGTCTTCGTGCAGGCGCCCGGCTTTTTGCAGTTCATGCATGACCGATGGCACGCCGCCCGCGCGATGGAAACCCTCTCCCAGGTATTTGCCGGCCGGCATGCAATTGACCAGCAGTGGCACATCTTCGCCAATCCGTTGCCAGTCATCCAGACTCAACTCGACGCCCATGTGCCGGGCGATGGCGATCAGGTGCGGAGGGCAGTTGCTTGAGGCGCCGAGCGCCGACGCCACGGCGATGGCATTTTCGAAGGCTTCGCGGGTCATGATGTGTGACGGGCGTACGTCCTGTATCACCAGTTCGCAGATACGCTTGCCGGTGGCGTAGGCCATTTGACCACGCTCGCGGTAGGGCGCCGGAATGCTCGCACAACCCGGCAACGACATGCCCAGCGCTTCGGCGAGTGCGTTCATCGACAGTGCGGTGCCCATGGTGTTGCAGTGACCCACCGAGGGCGATGCCGCGGTGGTCATTTCCATGAAGCCTTCGTAATCGATTTCACCGGTCGCCATCAGATTGCGCGCGTGCCAGAGCACGGTGCCGGAGCCGATCAGTTCGCCCTTGTGGTGACCGTCGAGCATCGGCCCGCCGGACAGCACAATGGAAGGCAGGTCAGTGGTGGCGGCGGCCATCAGACAGGCCGGGGTGGTCTTGTCGCAACCGGTGGTGAGCACAACACCATCCAGCGGATAACCGTGGAGGATTTCCACCAGTCCCAGATAGGCCAGGTTCCGATCCAGTGCGGCAGTAGGCCGGCGTGACTGTTCGGCGATCGGATGGACGGGGAATTCCATTGGGATGCCACCGGCATCGCGAATACCGGCCTTGACCCGCTGTGCGAGTTCCAGGTGATGACGGTTGCAAGGTGTCAGGTCGCTGCCGGTCTGGGCGATACCGATGATTGGACGACCCGATTGCAGCTCTTCTCGGGTCATGCCGTAGTTCATGTAGCGTTCGACATACAGGGCAGTCATGTCCGCGTGGGCAGGGTCGTTGAACCATTGCTCGCTGCGCAGACGGCGTCTAGGGGTGTCACTCATGATTCAGGTCTCTCTTGTAATTGGATGAATCGACAATCTGTTCTGGCTCAGCGTGCGAGCAGTCCTCGGGACACCAGGTTACGCAGCAAGGCGCTCACGCCAAAGGTCCATGGCGTTGCCTCGCAGCTGTGGGTCACCTGATTGTGCAAGCTGCCCAGCAACGGGCTGCGGATACTGACCCGGTCCCCCAGTTTGTGGGTGAAACCACTGCCGACATGATCGCGATCTTCAGTGGGGGCGAACAGGGTACCGAGAAACAGCAGGAAACCATCGGGGTATTGGTGATTGGCGTTGAGGGTCTGCCCGGCGAGGTCCTGCGGGTCACGGCTGATCTGGCTCATGGAGCTCGATCCCTGCATCCGGTAGCCGTCCTCACCTTGTACTTCAAGATCGACCACGCAGGCACGGACATCGTCCAGGCTGAAGTGCTCGTCGAACAGGCGGATGAACGGCCCGATCGAGCAGGATGCGTTATTGTCCTTGGCCTTGCTCAGCAGCAGCGCGCTGCGGCCTTCAAAATCCCGCAGGTTGACGTCGTTGCCCAGGGTAGCCCCGTGAATCTGTCCGCGGCTGTTCACCGCCAGCACCACTTCCGGTTCCGGGTTATTCCACTGCGAATCGGGGTGAATGCCGATCCGGCTGCCGCTGCCGACAGAGGCCAAAACCGGCGCCTTGGTGAAGATTTCCGCGTCCGGACCGATACCCACTTCCAGGTATTGCGACCACATGCCCTGTTCGATCAACAAGGCTTTCAAACGCATGGCCTGCTCTGAGCCAGGAACGATCGAGCGCAGGTTGTCACCGATCACGCCGTGCACGGTGGCCCGCACGGCTTCGGCTTTGGCGGCGTCACCACCGGCCTGCTCTTCGATCACACGCTCGATCATGCTGGCGGCGAAGGTCACGCCGGCGGCCTTGATCACTTGCAAGTCCAGAGGGGCCAGCAGGTAAGGTCTGGACGGGTCGGCGTCAGGTCCGGTGTTGGCGAGCAGGGCCTCGATACTGGTAATGAAGGTGCCCGGCGTCTCGCGCACTGCCGACACAGGAGCGTCCAATTCCAGCAAGTCACTCAGGGTCGCGAAGCGCTCCGACAGATCGAACACGCCGTCGGCGCGCAGAACGATCGGCGAAGGCCCGGCGATCTGGCCCGGTACCCAGGCGCGACCGATCAAGGTACCGGCGACGCCATCGACGGGCAGGGTGTTTTCGGGAGTAAGCAATAGCGACATGGGGCATCTTCCTGGTTCGTAAAGACTTCACGCTAGGGCGGACACTCGATAAACTCCAATGAGATAAATTCAGTATTCGATAACTTGTGGTTATTACTTGTACGAGGCGTGTTCATGTCGGATCTGTCCTTCTCCAGTTTCTGCGGCTGGCTCAAATTCAGGCATTTGCTGCTGATCGACACGTTGGGGCGCACCCGCAACATGCACTTGGCGGCGCAACAGATGAACCTCAGCCAGCCGGCCATCAGCAAGATGCTCAAAGAGATCGAAAGCCTGCTCGGTTTCGCCTTGTTCGAGCGCCAACCACGGGCCATGCCGCCCACGGCATTAGGCGAGCACGTGCTGCGGTATGCGCAAATTGCCTTGAACGATGCCCGCTCGTTCGTCGAGCAAATCAGCAGCCTGCGCGAGGGAGGGCACGGTCACCTCAAGGTCGGCGGAATATTTGCCGCTACGGCGGTGGCCCTGCCCGAGGCGATCTTGCAGATCAAACAGCGCTGGCCATTGCTGTCGATCGAGGTAGTGGAGCAAACCAGTAACCATCTGATGGAAATGCTTGAAGAGAAAAAGCTGGACCTGGCCATCGCCCGTTTCACCGATCAAAGCCAGCAACAACGGTATGACTTTCAACCGCTGGCTCCCGAACCGTTCTGCATTGTGGTCAACGACCGGCATCCGCTGGCAGGTGTCGGACCCATCTCGTTGGAGCAATTGGTGGACTTGCCATGGATTCTTTACCCGGTGGGCACGCCGATTCGCGGGCGCATGGAACTCGCGTTCGCCGAAGCCGGCGTGGGAATGCCCCGCAACACCGTCGACACCATTTCGATGCAGACCTTTCTCCAGGTGCTGCAGCGTGGGCCGATGATCGGGATGCTGCCCAATGCCATGGTCAACCCTCTGCTCGAAAGCGGTCAGCTCAAGACGCTGGATACGCCTTTGCATTTGGTCCCGCAGGATTACGGCATCCTCACCCGCAAGGGCGAGCAACTGGTGGGGGCCGCTCTGGAGTTTGCCGAAATACTCAAGGACAACGCCCGCTTGAACAACGATTCAGCGAGTTAATTACGATGAGGTTTATCGGGTATTACGATAACGGATCGTTATCGGTTAATCCAAAAATGCCATTGGGAAAGAATCGATTCGCGACAGTACAGTAGCGACCTGCTTTCAATCAGGGTCAGGAGACTGTCATGCCCGAACTGTCCGGACACAATTTCATCGCAGGAGGCCGCAGCGCCGCCGGATCGGTGGTGTTGCACAGCGTTGATGCGACGACCGGGCAACCTTTGCCCAGCGCCTTCATTCAGGCCACGGTCGAGGAAGTGGACGCCGCGGTAACGGCCGCCGCCCAGGCCTATCCGGTTTATCGCCATCTGCCGGCCGCCCGTCGCGCCGAGTTCCTTGAGGCCATTGCCACAGAGCTGGATGCACTGGGCGATGACTTCGTTGCCCTGGTCTGCCAGGAAACCGCTTTGCCTGCGGCACGCATCCAGGGCGAACGAGCTCGCACCAGCGGCCAGATGCGCCTGTTCGCCCAGACCCTGCGTCGCGGCGACTTCTACGGTGCACGCATCGATCTGCCAATTCCGGCACGCCAACCCTTGCCGCGCGTCGATCTGCGTCAATGTCGCCTGGGTGTCGGCCCGGTCGCGGTGTTCGGCGCCAGTAACTTTCCGTTGGCATTTTCTACCGCTGGAGGTGACACCGCGGCTGCGCTCGCTGCCGGTTGTCCGGTAGTGTTCAAAGCCCACAGCGGACACATGGCGACCGCCGAACGAGTGGCCGAAGCCATCGTTCGCGCTGCCGAGCATACCGGCATGCCCGAGGGCGTGTTCAACATGATTTTCGGTGCGGGTGTGGGAGAAACGCTGGTCAAGCATCCGCTGATTCAGGCGGTCGGTTTCACCGGTTCGCTCAAGGGCGGCAGGGCGCTGTGCGACATGGCCGCCGCCCGCCCGCAACCGATCCCGGTATTTGCCGAGATGAGCAGCATCAACCCGGTGCTGGTCCTGCCCGAGGCACTGCAAGTGCGCGGCGAGCGCATCGCTACTGAACTGGCGGCGTCGGTGGTCATGGGCGCGGGGCAGTTCTGCACCAATCCCGGTCTGGTCATTGGCATTCGTTCGCCGGCCTTCAGTCACTTTGTGCAGACGCTCAGCGCCTTGATGGCTGATCAGCCCGCGCAAACCATGCTCAATGCGGGAGGCCTGCGCAGTTACGTTCACGGTTGCGAAACGTTGCTGGCGCATCCGCAGATCATTCATCTGGCAGGTCCGGCACAGCAGGGCAACAAAGCGCAGGCGCAATTGTTCCAGGCCGATGCCAGCCTGCTGCTGACGGGCAATGAATTACTGCAGGAAGAAATCTTCGGCCCGGCCACCGTGGTGGTTGAGGTGGCTGATCGGGCCGAGCTGTTGGCGGCCTTGCACGGTTTACGCGGCCAACTGACCGCGACCTTGATGGGTGAGACGGCAGAGTTGGAACAGTCCGCCGACCTGGTGGCGCTGCTTGAGCAAAAAGTCGGTCGCGTACTGGTCAATGGTTATCCCACCGGTGTGGAAGTCTGCGATGCCATGGTCCACGGCGGTCCTTGGCCGGCGACATCCGATGCCCGTGGCACCTCGGTGGGTACATTGGCTATCGATCGCTTCCTGCGCCCGGTGTGCTACCAGAATTTTCCGGATGCCTTGCTTCCTGATGCGCTGAAGAACGGCAATCCACTGGGACTGATGCGCCTGGTCAACGGAGAAAAAACCACCGAGGCACTCTAGTCATCGCTTCATTGCCGAGTGAACGGTTCATTCGGCCTGACCCATTCGATAAAAACAATCAGGCATGTCCACATGCCCAGGGGTTACCTCATGCAAACGATATCCGAGCAATTGCCTGCGCAGGCGCACGCCAGCGCACTCGAATTTGAAGACCGGACCTACCGCAAGGTGATCTGGCGAATTCTTCCTGTCCTGCTCCTGTGTTACATGGCCGCTTACCTGGACCGGGTCAATATCGGCTTTGCCAAACTCGACATGCTCAACGAGTTGCAGTTCAGCAATACCGTCTATGCCTTGGGCGCCAGTATGTTCTTCTGGGGCTACTTCCTTTTTGAGGTGCCCAGCAACTTGTTGCTGCATCGCTACGGCGCGCGCTTCTGGATCGCCCGGATCATGTTGACCTGGGCCGTGATCTCCATGGCCGTGGCGTTCACCGTACCGCTGGCGGGTTTCTTCCACATAGAATCGAGCACGATGTTCTACGTGCTGCGCTTCTTGTTGGGCATCTGCGAAGCCGGCTTTTTCCCGGGTGTGATTCTGTACCTCAACTACTGGTTTCCGACCCATCGGCAAAGCCGGGTGATGTCCGGGTTCCTGATGGCTTTGCCGGTCAGCCTGACCCTGGGCGGGATACTCTCCGGCTGGCTGATGAGCAGCATGCAAGGCGTGCAGGGTATGTCCGGATGGCAGTGGATGCTGATCATCGAAGGCATTCCATCGGTGATCATGGCGTTCGTCGTCATCGTCTGCCTGGCCAACAACATCGACTCCGCCAAATGGCTGTCCGCTGCGGAGAAAGCCTTGCTCAAGGCCAATCTGCAAACCGATAACCAAGGCAAGGCTTCCCGCCTGAGCGAGGTGTTTTTCAATCCTCGGGTGTGGTTGCTGGTCTTTATTCTGCTGACCTTCAACACCGGCTTCTACGGCCTGGCGTTCTGGATGCCCTCGATCATCAAGAGCACGGGCATCACCAACAGTTTGCACATTGGCCTCCTGACTGCCATTCCCTATTCGATAGCCACGGTTGCGATGCTGCTCAATGCACGGCACTCCAACCGGACCGGTGAGCGTCGTATGCACGCGGCGGTCCCGGCCTTCATCGGTGGTTTGGGGTTGATCCTGAGCGCGTATTTCGCCGACAACCTGGTGTTGTCCGTGTTGTTCCTCAGCGTATCTGCCTCGGGGATCCTCAGTCTGATGCCGATTTTCTGGACCTTGCCGGGGACCGTGCTTTCCGGCGTGGCCGCTGCAGCGGGTATCGGCATGATCAACGCCTTCGGCAACCTGTCCGGTTTCACCGGCTCGATGATCACCGCCGTCGCTGAAAACCTGACCGGCAATATCAACAACGGCACCTACGTACTGGCGGTCTGCTTGTTCGTCAGCGGTGGGCTGATCCTCGCCATTCCCGCGTCGATGCTCGGCAGAACCCCTAAAACCGCAACCCTCAGCGCGAAGCTGGAGGCTGCATGAACCTGCAGGACAAACGGGTACTGATCACGGCGGCGGGGCAGGGTATCGGCATGGCCAGCGCCATTGCCTTTGCCCGGGCCGGTGCCGAAGTGTTTGCCACGGACCTCGATATCAGCAGGCTGGAAGGGCTTGAAGGCATAACGGCGATTATCCTGGACGTGACCTCGACCACCGCCATCAGCGAAATCAGTGAACACATCGGCGCTCTGGACGTGTTGTTCAACTGCGCCGGCTACGTGCACAGTGGCAACATTCTCGAGTGCGATGAAGCGGACTGGGCGCGGTCGATGGACATCAACGTCACCGCCATGTACCGCATGATCCGCGCGTTCCTGCCGGGCATGCTGGAACGCGGAGGTGGATCAGTCATCAACATGTCATCGGTGGTTTCCAGCGTCAAAGGCGTGCCCAACCGTTTTGCCTATGCGGCCAGCAAAGCGGCGGTGGTAGGCCTGACCAAGGCGGTTGCCGCCGACTTCGTCGGTCAGGGTATTCGCTGCAACGCCATTTGCCCCGGTACCGTGGAATCGCCGTCGCTGCGTCAGCGCATTGCCGCCCAGGCTGCGCAACAAGGCGTCGACGAGGCACGGGTCTACCAGCAATTCCTTGATCGCCAACCCATGGGTCGCATCGGCAGTGCCGAAGAGATTGCCCAGTTGGCTGTGTACCTGGGCAGCGATGCGTCCGCCTACACCACAGGCGGCGTGCATGTCATCGATGGCGGCATGAGCATCTGAAACCCGCTTCGCACTTTCGGTTTGAGCAGGAGAACTACATGAAACTGTTGCGTTATGGCGAAAAAGGTTCGGAAAAACCGGGCCTGCTGGATGCCGATAATCAGCTCCGCGACCTCTCGGCTCATGTGGCGGATATTGCCGGACAGGCGCTGAGCCCGGAAAGCCTGGCAACGCTTGCCGCAATCGATCCGTCCAGCCTGCCCATCGTTGCCGGAAAGCCACGGATAGGCGCCTGCGTCGGCCAGGTCGGTAAATTTGTCTGCATTGGTCTGAACTATGCCGATCATGCGGCTGAATCGAACATGGAAGTTCCGAAAGAACCGATCATCTTCAACAAATGGACCAGTGCCATCTGCGGCCCGAACGATCCCATCGAGATCCCGCGCGGTTCAAAGAAGACCGATTGGGAAGTCGAGCTCGGCGTGGTCATCGGCAAAGGCGGGCGCAATATCGATGAAGCCAGCGCCATGGAACACGTCGCCGGTTATTGCGTGATCAACGATGTCTCCGAGCGCGAATGGCAACTGGAGCGTGGCGGTTCCTGGGACAAAGGCAAAGGCTTCGATACTTTTGGTCCGCTTGGCCCGTGGCTGGTAACCCGCGATGAAATCACCGATCCGCATTCGCTGGACCTGTGGCTCGATGTTGACGGACACCGCTACCAGCAAGGGAATACGCGGACGCTGATCTTTAACGTGCCGCAACTGATTGCTTACCTGAGTCGTTGCATGAGCCTGCAACCTGGCGATGTCATTTCAACCGGGACACCCCCTGGCGTGGGGTTGGGTATCAAGCCCCATCCGGTCTTCCTGCGCCCGGGCCAGACCATTCGCCTGGGAATCGCGGGCCTGGGTGAACAGCATCAGGTCACGGTGCAGGCAGACTGATCTGGTTATCATTGGCGTGCTACGGCCTGTGACTGGCTTGTATTTCTTGCCAGCGAGAGCCGCGTTCTGTCATTACCCATAGGGCTGACCTGATGGGCCGGATAGGAGTCTCGTTCCTCGCTCCAGATAACAAAAACGCCACTTTCTGAGTGGCGTTTTTGTTTGTGCATGATGGGTCGCATCGGTATGGCTACCATGGTCACCAGCAGTCACCGATAGATAACAGGCTCTTTGTCAGCTGATGAGGGATCTGGCGCAGAGCAAGTCAATCACATCCTGAAAGCATGGCGATGGTTTGGACTGGCATTCTTGTCGTTGTTTCGCCAAGTGCGATGCTTCTTTCTTAAAGTCTCTGACTCGCATCGTCTGAATCAGGCAAAGCAAAAATGTACTTTTTTCTGCCAAATAATCTGTTGCTGCAGCGATCCGCCCCTGCTTGTATCCTTGTTCAAGACGATGACGAGCGGCAACAGGGATTGAGTTGGCCCATTAGTCGCTGGAACGGAAAACCGGACTTTCCATAAGGTAGTAACGTGAAGCGTGATACCCGCCTTGTTGTGCTTTTGTTGTTGGTTATCAGTTGTTCCCTGGCGTCTCTGACGGTGTGGAAAGTGTTGGCTTCTCGAGATCGGGCACTGGAGGAGGTAGACGTTCACGGCTTGAACCTTACCCAGGCGCTTGCAACTTACTCTGAGGGTATCGTCCGCCAGAGTTCACTGCTTTTGCTCGGGCTCGTCGAACGCCTGGAAATCGAAGGGAGTGGCCCCGCACAGATTCAACGCCTGAGTGCGCTGATCAACCGCCAGGAACCGCTGATGCCACAGCTCAGTGGCATCGCTATCTACGATAATCAGGGTCGTTGGTTGATGTCTTCCAATCGGCCAATTCCAGCCGGGGCGAACAGCAGCGATCGTACCTATTTCATTCATCATCGTGACGATCCATCCCGTGAGACGTTTATTGGCCCGCCCATCCAGAGCCGCTCCAATCAGGAGTGGGTGATTACTGTCAGCCGACGTTTCAATGATGCTCGCGGCGAGTTTGCCGGCGTGGTGGCGGTCACCTTGGGTGTCGAAAACTTCCTGCGGCTGTTCGGGACGATCGACGTAGGACAGGAGGGTGCAATCGGCTTGTCCTATACCGATGGTACGTTGCTGGTTCGCTATCCGTTCCGCGAGCAGGACATGGGGCGCAACTTTTCCAAATCGCCGATCTATGCAAAGTATCTTGTCGATCGATCAGTTGGCACCGCGTCGTTTACCTCCAGTCTGGATGGTGTGGAGCGGCTCTACGCCTTCCGCAAGAGTGATCGGCTGCCCCTGATAACCACCGTCGCACTCGGTAAGCGCGAGGCCCTGGCGGCGTGGCGAATGGAGGCGCTGCTGTCGGCTGTGGTGGTGATGGGGTTGCTGGGGCTTACCGGCCTCATCGGCTGGTTCCTGATCCTGGATATCCGTCGGCGTACCAGGGCAGAAGATCAGTTGCGGGAAACCCAGCAGCAGTTGCTCACATCGAATCGGCAGCTTGAGCTGCTTGCGATGAAGGACGCTCTGACCGGTTTGGCAAATCGGCGCTGCTTTGATGAGAGTCTGGCCATGGAAGCACGGCGCGCACAACGTAACGGCACGACGTTGGCATTGCTGATGATTGATATCGACTACTTCAAGCGGTTCAACGACTCACTCGGACATGTAGCCGGAGATGCTTGCCTGCAGACAGTTGGCAGGATCCTGGAGGATTGTGTGCGGCGACCGTCGGACCTGTTGGCACGCTATGGGGGAGAAGAGTTGGGTGTAATCATGCCTGACACCGACAGTGACGGTGCCGCGGTGGTCGCGCAACTTATTCTCGACCGTTTGAAGCAAGAGAACATCCCGCACACATCCAGCCCGTTCGGACGGGTCAGTGTCAGCATCGGGATTGCTACGGCCAGGGGAACGGAACTGGGGAATTTGCAAAGATTGATCGAGGTGGCAGATCAAGCGCTGTATAACGCCAAGGCGTTGGGGCGTAACCAGTTTGTGAGAGGGTGAACGCGCTGAAGAGGGGCTTCACCGCCTCATCCTGCGGCATTCTAAAACAATCGATTATTCAACAGCGTCGGCCGGATTTTACCTGCCGCGAAGGGCTGTATCCGACCCGAAACGGACCACTTTAAGCTCCGTTGTTGATTAAGGATCGAGCCTGCTAGCATTGAGTGCAAGTGAGCCTATAAGAGCCCTGACGATGCAGATGATTAAAGTAGAAGCGAGCGGTTTGGATCAGCTCCGTGATTCGTTGAGTCAAGCCGGATTGCCCTTCGATGATGTGAGCGCGCCAGGGCGGCAGTTCTACCACTTCGACATAGACGGGAAACTGGTTGCTTATGGCGGGCTGGAGGGTACCGGTCACGATCTCCTGCTTCGCTCTCTGGTCGTTTGCGAGGAGCATCGTGGAGCGGGACTTGGTAAAACGGTATTGTCGAAACTGGAACAGTACGCGGTCTCCCAAGGCGCGGTCCGACTGCATTTGTTGACCCAAAGTGCTGCTGATTTCTTCGTAGCCAATGGGTACGAACTGCTTGATAGGGATAAGGCGCCTGTCGCAATTACCCACACAGCTCAGTTCAAGCATTTGTGCCCCTCATCAGCGAGCTACTTACGGAAAACGTTAAGTGCTCCCCTCTGTGCCGAGCGCCCCGTCGAAACGTGCTGAACACCTAATCGTTCATTTGTTCATCATGTTGCGATGATGTGCGTCGCTTTCCATCGATCTCCAGTAGAGACAGGGCGTCAAGCCGACACTGGCTCGTCAATCCAACAGGTGCTTTAGCGCAGCGACGCCAACAGGCGGCTCGGCTGTCCAGGGCACCACAATGACAGCATGGCGGGTTTGATCGGCTACTCGCGTCATCTGTTTTTGCTCGCTATCCAGGCGCGCTCGCAGCAGCGGGTCGGTGGTGTCTGTGGCCAATAGCGACTTATTGACCACCCATGCAAACGGTTCGATGCTGGCCCTGCGCAAGTCATCTTGCAGCGCTGCCGCCTGAGACACCGGTGTGGCTTCGGGCAGCGTCACGAGGAGGATTTTGGTGTAGTCAGCATCTTGCAGGCGCATTAATGGCGTGACGATGTGGTCCGAGGCTTGGCCTTTGAATTCCCTGACCATCTGACGGTGATAGGCGCCTGTGGCATCCATCAAAAGCAGCGAATGACCCGTGGGAGCGGTGTCCAGCACCACGAACGAGGTCCTGGCTTGAGAAACCACGCGGGAGAAAGCATGGAAGACGGCGACCTCTTCGGTGCAGGGCGAGCGCAGATCCTCAACGAGCAAGGCTATTTCATCTTCCGTCAGGGTCGAAGCGCGGGACGCTACGATCTTGTCGACGTATTTTTGGGTTTCGACCTTCGGGTCGATGCGGCCGACGCTGAGCCCTTTAACATCGGCGTTGAGGGTCATCGTCAGATGCGCCGCAGGATCCGTCGTGCTCAGATGAACGGACTTGCCGTGCTGCACCAGGCCAAGCGCGATAGCGGCGGCAATGGTTGTTTTGCCAACCCCCCCTTTGCCCATGACCAGGATCAACCCGCGTTCGTCATTCGCAAGCTCGGCAACCAGTTCCGAGAGTTTGTGATGTTCGAGGCGTGAGGGCTCGTGGGTGAAAGTGTTTGTTGGCCGAGTTAATTCCGGGGCAAGCAGCCCGCGTAGTGCCGGTAAGCCAACGGAATCCACAGCCTTGAGCGGAATGTAGTCGACTGCAAGCTGGCGCAGCGAAGCTGGCATCTCGTCGAGCGCCTGCTGGCCGATGGCTTCGATGGCGGCTGCAATCGGGTCATTCAAGTTGCTGCGTTTGAATACAGCGTTCACCACTAGACGTTGGTTTTCCAGACCCAATTCACGAAGCTCGTCAGAGGATCGCGCGGCCTCACCGAGCGCGCCTTTGTCCGGTCGAGCCACTAGCACGACGGTGGTCAGAGCTGGATTATTGAGCGCGGTCAGCGCCTGATTGAAAAGCTGCTCCTGCATTTTCAAACCCGAGTGCGGCCCCAGACATGACGCACCACGATCATTGCCTTTCAGAAATCCGCTCCACGCTTTTGGCAGGCTCAACAGCCTGAGCGTGTGTCCCGTAGGAGCGGTATCGAACACGACGTGGTCATAGTCCGCGCCGCCTTGAGACAGGAGATGGGAGAACTCATCGAAGGTTGCGATTTCGGTCGTGCATGCCCCCGAGAGTTGCTCGCGCACCAGAGCAATATCTTGGTCGCTGGCCTGAGGGCCCATTTGCTCGACCACTCGGGATCGGTAGTCGATGGCAGCGGTCCCGGGGTCGATGTTGAGCACGAACATTCCAGGCACGTCCGGCACCGCTACAGGCTGATTGCTCAGCTCGACACCGAGCATCTCATCAAGGTTCGAGGCGGCGTCTGTGCTAACCAGCAGCACTTTCTTGCCTGCATCAGCCAAGGCGATTGATACCGCTGTGGAGACCGACGTTTTGCCAACCCCGCCCTTGCCAGTGAAGAACAAATATTTGGTGGGCTGATCGAGCAGTTTGATGGTGGACTGCATGGGACGCTAACCTCCTCGTGGAGCACAACTGAGGCTCAGAGTTTAGACCGATGTGCAGCACCCCCGACTTTATCTTATGAATCAAGCGGAAACTTTTAGCCATCGAGTGACCGACCTTGGCCGTTTGCAGTACCTCACGAAAGGCCCAACTGCAAAACTCCTTTTTAGATATGCAGTTGCCGCCGGTGCCACAGCGTTGGTCGTCGCGGGTCAGTCTTCCGGCAGGTTATTGAATATTTTTTCCAGCGTTCCGTTCAGTTTGGTGATCTGGGCTTCAGTCAGACCTTTGAAACTGGTGCGGAAGATATCGCTGGTAGCGTGCTGGATTTCTTCAATGGTGTGGCGGCCGACATCGGTGAGTGAGACCTGAGTCACGCGTCCGTCGCTGGCGCTGGTGTTGGTTTCTACCAGGCCGTCGGCTTTCATGCGATAGACAATTTTGGTGATGGTCGAGAGCTTCGCGATCGCGTGGATGGAGATTTCCGAAATGCTCGACTCGCCATTTTCCTTGAGGATGAACAGAATCCTCCAGCGCGGTATGTCCATATCGATTTTTTTCAGCGCTTTCTCCATGGCCATGGAGTAGCGTCCGTGCAGGCGAGCCAGCCAGTAGAAGGGAAACTCTTCCTTCTTGAAGTCTTCGCTGGCGGGGTTGTATCGGCTCAGGCGCTTTTTCGGGGTGGTCATAAAGGTTGGCGTAGTCTTTCAGGTGAGCGGGTTTGATAGCGGGCGTCATTGTCGCGCCACCCGCGGCAAAAAACCAGCAGACACGCCGTAGCGTGCCTCCGGTAAGGACGTCAGGCCAGGCCTTCGTGTTTGAGGCTCTCACGGAAGTGACGGCACCCCTTGATCAGCAAGAGCAGGGTGAGTGCGACGGCGAAGGCATTGAGCAGGGAAATCGATGAGCCGACCATGGCCGGATTGTGGAATAACCGGTCGGTGAGCAGCGCGACCAGCGTGGTACCAAGACCCAGGCCGATCAGATTGGAAATCAGCAGGAACAGCGCGCTGATCTGCGCTCGCATCTGATTCGGCGGCAGGATTTGCATGGCCGCGGTCGAGGCCGGCATTGGGAACGAAGCGAAGAACATCGCCGGTGCCAGCAACGCCACGGACATCCACAGTTCGCTGACCTGGGTGAACGCGATGGCGGGCACGGCCATGCCGATTGCCCCGATGACTCCCGCACGGATCGGCGCATCGCTGTAGCCTTTTTTCGCCAGCCAGTCGATCAGCCAACCGCCACAAAACACGCCACTGGTATTGGCCAGCAGCACCACGATCCCGAGCATGTAGCCGGTATCGCTGGGGGCGAGGCCGAATTTGCGCATATAGAAGGCCGGGGTCCAGCTAAGCATGCAGAACAGCGTCATCGCGTAGAACGAAAACCCCAAGTAGTGGCAGAAAAAGGTCTTGCGGTGCTCTGCCAGGAACTTGAATGCCTGCTTCATGCTGGGCGCATGGACCTTTCCCTCCGCATCCAGCTTCAAGCCCTTGCGAGCCGGGTCGCGAATGGTCAGGGCAATCAGCAGGGCAACGAGAATGCCCGGCAGTCCCACCAGAAAAAACGTCACTTGCCATGGCCGCATTTCGCCTAGCAGGGGTACCGCGACACTGTCGAGGTTCTTCAGCAAGTCGATGACGTAGCCGCCAATCAGAAAGGCCACGCCGCCACCGATGAATGAGCCGATCGAGTAGATCGCCACGGCGCGCCCGAGTTTTTCCCGGGGGAACATATCGCTGAGCATCGAATAGGTGGCCGGCGACAGCGCCGCTTCACCAATCCCGACGCCGATGCGCGCCATAAACATCTGCAGGAAGTTTTTGCTCACCCCGCACAGGGCTGTCGCCAGGCTCCAGAACGCAATGCCGATGGCGATGATTTTCGGGCGGGAAAATTTGTCCGCCAGCAGCGCGATGGGCATGCCCATGAAGGCATAGAACAGGGAGAAAGCCAGGCCGTGCAACAGGCTGAACTGGGTGTCGGATAGCTGCATGTCGTGTTTGATCGGCTCGATCATCAACGCCAGGATTTGACGATCAATGAACGAAAAAATATAGGCCAGCATGCAAACGGCAACGACATACCATTCGTAGGCATAGCTTTTACGGGTGACCTCGGTCGGTGTTTTGCTGGTCATGCTGTTTGGCCCCTTCAGGGTTGGCAATCAGTCAGTCGGCGGCAGCGGTTTGCAGTTGGGTGTATTGGTGACGCCGTCGTTACCCGAGCGCCTTGCCCTGGTGCGTTTATTGGTTTTGTTGTGCGGTTCCAGGTTGCCAATGGCTTGGCATGTGTGTGTTGCAGGACCTTTTTAAGCCCTTGTTTGCCTTGACTCTATGCACCAGGCGCAGAGGCTGTTCCGGGCGCGCAGAAAGCGTTTGCGTGGCGTGAAAATTGCTTTCCATTTCCACTAAATTATCGATGTGCCTGCGGGCAACGGTGTCATTTTCTGGAGGTGCTTCAGCATGTTCGATCAACATTCTTCGCTCCGTCATCATTGCCTTCTGAGTTCCGGCGGGTTTGGTGAGGTCAAGGATCGGGTCAGTCACTATCTGTGGCCCCACCAGATGAAAATGCAGCAGGGCGGGGCCCTTCAATCGCAGCTGTACGGCGTGTTTTTCGGCAGCTCGGCGTTGTTCGATCTGCACTACGGTGCACCGGTGGAAATCGACGCTGGCGATATCAGTGACTACTACCTGATTCGGGTCACTCTGGAAGGCAGCGGTATGGTCAGCCTGGGCAAGCAGAGTGCGATTTTGCGCAAGGGCGGGCTGACCATTTCTTCGCCTTCCGAGCGCAGTTCCATCCGTATCGACAAGGACTGCCGCAACCTGATTTTGCGCGTCGATCGCCAAGCCCTCGAGCGTCAACTGCAAGTGTTGCTCAACCGGCGTTTACGTCAGCCGTTGGTGTTCGACATTCAGGTCGACGCCGAGCATCAGGGCATGGCGACGGTAAGGACCACCCTGGATTACATCTGCCAGCTCTATGGCGACACCCGCCAGGCGCTGCTGATCTCGACCATGGGTGTGAGCCTGTCGGACTATCTGCTGTCGGTGCTGCTGACCCAGTTGCCGCACAATTATTCGGTCGATCTGTTGCAAGACCAGCGCCAACCAATGCCCCACCACGTCAAGAAGGCCCGTGACTACATCGAACAGCACCTGGCCGAACCGATTGCGCTGGCGAGCCTGGCGCAGTTCTGCGACGTGTCGATCCGCACCTTGCAAAATGGCTTCACGCGCTTTCTTCAGCAAACCCCAAGCGACTATGTCCGCACACGTCGGCTGGCGTTGGTTCACGTAGCCCTGCAACAGGCCGGACCGACCGACAGCGTGACGGATATCCTCTTGCGTCACGGGGTTGCCAGTTTCGGTCATTTCGCCATGCAGTACCGCAAACAGTACGGCTGTCTGCCTTCCGAGACCCTGCGACGTCAGGCCTGATGCGGAGGATGAATCGCTCAGCCCTGTAGAAAGCGCTGGGCCAGGTCGAGTTGGGAGTTGGCCAGTTGATGCAGCTCCTCGCCAATCTGGGTGCTGCGTCGGGACTGATCGCTGCTGGTTTGCGCCAGGTTCACGATCTGGGAAATCTGCCCATTGATCTCTTGCGCGACTTGACCTTGCTGTTCGATGGCCGAGGCCATTTGCAAGCTCATGCCGGAGATCTGTCCGACTTCCTCGCAGATGCGCCGCAATGCGGTTTGGACTTGCGATACGTCTTCGCGTGATTCCCGCGCGGCCGATTCGCCGCGTTGCGCGGTGGCGAGGGCGAGGGCGCTGCCGTCACGCAACTGCTCGATCGAACGTTGGATTTGTTCAGTGGATTCGCGGGTGCGGGTTGCGAGGCTGCGTACTTCATCGGCGACCACTGCGAAACCGCGTCCGGTCTCGCCGGCGCGGGCCGCTTCGATGGCCGCGTTCAGCGCCAGCAAATTGGTCTGCTCGGCAATGCTGCGAATCACATGCGCGACGCCGCTGATGGATTCGATCGATTCCGCAAGGCGGCTGACGGCCTGGCCAATTTCCTCGACCGAGGTGCACAGGCCGGTCATCGAGCGCTGGCTTTGCCCGGACATCCGGTCACCATCGCGAGCCAGGCGATCGACGGCTTGGGTAGCTTCGGCCGCGTGTTGCAGGTTGCGCGACAGTTCCTGGATCGTGGCGCTCATTTGATGGACGGCCGCGGCGGACTGCTCGGCTTCTTCGAGTTGTCGTTGCAAGTGCCCGGACTGGGTCTGCACCAATGTCGACGATTCTTGCGCGCGTTGACGCACGGTCTCGCCGTTGATCCGGATACGCGCCATGACCGTGCGCATCCGTGTGTTCTGGCTATTGAGGGCCATGTCAAAACGGCTGGCGAGGCTGGCGCTGCCCTCCTGAAGCGGGGCGAGCAAGGCGTCGCTGTAGACCTGATCGTGCCGGGCCATGATCCGGCGGACGTCCGCCTGTTGTCTGGCTCGCCATTGCCAGCTCGCGGCGAGGACTCCGCCGAGCACCAGCAGGCCCGGTGCCAGGTCGATCTGTCCAACAGCCATTGCGCCCGTGACGCCAAGTCCCACTAACCAGGCGATACCCTGGCTGCTGGCGTGTTCCTGCATGCGGCGGGCAAAAGTCAGCGGGCCGTGACCGTCATTCAAGCGTCGATAGAGTTTTTCCGCTCGCAGGCTTTGGGCGGTGTCCATCGGGTGATATGCCGTGCCCAGCGCATTCAGCTGACCGCCCTCCAGCAGTGGTACCACATAGAGATTGCACCAGAACGTCGTGCCCTGTTTATCGCGACCCATCATGGGCGCTGTCCAGGGCACACCGCTGCGCAAGGTCTCCCACATACGATCAATCACTCGCTTGGGCATCAGCGGATGATTGATCAGCTCGTGCGGCTGGTTCAGCAGCTCCTCTCGGGCGTAACCGCTGAGCGCCACATAGGCATCGTTGCAGGCCATCAGGTGGCCGCGAGTATCCAGGCGCGAGATCGGTATTTCCGGCTGCGCCGCCACGATGGCCGACGGCGTGTATTCCTTTGACTTAGCCACTGAACGCTCCCGCGATTACCAGCATTGGCCGCGCTCGGCGCGCATTTTGCGAACCATGGCGTCGAAAAATTTCACAGCGAAGCCGCTGTCCCGAATGAGCATGGCCGTGAGTTCGGCACACTTCTGGCTGATCGCTTCAGGCAGCGGATTGTCCTCACCGCCGAGAGCGCCGGCCTGGCACTGGATTTCGGCGGCGCGCTGCACGGTCCACAGCAGGAAGAACGCCTTGGCAATGCTGCTTTCGCCGACGGCAATGCCGTGATTGCGCAGCACCAGGATGTGCTTGTCGCCAAGGCTGTCGATCATCCGTGCTTTTTCGTCATCGAACAGCGTGATGCCTTCGAAGGTGTGGTAACCGATCCGTCCGTAGAGTTGTGCGCCGTAAAAGTCGTTATGGGCAAAACCGGCCTTCTTCATGACGATGGCCGAAATCGGCGTGGTGTGCGTATGGATCAGGCACTGAATGTCCGAACGGGCGCCGTGCACCGCGCTGTGCAGGGCGAAACCGGCAGGGTTGCCGTCATAGGGCGAGTCCTCGAGCTTTTTGCCGTGCAGGTCGACCTTGAGCAGGTTTTGCGGTGTCACTTCGGTGTAATTGAGGCCGAACGGGTTGACCAGATAATGGTGCGCCGGGCCGGGCAGGCGTGCGGAAATATGGTTGAAGATCGTCTCGGTCCAGCCGAAGAAATCCACCAGGTGGTAGCAGTGCGCAAGTTGCACGCGCAGTGCCCATTCTTCGTCGCTGTACGCCTGCGGTTTTGTCATTGGGGTGTGGTCCATGTCGGAGTCCTTGTCGTAGTGATTCAGTGACGGGCCTGTTCGCCGCGAAAGCGTGCCAGGGCAATGAGGTGTCGAGTAACGGGCATCGGGATCGCCATGCCATCGGCCAACTCCAGCACGGCGTCGCCGATGGCGGCCAACTCCAGAGGGCGACCTTTCTCATAGTCCTGCAGCATCGACGTGCGCACGGCACCCATGCCGGCGCCGAGTTCGAGAAAGGTCCGTGGATCGATGCTTACGCGCGCGCCGTATGCGGCGGCCGTCAGCAAGGCTTCGTGCAGGCAACTGCTGACCAGGTCGCGTAACTCCGGCAGGCTGTAAAGCTGATCAAGCGTCGCGCCGGTAATCACTGAGAGCGGGTTGGAGGTGAGGTTGGCGATGATCTTGGTCCACAGATTGTCGCGGATGCGGTCGGTGGCCCGTGCTTCGATACCGACACTTTCGATCAATGCGCGCACGCGCTCCAGGCGGGGGCTGAGGCGGTTGTCAGGCTCACCGAAAATCATCAGGTGCGGGGTGTTCGATTCAGCCACGGCGTTAGCCGGGCAGTGCGCGGTGATGAACACCACGCAGCCGATCACGTGGCGCAGGTCCAGGGCCTGGTTGAGCGTCGACTGCGGATCAACCGCGTTCACCCGTTGCCCGTCGTAGCGTCCACCTTCACCGTGGAAGTACCACCACGGCACGCCGTTGATCACCGGGATCACCACCGTCTCGGCGCCGATCATCGGTTGCAGTTGCGGCAGCAGGCTGGCCAGCGCTTGTGCCTTGGTGCAGAGGAATATCAGGTCTTGCTCGCCAAGGCTCGCAGCGTCGTCGCTGGCCTCGACTTGCACATGATGATGACCGTCCAGATCGGACAAGTGGATGCCGTCACGGCGGATGGCGGTCAGGGTTTCACCTCGGGCCAGTACGTTGACCGTATGGCCGTTACCCGCGAGACGGGCTGCGAGGGTGCAGCCGATGGCACCGGCGCCGGCGATGCCGATGCGCAAGGGGGAAGCGTTCATCGTGACTCCGGATGTTCAGAAGAGCCTGGGAAGGCCGGCCCCGGCGCCGTTAAGGGCGTCGGGGCAGGGCGGTGGTCAGTTGGCGAGCATTTCCTGGTGCTTGCTGGCCAGCCCGAGATAGGCTTCGATCACGCGGGGGTCATCAGCCAGTTGCTGCGCCGGGCCCTGCATGGCGATCTGGCCGGTTTCCAGCACATAGGCGTAATCGGCCACCCGCAGGGCGGCACGCGCGTTCTGCTCGACCAGCAGGATCGATACCCCTTGCTCCCGCAGCGCCGTAATGATGCGGAAGATCTCCCGGGTAATCAGCGGCGCCAGGCCCAGGCTTGGCTCGTCGAGCATCAGCAGCTTGGGCTTGGCCATCAGCGCCCGGCCCACGGCGAGCATCTGCCGTTCACCGCCGGACAACGTCGCCGCCAATTGCTCGCGGCGTTCCCACAGGCGCGGGAACAGTTCATAGATTTCGCCAAGCGTTTCGCTGTAGCGACGGTCGCCCCGGCGATGGCGTTGAAAAGCGCCGAGCAGCAAGTTGTCGGCCACGCTCATGCTGGTGAACAATTCGCGTTTTTCCGGCACCAGGCCCAGGCCCCGCGAGACCATCACTTCCACTTCCGGCAAGGTTTCCAGGCTGCCGTCGAAATGCACCTGACCCCGGGAGCCAAGCACGCCCATGATGGCCGAGAGCAGGGTGGTTTTGCCGGCGCCGTTGGGGCCGATCACCGTCACAATCTGACCCTTGCCGACGGTCAGGCTGGCGTCGCTCAGCGCTTCAACCTTGCCGTAGGCCACACTCAGGCCTTTGATCTCCAGCACGGCGTCGTCAACCTGGTTGCGCGGTGCGAGGTGCGGTTCCACTTGCATGTTCATCATTCAACTCCTCCCAGATAGGCTTCCAGCACGGCCGGATCCTTCTGTACATCTTCGGGCAGGCCCTGGGCGATCCGTTGACCGAACTCCATGACCACCACGCGATCGACCAGGCCCATGACGAAGTCCATGTCGTGCTCGACCAGCAGAATCGCCATGCCTTCGGAGCGCAGGCGGCTGAGCAGAATGCCAAGGGCTTCCTTTTCTTTCAGGCGCAGGCCAGCGGCGGGTTCGTCGAGCAGCAGCAGGCAAGGATCGGCGCACAAGGCGCGGGCGATTTCCAGAATCCGCTGTTGGCCGAGTGCCAGGCTCCCGGCCTCTTCATACAAGTAATCGCCCAGGCCTACACGTTCCAGCTGACGCCGGGCTTCGCCGAGCAGTTCGGCTTCCTCGCGACGATCCAGGTGCAGAGCCGCCGACAGCACACCTTGCTGGCCACGCAAATGCGCGCCAATGGCGACGTTCTCCAACACACTCATGTTGCCCAGCAGTTTCACGTGCTGAAAGGTGCGGCTCATACCCATGCGCGCGACTTGCCGCGAGTTCAGCCCGTTGATCTTTTGACCCATGAACAGCACTTCGCCGCTGCTCGGTGTATCGACGCCGGAGAGCTGGTTGAACATGGTGCTTTTGCCGGCACCGTTGGGGCCGATCAGCGCGAGGATTTCACCTGAGCGGATTTCCAGGCTCATGTCGTTGTTGGCCACCAGTCCGCCGAAGCGCTTGGTCACATTGCGCGCTTCAAGGATCAGCTCGCCATGTTCGGGCAGTTGCCGACGGGGCAGGGGTGCCGCTTTGGCGTCGACATTCCGGACCTTGGCGCGGACCCTGAAGCGGACCGGTATCAGGCGCGTCAGCAAAGGCCAAAGACCACCCGGTGCACGCTGCATAAGCACCACGATCAGGATGCCGAATACGATGATTTCGTAGTTGCCGGTGTTACCCAGCAAGTGCGGCAACCAGTCCTGCAGCCATTGCTTGAGCAGGGTCAGGATGCCCGCGCCGAGCAGGGCGCCCCACACGCTGCCGACCCCGCCGATCAGGGCCATGAACAGGTAATCGATGCCCATGTTCAGGCCGAAGGGTGTCGGGTTGACGAAGCGTTGGGTGTGCGCATAAAGCCAGCCGGAAATGGCTGCGAACACCGCAGAGATGACGAAGATCACCATCTTCGAGCGGAAGGTGTTGACCCCCATCGACTCGGCCATGACCTGACCGCCCTTGAGTGCGCGAATGGCGCGGCCTTCGCGAGAATTCAGGAGGTTCTGGGTGATGACGATCGCCAGTAGCAGCAGGGCCCAGATCAGGTAGAAAATGTTTTCGCCCTTATCCAGTTTCAGGCCGAACAACGAAATCGATGGCAAGCCGCCGACGCCGGTATGGCCGCCCAGGGATTCCAGCGTGCCAAACAGGTAGTACAGCGAAAGGCCCCAGGCAATTGTTCCCAGCGGCAGGTAATGCCCAGACAACTTGAGCGTCAGGGCACCGAGGATCAGTGCCACTGACGCAGTGAGCGCCACACCCACCAGCAGCGTCAGCCACGGTGACGTCCCGGCCCACGCCAGCCAGGCTGGCAATTGCTCGGTGGTGGTCAGGTAGGCAGAAGTGTAGGCCCCCAGCCCGACGAACGCGGCCTGACCGAAACTGGTCATGCCGCCGACACCCGTGAGCAGCACCAGCCCCAAGACGACCATGGCGTACATGCCGATGTAATTGAGCAGGGTGACGTAGTACGGCGGCAACAGCAGCGGCGCAACGCCCACCACCAGCAACAGGGCAAGCAACAGATAGCGCGAATTCATTCTTCTTCCTCCACATGACGACTGGTGAACGAACGCCACAGCAGGAACGGAATAATCAGTGTGAACACGATGATCTCTTTGTAGGTACTGGCCCAGAACATCGAGAAGGCTTCGATCAAGCCCACCGCCAGGGCGCCGAGTGCGGCGACCGGATAGCTCACCAGTCCGCCGATGATCGCGCCGACAAAGCCTTTGAGGCTGATGACAAAACCAGAGTCGAAATACAGGGTGGTGATCGGGGCGATCAGGATCCCCGACAGCGTGCCGATCAGCGCTGCGAGCAGGAAGGTCGACTTGCCGGCGAGGGTCGGCGAGATGCCCATCAGCCTCGCCCCCATGCGGTTAACCGCGGTGGCACGCAGGGCTTTGCCATACAGCGTGCGCTCGAAGAACAGATACAGTCCGACGATCAGCCCCAGGGACACGGCCAACACCCAGAGTGTCTGGCTGTTGAACGTGACCGGACCCAGCTCCAGGCCGGCTTCGGAGAATGGTTGCGTGCGTGCGCCTTCGGGACCGAACAGCAACAGGGCGATACCGACCATGCTCACGTGCACGGCGATCGACACAATCAGCAAGACCAGTGAGCTGGCCGAGGCGATCGGCTGGAACACCAGTCGGTAGATTTGCGGCCCCAGCGGAACCACCAGCGCCAGCGTCAACAAGGCCTGGACTGCCATCGGCAATTCGGCCAACGGCAAGGTGTTGATCAGCACTGCCAGCAGGCCGGCATAGCCCAGCTTGAAGAGAATGCGCACGGGGAACCGAAAGGCCTGGCTTGAACGTGCCGCGCCCCAGACATCGAGAGCGCAGTCGATCAGCGTCAGGCCGAGCAGCAGCCAGACCAGAGCAGTCGGGTGACCGCTCTGCAACGTGGCCATGGTCAAGGCGCCGTAGGTCACGAATTCACCCTGGGGGATCAACAGGATCCGGGTCACGGTGAACACCAGGAGGATCGACAAGGCCAACAGCGCATAGATCGCGCCGTTGGTCATGCCGTCCTGGCCCAGCAGCATGGCTATCTGGAAATTCATAATGAGAGCTCTTTTCTACAGATTGAATATCAGGCCCGCTTGCCGGCGCAGGTTGGCTCGCCGGCAAGCGGGCAGGACGCGCAGTGGTTGTGCGCCCGGGTTTCGATCAGTTGTCGTGCAACAACATCCAGTTGCCGTTCTTCACCACGATCAATTCGCGCCCGCGCTCGTCGAAGCCGCTGTGGTCCTGCGGCGTCATGTTGTAAACGCCTTGGGTGCCGGCCAGTTCGTGGCTTTGCTCAAGCGCATCACGCAGGGCCGCACGAAATTCAGGCGTGCCCGGTGCTGCTTTTTTGGCTGCAATCGGAATCGCCTGCTGCAGCAGCAGACCGGCATCGAAGGTGTTCCCGCCGAAGGTCGCCGGCTTGCTGCCGTTGAGCTTTTCGTAGGCCGTGGTGTAGTCGCTGGCGATTTTCTTCGAAGGATGGCTGTCGGGGATTTCATCCAGTACCAGCATCAGGCTGGCCGCCAGAATGGTGCCCTCGACCTTCTTGCCGCCCAACTTGAGGAAGTCTTGCAGCGCCGCGCCGTGGGTCTGGTAGACCTGGCCGCGATAGCCTTGATCGAACAGGGTGGTCTGCGGCATCACCGCCGAACTGCCCGGCGCTGCGACCAGCACGGCATCGGGGCGGGTGGCGAGAATTTTCAGGCTCTGCCCGGTGACCGAGGTGTCCTGGCGCTGGAAGCGCTCGTTGGCCACGACCTTGATGTTCTGCTGCGCTGCCAGACCGGCCATGACTTTGGCCCAGTTCTCGCCATAAGGGTCGCCGGTGCCGATGAAGCCGAGGGTCTTCACGCCTTTCTTGGCCATGTGTTCGAACAGCGCCTTGGCGATCAGGTCATCGTTCTGCGTGGTCTTGAATACCCATTTCTTCTGTTCGGTCATCGGTAGTACCACCGCAGCGGTACCCACCGGTGCCAGCAATGGCACGCCTGCCTCGGCGACAAACTGGATCACGCCCATGGCGTTGGGCGAGCCGCTCGGGCCGATGATGGCATCGACATTTTCTTCGTCGATCAGCTTCTTCAGCGCCTTCACCGTAGCGGTCGGGTCGCTCGCATCATCCAGAGAAATGTACTTCACCACCTGGTCGCCGGCCTGGGTCGGCAGCAACGGCACGGTGTTTTTCTGTGGTAGCCCGACCAGTGCGATCGGCCCGGTGGAGGAGGTAATGACACCGACTTTCACATCCGCCTGCGCAGCGGCGGCGCAGGCGGCACTCAACAACAACGTGGACACGGCTTTTCTGAAAAGCATGACTTTCTCCGAAGAGTTGCAACGCTGCAAAAGGCTAATGGCCAGCCGCCCCGACCACGACGTGGTGCGAGTACGGCCCAAGGTACGGCCCTGTTTTAGTTATCGAACTGCGGCGGCACCCCAGGTCTGTTACCGAGCCATCAGGGTGCCGCTCGACCATGAGTGATCGGTCGAAGGCGAAGAGGGCAAAAGCAGATTGCATGCCAGAAATTTTTCAGTGCATGGCAGAAAGCCGTTACTGCGATGCCTGATGCGAACGCTTCGAGGCGGTCCGGCCAAGGTGATCCGAAGGACCGGCAGAGGGGCATTTGACGGGCGGGAAAAACCCGCAGCACGCCATATCAAACAAGGCTTTGATCTGGATCAAGGAAGCCCTCGAATGGCCAAAAACCAGCTGACAAAAAACTCAAAAAACAGTGATTTTTTAGACTGTTTTTAACTGCCGTTTTTCGGCTGATTTATTTTTTACTGATTGCCATTCCAGAGAGCCTCCTGCTCAACATTTTTCCAAATGTTTCGCTGCATTTTGTTTGTGATGAATTCATAAAATATTGATTTATAAAGAAATAATATCAAATAACGGTGTTTTTTCGTTTTGGCGGCAGTGTTACCAAACTGCACGTCGTTGGTGCGGAAAAGGAAAATCTGCACCGAAAATACACACTCTTTTATTTGGTAAAATTCAATTGACATTTCACGTAAATATTACGATTTTAGATTTAAGCGTTTTCCACGGCCATGGTGCCGAGGTCATCCGTTCTGGTGACACATAACGAGCAGGTAAAGAGCATGTCGATCGTTGTTGAGGATTTAGCCTTGGGAGGGAATGGCCTTTCGGTCATGGTGAAAGACACCATCGACATCGCCGGCTATCCGACCCGCGCTTCAAGCAGCGCCCTGGCCGATGCGCCGGCGGCCGGCGAACATGCACACGTGGTTCAGTCTGTTCTGAAGGCGGGTTGCCAGATCACTGGTAAAACCAGCCTGCATGAATTGGCATTCGGCACCACCGGCCTCAACGCGTGGACCGGCACGGCGTCCAATCCGCGTTATCCGGGCTATATACCGGGCGGCTCTTCCAGTGGTTCGGCAGCTGCGGTGGCGGCAGGCCTTTGCGACTTTGCGCTCGGCACCGATACCGGCGGTTCGGTACGGATTCCAGCGGCGTGCTGTGGTGTATTCGGTCTCAAGCCAACCTTCGGTCGTGTCAGCCGTCAGGGTGTGATGCCTGCGCGCAGTACCCTTGATTGCGTAGGCCCTCTGGCACTGGATATCGATCGCTTGATTGAAGCGATGCGCGTCATTGATCCCACGTTCACTTCCGTCCCGGTGCCTGAGCATCTTGCTATCGGCGTTGTCGCGGTAGAGGCCAACGAACAGATCCATTCGGTGGTGAACCAGGCGCTGGGTCGTTCGCGCTTCAAGCTGCTTGAGCAAACGCTGCCTGGCATGGCCGCAGCGTATGGCGCCGGCATGGTGATCATCAACGCCGAAACCTGGGCTGCGTGTGGTCATCTTCTGCAAACCGGTCGGGTTGGCAACGATGTCGCCGACCGTCTGCGCGCCGCCAGTCTGACCTCGGCCGAGTCCGTTGAAGAGGCCGAAATCATCCGCCGCGCGTTTATCGCAGAAGTGGACGCAGCCTTGGCCATCACGCCGATTCTGGCCATGCCGACCATGCCCGACTTTCCCTTGCTGGTCGCCGATGCGGCCGACACTCGCGCTGCCCTGGGCATGACATCCCTGGTGCGCGCTTTCAACCTTTCCGGTCATCCGGCTCTGAGCATTCCTCTGGAAAGTGCTTCGGGGCTTCCGGTCGGCCTTCAACTCATTGCCGCCCACGGCGCGGACGAACTGCTGTGCGCAGTCGCCCGCGAATTGGTCCGGCGCCTGGAAGAGTAATCGTGATGCTTACTATGGAGAAACCCATGACTGCGCCAAGCGAGCTGAATCACCAGCGCTGCGTGCCGATCACGGCGAATGAAGCGTTTCAGAAACTGCTGGTCGAGATTCGTGCGCGTGCTCGGAACGAAGAATTCGACCAACAAAAATTCATCTCGCAGGACGTTATCGAGCAGTTCCGCAAGCTCGGTGTCTATCGGGCGCTGGTGCCAAAACGCTTCGGCGGAGACGAGCGTTCGCCGGCCGAGTTTTGCCAGATGGTGGAAGATATCTCCATCGCTGATGGCTCCGCCGGTTGGGTCGCCAGCTTCGGCATGAGCCCGGTTTACCTGGCAGCGCTGCCACTGGAAACCATCAAGAAAATCTATGCCGACTCGCCTGACGTTGTGTTCGCCGGCGGGATCTTCCCTCCGCAGCCTGCGTCGTTTGTTGAAGGTGGCCTGGAGGTCAACGGGCGCTGGAAGTTTTCCAGCGGTTGCATGGGCGCGTCGCTGATCGGCGTCGGCATCAGCCCGAAAAACGGCGAGATGCTCGGCCTGCCACGGCTGGCGGTGATGCCTCGGGAAAAGGTCCGGATCGAGGAAACCTGGAACGTCGTCGGCCTGGTCGGCACCGGCAGCCATGACGTCGTCGTCGAAGGCGTGGTGGTGCCGGAGGAGTGGACCTTCGTTCGCGGCGGTCCATCGAATCTTGACGAGCCGTTCTTCCGCTATCCGTCACTGTCGTTTGCCACGCAGGTGTTGTCCGTGGTCGGCCTGGGCGTTGCCCGCGCGGCACTTGATGAGTTGAGCGGCATGGCCAGTGGCCGAATCTCCGTGACCGGTGCTCCATCGTTGTCCGATCGGCCGCTGGCCCAGGTCGAGATGGCCAAGGCCGAAGCGTCGCTGCGCGCTGCACGTTCGTGGTTCTACCAGTCCATCGACGATGCCTGGACCAGCGTTCTGGCCGGCGACCCGGTGAGTGTCGAGCAGACCAATATGCTGCGCTTGTCCTCGACTCACGCCACGCGCGTCGCGGCCGATGTCGCGCGCACCGCGCAAATGCTGTCGGGCATGAGCGGGGTATACCGCACCAGTCCGCTGTCGCGTTTCGTCAACGACACCCAAGTCATTACCCAGCACGCCTTCATGGGCGATATGACCTACCAGAACGCCGGCGCGATCTTCTTCGGCAATAAACCGCTGCCTGGCTACCTGTAATTTTTTCCTACTGATTGGTGAACCCCATGACCGATAAAAAAGCCCTGCGAGTTCTGTTCTGCATCGGCATCAACCAAAACTTTTTCGATGCTCCGCGTCCTGAAGCGCTGGAAGTCTGGGCCGCGTTCGGCGCCATGTGGAACGGCATCGCCGACCTGCCAGGCGTCACCGTGCTGGGCAACATGGACGACGATCAAAGCATGGTCGGCCCGTCCGCCGGCTGGCCCTGGACGACTTACCTGCTGGCCGATGTACCCGACATCGAAACCGTCCACGCCGCCTGCAATCTGTTTCGAACCACGGATGTCGGCAATGGCCCATACAAGCTCTGGAAGTATTGCAAGGTCGAGGCCCGTACCGGTCGCGAACTGATCATCCAGCGCTGAGTCGAGAGAAGTCGCCATGTCATCACAAGAGCATTTGCGCGCACTGGAACAGCGTCTCGAGCAGCTGGAAAGCGAGAACGCGATCCGCGCCTGCATGAATCGCTACATGTTTTTGTGCGACGAGCTGGGCGTGGATTCCCCGCTCGAGGAACTGGCCGGGTTGTTCACCGAGCAGGCGGTCTGGGAAGGCAAGGGTGCCAAGTACCAGAACAGCTTTGGCGGTTACCAGGGGCGTGAGGCGATCAAAGCGATGTTCGCGACCTACATGGTTGAACCGGCGCACTTTTCTCTGAACGTGCACTTCCTGACCTCGGAACTGATCCGGGTCAGCGGTGAGACCGCAGATGCCAGTTGGGTGATGTTGCAGACTTCGACCTTTGCCTCGGGTGCCTCGCACCTCAACAGCGCCCGCCTGACCGTGCGGTTCGCCCAGGAACAAGGGCAGTGGCGCATGGCGCATTTTCAGACCGAGAACCTGTTCAGCCGACCGGTAGACACCTGGAACAGCGCCGCGCACCTGCCCGTACCCGGTCAGTCCGGCCAGTCCTGAAAGTAACACCCAGAATTCTTAGAGTCGGCGAACAATGCCGACGAGGAGTGATCGTGAGTAACCTGATAGACACCGTAACGCTCGACGCCAGTCCTTCCGACCTGGTCCTGCATGACCGCGTTCACACGTCGCTGTACACCGACGGCAAGATCTTCGATCAGGAGCTGGACAAGATTTTCTACAGCACCTGGATCTGGGTCGCTCACGCCAGTGAGATTCCGGAGTCCGGCAGCTACAAGAGCACCTATATCGGCAAGCAGCCGGTGATCGTCGTGCGCGACCGCAAGAAAGAAGTGCATGTGTTGCTCAACCGCTGCCGCCATCGTGGCGCGACGGTGTGCGAACACAAGAAAGGCAAGACCAACAGTTTTGTCTGCCCTTATCATGGCTGGAGCTACGCGCTGGATGGCAGCTTGCGCGGTGTGCCGCACCCGGAAAGCTACGCCGATTGCCTGGACAAGGGCGAACTGCCTTTGGTCAGCCTGCGTGTCGAGCAATACAACGGCATGATCTTCGCCACCTTCAAGGATGACATTGAGCCCCTCGCCGATTTCCTCGGCCCGGCCAAGAAGTGGATCGATCTGTTCATGAAGCAGGGCGCCGGTTACCCGGTCAAAGTGGGCGGTGAGCACCGCTTCCGCTTCCCTGGCAACTGGAAGATCCAGCTGGAAAACACCACCGACGCCTACCACTTCCCGCTGGTACACAAGTCGTTCCTGTCGTCCGTGGATGAGCAGACCCTGGAGCTGTTCGACTTCGTCGAAGGGCCGGGCTATGTCGAAGACCTCGGCAACGGTCACAGCGTGATGGTGATGATTCCTGACCTGGTCGACCTGGAAGCCAACCTCGACTTGCCGATCCCTGAGCGTTTCGAAGACCTGGCCGCGCAGTTGCGCGCCGAAGGCCAGGACGAAGCATCGGTCCGTCGCATCGTGCGCGCGGTCGGCGGTTCGGGCTTCAACCTCAACCTGTTCCCGAACATCGCCTGTTCCATGGCGTTCTTCCGGGTGCTGCAACCGATCGCGGTGAACGAAACCGAAATCCATCACGCCGTCATCACCATGGACGGTGGCCCGGCCGTGGCCAACCGTTATCGCCTGCGTCTGCATGAGCACTTCCAGGGGCCGATGGGTTTTGGTACTCCGGACGATTCCGAAGCCTGGGAGCGCGTACAGCGCGGCGCCAGTGCCGGCACCGATCTGTGGATCATGCTCAACCGCGGCTTGCCGGGTGAAAAGGAATCCGAAGACGGGCGGGTGAGCGATGTGAGCGCCGAGACCGGCATGCGCGCTGGTTACCAGCAGTGGAAAAAGATGATGTCGGCCTGAGTGACGGAGAACACCATGAACAACCTGCAATTGCTCAACCAAGTCAGCGCTTTCATCTGGCAGGAAGCGGACATGCTCGACCACGGCGATTTCGTCGAATGGCTCGATTTGTGGACCGAGAACGCGACCTACATCATCCCGATCGATCCGCTGGAAACCGACTTCGAGAACACCCTGAACTACGCCTATGACGACCACCACATGCGTCAGTTGCGTGTCACCCGATTGACCAGCGGCGAATCGATTTCGACCACCCCGCGAGCGCGCACTGTGCGCAGTCAGTCGCGCTTTCGCGTGCTGTCGGATGAAGACGGAATTGTCACCGTACGCTGTGCGCAGAATCTGCGTGAGTTCCGCAAGGATGTGCTCAAGCAGTACACCGCCGATGTCACGTTTGAACTGGTGCGTAGCGGTGACAGTTTCAAGATTCAGCGCAAGTTGATTCAGCTGATCAACTCCACCGATACCCTCGCCGGTATCGGCTACATCCTCTGAGGACGTTGCCATGACACAGGTTGCATTGGTCACCGGCGCGGCCCAGGGGCTGGGCAAAAGCATTGCCGAGCAATTGCTGAACGCCGGCTATCGGGTCGTGATCAGCGACCGTTCGCTGGAATCGGCACAGGCCACGGCCACTGAACTCGATGCCACAGGCGAACGGGTCCTGGCGCTCAAGCTCGATGTGTCGAGTAAGGCTGATTTCGAAGACGCGCTGGCGGCCGTCGTGGCGCATTGGGGTGAATTGCAGGTGGTGGTGAACAACGCCGCGATGACCATGACCACACCGGTGATGCAGATCAGCCCGGAAGAGTTCGACCGTGTTGTGAGCGTCAATCAGCGCGGCACTTTTGTCGGCTGCCAAGTGTTCGGCAGCTATCTGGCGGCCCGGGGGTACGGGAGGATCATCAACATGGCTTCCCTGGCCGGGCAGAACGGCGGCACCGCGACCGGCGCGCATTACGCCGCGTCCAAGGGCGCGATCATTACCTTGACCAAGATCTTCGCCAAGGAGCTGGCGGCGTCCGGTGTCACGGTCAACGCCATCGCCCCGGGCCCTATCGAGTCGCCGGCGGTGCGCGCCGCCGTGCCGCCCGAGCGCCTGGAAAAACTGATCGAGGCGATCCCGGTCAAGCAATTGGGCAACGCCGCGTTCATCGGCAAGCTGATCGTGCAACTGGCCAGCGAAGACGCCTACTTCACCACCGGGGCGACCTGGGACGTGAACGGCGGGATCTTCATGCGCTGAGTCCACGGTTACACGGTTTGAAATAGCAGTCGGGGGTGCCCAGATGTGCCCCCTTACAACGAAATCGGGATGGTCCTGTATGAGCGATCAATTATTGAAAGTCGTCGTGCGCAAGCGCGAAGAACAGGGCGAAGGTGTTGTCGTACTGGATCTGAGTGATCCTGCGGGACAGCCTTTGCCCGCCTTCGAGGCGGGCGCGCATGTCGATATTCACCTCAAGACCGGTCTGGTCCGCCAGTATTCGCTGTGCGGTGATCCGGCCAACGCAGGTGCCTATCGCCTGGGCGTACTCAAGGATCCCGCCTCGCGTGGCGGTTCGGTGGCGGTGCATGAACTGCTGCAGGAAGGTCGCGAAATCGAGATCAGCCTGCCGCGCAATCACTTTCCGCTGGCCAGCGATGCCAGGCGTTCGATACTGATCGGCGGCGGTATCGGCATCACCCCGATGGTGGCCATGGCCTACGCGCTGAATGCCCGCGACAGCGATTTCGAACTGCATTATTGCGGTCGTTCGCGCAGCCGCAGCGCCTTTCTCGAGGAGCTGGGTAACGCTGCGTTTGCGTCGCGGTTGAACACCCACTTTGACGACGAAGCCGCCGAACAGAAACTCGACCTGCCAACAGTGCTGGGCACGCCACAAGCCGGCGTACACGTGTATGTCTGCGGGCCGGCCGGTTTCATGGACTGGGTCATTGCCCAGGCCCTGGAAGCGGGGTACGCCGATGATCATGTGCACCGCGAATACTTCCAGGTCGAAGTCGACGCTTCGGGTGCCGGTTTCGAAGTGGTCGCTCAGCGCAGCGGCAAGACCGTACAGGTTGCCGAAGGCCAGAGCATCGTCGATGCGCTGACTGCCGTGGGCATCAAGATTGAAGTGTCGTGTGAGCAAGGCGTTTGCGGCACGTGCTTGTGCGACGTCATCGAAGGCGAACCGGATCATCGCGACGTCTATCTCACGGATGACGAAAAATCTGCCAATGACCAGATTCTGGTGTGCTGTTCCCGGGCCAAGTCCAAGAAGCTGGTGCTGGATATCTGATAGACCGGAGGGTAAGACCATGGTCGATACAACTGGATTTCGTAACTCAATGGCAATGCTTGGTGGCGCGGTTTCGGTCATCACCACCGATGGCCCTGCGGGGCGTTTCGGGTTTACCGCTTCGGCGGTGTGCAGCGTGACCGACCAGCCACCGACGCTGTTGGTGTGCATGAATCGCTCGTCGTTTTCCAACGTGCATTTCAAGAGCAACGGTGTGCTGAGCGTCAACGTGCTGACCCCTGGTCATCAGGAGGTATCGGGGGCTTTTTCCAACCGCAATCTCGATACCGAACAGCGCTTTTCCTGCGCATCCTGGAGCACGCTGGAAAGCGGTGCGCCGCTGCTTGATGAGTCACTGGTCAGTTTCGACTGCCGCATCGCCCAGGCCCATGAAGTGGGATCGCACACGATTTTCTATTGCGAGGTGCTGGGTATTCGTAATGGCGACAGCCAGGAAGGCCTGGTGTATTTCAATCGTGCCTACCACCGTCTGGGGGATGCCTCTAAAGCAACTTCCTGATGTGGGTTTGCCCAAAAAAACGATAAGACTTTTCCTGATCGTTGAGTGTTTAAAATAAATATAAAGCGGTTTTCGCTGTTCTGGCGAACGGCTGCGTTACGACTTTTTTGCAGTAAGTGGTTATAAAAACAATACTGCGGATTGACTGCCAAAGTTGCACTTTTGCTGAATTGATCTGCTTCCACTAGTCGTGCCTATGTGCATGTAAAAAAGAAGGAAAGTTTGATGTTCCAGAAGAGCTGGGTAAACCGTGGCATCACCACCGCGGCCGTAATGGGGATCTTCACACCTATCGTTGCGCAAGCCGATTTCGTAGACGACAGCCAAGTCAGTCTGGGAATGCGCAACTTCTACATCGACCGCGATTTCAAACAGCATGATGCGCCGCAATCGCGGATCGGCAGTTGGACCCAAGGCTTCGATTTTCGCGCGATCTCGGGTTACACCGAAGGCACGCTGCAGTTTGGCCTGGACCTCTCGGCGCAGTACGCCTATCGCCTGGATGGCGGCGGTGGCCGGGGTCCGGACAGCATCATTCCGTACGACACCAGCAAGGGCGAACAAGTCCGGGACTATGGCCGTGCGGCGCTGACCGGGAAGGTTCGTTACAACAAAACCGAACTCAAGGTTGGTGAACTTCGCCCGACGTTGCCGGTGGCTTACATCGACGATTCGCGGCAATTAATCACCACCTATCACGGTGTGCAGCTCGAATCGAAGGAAGTGGATAACCTGACACTGACCGGTGGCCGTTTTACCGAAATCAGTTCCCGGGAATCTTCCAATACCGAGAAGATGTATTTGTTCAATGGACCTAACGTTAAACGTCGCAGTGACGGTTTGAACTTTGGTGGCGCCACGTATGCGTTTACGCCGAACTTGTCCGGTACTTATTTCTTTGGTCAGCTGGAAGATATCTACAAACAACACTACCTGGGTTTGACTTATAACCACGATCTGGGGGGCGGTTACGGCGTGAAGACCGACCTCCGTTACTTCAATAACAGCGAGGACGGCAAGGCGTTATACGGCGACATCGACAACAAGTCCTACGGGATCATGACGACCCTGAAGAAGGGTGCCCATGCGTTCGGTGTCGGCTATCAGCGCATGCTTGGCGAGTCGACATTCCCGACGCTCAACGGCTATGCGCCGCAGCCGTACCTGGTGAACTGGTCGACAGTGGCGTTCGTCAAGCCGAACGAAAGCTCCTGGCAATTGCGGTATGACTACAACTTCGCGGGCATTGGTTTGCCGGGTCTGAAATTGATGACGCGTTACATGCGCGGCACGGGTGTCGACCGGGGCAACAATGCCCTCGACCAAAACGTCGAAAGCGAACGCAACATCGTGCTTGGCTATGTGGTGCAAAGCGGTCCGCTCAAAGATGTGGGTTTCGAATGGCGCCGCATTGACGTCAAGACGCGCTATGGCAATGGCAGTGCATCGGGTGCGGATTATCAGGAGAACCGCCTGATCACCACCTACACCTGGAAGTTCTGAAATCCTCCGGGAGCCGTTCGCGGCTTCCGGGTTGCCCGCGCATCGGGCAAAGGTTTTCAACACTGGTTTTCCTTCGCCCGGATCGCTCCTTCCGGGCTTTTTTTCGCAGCGGTTTTTATCCGCCCTACGAGGATGACCTATGCGTCGTTTCTATACCGGTTCCGACTTGAATCGTGTGCACAGCATTGCCGAACTGGCCGACATGGCCCGGCGACGCGTGCCTTACTTCGTCTGGGAATACCTCAGCGGCGGGGCGGAAGCCGAACTGACGCTCAAGGACAATCTTGACGCGTTCAGTGCTTATGGCCTGCACGCCAGAGCCATGGTGCCCTGCCATGCGCCCGACACGTCTCGCGCGTTGTTCGGCAAGGTGCTGTCAATGCCGATGCTGATCGGGCCGACGGGCTACAACGGTCTGTTGCACCGCGATGCCGACATTCACTTGGCCAGGGCTGCAACGGCACGTGGTTTGCCGTTCAGCCTGAGCACCGCGTCCAACACTTCACTTGAAGCCCTCGTTGCGGCGGCGCCTGGTGTCGACCTGTGGTTTCAGCTGTACGCCATGCGCGATCCGGCGGTGCAAAAAAGCCTCTTGCAGCGCGCCGCCGCTGTCGGGTGCCGGACGCTGGTGTTGACCTGTGATGCGATGGTGCTAGGCAATCGCGAGTGGGACCGACGCAGTTTCGCCAGGCCGCGTCAGCTGACATGGCGCAACAAGTTTGACGTTGTCCGTCACCCGCGTTGGCTCAAGCAAGTGATGTGGCCATCGGGGCTGCCCGGCATGGGTAACCTTGAACCTTACTTGCCGCCAAGCGAGCGCAATCCCTTGGGATCAATGGCGTTCATCGGCAAGCAGATGGACACCTTGCTCGACTGGGACATGCTGGCGCGTTTGCGTGATCAATGGGGCGAGCGGCTGTTGCTCAAGGGCGTGTTGCATCCGGCCGATGTGGAACGCGCCGTCGTCCTCGGGCTCGACGGTGTGGTGGTGTCCAATCACGGCGGCCGCCAACTGGACGGCGCCCTTGGCAGCCTCGATGCACTGGCGGCCATCGCGCCCCAGGCGAAAGGCAAACTCAGTCTGCTGCTGGATGGCGGGGTCCGGCGTGGCAGTGACATCGTCAAAGCGCTCGCGCTCGGGGCCGATGCCGTGCTGCTGGGGCGCTCCACCCTTTACGGCGTGGCGGTGGCAGGTGAAGACGGTGCTGGCCGGGCGCTGGACGTATTGACGGAAGAACTGACGCGGACCATGAACCTGATGGGCTGCACCCACCTGAACCACCTTGACGGCGACAGTGTGTTCGAGCGACGACGCGCCTGAGCAATTGTGGGAGTGAGCTTGCTCCCACACTGATTGTGGTCGCACTCGACCTGTTTATTGCGTTGCAGAATCGGAATGACGCTTGCGCGTTTCGGGCAGTGGCTCGCCGGGGCCGTTGTTAGGATCGAGGCTCTTCTACAGGAGTGCTTTCATGAATATCAGTGTTATCGGCGGTGGTCACGGTTGCTACGCGGCAGCGATAGAGTTGGCGGAGAAAGGCCATTCGGTGCGGTTGTGGCGCCGAGACAGTGCCGCGCTGGAAAAACTGCAAGGCCTGGGCCATCTGCTCGTGCGCGACTTTCGTGGCGAACGACGCTTGAGCCTGGGGCAGATCGGGGATGCCTTGACCTTGACGGCCGATCTGACACAGGCCGTGGCCGATGCTCAGTTGTTGGTCATTGCCTTGCCATCAACCTCCCACCAAGCCCTTGCCAACGAACTGGCGCCCTTGTTGCGCGACGGGCAAGTGGTGTTCCTGCCGCCGGGGACGTTCGGCAGCCTGGTGTTCGCCCAGGCAATGGCAAAGGTGGGAAATCACAGCGAGGTGGCGTTTGCGGAGACCGGCACCTTGCCCTATCTGGCGCGCAAGCATGGCGATAACCAGGTGGTGATCAGCGGCTACGCGACCCGTCTGCCGACCGGGGTTTTTCCGAGTCGTTTGAGCGAGTCGGCGTTCGCCGTATTGCGCGAGGCTTACCCCAGCGTCGAGCCGATCGAAGATGCACTCAGCGGCGCGCTGATGAACGCCGGCCCGATCATTCATCCGCCGTTGATCCTGATGAACGCGGGGCCACTTGAGCATTTCGAGACCTGGGACATCCACAACGAAGGGACCGTGCCTTCGATTCGTCGCGTGACCAATGCCCTCGACGCCGAGCGTATCGCCATTCGTGAAGTGTTGGGCTATGGCGCACCGCATTTCCCGCTGGCCGATCATTACGCCACCGACGGCGATGAGTGGATGTACGGTCGCGGCGCTCACGGCAAGCTGACCGATAGCGGCGATTGGCGTGAAGACATCGACTTGCAAAAGCACCGCTACATGCTTGAAGACACACGACTGGGCTTGTCGTTTCTGGTGTCGGTCGGGCGCTGGGCTGGCGTGCCGACGCCGGTCGCCCAGGGCCTGTTGAGCCTGGCCACGGTGGTCAGTGGCATCGACCTGTACGCCGAGGGTCGAACCCTGGAAAACCTCGGGCTGGATCAACTGAGCCGCAGCGAAATGGCGCAGTGCCTGAACCAGGGATTGCAGGCATGAGCGCCGATCCGCAACGCATCTGTATCGTCGGCGCGGGGCGCATGGGCGAGGGCATTGCCTTGGCGTTCATGTTCGCCGGACTGCCGGTGACCCTGATCGATATCAAGCAACGCGAGCCCGTGGCGCAGGACCGCTACTTGCGCCAGATCGAGGGCCACTTGCGCGGCGAACTGGCGACGCTTGCACGCCTGGGAACACTCGATCCGGCACAAGTTGAACAGGCGATGAGCCGTTTACGCTTGAGTGATCGCGAGGGCAGTGGCGACGATTTGCACAATGCCGCTGCCGTGTTCGAAGCCGTGCCTGAAGTGCTTGAGCTCAAGGCGCTGACGTTCGCTTGGCTGAGTGAGATCTGTGGCGATGAAACAGTGATTGCATCGACGACGTCGACTTTTCTGGTGACGCAGTTGGCGGCACTGGTTGCGCACCCGCAACGCTTCGTCAATGCCCATTGGCTGAACCCGGCGTTTCTGATGCCGCTGGTCGAAGTCAGCCGCAGCGAGGCCACCAGCCCGCAGGTGGTGCAACGCCTGATGGCATTGCTCAAGCGAATTGGCAAAGTACCCGTGCAATGCTCCCCGGCTGCCGGTTACATCGTGCCGAGAATCCAGGCATTGGCGATGAATGAAGCGGCGCGAATGGTCGAGGAGGGAGTGGCCAGCGCCGAGGACATCGACACCGCGATTCGCGTCGGTTTCGGTCTGCGTTTCTCCGTGCTGGGGATGCTTGAGTTTATCGACTGGGGCGGCGGCGACATTCTGTTCTATGCCTCCCATTACCTGGCTGAAGCCATCGATCCGCGTTTCCTGCCACCCAATGTCATTGCCGAAAACATGGCGCAAGGGCGCAACGGGCTGCGTGAAGGTCAGGGTTTTTATGATTACCAGGACGTTGATCTGGAGGCCTACAAACTGCAGAGGCTGGGTGAGTTCACCCGCAAGCTTGAGTTGATGGGGCTGTCACCGGTGTTCAACGGTGGCGTGGCAACGTCCTGAGCGCGGAGCTGACGTGTGATCGCGACAGCTTCACGACCTGGTTGCACAACCGGCGCGCCGTTATGGCGGCGTCGGTTTTTTCGTGGTGGATGCAGGTCATCCACGCATTTGTCGGGTCCTGAATCGAGGTTGTCATGAAGCTGTACGAATTGATCACGTTCACCGTGCGGGTGCGCACTGTCGCCACTGCCATGGTTTGTCTGGAGCAGCGCCTGGCCGTCGATGACGCCGCCGTGAAACTGATCGGCTGCTGGGCGTCGGAAATCGGCCCGCTGAATCAGATCGCGGTGTTGCGTGGTTTTGCCGATGAGGCGGCTCGCCAGGCTGAGCGCGAACGTTATCTGTTGTGTGGCGACGCGTTTGGCATCGAGGCGTATCTGACGGACATGCGCGTGGAAAACTACACCTTGTTTCCCTTTATCCAGCCGCTGCCTGCCGGGCCCCACGGGCCGTTCTACGAACTTCGCGTATACGACCTCGTGCCGTCGGGCCTGGCGCCCACGCTCAAGGGCTGGGAAAAAGCGGTAGGGCCGCGAACCGGCGCGCACTACTCCCCGGTCTATGCAGCCTTCTACGCCACCGACGGTCAGCTGCCGCGATACCTGCATATCTGGCCTTACGACTCGCTCGAACAGCGCCTGGACGTGCGCACCCGAGCGGTGCGCGACGGCGTCTGGCCTCCGGAGAACTCCGCGCCACAGCTGCGCGATATGCATTCGACGGTGTACCTTCCGGCGGCGTTTTCACCTCTGCATTAAACCGTTTCTCGGGCTGGCGAGATTGTCCAAGTTCTTGTCAGCGCCAGGCAAGTATCGCGGGCTGCCACGCGCTTTAATTGAAGGCATCAAGGCCCGCGCCCATGTAGCGCGGGCTACCCTGCGAACCATACCGACCGGGAGCCTGAAATGAGCGAAGCATTCGACTATATCGTGGTGGGGGCCGGCTCTGCTGGCTGCGTGGTGGCGGCGCGGCTGATCCAGGCCAAGGCCGGCAAAGTCCTGTTGCTGGAAGCCGGGACCAAGGACAACAGCCCTTTCCACAGCATGCCGGCGACAGTGGTCAAGGTCTTCCAGCAGAAGTCCTGGCCGTACATGACAGTGCCCCAGGTGCACTGCAACAACCGCGAGATGATTATCGCCCAAGGCAAAGTGCTCGGCGGTGGCAGCTCGGTCAATGGCATGATCTACATTCGTGGCCAGCACCAGGACTACGACGACTGGGCCAATCAGTGGGGTTGCGTTGGCTGGTCCTATGACGACGTGCTGCCGTTCTTCAAGAAGGCCGAGGCTAACGAAAGCCTTGGCGACCAGTACCACGGCCAGGACGGGCCGCTGCCTGTCAGCGAAAACCGCTACCGTCACCCGCTGACCATGGCCTTCGTGCGCGCCGGCCAGGAGCTTGGCGTACCCTATGTAAACGATTTCAACGGAGCCCGTCAGGACGGTATAGGTTTCTAGGCCAATGCCGAAGAGGGCGGGGCGCTTGAGAACGCACTGATCTCGCTGCTGCAACCGATGATGCAATACGACCTGCGTAACGTGCCGGTGGACTCCCTGCGCCTGCAGGCAGAGCGCTTGATTCGCGAGCAACTGGGCAGCGCGCAATTGAGCCCGGCAAGTATTGCCGAACAGATGCGCATGTCGGTACGGCAGTTGTACCGGTTGTTCGAAAGCGACAACGAATCGGTGTGCCGCTACATTCAACGCAAGCGCCTGGAGCAGGCGGCGTTGTCTTTGCTGGAGCCGGCGCTGGCGCACCGTTCGATCACCGACATTGCATTCGCCTGGGGGTATCAGGATGCCGCGCATTTTTCACGGGTGTTCAGGAGCCTGCATGCCTGTTCCCCGCGTGAGTACCGGCAAAGGAAGGCATTGGATGAAACCGGTCAACGTGATGTGACGGCGTCTATCGGAACGGTATGAGGCTTCCAGGTCCAGGGTATAACGGACGTCCTTTTTGCTAGGACTTCATACCCGTGCAACCGCCCCATACGCGGCGGCCGGCTGCTTGTGGCCCAGAGTGTGTAAAAACGCCTTCGCGATCGTTGGGTTAGCCAAATCAAACTCACCTGTCGAGATACCGAGCTGCTCGAAGTAAGCGGCGAGCTCCAGGTAACCATCGAGCAAGCCGCCAGCGAGGAACGGCGTGCCGGATTCATCGAGTGCCTTCTCTCGTAGAACGCCAGGCTTCGGCTCACGCCAGAGGAAGCAGTTGGCGGCCACTAAGAATGGCCCGTAATTTTTGACTCATCAAACACGACGAGGCTCGCCCTCGACAATTTCGCGCATCAGACTCAGGTAACGACTCGCTCCCAGCCCCAGAGGTCGGTTCTTCACCCAGATGATATCGACCCATAACCGCATCTGACTCGGCATGTTGTCAAACACCACCTCCGTCAATACGCCCGAAGTGATTAGAGGTTGTACCAGCGGTTGTGGAAGATAAGCCCAGCCCAATCCTTGCTGCACCAGATCCAGCGTTGCCAGATAACTGTCGCTGAGCCAAATCCGCCGCGACAGCACAACACGTGGGTCAGAGTCTGTAGGTCCTCCAGTAGCAACGATGATCTGCCGAACGTTGACCAGTTGCTCTTCACCTAAGGGGCTTTTCTTGCCGGCGGCCGCCGGATGATCTGGAGAGGCAACTGCTACTAACAATTGGCTCCCCGCTTCAAGAAACGTCTCCCGCTCGTCAAGCCCTGGTCGCTCAAATCCAAGTGCCAATTGCACACGCCCTTCATGGAGCATGCGCATCGCCTCCGGATGGGACGCGGAGCGAATCTCGATTTCAAGCGTAGGAAACTCTCTGGCGATAATTGACAGCGGGCGATTCCATACGCCTGTTTGCAGCTCCGGCGCCATCGCAAGGATCAAGCGCCCCTCCAACCCCTGATGAAGCTGGAGGGCATGCGCGTCCAGCAGGTTTAACTGGCTCGCGACCTGTCTTGCTTGGGGCTCAAGTGCTTTGGCGGCTGCTGTAGGAATGGCTTTGCGGGTTGATCGGTCAAAAAGCAAGAGATCCAGCTCTGCTTCAAGCTGTGACACCGCCATGTTGATAGCGGAGGGAACCCGGCCTAATTTTCGTGCGGCGGCGGAAAAGGAGCCGCTGTCCACGACCGAGAGGAAAACTTTAAGTGACTCGCTGGTAAACGCCATTATGGTTGTCAAATTTTCTGATAATGATCGTCTTTATTTATCAGATTTATTAGCCTAATTTCCACTCCTATTACAAATTAAGTACGTGGGGGACACCATGTTCGGTACGGAATTGAGGGGGCATGTGGCACTTGTCAGTGGTGCCGGAAGTGAAGCAGGTATTGGTATGGCGATCGCTCGCAGGCTAGGTGCATCTGGGGCGAAATTGATCGTCACCGCCAGCAGCAACCGCATCGCGGATCGGGTTAAAGAGCTACGCCTCGAAGGGTTTGAAGTTGAAGGCCGGCCAATTGACCTCACGGATGAAAGTCAGGTGCGTGAATTCAGCCTATGGGCAGAGTCAGTCTGGGGGCGGGTCGATATTCTGGTGAATAATGCGGGAATGGCCATGCAAGGAAGCCCCGAGATTTTCTCGGAGTTGGCAGCGATGGAACTGCATGAATGGAATCTGTCACTGGCAAGAAACTTGACGACAGCTTTTCTTCTAACTCGGGCCGTTTTGCCCGGTATGAGGGCGCGAAATTACGGGCGTATTGTCAATATCAGTTCCACCACGGGCACCAGGTGCAGCAATCCGGGCGAAGCTGCTTATAGCGCCGCTAAGGCCGCAATGGTTGGCATGAGCATGGGGCTTGCACTTGAAGTAGCCAAGCAGGGGATCACTGTAAACAGCGTTGCTCCCGGCTGGATCACGACGGGGTCATCCTCCCCCGTTGAAGCAGAGGCGGGGCGCTTCACCCCAATAGGGCGGGCAGGCAGTCCTCGCGAAGTGGCTGCAGCGGTTGCATTTCTGGCGTCTCCTGAATCCAGTTACATCACCGGTGAAGTCATCGTGGTGGATGGCGGGAACTGTCTGGTCGAGAACAAAGCCCCTCAAGCCTGAGATCAGGACACGGACGGTTTATTCTCTTTTGGCCGAAAGTAAAACAGAGCATTTGATCTACTCAAGCCGGCTATTAAGTTTGAATACTCTCCAGCGCGATCAACGAATGATCTTGGGGGGCGGCGGCTATCACCCCGATATATTAAATCGCGATATATCACAGAGTTTGTAAGTTCACTGGGCGGTATTAACCGGTCGTATAGGAGCTGATAGGAGAATGAATGCAGCGGTGGGTTGTTTTTCTATATGAACGGCAACGGCTTTTAATTAACTTGATAATTAACATAGGGTTTTGATCATGTCGAAAAGTGGAATTAGTGAATCAGCGATTGCTGCGTTTACCGCCTCCGAGCGTGCCCGTTTTATAGAAAGCAACCCAACGTCAATGGCGCTGGCCAAGCGTGCCAAGGCGAATTTGTTCAACGGTGTTCCCATGCACTGGATGAGCGATTGGTCGATGCCTTCGCCGCTCTTCGTCCAGCGTGCCAAAGGGGCACGCTTCACCGATGTTGACGGTCATGACTACATAGACTTTTGCCTGGGCGACACAGGCACTATGTTTGGCCATTCACCTGATCCTATCGCCCGCGCCATCGCAGAGCAGGCCAATAATGGCCTGACAACGATGCTGCCTGGCGAAGACGCGGTGGTCTGCGCAGAGTTGCTGGCTCAGCGCTTTGAGCTGCCTTATTGGCAGGTGACCGCCAATGCGACTGACGCCAATCGTTACGTTCTGCGCTGGGCGCGCGCTATCACCAAACGCAACGTTTTGCTGGTGTTCGACGGCTGCTATCACGGCACCGTAGATGACGTGATGGTGCGCTACCGCGACGGCAAAACGGTGCACCGTGCAGGTCTTGTGGGCCAAGCCTACGACTTGACCCAATACAGTCGATCCATCCCCTTCAACGATGTCGCCGCACTGGAGGCTGCTTTAGCCCTGGGCGATGTGTGCGCGCTGATGTGCGAGCCGGCGATGACAAACATAGGCATGGTCCTGCCCGATCCGGGATTCATGCAAAAGTGCCGCGAATTGACCCTTAAATATGGCAGCCTGTTGGTCATTGATGAGACCCACACTATTTCTACCGGCATCGGTGGATGCACTCGCCAATGGGATTTGAAACCCGACTTTTTTGTGGTGGGTAAACCCATCGCAGGGGGCGTGCCTTGCGCTGTGTTTGGCGTGACCGAGCAAGTTGCCTTGGCAATGAAAGCCGCTCAGAAGACCATCAGCGAAGAGAGTGGCGGGCATGGCCACAGCGGCATGGGAACGACGCTGTCCGCCAACGCACTGGCGATGCGTTGCATGCGAGTCAGCCTCGAAGAGGTCATGACAGCGTCTGCCTACCAACGCATGCTGCCCCTGGCCTCAAGACTGGCCCAGGGATTTCGAGCGTTGTTCAAGCGGCACCGACTGAACTGGTCTGTCACCGAGTTGGGGGCTCGTTGTGAGTTTCAATTCTGTGCCTCCCCGCCCAGAACAGGTGCGCAAGCCGAGGCGGCTTTTCATGACAGCCTTCAAATGGCGCTGCACCTGTATCTGATCAATCGCGGAATCCTGATCACGCCTTTTCACAACATGACCCTGTGCTGTCCACAGACAAGTGATGCGGATGTCGACAGGCTGATCGGTGAACTGGATAGCGCGCTGACCACGCTGCTTGCCCTACCTGGCGCTCGGGTCATCCCTTCATGAGTGGACGTTTGACGCCCCCACTTTTCTCAAATACTGCCAAGTCGCTTGAATGAGCGCTAAGAGGTTTGACATGCAATTTGCTGATAAAAAAGAGGCCGTAGATTATCTGGCCGCCCACCCTGAAGTGCGGAGCATCGAGTTGTTCCTTATCGACGCCAATGGTGTTCCACGGGGCAAACTGCTGCATCGCGATGAACTGCTGGCGATCTACGAAAATGGTCGGCCGCTGCCAAGTTCCATTCTTGCCTTGACTGTACAGGGGGAAGACGTAGACGACACAGGCCTGGTCTGGGATGTCGCTGACGCTGATTGCTGGACCTACCCCTTGCCGGGAAGCCTGACCTTGCAACCCTGGCGCACTAACCCAACAGGCCAAGTGCAGGTGAGCATGCACCCGACCCAAGGTGTTCCCGCCGCACCGGCCGACCCGCGCCACGTACTGGTGCATACCATCGAGCGGCTTCAAGCCGATGGATTCCATCCGGTAATGGCCGTTGAGTTGGAGTTTTACCTGCTGGACCGGCAACGCGATGTTAACGGTCGGCCGCAGCCGGCGTTGCAAACCAATGGGGTTCGCCCTGCTGCTCCGCAGGTTTATGGCGTATACGAACTGGAGCAGCTTCAACCGTTTCTTGATGACCTCTACGCTGCTTGTGCGCTACAGGGGCTGCCAGTACGCACGGCCATTTCCGAGTACGCGCCTGGCCAGGTCGAATTGACGCTGGAGCATCGTTTCGACGCACTCCAGGCCATTGATGAAGGCGTACGTTACAAACGCTTGGTCAAAGGGGTGGCCAACAAACATGAACTGCAAGCGTGCTTCATGGCCAAGCCGTTCAGCGACCAGGCCGGTAGTGGCATGCATTTGCACGTCAGTCTGGCCGACGAGGAGGGTAACAACCTCTATGCGAGCGAAGACCCACAGGGTACGCCACTGTTGCGTCACTCAATTGGCGGGATGATGGAGACCTTGTTTGACTCGCTGGCGATATTTTGCCCCCATGCCAATTCATATCGCCGGTTCCAGACCGGTAGCTACGCGCCGCTGGCCAAAAGTTGGGGCGTCAACAATCGTACGGTGTCGTTCCGCGTGCCCGGCGGCCCCGCGATAAGTCGGCACATCGAACACCGCATTTGCGGAGCCGATGCCAACCCGTATCTTGCCGCTGCCGCATTACTTGCGGGCATTCACCATGGCATCACTCATCAAAGCGATCCTGGCGCGGCGATTGAGGGTAATGGCTATGAGCAGGCTACCGAATTTCTACCTACCGACTGGCTGACAGCGTTGCAGGCATTGCAACATTCAACGTGGGCACGTGAGGCGCTGGGAGCCGAATTCCTAAAGGTATTTTTGGCGATCAAGTGGCGCGAGTTCCGTCAATTCAATGCTGAAGTCGGAGAGCAGGACTGGCGCTGGTACCTCACTCACGCATGAGTGTTGGCTCGTCAACATGCCTTGCAATGGACCGCTGAAGCTATCGGCGTCTGCGCCCTGATCACGCCGTGGAACTGGCCGCTGAACCAGATCGTCTGCAAGGTCGCGGCCCCTACCGGAATTATCTTTGCCGAAATACTGCCATGCGGGCGGATTTTTCAACTCAAAGTTTCTGTCAGCCATGAGGGCTTCCGTTTACTGGGACAGCGGATTAAGGCACTGGGGATTCCATGTGTGGTGGTTCAGGAGGGTGGCTATGACATCGCCACGCTGGATGAAAATGCCTCGCGATTCTTCGCCGGCATGACCGCTTGACTTAAGAAACGGATTACCCCGGGTCGTATCACGGATCATCGTGAGCTGTCCGGGGACTTTTGCCCAGTACCACCTAAGTGGTGCTTAAGGTCGTGGGCTTGTTTATTGTCGATGAGGTTCAGTCAGGAATTGGTTGCAGCGGCACGCATTTATGGGGGGCGCGCCGCTAAAGATGCGCGTCATGGAATCGGCCGAGGACGCGCCTGATCTGGCCTCGGCGGTGAACATCGGTGCCTTCAATCTCGGCAACGCATTGGGTGTGGCGCTGGGTGGAGCGGTGTTGGCGCTGAGCGCGGCGAAAAGTTAACCAAGCAAAATGTTTTATTGACTAAAAAATAATATCGGGTAATTATTTCCCTGCATCTGCTCGCACGCAGAGTCATTTTCAGGGTCAACCCGATGAGTCAGAAAACCGTGCCTTCACTGGCCAGTCTTTACATCGAGACTAATGGATCGTCATTCGACGCGCGCCAGGCGCCTTTGCTTATGCAGGGCTTCCCGGCAGAGCCGCAACGCCGCGTCACCTGGAACAATTGGATGCGCCCGCCGTTTAGCCAGTGGGGTTTCCGTAACCTGGCGCGCCTGCGTCCCTCCATTGATGTGCAGGCAGGTTCCGGACCGGTCAGTACGTTGCAAGAATTTCCACAAGCGTTGGATGAGCTGCACTTCGACAGTGAGTGTGGTCTGGGAATCAGCGTCATCGATCACCTGGTGGCCAGCCAGACCGATGCCTTTTTGGTGATGCAGGGCGACACTGTGCTGTTCGAGCGCTACTTCAACGGTCAGCGGCCCCGAGACCGGCACATCATGTTCTCGGTGACCAAGTCACTGATCGGCACCCTCGGTGAGCAACTGGTCTGTGACGGTTCACTCAACCCAACGTTGCCTGCAGCGTATTACGTGCCTGAGTTGGTGGGCAGCGCGTTTGGTGATGCCACCGTACGCCAGCTGTTCGACATGGCTGTGGGCATTGAGTACAGCGAAGTTTATGACGACCCCAACTCGGAGAGTTCGCAATACGGCTATGCCTGCGGTTTTCAGCCTGCACCTGCGCAATACACCCAGTTCGAGTCGTTGTACCAATACCTGCCGTCTCTAAAAAAACGCGGCACCCACGGTGGCTTTTTCCATTACGTGACCGCCACTACCGAAGCCTTGGCCTGGGTCATGGAGCGCGCCTCGGGCAAGGCCTGTGATCAGTTACTGCAAGAAATCTGGAGCCAATTGGGGTGTGAGCGTGACGGCTACTTTATGGCCGACCCGTGGGGGCGCAGTGTCGCCGGGGCCGGTTTCAGCGCCACTTTGCGTGACATGGCGCGTTTTGGCCGCCTGCTGGCCAACGATGGTCGCCAGGGTGGAGTGCAATTGTTGTCGACCGAGACGGTCGCACGTCTCTTCGCCGGTGCCGACCCAGCGATCTATGCCAAAGAGCCCGACTTCTCCAGCTGGACCCCCGGCGCTTCCTACCGCAGCCAGTGGTACGCCTTCAACGATCACAGCCAGGCGATTATGGCCGGTGGTATTCATGGCCAATACCTGTTTGTCGACAAACCGTCCGGTGTGGTGATCGTCAAGCAGTCATCGCTGACCGACGCCGTCAGCCAATTCGATGCTGACAGTGTGCGCATGCTGCGTGCCATTGCTGCGTGCCATTGCTGCGCACCTTAGCGACTGAAACGCCCCATAAATACAAAAAGTTTGCGTCCTATTCGCCTGGCTCGGCCAGGTGTTGGCGGCGTACTGCGCCGCCATTTCACTGCCCTGTAACAACAATAATCACACAGGAGCTTCATATGGTTTCGATGACGCGTTTCTCTCGAGCGCTCTTAGCGTTCGGCTTACCCCTAACGACCCACGTTGCGTTGGCTGGCTACAGCTTCGAGGACGGCAACCTCAAAGGTGAGTTCAATCTCAGCGCCGGGGGGGCGACCCTTTCCACTCGAAACGTCAACTTTGGCAGTGGCCGCGTCGATATGCGCGGCGGCAAAAATGGCGGCACGAAAATCGACTGGCAGGAGTTCTACGTCAAGCCAGGCATCAAGCTGGACTATTCGCTGCAGCCTGACTTCAGCCTGCTGGCCGGTGGCTCGCTGGTGGCGGCGACCACCTTTGGCGATGGCGATGCCGGTGGCTTTACGCGCAGCTCTGATGGTGATGTGGCCGCTGAAGAACTCTACGGCGGTTTCCGCGCCGGGGAATGGACGCTGACTGCCGGGCGCCAGAACTACATGATCGGTACAGGCTTCATCGTCATGGACGGCAACCTTGACCAACTCGATGACGGCGCCTATTGGCTTGGCCCAAGAACCGCCTTCAAGGATTCGGCGATCCTGGCCTGGGATCATGGCGCGTTGAAGGCCCAGGCTTTTAGCTTGCGAACCGACGACGATCTGGGTGACTTCCGCATGACGGGCGCCAACCTGGATTACAACCTCGACGACCAGGTGACGCTGGGCGCCATGGCGATGAAGGTCAATGCGCTGGGCCCCAAGGGCAGCACGGCCCCTCGATTCAGGGACGGGATGCAGGTGTACAACGTCAGGGCACTCAACGCCAAGGTGCCGGGCGTATCCGCCTTGACGCTCAACGCCGAATACGCGCTGGAGAAAGGCAGCGGCGAGGGCTTCGATTACGATGCCAAGGCTTGGTATGGTCAGGCCGATTACGCGTTCAATAGCTTGCCCCTGACGCCGGTCATCGGCTATCGCTACGCCAGTTTTTCAGGCGATGACAACCTCACCGATAATCGCCAGAAAGCCTGGGACCCTCTGAGCAAAGGCTTCGTCGACTGGAGCACCTGGCTGGTGGGGGATGTTGTTGGTAACTACTTGTTGTTCAACAGCAACGAAAACGTTCAGCAGTTCTCACTTAAAACTCACCTGAACCCAACGCTGACCCTCGGTGCGATTCACTATCAGTTTTGGCTGGACGAAAAAAATTACATGGGCGCACCGGTCAGTGATCGGCGCTTTGCCGATGAGAGCGTCGTTTTCCTCGACTGGACTCCGACTCCATCTTTTTATACGTCGCTGTCCTACAACTGGGTCAAGCCCCTCGCCGCTGCCAAGCAGGTATTCGGCGATGATAAAAAATTCAGTGCGCTGGAACTGTACTTCACCTACCGCTATTAAGTGTCGCGAGCCGCCGCGGCCGCTTAGGAGTGTTTGACCATGAACAAGAAAGTACGCAATGCCCTGTTGTGTGTCGCTCTGTCGTTGTTGACGGTAGGAATGTCTCAGGCTGAAGAGCGCACGGTGCGCATCTATAACTGGATCGAATACTTGCCACCGGAGATCCTCAAGAGCTTTCAGGAGGAAACCGGGATCCGTCCGATCTATGACGTGTTCGACAGCGTCGAGACGCTGGAGTCCAAGCTGCTAACCGGCAACTCTGGCTATGATGTGGTCTACCCCGGTAGCGCCAACCTGAGTCACTTGATCGCGGCGGGTGCTGTCCAGCCTCTGGACCGTAGCCAACTGCCGAACTGGCAGCATCTGGCCCCGGAGTTCATGAAATCCCTGGAGGCGGTAGGTGACACGGGCAATCGCTACGCTGCGCCCTACCTGTGGGGCACCACGCTGATCGGCTACAACGTCGACAAGGTCCAGCAGATTCTGGGTGCCAATGTGCAGATGAACACCTGGGACATGATCTTCAAGGAAGAGAACCTCAGCAAGCTGGCCAGTTGTGGCGTCGGTTTCCTCGATGCAGCCAACGAGATCTTGCCCATCGCTTTGCACTACAAGGGCCTCGATCCCAACAGCCAGAAACGCGAGGACTACCCGCAGGCTCAGGCGGCGATGATGAAGATTCGCCCTTACGTCACCTACTTCAACTCGTCGCGCTACGGCATGGACCTGGCCAACGGTGACATTTGCGTCGCCGTTGGCTGGTCGGGCGGCGTGGCGCTGGCCAAACAGCTGGCCGATGCTGCGGGCAAGGGTGTGAGGGTGGAAATGGCGTTACCCAAGGAAGGCGCGCCGATGTGGTCGGACGTGATGATGGTGCCGGTTAACGCCCCCCACACCAAGGAGGCCCACGAGTTCATCAATTACATCCTGCGCCCGGATGTGATCGCCCGGATCAGCAACAAGATCGGATACCCCAACCCGAACAAGGATGCCACCGCGCTGGTGAATGCGGACATCCGTAATAACCCCAACATGTATGTGCCGGACGAAGCGCGCAAAACCCTGTTCGCTTTACAGCCCATGCCGCCAGCCATGGAGCGGATCCGCACTCGCACCTGGACCAGCATCAAGACCAATCGCTGATCATCGTGGCCCGGTGCTTTTGTGCCGGGCCACACAGGAGTGTTTGCCATGGCTGAACCATTGGAGTTGAGGGGCGCCGCCCCCAGCTTGTATCGGGTGCTGGCCCTGCGCGTCGATATCGGCCCTGGGCTGTTGTTGGGGGAGAGCGTAGATGGAACGCGTTGCAACTACCCAATTCTCGGGGGGGATTTCGAAGGGCTGGACTTCAAAGGTCAGGTGCTGGCCGGGGGCGAGGATTTTTTCCTGCTGCGCCCTGACGGCGTCGGTCAACTGGACGCACGCTACAGCTTGCGTACCGACCAGGGGGAGTTGATCAACATCCGTAACATCGGCTTGCTGAACATGACCGAATACGGTCGCCAGCTGGAGCGACAAGGCCAGTGGCCGATTCCCGAAACGGAGTACCACTGCACCTGCACGCCGGTGTTTCAAGTGCCTAAGGGGCGCCTGGACTGGCTCACCCGTGCAAGCTTTATCGGCCATGTGCATTACCCCAACGCAAGTCAGGTAGTGATTCACTGCTACCGCTTCTATTGATGCCCGAGATTCACCTCTGCTGTTAAGTACGGCCTCTGTTAACCCTTGTCGCTGGCGCGCATCGCCGGTCGGACGGGTGTGGATGACAGGCAGTGCAACAGGGGGGCACGGGCACTTCCTCTGATCGGCGACAGGCATGTCGCCATTTTTTTGTGTGGCCACTCGGCACAGGAGACTCGCCATGTTTGTCACTTTACGAGCCCGAATTATTCTACTGGTCGGGCTATGCCTGACACTGTTGGCCTTGGCCCTGATCAGCACCGCAATCAAGGAAGTGAGTGGCTTGAGTCAGCGCGCCGAAGGGCTGACTTCTGCCAGCATGACCCAGGCTATCGAGGAACGTGTGGTTGAGTCCGTTCGTTTCCAGTCCTCTGGTGTCCAGGTGTTTTTCCGCGATGCCCTGCGCGTCGGTGAGGCCTCATCAGCGGAGGTCATGCGAATCATGTCGCTTAGCGGTAGTGGGGCGCTGACACCAGAGCACGCCAGGGCCTACATCACCGGGCAGTTGCAGGCCAGCTTGCAAGCCAATCCGACGTTTATCAGCACTTATGTCGTCTTCGAGCCCAACGCTTTCGACGGGCAGGACGCGCACTTTTCCGGACAGAGCGAACTGGGTAGCAATGAGTTGGGGCGTTTTGCGCCGGTCTGGTTTCGCCAGAGCGGCGGGAAGATGGAGCAAGTCACGGTGCAAGAAAAGAGCATTGTCGACGACAAGCCCATGGCTGACGGCAAGGCATCCCGCACCTGGTATGACTGCCCGCTACGAACGACGCAGCCTTGTCTGCTGAATCCCTATCTCGATGATGCCTCTGGCAGTCCGATTCTCATGACCTCGCTGACCCTGCCAGTGATCGATCACGGTCGTGTGGTAGCGGTGCTGGGTATCGACATTCAGTTAAGCCAGATTCAAGTCGTAGCCTTGGCTGCCAAGGCAGGCTTGCCGGGGCAGGCTGGGGATGTGTGGATTGTCAGCGCCTCTGGACGGGTTGCTGGCAGTACGCTGGACAAGGATGCATTGGGCGGTCACTTCAAGGAACCTGGCGTGGAGTACTCCGCATTATTGCCGGGACAATCACGACCGCTGCAGGATTTGCTCGTCAGTCGGACGTTCTCACCCATTCCTGGGGCCGAACCTTGGCGCATTGTGGTCAAGGTACCCTCGGAGCAGATGTTCGCACCGCTGCTTAAGTTGCACGAAGCGATGAATGAGCACCTGCTCGCGGCAGTGCAAAAGGAGGTGCTGATGGGCTTGGCGCTGACGGTTTTTGGACTGGTGGTGATCTGGCTCGCGTCCCGGAGCATCGTACGACCACTGCGGGCAATGTCGCTGATGGCCGACGATTTGGCCCGGGGCGAAGGCGATCTGGTCAAGCGCCTTAACTACGCCCGTGCCGACGAATTGGGCGGCGTGGCCAGCGGACTAAATGCTTTTCTTGATGTGTTGCAGCCTATTGTCACCCGCCTCAAGGGCTCTATGACCGAGTTGCGGGCGGCGGCGGCCAGATCTGCCCGAGGCAGCACCGCTAATTTGCAAACCATGGAGCACCAACGCCAGGACATCGATCAGGTTGCAACGGCTATGTACCAGATGAACCTTTCGGCGCAGGAGATTGCTCGCAATACCGCGTCGGCGTCGCAAGCAACGGGGACTGTATTGCAGACCATTGACGACGGCACCGAGCTGATCGAAAGAACCACCCGGATAGTTGCCCGCCAGGGCGAGGACTTGGCCAACGCCAACCGCCAGGTCAACCAGCTGTCCGTCAAGAGTGAAAAGATCGGCAGCGTCCTCGATATCATCCGCGACATCGCCGAACAGACCAACCTGCTGGCGCTCAATGCAGCCATCGAGGCGGCACGGGCGGGTGAATATGGGAGAGGGTTCGCCGTGGTGGCTGATGAGGTACGCAACCTGTCCAGCCGCATTCAGGATTCGATCCAGGAAACGCGCTCGATCATCGAAGACCTGCAGCAAGATACCGTCGTGGTCGTGCATTCGATGACGTTGAATCAGAATCTCGGCCAGGAACTGGCGGCGCTGTTTGGTGCGTTAGTCGAGTCGCTGTACGGCGTTGGTGAAGGCATAGGTCAGGTGGCTCAGATGAACGTCCAGATTGCCAGCGCTGCCGAAGAACAGAGCGCGGTGTCGGAGCAGATCAATAGTTCGGTCGGTCGCATCCGCCGGCTCAGCGAGGACCTGACGGCCAGCGCACGTGAGTCGGCGCAGGAGATCGCCGATGTGAGTGGGCAGGCCACTGAGCAAGGACGTTTGCTGGAGCGTTTCAAGACCTGAACTGAGTGGGCTTCGTTTTTTTGTGGCTGGTCATGCCAGCCACATGCCTGGGCTCTTGCTTACAGACAGTCTCAAAGGAGGCTGGCCAGGTCCAGTCGCTCAAGGGTTTGCGCATCCAGCCCGAGTTGCGTCGAACGCGCCAGGCTATTGAGTTGCTCCAGGTTGGTGGCACTCGCAATGGCAGAGGTTACACCGGGTTGGTGCATGACCCAGGCCAAGGCGATTTCCGCAGGTGGGACCTGCTGTTCCTGCGCCACCTGATGCAGAACGTGCAAAATGCGTATGCCGCGCTCATCGAAATACTTTTCCAGGTCCTCGCGGCGAGCACTGTGCGTCAGGTCATTCAGGCCTTTGTATTTGCCACTGAGGAAACCCGAGGCCAGGCTGAAGTAAGTCAGGACCTCGCAGCCCTCGGCCAGGGCAAAAGTACGCAACTGCTGTTCGAAGTCATGGCGATCATAGAGGTTGTACTCCACCTGAAGGCAGGTGTAGTGGGGCAGGGCGTGGCGATCGGCAGAGGATTTGGCCGCCTGCAGATCTTCCAGGGTGTAGTTGGATGCGCCGATCGAGCGAACCTTGCCGCAGGCGATCAACGTGCTGTAAGTCTCCAGGGTTTCCTCGTGTGCTGTCGAGGCATCCGGGTAGTGGGAGAAGTACAAATCGATGTAATCGGTTCGCAGTCGACGCAGCGAATCATCCACGGCTTGCAGGATTCTGCCTTTCGAGAGCCCGTGCTGATCGGGCGAGAGTTCGGCCCCGACCTTGGTGATAATCTTCACTTCACTGCGTCGGTGGCTGTTCTGACTCAGCCATTTACCAATGATGGCTTCCGACTCGCCGCCGCGATTACCACTGGCCCAGATGGAATAGGCGTCTGCGGTATCAAAGGTGTTGATGCCGAGTTCAAACGCTGCGTCGAGTAGCTTCAGCGAATCTTGTTCGTTGACGGTCCAGCCAAAGACATTGCCGCCCAGCACCAGGCGTGAACTCTCCATCGTTGAACTGCCCAAATAGTCTTTTTTCATACCGGTCCGCCGTTTGAGCTAATCGTCAGTCCTCTGGTTTTTGGCGTTCAGCCAAACACCCTGCGAGGTGATTGCATCTGTGTATTTTCTCAGGCCCGCATGCCGTAAAAGAGCAACTCGGTGATGTGCCTTACCTGAGCGGAGTGGGACTCGACATCCGGCTGCTCCTGGTTGACCAGTCTGAACAACTGCAAGTGTGAATAGTCGTTCAACAGGAAAGAGGCCAGGTCGACGTCGAGGTCGGCGCGAAGTTTGCCGGCCTGCTGCAACTCTCTGAGCAACCCACTGATTTCAGTCCTGAGTGCATCGTTCATGGCGCGATAGCCTTGGGGCAGCCCGTTGTCGCCGCCAAACAATATCAGTGGCAGCAGTTCACGCCAGAGGCTGGGGTGCATGACCTCCAGTGCGTAGCCGGTCAACCGCCGCTCCAGGTAACACATGGCATCGACCGGGTCCTCAATGTCAGGCATCTGGCTGCGAGCGTCCTTGATGGCACGCTGGTCGGCGTCGTGCAGGATTTCCAGAATGATTTCCTGTTTGTTACCGAAGTACTTGAACACCGTGGGCGCTGACACCCCAGCCTGGTTGGCAATTTGTTCGATGGTGGTGTTCTGGAAACCCTGGTGCTCAAACAGTTCGATGGCTGCCTTGCTGATGGCTTGGCGTCGTTCGACTTTCTGACGTTCACGTAGTCCGCTCACGGGTGATCCTTGTCGCTATGAATAAGGGGGGCGGCTGTCGCCCAATCATCCATTCAAAATACTTAATCGGATAAAATATTTAAAGCGATAATTTCTGTAGTGCACTCTCTCGCGGGAGCAAAAGACCTCGAAGGTTGGCGAAATGATTTGTTACCTGGATACCGTTATTCACCTATTTGGGGCGCGCTGGGCCATTTCGTAGCACACGGTGACTATCGCGCCGATCTGAAGAACATCAGGTTTTGAGTAATAACTCCTTTTTAATTAATAACTTGAGGAATTTATAAGCAGGCTGGCACGGTTTCTGCTGATTTGAATCAATGGATAATTGGATACAAAACTGCAAAAGGTGACTTTATGCAATTCGCTCCCACCTACGTTGAACGTCAGCCCCTGACCGCTGAGGAGGAGGCTTACAACTTTTTGCTGGAAGCGATCTGTGGCGGTCGTTACCGCAAAGGCGACCGTCTGATCGCGGAGGACATTGCCAGCGAAGTCGGGATGAGCCGGATGCCGGTGCGCGAAGCCTTTCGCCGTCTCGATGCTCAAGGCCTGGTAACCCTGCGACCTAATCGCGGGGCCATTGTCAGTGGTTTGGATTTCGACGAATTGCACGAAGTCTTCGAGATGCGCAGTGCCCTCGAGGGTCTGGCCATCCGCGTGGCCGTGGCCAAGATAGGCGAGCGGCAGTTGGCCGCTTTGGAACGCATGCTGGATGAGATGGATGACTACCGCGACGAAAGCGCCGAGTGGGTCAGACTTCATCGTTCCTTCCATGAATACCTGTGCAGCCTCAGCGGCCGCCCTCGGCTGATGAAGCAGATCTCGGCGCTGTATTCGCTGATTGAGGCGCCAATGCGCCTGTGGCTGCAACACAGCGAAAAACCCTTGAGCGCTCGCCAGGAACACGCGGTGATCCTCGATGCCATTCGCTCAGGCAATGTCGACCGGGCCGAGGCAATTGTGCGCGAGCACATCGAGGGCACGGTGCCGGCGCTGATCCAGTTTCTGCAATCGGAAAAATAGAATCGGGCTCAAACCCGACAGTGTTTTGACTTTGAGTACTGCCCCGTTATTAAACAACTGGAGTGTCTCGTCATGCATAAACGCCATATGTTACTTGCCGCTGTATCCCTCGGGCTCTGTGCACAGTGGGCGGTTGCCGCGCCCCAGGTGCCGGAGCGACTGCAAAAGGCCGACAAACTCACCTATTGCTCGGGCATGGACTCACCGCCCTTGGTGTCGTTCGATGAGGCACAAAAACCCAGGGGGCTGACGGTCGATCTGGGGCTGGAAATCGCCAAGCGGCTGGGAGACAAACCGGTGCAATGGCGGGTCATTCCTTTCTCCGGGTTGCTACCGGCATTGCTCGCCCAGCAGTGCGACATGATCGTTGATCAGCTGTTCGACAAGCCCGAACGGCGGGAGGTGATCGACATCGTCAACTATATGTATTCCAGCCAGTCAGTGGTTGTTCCAAAAGGCAATCCCAAGGGCATCAGAACCCTGGATGGACTGTCTGGGCACAAGGTGGCGGTGCTCAATGGCTCCACGATCAAAACCTTGCTCGACGCCGAAAACGAAAAGCTGACCAAGGCTGGCAAGACGCCGATGAAACTGGTGGTTTACAACACTGACACCGACGCCTTTCAGGCGCTGCGTATCAGTCAGGTAGATGCTTACGGCACCACAGTGGAAACCGCCGGGTACTACGCCGCAAAGGCGCCTGATCTTTTCGAGGAGGGCGTTCCAGCCTTCAGCCGGATTCTCACCGGCTTGGGAGTTCGCAAGGATGATCCGCAGCTCACCGCAGCGGTACAACAGATCATCAGTGACATGCGCAGCGACGGCAGCTACGTACAGTTGCTGAGCAAATGGCATGTTTCCAGCGACACACTCGACTGAGGCGAACGCTCGATGAACTTCAATTGGGATGTGTTCTGGCAATACCTTTTACAGCCCAGCAGCGTGTACCTCACTGGACTCTGGCTGACCTGCCTGATCAGTGTGCTGGCGATGGCGTTGGGCTGTGTGTTGGGGCTGGGGGCGGCGCTGATGCGTCTGTCGCGCAATCCGTTGCTCAACCTGCCAGTACGGTTTTACGTATGGCTGATGCGCGGCACGCCGCTGTTGGTACAAATCGTCTTTCTGTACACCGCATTGGCGGCCGGCGGGATCTTCCGATTTGAGGACGTGCAACTGTTCGGTTTGGTCGTGCCGGGCAACATCCAGGCAGCGATTATCGCCCTGGGTCTGAACGAAGGCGCTTACATGGCCGAGATCATCCGTGCCGGGATTGGCGCCGTGGACAAAGGACAGTACGAGGCTGGGCGTTCGCTGGGCATGACTTTCGCCAAACTGATGCGGCGCATTGTTCTGCCTCAGGCGTTCCGGGTCATCGTTCCGCCATTGGGCAACGAGTTCAACGTGATGCTCAAGAATACGACGCTGGTCAGTGTGATTGGCGTGCAGGAGTTGCTGCTGAGCACACAAATGGTCACGTCGGCGACATTCCGGGTATTTGAACTGTACCTGGTGGTGGCGATTTATTTCCTGCTGCTGACCACTCTTTGGGGCTTCTTCCAGCGTTGGTTGGAAGCGCGTTTCGGACAGTCCGATCGACCCGCACCGCCTGCGGCTGGTAGTCGTATGTTCGGCCGCGGCACGCTGAAATTGCTGAGAGGGCGTTAAGCATGGCGCACAAAAGTGAAGAACTGATCATCGAGGCCCTGGACATTCATAAGTCTTTCGGCGATCTGGAGATTCTCAAGGGGATTTCCTTGCAGGTGCGGCGCGGTGAAGTGGTGGTGTTGATCGGCGCTTCGGGCTCGGGAAAGACCACCTTTATTCGCTGCATCAATCTGCTGGAAGACATTCAGGGTGGGCGAATTCGCGTCAACGGCCGAGCGATGGGTTACCGCGAGCGCGCCGACGGCAGCCTGGTACGCGACTCAGAGCGCAACATTGCTCGACAGCGTCGGGACATCGGCATGGTCTTCCAACGTTTCAATCTGTTCCCCCACATGACCGCGCTGGAAAACATCATGGAGGCACCGATTCAGGTGCTTGGCGTGCCACGCTCCGAAGCGTTGGAACAGGCCCGGGCGTTGCTCGCCCGGGTCGGTCTGGCGGACAAGGCGATGCATTACCCCTCGATGCTGTCCGGTGGACAGCAGCAGCGCGTGGCGATTGCTCGGGCGCTGGCGATGAAGCCACAGGCCATGCTGTTTGACGAGCCTACCAGCGCCCTGGATCCCGAAACCGTGGGCGAGGTCCTGCAGGTGATGAAGCAGTTGGCCGATGACGGCATGACCATGGTGGTGGTCACCCATGAAATGGGTTTTGCCCGGGAAGTCGCTGACCGCGTGGTGGTCCTCGATCAGGGTGAACTGATCGAACAGGGGCCGCCGGAGCAGATCTTCAGTCGACCGACTCACCCGCGGACCCAGGCCTTTCTCAGCCGCGTGCTGTGATCTTTTCAGTCAGGTCTTTTATCTCCCGGTAGTGGAACCGGATCACCTCCGGCCAGTGAATCTTTGTTTGGAAGAACTTTTGCCATGTTGAAATTTTCTGCCCACGAATATCCCTATGCGTCGCAACGTCAGAGTGTGTTTGCCCGCCGTGGCATGGTCGCGGCTTCCCAGCCGCTGGCTGCCGAGGCCGGCATCGAGATCATGCGCAAGGGCGGCAATGCGATTGATGCCGCGATTGCCACGGCAGCAGCGCTTACGGTGGTTGAACCCACCGGTTGCGGCTTGGGCGGGGACGCCTTTGCCTTGGTCTGGAGCAAAGGCCAATTGCACGGACTCAACGGCAACGGCCACGCGCCGGCAGCGCTAACTATCGATGCAGTCAAGGCGTGTGGTCACGAGCAGATGCCGCTTTATGGCTGGACGCCGGTCACGGTGCCCGGTTGCCCTTCGGCCTGGGCGGAGCTGTCCAAACGTTTCGGCAAGCTGCCCTTTGCCGAGTTGCTGCAGCCCGCCATCAGTCTGGCCAGGGATGGCTTTCCGCTGTCCCCGGTGGTCGCCCGGCAATGGCAGACGGCTCTGGATGAATTCAGCCCCCATCGAGACTCAGTGCTCGACGCCTGGTTCGACACGTTCCTGATTGATGGCCGTGCGCCAAAGGCCGGTGAATTATTCCGCAACCCGGCGCAAGCCCGAACGCTGGAAGAGCTGGCGGACAGTGCTTGCGAAAGCCTCTATCGCGGTGATCTGGCTCAGCGTCTGGATGCCCATTCCCGCGCCACCGGCGGCTACCTGCGAGCGAGCGACCTGCAAGACTATCGCGCGCAGTGGGTGGAGCCGATCAGCGTCAGTTATCGCGGCTACGATGTGTGGGAAATCCCCCCAAGCGGGCAAGGACTGGTGGCCCTGATGACCCTGAAAATCCTTCAAGGCTTCGACTTCGATCACCGAGACAGCCAGCAGACCTGGCACCGTCAGTTGGAAGCCATGAAGCTCGCCTACAGTGACGGCCTGCATTACATCACCGATCCGCTGCACATGCGTGTGGCGGTGGCTGACCTTCTCAGCGATGCCTACAGTAGCCAGCGCCGTGAACAGATCGTTGATCAAGCTCAGACTCCTAAGCCCGGCACCCCCCACTCCAGTGGTACGGTGTATCTGGCCACGGCGGATGCGGAGGGCAATATGGTCTCCTTTATCCAGAGCAACTACCACGGCTTCGGTTCCGGTGTGGTGCTGCCTGACAGCGGCATCGCCTTGCAGAACCGCGGGCAGGAATTCAGTCTCGATCCCGAGCACGCCAACTGCCTGGCTCCGGGCAAAAAAACCTTTCACACGATCATTCCCGGTTTCATCAGTAAAGGCGACGCACCGGTGGGACCGTTCGGCGTTATGGGGGGGTACATGCAGCCCCAAGGCCATGTGCAGATGGTCATGAATCTGGTTGATTTTGGTCTCAACCCCCAAGCCGCGCTGGACGCTCCGCGGTGGCAATGGCTGGGGGAAATGAAGGTCGGCATCGAACAGGGGGCATCTCGGGACCTGGCGGCTTCGCTGGCACGGCGCGGACACCAGATTCAGGTTGATTGCGACCTGATCAACTATGGCCGAGGGCAGATCATCATCCGTGACCCGGACACTGGTGTACTGTGCGGCGGCACCGAGCCGCGAGCCGATTCCCATATTGCCGTGTGGTAGCGGGCCGCTGAAAACAAGAAAAGAGACCTCGGTCTCTTTTCTTGTTTCTGTGGCAGGGGGCGCAGTCAGGGTTTGTCCGCGACCGGGTTCGCCGTCCTCAGCTCGGGAGCAGTTTGCGGGTCCGATCGGACAATCACACTGATAATGGTCAGTGCTGCAATCACCAACCCCGGTGAAGTCGCCAGTAACACCCCAGTGGTGCCGGCCCCGGCCGCCAGAATCTGCCCCGCGGCCAGGGGACCTGCCACCGACCCCAGACGACCGATGGCTACCGCTGCGCCGACGCCGGTGGCACGCACCGAAGTCGGGTACGAAGGTGGTGCCAGGGCGTAAAGCACCAACTGCGCGGCCATCACAAACAACCCTGCGCAAAACCCGGCGATGGCCATGGGGACGATGCCCACCGACAGACCGACCCCGGTCAGCGCTGCCAGCAATCCGGCGTATACGGACAGCACCACCTTGACGCCGTTACAGCGATCCAGCAGCACCCCGCCAAGTAATGAGCCGAGGGCGCCGCCGATGTTGAACAGCATCTGCACCAGGCCAGCTTCGGCTTTGCTGAACCCTTGTTCCAGCAGCAGTGATGGCAGCCAGTTGAGCAACATGTACATCACAGTCAGGGTGAAGAAGTAGCTGAGCCACAACGCCAGGGTGACGCGAGCCCGGTCTTCGCCGAATAACGCCTGGACGGTTGAAGCGCGGGCCACGGTGACGGTGCCTTGTTGCTGGCGAAAGGCGCTTGACTCGGGCAGCAGCAGGATCATCAGCGGCACCACCAGCAAGGGCGCGAGCCCGCCGATGATGAAGGTCGTCTGCCAATGCTCGGTGAAGAGCATCGCGACCAACGCCGCCAATGCGCCGCCCAACGGCACGCCGGCATACATGATGCTGATCGCGGTACCGCGACGCTGCTCACCCACGGCCTCGGCACACAGGGCGATCAGGTTGGGCAGGGCGGCGCCCAGGCCCAGACCCGTCATGAAGCGCGCCAGTAGCAGGCCGGAGAAACTGCTGACGTAGGCGGTGCTGAGGGAGAACACGCCGAACAGCAGCACCGCTGCGATGAGGATTTTCTTGCGGCCGATTCGATCGGCAATCCAGCCGCCGAAAAAGGCGCCCGGCAGTAAACCGACAATTCCGGCACTGAACACCCAGCCCATCATTTTCGGGTCCAGGGCAAAGGTCTGGCGCAAGCCCGCAGCGGCAGTGCCGGCAGCTTGCAGATCGAAACCTTCGATCAGTGCAACGATAAAACACAGGGCTATGGTCAGCGTCGTACGACGTGATGGGGTGTCCATGGCGAACCTCATTATTGTTTTTGTTGGTGTGCTGACGGATGAACGCGAGCCTGTTCTCGCGAGGCGATGACAGGGCTGAAATAAGATTAACAAATATAACTAAAAAATGAATACCAAAGATTTTTCGCTAAAAAACACCATTAAAGTCAATTAAATCAAGTATATGGCGTGGCGATAGAGAGTTGCTCACAAAATAGATAATTATATTAATGTTCGTTTATCGGTCACTCGCGATTGACGCCACGCCAGGCTGTTTCCATTCTCTGGCTGCAGATCTCCGGGATAACCCCAACAATCCCGTTCAAAAAACAACAACAATAAGTGGACATCGAACATGCCAAACCTTCCTTGGGACGCCCTTGTGGCGGATTCAACCTTACCTGTTCGCGCACGCCACCTGGCCTTGCTGGGCCTGAGTTTGATTGCGCCATCGGCGCTGGCTGACGGTTTTATCGATGACAGTCATGGCACCTTGACCTTGCGCAATTACTACTTGGATCGAGACTACAAGGATGACGGGGCGAAAACCGCGGCACGGGAATGGGCTCAGGGTTTCATCATGAACGTGGAGTCGGGCTTTACCCCGGGGAGTGTCGGCTTCGGCCTGGATGCTCGGGGGTTGATGGGGGTCAAGCTGGATTCGTCGCCGGACCGTAGCGGCACCGAGTTGCTGCCGGTGTCCAGCAGCGACAAGCATGCGGCGGACGAGTATTCGCGCCTGGCCATGACTGCCAAGATGCGTGTTGCCCAGACCACGGTGAAAACCGGCGACGTGTCGATCTTCCTGCCATTCGCTTTCGCCAGCCCGTCGCGGCTGCTGCCGCAGACTTTTCGCGGCACCACGCTCAGCTCAAAGGACATCGACGGACTGATCTTCAACACCGGCTACATCGATCGCATCAACAAACGTGATTCCACCGACTACCAGCCAATGAGCATCGCTTCGCCAAACCGACGTTTCAACGGCGCGGCCACTTCATCGCACATGGCCTATGTCGGCGGCGATTACCAGGTGAACAAGGACCTCAGCCTGCGCGCTTATCACGCCGAAGTGGCGGACCTGTATCAGCAGAACACCTTGGCGTTGCTGCACACGCTGCAGGTGGGCGAGGGCACACTGACCAGCGACCTGCGCAGTTTTTTCAGCGATGAAGACGGCAGCGCCAAGGCCGGCAAAGTGGACAACCGCAACCTCTCGGCGCTGTTCGGCTATCGCTTTGGCGGCCATCGTCTGAGCGTCGGCTATATGCATGCCAGTGGCGACACAGCGACACCCTATGTCTCGGGCACCGAGTTGATGGGCATGAGCGAGCTGACCATGAGCTCGGACTTCCTCAATGCCAAGGAGCGGACCTGGCAAGCGATGTACGATTATGACTTCGCCGCCGCCGGGGTGCCTGGCCTGAAGAGCCGGCTGCGTTATGTGCGCGGTGACCATATCGAACTGGCGGCGTTGAATGCCGACGACCGCAAGGAGCGGGAGTTCCAGATGGAGCTGGGGTATGTGATCCAGAGTGGCCCGCTGAAGAATGTCGGGCTGATGGCGCGCAAGTCGATCTATCGCAATGACTTCCCCGCCGGCGCAGCGTTTCGCGATGAAAACCAGACCCGCTTTCTGGTGCTCTACACCTTGCCGATCTGGTAAGCCGTTTCACCTGTAATGACGCCGGCCGCTCCCCAGGAGCGTGCCGGCGCTTGCGTTTCAGGCTTGATAGACTTTTTTCAGCAACCTGAGCAGTACTTCGCGTTCCTGGCTGTCGAGAGCGGACGTGGCATCCATGTCGCTCTCGGCGGCGATCAGTTTCAACTCCTTGAGCAGCGTCTCGCCGGTTTTGCTGAGGAATATTCCATAAGAGCGTTTGTCCGGTTTGCAGCGTACCCGTACCGCCAGTGCCCGCTCTTCCAGCTTGTTCAGCAACGGCACCACTTGGGGTGGCTCTATGGCCAGGGCCTTGGCGAGGTCGGACTGCATCAGCCCGGGGTTCTGCTCGATGATCGCCAGGGCAGAGAACTGCGCGGGCCGCAAGTCGTGGGCAGACAGTCGGCTGATCAAATTCTGGAACAGTTTCAGCTGGGCTCGGCGCATGGCGTAACCGATTAGCTCGTCCAATGCGGAGTCCATGGGCGCCTGAATTTCGACGTCGTCGGCGAGGGCATCGGGGGCAGCGACATTTTTTGACGACTTGGCCATTGCGGGAAAATCCCTCGGGTTTCAGGTTAATAAAGATATCTAGTTTGACGAGGTTGGCCAGGAATAGCTACGGCAGGGAGCTAAAGCATTGACCTTTTGCAGGGTTAGAAGGTGAAAAATATTTGGTTAATTCAATTAATAGTTAATTGACATAACTAGTTTGTCGGTTTAGTTTTTACCCATCGTCAAGCCAAGAACAAGAGAGCATCACCATGAGCAATTACGAAGGTCGCTGGACAACCGTCAAAGTGGAAATCGAGGAAGGCATCGCGTGGGTCATCCTCAACCGCCCGGAAAAACGCAACGCCATGAGCCCGACCCTGAACCGCGAGATGATCGACGTTCTGGAAACCCTCGAGCAGGACCCGGACGCGGGCGTACTTGTGCTGACCGGTGCGGGCGAAGCCTGGACCGCCGGCATGGACCTCAAGGAATACTTCCGTGAAGTGGACGCCGGCCCGGAAATCCTTCAGGAAAAAATTCGCCGCGAAGCCTCTCAGTGGCAATGGAAACTACTGCGCATGTACGCCAAGCCGACCATCGCCATGGTCAACGGCTGGTGTTTTGGCGGTGGTTTCAGCCCATTGGTCGCCTGCGACCTGGCGATCTGCGCCGACGAGGCAACCTTCGGCCTGTCAGAGATCAACTGGGGCATTCCGCCGGGCAATCTGGTGAGCAAGGCCATGGCGGACACCGTGGGCCATCGCCAGTCGCTTTACTACATCATGACCGGCAAGACCTTTGGCGGTCAGAAAGCTGCCGAGATGGGCCTGGTCAACGAGAGTGTGCCGCTGGCGCAACTGCGTGAGGTGACCGTCGACCTGGCGCGCAATCTGTTGGAGAAAAACCCGGTGGTGTTGCGTGCGGCCAAACATGGTTTCAAACGCTGCCGCGAGCTGACCTGGGAGCAGAACGAGGACTACCTGTACGCCAAGCTCGACCAGTCGCGACTGCTCGACACCGAAGGCGGCCGCGAGCAGGGCATGAAGCAATTCCTCGATGACAAAAGCATCAAGCCCGGCCTGCAGACGTATAAACGCTGAAACACGCAGCGCACAGCGGGTGCATCCTGCTGTTCGCTGCCGCGTCCTGGCCCTGTTGTCACACCGCTTGAACGAATTCCCGATAAAGACAATAAAGAGGAATCACCATGTTGGACGTGCCCCTGCTGATCGGCGGCAAGTCGTGCCCAGCCCGTGACGGGCGAACTTTCGAGCGCCGCAACCCGGTGACGGGCGAGGTCGTGTCGCGAGTGGCCGCCGCTACCTTGGAAGATGCCGATGCGGCGGTCGCCGCGGCCAAGGCTGCGTTTCCTGCCTGGGCCGCACTGGCGCCCAATGAACGCCGCACGCGCTTGCTCGCCGCTGCCGAACAATTGCAGGCGCGCAGCGCGGAATTTATCGCCGCCGCCGGTGAAACCGGCGCCATGGCGAACTGGTATGGCTTCAACGTGCACCTGGCGGCCGGCATGCTGCGCGAGGCGGCATCGATGACCACGCAAATCAACGGCGAAGTGATTCCCTCCGACGTCCCAGGCAATTTCGCCATGGCCCTGCGCCAACCCTGTGGCGTGGTATTGGGAATCGCACCGTGGAACGCGCCGGTTATTCTCGCCACCCGTGCGATTGCCATGCCCCTGGCCTGCGGCAATACCGTGGTGCTCAAGGCCTCCGAACTGAGCCCGGCGGTGCATCGGTTGATCGGCCAGGTGTTGCAGGATGCCGGTCTGGGCGATGGGGTGGTCAATGTCATCAGCAATGCCCCGGCAGATGCCGCGGCCATCGTCGAGCGGCTGATCGCCAATCCGGCGGTGCGTCGAGTCAACTTTACCGGCTCAACCCATGTCGGGCGTATCGTCGGCGAACTGTCGGCGCGACACCTCAAGCCGGCACTGCTGGAGCTGGGTGGCAAGGCGCCGTTCCTGGTGCTGGACGACGCGGACCTTGACGCGGCGGTCGAGGCTGCAGCCTTCGGCGCCTACTTCAACCAGGGACAGATTTGCATGTCCACTGAGCGCCTGATCGTCGATGCCAGGGTCGCGGATGTGTTTGTCAGCAAGCTGGCGAGCAAGATCGCCACCTTGCGCGCCGGCGACCCGAGCGCTGTCGACTCGGTACTGGGTTCCCTGGTCGATGCCGCAGCTGGCGAGCGCATCCGGGGGTTGATCGACGATGCCCTCGACAAGGGCGCACGCCTGGTTGCCGGTGGTCAGATCGAGCGCAGCATCATGCAGCCGACCTTGCTTGATGGGGTGACCCCCGAGATGCGCCTGTACCGCGAGGAGTCCTTCGGTCCGGTGGCGGTGCTGCTGCGTGGCGAGGGCGACGAGGAGTTACTGCGCCTGGCCAACGATTCCGAATTCGGTCTGTCGGCGGCGATCTTCAGTCGTGATACCGGGCGCGCCCTGGCCCTGGCCCAGAGGGTCGAGTCAGGCATCTGCCATATCAACGGGCCGACCGTGCACGATGAGGCGCAGATGCCCTTCGGCGGGGTCAAGTCCAGCGGCTACGGCAGTTTCGGCGGCAAAGCGGCGATCGAACATTTCACTCAATTGCGCTGGGTCACTTTGCAGAACGGGCCGCGGCACTACCCCATCTGATCGTTCGTTGCGTTTCTCGGGCTGCTGTCTCGTGCGAGCAGCCGCTTGCGAATGTAAACAAGGCATAACAATAACAAGGATGCAGCCAGACGCTGCCATGCTTGCACCGAACCGCTTGAGGGCTGGTCGGTGCTGGCATGCCTTGATGGAGGATAACGACGTGAGTTCCGAATTCAGACCGCAGCCCCAATCCGGCGTTGCTCAAACGCGTTACCGCCACGTGTCCATCGGCCATTCCGCAGTGGAGGTCAGTGAGCGTCACGGCAACTTGCACATGCGCTCGCTGGAACCGCTGGCGCCGCTGCCCATGCGCCTGCTCGACCGATTGGTGCATTGGGCACAGGTGCGCCCGCAGCAGACCTTTATCGCTGCCCGCGAACAAGGCGGCGATTGGCGCCGGGTCAGTTATGCCCAGATGCTCGACAGCGTTCGTGCCATCGCCCAGAGCCTGCTCGGCTACGGGCTTTCGGCCGAGCGACCGCTGGCGATCCTCTCGGGCAACGACATCGAACATTTGCAGATCGCCTTGGGCGCGATGTATGCGGGGATTCCTTATTGCCCGGTTTCTCCGGCCTATTCGTTACTGTCTCAGGATTTCGCCAAGCTGCGGCATGTCTGCGATCTGCTGCGGCCGGGGTTGATATTTGTCAGCGACGCGGCCGCCTACCAGCGGGCGATCGATGTGGTGTTGCCCGCCGAGACTCCATTGGTTGCTGTGCTCGGACAAGTGCCAGGGCGTCGCCAGGTGACTTTCGCCAGCCTGCTCGAACGCCCTGGCGGTGCAGAGGCCGATGTCGCTTTCAACGCCACGGGCCCGGACAGCATCGCCAAATTCCTGTTCACCTCGGGCTCGACCAAATTGCCCAAGGCGGTCATCACCACCCAACGCATGCTCTGCGCCAACCAGCAAATGCTGTTGCAGACCTTTCCAGTGTTTGGCGAGGAGCCGCCGGTACTGGTGGACTGGCTACCGTGGAACCATACGTTCGGCGGCAGTCACAACGTTGGCATCGTGCTTTACAACGGAGGCACCTTTTACCTGGATGACGGCAAGCCCACGGCTCAGGGCTTCGCTGAAACCCTGCGCAATCTGAAGGAAGTTTCGCCGACCGCTTACCTGACTGTTCCCAAGGGCTGGGAGGAACTGGTCTCGGCGCTGGAAAACGATGGCGAGTTGCGTGAACGTTTTTTTGCCCAAATGAAGCTGTTCTTTTTCGCCGCAGCCGGTCTCTCGCAGAGTGTCTGGGATCGGCTCGACCGGGTCGCAGAGCAACACTGTGGCGAACGCATCCGCATGATGGCCGGGCTCGGCATGACCGAAGCGTCTCCCTCTTGCACCTTCACCACCGGGCCGCTGTCCATGGCCGGTTACATCGGCCTGCCGGCGCCGGGTTGCGAGGTCCTGCTGGTGCCGGTGGATGGCAAGCTGGAAGGACGTTTCCGTGGGCCGCACATCATGCCCGGCTACTGGCGCGCACCGCAGCAGACTGCCGAAGTCTTCGACGATGAGGGCTTCTACTGTTCCGGTGATGCCATCAAATTGGCCGACCCGAGCGATCCGCAACTCGGCCTGATGTTCGATGGTCGTCTCGCCGAAGACTTCAAGTTGTCCTCCGGGGTGTTCGTCAGTGTCGGCCCGCTGCGCAATCGAGCGGTACTGGAGGGCTCGCCCTATGTGCAGGACCTCGTTGTCACGGCGCCGGATCGCGAGTGCCTGGGCGCACTGGTTTTTCCCCGCCTGTACGAGTGCCGTCGGCTCTCGGGGTTGACCAAGGCTGCCAGCGATGCCGAAGTTCTGGCCAGCGCGCCGGTTCGGGCGTGGTTCGCCGACTGGCTGCAACGCCTCAATCGCGAAGCCAGCGGCAACGCCAGTCGCCTGGAGTGGATCGCGGTGCTCGACGAGGCCGCGTCTATCGATCGCGGTGAAATCACTGACAAGGGCTCGATCAACCAGCGGGCGGTCTTGCAGTGGCGTGCAGCCAAGGTCGAAGCGCTGTATCGCGGCGAAGACCTCTCGATCCTGCGCGCCGGTCCACGGTCGTGAACTACGCAGGGCAGTATTCGGCCTTCACCGATGTGGCGATTCTCGGGGCCGTGCGCACGCCCTGGATTGACGTTGGCGGTGCGCTGGCTCAGGTGTCGCCCATCGATCTGGGCATCAAGGTCGGTCGTGAAGTGCTGGCCCGTGCCGGGTTCGATCCGCGAGCGGTCGACAGTGTGCTGGCGGGCTCCATGGCCCAGGCCAGCTTCGACGCCTACTTGCTGCCACGCCACATCGGTCTTTACAGCGGTGTGCCGCAACAGGTGCCGGCGCTGGCGGTGCAGCGCATCTGCGCCACCGGTTTCGAGCTGCTGCGCCAGGCCGGTGAGCAACTTCGCGACGGCGTGGAACTGGCGCTGTGCGTGGGCGCCGAATCCATGTCGCGCAACCCGATTGCTGCCTACACCCATCGGGACGGATTTCGTCTCGGTGCGTCGGTGGATTTCAAGGATTTCCTCTGGGAGGCGCTGTACGACCCGGCACCGGGACTGGACATGATCGCCACGGCGGAAAACCTTGCCCGGCGTCATGGCCTGAGTCGCGAAACGGTGGATACCTATGCCCTCAATAGCCACGAGCAAGCGTTGCAAGCGCAGGCTTCTGACTGGTTCGCCGATGAAATCGTCGCAGTGCGCAACGAGTCATTCGAGCTGGACGGCTATCAGCCTCGGGGCATTACGCTGCCGCGTCGGGTAGACGCAGTCACCCTCGACAGCCACATTCGGCCCACTGATTTACTCGCATTGGCGACGTTGCGGGCGATTCATGCGGGGGGCGTGCAAACCGCTGGTAACAGCTGTGCGGTGGTGGACGGTGCGGCGGCGGTGCTGGTCGGTCGCGCATCGGCGGGTACGCGACCGGCACTGGCAAACCTGCTGGCGACGGCGGTGGTCGGCGTGGCGCCGGAGTTCATGGGGATCGGCCCGGCTCCGGCAATCCAGCTGCTGCTGCAACGCAGCGGGTTGGTCCTGGATGATATCGCCCTGTTTGAAATCAACGAGGCACAGGGGGCGCAGGTGCTGGCAGTGGCCCAGGCGCTGGAGCTGGACACCAACAAGCTCAACCGCCGTGGCGGCTCAATTGCCCTTGGTCATCCGTTAGCCGCCACCGGCCTGCGTCTGGTGATGACCCTGGCCCGGCAGTTGCGCGAGCAGAATCTGCGCTACGGAATCGCCGCTGCCTGTGTCGGTGGCGGACAGGGCATGGCCGTGCTGATCGAGAACCCCCAGTACCGCGTCTGAGCCCTATCACCGCTTTGAACAGCGCCGGGCTAATATTGACCGGCCACAGACCCTTGCAACTTTCGACGCTATGAGGCTTTCCATGTGGCACTACCAGGCGCCGCTGCGCGACATGCAATTCATTTTCGAACACTGGCTGCAGGCACCCCGTGCATGGGGTCAAATGTCCGCCTTCGAAGCCCTGGACTTACCACTGGCGATTCAGGTTCTGGAAGAAGCCGGACGTTTCAGTACAGGTATTCTGGCGCCGCTCAACAGCAACGGTGATCGCCAGGGTTGCCGTTTCGAAGAGGGCCGGGTCAGTACCCCGGACGGTTTTGTCGAGGCTTACCGGGCATTCGCCGAAGGCGGTTGGCCGGCGCTGGCCTGTGATGAAGCGTTCGGCGGTCAGGGGTTGCCGCAACTGCTCGATGCTGCACTGCAGGAAATGCTTTATGCCAGCAACCACGGCTGGGCCATGTACACCGGCATCGCCCATGGCGCCTATCTGTGCCTCAAGGCCCATGCACCGCAGTGGATCAAAGACCGTTATCTGCCGCAGATCGTCAGTGGTGAAGCACTGCCTACGATGTGCCTGACCGAGCCTCAGGCTGGTAGCGACATCGGCCTGCTGCGCTGCCGCGCCGAGCCGCTGAGTGACGGCAGCTATCGCCTGAGTGGCAACAAGATCTTCATTTCCGGAGGCGAACACGACCTGACCGAAGACATCCTGCATCTGGTGCTGGCTCGATTGCCCGGGGCGCCGGCAGGCAGTCGTGGTATTTCGCTGTTTCTGGTGCCCAAACGCCTGGATGACGCTCAAGGCAATTCCGTGCGCTGCGACGGTATCGAACACAAGATGGGCATCAAGGGCAGCGCCACCTGCTCGCTGACGTTCGACGGTGCTCAAGGCTGGCTGATTGGCGAAGCCAATCGTGGTTTGGCGGCGATGTTCGTGATGATGAATTCGGCGCGACTGCATGTCGGCCTGCAGGGCTTGGGACACGCCGAAGCCGCTTGGCAGAATGCCCACGCCTACGCGTTGGAGCGCAAGCAAATGCGTGCACCCAATCGACCGGCCGGCATTGGCGCCGAGGCGGCCGACCCCATCCACTATCATCCGGCGATGCGTCGCGCTTTGCTTGAATTACGGGCCTACGCCGAGGGCATGCGCGCCGTCGGTTATTGGGCGGCGCACTTGCTCGATCAGGCCGAGCATGACCCAGACCTGGCGACTCGACAGCGAGCCTTGCAACTGGCGGAGCTGTTGACGCCGGTGATCAAGGCTTTCTTCACCGAGCAGGGTTTTCGTCTGGCCAGCAATGCCTTGCAGGTGTTCGGCGGTTATGGCTACGTCGCCGAGTTCGCCATTGAGCAGACCCTGCGCGACAGCCGGATCGCAATGATTTACGAGGGCAGTAACGAGATTCAGGCCAATGACCTGCTATTGCGCAAAGTATTGGGCGATGAAGGCCGCGCCTTCGGCCAGTTGCTGGCGGTGATGCGCGAAGAAGTCCGGGAAGCCGGTGAGACAGCTGGTTGCGCCAGCTTTTGCGCTGAGCTGGCGCTGCTCTGCGACAAGCTCGAGGGCGTGCAAGCAGAAGTTCGTGACCGGGCAGCCGAGGAGGGTGAGTACCCCTATCGCGCCGCCGGAGATTTTCTGCGCCTGTGTGGTGTGGCCCTGTTGGCTTTTGCCTGGGCCCGGGCGGCGCGTGTCTCTCGGTTACTGGTCGACAGTGATCCACTGCGCGCCAGCAAACTGGAAACCGCGAGCTTCTTTTTTGCGTATTTGCTGCCGGAGGCCGATTACCGGATCGCTGCCATTCGTGCAGCCAGGGCGCCGCTAGCGTTTCTGGAGTGAGTTTGGGTATGTGCCAATGCCGGTAGTGCCCGCTGTGCGAGTTGATCTCCAGCTTGTGCAAGGCTTGCGTTACTATGGCCGCCCACGTTTTCTGGAAGTTGCCTGGATGAGTAAGCCCGGTCAGTTGGTGCTGGTAGCGCTGCGCAAGATGATCGCCTCGGGCGAGCTGGTTGCTGGCGAACGACTGATGGAAATCCCCACGGCAGAGCTGTTCGGGGTGTCCCGGATGCCGGTGCGTATGGCGTTTCGAACCCTCGAACAGGAAGGGTTGCTGGTGCGTTTTGGCGGTCGAGGGTTTCAGGTGCGCTCGGTCAGTGCCGATGACATCGCTGGTGCCGTCGAGGTGCGCGGAGTGCTCGAAGGCCTGGCGGCGCGTCAGACCGCCGAGCGCGGGCTTTCGGCGGAGGGGCGCGCGATCCTGGAACTATGCCTGCTGCAAGGTGACGAGTTGTTCGACAAGGGCTATGTCACAGAAGACGATCTGGAGGTCTACCATGACCTCAACATGCGTTTCCATCAGGTGATCGTCGACGGCAGCCACAACCCGGCCATCGCCGATGCGCTGGCGCGCAATGACCACCTGCCGTTTGCTTCGGTGACCGCGTTGGCGGTGGATCGTAACGACATGGTCCGCGAGTATCGGCGTTTCAACTTCGCCCACATGCAACATCATTCCGTCTTCGATGCCTTGATCAATCGCCAGGGTGCCCGCGCCGAAGCGATCATGCGCGAACACGCCAACGCTACCCTGCGCTATGCCGAGATATTTGGTTCTGCGACAGCCAATGAGCGGATGAAGGTCATTCACCGCTCTGAGTGAGGCTCGGCCTTTTCAGAGGTCCAGCACCAGCAGCGGTGATTTCGAACGCGAGCAGCACGGAGTGAACTGATCATTAAGTGCCTGCTCATTTTCGGTGAGGAACAGGTCGCGGTGATCCGGCACGCCCTCCAGTACCCTGGTCAGGCACGTGCCGCAAATGCCTTGTTCGCAGGACATGGCGATATCGATGCCATGGCTTTCCAGTACTTGAACCACGGTCTTGTCGGCCGGGATTTCGAAGACCTGGCCGGTGCTGCCAACCTTGACCGAAAAGCTCCCGTCGTTGCTGGTATCGGCTGGCGTGGCGGCAAAGTATTCGCGGTGCAGCGAGTCTTCCTGCCAGCCTTGAGCCTTGGCGCTGTCCAGCACGTGCTGCATAAAACCGCCCGGCCCGCAAACATACAGATGAACGTTCTCTCCTGGCTGGGCCAATACCCTGGCGGCGTTCAGCGCTGTTTCGGGTTGTTCATCGAAATGCAGAAATACCCGGTCGGCGAAAGACGAGTTCCTGATTCGTTCGACAAAGGCTGCACGCTCGCTTGAGCGTGCGCAGTAATGCATCTCGAAGTCCGCGTCGCTGTGTGCAAGACGTTCAGCCATGCACAGAATCGGTGTGATACCGATGCCGCCGGCAAACAACAGGCTGCGCCTGGCCTGGTGTGCCAGCGGGAACAGATTGCGTGGCTCGCTGATGCGCAGGCGATCTCCAGTGTTGATCTGTTCGTGCAGGCATTGCGAGCCGCCGCGCGAGTCTGGATCCTTGAGCACACCGATGAGGTAACGGTGGCGCTCTTCGGGGTGATTGCACAGGGAGTATTGACGGATGAGTCCGCCGGGCAGGTGCACGTCAATGTGCGCGCCGGCACTGAAACCGGGCAGTGCGTTGTCATTGACGCAGGCCAATTCATAGCTGCAGATGTCCTGAGCTTCGTTTTTGCGCGATACCACCACTACATCGATCATGCTTCATCCTCGGAGCGTTGCCACCGCAGTGGTCACTTCTGGTTATTTTGAACGTGTGCTGCGCAAGGGACGGGCACGACATGGCGTGCCCTGGCCAGCCTATTGAGCGGTGGCGATCAATTGCGGTTCGGGGGCTCGCTCGCTGGCGATGATGCGTTCCAGGACACGGCGCGACTGCACGCCGCCCGCATCGATATTGAGCTTCAGCACATTGCGTTGGGGGTGGTCCAGCAGGTTTTGCTGCTGGCGTTCGAGCATCTCCAGGTCTTCGCTGAAAATCTTCCCCTGACCCTCGCGAATGGTCGCGGTGAGTGCTTCATCCTGAGGATTGAAGTTGCGCGCCATGCCCCAGAAGTACCAGATGGAGGTCTCGGTTTCCGGGGTGATGAAGTCAACCACGATGCTGGATGCCTTGAACTCGGGGGCGGCGTGGTAGCCGCCATTGCCGGCATGGGCGACACCCACTTCGATCAGTACGTGACTGGGTGGCGAGAAGCGGCAGATTTGCCAGCGGTCCACTGGCACATCGTCGGCCAGATTATTGCCGCGCAAGGCCATGCGCCAGAACGGCGGCGCCATGATGTTTTCCATGTGGCGTGCGGTGACCACTTCGTCGCCCTCGACCGTCGTGGTCGGGGCGGCCTCATCGATTTCTTTCTGGCCGATGCTGGACGCATGTACGTAGGTTTCGTGCGTCAGATCCATGAGGTTGTCGATCATCAGGCGATAGTCGCAGCCGATGTGGAACAGACCGCCGCCGTATGCCCATTGATCGCTCACGGCCCACTCCAGGTGGTGGATCAGTGTCGGGTCGGCCTTGTCCTGTTCACCAGGCCAGACCCAGATAAAACCGTAACGTTCGACCACCGCGAAAGTCTTGTTGCAAGGGAAGCCGCGTACCCGTTGCCCTGGCATTTCGACAGTTTTGCCGTCGCAACCCATGACCAGACCGTGATAGCCGCACACGAGGTTGCCGTTTTCGACATAGCCCAATGAGAGCGGCGCGCCGCGGTGCGGGCAAAAGTCCTCAACTGCTGCAACCTGGTTTTCCTGGCTGCGATAGAAAACGATTTTTTCGCCGCAGATCTGCCGCCCGAGGGGGCCTTGTGCAATTTCATCGGGGGTGCAGGCGACGTACCACGTGTTTTTTGGGTACATGAATATTCTCCAGGTCAGCGCTTGTTTTTGTTTTGATGGATCCATTAGGCGATAAGCGGATGTCGCAAGTCAACCGTGTCCTGCTGCCGTTTATGCTTATAATTAAGCATAAGGAGGTATGCCTTACTCAAGTCGAGTATGTTTTAGACATGCGTAATGGATCCATTGAAAAATATTTATGTACAAAAAACCGCCAGTGGCGGTTTTTTTGGGGGTGATAAACGTGAATGGCTTTGCGCTTCAGGATGCCCGCTCTGCCGACGCCTGTTGGTACTTCTTCAGCCGATAGGCGAACTGCGCACGACTCAATCCCAGCAGTCGTGCGGCCGCAGCCAGATTGCCTTCGCTCTGTTGCAACGCTTCGTCGATCAAGCGCGACTCCAGTCCTTCAATGGAGAATCCTTGCTCCAGCCGGGTCAAGGTTTCCAGCAAGGCCGGGCGAGGCTGTGCGCTGGCGGGGCTCTGGTCGATGGCCGCGAGGCTACCCTTGTCGTCCAGAGAGTACAGCTCCTGTGGTACTGGCTCGTTGCGAAACAGGTGGACCAGATCGATGGCTTGACCATCCTCGCTGGCGATCAGACCGCGCTCTACCAGGTTCTGCAGTTCCCGCACGTTGCCGGGGAAGTCGTAGCGTAGCAATGCTTTGAGCGCGCGCATGGTCAGCCCGGCGGGTTTGCGCGCGTAGTCCTGGCAGAAGCGCCGCAGGAACGCGTTGACCAGTAACGGGATATCGTCGCGTCGTTCACGCAGTGGCGGCAGGGTGATGGGGAAGACGTTCAAGCGGTAGAACAGGTCCTCACGAAAGTCTCCAGCCGCTACCGCTTTGCGCAGGTCAACGTTGGTTGCCGCCACCACCCGTACATCGACCTTGATTGGCTGACCACCACCGATTCGTTCGATCTCGCGCTCCTGCAATGCCCGCAGCAGCTTGCCCTGACCGGGCAGGCTGAGGCTGGCGATTTCATCGAGAAACAGGGTGCCGCCATGAGCCCGTTCGAAGCGCCCGGGGCGCGAATGGGTGGCACCGGTGTAGGCGCCGCGCTCGACGCCGAACAGCTCCGCCTCGATCAGATTGTCCGGGATCGCGGCACAGTTGAGGGCCACGAAGGGTGCTTGATGGCGCGGGCTGTACTGATGCAGCTGGCGGGCAAATAGCTCCTTGCCGACCCCGGACTCACCGCTGAACAGTACCGTAGCGGGGGTCGGCGCCACGCGCTGCAACGCGAGGGTGGCGGCATTGAAGGCGGCGCTGGCTCCGATAGGTTTTGGACCGCCAGGCATTTCACTGTCGTCATCGGGGGCGGGTGCTGGTGCTGGATGCTGCCTGGGAGCGACGCTTGATGGCGAGGCGGTGAGATAACTCAGGTCTTGTTCGACATCGCCCCATTGTTCGGCGGTCTTGCCGACCACTCGGCAGGTCTCGTGGCCCATGCCCCGGCATTCGGTTTCACGGAAGATCACCAGGCGGCCGAACAGCCCGCTGACATAACCGATGGCATAGCCCAGTTCGGTCCAGCACACCGGGTCCTGGCCGATCCCGTAAGCGGCGATATGTTCGTCGGCCTCGCAGGAGTGATGCCAGAGGAACTCACCTTCGTAGAAGCCGGAGTCGGCGTCGAACTTGAAGTGCAGGGGTTCGACCTTGGTCATGCCCTCGAGGGTGTGCAGGCGAGTGCCGGCGGAGAAAATCGCCGCGGCATCGGCGTCCGGCCAACGCTCGCGGATCAGCCGTGCATCGCGTGCGCCTGACAGGTAGCCGGTGCGGGTAAACAGACCCCGGGTCTGTTCCAGACCCTGGCGGTCGATGATCTCGCGCCGAAGTGCGCCGAAGGATGAACTGTGCAACAGCAGCATGCGCTGATCGTTGAGCCAGATGCGTCCGTCGACAGGGGAAAAGAACAGGCATTCGGTCAACTCGGCCACGGTCGGTGAGTTGCCCTCGGCTAGCTGGGTACTGTCCCCGCGGGGCGAGAAATGCTCCTCCCGCATCGCGAGACCGGGAAACAGCAAGTGGGGGTTGTTCATTGTTATGCCCCTGAGCGCAATGACTGATCTAAATGAGCAACTTCAAAAATAGTTATTAAACATAACTTTATCATTTGAACAAGTGGCCCGGTGCTGGCGGAGTGTCGAGACCCTCGCCTGATCTTTGAGTGCTCATCTTGAGCCCACAGGCCAGAGCCTTCGCCATCTAAATAAGGGTGGCACGCAGGAAATCGGCACAGCCCTTGCTCTAGTGCTTTCACGACGCAGACGACTTCACCGCTTCAGCAAGGCGTCGTCGGGCGATGACAAACACAAGAGCCGGGAGGCCGAAATGTCGGTAAGTGAACCCTCTGATTTTCTGCGGGACGAGGTGTGGTGTGAACGCGTTTTCAATGGCGACTGGATACGCCCGTTAGGCGGAACCAATAGCGTACGCGAGCCAGCCACCGGCGAGGTGCTGACTGTCACCGGCCTGGCCGATGCGGCGGACATCGCGTTTGCCAGTCTCAACGCTGCCCGTGTCCAGCCGGCCTGGGCGGCATTGCGGCCGCGCGAGCGGGCGGAGATCTTTCGCAAAGCCGCAGCACTGGCCCAGCAACACTTTGCCGAGCTGGCGCTGTACATCGCTCGGGAAAGCGGCGGCAGTCTGTTCAAGGGTGAACATGAGGTCCGTGAGGCGATCGTCTTGCTGCATCAGGCGGCCGGTCTGCTGTCGCAACCCCATGGCCTGGTTCTTCCGAGCGAGGCGGGGCGCTTGTCCTATGCACGCCGGTTGCCCCATGGCGTGGTCGGGGTGATTTCTCCGTTCAACTTTCCTCTGGTGCTGTCCCTGCGCTCGGTGGCGCCCGCACTAGCGGCCGGCAACGCTGTGGTGCTCAAGCCTGATCCGCAGACCCCGGTCAGTGGTGGCTTCATCATTGCCCGGTTGTTCGAGGCAGCCGGTCTGCCCAAAGGTTTGCTGCAGGTTTTGCCGGGTGCAGCGGTGGCCGGTGAGGCGCTGTGCCGCGACCCGCATGTGCGGATGATCGCGTTCACCGGCTCTACCGCGGCGGGACGCAAGGTCGCGGAGGTGGCTGGGCGTCATCTGAAGAAAGTGGCCCTGGAGTTGGGCGGCAAGAACTCGCTGATCGTGCTCGAAGACGCCGATCTCGACCTGGCGGCCAGCAATGCCGCTTGGGGTGCCTGGCTGCACCAGGGGCAAATCTGCATGGCCACCGGACGTATCCTGGCCCATGAGTCGATCGCTGAAGAGCTGGTCCGCAGACTGGCAGAGAAAGCACGGACGATCACGGTCGGCAATGCCGCTCGCGGCGAGGCGGTACTGGGGCCTTTGATCAGCAAACGACAGTTGCAACGTGTGCATGAAATCGTCACGGACAGTTTAAGTGCCGGGGCAACACTGGAAGCCGGCGGCGAGTTTGAACAGCTCTTCTATCAACCTACGGTTCTTTCAGGCGTGCGCCCGGGCATGCGTGCGTTCGACGAGGAGATCTTCGGTCCGGTGGCCACGGTGGTGAGTTTTGCCAGTGACGAGGAGGCCATCGAGTTGGCCAATCGCACCGAGTATGGCTTGTCCGCGGCGATCATCTCGCCTTCGGTCGGGCGTGCCATGGCGATGGGTGAGCAACTCAATTGCGGTCTTCTGCACATCAACGATCAGACGGTGGCCGACGAATGCGTCAATCCATTCGGTGGGCGTGGCAGTTCGGGAAATGCCGGCAGCGTTGGTGGCCCGGCCGACTGGGACGAATACACCCAATGGCAATGGGTGACGGTCAAGGACACCGCGCCGCGCTACCCATTCTGACGGGAGCCGGCCTAAGCGAGTGGTTGGCCAACCGGGTGAATACACAAAAACAATAAGAGGACACAACATGAAACTCGACAACAAGATTGTACTGGTGACCGGGGTCTCCTCGGGTATCGGCGCCGCCACTGCAAGCCTGCTGCGCGGCCACGGTGCCCAAGTGATTGGCGTGGATCTGAAGGCCCCGCACATGACCCTGGACGGCTTTGTCCAGGGCGATCTGAGCAGTGCCGAGAGCATCGACCGGCTGTTGCCGCAGTTACCGGCACGGATCGATAGCCTGTGCAATATCGCCGGGGTCCCGGGCACCGCGAATCCGCAACTGCTGGCGCAGGTCAATTACCTGGGGTTGCGCCACCTGAGCAGCGTGCTACTGCCGCGCATCACGGCTGGCGGCAGCATCGTCAATATCGCCTCGATCCTCGGTGCCGAATGGCCGCAGCGCCTGGACCTGCACAAGGCGCTGGCGAGCATCGAAGATTTTGCCGCCGCGCAAGCCTGGCTGGCCGAACACCCGGTACCGGACGAGACCTGCTACCAGTATTTCAAGGAAGCCTTGATCGTCTGGAACTACGTGCAGGCCCAGCCCTGGTTTCTCGAGCATTCGGTGCGCATGAACAGCGTGGCGCCAGGCCCGGTTTTCACGCCCATCCTCGGCGACTTCGTGAGCATGCTCGGTGAGGCCCGGACCCAGGCTGATGCCCATCGCATGAAACGCCCCGGTTATGCCGACGAGGTGGCGGCGGTGATCGCGTTCCTGTGTGCCGACGAGTCGCGCTGGATCAACGGCGTCAACCTGGCAGTCGATGGCGGATTGGCCTCCACCTACATCTGAAACGGACACCCGTAGACAGCGGCGCAAGCCGCTACCCGAGCGTGTTGGCTGGCGCCATGCGTGCAAAGCCATGCAAAAAATAAAAATAATGAGGAGCGTCCATGGACAACGTTAAACGTTGCTTTCGTTTCAAGCATTGCGCCCTGTTTCTGGCGTTATGCAGCACAGGTGTGATGGTCGGAAGGGTCGAGGCCATGCAAATGGACCTCGGTGATTCCGACTGGAAACTGCGTTGGGACAACACCATCAAATACAGCCAGGCCTGGCGTCTACAGGGTCAGGACAGCCGTTTGGTCAACGCGCCGACCGCCAACGGCCTGTATCCCTCGATCCAGAGTCAGGGCGATAAAAATTTCAGTAGCGGTCTGGTCTCCAACCGTCTGGACCTGTTTTCCGAAATGGACCTCAGTCGGCAAAACTACGGGCTGCGTGTGAGTGGCGCGGCCTGGTACGACGATATCTACAACAAGGACACCGACAGCCGCGAGCAAACGCATTTCCTCAGTGAGACCCGTAAGCTCCATGGCCGCGACGGCGAAATCCTCGACGCCTTTGTGTTCCTGCGCGGTGACCTCGGTGAAGACTCCCAGGGCGTGGTGCGTCTGGGGCGGCACAGCCTGATCTACGGTGAAAGCCTGTTCTACGGCGGCAACGGGATTGCCAATGCCCAGGGCCCGACCGACGTGGTCAAGTTGCTTAGCGTGCCGGGGACCCAGTTCAAGGAGATCCTGCGTCCGGTCAATCAGATCTCCGGGCAGTTGCAGATCAATCCGCAGTTGTCGGTGGGCGCCTACTACCAGTTCGAGTGGGAGCGTTCCAATCTGCCCGGTGCCGGCAGCTACCTGAGCGATGCCGATGCCATCGGCTACGGCAGCGGTTCGCTGCGCGAGGTGTTTGGCAACGACACCGTGAATGGCGGCGATCTGAAACCGAAGAACTCGGGGCAGGGCGGTATGCAGATTCGTTTCAAACCGACCGGGACCGAACTGGAACTGGGTTTTTACGCCGCGCAGTATCACGACAAAACCCCGATTGGGCTGTACGCCTACCTTGACGGCGCCGCGGCGGCGGCCACCGGGTTGCCGATCCTGAGTTCTTATCGTCAGGTCTACGCCGAAGATATCAAGACTGCCGGCGTCAGCTTTTCCACTGCCTATGGCCCGTTCAACTTCGCCGGTGAAACCTCTGTGCGCTGGAATGCGCCGCTGGTGAGTAATCTGCAAGTGGTGACACCGGGCACGGATGCAGATGGCGGCGACAACTCGCTGTTTGCTCGGGGCAAAACCGCGCACGCCAACCTGTCGGCGATTTACCTGTTATCACCGACGGCTTTCTGGGACGGCGGCTCGGCACTGGCCGAACTGGCCTGGAACCGAACCCTGAGCGTCACCGAGAACGCCGCGGCGCTGGATTCCAACACGACCCGCGATGCGACGGCATTGCGCGTGTTGGTGGAGCCGGCGTACTTCCAGATTGTCGACGGGATCGACCTGACCGTGCCGATCGGCATGGGCGTGGTGCTCGATGGGCGCTCTTCGGCCGTTAACAAATCGGGCTTCGGCAATACCCATTCCGGCGACTGGAGTGTCGGGCTCAAGGCCACTTATCTACAGCGCTGGGATGTTGGCCTCAACTACGTGAACTTCTTCGGTGCGCCGAAAGCCGGGCTGCGCGAGGACGGGAATTTCAGCTACGGGCAGTCGCTGGCCGACCGCGACTTCGTCTCGCTCTACGTGAAAACCTCATTCTAATAAGGTGGATTCGCCATGCAGAACAAAGCATTTCTCAACACGTGCGTCCTCACCCTGGCCCTTGCCGGCATGAGCCTGACACAGGCAGCGGTGTCGCCCGAACAGGCGGCCCGTTTGAAGTCCGAACTGACACCCCTTGGCGGCGAGCGCGCCGGCAACGCCGATGGCAGCATCCCGGCCTGGGATGGCGGCTACACCAAGGTTGCGCCGGGTTACAAGGCGGGCGACAAACGTCCCGATCCATTCGCCGGTGAGAAACCGCTGTACTCGATCAAGGCCTCGAACATGGAGCAGTACGCCAGCGAGCTGGCCGAAGGTACCAAGGTTCTGTTGAAGAAATACCCGGACTACCGGCTGGACGTTTACCCCACCCATCGCTCGGCAGCAGCCCCGCAATGGGTCTATGACAACACCGCCAAGAATGCCCTCCGCGCCACGCTGGACGTTGAGACCGAGAAAGTCGCCAGCGCCTACGGCGGCATCCCGTTCCCGATTCCGGACAACGGCGCGCAAGTCCTGTGGAACTATCGGCTGTCCTGGCAGGGCGGCGATACCATCAGCTCGCCTTTCGACACTTGGCTGATGACGGCGGGCGGCAAGAAAGTCCAGGCGACCCGTGCCCAGTACACCTACCAGTTTCCCTACTACGTCGAAAACGGCAGCCCGGAGAATTTTTCCGGCAAATACCTGATTGGCAAACTGTTGACCGAACTGCCGTCGTCGAAGGCCGGCGAAGGCCTGATGACCCATTGGGACCTGGACCCGGCCAACCGTGCGGCCTGGCAGTACCTGGTTGGCCAGCGTCGTGTGCGCCGGGCGCCGAACATCGCCTACGACACCCCGGACTTCGTCACCTCCGGGGTCGGTCTGTTCGACGAAGCGTTCATGCTGTTCGGACCGACCGATCGCTACGACCTCAAGTTGATGGGCAAGAAAGAACTGATCGTCGCCTACAACAACAACCGCGCCGGTCTTGCCAAGAGCGACGATTTGGTCAAACAGAACTTCCTCAATCCCGATCTGGTGCGCTGGGAGAAACATCGGGTCTGGGTGGTCGAGGCCACGCTTAAATCCGGCAAGCGCCATGTGGTGCCGCGCCGGACCTACTACGTCGACGAGGACTCCTGGCAGATCCTGATGGCCGACGGTTATGACGCGCAGGGCAAACTGGGGCGCCAGATGTATTCGCTGACGCTGTTGGCACCGGACCTGCCGGCGCTCACTGCACAGGTCATGTGGGGCAGTTACAACCTCGACACCGGCGCCTACTTCCTCAACTCCTCGAGCAATGATCTGGCGGTTCAGTACCAGAAAGTCGCGAAGCCTTCGGCCTCCTACTTCACGCCGGATGCCATGGCCAACGAAAACATGCGTTGAACCCTGGGTGGCCGTGGCGGGCGAAAAGCTCGTCACGGTCGCGAGCGATTTTCCAAGCGGGATAAAGACATGAACGTTGAAAAATGCTTTGCGAGTTTCGGCCGGCGATGGGGGGCCTTCGCCCTGACGTTGTGTCTGTTGGCGAGCACGTCCATTGCTGCGCAGGCCGCGACGTTCGCGGTGCTGCAGCAGCCGGCATTGCCGACCGCCAAGGTCCAGCGCTCGGTAATGCTCGGGTTGGCCCGGGCCGGGGAGCGCTTGGTGGCGGTCGGAGAGCGGGGCATCGTGCTGCTCTCGGACGATTCGGGAAATACCTGGCGCCAGGCCAGCGTACCGGTCAGCGTCAGCCTGACAGCGGTGCAATTCGTCGACGCGGAGCAGGGTTGGGCAGTGGGTCATCTAGGTGTCGTACTGCACAGCGAGGACGGCGGTGAAACCTGGCACAAACAGCTAGACGGTGAAAGTGCCGCCAGGCTGGCGCTGCAGGATGCGCAGCGCAATGCCGATCAACCGGGCGGTGCCAGCAACCTGGAACAGGCGCGGCATTTACTGAGCGACGGACCGGACAAGCCGTTTCTCGACCTGTACTTCAGTGACCGGTTACATGGCTACATCGTGGGTGCCTACAACCAGATCTACCGCACTGACGATGGCGGGCAAAACTGGCGACCGTGGATGCAGCATGTGGACAATCCACAGGGCCTGAACCTGTATGGCATTCGTGCGTCGGGCAATGACCTGCTGCTGGTGGGGGAGCGCGGTTTACTGTTGCGTTCGACCGATGCCGGGCATTCGTTCCAGGCCTTGAAATCACCTTATGAAGGCAGCTTTTTCGGTCTGCTCGGCACCCGTGGCGGTGCCTTGATTGCCTATGGCCTGCGCGGCAACGCCTGGTGGTCAGATGACCGTGGCGACAGCTGGCGGCGCCTCGACACCGGCGTCGAGTCAACGCTGGCGACAGCCATCGAACTGCGCGACGGCAGTCTGCTGATGGTCAGCCAGAGCGGTGAACTCTTGTTCAGCCACGACCAGGGTCGCAGCTTCAACAAACGTCAGAGCCGCAGCGGCGCAACGGTCGCCGCCGTGCAACAGGCGGTGGACGGCAGTTTGGCTAGCGTCGGTTTGAGCGGCGTGGCCGCTGACCAGGATCCGCGGGCATCCGGCCAACCTTGAAACTTCACGGTGCAGCGCTATCGGGCCGAGGCCCGTGCAACAGGAGTCAGACTTGAAAGACGACAAAACCCAAACCGTGATCGGCCGCCTGGAAGACTTTGACCAGGCGTCGGGCAATTTCGCCGAGCGGGCGATCTTCAACCATCGACCGCTGGTAATCCTGCTGTGTCTGCTGGTGACCCTGCTGCTTGGCTGGCAAGCCACGGGCATCGGCATCAACGCCAGTTATGAGAAGACCATTCCTACCGGTCACCCCTATGTCGCCAACTTCCTGGAAAATCGCAGCGAGCTCAGCGGCCTGGGCAACTCGCTGCGCATCGCCGTGGAGGTCAAGCAGGGCAGCATCTTCACCAAGGACTACCTCGACACCCTGGCCAGGCTCAACGACGAGCTCTATCTGCTGCCGGGCGTCGATCGGCCATATATGAAGTCGTTATGGACCCCGACCACGCGCTGGACCGCAGTGACAGAGGAGGGCCTGGATGGCGGTACGGTGATCCCCGACGACTACGATGGTTCTGCCGCCAGTATCGAACAGGTGCGAACCAACGTCGCCCGCTCCGGCGAGGTCGGTCAATTGGTGGCCGGCAACTTCAAGTCCAGCGTGATCTTCGTGCCCCTGCTGGAAATCAGTCCGCAGACTGGCAAAGCCCTGGACTACGGCGAGTTTTCCCGGCAACTGGAAACCCTGCGGGACAAATACCAGACCGATGATGTGCAGATTCACATCACCGGTTTCACCAAGATCGTTGGTGATCTGATCGAGGGGTTGACCCAGGTACTGCTGTTTTTCGTGGTGGCGGTACTGGTGACCGTGGTGGTGCTCTATGGCTACACCCGTTGCGCGCGCAGTACCCTGGTGGTGGTGACGTGCTCGCTGGTGGCGGTGCTCTGGCAGCTCGGTCTGCTCGCCATCCTCGGTTATGAGCTGGACCCTTATTCGGCGCTGGTGCCGTTTCTGGTGTTCGCCATCGGCATGAGTCATGGCGCGCAAAAGATGAACGGAATCATGCAGGACGTCGGTCGCGGCACCCATCGGGTGGTGGCCGCGCGTTATACCTTTCGCCGATTGTTTGCCGCCGGCATGACCGCGTTGCTCTGCGATGCGGTGGGCTTCGCGGTGTTGCTGCTGATCAATATTCGGGTGATTCAGGACCTGGCGATCACCGCCAGCCTCGGCGTGGCGGTGCTGATCTTCACCAACCTGATTCTGCTGCCGATCCTGCTCAGCTACATCGGTGTCAGCCCGGCAGCGGCACAACGCAGCCTGAGTTCGGAAACCGCCGAGCTGCAGGCGCAGATCAAGCATCCGTTGTGGCGTTTTCTCGATCTGTTCACCCAGCGGCGCTGGGCCATTGGCGCCATGCTGGGCGGCCTGCTGCTGGCCGCGTTCGGTTTTGCCGTGAGCCTGCACCTGAAAATTGGCGATCTTGATCCCGGCGCACCGGAGCTGCGCGCTGACTCGCGCTACAACCGCGACGCGCTGTTCATGACCCGCAATTACGCCGCCAGCTCGGATATTTTCGTGGTCATGATCAAAACTCCGGAGGATCAGTGCACGCGCTACGCCAGCCTGTCTGCGGTGGATGCGCTGGCCTGGCAGCTGGAGCAACTACCGGGTGTGGAGTCGACCACTTCCATGGCGGCGCTGAGCAAGATCGCCACGGTGGGTTACAACGAAGGTAACTTCAGATGGTATGAGCTGATCCCCAATGACGGCGCGTTGGGTGCTGTGCAGACCCGAGCGCCGCGAGAGCTCTTCAATCAGGGCTGCTCGATGCTGTCGCTGTACGTTTACCTGGCCGATCACAAGGCCGATACCCTGAACCGGGTAGTGGAGGCCAGCGAGAAATTTATCGCTGAGCATCAGGTGCCAGAGGTCAAGTTCATGTTGGCCGCCGGCAGTGCCGGGATCGAAGCCGCGACCAACATCGTGGTGAAAAAATCCATGAACGAGATGCTGTTCTGGGTTTACGGTGCGGTCAGCCTGTTATGCCTGCTGACCTTCCGCAGTTGGCGCGCCACCCTCTGCGCAATGCTGCCGCTGATGCTCACCTCGATTCTTTGCGAGGCGCTGATGGTAAGTCTGGGCATGGGCGTGAAAGTCGCGACACTGCCGGTGATCGCACTCGGCGTGGGCATCGGCGTTGACTACGCGCTCTACGTGTTGAGCGTGATCCTGGCTCGAATGCGTGCCGGCGATACCCTGGCCCAAGCGTATTACCAGTCGCTGCTGTTCACCGGCAAAGTGGTCTTGCTGACCGGCATGACACTGGCGGTCGCGGTGTCGACCTGGGCTTTATCACCGATCAAGTTCCAGGCCGACATGGGCATCCTGCTGGCCTTCATGTTCCTGGTGAACATGCTCGGCGCCTTGATCCTGTTGCCGGCACTGGCCTGGCTGCTGCTGCCGCAGAAGGTCTTCGCAAAAAAGCCTGAAACGAGTCTGCTTGCACAGTTAGTCAAGGAGAGCTGAAGGGCTCGGCAAGGAGGTACACCGCGACAACGCCCCGGGTAAATCCAGGATATCGCCAATGGCATTCTGGTGGCGCATGCCATTGAGAGACCCGGCATCCGGTCTACTTTTTCGCTCACTATGCTCAGGGAGCGCAGAAACAGTCGCCTGGCGTTGAGTTGGGAAAAAATTCTGTTGGAAACTTTAGAAGAGCTTGTGACGGTTGGAGCCTGGAAGGAGGCCACTCTTTGGCTTGGTAGAGAGGGCGCGTGAGAGAGCATCACGTGAGCATCGCAGCGAAAATTCAGTGGATGGCGCACCGCTCGTTTCGCCCATTCTCCGAATGACGTGATGAGTTGTTCATGTGCGCTAATGGGAATTAGTTTTAATTGCGAATGGTTTTGTATAGCATGCGCGGGTCTTTATTGGCGTTTTTACCCTGTGCATTGGCCTATTCGTAAAGGTTTTCCTCTCCATGCGTCGAACCCTGTTTTCCATTTGTGTACTGCAAGCGTTGTCGTCTTCCTCATGGGCTGAACAAACGGATGTAGCCCCCTCAACGCTTGAGCTGGACGCAACCGATGTTGTCGGTACCGCGAATTACGAAAGGGCGGACGGGCCGGTTCAGGGTTATCGGGCAACGCGCTCGGCCAGCGCCACGCGTACCGACACGTCGATCCATGAAACCCCGCAATCGATCAGTGTGGTCTCGAAGGATGCGGTCGAGGATCTCGGAGCGACCCGTTTGCAGGAAGCACTGGACTACGCCGGGGGCGTGGGGCGGGCGAACAATTTCGGTGGGCAGGGCCTGACCACGTTTACCGTTCGTGGCTTCACCACTGGCGAGTTTTACCGCAACGGTTTTCCGATCAACCGCGGCTACCCGAACATGCCGGATGCCAACGCTATCGAGCGACTCGAAGTGCTGCGCGGCCCGGCAACCATGCTCTACGGTCGGGGTGACCCTGGCGGGACGTTCAACGTGGTTTCCAAGCAGCCGCTACCCGAGCGCACCGTCACCTTGGGCAGTCAATTGAACGATCAGGGCATGAAGCGCGGCACGCTGGACGCTTCCGGCCCGCTCGACGAAGAAGGCCGCCTGGCTTATCGACTGAACGTAGTGGGCGAGGGCGGCGACACCTTCCGCGATCACGTCGAAACCGAGCGCTACGGAATCACTCCTGTGCTGACGTGGCAGGCAACCGAAGCGACCAAGCTCATTTTCGAAGGCGATTTCATGCGCAACAACGCGCCTCTGGATCGTGGCGTTACGCGTTACGCCAAACAGATTGGCACCGCCTCCCGCGACAGCTTTTTCGGCGAAAAAGACGTTGGCAAATTGCACAACGACAACAACATGGCGCAATTGCGTTTCGAGCACATGCTCAATGACGACTGGACGCTGGGCGGCGGCTTCCAGTGGCTTGATGGTTCGCTCAAGGGCAACGCAGTCGAGGCCAACGGTATTGCCGATGACGGCCGCACCTTGGGGCGCAATTTCAACTATCGAAAACTGGAGTGGACCGACAAGGACACCCAACTCAATTTGACCGGCCATTTCGATACCGCTGGTTTGCAGCACACTTTGCTCACCGGTATCGAGTACGAAGATTACGACTACAAGTCGATCATTCAACGCTCCAGCGTTGCTGTCGGCGCGTACCCGATCGATATCTTCGATCCGGTGTACGGCCAGCCGCGTCCGGCGCTGACTCGCACGCCGACTCATGACAAGGAAAACCTCAAGACGTATGCCGCGTTCGTGCAGGATCAGGTGGCACTGACCGACAAACTGAAAGTGCTGGCAGGGGCGCGTTTCGAACGTTTCGAACATGACTACGAAACCTACGTGCCGGGCGGCAAGAGCTGGCAGGCCAGTGACAACGCGGTGACCCCGCGCATTGGCGTGACCTACGATTTGACCGAGACATTAGCGGTCTACGCCGACACCGCGCGATCGTTCAAGCCCAACACCGGGGCAAGCCGTCTCGGCGGTGGGTTTGCGCCTGAGAAGGGCAAGTCTTACGAAATGGGTATCAAGTGGGAAGCACTGGATGAGCAGTTGAGTGTCGACGCGGCGATCTATCAGATCGAGAAGCGTAACGTTTTGACCACCGATCCCGTTGATTCGACCTTCAGCGTTGCTGCCGGTGAAGTGCGCAGCCGCGGTTTCGACGTCAACGTCGCCGGTAACATCACTCCCGAATGGCGCGTGATCGGCGGCTACGCCTATGTCGATGCAGTGGTGACCAAAGATAACGTGCTGCGCTCTGGCACGCGCCTGCTGAACATCCCGAAAAACAGCTTCAGTCTGCTCAATATGTATGAGTTCCAGGACGGTACCCTCAAGGGGCTCGGCGTGGGCACCGGACTCAAGTACGTCGACGAGCGCGCTGGGCAAACCGCCAACACTGCGTTTTCGATGGACAGCTACACCGTCGTTGACTTGCTCAGCTTCTACAAGATCAATGACAAGGTGCGGCTCAATCTCGACGTGAAAAACCTGTTTGATCGCGATTACGAAGAAGGTGCGTTCGGCAACGTATACGCCTATCCGGGTGCGCCACGAACCGTGCAAGTCGGTATTTCCTACACCTTGTAGCGCGTCTTTGTGGCGCACGCTGAGCTTGCTCGATGAAGCTGGAAGCGAGGCGAAGTTTGCCAGCGCTGGTGGTCCTGCAAAGGCGGCATTTGCAGGCCTCAGTTATTTTCAATCAGCAGGCGAGAGGGGGGTGTAAATTGCCAGATAAATGCGGAAACGATCTGTGGGTGGCATGTCAATAAAGCTGACGCCCGGAAACGACAAAGCCCTGAATAATCAGGGCTTTTTCGTCTAAAGATGGCGGAGGCGATGTCTTTTCTTTTGATGTTCATTGATGTTCTGTTTGGTGTGTAAGACAAATTCAAAAACAGTCAGTTATGAAGATTTTTGTCTTTTGTGTTCCGTGTACTGTCCGCAGCGAATCAACGTCTCCCGGTCCGAGTGCTCACATCCACCCACACGGCCAACACTAGAATGCTGCCTTTGACGATCATCTGCCAGTAACTGTCGACGTCGAGCATGGACATGCCGTTGTCCAGGCTGGTGATGACCAGCGCGCCGAGGAGGGCGCCGTAGACCGTACCGGAGCCGCCGCGCATGGAGGTGCCGCCGATGAAGCAGGCGGCGATGGCGTCGAGTTCGCCCATGCTGCCGGCCGAGGGCGAACCAGCGGCCAGGCGTGCGGTGTTTACCACGCCGGCGAGGGCGCACATGACGCCCATGATCCCGAAAATCCAGAGCTTCACGGCTTGCACATTGATACCGGACAGGCGTGTCGCTTCCATGTTGCTGCCCACGGAATAGACGCGTCGGCCGAACACTGTCTGGCTGGTCACGTAGCTGAACCCGCCCAGTAGAACCAGCAGAAGCAGGACCGGCACGGGAATGCCGTCGTAGCTGTTGAGGGTCTGGACGAAGCCGGCCAGCACCGCGCCGATCAACAGCACGCGGACTACGTCACGCACCAGTGAGTGTGCCGCCAGGCCGTGAAGGGCGCGATTGCGCCGTTGTTTCCAGGTCAGGAATAACGTCAGTGCAAACAGCAGAACGCCCAGCCCCGTGCCGATCGAGTGCGGCAAATAACCCTGGCCGATATAGACGAGCTCCGGCGATACCGGGGCGATAGTCGTGCCGCCGGTAATCCCCAGCAAAATGCCCCTAAAAGCCAGCATGCCCCCCAGCCCGACGATGAAAGACGGAATGCGAAGGTAGGCGGCCATATAGCCGTTGGCGAGGCCGATCAACAGTCCGCACAGGGCGACAAGGCTCAGGTTCGCCAGCAACGGTATGTGGTAGATCACGTCGAGAATAGCCGCGACGCCACCGAGCAGGCCCAGCAATGAGCCGACTGATAAATCGATCTCGCCGCTGATGATGACCAGCACCATACCGCAGGCGAGAATCCCGGTAATGGACATCTGGCGCAGCAGATTGGAGAGGTTGCGCGGTGTCAGGAATCCGCCCTCGGTCTGCCAGCTGAAGAACAGCCAGATGAACGCCACGGCAAACACCAGTGCGAGCATCTTGTAGCGGGTGAAGAGTTGTTTGACCTGATTCATTTACGCGGATTTCCGATCATTATTGTTATTGCCAGCAGGCTGGCTGAGTGCGGCGGCGAGCAACTGTTCCTGAGTGAGTCCGTGGTTGATGAGGTCGCCACGCAACTGGCCTTCGCCGATCACCAGTACGCGGTCGGAAACGCCTAGCACTTCGGCCAGCTCCGACGACACCATGATGATCGATACACCTTCGGCCGCCAGCGCTCCCATCAGCTTGTAGATCTCGTATTTGGCGCCGACATCCACACCTCGGGTGGGCTCATCGAGAATCAGCACCCGGGGTTTGGTCAGCAGCATCTTCGCCAAGACGGCTTTTTGTTGATTGCCGCCGGACAGACTGGTAATCGGCAGGAACGGGCTCGCGGTCTTGAGGTGCAGGCGCGAAATTTCCCGATCGATGCTGCCTAGTTCGGCTTCGGCATCGATGCGGGTCAGTTTCGAGTAACTGTCCAGCACGGCCAGGGTGATGTTCTGGCCGACGCCCAGGTCTGGAATGATGCCCTGGCGCTTGCGGTCCTCGGGCACCAGGCACAGGCCGGCACGGATTGACTTGAGCGGCGTGCGGGTGTCGATGAGTTGGCCTTCCAGCCAGACTTCGCCTTCGTGGCGGCCGGGGTAGGCGCCGAACAGCGCTGTCACCAGTTCGGTGCGGCCTGCACCGACCAGTCCGGCGATGCCGAGAATTTCCCCGCGCTTGAGGCTGAACGAAATATCGTCGACCCGTTTGCGCCTGGGGTTGTCGACGTCGTAGCAGGTGATGTGGCGAGCCTCGAAAATCACCTCGCCAATGTCGTGTGGCTCGGTGGGGTAGAGGTTGCTCATTTCCCGTCCGACCATCTGGGTGATGATCTGTGGAATATCCATGTCCGCCATGGCGGTCGTGGCGATGTGTTTGCCGTCGCGGATCACCGAAATGGTGTCGCACACGGCGGCCACTTCATCGAGCTTGTGGGAGATGTAGACACAGGCAACACCCTTGGCTTTGAGTTCGCGGATGATGTCCAGCAACACCTCGATTTCCGAACGGGTCAGGGCCGATGAAGGCTCGTCGAGGATCAACAGGCGGGCGTGCTTGTTCAGTGCCTTGGCGATTTCCACCAGTTGCTGATAGCCGCCGCCGTACTGCGAAACTGGCAGCGATACGTTCATGTCCGGCACTTTCAGTTCACGCATCAGGGCTTCGGCGCGGTGGATCATCGCCGGATAATTCATCCGCCCACCGGGCAGCGTCAGTTCATGGCCCATGAAAATGTTCTCGGCCACCGACAGGTCGGGAACCAGCGTCAGTTCCTGGTGAATGATGACGATACCGGCGGCTTCCGTTTCGCTGATCGATTGCGCCTTCAGGGGTTGACCGTCCCAGAGGATTTCACCGTCCCAGGTGCCATGGGGGTAGACCGCGGAAAGGATCTTCATCAGCGTGGATTTGCCTGCGCCGTTCTCGCCGCACAACCCGACGCACTCACCCGGCTTGACCTTGATGTCGATGCCATTGAGCGCTTTGACACCGCCGAAAGTTTTGACGATACCGTTCATTTGCAGCAGATAGTCGGACATGGCAGAGACTCATAAGCGGCAGATACGAGGCCGGTCCCGCAGGAGCAAGTTCGCTCCTGCAGGTGGCATTACGGGGCGACGATCACTGCCCGGCAATCTGCGCCTTGGTGTAAAACCCGTCTTGTTCCAGCAAGTCGATGTTGTCCTTGGTCAACGGAGTCGGAGTGAGCAGGATGGTGTCGACTTTTTTGCTGCCATTGTCGTACTGCGAGCTGTAGGCGGGTTTCTCGTTACGCGCCAGTTGCACCGAGAGCTTGGCGGCTTCGGAGGCGATGAGTTTGAGCGGTTTGTACACGGTCATGGTTTGCGTGCCGGCGATCACTCGCTTGACAGCTGCGAGGTCTGCGTCCTGCCCGGAAATCGGCACCTTGCCGGCCAGTTGCTGAGAGGCCAGTGCCTGGATGGCGCCGCCTGCCGTGGCGTCGTTGGAGGCGACGATACCGTCGATTTTGTTGTCGTTGCGGGTCAAGGCGTTTTCAACAATGCTCAGCGCTTCGGTAGGGTTCCATTCCTTTACCCATTGTTGGCCGACGATCTTGATATCGCCCTTGTCGATGGCCGGTTGCAGCACTTTCATCTGACCTTCACGCAGGACTTTTGCGTTGTTGTCAGTGGGCGCACCACCGAGCAGAAAGTAATTACCCTTGGGCGCTGCGTGCAGCACGCCGCTGGCCTGCATCTCGCCGACCTTCTCGTTATCGAAGGAAATGTAGGCGTCGATATCCGCGTTGAGTATCAGGCGGTCATAGGACACGACCTTGATGCCGGCTTTCTTCGCTTCGGCCACCGCATTGGTCAGCACCGTGGCGTTGAACGGCACGATGACGATGACATCGACGCCACGGGAAATGAGGTTTTCGATTTGCGAAATCTGCTTTTGCTCGTTGGCATCGGCAGACTGAACGAAGACCTTGGCGTCCATTTTCTCCGCCGCCGCAACGAAGTAATCGCGGTCACGCGACCAGCGTTCCAGCCGCAGATCATCAATGGAGAAGCCGATTTTCGGGTGGGCAGCATCGGCCATTACCGGTAGCGACAGCAGCGCCAGGGCGCTGGCCAATAGCGCGCGTTTTACATTCTTCATGGTGGTGCGTCCTTTTATTTTTGTTTGAAAGACACTGCCTGACGATGAGTCTCGGGCTGGTAGAACTGTAGAGAATCGGTAGACGCAGCGAACACAGATTTGTCGTGCGAATGTCACAGCGTTGTTGCGCCCGCAGACTCCGTTGGCGATCAGCGATAGATGAACCGGTTGACGACGTTTTCGAGCATTTCCTGCCTGCCGCTGACGGCCTGCGGATTCAGTTCGTTGGCGAAGGCATATTCGGCCAATGACTGGAGATTGAACTCACCCGTCAAAACCGCCTGCCCGAACGGCTGCTGCCAGCCGGCGTAGCGTTGATCTTTGAGCTGCTGAAGCTGATCGTTCTGCACCATGGCGGCTGCGCGTTCCAGGGACAGGGCCAGGACGTCCATGGCGCCGACGTGACCATGGAACAGATCGATCTCATCGAGGCTCTGGCGGCGAACCTTGGAGTCGAAGTTGTACCCGCCATTCTTGAACCCGCCGGCCTTGAGAATTTCATAGGTGGCCAGGGTCATTTCTTCGACGCTGTTGGGGAATTGATCGGTGTCCCAGCCGTTTTGCGGATCACCGCGGTTGGCATCGATGCTGCCGAAAATACCCAGCGAGACGGCTGTTGCAATCTCGTGATGAAAGCTATGACCGGCCAGGGTCGCGTGGTTCGCTTCGATGTTGACCTTGATTTCCTTTTCCAGGCCGAACTGCTGGAGAAAGCCAAACACCGTGGCGCTGTCATAATCGTATTGGTGCTTGGTCGGCTCTTGCGGCTTGGGTTCGATCAGCAGGTCGCCTTTGAAACCGATCTTGTGCTTGTGCTCGACCACCATGCGCATGAAGCGACCCAGTTGTTCGCGTTCACGTTTCAAGTCGGTATTGAGCAGGGTTTCGTAGCCTTCGCGACCGCCCCACAACACGTAGTTGGAGCCTTTCAGGCGTTGGGTCGCGTTCATGGCGCTGAACACCTGGGCAGCGGCGAAGGCAAACACTTCGGGGTCCGGGTTGCTGGCGGCGCCGGCGGCAAAGCGCGGATTGCTGAAGCAGTTGGCGGTGCCCCACAGCAGTTTGATCCCGCTTTCTTCCTGGTGTCGCTCCAGGTAATCAATCATGCGCGCAAAGTGGTTGCGATACTCCTTCAGCGAATTGCCCTCCGGGGCGACATCCGTGTCGTGGAAGCAGTAATAGTCGATGCCCAATTTGGAGAAGAACTCGAACGCGGCGTCGGCCTTGCCAATGGCAAGCTCCATCGGGTCGCCGGCGTGTTGCCACGGGCGCTTGAACGTTCCTGCGCCGAACACATCGGAACCCGGCCAGACGAAGGTGTGCCAATAGCAGGCGGCCATGCGCAGGTGTTCGCGCATGGGTTTGCCGAGGATGATTTTGTCGGCGTCGTAATGACGGAAGGCGAGGGGAGTATCGCTGGCAGGGCCTTCGTAGCGAATCTTGTCGACTTCGGGGAAGTACGGCATTGGCAATGTCCTTGTTGTTCTTGGCGGTGTCTCGATACTAGCAACGGCCCCATGCCTGCTGATTATGAAAATCACCAACGCGGGGTGCGATTTTGCGTATTGAGATTCATCGTCTGCGCGCCTAGTCTGTGCAAACCGCCTCCGTGAGAAGGGGCCCCGGAACAAGCATAAAAACAATGAAAACAGTACCGCCTGTTCACCGCATCGCACTGTTGTTCAACGGGAGCAAGATCTATGACCGGGGCATCATCAGCGGTATCGGCAACTACCTGAGCAGCACCCGCGCGTCCTGGGACCTGTTCCTGGAAGAGGATTTTCTCTGCCGGTTGAAAGGGATCGAGCGCTGGCAAGGTGACGGGATCATTGCCGACTTCGACGATCCGCTGATTGGCGAAGCGCTGGCCGACATCAAGTTGCCGGTGGTGGCAGTGGGTGGTTCCTATCAGGATGAGCGCGCCTATCCGAAAGGAATTCCTTACGTCGCCACCGACAATAACGCACTGATCACCCTGGCTTACGAACACTTGATCGAGGCAGGGCTGCAGCGTTTTGCCTGCTTCAGCCTGCCTGAAGCGCAGGCCAATCGTTGGGCCCAGGAACGGGAAAAATCCTTTCGACGACTGATGCAACGTGACGGCTTGCACGCTGAGGTCTATCGCGGCATGGGCACCAGCGCACCGCTCTGGGACAGCGCGGTCGAACAACTGATCGCCTGGCTGCAAAGCTTGCCCAAGCCCATCGGTATCATCGCCGTCAGTGACGCCCGCGCCCGGCAGTTGCTGCAAGCCTGCTTGACCGCCGGGATCGCCGTACCCGAGCAGGTGGCATTGATCGGTATCGACAACGACCCCCTGACACGCAGCCTGACCCGGGTCCCCCTGAGTTCTGTTATCCAGGGCACCGAAACCATGGGCCGCACCGCCGCGCAGTTACTTCACCAGATGCTGCACGGCATGCCGTCCACGGGCACGCACATCCTGATTCCGCCTGATGCGATCAACGTGCAGGTGTCGAGTTTGCACCAACCTTTGGGCAACCCCTACGTCATGCAAGCGCTGCTGTTTATCCGCCAATATGCCTGCCAGGGCATCAAGACGGCGCAGGTAGCGGCGTATGTCGGCGTGTCGCGCTCATCGCTGGAGTCGCACTTTCGCACCGTGCGAGGCTGCAGCGTGCACGACGAGATTCTGCGTTTCAAATTGGCGGCGGCCACCAGCGGGCTGGAAAATACTGACACCGCGATTGCGGACGTTGCCCGCAGTTGCGGCTTCAAATCCGCACAATATCTGCACACGGTGTTCCGTCGCGAGTTTGGATGTACGCCTCGTGAATATCAGCAGGGTGCCAGGTAGTCGGTCAAATGCGGTCGTTCTGACGTTCCTGGGAAAACCGACAAGGAGAAAGGGTCAATGGACTTCGTAATCGATTTGATAGCTCATCGCATGGGCGTTTTTGTGCTGGGCTTGCTCAGTGGCGGCCGTTTCAAGGGAGACAGTGGTTTTGCCTGGGGCTGGGCAGTTGTCGTCGGGGGGCTGATTCTGCTTTCTCCATTCGCAGCTTTCATAGCCTTGCTCATCTATACCAGTGGCATTAAATGATTGCGGGAGATTGCGGAGGGCGTTGCGGAAATAGCCGAAAAGATGCGGAAACGTCCACGGAGCGGGCGACCCCAATGCACAAACCCCAGAAACGAAAAAGCCCTGACTAATCAGGGCTCTAACGTATTCAAGATGGCGGAGGCGATGGGATTCGAACTCATGGACCTGTTACAGTCGACGGTTTTCAAGACCGATATTCAAAGCCCCTGAAATCGGGGCTTGTAGCTCTTTTTCGTTACATTACTTTTATTTTGCGGCACCTCTGGAGACCGCATTCTACAAGGGCCCAAGTTTGAGTATTGTAACGCTTTCGCCGCCTATTTTGACGGCTTTGCGATGGCCCCAATCCGGCGATAAACTCGCTCGGTGATATCGCCTTTGGTGTGACCCAGAAGTAAGCTCGCCTCACCGACGTCGAGGATTTCAGAAGCGGCTTTGGGCCTGATATCACGGAACTGGAATCCGCCGATCTTCGTCGCCAGCAACTCGTCGCCAATCTCGATCGCGGCCAATTTTGCTTTTTCGCGCGCGACGTCCCAACGCTTTCTCAGCATTGTCGCTGTCATCCGCTTTCCGTGCCTGCTGACTATCAGATAGTTAGAGACGTGTTGAGTGTTGCGTGCAGAGATTTCGGCGATCAGTCGGCCAAGACTGTTTGCTTCAGCTCCGGCGGTCATCTGAATACGAAGCTTCTTGTGCGTTTTGTTCTGCTGCACCCCCAAGTAGTCCCCCTCGATGTCGTCCTTTCGCATGACCAGTACGTCTGCCGGCCGTTGCCCGGTGAGGTAAGCCAGGTCCATCGCGTCTTTCAGCTCTTGAGCTGCCTTTGTGTAAACCGCATCCCAAACCACATCATTCGCGTAATAGTCCCGCGGCGTTTCCTTGTTTTTGCGCACGCCCTGGCAGGGGTTTTCTTTGGTTGTCAGCCCCCATTCCCTTGCGATATTGAATACGTGGGAGAGGGTGGCGATCTCGCGATTCGCCCGAACCTTTGCCGTACGTGCATCCCGGTACCCGGCGATCGTGGCCGGGGTAATCGAGTCGATGGGCGCGCTGTCGAACATCGGCCGAAGCTGCTTGATCTCCGCCAGATTATCTCTCTGGGTGCGCGCCGCTTTCTTGGAGACGATGTCGCGGATGTATCTGTCGAAAATCCCCTTCATCGTGCGCAGGTCGAGCGGTTTTTCCTTGGCTTCGAGCTCTGCCCATTTGATCCTGGCTTGGTCCAAGTCTTTGCCCAGTGGGATCGCCTTGCCGGTCATGTCTAGGTAGTAATAGGCGATCCAGTCCTTTCCGCTTTTCCGTGGCCGCGTCCATTGATACATCCGGGGCGGCAAGTTTCGTGTTTCGGCCTTGCGGGGTCGCATATCAGTTCACTCGCGAGTAGTCGGGCGTCCATGTCGGCGCCGCCGGTAGTGGGTTGGCGTCAGCGATGGTTGGCGAAATAATGCCCAGCTTCATGCGGGCGTACATCCGACCAACGAGCGGGCGCTTCCCGCGGCTTTCGATAAACACCCATTGGCGATCCACCAACCAGCGCCGCTGGTAGGCCCTGGCCTTGTAGCCCGTGAGTTCCGCAAGTTCTTCGTCTGAAAGAATTTCTGTTTCCATGATAATGCTCCATGCCTTAAGTGACGGCCGAAGGGAGATGAGTGATTGCAGGGGGACGAAGTGGCGCTATGGGCCGCATTTTCTGCTTAAATTGGCGATGTAATTCTTGCTGACGCGTTCAAGCTGATCTGAGCCGGAAGGGACTTAAACCATGAGATATATGATTGCTTTGCTGAGCTTGTTCGCGGGTGATCTAGCATGGGCTGCTGACTGCAATTGTCAGCAGGTTGTGGGTAGCTGTTTGGGGTCGATTGAATTTGTGAAGTCGTATGGTTCGAAGCCCAGTTTCGGCGCTGACCTCATAGTTCATAGCTCCGAGAAGGTTTGCTCGAAAGTAGAGTTTTTTGTTAATAGCACTCCTTACCAGACCATTCTTGCGAATAAGAACAGCGATTCTGAAAGCGTCTTCGGTACCAGTCCAATAACCTCCAAAAACGTTACTTTCCAGTCTTGCAAAGTCTGCTCCTCCACTGCGGGTGCCTCCAGTGGGCAATCAAGCGGAAGGGGGGCCGCCGAAGCGTCGAGTTATGACCTGACCGGACGATGGAAAAGCAATCAGGTATGCAGTTATGGCTCGGGAACCAGTGAGTTTGACGTGATACATGACAAAACGACAGGTCGCATCACTGGAAAGCTTTCAAACGCCACGATTGACTCGGGTTCTATCCAGGGGAATATTGTTCATATCTCGGCATCCAACTGGCTAGGCAACCGAGTCACGATGGATGGACATGTAACAGGACCAAACACTTTGTCCGGAACCTACACGCAAACTAAAGCGTCCGGTACTTGTACTTGGGACGCTACAAAGCTTTGATAAAGCCTAATTATTCTCTTTCCCGCTATAGCGGCTGACTTTGAAGGGGGAGGGAGTGGCAAGTCGCCTTGATGGCGAAAGCCGGTCAAAGAGTCTAAAAACGCTACTTTCAGCCTGCGACGAATCCTAGGAGGAGCCGTGTCACACCTGATGGATGTACCGCTTGCCCATCACTATCGTGGCAAAGATGTTTTCGTGAAGTTCGATTGGCAAAAGCCGAACGATGAAGCCCCTACAGCCGCACATGTGATCGCGCAATGCGAGGTTGAGGTGCTCGGGAAAGTTGCTGTAGATCTCGATGGATCTTGGGATGATTTCCAGCAGGCTATCGCTGATGCGGTCAAAGCTGCTGAGATTGGATCAATCGGGAGCCAGACAAATTGCGATACGGAAAGTGAGTCAACCTGAACAGTTTATATAGACAATTAAACTGCAGCGGGAAGCCGGCTTTAATTCGGCCGGCTTTTCAAGGTTTCATTCTTTGCTATAAATCTCTTTCTTGAAATAGTTTCCGCTTTTTTTAACTTCAGATTCCACCCAGTCAGTAGAATAAGAGTTATTAGATTTTGAGCTCTCGACCAAAAAGCTTTCGAAGCTCATGTTTACGGAAATTACTTTTTCAGTTTTATTTTCTGTGTCTTTAGTCTCGGAGGTTATCGAGTGAAGGTACTCTTTAAGGTTCATTGCGCTTCCCTCCTGTAGGTGCTTCAATTGCTGCAACATTGCGTTCGATATATATTGATAAAAGCTTTGCTGCCGTTAATGCAAAAAATTTGTCTCGTTCCCAGTCAAACTGGCCTACATGACTACTGGTGAATACTAGCACGCCTAGCGGTTTTTTTCCATTATGAGCATTGCATGAGTCGCTAATTGGTATCGACAGGAATGATCGATATTTCAATTTATCTGCAGGTTCATCGGTTTTAGAATTGGCAAGTTCCGAACTTTGCAAGATGTCGTGACAAATCTTCGCTTCTTGCTGAACGAAAGCTAAGCCAACATGTCCAGCTCCCGGCTTCCAGCGGCGGTTGGAAGTCGTGAGCCTATCATCGTGTTTTCTCCATGCGATAAATAAGTCATCGCTGGTAGGGTCGTATAGATAAAGTGCCATATTGTACATGCTGTCGCCGTTGTAACCGAACAGCTGAGTGCGATGCTTGGCTATATTCCAAAGCATTGCTTGTAATCCCTTTTCCCAATTGCGCCAACGACTTTTTAGTAAGTCGTTATTTGGCTGGGCGTTTAGCTCTTCAATGCGCGACTCAAGCTCAAGTGTCATAAGGTATATAACACTTTGCTGGGTTACGGATGCTTCATATAAAAGTTCGGCTTTTGGTATGATTTCTTTTTCATACTCTTCATTTTTTTCTATTATTTCATCTACCGCTATCGAAATTGATCTTCTGTTTGCGGCGGTGAACATCGTCCAAGCGAATTTCAGATGAATTAATCCCGCAATTGTATATAAAGTTATTTCTGTTTTGCTGAGTGATGTCTCGGTAAAGAGCTTGCTTGCTAATAACCCGATAATTAAAGGTGCGAGTAACGTCATCCAAGTGTTTGCGCAGTAGATTGAGAATGACGTCAGTCGGCCTTCAATTATTTTGTTTTGCAAGTTGTGATGTTTGACTTCCATTTCTAGGGCTCGCGATTGTAGTAGGTGCCTATATGCTCCATAAATCTATAAGCGTCAAGTCACGTGGGAGGTTTCAAGAATGTTATGAGCCTCCTACCGATCCATTGGACTACCGGAATCGCTTTGCTGTTACCGATAGCCTTGCGTCGAGGGCCGTCAGGGCACTTGCTGGCAGGCATGCCGCGCCATGGGATCTGAGTGAAATTATCAGGCAAACCTTGACATCGCTCCCATTCGATTACGCTGGTCCGACGAATGCCATTGAGTTCCAGTATATAAGCCTCTCGGTCATCGAGAGAGCCGCCTCCTTGTGCCGTGAGAGTAGGATGAAGTGTCGACTTCTCTTCCCGTCCCGGCGGCCGATCCCTACGAGCGCCTTCTCGCTCAAAAAGTACCTCGGTGGGATCGAATCCGTCTCGAGCACTTGCGACAACGAACACACGGCGGCGTCGTTGGGCCAGGCCGAAATATTGGGCGTCCAGGACCCGCCACGCGATTGTTCTTTTGGGTCCATACACACAACCAGCGTTCGGCCATTTCTTCCCTGAAGGCTGCAATTCGCAGTCTTCCCCAGCAAGCGCGCCAAGAAAGCATCCGAAGGCGTTCCCTTTGTCACTGAGGACGCCGGGGACGTTTTCCCAGACGACAACGCAAGCGGGCTTTCGCTGGCCGGCGCGAACATAGTCAACTGCATCTGCAATCTCCACGTATTTGATGGTGAGGGCGCCGCGAGGGTCGACAAGGCCTTGGCGCATGCCGGCCACGCTGAACGCCTGGCACGGTGTTCCGCCTACGAGGACGTCAGGCGCAGCGATCTTGCCGGCCAGCACCTTAGCGCCAAGTTTGGTCATGTCGCCGAGGTTCGGCGTGTTGGGGTAGTGGTGGGCCAGCACCGCGCTGGGGAAGGCTTCGATCTCGGCGAACCAGGTGGCGCGCATGCCCAGCGGATGCCAGGCCATCGTCGCGGCCTCGATGCCGCTGCACACGCTTCCATAAGTGATGGGCATGATGATTACTCGTCGGTATATTAGTGGGATTCAGATCAGGGAATAGATAACTTGAAAATTTTCCACTACACCGACGCAAGTGCAGTTAAGTCAATTCTTGAAAATGAAAAAATGTGGTTGACAGATGTACGCTTTCTGAATGATTCAGAAGAGATGCACAATGGAATATCTATGCTTGTTGAGTATATGAAGCATCGAGTAGCGAACTTTCCACGTCCGCACGAATTTTTTGAAGATGCCGCCAACTATGTTGAGAATGGGTTAGTTGGAAAGGCTGGCTACGGAATAGATAACCGGCCCGTTTTCATAGGTTCATTTAGTCGAGCTGGTAATCTTTTGAGCCAGTGGAGGGCTTATGGTTCTTATGCGATTGAGGTCGATGCTGATTGGTTGCCGCAGGAGCTTTTTGATTGCGTATATGATCACGACGAAAAATTGATTCAGGCATCTAACACCGCATTGTTAGGCCTGATAACAATTTCAAAGGCTATGGAGATCAATTCAGGTTTTTTGGATCAGGAAGGGTATGAGGCATTTTCTGATATTGTTGGATTGGTGGCGACATTTAAGCATGAAAGTTTTTCGGAAGAACGAGAGATAAGAGTTATCCTCGGGCATGACATAGACCCTGAGATCGAAGATGGCCTGAAAGTCAAATTTCGAGTGCGCGGGAATATCCTCATTCCTTATGTTGAAGCGTCTCTACCCTTTGAAAGTATTAGAGCGATACACATCGGGCCAATGCGCGACCAAGAATTAGCCTATCTTTCTATGAAGGCTCTGGTTGAGAAGATGCACCTTGAACGACCATTAACTTTTCAAAACCGTAACCATAAAATTGATGTTGTGAAATCCGCAATTCCATACCGAGCTCCTTGATGTCTATCAAGGCAAATTTCTGCCTCGCCGGCTGGCGTGATTCGTTGAAGTGGGGTGATTGGCGTGCATAGCGGTTAGGCGATGGCCGAAAGCGCGAGTTGGTCGTCGCCGGCGCGCGCAATACCTGCGTGCAGGTCGACATTTCGGCCCGCCAGCATGCCCGCGATCTGGGCGTTCATGTCGAGTTCGGTCTCGCGTGCTTTACGGGCTTTTCCCACGCCATTGTTGGCAAGGTATTCGTCGATAAGCGCCTTGTCTTGGGCTTCCACGGCCACAATGTCGCGGCCGTCGCTATGCGCTGCAGGCGCGTCTTCTTCGCCTCTTGGCACTAACGCTTGGAGCTTCCCGTAAACTTCACCAACCCACGCAATGGCGAAGTGGTCGGCGGCTGTGTCCGCGGAGTAGGAGCTGCGATGCTTGCCTGATCGAACACCGGCGGCGTATTCCTTTCGGGCCAATTTCAACTTGGTGAGCAGAGCCTCAAAGGCGTAGAGGGCAATGTGCTGGGCCGGCGTAACGCCGACGAATGCGGCGCGCTCAACGATCCGATCTTTGACTTTGCACCACTGGCGGTTTCGCAATGACGTGCATCCGAACACCTGTGCCACTGCCGCGCTTAAATTTCGCTCCCAGGCTGGCAGGCGATCGAGTCGGAAGAATTGGGATTCAACTTCACCTACGTCACTGAGCTTCACATCCATCTCAGTAAGCCGGTACTCACGCATCAACGCCTGCGCCTGGCGAAGAGCTGTGGCCGCTTCGTTCTCGTTCGAGCTCTGCGCCAGTGCCAAGCAGTGCTTGATTTTGCGGATCGCTCGCTCGAGTTTCTTTTCGTCGATCTGTTGTGCGGACATAGGGGATCCTCGCCGGTATAGTTCCGGGATCTACAGGGGAGTGGGTTATGAGTTGGGAAAGCGTTTCCATCTGGATCGAACATCACCCCGGACTGGCGTCCTGGGTACAGGCGATAGGTGCCATCGCAGCTCTTGGCATCGCTATATGGATACCCAACCGGCAACGCTTTGCTGATCGCAGGGAGGCACAGAGAAAGGAAAAAACTCTGCTACTTGTGTTTTTGGTGGACTGCGAATTCGTAATCACCATCACGCAAGGAAACTCCGCTACATCAGACGTTCGAAAGAGGCTAGTTCGTGAGTTGATTGCACGCGTTCGACTGGTGATTGAGACCGATACAAACCCAGACAGAGCAGCGGATTGTCTAAGGTTGAAATATGACCTTGAGGGAATTCTTTGGGATTTGGAGCAGTACGAGCCAGAAACCGACTCGTATTTAGCTTTGACGAATATGGCATTAGAAAAAGTTTTAAAGATAAAACAAACGCACTGCGTTGGTATTCAATCACTGAAGTGACACAACCACTTGCGGTGGGGTATTTGTGTTCCGCCCGGCATGGAGCCGGATCAAGGAGTAGATCGTGAAGCGAGTAATGCTGGTCTTGTTTGGGCTGCTGCCCTTGGCGGTATCTGCGCAAACGCTGGAGGAACAGTACCCAGCGCCATGGGTCAAGGCTGACAATCCCAGTATCACGCGAGTTCTTTCTGAGGCAGACGTAGATGGCTGCGGGAAGTACCGATACAGGGTCAGCAGCGGTAGCAGGTCAGAGTTTTTGGTTTACTGCACACGAGGCGGTCGGGTGACCCAAGCGTTTATGGTTTGGCCGAACATCCACAAATTAATGGGTCCCTATCCGCCCGATCCATCGCTTCCATGAGTCAGGCGGCTGCACGCTTGAGCTGTTCAGTGAGCTGAGTAGGAAGGCCACGCAGTGTCAGTGTGCCGCCAGCTTCATCGAACTCGATCTTCGACCCGAGCAGGTGCTGTTCGAAGCTGATCGACAGCCCCTCGGCCCGGCCAGTGAAGCGACGGAATTTCGTCAGGGTCTTTTTGTCGGCCGGAATGGTTTCGGAAAGGCCGTAATCTTTATCGCGAATGAAGTCGGCGAACTGTTTCGGCTGGTCCTCGTCGATCAGCTCTGACAGCTCGTCGAGCGTGATTGGCTCGCCGCGCTTGGCTTGGGCCATGGAGTAGCTGACAAGGGTCTGAGTCTTCTCGCGGGCCGACTCTTCACCCATATCCTCGCTCTCAACGAAATCGCTGAACGCTTTGAGCAGGGTTCGGGTTTCGCCCGGGCCGTCGACGCCTTCTTGGCAGCCGATGAAATCACGGAAGTAGTCGTTTGCCTTCCGGCCATTCTTGCCCTTGATGAACGAAATGTACTGGCGCGAAGCGGGGTTGCTCTTCCACTCATTGAGGTTGATCCGCGCGGCCAGATGGAGGTGATCCAGGTCAAGGCGCCGCACCGGCATCAGTGTCAGCCCGTCAGTCATGATCACCGCTTTGGTTTCTTGCACCAGGGCAATGGTCAGGTATTCGGTCAGACCTTGCTGGTAGTGGCAGAACAGCGCGTTGCCACCTACTGACAGATTGGATTCTTCCATCAGTCTGGTCAGGTGCTCGACGGCGTTGCCGCTGAAACTCACGAAATCATCGGCGCCGGCCAGGTACTTATCGATCCAGCCGCTGAGAGGGAAAGCACCCGATTCGGCATGAAAGAAACCCCAGGCTTTGCCGGTCTTCGCGTTGTAGCTTTCGTTGAGCTGGCTCATCAGATCGTCGCGAGCTTGGCTGTCGATCAGCTCAGCGTTGCCGTAATGCAGAATGGCTGGGGTACCGTCGGGCTTCTTGTCGATCTTGTGGATGATGCTGTGGAGAACAGGCATTGCGGTTACCTCGGGTAGGCGCCGCCCTCCGTGACCGGTGGTGGCAATTTGGTTTGGGTTGGGTTATTACAGATCCTCAATCTGCGCTGAGGCTATGCATGAACCGCTCTTTGAAAAAGTTACTCAAAAGGCTTTACGCCGAGAACTCAATGACATGCTCGGAGGCGCTGAATCTTTTAGATAATCGTTTTGGAGATCATCGCGATTTCTATCCGCTCGCTGCTCTGGTGGAGGCAGACTATCTTGGATGTACTGGCGGACTGCCCGCAGTCGGCGAACCTTTTCGACGAACATATATGGCGCATACGTTCCAATGCTATAGGCAGGGTCGAGGTCTACAGAGGTACAAGAACATCACAGTCATTGAGAAGGAAGAGGGGGAAGAGGCCTACTTTTACATTGGCCCCAAGACCATTGAGCTATTTGAAACTCGTAGATCTGACTCTAAGAAATTGTGGGCATCCGCCGGATTGAGTTTTTTTGCAGCTGTAGTCGTTTCCGTCATTGCCTATTGGTTGCGCAATGGTTCCTGAATTTCATCGCCCGGATCGCGCTTCAGCTCGGCCAAACTCTGATTGTGAAATTCCCGCGCCACGCTTTCGCTAATCACGATTTCGTGGCGCGGCTTCAATGCTTTTCTGGCCGCTTCAGCCCCGAGCGAGTGCACATAGCGCAGACAGCCCTCAATCACCGAGGCCTGCTCAGTGTCCTCGTTCCAGGCCATAAGCTCTTCCAGCTTCTGCCGAGTGCCAAGCCGACAGCGGTGCCGCAATTCCTTCTCGTCGAACTCGATCCGCTTCAACGCGGCCTTCGTCGATCGCTCTTGCCCAGTCTTGGCCATGGCCTGCCTCTTCAATTCCGTGGGCCGGTATATCCAGCCATGTCTGTCGTCGGCGCTGGCGCACCTGGTTGCTGAGCCGCTTCATGAGGTGAACTTGAATCCGTTTTCGCGGGCGATGAGTCGGGCGCGCTTGGCTTCCATGCCGCAATCTTTCGCGGCCTTGGCGACCGGTGTGCCTGCCTCGGCCAGTTCCTTCAGCCGGGGTGCGATCTTGTCCCGCTCGGCGCGCAGCTTGTTGCCGTGGGTGGTGGTGCCAAAAGCCGGAGCATCGGCACTGACGCCGCGGGCGATCTGCTGCACCGTCTTGCCGGCGCCGAAGAACTGTTCCAGCTTCTGGTTCAGGTCCTCGATGATCGAGTCTCGCGGGTTGGGCATTGGCACGCCGATCACTGCGCACCTCCCGGCAGCCGGTTGGCCTTCGCCTCGAACTGCATGGCGAGTTCGTGAGCAGCTTTGTAGTCCTGGCGGAAGGCGCGAGTCTTGCCAGTGGTGAGGTCGACAACTTGGAACATGCCGACGCTTTCGCCTGCGACCTGGAAGCGGACGGGCTTGGGTGGAGCGGGCCTATCAGTGCGGCCGAAGAACGCGATGCGCGCGGCGTTGGTTTGTTGCAGCAGCACACCGAGTTCGTCGATGCGCTCTTGAAATGATGGATGCATGGCTGATCCCTCGGTGTGTGGTTGCGTTTATTCGTCAGCACTCGGCCGTCCTGCTGGTTGCCGTTGGGCGCAGGGGAGAGTGCTGACGGATAAAGGCAGGCGTAAAAAAGCCCGATCGGAACCGGGCTTTTGTTTGCGTCACTCGTCCAAAGTGGGCGATGTCAGACGTGGGTGATGGAAAGGTCACTGATGATGCACACCGAGCCGTCTTCCGGGTCGGTGGTTTCGGAGTAATCGATCTGGTTGTACACGCCGCCGTGGAAGGCGAGGGTCTTCGTGTCCCAGGTGTTGTCGAGCCGCATGATTGCGGATGTCGATTTGGCGCCGTTGCAGCTTGCTGATACGGAAACAGCGCCGCTCGAATTCGCGTGGATGTTGATCTTGAAAAGTGCGCCGAGTGGCACGTTTTCCAGTACGGTCGTGTTGACCGGATCGTCCTGAAGGTAGCTCGACCTGAAGCCCATGGTGATCTTGCCCTTGTTCCAGAACACCTTTACCGGAGGTCGCTCCGAGCCCTGTACATGAATCTGGCCGATCACCACCTTCTGCAGAGAGTTGACCTTGGTCAGCCGCATTTCTTGGCGGCTCCAATGGTCTGCAGCACTCGAAAATAGCCAGTAGCCAGGCTCTTTCCATTCGCAGCGAGTTCGATGGGTGCTCTTGCTGGATGCGCCCAGGGTAGGCGCCGTCATCTGCAGCGATCTGTCAGGAAGCATCGAGATAACGTCAGGGCATTCGATCAACGCGCGCCAGCCGATCAAGTCCAGAGAGATTGGGTTGGTAGCGGAAATTGGAAGCGGGGTGGCGATCGTGAAGTTGCTGATGTCTACAGTCATTGTCGATTCCTTATTTCATTTGATGTCACCTTTGCTCTGTTGAGCATTTCGTTCGATGTAGGCCTACATCCCGCTGCACCCTGTCGCCAAGGTGCAGAAGTGATGCTGTCCGTTTCTCTCGCTGCACGTCCGCCGGAGTCCTCTCTCTGCCCGCTGCCGCTACTGGCGTCACTTCGGGTGGCTGTGCAACTTTGCGTGCTCTCATTGGGGAGCCCGGCCAGTTCCAGAGCTGGCATGGGGATCGAAATTTGTGTTTCGCGCTGTTCCCGTTGCCGGGGATCGATCCACGAAGATTCCTGACTGTTAAAGAGCGGCGCGGCTTTCGCTGCTGGGCCGGTACGTCTGCTTGGCTTGAGCAGAATTTAAGCAAGCTGAAATTATTATGTCAAGCATGCTGAAAAATAAATTCAGAATGCTGAAATCAATAGGCGATAAAAAGCCCGCTCAGAGGCGGGCTCATTTCACGCTTCACAATACTGTCGCCACCCGATCCTGACGGCACCTCCCTCCAGGGACTCGACCGACACGCCGGCAGTTTCGCTGATCTCGTCAATCAGTCGCTGCCAGTCCTCAACGGTTTCGTGCTCAAGTCTGGATACTGTCACTGCCTGAATCTTTTGCACGCCAGGTGCAGCGATGAGCGCTTGCAGGCGGCGGCCGGCCATCTCGTAGGATGTCGAGGTTTGAGTCGTAGGAATAGAGGAGGGAAGCATGCGGTTTTCCTTACCGTAACTGTATATACGTACAGTATTTATGTGCGCTATTTTTGGCAAGGAGCGCGGAGTACATTTGTGCTTTTTTGATCGAAAGAAATAAAAAAAGCCCGCTTAGTGGCGGGCTCTGTCTTCTGCTAAAGCATCAATCTTCGCGGGTTATGATTTTGTGTCTGCGTAGATACTCGTCGTAGGAAAGGCTTTTATCAGCGGCTAGCTCGTTCAATTGCTGCTCCTTCGTGCCGTTTGACGCAGCAGGCGCGGAGGGTGCTACCAAAGTCTGTGCCGCTGCAGACGCCATTGACGGCACGCTTTCTAGACTAGTATTCGCATTTTCCGGGAGCGTATACATTGCTCCGGTGATCGGATCAACTACAAGCATCCCGATAAGGCCGCCGAAGAGGATGTTCCCCCAGTACCAACCATCAATCCCCGAATTGAGTACTGCAGAGTTCTCGGTGTAGCCGTCTTTTTGATACGAGATCTTGTAGGTCTCTCCGTCGAAGTATCCTGCACCAGCCTTAAGCATTACATGGTCAGGGGTAATGCCGGATCGGACGACTGAGCCATCTTCATTGGTAATCTGGTACGAAGCGCCGCTAGGCGAGGAGGTGATTGCCACCGGGTATGTCGAGTCGCTGACGATACTTGAACATCCGCCAATACCCACAAGGGCTGCAATCAAAAGAGGGCGAGTTAGTGAAACTAGGTGCATTTTCGAGCTTCCTGCTGAAGGTACTTTGAGTGCTACAGATCTATGGCTGAGTTCTTTTGATGATTTCGTAGCGACGCTTGTACTCGTCATAGCTCAGCGTCTTGTCGGCAGCCAATTCATCAAGAAGTCGGTTAGTACGATTGCTAGTGGATGCAGTCTCTGGTCGCGCGGACAAAGCGGCAATGAACGACGGGTCACTGAAAAGCGTTTTAATCCCGCTCGCGAGGGCTCTATCGAGCGCTAATTTTGCATTATTTCCAGTGGCGAGCTGCGTGTTTGGCTCTGTTCCCTGCGACACGATTTCCCGCGAGAATAGCGTCTTGCCTGACGCCCCAAGTACCTTGACCGACATACCGAAGTCCGCCACAGCATCACCTGAGAAGAATCCGAGTTTGTGATCGTTATAGAGCCGATTCACTACAGCTGAGATTTTCACATCCGCTGGTGATTGTCCGGATTTAAAGCCGCGAGCGCTGATTTCCTGGGTTAATGCCCGGCGAACGGTGGCAGCAACCTCCTCGTTTGCAAGAATTGGCGCAGTTTCCATGCCATACCCGTTTTTCTTACTGCTCACCTTGCTCTTATCTGGCCGACTATCGTTGACATCAACGGCCACCGATACCGTTTCAGCGCCATCGATTTTGCTAATGCCGGGTTGAGGAATGTAGCTGACATCAATCGTCTCTGTGGTAAACGCACAGCCATGAAGAGCTCCGATGATTATCATGGAGGCTAACTTTGCTACTAGTCGCATGCAGAAAATCCGTTTCAGTAAATGGGGGGGGGCGGGGCGATTCTACATTGCCATCATGCAGCCGGGTAAATCGAGTTCAACAAAAAAACCGCTCATCGGCGGGCTATGGATTCAATTCAGGAAAGGACAGATGCGAAAAGCCCGGCACTTGGCCGGGCTCTTTATGCACACTGCCAAATCCCTTTGGCTGAGCGCATTGCGCTTGGTCGGTGCGACGAAGGCGTGACGGGTGCAGAAACGGAAAGCCCTGGGCTGGGCTCCGCTACTCTAAGTCGCTTGATAGTGTCCAGCCGGCTACGTATAAAACATGAGATGAGGGTGATTTCTCGGGCGATTGTGTGTGGTTATCGATCTTGACCTCTTCGCACCGGGTTCGTTGGGGTGGAGGGAGAATACTTTTCACCCCTAAGCCTATTTTTGAAGTTGAGTTTCTCTTTCGTGCAGTCTCTTGGGGAGAGTCAGAGAATGATGCTTTTCCTTCAGATAGACCGCGACGATTTGCTTTGCGGCGCTTTTTTTTGGACAGGGCAATCGATACGAAGGTCTCACCCTCGACAATGATTTTCTGATAGTAGCTGATGTGCGCAATAAGCCTTTTTGCCAAGACTTCAAAGCCAACGCCCTGTTTCACTTCCCTCATCACCTTGTACAGCTGGCAGATATGCTGCCACTCCTTGCTGTCAACATGCGCAGGCCTGTGAAGGCCCAAGGCACTAAGAAATACAGGAAGTTTCTTAGGTAGCGCCATTCGCTGTAAATCTGCTGGGGTTGGCAATGCCATGAATCTTCTCCTTGATATCCAAAATCCTGCGAATTGGACTTTTCGTGAGAGCAGTATCTACGAACCTCCCTACAAGGACTTCATCAAGGACGAAGCCCTGAGTCATGCAAGGCAGGAGCTTGGGCTGTATAAAAAACGCAAAAAGATTGAAGCGCTAGGGTATGAGTACAACGAGGAGGCATTGGCTGCCGGTGAGTATGATGAGCTACTGATTGAGGAGTGACGAAACGGCCAGGTCGGAAGGCTTGGCCTGCATTCCCGCCTTCACCTCGTCAGCTTAAGCAGTCAGCTTGCCGTAGCAATTCTCAGCGCTACCGCAACCTCAAGCAGCTTATTCGCCTGGTTCGAGACAGCCGTCGCCAAGACATCATTTCCATCGTCTTTGAGCATTGCTGCCAAATCGAGCAGTTTCCCAATCTCGATCTCAACGACGCGAACAGATTCGGTTATCTGGTATTGAAGTGAGTGCGCCATGCCATAAGCCCTCGTTCCAGATCCAAGACGGTCTTCAATGAAGAACCCTGCGACTTTCGCCAATCCTGATCCGGTCCAGAGCACGGTTTAGAGCATCCAAGGCATCGAGCAGGGCTTTCGCCTCGGCCTCTCGACCATCCCCCCAAAGGCGCTCAGCCATTTTATTCAAGGCTTGGATGGATCTCTCGATGTCCGCAGCGGATGCTGGAGTGCTTTCTGCCGGCCGCTTCTTCGGCATTGTCAGAACTTCTGTAGAGCCCGCACGACGACACCCACGATCCGGCAGCGCTCGTCAAACGGTTCAATTGGGTACCCGGGGTTGAGCGGCTTTAGGAACAGTCTCCCGCCATCGCTGACGAGTTTTTTGAATGTCGCCTCATTGCTCTCTGGCAGTTTGGCGATCACAAGCTTGCCAGGTGCGGCCTCAGCTTCGGTGTCTACCAGGATCAGGGTGCCTTCGGTAATACTCTGCCCGGCAGACGAGGTCATCGAGTCGCCTTTGACCTCCAGCCAGAACGCCGCGCCTTTTGAGTCGTATTCGGAAAACTCGTAGCGATCCGAAAAGCCAGCTGGGTATGGCTCCACTGCTTCAGCCCAAGCGCCGGCGGCGACCCAACTGATTACCGGGTAGCGGAAGGATTCAACCTGATGACGGGCATTGCCGACGTTCGATTCAGCCACCTCACGCTCGCCTCCCTCACCGATGGCAAGCCACTCAGCTCGGAACCCCGTTGCTTTCGCCAGCGCATAAAGGTTCTCAGGTCGAAGGCTTTTGCTTTCCCCTGAAATCCATTGAGTGACGGCCGAATTCGCGACGCCACAAAGCGTAGCTATTTCGCCCTTCTTTTTCCCGCTGAGCTGTATAGCTCGGGCAATACGTTCGTGTCTTTCCATGGACTCAATATTAAGTTAACTGAATTTAAGCATGCAGTAGGATTAAATCGTCATTGACGCCTTAAATTAAGCATGCTGAAATTACGCAAGGCTCGAATGAGGATGCGCAATGAACACGCATGAAGTCGCCGAATTCTTCGGCAGCAAGACAAAGCTGGCATTGGCTCTGGGTATTCGCCCAAGTGCCGTGACCATGTGGGGGGAGACAATTCCTGAATCTAGGCAGTACCAGATTCAGGTTCTTTCCAAGGGCAAATTCAAGGCTGTGAAGAAAGACCAGGCCGCCTAAGCGACATTCCTGCCCACCGATCCATTGAAGCCAGATTAAAAGAGAGCAGTCCTCATGGAAACGTCCAGTCCAAGACACAGCGCGCAGACCCGTGACCAAGTGCTGGTTGCACACGCTGCCAATCAGATCGCTCGCACCAGCTTGAGTCAGGACGATTTCGCTCAAGCGCTCAGCCGTGAGCTGTACCTGTCCTGCCGAGACAAAGCTACAGCCAAAGATGTACCGGACTTCGGCGCACTGACTGAGCTCAACGATGTCTGCGAGTTCGTGAAGGCGACCGGGCGCTGGTTGAAGAGGGTGCAGCGCTGGCTGTCGGGTGATCAGGACATGCCGTCGTGGCTGGAAGAGGCCTGGGTTAATGCCCTTGAGCCCGAGTTTCGAGATCACTGCATCAATGAGTTGGCGAGCCGTCATGGCTTGATCGGTGCGCGCCATATGGCGACCGAACAATGCGCGAACAAAAGCTTTGGGGCATTGATCCGCGCCCTGGGCGATGTGATCGACACGGGTAGCGAAGTGTTCGACGACCAAGTGATGTGCGAGGAGGACATGCCGCATCTGCCGGCGTTCGCAAAACAATGCAGGCAGGTTGAAGCGCGGGCAGGGGAGTTGGGGCGCAAGGCTGAGGAACTGATTGAGCGGTCTCGTCCGGCACTGAAGTCAATCGCCTGAATTCCAGGCACAAAAAAGCCGGGCTGCAACCCGGCTCTTTCAACAACCTGTAAAACACAGTGGGGCCATTATGAACACGATCGTCGCTCCAAGCAATACGGTCACCATGTCGAGTCGGGAGATCGCCGATCTCACCGGCAAGCACCATCATCACGTCGTCCGCGACATCAAACGAAATCTTGCTGAGCTGAATATCGATGCATCCACTTTTGGATGCATCTACCGGGACGAGCGTAACCGCTCCCAAACCGAGTATTTCCTTGGTCATGATCTCGTCATGACCCTGCTCACCGGTTACAGCACGCCGCTTCGCCATCGTGTCGTGACACGTTTGAGCGAACTCGAAAACGTGTCGCGACACGTCGTCTCGATCCCGCAATCCCTTCCGGAGGCCCTCCGACTTGCCGCCGATCTGGCAGACAAGAATGGCGAGCTGCAGCGCCTGATTTCAGTTCAGGCCCCGAAAGTCGCGGCCATCAATAGGCTCGCTGCCGCCGGTGGTGCGATCTGCATCACCGACGCAGCCAAGCAGCTTGGTATGGCCCCAGCGCGCCTGTTCGCCTGGTTGGAACAGCACCGCTGGATCTTCCGGCGCCACGGGTGCAAGCGCTGGGTTGCCTATCAACCGCGCATCACGAGCGGGCATATGACTCACAAGGTCACCGCCTTGAAGCCTGACCCGGAAACTGGGATTGAGCGCGCGGCATTCGATCCAATGGTTACCCCGAAAGGCCTCACACGTCTCGCTGAACTTCTGCAGGAGGCCGCGTAATGGCCGGCGACTGGATAAAATTCGAACTCACCACCCTGGACAAGCCCGAGGTCTGCCAGATCGCCGACTTGGCTGATATCGACCCGGACGCTGTCGTCGGCAAGCTGATGCGTGTATGGGGCTGGTTCGACCAGCAAACCGAAAACGGTAACGCTCCGAGCGTTAGTAAAAAGTTACTGGATCGTCTCGTCGGCGTTATCGGTTTCTGCGAGCACATGAAGTCGGTCGCTTGGATGATCGAACTCGATGGTGTGATCAGCCTTCCGCACTTCGACCGACACAATGGGAAGACCGCTAAAAACAGGCTTCTCACGGCAAAGCGCGTTGCAAATCACAAGGCGAGTAACGGTAAAAGTAACGCTGCTAACGTTAGCGGTGCGTTACCTAAAGAAGATGTAGAGAAGAATAAAGAACCTCTCTCTGCGCGCGGTCCTGTCGATCCTCGCATGCCCATCGAAATGACCCTCGACTGGGTGCCGGATGAAACGCTGCTGGAAACCTACGCATTTCACCGCGGGCTGGCGCTCGACCTGTTCACCGAAGAAGTCCGGGTTGCGTTCACCGCTCACTACGAGCCTCAGCACCAGGTCAACACCCAGGCTGAATGGGTGGGGATGCTGGTCAAGTGGGTAAACAGCGACAAAGTCCGGGCTGCCGCTTCGAACGTCGCCCAGTTCAGGCAGAGACAGGCGCCTGCATCCGACTACGACGATGACGACACCGGCTGGCAGAACGGGGTGAAACCATGAAGACCGTCTCCGTCATTGCTCAGGGCCTGTGGGCCAGCGCTCAATCCGGTGAGTTCATCGCCGCCGATGCCTCGCCCGTCGAGAGTGAGACCAACAGCACGCTGGTGGTTGCTATCAACGAGTTGTTCAAAGAGCTGCGTTCGATCCGTTCCGCGTGGCGCCAGGCTTGGCCGGACCAAGAAACCTACCGCGCGTCCAAGCGGCAATGGTTTCAGGCTGTCCTCGAGGAAGGTATTTGCACCCAAGTTCAGATCAATTTCGGAATGGCTCAGGTCCGCAAACAGCCCGGCGACTTCATTCCCAGCCCTGGGCAATTCATCGAGTGGTGTAAGCCGACCCCTGAAATGTTGGGTTTGCCGCCGCTCGCCGCCGCGCACCGGGAGGCATGCCGCAACGCACATCCCGGCATGGCAGGGCAGGGCAAGTGGTCCCACGACGCGGTTTGGCACACAGCCAAGGAGTGCGGCTTCGAGAGCCTGAACAAACTCGATACGGCGCTGAGCCTCAAGCTGTTCGACCGAAATTACACCATCACCATCCGCCGCTTGCTGGCTGGGTTGCCGCTCCAGTCGATGCCCAAGGCGCTGCCTGCACGGGCAGAGGCGAAGGTGACGCCTGAAGTTGGCCAGGATGCTTTGGCTCAACTGCGCGCCAAGCTGGGAGGTGCCCGTGCCTAATCCACGCCTTGCGCCAACCGATCCTGCTGATTACCGCTTCGCCGTGCACTGCTGTGGCTACAAGTGGGAGCTCTCCGACAAGCCCGACCGCGCCGTCGCGCTGTTCGAGCACTCATCGGCTGCTCTGAAATTCGGCCAGGCCATGTGGCCGTCCACCTACGAAGTAATCGACGTCATCACCGGGGATCGGATATGCGCGTGACCTCCAAGAAGCTCCGCGCCTCGGCCAACGGCCAGGACTGCACTGTCCGCTCACCAGGTACTTGCAACTTCAATTCGTCCACGACTGTTCTCGCGCATCTGCCGTGCGGCCAGAAGGGCATGGGCATGAAGGGCTTCGACACTGTCGCTGTTTACGCGTGCAGCGCCTGTCACGACGTCATCGACGGCCGCGCCGCCGGCGACATCGATTGGCAAGACATGCCGCGCGCTATCGCCGAAACACATGAGGCCCTGATCCGGGCCGGAATCCTCACCGTGAAGGGGGCTGCATGATCGACCCAAGAACCTTGCTCATCCTGATGGTCCTCGCCACCTGGGCGCTTTATGAATTTTGCCGTCGCCTCAATGATCGGTACCGCAAGACGCGGGGTGATCGCCGATGAAGCCGTTTTCCCCCAGACCGGTACGTGCAAAACGCATCGACCGCGAAGGCCTGGAGCAGGCCGCGTTGATCACCGAGTTGCGAATTCGCATGCCCGAGGTCGCAGAGCTGATCTACCACGTCCCAAACGGTGGCCATCGGCTGAAGAAAGTCGCGGCCGAGTTGAAAGGTCAGGGCGTCGTCGCCGGTGTTCCCGATCTGGTGCTGACCATGGCGCGCGGCGGGTACTTCGGTCTGTACATCGAGTTCAAGGCGACACCGCCCAATGCCGCTGCAGTCTCTGACAGTCAGCACAAGTGGATTCGTAAGTTGAATGACCAGGGCTATCTCGCAGTGGTGTGCCGTGGGCACTTCGATGCGATGGAGCAGATCCGCGCCTACCTGCGACTTGCACCGACCGTGGTGGCCGCATGAGCCAAACGCTGCTCACTTCATTCACCGATTCCGAGATTCGGCGTCAGGCCGGCAATGCCAATATCCGCGACATGCGCGATGCGCGGTACCCGGGCGTGTACTTCCGGTTTCACCAGAACCGGGACCGCGGGACGTGGCACCTGGTGGTGGGCAAGAAGTGGGAAAAGATCGCTGGTTTCCCCGAGCTGCCGGTAAAAGGCCTGATCAATGCTCTGCCGAAGATCCGCGAGCGCCTGGCTGCCGACCCGAAAGCTTCGGCCGCAGCCGGCACTTTGCAGACGGTTGGCCAGTTGCTGGACTGGTTTATGGTGCGTCAATCGACCGAGCGGAGCCTGTCGGCGAAACGCCGCGCCACCAACACCTCGATTATCACCTGTCATCTCAAGCCGCGACTCAGTGATCTGCTGGTGGACGAATGCGACCGGTCCGCACTGGACAAGCTGGTGATGTGGCCGATGCAGGCCGAGATGTCGCTGTCGTACGTTCGGTGGATGTGGGGCGTGCTCGTCGTCGCCTTCCGCCAGGCTGAGAAACTGCGCCTGATCGCCAAGAACCCTATCGCCGGGTTCAAGTTCACCGACTTCACCAAGGCTCGCATTCTGCCGAAACCATCACGTCTGCGTGCCGTGCAGCTTGAAGAGGTGATCGGTCAACTGGCCGACGACTTCGACCAGCACCCGCAGGACTGCATGCTGGCCCTGATGATGCTTTGCCATGGCACGCGGGCGGGCGAGACTCGCCAATCCCGCTGGGTGCATCTGACGCTGGGCGAGCAGGGCGAGTGGTTCATTCCCGCCGAGAACACCAAGACCCGTTGCGAGCATCGCCTGCCACTGACCCATCAGGTTTGCGCGCTGCTGGAGCGGTACCGGGACTGGCAGTCGGCCAGGGGCTACAAGGGCGCCTACCTATTCCCGGCGCGCAACCGTGGACCGATCAGCGACAGCCAGGCGTGTGCCGTGTTCACCCGGTTGGGCAAGGGCGAGTGGACCAGCCATGACCTGCGCAAGGTGGCCCGAACCGGCTGGACTGACCTCGGGGTCGACTTCCTCATTGGCGAGATGTTGGTGAACCACACGCTGACCCGCAACGTGCAGACCTACATCCATACGTCCGCTGAACTGCTCAAACGCGAGGCTCTGAACAAGTGGCACGAATGGTTAGACGGGAAAGGCTTCAACCTGATTCACCGCTCGACCATGGCTAGAAACGAAAATTCGCAGAATGGCGCCGAGGCCTTGAATGGCGCGGCCTCTAGCGCAATCACGAATCCATAAAAGGCGAGGTTTAAAAATGGATAAAAAGACCCACGGCCCCGCCTTTGTGCGTTGCCTGATCCCGCTCACCGACTGCCCGTCATGTGCCGGGAAAGGGATCGTCCAAGGTGTGTTTCACCAACTCGACTGCTTCGGTTGCCACGCTTCCGGCCTGGTGCACGCCGTCACTCAGGAGCCGTTGCCGGTGGAAGATCTGGTGGTGCAGTTGGGCATGCTGCTGCGCCGGGAGCGTCACCTCGCAACCCTGGCTCCGGCATCGAACGATACCGTCGAGCAGTACCAGCAGTGCAATAGTCGCGGCGCCGGACGCTCGTCTTTCAAGGGGGATTGAATCATGGCGAGAACAAAAAGCTTCACCGAGCGCACATCGGAAGACCTGCTGGAACATTGGGGTCGCTGGGTGGTATTGGGATCCGGCGTGTCCTGTTGCGCGTCCCGCGAGAACACCCTGCATACGCCGATGATCACTGACGACGACGCGCTGATGATCGATGGATTGATGGGTCGCTTGCTGAAGCGATACCCCGAATGCGGCGACGTGCTGATGAAGTACTACACCGCCCGGGACAAGGCGCTGGTGGACGTCGGCAAGAGATTGGGCTTTGGGGAAGAGAAGACGAGACAGCTCTGGAAGGCAGGGATTGCCTGGATCGATGGCGCGTTGGATTTTCGTCGTGACGCTGCTTAGCCCACATTTTGCATCAACGAAAAATCTGGTCTAATGGCTTTTTGATGGCTTATGGCTTCACAGGAATCGCGATGGCAATTAAGGGAGTTTCTATTGAACGTTTATAAGTATTTGGATGCTTCGCGAGTCAGTTTTTTGAGTGATGGACTGATACGATTCTCCCAGCCAGGCGCCTTGAATGATCCATATGAGTGTTTGCCGGCTCTGCCCGAAGAATTAGTCCAGCAGGGTGTTGCAGCATTTAAGGCTTCCGTTGAGCGTGAATATGCACCACTTAGTGGAGACGACAGAACTACAAGGCGTCTCAAAGCGGCCCAATTAAAAGTAGCTATGAGAAGTGCTGCAAAAAAAAACCAAAGATACTTCTGTTTTTATAAGAAAGATGTTTTTTGATAAAACAAATGAGAAGATGAATTCTGGTTTGGGGATTTTGTCTCTTTCGCGGCGCTGGAATAGTGCGTTGATGTGGTCTCACTACACTTCGTCATATGCCGGTTTTTGCGTGGGATTTAAAAAAGATCACCCGTTTTTTGAGGGGGTTCCAGATCGAAGTGGACATAAGTTTCCACTCAACCCTGTCAGATATTCAAATGAAAGAATGATAGTTCATGGCCGAAAATTCACCCCGCATGAATCCGTAGCGGTAGTTCTGACAAAATCAGAAGATTGGAAATATGAGGAGGAAGAGCGGCTCGTCAGCATGCTGGAAGTAGCTAGCGAAATTAAAGAGATGAAACCATACAACGTTCATCTTTTTAAAGTTCCTTTAGATTGTATTAGTGAACTAATAGTGGGGCAGCGAGCAGATACATCTCTTAAAGATAAAATACTTACAGCCGCGAAGCATCTTCGCGTCCCGGTTTACGAAACAAAAATATCTGATATTTCCTTCGACGTTGAGCGAAGGCTCCTCAAGACGCTTTGAGTATTAACACGGGGTTGCAGCGTTTTGGTACTTGACAGCCCCGGGGGCGGAATATAGATTTCAGTTACTTTGCGGTTTTTCCGCGAGCAAAGCCCGACCCTGAGTTGGGCTTTTAGCTTTCTACAGTTCACAGAGCCTCGGCATTCGCCGGGGCTTTTTCGTTTTCGGCTCCACCACACCCATTGCTCCGAGCTGGGAGTGCTGCTGGGACCGAACCTATCCAAGACTCCACCAGGCCTCGGCCGGGAGTGCCTATGAGAGTCACCAATATGTCCGAACCTGGTCCACTCACCGCCGCTGGTGGTATTGCACTGTACAAGTTGGGCGCCTTTGGCTTCATTGCTGTGCTCGCCGCAGTTGTCGTAATGGCGATGACACTCCCGAAGACGGTGAGTGAGTTCTGCGTCGCGATGATCAGCACCACAGTCTCCAGCATTTGTGGTGGTGCCTTTGTCGTGCGTTGGTTGGGTATTGGCGACTGGGCAAACGACGACGTGGGACTCATTGCTATCGGCGGCTTGATCTTTGTGTGTGGTTTGCCGGCATGGGTATTGGTCCGCGCTTGGTTCAAGTGGGCTGAGGCACGCAAGGACAAGGATCTGGGGCAGCTTATGCAGGACGTGGCGGATCTACGCAAAGATCTGAAGGGGTAGTAAGTCAGACGCCAGCGACTGAGTTCAAGGCGGCAACAGAGATGACTGTCGCCGCGCTCGTCGCCGGCGTTACTGCTTTATGTCAATTGGACGGATCGATCTCCCGGGCGTGAGTTACGAGCGTGGAAGCGAAGAAACCGTGTTGATTTACGGCTTGAAGAACTTCATCCGGCTTGATGCCGGTGGGAAGTTTGTCGAAGTCGCTATCGATTTGGTTGGGCCGATCCAAGCCCTTTAGAAAGCCCTGCTTTATGCCTGTGAGCTGATTGATGTCTGTTCCGCGCTCCACGATCAGAAGTTTCTCAAGCGCCTGATCGCGGTAGATATCGAGTTGCATTTCTAAGTCCTTTTTATGAGGGCGTCGGAGTGATGCCTCCCAACCAGACCTGTTATCACGATCAGTCCATTTTTCACAACCCGCGTCCTTGCGGGCTTTTTCGTCAATGAGGCGCACCAATGAGCCAGACCACGCACACAGTGTTTATCCCTGATCGCTTTTTGCCTGTGCGCATCGCAGACGACAGCCGCGATCCGCGGGGGCTCGATGATCAACGCTTTCTCGCGGTCTTTCAGCGTCAAACCGTTGAGAGCAAGTGTTTCGAAACTGTGGAGCTGGAGGCCAAGGATCGTAAGCAGGCAGTGGATGAGGCCTCTTTGCTATGGCGTCAACGGGACGGCTTTTACACCGTTGATTACACCGTGGTTGAGCTTGATTGTGGGGAGTGTCAGCCGTGCAAGCCGGCGTGGATCACCTGTGTAGCCATGGCTTGGGAGCGAGTACTCAATGAGTAGGAATCGGGCGGCACGAGCAGTGTTGCACCGTTTTGGCGCCGAGAACCGCCGGGGACCCTGGGGCTTTTTGAAGGGTACGGGGTCGGAAACCCGCGGGAAAGCGTTAGCCACAGGGCTGGAAAGTTAGTTGACAGTGGTTGACAGGTTGACAAGAAATTCTGTGTTTTCAGCGACAGAATTCGCGTGATCCAAACAGTGTTTTGTAGTGAAGTCCCCCCGGTTATATTGGGCTGTAGGCCTTTTTACGCCTGTTCAGATTCTCGAACAGTAGCCCCGGCGCAATGGTCAGAAGGCTTGTCAACTAAGCCGGGTTAGTTGACAGGCTTGATAAGCCACGACGATGGAGGCCGCATGGCTTTTGTATCTCGCAAGGAGTACTGCGAGCTGAAGGGGTGGTCCAGGCAGTACGTTGGCAAGCTGGTCAAGAATCAACGACTAGTTCTGAATGCTGCCGGGAAGATTGATGTGGATGCTAGCGAGCAGCTTCTGGCCATGACGAGCGACCCGAGCAAGGCCGCCGTCGCCGCTCGACATGAGCGCAATCGCCCGAAGCGAAGTGATCAGCCACCGCTGGAAATAGTCGTCGCAGACTTTATAGATGAATCCTCTGATCCGCCGCCCGACTTTCAAAGGTCACGCGCTCTTCGTGAGCACTACCTGTCGCTTCAGGAAAAAAACAACTTCCTTAAAGCCCAGGGCACCTTGGTAGAGCGCAAAGCGGTCGAAGATGCGGCCTATAACGCCGGTCGCTTACTGCGTGATCTTTTACTTGGAATGGCTCCACAGCTATCGCCTGAACTGGCCTCGATGTCTGATCCATGGCAAATCGAAAAGCGTCTGACGTCGGCTTTGCGAAAAACGCTGGAAGATGCTGAGCGGCTGTCTACAGCAGATCTAGAACAAGCCATTACCCCGAGCTAAACCTATGTCCTTAGAAATGTCGAACGGTGCGACGGTGTACCGCGAAGCGTATTTCCGTGGGCAGCGACCAGAGCCAGATGTCTGGATCGATCAGTGGGCCGACGAGTACATGCGCATCCCGCGCGATACGGGTGCGGCCGAGCCTGGTCAATACCACACTTCGCGTACCCCATATGCGCGTGAGCCGATGCGCTGTCTGTCACCTGCCCACCCGTGCAAGCGCGTGGTGACCATGGTGGCTTCGCAGTTGATGAAAACGCAGATCGCCTTGAACTGGATCGGCGGCCTGATCCATATGGCCCCGTCCAACATCCTCACGTTGTTGCCCAGTCTTGGGTTGGCAAAGCGGGTATCGTCGCGGATTGGTAAAACCATCAAGGCCACGCCGGTTCTGCGTGAGCGCGTGGCGTCTAACCGCTCGCGAGATGCGCGCAACACCATGGACACGAAGGAGTTCGAGGGTGGTTCGCTGTACATCACCACGGCCGGTTCGGCGGCCAATCTGGCGGAGCTTTCCGCCCGCTACATCTATGGCGACGAGGTTGATCGCTGGAGTGTGGACGTGGGCGAAGAGGGCGACCCGGTCGAACTGGCCGAGACTCGCGGCAGTACTTTCGGCCGTAACGCCAAATTTTATTTTTCCAGTTCGCCGACGATCAGGGGGGCATCACGAATCGCTGATCTGTTTGAGGTCAGCGATCAGCGTTACTACTACGTGCCGTGCCCAACCTGTGAACACATGCAGGTTCTGGAATGGGAGCGTTTGCATTACTCGGCGGATTATCAGGTTGTGCATTACCAATGTGCCGGCCCCGACTGCGACGTACTGATCGAAGAGCGCTATAAGGGCGAGATGCTGGCGAAAGGGGAGTGGCGAGCGCACACCCAAGGCGATGGCGAAACCATTGGTTTTAACTTGAACGCGTTGTACTCGCCGCCCGGCTGGACCGGTTGGGCCTCGTTGGCCAAGCAATTCGAGAAGGCTAAAAAGGCTCAGGCCAAAGGCGATCTGGAGCCGATGCAGGTGTTTTATAACACCCGTCTGGCCAAGGTCTGGGATAGCGCTCAGGAGCAAACCTCAGCCGGTGTGCTGATGGATCGGGCGCGACTGGAAAGCTACGGGCTTGGCTCAATGCCCGACGGCGTATTGATGCTGACCGCTTCTGTTGACACCCAGGCCAACCGCCTGGAACTGATGGTGATGGGTTGGGGCGCCGGCATGGAACGCTGGGTGGTCGACTTTCAAGTGATCTCCGGCGACCCCGCAGATGAGCGCACCTGGGCGGCGCTGGATGAGTTACTCAAGGCCCGTTACCGACACCCTTGTGGTGCTGAACTGATGATCATGGCTACTGCGGTCGACTCCGGTGGTAACCATACGGATGAGGTCTATCAGTTCTGTCGTATGCGCCGCTGGCGCAGCGTGTTCGCCATCAAGGGGGCGAGCAAGCGGGGCCGGCCGGTGATCGCGCAGCGACCTTCGATGGTCGACGTGACATGGAAGGGCCTGACTGAACGGCATGGCGCCGAGCTTTGGATTGTTGGTACCGACACGGCGAAGGACTGGATCTACAACCGCTATGCATTCGACACCGGCCCGGGAGCGCTGCACTTTGCCAACGACCTGCCGGATGACTTTTTCGCCCAGTGCGTTGCTGAGCGCAAAGTCACCCGTTACGTCAGGGGGCATAAACGCATCGAATGGACCAAGGGCAAGTCCGAGCGCAACGAAGCGCTCGATCTGTTGGTGTACAACCTGGCCATGGCGCATTACCTCGGCATCAATCGCTACCAAGATCACGATTGGGCGCGGATTCGGCAGGCGATCATCCAGTCGGCTTCGGGCGATAGTGGCCAACCCGTTCAAAGCGAACGGCTCAGTCGGCCAGTCGTAACACCGGCAGCACCACAGGCGCCGCGACCAGCCGTGAAATCACGTCCGACAACGGCCCCCCCACAACGCCGCAGTTCCACCAGCGGCTATCTGAAGAGACGCTGATATGTCATTTACGAAAAAGCACCTCGACGCGGTTGAGGCGGCCATTGCTCGCGGTGAAAAAACTGTGCGCTACACCGACCGTACCGTGGAATACCGCACGGTCGATGAGCTGCTCAAGGCGCGCGAAGAAATCCGTACGTCACTGATCAGTGCGGCCGGGCCACGCTCGCGGGTGGTTCGGTTGTACCACGGAGGCAAAGGACTCTAATGGCCCGTCACTTTCCGACGCTTACCCGTAACGGATTTGTATTGCCGTCGAACATCAAGGCCAGTTACGAAGGCGCCGGAGAGGGCCGACGTTCCACTGGCTGGGATGCTCCCGACAACGGGATCAACAGCATCAACACCCCGGCGCTGCGCAATTTGCGATCACGTTCCCGGGCAGCGGTTCGTAATGACCCGTATGCCTACAACGTGATCGACAAACGCGTCAGCAACTTGATCGGCACCGGGATTACGCCGAGGCCGAAAACCGACGACGAAGCCCTGCGCAAACTGCTGCAGGAACTCTGGGACGATTGGGTCGATGAATCGGATGCCGACGAGCGCACCGACTTCAACGGCCAGCAGGCGCTGGTCGCTCGCACGGTGGAAACCTCGGGCGAGTGTTTTGTGCGGCTGCGTCCGCGCGGTTTGGACGAAGGCCTCGCGGTGCCGTTGCAGTTGCAGATCCTGGCGCCGGAGTTCGTGCCGCACGACAAGTTCGAAACCACTCGCGACGGCAACATCATCCGCGCCGGCATTGAGTTCACACCGGGCGGCAAGCGGGTGGCGTACTGGATGTACCTGTCGCATCCGCGTGATGCGTCGTCGCTGAACGCCGGTTACAACCAACTGGTGCGGGTACCGGCCGCGCAGGTGCTGCACATCTTCGAACCAGTCGAGCCGGGCCAGTTGCGCGGGGTACCGCGCTTGTCGCCGGTGCTCAAGCGCCTGCGCAGTCTCGACAACTACGACGATGCGGTGTTGTTTCGCCAAGAGGTAGCCAACCTGTTTGCCGGCTTCATCAGCCGCCCGGCACCCGACTCCGGACCGGTGCCGAGAGATCCCGTCACCGGCCAACCATTGAGTCTCGATCGTGATGGCTTCACGCCGATGGTCGCGCTCGAGCCCGGCACCATGCAGGAGCTGGGGCCAGGTGAAGAGGTCGAATTTTCCAAGCCACCGGACGCAGGCAACAACTATCCGGACTTCATGCGGCAGCAACTGATGGCAGCGGCAGCGGGCACCGGGACGCCTTACGAGATCCTTACCGGCGACATGCGCGAGGTCAATGACCGAGCGCTGCGCGTGGTGCTGAACGAATTCCGGCGCCGCTTGGAACAACTGCAATTCGGCGTTTACGTGCATCAGCTTTGCCGCCCGGTACGGGCCGCGTGGATGGACATGGCGGTGTTATCAGGTGTCCTGGTGCTGGACGACTACACCCAGCGGCGCCGTGAATACCTGCGTACCCGGTGGGTGCCACAAGGCTGGGCTTACATCCAGCCCGTGCAGGACGTTCAGGCGCGGCGGATGGAAGTTCAGGCGGGCTTCGCTTCACGCAGCGAGATGGTGCTGCGCACCGGTTACGACGCGGAAACGGTCGACGCGGAAAACGCCGCTGACCTGGCCCGGGCCACCACTCTTGGCCTCAATTACAACACTCTCGACGCCGTCGTCACCAACGACGACAAGGAACAACCATGAGCAAAAAAGCACGACCGCGCGTTTATAACCGGGCCGGTAAGCAGGTGCCGGTGCAGGACAAAACCTGGTACGCGGTGCACGCCAGCGGCGAAGCCGCCGAGCGGGTGATCGAAGTCTTTGTCTACGGCGAGATCGGCGGCTGGGGCATCACCGCCAATCAGTTCGTGCAGGACCTGCGTGCGATGGATGACGGCGTCTCGCCAGTGATCGCCGCGTTCAACAGCATCGGCGGTGATCTGTTCGACGGTCTGGCCATGCACAACGCGCTGTCGCGCTTGGGCGAGCGTTGCACCGGTCGGGTGGATGCGTTGGCTGCCAGCGCCGCGAGTGTCGCCGTATGCGGTGCACACCGTGTGGTGATCGCGTCCAACGCCATGTTGATGATCCACAACCCGTGGACCTACGCCGCTGGGGACGCCGAGGATTTTCGCAAGGTAGCCGATGTGCTCGACCAGACCATGGAGGCGATCATCGCGGCCTACAAGGCCAAGGCGCCGGACATCGATGAGGTCGAGTTGCGGCGCTTGGTCGCAGCTGAAACCTGGCTGACCGCCAATGAGGCGGTGGCACTGGGCCTCGCCGATGAGGTCGGCGACGGCGTGACGGTCAAGGCCTGCCTAGGCCAGGGCGCTGTGTTGCAGCGATACCAGCACGCGCCGGCCGAGTTGCTGGCTCAGTTCGACGAGCCGCCCGAGACGGATCCTGACGTGGAGCTCGACAAGCTGCCACCGACTCCCGCCGTGGTCGACTCAGCCAAGCTGGCCTTGATGATCACCCAGCGTTGCGCCGAAGCCGGTATCAGCAACCTGGTCGAGCCGCTGCTCAGCTCGACCAAGCTGGAAAGCGAAGCCATCGTTCAGGCTGGCCTGACCCGCGCCAAGGCGGTGAATGACCTCTGTGTCGCAGCTCGGCTGCCCGAGTTCAGCGTCGAGTACGTGGCCGCTGGTTTGGACGTAGCTGCGGTGCGGGCGCGTCTGTTCGACAAGATCGTCAGCAGCGGCAAGGGTTTTGAAATTGACAACAGCCTGCCGCTGGACGAAGACCTGGCGCCTAAGGTGCAAGCCAAACAACCCGATCCCAACTCGATCTGGGCCGCTCGACAAGCAGCCCAATCCGGAACTGCGCGCGGCGCGAAAGGAGCATGACCATGACCATCCAAAAAGAACCAATTCACGCCGGTGAGTTCCTGCTCTCGGAAGGCGCGGGAAACATTTCACGCGAATCCATCAACGTCGCTGCCGGCCCTGCGCTGTACCCGGGCCAGATCCTCGGGCTGGTTACAGCTACGGGTCACTTTGCGCCGTACGCTCCGGCGGCTGAGGACGGCAGCGAGACGGCCGTCGCCATTCTCTTCGGCCCGCTGGGCGAGTCCGATGTGGTCCGCCGTGGTCGTGCTGTGGTTCGGCTGGCGGAGGTCAGCGAAGCGCATCTGACCGGGCTCGACCTCGATGCCGAAAAAGCGCTGGCCTCTCACTTTCTGATCGTCCGTTAAGCCGGTCAGCCCTGTTTATGCACCCCGCCTTGAGCGGGGTTTTTCATTTCTGGAGAATACCCATGGCCGATATCGCCATTTTTGACGACGAAGCGTTCACCGTTACCGCGCTCACCGCAGCCCTCAACGATCAACCCTACCTGCCGGGTCGCATCAGTGCCCTGGGTCTGTTTCGCGAGGAAGGGGTTACCACCCTGACCGTACAGATCGAGAAGGACGGCGACACCCTCGCGCTGGTTCCGGCGGGTGAGCGAGGCGGTTCTGGTCTGGTCGTCGCAGCCAGCAAACGCAATCTGATTCCGTTCAACACCGTGCACCTGCCGGAGCGTTTCACCATCAAGGCCGACGAGATCCAAGGCATTCGCGCCTTCGGTACCCGTACGGAATTGCAGGCGGTGCAGGACGTGGTCAATGCGCGACTCGCAAAGGCACGCCGCCAGCTGGATGCCACACACGAGTTCCAGCGCATGGGTGCTCTGAATGGCCTGATCCTCGACGCCGATGGCCAGACTCCGCTGTTGAACCTTTACGATCGCTTCGGTGTTGAACGTCAGAAACTGCCCATGGGCCTGGCCGATCCAAGCACCGAGCTGCGCGTCAAATGCGGCGAAGCGCTGGATATGCAGGAAGACGCGCTCGGCAGTGTGACCAGTACCGGCTCTCGCGCCTTCTGCGGCAAGAACTTCTGGAACAAGTTGATCGTTCACAAGTCGGTCAAGGAAACTTACCTCAACAGCCAGCAAGCAGCGGCGTTGCGCGGTGACGCCCGGGAGAGCTTCGAGTTCGGCGGCATTGTCTGGGAGCGCTACCGTGGCAAAGTGGCCGGCGTGTCGTTCGTCCACGACGACAAGGCGTTGCTGATCCCTGAGGGCGTGCCGGATCTGTACATCTCGGTGTTTGCCCCTGCTGACTATATGGAAACGGTCAATACCCAGGGCATTCCGTACTACAGCATGATCGAGCCTCTGCCCTTCAATAAGGGTGTGGCCGGTGAAGCCCAGTCCAACCCGCTGCACCTGTGCACTCGTCCGCGTGCGCAGATCTTGCTGGAGCTCTGACCATGGGCTTTCGCGATCTGATTGCCGAGGTCGACGCGGTGGTGTTCGAAACGCTGGGCGACACCGCGCGGATCGAGGGTCGCGAGGAACCGGTGTTCGGTATGTTTGCCGCGCCCTGGCTGCAACCGAAGTTCGGCAAGCTCAACACCGGGCTCCGTGAGCCTCGGTTCGAGATCCGCGTCAGCGATTCGCAGGGTCTGGAGCAAGGTCTGCTGGTCACCGTCGACCTCCCGGAGCTGGACGGCGGAGGCGAGTATGACCTCCTGCAGCTGGAGCCCAGCGGTGACGGCCTGGTCGCCTTGATCCTGAGGATGCGCGCATGAGTGTCGGCAGCTACTTCAAATCTTCGGCCGGTGGCGGAATGCTCTCCATCCAGTCCTCGGCCGCCGACCTGCAAGCGTTCGAGGACTTTGCCAAGCTGGTGCCGAAAGCGGCCGCTGCAGCGCAACGTCGAGCGATCAACAAAACGTTAGGGTGGTTGCGTACGCACATTGCCCGCGCTGTAAGTCGGCAGGAGCGCATCGCGGTCGCGGCGGTGCGTCAGCGTCTGCGCAGTTACCCCGCCTCCGGCGGGGCAACCAGCGGCAAGTTGTGGTTCGGTCTCAATGCCATTGAGTCGAGCCGGATCGGCCGAGCAAGACAATCCGGCAGCGGCGTGTCGGTGGCCGGGCGGCGTTATCAGGGCGCGTTCCTCAAACAGGTCTACGGCAACAAACCGGACATCTGGATTCGCACGGCCAGCAAGCACTTCAACGCGGACGACTATCCTGACAGCACGGTGTCGGGTGCTGGCGGGGCCAGTTCGGGGTGGGTCGCGGAAAACGGCAATCGCTTTCCGCTGGCCAAGGCCAAGGTGTCGCTGGAGCAGGCACGGCCGCACTTCGATGCGTGGATCAAACGTGCCCATGCGCGGTTGCTGGAAATCCTGCAGCAAGAATTTAACTTTGAGCTGCAGAAGTACCTGAGGGGGACGGCCAATGTCTGATGAGCCTTTTAGCCTTGATCAGCTCTACCGGGCGATTGAGCAGCATCTAGCGAGCAACTTGCCGGGTATAAAAGCGGTCACCGCCTGGCCGAACATCAAGGACCGCATTGCGTTGCCCGTGGTGTTTATGGAAATGGCCGAGATCGAGCCGGGCAAGGACATTGGCACCGGCGAGACCACGCTGGTATGCCGGTTCGAGGCGCGGATCATTGTTGATCCGATCAAGCCGCAACATTGCCAACAAGCCGCGCACCTGGCGGCGCAACTGGCGGTGTTGCTGCGCATGCAAACTTGGGGCGTTGCGGTCGAGCCTGCCGAGTTCGTCCAGGCCATGCAGGATTGGACCAAGCCGGAGCTGGATGGCTACACCGTTTGGCTGGTGGAATGGACCCATCAGTTGTACCTCGGGGTTGAGGAATGGCCGTGGTCGGACGAACCATCAGATTCACCGCCGGAAGGCGGCTACCCCGTGGAGGTGGAGTTCGCCCCGGAGGATGAGCCGTGAGTTACGCCAGTGCCGAGCATGACCGCATGATTGCGGCCATGGTGATGCCGTGCGTGGTGGTCGGTGTGGATCTGGCGGCGGCAATGGTCCGGGTGTCGAACGGCGAGTGGACGAGCGCCTGGGTGCGCTGGCACAGCCTCGCGGCCGGTAAGGCGCGGAATTGGCGAGCGCCAAGCCTCGGCGAGCAGGGTGCGTTGCTCAGTCCCAGTGGTCAGGCCGGCATGGGCACCTTCATTCCTGGTTTGTATGGGGATGCCGGTGCCCAGCCGGACAACCGCGATCATGTGGAAGTCTGGCGTTTTGATGATGGCGGCTCGCTGGTCTACGACTGGCAGGCCAAGAGCTACACCATCACCTTGCCGACCGGCACGGTCACCCTTAAGGTCGGTAGCACGGCGGTGGTCGTGATGGATGACGCCGTGACGGCCAAGGTCGGCGGCACGGAGGCGGCGTTAACACCTGATTCGATCGCACTGAAATCGACGGCCATCAAGCTGACCGGGGCGGTGGTGATCGACGGGACGTTACACGCCACGAAGGACATCACCAGTGCTGGCTCTATCATGGATACCACGGGTAACAGCAACCGTCACACGCACTAATCAATAACCCTCTGAGGCCCGCCGCGCGCGGGTTTTTTTATGCCTGGAGAAAACATGGCCAAGACCACCGAAAAGCCCGCCACGGAACACTCGCCGGCGGCGGATCTGCTGCTGACCTTTCGTGACAAGGTTTACACCTCGCGCACTCTGATCATTCCGGACACGGCCCGCACGCTGGCAGTGGTCCGCGGTGTGGTCGAGGTGTCCGTGTCCGATGAACCGGCCGTGAGCTACCTCAAGGCCAACGAAGAATTTGCACAAGCGGAGTGAGTTAGATGATCGGAATGGACCGCCACACCGGCCAACCCATTTCCGGCATCGAGCACTTGCGGCAGTCCATGGGCGACGTCCTGGGCACGCCGCTTGGCAGTCGCCGGCACCGGCCCGAATACGGCAGCAAGCTCAGCGCTTTTGTCGACTTGCCCGTAAGCGCCGGCTGGAAAAGTTCGGTGCAAGCGGAGGCTGCCCGCGCCCTTGGGCGCTGGGAGCCGCGCCTGAAGCTGGAGGGCGTGCGGGTGCTGTCGGTGCTGGGCGGGAAAATTGATCTGAGCATTGCCGGTGAATACCTCGGCGACCGCTTTCTGTTGGAGGTGAGCGTATGAGTGGCTTGGATCTGTCGGCGCTGCCGGCACCGGAGGTGCTGGAGCCCTTGGACTTCGAAGGCACTTACGAGGAAGGGCTGTCCACCTTTCGCGGTTACATGGGCGACAACTGGACGGCCACCCTCGAGAGCGACCCGGTCACCAAGGTGATCGAGGTCGGGGCCTATATCAAGCTTGGCAACCGCGCCCGGGTCAACGACGCAGCCAAGGCCCTGCTGCTGGCCCATGCCATCGGCAGTGACTTGGATCAGTTGGGAGCGAACGTCAACCTGAAGCGCCTAGTGATTCAAGCTGAGGATCTGCTGGCGGTGCCGCCAGTGCCGGAGATCAAGGAAAAGGACGACCCGTTTCGTGAGCGCATCCAGTTGGCCTTTGAAGGGCTGACCACGGCGGGGCCGCGCAACAGCTACATCTTTCACGCGCGCAACGCTTCGGGGTTGGTGATGGATGCCACGGCGGAAAGTCCATCGCCGTGCGACGTTACGGTAACGGTGTTGAGTTCGGAAGGCGAAGGGGTGGCCAGCCCCGACTTGTTGGCCGCCGTCGCCGCGGCGCTAAATGATGAGAACGTGCGGCCGCTGGGTGATCGGGTCAAGGTGCAAAGCGCGGAGATTATTCACTACCGTATTGACGCCATTTTGCACATGAACAGCGCAGGTCCTGAGAGCGACGCCAGTCTGGCGGAAGCCGAAAAGCGCTTGGCCGCCTGGATCAACCCGCGCAAACGCTTGGGCGTGGAGGTCGCACGTTCGGCGGTCGATGCTCAGCTACACGTGGCCGGCGTTTCCCGGGTTGAGCTGACCGGGTGGGCGGATTTGGCCCCGACCAAGGCTCAGGCGGCGTATTGCACCGGCTACAGCGTGGTGCCGAAGGTGCCGGGATGAAGAGCCTGCTGCCGAGCAATAGCACGCAACTGGAGCGCGCCCTGGAGGAATCGTTCTACGAACGCACGATTGTCCCGCTACGCACGCTCTACAACGCTCAGACCTGTCCGGTGCATTTGTTGCCGCATCTGGCGTGGGCGTGGTCGGTCGATCGCTGGGATCACCGATGGCCGGAGGCAGCCAAGCGCCGGGCCATTGCCGCGTCGTATTACATCCATGCCCACAAGGGCACCATCGGCGCATTGCGCCGGGTGGTTGAGCCCTTGGGCTACCTGATCGAGATCGTCGAGTGGTTCAACACGGTGCCCGAAGGGGTGCCCGGCACCTTTGCGCTCAAGGTCGGCGTACTGGACACCGGGATCACCGAGGAAATGTATCAGGAGCTGGATCGCCTGATCGACGATGCCAAGCCTGTCAGTCGCAAGCTGACCGGGTTGGCGATCAGCCTCGAAACTCAGGGCAATTTGAACATTGCCGTTTCCCTTTTCGAGGGCGACGAAATCGACGTCTACCCGCCGGTGATGCGTGACATCGAGGTCACGGGCCGCTTTGGCGTGGTCGGTCGCGAACACTCCATAGACACCCTGGACGTTTATTATGATTGATGCGAATTCGAAGTTTTTTGCGATCCTCACGAACGTGGGGATGGTCAAGCAGGCGAACGCCGACGCGCTCGGCATTCCCTGGAAGATCACCGACATGGGCGTGGGGGATGCCAGCGGCACCGACCCGATCCCTAATGCAGCGCAAACCAAGCTGATTAATGAATGGCGCCGCCGTCCGCTGAATCAGCTCAAGATCGACCCGAACAATCCGGCGGTGATCATCGCCGAGCAGATCATTCCGGCCGATGAGGGCGGCAAGTGGATTCGCGAAATCGGTCTGTACGACGCGGACGGGGATCTGGTGGCGGTGGCCAACTGCGCGCCGAGCTTCAAGCCGGCCCTGTCGCAAGGTTCGGGCCGCACGCAAATCGTGCGCATGAACTTCATCGTCACCAGTGCCGGCAACATCACGCTAAAGATCGATCCGGCGATTGTGCTGGCTTCGCGGGCCTACGTGGATGCGGCGATTCTGGAGGTATTGCCGGCGAACAAGACGCCCGGTGTGTTCCGACGTGTCACCGTCAATAACCGTGGGGTGGTGGTGTCGGGTGATAACCCGGAAACACTGGCCGGTTTCGGGATCAAGGACACCTACACCAAGCCCGAAATTGATGCGATTATTGCTCACGCCTCGGCATTGCCGGTCGGTAGCATGGTGGCGTTTCCAGTGCACAAGATCCCGCCCGGGTTTCTGGAAATTAACGGCGGCGAGTGGCCCATTGCGCAATACCCGGATCTGGCGGCATTTTTGGGAACGGCGTTCAATAAGGGCACCGAAACCGCCGGTTACTTTCGGCTACCAGAATCGCGCGGCGAGTTCCTGCGGGGTTGGGACCATGGGCGCGGGGTGGATGCTGGGCGGGCGATTGGTAGTAATCAGGCTGATGATTTTAAGTCTCACGCCCACGGCACGGCTCTGTTCTTTGGTAAAGATACTGGGCCTATGGCGAACGGCCCTAACTCACCGTACACGTCAGGTGGCTACGGCGCTTTTGTGACTACCGCAACCGGTGGCACTGAAACCCGCCCGCGCAACTTGGCGGTGATGTGGTGCATCAAGGCCTGGAACGCGCCGATCAATCAGGGAAACATCGACATTGCTGCTCTGGCGGCGCAGGTTGCCGTGGCGACGCCTCAGGGCCATTTGTCTGGCTTCTGCCTTGTGATGAACGGCGCCTCGCCGGGCACGACAATCGACGTTGGCCCAGGTGTAGCGCGAGAGGCTGGGAACCCGGTTATTTCGTCTGCAATTATCAGTGGTGTATTGCAGGCGGCAGGTGGATGGTCGGCAGGAACTGGCGGCAACAAGCTCGATACCGGTGTTCGTTCGGCCAGCAAGTGGTATCACGTTTTCGCTTTGCGCCGCGTTGCCGGTGGAGAGGCCGACGTGCTGTTTTCCTTGAGCCCTACGGCGCCACAAATTCCGGCCGGCTATGAGCTGGTTTCTCGGGTGGGGAGCATTTGCACCGACTCGGGAGGGGTTATCCGACCTTTCGTGATGGATTTGATGCGAGGTCGTCGCGCCTTTCGTTGGGTTACGCCAATTTTGGATGTGGCTGACACATCGATCAATACCACCGCTGTTTCCTTCGGGCTGTCGGTCCCTACCGGTGTTCCTGTGGTTGTTCAGCTAAACGCATTTGTGTGGGCAAATAACATGCTTGTGTACCTCAGCGGGCTCGATACCGCTGATTTGGCTCCTGCGAATTTCGGTATTTATACGGGCTTTACCTGCGGTTTCGGGGTTATCACTGACGGCGCTTCTGACTCTGGAGGCATGCAGCTTTTCATCAAGACAAATGCGAGCGGCCAAATTCGGGCAAGAGGAAACGGGTCAGGGAAGGTTTCGTTGCTAACACTAGGTTGGGAGGAATAGTTATGCCATTTGTGCAGCGCAATGAAGTGGGATATGTAACAGGTCGGTTCGCCAACTCTCAGCCTGGTTTCGCCGAAGAGTATTTGCCGGACGATAGTCCAGATTTGTTTGCGGTAGAGCCGTCCACGCTTGTAAATATTGAGCGTGAATGGCGTGACGGTGCGCTGTCGGCGGTGCTGTGGTTGCGCGAGCGGCACCGTGATCAGTTGGAACTTTCAGATTCAGCCACGCTGACGGCCGAGCAATTCAACGAGCTGTTGGTGTACATGCAGGGCCTGCGCGACTGGCCTCAGTCGCCTGACTTCCCTGATACCCAGCACCGGCCAACGGCGCCGGAGTGGATCGCCGAGCAACACGAATAAACGCCCCGCACTGACGGGGCGTTTTCTTTTCCGTTACGCGTAACACGAACATCCCTGACAGCCTCGCTCACGCGGGGCTTTTTTGTTTCTGGAGATTGAGCCCTATGAGTTTCTATCACGGCGTCACCACCTCGCTGATCGATACCGGCGCGCGGACGATTTCGCTGCCGTCGTCGTCGATCATCGGTCTGTGCGACACCTTCACCCCGGGCATTCTGGGCGGCGGCAACGCGCTGGCCGGCGAGCTGAAACTGATCACGACCGAGCGTGAAGCCATTGCGGCGTTCGGGGCGGATTCGGCGATTACCAAAGCGTGCCAGGCCATTTACGTGCGCGCCAAAGCGGTGATCGTCGCCATTGGCGTGCCGAAGCTAGAAGACGCCGCGCTGCAAACCTCGGCCATTATCGGTGGCGTGCTGGCCTCGGGGCAGCGTACCGGTCTGCAAGCGCTGCTGGACGGCAAAAGCAAGCACAACGCCCAGCCGAAACTGCTGATCGCGCCGAAGCATTCCGCCACGCAAGCGGTGGCCACCGCCATGGATGCCCTGGCCGGTAAATTGCGCGCGATCGCCATCCTCGACGGTCCGAACACCACCGATGAGGCGGCCATGGCCTACGCCCTGGAGTTCGGCAGCAAGCGCCTGTACATGGTTGATCCCGGCGTAAAGTACTGGGACACGATCGCCAGTGCGACGATCGACGCGCCGGGCTCGGCGTGGACGGCGGGGCTGTTTGCCTGGACCGATGCCAACTACGGCTATTGGGCATCGCCGTCGAACAAGGAGTTTGTCGGCATCACCGGCACCACCCGGCCGATTGAGTATTTGGACGGTGACGAAACCTGCCGGGCCAACCTGCTGAACAACGCCAACATCGCCACGATCATTCGTGATGGCGGTTATCGCTTGTGGGGCAACCGGACGCTGTCCAGCGATCCGAAGTGGGCATTCGTCACCCGCGTGCGCACCTGCGACATCCTCATGGATGCGATTCAGGCGGGGCACAAGTGGGCGGTTGACCGCTCGATCACCAAGACCTACGTGCAGGACGTGACCGAAGGCCTTCAGGCATTCATGCGCGATCAGAAGAACGCCGGCGCGATCATCAACTTCGAAGTCTACGCGGACAAGGAGCGGAACACGGCCAGCCAGATCGAGCAGGGCAAAATTTTCTGGCGCATCCGTTTCACCGACGTGCCGCCGGCCGAAAACCCGAATTTCCTCATTGAAGTCACCAACGAATGGCTAACCGAAGTTCTTGAAACCGCCTAAGGGGGCCGCTCAATGATTCCTCAAGTTCTCACCAACTGCGCCGCGTTTGTTGACGGCGTGAGTTTCGCCGGCGACGTGCCGACCTTGACCCTGCCGAAGCTGACGCAAAAGGTCACCGACTATCAAGGTGGCGGCATGTCTGCGCCGATCGAGCTGGCCACCGGCATGGACAAACTGGAGGCGGCGTTTACTACCAACGGTATTCGCCGCGAGTCGCTGAAGTATTTCGGGCTGGCCGATCAGACCGCGTGCAACGTGGTGTTTCGTGCGGCCTATAAGGGTTTGAAGGGGGTGGTCACGCCGGTGGTGGTGACTATGCGCGGCGGCATCAAAGAGGTCGACATGGGCGACTGGAAGCCCTCCGATCCGGCCGAGATCAAGCACGCGCTGAAGCTCGTTTACTACAAGCTCGAAATCGACGGCCGCGTGATGTACGAGATCGATCCCCTCAACATGATTCAGGTGGTCGACGGTGTCGATCAACTGGCTGCTGAACGCTCGGCCCTGGGCCTTTAAGGACATTTGAACATGACACAAGTAAGCCTGACCAAGCCGTTGCCGAAGTGGCTGGAACTGACCGAGGACGGCGTGACCGTAACACTGGCCTACAAGGCCAATATCAGTGGCGTCCTCGTCGACAAGGTCACCATGCGCGCGCCCAGCGTGAAAGACATGGAGGCCGCTACGGTGGCCGGTGGTGGCGCGATGGACAAGATGGAAAAGAACCTGTTTTGCAGCTTGATCATGGCCACTGACGCGGACCTGTCGACCATGAAAATCAAGGACTACAACCGCCTGCAGGCGGGCTATTTTCGCCTGGTCGAAGAAGACGAGCTGTAACGCACACACGCTTAAGGCACTGGCCCGGCGCTTGGCCAAAGAGACCAGTTTCTCGGCGGCCGAGATCAAGGCCATGCCTTTTTCGGAAATGGTGTGGTGGCTCACGGATTGAGCCGCCTTTGATTGACCCGACGTATAGGGCACGCACATGGCGAACAAACTCGCGCTCGGACTGGTCATTGGCGGGGCGGTCAGCTCCACCGTGGGCTCGGCGTTCAAGGACGTCACCAGTCGCATCAAACGCCTGGAAGCCGAGGGCAAAAAAGCCCGGGTGCTGGAAAAGACCATTGGCGACACCATGCGGTTGCGCGATGAATGGCGCAAGGCGCACATGGCCGGCGACAAAAACGCCTCGGCGTTGCAACGGCAGCTCGAAAGCAGTCTCAGCAGTCTGAAGAAACAAGGGGTCGAGGTTCGCAATCTGACCAAGGCCTATAGCGCCATGGGGCAGGCCGCGGCCAAAGCCGAGTTAAAGGCCAAGGGTCACGAGCAACTTGACGAAGGCAAACAGAAACTCAAAAGCAGCGTGGGGCAGGCGGTGGCCGCGACGGCGGCGATGGCCATCCCGACCAAAATCAGCGCCGACTATGGCGCGATCATTCGTGACATTGCGATCAAGTCGAATATTGCCAACAAGCCCGAAGAGGGCGAAATGTCGAGAAAGATCATCGACACGTCGCGCGATACCGGCATGGCACGCAATCAGGTGGCCGAGGTGGTCAACGCCCTGGTGGGCGCCGGCATGGAGCTGGACAAGGCGCTGAAGTACGCCCCAACCGCGGCCAAGTTTGCCATTGGCCAAGGCTCGGACGGCGGCGAAACCGCGCGCATGATCAACGCCCTGGGGCAGAACGCCAAGATCACCGACCCGGCCGAGATGCAAAAAGCCCTGGAGGCGATCGCCTACCAAGGTCAGGCCGGCAGTTTCGAGGCGGCCGACATGGCCCGTTGGTTCCCTGAGTTGTTGGCGGGCATGGGCAAGCTGGGCATCACCGGCATGGATTCGGTGACGCAACTGGGCGCCATGCTTCAGGTGCAAATGAAGACCGCCGGCGGCGCGGACGAAGCGGCCAACAACCTCAAGAACTGGATGGAAAAGATCGGTTCGGGCGATACGGTCGAGGCCTACAAAAAGGCCGGGATCGACTATCAGGGCTCGATGAATACCGGTCTGCAAAACGGCAAGTCCACCTTGGAATCCAGCTTTGAGCTGGCCCAAAAATACATTGCCGCGACCGATCCGAAGAAAGCCGCGGCGATGGCCGAGGCCACGGCCAAGATCAGCAAAGAGACGGACCCGGCCAAAGCCCAGGCCATGATCGCGTCCCTGGAGAGCGCCTTGCGCACCGGCGACCTGTTCGCCGACATGCAGGTCAAGGGCGCGTTGACTGCGTTCATGCAGAACAAGGAGCTGTACGCCAAGCTGAAATCGGAGTCGGCCAGTGCCACCGGGATCTTGGACAAGAACCTCGAGGAGCGCCGGCAGTCGTCGGCGCAGAAGTGGTCGGAAATGGCCCAGGCCAGCGATGACGCCATGCGTGCGATCGGCGACGCGTTCCGACCGGTCACGGATACCGTGGCGGACGGGCTGACCTACGTCACCCAGGAGCTGAGCAAGCTGTCGGACGAATCGCCCAAGGTGGTGACTGGCATCGGTGCGGCCGTGGCGGCGGTGATTGCCTTCGGTGCGGTGATGGCCAACGTCAAGATGGCCAAAGGCCTGATGAACATTGGCCGCGGTTCGCTGATGGGCAATCCGAACATCCCGCAAAAGGTGATCGTCACCAACATGGGCGGCCTGGGTGGCGGTCTGGATGCGGGCGACCTCGATGCCGATGGCAAGTCCAAGAAAAGTGGCAAAGGCGGCAAGGGCGGTGGTCGTGGCGGGGTGGGCGGCGGTATCGGGTCCGTGGTGAAAGGTGCGGCCGTGGTGGCGGTGGTGGATGCAGGGTTTAAAGCCTACGACACCTATCAGAACGCCGAAACGCGGGACGAAAAAGCCGAAGGCTACGGCGCGGCCGCGGGCGGTCTGGCCGGTACGCTGGGAGGTGCAGCGGCCGGCGCCGCGTTGGGCACGCTATTGCTGCCGGTGGTCGGTACTGCGCTTGGCGGTCTGATCGGCGGTGTTATCGGCAGCATGGGCGGCGACGCCCTGGGCGGCTACCTCGGCAAGTCGATGTTTGGCAGCGACGACGCTCTAAAGCGTATGCCCGCGGCGGGTCCGTTGATGATGACCAATGCCGGCAAGGACATCCCGCCGGTGATGGCCAACATTGGCCAGTCGTTTGCCAAGCCTTCGGGGCAAGGCACCGGCGCGCTGCTGATGGCGCCGAAGCCCGGGGACGCCGCGCGGGCCATGATGCTGCCGGCCGCCAGTGATGACGCCGCCGCGGCGAAGCTGGCCGCCTCTGCACCCGACAAGGCCGAGGGGGTCAAGGTCGATTCCAAGGTGGACATTCAGGCGCCATTTACGCTGACGGTCAATGGCGACGTGAAGGACGCCGCGACGCTCTATAACCAGCTCAAGCCGTTGCTCGATCAGCACTATCGCGACATGGCCGGCAAAGTGAGCAGTACCCAGCTCTACGACGCACCGCACGTTTAATCAGGAGGGCATATGGAAGCGTTGGGCCAATTACAGTCGGGGTTGAAATACCTCGCCTCGGCCGGGGAAACCGGGCGGCGCAGCCTAGACGGCATGCTGGGGCCAATGAATGGCGCGATCGGCGAAATCACCGGTGCCGCGTCCGAGCTGGAGGATCTGCCCTTTGTCGGGCCCGCGATGGGGGCCAAACTTCAGCGCGTCATGCGCGGGGTGCAGGCGGCTCAGGCCAAGGTCGGGCAAGTGGTGGCCACCTACAACAAGGCCAGTCGCGCGCTGTCGGGGATGGACGAGCGCCTGGGTACGCTGAAGGAACAAGCGGGCAAGGCGGCAACGGCAATCAACAAGATCGCCGGCAAGGTCAGTCCGTCGCTGGCCAACGTCGTGCCCACCGGCGCGTTGGCCACCGATGGCACGCCGGCACCGGAGGCGGTGAAGCCGTTCCCGCACCTGCTGATTCTTCAGCCGCTCGATCCGAAGGCGCAGCCGTATTACTTCAACCTCGACACGGCGGCCTTTGACTCGCTGCGTCGCTCGACCGAATTCCGCTGGGCCTCGCAGGAGCGCCTGTCGCGCCGGCCGGCGCAGCAGGGGGTGGGCATCGGTGACGAGAAAATCACCCTCAAGGGCCAGATTTTCCCCGGGTTCAAGGGCGGACTGAAGCAACTCGACACGCTGCGCTCGATCGGCGGCCGGCTGCAACCGCTGACACTGACCACCGGCTATGGCGACGTGCTGGGCACCTGGTGCCTGAAGAGTGTCGACGAAGATCAAAGCGCGCTGATGCAAGGTGGCATCCCGCGCAAACAAGAGTTCACCCTGGAGTTCGTGCGCTATGGCGATGACATGCAGAACGTCTGACGGGGATCTGTTGGACACCATTTGCCATAACTACTACGGCCACCTGAACGGCAGTGTCGAGGCGGTCCTTGATGCCAATCAGGGGTTGGCCGACGAAGAACAACCGTTTCGCACCGGCTTGATTATCGTCCTGCCGGATCTGCCGAGCCCGGTCACTGAAGAAGTCACCCTCTGGGATTGATTCCGTCCGGAGACGCCGCCGGCGGCCGATCGCGTTACGCGTAACGAGCCCTTTCCCCCAAACCCGCCTTGAGCGGATTTTCTTTTGGACGCACGCCATGACCCCCATGTTTCGCATCGTCGCCGATGGGGCCGACATCACCGGCCTGATCAATGATCGGCTGATCCAGCTCAGCACCACGGACAAGCCCGGGATGGATTCCGACGAGTTCGAATTGCGTATTGATGACCGTGACGGGCTGGTAACGTTGCCGCGGCGCGGCGCCGGCATTGAGATCTACCTGGGCTATGCCGAGACGTCCCTGGCCCGCTTGGGCCGCTACGTGGTCGACGAGGTCACGGTATCGGGGCCGCCGGATACGATTTCCATCAAGGGCAAGGCCAGCGACATGCGCGGCAGCGGCAAGACCATTCGCAGCGGGAGCTGGGAAAACGTGCCGCTGTCGAAAATCGTCGCCGATATCGCCGCGCGTAACGGCTGGAAACCGGTGTGCCCGGTGACGACAAAAGTCGCCCGGGCGGACCAGCTCAGCGAATCCGATTTCAATTTCATCACGCGCCTGGCTAAGCAGTACGACTGCACGGCCAAGGTCGCGGACGGCAAGCTCTTGGTGATGCCACGTCAGGGCGGGCAAAGCGCGAGCGGCAAGGCCTTCGGCGCGATCACGATCACGCGCAAGGACGTCAGCCGCTGGCAGTTTCGCCTGGGCGATCGCAACACGCACGGCAAGGTGGCCACCAAGCACCAAGACAAGAAGGGCGGCAAGCTCGCGGTGGTGTCCCTGGACAACGACGACGCGCCGGCGGGCTTGCCCTCGGTGCACACCGATCGGCACATTCACCCGAACAAGACCGCTGCCGAGTCGGCGGCCAAGGCGCGCTTGGCGGCGTTCAACCGCTCCAGCGCCGGCGTGCGTTTCGAAATGGAAGGCCGGACGGATCTGTTTGCCGAGCGGCCGATTATTGCCCAGGGCTTCAAGGTCGGGCTCGATGGCGAGTATCTGGCCGACTCCGTCGAGCAGGTTTACACCCAAGCCGGCTGGTCGACCACGGTCGAATGCAACGGCGGCAACAAGGGCAAAGCCAAAGCCAAGGGCAAGAAGAAAAAGGAGGTGAAGCCGGTCAAGGTCGTCAGTCTCGCCTAGCGCTATCGCGTCCCCACTAACCCGCCGAGTGCGGTTTTTTTATGCCTGGAGTTTGTATGCCTCTCACTCAACCGCAGTTGCTGCGGATCTTGCCCAACGCCCGCCCTGTCGCGGGCGTTTTTGTGCCTGCCCTCAATCGGGCTATGGCGCGCTTTGACATCGGTTCGCCGGTGCGTCAGGCGGCGTTTCTCGCCCAGATTGGCCATGAGTCCGGCCACCTGACCAAATTGTCGGAAAGCCTGTACTACAAGGACGCCGAGCGCGTCGCGCAGCTCTTCAAGTACGGCTTTGACCTCAATCGCAACGGCCGGGTCGACGCTGCGGAGATCGAGGACGCCAAGGCCTACTTGCGCAACTCGCAGAAGCTGGCCAGCCGCGTCTATGCCGATCGCATGGGCAACGGCCCCGAGGCCTCGGGCGATGGCTACCGTTACCGTGCCCGGGGCGCGATCGGTATCACCGGCCGCGACATGTACCGGCTGTGTGGCCAAGCGTTGGGTTTGCCCCTGGTGGAGCAGCCCGAGCTGCTGGAGCAACCGGAGTTCGCGGCGTTGTCGGCCGCGTGGTTCTGGTGGGATCGTGGCTTGAACGAGTTGGCCGACGCCGGGCTGTTCGATCGCATTACCCGCGTGATCAACGGCGGCCACAACGGCGAGGCCGATCGCCGCGCCCTGTGGGCGGTGGCCAAGGAGGTGCTATGTCTGCCCTCGATCTGATTCCGCCGGCGCTGCGCGCCTGGGCGATCGCCTTGGTACTGCTGGCGATCGCGGCCGGCGCCGCTGCTGGTGCCTGGACGCTGCAAGACTGGCGTTATGGCAAGGCGCTGGCCGAGCAGGCCCGCCAGTCCGCCGATCGGGCTACGGCGCGCGTCGACGCGGTGCTGGCCACGCTGACGGCCGAACAAGCCAAACGCGCCGCCCTGGAGCAGCGCTTGAAACTCAACGATGAAACCCACTACAAGGAACTGTCTGATGCAAAGAACGCTCAGCAACGCCTGTCTGATCGCCTTGCCACTGCTGATGTCCGGTTGTCAGTCCTTCTCACCACCGCCGCCGGCCCCGGCGGTGCAGGCCGTAACGAGCTGTCAGCCGCTGCCCGCGCCGGCGGCGTGGTTCATGGAGGCACAAGAGCCGAACTTGACCCCGCGCATGCTCAACGAATTATCGGCATCACCGACGCCGGCGACCGGGGACTGATCGCGCTGGCGGCTTGTCAGGCGTATGTGCGCGAAATATCTCGCCGATGAGGGAAAGGAACTGAATTGTGCCAGCGATTACACTACTCCTGTGACTTTCCACCGGCGATAACGATATGTTCCTCCTTTTGGACCTGAACTTTCACATGTTTTAAAGATTGTTTTTACAAACCATACAGTGTCAGTGTCATAGACATCCACAGCCATCACGCGAGCTGAATTCTCAGCTGCCTGCTTGTCGTCATGCCATTCAGTTTCTAACTCTTCACCGGATGTTGTTTTTTGTGGACCGCCATAATTTATACTTACCAGCCGAACTTGAGAAATCCTAGATAGTCTTTTCCTTTGACGTTCAACCTTAGCGTCGTGTGCCTCGGTAAGTTCATGGTCTCGCTGTCGTACGGCAAGCGTGCAGGAGCTAGAGCAGGTAAATCCGGCAGACCTCAATGTTGTTTGATCACGAAATATTTTCGGCATTGAAGTTCCGCAAGCACTGCATAAAACTTTTTTGCAATTTATGCAGTTATGTGTCCATTTCATGCGCTTGTTACAAAGCGAGCATTCTCGGCCGAGCTTGTATCCCGCATATCCGATGACACTTGCCGCACCAGCGATGATGTATGGCAGCATGCCTACCTCCATTTATGACATTTATCGCAGAATTGTAGAGCTTTGAGTGGCCTTCCGCTATTACGAAGTGATCATTCAAGGTTGGGCGCTCGTGGCTGCGGTTCATCAGTACCAACTCTATGCGCTCGGCGGTCTGGCTCATTCGCTCCACTAAACAGGCTGGCCAGGTTACGGATGCCTTGCGTTCGTCGGTCCAGAATCGAGATCCGGCACTGATACGTCGGTTTGACCCTGTCCGAGCAGACCGGGCCAAGCTGGATCAATTCGGTGTCATTAGCAACGCAAGCGTCAACTTAATGAACTCCTCATTACGGTCGATCGCTTCCAAAGCACCGCGCACGTTGTCCGCGACTTCGGCGGCGCCTTGCTGCTCGACCCAGTTGGACAGTTCGAGTATGGCGGCCTCAAGGGCAAGCTGGTTTTCGTTGATTTTGTAGAGCAGGGAAGGGAGCAGGTCTGAATTTGGCATCGCGATTCCTCCATGAAAGAAGGTCATCGTAGCAGTGGAAATGTGGTGTGACACATAGGGAAATGAAGCAGTCGGCAGGACGCCGGAGGAGGGTAAAAGCAGGAAAGTTTTGTAACGGTTACCAAATAGTTTTGTAACGCCTCGAAAAATTGCCGCCGATTCTCAAACCCCAGAAACGAAAAAGCCCTGACTAATCAGGGCTCTAACGTATTCAAGATGGCGGAGGCGATGGGATTCGAACTCATGGACCTGTTACAGTCGACGGTTTTCAAGACCGTTGCCTTAAACCACTCGGCCACACCTCCGTTTGCGTTGCGGGCGCCATAATACCTGAATGAAACACACTGTCAAACTCTCTGCATGGCTTGTTACAGAGCGTCTGTTATGATCTTTGCGACTGAACGTTTCAAACCAACAGGAGTGTCGCCATGCGCGAACAGGATTACGCAGTTAATAACAGCGTGCAGGCTGAGCAGCTAGAGGTTAGCCGCGTCCTGCGCAACACATACGGCTTGCTCGCTCTCACCCTCGCATTCAGCGGCGTGATGGCGTTTGTCGCCCAACAGATGCGTGTCGGCTACCCGAATATCTTCGTGGTGCTGATCGGTTTCTATGGCCTTTTCTTCCTCACCAACAAACTCCGTGATTCCGCGTGGGGCCTGGTGTCGGCGTTTGCCCTGACCGGTTTCATGGGTTTCCTGCTCGGCCCGATCCTTAACCGTTACCTGGGCATGCAGGGCGGCGCGGAAGTCGTGAGCTCGGCCTTCGCGATGACGGCGCTGGTGTTTGGCGGTCTGTCGGCTTACGTGCTGATCACCCGCAAGGACATGAGCTTCCTCGGCGGCTTCATCACCGCAGGTTTCTTCGTGCTGCTGGGCGCGACGCTGGCGAGCTTCTTCTTCCAGGTCAGCGGTTTGCAACTGGCGATCAGCGCAGGTTTCGTGCTGTTCTCTTCGGTCTGCATTCTGTTCCAGACCAGCGCCATCATTCACGGCGGTGAGCGTAACTACATCATGGCGACCATCAGCCTGTATGTATCGATCTACAACCTGTTCATCAGCTTGTTGCAGATCTTCGGCATCATGAGCCGCGATGATTAATCGTCGTCCATGAGTAAAAAACCCGCTTCGGCGGGTTTTTTCTTGTCTGCGATTTGGCTAAAGGCTCACGCCATCGGCGGCAATCGGCGTTTGACCGGGGTTTTCTTGACGATGGCGGTGTTCGTTTCGGCGTGTGTGTTCAGGCGGTCGAGGAGGGTGTCCAACTGCTCCATCGAACGCACATGCAGGCGGGCGATGAAGCAGTCGTCGCCGGTCACCTTGTCGCACTCGGTGAATTCGGGAATCGCCTGGATCTGCCGCTCCACCTCCTGCAACTGGCCCGGTAACGGACGGATTCGCACGATGGCCTGGAGTTGATAGCCGAAATATTTGGGATCAATCTCCACGGTATAGCCCTTGAGCACGCCCCGTTCTTCGAGACGGCGCAAACGCTCGGCGACACTTGGTGAAGACAGGCCGCTGAGGTGTGCCAGGGCTTTGAGCGAACGCCGCGAGTCTTCCATCAACGCCGTAATCAGCACCTGGTCGATATCGTCAGTCATGGCGCAACCCCTGTAAGGCAATTAATCGAAACCGCCTTGATAAAAAAGGCAGATATCGAGTTTAGCCTTTTTTTTGCGCTGGAGAAGCCCCCCTGCGGATGGGCATACTTTGGGCTCAAACACAGGAGTCTGATGATGGACAACACACTTCGTCGCGGGTCATTCGAGATGACCGCCGCCATGCTGATTTCCGGAACCATCGGCTGGTTCGTGCTGGTGTCCGGGCAACCGGTGCTGGACGTGGTGTTCTGGCGCTGCGTGTTCGGCGCCGGCACCTTGTTGCTGATTTGCGCGGCGTTCGGCTTCCTGCGCCCTGGCATTCTGACCCGTACCACCTTCCTGCTGGCCGTGCTCAGCGGCGTGGCGATTGTCGGCAACTGGGTGCTGTTGTTTGCCTCGTACTCCCGCGCCTCGATTGCCATTGGCACGGCGGTCTATAACGTTCAGCCGTTTATGCTGGTCGGGTTGGCCGCGCTGTTCCTCAACGAAAAAATCACCCTGCAGAAGCTGCTCTGGCTGGGCGTTTCGTTTCTGGGGATGCTGGCGATTGTCAGCGCACACGGGCAACAGGGTGAGGGCGGCAACGATTACCTGATGGGCATCGGACTGGCGCTGGGTGCTGCATTCCTTTACGCGATTGCGGCGTTGATCATCAAACGCCTGACCGGCACGCCCCCGCACCTGATCGCGCTGATTCAAGTCAGCACCGGCGTGTTGTTGCTCGCGCCATTCGCGCACTTCTCGGCGTTGCCGCAAGCACCGAGCGCCTGGGCCAGCCTGGTGACCCTCGGCATTATTCACACCGGCGTGATGTACGTGTTGCTGTACGGTGCGATCCAAAAACTGCCGACGGCACTCACCGGTGCGTTGTCGTTCATTTACCCGATTGCGGCGATTTTCGTCGACTGGTTTGCCTTCGGCCATCGTCTGGAAATGCTGCAATGGATCGGTGTTGCTGCGATTCTGCTGGCTGCCGCCGGCATGCAACAAGGCTGGAGCCTGAAGTTTCGGCGGACAGTTACACAATAATCAGATGTTCCAGCGCGGCGCGGTCTTGGCCAGGCGCTGGCGCATCTCGCCAAGGTTGCTGGCCAGCTGCCGGATCAATAGCCGGTAGCCATCCAGCGGGTTATAGACCGGTGCGTCCAGGCTTGAATCAGCCGGCAGTTCGACGGGGCGACTCAGCCGCTGGGACGCGCCGGATTTCAGCGCCCGCGCCATCCCCACCAGTTGCACCCGAATCAGCCGATGCTCCGCTTTCAGCGCCGATTGCAGATGCGCCATTGCGTCAGGGTCGTTGGCATCCGGTCGGGTGTTGCCGAGGATTTCCAGGGTGCTGACACACATGCGCAAATGGCGCTGGATCGCATCGAGCTCGGTCATGGAAATCTTCACTTCCTTGGACACCGACGGCATCAACGAACGCAGTTGCACCATCACCGTGTTCAGGCGATTCATCAACTTCACGTGCTCGTCATCGGTGACGGGCTGTCCATTGATGATGCGCCCGTAAATCGTCGCGCAATCGCGCAGCGCATCGGCCAGGTTGTAGCGCCAGGAATACACCGCGTACAGCGGCAGCGCGAAGGAAAACGCCAGGGCCAGGGCAATGCCAATCAGGATGTCCACCCCGCGCCACAGCCCGTCGGTGACCGGATTATCGCCATGCCCGGCGACGATAAACACGGTGATCGCCGACAGCAGCGCCGTGTAACCGCCCTTGCCGATGGCGTGGTAAGAGAAGAATCCGCAGACCACCGACATCGCAAAATAGGTCAGCCACGGCATCCCGAGCCAGGCTTGTTGCGCCACCAACAACAGGCCGACACCGGCGCCGATCAAGGTGCCGATGGCGCGCTCGGCGGCTTTTTTGCCGATGTTGCCGTGGTGCTGCAAACCGCCAATCACCACCAGCATCGTCACCGACGCCCACTCACCGTGGGGCAGGTGGATGCCGGTAGTCAGTAGAATCGTCGCCAGCAACCCCAGTGATACGCGCACGGCGTGAATCAATTTGGCGTGGCGATAGCGCCGGTATGGATCCAGTAACGGACGCAGTACCCGGCGCAGCAGCGGTGGCAGTCGGTGGGCTCTGAATGTGCTCAGGCTCGTGCTCCTCAGAAGATGTAATCGGTGGTCAGGAAACTCGAGCTGCGGCCGCTGATGATCTCGCTGATGAGGTCCTTGTTGGTCTCCTGGAACTTGGTCGCGACCAGCGTACGAATCGAAAACACCCGCAGCGCATCATGCACCGACAGCGTGCCTTCGGCGGAATTCTTGCGGCCGTTGAACGGGAAGGTGTCCGGGCCACGCTGGCACTGGGCGTTGAGGTTGATCCGCCCGACCTGGTTGGCGAAGGTGTCCACCAACCTGCCGACCGCCACCGGGTTGGTGCCGAAGATACTTAGCTGCTGGCCGAAATCCGACTCCAGGACGTAATCGATCACCGTGTCCAGATGCCGGTAAGGCACGATGGGCACTACCGGGCCGAACTGTTCTTCCTGATAGACGCGCATCTGCGGCGTCACCGGGTACAACACCGCTGGATAGAAGAAGGACGCACGGGCTTCACCGCCATTCGGGTTGACCACACGGGCACCCTTGCTCACGGCATCCGCCACCAGCCCGTGCAGATAATCGACCTTGCCCGACTCCGGCAACGGCGTCAGGGCGACGCCGCTTTCCCACGGCATACCGGGTTTGAGGCTGGCGAGTTTGGCGTTGAATTTGGCGATGAACGCCTCGACCACGTCTTCGTGGACGAAGAGGATTTTCAGCGCTGTGCAGCGCTGGCCATTGAAGGACAAGGAGCCGGTGACCGCTTCGTTCACCGCGTTGTCCAGGTCGACCTCAGGCAAAACGATGCCGGGATTTTTCGCGTCGAGGCCTAACGCTGCGCGCAAGCGATGCGGTTTCGGGTGGAGTTTTTTCAGGTCGCTGGCGGCCTTGTTGGTGCCGATGAACGCGAAGATATCGATCTTGCCGCTGGCCATCAGCGCGCTGACCGTTTCGCGGCCGCTGCCGTAGATGACGTTGATGACCCCGGCCGGGAAGCTGTCTCGGAACGCCTCCAGCAGCGGACGAATCAGCAGCACGCCGAGCTTGGCTGGTTTGAACACGACGGTGTTGCCCATGATCAGCGCCGGAATCAGCGTGGTGAAGGTTTCGTTCAGCGGGTAGTTGTAAGGTCCCATGCACAGCGCCACGCCCAGCGGCACGCGGCGGATCTGCCCCAGCGTGTCCTGTTCCAGCTCGAAACGACTGGATCGGCGGTCGAGTTCCTTGAGCGCGTTGATGGTGTCGACGATGTAGTCGCAGGTGCGGTCGAACTCTTTTTCCGAGTCCTTGAGGTTCTTGCCGATCTCCCACATCAACAACTTGACCACCGCTTCGCGCTGTTCGCGCATGCGTCCCAGGAACGCTTCGACGTGCTGGATGCGTTCGGCCACGCGCAGGGTCGGCCACAGGCCCTGGCCGCGGTCATAGGCGCGGACGGCGGCGTCGAGGGCGGTCAGCGCCGTGTCGGCATCGAGCAGCGGCGTGCTGCCGAGGATCACTTGTTCGTCGCCATTTTCGCCCGTCAGGTACACCGGGCTGCGAACTTGGGCGAGGGGGCCGGACCAGGTTTTCAGCTCGCCATCGACCAGGTATTCACGCTGTTCGGTCTGGCCGTCGAGGCGGTACTTTTCCGGGATGTCGCTGGAATCGGGAAACAGGTTGCCGAGGATGTGGGCTGTGGTCATGTCGCTACTCCATGTGATGTAAGCCAGGCGCTGGCGGCTTGCAGTTCAAAATTCACTTCAGAGGTTATACGCCTTATTGCCCCGACTTTTTAAGTGCCGATTTGATGAACCCTCGATCTTTTGACCTGAGAACACACAACGGCCGGCGCTGCGGGTAAACTTCGCGCTCTTTCTTAAGGAGTTCATATGAGTTACTACCAGCCGGGCATTCTCGCCACCCCCGTTCCACCTCAAGCCCGTCATATGTTCTTCGCGCTGGAATCCGTCGATGCACTGCCGGCCGCGCTCGACAAATTGGTGTCGCTGGTGGACGGGAAGTCGGCGGTGGTCGGTTTCGGTGAGTCCCTGGTCAAGGCGCTGCACATGCAGATCGACGGGCTGCGGCCGTTTCCGGCGTTGACCGGTGTCGGCGTCGACAACCCGTCGACCCAACACGCGCTGTGGTGCTGGTTGCATGGCGTCGACCGTGGTGAGCTGCTCAATCGCGCCACCGCCATCGAAGCCGCGTTGGCACCGGCCCTGCGCCTGGTGCAGATGAACGAAACCTTCCGCCACCTGACCGGCCACGACCTGACCGGCTACGAAGATGGCACCGAAAACCCGCACGACGAAGCCGCCGTGGCCGCCGCGCTGGTCGGTGAGGGCGTTGACGGTCTGGTCGGTGGCAGCTTCGCCGCGATCCAGCAGTGGCAGCATGACCTGAAGGGTTTCCACGCGATGCCGTCCGAGGAAAAGGACAACATCATGGGTCGTCGCTTGAGCGACAACGAAGAAATCGATGACGCGCCGATCTCTGCCCACGTCAAACGCACCGCCCAGGAAAGCTTCGCCCCCGAGGCGTTCGTGGTCCGTCGTTCGATGCCGTGGATTGAAGGTGAGCGCGCCGGTCTGATGTTCCTCGCGTTCGGTTTCTCCCTCGACGCTTTCGAAGCGCAGCTGCGGCGCATGAGCGGACTGGAAGATGGCATCACCGACGGTTTGTACCGCATCAGTCGCCCGATCACCGGCGGCTACTACTGGTGCCCGCCGCTGAAGGACGGTCATCTGGATATGCGCGCACTGCGCATTGGCTGATCTGTAGAAGCCCGGCTTGCTGCGGGCGGCGTTCCGACGATCAATGCAGTGCGGTGCATCAAGTACGCCGGCCATGGCCGTATCTTTCGAGCCTCAGCTGATGCAGCGCTTCATCGGTGCATGGGCTCACCGATGAAGCGCTGCATCGTGGTCAGGCTTTGCTGGCGGCGAGGTAAGCGCCCAGTCGGCGTCCCATCTCTTCACCCAAGGCTTGCAAGCCACTCAAGGGACGGACCATCACCTCGAACTCAACGATTTTTCCCTGCTCGTTGAAGCGGATCATGTCGATGCCCTTGAGCTGCTTTTCGCCGACCCTGGCGCTGAATTCCAGGATGACGTTCAAGCCGTCCGCAGTCGCCAACTCGCGGTGGTACTGGAAATCCTCAAACACGCCGAACACCGTGGTGAGAATCATCGTGACCACCGGCGCCCCCGGATAAGGCGTGTGCGCCATCGGCGAGCGGAATACCGCTTGTGGGTCCAACAATTCGGGCAAGGCCTGCAAGTCAGCCTTGTTGATCATCGCGTGCCATTGGTTCAAGGATTCTGCGGCGTTTGGATGCAGTTTGAGTTCCGACATTTTTTAACTCCTGTATTTTTGTTGTTCTGCAAGCGTCGGCGAAGACTGTACATCAAAGGACTTGAAGGGAAACCTCTCTGTGGCAAAACCCTCAAGCATTGCCCTGACCGACCGGTTAGACGTTTTCCGTCCTGGCACCCGTCGCCATGGACAAAATCGTTCTAAAAATTCAGCTTCGCGGTTCGGGAGGTGTACTACTCTTCAAGTTGTAGGTGAAGACGCAGACTGATGCGCAAGCGGATGGCAAGGACACGTGGGGCGCGTTCCGAAGGGTACACGGTTAGAAAGATCTCCGCGCTGAGATCCAGCCCTTATGCCGTGTGAAGCAGAAGAGCACAAAACTGTTCTGTGAGAGTCCTGATAAACCTTGTAAGCCGGAGACCAGCACCGGCCACCTACTCGAACCCCAAAGCCCGCCTTGTGCGGGCTTTGTCGTTTTTCCCATGTCCAGCAAACACCACAATTCCCTGTGGGAGCGAGCCTGCTCGCGATGAGGCCAGCAGCTTCAACATGGAATCTCCCACAGTTGCTCGATATCCCCTCGACCGGATCTACCGGGACACCGATATTGGCCATTTCGATCCCCTTTTGGCCGACCTCGCACTATGAACTCTCTCGTTCGTCAGCAAGAATCGAAGCGACGTAGCTGTTCCAGCACGCTCGCGAAACCAACTAGAAACCCGTTTTCCTTGCCCTTGGCAATTTTTAAGGCCTGCCGTGTACAGAACATAAAAACCAACGAGCGACATATTTGGGGAATTCATTCATGGTCATGATGAAACGCATACTGGGCGCCACTGTTTGTGGGCTGACGCTGTTGGCCAGTGCCGTGCACGCCGAACAGCGGGAATTGCGGGTGTACAACTGGGCGGACTACATCCTGCCGTCCGTGCCCAAGGACTTCGCCCAGAAAAGCGGAATCAAAGTGACCTGGGACACTTTCGACACCAACGAATCACTGGAAGCCAAGTTGCTCACCGGGAACTCGGGATACGACCTGGTAGTGCCGTCGAACCAGTTTATCGAAACCCAGATCAAGGCCGGGGTGTTCCAGAAACTGGACAAGTCCAAACTGCCGAACTGGAAGCATCAGGACCCGGCACTGCTCGCACTATTGGACAAGAACGATCCGGGCAACCAGTACGGCGTGCCCTACATGTACGGCACCGTGCTGATTGGTTTCAACCCGGCCAAGGTCAAGGCCGCGCTGGGCGAGAATGCGCCGGTGGACAGTTGGGATCTGGTGTTCAAACCGGAGAACATGGAGAAACTGAAATCCTGTGGCGTGGCCATGCTCGACTCACCTTCGGAAATCCTGCCGTTGGCGCTGCACTACCTGGGGCTGGACCCTAACAGCCAGAACCCGGACGACTACGAAAAAGCCAAGGCGTTGATGCTGAAGATTCGTCCGTACGTCACCTACTTCAACTCGGCCAAGTACATGACCGACATCGCCAACGGCGATATCTGCGTCGCCATCGGCTACTCCGGCAGCTTCTACCAGTTCGGCAATCGTGCCAAGGAAGCGGGTAACGGCGTAGTGGTTGATTGGCGCCTGCCGAAGGAAGGCGCGCCGATCTGGTTTGACACCTTTGCCATTCCCAAAAGCGCGAAGAACGTCGACGAAGCCCACGAGTTTCTTAACACCTTGCTGGACCCGAAAGTCATCGCCCCGATCAGTGATTTCCTCGGTTACCCCAACGCCAACAAAGACTCGATTGCGCTGATCAACAAAGAGATCACCGGCAACCCGAACCTGACGCCGACCAGCGAAGCGTTGAAAACCCTGTATGTAGTGCAACCGTTGCCGCAAAAGCTTGAGCGGGTGCGCACGCGGGTCTGGACCAGCATCAAGTCCGGCGAGTAACACTTCGGGCGGAGCGCGATTGGCCTGCCACCCGCGTTCCCCTGTAGGCGCCGGCTTGCCGGCTCCTACAGGGGGAGCATCCTCGTTTTGCTTAGATCCGCGCCAGCGCCTGGGCCAGGTCGGCACGCAGATCCTCGACATCCTCAACCCCCACGGACAACCGCACCAACCCATCGCCGATGCCGAGCTGCGCGCGGGTTTCCGCGGGGATGGTGGCGTGGGTCATGATCGCCGGGTGTTCGATCAGGCTTTCCACGCCGCCCAGACTCTCGGCCAGGGCGAAGATGCGCACGCTCTCGAGGAAGCGCGTGGCTCCGGCCAGATCGCTCTTCAGATCGACAGAAATCATCCCGCCGAAACCGCGCATTTGCCGCTTTGCCAGTTCATGCTGCGGGTGCGACGGCAGGCCCGGATAGTAGACGCGCGCCACTTGCGGCTGGCGCTCCAGCCACTGTGCCAGTTCCAGCGCGTTGCTGCAGTGACGCTCCATGCGCAACGCCAGGGTTTTCACGCCGCGCAAGGTCAGAAACGCGTCGAACGGTCCGGCGATCGCGCCCACCGAGTTCTGCAGGAAACCCAGGCGTTCCGCCAGTTCCGGGTTCTGCCCGACCACGGCGATGCCGCCGATCACGTCGGAGTGGCCGTTGAGGTATTTGGTGGTCGAGTGCAGCACGATGTCGAAGCCCAGCTCCAGCGGCCGCTGAATCCACGGGCTGGCGAACGTGTTGTCGGCGACGCAAATGATGCCGCGGCCGCGGCAGATACGTGCGACGGCGGCAAGGTCGGTCAGGCTCAGCAGCGGATTGCTCGGCGTCTCGACCCAGACCATTTTTGTGTCGTCCTGCAAGGACGCTTCGAAGGCCGCGAGGTCCGTCAGATCGACGAAACTGAAACGATGCCCGGCGCTGCGTTTGCGCACCTTGTCGAACAGCCGGAAGGTGCCGCCATACAGATCATTGCCGGAGACAATGTGCGAGCCGGCGTCGAGCAGTTCCAGCACCGTGGAGATCGCCGCCAGGCCGGAGGCGAACGCGAAGGCCTGGGTGCCGCTTTCAAGGTCGGCGACGCAACGTTCCAGGGCAAAGCGCGTCGGGTTATGCGAACGGCCGTAGTCGAAGCCCTTGTGCACGCCGGGGCTCTGTTGCAGGTAGGTGGAGTTGGCATAAATCGGCGGCATCAACGCGCCGGTGGTCGGGTCCGGCGCTTGCCCGGCGTGGATCACCCGAGTGGCGAAGGCGCGTGCCGCGGCGTTTTTATCGTGTTGACTCATGCAAGGGATCTCCGCAAATGATTGAGCAGGTCGACGCGGGTAATCAGACCGTGAAAGCCCGAGGCGTCGGCGATGATCGCCACCAGCCCGCGATCGAGTTCTGCCTGGAGTTCGGCCATATTGGCGCTGGCCGGCAGGGTTTGTACTTTGTCGGTCATGGCGCTGGACACGGTCAAGCGGAAGTGTGATGGGTCTTCCTGCATGCCCAGCAGAATGTCGGATTCGTCGATCACGCCGACCAGTTTCTTGCCGTCCACCAGCACCGGCAATTGCGACACATCCGCCAGGCGCATGCGCTGGAACGCCGTCAGCAACGTGTCGTCGGGGCCGACGCTGATCACCCGGCCATCCTCGAAACGGCGTGCAATCACGTCGCGCAGATCGCCATAAGGTTTACGCTTGAGCAAGCCCTGATCGTTCATCCACTGGTCGTTGTAGACCTTCGACAGGTAGCGGGTGCCGGTGTCGCAGACGAAGCTGACCACGCGCTTCGGCGTGGTTTGTTCGCGGCAATAGCGCAGTGCCGCCGCCAGCAAGGTGCCGGTCGAAGAGCCGCCGAGAATGCCTTCTGCGCGCAGCAGTTGGCGGGCGTGGTCGAAGCTTTCTTCGTCGCTGATCGAATAGGCGTGGCGCACGCTGGAGAGGTCGGCAATCGAGGGGATGAAGTCTTCGCCGATGCCTTCCACCGCCCACGAACCGGGCGTCTGCATGGTGCCGCTGCGGCTGTATTCGGCCATCACCGAACCGATGGGATCGGCCAGCACCATTTCCAGATTGGGTTGTACGCGTTTGAAGAAACGGGTCAGTCCGGTCAGCGTGCCGGCCGAACCGACACCCACGACAATCGCATCCACGTCATGCTGGGTTTGCGCCCAGATCTCCGGCGCGGTGCTGCATTCATGGGCGAGCGGGTTGGCCGGGTTGTTGAACTGGTCGGCGAAGAATGCGTCGGGAATCTCCAGCGCCAGCCGTGCCGCGACGTCCTGGTAATAATCGGGATGGCCCTTGCCGACGTCGGAGCGGGTGATGTGCACCTCGGCGCCCATGGCCTTGAGGTGGAGGACTTTCTCGGTGGACATCTTGTCCGGCACCACCAAGACCACCCGATAGCCCTTGGCGCGGCCGACCAGGGCCAGGCCGAGGCCGGTGTTGCCAGCGGTGGCCTCGACGATGGTGCCGCCAGACTTGAGCCGGCCGTCGCGCTCGGCTTCGTCGATCATCGCCAGGCCGATGCGGTCCTTGATCGAGCCGCCGGGGTTCTGTGATTCAAGCTTCAGAAACAGTGTGCACGGTCCCGTGTCAAAGCGGCTGACGCGCACCAGCGGCGTATTGCCGATCAGTTCAAGCACGGCAGGGCGGGAATCGTTCGGCATGTTGTCACCTCTTTGCGAAAAATCGCAGGGGAAGGACGGCAACTGGCGGCACGTCCTCGCGCGACCGTTGCCAACAATGCATCGCTTGGACCATAGGCCGCGATTGCCTCACTCGCAACCTTGTGCGGCCAGCCGGTCGCGAACGAAGGGGCGAACACCGGGCGATTGATGTGCATGAGGGCGATGCGATTGATGAGAAGGCGTTGAAGGCGCTCATTCGTGCGGCGGTGGTGCTCAACACTTCCAAGTGACCGGGCCCGTTTGTATCCCTACGTATCCTCCGCGCCCACAGCGATCTTCGCTTACAAATCCATGGTGTCCGCGACACGTACGGGATACACGGCGGCCGCCTAATGAGGGCACCACAACGGTATAACCGGAGAAGCGCCATGTTCCGCATCAATGCTCGTCACACCGTCAAAATGCTCGGTGTCGCTGTTGTCACCACTGCCGCGCTCGCCGCGTTGTCCGGCGTGTCTCAAGCCGAGGAAGTGAAGGCCCCTGCAAAAAGCTGGCAGACAGGGATTCATCGCACCGACCTCCTGAAAAAGGATCTCGACGTCGACGGTCGCGAAGTGATTCAGGTACGGGTTGATATCGATCCGGGCGTCTCGTCGCCCAACCACTCCCATCCAGGCGTGGAAGTGGCTTATGTCATCGACGGTACGTTCGAATATCAACTGGAAGGGCAACCCCCGGTCACGCTGAAGACCGGTGATTCGCTGTACATTCCGGCTGGCGTTGCGCATATCGCGAAGAACGTCGGCACGAAAACCGGTTCGGAACTGGCGACGTACATCGTGAAGAAAGGCGAGCCGCTGGTGGTGATCAAACAGTAAGTCAAAGCCGCCGAAAATCCCTTGTAGGAGCCAGCAAGCCAGCCCCTACAAGGATTTCAGCGTTCGGCGGGCTAGCACAACACCCAGTGCAACAACGATCAGCCCCAGCGCTACCGCGAAGGTGATCTGCATCCCGTGGGCCACGGCTTCGGGCTGCGCGGTGGTGATGTCGGCTGCCTGCGAGGCGATTGCGAACACGGCACCCAACGCCGAAGCCCCGGTGATCAATCCCAGATTTCGTGACAGATTGAGCATGCCCGAGACAACACCGCGCTGGTCTGGCGCAACATCGGTCATGACCGTGGTGTTGTTGGCCGTCTGGAAGACCGCATAGCCGAGGGTGATCACGACCATCGGCGCGACGTAGCCGCCGATGCCAAAGGTCTGCGGCAACACCGATAATGTGAAGCAACCGATGGCCATGGCGATCAGCCCGGCAACAGTCATCCGTGGTGCGCCGAAACGGTCGGCGATCCGGCCAGCAGGCACACCTGTCAGGGCCGCGACACAGGGCCCGACCGCGAGCACTATTCCCACCACAACCGCTTTCAACCCCAGCCCGTGGGCCAGATAAAACGGCCCGATCACCAGCGTTGCCATCATCACCGTCGCGACCAGCGTACTCATGGCCAGGCTTGCGCTCAGCACCGGGTTGCGAAACATTGCCAGTCGAATCAGCGGCGAGGCGACTCGCGTCTCGACGAACGCAAAGAGCCCCACGCCGACCCCCGCCGCCAACAGCAAACCCATATTGAACAGCCCGAAATGGCCGCGTCCGAGGGTCATGGCCAGCGCATACGCCGCCAACGTCAGCGCCAACACCAGCGTGCCCCACGCGTCGAAACGGGTGCTCCCGGTGGTTGGTTTCTGGCGGTCGGCGGGCAGATAAAGATGCGCAAGCAGCAACGTCATCAGGCCCAAGGGCACGGTGACCAGGAAGAGCGCCCGCCAGCCGAAACCGGCAATCAGCAAACCGCCGAGCGACGGTCCCAGCGCGGTGCCAATCGCCGACATCGTCCCGAGCAAACCCATGGCGCTGCCGGTTTTGTTCTTCGCTACCGTTTCGCCCACGAAGGCCATGGTCAGCGCCATCATGATCGCCGCGCCGAGACCTTGCAGCGCTCGGGCGCCAATCAATATCCCCAGGGTCGGTGCCCAGGCGCACAGCGCCGAGGCCAGCGTAAACACGCCAATGCCCGCGAGCAACAGACGCCGGCGACCGATAAGGTCACCGAGCCGGCCCACGCTGACGATCAGCGTGGTAATCGCCAGCAGATAGGCGATGACGACCCACTGTACGTCCTGAAACGTCGCACCGAACACCTGGGCCAGCGTCGGCAAACCGACGTTGGCGACACTGGTGCCGAGCGAGGACAGCAGCATCGACAGCGAAAGGCTGACCAGCGCCCAGCGTACGGCGGGTGTCTGTGTTGCGTTGTCCACGATGGCGATAGTCGGCTTCATGCTGTCCCTCTGGTAACTGGCCACTCCCGAAGTGGAGCTATCAGAAATCTACGCCGGCGCCTAACATGGCGGAAGGCGCACGGGTTGCACTGTACTCGTGCGTTGAACGCCATCTCACCCGGCCATGGGGCAATGCATGTCGACTCCCGATTTCAATTTGCTGATCACCCTTGACGTGCTGCTCGCCGAAGGCAGCGTGGCGCGTGCCGCCAAACGCTTGCGGCTGAGCCCGTCGGCGATGAGTCGGGCGTTGGCGCGGTTGCGCGAAACCACGGGCGACCCGCTGCTGGTCAGGGCCGGGCGCGGACTGGTGGCCACGCCGCGGGCGCTGGAATTGCGCGAGCAGGTCAGCCAGTTGGTGCAGGATGTCGAAGCGGTGCTGCGCCCGGCGCAACAGCCTGACCTGAAGCAGTTGATCCGCACGTTCACGTTGCGTACGAGCGAGGGTTTTGTGGAGAACTTTGGCGCGCCGCTCATCGCACGCGTCGCCGAGCAAGCGCCGGGCGTGCTGCTGCGCTTCGTGCACAAGCCTGACAAGGACAGCACGTCGCTGCGTGATGGCACCGTCGATCTGGAAACCGGAGTGGTGGGGAAGGCCGCCGGGCCTGAGCTACGGACGCAGGGCTTGTTTCGCGACCGCTTCATCGGCGTAGTGCGCAGTGGGCACCCCCTGAGTCAGGGTGAAATCACCCCGCAACGTTTTGCGGCGGGCGGTCACATCAGCGTCTCGCGGCGAGGGTTCGACAAGGGGGCTGTCGATGAAGCATTGGCGGCGCTGCAACTGCAACGGCAGGTCGTGACCATCGTCGGCGGTTTCTCGACGGCGTTGGCGCTCGCCCGTACAACCGACCTGATCGCCACTGTTCCTGAGCGCCATACCGAAAACCTGCGGGCAGGCCTGCACAGTTTTGCGCTGCCAGTTGCCTTGCCGGCGTTCACTGTCGCGATGCTCTGGCATCCACGACTGGATGCCGATCCGGTGCATCGCTGGTTACGCGGTTGTGTTCGTGAGGTTTGTGCGCAATAGCGCGTTCTTCAAATAGAAAATTGACTCAAGTGGCTCTGATGAGGAAGCCATGTGTTCCCAATGCTGCCTGAACCTCCCTCAGGCAGAAGTGCCGGTCGATGCACTGTATGGCAGCACTCATAAAGTGAACGAACGGGAGGCGTGTTGGGCCAGTTCGGCATCCAGCAGATGTTCGGCCAGCACATCATTCAAAAAGCGGAACTGATCGTTGAGACCGACCACTTCGTTACTGAAGTGGTTAGCAGCGGCCGGCATCAGCAGCGCCTCGAAATTCTTGTCGAACACCAGCGACAGCACTTTGCGCGAGACGACCTGCTGCGAGTAGTAGTTGTTGCCGAACACCGGAAAGCTCACGGCAAGGGTGACGGTGTGGATCATGATGTGCGCTCCTCGGTCAGGACGTACCACGAAAAAACGGTCAGCGTGAGGGCTGTCAGGGCCAGGCAGGTCAGCAGATGGATCAACATGATTTGCCCCTCCGGTTCGGGGTTGTGTGTCGGGTTGAGGTTGATCCTACGCTGACGGATTTTGAGCGGAAGGCATTCGCGGCGATGGTGAATATCGACGCAAGTGATGGTCGGGGTTTTGCGGTGTTACTGATGACCCCATCGCGAGCAGGCTCGCTCCCACAGGGGAATACATTCCAAATGTCGGAGCGAGCCTGCTCGCGATGAGGCCCTTGAGACACCATCAACCTCAGACCACGCCCCCACCGCCGCCTATACTCAAATCAGGGTGCTTTAACCCCCGAATATCCTGTTCGGGGGAAGACTGTAGGACATGCGATCTTGAACCTGCGTTCGCTGATCGTCGCCGTGCTATTGGTGTTGGCGGGATGCGTCACGCCTGCGCGTGCCCCGGCGCCAGCGCCGCCGGTGATCATTTCCCAGAGCACCTGGCAGCAGGTGGACCGGGACATCGTCGCGGCGTCCCAGTCCGCTACCGAACAGGCGAAAATCTACTCGCGCGGCGCCATGGATTACTGGCGAACCCGGGTCTATCAATTGACCGAAGAAAACTTCATTCCCTGGTTCAGTAGTTACTGGACCCAGGAATGGCTGTCGATGAAGGTCAGCTGGTACTCCCTCAGTGCCAAGAACGAGCAGGATGCTTCGTCCAAGCGCCTGGCGGCCTATCTGCTGGAGCAATACCAGAAACGCGTGCTGGCCCCGGTCGCCGTCGAGATTGATCCCGACCAGATCCTCGGCCTGGCCACGGCGTTCTACGTGGACATTCTTCAGGAAGAGCTGCAGAAAATCTCCCAGCGCCACGGCGTACCCATGGCGCAACTCAACGGCCGTATCCAGAAAATCCCGGCCATCGCCCTGGGACCGCCGCCCGCGCGGGACGCTTCGCTGTATCAGATCGTGCACACCCAGCCGCTCAATACCCTGCCGGCGTACGCGGCGCTGATCGACAAGATCCACAAGGCTGGCGGTGACAAGGGCGTTGATTCCACCGACACGGCCATGGCGCCGGTGGCCAAGCGCGCCAGCCAACGCATGGAAGCCGAAATGGCCCCGCGCGGTGCCGCCAGCGTGGTATCCGCAGCGGCGGGCAAACTTGCCGGCGGCTTGATTACGCTGGGCGTAGCGGGGATTCGCGCATTGATTCAGGCCAGCGACCGGCCGGACAGTGAGGCGCTGATCCGCAGCAGTCTGGGCAACACGTTCGACAAGGCCTGGATAAAACTGGTGCAGAACCCGACCACCGGTGTGATGGCGGGGACGTTGTACATGGCAGGACAGATCGAGGGCAATCTGGCGGGGAGTGCCGAAATACCGTCGGTCAGTTCGGGCGGCGGCGCTGTCGATTGGAGCCCGCCCGAACCGACTAACCCGCAGATCGATCCTCTACCCCCAGCAGGAGAATGACCATGTCTTACGTCGATGGCTGTGTCTTTGCGGTGCCCAGCGCCAACCGCGAAAAATTCAAGCAACACGCCGAATCTGCCGCCGTGATTTTCAAGGAGAACGGCGCCCTGAGCATTGTCGAATGCTGGGGCGATGACGTGCCTGACGGCAAAGTGACCTCGTTTCCGCTGGCGGTGAAACTCAAAGATGACGAAACCGTGGTGTTTTCCTGGATCGTCTGGCCGGACAAGCCCACCCGCGATGCAGGCATGCAGAAAATGATGGCCGACCCGCGCATGCAGCAGGACGTCAATCCGATGCCGTTTGATGGTCAGCGAATGATCTTCGGCGGTTTCAACATCCTCCTGCAGGCGTGACACGTGAGGGGATCACTCCGATGCCGGGGTGATCCTGCAACTTTTTCGATTGCGGATCTCGCTGTCCGTCGGTCGCTCTTTGACAAACTCGAAACGCGGTTCACCTTCGCTATAGTGAACCAGCCAGCCCCATTCCAGCTCTGACTCATCCTGACCCGGTTGCGGTGGCATGGCCCACCATGGCTCTTTGCTGATGATCTCTCGCATGGCCCCGTCCCGTTTATTCGGTGGGTTCAACTATAACGTGCATGTCAGGAGGTGCCAGGCGTGAGCGACGAAACCCCGGAGCCGGTCAAGCGGCTGTTTTTCGCATTGGCTTGCCCGCCCGAGCAGCGCAAGGCAATTGCCCAATGGCGCAGCGCGCTGGCACTGCGCATTGGGCGCCCGGTGCCGGCGGAAAATTTCCATCTGACGTTGCTGTTTTTGGGCGCTGTGGAGGTGGCGCAGATTGCCGAGATCTGCGCGGCGGCAGCAAAGGTTCGCGTGTCGGGTATCGCGTTGCGGGTGGCACTGGATCGGCTGGATGTCTGGCGCAGGGCCGGGGCGTTGGTGCTCGCGACGGAGCAGGCGCCGCCGGAATTGCTGCGGCTGGTGTATGCGCTGGAGCAGGCGATGTTGCCGTTCGGGTTCGAAGACGCCCCCAAGGAATTCAGGCCGCATCTGACGTTGATGCGTGACTATCGGGCGCCGGTGCCTGAATCGGCGACGCCGCCGGAGTTTTTTCTGCGGGCAGACCGATTTGTCTTGTTTGAATCCCACAAGGGTCACTATCGGGCGCTGGCCGAATGGCCGCTCGTCCCCGCATAAAAAAAGGCGCCCGAGGAGGGCGCCCGAATTCACCTGAACCGAGGAAGCCAGGTGAGGCCGTTCGTCAGAGAGGAGTGCAGCGGTGGTAAGGCGCTGCGTGAACGGAAACAGTTGAGTTTTGTGTTGGCAGTGATGGCCTCATCGCGGGCAAGCCCGCTCCCACAGGGATTCGCGTCGTACCATGAATCGGTATTCCACTACCGACCACTGTGGGAACGGGCTTGCCCGCGATGGCCATTTCAAATACCACGAATATATCGAGGGAATTACTTCCCGAGCTTCACCCGCGTCCAGCCGCGCGTCATCACCCGCTGAACCCCAATCGGCATGTCCGGAATCGCATACAACGTCTCCATCACGGCCAAAGGCGGATACGACCCCGGATCATTGCGAATTGCTTCATCCACCAACGGCGTCGCCGCCGCGTTGGCGTTGCTGTAGCCGATGTTGTTGGTGATCTCGGCGATGATGTCCGCACGCATCAGGAAGTTCATGAACAGGTAGGCGTTTTCGACGTTCGCCGCATCCCGGGGGATCGCGACCATGTCGTAGAAACTGCCGGCGCCTTCTTTCGGAATGCTGTAATCGATCCTCACCTTGTCGCCCGCTTCCTGCGCGCGAGCCTTGGCTTGCAGCACATCACCGGAGTAACCGACCGCCACGCAAATGTTGCCGTTGGCCAGGTCGGAGATGTACTTCGACGAATGGAAGTACGCCACCGATGGCCGGATCTTCATGAACAGCGCTTCTGCTTCGGCGATCTGCGCCTTGTCCTGCGAGTTCACCGGGTAGCCCAGGTAGTGCAGGGCGGCGGGCAGCATCTCGGTCGGCGAATCGAGGAAACTGATGCCACAGGCTTTCAGCTTCTCGGCGTTTTCCGGTTTGAACAGCAGATCCCACGAGTTGGTCGGCGCATTGGCACCCAGCACTTCCTTGACCTTGGCCGGGTTGAAGCCGATGCCAATCGAGCCCCACATGTAGGGGAAGGCGTGACTGTTACCGGGGTCGCTGGCCGAAGCGTTTTTCAGCAACACCGGGTTGAGGTTTTTCCAGTTCGACAGCTTCGATTTGTCCAGCTCCTGATAGACGCCCGCCTTGATCTGCTTGGCCAGGAAGCTGTTGGACGGCACGACAATGTCGTAGCCGGATTTGCCCGCGAGCAGGCGTGCTTCAAGGGTTTCATTGCTGTCGAACACATCGTAGGTCACGCGGATGCCGGTCTCGTCTTCGAACTTCTTGACGGTGTCCGGGGCGATGTAATCCGACCAGTTGTAGACGCGCAGTACCTTGTCATTGGCCTGGGCAACTGTGGCGATCGCGCCCAATAAGGACAGTGTCAGCAGAGTCCTGCCAAACATTTTCATCGGTACAACTCCATTCTTTTTATTCAGTACGCAAAGCTGTGAAACGCGACGGCACTAGGCCGTCGCTTCTACCATTTGCTTTTTCGGTTGTTGCCAGGATTCGCTGGCGGTCTGGTCCATCGCTTCCTGGATCGCCCGTTTGCGGGAGGCTTCGGCGCGACGGCTGAAGTACCAGACCATAAAGGTCACGATCGAAACGGCGAGCAGAATCAAGCTGGCCACGGCGTTGATCTCGGGTTTTACACCCAGACGCACCGCCGAAAACACTTCCATCGGCAGGGTCGTGGAACCCGGGCCGGACACGAAGCTCGCCAACACCAAATCGTCGAGCGACAGGGCAAACGACATCATGCCGCCGGCCGCCAGTGACGGCGCGATCATGGGGATGGTGATCAGGAAAAACACCTTGAACGGCTTCGCCCCGAGGTCCATGGCGGCTTCTTCGATGGACAGGTCCAGCTCGCGCAAGCGCGCCGACACCACCACCGCCACATACGCCGCACAGAATGTTGTGTGGGCGATCCAGATGGTGACGATGCCGCGTTCCTGTGGCCAGCCGATCAGTTGCGCCATGGCCACGAACAGCAGCAACAGCGACAGACCGGTGATCACTTCCGGCATCACCAACGGCGCGGTGACCAGGCCACCAAACAACGTCCTGCCCTTGAAGCGCGTCACGCGAGTCAGCACAAACGCCGCCAACGTCCCCAGTGCCACTGCGGCAATCGCGGTGTAGCAGGCGATTTCCAGTGAGCGCACCACCGAGCCCATCAGTTGGGTGTTGTCGAGCAGGCCGGCGTACCACTTGAACGACCAGCCACCCCATACCGTCACCAGTTTCGAGGCGTTGAACGAGTAGATCACCAGAATCAGCATCGGCAGGTAGATAAACGACAGGCCGAACACCAGCATGAACTTTGAAAAACCGAAACGTTTCATCCCCGTGCCTCCATCTCTTTGGCCTGGCTGCGGTTGAACAGCAGAATCGGCACAATCAGGATCAACAGCATCACCACCGCCAGGGCAGACGCCACCGGCCAGTCGCGGTTGTTGAAGAACTCTTGCCACAGCACACGGCCGATCATCAGGGTTTCCGGGCCGCCCAACAGTTCCGGAATCACGAACTCACCGACCACCGGAATGAACACCAGCATGCAGCCGGCGATGATCCCGTTCTTGGCCAGCGGCACGGTGATTTTCCAGAAGTTGTTGAAGTTGCTCGAACCCAAATCCGAACCCGCTTCCAGCAAGCTCTGATCGTGCTTGACCAGGTTGGCGTACAACGGCAACACCATGAACGGCAGGTAGGCGTAAACCACCCCGATATACACGGCGATGTTGGTGTTGAGGATCTCGATCGGGTGATCGGTCAGCCCGGTCCACATCAAAAACGCGTTGAGCAAACCGTTGTTGCTCAGGATGCCCATCCACGCGTAAACGCGGATCAGGATCGCCGTCCAGGTCGGCATCATGATCAACAGCAGCAAGACGTTCTGCGCTTCCTTGCTCGCCTTGGTGATCGCGTAGGCCATCGGGAAGCCGAGCACCAGACACATCAGCGTGCTGAAAAATGCGACCTTCAACGAACCGAAGTAAGCCGAGATGTACAACTCATCCTCGGTCAGCAGCAGGTAGTTGCCGACATTGAGGAACACCTGGAGTTTCTGTTCGGCGAAGGTGTAGATCTCGGAGTAGGGGGGAATGGCCAGCGCCGCTTCCGAGAAGCTGATCTTCATCACCAGGAAGAACGGCAACAGGAAAAACAGGCACAGCCACAGGAACGGAATCCCGATGACGAGCTTTCGACCACTCGGCATCAGCCGCATGAACTGCTGATTGAGTGTTTTCATGAGCGCAGTACCACGCCGCTGTCGTCTTCCCACCACACGTAGACCTTGTCGTCCCAGGTCGGACGCGCGCCACGGCGTTCGGCGTTGGCCATGAACGACTGCACGACTTTGCCGCCAGGCAATTCAACGTAGAACACCGAGTGACCACCGAGGTAGGCGATGTCATGCACCTTGCCCTCGGACCAGTTGTAACGGGACTCGGGTTGGGTGGTGCTGACCAGCAGTTTTTCCGGGCGGATCGCGTAAGTGATCGACTTGTCCTCCACCGAAGTGCTGACACCGTGACCGACGTAGATCTTCTGCTGCAGATCCTTGCTGTGAATGATCGCGTGACCTTCAAGGTCTTCCACAACGGTGCCTTCGAAGGCGTTCACGTTGCCGATGAATTCGCAGACCATGCGGCTGACCGGGGCTTCGTAAATGTCCACCGGGCTGCCGATCTGGGCGATCCAGCCCAAGTGCATGATCGCAATGCGCTGGGCCATGGTCATGGCCTCTTCCTGGTCGTGGGTCACCATCACGCAGGTCACGCCAACGCGCTCGATGATTTCCACCAGCTCAAGCTGCATCTGCGAGCGCAGTTTTTTATCCAGTGCGCCCATCGGTTCGTCGAGCAGCAACAGCTTCGGTCGTTTGGCCAGGGAGCGGGCGAGGGCCACGCGCTGACGCTGACCGCCGGACAACTGATGGGGTTTGCGTTTGGCGTATTGAGTCATGTGCACCAGGCGCAGCATCTCTTCCACGCGGGCGTCGATTTCGCTGGTGGGCAAACGGTCCTGCTTGAGGCCGAAGGCAATGTTTTGCGCCACGGTCATGTGCGGGAACAAGGCGTACGACTGGAACATCATGTTGATCGGCCGTTCGTACGGCGGCATGTCGGTGATGTCCACGCCATCGAGCAGAATCCGCCCTTCGGTCGGGCGCTCGAAGCCGGCGAGCATGCGCAGCAGCGTCGATTTGCCGGAACCGGAGCCGCCGAGCAGGGCGAAGATTTCGCCTTGATGAATCTCAAGCGAAACATCGTCCACTGCGGTGGTTTCGTCGAATTTCTTGGTGACGCGGTCGACTTTCACCAGCACCTTTTTTGGTGCCTGGTGACCTTCAAGAGCCTTCCTGTAAATGCTGGAGGCGTTTGCCATGTGAAACTCCCAACAGGTTTCAGTCGTCGGGCCAACGCGGCCTGACTTAAGAGTGGATTGCTAGCCCGGAGCGGGCGATACCAGTGAATCCAGCAGTGGTCACCTGTGGGAGCTAGCCCGCTAGCGATGGCGGTGTGTCAGTCGACATCAATGTGACTGGGCCGCCCTCATCGCTAGCAGGCTAGCTCCCACAGGGGGTATTGCGTTTGCTTCACTGGTATCGCCCGACCCGGGCTTATTCGGCGCCGCCGTCCTGGCTGCCTGGGTCGTACTTGTTGTTATTACAGTGTGTTGTTGTCGTGAGGGACGGACGCGCAAAGGCACGCCCGCCTGACTCGCGGGGGCAGTAAATTGGTTTTTCGGGTTTCAGGTCAGCGGGTTTTACGCAGCGCGGCCCGTCGCCGGCATGCATCGCCGAACGCCTGGAAAATACTCAAGTAGGGCGGGTTCGACAGCACCTGCCATTCCGGGTGCCATTGCACGCCGACGGCGAAGGTCGGGCTGTGGTTCACCGAAATCGCTTCGATCAGACCGTCCGGCGCAATCGCTTCGGCGCGCAGGCCTGGCGCGAGGCGGTCGATGCCCTGGCTGTGAATCGAATTGACCATGAACTCGGTCGGCAGCTCCAGCGCTTCAAACACGCCACCCGGTTGCACCGTTACCGCGTGCGCCGGGGCGTATTGCACCGCCAGCTCGGGGCTGTCCGCTTCCCGGTGATCGAGCATGCCCGGCCGTTCATGCACCTTCTGGTGCAGGCTGCCGCCGAACGCCACGTTCATTTCCTGGAAGCCGCGGCAGATGCCGAGCACCGGTACGCCCGCCGCAATGGCCGCACGCAATAAAGGAAGGGTTGTGGCGTCCCGCGCCGGATCGTGATCCGTGCCGGCAGCGCTGGCCGGGCCTTGATAGTGGAAGGGCTCCACATTCGACGGCGAGCCGGTCAGCAACAGACCGTCGAGATGCGCGAGCACATCCTCGATGTCGGTCAGTTCAGCCAAGGAAGGAATAATGACGGGCAGCCCCAGGGCCGCGACGCTGACAGCACGCAAGTACTTGTCGCCGCTGACGTGGTAGGGGTGCAAGCCAATCTGTTTGACGCACGCTGTAACGCCGATCAATGGCTTGAATGCCATTTTTATCACCTCGAAGTTTCACACTTGAACGAGCTTTTCCGGAGCTTAGCCTTGTTGATTTTAATTAACAACTCTCATGTAAAAAATTCTAAACGCCGAACGTCCGATCTTCAGGATTTACAGGGCGCTCAAGGCTGATCTGGCACTCTAGTGCCTATAAAAGGCCTGAAAATAAAGGACGAGAGGCTGAGTGTTCGCTATTGACTTCACTTTGCCGTTCGGGTTGACTGGGCTCGCAACAAGGTAGTGAACATAATAATTAACAGCTAATAGGTGCATCATGTCGGTCCCTCTGCGTGCCGTTCAACTCAACGAAGCAAACGCATTCCTTAAGAAATATCCTGAGGTTTTGTACGTCGACCTTCTGATTGCGGATATGAACGGTGTGGTGCGCGGCAAGCGCATCGAGCGCACCAGTCTTCATAAGGTTTACGAAAAAGGCATCAACCTGCCGGCGTCTCTGTTTGCCCTGGACATCAACGGCTCCACGGTGGAAAGCACCGGCCTGGGTCTGGACATCGGCGACTCTGACCGGATCTGCTTCCCCATCCCTGGCACCCTGAGCATCGAGCCGTGGCAGAAGCGCCCCACCGCGCAGTTGCTGATGACCATGCACGAACTGGAAGGCGAGGCGTTTTTCGCTGACCCGCGTGAAGTGCTGGCCAACGTTGTGCGCAAGTTTGACGAACTGGGCCTGACCATCTGCGCCGCGTTCGAACTGGAGTTTTACCTGATCGACCAGGACAACGTGAACGGTCGTCCGCAGTCGCCGCGTTCGCCGGTCTCGGGCAAGCGTCCGGTGTCGACTCAGGTGTACCTGATCGACGACCTCGACGAATACGTTGATTGCCTGCAAGACATCCTAGAAGGCGCGAAAGAGCAGGGCATTCCTGCCGATGCCATCGTCAAGGAAAGCGCCCCGGCGCAATTCGAAGTGAACCTGCATCACGTCAACGACCCGATCAAGGCCTGCGACTACGCGGTGTTGCTCAAGCGTCTGGTGAAGAACATCGCCTACGACCACGAGATGGACACCACGTTTATGGCCAAGCCATATCCGGGCCAGGCGGGCAACGGTTTGCACGTGCACATTTCGATTCTCGACAAAGAAGGCAACAACATCTTTGCCAGCGAGGATCCCGAGCAGAACGCCGCGCTGCGACACGCGATCGGCGGTGTGCTCGAGACCCTGCCGGCGCAGATGGCGTTCCTCTGCCCGAACGTCAACTCGTACCGCCGTTTCGGCGCGCAGTTCTACGTGCCGAACTCGCCGAGCTGGGGCATCGACAACCGTACTGTTGCAGTCCGTGTGCCGACCGGTTCAGCGGACTCGGTGCGCATCGAACACCGTGTTGCCGGTGCCGATGCCAACCCGTACTTGCTGATGGCCTCGGTGCTGGCCGGTATCCACCACGGCCTGACCAACCAGATCGAACCGGGCGCCCCGGTGGAAGGCAACAGCTACGAGCAGAACGAGCAAAGCCTGCCGAACAACCTGCGCGATGCCCTGCGCGAATTGGACGACAGTGAAGTCATGGCCAAATACATCGACCCGCTGTACATCGACGTGTTCGTGGCGTGCAAGGAAAGCGAGTTGGCCGAGTTCGAGAACTCCATCTCGGACCTTGAGTACAACTGGTACCTGCACACTGTCTGACGGAATTGGCGGCGTACATAAAAAGTGTGTACGCCGCCAACCCTGTGGGAGCTGGCAAGCCAGCTCCCACAGGGACCGCGTTTCAATTTTTTTGATTGGGCGGGCATCCCCCCCCACGATCACTCAATTTCCTGCGTCGAGTCACAACAATGACAAACACTCGCAGCGACTGGGAACAACGCTTCCAGTCCCTAACCATCGAAAGCCGCGCCTTCATTGACGGCCAGTACCGCACAGCACTCAGCGGTGACACCTTCGAATGCATCAGCCCGGTCGATGGCCGCTTCCTGGCCAACGTCGCCAGCACCGACGAAGCCGACGCGAACGAGGCCGTGGCTGTCGCACGCCGCACCTTCGATTCCGGTATCTGGGCCAACCTCGCCCCGGCTGAACGCAAGCGCATCCTGATCCGCTTCGCCGACCTGATCCTGGCCAACCGGGAAGAACTCGCCCTGCTCGAAACCCTCGACATGGGCAAGCCAATCAACGATTCGATGAACATCGACATCCCGGCGACCGCCAACGCGATCCGCTGGACCGCCGAAGCCATCGACAAGATCTACGACGAAGTCGCCGCCACGCCGCACGATCAACTCGGCCTTATCACCCGCGAACCTGCCGGTGTGGTCGCCGCCATCGTGCCGTGGAACTTCCCGCTGATCATGGCCAGCTGGAAGTTCGCCCCGGCCCTCGCGGCGGGTAACTCGTTCATCTTGAAGCCTTCGGAAAAGTCGCCGCTCACCGCGATCCGCGTCGCTCAGTTGGCGCTGGAAGCGGGCATCCCGAAAGGCGTGTTCAACGTGCTGCCGGGCTACGGTCACACCGTCGGCAAGGCGCTGGCGTTGCACATGGACGTCGACGTGCTGGCCTTCACCGGTTCGACCGCGATTGCCAAGCAGCTGCTGATCTACGCCGGCCAAAGCAACATGAAACGCGTCTGGCTCGAAGCAGGGGGGAAGAGCCCGAACGTGGTGTTCGCCGACGCGCCGGATTTGCGCGCGGCAGCACAGGCAGCGGCGAGCGGGATTGCCTTCAACCAGGGCGAAGTCTGCACCGCCGGTTCGCGCTTGCTGGTCGAGCGTTCGATTCGCGAGCAGTTCATTCCTCTACTGGTGGAAGCGCTGCAGGCCTGGAAACCAGGGCACGCGCTGGACCCGCAAACCACCGTCGGCGCGGTCGTCGATCAGCGTCAACTGGACAACGTGCTGCGCTACATCCAGGTCGGCAAGGACCAGGGCGCGCAACTGATCGCGGGCGGCAGCCGCACCCTCGAAGCCACTGGCGGTCTGTACGTGGAACCGGCGATTTTCGACGGTGTGACCAACGCCATGACCATCGCCCGTGAAGAAATTTTCGGCCCGGTGCTCTCGCTGATCACCTTCGACACCGCTGAAGAAGCCTTGGCCATCGCCAACGACAGCATCTTCGGGCTGGCCGCTGGCGTGTGGACCAGCAATCTGAGCAAGGCCCACACCTTCGCCCGCGGCTTGCGCGCCGGCAGCGTCTGGGTCAACCAGTACGACGGCGGCGACATGACCGCGCCGTTCGGCGGGTACAAGCAGTCGGGTAATGGTCGGGACAAATCGCTGCATGCGTTCGACAAATACACCGAACTCAAAGCGACCTGGATCAAGCTCTAATACTTCTACAACGGCGGTCGCCGGCGAGTGTCAGCGGCCATCGGAGAAACCTATGAAACACAGCTCTGTTGAACAAAAGCATGTAAACAGCTACTACGCCGCCACCCGCAACTTCACCGGCGACTTTCCGGTGCTGGAACACGCGGTGGATTGCGACGTCTGCATCATCGGTGCCGGCTACACCGGTTTGTCCTCGGCGCTGTTCCTTGCCGAAGCGGGCTACAGCGTCACCGTGCTCGAAGCCGCCAAAGTCGGTTTCGGCGCCAGCGGACGCAACGGCGGTCAACTGGTCAACTCCTACAGCCGCGACGTCGACGTCATTGAAGAACGCTACGGCGACAAGACCGCTGAAGTCCTCGGCAGCATGATCTTCGAAGGCGCCGATATCATCCGTCAGCGCATACAACACTACGACATCCAGTGCGACTACAAGCCGGGCGGCATCTTCGCCGCGCTGAACAAAAAACAACTCAAAGGCCTGGCCGAGCAGAAAAGCAGCTGGGAACGTTACGGCAATAAAAACCTGAAAATGCTCGACGCGGCGGACATCAAGCGCGAAGTCGGTTGCGACAACTACGTCGGCGGCCTGCTCGACATGCAGGGCGGCCACATCCACCCGCTGAACCTGGCCCTCGGCGAAGCCTCGGCCATCATCGGCCTGGGCGGCAAAATCTACGAGCAATCGGCGGCGGTGGAAATCACCTACGGCGAACCGATCACCGTGCGCACGGCCAAAGGCGTGGTGAAGGCCAAGTACCTGCTGATCGCCGGTAACGCCTACTTGCCACAGGGTCTCGACAACCGCGTGACCAGCAAGAGCATGCCGTGCGGTTCGCAAATCGTCGTCACTGAACCGTTGTCGGAGAAGGTGGCGCGCAGCCTGATCAAAAACAACTACTGCGTCGAAGACTGCAACTACCTGCTCGACTACTACCGCCTCACCGCCGACAACCGCCTGTTGTACGGCGGCGGTGTGGTCTATGGCGCCCGTGAACCGGACGACATCGAGCAACTGATCAAACCGAAAATCCTCAAGACCTTCCCGCAACTGAAGGACGTGAAGATCGATTACCGCTGGACCGGCAACTTCCTGCTGACCATGTCGCGCATGCCGCAATTTGGCCGCATCGAGAAAAACGCCTACTACATGCAAGGCTACAGCGGCCACGGCGTCACCTGCTCGCACCTGGCCGGCAAACTGATCTCGGAAATGATCCGCGGCGACGCTGAACGCTTCGATGCCTTCGCATCCTTGCCGCACATGCCCATGATCGGCGGCCGCACCTTCCAGGCCCCACTCACCGCCATGGGCGCCGCGTACTACGCGCTGCGCGATCGGTTCGGCATCTAAGCCGAACGCAATCGGCGGCCATCCAATTGGCC
>NZ_JAVLRV010000002.1:922299-950072 GCF_055803035.1 Pseudomonas sp. 300 | reverse complement strand
GTCAGCCGACATCAATGTTGAATGTGCTGCCCTCATCGCGAGCAAGCTCGCTCCCACAGGTTCTGCATCCGAACAGACTGGCATCGGGTCTACAGCCTTTTTTCCAGCCATTCATCGAACCTGCTGAGCAACACCCCCAAACGTGATTTAATACCCGCCTTTCACAATCCTGGGACAGGGAAGCGGTACTTTCGCGGCCAAAAGTCGCCCGCCATCCACCCCCATAACCCTTAAGTTTTCCTCGCATAAGGCTGTCATGGACACGGGCTCACGACTCAAACTAGTACGCGAAAGCTACAAACTCTCCCAGCGCGAGCTGGCCCGGCGTAGCGGCGTCACCAATGCCACCATCTCCCTGATCGAACAGAATCGCGTCAGTCCCTCCGTCAGCTCCCTGAAAAAACTGCTCGAAGGCATCCCCATGTCTCTGGCGGACTTCTTCACCTTCGACCAACCACCGCGTGAGCATCAATATGTATTCCGCGCCAATGAACAGCCGGATCTCGGGCGTCATGGGTTGCGGTTGCTGTTGATTGGCGCTTCGGTGCCAAGTCGGCAGATGCGCTTGCTGCGCGAGCAGTACGCGCCTGGGGCGAGTTCGGGGGAAGAGCCGATTGTGCACTCGGAAGGCGAGGAGTGTGGGTTGGTGACGCGGGGAACGGTTGAGTTGACGGTTGATGGGCAGATCAGTGTGCTTAATGCCGGGGATGGGTATTACTTTCCGACGACGTTGCCGCACAAGTTTCGCAATATTGGCCAGGATGAAGCGGAAATCATCAGCGCCAACACTCCGGCGAACTTTTGATTTCAGCTACGGACGCCAGCCTGTAGCCGGTGCCAAAGGCTGCGTCCGCAGCCAACACCAATGTCGAATTGAGGCAGCGGCTACAGCGATTTATCAAAGTAAATGGACTTCACATCATGACCACGCAACGCATCCGCGCTCTAGCACTCTGCATCTTCCATCACGATGGCAAGATATTGGTCAACGAAGCTCGCGACCCCATCACTGAAAAGCCATTCTTCCGTCCGATCGGTGGCGGTATCGAATTCGGCGAAACCAGTGCCCAAGCCATTGTGCGTGAAGTACAGGAAGAACTCGGTTTGCCCATCACCGATGTTCGCTTGCTTGGCACGCTTGAAAGTCTCTTTACGTATAACGGCACGCCAGGGCACGAAATCGTGCAGGTCTACGATGCGAAGTTTGTGGATGCCGGTGTCTATGAGTTGTCGCACTTGAATGCTCAAGAAAGCGATGGCGCGGCCTTCGTCGCGAAGTGGCTTCCGTGGGCAAGTTTTACTGAGGACGCGCCGTTGGTTCCTGAAGGGCTTCACGAATTGCTGAATAAGGTAGCACTGCTGGACTGACGCCCGGCACCCAATAATCCCGGAGCAATCAGCGTCAGGCTGTTTCCTGACAAATCATGGAAGAACGAGATGAGAGTCATTATTGCGGTGTTGTTGATGCTTAGCGGTTACGCCTACGCCGGTTGTTCCACCATCAATGACAGTGATCAGCGCCGACTCTGCGAAGCAAGGACTAACGGCGGTAGCTGCGCCACTATCGACAACGCCGACCTTCGCCGTGCCTGCGAAGCAGAAACCAGCGGCGGCACCTGTAACACCATCGACAACGCTGACCAGCGCAGATACTGCGAAGCCAAGAAAGGCGGTGGTAACTGCGAGACCATCGACAACGCCGACCTTCGCCGTACCTGCAATGCTGAGACGGGCCATGGCGGGTGTAACAGTATCGATAACCATGACCAGCGCTTATTGTGCGAAGCCAAAACAGGTAGTGGTAGTTGCGCAAGTATTGACAATGCGGATGTGCGCAATGAGTGTGAGAGCTATAAACGCTGATTGAATGGTTAATTGCGAAACTGCACTCCACTTGACCACTCGTTTGCATTCGATCTGACCACCGATTGCATCAGATTAGACCAGCACACTTAGTAACCATGGTCAGGAGAGAGCTGCCTACTGCTGCCGGTGGCGACGGGCAGAAATCGGCCGATTCTGTTGAAAAAGTCGGTCTGCCCAAACTGCCTGATCATTGAGTGGTGAAAACGCCTTTTTTACACGCTGCTACGTGAAATCCGAGTCCGGAAGCCCCTGCAAAAAGTAAAGATTTTCAATCTCGGACGCGTACTTTCTGACGCGTAAACCATGGCCGACTTTTTCAACAGAATCGGCCAGAAGCGGACACTGGGTATGGATTGCAGATCTCGTACAGACACTACTCAAGGGGCTATGCAGACCTGTTCGAACCACGCGGCAAAGGTTGGCGATAGCTGTCATGCCGGTCCACTTCCGTCCAAAAGCTTTGGGATGCGCTGTTAACGAGGTTCGCCGCTGCCTGCTACCACTTCAGCACATTCAAATTGCATCGGATTTCACCCCCTGCACCACGGGAAACCCGCGCAACTTGGCCGACCACGTCACCATCAGCGTGGCCACCAACAGCACCAGTAGTGCAGGAGGGAATGCTTCTACGCCGAGTCGGTCGAGTAGCAGACCTCCCACAATGCCCCCGCCAGCTATTGCGATGTTCCAAGCAGTCACGAGCATGGATTGTGCGACATCTGACGCGTCGCCAGCAGTTCGGACCAATGCCGTTTGAAACAACGTTGCGGCACCGCCAAAGGCTAATCCCCACGCGCCAATCGCTACGAAAACGGCAACAGGTTCGGTGGCTGCTATACCCAGCACCATCGCTGAAATGCCAAACAATGCGGTACTCGCCAGGGTCAGCGCGCGCAGGTACTGGTCGATTAACAGCCCAACAATCCAGATTCCCAGCAGCGATGTGATTCCGAAGACTAGCAGTACTACATCCGTCTGCGCCCCCAGGCCGGCCACTTGCAGAAACGGGGCGATGTAGGTGTAGAGAATGTTGTGCGCAAGGACGAACGCCAGTACCACGAAGAGCACGGGGCGAATGCCCCACAGTGTGAATACATAGCGCAGCGACAGACGTTTTTGTTCAGCCTTTCCGGCGAAGTCCGGCACGTTGAAGCGCACCCATGCCATCAGCAGCACGGCCAGCAGGCTCATGATGCCGAAGCACATGCGCCATCCCAGGACGTTGCCCAGAAAGGTTCCGGCCGGGATGCCCAACGAGAGCGCCAGGGGTGTGCCCATCATCGCAATCGCGATGGCGCGGCCTTTGCGGTGTTCGGGCACCAGGCGCGCGGCATAGCCGGCCAATAACGCCCACAATAGCCCCGCCGCAACCCCGGCCAGAAAGCGCGCCGCGATCGTCAACGTGAAGCTGGTCGAAAACGTCGTGACCGTGTTGGCAATGGCAAAGCCGGCGATGGCAGCGAGTAGCAAGGGACGGCGACGAAATCCTTGTGTGGCCGCCGTTAACGGCATGGCGGCCATTAGCGATCCAATGGCATAGGCGGTGACGGTTTGCCCGACCCACGCCTCGGAGACGGCTAGCCCCTGTGCCATCTGCGGCAGCAGACCAGCCGGCAGTGCTTCGGTAAGGATGGTGATGAAGGCGGCCATTGCCAGCGCCAACAAGGGTGCATAAGGCATGCGATCCTGCACTTCCGAGTTCATTGGCCTAGCTCCGCGACGCCGTATACCGCGTCACGCAGGTCGGTTACGAACCGTCCCGACATGCCCTCGTACAACGTGTTGGTGAAGGCGACGACACTCAGCTTCTGCTGTCGATCCACACACCACGAATGGCCATAGGCGCCACCCCAACGCCAGGTGCCTGGCGACTCGGGGGTGACCGCCAAGGCCGGATCGCGCAGTATCGAGAACCCCAAACCAAAGCCGAACCCCGGAGCAGCGGGCAATTCCCGGCCGCCGGTTTGATCGCGTGCCATCTCCTCGACGAGTGCCGTGGGCAGCAGCTCACCGCCGCCGCGACGCAACGTTTCAAGGAGGCGCAGGAAGTCCTCGGCTGTTCCGGCCATGCCGGCACCACCCGACGCAAACGCCTGCGGGTTGAAGATGCGGGCGGGGCTGAACGGGATGCCGATCGCCCCCTCGAACGGCGAAACGATTTCGCCTTCGGCCAGCGCATGGGGCTCGGGAGTCGCACTGACGTAGGCGGTAGGCACGCGCGATGGGTCCAGCGCGGCAAAGCCAGTATCGGTCATGCGCAGCGGATCAGTCACGAGCTGGCGCACCGCATCAGCCAGTTGCTCGCCCTGCACCCGCTGAATCACCGCCCCTAGTACATCGGTTGCCACCGAATAGCCCCAGGCCGTGCCGGGCTCGTACAGCAGCGGCACGCTGGCGATGCGGCTCAGGTTCTCGGTGAGGCTGACGGTGGACGCATCCATACCATCCGAGACACCGGCCTGTGCATAGGGGCCATGCCCATCGGCTTCTAAAAAGCGATAGCCAAGCCCCGCCGTGTGACTAAGCAAATGCCGCACCGTGATGCGGGCAGCACGTCCATCAGCCAACTGTGGCCGAAACTCGGGCAACCACCGCTCAACGCTGTCATCCAGACCGAGACGGCTTTGCGCTACCAACACCAGGGCCGCCGTCGAGACAATAGGTTTGCTGACCGATGCCAAGCGAAACACCGCCTCTACGCTCATCGGCAACCGCTTCTCGCGGTCGGCCCAACCGGCCGCCTGGCGATGGACCAACTCGCCATCGCGGGCCACCAATACTACCGCGCCAACCAGTCGCTGCTGCTCCAGCGCTTGCTGGACCGTTGCTTCAATGCGCGCGGACAATTGACGTGAAAGCGTGCCCGTGGATAAAGCGATTTCGGGGAGGGTCATGCGCAGTTCCTTCTGAGAGTGGAGAACCCCGCCACGATAGAAAGTCTAGGATTAAAGAAAAACTGGGGTAGAGTTCCATTTTATGCGGAGCAGAATATCCGCAATGGAGGGCAGCATGGACAGCTTGAATGGCTTTGTGGTGTTTGTGCAGGTCGCTGAAAATCGCAGTTTCGTTGCGGCCGGCCGAATGCTGGGGGTGTCGGCGTCTGCCATCGGCAAGAGCGTGGCGCGGCTGGAAGAGAAGCTCGGTGTTCGCCTGTTTCACCGCAGCACGCGCAGCGTCACGCCGACTGCCGAAGGCATGCTGTTTCTGGAGCGCAGCCGTCGGATTCTGGCAGAAATCGAGGCGGCTCAACTGGAACTGTCGCAAGCCAGCGTCGCTCCACGTGGACGCTTGAGGGTCAGCCTGCCCTTGGTAAGTTCGCTGGTACATCCGGTGCTCGGCGACTTCATGCGTGAGTACCCGGCCATTGAATTGGACCTGGACTTCAGCGACCGCCTGGTCGATGTGATCGAGGAAGGTTTCGACGTCGTGGTCAGAACCGGCGTGCCTACGGATTCGCGTTTATCGGCGCGTAAGCTCGGTTCATTCCGTTCGTTGCTGGTCGCCTCGCCGGACTACCTGGCAGCGCGTGGTACGCCAAAGGTACCAACCGATCTGCTGCAGCACAGCTGCTTGCACTACCGTTTCCCCAATAGTGGCAAGCTGGAAACCTGGGCCTTGCGTCGTACTGCTGAGGAGCCCGAGTTATCCTTGCCCATTTCGATGATCTGCAACACCATCGAAACCCGTTTATGCTTTGCCTTGCGGGGACTGGGCATCGCCTATCTGCCGGAGTTCTCCGTGAGGCAGGCGCTGACCGAGGGGCAGCTGTGGACCGTTTTGCCAGAGCACACAGAGCGCAATGGCGAGTTTCATTTACTCTGGCCTTCCAGTAAACACCCTTCTCCCAAGGTGCGGGTATTCGTCGACTTCCTCTGCGCCCGGGTTTTTCCGGGGAGAAAGGGGACGGATTTATTTTCACTACTCTAAACGTCCACTATCGGCCCAGAGTGTGTAAAAACGCTTAGTCAAAATCGAAGTCTGCGCTTCTATGTGAAATCTGAAGTTTATCGGCTGGTTGGCAGACCTGAATTTTGCGTAGATGCGCGATTTTAAGCCCTGATTTGTTTCCAATCTCGCTGAAAAACGTTTTTACACACTCTGGGCCGATTGCTGCCTATCTGGAAAGGCTACAGACGACCCAAAGCCGTCATTCGAATTGAACCCTTGGATGCCTTCGATTATTTCGTAATTGTGAAACGATACGCTTGTTCCTGCAGGCTCGTTTTGATTAGTGCGGCCAATTGTTGGGTAGCTGGTGTTGGGTCGTCGCCATTGCTGTGAAGCACATAGCCAAGGCTTGGCACGGGGGGTAAGCCAGAAACAACGGTGAGATGGCTCGGCAGCCCGATGCGGGTTCGCAGCGTCAGGCCCAATCCGGCGGCGACCGCCGCCCAGATACCGCCGACGCTGGGGCTGGTCAGGGCGATCCGCCAAGGTATTTGCGCGGCATCCAGCGCCTGGGTGGCGGCGCTGCGCAATACGCAAGGTGCGTCGAACATGATCAATGGCAACGATGAGTCATCAAGGGCCGCCAGCAATGGCATATCGCGGGCCCCGATCCAGTGCATTTGTGTTTCGCCCAAACGTGTGGCGTAGGGCGACAGGTGCCCGGTGTCCCAGGTCAGGGCCAGGTCCAGATCGGCGCTTTCGAGCAGAGCAAGCAGTTCGGCGTTACGGGCAATCCTGACTTCGAGATTCACACTCGGGTAAGTCTGGACGAAGCGTCGCAGGATATCGCTCAGGAAATGTTCCCCAAAGTCCTCTTGAAGCCCGAGGCGTACGGTCCCGGCGGTTTGGCTTTCATGCAGGGTCTGGAAAATGCTGTCGTTCAGTTCCAGCAACCGGCGGGCATGGCTGAGTAGTGTTTCTCCCGTGGGGGTCAAGACCAGTCCGCGACCGGATTTAGTCAGTACCGGCGTGCCGACCTGCTCCTCGAGTTTTTTCAATTGAGCGCTTACGGCAGACGTCGACCGACCGAGACGATCCGCCGCTTTGGCAAAACTGTTGAACTCCACGCCGGTGACGAAGGTGCGTAATACGTCAAGATCGAAGGCTGGGCGGCGCATTTAATAGTCCACTAATTCGGGATGATTGGCGCTATTAAATCTGATATTCGGAATTGTCGCGACTTGATAGTTTTCCCCCGTCAATTGGGACATCAGGGGAAAAACATCATGAGTGCTTCGATGATCACGGGGCGGGAGCATCAGAACAGCTACCCGCAGAAGTTTACCGAGCTGACCGACAACGTATTGTTTGGCGACATTTGGACGCGTACGCAATTGAAGCCCCGTGAACGCAGTCTGGCGACGGTGGCCGCGCTGGTGGCGATGTACCGTCTGGAGCAACTGCCATTTCATTTGAAACGTGCATTGGATAACGGCTTGTGTGTTGACGAACTGGCCGAAGTCATAACCCATCTGGCGTTTTATTCAGGTTGGCCGACAGCCGCCTCGGCGCTGAATTTGCTCAGTGAGCTACAGGCTTGCCTTCCAATACGTCAGGAGTAACCGTTGATGCCGTTTGCACGAATTTCATTGCACCGCGGGAAGTCGGTCGAGTATTTACAGGCATTGTCTGAGGGGTTACACGACGCCTTGGTCGAGAGCTTCGAAGTACCGAAGACTGATCGCTTCCAGGCCATTCACCAACATGAGATCGGCGAGCTGATATTTGATCCCCACTACTTGGGTGGGCCGCGTAGCCATGACTTTGTGCTAATCGCGATTACCGCAGGCCGTCCTCGAAGTGTTGAGACCAAACAGCGTTTTTACCGCGATCTGGTCGAGAAGTTGGGGCGGGCGACGGGACTGAACGGGGAGGATGTCATGGTGGTGATTTCCACTACGGCCGGCGATGAGTGGTCGTTTGGAGGAGGGCGGGGCAACTAGCCTTCGGGTTTGTGCAGCGCCTGTATCCCATAAATACGGGCCGTCTGTGTCTATCGGCACCATCGCCAGATTGATACGGTCTGCATTTATTGTATTTCGATGAGGTAACCATGGATCTTACTGCAATCCCCTTCGGTACCACCGATTGGTTAACGATAGAGCCGGTGACGCATGCCGGCCAGACAGGCACAGCCTATTGGCGTACCTGCCAGTTCGGTTCAACGCGTGTGCGGATGGTCGAGTACAGCCCTGGATATTTGGCCGATCATTGGTGTTGGAGGGGGCACATCCTGTTGTGCCTGGAGGGTCAGTTGCATACAGAACTGGAAGATGGTCGTCAGTTCACGCTGACACCGGGCATGAGTTATCAGGTGGGTAACAATGCTGAGGGACATCGGTCATTCACCACCACCGGGGCGAAGTTGTTCATCGTGGATTAGTCGTGGGGGGCGGACCTGCATAACGCGCCCACACAATCCGTTTGTGGTCCATGCAGCCGCAATCATTGGGTCTGGAATATACGTGTGCGAATGACTGATTCTGACCGATTGCTGTCTGTAAGGAAGGGCCGCAAACCGCCAGAGAGATTACAACGAAACAGCGATGCTGGAGCGTGTTTGTAATGGCGAACACATCGCTGTCATTCTCAAGCATTGCTGTTTTACGTTGGTTTCTCTGCCTCTAAATCATGGAGAGGCCGACCAGACGGCTAGCTCATAGCCATCTGGGTCGATGAAGTGGAAACGGCGCCCACCTGGGAACGAGAAAACTTCACGACTGATCGTAGCGCCTGCTGCCTTGAGCCTCAGCTCGGTACGGTCTAGATCTTCCGCGTAGAGGATGACCAATGGCCCGCCCGTTCGCACAGGTTCTCCTGTAGTGAATCCACCTGTTATACGACCGTCGCTGAACTCGCTATAAGTCGGGCCGTAGTCGATGAAACTCCAGTCGAATACGCTCCCGTAAAAGGCCTTGCTTCGAGCTATGTCGACGACATTGAACTCGATGTTGTCGATCTGACGGTCTTTTCCTCGAATGCCCATTGACGCTTCCTTGAGTGATTGGGAGGAAGCGAGTTTAGGGCATTCGCCAATATATGTGTTCATGCATAGGGCTATCACCACCTCTATGAACTGGCGGAGTTGATGAATGACAGCTTTTGGCCGAGAGTGTTTAAAAACGTCAGATTTAGTTTTTTATATCGACGCCAGGAGACCGTGCTCACGGTTCGCAAACTGATCAAGGCCACAACGCTTCCAGGAAAAGTTAAAACGGCTCAGCAGCCTATTAAAGTCATTTGGACGGGGTAAAAAAGACCGGTTTTTACGCCGTTAACGCTTTCATCAAGCCAGTGGTGCGGATGATTTTCATGATCCTTTTCAGGTTGTCAGCGAGCACGTTCAGGCTCATCTCTGCACTCACCCCGTTAAGCTTTCGGGTCAGGAAGTGTGTCGCGCCCATCCATTGCTTGAGCGTCCCGAAGGGATGCTCAACCGTCCGTTTTCGGATCCGCATCATTTCCGGCGCGTTGCTCAGCCGGCTCTGCATCTCCTCCAATACGGCCTCATGCTCCCAGCGTCGAACCCGCCGTTGTGTGTTTGGTGTGCAATGCGGCTTCATTGCGCAGGCCCGGCATTACGAACGCCAGTAACGGTGCAACGTCAGGTCTTTTTCAACGTTGGTATAGCGCCAGATCAGCGCCTCTCCAGCCGGGCAAATGTATTCGTTTTTTGCCGCGTCATAGATGAGGCATCGTTATTGAAACGCCCGTCAGCCTTGGCTCCAGAGGTCATCGGCTTGGGCACATAGGCGGTGATGCCTGCATCGTGACAAGCGAGGACTTGTTCGCTTTTGAAGTAACCTCGGTCAGCCACTACCGATAACGTATCTGACGCCATCGCCTCGCGGGCCTGCTTGGCCATCGAGCTGAATTTCAATGACCTGTAACTCTTTCATCTGAGCTTTGGAGCGATTGAGGGTTTTTGCTGATCGGCTTCGTCGAGCGCAGTCAGGTACCGATTGATACTCGATTCAATTTCTTCCATTCGCCGCTTAAGCTTGGCGCTGGTGAAATTGCGGTCGCGGGAAGTCCGGCATCCAACGCCCGGTCAACCACATCAGTTCGATGTTGCGTTGAGCTTCTCGCTCCAAACGTCGGCTCGATTGGATGCGGTTGAGATAGCCGTAGATGTAGATCTTCAGCAAGATCGCGGGGTGGCAAGCAGGCCGGCCAGTATCGGCTGGAATGGCACCTTCAAAACCCAGATTGACCAGGTTGAGTTCGTCGACAAAGACATCGACTACGCGTACCGGATTGGTATCGCTGACGCAGTCGTCGAGGCTCTCGGGAAGTTAGGTGCCTTGGCCTCGATGTTCACCTTGAATGAAGCGCTTCATGGGCGATCCCTGCGATGAAATCCTCAGAAATCATAGCAAGGGTTCTCGACAATGTTTTGTTCACGATTTCAGCCAAAAATAGATCCTACACTTGACCTACTCCGGATCGTGACAACAGACGCAAAGCTTGTTTCCTTCAGGGTCTCGAAAATACGCCCCATAAAAATTCGGGTGGTATTCGGGTCGCAAGCCCGGAACGCCTTCACATGTTCCATCCAATGCCAACGCCAAGGCATGGGCGTTGTGTACGATCTGTCGATTAGGTGCCAGCAGAGCAATCATTTGCCCATTTCCTAGCGTCGCAGATTCGCCGTCGAACGGTTTGCCCACCACGAAAAGAGGGCGTGCAGTGTCGGGGTGTTTCCAGCCCGCCCATGGGCGTTCAAGGTCTGTGAACTTGAGATCAAGTCCGAGTATCTGCATGACCCCTTGATAAAACACAAGTGCTCGATTGAAGTCATTCACTCCGATGAATACATGTGAAATCATTTTTTGTCCTAAAAAGAGGAAGCCTTCTCGCACCATACCAAGAAATGTCAGGCTGTTTTCGACTCCTAGCCTGAAACATACTCCGTCGGTCTTGGAAGCTGTTTTTACACACTCTGGGCAAGAAGCTGTCACTCATTATCGATAAAAAAGTGGGTGATTTCGATCGTAAATAAACCGTGGAAATCGTCGGTTTGATCTAGGCTTGAGTGAAATGATGCTGGAGAAAGCACCATGTCCATCGCTTTCAGAAATCCGTTGGCCCTAGCCTTGGCTGTCTTCTTTTGCACAGCCGTGTCCGGAGAGGCTGCAGCAGACAGCAATGCTCCACCGGCAATACTTCCGTTAGAATCGGAGGCTGCGCCGAAACTCATTGCTTATCCGCCGCTTGCCGAGCCACTCGCCCGTGGTGTTGTCATCATCCAGTATCGAACAGAACACTCCAGGATCATGCCGGTATTTGGCAAAGCGGCTGCTGATGTATCACCACGTCTCAGTCACCTTCACGTGACCGTCGATGACTGGAAAGGTACATGGGCGCACACCAGTGAAGACCCGATTATCTTGGTTGGACTTACTCCTGGCACGCACAAGGTTCTTCTTGAGGTGGCCGACCCAACTCACAAAATAATCACCAATACGACCTTGAGTTTTATTGTTCCGGAGAAGATACCAACGGCGGCCGCCCACATTGAGGATGAACACGCAGTAAAACCATAACTATTGAATGTTCATCGCTAATTGCGGTGGTGTGAGTAGCAGTTGATTTCGAAAAAACATCTGACTGCTACTCAGTCGATTTCTGCCTTTCGTCACCGTCAGCTTTGGGTCGAAAGCTATTTGCTCCGCTATTGCAGCGGAACATACACATCTGTTTGCCATTGATCCTGTGGCGTCTCAGGATGGACGCTCAGGTAATTGAAGAATAGCGGCTGGTCACGAAGTTCCTCACCACTGGCAGGTAGCCAATCGCGGTAAATCGGATAGATCGTTTCGCCGATGTGATCCGGCGACCCCGCGTGTCGCACCACGACGTAGCGACCGGCAGGAATGACGATCTCGTGCACGCCGAACTCATTCGGCGCCACGGCCTCGTAAATCTCGCCGCAGATTGCGAAGCGGAATGCTTGTGGAGGTGTCGTATCGGGGTTGCTATAGGGAATGCCAAAGGTGCGACTCGATGCCACCGGCGACTGTCCGCTCTGCATACGCCACTCGATGAACGTGCGCACGCTCTCATTGACGAGCCCGGCTGGTCCGCAGTGCTGAAGCGCTGCTACCTTGACTTCAGGGAAATTTATGATTCGTACTTGCATGATGATAGTCCTGGAAAAGTGAGGGATTGCGAATACCGCATTCCAGACCTGCCAGTTCGGTTCCTTCCTGAACGCGCTCGGCGACATACCGAACGCCCGCCTGAACGCCCTGCAAAATGCCTCGGGACTTTCAAAGCTGGCATCGAGTGCGGCGTCCAGTATCGAGTGATCAGCGAGGGCGGCCAGTCTATGTGCCGCGCGTCGTAGTCGCATCAGTTGCACATAACGTGAGACAGGCACTCCTACGAACGCGGTGAATTGTCGATGGAAGTGAAACGCCGAAAAGTTCGCCACATGGCTCAACGTCTTCACCGACAGGTCACCTTCAAGATTGGCATCAATGTAGGCGAGTACGGCGTTGAAGCGTTTTGTGTAAGCGAAATTGGTCAGCATGTCAGACACTGGAAAAAGCTCCTGGAGGTACGGTCGGCAATAGAGTCGACTATAGCGGCGTGAACGCGCCTAGCCGCGTTTGCTCAAGGCACGTTTTGGGTTAGCCAATACGATATCTTCCAAGGCGATGTAAAGGTCGGGGGTATTTCAGGTGTCCACTTCTGGCCGTTCTCTGCTGGTCATGGTTACGAAGCGTGCTGGTCAAGTCCGATGCAAATGACTGGTCAGGTCGAATGCAAACGGGTGGTCGAGTCAGTGCAATTACCCAGTTAATGGGGAAGTTAAGGAAAAAAAAGGTGACAGATCTATTTAATAAATAGGTCTGTCACCTTTTTGATTTAATGCTGTGTCACCGGCCTTGATGGTTTCTGCGATGTGAGCAGCCATTATCTTCGGGCTGTCGAGAAAGCGGAAAGCTGCGTGAATATTTGTGCCAAAAGTATCGAGTTAGAGGATAGGCATAGCCCAAATGGCGTTTCTATTCGGTTATTAAAGCTCTTCCAGCTGAGTCGCTATGAGGTAATAAAAACCCGCATCACACGCGGGTTTTTTTGCTTTGAATTCGGTCATTAACCTTTGGATGTATCAAACCCACGCTGTTCAATAACCCGAAACACATCACCTACATCCCGGAGCAGGATCAAGGCGATGTTGGTGACGGTGTTGATGTCGTTTTCGGCGTAGTCCGGCAGGCTGGTGCAGGCCATGAGGTTGAGGTATTTGAGGACGGCGTTGAGGCGTTCGCTGACGCAGTTGTGCAGTTCGCGGAGGGGGGCGTCGCTGTCGATTAGGAGGACGGGGTAGTCGGTGGCGAATTGGGACATGGGGGTGAAGCTGTGAGACGGATTGTTCATTGGCATAAATAAATCTTCCTCGTATTTGAAAGAAGAGCTGCCGCCATTCGCTGCGAAACGAATTGGGTGGTAGCTGTGTGCGGGTTCGCAGACCAAGGATACGAGGAGCCCGGCAGACCCGAAGGTCTCCCACACACAGCCACCATAAAACGGGTTTCGGACACTGTTGCGACCGTCATTCCATTTATGGTGCTGCGTTCTACACGTATCTTAAGGGCTGCGAAACCCCCGTCGCTGACTTGTATCTGCGACTGGCCGAACTATAGGCGCCCATTTTGGCGCTCACAACCGCGCTGTAGGACGCTTTCGCGGTTGTTGCGGCAAGGCTGAATGCCACTGTTTTCCGGCTTGTCACGGTGATTCGGGACATGTGGAGTGCCTTGGGAAATGGGGTGCAGGTTTTGGGGCCGCTTCGCAGCCTAACGGGGATAAATCCCCTCGCCACAAAGGGTAAATTCCTACGAAATTTTCGGACTTCAGTTTTGAAGTCGAGTGGCCAGAAACAACGAAGCCCCAATCATTGGGGCTTTGTCATTTCAAACTGGGGTGTTTTCCAAACTGCTATCGCGGCTCCCCCGACATCATTGTCTAGCCTGCGGCGAATGCGGATTGTGATCGGTGTGTTTCGGGCCGGCCAATGCCCACGCGATCAATCCGAACAGTGGCACAAACACGATCACCACCATCCATACGAGTTTGTTGCTGGATTTGCCTTCGGCTTTGCGCACTTTGTTAATTGCCCATAGCTCAACCAGCACAAGAACGGCGGCGAGTACGATCCAGATGGTTTCGGTTTGCATGGGTTGCCCTCCTGATGGTCTTACAGTTAGGTGGGCAGGCGGTGGAGGGGTTCATTAATTTTGTGGGTGTTTGTGGATGGCTCGCTGATGGAGTAGCGCACGATTAGACCGGTATATTTCGCGAGCAGGCTCGCTCCCACAGGGGGAGCGTTTCTTGCTCGTACTGTAAACACGCCAGGCGGGCTCAGTTATTGACCTGCTGATTCCTCCCATACACATCTTCCAAGCGCTGAATATCGTCCTCACCCAAGTAACTCCCGGACTGCACTTCAATCACTTCCAACGGAATTTTCCCTGGGTTGGCCAGCCGATGCACCGAAGCAATCGGGATGTAGGTGGACTGGTTTTCCGTCAGCAGGAACACCTTGTCGTTGCACGTCACCTGGGCGGTGCCGGAGACGACGATCCAGTGTTCGGCGCGGTGGTGGTGCATTTGCAGGGAGAGTTGTGCTCCGGGTTTCACGGTGATGTGTTTGACCTGGTGGCGGATACCGTTGTCCACCGAGTGGTAACTGCCCCAGGGACGATACACCGCGCAGTTGTTCTGGGTTTCCGAGCGGCCCTTGGCATCGAGTGCATTCACCAGTTTTTTCACGTCTTGCACGTTGTCGCGGTTTGCGACCATCAGTGCGTCCTCGGTTTCTATCACGACGAGGTTTTCCACTCCGAGCAGGGTCACCAGTTTGCTGCTGCCATGTACGAAGCAACGGCGGCTGTTGTAGCTGACGACATCGCCTTTGAACACGTTGTCATCGCCGTCCTTGTCATGCACATCCCACAGCGAAGACCAGCAACCGACGTCACTCCAGCCGGCGCTGAGTGGGACGACCCAGGCGCGGCTGGTGTGCTCCATCACCGCGTAATCAATGGAGTTGTCCGGGCAGCATTCAAAGGTAACGCGATCGATGCTGGTCACGCCTTCGTTGCTAGGGCTGCGCTCCAGGGCCATCACGCAGGTGTCGTACATGTCCGGCTCGTGAGTGCGCAGCTCTTCGAGGTAGCGACTGGCACGGAACAGGAACATCCCGCTGTTCCAGAAGTATTCGCCGGAGCGGACAAATTCGGCGGCGGTTTGCGCGTCGGGTTTCTCGATAAATTGCTCGACCTTGAAGGCACTGGAGCCGGCATCGCTGCAGTCGGCCTTGATGTAGCCAAAGCCGGTTTCCGGGCGCAGCGCCGGAATGCCGAACAGCACGAGATTGCCTTTGAGCGCTTCCTCCTGCGCGATTCCCAATGTGGCGCGCAAGGCGGGAACGTCGCTGATCACATGGTCGGCCGGAAGCACCAACATGAGCTCATCGCGGCCCTCGGCAATCAGCTTGAGGGCTGCCAGCGCTACCGCCGGTGCGGTGTTGCGGCCGAAGGGTTCGAGCAGGATCGCCTGCGGCTTGCAGCCGATGGCGGCGAGTTGTTCGTTGACGAGAAAGCGATGCTCCTGATTGCACACCACAATCGGCTTGCCGATCCCCTCGAATTCCAGGCGCTGCAGGGTTTGCTGGAATAGCGATCCTTCGCCGGCCAGGCTCAGGAACTGTTTGGGATACATCTTGCGCGACAGCGGCCACAACCGCGAACCACTGCCACCGGACAGAATGACTGGAATCATTTTCTTGCCTCCCGCACCTTCATCATTCGATATGAAGGCGCTTCGAACCGCGAAGGACTGCCTTCCATTATTTGAAACACAAGCTCAATTCAGAGTGGCCGCATCGGCTGATGCCTTTATTCTTTCTGGTCAGCAAACAACTGGGTGATGTCGCCGCCCAGACGGTAGTTTTTCATCGGTTCGACCGATTGGCGCCAGCGGTTGGTTGCCGCCGAGCAGGCGTACAGCGCGCAGTAGGGTTCCAGCCAGGCAAACTTGCCATCCTCGTTCAGGTCTTCAAGTTCCTGTTTGTGGCCGGTCTTGCGTTCAAACACGCCTGGGTCTTTGATGCCTTCTTCCACCCGCGCCGCCAGACGCCGCATGGCGCCTTGGTTTTCTTCGCGCAGGTCGACGCCGTTGGCTTGGGCGAAGGAGGCGATCATCATCAGCGGTCCCATCGCGTAGTTGTGGTAAGCCAGTGCGCGGGTGTCGCGGCCCAGTTCGTTGGGCAAGTAGCCGTCTGCATCGACCTGGGACGCGCCGATGCGAAACTGCGCCACCGACCAGTCGAACAGGTCGCGTCGATCGACTACGACCGAGGCCGCCATGACGGACCATGCTGCCCAATACTGGTGGTTGTTGAGCCGGTCCAGCGGCTGGTCGCGCCAGTCGCGCACCACCTGTTCGGCAACCTTGCCGATCCAGTCCTCGATTGGCCGGGTCTGCGCTTCGCGGCCTCTCAGTGGCTGGGAGCGCGAGTATTTGAGCCGCAGATAAGCCGAGGAAACACTGCCCACCGCCCATTTGCGCATCGACTTGCCGGTGTGGGTGTAAGTGGTACTCAGCAGCGCCTGCGCCTTGGCCCAATCGCCGAGCCAACTCAAGGTGCAGTCCACATGACCGGGGCGACCGACCCGCAAATAGGCGGCGACCTGTTTGTTGACGCCTTTTTCCAGTTCGTTGATATCGCCTGACATTTCTTTGTAGCGTTTGTTGGATTTGGCGTTTAGCTGATCCCGCGCCTTGCCCGAGCCTTCGTATTTACTGGGGATCAACAGGTCACCGGTATAGGGTTTGGGCGTCGCGGGACAGTCCGGCGCGTCGCCTTTTTTTTCTATGGCCGGCGCGTAATAGCCCTGCGGCGGGCGAAGTTGAGCGCACGCCTGCACGATAGGCCCCATCAGAATGAAGGCCACGCCAACGGCGGCCCAGTGTGTCTGACGCATCAGTTTTCCTCCGCCTGCGCGGTGCGCAGGGACGGTGCAGCGGTGATCGCGGGTTTGACACACAAGCGGGTCGAGAGCGTTCCAGAGGTCATTTCCGGCGGTGGTTGCACGTCCATGGACAGAAACGTCTGATCGTCCCAGTCCCCGTCGCCGCGCAGTTCGAAGGCGAAGCGGCCCTGGGTACTGACCGTCGGCGAACGGCTCAAGCTGAGGTTTTCCTGGCGACCGTTCAGGTAGGTCAGGGTCGCGTTCAGCAGGCGTACGCCGGGATCAGAAAACGTGAGGTCGACCAGATAACGATTGCCCTTGATCGGATACACATTGCCGCCACCGCCGTTGAACAACACCTGATTGCGCCCGCCGTGCAGGGTCGCCTGGCTTTTGAGCAGGGGGGCCTGGTTGTCGCAGCCATCGCTCAGCGCCGCCATCGCCTGCCGGGAGAAGCTGGATTTGCCGAGGCTGTCGAGATTGTCGGTTTCCCACACCAGCACCCTCGGCGGGGCGTTCTGGAAGTCGTCGCCGAGCAAGTAGGCGATCAACGAATCATCGTAGCCACCGCCCGGTACGCTGAAGTTGCGGACAGGGGTTTCCAGATATTGTTCGAGGAAACCGGCAAAGTTGAACAGCTCGCCGCTGGCGCTGGTGCCGATCAAGGCGACCTTGGCCGGGCCCTTGGAATCGCCCTGGGCGTGGGTTTGGTAACGGGTGACATACTGCGCCGCATAGCCGCTGCCACAGATCTGCGCGGCGGCTTTTTGCAGCGTACCCGAGCGTCCGAGCAGGCCCGCCGGCTGGCTGGCGAAGAGCTGATGCGGCAACGCCTTGAGCACATCGTTGCCCTTGAGCGACTGGGCCACCAATTGGGCGCTGCGGTCGGCGCCATAGGGTGTCCAGTTGTGGTCGCCCTTAAAGTAGAAGGGCTGCCCGGCGGGCTGTGGCTCACTCAACAGGGGAGTAAAGTCCGGGGCCGCAATACCCAGGCCGCGCACCCGGTCCAGGGTTTGCAGGTAGTTCTGCCGGGCGCTGGCCTGATCGAAGCTGGCCAGTTCCACCGGCGTCAGGCGGTCGGCGTGCAGCAAGCCGCGACTGGGCGGCATCACCAGCACCAGTTCGACCCCGCGCTGGGCGAGCCCGTCGCGCAGGCGCTTGAGGGTGTTGTAGCTGCTCTCGTCGAGGCCGAAGTCGGTGCGAAAATCACTGCGCGTGCGAAACAGCCACTGGTCCTTGGCCTCCACCAGCGTCGCGTAGTTTTTCAGCTCCGGTGGTTCGTAATAGGTTGCCTGCGCCGCTTGCGGGCACAGCTGACAGCAGGCCTCGGCCGTGTAATTCGGCAGCGCCTGTGCCCCCATCGACATGGACAGCAAGGTCACAGCGGCAAATCCATGAAGGGTGTTCATCGGAAGGCTCCTCACAGTGTCACGGGCAGAATCAGCGCGGCGGCATGGCGGCGCAGGAGGATGTCCATCAAGTCGCTCTGAACCTCCCCCAGCAAACCGGTGAAGGCCAGGCCGTCCTGTTTCTGTGGCGCCAGAAAGGTCAAGTCATAGAGTTCCAGGCGCGTGGGTGAAAACACAGCGATGGGGCTGGAACCGTTGCCGATCAGCTTGCCGCCGACCACGGTGAGCGACAGTTTTTCTTCGTAGGGGTCCTCCTTCAGATCGCGGTCGCTGCCACGCAAATCCTTGATGTGGCCATAGATCCCGGTCAGGGCATTGGCCATCAGTTCGTTTTCATAAAGCCGCACGCCGGTGCTGTTGCGTACCCGGATGCCGTGCCGGTCATTGTCCGCCGCACGGTTGCGCCACATCAGGTTATTGCCGCTCTCATACAGGGTGATGCCGTCGGAGCGGTTTTTGTAGGTTTCGTTATAGGCCAGCAGGTTGTTGACGCTGGAACGGTCCAGGACGATGCCGGACAGCTGATTGTTGTAGGTGCGGTTGTAGATGATCCAGCTGTCGTTGACCTCTCGCGAAAGGATGATGCCGTGCTTCTTGTGGGTATCGAAGACATCGTTATGGGCAATGATCAGCCGACGCGAACGGTCGTGCGGGTCGATGCCATACACGATGTTCGCGCGAAAGGTGTTGCGCAGAATCACCACGTCGTCGGCCTCGTAGCAATAGAAGCCGAAATAGTTGTCGACGAACTGCGAATTGATCAGCCAGCCGGTCGGTTTTTTGCGCTTCATCTTCGGTGCCATGCTCGGGCTGTACTGGGAAATACTCACCCCGTAGCTCTTGCTCTCGGTGTAGCCGAAACTGGTGATGGTGCTGTTGACGATGTAGGTCTCGGTGCCGCCCCAGGAGATGAGAAATGGCCGAAACGTTTCCTCTTTTTTGAACCAGGCCGGGCTGTCGTCTTTCTCGCTCCAGGCGCTGACCTTGGTGTCGGTAATGAACAGCTTGCCGTCATTGACCAGGAAGGAACCGCCGTCCTGGGACAAGCGCAATTCCTTGACCGACTTGTCGATATGCAGGGTTGCGCCGGGACGAATGACGATCGGCAGGCGCGCGAGGAACACCCCCGGCGCGGTTTCGCGCAAGGCGGACTGTGGCAGGCTGCGCGCCAGTTGCGTCAGGCTCATGTAGCCGCGATCGATGAAGATCGCCACGGGCATTTGCTTCTGGCGCACCACCCATTCCTTGAAGCGATCCTCGCCGCCGATAAACTCGTCGAGCGCGTTTTCCTTGATCATCGGCTGGATCAAGGCACGGCCGGCGGGCTTGTAGGCAATCTTCGCGGCGACTGCCTCGGCGGTATAGCCGGACAGGTCGGGCATTTTCGGTTCCTTGATCAGCAACGGTTTCCCTGGCGCCTCGCTGATGGTATAGCGCGGTATCAGGATGTCACCCGCCGCATTGGCGCCTGCCGTCTGCATCAACAGCATGGCGGCGAGCAGCAGTCCTATCTTGACGACACGGTCCATAAGTCTCACTCATCAAAAATGCAGCCTGGTGTGTTCAATCTGCCGTTGCCAGCGATGGCGTCACCGCGGGCAACCACCGAGTCCTAGATTTTCCAGACGAAATCAATGAATGCCCGGTGCATGCTCGAATCGGTGTCATTGGCGTAGGCGTCACCGGGGAAGAACACACCCAGACGCAAGCGGATCAGTGCCGAGGGTTCGTCGACCCAATCCACCATGCTCGCGGGCAACAGGCCTTGTTTGAAGTACTTGGTCATGACCAGATCGACTTCCTGGCCCAGGTCTTTCTCGCCGTCCACCAGCGCTGCATTGACGATCCCGTCGTCGCCGGTTTGCGCCTTGTCGTCGACCCGCCAGAAGCGGTGGTAGACGAGGCTGGCGTCGTAGTCCTCGCGCATCTGCCAGGAGCCGAACAGCGTCGCCGTCTGGAGGTTGCTCAGTTCACCGCGAAAGGCTTCGCCGAAGCGGTGTACGCGTGAGCGGGTGCCGGTGAAGTTGGAGCGGTTGCTCTGCAGGCCGGTTTGCTGGAATTGATTTTCCTGGTCGTTACCGCCGCCGTCACCGCGGGCCGCGGCAGCACCGAGGCGCCAGCTTTCATCGATGTTCCAGCGTAAGCCAAGGTCTGCGGCCCAGGCGTTGACGTCGCCACTGGTGTGGCCCGTCGCGACTCGATCGCCGGTAGGGCTGATCACGCTGGTGAGGTTGTCGCGATCGCCTGTCAGCCAGGTTGCGGTGGCCCAGTAATTGAGCGGCATCGTCGAGCGATAGTTGTAGCCGTCACCGTTCGCTTCGAGACCGACCCAGGTCAGGCTGCCGGTGTTGGTCTTGTCGAGTGTATCGACCTGCTCGCCGGGATCGGGCAGGCTGCCGCTGTCCTCTGAGTGGTGGACACGCAGGCCTACCCAGTTATTGGGTGTCCATTGCGTTGAGATGTCGGCGAAGACATGGGAGCGGTCTTCATCTTCGGGCGCCAGGTCGTCGAAGTCGGTGCGATAGTCGGAAAAGCGTTGGGCGGCGCCGAGGTGGGTGCGCAGCAGCGTGGTTTCGAAGGTCCAGTTGAGCGCTTCGATGTTGGTGTCCATCCACTCGCCACTGTCCTCACGCAGACGCTGGCGTCCCAAGCGCAGATGCTCGCCCGGATAGGCCGTGATGCCTTGATAATCAACCCAGAACTCGCGAAGCGCCAGGTAGCTGTCATCCGCTTCACGGGTGTTGTTCTGGTCGGCGCCGTTGTTCACCGTATCGGTGTCGATGGTGTCGGTCGCCGCCACCGCCTGCGCCATCGTATAGGCGCTCCAGTTACCCCATTGGCCAAAGGCCCAGGGGCGCAAGTCGATGCCTATATCGTTGAGGGTGCCACCGGATGCCGTGCCAAGGTCCCGGTCGTCCTGCGACTCACCGGTAATCTTCACATCCAGGCCGAAATTTTTCGGCGCCCCTTCCGCCGCCAGCACCAGACCGGAGCTGCACATCAGCGAAACTCCCAGACCACAACCAGCCAACAATGCTTGCTTCATAGTAAGTCCTGTGGATCTTCCGGAGTTTGCAGCCTGGCTAAAGCCGCGCCCGTCAGACGGGCCTGGGCTTCTTCCTCAAGCATGGGTTGCGCGATGTTCCTCTCTGCCGGGGTCATTCCCGACTGCACGGCCAACAGCACTGGCCCTGCATTGACCACGCCCTGGCGTTGTGCGAGTTGCGCAAAGACAAAAGCGTTGATCCGATTGACCTTGACCCCGCGGGCTTCGGAAAACATGTGGGCCAGGGCCAAATCGGCGTTGGGCGAGCCATTGCGGGCTGCGAGCAGCAAATGTTGCAGTGCTTTCTGAGGTTCGACCTGGCCCAGGTAACCGCGCCGGTACAACTGGCCCAGATAGTAATGCGCCTTGAATTCACCGGCCGCGGCCGCCTTGAGCAAGTGTTCTTGCGCCAAGCGCGGATCTTGCGGCAACCATTTGCCGAGGTAATACAGCCGCCCGGTCAGCAGTTCCGCCCGTGGATCGCGCGCTTCGCGCCCGCGCTGCAAGGCCGAGAGTAATTGCGCCGCATCGCCTTGGGCGGGGTAGTCGTCAATCAACCGAGCCAGACTGGTCCAGGCCGGCGGATACTCCGGTGCCAGTTCCTCGAGCAGGCGCTGGGCGCTTTGCGGGTCGGCCTGGCCTTCGAGGGCCGGCGATGACAGCACGCGCGCCACCGATTCGACCCGCAAGGGCGCTACTTGTTTCCGGTGCCAAGCCTGGCGCAACTGCACCAACAAGTCCGCTTGCGCCTTGGGCTGGGCGCGCATGCGGTTGATGATGGCCAGCTCGACATAACAGGCATGGAGTACCTCCAGCCGCACCCGGCACATCTGTTCGATCTGCAGTACGTGAGCGTTATAGGTGCCTTGATTGCGGTAAATCAGAATCTGCGCCAGATCCACCCCGACAATGCCCTTGGCACGCCAGCTGTCGACCTTTTGTTGCGGATCCACGCCAGGCGTCAGTTGCGGGTAACCCAGGTACAACACCGTCAGCGGCACCACCGCACTGAATTCGCCGTTATCCAGCGCGTCTTCCAAAAATTGCCGGGCCTCTTGCACTTGCCGGGGAGTTGTCGGCCCCTTACGTAGCAACAAGCGGCCCAGACGTGACTGCGCCTTGGCCGATGTCGGTGCGGCTCGCCGGTACAAGGCTTCAGCCTCTTTCAGGCTTGCCGGGTCACCCACCGAGGCGGTCAAGTCGCCCATCCCGGCCTGTGAGTCGGCATAGCCATCCTTGGCCAGGGGCGCGTAGTTAGTGCGAGCCGTCTCGTAATCGCCGCGGGCCATGGCCTCGCGCGCCAACCCTTGATCGGGCAGGGTTCCGCAACCGTGGATCATCGTCAGAACCGCGGCCAGCGCAGACAACCGCAGCCCGGATAGCCCTGCGCCGTTCATTTTCCGGCCGCCATGACTTTATTTTCCCAGGTGTTCTTCATCCAGGTACTGGCCGCCGAGGCATTTTGCACCCAGGTATTACCCTGCAGGTCTTCGATACTGACCTCGACCGGCCGCCCGGCCTGATCGGTTTGCAACGGGCTGTCAGGCTCAATGGTGACCCGCAGGTCGGAGGCCAGGCCGCCGTTGTCCAGCGCTACCGCGGTGATTTTGCCGGTGCGTGGCTGTGCTTCTCCGATCAGTTGGAAGCTCACTGCCTTACCGGGCTGGATCTTGGCGAAATTCTTGTAGGGGAAGCGCGCCTCGATAGTTGCCACACCGTCGATCGGCATCAACTCGTACACCGTGGTGCCCTTGCCGACGACCTGGCCATCCGGCACCAGTTGCGACACCACCCGGCAATCGCATGGGCTGGTCAGCGAACCTTGCAGGGTTCGGCTGAACAGGCGTTCAAGATTTTCCGGCGTCGCCTGTCCGGGCGGCAGGTTGCCTTTCATCACATCCAGCAACGAGGCGGAAAAGGTGGCCAGCGGGGCCCCCTTGGCCACTACTGAACCCACTTTGACTAACGAATGGACGCTGCCGTCGCGCGGCAGACCGATCAACTGACCGGGCACATTGACCCGTGCCGATTCGGCATGAGTGATGAAGTAAATGCCATACAACTGGTGCGCCACATAAGCAAAGGCAGCCAGTCCCACCAGGAACATCAGCAGGCTGACTGTGGTCGCCCGCACGCGAGCGAACACACCCATGCCGCTGCCGCTTTCGTGCTTTCGCGGCTTGGCGAAATTGTCGCGCTGCTGGGTCGCGAGCATGTCACCCAGGCGGACCACTCCACCCGAAAGGTAAGAGGTGATCACGTAACGCAAGGCGGAGATGGCGCGCGGATGCAGGTTGTGGAACTCGCAACCTATCCGCTGCCCCTCGTCGTTAATCGAGCGCACCACAAACTCCACGTCGATGGCGAACCCTAGTGCATCGACCTGGAACACCAGTTTGCCTTTGTGTTGCCGGCCAACGATCAGCGATGTGCCCGGTTGACTGAGGCTGAAGCCGCCGGCCGACAAGTCGACCAGCTCGCAATCGAATGCCTCCCGGTCGGGCCCATGAAACTTGATCCTCGCCGGTAGAGTCAGACGCGCATGCTGACGCTGCACCTCCGACTCGTGCACGACATTGTCATCAACAGCAACAAAAGCTGTGTTCATATCGCGTTCCTTCCCATCGATTGAGTCCGATCCGGCACGGCCTGCCGACTGCCCTGATACCTGCGCTACACAATCCACATCAGCAGCGCGCAAAACACGCTGCCGGCCGAAAACGTCATGGTCCGCGACGACCAGGTATTGAACCAGCGCTGATAGCTCGCCAGCCCGCGATCCAGTTTGGTTTTCTGGCGTGTCCACGATTGCTGGTCGAGGCGGAAGAACACATAAATCTTCACCATCGCGCCGACCAACTGGTTGTAATAGAGAATCACTGGGTAAGCCGGCCCGACCGGGTGCCCCGAGGCCAGCAACAGAAGGCTGAGGATCAGGCGAGTCACGCCGATCCAGAGCACATAGATCATCAGGTAGGCGATGCTGTATTTGAGGCTGGCAATGATCGCCACCGATGGTCCGAGCAAGCTGGCCCACATCGATGCGCGTTGGTCGAGCAGCACCAGCGAAGTGAACCAGCCCAACCGCCGCACGCCTAGGTGCAGAGCCCGGGAGTTCTGCCGCAGGTTATTGCCATACCAGCGAAACATCAGCTTGCGGCTGGCCTTGAAGAAGTTTTTTTCCGGGGGATGCTCGACGGTGTTGATCGCTGCATCGGGCACATAAAAGGTGTCGTAGCCCAGCCGCATCAGGCTGTACCAGCTGGACTTGTCATCCCCGGTCAAAAAGCGGAAACGGCCCAGACGCCAGTGCTGCAGATAATCGCGCTCGACGTCCTGGATAAAACCGGGATCGGTCACCACCTGGGCGCGGAACACCGACATCCGTCCGGTCATTGTCAGTACTCGTTTACCCAGTGCCATCGAGCACATATTGATGTGCCGCTGGGCGAACCGCAGCTTGTGCCATTCGCTCATCAGGTAGCTGCCGCGTACCTCGCAGAACTCATTGGTGGTCAGCCCGCCGACGTTCGGAAACAGCTTGAACCAAGGCACCGTCTGCCGCACCAGCCCGGGCGAGAGCACGGTGTCACCATCGACCACCGCCACCACCGCATCGGCGTCCGGCACGTGCCGGGAGATCGCGCGAAAACCATGAGCCAGGCCATCACGCTTGCCGGTGCCGGGAATCCGCACGAAGCTCAGTTGGACCTGCTCCGGTGGGCTGTAACTGTCCCAGAGCGCTTTGATCAGCAGTTCATCGGCGAGCTCGACGATGGAACAGACCACCGTGGTCGGATAGCCACAGCCGATGGCCTCTTCGATCACCGAGCGGTACACCTGCGCCGTGGTCAGCGCCTCGATACGAAAACTGGTGACCAGTAAAAACACGTGGGACGGATCGGCACTGCTGCCGAGCCGGGTGACTTTGCGTCTGTAGTACGGGAACACCAGATAAAGGAACAGCAAGCCCCGAAGGTAATGGACAGCGCCCATCGAATACCGCCAGATACCGATCGCCCCCAGCAACAGGAGAAAGTCCCTGGATTGCGGATCGAACACTGAGCGCGGCAGCAACAGTGCAAGCGCCATCAGCGCGGTGACGTAAAACAGCCACCCCGCAGCGTCGCGCAAATAATCCCTGGAATCAGCCATACCTGTGACCCCTGTTCGATAAACCCCGAGTCGCTCGGGGGGCAGCCCGGCGCCGCACTTACCAGCAAATACCCTCGAGCCGATCGTCACTGGTGTGTTGCATGAAGCCCACCAGGTCAACCACCTGCTTGCCTTCAGGCACATCAAGCGCAATGGCTTTGAAGGACTCGTCACCGTTACCCAGCACAATCACGTCCGCCTCCTCGATCACCTTCGTCAGGTCGGCTTGCAGCAGCGAAGCCAGGTGCGGAATTTTCGACTCGATGTATTCCTTGTTGGCCCCGTAGATGCGCGCGTATTCAACGTTGCGGTCGAAGATATGCAGGTCATAACCCTTGCCGATCAACATTTCGGCCAATTCCACCAGCGGGCTTTCGCGCAGGTCATCGGTGCCCGCCTTGAAGCTCAGGCCGAGCAGGGCGATACGCCGCTTGCCGTAACTGGTGATGATGTCGAAGGCTCTTTGTACCTGGGCCGCATTGCTGCGCATGATCGAGGCCAGCAGCGGGTGCTCGACGTCCAGTTGCCCGGCGCGGTAGTTCAGCGCACGCACATCCTTGGGCAGGCAAGAGCCGCCGAACGCGAAACCGGGGCGCATGTAATAACGCGACAGGTTGAGTTTGGTGTCCTGGCAGACAACGTCCATCACATCGCGACCGTCCACACCGACGGCCTTCGCGATATTGCCGATCTCATTGGCGAAGGTCACTTTTGTCGCGTGCCAGACGTTGCAGGTGTACTTGATCATCTCCGCCACTTCGATGCTGCGGCGCAGGAGCGGCGCATCCAGCTCTTGATAGAGCGTGGCGAGCATGTCACCGCTGCGCTGGTCGAACTCACCGATCACTGTCATGGGCGGGCAGTTGTAATCCTTGATCGCGGTGCTTTCGCGCAGGAACTCCGGGTTGATCGCCACGCCGAAGTCGACCCCGGCCTTCTTGCCGGAACAGTCTTCAAGAATCGGGATCACCACATTCTTCACGGTGCCCGGCAGCACCGTGCTACGCACCACCACCGTGTGCCAACTGTCCTTGATGTGCAGGGCTTCGCCGATTTCGCGGCAGACCGACTCTATGTAGACCAGATCCAGATCGCCATTCTTCTTGCAAGGCGTAGCGACGGCGATGAACGACATCTCCGTGTCCATCACGGACGCTTTTACATCACCGGTACCCCGAAGCCGCCCAAAATTCACCCCCTGCTCGAGCAGAGCCTCCAGGCCTGGCTCAACGATGGGCGACTTGCCCTGATTGATCAGGTCGATTTTTACCTGAGAGATATCCACCCCGATTACGTCATGGCCGCGAGCACAAAGACAGCCCGCACATACAGCACCCACATACCCCAAACCAAATATGCTGATACGCATCGGTGAGTTCCCCATATACCTGAATTCGAAAGGCTATCGGCATGCCGCACAGGCCGACAGTTACTCTAGCGGGTCAACTAAACGGCAGTTTGATTCAACGTGATTGTCGGTTCTGCACTTGCAGAAAAAAGAGTGTAGTCACAGATCATCTGGGTGCTGTCATTTTTTTTAACAGAATTTTCGAACACTTCGTGCCGACAATATAAGTAGTCGGCTTACAAAGAAAGTGCCAAAAGACCTGGTGCGAACAAATAATAGAAAATATTCATTAAAAACAGTTACTTAATTAGATTATCGCGATTGGTTATATAGGTAGATTATGCATTTCTGCACCAGAATCAGGCGGGAACTTACATTGTTTTTTTGCACCGGCACTGGCGCGGTGCAATGCCAGTTTTACAGTTTTGTAATGGCGGTTAATCAAGTTTTTCTTATGTTGTAAAGTTGCTGAAACATGTCAATTAATTAGTGTCTGTTTTATTGGCGTTTTCATTGCGTGCGATAGTCAATATCTTCGGGCTGGGAGTTTCCTCAAACAACAAAAAAACCGCATCGCAGCGTTTTTTTTTTGCGATTGAATGTGCGGACTAGAGGCTGTTGACGAATGTTCCGGTAGAGAGGCGGCGCTTGTACGCGGTGTCGCGATTGGCCAGCCAGAAGTCGATCAGGTTGATTGCGGTCCATGGCACCAGCACCACCAGTCGTGCGCCGAGGGTGACGATCGGCAGCGGTGCGATGTTTCCGCCGAACCAGAGAATGAACAGGTCACGGGTTTTGCCGTGGCGATCTTCGGGCGGCACGTAGCCGATGGTGTGTTTTTCAATGAGCGGGGCACAGGTTGTTGCGGTAACCATGACGGACTCCAAGGCAATTTTGAGTACGTGGACGTACTGCGGTGAGCGTCGCTTGGGGGCGGCGTTTTTCTTGTTGGAGTTGATGATGTGCGGTGGTTAGCGATAGATAAATTACAAAGATTGTTGGTACAGACGTTA
>NZ_JAVLRV010000002.1:813707-922254 GCF_055803035.1 Pseudomonas sp. 300 | reverse complement strand
CGGCATCGCTAGCAGGCTAGCTCCCACAGGGTTTTTGGGGTGTTCAAAATCTTTGTTATTCGCTAATTGATAGCAGCATTCGTTGCAGCATGGCATCGCAGGCATTGAGTTGATCGAGGCTGACGAACTCGTCCGGTTTATGGCCCTGATCCATGCTGCCGGGGCCGCAGACGACGGTGGGGATGCCGGCTGCGTCGAACAGACCGCCCTCGGTGCCGAAGGCCACCGTTCCAAAGGCCCTGGAGCCGCAGAATGCAGCGATCAACTCAGCCGCTTCGCTGTGTGCATCGGTCGCTAATCCGGGATATGCCGAGAGTTCACTGAAGCGAATCTCACTCCGGTCACTGACAGCCCGCATTCGCGGCAGCACGTGTTGCTCGGCGTAGGTTTTCAGGTCCCGGGCGACGTCGTTCGGATCATGGGAGGGAAGGGCGCGGATCTCGAAATCGAAACGGCAATCGGCGGGGACGATGTTCAAGGCTTTGCCGCCGCCAATTACGCCGGTTTGCACGGTGGAAAATGGCGGATCAAACCGCGCGTCGTGATGCTCGGGTGCTTTGAGCCTGGTGCCGATCCGCCCCAGCTCACCGATCAGTTCAGCGGCGTACTCAATGGCATTGACCCCAAGCGGCGCATACGCCGAATGGCACGCGTGGCCGTGAATATCACAGCGGATCGCCAGTTTGCCTTTGTGGCCGAGCACCGGTTTCAGCTCGGTCGGTTCGCCGATGATGCATAGCATCGGTTTGACTGGCCGTTGCTCCAGCTCCGCCAGCAACGAACGCACGCCGAGGCAGCCGACTTCTTCGTCATAGGAGAGCGCGATATGCACTGGCAGCCGCAACGAGGTGCTCACCAAGGAAGGCACAAGGGCAAGCACACAGGCAATGTAGCCCTTCATGTCTGCCGTGCCGCGGCCGTACACCTTGCCATCGCGCTCGGTGAGTTCGAACGGCGGCACGGTCCATGGCTGGCCGTCGACGGGCACCACGTCGGTGTGCCCCGACAGCACGATGCCCGGCTTGTCAGTCGGGCCGATCGTGGCAAACAGATTGGCCTTGCTGCGCTGCTGGTTGTAGATCAGTTCGCAAGGCACATCGCAGCTCGCGAGGTAGTCGCGGACAAACTCGATGAGCTGCAGGTTGGATTCGCGACTCGTGGTGTCGAACGCCACCAGCGCCTTCAGCACATCGCGACTGCTGCTCATCGGTCATCTCCGGCGACACCGTAGCCGGGGGATTTATCGGGGGCGAGGGCGCGGTCGATGTAGTCCTGGACTTGCGGGCGGTAGGCGTCCCACAGTTTTTCCAGCTGCCCGATCGGATCGTTGTCCGCCCAGTCGACCCGCAGGTTGATGATCGGCCAGGTCAGTTCGCCGACCACCACCATCGCCGCCGAATGCACCGGCCCGGCTTCGCCACCGGCGGCAATGGCGGCTTTCATCGCCGCGAGCAAGCGGTCGGCCAGTTGGCCTTCACCGTGTTCGAAGGCTTCAACCATGGCTTCGATCACCGCGCTGTCCGCAAGCATGTTGCCGGCGGCCACACATTGTTCGCCGGACACGGCGTTGTGGTTGCCCAGGGTTTGCGCGCCGCTGAAGTGGGCGGTCTGGCCAAGGTGGTCAATCGCAGTGATTTGCCGGTATTGGCTGTAGCCGTTGCGCGTGAGGACTTTGTCCAGTGCATCGAGGGGGGCGAGGCCTTGCTCCATCAGGGCCAGGACGTCCGGGCCGAGGGAGGGCAGGGTAATGTTCTGCGTGGAGACCGCGCCGACGCCCGGCAGCAGCCACGGGCAACGGGCGCCGACGGCGATGCTGGAAGAGCTGATGGCGATGCCGAACTGACCGGTTTCGGGGCAACGGGCGGCGATGGAGAAGGTCATGGATTTTGCTCCTTGGTTTGCCGGGGTGATGTGGTTGTCAGCTGACGCCATCGCGGGCAAGCCCGCTCCCACAGGGGTCTTTGGTGGCCACAAGTTTGTGTACGACGACTAACCTGTGGGAGCCGGCTTGCCGGCGATGGCCGCGATGCGGTCTGTTTCCTTACTCAGGAATCACCGCAATCACATCAATCTCCATCAACCACTGCGGCTGCCCCAGTGCCGACACCACCAGCCCGGTCGAAATCGGAAACACGCCTTTGAGCCACTTGCCGACCTCCTGATACACCGGCTCGCGATACCGCGGATCGATCAGGTAAGTCGTGGTTTTAACGATGTGACTGAGATCGCTGCCAGCCTCTTCCAGTAACTGCTTGACGTTACGCATGGCCTGTTCGGCCTGGGCTCTCGGGTCACCGAGACCCACCAGTCTGCCTTCGAAATCCGTCCCGACCTGGCCACGAACATACACCGTGTTGCCAGCACGGACGGCTTGGCACAGGTCATTGTCCAGGCTCTGATTCGGGTAGGTTTCCTGGGTGTTGAACATACGAATACGGGTATGGGTGGGGGTAGACATATGAAGCTCCTGAACAATGGCTTAAGCGCTGGCAGTTTTTTTAGGGGCGAGCGAAACAGCTTCAGCCTCGCGTTGCGCTGCATCGTGGTAGTCGAGATACGAGCGCTGAATGGCGATGTGATCAGCCACATATTTGGCATCGTGCCAAACGCCCCAGATGAACGAAGACCCGCGACGCGACTGCCATGGCAGGCCGAGGAAATACACCCCCGGTTCGCTCGACACGCCGCGCTGATGCTGCGGTTTGCCCTTGTCGTCGAAGGCGTCAACGTTGAGCCAGCTGTAATCGGTGGCAAAACCGGTGGCCCAGATGATCGAGGTCACGCCGGCCTTGGCCAGGTCGAGTTCGAGAATCGGCTGGGTCACGCATGCCGGATCGGGGAAGGTGATGCGCGCTTCGGGTTCTTCCGGCAACTCCAGGCCATTGCGTTCGATGTAGGCGTCGGCGGCGTTGAGCAACGCCAGATAATTCTCATCGCCACGCGCCAGGTTCTCGGCCAGGTTCGGCTGGAAAGTCGCCACCCCGCCATTGAATGAATGAGTCAGACCAACCAGCGTCATGCCGCGATGGGCGAGGCCTCGAAAGTCCACGGTGCGGCCGCCATGCGCGCCACTCACCGCGATGGTCACGTGTTCGCGACCGGGCTTCATCGCCGCTTGATCCCACTCGCCAAGCACCCCCAGCCACCAGCAGAAATCCCGGTTGCGATAGGCGCGAGGAGGACGGTCGTGGGCGCCGACGGAGAGGTAAACCTGCTTGCCAGAACGTTGCAATTCATCGGCGATCTGCACGCCTGACGAGCCGGCACCGACCACCAAAACAGCGCCTTCGGGCAGTTGCTGCGGGTTGCGGTAATCGGCGGAGTGAATCTGCAGGAACGGCTGATCTTGCGGGGCAATCGGCGGGATGACCGGACGCTGGAACGGCCCGGTGGCGGCGACCACGCGGTTGGCTTCGATCACGCCTTCAGAGGTTTCAATGGTGAATCCCGGACGACCGATGTTGCGTTCAACCTTCAGCACATCCACGCCCGTGCGGATCGGCGCGTTGAATTTCTTCGCATAGGCTTCGAAGTAATCGGCGACACGCTCTTTCGGCGCAAACGCGTCCGGGCTGAGGTCGTCAAAATCAAGACCCGGAAAACGGTCATGCCACGCCGGGCCATTCGCCACCAACGAATCCCAGCGCCCGGTGCGCCAGCGCTCGGCAATACGGTTGCGCTCCAGCACCAGGTGCGGCACGCCCAGTTTGCTCAGGTGTTCACTCATGGCCACGCCAGCCTGACCGGCGCCAACAATCAGCGTATCTGTTTTTATTTTTTCAGTGGTCATCTCAATACCCTCGACGTTGGAGTCAGGTCGCGAACGGCCTGCCATTTCTTGGGCTCAAGACTAGGGATGACCCTGGTATCGGTAAAATATTATTAAGCTGGCATTTGAGTATAAATAACTGAGGCAGAGCCCCGATTCTGTAAACTGGCTGCCCTTTTCACGCCCTCAAACAAGAGAACCCCATGGCTAACCAAGACATCACCTTCACCCCTGATCCCGACGCGGATTCCATCTCCTCCGACGTTGCCGGTTTCAACGGCATCCTGGTCTCCACACAGATCCCGACCCGCGCCGACGGCAGCCTGGAACTGGGCGACATCACCCTGCAGAGCGAGTGCACGTTGCAGGCATTGAAGGTTGCGCTGGAGCGCGCCGGCAGTTCCATGGACCGCGTCATGCACCTGACCATCTACCTCACCGACATGGCCGACCGCGCCGCGTTCAATGAGGTTTACAAGCGTTTCTTCGCCAAGCCGTGGCCGGTACGTGCAGCGGTTGGCGTGGCATCGCTGGCGGTTGACGGCATGCGTGTGGAAGTGACCGCGATGGCGGCCAAGGGCTGAGCACAACCGCAGGAGCGAGGTATGGCCCGGTCCTGCGCACACCGTCGCCTTGCCGGCGATGGCGGCGCCCGGCGGAACACTCAGCCGGCGTCGCTCATATTTGCTCCAGCAGCCAGGTACGGAAGGCGATCAGTGAGGGCAGTCTTTCGTTGCGCGGTGGGTAGGTCAGGTAGTAACTGCGCTGACTGGCGAAGGGCAGGTCCAGGCTGATCAGCTCGGCGCTGGCCAATTCGTCGGTCACCAGGATGCGCGGCACCAGGCCGATGCCGATACCCGCTCTCACGGCCTGGATCAAATGTGAAGTGAGTTCGAAACTGGGCCCCAGGCGCATCATTCGATGGGGCAAGCCGTGGTGGCTGAACCACTCGCCCCAGACGTTGGCATTGTTCGCGACGTTGAGCAGCGTCTGTCCGCCAATGCGTTCCGGGGTCCAGGCGTCATGGGCCGCGGCCGCTTGTGGAGAAATGATCACCATCAGTTCTTCCGTATGCAGTCGATGGCTGATCAGGCCCGGCACGTCGGCAGTGCCGACGACGATCGCGGCATCGATGCCGCTGGTTTCGAAGTCGATGGCTTCGATCCGGGAATTGATGTGCACCAGCATGCCTGGATGGGTTTTGTAGAAATCATGAAGGCGCGGCAGTAACCACTTCGAGCCGAACGTGGGCAGTGTGGCCAGGCGTAAGGTTCCGCTGCCTGATTGATAAGCCAGCGCCTGCAATGTGGCGCTGCGGATGCGTCCGAGCGCGTCACTCATTTCCCGCTGGTAAAGACGACCGACATCGGTCAATTGCACCTGGCGGCCTTCACGGCGAAACAGCGTCAGGCCCAGTTGCTGCTCCAGCGCCTGGACTTGCCGGCTGACGGCGCTTTGAGTCAATGACAGCTCTAGCGCGGCGCGGGTATAGCTTTCATGCCGGGCGGCGGCTTCAAACGCCAGCAGCAACGACATGGAAGGGGTGAGGTGGCGGTAATTCATTCGTAAAAGTCATCAATAGCGGCAGGATTATCCGTTTGTCTGGCGCCAGAACCTGCAGGATCATTGGCTCAGCCGACGACCTGAGGCTGACCTATTAATGCTCAGGCGACAAGTGTTTTGATTTTTCCGTGATTAGACCTACAAGAGACCCTCCAGCGATGATCGCCCAGTTGCTTCCCGCTGCGCCCGCGGCACAGTACCCGGAATTCCTCCAGGCCTTGCGTGCCAATGGCTTGCGCGGTCAGCTCAGTGCCGACTATGCCACCCGCACCGTATTGGCGACGGACAACTCGATTTACCAGCGTCTGCCGCAAGCGGCGGTGTTCCCACTGGATGCGGACGATATCGTACGCATCGCGACGTTGATGGCCGAACCGCGCTTTCGCCAGATCAAGCTGACCCCGCGCGGCGGGGGGACCGGCACCAACGGCCAGTCGTTGACCGATGGCATCGTGGTTGACCTGTCGCGGCACATGAACAAAATCCTCGAAATCAACGTCGCCGAGCGTTGGGTGCGGGTGCAGGCGGGCGTGGTCAAGGACCAGCTCAATGCCGCGCTCAAGCCCCACGGGCTGTTCTTCGCCCCGGAGCTGTCGACGTCCAACCGGGCAACCGTTGGCGGCATGATCAACACGGACGCCAGCGGCCAGGGCAGTTGCACCTACGGCAAGACCCGCGATCATGTGCTGGAACTGCACAGCGTTCTGATCGGTGGTGAACGCCTGCATAGCCATCCGCTTTCCGACTCGCAACTGGAAGCGGCGTGTACTCAGTCCGGCCGCATCGGTGAGGTCTACCGTACCGCGCGGCAGATTCAGGAAACCCAGGCCGACCTGATCGAGTCCGTGTTCCCCAAACTCAACCGGTGCCTGACCGGTTACGACCTGGCGCACCTGCGCGACGAGCAAGGGCGTTTCAACCTCAATAGCGTGCTGTGCGGAGCGGAAGGCTCGCTGGGGTACATCGTCGAGGCCAAGCTCAACGTGCTGCCGATTCCCAAGTATTCGGTGCTGGTGAACGTGCGCTACAGCAGCTTCATGGATGCGCTGCGCGATGCCAACGCGTTGCTGGCGCACACGCCGCTGTCCATCGAAACCGTGGACTCCAAGGTGTTGATGCTGGCGATGAAAGACATCGTCTGGCACAGCGTCGCCGAGTATTTCCCGACGGATGCCGAGCGCCCCACGCTGGGCATCAACCTGGTGGAATTCAGCGGCGAAGACGTGGCGCAAGTGAACGCTCGCGTGGCGTCGTTCGTGACGCATTTACAGGCCGACACGACGATCGAACGGCTGGGCCACACGCTGGCCGAAGGTGCGGAAGCGGTGACCCGTGTCTACACCATGCGTAAACGCTCTGTCGGGCTATTGGGCAACGTCGAAGGCGAAATTCGCCCGCAGCCTTTTGTCGAAGACACCGCCGTGCCGCCGGAGAAACTGGCCGACTACATCACTGAGTTCCGCGCATTGCTCGACGGTCATGGCCTGGCCTATGGCATGTTCGGTCACGTCGATGCCGGTGTGTTGCACGTGCGTCCGGCACTGGACATGAAAGACCCGGCCCAGGCTGCTCTGGTCAAGCCGATTTCCGATGCCGTGGCCGAGCTGACGCGGCGCTATGGCGGGCTGCTGTGGGGCGAGCACGGCAAGGGATTGCGTTCGGAATATGTTCCCGAGTTTTTTGGCGAGCTGTACCCGGCGCTGCAATCGCTCAAGGGGGCGTTTGACCCGCACAATCAGCTCAATCCCGGCAAGATCTGCACCCCGCCGGATGCTGCCCAAGGCCTGCTCAAGGTCAACGAAGTGACGCTGCGCGGTGATCTGGATCGGCAAATCGACGAGCGCGTCTGGCAGAGTTTCGGCAGCGCCGTGCACTGCAACGGTAACGGCGCTTGCTACAACTATGACCCCAACGATGCGATGTGCCCGTCGTGGAAGGCCACGCGCGAACGCCAACATTCGCCGAAGGGCAGGGCATCATTGATTCGCGAATGGTTGCGTCTGCAAGGCGCGGCCAACATTGATGTCTTGCAAGCGGCCCGGGGCAAATTGACGTGGTTGAGCGGATTGCCGACGCGCTTGCGCAATAACCTGGCGCGCTCGCGCGGCGAGACGGATTTCTCCCATGAGGTGTACGACGCGATGGCCGGCTGTCTGGCCTGTAAGTCCTGCGCGGGACAATGCCCGGTCAAGGTCAACGTTCCGGAATTCCGCTCGCGTTTTCTCGAGCTGTATCACGGTCGCTATCAACGCCCGATCCGCGATTATCTGATCGGTTCGCTGGAGTTCACCATTCCCTACATGGCCTACGCACCGGGCCTGTACAACGCGGTGATGGGCTCGAAATGGGTGAGCCGCTTGCTTGAACGGCACGTCGGCATGCTCGACAGTCCACTGATCAACCGCTACGACCTGCAGGCCACGTTGAAGCGCTGCAAAGTTGCTGTCGCCAGTGTGCCAGCCCTGCGCGAATTGACTGCCGCACAACGGGAGCGAAGCGTGGTGTTGGTGCAGGACGCCTTCACCCGATACTTTGAAACACCGTTGCTGGCGAGCTTTATCCAGTTGGCGCATCAGTTGGGCTACCGCGTGTTTCTGGCGCCCTACAGTGCCAACGGCAAGCCTTTGCACGTGCAGGGTTTCCTTGGTGCATTCGCCAAAGCGGCGGTCCGCAACGCCAATCAGCTCAACGCCCTGGCCGACTGTGGCGTGCCGTTGGTTGGACTGGATCCGGCGATGACGCTGGTCTACCGCCAGGAGTATCAGAAAGTGCCGGGGCTCGACGGCTGCCCGAGCGTCCTGCTACCCCAGGAGTGGTTGGTTGACGCGCTGCCTGAGCGGCCTCATGGCGTTGCACAGACGTTTCGTTTGATGGCGCACTGCACCGAGAAGACCAACGTCCCGGCCAGTTCTTCGCAATGGGAAACCGTGTTTGCCCGGCTTGGGCTGAAGCTGGTGACCGAGGCGACTGGCTGTTGCGGCATGTCGGGTACCTACGGCCATGAAGCGCGTAATCAGGAGACCTCGCGGACTGTTTTCGAGCAGTCATGGGCGGGCAAGCTGGAGAAGGCAGGTGAAGCGCTGGCGACTGGGTATTCGTGCCGCAGCCAGGTCAAGCGCCTGGCCAACAGGCAACTGCGTCACCCGCTGGAAGTGGTGTTGGAGCATTCACGCGTTAAGTGAGGGAGGGCGAGTAATCCATTGGAGGGCCAGCGTGCTCCGTGCCATTGCCGAGGCTCGCCAACCTCGGTCGATGTGAGGCGCCCTCACCTGGTTTCAGGGACCTCCAGGCCGCCTGGATAGAAAGAGCGGGTCATGTGTATCGCTGTGTATCCAGACCCGCTCTACAGATGCTGGCGTACAAATGCCCCTTGATCCGGATACATCCGGGATACACGGTTGCAGTCAAATAGCCTGGCCTTGGCGAGAAAGCAAACGCACCTCGCACCACGGCTTATCGCCCTGGTGGCATGACCCTGAGCGGCTCACCGCACACAGTATCTGGAGAAACAACCATGTCCCATATCTCGAACAAATCCCGTATTGGTCTGATCGCTGTTGCGCTGGTTGGCAGCATGAACCTTGCTTCGTCCGCCTTCGCTGCTGACGCGCTGCCCCAAGGCTACCAGCTCGCCGCCGCTGAAAAGACCAGTGAAGGCAAGTGTGGCGAAGGCAAATGTGGCGCCAGCGAAACCGGTGCCAAGGCCACCAAGGCCGGTGAAGGCAAGTGCGGTGAAGGTAAATGCGGCGACGCTTCCTTCGCGCGCACCGACACCGACCACGACGGCCGCGTTTCCCTGAAAGAATTGCTGGCTGTTGCTCCGCAGGGCACTGAAGAGTTCAAGGCGATGGACACCAACAACGATGGTTTCCTCTCCGAGGGCGAGGTCTACAAATTCCGCACCAACCAGTTCACCTCCAACGGCAAGAAAGTACCGACCGAACTGTTCACCAAAATGAGCAAAGCGCAGAACTGATAGCGGGTGCCGTCAACCGCTACGACACCGGTGTGGCGAGATAGGGTTTTCTCTATCTCGCCCGCGCTGGCGTTTATCCGTAGCGATTCATAAAGCGTTGTAGCGCTTCAAATCGACCGCTGATTCACCCGCCGGGTCAGTTCCTCTGCCGACTCCTTGCGTTCCGAGTAACGGTCAACCAGGTCCGGGCGATCGCGCAGCAACAGGGTGAACTTCACCAATTCCTCCATGACGTCCACCACCCGGTCATACAGCGAGGACGGTTTCATGCGGTTGCCTTCGTCGAATTCCAGAAAGGCTTTCGGCACGGAAGACTGGTTGGGGATGGTGAACATCCGCATCCAGCGCCCCAGCACGCGCAATTGATTCACCACGTTAAACGACTGGGAGCCACCACTGACTTGCATGACCGCGAGGGTTTTACCCTGAGTCGGGCGAATGGCACCTATCGCGAGCGGCACCCAGTCTATCTGCGCCTTGAACACGGCAGACATCGAACCGTGACGCTCGGGTGAACACCAGACCTGTCCTTCGGACCATTGCATCAGCTCGAGCAGTTCCTGAACTTTCGGGTGATCGGTCGGTGCATCATCCGGCAGCGGAAGGCCGGATGGATTGAAGATCCGCGTTTCTGCACCGAAGTGTTCGAGCAACCGGGCGGCTTCCTCGACCAGCAGACGACTGAATGAACGCGCTCGGGTCGATCCGTACAACAGGAGGATTCGCGGCTTGGGTCGGGTGTCGTCACCGGTCATGGATGGGATCAGGGAGGCGTCGAGATTGGGCAGTTCGTGGGACATGAGTGCTCCGGTTACAGGGTGCTGATGCGATCGAGTTCACGCTTCAAGGCATCCCGGTCAAGTTCGCCGAAGGGCAGGGCGAGGAAGGCCCGGCAGCGTGTTTCGATGCGTGCCAAGGTCGAGTGGAAGGCAGCGGTGATGACCGCTTCTTCCCCCTTCACCTCGGAGGGATCTTCCAATCCCCAATGGGCCTTCAGCGCCGGCCCGAAGTAAACCGGGCAGGTTTCGCCGGCGGCCTTGTCGCAGACGGTGATGACAATGTCCGGTGGATTGGCTTCGAACGCGTCGTTGCCTTTGCTGCTCAACCCGTCGATCGCGATGCCGGCTTCTTGCAACGTCACAAGACTGCGCGGCAGAACCTGGCCCTTGGGGAAGCTGCCGGCGCTGATCGCCTGAAAACCTTGCGGCGCGAGATGATTGAACATCGCCTCGGACAGGATGCTGCGGCAGCTATTGGCGGTGCACATGAACAGAACGCGCATGGTGATTCCTATTATATATATGGTTATTCGAATATATGGTTGCCCATATGAATAGGTCAAATTCTGTCTGACTGCCAACTCACGACCCGCAGCCGACGTGAAAGGGTCGACGGCTTTCAGAACACAAGCCTGAAGACGCTCAAGTACGCGCCTTTCATGGATGTTTAATGTGCGCGAGCGCCCACGACGGCACGCCTAATTTCTGCACTCGGACAACACCACCTGGCAGGTATCCGGCGTGCCACCGGAGCGGCCGGCATAGCGAATGCAGTTATTCAAGGATTTTTGGCGCGCCATGTTCAAGGTGTCCCCCCAAGCGAGGCCACCTTCGCCGGAAGTGGGCAGCGCTTTGGCATAGCAGCTTGAGCCTGCGTTTGAGGCCGAATAGCGAGCCGTAGCCGCTTTGCCTGAACATCCCGCCATCATCGCCAGATTGATGGCCAGCAGGGAGGGCAGGACCCATGACGAATAGTGGCGTGCTGTTTTTCCGGTCATGGCGTTTTCCTGCAAGAGGCGGCTAGCAGCGTGTGTGTAGTCGTGTACTTATCAGATTAGACGGTTGGCTGAGGGTGAGAAGGGCAGATGGGGCAAGCTGCGCGGCAAACGCTTGCGCGCAGCGCCAATGGTGCATTCGCGGGTTACTTAAGTGCCCCTCACAATTGGCCTAAACCGATACATCAACGTTCCCACGAGCCAACAGCCACTCCTGATAGACCGCAGCGCTGTCAATCGAAAAGTCGCCAGGGTTAGCGTTGATGGTGTTCTCTTCAGGGCTTGCGACCTCGATCAGAGGCTGGAGGTTTTCCAGCACAGGCAAAGCGTCGCTTTTGCTGAAGGACTGCACATTGGGCCGTGCGATGGAGTCGCTTTTCGCGTTGAACGTTGCCAGGTTCTGATCCGATTTATAGCGAGCTTTCAGCTGTTCCAGATCGCGTTCTGCCTCGCGAAAACTTTTATCGATCTGTGCCTGGGTTTGCGCTGTCGCATTGACGACCTGGATCTTGCCGGCGGTCACGTTGCCACTTTCCAAAGACCTTTTGAACGCATCGACGTAATGCAGTGCAGGTAAGTTGCTTCCGATCATGTTGACACTCCTTGGTTGGTGACCGAGTAGCAGAGCAAAAGTCAGGCCATTTGTTGAGTGCCTTGTCCTGCAGGGTGTTGGCGGGTCACAGAGGTGAGTCGGTGGCACGCGCTTGCCGAGAGCGGCAACGCATTGCCCTCGTCATCGACCTGATCGCTTCGGCCAGCAGGATTGCGTGTTCGGTACATCACCCGGCATCTGGCGCAGACAATTGGCATGAGAAGGGTTATCGAGACTGCGGCCAGTGATCCTGAATGTCATGCCATACAGCCTTGGACGCCACCTCGACATGCTTCTGTTTGTCGCAATCAAAGGGCGTGTCCAACGTACCGAGCGCTATGGAGATCCAATCGGAGTATTCGCCCTGGCTATTTGACCAGAAGAGCGATGAACCGCAGCGAGTGCAAAACTGGCGCTCGACAGATGCAGAGGACGGGTAAGAGCGGATGTCAGCGCTACCCTGTACAAGATCAAAGTCGCCACGCAAAACACTGCCGTAGCTCGCAAATGCTGCTCCATGGCTTTTGCGGCATTGACTGCAATGGCAGTGCGAAACGGCTTTGGGGCGTGACCGGAGTTGGTATTGGACTGCGCCGCAAAGGCAACGGCCCTGGAAAGTCTCAGTCATTTTTGATGGCGATCCACTGAAGAGAGGACGGCACTTTAAGCGGTGGGCAGATGCAGTGTCGAGTGAGTGCTTCAGGCTGATAGTTCGCCGATGCGAACGTCAACTTTCGAGCGAAATCACCGGCCTGGATTGTCTCGATCTACGTCATCGGCTCAATTGCTCGACCAATTCAGGCGTGACGTAATGCGGTCCGTCGAACAGGTACAACGGATAGCCGTCATACGCCGCCAATTGCGGTTTGAGTTCGGCGGCGGTGGCGGAGCGGAATCCGCCACCAAAGTTGGGGCGGAAGGCTTCGACGATGATTCGCACACGGTCTTTGCCCAGGCGTTGGCGCAAGGCGTCGGCGTAGGTTCGGGCGACCGGTGCGGTGCGGGCGTAGACGCCGACGCCGTCCTGGAAAAACACGCCAATGTCATTCGGCAGCCACTGCTTGAGCCATTCGGCGGTGGCGGCAGGGCCGATATTGGCGCCGTCATACACGCTGATCCACAGCGGTCGCGGCAGCTTGGCGAGCAGGGCAGGCAACTCTTTGGCGCGGGTCCAGCTCGGATCGACTTCGGCAGGGAAATACCAGCCGGTGACGTGTAGCGGCGTAGGCAGTTTGGCGATGCGTTCGGAGACTTCAGCCAGTTGCTCGATGTTGTCCCGCGAGCGATTCTCGCTGAAGTAACCGGCCAGCCCGAGGATCACATCCTGCGCCCAGGGCGCCTTGGCGATGCGTGCCCAATCGGGCAGTATCGGCACACTCGGTAGCCCGGTACCGGCAATGAAAGCCTGATCGTCGACGACGGTCCATTGCACCAGCAGTTCACGAGCGCCGAGTTTTTCCCATTGACCGGTGATGCCGACCGTCTTGTTGTCCGGCTGCCAGACGATGCCGACAATGCCTGGGCTCAAGGCCTTGTTTGTCATGTAAAGCATGGCGGTTCCTGCACTGAGGGTGATGGCAAACAATAGCGCGGTGACCGTCGCGCGACTCGCGGTGTAGCCAGGAATATTCACGGCAGTGCCTTGTTGATGCGTTGATGCCATTGGCTCAGCGAAGTGACGCCCTTGGCGCTCCAGTTGGCTGTCGCATCGGGGCCAAGGTGAAACTGGCCCTCGTTGAATTGCCAGACGATCACTTGCGGTTTGTGTTGGGCAAAATCCGCCGACTCCAGGTATTGCAGCAGCGTAGCCCATGGGCCGACATCGCCGGGGTTCCAGGTCAGCGCGACGGGGCGGTCCAGCGCATTGGAGAGCTTCTGCGTAAAGCCAAGGTAAGGTTGGACAAAGCTGTTGCCGATGACTTGCACCGGTGCTGGCGCATCATCGATCAGCAAGTCGTTTTCCGCCTGGTGGCGAACGGTATAGATGTCGCGACCAATCGCCTTGCGTTTGACCGCCGGCAAAAAATTGCTCGCCAGGTCGCCGAACGCACGGCGGTCGAACCACTGGCCCAGCGCCGCGCCACCACCGGGTTCGCCTTGCAGCCGGTAGCGTTCGGTAATCAGTTGCGCGGTGGCGTCGGCGGTGTTTTCGGCGCTCCAGGCAGTCCAGTGGTAGTCGGCGCGGTAAAAAGCCGTGTGTTGGCCTTGCTCGGTGTTTTGCAGGATGGGCTTGATGTTCAGCGTGCTCAGCCCTGCGCGAGTCAGGTCACGCTGCAAGTGCTCGTAACGCTGCATCACCGCCGTACTCAGCGGCTGATCGGCCGGCAGACGCTGTGCGTAGAACGGCGCTTTCATCGGCACCACCAACACGACCAGCCCGATGTGCGCGCGTTCGAGTCGCTGCTGGAGTGCTTTGATCAACTCAATGTTGCGGGTCGTGCCGGTGGTGTCGACCTTGTTCAGGCTTTCCCAGGCCGGAAACAACCATCCGCCATTGCCAGTGATCACTGCAGACGCCGCTTGCACGGCGGTGCCTGACAGGCTCGACAGGAGGCCGGCGAGCAGGGCGGGCATCGACCAGCGATGGATAAAACGCGAGGGTTTGCATTGAAGGGTCATGGCGCGCTCTGGTCGACAAGGCCAATCAGCCGTGGCGCCTGGCGGGTGCCAACCAGAAACAGGCTGTAGCGATCGCCCGCCTTGAACGGTGCCAGTTTCATTGGGAGGCTGCGGTGCTGATCGCAGCTGGCAACCAGCGTCGCCTGCACCGGGTTGATGGCGCGCTGGGCCTGCCCATTGAACGGCACCTGACTGAACACCGGGGCGCCGTTGGCCAATTGGACATTGGCCTGTGCGCAACCGTTGCCCAGGTTGTACACGTTCAGTTCGGCGCGCAGGTCTTTGCCGCGCAGCGGCGGGTCGATGACCAGGCGCGGCGCCAATGCCGGGTCGTTGTCGAGAATCAGCGTGACCCACGCACCTTTCGGTGCGCTCAGGTCCTTTATCTCGCGACCATTGACGGTCAGCTGTAGCGGCTGCCGCGAGTCGACCACCTGGAAGGGACTGGCCAGCGTGTTCTGGGCGGAAAGGGCAACACTCGCGCCTTGGCCCACCCGGACCTGCATGGCGGTGTCGTGTGGGTTGACCACCCGGACCCAGGCCGAACCCTCGGGCAATGTTGGCGCGTACAGCTGTGCGATTTCGGGGGCCGCTGGTGCCCACGTCGGGATCAGGCCAAGGCCCAGCCACAAATAGATTCGAGCGTTCATGCACGTCCTCAATAGGAATAAGTCAGGCGAGCGAACACGCCTTCAGCGCGGTCATCGCCCATGACTTTCACGCGGTATTGCAGGGAAAAATCCACGTAGGAGCGGGGCGCGTTGTACGCATCTTCACGGAACCAGTAACGCACGTTATTGCCGACACCAACGCCTCCGGCCTTGCCGGAGGATGACTCGGTGCTGCCATCGGCGTCAGTCCCGCTGTTCATTTTCGAGTCGTAGTCGAACGCGGCCACGACATGGGGGAAACTGACCCAACGCGAACCTGCGCCGCCGATGGCGTAGCTGCGGCCGACCTGCCATTCGCTGTTGAAATAGTCCCGCGAGTCGTTGATGTAATGACCGGCTTCAGCGAACAACTGCGAGGTCCACCAACTGGAGACATCGACCCGCAAATCGGTGCCGATGCTTGAGCCATAACCCAGGCGCACCAGCCAGTCACCGTCGACGTCCGACGATCCCAAGGGGAACGTGCGCTCGACGGCGGCCATCACGTTCAGCGCGGTGAAGGGTTTGATCCGTACGCCCACGGCGCCTTGCAACGCATCGAAACCGGTATCCGAATCACCGTTCTTGCTCCACAGCGTGTCGGTGACGCGCCCGTACAGTTCGACGAATCGTGCATTGCGATAACCCAATGGACGCCAGGACAGTTCGGTGCTGTTTTGCAAACTGTCGATGCTGGTGCTGCCGCTGCTCGGCGCTGAACTCAAGCCACTGCTGGAGCTGTTGCCGCGATAACTGGTGGTGCTGGTCAAACCGATTCTGCGCGAGACATCGCCCACCGTACGGCGGGTGTCGAACAGCTGCTGCGCGGGCATGTCCATTTCACCGGCGTGTTGCGCGTCGATGACGCGCTCGAAGTACCCGACGGCTTGCTCGTCTTCATGGGCGCGCATCGCGGTGTAGGCCGCATCCTGAGTGGCCGTCGGCGTGAGCCGGGTGTCGGCATCGGCCTTGCGGAAGGACGCGTGGGCCGCTTCATCATCGCCGGCCTGGACCGACAAATAGGCGATCTGCAAATCACTCATCGATTCCAGTTCGCCGCTGTCGCGAGCTTGTTGAAGCCGTTCGCGGGCGGTGCGGCGCTGGCCGATGGCGGCGTACAAACTCGCCTCTTCGTAAGCGGGCAGGCTGCCCAGCGCCAACGCCTGGGTAAAGTCTTTGCGCGCTCCGGAGTCGTCTCCGATTTGTTGACGCAGGCGCCCGCGTTGAGACAGCAATCGGGCGTCATCTCCCGTCAGCTTCAGACCTTCGCTGGCCGCCGCGATGGCTTCAGGTACCCGTTTTTGCTCGCTCAGGGCACTGACCAACAAGCGCCGGTAAGCCGGATTTTGCGGTGCGCGGCCAATGGCCTCATTCGCCAGGGCAGCCGCCGTCGCAGCCTCCTTGCGGGCCAACGCTGCATAGGCCTGGGCAGCCAGGTCGGTTCCGCCGTCGCGCTGATTGCCCGGCCAGATATCACAGACGAGGCCGAAGGCGGTTTCCTGACAGTTCAAGGCCGGTGCAGGAAAATGGGCCACGGCTTTCGCACCGTTGTTTTTCTGCCGCAGTGCCAGGCGGGCAGCGGCGCGTCGGCGGGCGACTTCGCCGCTGTCATCGTCGGCCAGTGGCTGCAGATGATCGAGCGCTTGTTGCGGCTCGCCATGGGCCAGTGCGGCGTCGGCGGCGAAGAAACGGATGTCGCGGGTTTCCGTTTCCAGAAGGCCATCGATGGCCAAGGCGCGATTCAGATCAGCCTGGGCCGCTTGGGTTTTACCCTGACGATCCAGGGCGTAGCTGCGCAGAATCCACGGCGCGATCTCCCCGTCGTCCTGAGCCAATGCGCCTGACGCCGCCAGCTCGGCCCCTCGGTAGTCGTTGGCAGCGAGCAGGGCGCTGATCAGCAGTTGCTGATTGGCGGCAATTTCCGGTGCCCAGGCGACGGCCTTTCTGGCCTGATCTATAGCAAACGGCACACGGCCTTGCTCCAGGGCGCGATAACCCTCAACCGCCAACGGCGCCGCCAGTTGTCGACGAATCGCTTCGCGGCGCATCAGTAACGTATCGTCGTCCGCAAACACGGCCAATGCTTGGGTGGTGGCTTGATCCGCCTCTTGCAAATGCTGTTGACGCTGCAAGGACTCGATCAGCAGCAGGCGATAGTCCAGGCGTTTTGGCGCCTGCGCGATGGCTTTGCGTGCCGCCAGTACCGCAGCGCCGAAGTCATCCCGGTCATAGGCCTTGAATGCCTGGGCCGCAGCACCGAAACCCGGGGCCTGGCGCGACGGTGGATAGCGCTTGGGATGATCACGCAATTCCTTGTCGCGCTGAGCCAGTGCAATCAGCGTATTCAGGCGCGTGATGTCGGCGCGCTGGCGCAAGGCTTCGCGGGCCTTGGCGATGGCCAGGTCATAGTCCTTGCGCTCGTAGGCACTATACGCCTCGTTGGCGTTGACATAGGCCGGGCCGGTCAACGGCAGCGGCAGTGTTTCGCCATGCACCAGTGCCGGCAGCAGGCTCAGCCCCGTGGCCATGAAGGTCAGCAAGGGGCGGTTCATGCCGGAAGCTCCGCAGGGTAGTGACTGTGCTGACGGGCGACGGCCTTTTCGATGGTGGCGCGAGGCAACACGCCGCTGTCGACCAGATAGTCGCCGATGCGACCGTGACGCTGCGGGCGGTACTGCAACATGGCGCGGTTGAACTCGCCGCGATCGAGCAGGCCCATTTCGATCAACAGATCACCCAACAGCGGCGCGCGGGCATCCGGCACGGCTTGGCCATCGCGTACGTTCAGTTGACGCAACTGCGCAACGATTTCGCTTTCCCGGGCAATCAGCTGCACCGGTTCGCTACCCAATACCTCGCTGACCTGTTGCAGGCCTGCGGCCGGCAACGGGCTGGCCACGGCAACTTGTGCGCGGCCGTCGGCATTCAAGCCAAGCGGCACCACGCGCCAGCGCAGAGCGAATTCATCGTCCAGTTTCAGGGGCGACGATTGCGCCTTGGCGGCCACATCGAACACCCGTGGCAAGTCGTTTTGAAAGGCGATGGCTTCCGCCAGCGTCTCGTCATCCAGCCAGCCGTTACTGAGCAAAATCCGCCCCAGTGGCATGTGCCGGGTTTTCTGTTCGGTGAGGGCACTTTGCAGATCGGTTTCGTTGATCGCCTGCCAGGACAGCAGCACGCTGCCGAGCTTGCGCGGTGCGGCGGCCACCAGGTCGGTGGACGGGAAGTCGTGCATGGTTTTGTCCCACACCAGCTTGCGGTTGAGCACCTTGCCGACCAGGAACATGCGCCAGGCCCGTGACGCGGCCATGAAGTTGACGAAGTTGCCGACCACCATGCGCGGGATCGACAGCAAGCCATGCTGCCAGCCGTACAGCACAGTGGTGAAATAGCAGCGGTGAGCGATGCGCCAGGCCAGCGCGATACCGTTGGCCAACAGCAGGTATTGGATGACGCCGCTGGTTTCAAACGGCGTCGGGAAACTGACGTCCCACAGGCCGCTCTGGCGCAGGATGATCAGCCCCAGCAGTTGCACCAGAATGACGTAGGCGATGATGCTGACGAACGCCGTCACCAAGCCTTTGCGATCGCGAAACAGCAGGTATCGGTTGGCCAGCGAACCGTTCCAGCCCATTTGCTCCCAGCCTTGCAGGCCAATGCCCAGGGTCCAGCGGGCTTTCTGGCGGAACGCGGTGCGGAAGGTATCGGGAAAGAATTCCCGCACGCACAACGGCATCTCCAGGGTCGATTCGTAAGGCTTGCGAAACCATGATTTACGCAACACCCGGAACTGCACCGGGAAGCGTACGAAGATTGCGTTCATGCCGACCTTGGCCAGGCGTGCGCCAACGTCGTAGTCCTCGGTGAGGCTGTCGGTATTGAACGGCTGGTTCTGGGTTTCCCCGGCCAGCACGCGCAGGGCGCGATGCGAGAAACAGGTGCCGACCCCGGCGGAGGGCACGGTGTCGGTCATGCTTTCACGCACCACCAGATCCTTGCCATGCCACTCGGCGAAATCGTCCATGTAAGTGCCGGCCACCCACTCGTACCAGTTGCGCTCCAGAGACACCACGGGCAACTGGATCATGTCCTTGCGCGGCAGCAAGTAGTTGAAGAGGCGCAATTCCATCGGGTGCAGTACGTCTTCGCTGTCGTGCAATACCACGCCAGCGAAGGTCATGCCGTGGGTTTTTTCGTGCAGGAAAATGGCCTGGATCACCCAGTTCAGGCAGTCGGCCTTGCAGGTCGGCCCGGCATGCGGGACTTCCACGCGATGCAACTGCTTGTAGCGCCGACGCATGCGCTCCACTTCATCGATGGTGCGTTGGTCGTTGATGTAGGTGCCGACGAAGACCACGTAGTTCTGGTAGTCGAGGGTCGACACCATGTTCTCGATCATCGGCGCGATAACGTCGTATTCCAGCCAGGCCGGGACCATGATCGCCAGCGGCTGTTCATCCCGTGCCATCAACTGGTCGGCGGTCAGCGGCCGGTATTTTCGGTCCACGGTGAACTTGCGAAACAGGCGGCGAGACCAGTACCACAGATCAATGAACAGATCGTCCAGGCTGGAGATCAGGATCAGGACCGCGATCACGAGGGTCGAGATCTCCAGGAAACTGTAGTAGTGGGCCAGCCAATAGGGCCAATAAAGCGACGTCATCGAAGGTTACCGTTACTGGCGATTGCGGCGGGCACTACGGCCAGCCAGCAACAGGATGAGGACCAACAGGATGCCGCCCGGTATCAACCACAACAGCGACGGCGTGCGCCAGGCGTCGAGGCCCTTGGGTGCTTCGTTGTCGATCAATTGGCTGCCGCTCGGGTCCTCTGTATCGAAGGTAGTCAGTGCACCGTTGTCACCCAGGATGGCGACGTCGCCGCGGCTCAGCAGAATTGGTTTGGCGAAGCGCGGTGCGTCGGTGCCCAGGGCGCGATAGACCAGACCGTGTTGGCCGCCGGCATCCACCACTTGCAACGAGGCCAGATGGTTGAGGGGCTGCACGTCCAGCAACACTTGATCTTTGTGATTGATGCGCAGACGACCCTGTTCATCGACTTGCACCGATTCCTTGCTGTCCTTGATCGGCAACTCGAAGGCGAGGAAGGTTTTGTCCGCGGTGACCGAAGCCTTGGCATCGGCACTGACCTTCAGCTGTGCGCGCAACGGCGATACGCCCGCGGCAACAGCCACCGAAATCACCTGCGGCAGGCTGCTCGCCGGGTGTTCGAGGTAGGCCTGTGGCACAAGGATTTGCGCGTCCATGGCAAACCGCGCGGCCATGCCGGAGAAGTCATCACCCAGAGCCGTTTTATCCAGCACGATGTGGCTGGTCGGCAGCACCGATACCGGGAAGGCTTGCGGCGTTTCCAGGCAGCGATCACTCACTGGCTGACGCTGGAACGACACGCGCAAGACGTTCGTTGCCCCCACCGCATAACGCGGGATACGCGCTTCGATGCGCTGCATTTCACCGTTGGCCACCAGCTGTTGTGCGCCAATCAGATAATCGTTGAGAAACAGCGAAGCCACTGGCGCGGTGTCCGATGCACCGGGTGCGGCGGACACGTCGATCACTGCCTTCACCGGCAGGCGACCGTCATAGGCCACGCTGCCCAACGGGAACGACGTGCTCCAGTCGGACTTTGCAAGCACGTCGATGGCGCCGGGTTTGCCGCCCAGCCGCGACAACGCCACGCGACCGTCGGCGCTCAACGGCAACTGCGCTTCGCTGACCGTTAATTGGCGGCTGCGTGCCAGGGTGTTCCAGGCCGAGCTGAACAACGCCAGCGCTTTGCCGGTGGCTTGCGGCGCGATCATCAGCACCGGACGTGTGCCGAGCAAGGCCAGGCGCACGTTGTCAGTACCGGTAGCGGCCAGACCTGCGTTGACATGGCGCTCACGCCACTGCATGAAGGCGTTCGTTGCCGTGGCGTCGAGGCCTTGGATCTGGCTCTGTAGCGCGTCGAGTGATTCATTGACGGCCTTGAGCAGTTGCGGGTCGTTGATAGCCAGATCGGCCTGGACGTTCGGCGTCTGGCCAAGCATCAGCAATGCGCCGATTTGCGCCGCGTCCGCCAGAACGTGGGGGCTTTTGCCGTTGAGGCTGGCGAACGCGGGAATGGCCAGCAACTCGGCGGGGATGCGCAGGCCGCCAAGGTCAACGCTGTCTTGAATGGCCGGGAAGGGCAGGATGCGGCTGTGCTTGCCGATCCGCTCCAGCGCTACACCGAGGCGCCACGCCGCGTCGTAGCTTTCGGCAGACAAGGTGCCCGGCGCGACCATGATGCCCGGTTTGCCAGGCAATGCCGTCCAGGCAGCGCCGACGTTCTGCAACAGGTTGGCGTCGTAGCTGTAGGTGAGGCGGGTGTCGGGTTCGATCCGCAACACATTGCCGATGGCGCGTTCGTCTTCACACAGCACACGGGACACGATGGACGACCAGGCAACGCCCAGGCGCAGCGAGCCGCTGTCGCGTGCTTTCTTGTCCACGCCGAGCATGGCGCTGGCGTCACCCTGGGCTTCGCTGAGGCCTTCGGCACGCACCGGATAGCCGTCCAGCGACAGCAGCAACGTGTTGCGGCCGCGTTCGCCATTGAGGTAACTGGCGTTGAAATTGAGGTTGGCGTCTGTCAACGGTACACCCGCCGGCAGCGGCAGATACAGTTCGCGGCGAGCATCGGTGGAGCCGAGGATGATTGGCGCGTCGATTCCCAGATCGCTCAAGCGCACCTCACGCTCCTGGCGAGTGTCGGCGTTGAGTCGGTTGATCGCCTGGGTGAGCGGGCTGTCCGCGGCCAAGGCAAAAGTCGGCATGAGCGCGAGCAGGCTCACGCCACAGGCAAGGGCGCTGAGCGCACCCGTATGGATGGCAACGGAAGACTTCATTCAGGTCGATCTCGAGCAGATAGGGGGAGGAGCAGTTTTGGTTTATTGAGAGGTGAAGGCCGGGAGGTTTTCCCCGGGTTCCTCGCGCACGGCAGCCGCTGTCGGGTGTTGCAGGAACCTGGGCAGCGCGCATGCCACGACGAAGTCATCGACCGCGCGGCCCATCAGGGCGTCGACGATGCGCGTGCTGGCCTTTCCATCGCCATAAGGGTTGGCCGCCTGGGAGCAACGACGCCACAGCAGGTCGTCATCAAACAGCGCGTTGACCCCGGCGATAATCGAGTCCGGTGCAGTGCCAACCAGGCGCACCGTGCCCGCCGCGACCGCTTCCGGACGTTCGGTCACGTCACGCATGACCAGCACCGGCTTGCCCAGGGACGGCGCTTCTTCCTGCACGCCACCGGAGTCGGTGAGGATCACGTGAGCCCGTTGCATCAGGCGCACGAAGGCCAGGTAGTCCAGCGGTTTGATCAGGTGTACGTTGGGCAGATCGCCGAGGCGCTCGGTGACCGGGCCCATGACATTGGGGTTCAAATGCACCGGATAGACAATCTGGATATCCGCGCGCCGGGCGAGATGACTCAGGGCCTTGCAGATATCCAGGAAGCCTTCACCGAAGTTTTCCCGACGATGCCCGGTCACCAGCAGCACCTTGCGGCCGCTCTGCAGAAACGAGAATTGCTGGTCCAGGCTGGCCCGCAAGTCAGCGTCCAGCTCGATGCGCCGTGCGGTCATCTGCAACGCGTCGATCACCGTATTGCCGGTCACGAAGGTGCGGCCCTGCAGGCGTTCGTCGAGCAGGTTCTGGCGCGATTCTTGGGTCGGCGCAAACAGCATGTCGGCGCCCAGGTCGATGCAGCGACGGTTCATCTCTTCCGGCCATGGACTATAGATATCACCGGTGCGCAGCCCGGCTTCCACATGGCCGACCGGGATGCGTCGATGAAACGCCGCCATCGCGGCGACCATGGCCGAGGTGGTGTCGCCATGCACCAGTACCCGGTCCGGGCGGGTCAATTCCAGCACCGGGTCAATCGCTGTGTATAACGCCGCCGTCAGCGAGTTGAGCGACTGCTGTTGCGTCATCACATCAAGGGTGTAATCAGCCTTGAGGTCGAACAGATCCAGCACCTGTTTCAGCATGCTTTGATGCTGGCCAGTGACGCATATCTGCGAATCAATGTTCGGTTCCGCGGCGAGGGCTTTGACTAACGGCGCCATCTTGATGGCTTCTGGACGGGTTCCGAAGATCGAAAGGATTTTAATCTTATGGCGAGCGATGATGCCTTCCTCGCGCAGTTTTAGTGCGCAACACAACAGCGGCTAAGGTTTGTTGAAACTTGAGTAACACGCTAGCGGTTTTGAACTTGATTAAGGTCGGCTCATCGGCACGTGAGGTGAGCTGATGTTCACTTCAGGTGAGGAAGTGTGTTGCCTGGAACCCGGAACCGTCCGGATTATTAGCATCGAAGAACAGTATTTAAAAGTGTTATGTGTATTTTTTTTATTTGGTTGAAAAGTTTGAAACTTTTTATTCTTGGTCGGGTCTTTTATGGTTTTTTGAAATTTCAGCAAGATGGATGCTGGTCGTTTTGTTAGAGTTAACATTATGAATTATATAGATTTTTTCTTATATAACTCATTCGTCGGCGCGCGTGAATTATTCTCGCGGTAGAAGTGTCGGGGGGTGGTGCCTGTAAGGCGGCGGCTGGTTGGAGTATAGCGGGTAACAGTCACTTAAGTGGCGCCTGTATATTGTCGCGACTCGATAATGTTTTTGGCGCGTAGTCACACTTACTTGTAAAGGTCCTGCTGCGAATTAGCAGGGTAAGTGTTCGGGGCGACCCAATTAAACCTGGCTGATCACTTCGCTTTCCAGTGCCCACCGCCTGACTCGCAATCGATCTTCACCTGGTTCAAGTGTTCGGCGTCGTAGTAATACGTGGTCACTTGGGCATTGTCGGGAATGTTAAGCGACTTGGCGTTCTTGTCCTTACTGGTGGAATGAGGATTGGCCAGCGACTCCTGAGTCAAGGTTGCGATGCAAGTGGCCTGATAATGATCGTCGCACTGTTCGACCTTTTTCTTGGTGCTGGTCGTCATCTCCTTGCTTTCATTGCTGCATGACCAATCGATGGAATTTACCGGCATGCCTTCGTACTCATAGCAGCTATGGGATTCGATCACGGGCACGGAAGGACTTTGGGAGCGGGTCAGCACGTCGCAGCCTTCAGCGAAAACCAGGGTTGGGCCGAGGCTGGCGATCAGAAGCAGAACGCTACTGTTCATCTGGGTTCCCTCTGCAATGGCGCCTTTCCGGATCATGGGTCAGCGCTGATAACCTTTCGAAAACATGATGACGCACAGGGTTCAATTCGTTTTTGATCTGCGACAGGGAAGCCGCAAGCGAGGTGCGGATCATGGCGCTGTCTGCAGAGGAACCAGATGGAGGAGCGTGGACCGTTTTGCGATATCCTGAGGGACCAGACGCCCTGTCCGTTAACGCAACCGAGTGCCACACACCTTGATCGAACGACGCCAATTCAGCGGAGGCATGAAGGGGAAGAATCTTCGCTATCTGAACGACAACCCCAACGAGCCTGTTCAAATGACACGGACAGGCTTTTTGCTGCTCGAACATTTCTCGCTGCCTGCTTTTACCCAGGCACTGGATACGATCGTTACCGCGAATCTGCTACGACCCAAACTGTTTTCGTCCCGCACGTTCGGCTTGGACGATGGGGAAGTCGTCAGCGATCTGGGGCTGGTCATCCGGCCGGATGCGCGTATCGATTGTTCCGTGGTTCATGACCTCGATCTGTTAGTCATCTGCGGTGGCTACAGGACTGAACTGAAGGTGACGGATGAGCTGATCAGCTTGCTCAGAGCCGCCTCGGATCATGGCGTGAGCCTGGCCGGTTTGTGGAATGGTGCCTGGTTCCTCGGGAGTGCGGGCTTGCTCGACGGCTATCGTTGCGCGATTCACCCCGAACATCGCCCCGCACTCGCGGAAGTGGCGAAAGCGACGCATGTCACCAGTGAGCCTTTTGTCATTGATCGAGACCGGCTCACGGCGTCCAGTCCTTCGGGCGCGTTCCACATGGCGCTGGACTGGATCAAGAGCTTGCACGACAAGGCGCTAGTCGAAGGGATCGAGGACATCCTCGCGTTCGAAGAGTCGCGCTACCGGCGGATCAAACCGACGGAAAATGTCTGTGTGAGCGCACCCTTGCGCGAGGTGGTGAAGCTGATGGACGCCAACCTCGAAGAGCCTCTGGAGCTGGAGCAGTTGGCGGTCTACGCGGGTCGTTCTCGCCGCCAACTCGAACGCCTGTTCAAGGAGCAGCTTGGCACCACGCCTCAGCGCTATTACATGGAATTGCGGATTACCGAAGCGCGCCGGCTGCTGCAGCACACGGAGCTGTCCCAGGTGGATGTGCTGGTGGCGTGTGGTTTTGTGTCACCGAGTCATTTCAGCAAGTGCTACAGCTCGTATTTCGGGTACAGACCGTCCAAGGAAAAGCGCCTGGTCAAATGAGTCCCGGCAACTGTAGGCGCGAGCTCGCGATGGCCGATAACGCACCTACAGAAGGCTAAACCGTAACGACATGCGTTGTCGTACGACTATCTTATTTTCAAATGCCCACCGCTACATCCGACAGGCTCGCCTCTTCAAGGGCGGCGAAGCCGTTGCCGTTTGGCGCAGTTCACATTTCAGGCGTGTTGTTTTATGAGACGAACGGCAATTTTCCAGATTGACAGCCGGGTAGGGGACTCGATATAAAAGGCGCAGTTGTACGATGACATACGATGTTACGCCTCTAAAAACAAAAATCGGGTCCCATCATGAACTCCATCCGCATTCTCGCTTCTCCGCATGCCGCTTCTTGTGGCCCTGACTGTACCTGCGCTCCGTCATCCCCGTTGTCGGTAGCCGCATCGCCAACCTCCCGATTGCCCTTGCTACTCGTCTGACGCGAGCCACAGAACCGTGTGCTGTGCGTAAGAATTGATCTCGCTTGAAACCGAGAGATCATCACCACAATCCAATAATAAAGTGATGCCATGAATCTGAACGAGCCCATCAATGCGCAACGTGTCGGCCAGGCCGTCGGCAAATATCGCTGGACGATCTGTGCGTTGTTGTTCTTCGCCACGACCGTCAATTACCTCGACCGCCAGGTGCTCAGTCTGTTGGCGCCGGATTTGTCGACGCAATTTGGCTGGAGTAACAGCGACTACGCCAACATCGCTTCCGTATTCCAGTTTGTGTATGCGATTTCCATGCTGTTTGCCGGCCGTTTCGTCGACAAGATCGGCACCAAAAAGGCCTACATCATCGCGATCAGTATCTGGTCGACCGGCGCTGTGATGCATGCGTTTTCAGTGCCGATGGGCGAGGGCATCGCGGCGGTGAGCAGCGCGTTCGGTCTGGCCGTCATCCCGGTCTCGATCGCAGGCTTCATGCTGTCCCGCGCCGTGCTGGCGATAGGCGAGGCGGGTAACTTCCCGATTGCGATCAAGGCCACTGCCGAATACTTCCCGAAGAAGGAACGCTCCTTCGCCACCGGTATCTTCAACTCCGGCGCCAACGTGGGCGCGATCCTGGCGCCGATCTGCGTACCGCTGATTGCCAGCCTGTGGGGTTGGGAAGCGGCGTTCATCGTGATCGGCATGCTGGGCTTCGTCTGGGTGGCCGTGTGGATTGCGCTTTACGAAAAACCTGAAAATCAAAAACGCCTCTCGGCAGAGGAACTGGCCTTCATCCGCAGCGATGCGCAAGTGATCGCCACCCCGGCACCGGGCGTTGCCGAGAAAAAAGTATCGTGGTTCAAATTGCTGACCTACCGCCAGACCTGGGCGTTCGCCTTCGGTAAATTCATGACCGACGGCGTGTGGTGGTTCTTCCTGTTCTGGCTGCCGACCTACCTGTCGGCGCAGTACGGCATGAAGGGCGCGGCCATCGTGTTGCCGTTGGCCGTGTTGTACAGCATGACCATGGTCGGCAGCATCGGCGGCGGCTGGTTCCCGAGCTATTTCATGGCACGTGGCGATGCGCCGTATGACGGTCGGATGAAAGCCATGCTGGTCATCGCGTTCTTCCCGCTGCTGGTGCTACTGGCGCAGCCATTGGGTTACATCAGTTTCTGGGTGCCGGTGATATTGATCGGTATCGGAGCGTCGGCGCATCAGGCGTGGTCGTGCAACATCTTCACCACGGTGTCTGACATGTTCCCGCAAAAATCCATCGCATCGGTGGTCGGCATTGGCGGTTTGGCCGGCGGCATGGGCGGGGTCGTGATGACGAAGATTGGCGGTTGGGTGTTCGACTACTACAAATCGATCAACGATATTCACACCGGCTACATGATCATGTTCGCCATCTGTGCGGTGGCCTACCTGGTGGCGTGGAGCGTGATGAAACTGTTGGTACCGCGCCACAAGGAAATCACCGATCTGTAATCGGCAGGCCTGGAGTTGAACCGGCGGGCGGCGGCGAGCGAAGCCGTCACCGGTTCGGTTTCACCGGCCACCGAACTTCGGTTTTAGCGGGCGGAACCGGTTGAATGCCCAGTCGAACCTTACCCCTTGGCCCGGTGACGCAAGCGCGAGTACGAGATCAGCATGCTGGTCAGTTCTTGGGTGACCGGAGTGAAGGGGGAAACTCGACGACTGATCAAGCACACCTCGCACGACTCCAATGGCTCGCGGATCGCAATGCTGGTCAGCGACGCCGAAAACAGCTTCATGCCGGCAAGCACGCCGGGCTCCATGGTCAGGTAATCCGTCTCGGCGATAATGTGCAGGATTTCCAGCAGCGATTCGGTCGTGATCACGATCTTCGGAGGCGGCAAGCCCTGGTCTCTGAACAGATCGGTCAGCTGGTTCTCCGCGCTACCCGCCATCCCCGCCGGCCGGACGCTGATCCACTGGCAATCGGCGAGGTCGCGCACTGAGCGAGCATCCGCCAGGGGATGGCCCTTGCGCGCGATGACGCTGGCTTGCGAGCGGTAAAGCCGCTCAATCTGCAAGTCGATATCGCAGACATCAGTGCTCAGTGGACACATCACAAAGTCGAGCCGGCCCGCGCGGATCATTTCAATCAGCCTCTTCGTCTGCCCACTGGCGACGTGTAGCCGCACGTTTGGAAATCGGCGGGTAAAACTGTTGAAAACCGGCATCAGGCACGCAGCCAAAGGTTCCGCCGTGATCCCCAATGCGATCTGACCTTCTGGCGCCCCCTGGCTTTGTCGGACGTCTTGAACAGCGCGATCACAATCCAGAATGATCGAGCGTGCCCGGGTCAGGAAAACCTTGCCGGCCAGGGTCAGACTGATGCCTTGATTGGAGCGCACCAACAGGGTGGTCCCCAGTTCTCTTTCCAGGCTTTGAATCGACTCGGTCAACGTGCTTTGGGCCACGTCCAGTGCTCGTGCCGCCGAACGAAAACTGCCCATGTCGACCACTGAACAGAACGCTCGGAGCTGGGTCAGCTTCACGAAGCGGTGATCCAGTTGTTGCCGTTGTGGCCATGGCAAGCATGAGGGATAGAGATTGTGAGGCTGCTGGCGGCGTTCATGGCGGATTCTCCAAACGGCAAGAGTTGCGGCGGATTTTTATCGCTGTCGATTAAGTCGTATGCGATGCAAATATATTCAAGTAAAGACCCAGCGATGTCAAAGCGTGTGCTGCGACTTGGCGACGAGTGGTGACGTGCTTGATCCCAGAGAGGGGCAGCGGGGGGCCGGAAAAACCGAAGGTGATCGGTTTTTCCGGCATTCTCGGTGATTTGATCGTGCTTATAAAATGAGTTGCGTCAGATAGTTACGTGTCTTTAGTGCTATTTGACTTTAATAAAAAACTCAAGGAATCACCGATGAGCAAAATCGAAAAAGTATTGGCTACCGGCAAAACGCACACCACGCTGAGCAGTTCCGGCAACACGTCGCGCGGGCACAACGGCAACCTCGACATCGAACTCTCAACGACGGGAAGCGCCAAACCGGCCCATGTATTCGCCGCCACCCAGCCGCACCCGACGGCCGAGCAGTTGTTTGCCGGCGCATGGTCGGCCTGCTACATCGCAGCGCTTGGCCTGGCGGCCAAAGCGTTGAAGGTGACTATTCCAGCCGACGTGTCCGTCGACATCGAGATCGATCTGGGGCAAACCGGGAATGCTTACTTCCTGCAGGCCGGGTTCAACGTAAACCTGCCAGGCCTGCCTCATGAGGTCGCGTGCGAAATCGCGCATGCGGCGGATCAAATCTGCCCCTACTCGAAGGCCACGCGCGGCAACATTGACGTTTACTTGAATGTTCAGACGTCGTGAGTCCATGTAAAAAACCTGCCGATCCAGGTTTGTAGTGCGGATCGTGTTCAAGTCGCGGAGGTAAGTGACTAGCTCATAGGCATGAAGGCCTGATTCTTGATGTTCAAGGATCAGGCTCGCCGCTGCCGGCGCACGGCTCATCAGGGCGCATCTCTGGTGAGCCGGTCGCCTGCTGCCCGTGGAAATCGATCATCACATTAACGAGCACTTCCGATACCATCGCATGCGATGTATAGTTTGGCCTTGCGATCCATTGTCTTTGGCCCGGAGCATGCTCATGAAACCCACTGAAAAGACATCCGCCCTCGACCTGAAGCTTTCAGACTTCCTGTGTTTTGCGGTCTATTCCTCTAACCTCGCCTTCGGCAAGGCTTACAAGCCCATGCTCGAGCGGCTCGGACTCACCTATACGCAATACATCACCCTCGTGGTGCTGTGGGAGGAAGACAACCAGACCGTTGGCAGCCTCGGCGAAAAACTGTTCCTCGAGTCCAACACCCTCACGCCGATCCTGAAGAAGTTGGAAGCCATGGGTTATGTGCTGCGCCAGCGCGACCCGGAAGACGAACGCCAAGTGCGGATCAGTCTCACAAAAGAGGGGCGAAAACTGCGTGAAGGTCTCTCGGAAGACGGCTTCCCGCAAACCGGTCTCGATGCCGACGAGTTTGTGCAACTGCAGCAGGCCATCGTGAAGTTACGGGGCAATCTCATTCGTACGACAAAAGACAGGGACTAAGGCGATTCAACTGTTCGAGCCTGTCTTGCCGAAGGCACGACGACAGGCAAGCCAGTCACACAACCCGCGCCGGCCCTTTACCCTGCCTCCCTCACCACGCATCATGGCGGCCCGCACTGATGCCACAGGGGCCGGACCTTCGTGGTGAAAAGGAACTGCAGTTGAACGAACAGACATTGTCCATGCGCCTGGAGCGCGTGGCCGCGCATATGCCAGCCGGTGCGCGCCTGGCCGATATTGGCTCGGATCACGCCTACTTGCCGGTGGCATTGATGCGCCGTGGCGCCATCGCGTCGGCGGTGGCGGGCGAGGTGGCATTGACGCCGTTCCACTCGGCCGAACGCACCGTGCGCGAAAACGGGCTGGGCCAGCGGATCACCGTGCGCCTGGCCGATGGCCTGGCGGCGATCGAGCCGGGCGACGGGATCACCGCGATCAGCATCTGCGGCATGGGTGGCGAGACGATCCGCGACATCCTCGACAGCGGCAAGGCGCACCTGAGTGGCCACGAGCGCCTGATCCTGCAGCCCAACGGCGGCGAGCAGCCACTGCGCCAATGGCTGATGGAAAATGGCTACCGCATCCTCTGCGAGGAAGTGCTGCACGAAAACCGTTTCTACTACGAAATCATCGTCGCCGAGCGCGTCGGGCCGGTGACGTACACGGCCGAGGAACTGTACTTCGGCCCGCTACAGATGCAGGCACGCAGCCCGGCGTTCCTGGTCAAGTGGCAGCGCATCCTGCGCCACAAACAGCAGACCCTGACCCAGTTCGCCCGCGCGCGGCAGGCTGTACCTGAGGAAAAGGTGCAAGACATCGCCCGGCAGGCGCGGTGGATCACCGAGTTGCTCGCTTGAGCAGGTTCCGGGGTTTGAACGAAAAGTCGCCGAGCGGCTATTTCTCGAGGCCCCCTCGCAATTCGGGCTATCTCTAGAGCGCCTGCAGCCCTATGGATAAGCAACAGCAGACAAATCCATCACCGCTTAGCAAACGCCAACCGCGCCGCGAACAGGACAAAGATCATGCCCGTCGAGCGGTCCATCCAGGTGATGACTTTTTCCCGTCGCAGAACCGCGGCGAGTGGCTGTGTCACGCGAATCAACGTTAACGACCAGATCAAACCGATCACCACGTGAATGCTGACCAGGCCAAATGTCCAGGCAATCAATGAGTGGCCCTGGGGAATGAACTGCGGGAGAAAAGAGACGTAAAAAACCCCGATTTTCGGGTTGAGCACATTCCCCGTCATGCCCTTCAGAAACCAGTTGGCCGTTGGTTTAGCGTCCGTTTCGAAGGGCGACAGTGAGCGGCGCGGGCGCAGCAGCATGTTCAGTCCCGGCCACGCCGGTTGGCCTCAAGGCCGGGTAGGGCGACCTATCGATTGTGCGCGACGGCGGCCAATTGATCGGTGTCGACGCGAACAAAAATGGAGTCGCCCACCGCCGTGAGCACGTCCCCGGCGTAGATCTCGCAGATAACCCGGGTTTTGCGCCCGACATCACCTTCGACTTTCGCCCGCAAGGTCAGTGGAACGCCCATTGGCGTCGGTTTGATGAACTTGATGCCGAGGTTGCCCGTGACGCAATTGATGCGTGGAAGGCTGGCGGGTTCGCGGTTTTCCATCCGGTAGTGATACGCCATCACGGTCCAGTTGGAATGGCAATCAACCAGCATCGCGATCAAGCCGCCGTACACCAGGTCCGGCCAGCCGCAATACCTGGCGTCGGGCACGTGCTCGGCGATGACGTGCACGCCGTCTTCATGCCAGAAACTCTTGACGTGCAGCCCGTGCGGGTTGCGGCTGCCGCAGCCATAACAAACGCCTTCCGGCGCCGCGGTGTCTTGCAGGGAAGTAGCGGACGTGGACATGCCTGGGTCATCCTCGAAAATGTGAGCGGAACATTCCGATTCTAACGCCGAACGGAAAACGCATTCATCCCTGCGCAGATTTCATTTCATCCCTCGGCGGTGTCTGGAAGTCTGGCGATCACCTTGATCTCGAACTGGAAACCGTACAGCCACGTTACGCCGACCCCGGTCAGCGTGGGGTGCGGCGCGTTACCCCAGAATTCCGGCACGATCTTCCAGATGGTTTCGAAAGTCGATTCGGGGTCGACGATGAACACGGTGACATCAATCACGTCGTCGAACGTGCAGTCGGCCGCTGCGAGGATTGCGTTCAGATTGGAGAAGGCCAGTCGCACCTGTTTCTCCAAATCAGGTTCGGGCGATCCATCCTCAGTGCTGCCGACTTGCCCCGAGACGAACAAAAAGCCGTTGGAGCGAATAGCCGGCGAGTACCGATTGCGCTCATAAAGCGCCTGGCGTTGGGGTGGGAAAACAACATCGCGCTGCGTCATGAAATGCCTCCATCAAGGGCTCTGTATCGTCGATGTAGAGACTGTAGGGACTTGCATCGGGACGATAAACGAGCAACCTTGGCCAGCACTGTTTGTGAAACCCAAACAATCCGATTGATACCTGGGGCCGCAATGGACCGTTTTGATGCAATGCAGGCATTTGCGCGCGTGGTGGAGGCGGGCAGCTTTACCAAGGCGGCCGACACCTTGCACATGAGCAAGACCACCGTGACCCAACTGGTGCAGCAACTGGAGGCACGGTTGCGCGTCAAGTTGCTCAACCGCACCACGCGCAAGGTCAACGTCACAGCCGATGGCGCGGTCTACTACGAGCGGGTGTTACGGCTGCTGGCCGATATGGACGATGCCGAAACCAGCCTGTCCGGTGCGGCGACGTTACCCAGAGGCCGACTTCGTGTGGATGTGCCGAGCCCGCTGGCGAGGATGATTCTGGTGCCAGCATTGCCTGGGTTTTATGCGCGCTACCCGGACATCCAGATCGACATGGGCGTCAGCGATCGCATCGTTGACATGATCGATGAGAACGTCGATTGCGTGGTGCGCGGCGGCGAACTGATGGACCAGTCGTTGATGGCCCGGCGTGTCGCGGACCTGCCACTTGGCGTGTTTGCAGCACCGAGCTATCTGGCGCGCGTCGGCCTGCCGCTGCATCCGCGAGAGCTGGAGGGTTCGGCGCATCGCGTCGTCGGTTTCTTGTGGGCGCGCACCGGCAAACCCGTGCCCTACGCGTTGTACAACGAGCGTGAACGGTTGCAGATCAAAGGACGCTACGTGCTGGCCGTCGATGATGGCAACGCGTTTCTTGCGGCGGGCCTCGCCGGGCTCGGTGTGCTTTGGCTGCCCAGATACATGTCCCGGGACTATGAGGCGAGCGGCGAATTGGTGCCGCTGTTCGAGGGCTGGCGGCTCGATACGATGCCGTTGTATGTGGCCTTTCCGCCGAACCGGCACATCAGCCTGAAGCTGCGCGTGTTTATTGATTGGGTGGTCGAGTTGATGGCGCAACATGCACCGGTTGCGGATCGGCCGGGGGTGTGAGGGCAAAGCGCAACGGTCCCTTTTGCCGCAACCATTCGTTTGATCAATAACCATCATCAAGAATCGCAAGTTCTGTTTTTTCGCCAAGGGAGGAGGATAGCCACATACCGAATTCGCCTCCGAAGGAACCTGCGCGATGAGAATGTCTACCCTGCTGACCCTTGTCGCTGTCCTGACCGGCAGCGTTGCCGCCACCGTGCCGGCGTACGCGGCCGAACAGTCCTGCCACTTCCTGCCGGTCGCCGACAGCGCCGCGAGCTTGCAGCACGCGCAATCGGTGGGCGTGCTCTACAGCGAAAACACCGTCAGCACCCTCGAATACCTTGAGCAGTACCACTCGGTTGCGCTGAACGGCGCGAAGAACCCTGAACTGGACTCGCGCATCAGCAGCGCCTTCGTCAACAGTTCCGATCCGAAACGGGCGATCAACGGGTTGATGGGGTCGTTGCACAAAGAGTTTGCCTCGGTGACGGTTTACGACAACCTCGATGCGCTGGTGCAGGCGCACCCGGATGTGGTGGTGATGCTCGACACCTACAGCCGTCTGGTGTCCAAGCGCAACAATCAGGTTGAAGCGCGGTTCATGGCCAGTTTTTATGACTCGAACCTGCAATACATCGGCAAGGCCGAGGGCTCACGCACACAACAAATGCCTTCGGTCTGGGTGCACGGCAAAGCCGCACCGGAGATCGCCGCGCAGATCAACCAGCAAATCGCGTTGCAAGAGAACGCTCTGAAGCAGTTCGACACGTCGCTGAAAGCGCTGGTGGCCACGGGCCGTGTGGCTCAGGTCGCGATCAACTGACGCTTCACCGCAATCCCAGGAGCCCTGGCTTGTCGGCGATGGGGCTCTTGCATCGATTGTGTTTGCGTGAAGGTTTGGCTAATCTCGCACAAACCCGCAAAATCAGGCGTAAACATGCACGATCAACACTCGGCCGCCGAACTCCCTCATCTGCGCCGGCAGAAAATCCTGCTGATCCTCGAACGTGACGGCAAGGTCATGGCGTCGGAGTTGAGTCAGCATTTCGCCGTCTCGGAAGACACTATCCGCCGTGACCTGTCGGAGTTGGCCACGGCCGGCTTGGTACAGCGCGTGCACGGCGGTGCGCTGCCTCGGCCCAAGGATACGGGCAAGGATTACTTCACGCGGGTCAGCGAAACCGATGAGGTGAAAACCCACCTCGCGCAACTCGCGGCCAGTCGGGTGGAGAATGGCCAGATCGTGATGTTCGATTCCGGCACCACTACGCTGCAGATCGCGCGCTCGTTGCCTTCGGACATTGCCATCACCGCCATCACGACCTCGCCGATGACTGCGATCATCCTGGCCGAGTACACAGGCATCAAGGTGATTCTGGCGGGCGGGCAACTCAACCTCGCCACGATGTCGGTCAGCGGTCACGAGACCGTGCGCTTGCTCCAGGGCATTAAGGCTGATGTGCTGTTCACCGGGGTCTGTGCAATTCATCCGCAAGTTGGCATCAGCTCGTTGCACTTCGATGAGGTGCCGGTGAAACAGGCGCTGCTCGACAGCGCTTCGCAGGTGATCGCCGTCACCACGGCGGACAAACTGGGTGCGGTCGAGCCGTTTGTGGTCGCGCCGTGCAGCCGCATCCATACGCTGATCACCGAGCGTCACGTGGCGACGGGCGATGTCGGGGATTATCGGAAACTGGGGATCGAGGTGGTTCAGGCGAGTGCCTGAACCGGCCTCGACCAGTGTCGAACACTGATCGCCGACCTCGATAAAAATGCTTGTGGAGATGTTGGGTACGTTGCCCTTCGGCATCGGCTCAAGCCAAGGGCCACTGGCGTCCAATCACTCTTGATGACCGGCTGATCGACAGAGTCTATGACGGGTTGACCGATCGCGCAGAAGAACCGGACCCCATCAAGAGCGTCCGGTTTTTCTGCGCGATCCGGGCGTTTACGGCGTACCAAACATCGCCGTCCAGTAAATCCCCGAATCGCTCTTCGGGTCCACCGCATACGCCGCGCCCAACTCTTGGAACTGCGGGTTCATCAGGTTGGCGCAGTGGCCGGGGCTGGCGACCCAGCCATCGACGACCTTGCGCACGCTGTCTTGCCCGGCGGCGATGTTCTCGCCGATCAACTGGGCGCTGTAACCCGCCAGTTCTGCGCGGTCACCCGGGGTACGACCGTCGCGGTCCTTGTGGTCGAAGTAATTGTTGTTGGCCATCGACCGGGAATGCTCTTCGGCCGCTGTCGCCAGGGTGACGTTCCAGGTCAGCGGCGCGGCGGCGGCAAAGGATTGCGTGCCGCACTGACGTGGACGGCTGCGGGCGGTGTTGAGCTCGGCCAGCAACTTCTGGCCCTCCGCCTGCCAGTCGCCCAGGCGTGCGCTCAACAATGGACGGGCCAGCACGATGCGCCATTCACGGTCCTGGCGGCTCACGCCGATGTCGACGAATTGCGGGTCCAGCACGATCTGGCAAAAACTCTCCTGGATCGCTTTCATCGCCGAAGCTGCATCACGCGGTCCGGACAGGCTGATTGCCTGCACATTCTTCATCGGGTAATTCGCCGCGACCATGGCCTGTTGCAGGTTGCCGATGCTGGTGGCCGACAGCGCCAGCCGTGGATCACCCGCCAGCGGCGGCAGCTCCGACGATACTTCACCCGCGCAACGTTGCACCTGGCTGCGGTAGTCGTTGATCGAGTCGATCAGTTGTTTCTCGTCGGCCGCCAGCGCCTTCGCGGCGAACAACAAGCCCAATGACAACGTAGCAAGACGCAAAACGGATGACAGGACACGCATGGAAATCTCCCTTGTTCGGACTGCGCCCATGATGCGCGATTTCACCCCCGTGAGCGCAATGCCTTTTCGCGCCGAAATACCGGTTGTTGGCCGTCTGTCGAAACGAAAACGGGCAACTACAATCAAGCCATGTCGCCCGAAAGACGTGCTGCGCGTCGACATTTTGTTGCTTGAATCCAGTCCACTCAGAAGGGTCGATCATGCGATTAATTTGGATAGCAACCTGCTTTGCAATCACGCTACTCGGCGGCCAGGCATCGGCGACTGAACAGGAACAGAAAAAGGAAGTGGCCGAAAACAAGGCCGAAGTGCTGGAGCAGAAAGCGGCGGAGAAGGGCGCCGATCTACCGGTACCCAAGTCCGAAGCCATCACCACTTCGGAAGTGCAGGCGGTCGACCCGGCAGGCGCGTCGCCGCTGGACGATGCAATCACCTGCCTGGCGCGCTCCATCTATTGGGAAGCCAAGGGCAAATCCTCCGCCGACATGGAAGCGGTGGCGAGTGTGGTGATGAATCGCCTGGGCCACGAAGGTTTTCCAGACACGGTGTGCGCAGTGGTCAAGCAAGGCTCCGAAGCCAAGAACTGCCAGTTTTCCTGGTGGTGTGACGGGCGTTCCGATGAGGTCCAGGAAGAAACCCAATACGCGATCGCCAAGGAAATCGCGCGCAAGGCCCTCAACAAGCAACTCAACGACCGCACCAACGGCGCGATGTATTTTCACGACCGCAACGTAAAACCCGACTGGGCCAGGAAATACATCAAGACCACCGAGACCCGCATGTTTCTCTTTTACAAGCCCAAGGGGGGAGAGGCCCATTAGTGGGTGTCATCTGGATGTCATCGAACCCATGCCAAGATCCTTGCAAACCGTCTTGAGTGTTCAGCAGAGCGGTGTCGGCTGATAGATGAATGTGCAAGGAATACTGCTATGAAAGGAGATGCCTCCCTGTTTGCGGCCATTGACCTGGGCTCCAATGCGTTTCGCTTGATGATCGGCCAGTCCGTCAAGCGCAACCAGCAACTGGTGATCCAGGAAGTGAAGACCCTGCGTGAACCCGTGCGGTTGGCGGAGGGGTTTCAGGGTGGCGCGCTGGACGAGATGGCGCTGGATCGCGGCTGGCAGGCACTCGCGCGATTCGGCAAAAAGTTGCGCGGCTTTGAGCCCGGTCGCGTGCGAGCGGTGGCAACCAGCGCTGTGCGTGAAGCCGACAATGCTCAACTGTTCCTCGCCAGCGCAGAACGGCATCTGGGGTTTAGCATCGATGTGATCTCCGGGCATGAAGAAGCCCGGTTGGTATACGCCGGCGTGGCTCACACGGTTCCCGGCACGCAGCGCAAACGACTGGTGATCGACATCGGTGGCGGCTCCACGGAACTGATTCTGGGGCAGGGCGCGCAACCGCTGTTGACCGAAAGCATCGCCATCGGCAGCGGCACCTTTGGTGCGCGTTATTTTCAAGGCGGCCGCATCACCGCCCCGGCGTTACTGGAAGCCGAGCGTGTCGCCACCCTGCAATTCGAACGCGTGGCGCGCCGTTATCGCACATTGGGCTGGCAGCAGGTCATCGGCTCATCAGGCACCGCACGGATGCTGGCCAAAGTGCTCAAGGCCAACGACTTGAACGACGAAGGCCAGAGCGGCATCACCTACAGCGGCTTGTTGCGCCTGTCACTGCGCCTGCTGGAAGTGGGGCACGTCAATCAGCTCAGGTTGGCGGGTTTGCAAAGCCATCGTCTGAGTATCCTGCCCGGTGGACTGGTGCTGATGCTGGCGGCGTTCAAGGTCTTTGGCGTTTCGCACATGACGCCGTCCGAGCCCGGTTTGCGGTTTGGGGTGCTGCATGGGTTGATGTCGCGGCACTGAGTGCCTTGCGTTAGGGATAGACCTGATTAGCGCGTACAGTGCAAATTAGATGGCCTGAAAAACTATCAAGCCTCCTTTGCAGCCATCAGGATATCGTCGTCATGCACCAGGTCGGCCTCATCGTTTATCCCGAGTTCCAGGTGTTGGGCCTGGCCATGTGTGCGGCGTTCGAAATGGCCAATGGCGCCGTCGACGAACCGGTGTACAGCCTTGCCTTGTTGTCGGAGCACGGCGGGACGGTGCGAACCTCCGCCGGATTCGGTGTGGAAACCACCGCGTTCGATCAGCGCTCGTTCGACACGCTGCTGGTGATGGGTGACAACCTGATCCGTCCGGTTTCATCGGGCATGGTGGCGTTTCTGCGCAGCGCCAGTCAGACCTCCCGCCGTGTCGGCTCGATCTGCACCGGTGCCATCGCGCTGGCCGAAGCCGGACTGCTTGATGGTCGGCGCGCGACTACACACTGGTGCCATGCGCCGGCGTTGCAGCGGGCCTACCCGAAGGTGAAGGTGGAGGAGGATCGGATCTTCATCAACGACGGCAACGTCTGGACCGCTGCAGGCATGAGTGCCTGTGTCGATCTCGCATTGGCCCTGGTGGAAAGTGACCTCGGTGCGCAAGTGGCGCGTCGTGTGGCCCGGCAATTGGTGGTGTACCACCGGCGCGCAGGCGGGCAGTCGCAGTTTTCGGTGATGCTCGAACTCGAACCCAAGACTGACCGCATCCAGTCAGCGTTGACCTACGCCAAGCAGAACCTGAAGTCCGAGCTGTCGGTGGACGCGCTGGCTAGCGCGGCAAACCTCAGCCCGCGGCAGTTCAGTCGCGTATTCCATGCCGAAACCGGTCAATCACCCGCCAAGGCCATCGAAAATCTGCGGGTGGAGGCCGCACGTCTGATGATGGAAACCGGCCGGCACGCCATCGACGTGGTGGCGACAGAGACCGGCTTTGGTGATCGGGAACGGATGCGCCGGGCGTTTATCCGGGCGTTTGGCCAACCACCGCAAGTCATCCAGCGCGCTAGTCGAGGCGGACTTGCGTGAACCCCGATCGCGAACCTCCTGCAAGGTATCTGCATGGCTTAAAAGGTGGTGTATTCGGCATTTGAGACAAAATATTATTGGCGTAATCTCGGTCTCGTTGAAGCCCAATCCCCACTGAGATCACCGCCATGACCATCGTCAAAGCCGCTGCCGTCCAGATCGCACCTGTTCTCTACAGCCGTGAAGGCACTGTAGAAAAGGTCGTCGACAAAATCCGTGAACTCGGCGAGAAAGGCGTGCAGTTCGCCGTTTTCCCGGAAACCATCGTGCCGTATTACCCGTACTTTTCCTTTGTTCAGTCGCCGTTCGAAATGGGTTCCGAGCACTATAAGTTGCTCGATCAAGCCGTCGTCGTGCCTTCCGCGACCACCGATGCCATCGGCAAAGCCGCCAGAGAAGCCAATATGGTGGTGTCCATCGGCGTCAACGAGCGCGATGGCAGTACCCTCTACAACACACAATTGCTGTTCGATGCGGATGGCACCCTGATTCAGGCCCGTCGCAAGATTTCGCCGACCTATCACGAACGCATGATCTGGGGCATGGGTGATGGTTCGGGCCTGCGTGCCACCGACAGCGCCGTCGGCCGCATTGGTCAACTGGCTTGCTGGGAGCATTACAACCCGTTGGCACGTTACGCCTTGATCGAAGACGGCGAACAGATTCACGCCTCGATGTACCCCGGTTCGTTCGCCGGTGCGCTGTTCACCCGCCAAATGGAAGTCAGCATCCGTATGCACGCGCTGGAGTCGGCGTGTTTCGTGGTCAACTCGACCGCCTGGTTGTACCCGGACCAGCAGGCGCAAATCATGGCTGACACCGGCTGCGCCATCGGTCCGATCTCCGGCGGTTGCTACACCGCGATCATCAATCCGCAAGGTGAAGTCGTCGGCGCACTGACCGAAGGTGAAGGCGAAGTCATTGCCGACATCGACTTGTTCCAGATCGACATCCGCAAGCGTCAGATGGACGGCCGCGGTCACTACAGCCGTCCGGAAATCCTCAGCCTGAACATCGACCGTACGCCTCATCGCCATGTGCATGAGCGCAACTCGCAGCCGACGCCGGCCGTCACTGTGCAAGCGCAAGAGGTGTGATCATGAACGTCATGGCCATCGGCAGAGGTTAAGGTTCGCACGACGTCGCGGTCGCCAATGCCTGCGATAAAACTGACCTGCCTCAGCCCGAATGGCGCGGTAATGCACAGGGGGATGGCCGTTTGTCCGGCGTATGGTTATGCTCGCAACGTTTTGCATTTGCCAATCATTAACAACCACAGTGATGACATGAGCCAATCAGAGACGCGTGCGACTGCCCTGGCGCTGTATCCGGAAGATTCCCGCGAGGCCGCGGCGCTGCTCAAACAAGCCATTCCGCTGATGGTTCGTCACAACATCCCGCCCAATCCCGTGCATTACGCGCTCTGGTACACCTACAGCAAAGGCCAGGACCTGGAGCTCAATCGTCACCTGGACCGGGTGGTAAAGGACTTCGATTGCTTCCCGCCGGAGTCCGCCACCCGGCTTTTTCGCGACTACATCATTCGCGACGAGCTGGAAGAGGCCCGCGCCGGGCAACAACAGGCGATCAATCTGGTGGACGACATGCAACGCGACGTTTCGCGCAGCGTCGAGGGCAATCTGAATTTCCAGAGCAGTCTGGGACGTTGCCTGGAAATGCTCGAGTCGCCCGTCAACGAGCGCTTGCCGGGCATTTTGAGTGAGCTGCAACAGAGCACTCAACTGATGCAGAGTCAGCAGGAGCAGTTCCTCTCCCAACTGCACACGGCCCAGAGCGAGATCAAAAGCCTGCGCAGCAAGCTTGAGCGTGCACAACTGGCGGCCACACTCGATGGCCTGACCGAACTGCTCAACCGCACCGCGTTTACCCGTTTGCTCGAGCAGGCGCTGAGCAATGAGTCCCAGGGCGTCGCGCTGGTCATGCTGGATATCGACCACTTCAAGCAATTCAATGATCAGTACGGTCACCCGTTGGGCGACCGAGTGCTGCAGCATGTCGGGCAGGTGCTGCGCAGTTCGCTGCCACCTCACGCCACGGCGGCGCGCTACGGCGGTGAGGAGTTTTGCGTGGTTCTGCAACACTGCGCCGATCTGGCGAGTGCCGCTGTTTTTGCTGAGCAACTGCGGGTGAAAATCCAGTCGTTGCGGATCAAGGCGCGGGTTGATGGCAAGGTGCTCGATACGATCACGGCATCCTTTGGCGTGGCCTTCGCGCAACCCGGCGAGAACTTTGACAGTCTCCTGACCCGCGCCGACGACGCGCTCTACCAGGCCAAGCGCACCGGGCGTAACCGCGTGCATCGCTAAGCGCTGAAATGCGCCGCCGCTGAGAAGGTTTGCAATAAGGCATTTTGCTGGCCCCGAAGTCTGAAAGTTACAGACAGAATCACTTTAATTTCAGGTGGTTAGGGCTGGCTTTAAATGCGCAATGTATGGATTACGCTGATTTCGTTTGGCCTGGCGGGCATCGCCGTCTCCGCCCAGGCCAAAGAGCTTCAAAGCAATGACCGGTATATGTGCAGCTGGGGCGCGGGCACGGCAGCAAGAGCCCAGGAACTCAAACTGGCGGGCGTTTCGCTGTACGCCGCCCGCCAGAAATTACAGACCTACAAGTTCAGCAAGCCATGGATGCGCATGACGGCGATGGGTATTACCGAGCAAACCTACGACAGCCCGTCGCGGATCAAACCCGCGGCACTGCGCCAAAGTTTCTACGAAGATTGCGTGCGCTTTAAGTTGGCGCGCAAATGATCGAGTGATCTACAGCCCGTCTTCCATCAGTTTCAGATATTGGGGGCTGTCTGAGATCGAGTTGTGCCCCACGCCCGGAATAACCTTGAGGGTCGCCACACCTTTGGCGAAATGCCCGTAGAGTTTTTCCGTGCTGGAGGGCGGGATGATTTCATCCTGCTCAGCCGCCAGCAGCAGCGTCGGTATCGAGATGTGCCCGGCGTATTTCCACGATTCGAACGTGTCCTGCAGCAGCCACTTCACCGGGAATATCGGGTACTGGCGGACGGCGAGGTCTTCAAGGCTGTTGTAGGGGGTGATCAGGATCAGCCGTGCGGCCGGCCGCTGACTGGCGAGACGCACGGCGACGCCCGAACCCAGGCTGCGGCCGACTATGGCAATGTGAGGATGGCTGTCGTAGACCTTGTCGAACAAGGTCAGGGCGTCGCGGGCAATCGCCTCCTCGGAAGGTGAGCCGGTGCTGCCGCCGAAACCCCGGTAGTGCAGTAAGTACAGGGCATGGTCGGGGAACGCCTGGGAAAACTCGGGCAGGTTGCGCGAAACGTCTTCGGCATTGCCACCAAAATAAATCAACGCATTCGGCCCCTCGCGCAGTCTCACACTGACCTGCACCTGTGCGTCTGCCACCGAGAGTGTGAGCCGCGTTTCGGGTGCACCGAGCGCGGAGGGTTGCGGGAAGTAGATCAGGGCGCGCTGAAACACGAACAGCACCACACACAGCGTCAGGTACAACGCGACCGCGATGACGACGAGATAGACGAGGATACGCGACATTCGCTTAACGTTAGTGGGTGGCATTGACTGCTCTGGGCCTGACGACCGTGATGGTTTGATCGCTGTCAGAGTGTAGTTGAACGACAGCAGCGCGGGCCGGCGGTGTGGTTTTTGAGGGTGTGCGTCTCCGTTGCCGCTGTTACCGCAGAAGCAGATATTCATCCAACGGATTGCGGCTGTGCCCACCAGCGCCTGACGACCCTGTTGTATTTCAGGCAGGGCCGAATTGTCGCCGGCAGCTATTCTTTTGTAGCTGGCAAAGGTCTGATGGCGCTGGTGATCGTGCCGTTTGCCGGACAACTAGCGCAAAGGCCAACAGCCCAGAGGTCGAAGGACACAACCATGAGCCACACTGATGGATACACGCGTCGACGAATACTCACGCTGGCTGCCGGTGCTTCGGCGGTGCTCACTTTCGATCCGGCCTTTGCAACCACCACGCCGTCGAAGGAAACAGGAGGCAAGAACATGCTCACCCGCGCCATTCCTTCCAGCAACGAGCCATTGCCCATTGTCGGCGTGGGCACCTATCGCGGCTTTGATGTCGCGCCTGCCGATCCGGCCTATAAAAACCTGCCCGCCGTCTTCAGCGCGTTGTTCGAAAAGGGCGGGACGGTGATCGACAGCTCTCCCATGTATGGCCGCGCCGAGCAGACCACCGGCGAACTGCTGTCGATCCACAAACCGCGGTCGCCAGCGTTTCTGGCCACCAAGGTGTGGACCCGTGGCCGCGAAGAAGGCATCGCGCAGATGGAGCACTCCTTCAAACTGCTGCAGACCGACCGGATCGATCTGATGCAGATTCATAATCTGCTGGACTGGAAAACCCATTTGCCGACCCTGCGCAAATGGAAGGAAGAAGGGCGCATTCGCTACATCGGTATCACCCATTACACTGCGTCGGCGTATGACGAAGTGGAAGCGGTGCTGAAAGCCGAGCCACTGGATTTCTTGCAGATCAACTATGCGCTGGATGATCGCGGCGTCGAGAAACGCATCCTGCCGCTGTGTCGTGAGCGCGGGGTGGCGGTGATCTGCAACCGGCCGTTCGGCGGCGGTGATTTGCTGGCCCGCTTGAAGGGCAAGCCGCTGCCGGGGTGGGCCTCGCAAGTCGGTGTCACCAGTTGGGCGCAACTGGCGCTCAAGTACTTGCTGGCGCATTCGGCGGTAACCTGCGTCATCCCCGGCACCGGCAACCCGCGTTACATGACGGAAAATGCCGGTGCGGGTTTCGGTCCGATGCTGACTGGCGCGCAGCGTGAGCAGTTGATTGATGTGGTGGGGTAGGCGCTTGGCTCTCTAAACCAGGTATCGCCGGAACCAACCCAGTGTCCGGTCCCAGGCCAGTGTCGCCGCTGCGTCATCGTATCGAGGCGTGGAGTCGTTGTGAAAACCGTGGTTCGCGCCGGGGTAGATGTAGGCTTCATAGGTCTTGCCTGCGGCCTTCAACGCCTGTTCATAGGCGGGCCAGCCTTCGTTGATGCGCGTGTCCAGTTCGCCGTAGTGAAGCATCACCGGTGCCTTGATTCGGGAGACATCCCTGGCTTCTGGCTGGCGGCCGTAAAACGACACCGCAGCGCCCAGTTCCGGATACGCCACTGCGGCGGCATTCACCACACCTCCGCCGTAGCAGAAGCCGGTGATCCCGATTTTGCCGCTGGCGGCATCGTGCTTCATCAGCCATTCGATCGCGGCGAAAAAGTCATTCATGAGCTTCTCCGGGTCAACGGTCGCCTGCAGCTCCCGGCCTTTGTCATCGTTGCCGGGATAGCCGCCGACCGAGGTCAGGCCATCAGGGGCGAGGGCGATAAAGCCGGCCTTGGCCAACCGCCGCGCCACATCCTCGATGTATGGGTTGAGCCCCCGGTTTTCATGCACGACAACCACCGCGGCCACCTTGCCCGTGGCTTTGGCCGGGCGCACCAGGTAACCGCGAACCGGCCCGTTGCCTTTGGGGGACGGGTAGGTGATGTATTCGGCGATGATGTCCGGGTCGGTGAACTCAACCTGCTCGGCGAGTGCGTAATTCGGGCTCAGGGAGGCCAACAGTGCGCTGGCCGTCAAACCACCCAGAGTGAACATCGCCGCACGGTCCAGAAACTCGCGCCGGTTGATCTTGCCGTGGGCGTAGTAGTCATAGAGTTCGAGCAGTTCCGGAGCAAAGTCTTTCGCAGTGAGACGGGGCATCGGAGTGTTACCTCTTCGACGTTGATGAATCCCTGTCAGTTAAGCGCATGAACGGTTTTTTTGTCGGCGCGTGAATCAGGTGTTCAAATCGGCGAATAAATCCCCCGCGATACATATGTACCGCACTCCGCCATTCCCCGATCGACAAGCTGTGCCCTACAGACAAGGAGAGACTGTATGGCACAACGATTCAACGATGGCACGTCAGGAGACGTCGTCATCAGGTCCGGTCCGCCTGCTTCTGGCGGCGGTGGGGGCGGTGGCGGAAGTTTTGGAGGTAATCGTGTAGGCGCCTCCGGCGCAATCAGCGGCCCCAGCAAAAAAACGAAACAGGCCAGAAAGCGGGCCAAGGAAGAACATAAGCGGATTCAGGCAGAGCAGGCACTGGCCGCCGCTGAGTACGCTCGGGAGCAGGCACGCATCTATGCGCGCAACCAATTACTCACTCAACTCACCCAGCGTCAAAACGTAACCAGAGATCAAATTGACGACAGTTTTGCCGCCCGGGCTAAACAACTCACGTCATCGCTTGATCAAGAGATCTCAGCGGCGAAACGGCCTCCCAACCACGGTTCGTCCGAGCGCTTTCAGCTGTATTTCATCACCAAAGAAAAAAACGAAATCGACGGGCTGATCAGCAAAAAAACTGCAGAGCTCGGCGTCAAGAACACTACGGCTCTTTCATTTGATGGGCACGATCCGCTTGCGCGCACCGCAAGCGATTATCTGGCGCGGTTGAATCAATTCGGCGAGGCGTTGCATAAAGGTCATCAAACTTGGGAAGACGCCTACAAAGCGGCTCATGAAGCCCGACTGCTGTCGGCGCAACTCGATGCGCTCAAGGATAAATCCAATGCGTTGGCCGCTTATCATGCCGAGCAGACCATTGTCTGGCGTAAGCGGGAGGCGCTTTGGGAACGCCATCGGCAGTACGCCGAGCAGCGCGACGCGCGCATTCGGTTCAAACAACAGGTTGATGAGGATGTTCGCCTCGAACGGGTCAGGCAGGCCAACACCTTTCAATTACCTGCCACATCGTCAGTGCTTTCTGCCGGGGTATTGCCCAGCCACGGCGGGGAATGGATTGATACTGACAAACTGGTAACCGCCGTTTTTCGTGCAGTCCCCGCATTGGGCTCCGTGGCCGCGACGCTCACGGTAGGGCAAGCCGCAATCTTCATGGTGGGGATCGCTTATCCCAGCGAATTGGGCAACGGCGAGTTGACCCCTGAACAACGACATCGCTTGTATGAGGCCATCGCAGTCCCGGCTCACGCGCTGGAACTGCATGACAGCCATGAAGTGCAGGCCGCTGCCGATGCCGGTGGTTCGGTGGAGGTTGAGTACCGGCTCAAACCCGTGGTCACGCCGCAAGGTACTGCGATAGTCGTTGCCGGTACGGGTGGCGATATCGACTCTCGCGTCCCGGTCGTGAATGCAACGCTCGACCCGCAAACAGGCGTCTATACCGCTGAGATCCCGGGGTCGCCCACCAGGCACGTGCAGTTCACACCAGAAGCCACGACTCAAGGGGCCCTTGCCAGTCAGACTTTGACTGTCACCGAACCGCAGATTCAGGACATCCCGACAGGCGTTGACTGGCGCATCCAGGATTGCATCGTCTGCGCGCCTGGCCTGCCGCCGACCTACCTGTCGTTCAACGTTCCACCCATGGGCACAGGTGTTGTCTCCGGAACGGGTCAAGCGGCGACGGCTGATTGGTGGACAGGCGCGAGCCAAACAGCCGGCGCAGCGATCCCGAGCCAGATCGGCGATCAATTCCGAGGCCGGGAATTCAAGTCGTTCGAGGCTTTCGACGAAGCGCTGTGGCGAACGCTCGGCGAACACACAACGCTCACCAGTCAACTCGATGAGGTGAACAAAAAACGTGTTGCACAAGGCTTCGCCCCCTACGCGCCGAAAAGCACATGGGTGGGTGAAAACCGCGAGTTCGAATTGCGGTTTCAGGAGCGGCCGGAGTTCTGGTCCGATCCGTTCAATCTCGACCAAATCAGCATCAAAACGCCGCAAAGTGCCGAGGGGTGGTTGGGCATCGTACCGGCGGTTGTGCCTTGGCCGATTCCGCCGGCTGGCACCTGGACCCCGCTGGTACCGCCGGGCATTGAACATCTCGGCTCCACCACATTGCCCATCGCACCCACCACCCCTGTGGTTTATCCCGGCACTCCGGCCATCCCGGTCCTACCGCAAAACGAGACGTTTCCTGCGGTTGACGAAGGGGAGATGGGTGCGAGTATTCCTGGGTTCCCGGGGGATATGGAGCTACCTTCACCGGATGTGCTGTTCCGGGACCGACGTGATGATCCAGGCACTGCTACAGGTTGGGGGTCCGACGTATCGGAGGTTTGGCTTGGAGACGATGCGAGGGGAGACGGGGCACCGGTACCGTGGCAAATCGCGGAACAGTTACGGTGGAAGGAGTTTGCTAATTTTCATCGGTTTCGAGAGGCGTTTTGGATAGCTGTTGCAGCAGATGCGGAGTTGAGCAAGCAATTTACGCGAAGCAACTTGGACAGAATGCGAGATGGCTCAGCACCTTTTCCTCGGGTTGTAGATCAAGTAGGGGGGCGTAAAACGTTTGAATTACATCATGTGATTGAAATTTCACAAGGTGGAGAAGTCTACGGGTTGGATAACATATTGGTGATGACACCAAGACGTCATATTCAGATACATAAAAGGAATCGTGATTATGATTTTTAAAGACAGGTTTGAGGAATACACCGAGGCAGAATTCCTATCTTTTTTGGGTGAGTTTTTTCATCAAACAAGCGGCCTTAAAGGACGGGCGCTAGAAATGTATCGAGATAAACTCCTCGAGCATTTCGAATCCATTACTGAACATCCAGACCGTTCCGACGTCATTTTCTACCCAAAGGAAGGCCAGGAAGACAGTCCCGAAGGCATCCTGAAAGAAGTCAAAGAGTGGCGTGCAGCCAATAACAAACCAGGATTCAAGCCGGAATAACCGATACCACCAGCATTAAACGGGCACCTGCTCACAAGGCGTGAGCAGGTGTGCTGTTTTCGTCGTGCGCAAAACAAGGAAGAACCCAAGATGGAACTTAAAGCAGCACTCAAGGATTACACCGCGTCGGAATTCCAGGCGCTGGTCAACAAAATCTGGGCCGTTGATCTACCGAAACCGGACCACGACAAACTGATCAACCATTTCGACCGGATCGCTGGCCATCCCCGAGGGGCCGATCTGCTGTTCTACTCGACGGACGAGCACATCTCCAACAGCCCGCAAGCCGTTGTACACCACGTCAGGACATGGCATCACCAACAAGGAATTCCAGCGTTCAAAGGCGAGGACATTCCTGCCGCGAAGCCCCCTGTTGCGCCGCTGACCCCTTTGGCCAGGAGCCTGGCAGAGGTCGAAAAAATCGCGGCGGATGTGGCTGTCTCAGGGCATGTTCTCGAAGAGGCTTTCAGCCATTTCGAGCAGCAGATCGAGAGCTTTCAACGTCAACAGGACACCCTTTGGGACATCCCCAAACAGGAGTCTGGCATCCGCACCCTGGAACATGCCCAGCGTGAAGCACTGATAGCCGCCAGAAAGTTTGAGTTCTGGAAAATGAGAGTGGAGTTTGTACAAAGTGGCGCTCAGCGCAACCTGACGTATGCGCGTTCCGAGCAAGCGCAATGGCAGGGCGTCATTCAAAAGATCAACGCCATTCGGGATCGCTATGTGACTCGGTTGGCCAGCATGACCCAGCGGCATCGCACTCTGCATGATGAAGCGGAAGCACTGCTGATCAAGGCGCATCAACGCCTGATTCATTCGCGTAGTTCTACACAAACGATGCATACGATCAGCGCGTCCCTCGCTTTTGCCGATAAACGTCCCGATCTTTTACTGAATGGCGGTTCGCCCGTATTGTTGGTGTCCCAGCAGGTGGCTCTGCTTAAAGCGATACGCTCGGTTGTTGCGGATTTTTCCTGGCAGAACACCTCAGGCGAACCGAACACTGGAAGCCAGCAGGCGGCCTTATTGAATTTCGCTTTTACCAGTCGGGCAGACACTCAGGTTTTCGGTTTGAGTGCGCCGCTGGCCGAGCTTCTACCCATTGAAGGTCAGGATTGGCAATACCTGGCCGCGAGCCGGGGCGAGGTCGATCTGCCTTTTCGCATGGGCACCGCGACAGTCCCCGTCACACCCGGAAAAATGTTCCATGGGTTGCGCGAGTTAGAAACGTTGTCACAGGTTTACCTCACGGCGTGCAACGGATGCCCTTCGATCTCTGGCGTCAGGGTCAGAGCGGTAACGCAGGATCAGCACCTCAACCGTTTCAGTTTTACCCCTGAGGGTGGGGCAACGGTCACAGTTCACTGGTCGACCACGGATTCCCTTGAGTCAGCCCAATCGCTGCGCATAGGGTTTGTCCACTCCGCGCCAGTGCCAACAATTGAAGCCTTGGCAGACCGGGCGCATGACCGGTTTGACGATTACATCCTGGTATTTCCCGTCGAGTCAGGGCTTGACCCGCTTTACATCGTTTTCAACCGACCGCCCAATTGATAGAGCGATTCGCATCGCTCATGGCCGGCAAGTCGTGCTCCTGCAGGTCTGGGGGGAAACATCTATCGCCGGTCAGTGCAGGCATTGCGCCCCGGCCCTCGCCACTTGCGCATCATGCTCGGCCTTGACCCCGGACACCCCGACCGCGCCGACAACCTGATCATCAACGATGATTGGCACGCCGCCTTCCAGGGACGTCAGCAACGGTGCCGACAAAAACGCATAGCGCCCACCATTGACCATCTCTTCATAGCCTTTGGACTCGCGCCGGCCCAGCGCCGAGGTACGCGCTTTTTCGGTGGCGATGTAAGCGCTGATGGGCGCGCAGCCGTCGAGGCGTTCGAGGGCGAGGGGGTGGCCGCCGTCGTCGACGACCACGATGGTCACGGCCCACTGGTTGTTCTGGGCTTCGGTGCGTGCGGCAGCGAGGATCTGGCTGACTTCGGCCTGGCTCAGGATGGCTTTGCTTTTCATGGGGAATCTCCGGTGATCGGTGAGGGCGGCAGGGCCGCGTCGAGCAGTTCGATCCAGTGCCGCACCGGGGTTCGACCCGCGCCGTCGAGATGCGACTGACAGCCGATATTGGCGGTGACGATCACTTCAGGATGGCCACTTTCCAGCGCGTTCAGTTTGTTGTCGCGCAGTTGCCGGGACAGTTCGGGTTGGGTGATCGAATAAGTGCCCGCCGACCCGCAGCACAAATGGCTGTCGGGCACGGTCGTGAGATTGAACCCGAGGCGAATCAGCATCGCTTCGACGGCGCCGCCGAGCTTTTGCGCGTGCTGCAAGGTGCACGGGCAATGGAACGCCAAACGCTGATCGCCGTGGACGCCGAGTGTTTCCAGCGGTTCGTCGCGCAACACTTCCACCAGGTCCCTGGCCAACGCGCTGACCCTTTTTGCCTTCTCGGCGTAGGCCGGATCGCGTTCGAGCAAGTGGCCATAGTCTTTGATAAAAGCGCCGCAACCACTGGCCGTTTGCACAATGGCTTCGGCGCCGTTTTCGATACTCGGCCACCACGTATCGATATTGCGGCGAGCGCGGTCGAGGCCGGTGGCCTGGGCGTCGAGGTGATAATCCACGGCACCGCAGCATCCGGCTTCCCTGGACGGGGTGACGCTGATGCCCAGTCGATCCAGCACCCGCGCAGCCGCTGCATTGGTGTTGGGCGACAGGCTCGGCTGTACGCAGCCTTCGAGCATCAGCACCTGGCGAGCATGGCGCGTGGTAGGGCGAGGCCTGGAGGGAAAAACATGGCGAGGCAACTTTGCCTGCAAGGTGTTGGGGAGCAGCGCCCGAAAAACCTGACCGCTGCTGACCAGCGCTTTGAACAGTCCCGGATTGGGCACGATGCTGCGCAATCCTTCACGCAACAGGCGTTGGTCGATGGAACGCGGCACCGCCGCATCGACCACTGCCCGGCCGATGTCGAGCAAGTTGTGATAATCGACCCCGGAAGGGCAGGTGGTTTCGCAATTGCGGCAAGACAGGCAGCGGTCCAGATGCTGCTGGGTTTTCTGCGTGACCTCGTTGCCTTCCAGCACCTGTTTGATCAGGTAGATGCGGCCCCGTGGCCCATCGAGTTCATCGCCGAGCAATTGATAAGTCGGGCATGTCGCGTTGCAGAACCCGCAGTGCACGCAGGTGCGCAGGATGCTTTCGGCTTCCTTGGCGCGGGGCAGGCGCCGGGCAGTCTCGCTCAGGGTTGTCTGCATGGTTCAAAGCTCCGCGTACAGGCGTGCGGGGTTGAAGATGCCCCGTGGGTCGAGTTGCTGCTTCAGGCTGCGGTGATAGCGCATCAACGCGGCAGGCAGCGGCTGGAACGGACTGTCGATCAGGCCATGGCTGTAGCAGGTCACATGGCCGCCGACCTCATCCACGACTTGGCGAATGAACGCCGCTTCGGCGTCAGACTTGAGCCAGCGCTGGGCGCCGCCCCAGTCGAGCAGTTGCCGACCGGGAAGGGACAGTCGAGGCGTGTTGTGCGGCACCGACACGCGCCACAGGGGCTGGTCTTCATCGAAAAAGCTCAGTCGATGTTCGTTGAGGTCCGCCCAATACGAAGCGTCCAGCCGCTCACCGCCCAAACGGTCATGAGCCGCCGACACCGAGCCTTCGCCGCCCTCAAGCCGCAAGTGCAGGCGTTGCCCGTCGTGGCACGCGGCACTGATCGGCAATGGCTGCTGACCCCATTCTGCAAGGCGCAGCAAGGCACGATCGCTGTCCATCTCCAGGCTGATGCTCAAGCATTGCCGGGGTCTGGGCAGGACTTTGAGCGAGACTTCGGTGATCACGCCAAGGGCACCAAAACTCCCGGCCATCAGGCGCGACAGGTCGTAGCCGGCGACGTTCTTCATCACTTCGCCACCAAAACGCAAATGCTTGCCATGCCCGGTGATGACCCGCGTGCCGAGGACGAAATCGCGCACCGAGCCTGACCACGGCCGTCGCGGTCCCGACAGGCCACTGGCGATCATTCCGCCGATCGTGGCATCGTCGCCGAAGGACGGCGGTTCGCAGGGCAGCATCTGTTGCGCTTCATCCAGTACGTGCGCCAGTTCGTACAAGGGCGTGCCGCAGCGGGCGGTGATCACCAGTTCGGTCGGGTCGTAGCTGACGATGCCCCGATGGGAGCGCGTATCGAGGACCTCTCCGGCAACGATGCGTCCCAGAAATGCCTTGCTGTTGGAACCCTGAATACGCAGCGGCGTGGCGTTTTCCAGCGCTTGATTGACCTGCTCCAGCAGCGCGCCGCTGTCATCGATATCGAGTTCGCTGCGCATCAGAAACGCTCCAGCTCAGGGAAGGGCAGCTGGCCCAGGTGCACATGCATGGCGCCAAATTCGGCGCAGCGATGCAGCGTCGGAATGTTCTTGCCGGGGTTAAGCAAACCGCCGGGATCGAACGCGGCTTTGACGGCATGGAACAGGGTCAGCTCATCGGCGTTGAACTGCGCGCACATCTGATTGATCTTCTCCCGGCCCACACCGTGTTCGCCGGTGATGCTGCCGCCGACCTTCACGCACAATTCGAGGATTTTGCCGCCCAAGGCTTCGGCGCGGTCGAGCTCACCCGGTTGGTTGGCGTCGAACAGAATCAACGGGTGCATGTTGCCGTCACCGGCGTGGAAAACGTTGGCGACGCGCAAGTCATACTCGGCGGACAACGCCGCAATCGCGTGCAATACACCGGGCAATTCGCGGCGCGGGATCGTGCCATCCATGCAGTAATAATCCGGCGAGAGCCGACCGACCGCCGGGAACGCATTCTTGCGTCCAGCCCAGAAACGCACGCGCTCGGCTTCATCCCTGGCCTGACGCACTTCAGTGGCGCCAGCTTGTTCCAGCACTTGGCGTACGCGGTTGCAGTCATCGTGGACGTCGGCTTCGACGCCATCGAGTTCGCACAGCAGGATGGCTTCGGCGTCCACCGGATAGCCGGCGTGGATGAAGTCTTCAGCGGCACGAATCGCCAGGTTGTCCATCATTTCCAGACCGCCCGGAATGATGCCGGCGGCGATGATGTCACCCACCGCTCGCCCTGCTTTTTCGACGGAATCGAACGCCGCCAGCAGCACCTTGGCGGTCTGCGGTTTGGGCAGCAGTTTGACGGTAACTTCGGTGATCACCCCGAGCATGCCTTCGGAACCGGTGAACAACGCCAACAGGTCGAAGCCGGGAGAATCGAGGGCATCGGAGCCCAGCGTCAGGTGCTCGCCGTCGACGGTCAGGATGTCGACCTTGAGCAGGTTGTGCACGGTCAGACCGTACTTCAGGCAATGCACGCCGCCGGCGTTTTCGGCGACGTTGCCGCCGATGGAACAGGCAATTTGTGAAGACGGGTCCGGTGCGTAATACAGGCCGAACGGCGCCGCTGCCTGGGAAATCGCCAGGTTGCGCACGCCCGGCTGGACCCGTGCCGTGCGGGCGGCCGGGTCGATGTGGAGGATGTTGTTGAAGCGCGCCATCACCAGCAGCACGCCTTTTTCCAGTGGTAACGCACCGCCGGACAAACCGGTGCCGGCACCACGGGCGACCACCGGCACGTGCATTTCATGACAGAGCTTGAGCACGCCTTGCACTTCGTCGAGATGGCGTGGCAATACCACCAGCAGGGGCGTGGTGCGATAGGCCGAAAGTCCGTCGCATTCGTACGGCTTGAGTTCTTCCCGCTGATGCAGGACTTCCAGCGCCGGCAAGCGGGTTTGCAGGGCCCGCAGCAGCGTGGCCTTATCGACATCCGGCAGCACACCGTCAACGCGTTCATCGTAGAGAATGTTCATAGTCGTTTTACGATACTCCGTATCGTGAATACCGGGGGAGCGCTTGGGTGTATATCCGTTTCTGCGGCAACGGCTACTTATGGTTCCGCCCTTATGGCGGGTTACTTGGAGAATCACCCAGGGCGACTACCGCAATGGCACCGCGAGGCGGCCTACCGGCCGGCCTGGTTCTTCGGATGTACGCATTCCCCCTGTGGGAGCTAGCCTGCTAGCGATGGACGTCAACGATAACGCGTACTGTCTGAATGACCGCGGTGTCTGGACGTCCATCGCGAGCAGGTTCGCTCCCACAGGGAAACGCGTTCTGCTCCGGCTTTTGTTTTTGATCTTGCTGTTGATCTTGATCGCCACAAGGGCGGAACCAATAGCCGCCATTACCGCAAAGCCGGATATGCCCACTCAGCTCAATGCCCGCCCACAACCATATGGCTGAACGGCGCCACATAAGCCTGCAACGTCACCAACCCACCCACCAGAATCGCCAGAATGATGGAGTGGAAGAACACATAACGCAGGATTTCCCCTTCATGCCCATACCAGCGCGTGGCAGTGGAAGCCACCACGATTGACTGGGCGTCGACCATCTTGCCCATGACCCCGCCGGAACTGTTGGCGGCGGCCATCAACACCGGGCTTAGCCCCAGTTGCTCGGCGGTCACCCGTTGCAGCCCGCCGAACAGCACGTTGGACGCCGTGTCCGAACCGGTCAGCGCCACGCCGAGCCAGCCAAGCAAGGTGCCGAACATGGGGTAAAAGATCCCCGTCGCGGCGAACGCCAGGCCCATGGTGGCGTCGAGCCCCGAGTAGCGCGTGAGGAACCCGAGCGCGAGCATCGCGACGATGGTAATCAGCGAGTAACGCACCACCCAAATCGTGTGCAGGTACTGCTTGATCAGTTGCGGGATGGAATAACCCATCAACAGCCCGCCCAGGATCGCCGCCAGCAAGATGCCGCTGCCGGTGCTGGTGAGCCAGGTGAATTTGTAGACCGCGTCCTCGGTTTTAGGCGCAGGCACCACTGGCGGGACCTTTTCGATTTGCTGGTGGATCGCGCCGAAAGTGACGACCGGGGCAAAGATCGGGTTCGCTTCGCGCAGCGGTTTGCCTTGAGGATCGAGCTTGACGGAATGGGTGACCGGATCAATCGCCGGGCGGGTATCGAACATGTTTTTGAAGCCCTGGGTGCCCCAGGCGAACACGAATACCGTGAGGATGATCCACGGCATCCACGCGCGCATGACCGCAGGCTTGGCGTCGCTGGCGAACGTCGCGCTGGCGACGGGTTTTTCTTCATGCTCGTCGGCAATTTTGGAGTTGTCGACGCGCCCGGACAGCGCGGCGGAGGTGTGCACGGTCGCGGGTTTCCACACCCTGAGGAAGCCGGTCAGGCAGGCCATGGAAATCAGCGCGGCGATCACGTCCACCAGCATCGGCCCGTGGTAGTTGGACACCAGGAACTGCGGTACGGCGAAACTGACCCCGGCGACCAGAATGGCCGGCCAGATTTCCAGCATCTTGCGCCACCCGGCAAAAGCCCAGATCAACCAGAACGGCACGATCACCGAGAAAAACGGCAATTGCCGACCGACCATCATCGACAGTTCCATTTCATCCAGGCCGGTGACCTTGGCCAGCGTAATGATCGGCGTGCCGAGGGCGCCGAATGCCACGGGCGCGGTGTTGGCGATCAACGCCAGGCCCGACGCCGCCAATGGCGAGAAACCCAGGCCAATCAGAATCGCGCCGGTCACCGCCACCGGCGTGCCGAAGCCGGCAGCCCCTTCAAAGAAGGCGCCGAAGCAGAAGGCAATCAGCAGCAGTTGCAGGCGGCGATCGTCGGTAATGCGCGCCAGCGAGTCCTGCAGCACTTTGAACGAGCCGTTCTCGGTGGTCAGTCGGTGCAGGAAAATGATGTTCAGCACAATCCAGCCGATCGGCAGCAAGCCGTTGGCGGCGCCGTAAAGAGCGGCTGAGCCTGCCATGTTAGCCGGCATGCCGAAGGCGAAAATCGCGATGACCAGCGCCGAGGCGAGGGCGAGCAAGGCCGCCAGGTGGGCCTTGATGTGGAAAAATGCCAGGGCCGCGAGCATCACCACGACCGGCACTGCTGCCATGATGGTTGAAATGACCGGGTTGCCGAACGGATCGTAGATTTGCTGCCAGACCATGTTCCACCTCTGCTTTTTATTGTTGGGATTGCAGACCCCGAAGGGGCGGTGGCTTGTAGTATAGGTGGCATTGCGCCGCTGACCGGTTGAGCGTTCACACGCTTGAATGGGCGTTTTTGGTGCGTGGCGCTGAGCTAACATGGCCAATGGGTACAGGCACGACTCGGCCTTCAACGACGAGAGGAATGCAGCAATGACTGAACGTCATTTGGTCCACACGGAAACGCTGTCGAACAGTTGCAGTATCAAGGTCAAGGCCGAGATCCTGCGAGACGGCTCGTTGGGAATGTTCATCGGCATCTACCGACCCGATGGCTCGGCCATTGAGGAGAATGACCACCCGTCGTTGCATTTTCTCGACATGGAGGCCGCGATGGAGTGGGGGATCGAGCAGGCCAAAGCTATCGGCAATGGTCAGCGGACGTTGTAGGGCCTGACTCTGGATGTGCTGTATGCCGGGCCCGTGATCAAGGGGAGCTGACTGGCGGTCCTTGCCAGAAAAAAGCCAAAAGAGTACAAATGTACTCCATGACGACTTTAACTCCCCGCCGTACTGCCATCCTGACGTTTATCCGTGATCGAATCGCGGAACACGGTCAGTCCCCGAGCCTCGCTGAAATCAGCGAGGCCTTTGGTTTCGCCTCCCGCAGCGTGGCGCGCAAGCATGTGCTGGCGCTGACCGACGCCGGTTTTATCGAGGTCAATGCGCATCAGGCCCGAGGCATTCGTTTGCTCGGGCAACCGGCGCGCCCCGAGTTGCTGGACATTCCGGTCCTCGGCCGGGTGGCGGCGGGGGCGCCGATCGGTGCCGATGCCGAGGTGCACAGCCGCTTGCTGCTCGACCCGTCGATCTTCTCCCGGGTGCCGGATTACATGCTGCGGGTCCAGGGTGACTCGATGATCGAGGACGGCATCCTCGACGGCGATCTGGTGGGCGTGCATCGCAACCCCGAAGCGCTCAATGGCCAGATCGTCGTGGCGCGGCTTGACGGCGAAGTCACCATCAAGCGTTTCGAGCGGGTCGGCGACGTGGTGCGCCTGTTGCCACGCAACCCGGCCTACAAGCCGATTATCGTCGACGCTGATCAGGACCTCGCTATCGAAGGAGTGTTCTGCGGTCTGGTGAGGCAAGGGTGATGGGCGCCGTCGTTGCGCTGGATACGCTGTTCAATGGCGGCCAGGTCTGGAAAGGCCGGCCTGCGCCACCGACGGTCAGCCCGCAACCAACCGGGCATGCTGCGCTGGATGCGGCATTGCCCACCGGCGGCTGGCCGGAAGCGGCGCTGACTGAAATCCTCCTGGCCGGGCAGGGCGTCGGCGAGTTGCAACTGGTGTGGCCGGCGCTGGCGCGGTTGGCGGCGGCGGGCGAGCGTATCGTGCTGGTGGCGCCGCCGTACGTGCCGTATCCGCAAGCCTGGCAGAACGCCGGGATTGATCTGCGCCAGTTGTCGATCATCCAGGCCAGTGAGCGCGATGCGCTGTGGGCGGCGGAACAATGCCTGCGCTCGGGCAGTTGCGGCGCGGTGCTTTGCTGGCCGCACAAAGCTGATGACCGTGCCTTGCGGCGCTTGCAGGTGGCGGCAGAAACCGGCTCGACCCTGGCATTCGCCTACCGCTCGATCCATGAAGCGATCAACCCGTCACCGGCCGCGCTGCGCATCGCCATCGATGCCAGGCCTGCGCAATTGCGCGTGCTCAAGTGCCGGGGCGGGTTGGCCCGCTCGGCACCGATTGCCTTCCCTGTGGGGCATTGAGGTTGCCATGCGCTGGGTGTGCATTCTCTTCCCGCAATTGGCGCTGGACGCGGTACTGCGTCAGCGCCCCGACCCCGATGAGCCGCTGGCGCTGCTGACCGGCCCGGCGCAGCGTCGGGTGTTGCAGGCGGTCAACGCTTCGGCCAGGGCCCTGGGCTTGCGTCCGGGGCAGTCGATGACCGCCGCGCAGGCCTTGAGCAAAGGCTTTGTCACGGCGGAATACGATGCGGCCGAAATCGAGCGCTGGCAGCAGTTTCTCGCAGCGTGGGCCTACCGCTTCAGCTCCCAGGTCAGCGTGCATTACCCGCGTGCGGTGGTGTTTGAAATCGAGTCCAGCCTGGGGTTGTTTGGCGACTGGCCGCAATTCGAAGCGCGCTTGCGCACTGAACTCGGCGAACTGGGCTTTCGTCATCGGATTGTTGCCGCGCCCAATCCGGTGGCGGCGCGGGTATTGGCCAATGCGTATGACGGTCTGGTGGTGCCGGACGATCAAGCCTTGCAGCATCATCTGGGGCAATTGCCTGTCGACCGGATCGCTCTGGAGCCGGCGGTGGCCACGGCGTTGTCGCGCATGGGGCTGCGCACCTTGAGTCAGGTGCAGGCTTTGCCCCGGCAGAGTCTGGCGCGGCGTTTCGAGGCTCAGGTGCTCAAGCATCTGGACGCGCTGTTTGGCGAAAGACGGCTGGCGCTGGCGTTCTACCTGCCGCCGGACCGCTTCGATGTGCGCATCGAGCTCAATTTCGACGTGCAATCCCATCAGGCGCTGCTGTTTCCGTTACGCCGGCTGACCGGCGATCTGTCGGCGTTCCTGTGCGGTCGCGACAGCGGTGTGCAGCGTTTCGACCTGCACCTGGAACATGCCGGGTTGCCGGACAGCGTGATCAAGGTCGGCCTGCTCAGCGCCGAGCGTGATCCGGCGATGCTCTTCGAACTGGCCCGAGGGCGGCTGGAACAGGTTCAGGTCGAGGCGCCGGTGCGCGGTTTTCGTCTGCGCGCCGAAGACTTGCCGGCCTTCGTTCCGCAGTATCAGGAACTGTTCGACGATCGTCCGCAGCAGTCCTTGCCTTGGGAGCAACTGCGCGAACGCTTGCGCGCGCGGCTGGGGGATGACGCGGTGCAAGGCTTGCGGTTCCAGGCCGATCACCGGCCGGAGTGCGCCTGGCAGGCCAGCGCCGAGAGCCAGCGCTGCGCAGTGATGCCTGGCGTGCAGCGTCCGGGCTGGTTGCTGACGGAACCGCAAGCGGTACACGAAGGTTCTACGCGCATCCTCATGGGCCCGGAGCGCATCGAGTCCGGTTGGTGGGACGGCGCCGACGTGCGCCGCGATTACTACCTGATCGAAACCCGTTCCGGCCAGCAGGGCTGGGCCTATCGTGCGGTTGGTGAGGACGGCCCGTTGTGGTTGCAGGGCTGGTTCGCATGAGCATCGATTATGCCGAGCTGCATTGCCTGTCGAACTTCAGTTTCCAGCGCGGCGCCTCCAGCGCCCTCGAACTCTTTCAGCGGGCGAAAAAACTGGGCTATCAGGCGCTGGCGATCACCGACGAATGCACGCTGGCGGGCATCGTCCGCGCCTGGCAGGCGGCCAAGTCCGTAGAGCTGCCCCTGATTATCGGCAGCGAAATGCGCATCGAAAACGGTCCGAAACTGTTGCTGCTGGCCGAGAACCTTGAGGGCTACCAAAACCTGTGTCGGCTGATTACCCGAGCGCGGCGTCGTTCGCAGAAAGGCCAGTATCAGGTGCTGCGGGAGGATTTCAGCGAGCCTTTGCCGGGGCTGTTGGCGTTGTGGGTACCGGATGCGCTGGATGATTTTCAAACCGGTCACTGGCTGAAGCAAACCTTCGCCGAGCGCCTGTGGCTGGCGGTCCAGTTACATCGCGGTCAGGACGATACCCGGCGATTGAGTGCGTTGATGACATTGGCAAGGGAGCTGCGGATCCCGGCAGTGGCCAGCGGCGATGTGCACATGCACGCACGCGGGCGGCGCGCCTTGCAGGACACCATGACCGCGATTCGCCATCACCTGCCGGTGGCCGAGTCCGGGTTGCGCCTGCACCCCAACGGCGAGCGGCATCTGCGCAGCCTCGACGTGTTGCACTCGCTCTACCCGCAAGCGTTGCTCGATGAAACGGTGACCATTGCCCGGCGCTGCACCTTTGATCTTGGCCAGTTGCGTTACCAGTATCCCCGAGAGCTGGTGCCGGAAGGCCACAGCGCCGCGTCCTGGCTGCGTGAGTTGACCGAACGTGGCGCTCGCGAGCGCTGGCCCGAAGGTGCGAGCGAGAAGGTACGCGGGCTGATCGACAAGGAACTGGGGCTGATCGCCGAGCTGGGTTATGAAAGCTATTTCCTGACCGTTCAGGACATTGTCGCTTTCGCCCGGCGCGAGAAAATTCTCTGTCAGGGTCGGGGCTCGGCGGCCAACTCGGCGGTGTGTTTCGCCCTAGGCATCACCGAGATCGACCCGGACCGGATGAATATGCTGTTCGAGCGTTTTCTCTCCAAGGAACGCAACGAGCCGCCGGATATTGATGTGGACTTTGAACATGAACGCCGCGAAGAAGTCTTGCAGTACGTGTTCCAGCGCTATGGCCGGACCCGCGCGGCGCTGACCGCGGTGGTCAGCACCTATCACGCGGCCGGCGCCGTGCGCGATGTGGCCAAGGTGCTGGGTTTGCCGCCGGATCAGATCAATGCCCTGGCCGATTGCTGCGGACACTGGAGTGACACGGCGCCGCCCGTCGAGCGCCTGCTTGAAAATGGCTTCGATCCCGAGAGCCCGGTGCTGCGCCGAGTACTGAGTTTGACGCAACAGCTGATCGGTTTTCCCCGACACCTGTCCCAGCACCCCGGCGGTTTCGTCATTTCCGAACAACCGCTGGACAGTCTGGTACCCGTAGAAAACGCCGCCATGGCCGAGCGCACCATCATCCAGTGGGACAAGGATGATCTGGACGCGGTCGGTTTGCTCAAAGTGGATATTCTGGCGCTGGGCATGCTCAGCGCGATTCGGCGTTGTTTCGATTTGCTGCGCCGTCATCGCGACCTGGATTTGAGTCTGGCGTCGATCCCCTCCGAAGACCCGCAAACCTACGACATGATCGGCCGTGCCGACACCATCGGCGTGTTCCAGATCGAATCCCGGGCACAAATGTCGATGCTGCCCAGGCTCAAGCCCCGCAAGTTTTATGATTTGGTGATTGAGGTGGCCATCGTTCGTCCGGGACCGATTCAGGGCGGGATGGTGCATCCATATCTGCGGCGGCGGAACAAGGAAGAACTCGAAAGCTATCCGTCCGAAGAGTTGAGGGAAGTGTTGAAACGTACGCTTGGGGTGCCGCTGTTTCAGGAGCAGGTGATGCAGATTGCGATTGTCGCCGCCAGTTACAGCCCCGGCGAAGCGGATCAGTTGCGCCGCTCCATGGCCGCCTGGAAACGTCACGGCGGTCTCGAACCGCACAAGGATCGCCTCGCTGCAGGCATGAAGAAAAAAGGCTACGCCCCCGAATTCGCCGCGCAGATTTTCGAGCAGATCAAAGGCTTCGGCAGCTACGGATTCCCCGAGTCCCACGCCGCCAGTTTTGCCTTGCTGACTTATGCCAGTTGCTGGTTGAAATGCCACGAGCCAGCGGCCTTCGCCTGTGCGCTGATCAACAGCTGGCCCATGGGTTTCTACAGTCCGGACCAGATTCTGCAAGATGCGCGCCGGCATCATTTGCAGATCCGCCCGGTGGACGTGCGCGCGAGCGACTGGGATTGCAGCCTCGAACCGGTTATCGGCGCGCAGCCGGCGATTCGCATGGGGCTGCGGATGATCAAGGGCTTTCGCGAGGACGATGCGCGGCGTATCGAAGCCGCGAGGTCGAAGGGGGCGTTTATCGACATCGCCGACCTCGGCGAGCGGGCGCGACTCGATGCCCGTGCGCAGGAACTACTGGCTGATGCCGGGGCGTTGCGTGGGTTGGCCGGTGATCGTCATCGAGCACGCTGGGAAGTGGCGGGCGTGCAGAAGCAATTGGGTTTGTTCGCCGGTTTGCCGAGTCAGGAAGAGGACGCGGTGGCATTGCCCAAACCCACGGTGGGCGAAGACCTGCTGGCGGATTACAACAGCCTCGGCACCACCCTCGGCCCTCATCCGTTGGCGCTGCTGCGGGGGGAATTGAAAGCCCGGCGCTGTCGCAGTTCGCAGGAGCTGCTGGAGGTCGAGCATGGTCGGCCGGTCAGCGTCGCCGGGCTGGTGACCGGTCGGCAGCGTCCGGGCACCGCCAGTGGCGTGACTTTCGTCACACTGGAAGACGAGTTCGGCAACGTCAACGTGGTGGTCTGGCGCGACCTGGCGGAGCGGCAACGGCGGGTGTTGGTCGGCTCGCAGTTGCTCAAGGTCGACGGGCGCTGGGAGAAGGAAGGCGAGGTGCGGCATTTGATTGCCGGACGGTTGAGCGATCTGAGCGAATTGCTCGACGGCATCAGCGTACGCAGCCGGGATTTCCATTGACCCCAATCCACCTCGATCCCACAGGGATCTGCGGCTACCCCGGATTGCCGCAAGATTCAGCTACCCTCTATGAAACCATTGGCCTGCGCGATGCTCGAAACAAACGGGTACCATTTACAGGACACAGAGCCAGTCGATGCAGTTTCTAGACGATAGCCACGGGTGTGCCGGATGGAACGGTGAAATGGCCGGGCGCATCCGTGCGTTCGACTGGAGCCGCACCGAACTGGGCAGTCTGGAGACCTGGTCCGCAAGTCTGTGCAGCGCGGTGCAATTGCTGCTCGCGTCGCCGCTGCCGATGGTCATGCTCTGGGGCCGTCCCGGCTACATGATCTATAACGATGCGTACTCGTCGTTCGCCGGTGGCCGACATCCTTATCTGTTGGGCTCTCCGGTGGAACTGGGCTGGCCGGAAGTCGCCGAATTCAATCGTCACGTGGTCGACACCTGCCTGGCGGGCGGCACCTTGTCCTATCGCAACAAAGAGCTGGTGCTATTGCGCGACGGCGTCCCCGAAGACGTCTGGCTGGACCTCTATTACAGCCCGGTGGCCAATGACGAGGGGCGGCCGGCCGGGGTCATGGCAATGGTGGTTGAAACCACGGAACGTGTGAATTCCGAACGCCGGCGTCAGGAAGCCGAAGATGCCTACCGCGCCGACAATGAGCGCGTGCGTCTGGCGTTGAATGCCGGGGCCTTGCTCGGTTCGTTCGTCTGGGACGTCAAAGGCAATCTGCTCTCCGGCGATGAACGCTTCGCCCGGACCTTTTCCTTTCCCGCCGGGCATGACCTCGGCGACCTGCCAACGGACTTCGCCGAAGCACAGATTCATCCCGACGACCGCAGCTGGGTCAGCGAGCGGGTCAATCAATCCGTCACTACCGGCGAGCCCTTGAACGCCGAATATCGGGTCCTGCGCCCCGACGGCAGCTACCTGTGGGTGCAGGCCAGCGGTTGCTGCGAATTCGATGAGCAGGGCGAGCCGTTCCGCTTTCCCGGCGTGTTGATCGACATCCACGAGCGCAAGACCGCCGAAGAGTCCCTGCTCAAGTTCACCCGAAACCTGGAGCAGCGCGTCGCCGACGAAGTTGAAGCGCGGCTGGCGGCGGAAGAGCAACTGCGCCAGTCGCAAAAGCTCGAAGCCATCGGCGGTCTCACGGGCGGGGTGGCCCATGACTTCAATAACCTGCTGCAAGTGATCGCCGGCAACCTGCACCTGCTGGCGAGGCACGAACCGGACAATGCCAACGTGCAGCGTCGGGTCTCGGCGTCGATTGCGGCGGTGGAGCGGGGGGCGAAACTGTCTTCGCAATTGCTCGCCTTTGCCCGCCGTCAGCCACTGTCGCCAGCGGTCTGCGACCCACGGCAGATCTTCGAAGGCCTGGGCGAGCTGCTGCAACGGGCGTTGGGCGAAACCATCCAGATCGATGTGCGGCTGCCTCAAGCGTCCTGGCACATCAACGTTGATCGCAACCAACTGGAAAACGCCATTCTCAATCTGGCGATCAATGCCCGTGATGCCATGGCGGGCGAAGGCACCATTGAACTGAGCGCCGAGAACGTGACCCTCGACCGCAAGTTTTGCGCGGGCAAAGGTATTTCCCCTGGCGATTACGTGCGTGTCTCCGTGGCGGATACCGGTGCCGGCATGTCTGCGCAGGTGCTCGCACAAGCGTTCGAACCGTTTTTCACCACCAAGGCCGACGGTCAAGGCACCGGGCTGGGACTGAGCATGGTGTTCGGCTTCGTCAAACAGAGCGGCGGACATATCGAAATGGCCAGTGTCGAGGGGCAGGGGACACGGGTGCAGTTGTATTTTTCGCGCAGCCTGCGACCGTTGCTGAGTGAAATCGCGGCCACTGACGTGCAACAGCGCGGCGGCCACGAAACCATTCTGGTGGTCGAAGACAACGAGGCGGTGCGTAGCTCGGCGGTGGAGTTGCTGCGGGAGGAGGGCTATCAAGTCCTGACGGCGGCCAACGCCGACGCCGCCATGCAGATGTTGCTGGAAGGCGTGGTGGTTGAGCTGATTTTCACCGACGTGGTCATGCCCGGCCTGATCAAAAGTTCGGACCTGGCCGCTTGGGCAAAAGTGCAGAATCCACCCGTGGCAGTGCTGTTCACCTCGGGCCACACCCGTGACATTATTTCGCGCAATCACCAACTCAACCCCGACACGTTTCTGCTGAGCAAACCCTATGGCCCCGAGGCGCTGACCCGAATGGTCCGCACCGTCCTCAATGGCTGAACACCGATCCAATTGTAGGCGCCGGCTTGCTGGCGATGGCGTCCGTCAGATCGCTATCGCCAGCAAGCCGGCTCCTACAATTGGATCGCTAAATTCCTGGCTATGCGTCAATCTTTCGAACCTTCTAATCAAGGCCACCTGATGACTTCCAAGCGCACCTCCAATCCTCCTTCCGGCATGGTCAGGGTACGCGGGGCCCGTGAACACAACCTCAAGAATGTCGATGTCGATATCCCCCGTGATGCGTTGGTGGTATTCACCGGCGTATCCGGTTCAGGGAAGTCATCCCTGGCGTTTTCGACCTTGTACGCCGAAGCGCAGCGACGTTATTTCGAATCCGTGGCGCCGTATGCGCGACGTTTGATTGACCAGGTCGGCGTACCCGATGTCGACTCCATCGAAGGTTTGCCGCCCGCGGTAGCCTTGCAACAACAACGGGGCACGCCGAGCACGCGGTCTTCGGTGGGCAGCGTGACCACGTTGTCGAGCCTGATCCGCATGCTGTATTCCCGCGCCGGCAGTTATCCGCCGGGGCAAGCGATGCTCTATGCGGAAGACTTTTCACCGAACACGCCTCAGGGCGCATGCCCTGAATGCCATGGTTTGGGGCGGGTGTATGAAGTCACCGAAGCCCTGATGGTCCCGGACCCGAGCCTGACCATTCGCCAGCGCGCGGTCGCTTCCTGGCCCATGGCGTGGCAAGGGCAGAACCTGCGGGACATCCTCGTGACCCTGGGCTACGACGTTGATAAACCCTGGCGCGATCTGCCGAAAAAGCAACGCGACTGGATTCTCTTCACCGAAGAAACCCCGACGGTTCCGGTGTATGCAGGGCTCACACCCGAAGAAACCAAAGTCGCGCTCAAGCGCAACATGGAGCCGAGCTACCAGGGCACCTTCACCGGTGCCCGGCGCTACATCCTGCACACGTTCACCCACTCGCAAAGTGCGCTGATGAAGAAGCGCGTCTCGCAGTTCATGCTCGGCAGCCCATGCCCGCTGTGCGACGGCAAGCGCCTCAAACGCGAGGCGTTGTCGGTGACCTTTGCCGGTTACGACATCGGCGAGTTGGCGCAAATGCCGTTGCTGCAAGTGGCGGAAGTCTTGAAACCGGTGGCGGCGCACAGTTACCTCGAACAGGCCGATGAGGCGGGCGAAGTCTTGACCCACGAGCAGACCCGCGAGGCCCGTGAGCAGCGAGTGGCCCACGGTGCCAGCGGTCACGCCAATGCGCCGGATGTGCGCCACACGCCCAACCTGTCGGTGGAAAAGCGCCTGGCCGCGCAACGCATCGCCCAGGATTTGCTGGAGCGGGTCAGTACGTTGACGGACCTGGGGCTCGGTTACCTGGCACTGGAGCGCAGCACGCCGACGTTGTCGTCCGGTGAGCTGCAGCGGCTTCGTCTGGCGACGCAATTGGGTTCGCAGTTATTCGGGGTGATTTACGTGCTGGATGAACCGTCGGCCGGTCTGCACCCGGCGGATGGCGAAGCGTTGTTCGAAGCCCTGCAACGTTTGAAAGCGGCGGGCAACACGCTGTTCGTGGTCGAGCATGATCTGGAAACCATGCGCCGCGCCGACTGGCTGATCGATGTCGGGCCGGCGGCGGGCGAGCATGGCGGGCGGATTCTGTACAGCGGACCGCCGCAGGGCCTGGCCGACGTGACGAACTCGCAGACTCGCGCTTACCTGTTCGCCGATCAGGTCAGGCTGCCGCTAGCCAGCCGCAAGCCGACCGATTGGCTGCGGCTGGAAGGCATCACCCGCAACAACCTGGACAACCTCAGCGTCGAGTTTCCGCTGGGTTGTTTCACCTCGGTGACCGGCGTGTCGGGCTCCGGTAAATCCAGTCTGGTCAGTCAGGCGTTGCTGGAACTGGTGGGCGCGCATCTCGGGCGTGCGGCCAGTGACAGCGAAACGCAAGAATTGAGCCTTGAGGACGATGCACCGCAAGTCAGTGGCGGTCAGGTCAGCGCAGGGCTGGAGTCGATCAAGCGGCTGGTGCAAGTCGATCAGAAACCCATCGGCCGCACGCCGCGTTCTAACCTGGCAACCTACACCGGGCTGTTCGACAACGTGCGCAAGCTCTACGCCGCGACTCCCCAGGCGCAGGTTGAGGGCTACGACGCCGGTCAGTTCTCCTTCAACGTCGCCAAAGGCCGCTGCCCGACCTGCGAAGGTGAGGGGTTTGTCAGCGTCGAATTGCTGTTCATGCCCAGCGTCTACGCACCCTGCCCGACCTGCCACGGCGCCCGTTACAACCCCGAGACGCTGGCGATTTACTGGCAGGGTTTGAACATCGCCCAGGTGTTGCAGTTGACGGTGGACGAAGCGGTCGAGGTGTTTGTTGAGCAACCGGGGATCCGCCGCTCACTGGAAGTGCTGCGCGACATTGGCCTGGGTTACCTGCGGCTCGGCCAACCGGCCACCGAGTTGTCGGGCGGCGAAGCCCAGCGCATCAAACTGGCCACCGAACTGCAACGCAACCAGCGCGGGGCAACACTTTACGTGCTTGACGAACCCACCACCGGGTTGCATCCACGGGATGTCGATCGCTTGCTCGAACAGTTGAACACGCTGGTCACGGCGGGGCACACGGTGATCGTCGTCGAACATGAAATGCGCGTGGTGGCGCAGAGTGACTGGGTGATCGACATCGGGCCGGGGGCCGGGGATCAGGGCGGCAAGATTGTGGTGGCGGGCACGCCGCAGAAGGTCGCCAAGAGCAAAAAGAGCCGAACCGCGCCGTTTTTGGCTCGGGTGCTTGGGTGAGGATGAATCAAAAGATCGCCGCCTCCGCAACGCCTGCAGAATCCGTGGTCTGTCCAATGGAACGATGCCTCCCGCAAAGCTTCGAATTCACAAGGCCGATGTTTTCAGCCGCGCATTCGCAGTGACGAACGAGGTACATATGAACGATCAACGTGAGCTTGAGGAAAACGCTAAAACCGCCGAACCGGAAAGTGCCGATCAAGCGGTGGATCAGAAAAATCGCCACACCGACAACGACAATGAGTTCAGCCCGGGCTTCAAGCCGCATCCGGATCGCCCGAAACCTGGCGAGGAGACGGACGCCGACATCGATACCGACGGCGGCTAGTACCGGCGCAAACCAAAAGACCGCCTCCATGGAGGCGGTCTTTTGTTGTGGCGCGCGTTACTTGCTCGGGTGGGCCGCTTGCAGTTTCTTCGCCGCCTCCAGATGCTTTTCCAGCCCCGGCAACATTTTTTGTGCGAAACCTTTCAGTTCGGTGGCGCCTTTGACTTGGTCATCGGTCACGGTGTTGGCTTCTTTCTTGAACAGTTCGATGGTTTCTTCGTGCGCCTTGACCTGATTATTGGCGTACGCGGCATCGAACGACTCGTCACGCATGTCGAGGATCTTTTCCTTGGCCTGTTTCACCAGCGTCGTGGTGTCTGGCACCTCGATGTCGTTTTTCTTCGCGATGGCCGCGAGTTCATCGTTGGCCTTGGAATGATCGGTGATCATCATGTTGGCGAAGCTTTTGATGTCGGCCGATGCGCTTTTTTCCAGTGCCAGTTTGCTGGTTTCGATCTCGGCGATACCGCCGGCGGCCGCCTTGTCGACGAAATCATTGTCAGTGGCCGCGAAGGCCGTACCCATGCTGGTGCTCAAGGCTACGGCCAAAGTGAGGTGGCGCAGGGTCAATCCGTCCATTGGTTATTCTCCACACAGGTTTTCATGAGCGATCGAGTGATCGTTAATCTGTGGAGGTCGACGGGCGGCCAAAGGTTTTATCGGGTTTGCGCCAGGACGACGAACGGACACCGCTGGTCTGATAGGCGGTCGACAGAACCCGTCAACCGAGGCCATTCTGATGGTTGGTGAACGCAATCGATCGCGTTTGCCACCGATCAACAAACGGAGGTGTTCCATGCCGGTGCCACACGACCTTTATCAGGACTTGAAACTTTCAAAGGAAGATATCCAGCAAAAACGCACCAAGGATCCGTTACTGGATTCACTGATCAACAAGTATTCACAAGCGGACGCCGAGGTCGTAAAGGCTGAAACCGCCCAATCGGATGCGCCCAGTGATGACGTACTGAAGAAGCTCAAGGAGAAGCGCTTGCAGGTCAAGGACAAGATCGTCCAACAACTCCAGGCACCGTCCTGACATGTCGCTTCAGCCACCGACGACCGGTGACTGAAAAATTGGAACGGCGATAAATCCCGGCACCTCGAATGATCAGAGTCCGAATCTACGGCTCCATGCGAGGTGCCCCATGAATGACCCCAAATTTCCAAGTGAAGAACAGGGCGGCTACGATCCGATCCCGACCCATCCCGAACCGTTGAGCCCCGGCCGCACCGCCATCAATCCCGAAGACGAACCGGGCATCGACGAACTGCCGAACAACGAAGGCGCCATTCCCATGGACCAGGACGACGGCACCGACCTCGACCCTGAGCGCGTGCGTGAAGAAACCGATAATGCGGTGCGTGATGGCGAGATGGATCCGCGCTAACCTTTGAACGACACGGAACCTGTAGGAGCCGGTTTGCTGGCGAAGCGATGGCGGCCGTGACGACGCCATCGCTGGCAAGCCAGCTCCTACAGTTCAATTGGGTGTTTGCGACAACGCGCTGGTGAGCGGCAATCGCGCCATGTGTTTGGCTTTCAACGAGCCGAAATACAACCACTCCCCATACTCACGCACCGTGGTGATCGGCGAGTAATTTCCACTGCTGCCGTCCTGCAGATTGGCGATCACCTTTCCTTCCAGGTCCAGTCCCAAGGCAAATGCGCGCTTCTCCACCGGTTTGGGCAGGACGGTCATCGCCCGCACAATCATCTTGCGCACGAAGGGGTGCGGCGCCGTGGCATCGAGCAGGGCGTTGCGTGGTGCGTACAACGCCACCCAGAAACGGTCTCGGCCATTGAACGCCAGGTTGTCCGGCAAGCCCGGCAAGTTGTCGATAAACAGATCGTGAGTGCCGGCCTTGGGGCCGCTCAGCCAGTAACGGCTGATGCGATAGGCGCCGGTCTCGTTCACCAGCACAAAGGCATCGTCCGGGCCCAGCGTCACGCCGTTGGCGAACTCCAGTTTATCCAGCAAGACTGCTGTTTTACCGGTCTGGAAGTCATAACGCAGCAAGCGACCGTCGCCGCCATGCTCGATGATTGACTCGCCGTCGTGGCCGTAGCCGAAGCGGCTGGAAGCATCGCTGAAATAGGCGTAGTGCCCGGACTTGTCGATGACCACGTCGTCAGTGAAACCGAAAGGCACGCCGTTGGCCGCCGTGGTCAATGGAATCAAGCGCCCCTGAGCGTCCAGCGAGAGCAATCCCTTGACCCCGTCGGCGATCACCAGCAACCCATTGGGGTGACGCGCCAGGCCCAGCGGTCGGCCGCCGGTATCGGCCAGCACCTTGGTGACTTTGCCGTCGAGGCTGGTGCGAATCAGTCGACCGTCATGCAGGCCTGTAATGAGTACGTTGTCCTCCAGCAGCAACGCTTCCGGCCCGTCGATGTCATCCGCGCCGACACGCTCCACACCTTTGAGGCGTTGATTGTCGGCATAGGGGCCGCTGGTGAGGGACGGTGCTGGCGGCGGATTCCAGGCCACCGGTTGCACGTTGGTCGGCATCAGCAGCACAAAGGCGCCAATGGCTACGATCACCAGCAACACGACATGGCGAAACTTGACGGTTCGACTCACGCGTTGACTCCTGCGGCGGCCAGTTGTTTATGCGCCATCTCGCGCAAGGCCTGCATCGACGCTGCCGATTCATGATCAATGCGCCGCTTGAGCAGCATTCGATTGGCAATGCGCATCATCACGCCGCTGAATTGATATTCCAGGGTACGGACAAACCGCGTGCCATCGCCTTCGGCCGTGCATTCGTAAGTCACCACCAGCGACAGCCCATTGTCACCTTGAGCCCGTGCGCTCCAGCGGCGACCGGGCAGATATTCGTTGACCACCCAGCTCAGATGCCCCTCGCGCCCGCCGGCGCGGATGTCTTCCTCGAACCGCGCCCCGGCATGCAGCGAGCCGCCCGGGCCATCGACCTTGAGCGACGACGGGTGCCACTCGGGCCAACGGGTCACGGTGCTGGCGTAGGCGAGCACGTCAATCGGGCTGCCGATAATGTTGATCTGATGCTGCATGCGGGTCATGGGCGTTCTCGTCAGGTAGGTCGGCTCGGGCTCCCAATAGAGCGTGCCGAACAGGTAATCCATCAGCGGAAAAACGATGTTGAAATTGCGTTCCTGCATCAACTCACGGCGGTGATGCAGCTCATGCAGACGGCGCATCTGGCGGATCCACGGCCAGCGTGTGACCGGGTTTTCGGGCGGCAGGTGTTCGCAGGCATGAAACACTTCATAGGCCAGGTAACCGAGGACCAGACTGCCCCCGAATAGCCCGGCGACGTTGGTATCGAACTGTTCAAGCAGCCACCAGAGGGGCAGGGTGATGACAACCGTGTGCACCACGATCAGCCATGCCGGAAACAGGATCACCCGCCAGTCACGGGCGCTGTCGTAGGTCATGTGGCCGGGCGCAAAGAAACTGTGATGGTCGCCGGCGTGACGGGCATAGAACATCCGCGCGAAGCTCTTTTTGTGATGCCCCAGGTGGCGATGCACCGTGTACACGCCAAAGTTGAAGAACAATAACGTCAGCGGCACCGCCAGCCACTCCAGCGGCTGTACCTGATGCACAGTGCTCCAGAACACTGCGATGGCCAGCACGCCGAACAGCAGCACAAACGCGCCGTGCAGCCAGGGGTTGTAGAGCGGATGAATGTCCGCTCGATAGCGGCTGCGAAATGCCTCGGTGGTCTGCCTCACTGCGGTCACCTGTGGTTATTGTTGTCCCAGCAGATTAGACGATCCCGCCGTGCAGGGCGGACCGAAGCTTGAGGACACAAACGCCATGATCCGGTGTAAAGCGGACTCAGGTCAGCGGGTTCCAGCGTTGCGACCAGTCTTCATCGGACTGGATGACTTGGCGTAGCAGGTCGAAGGCCCTTTGCAGGGTCGCCGAGTCGCGGTCGCGGGAGTAGACCAGATAGGTTGGGTAGCTGAATTCCGGAGCTTTGGGCACCTGCTCCAGTACGCCGCTTTCCAGATAACTCTGCACCACGCGGGTACGGAAATAGCCACTGCCGCCATTTTCAAGGATGTACTGCAAGCCCAGTGGGCCGAGATTGAAGCTCAGGGCAGCCTTGGCTTTTTCCGGTAAGGCCGCATCGTGCTGGCGACGGAAATCCGGGCCCCAGTCGATGTAGACATAGGGATCGGGTTTACCGGGCAGCCGCACGAGGACCAGTTTTTCTTCCAGCACCTGCTCGACTTGCAGGCGCGGCCAATACTCCGGCTGATAGACCAGCGCCGCGTCCAACACCCCCAGTTCCAGTTGGCGCAGCAGGTTTTCGCCGTCACGGATTTCCATGCGCAGCGCGTGGCTGGGAATTTTCTCCCGCAGCTCGCCAGCCCAGCTGAGCATCAGCGGGTTGCACAGGCTGACCTCGCCACCGATGTGCAATACGTCGTGGTAACCCTCGGGCAAGGGCAAGTCCCGACGCGCAGCGTCCCAGGTTTCGACCAGTTGATTGGCGTACACCACAAATGCCTCGCCGTTCGGGGTCAGGCGGGCGCCGGCGCGGTTGCGCACGAACAGTGTGCTGCCCAGTTGGCTTTCGAGTTTCTGCACGCGCGCGGTGATCGCGGTCTGGGTAACGTGGAGTTTTTCCGCCGCAGCGGCGAGGCTGCCGTGGCGGACGATTTCCAGAAAGGTGCGGGCGAGGTCGATGTCCATGGGGTGGCCGGTGTGGGAGGTGCGGGCATTGTAAACGGATACAGGCGAACCCGTTGGGTGCGCATTGGCGCGAGGCGGCCTCTACAAACGTACGCATTCCCCCTGTGGGAGCTAGCCTGCTAGCGATGGACGCCAACGATAACGCGTGCAGTCTGAATGAATGTGGTGTCTGGACGTCCATCGCTAGCAGGCTAGCTCCCACAGGTATGAGTTCGCTCCAGTTGTTGATCTGGCTTTTGCTTTGGCTTTTGATCTGCCCCGCTGTGAGGGCAGAACCAATCAATTCAAAACGCAAAACACGAACAGCCAAACGCCCCCCAGAATCCCTGAAAGTCACTCACCGGCGCCGAGGACAATCGCGCCCGCTCATGGCTGTGGGCATGCACGGCGCAAGCTCCCACACACTGATGAACCTGCGCCGTCATCGGCGCCAGCGGTCGCCAATGGCCCGGCACGTTGACCACCGGAGACCATTCCGGCACCACCGGTACCGGCGGCGGTCCGAGCTTTTCGAATTCTGCGGTGCCATAGACGATCTTGCCGTCGACAATCGTCAGCACCGACTCGATCCATTTGACTGCTTCGTCCTCGATGTGGAAATAGTCCGCCGACAGCGCAATCAGGTCCGCCAGTTGCCCGACCTTGATCTGGCCTTTCTTGCCTTGCTCGGAGGAGAACCAGGCGCTGCCATGGGTGAACAGTTCCAGCGCGGTGTCGCGGCTCAAGCCTTGCGGGTACAGCTCCAGACCTCCGACGGTGCGGCCGCTGACCAGCCAATACATCGAGGTCCAGGGGTTGTAGCTCGACACCCGCGTGGCGTCGGTACCGGCACCGACCGGAATGCCTTCGGCAAGCATGCGCGCGATCGGTGGTGTGTGTTCGGCAGCCTTGGCGCCGTAGCGGTCGACGAAGTACTCGCCTTGAAATGCCATGCGGTCTTGAATCGCAATGCCGCCGCCCAAGGCTTTGACCCGTTCGATGTTCTGCGGGGTGATGGTTTCGGCGTGGTCGAAAAACCATGGCAAACCATCGAACGGAATGTCGCGATTGACCTTCTCGAATACATCAAGCATGCGGCTGATGGATTCGTTGTACGTGGCGTGCAGGCGGAATGGCCAACGCTGTTCCACCAGGTGCCGGACCACCGGTTCCAGTTCCTGCTCCATGGTTTGCGGCAGGTCCGGGCGTGGTTCAAGGAAGTCTTCGAAATCCGCCGCCGAAAACACCAGCATTTCCCCGGCACCGTTGTGCCGCAGAAAATCGTCGCCCTGACCGTAACGTGACGTACTGGTCCAGTTTTTGAAGTCGGTCAACTCTTCCTTGGGTTTCTGCGTGAACAGGTTGTAGGCGATCCGGACTGTCAGCTGTTGGTCTTTGGCCAGTTGCTGAATGACCTGATAGTCGTCGGGGTAATTCTGATAACCGCCGCCGGCATCGATGGCGCTGGTGACTCCGAGGCGATTGAGTTCGCGCATGAACTGCCGGGTCGAGTTGACCTGGTACTCCAGCGGCAGTTTCGGTCCCTTGGCCAGCGTCGAGTAAAGAATCATCGCATTGGGGCGGGCGATCAGCATGCCGGTCGGGTCGCCGTTGGCGTCACGCTGGATTTCACCGCCCGGCGGGTTCGGCGTGTCACGGGTGTAGCCGACCACTTTCAACGCAGCGCGGTTGAGCAGGGCACGGTCGTAGAGGTGCAGCACGAACACCGGCGTATCCGGCGCGGCTTTGTTCAGTTCATCAATCGTTGGCAGGCGCTTTTCGGCGAACTGGAATTCGTTCCAGCCACCGACCACCCGCACCCATTGTGGCGTGGGGGTGCGGTCGGCCTGATCCTTGAGCATCCGCAACGCATCGACCAGTGACGGCACGCCTTCCCAGCGCAGTTCAAGGTTGTAATTCAGGCCACCGCGAATCAGGTGCAGGTGCGAGTCGTTGAGACCGGGAATGACCGTGCGACCGTGCAAATCAATAATTTGCGTGCCGGGGCCTTGCAGGGCCATGGCCTGAGCGTCACTGCCGACCACCACGAAGCGTCCGTCCTTGATCGCGACGGCACTGGCCTGGGGTTTCTTGCGATCGACGGTGTGCAGGCGTCCGTTGTACAGAATGAGGTCGGCCGGGGTATCTGGCATGGTTTTACTCCCTGCGAACAGCGGGCTGATCCAGGCACCTACGGCACCTGCCGAAAGGCCTTGCAATACACGTCGACGGTTGAAACCGTCGCGGTCGTCAGGTGGGGGCATAGCAGTGTTCTCCGCAAAAATGATCGGATTGAACAGCCGATGTCTGACGCATACGGCCAGAAGGAATATAGACCGCAAATCTGCAGAGGGCGGTTTTCCAAAGGTGAAAAACGACGAATCCCGCCACAAGGGGCGGGATTCGTTTGCAGACAGAGAGGCTCCCGGGCGCGGGAACCGCCGTCTTAGCTTGGGAACAGCTCGGACAGTTTCATGGCCAGCATCATGTCGCCTTCAGCGCGCAGCTTGCCGCCCATGAACGCCTGCATGCCGTCGGTCGAACCGTCAACGATGCCTTCCAGGGTTTCGCCGTCCATCACCAGAGTGACCTGGGCGTCCGGGTTTTCGCCTTCTTTCAGCTCGCAGGTGCTGTCCTTGACGATCAGCGAGAAATTCTTGGTGTCGTCGATGCGGAAACCGAATACCAGGTCCAGACCGGCAGCAGCGGCTGGGTTGAACTTGGCTTTCATTGCTTGTACGGCATCAGCTACGGAGGTCATGGTTCGATCCTTTCTTGGGTAATTAGAGCTGGGTGATTACAGCCAGGGTCACAATAGTCCGGACTCAGCGAAACGTGATGAGTTCCGGTGCTTTCAACAGTTGCAAATGCGCATGACTGTTGAAAGAAGCCAGTGCTACCTCGCGACCACGGAATTTCAGTTGGTTGAGCGAGGTGTTGACGATTTGCCAGTTCAGTTCAAAGGCCTGCTTGGCGGGCATTTGGGTAATGAGGTGGAGCAGGGCAGTGATGGTGCCGCCGGAGGTGAACACGGCGATTTTCTGAGTGTTGTCGGCGCTTTCGAGGATTCGGTGCAGACCGGCCTGCACCCGCTCGACAAAACCCAGCCAGCTTTCCAGACCCGGCGTGTCATACGTACCGGCGAGCCAGCGTTCGATGATCAGGGCGAAGATACGCTGGAACTCAGCGCGGTTTTGCGCGGCGTTGCGCAGGATCTCCAACGCTTCGGGTTCGTCGTCGAGCATGGCCGGCAGCAGCGCACGGATCACCGCATCGGCGTCGAATTCGTTGAAGGCGGAATCGGTTTCCACAATCGGCACCGGCAAGCCTGCGGCAGCGAACTGTTCCAGCGCACTGCTGGCAGTATGCTGCTGACGGCGCAAGTCGCCCGAGAGGCAGCGATCGAAGCTGATGCCCAGCCCGGCGAGGTGCTGGCCGAGGATTTCTGCCTGGCGAACACCGGTCGGCGACAGGACGTCATAGTCGTCTGCACCAAAGGAGGCCTGGCCATGTCGAATCAAATAGATACTGCCCACGTCCGCGTCATCCCGGTACGTTGAAGGTTCGGCGAGGTTATGAGGATGACGGTGAGCTGTCAATGAAAAAACATACGCTTGTTTGAAATGCTCGTTACAGGCCTGTTGCCAGAGCTTTCACGGCTGGCCGCGGGGCCGGCGCATGGGTATGCTGGTGGTATCCCGCGCGCGTTTATGCAGCGCACTGTATTGAAGGAGTAACTGTGGATTTTCTGTCCGAGTACGCCAGTTTTCTGGCTAAAACCGTGACACTGGTGATCGCCATTCTGGTGGTCCTGGCCAGTTTCGCGGCATTGCGCAGCAAAGGTCGACGCAAGTCGGCCGGCCAATTGCAAGTCAGCAAACTCAATGATTTCTACAAAGGGCTGCGCGAACGCCTGGAGCAGACCTTGCTCGACAAGGACCAGCTCAAGGCCTTGCGCAAGGTCGAGGCTAAATCCGAGAAAAAGCAAAAGAAGAAACCCGAAGCCAGGCCTCGGGTGTTCGTGCTGGATTTTGACGGTGACATCAAGGCGTCGGCCACTGAAAGCCTGCGTCACGAGATCACCGCGCTGCTGACCCTGGCCACGCCCAAGGATGAAGTGGTGTTGCGTCTGGAAAGCGGCGGCGGCATGGTTCACAGCTACGGCCTGGCATCCTCGCAACTGGCGCGTATCCGAGATGCCGGCGTGCCGTTGACCGTGTGCATCGACAAGGTCGCGGCCAGCGGCGGCTACATGATGGCGTGCATCGGCGAGAAGATCATCAGCGCGCCGTTCGCGATTCTCGGCTCGATCGGCGTGGTGGCGCAGTTACCCAACGTCAACCGTCTGCTGAAAAAACACGACATCGACTTCGAAGTGCTGACCGCCGGCGAATACAAACGCACCCTCACCGTGTTTGGCGAAAACACCGAAAAGGGCCGTGAGAAATTCCAGGAAGACCTGGACATCACTCACCAACTGTTCAAGAACTTCGTTGCCCGTTATCGCCCGCAACTGGCCATCGACGAAGTGGCGACCGGCGAAATCTGGCTCGGTATCGCGGCACTGGACAAGCAACTGGTGGACGAACTCAAGACCAGCGATGAATACCTCGCCGAACGTGCGAAGAAGTCGGAGCTTTATCACCTGCACTATGCCGAACGCAAAAGCCTGCAGGAGCGCATCGGCATGGCGGCCAGCGGTTCGGTCGATCGCGTATTGCTGAGCTGGTGGAGCCGGTTGACCCAGCAACGCTTCTGGTGAGTTTTCAAAACTCCATTGCCCTGAAAAATGAAACCGTGGATTACCTCCACGGTTTTTTTTGCCTTCCACAAGGGCGCGTTTTTCCCGTGTAAGCAGCGAAATTTCCTATCGTCACTGTCAATCGGTCCGGCTTTTTCGGCGGCCCAGGTTGGGTAGGGTGGTGTTCCTGAAATGATTGCAATGGAATGCACCATGAAAGAGTTGCTTCATAACGATGCTGCCGGCCCTCATCCCACGCCCTCTGCGCGATTGCGCGACGAACTGAAAGCCGCGCTGGATATCGCGCTGCCCCAAACCCCCGGTCAGTTTGGAGAGCGTCTGATCAAGGAAAAATGGGGGCAGACCATTGATCCGCAGACAGCTTTGCTAGTCACGCTCGATTACAACTACAAGGGCCATCCTGCCATTGATGGTGTGGAGCAAGGGCAGGTGGCGAGCTCACGATCGCTGCTGCAAACGCTGCTGTCCAACTATCAGACTGTCGGGGATGGGCGTTTCGCTGAAACCGCGTTCGGCTTGTACACGCCACCGGATATCGGACCGGCCGTACGCATCGTGAAAAATGTCGATGAGTTTGCCGATCACGGCAGCGGCAATCACCAGACGTATGAAGGCATCTATCGCCAGACCACACCGCAAGTTTACGGGCCGTCGACACAGATCAATCTGAGGCCCGCCGATTTCAAGAAATGGGCCTGGGAGCTGGAACTGAAGGACTTGTACGAAGCGTATCTCGGTCAGGCCTGGCCAGCCGAGAACGTGCTTGTCGCAGCCAAACCTTACGCGTTGAGAACGTCGGTCAAAGCAGCATTCGTCATGGCAGCCTGGTTGCAGTTTCGTGAACAGCACCTGTCGCCAAAAGGCCTGGAACTGGCGATGCAAGCGGCAGGTTTGCCACCGGATCAGCCATGGGAAACGCTGGCCATCGAGCAACTGCAAGCACCGACTCGCGCGCCTTCATCGGTCAGGACCGGGCGGTTGAAGCTCTACCGTTACACCGCGACAGATATCTGGGCCTTCCGTGACACCGCCAGTGCCAGAGTGCTGTTGTACATTCCCGGCAATTCTTCCCCGCTGCACGAATTCGCCGACGCCACAAAACTGCACCAATGGATTGCCGCACTAGGCAAGGTGAATGAAACGAAGCAGGCTTTGGCCGCCCACTTTGCCGAAGATGACCGTGAGGACGGTACGTTTCATGCCGGTGTTCTGACGGCGCTCGATGGCATGGCGTTGTATCCGGCAAAACACTGGCTGACGAACAATGCCGGTTTTTTCAACAACGACGGCTATTGGGACCCGGACGAGTACATTGGCTACGACGATCCTGACTCCGCCACCGATCCGTTTGCCCTGTGTGTGCTGACGATGAAGCAGGCAGCCCGGGCCAGCATCGAGAGCATCCGTGACGATGCCCAGGTCAATCGTGACAATTTAAGTGCGGTCGTTGAACCGCTTGTGCAGTGGGTCAACCGGTTTGGACCCTTGGCGTTGTTCGTTCCGGGAGGCGAGGGAATATTGGCATTGGCCGGGCTTATCGACGCGGGTTACGGGATTGATCAGGTGGTCAACGGCAAGACATTCAGCGAACGGTCAGAGGGTGCGACGCGCACTGTTTTTGGCTTGCTCAATGCATTGCCGATCGTCGCGGAGGCGGCGCTAAAAGGTGACGCGGCAATCGCCGATGCAACAGAGGAAGGCGCAAGGCCTGCGCCGGAAGTGGCTGTTGCCCCAACGCCCGACCCGTTGAACGGGGTGCCGGCGACCCGGGTCGAACTCATTCGCGCCATTGGACCCTCGGTGGCGTCGTTCAGCGATGAAATGCTGGCGCAGATCGGCAAGGTCTGCGCGATTGATGACGACATGCTGCGGTTGATTCAGGCGGGGCGCGCGCCGACGCCTTTGCTGGCTGACACCATCAATCGCTTCAGGATCGATCAGGCGCTCGGTCTGGCGGGGGATGTTGCGCAATTCAGCCTGCGTTACCAGGCACTTCAACGTTCGGAGCTGGAATGGGTGCGGCTGTTCCAGGAGCAATACCCGGACGTGCCAACAAGCGCAATCGAGCAAATGCTCGACCGCTACGGCGTGGACATCCAACGGCCGCCCGACATTGCCGAGGCCAGGCAGGTGTTCGCACGCCTGGACGGCAAAGCACGGCAATACCAACAGCAGGTGCGGCTCAATCGCGCTTATGAAGGCTTCTATCTGCGCTCGGTGGTGAACGCCGAGACGGACACGCTAGCATTTCACTCCCTGAAAAACCTGCCCGGCTGGCCAAAAGATCTGCGGATCGAAATCCTCGAAGGCTCTTCCACCGGTCGGGTTCTTGACCGTTGCGGTGCCCTCGATACCCCTAAGTACCGAAGCGTCATCAAGGTGGGCAACCGTTACCTGCGGGAAGGCCGGCCAACGGATTTCTACGACGCGATCCTCGGCGTGCTGTCGGAGGAGGAGCGCTCGGTGTTGCATCTCACGTCGCTGGATCCGGCCAGCGAGTTGCGGCTCAGCCTCAGCGATCGGGCATTGTCCCGTGCCGAAACCCTGCTCGGCCTGCAAAGACTCGACTCAGGGTTGACCTTCGAACGGCAGGGGCTGCGCGGTGGAGGCTACCCGTCGACGCCTCAGGGTGAAGCCATGGCATTGCAAGCCACCAGGTTACAGATCAAGGATATTTACCCGGACTTCACCGATGCGGAGGCGGATCAGGTCATACAGCGTGAGGGTGGCTCGGTGCAGGCGTATATCGATCGGCTGAATCTGCAGTTACAACAACTCAACACCGAATTGAATGCCTGGGTCGATCAAGCGGTGCAAGACATTGCCGATATGGACATCCCCGTGCTGGCCATCGGCGATGAAGAGGCGGCGGGTATGAACCCTGCGCAAATTGCCGTGCACAATGCCCACCTCCTGCAAATGGCCTTGCACGAGGAGCAGACGGTCCGGGGGGAGCTGGCTGTGGAACTTGCCGCCATTTGGCAAAAACGCACGCCGAACCGTCGTGTCAGGCTCGATCTCGCCTTCGAGGACTATCACCGCCTGCCCACCCTGAGCGTCCGGCTTAACGATGTGGTCGAATTGTCGATGCAAGGCTTCCATCTGACCGAGGAGGGCAGTTTGAACGGCTTTCTCGAGAGCTTCCCGAACCTCGAGGTGTTGAATCTGGAGCGCGTCGACTTGCGTCATTTCTTCGTGGACGGCCACGAAGGGTGTGCCTTGCCGCCTGCCCTGTGCCAGTTGAGAAACCTATCCTCACTCAATCTGCGCGCCACCCAGCTGGTATTCAGTGAACGCGCCGCTTCACAACTGACTGACCTGACAAGCTTGCAAAGCCTTGACCTGAGCGACAACCCGTTGGGTGTACCGCCGATGGTACTGGGCTTGAACAACCTGCGCCGACTCAACCTGAGGAATACGCAGATAAGCCGTTGTCCGGTCGGGATCATGGATGAGCCGTACCTGACGTCCCTGGATTTGCGCGATAACCAGATCACGCGGATCCCCCAAGCGGTTTTGAACCAGGCCATCGCCAGGGATCGGGTGCTGCTGTGGAACAACCCGTTGAGCGATGAGGACACCTTGCAGCGGTTGGTCGCGCATCGAGAACAAACGGGGATCAACTTGTGGTTGCGTGCCGCAGGGCCTGACTATGCGAATCCGGCGCTCTGGCTGAACGGGATTGAGGCAGGGCTGCGCGATGCCCGGCTGCACATCTGGCAGCAACTGGCGCTCAAGCCGGGTGGTGGGCGGTTTTTAGGAACCATGAACACATTGACGCTCACCCCGGATTTCCAGATCGGTTATCTGGATCTTCAGGCACGGGTGTGGCGACTGTTGACGGAAGCAGACGCTTCGGACGAGTTGTTGGCGCGATTGACCCGGGATGTACCGATTCCGGAGGGTGCTTTCGACAACCCTCTTGCGGTATTCACGGCACTGGAAAGCCGTTTGCAGCTGTACCGGGACTGGGTGGCTTTGGGGCGACCGATTCCGATCGAGCGATAACAGAGGGGTGGAGCCGATAAAGCCCTGATCCCGTTGGACCAGGGCTTTATGTGTCAGCGGCGACGGAACAGCGGGAGCGGTTCGTCGGTGGCGGCCTGATAGGTCACTGAGAAGTCCTTGAGGCCTTCAAGGGCTTCGTACGGGTCTTTATCTGCGCGAACCGCAAAGGCGTCGAAACCGCAGCGACGCATGTAGAACAGCTGGTCGCGCAGCACATCGCCAATCGCCCGTAGTTCACCTTTGAAACCGTAGCGGTCACGCAGCAGGCGGGCGTTGGAGTAGTTGCGGCCATCGGTGAAGGCCGGGAAGTTCAAGGCGATGACCTGGAAGTTCGCGACGTCTTCACCGATTTCTTCGGCTTCTTCATCGGCGTCCAGCCACACACCCAGGCCGCCATCGCGGGCCTTGAGCATACGGCCGTGTTCACGCCACAGCTGCAACGGAACGATCAGGTCGTCGCAGTTGCTGATCTCGTCGATGTTGAAATCCTTGGGCAACAGGTGCCAGGTTTCGTCGACGACTTCGTTGTTCTTAATGATTCGCTGCATAGACGCGTTCCTTGAAGAGGTCGATGCCAATACGCTGATAGGTGTCGATGAAGCGCTCGTCTTCGGTACGTTGTTCGATGTACACGTCGATCAGCTTTTCGATCACGTCTGGCATGGCGTCCTGGGCAAAGGACGGGCCGAGGATCTTGCCCAGGCTCGCATCGCGACTGGCGCTGCCGCCGAGGGATACCTGGTAGAACTCTTCGCCTTTCTTGTCCACCCCAAGGATGCCGATGTGGCCGACGTGGTGGTGACCACAGGCGTTCATGCAGCCGGAGATGTTCAGGTCCAGTTCACCGATGTCGAACAGATAGTCCAGGTCGTCGAAACGGCGCTGGATCGATTCGGCGATCGGGATCGACTTGGCGTTGGCCAGCGAGCAGAAATCACCGCCAGGGCAGCAGATGATGTCGGTCAGCAACCCGATGTTCGGCGTGGCGAAGCCTTGCTCGCGCAACTCGCCCCACATCGCGAACAGTTGGGACTGTTCAACGTCGGCCAGAATGATGTTCTGTTCGTGAGAGGTGCGCAGTTGACCGAAGCTGTAACGATCGGCCAGGTCGGCCACGGCGTCGAGCTGCTTGTCGGTGATGTCGCCCGGCGCAACGCCGGTCGGCTTCAGGGACAGGGTCACAGCGACATAACCCGGCTTCTTGTGCGCCAGGGTATTGCGCGTACGCCACCGAGCGAAGCCCGGGTGTTGCTTGTCGAGTTCGGCAAGTTCGGCGGTCTGGTTGTCCAGCGCCTTGTAGTCGGGGTCGACGAAGTGTTTGGCAACGCGATGAACTTCGGCTTCGGTCAGCGTGGTCTGGCCACCGCGAAGGTGTTCCATTTCCGCATCGACTTTCTGCGCAAAGACTTCAGGCGTCAGGGCCTTGACCAGAATCTTGATCCGCGCCTTGTACTTGTTGTCGCGACGGCCATAGCGGTTGTACACACGCAGGATGGCGTCGAGGTAGCTCAACAGGTCTTGCCACGGCAGGAATTCATTGATGAACGCGCCAACCACCGGTGTACGGCCCAGGCCACCACCAACCAGCACACGGAAGCCCAATTCGCCCGCAGCGTTGTGCACCGGCTCAAGGCCGATATCATGGACTTCGATGGCGGCACGGTCGGAGGTCGAACCGTTGATCGCGATCTTGAATTTACGCGGCAGGTAAGCGAATTCCGGGTGGAATGTCGTCCATTGGCGAACAATCTCGCACCATGGGCGCGGGTCGATCAGCTCATCGGCAGCGACACCGGCGAACTGGTCGGTAGTGACGTTGCGCAGGCAGTTGCCGCTGGTCTGGATCGCATGCATCTGCACCGTCGCCAGCTCAGCGAGGATGTCCGGGATGTCTTCCAGCGCCGGCCAGTTGAACTGTACGTTCTGGCGGGTACTGATGTGGGCATAGCCCTTGTCATAGTCGCGGGCAATCTTCGCCATCATTCGCGTCTGGCGCGAAGTCAGCTGGCCGTAAGGCACCGCCACCCGCAACATCGGCGCGAAACGCTGGATATAAAGCCCGTTTTGCAAGCGCAGAGGGCGGAATTCTTCTTCGCTCAGCTCGCCTGCCAGATAGCGTCGGGTCTGATCACGGAACTGCTTGACGCGGTCCTCGATGATCCGCTGATCGTACTCGTCGTATACGTACATATAAGTCCTGTTCTCAGGCTTGGGCCGGTCGGATCCAGTTGCGATTTTCGCTTGCTGAAATCTCCGATACTGCCTCGGCAATTCTGCGCGCACGGCCGCGCACTCCCTACGGAGCCGGGGCAAGATACCAGTTTGGAGTTATGCGCAAAAGTGATGTTTGAGTATATGTAAAGAACCAAATCGACTAACGAGAATTGTTATTGATAAACCCGTATTTGTGGTGTGGGCAATCATCGTCTTAACTGTGGTCGAGTCTTTATGCAATCACCGATAAAACCGACAAGAGGCGATGCAATGAGCAACCCTACCAAAGCTTCAAAACCTGACAGTACGGTCGATGCCTGGGCCATTCTGTTTCTGATCATTCTGGTCGTGGGCACAGCGGTATTCTGGGTCAGCCATCAATAACCGACCCCGTCCGGGCCCGGCCCCGACAATTGTCGGACAAAATCTGCAATAAACGCCGTTTTACGGGCGTTCGCCAGCTATAATACGCGGCGAATTTCCGGGGCTCGGACGATCAATGTTGAAGTTTTTCTACACCTTCCTGTTGCTGCTTGGTACGGTTTACGGCCCTGCTGCGCGTGCGGAATCGGTGTTGTTCCTCAATCCCGGGAGTACTGACGAAGCCTTCTGGATCAGCTATTCGCAATTTATGCAGGCGGCCGCCACGGACCTGGGCATCGACCTGAGGATTCTCTATTCCCGGCGCATGCCCGAACTCACGCTGGCGCAAGCGCGCCGTGCCCTGCAAGGTCCCGATCGTCCGGACTATCTGGTCTTCGTCAACGAACAGTACATTGCCCCGCAAGTGTTGCGTCTGGCTCAAGGCAGTGGCGTGAAACTGTTTATGGTCAACGCCTCGCTGACCGCCAACCAGTTGAACCTGCTGGGCGAACGCCCCGATCGACTGGGCAGCCTGGTGCCCAATGACGAGGAGGGCGGCTACCTGATGCTCAAGGAGCTGATTCGCCAGCATCCGCCCGTGGCGCCCGGTCAGGTGATCGAGTTGCTGGCGTTCTCCGGCCTGAAAATCACGCCATCGGCGCAACTGCGTGAACAAGGCATGATGCGAGCGCTGGCCGAGCACCCGCAGGTGCGTTTGCGGCAACTGGTTTATAGCGGCTGGACCCGCGCCCGTGCGTATGAACAGGCAAAGCTGCTGTTCCGGCGCTACCCGAAGGTCACGCTGGTATGGTCCGCCAATGACGAGATGGCGTTTGGCGCCATGCAGGCGTACTCGGAGGCGGGCGGTGTGCCCGGAAAGGACGCGTATTTCAGTGCGGTCAATACATCGACGGCCGCGTTACAGGCGAAGGTCGACGGAAAGTTGAGTGTTTTGTTGGGCGGACATTTCACCCTGGGTGGCTGGGCTCTGGTGGAATTGCATGACCTCGATCAGGGCGTGGACATCAGCCGGTACGGCGGTCGTGACCGCCAGATCCCGCTGCTGCAACTGGTCGACAAGGCAACCGCCAGGCGAATGCTGACCATGGGTGAATCGCCGCACTACGGCGTGAACTTCCGTCGACTGTCGGCCAAGGGCCGGCCGACGTCCTATCGCTATCCGTTCAGCCTGCAAACCCTGATGCGCTAGACCCCGGCCAGATGCACCACCAGTTGCACGATGCCGAACAGCATTAATGCAAACACCGCGGTGAACAAAATCCCCAGGACCACGAAATGACTGGGCTTGCCGTGAGTGAAATCCCGAGCCCGATTCTTCCCGCTCTGCACCCCGAATGCCGCCGCCAGGACGCTGTGCAGCATCTGCCAGAAAGTAGGCGGCTTGTTGTCGACTGGATCGTCCATAAACCCCTCGTCACGGATGTGTGAAGCGTAAGCATAGACAATCCAATCCGGGAGGGTACAAATCCTGTGGGAGCGGGCTTGCCCGCGATGGCGGACTGACAGTCACCCATAATGTTGACTGGCAGGGCCCCATCGCGGGCAAGCCCGCTCCCACAGGGATCTCAGTTGGCCACGGGAATGTGGCCAGGCGATTGATCTTAGTTGTCGTAGCCGAGGTTCGGCGCCAGCCAGCGCTCGGTCACGCTCAACTCCTGACCCTTGCGCGAGGTGTAGCTCTGCACCTGATCCTTGTCGACCTTGCCTACCGCGAAATACTGCGCCTGCGGGTGAGCGAAGTACCAGCCGCTGACCGCCGCCGCCGGGAACATCGCGTAGTGCTCGGTGAGGAACACGCCGCTGCGACCCGCCTTCATTTCGCTCGCTTCAGGATCGAGCAAGGCAAACAGCGTCGATTTCTCGGTGTGATCCGGGCAGGCCGGGTAGCCAGGAGCAGGGCGGATGCCGGTGTATTGCTCTTTGATCAGTGCCTCGTTGTCCAGTGTCTCGTCCTTGGCGTAACCCCAGTAATCCTTGCGAACCTGCTGGTGCAGCCATTCGGCGCAGGCCTCAGCCAGACGGTCGGCCAGGGCCTTGACCATGATCGAGTTGTAATCGTCGCCGGCGTCTTGATACGCCTTGGCCACTTCTTCGGCGCCGATGCCGGCGGTGGTGATGAAACCACCCACGTAGTCGGTGATTTCGCTGTCCTTCGGCGCCACGAAGTCGGCGAGGGAGAAGTTCGGCTTGCCGTCGGTCTTGATGATCTGCTGGCGCAGGTGATGCAACTTGGCCAAAGGCTTGCCGTCATCGCCATAGACTTCGATGTCGTCGTCACGCACCTGGTTGGCCGGCCAGAAACCGAACACTGCGCGGGCGCTGATCAGTTTCTCGTCGATCAGTTTGGCGAGCATTTCCTTGGCATCGGCGTATAGCGCGGTGGCGGCTTCACCGACCACTTCGTCTTCGAGGATGCGCGGGAACTTGCCGGCCAGGTCCCAGGAGATGAAGAACGGGGTCCAGTCGATGTACTCGGCCAGGACTTTCAGGTCGATGTTGTCCAGCACTTTGGCGCCGGTGAACGTCGGTTTGACCGGCGCGTAGGTGCTCCAGTCGAACTGCGGCTTCTTGGCGATGGCGGCCGCATAGCTCAGGCGTTCGGTACGGGCGCTGCGGTTGGCGGTACGCTCGCGAACGTCGATGTATTCCAGGCGGGTCTTCTCGACGAACGCCGGTTTCAATTCCTTGGACAGCAACTGCGTCGCCACGCCCACGGCGCGGGAGGCGTCGGTGACGTAGATCACCGCGTCGTTGCTGTACTTCGGCTCGATCTTCACCGCCGTGTGTGCCTTGGAAGTGGTCGCGCCGCCGATCATCAGCGGCAGGTGGAAGTCCTGACGCTGCATCTCGCGGGCCACGTGGACCATTTCATCCAGCGACGGCGTGATCAAACCGGACAGACCGATGATGTCGCACTTCTGCTCCTTGGCCACCTGCAGGATCTTCTCCGCCGGCACCATCACGCCGAGATCGACGATGTCATAGCCGTTGCAGCCGAGTACCACGCCGACAATGTTCTTGCCGATGTCGTGCACGTCGCCTTTCACCGTCGCCATGAGGATCTTGCCCTTGGCTTCCGGCTTGTCGCCTTTTTCCAGTTCGATGAACGGAATCAAGTGCGCCACCGCCTGCTTCATCACACGGGCAGATTTCACCACCTGTGGCAGGAACATTTTGCCGGCACCGAACAGGTCACCGACGATGTTCATGCCGGACATCAGCGGGCCTTCGATCACCTCGATCGGGCGCGCGAACGACTGGCGCGACTCTTCGGTGTCTTCAACGATGTGTGTGGTGATGCCTTTGACCAGCGCATGCTCCAGACGCTTGTTGACGTCCCAGCCGCGCCACTCTTCGGTCTCGGCTTCCTTGACGCTGCCGTCGCCCTTGTACTTGTCGGCAATGGCGAGGAGGGCGTCGGTGCCGTGCGGGGTGCGGTTGAGCACCACGTCTTCGACGGCGTCGCGCAGTTCCACCGGGATCTGGTCGTAGATTTCCAGCTGACCGGCGTTGACGATGCCCATGGTCAGGCCGTTGCGGATCGCATACAGCAGGAACACCGAGTGAATCGCCTCACGCACCGGGTTGTTGCCCCGGAACGAGAACGACACGTTGGACACGCCGCCCGAGGTCAGCGCATACGGCAGCTCGTCACGGATGTAGGCACAGGCGTTGATGAAGTCCACGGCGTAGTTGTTGTGTTCTTCGATGCCGGTGGCCACGGCGAAGATGTTTGGGTCGAAAATGATGTCTTCCGGCGGGAAGCCGACGTCGTTGACCAGAATGTCGTAGGAGCGTTTGCAGATTTCTTTCTTGCGCGCTTCGGTGTCGGCCTGACCGGCTTCGTCGAACGCCATTACGACCACGGCGGCGCCGTAGCGCTTGCACAGTTTGGCGTGATGAATGAACTGCTCGACGCCTTCTTTCATGCTGATCGAGTTGACGATGCCTTTGCCCTGGATGCACTTGAGGCCGGCTTCGATGACTTCCCACTTCGAGGAGTCGATCATGATCGGCACGCGGGAGATGTCCGGTTCACCCGCAATCAGATTGAGGAAGGTCACCATCGCCTTCTTCGAATCGAGCATCCCTTCGTCCATGTTGATGTCGATCACCTGAGCGCCGGCTTCGACCTGCTGCAGGGCGACTTCCAGGGCTTCGGTGTAGTTGTCTTCACGGATCAGGCGGGCAAATTTTGCCGAACCGGTGATGTTGGTGCGCTCACCGACGTTGACGAACAACGAGCTGCGATCGATGGTGAACGGTTCCAGGCCGGAGAGGCGGCAGGCCTTCGCGATGTCCGGGATTTCCCGCGGCGCATAACCGGCGACGGCTTTGGCGATGGCTTCGATGTGCCCCGGCGTGGTGCCGCAGCAGCCGCCAACGATATTGAGGAAGCCGCTCTGGGCGAATTCTTCGATGACTTTGGCGGTTTCCGACGGCAGTTCGTCGTACTCGCCGAATTCGTTTGGCAGACCGGCATTCGGGTGTGCGGAGACGTGGGTGCCGGCCTTGTTCGACAGCTCTTCAAGGTACGGACGCAGTTCGCTGGCGCCGAGCGCGCAGTTCAGACCGACCGAAATTGGTTTGGCATGGGCCACGGAGTTCCAGAACGCTTCAGTGGTCTGGCCCGACAGGGTGCGGCCGGAGGCGTCGGTGATAGTGCCGGAGATCATGATCGGCAGTTCGACGCCCAGTTCTTCAAACACCCCTTGCACGGCGAAGATCGCGGCTTTGGCGTTGAGGGTGTCGAAGATGGTTTCGATCAGGATCAGGTCGGCGCCGCCTTCGATCAGGCCTTTGGTGGCCTCGGTGTAGTTCACCACCAGTTCATCGAAGGTCACGTTGCGGTAGCCGGGGTTGTTCACGTCCGGCGACAACGAGCAGGTGCGGCTGGTCGGGCCGAGCACGCCGGCGACGAAGCGTGGCTTGTCCGGGTTCTCGAGGGTTTTCGCGTCGGCGACCTTGCGGGCCAGGCGAGCGCCTTCTACGTTCAGTTCGTAGGCCAGTTCTTCCATGCCGTAATCGGCCATGGAAATCCGGGTGGCGTTGAAGGTGTTGGTTTCCAGAATGTCCGCGCCGGCATCCAGGTAGGCTTTTTCGATGCCGCCAATCACGTCCGGGCGCGTCAACACCAACAGGTCGTTGTTGCCTTTGACATCGCTTGGCCAGTCGGCAAAGCGTTTGCCGCGATAATCCTGCTCTTCGAGCTTGTAGCTCTGGATCATCGTGCCCATGCCGCCATCGAGAATCAGAATGCGCTCTTTGAGGGCGTGCTTGAGGGCTTGAAGGCGAACACTGCGATCGGACATTGGGACTACTCGGAAAGACCATGACGAAGGGCCGGGATCATAGCAAACCTGTGCGCTTTTAGAGCATGTGCGGTTTTTGCATGAATATCGTTCATGTTGATGCGGGCGCTGTCCCGGTAGAATCGCGGCGTTTTTTCAAGGATCGGGAACAGGGACATGTCGTATCGCGTCGTCATCAGCAGCGTATTGCTGTTTTTAAGCTGGGGCGCCGTAGCGCAGGAGCCGGCGATTTCTACTGGCATTTCCTACAGCCGCGACATCCAACCGATCTTCACCGAAAAGTGCGTGGCCTGCCATGCCTGCAATGACGCCCCCTGTCAGCTCAATCTGGGCAGTGGCGAGGGGGCTGCGCGCGGCGCGTCGAAAGTCTCGGTCTACGATGGCGAGCGCAGCCTGGCTGCCGCGCCGACCCGGTTGTTTTATGACGCCTTCGGCAAGCACGCCTGGCAGCAAAAAGGCTTCTACCCGGTGCTCGATGCCCAGGGCAGCCAGGCCGCGTTAATGGCGCGGATGCTGGAGCTGGGCCACAAAACACCGCTGACGCCCAACGCCAAGTTGCCCGAAGACATTGTCCTGGGTCTGAATCGGGAAAACATGTGCGCGATGCCGGGCGAGTTCGACGGTTACGCCAGCGCGCATCCGAAGGAAGGCATGCCGCTGGCGGTTACCGGCCTGACCGATCAGCAGTACCAGACGCTGCAACGCTGGCTGGCTTCGGGCGCGCCAATCGATGAGCAAGGTCTGGTGCCGTCGGCCAAAGAAGCCTTGCAAGTGGTGCAATGGGAAAACCTGCTCAACGCGCCGGGCGCTCGCCAAAGCCTGGTGGGGCGCTGGTTGTTTGAACACTGGTTCCTCGCCCACCTTTACTTCAAGGACGGCGAGCCGGGGCATTTCTTCCAGTGGGTGCGTTCGCGCACGCCGACCGGCCAGCCGATTGACCTGATCAACACTCGCCGCCCGAATGACGATCCGGGCACGCAGGTGTATTACCGCTTGTGGCCGGTGCAGGGTGTGATCGTACAGAAGACCCACATCACTTATCCGCTGAGTGCGGCGAAGATGGCGCGGATCAAAAGCCTGTTCTACAACGGCAACTGGCAGGTCAATGCCTTGCCGGGGTACGGCCCCGAGCGCCGGGCCAATCCGTTCAGCACGTTTGAGGCGATCCCGGCGCAGGCGCGCTATCAGTTCATGCTCGATAACGCCGAATACTTTGTGCGCACCTTTATCCGCGGGCCGGTGTGCCGTGGCCAGATAGCCACCGACGTGATTCGCGATAACTTCTGGGCATTGTTTCAGGCGCCGGAACACGATCTCTACATCGTCGACCCGAACTATCGCGGCCAAGCCACGCCGTTGCTGGCGATGCCGGGGCAGAACGACGACGTCGGCAGTGTGCTGAGCCTGTGGCACGACTACCGCGATAAACGCAACGAATACGAGGCGTTGCGCCGCGACAACTATGCCGACGCGCCGGCGCCGAGCTGGTCGACCTTGTGGGCCGGTAACGACAACGCGCTGCTGACGATCTTCCGGCACTTCGACAGTGCTTCGGTAAACAAGGGCCTGATCGGCGACGTGCCACAAACCATGTGGCTATTCGATTTCCCGTTGCTGGAGCGCACGTATTATCAGTTGGCAGTCAACTTCGACGTGTTCGGTAACGTCTCCCATCAGGCGCAGACGCGCCTGTACTTCGACCTGATTCGCAACGGCGCCGAGCAGAACTTCCTGCGCCTGATGCCCGCCGATTCACGCGATGGCTATCTCGATGACTGGTATCAGAGCGGTGGCAAATTCAAGATGTGGCTGGACTATGAAGCCATCGACAACGACAAACCGACGGCGCTGAAACTCGACGAGAAAGACCCGAAGCGCGACTTTGCCATGCAGTTGCTGGCTCGATACGGTGAACTCAACGCCAGGCCCGACCCGATCAATCGCTGCGACGGGGCTTATTGCTCGCGGCCAAACATCGATCCGGCATTACAGAGTGCCGAACAGGCGCTCAGCCGCCTGACCTCGCGTCCGGCTGCCGGGCTGAAAGTTATCGATCAGTTGCCGGAAGCGACGATGCTGCGTATCGAAACGACGAGCGGCAAGCGTGAGGTCTATAGCCTGTTGCGCAACCGCGCGCACAGCAACGTCGCATTCCTGCTCGGCGAGTCGCTGCGTTATCAGCCGGGGCTCGACACGCTCACCCTGTTTCCCGGCGTGCTCAGCAGCTATCCGAACTTCATGTTCAACATTCCCGCCGAGCAAGTACCAGCGTTTGTGGAGGCGATGGAAAGCGCCAGGGATGCCCATCGTTTCGAGCAAATCGTCGAACGATGGGGGATTCGTCGTAGTCATCCGCAGTTCTGGTTTTACTTCCATGACCTGAGCCAGTACGTCCACGAAACCGACCCGGTGGAAGAGGGTGTGCTGGACATGAACCGCTACCAGAATCTTTGATCGACTTTTGATAGATGCCTGATGTCCCAATCTTGAGGCGCCGTTGAACCCCTGTGGGCGGGCTTGCCCGCGATAGCGATGGATCAGTCGCCATCAATGTTGAATGTGATGGCGCCATCGCGGTGTAGAAACGGACACATCCTTTACGATTGAAACCGGGGACATCCTTTACGTTTCAACTGCTGCCGCATCGGTGGATGCCCGCCTGAGTCACGCAAGGTGACTTCGGCGGACGCTTACTTTTATCAAAGCATGTGGGAACAGCTAAAGGCAGGGGATCGCTGGCAAGGCGAAATCTGGAATCGGCGTAAAAACGGGGAGATTTTCCCGCAATGGCTGTCGATCAGCGCGGTGCGAAATACCCAGGGCCAGGTCATCAATTACGTCGCATCGATTGACGATACCTCCGAGCGGAAGGCGGCCGAGGAGCGAATCCAACGCCTTGCCTTTTTTGATGGGCTGACCGACCTCCCCAATCGAAGCCTTCTCCTCGATCGCTTACAGCACGTGTTGGATGGTTGCGTGACTAGCGGCGAATGCGCAGCGCTTATGTTTCTAGACCTCGACGGGTTCAAGAACATCAACGATCTGCATGGGCATCATATTGGTGACAAAGTTTTGTGTCTGGTTGCTGAGCGGCTCAACGGCGTAGTGCGGGTGAGTAAAACCGTGGCACGCCTTGGCGGCGATGAATTCGTGGTGCTGCTAGAGCATCTCAACAAGCAACCAGAACAGGCCGCCATTCAGGTCGAGCATATCACTGCATTACTGCTAGCGACACTGGCCGAACCTTACCAAATTGACGGACTAGAACTGCACAGCAGCGCGAGTATCGGCGTAACCCTATTTAATGACGAGTCTTGCTCAATAGATGAACTCATGCAACGCGCTGACCTGTCGATGTACGAGGCAAAAGCTGCGGGCAAACATACTGTGCGGTTCTTCGATCCGCGCATGCAAGAAGCTGTTAGCGAGCGACTAAATCTAGAACAGGATATCCGGCGGGGACTATTGTCCGAAGAGTTCATACCCTACCTGCAACCACAGCTTGATGACAAAGGTTGTTTGGTTGGCGCTGAAGTATTGGCACGTTGGCAACACCCTAAGCGTGGTCTACTGAGTCCAGCGGCCTTTGTTGAGGTGGCTGAGCTCGCCGGGTTGATTGAAACGCTGGATATGCAAATGCTGCAGAAGGCTTGCCATCAGCTAGCATTATGGAGTCGCCAATCGGCAACAGCATCGCTCAGTTTATCCGTCAATCTAAGTGCACGCCTCCTCTACCAGAAAAATTTTGTCGAGCAAGTGTTCCAGACTTTGGAGCGAAGTGGCGCAGACCCCCACAGACTAAAATTAGAGCTCACCGAGACGCTGCTGCTTGACGATTTACCAAGTGCGATTGCTCGCATATGTGAACTCAAGGCGCATGGCATTCGTTTCTCGATCGACGACTTTGGTACGGGTTACTCGTCGCTGGCTTACTTGCAGCAATTGTCCCTAGATCAGTTGAAGATCGACCAGTCCTTTGTTCGCGAGCTGCCAAGAGATAAAAATAGTCTTGCAATCATCAGATCCATCTGCGCACTGGCCAGCAGTCTGCAGCTAGAAGTTATTGCCGAAGGGGTTGAGACTCATGAGCAATACATCGCTCTATTAGAGCTCGGCTGCCAGAGTTTCCAAGGCTACCTATTTGGCCGACCAATGCCGCTGACCGAGTTCGAGCGCTTAATACCGACGAATGTTGTGAATAGTACCTGTAATAAAATGTGAGCCAAAATTAAGATAAGTTCTATTGCGACCCTTGGTGTTCTCAAAGTCCCACTTTAGGCTTTACCGTTAGCATGACTGCCAAAGAGGCGACGCGACTGACCTGCAGAGACATCTGTTGGGCAATCAGCCTGTCTTGATGATTGGTTAGAAGTATGGATCCGACATCACGCCTTGCGTGATTAGACCGGCTGCCACTTATGCGGCAGCAACTGATCCATTTCACTCGTCCGCTGCGTCGGCAAACGAGTCAGCACGTCCTTCAAATATGCATACGGATCATGCCTGTTCATGGGGGGCGACTGGATCAGACTCATGATCGCCGCCGCCCGTTTGCCACTGCGAAGCGACACGGCAAACAACCAGTTTGAGCGCCCAAGTGCCCATGGCCGGATCTGGTTCTCCTCTTGGTTATTGTCGATGGGCACGGCTCCGCCTTCCTGGTAGCGCGTCAGCGTTACCCAGCGTTTGAGACTGTAATTCAGGGCTTTGGCCGTTGCTGATCCATTGGGCACAAAATCGCGCTGGGCCAGCATGCAGGCATGCAGCCATGCAGCGTCTTGATGATTGGGGCTTGATTGTTACCGAGGGCACTCAAATCGAACCACAAGGTTATGCTTGGACTCTAGGCATCCATACAGCCGAGCAGATCGCCGGATGGCGTAAAGTGGCCGAAGCTGTGCATGCCCGCGAAGGCGTTATCTTCGCGCAGCTCTGGCACGTAGGACGCGCCTTTCACACCGCCCTGCAATCTGAGAGTGCAGCTCCTGTTTCGGCTTTTGCAATTGCGACCGACCGAGTGAGCGTCCTCATAGACACCGATCAAGGTGCCGAAGCATTGGTGAAGCCGTCAACCCCAAGAGCTCTGACCACTCGTGAAAATGAAGAACTTGTACAGCTTTACATTCAGGCGGCACGTAATGCCATAGAAGCAGGCTTCGACGGTATTAAGCTACATTGCGCCAATGGTTACCTGATCAATCAGTTCATTTCAGCCCACAGCAATATTCGCGAAGACCAGTACGGCGGTTCCCTTCAAAACCGCTTGCGGTTTCTGCGTGAGGTAGTAGCTGGGGTAACCGCGTGTATTGGTAAAGAGAAGGTCGGCGTACGTTTCGCGCCTTTGTTCAGCAGCACCGATGAGGAGCGCACTTACCTCGGGATGGTTGAAGACGATCCTCATACTACCTACATCGAAGCGATCAAATTACTTGAGGATGCCGGCATTGCTTACCTCTCCATCGCAGAAGTGGACTGGGATAGTGCACCACGGATGCCGGAATCGTTCCGTCGCGCAGTCCGTAGTACCGTCAGTGGAGCGATGATCTATGCCGGTCGTTACACCGCACAAAGCGGTACGCATTTGCTGGATTCAGGACTGGCCGACGTCATAGCTTTCGGCCGTACGTTCATGGCCAATCCGGATCTACCGGCCAGAATCGCGAACGATTGGCCGCCTAACCCTCTGAACTCAGCCTCAGTGTATGGTGGTAATGCCAAGGGTTATACTCATTACTCTGTGTATGGTGGGTAACCGCCAAAAATGATATGTCATTCACTGGGGCTCTGAAAATGATCAACGCAGAACTGCTGAAACTGGTGGTTGAAGCATCCAACGATGGCATCGTGGTAGCAGAGCAGGAAGGCGACGAAAATATCCTAATTTATGCCAACCCGGCCTTTCAGCGCCTGACGGGGTACAGCGTTGACGACATCCTGTACCAGGACTGCCGTTTCCTACAGGGTGATGACCGTGATCAAGCCGGTTTGACAGTAATCCGCGAGGCGATAAGGAACCTTCTCCCCTGCCGGCAAGTCGTTCGCAACTATCGCAAGGATGGCAGCGCCTTCTGGAACGAGCTGTCGATCACCCCAGTGTTCAACGACACCGATCAACTCACCTACTTCATCGGTATCCAAAAGGACGTCAGCGTCGAAGTTGAGGCCAAAGAGCGAGTGCGTGAACTGGAAGCTGAAGTCGCACAGCTGAAGACCCAGCTGGCTCAATTGCAACGCTAAGCCCAAGAGCACTCAGAGAAAGAACAACTTTGAACATAACTGGCGGCACCGAATGCTGCCGGAAACAGACCAACGTAGCTGGTGAGTTCAAACACTCGGACATCGCCTTATGCGTTCAATCCGATCCAGCCATGGAAGCCGACGTACAGACCAACACCGATGATCAAGACACTGGACAGGTAAGGCGCACGCCGAGCAACAGTACCCAGCCATGGCCAACGGTTGGAAGCTTGTTTAGCACCAATAGCTGCCGCAGCACCTACAGTGACCAGGGTGAGCGCCAATCCGATGCTAAAGCTCAGGACGAGCATGCCTCCCAGCGCGACTTCTTTAACCTGAAGACTGAATCGGCCCGGGTTTCGTAGACACATCCTTGCCTTAAACTGAGGCCAATCACGAGTTGCCATGAGCAACCCACGTCATCTCGAAGAATCCAAATCCAAGCGGGCAATCAAGTGACCGAAAAAGCCGTCTGTCGCTGATGTGGCGGCGCGTCTTCGTGTGCCAACCCATAGCCCCTTTGCCTGGATAAAGCACTAGAGCAACCCCCGAGAAAAACGACGGCAAGACGATGAAAACACGCCGAGCGGGGTAGTCCAAGCAGTTATTCAATGCGTCTATAAACGTAGGCTCGATTCAGCTGGATGCGTTTTTTTTATTTCAAACCCTCGCGAAGGTAATAGATTACTTATTGAACATTTCGTAAAAAAGCGTAACATCCCCAACCATGATACTCGAACAGCTCAAAGCCTTGGGCAATGACACTCGCATGCAAATGATGGAGTGGCTCAAAGACCCACTCAGTAATTTCCCACCTCAGGATCATGGCGATCCTGCGATAGGAGTGTGCGTAACCCATTTGCAGCACAAAGCTGGGCTTTCACCTTCTACCGCGTCTGCACATTTAGCTATCTTGCAACGTGCAGGCTTCGTGCTAACCACCCGCATCGGAAAGTGGACTTACTACCGGCGCAATGAGCAGGCGATTGATGACTTTGCGGCTAGGCTGATCATCGAGTTGTAATTTTTAAATTTTCATTTCGTTATTTCGCGTAATTAGAAAACATAAGGAACCCCCTATGAGCAGCAAAACTATCTTCGTCCAACCCGGTGGCGGCTATGAAAACGTTATGGTTGGCAGCAGCGAAGTCCGAGCCGCAGCGCGTGGCGAAATCACCGTACGCCTCCACGCCAACTCGCTCAACTACCACGACTTCGCGGTGGTCAGCGGTATGTGGGGCCCTAGCGAAAAACGCATCCCCATGGCCGATGGTGCCGGTGAGGTCATTGCTGTCGGCCCAGATGTCACTGAATTCAAGGTGGGTGACTCGGTCGTCAGCACCTTCTTCCCGGAGTGGATCGACGGTGTGCCACTGGTTGAAGGCTTTGTCAGCGTGCCAGGCGATGGCATTGACGGCTACGCTCGTGAGCAAGTGACGGCCAAAGCCACATCGTTCACCCTCGCGCCTACTGGCTACAGCCATGCTGAAGCGTCGACGCTTACCACCGCCGGCCTTACTGCATGGCGCGCCCTGATGGCCGATGACTCACTCAAACCGGGCGACACCGTGCTCGTCCAAGGCACTGGTGGCGTTTCAATTTTCGCCCTGCAGTTCGCTAAAATGGCCGGTGCTACCGTCATTGCTACCTCTTCAAGCGACGAAAAGCTTGAACGTCTGAAAGCTCTAGGCGCTGATCATGTAATCAATTACCGCAAAGACCTTAACTGGGGCGAAACTGCACGCGCTCTAACGGGTGGCCGTGGTGTTGACCACATCATCGAAGTCGGCGGCCCTGCGACGCTTGAGCAATCGATGCTTGCAATTCGGGTTGCTGGTCACATTTCCGTCATCGGGATACTGAGTGGCGTAAGCGGTGCAATGAATTTTGTACCGGCACTGATCAAGCAAGTGCTTCTGCAGGGGGTATTGGTGGGTAGCCGCAGCCAGCAGCAAGACATGATCCGAGCCATCAATGCTAATGGCATGCGCCCGATTATTGATCGTCATTTCCCTTTGAGCGAGATTGTCGAAGCGTTCAAGTATCAGGAAACCAACCAGCATTTCGGCAAAATTTGCCTGGATATCTAAGCCCACATGAATGGGCATGATCCATATGCCTATCTCAAAGATATGCTGACATGGCTGCCGACGCAGCGGACGAGATTGATTGGCCCATTGCTGCCTGTCGCAACGGCAGCGATGGGTCGTTTTCTGCCGGTCATGGCCACGCAGTGTGATGGTTGGGATAGTCGGTTAAATGCAAATGGGTGGGCAAGCCCGTGCAATTACCCAGTCGAGTCAGTCAGAAGGGGAATTGAGGCACTGAGAGAAACCTCTCACTCAATTCACTATATCGATACTAGGTTCTCAAAAGGGCACAAGTTTTTTTTCCTAGTTCGTCATTTTCCCGAACTGCCTTTGGAAATGATTCTCATGATGCGACTCAGAATCGAAGTAGCAAATACGCCCCAAAGGTTGGATTGTGTGGATGGATGGTGAATTTATTTCGCAGCTATGCCGAAGCCGAAGCGTTCATAAAAAGTCGGGAAGTTCGCGTAATTGCAGTCCACCCTTTAACTATCAGCATAAACTGCCCCTAGCTGAACTGGCTTCTCCAAGGCACCTGCTTTGAAGGAAAAACCAGTCATCGTTTTTAAAACTTTCTGAAAGCGTAATACTCAGGCGACTCAACCCGCGCTTATTCTCTGGCTGCCACTTTAGCCGGCTTTTTTTTGCCCGAGGATTTTGGCAGCCGTGTTGCCAAGTCTTTCAATTGAGTCTCCGCTTTTTCGAGTGCAGTCGCTGCGCAGCGCTGCCAAACCTTTTCCAGCGGGAGTAGGTCGGATTCGATCAACGCTTTTTGGCACCACTGATAATGGTCATGCCAAGCCCCCAAAGCCGACTGCAGGGCTTTGAGAGAATTCGCTGCTTCACCCGAAAGCGGTGACAATTTCGGAAAAGCCTCCGTCAGATAGCGAGTCCGCTTGACCAAGATTCTCAACTCATGCCGATCAAACACAGCGTCGTCTACCGCCGCATGCAATCGGTCAATCTGCTTTTTGAGTGCTTTTTCAATTTGAGGCTGGGCCTGCTTTAAACCGCCGTTGATCTCAGCCAAACGAAAATTTGAGGGCCACTCATCCAACTGGATGAACAAGTTCTGGAGAGCTGCGCTTTTTAGAATTTTGGAGTAGTCAGACGCCAAACGCGCTGTTCTGAGCTGCGCCTGGACAGGAAAGCCCCTTTCCTCTAACTCCTGAATCATCACCTCCAAATCGCGGGCCGGCGTGGTTAGCCTTCCCACTTCCGCAGCAGCATGGTTCAGCGCCACGACTTCGCTCATCGAACGCATCGGTCGAAGTAGGCTCCGGATGCGCCTCACAGCGATTCTGAGGTCATGCAAAGCCTCGCTATCAGTCCTCGCCTCCAACCGAGAACGGGAGTGATACAGAGCAACCTGAAGAGCCAGTATCTCAGCAACGAAATTGTCTACGAAAGACATACGGTCATCCCATTGAATAGGCAAACGACGAGCTTAGCAGAGGCGCAGATCACCAAGCGTTGACCCAACTTAAGAACTGCTACGCGTACTCGGCGACCGCATGAAACAAGAAACTTTGCCCGAACGCTAGCCATGGGTACTTCAGGGAAAAAGGCCGCAGAGGTACGGCCTTATAGGTTGTTAAATCTCCATCTGCGTTCCCAGTTCAATCACTCTGTTCAGTGGCAATTTGAAATACTTTAGATTGCTATTGGCATTCTTCAGCTCGTGAAGCACCTGGTTATGCAGCAGGTTGTGCAATAGTGCATGGGGAACGGCGTCGGCCCTGACCGTCAGGAAAAGCACCAAGGGGAGAGTACATTTACAGATCATCAAATCAATGGTTCGAACACATCAGAGTTCTTCCAGCGCCTTGGTAAACTGACGCACTGCGTCTACTACTTGTCGTGCACCGCTCTGAATTTCGTCTATCACTTGACCGGCTTCATTGACCAAGCTGACGCCTTGATCGACCTTGTGACGACTAGCCTGCATGCTGTCGACTGCGTCCTGAGCTAGTTCATGGTTGCGCTTGACTACGTCGACGATTTCTACGGTGGCCTGGGCAGTGCGCGCAGCGAGGTTTCGTACTTCATCGGCGACTACGGCAAAACCTCGCCCCTGCTAACCCGCTCTTGCAGCTTCGATTGCAGCATTCAAGGCAAGAAGGTTAGTCTGCTCGGCGATACCCCGGATGGCGGCGACCACACAAGAAGTCGCGAGCCATGTCCAGCGCACTGCTGACGCCACCCAGGAGGCTAACCGGCTGACCGGACGCGACATTGCCCGAGATACCCGCGAAGCGATCCAGCGCCTCTCTGCAGTGGTGGGTGAAACTGTGGAGACCGTCGCGCAGTTGGCCAAGGACAGCAACGAAATCGGAACAGTGGTCGACGTAATCAAAGGTATTGCCGATCAAACCAACTTACTGGCACTGAATGCCGCGATCGAGGCCGCGCGCGCTGGCGATATGGGTCGAGGCTTCGCTGTGGTGGCTGACGAGGTACGTCAGTTGGCACAGCGCACGTCTGAGTCCACTAAGCAGATCCATGACCTGATCACCAAGCTTCAGACTTCCTCTAACAATGCCGTACAGACAATGGAAAGCGGTCATCGTCAAGCCGAAGAAGGTGTGGCGTGGGTACTTGAAGCAGACAAGGCGTTGGTAGGAATCAGTGAAGCCGTAGCCAACATCACTGATATGACAACGCAGATTGCCGCCGCCACTGAAGAGCAAACCGCTGTCGCCGAGGAAATCAGCCGTAACATCACCACCATTGCCCAACTGGCGGATCAGACATCGGAGCAAGCTCATCACTCAGCAGAACTAAGCAAGGAGTTGACCAAGACAGCTGCAACTCAATATTCGTTGGTCGAACGCTTTAATCGATAGTCCCAATGCGCTTAACCACCGGCGTTGTCATTGCCTGGGCAGCCAAAGTAAACGCGCTGCTTTCTCGTTCATGTCCTCTTCCTAGCCAACTAATTAAGGGCCCTCTCAGGCCCTTTGTACTCAAACCAAACTCACTTGGTCAGCCAGGACTCGACAGTGTCGGAACCGTATTTCGCTTTCCATTCCTTCAGCGTTTTGTGGTTGCCGCCTTTGGTTTCCACGACTTCGCCCGAGTTAGGTTTTTTGTAGACCTTCACTTGGCGAGGCTTACGAGTACCTGATTTAGACTCGGCAGCTGGTGCGCGACGTCCAGCCTTAGGATCAAGCAAGTTGATCACGTTCAGCAGGCTATAACCGTACTCGGCGAGCAAAGCGCGCAGCTTTGTTTCAAATTCAATTTCTTTCTTCAGGCCAGCATCACCTTTCAGCGCTTCGAGAGCTTGAAGCTGTTCGGCGAGGTGTTTTTCGAGTTGACGGTATTCTGCGAGTTTGGACATGGTAAATCTCATATGTGATTTGTATGTACGAAAAAAGCGCTCGGCTAACACATCTTTTGCGCTTGGAGCGAAAATCCATGAAGAGCCACCGAGGCATTATCAACCATTATTGCTACCAGCGAAGCCATCGCGGCCCTAGTAATGCGCCTAAGGCAGTCGGAACTAACATACCCAGCAAATACCAGGCCCCCCAAAATGGAGCCTCCATTTCAGGGCAATGCAGGCAATAGGCAATCGTAGCCATCGCACTCGCCAATAATCCACCACAGGCACCCGTCAGTGACAGTCGCGTCGGGGCCATCCCGCGTAGGGCCCAGAAAACAGCAATAAACCCAGGAATCGAGAGCAAGGTGATGTTCATCGCGCATACCCGCCAAGTCTTGCCCAGAATGATCGCGACGCGCGTATCGGGAACTGCAGTCATGAGGACATAGAGGGTACCGGCCCACACCGCTGCCACCGTTGCACCGATCAGGAGGCTTCCGGTGCCCGGAGTTACTCCAGGTCTTGCCAGTCGCGTCACCACGCTCAGAGCGCCGATCATCAGACTCAGCGGGAAGGCGATCTTCGCCCAGAAGATAGGGGTTGTTGCAACTGTGGCCAGGTCTGGGCGGACACCCAATATGATCGTCACCAGCAAGGTGGCAACTACAAGCCCTGCCAGCACCGCAACACTGAAGCGTTTGGCAAGCGCATGCCGGTCTACCGGGGTGATCCCGGAGGCGAGCATGCCAATAAAATCATCAGTTTTCATAGTGCACCTCTAATCTTAAGTGCCAGCGCTTTAAGCCCGCGATGGATGCCGATCTTAACGGCTGACTCCGACAAACCTGTCATTTGCGCAGTTTCTGTGACGGACAATCCCTCAAGCTTCACGTGCATGATCGGCAGACGCTGACGCTCAGGTAATTGCTCAAGTAACTTGCCCAGGTCGCGACTGGCCTGCGCCGGTTCAAGTTGAGGCTCGGCAAACAGTTCCGCCGCATCGTCGAGGGTGTCGTTGAAGACCTCATGGCGCGACCGTCCTCGGAAAAAATCTGTGAGTTTGTAGCGGGTGATGGCAAAAACCCACGCCGTCAGGGGTTGATCCGTCTGATACGTATGGCGACCGTTATGCACGGCCAGCAGCACCTCTTGCAGCAAGTCCTCGATTTCGCTGGGCTGGCGTTGCAGCCGGGCGCGCAAAAAGCCGCGTACATGACCACTTAACACCGACAGGAACGAGCGATAAGCCCGCTCGTCGCCCTCAAGGCCTGCGAGGAACAGAGCATGAAGCTGCATCTCTCGGCTGCGCAACGCGTCGTTACATGTAGTTCGTTCCATCGTCCGCCCTGGTTACACGAGGAGTAAAAATTTTTTTGTACCTATTCAACGCCAGCCCTGACGACAGGCAACGGATGATGCTTGCGCTCAAGGACATAAGGCAACAATCAACCTTGTTTGCGGCTTATGAAAAGTTTTTGAAAAATATTTTGTGGTGGCTGTAACCGGAAAGGAGAAGCCAGCGAACTACTTATCGGATCGCAAGTACAGAGCATCCTGCACTGATACGACGACCCATCCCCATGATCCCGGAGTAACAGCCATGAACAATCTGAGACTTGCCGCCCTCGCCGTTGCCTTTTCTTCCTTCGCCGCTGGCGCCATTGCCGCAGAGACCCCAACCGCAGCCGGTTCCATGGATAAAGCAGGTGCCATGGAAAAATGTTACGGCGTTGCCATGGCTGGTCACAACGATTGCAAAGCCGGCGCCGGCACCACCTGTGCAGGCACTGCCAAAATGGACTACCAGCCTAACGCCTGGAAAAACGTTCCAGCGGGTACTTGCACCAGCATCAAGACGCCAAAAGGCACCGGCACCCTCGCACCTATGTAATACCGTCACCATGGGGCACACGCCAATCATGAATAAGCCATTCCAGATAGGGGCCGGACTCGGTCTCAAACCGAACCATTATGAGGACGCCCTCGAGTGTACCGTCGAGGGTCTCTGGTTCGAAGTTCATCCGGAAAACTACATGGTTGGCGGTGGCCCCCGTTTGGCATGGCTGGAAGCCATTGGTGAGCGACACCCACTGTCGTTGCATGGTGTATCGCTATCACTGGCCGCCGATTGCCCGCCGGACGAAGAGCATTTGAAACGTCTGAAAATGCTCGCGGATCGCGTTCAACCGGCCTTAATCTCCGAGCATCTGGCGTGGTCAACCTGGCGCGGAAAGTACCATCCTGACCTACTGCCCTTTCCCCGTACCGGAGAAGCCTTGCAGCGCATCGCAGGCAATATTCAACGCACACAAGATATCCTCGGACGTCGCATTGCGATCGAAAATCCGACCCACTATTTGCACTTCGATGGACATGACTACAGCGAGCTCGACTTTCTCACCGAGCTGAGTCGGCGAACGGGCTGCGGTTTGCTGCTGGATGTGAATAACGTGCACATCAGCGCCCATAACCTGGGGTTCGATGCGGCTACCTATCTGGATGCGTTTCCGGCGAAAGCGATCATGGAGATTCATCTAGCAGGATTCGCCGAAGATCCTGGCAACTCCACGTTACTGATTGATACCCACGATGCCCCTATCGCCGAGGACGTCTGGTCTTTGTATCGACGTCTGATCGAGAGGATCGGCCTGCGCCCTACACTGATTGAACGTGATGATCATATCCCTGACTTCGACGTTTTACTGTCCGAACGCAACCGGGCACAGACCGTGTTGAACCTTGGGCAAAACCAGCGATTGCAGGTGGCGATATGAAACCATCCCTTGCGAGTTTTCAGGATGCATTCGTGGATGCGTTGTACGGCATCGAATCATCCCTCATGGACTCACTTACCACTCAGCCTGGTTTTACGGTGTATCGCAATACAGTACTCAAGGGTTCGACTGATGCGCTGCTCGCCAACTTTCCAACTGTTGAGCGCCTGGTGGGCACTGACTGGCTCAGAAGTGCGGTGGCGATATACGCACGCCTTTCGCCGCCAACGGATGCCCGGTTGCTGCACTACGGCACCGACTTCCCCCGCTTTCTCGACGAATTTGAGCCTGCGCGAGAAATGCCTTACTTAGGCGGTGTCGCCCGGCTGGATTTGCTCTGGACACACGTTCATTGCGCCATTGATGAACCGGGTCTGGATCTGAGCGACTTGTCGCAGTTTACCGAGACAGAACTTGGCAATCTGTGGCTGACACCAAGGGCCGCAGCCGGTTGGCTCTGGTTACCTGACTGCCCGGCCTACACCATATGGCGTGTCAATCGCGAACAACTGGAAATGCCAGAGGAACTCGAATGGCAAGGCGAAGGCGCGCTGCTGACACGTAAAGCCGGTCGCGTGCATTGGCAACCCGCCAGTGCTGCTGATTGTGCCTTTCTCGACGCCTGTACAGCGCACCTGCCCCTCGATCTCGCGGCAGATAAAGCCATAGAAGCCGAACCAGACTTGAATCTGGAGAATCTCATTATCCGCCTGGTGAGTGCCGATGCATTCGTTTCTATGGACTTGGGTCTTTCCTCCTGAAAAACCGGTTACTGACATCATTAAAGGAGCACGACATGGACACTCTCCAAACCCGCTCACCCGCCGCTGACCACTCCCTGCGCGGACTCTGGAATCTCGTCGCGAACCGGCTGAGCACACTCATCGGCGATTCGTTTTTGGTTCTGGTGGCGCGCATTGCTATTGCCGCCATTTTCTTCATGTCCGGACGCACCAAAGTCTCGGACTTTATGACAATCACTCCGAGCACATACGAGCTTTTCCGCACGGAGTACGCATTGCCGTTGATCTCTCCAGAACTGGCGGCGCACCTCTCGACGTACAGCGAGCATCTGTTTCCTGTGCTTCTGGTGCTGGGTCTGTTTACCCGTCTATCAGCATTGGCACTGCTGGGCATGACCTTTGTAATCGAAGTGTTTGTGTACCCCGATGCCTGGCCAACTCACCTCTCTTGGGCAGGCCTACTGCTGCTCATAGTCGCGCGCGGGGCTGGATCACTTTCACTTGATCGGCGGCTGGGCATCCGATGAAACCTTCACCATTGAGCATGGTTTCAGAAAGCAACCTTGTTCATGGTTTTCGGCAACCAGTGTACCGCTAAACGCTTCGTTCTCCGTGCGCCGCAAATCACGCCAGTACAACGCCCGCCTTCCGTAGGGCTGCAACTTCCAGGTAATTCACATGCAAAGTAATGCCGTCCGATTTTCCTGCGTAGGCTGCGGTATTTGCTGCAAAGGCAGACTGATACCGTTGACGTTAGCTGAAGCACAACAGTGGCTGACTAGGGGGGATGAAGTCGCAGTGATTGTCGAAGCCTTCGACGAATCGAACTGGCCTCGTTCATCAGAGGAATTCGCCCACGCCAAAGGTCGGTCGGTAAGCGTTCGTTGTGGCGATGCACGGATAAACGTCATCGCCGTATTTGCTGGCAAAGCCCTCGAGCAATGTCCCAACCTCAGAGCGGATAATCTGTGCGGTATCTACGACGAGCGCCCGTTGGTTTGTCGAATTTATCCAATGGAAATCAACCCATTTATCCCGTTACTCCAAGAAAACAAGGTGTGCCCGCCAGAAGCGTGGGAGAGCAACGATATTCTATGTACCGATGGACGAGCCAATCCAGCGCTAGAAGCGCTCATCCATCAGTCTCGACTGGCAGACAACTCCGACGCCACAAGCAAAGTCGCCATTTGTGCGCAACTGGGATTAAATGTGGCGAGTTGGAAAGACAATGCGCTGGCCGTTTATTTTCCGCCTCGGACAAATTTGCTAGAGGCGATAGACAGCGCCATAGGTAACTCAGAGGATCATCCAGATTATGAGTGGCTAGTACGGGTCGATGATCCATCACTCAATGAACGATTGGCCATGGCGAATCTAGTAATGGCTGCCAACGATTCCACCGATTACATCTTCCATACTTTATGAACTGCCTTCACAGACCGACCATAAATGTATGATGGATTGCTCTTCACCAACGATCGCTTATCGAACCGTGCTCGCGTCCTGATTGAATAGCAGCTTGCGTGTTTCCTCGTCGACGACCGGAGCGATGTAGATTCGTTCCGCCATCGCATATGCACGCTTTGTCGCAGGTCGATCACCTACTCGCTCAAACCAGCGAGCCAAATGAGGGAAGTCGGCAAGCTCTTGCTGCTGCCGGACGTGGGGCACAATCCATGGATAACTGGCCATGTCGGCAATGCTGTAGTCGCCAGCGATGTAGTCACGGCCATCCGCCAAGTGTTTATTCAACACGCCATACAATCGAGCGGTTTCCTTGACGTAGCGCTCCTGCGCATAGGGAATTGGCACCGGAGCGTATTGTACGAAGTGATGATTCTGCCCCGCCATCGGCCCCAACCCACCCATTTGCCAGAACAACCACTGCAAGGTTTCGTTGCGCCCTCGTAGATCGCCAGGAATGAACTGATGAGTTTTATCTGCCAGGTACAACAAAATGGCGCCCGACTCGAAGACTGACAACGGCTGACCACCGTCCAGTGGCACATGATCGACAATGGCTGGAATACGATTATTGGGAGCAATTTTTAAAAATGAAGGCGTGAATTGCTCCCCTTTCCCAATGTTCACCGGCACGATGCGATAAGGCAGGCCCGACTCTTCAAGGAACATGGAAATTTTGTGCCCGTTAGGGGTAGTCCAGTAATGCAGGTCGATCATGATCTTGCACCTCTACTGAATAATCTGAGGGAACATCGCTTTACGGGCGTCAGCATCCATTTCGGTCTTGTAACTGTGTTGGGTCTTCAGTGCTTCAGCTCGCTGGGCTGCCGGTCGCGCATTGATTTCATCAAGGAGCCGTTTGACGTTTGGAAGTTTCCCCCAAGCTTCGTCACCCAGGATGAAAGGTACTGCACGCGCCCAGCCCCACACCGCCATATCCACCAACGTGTACTCATTTCCTAACATGTAAGGCATGTTTGCCAAGCGGTCGTTGATGATCGTCCAGTGACGCCAGGCTTCGAAGGTGTAACGGGTAACGGCGTAATCTTTGGGATCGGGGGCGAAGTGTTTGAAATGCACTGCCTGACCAGAGTACGGGCCGATGCCAGTCGCGACGAACATGAGCCAGGAATACATTTCGCCACGGGCTTTCAGATTGTCAGCGGGCAGGAATTTTCCGCTCTTTTCCGCCAGGTAAAGCAGTATGGCGTTGCTGTCGAACACTACGGTGTCGCCGTCAACCAAAGCCGGTGTCTTGGCGTTTGGGTTGATCTTGAGAAACGCCGGATCGTGCTGCTCTCCCTTGCGGGTATCGACAGGGATGAGTTCGTACGCAAGACCTGCTTCCTCGAGGAAAAGCGCAACTTTTGCGGGGTTGGGTGACGGGTGATAGTAGAACTTGATCATGTTGACTCCGTGTAGTGGCGGTCAGTGAATGTCGCAAAGTGCCAGGGGCGGAAGCCCAAGACTTTTGAGTGCAATACCAATAGCGTCTGTGACACACGCAGGATCAGGATTAATTCGCGCCAACACTCGAACGCCTAGCAATACGCTAAGGAGGTGATTGGCGCCCGCCGTTGCATCGACTTCTCCAGCAACGTCGCGTTGCGTGGTGAAGGCAACCAGCCGGCCTTCAAAAAAACTTCGAATTGTCTGGAGCTCATCTACCACTGCCTGACGCAAGTCTGCGTCATCTGCTCTCGCCTCGATGGCCGAATTTACCAGCAGGCATCCGCGATGAAGGGGATCGTTCAGCGTGCGATCTACCAGTTCTGCAAAAAACCTGGTAACGGCCATTCCAGAATGAGGCAAGCCTTCAAGACGCTGAATTCGCTCGCGCACACTGCATTCCAGATAGTGATCAAGGGAGCGACGATAAAGACTGCGTTTATCGCCAAAGGCGTTGTACAGGCTTGGCTGGTTTAGGCCTGTTGCCTTGACCAGATCTCGGGTGGAAGTGCCCTCATATCCATGCGTCCAGAAGGCTTCGACTGCGGCGCTTAGAACCATTGACTCATCGAATGTACGAGGGCGGCCCATTGACTGAATAATCTCTGCAGGTTTCTAACAGACCATAACACATGTTTTGTATCGATCGACACAAAATGAATTTTCGATTCCGTATTCTTCGGGTTTGCGCTGTAACCGAGGGGGCGAGCCCTACCCTGCAAGCATCAGGACTTCCGTTGCGAGGCTACTGCTTGACGGATGCGGGTCTCAATTCAGTAACTCAGGGAAAGCTCACTCTTAATCGGCCCGGGTTTCGTACACACCTCCTGCCTTAAACTGAGGCCAATCAGGAGGTGCCATGAGCAACCCACGTTATCCCGAAGAATTCAAAATCCAAGCGGTCAATCAAGTGACCGAAAAGAAGCTGCCTGTCGCTGATGTGGCAGCACGTCTTGGTGTGTCGACGCATAGCCTCTATGCCTGGATAAAGCGCTACAGCAAACCTCAAGCAGAACGGCAGCAAGACGACGATCAGCACGCTGAACTGCGTCGTCTGCGAGCCGAACTCAAGCGGGTCACCGAATAGCGAGACATCTTAAAAAAGGCCGCCGCGTACTTTGCCAAGGAGTGCGGTTGAAGTACGCCTTTATCAAGCAGCGAGCGGGCGACTATTCGATTCGACGGCTTTGCCTGACGCTGAAAGTCCATCCCAGCGGTTATTGCGCCTGGCTGTCTGAGCCGCAATCTATACGCGCCGAAGACGACCAGCGACTGCTGGGTTTGATCAAGCATTCCTGGCTGGAGAGCGGCGGCGTTTATGGCTATCGCAAAGTCCATGACGATCTGCGCGAAGTCGGTGAGGATTGTGGTCGGCATCGTGTGGCGAGGCTGATGCGTCTTGAAAGTCTGCGCTCTCAGACAGGGTATCGACGCCGTCCTGGCAAATACGGCGGTAAGCCTGCGGTCGCCTCACCCAATTTACTGAAGCGCCAGTTCGATGTCGTAGAACCCAACAAAGTTGGGTCACCGACATCACTTACATTCGTACGTATGAAGGCTGGCTGTATTTGGCGGTGGTGCTGGATCTGTTTTCTCGTCAGGTCGTTGGATGGTCAATGAAGTCGCAGATGACCAGTGATTTGGCCATTGATGCGTTATTGATGGCGGTTTGGAGGCGAAAACCGAAACAGGAGGTGATGGTTCACTCCGACCAGGGCAGCCAGTACAGCAGCTCCGATTGGCGCAGTTTTTTGAAAGCGAACAATTTGGTTGCCAGT
>NZ_JAVLRV010000002.1:745129-813697 GCF_055803035.1 Pseudomonas sp. 300 | reverse complement strand
ACTGTCATGACAACGCCGTGGCCGAGAGCTTTTTCCAGCTTCTGAAACGGGAACGGATCAAGCGGAAAATCTACACCTCGCGGCAAGATGCTCGTAGTGATGTGTTTGATTACATCGAGATGTTCTACAACGCAAAACGCCGCGATGGTTTCAACAATCAGCTGTCACCGGTAGAGTTTGAAAAGCGTTACGCAATGAGCTTGCAAGGTGTCTAGAGAATCCGGGGCGATTCACTTCTAGCAGAACGTCTCCACCATCATTGACACAAATTTTCATTGCTGGTGGCGACTGGCATTTCGGCCAATATAAGCCACAAAAACGGCTCTCAGTGAAATGTCATCCCTCATTCCAAACTTTTCGTTTCATTGAGGGTCATTTCTTTAGACTGCCGACGTGGCTTCACAACCTTGGACAGCTGACCAAAGCTAAGGACTGGGGATGACATTTCTCATTTTTCTTCTCGCTTGCGCTGCTGCCGCAAGCACCGGCATCCTGTTCAAACCGGGCCAGTGGTACGAATCTCTCGTTAAGCCCGGCTTTACTCCGCCCAATTGGGTGTTTCCCATCGCCTGGTCGACGATCTATCTGCTGCTCGCTTGGGCCGGGTACCGGTTAACACTGATACCTGGAAGTCAGGCGGTGCTAGCTTTATGGGCGGCACAGATTGCACTTAATACACTGTGGACTCCCGTGTTCTTCGGCGCGCACCGCCTCTTCGCCGCTATGGTGATCCTAACGCTGCTCTGGCTGGTGGTCGTAGCAATGATGGTGATGGCGCTGCAGCTTGACGTCATTACTGGCCTGATCCTCTTTCCTTACGTTGCCTGGCTGTGTGTAGCCGCCGCGTTGAATTTTTCCATCTGGCGCAATAACCACTGACGATTATTTCCGAATGGATGCAGAAGCGCCACCGCCTGCTGGCGAGCAAGCATTGGCGCAAATGCTCACCTTCAATTAAAAGCTCGTCTGTTTGCCGCGCTTTTGAATCCGCAATCGCATCACCTGTGTAAATCCACTCATCGAATTCGATGTTCGGCCTATGGCGAAACTCCTGTCACTTGCAATATACCGTCCAAAGCTGATCGACCCGTGTCGTAAAACTTTGACTCATCATCTCCCGGCGCATACCCCACTCTGGATCGGTCGGCACGCTGGCGAGCCGCATTGTCCCCCTGCCCCACCTGCCATTGATGGCATCCAAAACGCCCATCACTTTCTCGGTTGTCTCAGGCTGGGAGATCGAAAAGAGGTCTTCGGTGTACTCACCTTTTTGGCAAAGGTTGAGTAGGAGCACCTCGGCTTTGCTGTATTTGAAACCAGCTCGGAAGATCCTCTCCACCGCGTCCACCGCAGCTTTTGTCATCAACCGAACGTCGTCGGTTGGGTAAGGCAGTTCAACCAGTACACCATTGGCGTACTTCGCTTCCTCGGGATTGAACATGCCCGTGCGAATGCTGACCCTGAACTTCTTGCACAGCGACTGCTGAGCCCGGAGCTTCTCCGTGGCTCGCATCATGTATGTGGCGACCGCCTCTTTGATCAGTGCAATCTCAGTGAGACGCTTCCCGAACATCCTGCTGCAGCAAATTTCTTGCTTGGGTGGATCAGGTTCATCGAGCTCAAGGCACGGCGTGGCGGCCAACTCACGTGCCGTTTTCTCGATCACCACACTGAATTTTTTGCGCAACATCCAGGGATCAGTTTTGGAAAGATCCCAAGCTGTCTTGATGCCCATGCCTTCCAAGTGAAGAGTCATCTTCCGACCTACACCCCAGACGTCTGAGACAGAGCATTTCTTGAGCACCCAGTCGCGTTTTACCTGGTCACGTAGATCAACGACACCGCCACTCTGCGCCTGCCATTTTTTTGCCGCATGGTTGGCGAGTTTGCTCAGGGTTTTCGTACCTGCAATACCGACGCCGACAGGGATGCCTGTGCTGCGATAAACCTGCGCACGTATCCGTCGCCCGAGCGCTTCGAGATCTCCCGGTACACCCGCCAAATCTGCGAAGGCTTCATCGATGCTGTAGACCTCAACGGCGGGCACAAGAGACTCGATCACGCTCATGACGCGCTCGCTCATGTCGCCATACAACGGATAGTTCGACGAGAAGGCCACGATGCCGTGCTGCTTTAGTTTGTGTTTGATTTGGAAGTACGGCTCACCCATCTTCACAAAGGGTTTGGCGTCGTAGCTGCGGGCGATTACACACCCATCGTTATTGCTGAGCACTACGATGGGCGTGTTGCGAAGGTCTGGCCTGAAAACTCGCTCACAACTTGCGTAAAAGGAATTGCAGTCGATCAGGGCGAATGCTGGCTCAGGCTTTTTCATGGCTGCGCACGCTGTACAAAACAACGCCCCATACCAAAAGCTCTTCACCCTCCATCATGTAACGCGAAGGATATTTTGGATTCTCTGACTTGAGAACGATCTGGCCACACTCCTTGACCAATCGCTTGCAAACGGGCTCGCAATCCACCGCAGCAATGACGATATGTCCAGACTCCACTTCCATAGATCTGTCCACAATGGCTAGGTCACCCGGGAAAATACCGGCACCGATCATGCTATCGCCCTCTATGCGCACGAGGTACATGTGAGGAGCACGTAGATCCAAGAGCTCGTCTAGCGATACCTTCTGCTCGAGATGGTCTGCCGCAGGGGACGGAAAACCTGCTGGAACGCGGTAGGAATAAAACGGAAGCTGAACGCCGCTGCTAGATAGCGGGCCTAGGATGGTGACCATAATGCAATCGCCGAATACTGTATGTTCGTACAGTAAACCGCTGAACAGGGTTTGCGGTCAAACAAAGACTCATCACAGTCGACAGGGGGTACCACTGTGCGAGCGTGTGAGCCTCCTCGCTAAACCGCTGCTTTTCAAAGCTCAATCAAAAAATTAGGATCGAAACCGGTTGTTTGACCCGGGTAGCCACGAGGATTGGAAACGATTCGGCAACCCTGTTTAGCGAAGTCCGCTGCGACGTGGGTATGTCCGTATACCCAAAGATCGGCCTTACCCAATAGCTCCGGCCAATCATTCGCATAGGCTGCGACCAAGTGTTCAGGCAGGTCATCACCGACATGCTCCAAGGTTGGCGCGTGGTGCGTAACCACTACGGTTATGCCGTCGAATGGCTTATCCAGCTCTGCAGAAAGCCAGGCGTAGGCTACCTTGGATTTCGCAATCAGGTCATCAGGGCGAAGCCGCCGGTAACTCTCATCTGTTCTGATCACTGTGAAATCGTTCATCCACTCCCAGGCGATGCGTTTCGCCGCAACGACATCTCCAGTAGACGAGTAATCTGTCCATGCTGTAGTGACCAAAAAACGCGTTTGATCCAGGATCAGGACTTCATTTTCGAACACGTGGACATGTGAAATTGCTGCCTCTTTCATCTTCCGTAGCGTGTGATGAAGGTGTCCACCGTAGTACTCGTGGTTCCCGCACACGTAGATCACAGGGCATTGGAAAACTTCGTTCGCCCATTTCACGCCACGCGCTTTCAGATCGATGTCGCCGGCGAGTATGACCACGTCAGCATCGCTTGGTGCGGGATCGAATCGAGCGAATTCATTGTGCAGATCTGAATAAATTTGAAGCTTCATCGGAATTTCCACCCTAAGCAGTGCTTTGCACATTCTCCGTCGTCACAGTGCAAAAGCGGCCGTGATAGCGAAGCAATCGCCTCTTCGCGCTAGCGCCTAGCCTTTTCATATTTCAGTGCTTGGTGGGTCTGCCTGACCCCAAAGGCCGGGGGTTATCAACAATATCAATCGCCATCGTCAGCTCAAGCTGCATATGCGCAAAAACTGTATCGAGGTTCGGATGAGCTCCCGAATCGCGAAAGTCATCCACCAACTGCAGTAGTTCTCGACCCTGCGCGACTGGCATCTGAACATCGCAGTACACTGTGTCGTCATCATCAAGGGCCACAACCCATCCTCCACATATTTTCATAACCTATGATGAGCAACGACTCTGATATCAGATACGCATAGGTCGAATGAGTGCAAAATCAGCCATCCGAGCGCTCATACATCTGGATCGATCTCTTCTCTCACATCGAACGTATTGAATGCTCCGAGATAGATATTCGGCATGGCGTCCTTTATATGTACTGATCTGTGATTAGGTGATCATGTAAATTCGATAGCAAGGAGAATTCGTCGTCAGCGTCAGAGCCGTTTTTTTGGTATACCTCAATTACATATTCAAGGTCGAAATCTTTGAGTGCTCTGAATGGGCCGTCGCGGCTGAATGACCCAAATATGCCGGAAGATACGCACAGGGGCTCGCCTTTCTTAATAAACAGCCCCATTCAGACGCACCTCGAATTTAGGTCATTCATAACTCTCCCAACAGGTCTCAGCTTGTTCTGCAGGATGAACGGAGTGCAGGATCGTCCTCAAACCGTTTCTAAAAGTGCCTTAAAACTTTTCCGCCCGAATTCTTTTTTTAATGACGCGACTACATAACGAGAATTCAATGTAGTCAGCACCCAAAACCTTCCCTCTTTACGCGTAAATCGGATGTCAGACGTGCGAATCAGATGTCCGTCGTCGAAGCGTCCGTAGGGCCCCGGATTCTGGTGTCGAAAAACAATACCCATTGCAGTGTTAGAAATAATAACAACATCGCTAAGAAAAGCGGTTATGGGGGCTTCATACGCGTATTTATCCGCCTGAACAATGCGTCGAAGGTGGAAATCAGTGAGCCGTTTGAAGTAGAACTCAGGTTCGATTGAACTCGGCATTGTTCTGCTCTCGACTCAGTAGATTTTTCGAATATTGGTCAAGGACTCAGCGTTGAAAAATGGATCATGAACGTCGGCGTAGATAGAGCCACTTGCCACCTCCAAAAGACAGACAGAGATGTCGTTTTTATCATCGCCAATTGATACACGTGCTAGCTTTTCCATTTGCCACTCGCCAGTCTTATTCATCCACGGAGGAGTGACAACTTTCACATCCGTGATTACTAAATCAGCACTTTGCGCCTTAAGAATCTCGTGCAGTTTGCTTTCGTCATTCGGCATCACAACCAAAGAAATTAGTCGATCTTCGTCACGGACTTTTAGATCGACGTGATACCAGTGCGTTTGCAGAGAGCGAGAGATCATGTGCCAATGCGCGAGGCCTTCGCCAAACATGCCAGGTACGCCTGCCATATCGCTTTCGTAGGTTCTAAACATTTTTACTCCAGCTTCGAGCTATCGCAGGAGCGACCTAGAGTTTAAAAGAAAGAATTGTTTTAAGGCCGACTGATTTTTCATGCCCATTGCCGCACAGGACGTAAATGGTGTTTCGGGTTTCAAAGAGAAAACCGTCCTGAAAGGAAGTAGCGAAAGTGCTGCGCACCCAATCTCCGACGTCGAATCGTCGCTGACTGTCAAAAATAACGTTGTTCGCAAAAATCACCATAGGCAGTTGGCCTTCTGCATGGATTTTTTTTAGTTCGTCTTCAGTCACATCCACTCGAGCGATTATCCAGTCTTCGACAAGGCAATAGGGCTTGCTCGGGAAGCGAGCCTTCACCAGTTCTATGAGAGCTTCATCGCTCTCCTCAGACCCAATCCGTCGCTCACCTGAGCCATAAAGCAGTTCAACTGTTTCATTGTATTCATCTGTGCTCATCCTAGTGAATCTCCGTCAATACATCTGATATGTTCGCGTGTACCCCTGCCAGGGATGACCAACATCTAGCCCACCACGCCTTAACCTGAGCGGAAACGCCTCGTCCCAGCGACCCAAAGCCTCGACAGTTCCGATAATACCACTAAACGAGGTTTATCGGAACTGGCCGCGTATGGCTCTATCCTCGTTTTTTAGGACGGATCATGTCGCTCAAGAAAGAGGTTGCAGCCGCGATCAGGGCAATCCGCACTACGAGAGGATTGGATTACGGAGACCTAGCTGAGGTCAGCGTTAAAGCCAATATTGGGAAATTAGAACAAGGCAACAGCAGCATTACGCTGGAGAAGCTGATTGAGCTGTCCGAAGCGCTTCAGTTTGATCCTGTCGCCCTGCTTGCCATCTGCTTGGCCATACATAAAGACGAGCCCTATGCACTCACGCTTACCCGGGCACGGGATCAGCTGGACGCATTCCAGGCAGAAGGAGGGGTGGAACTTCTACGTAGCCAGTTTGTTGGCAAAGAATTGGTGAAACGCCCCAAAGGAAAGCCAGGGAACACTGAAGGGGCCGAGGCTGTTAAGGCCCTCAAGGCTGCAGGATTCAGTCAGGCTGAAGCTGCAGAGAAGCTGGGACTGGCGAAATCGACGGTGCATCGATACTGGAATTTGTAGCTGTCCTAGTAAACCTGAACATAGATAGCGATAACGTTACTGGATACTAGGGTAAGGGGTACCACAAGGCTTAGGATTGAGAGGTGGATCATGGATGTAGAATCAGGTTGACTCCCCATGGGTAAATTCAAGACTGGCTTCCATACCACCTAACGCAGCCATTGCGTTTTGGACGTGTCTGAAGAATATGATCAAAGTCAAAGCTGATCTGATCTGATCTGATCTGATCTGATCTGATCTGATCTGATCTTGGCACTAGAGCGTGACTGTCCAGAAAAATACAAATGGAAGCCTACAGCTAGCCCTTTGCCAATGAACCAACCAGCACTCCAGTGCCGGGCAAAAAAAAGGCTCCCGGGGTATGCCTTAGGTAGAGGTGAATCAGGAGTACCAAGGCAAGAGCACTCCCAATCAAAAGCAGGCTTTAACTGCTTTAAAGGCAGGATCAAGAGCATGTCAAAGACTAAGGTCTTTGACACCAAAGAGAGGGGTGTCTAGAAAACGCCCAAACCGTAAGGCGCGTACACCTCGCCGCTCACCACATCGAGGCCGATGCACGTTCCCGCAATCAGATACCGGTCGATGCCGTCCTTCGCCGACTTCAGCTTCGGGTACGGCCTGCCGAACCGCCGCTCGTACCAGCGATGGACCCGTGCCTGGTTCTTGATTTCGATGTTCACGTCAAGGTCGTGAAAGAGCGCTCGCGCCGCCAGGATGACTTCGTTTTCGGCGTCCCACGATTCGTCTTCATCAAAGTAGAACACGTCGTAATCCTTGATGCCCCACGCGGCAGGCCGGCCGGACTGATGGTTCCAGACCGCCTGAAACAGGCAGCCTGCGGTCAGCATGCACTGGTTCATCCCGAGCGCAGGCAGGCGCCGGGCAATCTCGGCGTTGGCCGGGTTGGTCATGGCCATTTCGATTAGTGTTTCGGTGGTCAATGTCATGTGGGCTCCGTGCACAGTCTCAACTCCTTGCCGGAAGACGATACATCAAGAAGCACGGGCGGGCATTCATCCCGCCCCGCCATCGGCGAAGTCAGAGATTGCAGTGACGATCCTCTCAAAGGTATTATTGAGAACGATTCACACTAACATCTGGAAAGCCAACCGGTGCAACCTCCTCAGACCAGCAAGCTGGGCTTCTTTTTCAGCGACCATCATCGTTGGCTGCTGCAGCATATCCAGCGGCGCCTGCGCAATCACGCGGACGCTGAGGACACCGCCGCCGATACGTTTTGCCAGATGCTGACAGCCCGCGTAGACCCCGACAGCATCGAACAACCGCGCGCGTACCTGTCGACCATTGCCCGACGATTGATCTTTGATCGTCATCGCCGGCGCAAGCTGGAACTGGCCTACCTCGAACGCCTGTCCACGTTGCCTGAATCGTTCGCCCCCTCCCCTGAAGAACAGTTGCAGCTGATAGAGGCCCTGGTCGCTATCGACCGGGCACTCGATGGCTTGCCAATGGTCGTCAAAGCCACGTTCCTCTACAGCCAACTGGACGGTCTGAGCTACGTGGCGATTGCTCACAAGCTGGGGCTTTCGGAGCGCACGGTCAGCCGTTACATGAAACAGGCATTGCGTCAGTGCTATCTGAGCGAGTTGACGCCATGAGCAAGCCGCGCCTTGATCCGGTCAGCGAGCAGGCCATTGACTGGATGGTGAGCCTTCGTGCCGGCAAACCCGATGCCGCACTGCAAGAACGGTTCAACACATGGCTGGCGATGGACCCCGCCCATGCCCGGGCCTGGGCCACCTTGCAGGAACGTCTCGGGGCTTCCTTCAACACGATTCGTGCCCTGGATCGGCGTTTGCCCGGTCAGGCCGGCGAAGCGCGGCAACTGCTGCTGCAGCCCCACGGCTCACGCCGCGATGCGCTCCGCGTGATCGCGGGCCTGGGCCTGCTGGGTGGCGGCGCGTGGCTCGGCATTCGCAGCCCGCTGGGTGACTCGCTGCTGGCGGATCTGCACACCGGGCGCGGCCAGCGTCAGGATTTCACGCTGGCCGACGGCAGCCGCCTGAGCCTCAACGCGAACAGCGCGGCGGACCTGCGTTTCGATGACAAGCAAAGGCTGGTGATTCTGCGCCACGGCGAACTGGTGATTCAGGTCGCAGCCGACCCCCAGCGTCCGCTACGGGTGCGCACCGCCCAGGGTGAAATACGTGCACTGGGCACCCGTTTCCTGGTGGCTCAGGAACACGACGCGACTCGCGTGGTGGTGTTGCAGCATTCCGTCGAAGCCCGTCTGCTCGACGGCACGACGCTTGACCTGCAGGAAGGTCAGTCGGCCTTGCTGTATGCAGGAACAATTGCACCAGTGGCCGGAGATCAACGTCATCGCGCCGATTGGCTCAGCGGACGACTGAACGTGCTGGACGATCCCCTGGAACACGTCGTCGATGCGCTACGCCCTTACAGCCGGGGCTTTGTCCGCGTGGCTCCCGAGGTTCGCGACTTGCGAGTCCAGGGCGTATTCCCGTTAAACGATCCGGATCGGGTGTTCACGGCACTGGCGGAAACCCTGCCGATTCGTGTGGATCGCTACAGCCCATGGCTGACGCTGATCCGTGCGAAATAGCCCCACCGATAAAATTTTTTTGGAAATAACTCTCATTCGTGTCCGGTTTTCAATTCTCGTCCCACCTATCTCCTGACACTTCCACATTTTCAGGAGAACGCTGTGTTCAACCCGTGGCCCCATGCCCTTTCCGCCGCTGTCGCCCTGGCAACTCTGGCGAGCCCTGCCCTGTCGCAGGCCCAAGACCTGACGTTCAACCTGCCGGCCGGCCCACTCGCCAGCACGTTGAATGCCATCGCCAGCCAGAGCGGCCACATCGTTTCATTGGAGCCTTCGCTGGTGCGGGGCAAACAAGCGCCGGCGGTGGTCGGCCAGATGCCCGCGGAACAGGCAATGCAGAAGGCATTGGCGGGCAGCGGCCTGCAATTGCAAGTGACCGGGCAAGGTAACTTCAGCGTCGAGCCTGCTGCGGACAACAGCGCAGCATTGCAACTGGGCGTGACCAACATCGTCGAACACAGCACCGACGCCACCACCGAAGGCTCAGGCTCCTACGCCGCGCGGGCGGTGACCATCGGCAAGGGCACCCACACCCTCAAGGAAATTCCGCAGTCGGTCACGGTGATGACCCGCAAGCAAATGGACGATCAGGATATCGTCGATCTCAAGGACGCGGCCAACAAGACCACCGGTCTGGTCGGTGCCCAAGGCGTCGGCAGAGGCATGATTCTCAGTTCACGCGGTTTCCAGATCGATGACTGGCAATACGACGGCGTGCCGATCCCGCGCAACACTTACGCGCTGGGCAACTGGGCCACGCAGGACCTGATCTTCTTTGATCGCATGGAAGTGCTGCGGGGCGCGTCCGGTTTGCTGCAAGGCACCGGCAGCCCCGGCGGCGCCGTCAACCTGGTGCGCAAACGCGGCCAGAACGCACCGACCGTGACCCTCACCGGCAAGGCCGGCTCCTGGGATCACTACGGTCTGCAGCTGGACGCCGGCGGGCCGCTGAACCAGGCTGGAACCGTGCGTGGACGCTTGGTGGCCGACCAGGACGACAGCCATTCGTTCGTCGATTCCGAATGGTACAAGACCACTTCGCTGTACGGCGCGCTGGACTTCGATCTGACTGAAGCCACCACTCTGGGCCTGGCGGTCAGCCAGTCCGACGGCGAATCACGCTCCAATGTCCGCGGCTTCCCGCGCTACGCCGACGGCAAACCCGTCGACCTGCCGCGCAAGACTTACACCGGGGCGAAGTGGAACCATTCGGATATCGATGTCACCACGCTCTACACCGACCTGGAACACCGATTCAACGACGATTGGGCCTTCAAGGTCGGCGCCGTGCGCATGACTGAAACCAACAAGGCGAAGAACACAAGGGTGCAATCCAGCGGCACCGGCATTAATGCCGATGGCAGCGGCGTGCAATACGCTGACTTCGTGACGGATATGGATTCCACCAAAGTCGCTCTGGACATGAACCTCAACGGCAAGTTCGAAGCCTTGTCCATGCAGCAGGAAATCATGGTGGGCGGCAACTACTCCAAGTACACCTCGGATGACAAATTCGCTCGGACCTTCAATAACAGTACCGACACTATCTTCGACATTAATCACGACCGTCCCGAAATCAGCTACGACGGTTTGCTCAATAGCCCCGGAGGTCGGGGGACGCCGAGCAAATATGACATCCGCCAAAAGGGTCTGTACGGCAGCTGGCGGGTCAAGCCGATCGATCCGCTGACCTTGGTGCTCGGCTCTCGGGTCAGCTGGTACGACTACAGCTACAAATCCTGGGGTCAGAACGCGACCAGCATCACCGCCGATCCTGAAAGCACCAGTAACGAAAACGGCGAAGTCACCCCCTTCGCGGGCATCGTCTATGACCTGAGCCACGAATGGGCGGTCTATGCCAGCTACACCGACGTGTTCACACCGCAAACCGAACGCGATACCGGCGGCTCGGTGGTTAAACCGATTATCGGTACTAACTACGAAGTGGGTCTCAAGGGCGAGTTGATGGAGGGTCGGGTCAATACGTCCCTGGCCTTGTTCCGTTACGACCAGGAAAACCGGGCCACTCTCGATACGGACGGTGGGCAAATCTGCGACGGTTGGTACTGCTCGAAGGCATCCGGCAAAGTGCGCAGCCAGGGTCTCGACGCCGAAATCAGCGGCGAAGTGCTGGACGGTCTGCAACTGTTTGCGGGGTACACCTACAACACCACCAAGTACCTCAAGGACCCGGACAACGAAGGCAAAGTCTTCAGCTGGTGGACGCCGAAACACATGCTGCGCGTCTGGGGCAACTACCAGTTCAGCGGCGACTGGAACCGTGTCAGCACTGGCCTGGGCTTCGTTGCTCAAACCCACACGATTGGTTACGACCACAGCGTCAACGTACCGGGTTACACCGTGTGGAATGCCCGTGTCGGTTACCAGCTCACGCCGGAAATCGAGCTGGCGATGAACGCCAACAACCTGTTTGACAAGACCTACTTCACGGCGGCCTACAACCAGATCAATGGCAACAACAACTACGGTGATCCACGCAACGTGATGTTCAGCGTGAAATACACGCCGGAGTTCTGACAGCGCAGATCGTTTGATCAACGCCCTCCCCGTTCGCAAGCGCAGGGAGGGCGGTTACCGCCTCCTCACGCTTGGCTCCGACTCGCTTTGAAAGCCTCACGCCGCGTTTGTCGTTCTGCGGCATAGGCTTCGCTCTGCTCACTGATCAGCTCATCCCGACGCAACAACTCACCGCAATGATCGCAAAGTGGTCCTAAACCTGCGGGCTCGCCACAGGTTTTATGGGTGTACACCACCGCCAGGCCTTCCTCCGGCGACTTGCACCAGGTTTCCCCCCAAGCGCGCAACGCCAGCACTACGGAGTAAAAGGCCTGCCCTTTTTCGGTCAGGTGGTATTCGTAGCGTGGCGGGCGTTCATTGTAGAGACGGCGTTCGACCAGGCCGTCAGCCTCCAGACTCTTCAAGCGCGCAGCGATCATTTGCGGGGTGCCGCCGGTCTGCGCCTGGATCTCGTCGTACCGATGACTCCCCATAATCAACTCACGCAGTACCAGCACGGTCCAGCGGTCGCCCACGATCGCCTCGGCCCGGGAAATCGGGCACAGAGTGGTGGGAACACTGGTATTTATTGACATACGGACTTGCCTCTTACGCAATTACTATGATTATCATACTAACAAGATGCCCAGGCAAGTCCCCGGCACCGGTCACTCAACTTTTCGTGGAGAACATCGTCATGTCGAACGCCCTTTATCCGCTCAACAGGACCGCCTATCTGCTGGTCGATCCGTACAACGATTTCCTCTCGGAAAACGGCAAGGTCTTCCCCTTGATCAAACCGATCGCCGAGCAAGTCGGCTTGCTCGACAACTTGCGCACGCTCGATCGCACGGTTCGCGCCCTCGACATTCCGGTCGTCATCGTACCGCACCATCGCTGGGAACACGGCGACTACGAAGGCTGGGACCATCCAACACCGACCCAGTGCAAGATCATGCACATGCACCACTTTGCACGCGGGGAATGGGGCGGTGAATGGCATCCGGATTTCGCGCCGAAGGACGGTGACATCGTCGTTCAGGAGCATTGGGGTTCGAGCGGTTTCGCCAACACCGACCTGGATTTTCGCCTCAAGCAAAAAGGCATCACCCACGTGATCATCGTGGGTCTGCTGGCCAACACCTGCATCGAAGCGACTGCCCGCTACGCGTCGGAACTGGGTTACCACGTCACCTTGGTGCGTGACGCGACTGCCGCCTTCCGCCCGGAAATGATGCACGCCGCCCACGAGCTGAACGGGCCCACATTTGCCCATTCGATTGTGACCACGGACGAACTCGTAGCCACCCTCGCAGGGCAGGAATGACCGATGAAAAAACTGACAGGAAACCTGATCATCGGTACGCACGATGTCGCGGCTACGGAAGGAACGATGAAGGCGCTCAACCCTGCGACCAACACGTTGATCGAACCGGATTTTGCCCTCGGCGGCGTCGCGCAAGTCCACCAGGCGGCGACGCTCGCTGACGAGGCGTTCGACAGCTACAGCCATACGTCGCTGGCACGGCGCGCGGCGTTTCTGGAGAGCATTGCCGACAATCTCGAAGCCGTCCGCACTGATTTAGCGGCACGGGCCGCACTTGAGACGGGCTTGCCGCAAGCGCAACTGGAAGGCGAGGCAACAAGGGCCGCCACACAGTTTCGTCAATTCGCCGAGGTCGTGCGCAAAGGCCGCTTCCTGCAACTGGCCATCGACCCGGCACAACCGGATCGCCAACCTCGCCCGCGCATGGACCATCGCCTGCAGAAAATGGCCATCGGCCCGGTGGCCATTTTCGGTGCGAGCAACTTTCCGATCGCCTATTCGGTGGCCGGTGGCGACACCGCTTCGGCACTGGCTGCCGGCGCGACCGTCATCCTCAAAGCGCACAACGCCCATCCCGGCGCTTCGGAAATCCAGGCACGGGCCATCCAAAAGGCGGTGCAGGACCACGGGTTGCACGAGGGGGTTTTCTCGATGGTGCGCGGCAGCAGCAACACCATCGGCGAAGCGCTGGTCGATCATCCATTGATAAAAGCCGTGACGTTTACCGGCTCGGAACAGGGCGGCATGGCGCTGTATCGGCGTGCACAGCTGCGGCCCGATCCGATTCCGGTGTTCACCGAAATGACCAGCATCAATCCCACGTTCATCCTGCCCGCGGCACTCGCCGAGCGCGGCGCGCAGATCGGTGACGGCTTTATCGAGCGCATGCTGGTCAATGTCGGGCAAGCCTGCCTCCGGCCCGCGTTGCTGATCGCGATCAAAGGCGCCGGTCTCGAAGCACTGCGCGCGGCCATGGTGCAGCGCGTCAGCGAGGCCGCAGCCCGCACGATGCTGACGCCGGGGATCCATGCGTCTTACCTGAATGGTCTGGCCGCGATGGAAAACGCCGGTGCGCAGCGCATCGCCGAAGGCACCGCCGCCAGCGCGGACGTTGACGGCCAATCGGCGCTGCTGGAGGTCACCGGCCAACGCTTCCTCAAGGAAGCCACACTGTCTCAGGAAGTCTTCGGTCCATCGGCGCTGCTGGTGACCGTCGAGGACGAGGCTGAACTGCTCGCCATTGCCCGCTCGCTCCAGGGCCAACTCAGCGCCGCCCTGCACCTGGAGACAACTGACTTGCCACTGGCCCAACGCTTGCTGCCGGTGCTGGAGCGCAGAACCGGACGCATCGTCGTCAACGCCTTCGCCCATCCGCAGGAAGTGACCCACGCCACTGTTCACGGAGGACCGTTTCCGGCGACCTCGGACAGTCGCTTCACTTCGGTGGGCATGACCTCAATCGAACGCTTCTTGCGCCCGGTGGCTTACCAGGGTTTTCCGGATGCGTTGTTGCCTGAGGCATTGCGTGATTTCAACCCGTTGCAGCTGCCTCGCCTGGTGGACGGGCAATAGTTGCCATCCCGTCCGGTAATCAGGGATCGACCTGAGCCATCAGCTCGACGACCGTTTCCGGACGATTGGCGTAGCGCTGCGCCAACACGGCGCAGACCATCAGTTGAATCTGGTGGAACAGCATCAACGGCAGGATCAACACGCCAATGGTGCTGCCGGCGAACAACACCTGAGCCATCGGCACGCCGGTGGCCAGGCTCTTTTTCGAACCGCAGAACAGGATGGTGATGCGGTCTTCCTGATTGAAGCCGAACGCCTTGCCCAGCACGGTGGACGCCAACAAGACCAGCGCCAGCAAAACGCAGCAAGCGACCACCAGCCCGGCCAGTTCCCAGAGCGGTATCTGATGCCAGATGCCTTCGATCACCGCCTCGCTGAACGCGCCGTAGACCACTAACAGGATCGAGCCCTGATCAACGAACTTCAGCCAACTTTTGTTACGCGCGACCCAAGCGCCGATCCAGCGTCGGGCGATCTGCCCGGCAATGAACGGCAGCAACAGTTGCACGCTGATTTTCACAATTGCATCGAGCGTCGAGCCGCCATCACCGTGCACGTCCAGCAGTAACGTCACCAGCAACGGCGTGAGGAAAATCCCGAACAGGCTGGAGGCCGCCGCACTGCAAATCGCCGCCGGGATATTCCCGCGCGCCAGGGAGGTGAACGCAATGGCCGACTGCACCGTTGCGGGCAACGCGCAGAGGTAAAGCATTCCCATGTACAGGTCGGCGCCGATCATCGGCGACAGCAAGGGTTTGAGCGCCAGTCCGAGCAAGGGGAACAGGACAAACGTCAGGCCGAACACCAACAAATGCAGGCGCCAGTGGCCGGCCCCGGCGATGATCGACTCGCGGGACAGCTTGGCGCCATGCAGAAAAAACAACAGGGCAATGGCGAGGTTGGTCAACCAGCCAAAACCGACCGCGACCTGGCCGCTGGCGGGTAGCAGGCTGGCGAGAACGACCACGCCGATCAGCGTCAGGGTGAAGTTGTCGGGCAAAAAACGGGGGCGGGTCATCGGTGGCATCCGGCGGTGGCGAGGAACAGTGCCTCGACTCTAACGCGCCAGCGAATTGCCGACTAACGCTAACAAGCCAGTAGATGTCGCCAAAGGGACATAACCGCGCTTCAGGCATTCGAGCTGTCGAACAGCATCGCGCGTTTGATTTCGCAAGCTTTGAAATACCAGGAACGCACTTTCCGGGGCGTTCCTTTGCATCGACCAGTACCGATCCGGGTTCACCGGACTCGTACATGAACTCGTTACCCCCTCTGGCGTCGGTTCAATCATCCTCATGCAACTTGATGCCCCTGGCATGCAGCAGATGCGGGACCAGCAGCACCAGCAACGTCAACGCCAGAAACGCAGCGGAAATCGGTTGCGTCAGAAACACCGTCCAGTCGCCCTCGCTGATCGACAAAGCGTTACGCAGTTGTTTTTCCGCCATCGGCCCCAGCAGCATGCCCACGATTACCGGGGCGACGGGGAAGTCGAATCGCCGCATCAACACCCCGCCCCACCCGATCGCCAGCATCAGCAACAGGTCGAAAGATGAGTGACGCATGCCGTACACGCCGATGGTGGCGAACACCAGGATCCCGGCGTTCAGGTACGGCCGCGGGATTTGCAACAGCTTCACCCAGAGCCCCACTAACGGCAGGTTCAGCACCAGCAGGATGACGTTGCCAATGTACAGCGAGGCCACCAGGGTCCAGACCAGTTCACCCGAGGTTTCAAACAGCATCGGCCCCGGTTGCAGGTTGTAGTTCTGGAACGCCGCCAGCAGGATGGCTGCCGTGGCCGACGTCGGGATACCGAGGGTCAGTAACGGCACCAACGAACCGGTGGCACTCGCGTTGTTCGCCGCTTCAGGGCCGGCGACGCCCTCGATGGCGCCCTCGCCTTTGCTGGCGGCAAATTCTTTCGGGTATTTGCTCAGCTTGCGCTCGGTGGAATAGGACAGGAATGTCGGGATCTCCGCGCCACCGGCCGGAATCGAGCCGAAGGGAAAACCGATCAGCGTCCCTCGCAGCCACGCCGGAACCGAGCGCTTCCAATCGGCGCGCGTCATCCACAACGAGGTCATGCGGTGTCGGCCAGTAGCCTCTTCCTTCTGATACAGCAGGCTGTACAACGCCTCGCCCACCGCAAACAACCCGACCGCCACCAGCACGACTTCGATGCCATCGACCAATTCCGGCACGCCCAAGGTGTAGCGAGCGATACCCGAGGTCGAGTCCAGCCCGATCAAACCGACGGTCAAGCCAATCCCCAGGGATGCAAAGCCACGCAACATGGACGCCCCGAGCACCGCCGACACCGTTGTGAACGACAGCACCAGAATTGCGAAATACTCCGCAGGCCCAAAATTCAGTGCCAGTTTCGCCACAATGGGCGCAAACAAGGTCAGCAGAACCGTGGCGATAGTTCCCGCCACAAAAGAGCCGATGGCCGCCGTGGCCAGGGCCGGTCCTGCCCGGCCATTGCGGGCCATGAGGTTGCCTTCCAGGGCCGTGACCATGGAAGACGATTCCCCCGGGGTATTGAGCAAAATGGACGTCGTCGAACCGCCAAATTGAGCGCCGTAGTAGATGCCGGCGAACATGATCAGCGCGCCGGTGGGATCGACCTTCGCAGTAATGGGCAGCAACAGCGCCACGGTCAGCGCCGGCCCGATGCCCGGCAAGACGCCGATGGCGGTGCCGAGCAGGCAGCCAATGAACCCCCACATCAGATTGATTGGCGTCAGGGCCGAGGAAAAACCCATTGCCAGGCTTGCGAGAATATCCACCCTGTTGATCTCCTGCGGCCCGAATCAGATCCAGGCGTTGACAAGCGGCGGAAGGGAAACCCCCAGCCCGGCATTGAACAGCCAGTAAATCGGTAGCGTCAGGGCAATGCCGATGGCGAGATCGCGCAGCGGATGGCGACTGCCGAAGCCCCGCGCCGAACAGGCAAACAACAGCGCGGCCGCCAGGACGAAGCCGATCAGATTGATCAGCACGGCCACCCCCAACAGCCCCCCCGTCACCCACGCCACACCGGCCTTGCCGCCGGGCAAAGCCTTGGCGGACTCGTCTTCGTGGTCCGCCAGTTCGCGAAACCCGCCGGTGACGGCCTGATAGCTCAGTACCACGCCCACGCCTGCGAGGAATACCGCCACGGCATAGGGATAGACGTACGCGCCAAGGATGACGAACCCCATTTCTTCGGGGAACAGAAAGGCGCCGTAGGCCAGCATGGCGCTGATGGCGATCACACCGACGCCTATCGCCAGTTGCACCGGCACGATTGCGCGCGATTGACTCATGGTTTGACCAGCCCTACCTCGACCAGCATCGCCCGCAGCCGCACATGCTCCGCGTCGACGAATTTGCCAAAGTCGTCACCGGTCAGGATGTTGGGTGACCATTTGTTGGTTTCGATATTGTCTTTCCAGACTTTGCTGTTGGCGGCGGCGACAACGGCGTCGGTCACTTCCTTGCGTTGCTCGGGCGTGAGGTTCGCGGCACCGTAAACACCCCGCCAATTGCCGATGATCACCTCATACCCGCTTTCTTTAAGCGTCGGCGCATCGATGCCTGCAACGCGCTCCGGTGCACCGATGGCGAGCACACGGAACTGACCATTCCTGATGTACTGGCCCAGTTCGGCGTAACCGCCGGTGATGACTTTGATCTGCCCCCCCAATGCCTGGGCAACCACTTCACCCCCGCCCGCGAAGGCCACGTAATTGACCTTGTTGACCGGAATACCCATCTTCGCGGCCAATTCGGCAATGCCAATGTGATCGATCGACCCCTTGGAGCCACCGCCCCAGGAAATACTGGTCGGTTTATCTTTAAAGACTTTCAGCAAGTCCTCCAGGGTTTTGAATTCGGACTCCTTGCGCACTGCAATCACGTTGTACTCGGTAAAGAGGCGGGCAATCGGCGTCACATCTTTCAAGGTAATCTGCGGATTGTTTTGCTCAATGCCAGCGACCATGATCGCGCCGACCACCAGCAGCGCATTCGGGTCGCCTTTAGTGCTGTTGGCAAACTGCGCCAGCCCCAGCGTGCCCCCCGCGCCCCCTTTGTTTTCGAAGGTGGCGGATTTGGCGGTGTTGGCTTCAATCAAGGCTTTGCCCAGAACACGGGCGGTCTGGTCATAACCACCGCCCACCGAACCGGGGGCCATGAACTTGACCGTATCCAGGGCAAAGGCAGGCATTGCGAGCACAGCGGTACTGAAGACAACCGCGAGGCAAAGGGTGGACCGACGTAACAATGCAAACATGCGTTTTCTCCCGAGACTTTTGTTTTTATGGGGCGCCGGTTGAACGTCGATCAGGGCGAATACCCCAATCAATGAACATCCATCTCGGGATAAGCGTAGGCCATGGTTAGAATGGCGGCATACAACAGTGAATCACTTCATTTCAGGAAGACGCGTATATGGACGAACCCCGTGCCGATAGCCGCAGCAGCCCATGGTCGGTGTTTATCATTTTCCTGCGCCTCGGGCTGACCTCGTTTGGCGGCCCGATCGCGCACCTGGGCTATTTCCGTGAGGAGTTCGTCACACGGCGTCGCTGGTTGTCGGAGCGCAGCTATGCGGATTTGGTGGCGCTGTGCCAATTCCTGCCGGGGCCGGTCAGCAGCCAGGTCGGCATGGCGCTGGGCCTGTCTCGGGCGGGATATCGCGGAGCGCTCGCGGCGTGGGCCGGTTTTACGCTGCCTTCGGCCGTCGCCCTGATCCTGTTTGCACTGGGCATTTCCCGCTACGGCACGGCGTTGGCGCCTGGCGCGCTGCACGGGCTCAAAGTGGTGGCCGTCGCGGTGGTTGCGCAAGCCGTGTGGGGCATGGCACGAAACCTGTGCACGGACGGGCTGCGCGTCACCCTCATGATGATTTCAGCCTGCATTGTCCTGCTTGAACCGTCCGCCTGGACACAGGTCGGCGTGATGGTCGCCGCTGGCGTCGCCGGCCTGTTGTTGTTCAAACCCGCGCAGCGTGACGGGCACGATCCTCTGCCCATCCCCCTCAGCCGACGCGCCGGGGCGATCTGGTTGTCGCTGTTTGTGGCCCTGCTGATCGGCCTGCCGATCTTGAATCAACTCCTGCCGAGTCAAACTCTGGCGCTGGTGGATGCCTTCTACCGGACCGGCTCACTGGTGTTCGGTGGCGGCCACGTCGTGCTGCCGCTGCTACAAGCCGAGGTGGTGCCTTCGGGTTGGGTTGGCAACGAAGCGTTTCTCGCCGGGTATGGCGCCACGCAGGCCGTACCGGGTCCGCTGTTCACGTTCGCCGCATTTCTGGGTGCGTCCATGAGCCTTGCGCCGTCGGGCTGGCTCGGCGGCTTGATCTGCCTGCTGGCGATCTTCACGCCGTCGTTTCTGTTGATCCTCGGCGCTCTGCCGTTTTGGGAACGATTGCGTCGCAGCGTACGTGCGCAGGCCGCACTGATCGGGGTGAATGCTGCGGTGGTCGGTTTGTTGTTGGCTGCGCTGTATCAACCGGTCTGGACGAGTGCGATTTTCAAAGTGCAAGACTTCGGCCTGGCGCTGGTCGCCCTTGTTGCGTTGATGTTCTGGAAGCTTCCGCCGTGGCTGGTGGTGCTCGGCTGCGCGATTGCGGGATGGCTGTTGAGCGCCATTGACTAGGATTGATCAGCGGGTACAACCCCTTCCCTGACTGGCACACGTCAAGGAAGGGGCAATCACCCTCAGGTATTGGTTTTCAGCTTGGTCCAAAGACGCGTGCTCAACCGCGCAATCGCCGCCGGCAGTTCCGGGGCGGTGTTTACGCGTTGAATCTGCAATCTTCAGCCGCCGCACATCCGGCCTGTGCGCTGGTTCTGCAATGGTTTGCACAGCAGGCCAAAAAGGAAGGCGATGAGCTGATTGGGCCCTAGGTGCCCCTGCCCACCCCTTCTGTCGCACTGTAAAACGCCACCCCGGCCTCGCGCACCAGGGTTCTCCATTCCGCACTGCTGATCAGCCCTTTGCGCTCCATCTCCTCGGCCGCCTTGAGCAACTCTTGGTACTGCTCCTCCACATCCATGCGAATCTCGGGTTGTGCGAGGAGTTTGTACCAGGCCGCCAGTGCATCCTGTCTCGGATCATCGGTCATGGTCTAACTTCCAGGGATTGTCTTCGCTTGGAAGTGTGTGAGTGGGTGACCGTTCCGGGCTCCCGACATACGGCAGACCCTGCATTACAAACTTGTCATCGAGTTGTCAGCGTAGCCAGCACCCTCGCTTCCTAAAGTGGCGTCGTCAGTCACCCACACCGGGTGACGCCTCCCACTGAAGATGACAAGGGTCGATATCATGAAACCATTAAGCAAACTCTGCCTGATCGCCGCCAGCCTGTTGATGCTTGGCACCGGTTCCGCCATGGCCAGCGACATCGCGCCGGTCAAGGCCGACAACGTCGTACTGGTGCACGGTTCCTGGGCCGACGGCTCGAGTTGGGCGGATGTGATCTCGCGGTTGCAGGCCGCCGGACTGCACGTCACTGCGGTGCAAAACCCGTTGACCTCGGTTGCCGACGACGTCGCCGCGACCCAGCGCGTACTCAATCAGCAAGACGGCCCGACGGTGCTGGTCGGCCACTCTTATGCCGGCACCGTGGTCAGTGAAGCCGGGGTCAATCCAAAGGTCAGCTCGCTGGTATACGTCGCCGCCCGCGCACCGGACGCCGAGGAAGACTTTGTGGCGCTGTCGGGCAAATACCCGACCATGCCCGTGCGCGTCGGCACCGAAGAACACGACGGTTTCGTCAGCCTGAAGCAGGACGCCTTCCTCAAGTACTTCGCCAGCGACGTGCCCCACGACAAGGCGATGCAACTGTTCGCCGTGCAACAACCGATCGCCAAAACCCTGTTCACTGATCGCACCACCGCAGCCGCCTGGCACAGCAAACCATCGTGGTACGCGGTCTCCAGCCTCGACCAGACCATCAATCCGGACCTCGAACGCTTCCTCGCCAAGCGCATGGGCGCGACCACCATCGAGCTGCCGTCGAGCCACTTGTCGCTGGTCTCCCACTCCAAAGAGATCGCCGACCTGATCCTCGAAGCCTCCGGCCGTCAGCCATAAAACCGAGACCGTTTCATTACAACTTTGTCATTGAACTGTTGGTCGGCTGTCCGGATCGCCTGGTTAACCTGAACTCACTGCCAGGTACCGCCGGCAGCCTCCAAACCCTGAATAGAGAGCCTCATCATGAAAATGTTTATCCTCGGTTTCGCCGCCCTCCTCGCCACCGGCTCGGCGTTTGCCGATACGCAAACAACCACGGCGCCGGTGATCCACGACAAGACCGGTTTTTTCGTGCACATGGACGTCGACAAGGTCCTGTCCAGCACCGACATTTCGCAGCAGTGCGGTCTGATTCCGGCGCGGCTCGACTACCTGGACCACCAGGGTCGCGAGCATGTGCTGGATTACCAGGTCGACGGCACTGGCTGCACCAATGATCATTGATCCGGCTACACTGGCGCCAATTGGCTGAGGCAGACTTTCATGAACATCCTCGTAGTCGAAGACGAACCCAAGGCAGGCAACTACCTGCTCAACGGCCTGCAGGAACTCGGTTACTCCGTCAGCCTGGCGCGGGACGGCGTCGACGGCTTGCACCTTGCCCTGGAGCACGACTTCGACGTCATCGTGCTCGACGTGATGATGCCGAAAATGGATGGCTGGGAAGTCCTGCGCCGCTTGCGCAAGGAAGCCGACACGCCAGTGCTGTTTCTCACCGCCCGGGATGACATCGCCGATCGCATCAAGGGCCTGGAACTGGGCGCCGACGATTACCTGATCAAGCCTTTTTCCTTCGCCGAACTGGTGGCGCGCCTGCGCACCCTGACCCGCCGTGGTCCCACCCGCGAAGAAGAACAGTTGCAGGTGGACGACTTGCAGATTGACGTGCTCAAGCGCCGCATCACCCGCGCCGGCGTGAGGATCACCCTGACCAACAAGGAGTTCGCCCTGCTGCATTTGTTTGCCACGCATCAGGGCCAGGTCCTGTCGCGCTCGATGATCGCGTCACGGGTCTGGGACATGAATTTCGACAGTGACACCAACGTCGTCGACGTCGCCGTGCGCCGCTTGCGCCTGAAAATCGATGACCCGTTCCAGCTCAAGCTGATACACAGCGTGCGCGGCATCGGCTACCGTTTCGATACCCAGCCATGAGCCGCCTTCGCCATTCCCTGACGCTGCGCCTGGCGCTGGTGTTTGCCTTGCTCGCATTTGTCTCGTTGACCCTGTTGGGCGTGGCGCTGTACCGCGACCTGGAGCACGAGTTGATCCGCCGCGACGACGCTGCGCTGGTAAACCGCATCGATCAATTGCGCACCTTCCTCAATGACAGCAATACGCTGGAGCTGATCAGGACCAAACCCGCGCTGTTCCAGAACATGCTGGGCAATCGCGAAGCGCTGTTGACCATCGGCGCGCCCGGGCAAAAGCCGCTGCTGGAGGTCAACCCCGGCAACCTCGCCTTGCCATCGCTGGCACCGGTGCCGATGGATCATCCGTTGAGTCTGGCCGATGTGCAGCACTATCCCGGCGTGGAAGGCATTCCCTTCGCGGCCGTCGCGGCGACCATCGAATCCGATGACATGGGCAGCTTGCAGGTGGTCACCGGGCGCCTGATGACCGAGCGCACCGCCGTGCTCGCCCGCTACCGGCTCAATGTGTACCTCTTCGCCAGCGTGGCAGCGATTCTGCTGGCGCTGTCCGGTTATCTGCTGGTGCATCGCGGCCTGCTGCCCGTGCGCCGCCTGGCCCGGCACGCCCACGGTATCGGCGTCGGCAACCTCACCGAGCGCCTTGATGGCCAAGGCGCGCCACGGGAACTGCTGCCGATGATCGAGGCGTTGAACGCGATGCTCGACCGGCTGGGCAAGGGTTTCGTGCAACTGGGTCAGGTGTCGACCGACATGGCCCATGAACTGCGCACGCCGATCAACAACCTGCTCGGCGAAACCCAGGTCGCGTTGCAGCAGAACCGCAGCGTCGAAGCCTATCAGCAACTGCTCGCCTCTAATGTCGAAGAACTTGAGCGTCTGGCGCGCATGCTCGACAACATGCTGTTTCTGGCCCGTACCGATCCGGCCAGTGCACTGAGTCAACGCCAGGAACTGGACGCGGGCGATGAAATGGAACGCATGGCCGACTATTTTGAAGGGCTGGCGGCGGACGTCGGGATCAACATCGACGCTCAGGGCAGCGGCGTGATCTGGGCCGAGCCGATGCTGCTGCGCCGTGCGCTGGCCAACCTTTGCGCCAACGCCATCAAATATGGGGCGCCGCAGTCCGAGCTGGTCATCCGCGCCACACCTGCGGCGGACGGCATTCGATTGATCGTGCGCAACCAGGGCCCGACCATTCCTGCGGAGCACTTGCCCCGGCTGTTTGAGCGCTTTTACCGGGTCGACGAATCCCGCGAGCGTTCGGCTCATTCCAATGGTTTGGGGTTGTCGATTGTGGCGACAATCATGCAGTTGCATCACGGGGGGTACAGCGTCAGCAGCCGTGAGGGGGTTACATGTTTTGAGCTGTTTTTTCCGGGGCGGCGCGTGGGTGAGTGACGCTGGCTGGTTACATATCCGTTTCTGCGGTAACGGCGGCTATTGGTTCCGCCCTTACGGCGGGTGACTTGGAAGAGCGCCGATGGAGGTCGTCACAGAGTGACGGACAGCCTCAGGGCGTGGGGGCGATGCCGGCCGGCCTGGCTCTTTGATCGTGCGCATTACCCTGTGGGAGCTGGCTTGCCAGCGATGGTCGTCAACGATGATGCGTGCTGCCTGGGATGAACGCGGTGTCTGGGCGTCCATCGCTGGCAAGCCAGCTCCCACAGGGGATTGTTGGTGGACATGACATTCGTGTTCACCACCGATGCTCCTACCCGGTCAATAACCCATAGGCCCCGTCGCAAACTTCGCCAGCCCTATAAGCCGATCTAAAATCCCTCCCTCTGAAATGGCAAAAAACACCACCCCCCTTGAGCACTTTCGACATATCCCAACCCCACCGCCGCCCCTAGACTCTTGCCCCCAATAACAGCGCCAAACGCGCACCAGACTGAACCCGGGAAACCCTCATGAACCCATCCGACATTTTCGTTATCAGCGCACTCCGTTCCGCCATCGGCAGCTTCGGCGGATCACTCAAAGATGTGCCGCCCATCCAACTGGCGACTGACGTCTGCCGCGCCGCCATCGAGCGCTCCGGCCTGGCACCTGAGCACATCGGCCATGCGGTGATGGGTCATGTGATCCCGACCGAAGCGCGTGACGCCTATATTTCCCGGGCGGTGGCGATGAATGCCGGGCTGCCGAAAGAGACGCCCGCCTTCAACGTCAATCGTCTCTGCGGCTCCGGTCTGCAAGCGATTGTCAGTGCCGCGCAAAGCCTGATGCTGGGTGATGCAGGCGCGGCGCTGGCCGGTGGCGTCGAGTCCATGAGCCGTGGCGCGTATCTGTTGCCACAAGCGCGCTGGGGCGCACGCATGGGCGACATGCAGGCCATCGACTACATGCTCGGCGTGCTGCAAGACCCGTTTGCCGGTTTCCACATGGGCATCACCGCAGAAAACATCGCCGAGCGCTACGGCATCACCCGCCAGGCCCAGGATGAACTGGCCATGCTCAGCCAGCAGCGCGCCGCGCGGGCCATCGCCGAAGGTCGCTTCGACGGTCAGATCGTGCCGATCGAAGTGGCATCGCGCAAAGGCACCGTGACCTTTGCGACCGACGAACACGTGCGCGCCGAAGTCAATGCCGAGCAATTGGCCAAGATGAAACCGGCCTTCAAAAAAGACGGCAGCGTCACCGCCGGCAATGCCTCGGGCCTGAATGACGGCGCCGGTGCGCTGATCATGGCCACGGGAGAGATGGTGCGCGCTCAAGGCCTCAAGCCGATGGCCCGACTGGTCGGCTACGCCCACGCCGGGGTCGAGCCGGAATTGATGGGACTGGGTCCGATTCCCGCCACCCGTCTGGTGCTCAAAAAAGCCGGCCTGACCGTCGCCGACCTGGACGTCATCGAATCGAACGAAGCCTTCGCCGCGCAAGCCTGTGCCGTGGCGCAGGAACTGGGCTTCGACCCGGAGAAGGTCAACCCTAACGGTTCGGGCATCTCGCTGGGCCACCCGGTGGGCGCCACCGGCGCGATTATCGCGACCAAGGCCATCCACGAACTGCACCGCGTCCAGGGCCGTTATGCCCTGGCGACCATGTGCATCGGCGGCGGCCAGGGCATCGCCGTGTTGTTCGAACGCGTCTGACACATGCAGCCTGCCCCCGCTCGGTGGGGGCAGGCGACCAAACTATTCCTCACAGGTTTACCTGATGACCTAACCTCATAGGCTGAATGACTAACAACAGAGTCGGACACTCCTATGCGTCATGCACTGAAAGCCATGATTTTCGTCGCTTTCACGCTTTTCGGGGCGGGGCCCGGAATGCTGTCGGCAGCGGACCTTCCGGACGTATCAACCCCCAGGGCAGGAGCCGCGACCCTCACCGTTTCCCAGAGCGATCTCCAGGCGTTGCAACTTCGGCTGGACAGCCTCAAACAGCAGATCTCGCTGGTGGATAACTACAGCCAGCTGGAGGCTCCCCAGGACCTGGTCCAGATGTTCATGCTGGATGTCGATCGCCTCTCAACTTCACTGCTTCCCGTGCAGAGTCAACTGCGCTCGCAACTGGGCGTGCTGGGACCTGTCCCGCCCGGATGGCGCCGCAGCCGAGCAGCCCGATATCACCGCGCAAAGGGTCGTGCTCACCGAGCAAAAAAACAAAGTCGACGCCACCCTGAAAACCCTCGCCGCACTGAAAGAGAGCGCCACCGACCTCATCACCCAGATTGCCGGCATCCGCCGTAACCTGCTGGAAAGCGAACTGACCCTGAGCACTCGAAGTATCCTGAACCCCGATTTCTGGTCACCGATCTTGAGCCCCTCAATGGATGATCGACTGCGTTTCAAAACGTTCTTCGATCAGGCGAGAGAGGTCGTCAAGGTGGCCTGGCAACCGGGCCAACGTCTCGACACCAGCGTACTGTTGCTGCTGGCCCTGGTCATCTGGACGCTGGGCCGCCGTGCCGCGGAACGCGGGTTGACCTGGCTTTGCATTCACCGGATGCCAGAAGGACGCCTGCGCCGCAGCTCCCTCGCGCTAGCGTCCGTATTGGCCACGGTGCTGACTGTCGGCCTGTCCCTGCAACTGCTGTTTTATGTCTTCACACGCCAGGCTCCGCTGACGCCGATGCTGGCGACGTTTTCCCAGGAATTCGAAAAAGTCGCCTACACCTGTGTGCTGATCACCGCGTTGAGCCGCGCCCTGTTGTCCACGAAACACCCGTCGTGGCGGCTGCCGGCGATTGCCGATCCGGTGGCGCTGTCACTCGAACCTTATCCGCGGATTCTGGCGGGCGTGCTACTGGTCATGGTGACGACAATCCAGATTACCAACGCAACCGGCATGAGCAGTGGCGTCGTGATCTCCGGTCGAGGGGTCATCGCCTTGGTGGTTTCGTTCATTCTGGTGGATTTATTGTTGCGCACCGGAAAAGCCCGAAGAGTGGTCGTGGCGTCTGGCGAAGCCCCTGAAGCCGGCAGGACGTTCGCGGGCGTGCTTTACACCATCGCCGGTCTGGCGATGGTGATTTGCCTGTTGGCCCTCTTGACCGGTTACGTGTCTCTGGCCAGGTTCATCACGTATGAACTGGTCTGGGGCTTTCTCATCCTGTCCGGTTTCTACCTGCTGATACAGTGTTTCAAGGATGCCTGCGAATACCTGTTTTCAATCAAAAGCCCCAGCGGCAAGGCACTTAAACAGGTGCTCGGCATTGAAGACCGGCGCCTGGAGCAGATTTCGATCGTACTGTCGGGAGTCGGTCGGGCGGGACTCTTGCTGTTGGCGCTGATCACCCTGCTCGTCGGGGGTGTCGGAACGACGCTCGGGCAATTGCTCACCAACGTCTTTACCATTCTCGGCGGCGCCGGGCTGCGCAAACTGAACATCATCCCCGGGCATTTGCTCAATGCCGCCCTGGCATTGCTGATCGGCATCTACCTGATTCGCACGCTGGGCCGCTGGCTGGACAAGGAGCTTCTGCCGAAGACCGAAATGGACCCGGGCATGCGCGCTTCGCTCACCACGCTGTTTGCCAATATCGGCTATGCGTTGGTGATCCTGATGGCGCTGTCATCGTTGGGCGTACAGTGGACCAACCTGGCCTGGATCGTCAGCGCACTGTCGGTGGGGATTGGCTTTGGCTTGCAGGAGATCGTCAAGAATTTCGTCTCCGGCCTGATCCTGCTGACCGAGCGTCCGGTGAAAGTCGGCGACCTGATCAGCATCAGCGGGGTCGAAGGCGACATCCGCCGGATCAACGTGCGGGCCACCGAAATCCAACTCAGTGACCGCTCGATTGTCATCGTGCCCAATTCGCAGCTGATCTCGCAGAACCTGCGCAACGTGACCCTGGGCGGTAGCGCCCAAGGGGTGGCGACACTCGAACTCACCTTCCCTCTGGACATCGACCCCGAACAGGTGAAAGACCTGCTCTACAACACCTACTGCGAGCACGAGACCATTCTCGACAAACCGGCACCGATGGTGCGATTCAGCAAACTGACCCCCGAGGGCATCACCCTGACTGTTACCGGCTACGTCGGCAGCCCGCGAATCGTCGGCGTGACCAAGAGCGACCTGCTGTTTGAAATTCTCAAGCGCCTGGGCGCTGCGGGTATCGAACTGGCAAAGCCGGCACCCGCGGTGTGAATCAGTGCGCGATGCACACTGATTTCAGCTCCGTGTACGCTCGATCACCGCACACCCGAACTCTCCCGACTGATGACAAGACGACCCTGCGGCAAATGCCGCGGGCGCCTCTCACCGTGGCTTGCTCGGCACCGCGCGCCCGGCTGCATTTTTATTCATGGATATTGTCTGAAACCGTAGCTATTCAGTGAATGTTTGCACAGTGGTGCTAAAGTGACAGCACCCGTGTTCGTCTCACCGGATTTACACATTTGAGGGTAGAGACCTGTCACGAGTATGAACAAGCTTGTCGGTGATGCTGAGGCTCTCGAACGAGGGCTGTGTTGACCTGAATCTCGTCATCAGCGAGCGCAAGGGAAAGCAAATGAGGTCTAGATATGCTATTTGAGCCCAACAGTACCCGTTCCGTGCTCCAGCGAAGAAGCAGTACCAGTATTGTCATTCAGGCCGGTCTCGATTGCGTTGCGGTAACCGGTGTTGCGTGGTTTTTGATCAATTATCATATCGGCTTCATCTCGCAAGACTACGTAATAATGCTCCTGTTGCTGCTGGGCGCGTTGGCCGTCGTGTATGACCACTATGCCATTTACCGCAGCAATGTCGGGTTCACCGTCAAAGCCTTCAAGCTTTTGAAAGCATGGACTGCCACGTTTGGTTTTCTCGTTGCCATGGCCTTTCTCACCAAACAAAGCGAACAGTACTCGCGCTTACTGGTTGGGGAGCTGTTTGTTCTTGGCTATTTTGCCCAGTTGTTTTTGCACCTCGCCACACGGGAAATGCAGAAGAAGTTTCTGACCCATCCCACGCAACTGGAAAACTCGCTGATCATTGGCTCCGGCGAGTTGGCCAGCTACCTCCACAAGAAAATCAGTAACAACCCCTGGCTCGGCGAACGCATTGTTGGCTGTGTGTTGATTGGCGCGGACGACGAGTGGGGAAAGGAAAGTCTGGAAGGCTCACCGCGCCTGTCGGTACTGGGCAATATCTCTGATCTTGATGAATTGGTTGTTAAACATGCCATTCGTACCGTCTATTTTGTGACCCCTGTGGGTGGCTCCGAAGTTATCCAGAAGGTTTACTTGAGTCTGTTCGATAAACACGTCCGGGTTAACTGGGTCCCTGATATTTTCGCCTTGAAGTTGATCAACCACAGTGTTCGCGAGATTGCCGGTATTCCGGTGCTGACCCTGTCCGAAACTCCGCTGATGGGGATGCGACTGTTTCTGAAGAATCTTGAAGACAAGGTCGGGGCTTTTCTCATCCTGCTTTTTGCGGCGCCGGTGCTGGCGATTGTCGCCCTTGCGATCAAGATCGATAGCCCCGGCCCCGTGTTCTTCCGTCAGCAACGCATGGGGTGGAGTGGCGAAGTTTTCCGGATCTGGAAGTTCAGAAGCATGGTGGTCCATCAACCGTCGGACGGCACCGTCAAGCAGGCACAAAAGAATGATCCACGCGTGACCAGGGTGGGCGCCTTTATTCGCAAAACCAGCCTGGATGAGCTGCCGCAGTTGTTCAACGTGTTAATGGGCGAAATGTCGCTGGTGGGGCCTCGCCCGCACGCGATTCAACACGACGTACAGTACTCGCCCGATGTCTCGGGCTACTTTGCGCGCCACAACATTAAGCCGGGCATCACCGGCCTGGCTCAAGTACGTGGCCTTCGCGGTGAAACGAAAGATATAGAACAAATGATTCGCCGGGTTGACTCAGACATCGAGTACATCAACAACTGGTCGCTCTGGCTCGACTTCATCATTCTTTTACGAACGGTCTCTGCCTTCTCCGGCAAACAAGCCTATTAGTGCGCGATGAAACGGTAGGAGCGAGCTTGCTCCTACACTTCGCCGTACGATGACGGAAAGAGATCCAGCGTGCGCTCGACTTCATCGGGGTCGATGGTGAAACCGGCGCCCGGTGGTGTACCGACCACAAAACCAAAGTTCTGCCGGTCACGATCGGTCAGGTACTTGAAGAAGCAAACGACGGTGCTCGGGAGGATAAAACAGCGCCTCGGCCCACCCCGTACACGTGCCAGTTGTTCGGGCAAGTAAAAAGCGGGCGGAGCCATCGCTATTTCGCCCGGGGCAATTTCCCAGGTTTTCACAGCCTGGCTCTGCAGGGACTGCGATGGCGTCCGAGTGACGCGCGTGTTGAAAAGGTGTTTATACGCCGCAAAGCTTCATTTCGATTGGTGGCCACTTGTCAATGCATTAAATTGAGACATAGCCACCCCACCCAGACAAGGACAAACAGCAATAAGCGTTCTTGGTTAAAACCGACTGTTTAAACGCAGCAACTTGTTCAGGTGGAGACGACCGTTTCCAGGACAGGGGGTGATTTCAAATGAGCGTAACGGCTGCGCAAGGTGTCGAGAAGCACTTCTCCCGGAACCCTGGAACAATGGATATATATTCTGGAAAGACCACCAAATCCCATTTCGCGATATCGATTGGCAACTTCCTCATCACTCGGCCCATCCGGCAACCCGAGATGAAGTGTCAGGTTTTTCCCCTCCACAGCAAATAGCGGCGCCTCCCAGAGAAACTGCGCTGCGCCTGTCCGGGGTAGTTGAACAAACAAATAGCCGTGGTTACCCAGCGTATCGACGTCGCCGCCGCGTCTTCTTTTCCATTCCAGAAGTCCGTCGTCCGGGCGCGCCAGGCAAGTTCCAATGTCGTAATAGTCAAAACCATTTTCAATCGCCCACTCCAGCGCCATGAAGGTAGTAATGGAGTTAACTTCACGTAACTTCTTTGTGTCCGAAAACACTACATCAGGGTAACCGAAGCGTACGGTACTCCAATAACGCTTACCTGCCCGGGTGACTACACAGCCAAGATGGCAGGCAACAACCTCGTCTTCCAGCAGCACCAGATCGAGTCGCCCGGCAACTTTTGCGACCCGATGAACTTCCTGTGCTTCAATTTGCGAGGCCGCCGAACCATGCCGGGCCGCGGCATAAGGTTGAAGCATTTCCCGATCCGCGATCTCAATCTCGTCATCGTTCAACGCTTGTTTCATGCGGTAACGCAGACGGTTCTTGCGCAGATTTCGGCGCAGCTCGGTGTTGTATCTCGCGGTGATCTCGTCGATTGACCTGCTCAGCGGCACGACAGCACTCAAGTACTGAGGCACATATAAGGCCCCCGGGGTCGGCATTTCACTGACCACCACTGTCCGGTCTGACTTGCCCAGCTTCAACTGACCATCCATCGCTTGAGATTGAACGCCCAGTAAAACCTTCACAAACTCTCGCTGTGTTTTCCTGCCCACATAGAGAATGTCGTAGAGGCTGTCTTCCCGCAGTTTGAACCTGACAATTTCCCAGCGCCAAAAACAGGCTCGCCCGAGAATATCCCGCAGCCAGGCGACCGCTTTCCTTAGCTCAAATCGCATTGAAGGCGTTAATAGGCGACGCATTAATTCTGCTATAGATTCTTTCATTTGGTTATTAGCACAATTCAAGGAAGGACCCTTTGAGTTTCAAATCAATAAACCAAAGACTTGAAATGAAAGCGCGACAACTGAGCACATTGTTCAAACTGGGCGGACATTACAATCTCGATACAATCCGTCATCCACTTTGAGCCTGTCACCTTCCTTCTTGCGAAAAATTCGCAACTCCCTCCCTGGAACTAAAGATTGTCCGACAACATTTTGTTGACGCCAACCTTAATGAAGCACACAACCTCAAGCACACCCGTCAAGTCGAAACTTCAACATGAGTAAAGGTGCAATGCCGAAGCTTTGCAAGATATTTCAGACGCTGTTTTTATGGCGCCGGAAAAGCTTAAGCGCTGTATCAAAATAGCCGCTGTGTCAGGCTTGCCTGAAGATTAAAGTACGTAATAGAAACAGCGGATTACCCATCACATAACGACGGAAGAGTCGCTTTGGCTCAGTGATGAGTCTGAACACCCACTCGCAACCGATACGACGCACCCATTGCGGAGCGCGAGTCACCTTGCCGCCAAGAAAGTCCAGGATCGCCCCGCCGCACACGACAAGACAGGGCACGCCACTGTCGGCCAGCCTGGCAGCAACGGCTTCTTGCTTGGGCATGCCCATCCCCAGCACAACCAGTTGTGGCTGAAACTCCCGAGCAAGATTGATGTAGGTATCCACTGGCGCGAAGCCATGGTGAGCAGAGACAACATTGACCGCAAATTGCGCTTCGCTGTGCCGCACGGCATGGGTTAGAAAAGGTTCTTCAGTCCCCCAGAAAGCCACACGCCGGCCCTTGTACGCGGCCAGCAGTTTGGGGATGAAATCGGTGCCATTCATATTCAGTCCCGGTTCCAGACCGAGGCGACGAAACAGGATGGCCAGGCCGGAGCCATCCCGCAGCAGCACGTCCGCCGAGAGCAGCGCGCTGTGGTAATCGGTATTGGCTGCCACCAGGTTCATGGCATGGGCATTGGCGAATCCGAGCACGGTCGTCGCGTCAGGTCTGGACAACGCCTCAATCAATCGTTGCTCATCATCAACGTCGCTGACCACCCTGAGTTTGCGGGTAATCGTTTGCCAGCGGTGTTGCCAGGACAAAGCGTGCATTAATTATCGTCCCTCTTCGACCGCACCCACTCAACCTGGCGCTTCAGAATAAAGCCAATGTACAGGGGGATTTTTTTCAACGCGTAGAACGGCGCGTACAACAAGGTCGAAAAAGCGATGATCCCGCGACCGAAGCGGCTCCACGCCAGCAGAACAGTCCCTCCCAACAGGGCCATCCCGAGCGAAGCGATCAATGCGGGCGCCAATGCTCCGCCCAGCAAAAACACCAGCCATGACAGGATAAAGGCTGCGACCAGAACCAACGTCAGCAAGGCCAGCGGAGGCACCAGCAAATCCAGCGTCATCGCCAACAGGCCTCCGTTACGCCGGGTGATCGCTTCTACCATCAACTTTGGCGCATCACCCAGGATGACCCCCAGATGACCGTGCTCCCAACGCTTACGCTGGATACTCAAGCCTTCGTCACTGCGTGGAAAATAACTGGTGACCAGCGCATCGGGGCAAAACAACGGCGGCTTGCCGCTTCGGCAGAAATCCAGGCCCATCTTCAGGTCTTCAACGATATGGCCGCTGGCGAGATCGATCAAAGCCAGATCCTTCCAGACGAACGCCATTCCCGAGCCCATTAATGAACAAGGCAAACCAAGCCGTGCCCAGCCTTGCGGCCGCACCCGGTTTTTCACACACCAGGCGAACTCGGCAAGCTGCACTTTCAAACCGGAACCCGCTGGAGCATGCATCAGATACAGTGCCTGCGCTGGCCGCCCCGAGTTGATGCAACACAGGGCGAGACGCTCGATCGAGCCTGCACTGGCCAGGGAGTCGGCATCGACAATGATCATGACGTCCGGCGCATCGCTGGCCAGATGACGCACCCCAAAGTCCAGCGCATACCCCTTGCCACGCTGCTGTTCATTGCGACGCTCCACCACCTCGGCACCCGCTGCGCGGGCCAGCACTGCGGTGTCGTCAGAACAGTTGTCCGCCACCACCAACAGGCGATCGCCTTCTACCAACTGCGGCCGAATGCTGTTGAGCGTCGCAACGATGAGCGAGGATTCGTTGTGCGCCGGCACCAGCACCGCCACCCGCGGCCGCGGTCCCGGTGTCGACGATCGAGACCGCGCAGGCAGACAGGCCAGCAGCACCTGGGCAGACAACACCCACACCGGCAGGACGATGAGCACCAGCAGTGCGCTGAACAACCAACCCAGTAACGTGATCATGCTTGCGCCTTGAATAAATCAGCCAGCCTGGCTGCTTCGGTATCGATATCGTGGCGTTCCACTACCCGCTGCCAAGCCGCTTCGCCCATCAACTGCAACACCTCGACAGGTTGCGCGAGGCAGTCGGCCATCGCTGCAGCCAGCGCCTCCACTTCGCCGGCGGGAAACAGCCAGCCGTTCTCGCCCTGGCGCACGAGCTCGGGAATGCCCGCCACATAGGTCGTCAATACTGGTCGGCGCAGCGCCATGGCTTCCATGATGACCACCGGCAGACCCTCGGCAAAGCTGGGCAGTACCAGCGCGCGCGCGGCAAGAATTTCCGTGCGCACCTGGTCGCTGCTGATCCAGCCGGTAATTCGCACCTTCGACTGCAAGCCATGCCGTGCAATCAGGGCTTCGATTTGCCCACGCATTTCCCCATCGCCAGCCAGTACGATCTCGAACGCCACGGCTTGCGCGGCCAACAGACGCGCGGCCTCCAGCAACAGCAGCTGACCCTTTTGCTCACACAAGCGACCGACGCAGACCAGGCGCGGCACGGAAGGCACGGCCACGGGTGTCACATCGTGAAAGGTCCGCTCCAGGCCGCAATGCACCACTTTTACTTTTGCCCAGTGCGAATGATCCACCCAGCGAAACAACTGGCTGCGGCCATAAGAACTGATGGCCGCGACAAACGCCGCGCGCCGTACTTTCTCGCCCAGATGAATGAACTGCGGTTTGTCGAACTCTTCCGGGCCGTGCACGGTAAAACTGTACGTTGGCCCGCCGAGTGCGTTGGCCAGCATCACCACCTCGGTGGAGTTAGTGCCGAAATGCGCATGCACATGCCTGGCGCCGAACGCCTGCAACCAGGTCAGCAGGCGACAGGCTTCGAGCAGATAGACCACGTGATACGGCCAGGCGCGATCAGCACGCCGGCCCATGCGTAACGCCAGCCACAGTGCCGAAAAGAAGCGTCGTGGCTGGGCGCGCAGTACCTGCAGCGCGGGGCTCAACAGCCCCTTTATTCCATCCTGCAAGACATACCGGGTTTTATCGCGTTCAGACACGTCCTCGGCATCCACCAACTCGGCATCCCAGCCACGCAGCGCAATACGCTGCACCTCAAAACCCTGACGTTCCACCGCCAGGATCTCGCGACGAATGAAGCTATGGCTGACCTTGGGGTACTGATTGATGAAATAAGCAATGCGCATAGGAACCCAGGCTTAGTGGTCGTTGCGGAGGGTTATTGCTGCAGGTGACTCCACCGTCGTGCGGCGATCAGGAACGTCACTCCGCTTGCTGTAACTGGCGGACAACACGCTGTCTATCCTTCTGAACGTGTCATCCAGAAGCTCATAGCGTCGGCGGTACATCGCACGTTTTTTTGCAACAATACTGTCGAGCGGCTTTCTGGACGGTTCCATGGGAATCTCGAAAAAGTCCTCGCGCTGCGAAGGTGTCGCGCCGTGCTCCAACCAGATCACGTCGTAATTTGCCGCCAGATCCTGAGCCTTTTCAGTACCGAAATACGGGTGACGATGGTGGCGATACCCGTCCCCTACCGCATAGATTTTTTCGACACCCAGGTTGAGAGCAAGGTATTTGATGACTTCGATCAGAAAGCTTCTTGGCCGCAGACCTTCAAAATCTTTTGTCAGGTCCCTGTAGATGCTCAACGACAGATCACTCTCCACGCCTTTGTGTATCCCTTGAACGGCGCCGATGAAAATACATAACTCAGTGTCCGTGCGGCACAAGGTGAACGCGATGGAGGCGATGCGCAGATCACCCTGGAACAAATTCAGTACCAGTTCCCCTTCCCGCATGAACCACGTCGGACGATCCAGCACCAGGGAACAACCTGCGGAGTATTCCGACAAGTCACTCAACACCAGACTTTCGTTTCGCCCGAACAGCAATAATTGCGGGCAGCTTTTGGTGATCACTTCGTAATGCGAAGCCAGCACACCCAATCTGTCCTGAGCGCTCCAGTTTTTACTGATGTAGGGCCAATGAACCACACCGATACAATCGCCCCCCAATTTCTCGATACCGGATTTGCCCAGGGCGTTCGACATGCGCGCCAAAAACACATTGAGTCCCGACCAGTTCTGTCCAATCAAAACCAATAATTTAAGCTTGTTTTTCAAGGCTCTTAACGAATAGCCCGCGTGCAAGGTAAACACGCTTTTCAATAGCAGCCAATTATTCATGGACGTCTCACTTGTATTCGATCAACGCGGTTTTGCCGGTGCCGAATCTGTTCAGAAGAAACTTGGCTTGTCCGAGCATTTCGGGAAATTTTCCCAGCACGAGGAATAAAGCCAGCAGCCAGTTTTCGCGCGTTGATCTACCGCCCCGGCGAGCCAGGCGCACGATTTGCAACGGGTAGACCAGCAGCAGAAGCAGCCCTGACCAGCCCAGCATCAACATCGCGATCACCGTCGCCAGCGGCACGCCCAAGCCCCAGAACCAGGCACGACGCGATTCCCGTAGCCAATGTTTCTCCGGTGCAGCCCCATGTAAAAAAGCACCTTCGGCAAAGGCATGGCCACCGCGCAATGTACGCCGCCACCACTGGCCGAAGCGGGTCATGGCCGCATCGTGCAAGGTCATTTCCTCAGCCAGACGCCAGACCTTCCATCCATTCGCCCGCAGGCGCACACACAATTCGGGTTCTTCCCCGGCGATCAGGTCCGCTCGAAACCCCGACGCTGCAGCGAAGGCATCCGCCCGCATCAACGCATCGCCACCACAGGCCTTGGCCTCGCCTATCGGCGTGTCCCATTCGAGGTCGCACAACAAGTTGTAAATCGAGCGCTGCGGAAATCGTTCGCGGCGCCGTCCACAGACCACCGCCACGTCAGGCCGGGTATCGAGAAAGTCCTGTGCCCGGGACAACCAGCCGTCGACAACCTCGCAATCACCGTCGACAAATTGTACGTAACGCATCGCCGGCAGCAGACGTTGCAGACGGGAAAAGCCTTCATTGCGCGCGCGGGCCGCCGTAAACGGGATCGACATATCCAGCTCGACCACCTCGACCCCGCGCGTCGTTGCCATCTGCACCGAATCGTCCGTTGATCCAGAATCGACATAGACCACCTGCTCTGCCGCACCCGCCAGCGAAGCCAGGCAACGCTCAAGCCGCAAGCCCTCGTTGCGACCGATAACAACGACTCCCATGCCGATCGCCATGGGATTCACTTGGCGTCGCCGTCGGAAGTGTCCAGGGAGGATGCTGTTGCTTCTGCCGACCGCCTGCTCTTGATAATGGCGGGCACGCCCACTGCCACCGAATCATCCGGTACATCGGTCAGCACCACGGCGTTGGCACCAATCACGACATTGTTACCAATGCGGATATTGCCCAGTACCTTGGCCCCGGTGCCGATATCAACGTTGTTGCCGATCACCGGGGCGATCGGCTCTTTCACATTTTTCAGGCCCACGACCACGCCGTTGCGGATCCGGCAATCATCGCCGAACTGCGCGTAGCCACTGATAATGATGCCGCCGAAATGATCGATGACAAAGTTGCGTCCGACCACGACTTCACAGGGCAGCTCAATGCCTGTGAGGATCTGCACCAGTTTGTAGAGCACCTTGTAGATAAAGGAGAGCAATTTACGCAGCAGTGCCGGGCGCACACCGTAGCGCCAGCGCCCAAAGCGATAAACCAGCATGACCCAGAATCCCTGAGCGCCCCAATCACCGCCATAAGCACGCAAGTCCGCACGTACATTCTCGAACATTGATTGACCTACCGTGTGGGTTGGGTTGCGAATTGGGTCTCGCGCAGCAGCACCCAGGTGGCACGCGTATGCTGCCAGCACGCGTTGATGGCGGCTCGGCCACGACCTTTCAACAACGCCTTGAGCGCCAGAATCAGATCACCCAGGCACACCAGAAACATATGCAAGGCCAGACCGGGCAGACCGTGGTGCTTGCGGAAATACAACAGCTCGCTTTCGATCTGCATCTTGGGTATCTGTCGACTGACCGCATTGAGCTCGACAACTGTCTTGGCACTCTCACCGCCGATATGCACCACCGTGGTGTCGGGGTAATACACCACTTTCCAGCCGGCCTGCTTGACGCGCTTGCAGTGATCGACCTCTTCGTAATAGAGGAAGTAACGCGGATCGAACAAGCCTATCTGGTCGATGACTTCACGGCGGATCAGGTAATAGCAACCAGGTACCCAGTCGCACTCGCGAACCGAGGCGTGATCCCAGTCCATGTCATCCACCCTCTTCACCACGGGAAAAAACCGTTCAAGCCCGGTGCGTGAGAGGAAGACATTCAGCGGCGTCGGAAAGTAGCGACACGAGGGTTGCAGATCGCCTTCCCGGCCAACCAGCCGAACGCCGAGGACACCGCAATCCGGATGAGCCTCCATGTAGTCGAGTGTTTTTTTCAGGGTGTCGGCGGCAACGAAGGCATCGGTATTGATGAGCAACGCGTACTTGCCCTGCAGGTGCTCAACCAACTGATTGTTGGCACGGCCAAAGCCCACGTTGTTTTCATTGACCAGCAACAATGCCTCAGGACAGACGCTTTCCAGGCGCTCCAGGGAGTTATCGGCAGAGGCATTGTCCACGACCAGATAGCGCGTCAGATCCGCACTGTTTGACTGGCGCAATGCATCAAACATGGGCTGCAACAGCTTCGCGGTGTTGTAGTTGACGACCAGTACATCAAGGGGAGCACGGGTCATTTTGGTGACTCGCCAAAAAAGTACTGCACTCGCCTTTCCATAAGCTCCGACTCCAGATGGGGATCATAGCTACCGGTGCGTTCTCTGATCAGGTCCATCCACGGATAGTCGTTGCAACGCGACTCGAATTTTTTCATCAGGTCTTCAACGGTACAAAAAACTCTCGCTGGATTGCCCCCGACCACGACACCCGGCGGGACGTCTTTCCTGACAACAGCACCTGCAGCGACAATTGAACCCGGACCTATGGTCACGCACGGCATGATGATCGCACCGTGCCCGACAAAACAGTTGTCACGAATGTCGACGGGGCCGACAGAATCAAGTTTTACGTTGTAGAGAGTGGAGAAGAAAACCGCTCCATCGTGACAGAACAGCGTGCAATCCGATAAAGCGATATTGTTGCCGAGGCGCACCAGCGAAGGGTCAGCAATATTGCACCCGACATTGATCCACACATTGCTGCCGACGGAATGCAGCGATCCCCAGCGCGCCAGATATCGAGCCCACTCGAACCCGTCAGGATTACAAAACCGTTTAAAGATCCAGCGTCCCCGCCCCGTTTTGTTGACGTAATAACTTACAGCACGCCTTGCCAGCCCTATCATCCTGTCAGCCTCACAAATCCTGCGATTTTCATCCGTGCCAGAGCCAGATACACCCCGGTTTTTTTGATTGTAGTATCAGGAATACTTGTCCGCCGGGCCCGCTTGATGATTAAGGTGATCTGCCAGCCTCAGGGCAAGCTGCAAAAGTGGCATGGTCGGATTACACGCACCGGCTGTAGCAAAAACACTGCTGCCCGCTATGTAAAGATTGTCGACGCCAAACACTTTGCAGTTCTCGTCGACCACGCCGGACTCAGGCGCCGAGGCCATCCGCGTAGTCCCCATATGATGAGCATGGGGCGCCACTTTCAGTGGCACGGAGACGTCATACACGCACTCTTCCAGCTTGACGAAGCCCAGCCCCGTCTCGGCAAAACACTTCGCCACCTCCATCCCAATGCACTTGATGGTACGTCTGTCTTCGGGTACCACTTCCCAATTGATGCTGACCTTGCGCATCCCCAATGCATCCCGTTCATTGAGCAACGTGAGGCGACTATTTCGATTGGGAAATTGTTCGATAAGGGTGGTGATCACCCCATCCCCGGGGCAATTGAAGTGGGAAATGAAATCGAACTTGTGCGCAAACCCTGCATCGCAGGCGAGGGTCTCCAAAAAGTCCTTGATGGCTGCCGTTCGTCCGTAAGCTTTCACTTCCGCCAGCAGCGCAGCAGAGACATTCCCTTTACCTGACTGAAACTGCGCGACAAACGCATCGGTGGTGAAGTACTGCCGAGGCTCGGTACTTTGCCCTTCCCCCAGAATGAATGTACCCAGGTCGAGGTTCAGGTGTTCCATGAAACATCTGCCGGTGAAACCGTCCTTGCTGACAATGCCGGCGGATGCCAGGGACTCACTGTTCATCAGTTGCCGGGCATTCTCAATAGCGCCCGTCGCCAGAATAAATTGCTTTGCCTTCACTCGCTCCCGGTGCTTCTCGTAATCGGAAACAACGATGCAAGCTATCCGACCGGTCTTGTCATCGAACTCCAGATCGACACAGTTGCAATTGATGAAGACATCAAGCCCTTCGGTCTCTTGAAGATCCTTGGCGTACTTTTGTGCAAATCTCGTCGGTGGGCTCAGCAGGAAACGATCCGCGTCAAAGTCGTCGCCTTCCATGGACGCATTGATGGCCTTGAACCCCGAGTCCGCCGGAAGATCCACAATGGCCATGGCCGCTGGCAGATAACGCTCCATCTCGGAAAACGCTATGGGCCAACCGGGCAGATTGATGGGAGGGGGCACGTCAAAGTCTGACTTCTCGAAGGGTCGGCAACGCCCCGCCCAATGGTTGGATGTGCCGCCAAGAAAGCGCAGGCGGGTTTCTTCGGCGTAGACATTCATGCCTGTCGAAGTGCAGCTGTAGAGGGTTTGCGAGGGCTGCGAATACTCGCGCCCCCCACCCTCCAGAAGCAGCACGCGCCGACCATTCCCGGCCAGACGCAACGCCAGCGTGATGCCCGCCGGCCCGGCGCCGATGATGCAGAAGTCGTAGCCGTCACGCAGTTCTTTCTGCGATTGGTAATCTTTGATCATGTTCGCGTTTGCCGAAAATACTGGGCAGGCAACACCCAGCCGTTGATTACGACAAACCCGTTTTTCTCAGAGGAAGGCGGAGCAAGGAGCGAGGACAATCCAAATGTCACCCCCCCAAGACTCAATACCGCAAACGCCTGGAGGAATTCTCTGCGCCCCATCACAGAGGTATTCAAATCAAGTTCACTCACGATTCAAAGCCCCACGACATTAAGATTGCGTTTGTATTCTCAGCTACACATCAAACCCCATCACTCCCCCGAAGAGTGACGTCGCGCCAAGGCGTTGAACGCAACAAGTGACCACGTTCAAATCAAAACCATTCGGCAATGCCCAGCACCAACTCCCCGCACAACACCCCGACCAGCAACATTGGCAGCACAACAAGCTCACGCTTGAGATCGAACAGCCCCACACGACAGTTCACATAAACAATTAGCACAAGTGTAGGAAACGTATGCAGCGCGACCCCCCAAATTGCATATTTCACTCCGCCAATAGCCAACAGCACAGGCAGCAACACCCATAACGAGACGGCGCGGATGATGTTATCCATGGCCTGGTACTTCGTGAGCCCCAAGGCCAGCCAGGCTTGATGCGCCACGCCGTAGCGCAAGGTGAAGAAAGACAGTGAAAGCACGGCCATCATGCTGCCGGCCTCGGCATAACGCTCGTCGTATAGCCAGTGGATGATCAGTGGGCTGATGGTCCACAACAGTCCGGTGATAAACAGCAAGGCGATGTCGACAATCAGTCTGAAGCGGTCATACAAAGCGCGGAGCCGCACGGTGTCATTGCTTCTTGCCGCTTCGCCGAAGGCTGGCAACGCCACGGCGCCAACCAGCCTCTGCACACCGAGCGTAATCGCCCCCAGAATCAGCACGGCAATGGAGTAGACACCCAGTTCGGCGGCCGACATGCTGCCGCCGAACCAGATCCGATCGCCATTCATGGCCAGAACGCCCACTGCCGAAGACAGCAATATCCATCGGCCGAAGACGACCAGCTCCTGGAGCGCACTACGATCCCACAGCAGACGGTTAGGCGGGCCCGGAAACCAGAAATGCCCCAGAAGCAGGCTGACCAGAGCGGAGACCAGGCCCGCCCCTACCAGCGACCAGATAGACCGGGTGAAGTAACCGATCACCAGCATCACCAGCAGGCCGGCAATCTGGGACGCAAACTCGGCGAGCACGACTTTCTTTTGCTGGAATGAGCGAACGGCCACGTCGACTTTTGTCGACTGAAAACCGTAGATGATCGCGGACAAACCGGTAATGGCCAACACCAGCGGCAACTCGGGTGCACCATAGGTGGATTCGGGCGACCACAGTTGGATGGCCTGCGCAAACCAGGCGAAGCCTGCGATCAGAAGTGTCGTGGCAAACAGGATAAAACCGCGCACGATCTGCACGGTCCACACGGTGTTGAGAAATACCGGGTCGTCACCCCGCGGGCTCTGGATGATGTTTTGGCGCAAGCCTACATCGGAAAGCAAATGGATGATCACCGAAACGGTGGTGGCGATGATCATGATGCCGAACATCTCCGGCATCAGCAGGCGAGCCATGATCAGGTTGCCACCCAGGCGCATGGCCTGAGACGTGACAAGTGCCCCGAGATTCCAGGCTCCGGCGAATATCGCTCGCTTGCGCAGGCTCAACGATGGCGATATATCAACTGAAGGCATAACATCAATCCCGGACGCTGTTGCACGAACGTTACTATAGCCGCAATCAGGCAATCCACTATGCTTCGCTCACCAATCAATAAGTGCATTCATTCATGCCTGAGCACATACGCGCGCTAATCGTCATTCTGGTCCTCGCCGGCACCGTTTTTACCCTTGCCCGTCGACCCGCAAAGGACCTGATTCCGTACAACGACTTCACACGGCGCCGCAATCTGTGGTTCGTTTTGACCCTGCTGGTTTTTTTCGCGCACAGTTTCTGGGTGTATGCCGCCGTTGCCGCTGTGGTGCTGACGATCGCACGAAAACGCGAGCGCAATCCCGTGGCGCTGTTCTTCATGCTGCTGTTTCTCGCCCCGCCGGCGTCGGCGCAGATTCCCGGCATGGGCGTCATCAACTATTTCTTTGATCTCAACCATATCCGGCTGCTGTCCCTGTGCGTCTTGCTTCCCGCGTTCTTCGCGCTGCGCAGGCGAGCAGACACGTTGCCTTTCGGACGCACCTGGCCTGACAAACTGCTGGCCGGCGGCCTGGTACTGACGAGCCTGCTGTTGCTGCGCGAAACCACGCCCACCGACACGTTGCGCCAAACGGCCTACATGTTCATCGAAGTTTTCCTGCCCTACTACGTTGCCAGCCGGGCCCTGAAAGACCTCAGCGACTTCAAGGACGCCCTGTTGGCCTTCGTCCTCGCCGCCATGGTGCTGTCCATTATCGGGCTCTTCGAATTTGCCCGCAGCTGGCTGCTCTACAGCGCGCTGACGGACGCCCTGGGCATGCAATGGGAAATGTCCGGCTACTTGAGCCGTGGTGGTTCATTGCGCGCCAGCGCCACCACTGGCCAGGCCATTGCGCTGGGGTTTGTCATCAGCGTAGCCCTCGGCCTCTACCTGTTTTTGCAAGAAGGCGTGCGCAGCAAATTTCAGCGCCGGCTTGGCGCTCTCCTGCTGGCTGGCGGACTGTTCGCGCCGCTGTCGCGCGGCCCCTGGATCGGCGCCGTCGTGATGATCACAGCGTTCATCGCCACGGGTCGCGGCGCTGCCAAAAAATTGATGTTGCTGGCGCTCGCCGCTGTACTCGCTCTTCCGTTGCTGGCCATCGTGCCGGGCGGGCAAAAAATCCTCGACCTGCTACCGTTCATCGGCACCCTCGAAGTAGAGAACATCACGTACCGGCAACGTTTGTTCGATAACGCAATGATCGTTATTCAGCGCAATCCCTTGTTTGGCGCTTTCGATTTCCGCAACACCCCGGAAATGCAATCCATGATTCAGGGCCAGGGCATCATCGATATCGTGAACACCTACATCAACGTGGCGCTGCAGGTCGGGTTGGTCGGGCTGACGCTGTTCGTGGCTTTTTTTGTCACTGTTCTGCTGGGTATCCGCAAGGCGATGCGTTCGTTCCCAGATAAGGATGATGAAAGGCGCCGGCTCGGACGCGCGCTCCTGGCGACACTGGCCGGGATCATGGTGACCATTGTGACGGTCAGCAGTATCACGTTCATCCCCATTGTGTATTGGTCGGTGGCCGGGCTGGGTGTTGCCTATGTCCAGATGGCTCGCAAGCTCAAACACACGTCGACCGCAGTCACTGCGAGTGCCCACCTCCAACTCCGGTAATGCCAATGACCACTTCATTTCGCCGCACTCCGATGCTGGTTCTGGCGCTCCTGTGCGTTGCCATTTGGCCGTTCAGGACCTGGGCCTCGGAGTGGGTCGCCAGCGTCGATGAACTCAGCGGTCTGCCAGTGCTGACGCGCGGCGGCAGCCCTGTCGCGGCCTCAAAATTCACCTTCTGGGGGAGTAATTGGGACTGGACGTCTTTCGGCACCCGGTTCAAGGTCGACGGCCCCTACAAATACACCCTGGAAGGCCAGAACAAGGACCTGGACTTCGACCTGGCGACGCAGATCCAGAAAGAAAACGAGCAGACGCTGACCTGGGACTTTGACCTGGAAGCACACAGCGTGAAGTCGGGCGTGATGGGTGGGGGTATCGTCTTCAATTTCGACCCGGCCCTTTTCGCCGGTGAAATGGGCAAGCCGGATTTGCTGCCCGGCAACCGCGGCTGGTCGTGGGGCAATGCACAAGGTCGACGCATCGAGATGCGTTTCGAGCCGGCACTGGCAAGTGTTTACTTTGAACCCGGCAATCCATCCGAGGTGCGTGCATTCTTCTACAAAAACACGATCAAGCCCGGCCGCCAACACGTCAAAGCTACCCTGAGCATTTCTGGCGTCGTCGTTCTCGGCCCTACCACGACAGAGCGTTTTGGCCTGGCTGACCCGAAGACCTGGCCAGATGACAAGGTCGACATCAAAACCTCTCCCGTCGATCTGTCCTTCCTCAACGCGGATGAAAAACCTGCGGGCAAACGCGGCTTCGTCAAAGCGTCCGGCGAACAACTGCTGTTCGCGGACAACACTCCGGCGCGTTTCTGGGGCACCAACATCACCTCCTATGCGCTGTTTCGCACCTCTGACGAAGGGATAAAGCAGCAAGCCAAACGCCTGTCGGCACTGGGTTTCAACCTCGTGCGACTGCACCACCATGACTCGCCCTGGGTCAGCCCCAATATCTTTGGTGACCGCGACCTCACGCACGACACTCAGCAACTCAGCGCAGAATCGCTGAAAAAAATCGACTGGTGGATCAAGTGCCTGAAGGATGAAGGCATTTATGTCTGGCTCGACATGCACGTCGAGCGAGCCCTTATGGCCAGGGACAACATTTTCGGCTTCGATGAGCTGCCAAAAGACCAGCAGAACAACGCCAGCCTCAAGGGCTTCGCGTACGTAAACATCACCATTCAGCAGGCAATGAAACGCTTCGCCGAAGCCTACGTGACCCATGTAAATCCCTTTACCGGCCTAGCCTATAAAGATGATCCGGCAATCGCCGCCGTGCTGATCACCAACGAAAATGACGTCACCCAACACTTCGGTAACGCCCTGTTGCGAGACAAGGGAGTCCCCAGGCACTGGGAGCTCTACAAGCGTCGGGCCGATGCCTTTGCCAGCCAGCACAATCTCTCGGCAGGGCTCACCTGGCGTTCGTGGGAGCACGGCCCCGCCAAGCTGTTCCTTAACGACCTGGAACAGAGTTTCAACGTAGAGATGATTCAGCATCTGCGCGAATCAGGCGTGAAGGTGCCCATTGTCACCACCAGCAGTTGGGGAGGCGATGGCCTGAGTTCCTTGCCGGCCCTGACTGCGGGCGACGTCATCGACGTTCACAGCTATGGCGGCGCGGGCCAACTGGAGAAAAACCCGCTCACCAGTGCCGGCATTGTCGACTGGATCGCCGCCGGCCAAGTGACAGGCAAACCCCTGACCGTCACCGAGTGGAACAGCGAACCGTTCCCGACACCCGACCGCCACTCGTTGCCCCTCTATGTCGCCGGCACCGCCAGCCACCAGGGCTGGGACGCGCTGATGCAATATGCCTACAGCCAGCAGCCGCTCGACGGTGGCTGGGTAACGGCTGACAACTGGCACGCCTATAACGATCCCGCCATGCTGGCCACCCTGCCCGCCGCCGCCCTGCTCTATCGTCGCGCCGACGTCAGCGAAGCCAACACGACGTACGTCTTTGCGCCGACGCCCGACACCCTGTTCAACAAGCCCGTCTCACCGGCCAACTCGGTTCTGCTGCGTACCGCCATGGAGAAAGGCAAGCTGCAAATCGCCATGCCAAAAACGCCGGAACTGCCCTGGTTGCAACCGGGCGTTATCCCGAGCAATGCGCAGGTGTTTCATGACCCTGACCAGTCGTTGCTGGACGCCAATGCCAGCGAGTCCACGACCGACACGGGTGAACTCAAGCGCAACTGGAAACAAGGCATCTACACCATTAATACGCCGCGCACCCAGGCCATTACGGGCTGGATCGGTGGCGAGTCGATCAGCCTCGGCAACATCAAGGTCCAAGTGAAGACCGCCAATGCCAGCGTGGTGGTGCAAAGCCTGGACGCCGCGCCTGTCGGTCGATCGCAGAATCTGCTGATTTCTCTGGGCACTCGCGCTATCCCCAAAGACGATGACAAAACACCTTTTTATGTCGAGCCGCTTGAAGGCACGCTCAGCATTCAGGGACCGCCAGGCCTGACGCTGTACACACAAGGCACGTCGGCACAAATGAAGAAGTTGCCCGCGACTTACCTTGATGGGCGCTACACGATCACGTTCGACGGCGTGCAGGCTTTCAATTGGTTGTTTTTGAAAAAAAGCGCGGCGCACTGACGGTACAATCTGCGTTTGCACAGCAACAGTTTCCAGGAGGACAGGATGAATTTTTTGGTGGTCGGCGGCGCAGGTTACATCGGCTCGCACATGGTCAAGCATCTATTGCGCGCAGGCCACGAGCTGGTGGTGGCCGACAATTTTTCCACGGGGTATCGCGACGCCTTGACGGGCGGAACGCTGGTTGAGCTGGACATCGCCGATGCGCAGGCCCTGGACGCCTTGTTTGCCGCACACCACTTCGATGCCGTGTTCCACTTCGCCTCGTTCATACAGGTCGGCGAATCCGTCACTGAACCGGCCAAGTACTACCAGAACAACCTCGCCGCCACACTGACGCTGCTACAAGCCATGGTGCGCGCGAACGTCAAGCAGTTCATCTTCTCCTCGACTGCCGCCGTCTATGGCGACCCGGTGTACGTGCCCATCGACGAAGAACACCCCAAGGCGGCGATCAACCCGTATGGTCGCAGCAAGTGGATGGTGGAACAGATGCTTGAGGATTTCGACCGCGCATACGGTCTCAAATCGGTCTGCCTGCGCTACTTCAACGCCGCCGGCGCCGACCCTGAAGGACAGCTGGGTGAACGCCATGAACCGGAAACCCACCTGCTGCCACTGATCCTGCAAGCGGCCTCCGGTCGACGCGCGTCCATCACCGTTTATGGTCGCGATTACGACACGCCTGACGGCACGTGCATTCGCGACTATGTCCACGTTGCCGATCTGACGGCCGCTCACGCACTGGCCGTGGATTACCTGTTGGCCGGCGGTGCAAGCACGGCGTTCAACCTCGGTAACGGCCAAGGGTTCTCGGTACAGGAAGTCATAGACACCGCGCGCCGCGTGACCGGTCAGGACATCTCCGTCAGCGATGCGCCGCGCCGTGCGGGTGATCCACCACGACTCGTGGCAGACCCCCAACGTGCCTGTACGCTACTTGGCTGGCAGCCACAATTTGCTTCACTGGAACAGATCGTGACGCACGCCTGGAGCTGGGAAAAGAAGCATCCCTGGCACTGAAGTCGGCGCTCGCCAATAGCGCCGACCGTGTGAGGGTAATGGACTAGTAGTACGAGCGGTTTTGCGGCTCGGCTTTGTTCAGCACGGTGCCAATCAGATTGGCGGTCCCCAGATGGTGAAGGCTTTCCTCGATTTCTTTCCTGCTGTTCATGCCATTGGCAACCACGAGCAGGACGCAGTCGAACTTGGGCAGGACGGTAATGACATCGTCCGAACTCAAGATGGGCGGCAAATCGAAAATCACGACTCGTGAGTTGTAGCGTTCGCGCAAATCACCGATCAAGTGGCTCACCTTGGGCGATGACAGCACCTCGGTGGAGAGAGGAATCGGCTTACGGGTCGGCAGGACTACAAAGCGCGGCAAGGTAGGGTTAACCAGAACCTCTTGCAGTTCCGCTTCATCGGCCAGGTATTCATTAAGCGATTTCTCCATCGACAGCCCCAGGCAGGTACCCACCGTCGGACGGCGCAAGTCGAAATCCACCAGCAATGCCGTCTTGGTGGTGTGATGAGCGATGCTCATTGCCAGGTTGATCGCCAATACCGTCTTGCCGGCCTCCGGTGTCGGCGAGGTGATAGCGAGCGTGCGCCAGCCATTTTCTTCCATGACTTTCAGCACTTGCGTACGCAGCAGATCGAACGCCCCGCCCATATGTGAATTCTTGTTGTACGCCACAATGCGATTGCGCTCGAGGTGATCCGGCCGCAAAGGGACAACTTTGGTTTGCACATAACTGAGCGCATTCAGACCTGTAGATTGCGCAGTGGGTGTCATGGCTTTTGACGAGTTCTTGGGCTCGGTGTTTTCGGTATCGGGCTTGATAATTTCCATATCTATATTCCTTATGCAAACCGGCCCAGCGTTTTATACGCCAGCTGATCCAGAGGCATGTAGAGCAAGTGCACGAGCACCAGAAGGATCGCGAACAACACGACTCCACACAGGATCAGGCGCGTTCGCCATTTTTTGCGGCGCTCCAGTTCGGCCATGGTGTGAATGTAGGGAATGGAAACCAGTACGCGTCTGCCGAGCACACTGGCCAGGGCTTCAGCACCGCGTACGCGCGAACTCATCATCTCGAGCAGCATCACCAGCGCGCCAGCGCCCACCGGGGCAAGCACAAAGCCCATCGCGACCACTTTCTTGCGGTTCGGCCGAACCGGCTTTTCAGGCATCAGCGGCGACTCCAGGAGAACAAAGCGTTCCGCCTTGTTTTCCTGTTCCAGGCTTTCGGAAATTCTCGCGTTCATCTCTTTGGCGCGCATCTCCTCATATTTCTTTTTCGCGTTGTCATGGTCGCGCATCAGTGTGATCAGGCCGCGCTCGACTTGAGGCATTTCAATAATCCGCGCCTGGTATTCGGATATTTTCTGGACCGTCTGCTGCTTCTGATCGGCCAGTGACTTGATACGTACCTCGGTGGCGGCGATCCGCGCCTGAGCCTTGGCTACATCCATATTGACGGGCACTGCCGCACTACCGGCCACCGCCTTGTTCGCCTCAAGTGCCGCAATCTTGCGTTTCACGGCACGCACATCGGGGTGGGCGTCGGTATACAGCGTCTGCAAACGGGCATACTCCACCTTGAGACTGCCCAGGTCCTGCGGCTTGTCAGCCGCTGCACCCGTTGCTCCTGGCTTGGTCGCTACGCCGGTGTTGGCGGCAACAAGCTCCAACTCGTTGAAGCGCAATTCCTCACGGGCAGCCTTGTAGTCACGGTCGACTTCTTTGAGGTCGCTTTCGGCGCGCGTCAACATGTTCGTGAGCAACTCCCGATTCTCGGGCAGCGCGTCGCTGAACTTCTCCTTGAATTCAGCCACGCGACTGTCCTGGGCATTCAGGGCAACCTCGAGCTTGTCTGCCTCCTGCTTTGCGAACTCTGTGTTCTCATTGGCGCGCTCGGTGCGCTGCCTGATGTTTTCATTCAGGAACAGCGTCACCAGTTCGTTGGCCACCTGGGTGGCAATCTCTGGCCGGCGGTGCTCAAAGGAAAGGCGAAACGCAATCGTCACTTCCCCGCGCCCCTTGATCGCGGCGCTGACCAGAGTGACGCCAATCGCATTGCGCATTTCATCGATTTTCTCGGAAACGCTCAAGTTCCGGCCTTGAGAAGAGAACAAATTGTATTTATCGATGATCGCTGTCAGATTTTCCCGGGTCATCACGCGCTGGCGAATGACTTCGATGCGCTCATCGGCAAAGGTGCTGTTATTCGCCGCGACCAGCTCAGGCGAGATCTGTTGCGACTCGATCAGAATCGTGCCGGAGGACTCAAAGGTGGGCGGGAGTGACATCGCGACCGCGATGCTCACGCCGAATATCACCACGCAACTGACGATCAACAGCACAGCGTGGTGCTTGATGATTGCAATGTAGTCGTTGACCGACATTTCATATTCAGTAGTCATAGATCATCACAAAGCTGAATTTCAGAGACCGGGGTAACTATAAGTCAAGGTCAACCCGACGACATTTGCGCTGGCATCCGGCAAGCTGTCCTGCTTGCGTTCTTTGTATGTGAAGAATAGGCGGGCATTCCAAAAAGGCGAGAGTTCTTGACTGACCCATGCGCTGTAATTGATCAGGGTATTCGGCGTCTGCCCCTTGGTGTCTTGCCAGGAGGCGTCAAAACCGGTGCGTCGGACCTCATCGATGGCGTAACTGAATGTTCCCCTCAGAGTGTCCGCCTCGACGAATCCGCCGTCCCCGCTAGCGACCGTACTGCGACCGGCGTCGACGAGCGCATCAAACCGCTCGCCGGCGTATTGCAAGGAAAAACCGCCTTGCCCCTTGGGGCCGTCACCCGAACCGGAGACTTGATTGACGCCCGCGTACACCGTGCCCTTTAACTGCTCGGAGACCTGGAAATTCACGCCAACCGTGGGTGTGTAGCTGTTTGAGGAGGAGGCCGTTGCCGAGCCTTTCTCAGGCTCATAGCGTCTGACGCCTAAACGGGTGAACACCTCGGTCCTCTCGCTCCACGCGTAGTTCCACGTCAAGCGGGTGGCCAGTTCGTCGTAGTTGATCAGGGTGGGAATGTCGTAAGTGACATGAGTGAAGTCAGTCTCGTTGAGCAAGGTACTTCGCTCGCTGAGCGCCCTGCTCCAGTTGCCACCCACGGTATAAAGCTTCTGCGTGCCGTCGGCCGCTACCACGCCGGTTTCCTGGACGGCAGTGGAGAGCGTAGAGCTCTCTTCATACCTGGCCGTGAATCCGAAACCGCCCGTTTCGGTCTCCCGATGCCACCCCAGTTTCAATCGGGGGTCTTCACGGTCCGTCACGATGTCGGTATCCGAAGAACGCACGACGTAGACGCCGAGACCGAACTGAAACTCATCCCTTCCGGCAGTGCCGACAAGGCTGAGATCGGGGGCGATAATGGTGCGGGTCACGCCCTTCTCACCACTTGTGAGCAACAGTGGATTGCTGTCGTACTCAACAGTCGAAGGCACCGTTATTGCCGGCTGCCAGGTCGCCGCAGAGGCCACACCGGAACACGAAAGGATCAGGGTTGCCGTGGCAACCCCGGTAGATCGAAGAGCAAGCAAGGTAATCCCTAGTGCATCGCGCAAGGCTAAGGCACGACCAGCGTATCGCCGGCCTTAAGAATAAAATTGGTGGTCATGTCATCGCCGGACATCAACTCGTTGTAATCGACACGCAGGATCTGTTGTTTTGATCCATCGAGTCGCACGACCTTGATGTCATTCTTGGCGGCGAATTTGTCGAGTCCACCCGCCATGCTCAAAACCTGCAGCACTGACGTTTGACCTGATAAGTGGACACTGCCGGGCTTCAACACTTTGCCCTGCACATACACGAGATTGCCGGCGGTGCCCGTGACAACCACGCTCACCTGCGGATCGGGTATGAATTTTACAAGCTTGGCCGCTATTTTCTCTTCGACTGCGGTGGTATCGAGACCCGCCACCTCAACCTGCCCTGCCAGCGGGAAAGTGATGCTTCCATTGGGAAGAACGATCACATCCTGCTTGAGCTTTTCTTCGCCCCAAACTGAGACATTGAGCGTATCGCCCGGACTCAATGTGTAAGCCGTTTCTTTTTCTACAGCATTGGAAATGCTGGGCAAAATTGCCAGCGCACAGACCACGGGTAACCAGAAACGCGACATCGGGATCCCTCCGCCTAAGTAGCCTTGCCAAGAGTTTCACACAAAAGCCGGGGTAAATCACTCTTGCTCATTTATAGGTCAAGGAAACGATCAAGGGGCAGATTTTCGTGCTCGGTGCCGGCCCATTTTCCTCGGCCCGACGCCTCTACTGCCTGCCGAAAAACTGCTGGCGAAGGATGTTTTTTATTTAACAGTAAGTTGCCGTTAAACATGTCGCCCTCGATGTCTGCCTGCCAAATTAATAGCACTCTGCTTAATAGAATCCGTCATTCAACGGATACATCGCCATCCATCAAACTGACATCAATTACTAGTATCAATGCGCCATATAATCGCCAGCAAAAACAAGAAGCTAGCTATACCTTCCGCCGGTTGGCGACCATAACAAAACCGAATAACGCTGATGAAAACAGCCAGGCGGCAGCAGATAACGAAACTGCATTCGGTTGATGGGTGAGGACATCATTCTCGCCACTCAAAACTTTACTTTGCGCACCTGAATTTGCCATTAACTTGTCAATTGCAACTTGCGCCATTAATCCGTCGCAGGAAGAACTATTGACGGTAGCGCCCACCTTGGCGGCAGACTCAATCAGATGGTTGATTTGATTTTTTGCTGTATCAGCGAAGCTGATATCACCGGCCCCAGCTGTCTCGCCCGGAGCATTCGCAACGGTGGAAGGGGCGCTACCCTGATCGGCGGCAGTCATGCCCACTTTTGGACCATGCGCTTCGCAAGTATTATCTATGCGGTTAATTTCACGAGCCAAATGTGCCGCCTGGGCGGTGGCAATGGCCGCACCATTAAAGAGCACGCAGAACAAAACGGATTTGAGAATCAGTGATGAACGCATAAAGACCGCCTCCCTGCACACAGGGTTTTCCTGATACCGAATGAAGGATTCGTTACCCAGCTGATTTGAGCCTATAAGCACATCGCCATTACGTCAATGGTCCGTCACAACAATAAATAAAAATAAAAATCAAGGGAGCATGGCGTCAAAAAAACGGCAAAAAGCCCTCGTCGCTCCAAGGATCTCTATGCCCTTGAAACGCCTCAAATGTGGGCCTCCGCCCCTCTGAAACCGGCTTTGAAACTGAGTTCTTCCGCTGCCGAAAGACCGGCGACAAAAAACTATCGACGCTTGCTGCTGTGCAACCACTCTCGCGGACTGACGCCTGTCTTGCGCCGAAACGCACGAGCGAGCGCCGAAGGGCTTTCATACCCCACTTCATCGGCAATCAGGGCAATGGACTTGCCTTCACGCAAGCGTTTCTGGGCGAGGCTGATGCGCCAACTCACCAGATAATCAACCGGGGTTTGCCCCACCACCTGCCGAAAGTGTTCGGCAAAACTGGCTCGGGACATGTTGGCTGCCGCCGACAACTCAGCCACGGTCCAGGACTGGCCGGGCGTGTCGTGCATCAGACTTAACGAGCGTGCCAGGCGTGGGTCGGCCAGACCGGCCATCATGCCGGGGCTTTGTTCGCGGTTAGTCAGAATGTGCCGCAGCAACTGGATCACCAGCACCTCGAACAGACGGTCCATCATCGCTTCGCGACCGCAAATGCCGCCGAAGGCTTCGTTGAACAGCCAGTCCAGCGTACCGGCCATGCTCGGCACCTCTTCGAGATCAAGCACCAGGTAATCGGGCAAGGCCGCCGCCAGGGCATTCCCCCCACCGCCATCGAACGTCAGCGAGGCGCACACCAGTTGCGTGTCGGACGCGTCAGAGGCAATCAATCGGTGGCGGTAAGGTCGAGGGAAGAAAATCAAGGTGGGTGTGTTGAGCTGAATCGCGCGCTCATCGGCCAGTTTCAGGGTCAACTCGCCCGATTGCAGCAGATGAAGATGCCCACAGGCCTGATCACCGTCAAAACCGGTGGTGCCGCAGAACGTGCCGCTGTGGAAGGTGCCGGCGCTGACGCCGAAATGGCTGAGCAAAGTGGACAGGCGATCCATGGACAGGCTCCTGATGGCAAATCTGGACGATCTGTCGCATATCCTCGACGATTTGCAGCCAATAGGCCAGCGCTCGTCACTAACATGGAGCCCGTACCCAGCGCACACCGCGCAGTCCTCTACGGAGATTCACCATGAGCCGCATCAACACCCTGAGCCTCGAACACGCCACCGACACCACCCGCCCGCTGTTGGAAGGCGTGCAGAAAAAAATCGGTTTTTTGCCCAATGTCTTCAAGACGCTAGCGCAGGCACCCGCCGTGCTGTCCTCTTATCTGCAACAGTCTGCAACCCTCGGTAAAACGTCGCTGAGCGCCACCGAGAAAGAAGCGATCTTCCTCGCCACGTCCCAGGTAAATGGATGCGACTACTGCCTCGCCGCCCACACCGTGTTTGCCGGCAAGGCCGGGTTGTCTGCGCAGGATATCCTCAGCGCCCGCAACGGCCAGCTCAATGCCTTTGCCACCCTCGCCCGACAGATCACCGAAAGCCGCGGCCACCTGAGCAACGAGCAGATCGCAGCGGCACGGGCAGCCGGCATCAACGACAGCAAGATCATCGAAGTGATCGCCCACGTGGCCTCGCAGACCCTGACCAATTACCTCAACAACGTCGCCCTGACCGAGATTGATTTCCCGGCCATCGATGCTTGAACGACTTTCAATTTGGGAGCACCGCTTATGAACACCGTGACGCTCTACACCACTGACACCTGCCCTTACTGCCGTAACGCGAAAATGCTGCTGGCCAGCCGAGGCATTGCGGCACAGGAAATAAACGTTCAATCGGAACCGGGGAAATTCCAGGAGATGCTCAGCCGTAGCGGTCGGCGCAGCGTGCCGCAGATTTTTATCGGTGACACGCATGTCGGAGGGTTTGACGATCTGGCCAAACTCGATCGTCAGGGTGCTTTGCTGTCGATGCTGGCCTGAGGTTGACGAGTTTACGGGGTGCTCAAATCGGGTCAGACGTTTGACCCGATTTGAGCACTTGCTCGGTGAGGGGTAAGACGGTATCTACAGGGGATCGGTGTAATCCGAGAGGCCGAGTGCAGGTTCTGCACAGTGGGCAAACACGCGCAGAGCGCTCTATGATTGAGTCCTATGACCACTTCGCTGCCGATCCGCCAACCCTGCCCGCCCGGTGCCTGCAACTGCGAGCGTGAACCGCTGCTGGAACAAGCGGGGGCGGACTTGCGCATCCTGTTTCTGACCCGCACCGAGGAAAAACGCTTGATCGAGCGCCTGGAAAATCTCCAGAGCCTGGGCGACCTCGAACGGCTGCAGCAGCGGATGTTCGAGCAACTGGGCATCCGGGTGGAAATCGCCCCCGGTTTCAACGAAGTCCGCACCATGCGCGGCATCGCCATCTCCATCGGCGAGTTACCGGGGCTGTGCCGCAAAACCCGCCAGGCGATCCCGGCCGCGATTCGTCGCGGGTTGGAGAAACGCCCCGAAATCGCCTACGAACTGCTCAACGCCAACGACCTGTTGCGTGACGCTTGACGGTTGAATGCCCCACCGCCCCCGAATGCCACGAAAGAGGATCAGCGGTCGTACGTGAATCCCGGCGCGCTGCTATGCCTTCTCAAGGGAGAAAAGCTTTCAGACCCGTCAGGATGAAGCGGGAAACAGGCGTGACCGTGGCCCCGGCGCCAGCCAGGTGCGCGAAGAGCAACAGGTGCCAATCCATAGCAGGAGGTGGCAGATGTTATTCATGGTCAGTTGGTCGATCAGTCCGCAAAACCGTAACAGCGTGATCAAGCGCTTTCTCGAGACCCAAGGTGCCCCGCCACCCGGCGTCAAAATGCTTGGGCGCTGGCATGCCGTCGGTGGCTCGCGCGGTGTTGGCATCGCCGAAACCGACGATGTCGTACAGATTCAAACGTGGGTGCTGCAATGGAATGACCTGATGGACATGGAAGTCCATGCCGCGTTGACCGATGTACAGGCCGCGCCTCTGCTGGCAGCGGCAGTCGGCAAGCAATAGTCGTCGCGGCGGCGAGTTCTGCTCGCCGCCCGATGTCGGTTCCAGTGCCCGGAAGAATGCGTGCGCAGTTGTATCGCGCAGGCTACTTCTTCATCCCTACGCGCCGCCGCATCTCGGCGGTAATCGTCTGTTTCGTTTTCTTCAGATCAGCCCACGGTTCGTTCCCGACGTCGGCCAGTCGTTCATGCACAGTGCGCACGTTCCACTGATTGCCGCCCCTGAGCCCGGCCACCTCCTCGCGGAAAATCGGCACCGACACCGGCAGCCCTTCGCGGGTGCGCGCCGCGTAGGCGCAAATGGTGGTGGCGCCGAGGCCGTTGCGCAGGTAATCGATGAAGATCCGCCCGACCCGGTTCTTCGGCCCCGACACGGCGGAAAACCGCTCCGGCAACAGCTTGGCCATGTGACTGACGATGGCGTGGCTGAATTCCTTGACCTCATCCCAGCCGAGCTTGCGGGTCAGCGGCACCACAAGGTGAATGCCCTTGCCGCCGCTGGTCTTGAGAAAGGCCTTGAGCCCCAGCTCATCGAGCACCGACAGCGTCAGTTGGGTGGCCTCGACCATGCTTTTCCACGGCAGCGCCGGGTCCGGGTCGAGGTCGAGGACAAAGCGGTCGGGCTTGTCCAGTTTGTCGCGAGTCGCGTTCCAGGTGTGCAGCTCCACGGTGCTCATCTGCACCGCGCCGATCAGCGCTTCAGCACTGTTGATGATCATGATCGGCTGGCCGGTGAGAGCCTTGTCCAATGTGGTGATCCCCGGAATCGCCAAGTGTTCGGCGTTCTTCTGGAAGAACAGTTCACCGGCAATCCCGTCGGGCGCACGGACCAGCGCCACCGGCCGGTCTTTAAGTTCGGGCAGAATCCATTCGGCGACGCTGGCGTAATACTCCGCCAGTTGCACTTTGGTGGTGCCGCTGCTGGCGTCGATCACCCGGTCCGGATGAGTGATGCGCACCTTGCCCTCACCCAGGCCAAGCTGAGAAGGCGCGGGTGCGGCTTTTTCCGAGGCTTTGTTTTTGCGGGCGGCGGCAGGTTTTTCGGCTGTGCTTTTCTTCACCACGGCAGGACGCTCCTCGGTGATGTCTTGGGCCGGTTTGTCATCACGCAGGCCATGGAACACCGCGTGGCGCACCGCACCCTCCTTGGTCATTTCGGCGAAGGCGATTTCCGCCAGCAATGTGGGTTTGAGCCAATGCACACCCTTGGCATCAAAACCGGTCGGTGGATTGACCACCGACGGCTTCTTCGTCTGCAACGGTTTCAGTTGTTCGTGGATGCGCTTCAGCGTGGTCTCGTTGAACCCGGTGCCGACCTTGCCCGCGTAACGCAATTGACCGCTGTCACGGTCATGCAACCCCAGCAGCAACGCCCCAAACGCATTGCGCGAGCCTTTCGGATCGGTGAAACCGACCACCACAAATTCCTGCCGGTGCTTGCACTTGAGCTTGATCCAGTCGCTGCTGCGCCGGGACACGTAAGGCGAACCCAGACGTTTGCCGATCAGCCCCTCCATCTGCATAGCGCAAGCGCTTTTCAACAAGGCATCGGGCTGTTCTTCTAAATCATTCGAAAATCTGAGCATCGGATCGGCGTTGTGTTTGAGCAGTTGCTTCAGCGCATCACGTCGCGCCTCAACTGGAACCTCTGTGAGATCGAAACCATTTAGGTATGGGAGATCAAACAGGTAGAAGACGATGCCGGCGCTTTGTCCTGAATCGAAGGCATTTTGCAGCCGCTGAAAATTGGGCACGCCTTCCTTATCCAGGACAACTATCTCTCCATCCAGCCAAGCGGTATCCAATGACAGCTTCGCGAGCGCCTTTGCCTGATGGGGAAGCTTTGCAGTCCAGTCGTTGCCGTTCCGAGTAAAGAGTTTGACCTCTCCATTTTTTATCCGAACAAGCATCCGAAAACCATCAAGCTTTAGTTCGTACCGCCAATCATTGCCTTCAGGGGGATTCTTCACCAGCGTCGCCAACTCCGGGGCCAGTTTCTCTGGAAGCTCGGCCCGACGTGCCTGGGGAGCGTCTGCGTGTGCACTCTTCGCCCGTTTTGAAGCCTTTTGAGGCACGCGCTGAGGCGTAGAGCGCCGCAGCCGTGGGATGATGGTTCGGTCGCTCAGGACACTATCAGGCCTATCTTCGACGATGCTGTAATCCGACTCTGACTGTGCAGCGGAGTCTTGATGCTTGATCAAAAACCATTGTTCTTGTTTGCCCGCAATACGCGTCCGAACGAGATTCCAGATACCGGCCAGCTTTTCACCCTGGAGCACAAATTTAAGTCGCCCCTTGCGATAGTTTTCCAGCGGATCGCCAATGGGCACCCAGACGCCTCGATCCCATACGATGACATGCCCTGCCCCGTAGTGCCCTTCAGGAATAACGCCTTCAAACGTCGCATACTCCAGAGGATGGTCCTCGACGTGAATGCACAGCCTTTTGACTTTTGGATCGAGGCAAGGCCCTTTTGGAATCGCCCAGCTTTTGAGTGTACCTTCGAGCTCTAATCTGAAGTCGTAATGGAGCCTGGTAGCATCGTGCTTCTGAATGCAGAACTGTAGGGCGCGCGCTTTACCCTTGCGCTTTTCTTTTGCAGATTTAGCGACGCCTGCGGGTTCGGGGCTCTCTTCAAAGTGCCGCATGTTGTTGTACTTTTCGAGTGGTTTTTCCATGGTGCCCTCCACGGGAGTGAAGACAAGATCGACCTTCCGTTATCTTGAGACTCCTGCCATGCATGGGAAGGTTCAACCGGTAAGCCGCCGCGCCCACAGAAAAGCCTTCGCCCTTGACCGGTCCTGCGTCAGCACGGGAATGCGAAATCATGTGCAACTCATAAACTTGCACAGCCGAGTGGAAAACAGAGTGTGGCGCTGACATTGTCGAGTCGTGGTGCACTCAGTAAAGTCGGTTTGATAACAAGAGCCCTGCATCGGCCTTTTTTTGTTGGCAAATGCAGAGCTTTGGTTTGAAGGTCATTGCGGGGAGTTCCGCTGCCAAACAGACGGTCTGGGTATGCCTGCGGCAGGTTTCCAAGGCTTGCAGGCCTACCTTGGTAATACTGCGTCATCTCTTGTCGCCAGTCCTCAATGTAGAAACTTTACCCAGCCAGCAACTGCAAGCGTCGCAAAACAGGTCCAGCCTGAGAAAAGCCAACGCCACACGAGCATCCGCGGGACAAAACCCACACCTCTCACAAAAGCCACACTCATGGCTGCGAACAATGCAGTAGCCAGGACATGGTCAGGCTTCCCGTCAGGAGCGGCCATCATGGGAGGATAGAGTGTACAAGCAAGCATGATCGCTATAGCGATAACCAGACTCAGCACATGAATGTGTGAGATCGGTTGAGGGTTAGCAACACGCGGCGTCATGACAGTGTCTCGTCGTTGTCGCTCAAGGCTCGGCCAACTTCGTTCTCGCCCCACATCGCATTTAAAATAGCCAGTAGCAATGCAAAACCGACCCCCAGCATCCAGGCGAAATACCACATGTTCGTTACTCCTTTGCCGGTATTAATAGGCGGAATGTTCGTTGGCTTTGATGTGTGCGACGGTGACCTTGCCCCGCATAACGCGATAGGCCCACGAGGTGTAAATCACGATAAGTGGCATGAAGATCAACGTGGCCCAGAACATGATGGCCAGGCTTAAATGACTGGAGACGCTGTCCCATACGGTAAGGCTTGCCGCAGGCACTGTTGATGACGGCATGATGAATGGAAACATCGACACACCCGCCGTGCTGATGACTGCGATCACCGCAAGCGATGAGGCAACAAACGCCGAAAGTGTGCGACGCATCATCAGCAACATGGCGGCACCTGCTGCGCCAACCAGTCCCAGTACGGGCAACAGCCACAACACCGGATAATGACCATAGTTAGCCATCCAGGCGCCCGCTTCGCGCACCACGGACTTGTTAAGAATATCGGGCAGTCCGGCGGTATCAACCAACGATGTAATGCGATAACCGTCGATCCATTGCAGCCAGATGCCGGCCACTATAAACGAGCACGCCAATACGATTGCCGCCCCCACCGCACCTTTGATTGCCCTGGCCTGGATAACACCTTCAGTGCGATGTGCCAGATAAGCGCCGCCCTGCAAGGTGATCATTGCACTACTCACAACGCCGGTCAGAAGCGCAAAGGGATTTAGCAGTTGCCAGAAACTGCCGGTATAAGTCGACACCAGAAGATCGTTGAAGTGGAACGGTACACCTTGCAACAGGTTGCCGAACGCAATCCCGAACACCAGAGGTGGCACTGCCCCACCCACAAAGAGTCCCCAATCCCAGGTGCTACGCCAGGTGGAGTTGTGGATCTTGCTGCGATAGTCAAAACCCACGGGGCGGAAGAACAATGCCCAGAGGACCAGGATCATCGCCCAATAGAAACCGCTAAACGCTGTGGCATACACCACTGGCCATGCCGCGAACAATGCGCCGCCCGCAGTGATGAACCAAACCTGATTGCCATCCCAATGCGGACCGACGGTATTGATAACGACGCGCCGCTCCATGTCATTGCGGCCAACAAAAGGCAGCAGCGTGCCAACCCCCATATCGTGGCCGTCCATGATGGCGAAGCCGATCAGCAGCACGCCGACCAGCGCCCACCAGATAATTTTCAGGGTGAAGTAATCAAGCATGATGGAGTTCCTTCAAATGGGCGTCGTGAACATAACGACCGGTACCGAGGCTGCCAGGACCTTGACGGGCAAACTTGACCATCAGGAACATTTCAACCACCAGCAGCACGGTGTAGAAAACGATGAATCCCGCCAGCGAGCCATAGAGGTTGTTGACGCTGAGGGTGGAAACACTCATGTGGGTCGGCAGGACGCCGTAGATGGTCCATGGCTGACGGCCATATTCAGCGACGAACCAGCCCAGCTCGCAGGCAATCCATGGCGCAGGCAGCATGCAAAGTGCCCAACGCAGTAACCAGCGGCTTCGCGTGCAGGTCGACTTCAAGGTGCTCCAGAAGGCAAGCCCGAATAGCATAAGCATGGCAAAACCAAGGCCTATCATTATCCGGAACGCCCAGAACATAGGAGTCACGCGCGGTACGGTATCGTTTACGGCCTTTTCGATAATGTCCGGCGTAGCCTGGTTAACGTCTTCGACATACTTTTTAAGCAGCAGGCCAAAGCCCAGATCGGCTTTGTAGTCTTCGAATGTCTGGAAAGCCACCGAATCGCTGCGATTGGCCCTGAGGGCCTCAAGCGCATTGACGGCAGTAATGCCGCGGAGAATTCGAGCACGGTTTTTTTCTTTAATGTCATGTATGCCTGGAATTTGCTTGCTGACTGACCGGGTGCCAATCAAGCCCATCACCCAGGGCACTTCAACTTCCCAGTTATTTTTGGACTCGGCTTCGTTGATGCTGGCCACCAATGTCAGGCCCGCTGGTGCGGGTTTTGTTTCCCACATGGCCTCCATGGCTGCCATTTTGGTTTGCTGTGCTTCACCCACCGTGTAACCCGACTCATCACCCAATACGATCACACTCAGCACTGATGCCAGGCCAAAGGCTGCCGCCACCCGGAAGCTGCGTTTGGCAAACTCGACATCACGATTCTTGAGCAAATACCAACTGGAAATCGACAACACAAACATCGAGCCGGTGACGTAACCGGCTGAGACGGTGTGGACAAACTTGGCCTGCGCAACCGGGTTGAAAACCACCGCCCAAAAATCAACCATCTCCATGCGCATGGTGATGTAACTGAACTCTGAACCCACCGGATTCTGCATCCAGCCATTGGCGATCAAAATCCACAATGCTGAAAGGTTTGTACCAATCGCCATCAGCAGCGTGACCAGCAAGTGGTGCTCTTTCTTCAGACGATCCCAACCAAAGAAAAACAGGCCGATCATGGTTGATTCAAGAAAGAACGCCATCAAGCCTTCAATGGCCAGCGGGGCACCGAAGATGTCGCCGACGTAGTGTGAGTAATACGCCCAGTTGGTACCGAACTGAAATTCCAGGGTGATGCCCGTAGTCACCCCGAGGGCGAAGTTGATGCCGAACAGCTTGCCCCAGAAGCGCGTCATGTCCTTCCAGATGACATTACCGGTCATCACATAGACGCTTTCCATGATGACCAGCAGCCACACCATGCCAACCGTGAGCGGTACAAAAAGAAAGTGGTAAAGCGCAGTGGCTGCAAACTGCAGCCGAGACAAATCCACCAGTTGTTCTGAAATCACTTGCTTGCCCCTTGAGTCGAGGTAGGTACGCCGAACCTGTCGCCGATGGTGTTCGAGTCGACGCTGACGCGCGAATCCCGGATGAACAGCCACCAAAACACTGTCAGCACCAGTAGTTTGATCACTACTGCCGTGAGCAGATGGCGTCGAAGTCGTTTGTCGGAAATGGTCATGGCTATGCAGTTAGCACAGGGCATGCCAAGGGCGAGCAATTTGATTTTATCGTATTAAAACAGTCACTTAGTCAGAAGCTCGGTGATGCGCGGGAGGCGTCGACAGGCCAGTTCGCTGCCAATCTGCCAGGGCTGGCAGTCATTGGCAGTCTTGCGAATTGAGCACTTACTACTAGGCCAGACCTTGTTCTTTCAATCGTCGGTACAAAGTCCGTTCGCTAACCCCCAGGTGCTTGGCCAGCTCACTGCGGGTACCTTTGAAAGTCGCCAGTTCCTGTGCCAGCGAGCTGCCGTCGAATGCAGTTGAAGCAGCGGCCTGAGCAGACGCCACCACGGATACCTGGGGCAAATGTATGGAGCGGATCACCCCGTCGTCAGCGAACAGACTGGCTCTTTCCAGAACATTGCGTAATTCACGGATATTGCCGGGCCAGGAAAACCGCTGCAGTTGCATCAGAGCATCTGCATCTATCGTCAGTCGGCGTTTGCCTGTACCGGCACGTTGCAGAAATGAATTCACAAGCAAACCAATGTCTTCAACCCGGTTGCGCAAGGGCGGTAACTGAATTGGAAAGGCGCTGATGCGGTAGTACAGGTCCTGCCTGAACTCACCTTTCTCCATCATTTTTTCCAGTGGTTTATGGGTCGCAGCAATTAACCTGAAGTTAGCGTGAAGGGTCTCGACACTGCCGACACGGCGATAAGTGCCCGATTCGATCAGGCGCAACAACTTCACTTGCATGGCCAGTGGAACATCGCCAATTTCATCGAGAAACAACGTGCCGCCTTGGGCTGTTTCAACCAAGCCAGGCTTACGCGTGGTGGCACCGGTGAATGCTCCTTTTTCATGGCCGAACAGTTCGCTCTCAAATAACGTTTCGGTCAATCCAGAGCAATCAACGACGACAAAGGGTCCAGTGGCCCGCTCGCTGGTTTCATGTACGGCGCGGGCGAACAGCTCTTTGCCCGTACCGGACTCGCCTAGCAGCAGCACCGGCAGCATTGATGGTGCCACCCGCTGCAGCTCCGACAGGGCACGGTTAAAGGCGGGAGAGCGGCCGACAAGCCCTTCGTTGCTGGGTCGCGCAGATGCACTGCGGACCAGGGTGAGACGCTCCACGTAGGCAGTAATAACACCGTGTTCGTCTAGAATCGGGCGCAATTCGACGTCGACATGCTCTGGACCGCGAGGCGTGTGGTGAATGTGCAAAACACGATCCGGCCCGCGCATTTCCTGCGCCTTTTTCATCGGGCAGTTCTCACCCGCCTGATCACAAGGAACGTCGTAATGGTGTGAGATTTGATAACACTTATGGCCGATAAAGGGTTTGTCCGCGCTGCCAAACTGCCGTTGATAGGCAGTGTTGGCAGCCAGGATGTTGTAGTCCGGATCGAGCACGATCATCGGCTGGGGTTCGTGCTCAAGAAACGAAACAAGTGACTGCACTTGATCCGAGTGCGGAAGCGAAGGGGTTGGGGTGGGCAGGATAGTTTTCATCGTGACTCCTGAGAATCCATCCATCCTGTAATGGCACTGCCACCTCTGTCAACATGGACTGCCAATGGCAGTAAATCCAGTTGAATGTAGAGAAGGTCAAACGACTTCAATAAAGATAAAACATAATAAAATCAAATAGATAACATCATATTTTTGTGCGTTCCCGGTCTGGCAGACTTATTGCTATGTCAGTCCTTAGTGTGAGCGGCTTGGTAAAAGGCCCCCTAAGGAGACACTTCATGAGCGTAAAACTTCACGTCGAAGGATTCTTCGATTCTGCCACCAATACCGTCAGCTATCTTGTGCTGGATGAAGCCACCCACCACTGCGCTTTAATCGACAGCGTACTTGATTACGACCCTAAATCCGGCCACACCGCCACAACGTCTGCCGACAAGTTGATTGCGAGGGTGAATGAACTCAATGCGAGGGTCGACTGGATTCTCGAGACTCACGTCCACGCAGACCACCTGACGGCAGCGCCCTACCTGAAGGAAAAGCTTGGTGGAAAAATAGGGATCGGTAGCCAGATTTCGACGGTGCAAGAGGTGTTCGGCACGCTGTTCAATACAGGTCGCGATATGGCCCGCGATGGAAGCCAGTTCGATCACCTGTTCGTTAATGACGAGCCGTTTGCCATTGGCACGCTGCAATGCCACGCGCTCCATACACCCGGTCATACGCCAGCCTGTATGACTTATGTGATCAGCGATGGGACCGAAACGGCTGCATTCGTCGGCGATACCTTGTTTATGCCGGACTACGGTACTGCACGCTGTGACTTTCCCGGCGGCAATGCGCGTACGTTGTTCCAGTCAATCAACAAGGTGTTGAGTCTGCCGGCCAATACCTTGCTGTACATGTGCCACGACTACCAGCCTGGTGGCCGCGAGGTGCAGTTCGTCAGCACCGTTGCGGACCAGCGCGCGCACAACGTTCATGTGCGTAATGGCATCAGTGAGGAGGAGTTCGTGGCGATGCGCACCAAGCGTGATGCGTCGATGGAAATGCCGACACTGATCCTGCCATCCGTTCAGGTCAACATGCGCGCCGGGCACTTGCCTGAGCCTGAAGCCAACGGGACGCGCTACCTGAAAATCCCGCTCAACGTCGCCTGACGTTGCCCTCCCCCCAAAAAAACCCAGAAGAAAAATACCCATAACGGAGACCCTTATGGACATTCGTTGCCTTGCGCCTGGACTGTCGGTATCAGAACAGATTTTCCCCAATCAATTGGCAGAACTGAAAGACGCCGGTTTTCGCGCCATTGTGTGTAACCGTCCCGATGGTGAAGGCGGCGATCAACCCTTGTTTGCCGAAATCAAACGAGCCGCCCAAGCGCTCGGCATCGAGGCGCACTACCTTCCCGCGGAATCAGGCAAAGTCACCGACGAGCAAGGTATTGCCTTCGGCAAGCTCCTTGAAACACTGCCAAAACCGGTGTTGGCCTATTGCCGTTCCGGTATGCGCTCGACAACGATGTGGGCGCTGTCACAAGCGGGCCAACAATCCCTGCCACACATCGTCGAGACCGCCAAAAAAGCCGGGTTCGATATGAAAGGCGTCATTCGCCGGATTGTGAATCAGGGGCGCACGCCGGTCGAAGTTGCTGAGGCGCAACATACAGTGGTCATCATCGGGGGCGGTGCGGCAGGTATCGCGACTGCATCCAGTTTGCTGGCACGAGACCCAGGACTCGACGTTGCCATCATCGACCCGGCAGATGTGCACTACTATCAGCCAGGCTGGACACTTGTCGGCTGTGGAGTCTTCGATGCGCCCCAAACTGCCCGCACGATGGGTACGACCATCCCCCGCGGTGTGCATTGGATCAAGTCGGCGGTCGCTGCTTTCGAACCCGAGAGAAATGCCGTCATTCTTGATGGATGCAGAGTCGTCAAATACGAGCAACTGATCGTGTGCCCTGGCCTGAAGCTCAATTGGCATGCCATCGAGGGTTTGTCGGACACCCTGGGCCGCAACGGCGTGACTTCAAACTACCTGTATCACCTTGCGCCTTATACGTGGGAACTGGTGCAGCAACTGCGTGGTGGCCGAGCCATTTTCACGCAACCGCCCATGCCCATCAAATGTGCCGGGGCGCCGCAAAAAGCAATGTACCTATCTGCCGATCATTGGAAACGTACCGGCGTATTGGACAACGTCGAGATCGAGTTTTGCAGCGCCGGCGCGGTGCTGTTCGGAGTTCCCGATTATGTGCCAGCACTGATGAAATACGTCACGGCCTATGGTATCGATCTGAATTTCGGCAACACGCTCACCCGTGTGAATGGACCCGCACGGACTGCAACGTTCAACTGCGTTAATCCGGATGGCAGCGCCCATCTTGTTACACGCGACTTTGATCTCCTTCATGTGGTGCCACCGCAGATTGCGCCGGATTTCATTCGGGTCAGCCCTCTCGCTGACGCGGCTGGCTGGATTGATGTCGACCCAGTCACTCTGCGTCATAAAACCTGGGCAAATATTCACGCACTGGGAGACGCCGCCAACTCCAGCAACGCCAAAACCGCGGCAGCAGCGCGCAAGCAGGCGCCAGTCGTTGCCCACAATGTGTTGGCTGCCATGGGTAAAGCGAAAGGCAGCGCCCACTACGACGGTTACGGCTCCTGCCCGCTGACGGTTGAACGCGGCAAGATCGTACTGGCTGAATTCACCTATGGCGGCAAGGTTGCCCCCAGTTTTCCATCCTGGCTGATTGACGGTACCCGGCCATCGAGGCTGGCATGGCTGCTCAAAGAGCGGATTCTTCCACCGCTGTATTGGAAGGGAATGCTCAAGGGGCATGAGTGGATGGCGAAACCTGAGATGGCCGACCTATGAAATCAGACTTGAAGGCAAGGAGACTGGGATGATCGTGGTCTTGCTGCTCGGGCTTACTGTAGGAGTCATTCTGGCGCTGACCGGCGCTGGCGGAGGAATACTGGCTGTTCCCTTGCTGGTGTTTGGAGTGGGCTTGAGCATGGCTGAAGCTGGGCCAATTGGTTTATTGGCTGTCGGTTTAGCCGCGACCCTGGGTGCCGTAATGGGACTCAAAAACGGCACCGTCCGCTATAAAGCGGCGCTTTTAGTTGCAGGCGCAGGGATCGTCTGTTCTCCACTCGGCCTTTGGCTGGCGCAGCGCACACCTAACCGCCCGTTGACGATCCTGTTTGCCTTCGTGCTGATGTACGTTGCGTTTCGGGTCTATCAACGATCACTCGCGCCCTCCACGGAGTCGAAGCCCCCCGTCACATCCAAACCACCACCTTGCCTATTGGACGTCAACCGAGGAAAGCTTAACTGGACGGGTCCGTGTGCATGGGCACTCACCGTCTCTGGCATTGTCGCGGGAGGGCTTTCTGGTTTGCTCGGCGTGGGCGGTGGCTTTGTGATGGTGCCAGCGCTCCAGCGATACACCAATTTGACAGCGCAGTCGGTGCTCGCGACGTCTCTGGCCGTTATTGCGCTGGTATCAATTTCCGGCGTTGCCGCAAGCTCGGCAGCCGGGCACTTGCAGTGGGCAGTTGCCATTCCGTTTTCCATCGGAGCATTGGTCGGAATGGTCGGCGGGCGTCTGATCGCGGCACGGCTGGCGGGTCCACACTTACAAAAAGGCTTCGCCGCAGTTTCCATGGTGGTTGCGGTGGCCTTGCTGGTGAAAGCGATTTAGTCATGTGCATGAGCCGCCATCACGCAAAGCAGGTGTTCTATCGCATCAGCAGCCCCGCAGCATTGGCAGTCATCCACCCCCTCTATCAACAATTTCGCGCCGGAGAATCCACATGAATGTCGACTGGCTCAACTTCACGCCCTGGTCATCCCTTGCCGGAGGCGCATTGATTGGCCTGGCGGCCAGTCTATTTGTCGTTGCCAACGGACGTATCGCAGGCATCAGCGGTCTGATCGGCAGTCTTTTACAGCGCGGGAGCGAGGGGGTGAGTGAGAAAGTACTTTTTCTCCTGGGCCTGCTCATCGCGCCGCTGCTATGGGGCTTGTTCGCCACGCTGCCACAGATTGAGTTCAAAAGTGGCTGGTTCGGACTGATCGTCGCCGGTGTATTGGTGGGCATCGGCACACGATACGGATCCGGTTGCACCAGTGGTCATGGGGTATGCGGCCTATCGCGCCTTTCGCCGCGATCGATGGTCGCCACTGTGTGTTTCATGTTCAGCGGTTTCGCCACAGTGTTTGTCCTGCGTCATCTTCTGGGGGGTTGGACATGATCAAACTGACCGCATTCATTGCTGGCCTGCTGTTCGGTTTGGGTCTGCTTCTGGCAGGCATGGCCAACCCGAGCAAAGTACTCGCTTTCCTGGACTTAACCGGTGCCTGGGACCCTTCCTTGGCGTTGGTCATGGTCGGGGCCATTGGCATAGCCGTTGGCCCGCTGACCTGGGCACGCCGACAATCCAGTTCGCTGCTGGGAAGGCCAATGCAGCTACCGATCAAACGTGAGTTGGACCCGCGCTTGATTGGCGGGAGCCTGTTGTTCGGCATCGGCTGGGGAATAGCCGGCATCTGTCCTGGCCCCGCCGTGGCAATTCTGCTGACAGGACACTGGCAAGTGATCGTATTCATGTTGGCCATGCTGGCCGGCATGTTGTTGTTTACTGCGCTGGAGACCCGGCGCAACCATTGATCGGGAGATCGCCATGAAAACGAACATTGGAACCATTGACCGAGGCTTGCGCGTCGTCGCCGGCCTGCTTCTCATTGGCCTCAGTTTGTCCGGTGTGATCGGCATGTGGGGTTGGATAGGTTTAGTGCCACTGGCCACTGGCATTTTCCGTTTCTGCCCCGTCTATACATTGCTAGGCATCAAAACCTGTAACCGTTGCTGAGCGACAACCGTTGCACGCTTGCGGGTACTTGAAGGTGCCCGTGGTGGTTTAGGTACGCAGCGCTGATCACGGTTCCTTACCAAAACCCTTTGGTAGATCAGCACTC
>NZ_JAVLRV010000002.1:725453-745101 GCF_055803035.1 Pseudomonas sp. 300 | reverse complement strand
TTTTTTTTTTTTGACTCCGCTACGCACCAGGAAAAGAGGATGTCTTCCAGCAATCCTTGGTTGTAGGTTGGGCAAACACGATAACCCTCGCGGTGTTGCCGTTGAGCGAAGATTAGTACCTCCAAAAAACCGGTGTAATAAGTACCAGCACAGTGAGTATCTCCAATCGCCCCAGTAGCATGCCAATGGTGAGCAACCATTTTGCGGCATCAGGTAATGATGAGAAGTTACCGGCAGGCCCGATGATCGTACCCAGACCTGGTCCAACGTTGCATACCGCAGTAGCCGCGCCACTCAAAGCTGTCGTCCAATCCAGTCCGATTAATGCGAGTCCCAGGGCGATTACCGCAATGGTGATGGTAAAGAAAAATGAGAAGGTCAAAAGCGAGCGCAAGATTTCCTCATCAATGGGGTGACCATTGTACTTTTTCTGAATCACTGCTCGCGGATGGATCAATTGCTTCAAACTACTTACCAGTAAAGCGGCAGCAACCTGGAATCGGAAAATTTTAAGGCCGCCAGCCGTCGAGCCTGAGCATCCGCCGACAAAGGTCAGGTAGAAAAAAAGCAAAACTGCGAAGCTACCCCATAGGGTGTAATCGCCAACCGCAATTCCGGTGGTGGTGACGACCGAGGTCACATTGACCGCCACGATACGAAACGCGTCCCACCATCCGTAATCGCTGTGAAAACACAGCCAAGTCCCCACAACCAGCCAGGTGACGATCAAGAATCCTAGAAACCCGCGTACCTGATGATCCTTGATGAGCGCACGCCGATGGCCGCGCAATGTCGCGACGTACAAGGTAAAGGGCAGGCTACCCATAATCATGATGACCACCGCTACCCAGTGAATCGATGGTTGCGCCCAATGCCCAAGTGAGGCATCCGAAGTTGAGAATCCACCGGTCGAAATCAACGACATTGCGTGGTTGACCGCTTCAAACGGCGTCATCCCTGCGATCCAGAGCGCCAGTGCTCCGACACCAGTAAGCCCCAGATAGAGCGAAAGGATGTACTTGGCTGCCACATGGGAGCGCGGCGTCACTTTTTCCGACCAGTCAGAGGACTCTGTCTGAAAAAGACGCATGCCACCTACTCGCAACAGTGGAAGGATCGCCACAGCCATGCCGATGAAGCCGATACCACCCAACCAGTGAAGCATCGAGCGCCATATCAACAAGCCAGGAGATGAGGTATCCAGACCGGTGAGGACAGTCGAGCCCGTGGTCGTGATGCCAGACATTGTTTCGAAGAACGCGTCGGTGTAGCTGATATCGCTGATAAACACCATTGGCAACGCTGCGAAGGAGCACACCACCACCCAACTAGCCGTAGTCAGCAGGTACATGTCCCTCGGGCGAAGCTGGGCAATGTCTGGGCGCCCCCGCACGATCAACAGGAGGCCACAGATGATCGTAATCAAACTCGACCAAAGAAAGGCCGACAGATCGTCGTTACGATCGAAAGCCAGCAGCGTGATCATTGGAATAGCCATGCTTATGGCTAGAGTGATCAGAAAAATGCCTAAGATGAAGCCGATAAGCCGCATTGCTGCGAGGGACATAAAATAACCTGCCAAATTAGCGCCGCGCAGTATCGAATGCCCAACTTATAGGCCCCGTAAATTTTTCGTAAAATTTTTTACAGGCAATCAGTCAACCAGCGGGAGTACCCGCACAGATCATAGTCCTGCTTTCAGGCGCTCAGGAAGGGTTCGGGGGATTGGCCTTTTGAAAACCTTTCATTTCCATCTCCTTAGCGCATGCCAATCATCTGACAGGACACAAGCCCGACAGTGGTCATCGCCAGATTCTTCACGGCTCCCCCCCCCGCGGCAGATTCAACGCTTGCGTCGATCCCCGGACTGAGCCGCGTCACGATCAGCGCAACCACCGCAATCCGCTCCACGCGCTGGTAGCCGGGGTTCAACAACTCTTCGCCGAACACGTCAGGATCGATTTCGCGATAGGTCCAGCCGCAGCGCGCCGTCTCCAGATACGGGGTGACCGCGTCCAGAAAAGGATCGCGGCCCTCGACCATCGCGACGCCGGTGTACAGCACCAGCGAGCCGCCGGGGGCCAGGCGATTCAACGCCTGCTCGACAATGCGCAACGACAATTGCGCGCCGAACGCACCGCCGCCATGGCGATAGGCGCGCTCGGCCGGGTCAGCCATATAGGGTGGATTGGCAACGATCAGGTCGAAGGTGCCGTCGACATCCTGCAGTACATCGCTGGTCTCGATGCGGACGTTGGTCACTTCCGCGAGTGCGGCGTTGATGGTTGTCAGACGTAACGCCGCCGGGTTGATATCGACCGCCAGCACCTCGGCTTCGCGGCGCGCGCGGGCGATCACAATGGCGCCGACGCCGGCCCCGCAGCCGATGTCCACGGCGCGCCTGATCGGTGCGAAGCTCTGCTGCAGATGGGCGTGGATCAGTTGAGCAAACCGGTAAGTGTCGGGGCCGAAGAACACCGAGTCTGCCGCGTCGGTGGGGAAACTCGAATGCACGAACAACAGCTCATCCAGGCTTGACCAGCGCACGCGGCTTGCCAGCCGACCGCTGCGTTCTTCGAGGATGCCGGCCTGTAGCAACTGACGCTGTTCATCCGCCGACAACAGCCCTGGCGCAAACGCCCTGGACCAGCCGTAGACATCGCGAAGGTTCGCGGCGAGCTGTCCGGCGCGGGCATTGACCCGTTCATGCGTCAGCGGCGTCGGCGTGATAAAGCGGTAACCGTCAGCCTGCAAACGGCGCCCCAGTTGCAGCAAAGCCAGATCGTCGGCGCTCAGGTGCGCTTCCTGATTCATAAAACGCTCCCTATCGCAGGCTGGATTTGAGTTCGATGAATCGTCGCGTGGCCATCAGACCGGCGGGATGAGCGTGGCGGTGGGCAGACAGCCACGGGATCAACACGTGCATCTGCTCGTGCGCAGACAACCCTTGCAGCGCCGCTTGCAGGCTTTGGATGTCCGGGTCATTGGCTGGCACGGGAGGTTCTGCCGGGACGCCACTGTTGCGTCGAACGGCGGCCGCTGAGCGCTCAGGCGTCCAGTCACCGGCGATCCAATCGTGCAGCAGCTGTTTTTCATACGGACTGAACACCCCGAACATGGCGGCGCCGTCGCCCTCGATCAACTGCCAGAAGCGGCTGTCCTGCGGAGCCTGGTGGCGTTTGATCCAACCCTTGTTTTCCATGGCGGCGAGAAAACCCGGCAACTGCTCCGGCGCGCTCAGCCACTGATTGACGGTCTTGCCGTCAAACCGGCAGTAATCGGAATGCATGTGCTGGCCGAACGGGCGTTTGCGTTCCAGCATGTTCAGCACTTCGCCGTAAAGGTCGAATGATTCGATGATCGCGCGACTGCCCTGCCCCAAATCATTGAGTCGGTAACCGCGGGCGACGCGGCGTAGAAAGTCCTCGCGATCACCCTCGACCGGCAACAACTGCAACACCGACTGCACGGCTTTTTGCGCGTGCCCGGTGCTGGCGTTGTCGATGGTCACGTGCAGGGTGAAGTAATACGGATCGATGCCCAATTCGCTGAGCTCGTAGGCGCTGATCAGCAAGTGCAGGGGCAGTTGTTCATAGCCGAGGTTGTAGCCGATCACCTCGGGCAAAAACCCGTCGCTGCACTCACCCAATGCCAGTTGTATTGCACCTTGCAGATAATGCTCGTCAGCGATCACGCCGCTGTCGTGCAAGCCATGGTCGGCGAGGAGTTTTCGGTAGATGACCACGTGATTCTGCGCCGGATTGCCCTCACCCAACTCTTCCAGATAGGTGCACACCAGTCCTTCGAAACGCGGGTCGCGCCAGTGCTGCAGCAAGCCATACAACCAGGCGCCGTCGACAAGTTTGGTCGGGGCAACGGCTTGCAGGAAAAACAGCGCGTGCGCCTTGTTACTGAAGAACTGCCGTGGCCCGCCGTCCTTGCGGGCTTTCAAGTAGTCGGCGTATTGGCGAGCCACGTCCGCACTGTGCTGTTCGACGAAGGATTGCAGGGCCGACACGTCGTGCGGCAGGTCGTCGGGCAGATCGGCGGCCTGTTGCAGCTGCGCTTCAAGCAAGGCCTGGCCCAGCGCCCGGCGTTGCTCGCCATCGTTGTTCATCAGCAGTTGCTCATAGCATTGCTTCAGGCTGCCGGCGGTCGGGATTGCGTGCTCATGGGCAGGCTGGGATTCCAGTCGTGTCAGGGCAGTCATGGTGCTCATCTCTCGGTCTGAGGCCAGTGGCAGGACGCTGAATCAGCACGTCTCTACATCAGCAGAGCAATTCGCCTGGAAAAAAATTCAATCGGGGTTGAAATTGCCCTGACAGACGGACAGATGGCCGGGCACCGGGCACATCTGCAAGTGAATATACTCAGCGGGGTGTGGACGCATCCTTCGGAGAGCAATCATGCGAACGGTTCACGTCATCGTGCCCGAAAAAACCCCGGGGCCGGTCAATGTGGTGGGCGAGGCAATCACGGTTCTCGCCGGCGGCGATCTGAGCAAACCTTTTGAAATGCATATTCAGGAAGGCGTGCAAGGAGGCGGGCCGCCGCCGCATTTCCATCCGTGGGACGAGGCTTTTTACGTCACTGACGGGCAGGTCGAAGTGACCGTCGAGGGCAAGTCCAGCACCGTTTCTGCCGGCGGCTATGTGCATATCCCCGGTGGGTCGATCCATGCCTACAAGAACATCAGCGCGACCGCGAGGATGATTGGTGTGGTGTCCGATCCGCGCGGCGGGCAGTTTTTTACAGCCGTTGATCGGCTCAGGGTGCCGGAGGATTTGCCGCGAATTCTGGAGATTGCCGAAGCGCACGGGGTTACGTTTCTGATTCCGAAGGCGCCTGTCTGAAGTTCGGTGCAAGATTCCAGGGCGCTTCGCCAGCAAGCCGGCTCCTACAGGTCACGGGTGTACCCATTGCAGGAGCTGGCTTGCCAGCGATGGCGATTCAAGCCGCGCCACCCTTGGCCTGCTGCTCCAGATGCACCTGCAACTGTGGATCAATCTTCAGCGCCGCCGCCAATTCATCCAGATAGCTGCGCTCGGCGTCTTGTTGATCGTCCACCAGCATCACGCTGGCCAGGTACATTTCCGCGGCCATCGCCGGGTCCGTCGCCGATTGCGCCACATCCGCGGCATCCAGCGGCCGGGCGACTTCATCATCCAGCCATTGCTGCAGTTGCGGGTCATCGGTGTGGCGGCCGATTTCAGTGCTGATCATGTGTTTCTCGGCGTCGTCGATCCGGCCATCGGCCTTCGCCGCCGCTATCAACGCGCGCAGGACCGCGTGGCTGTGGTCCTCGACTTCCGGGCCGGAGAGCAGATCCACGGTGCGCGGTGCCTGTTGCGGCGCGGTCGCCTGGCTGCGTTGCCAGGCCTGATACGCCTGAAAAGCCATCATCCCCAGGGACGCCAACGCCGCGTAGTTGGTGCCTCCGCCCGAGCGACGCTGGGTCGAGCCGCCCACGGTAGATCCGCCGCCCAGCAAGCCACCGAGCAAGCCGCCCAAACCGGCGTTTGCACCGGCACCGCCGCCCAGCAGACCGCCGAGCAACCCACCGAGTCCGCCGCCCATACCGCCTTGAGGCGCGCCGCCACTTTGCCGAGTCATCGAGCCCTGGCCGGCACGCAAGAGTTGTTCGAGCAAATCGCTGGTGTTCATGACGGCGTCCTCATCGGTGGGAGTTATCCAGTCAGGCAACGATAGTCCTCGTAGGCCATTGCGCCATTACCGTTTGGCTGACTTCGTTGTCCATTCTGTCTCACGCTCGTTCCCCCTGTAGACGCTGGCTGCAGGCTCCTACGGGGGGATGTGGCTATCAGATACATTGGTCGCCTGAACAAGAATTTCCTCAAGCGAACAGGACCCGCATTAATCCAGAGTATTTTTTGGTGGCCCAGCTAAGATTCACGAGTGGTGAACCTTATTCCCGGATTTCCGGTCGATACCTGCAACCCGACCCGGTTCGCCGCCGCTCTCGATCAACGAGGGTGATGACTGGCTTGCTTCACTTTCTGGAGAACGCCCCCGTGATATCCACCCTACACATCGCCAGGCTCAAAGCATGGGGCGCCCATGGTTTTACCGCCACTGGCGTGGTCACAGCCTTCCTCGCCACCCTCGCGCTGCTGGAAAACCAGCCCACCAATTGCCTGCTGTGGCTGGGCGTCGCACTGATCGTCGACGGGCTCGACGGCGCACTGGCGCGCAAGGTCAATGTGCAATCGGTGCTGCCGAGCTTCGACGGTTCGATCCTTGACCTGGTCATCGATTACCTGACGTATGTGTTCATCCCGGCACTGTTTATCTATCGTTACATCCCGTTGCCGGACTACACGCTACTGCTGACCGTGTCGCTGATCCTGGTCTCGTCGCTGTTTTGCTTCTGCAACGTCAACATGAAAAGCAAAGACAACTACTTCCAGGGCTTCCCCGCCGCGTGGAACGTGGTTGCGCTGTGCCTGTACATCATCGCCCCGTCGCCGTGGATCACCCTGCTCACCGTCATCGGCCTGGCGGTGCTGACCGTGACCCGGATGAAATTCCTGCACCCGTTTCGCGTACGCAAGTTCATGCCGATCAACATCGCCGTGACGGCTATCTGGCTGCTGTGCAGCTTGTCGCTGGTGATCAACCATCCGGTGATCAACCCGATGGTGATGGGGCTCTGGTTGCTGATGTCGGCCTATTTCCTGGGGATTTGCATCTGGCGCACGGCGATGGAGTGGTTTGACGGCTCGCGACACCCGTAAGTCGCCATGCCCATTCATATCGTGCGACTCGGCTCACCGCGCCTGCCCAATGAAGGCCTTCGGGTAGGCACGGTACGCCGCCCGCCCAGGGGCGTGCCAAAGGCTGACTTTGCCCGTCGGGATTTTTATGATGTGTGGCAGCCGCTGCTGTCGCCCAGTGCCGAATTAGTGACCGAGGCCAAGGCAGCGGCAGATGAAAAAGCCTGGGAAGGTTTCAAACGCAAGTTCAAGGCTGAAATGAATCAGCCGGCGCCCAGCCATTTGCTGGATCTGCTGGCGGCTCTCTCCCATCAAACCTCACTGTCCGTCGGCTGCTATTGCGAGGATGAAGCGCACTGCCATCGCTCCGTGCTGCGTGAGCTGCTGGAAGCACGCGGTGCCAAGGTTGTTTAAACAAGACAAACACAACAAATCCCCTAGTAGGAGCTGGCTTGCCGGCGCCTACAAGGGGGCCGCGTTGTGATCGGGATTTCGTTTCAGGGCGTGCTCGCCACGTTCATCACGCCATCTCGCTCCCGCCTGGCCGGACGGCAGGTTGATCATGGTCAATACTTAAAGGATTGAATGCCTGTCGAATGAGCCTAAGCTCGTTTACCCACGGGAGGTTTGTCATGTCTGAGCAATCACGTTTCATGCTGGTCGCCTCACCCCTGATGGAACACAGCCCCGCCTTCGACAGGGCCGCAGCGCTGGCCAAGGCTGAAGACGCGGCGCTGCACATCGTTGCGTTCGATTACCTGGAAGGCCTGGCGACCGCCAGTCTGGTCAACGAAAAGGCGCTGGAGCAGATGCGCCTGGGCTATGTCGATCGACACCGCCAATGGCTTGAGGATCAGGCGCGGCCCTTACGCAAGATCGGGGTGCACGTCACCACCGAAGTGGCGTGGGTCGATCGGCCGCTGGAGGAAATCCTGATTCATCTGAAAGAGCAGCCGATGGACGTGCTGATCAAGGCGCTGGAGCCGCATTCGATGCTCTCGCGGCTGATGTTCACGCCACTCGACGTGCATTTGCTGCGTGAATGCCCGGTGCCGCTGCATTTCGTCAGCCATGCCGTGCATGCGTTGCCGCGCAAGATCGTCGCGGCGGTCGACCCGTTCCATCGTGATGATCACTACAAAAGCTTCAACGACCGCATTCTTCACGAAGCGGCGAAACTGGCGAGCGCCTGTAATGCCGAGCTGGATGTGGTCTACGCCTATGACCTGTCATCCATCAGCGCCGATGAGTTCGGCTTCGACAACGGTTCGGCGTTTTTCTCGTCGGGCACCGCCAGGACCCTGTTCGACTACCAGGAAGCCGCCTTCAACGAACTGGCCGAACGCAACGGCATCGCGCCGGAGCAACGGCACATGATCATGGGCAACCCGGCGAAGGTCCTGACCCGCTACGCCGACGCCTACGACGTCGACGTGATCGTCATGGGCCGGATCGGCCATCGCGGCCTGGGCAGGTTGATCGGCAGCACGGTGGAGCACCTGCTGTACAAAATGCCCTGCAGTGTCTGGGTGGTGTACACCGAGCGGCTGGATGAGTAACGAGGCCAGTTGAAAACGCACGAAAACTGTGGGAGCGGGACCGGCTTGCCGGCGATGACTGAGTCATAGCCAACATTGATGTCGATTGACTCACCGCCATCGCGAGCAAGCCGGTCTCGCTCCCACAGGGTTTTGTGTGGGAAAGTCAGCGCCTTGTGATCACCACTTCCAGGTATTCACTCGGCACCACCAGCGACTTTTCACCCGCCCGGTTCAAGCGGTTGATCAGCTCGGTCAAATCACTTTCAAGGGCTTGGGCGCCTTCGGGGGGCAGCGCCGCGAACGCCTTGTGGACCGGGCCGTACCAGGTGCGGAACGTGTCGATGAAATGTGCGGCCGAGCGGTAGCGGAAGTTAAAAAGCCGCCGTGTCACCTGAAGCAGAAAGTCGCGCTCATCAAAGTGCGTATGCAGCCACGCTTCGGAACCCCAGTTCGACGGGGGTTGTGCCCCCGGCGGAGGCGGCAAGTGCCGGCCCAGGGTCTTGAACATCTGGCCGACAAAGCCTTCGGGCGTCCAGTTGGCGAGACCGATCCGGCCCCCAGGACGGCAGACCCGCGCCAGCTCGGCGGCGGCTTTGGACTGGTCCGGTGCGAACATCACGCCGAAGGTCGACAGCACGGCATCGAAACTGCCGTCCTCGAACGGCAGCGCCTCGGCGTCCGCCACTTGGAAGGTCACCTCCAGGCGTTCCGCCCTGGCCCGGTCTTCACCGCGCTCAAGCAGCGCGGCGACATAGTCGGTGGACGTGACGTGGCTACCGCGGCGCGCGGCCGCCAATGTCGCGTTGCCGTTGCCGGCGGCGACGTCCAGCACACGTTCATCGCATAGCAGGTCGCAGGCTTCGGCAAGCTGCTCGCCGACAATCTGCAACGTGGTGCCGATCACGGCATAGTCGCCACTGGCCCAGGCGGCCATCTGACGGTTTTTCAAGGCAGTGAGATCAATGGGAGTACTCATTCGATCGCTCCGTTACGAGTTCAAACGCCCCCGGCTTATTCTGCCGTAGTGGGGTCGATGACGGTCATGACCTGGGAAATGCGGTTGGCCGGAAAACCGCTCTGCCTGGCGTGTTCCCTGATCAACTCTTCGTTGGGCGAGATGTACACGCAGTAGAGCTTGTCACCGGTGACATAACTCTGCTGCCACTGCACCTCCGGCAAGTCGCGCAACGCCCTGCAGGACTTTTGCGAAGCCGCTTTCAAATCCCTTTCTGACAGTGTTCCAGCACCCGGAATCTCGCGTTCAATGACGAACTTCGGCATGGCAACCTCTCATTCTTGTTATTGATGACAGGGTCGGCAGACCCTGTGTGCCAACTATCGCGCCGCTGACCATCGGCGTCCTGCCCGATCGTCGGCCAACCTTGTCCGATCGTCCGGAGGTTTCACGTTGTGCCGCGACAGGCTCACAATCAAAAGCTGCCCGCTCACAGGGGAACACCACCATGGACGCCCTGTCCCAGACCCTGCGCGTCGTCCGCCTGGTCGGCGCGATTTTCATTAACGCCAGGTTCACCGCGCCCTGGTGCTATCAGTCACCGAGCGCGGACACCGCCGCACCGTTTCTCGAGCCTGGCGCCGAACGCGTGGTGATCTTTCACTTGATCACCGAGGGCGAGTGTTATGTCGAACTCGGCGACGATCCGCCCCAGTTGCTGACCGCCGGCGATGTGGTGGTGTTTCCTCTGGGCGATGCCCACCGCATGTGCTCCGAGCCCGGTCTCGCGCCGGCCAGCGGTGCACGGCTGGACGTCGTGCTCGCGCGCCGGCCCCGGCAATTGAGTTATGGCGGTGGCGGTGCGGTCACGCGCCTGGTGTGCGGCTATCTGGCGTGCGATACGCGGCTGGCGGGCATGTTGTTGACGGGGTTGCCGGCCGTGGTAAAGGTCAATGTGCGCGGCTCGAACGCCGGGGTCTGGCTGGAATCTTCGGTGCGTTATGCGCTGGCCGAAGCGCGCTCGCCAAGGCCTGGTGGTGAAGGCGTACTGGCCAAGCTGGCCGAGGTGTTGTTCATCGAAGTGCTGCGTTTGTACATGCACGAACAGGGCGAAGGCCGCACCGGTTGGCTGGCGGCTGTGGGCGACCGGATCGTCGGCGCCGCCCTCAACGCGCTGCACATAAAACCCTGTCACGCCTGGACCCTCGATCAACTGGCGCGCACCGCCGGCACCTCAAGATCGGTGTTGGCGGAACGCTTTCAACAACTGGTGGGGATTTCACCGATGCAGTACCTGACGCAATGGCGCATGTTGCTGGCGGCCAATCTGTTACGCAGCAGTAACAGCTCCTTGATGCGCATCGCCGAAGAGGTCGGCTACCAGACCGACACGGCGTTCAGTCGGGCGTTTCGGCGGGAGTTCGGTGCACCGCCCGCGGCGTGGCGGCGAGGTCAGACGGCTTCGCGGAGTCACCTCGGGATTGCCGGGACGCCGTGAATCGGCTCTTATGCACCACCGACTTTTGAAAGGATTCAACCATGACGTCCCACCTGGATTGGCTCGCCGCCCACCCGCAGCACAGCGACACTTTCGCCGCCTGGCTCCATCGGCAATTTCACTACGAATACGTCGACCAACCCCTGCCCGACTGGCAACAGGAGTTTGCCGAGGGCCAACTGAACGGCCACTGGAAATGCCTGATTGCGCTGGAGGGGGATCAATTGAAAGGTGGCGCAGCGTTGGCGAAAGCGGATCTGGCCCATCGCCCGGATCTGGGTCCGTGGCTGGCCTGCGTCTTCATCACACCTGAAGCGCGCGGGAAGGGTCTGGCGGAGCGATTGATCGAGGGTATCTGCGAGGAAGCGAGGGCCAGCGGTGTGAAGAGGATTTATCTGCACACCCAGGATAAACGCGACTACTACGCCAAGCGTGGCTGGACGGTGCTGGACTCATTTCGGGCCTGGGACAAAGAACAATGGCTCATGGTGCGAGACCTGTGAGCCATTGATGTTCAGGTTTACACCGCGGGTGCGGTGGCGGCCTTGGCGTCTGCCTTGGCCTCTTCCAGCAGTTGCTGAATCACCTTCTCCTGCGTGTCATAGCTGCCTTCACCGAAGTGGGTGTAACGCACCTGACCCTTGGCGTCGATCAGGTAGTGAGCGGGCCAGTACTGGTTTTCAAAGTTGCGCCAGATCGTGTAGTTGTTGTCGATGGCCACCGGGTAGGTGATGCCGAGCTTCTTCACCTGATCCTTGACGTTGCCAATGATGCGTTCGAAGCCGTACTCCGGGGTGTGGACCCCGATCACCACCAAGCCATCCTTCTCGTATTTCTTCGCCCAGTCCTTCACGTAAGGCAGGGTGTGCTGGCAGTTGATGCAGTCGTAGGTCCAGAAGTCCACCAGCACCACTTTGCCTTTGAGCGAGTCATTGGTCAGTGCTGGCGAGTTGATCCATTCGACGGCGCCGGACAGCGATGGCATCGGACCTTGAGCATTGTCCAGGCTCGAATCGGCCTTGACTTTGCTGACCAGGAAATCGACCACTTTCGGGACGCTTTCCAACACGCCTTTCTCGAGGCTGCTGACACCTTCCGAAGAAGTACCGGCCAGCAGGGTCTTGTCGGCGCCGGTGGAAATCACCGCAGCAGCCGCCAGCACCGCAACACCGGCCCCACGACGCAACCAGCCCGTGACAGGGATCGACGCTTTCAAGCGATTGACCAGGCCGCGACCAGCGAAGATCAAGGTGCCCAGGGACAATGCGCTGCCCAGGCCGTAGGCCACCAGCAACAGACTGGTTTGGGCGTTGGCACCTTGCAGCATGGCGCCAGTGAGGATCACCCCGAGGATCGGCCCGGCGCACGGCGCCCAGAGCAGACCCGTAGCAACGCCGATCATCACCGAACCCAGCGGGCCGGACATTTTGCGGGTGTCGGGGTCGAGGCGATTGCCCAACAGAACGAACGGGCGTGCCAGCCAGCCGCCGACCCGCGCGGAAATCAGCGACAGGGCGAACAGCGCCATGACGATCAGGGCCACGTGACGACCGGTGTTGTTGGCTTGCACCACCCATTCACTGCTGACCACGGCCAGACTGGAAACCAGGGCGAAGGTCAGGACCATGCCGCCGAGGGTGAGCAGGATCGACGAGCGAGTACGGTCAACGCCGGCGAACAGAAATGGCACGACCGGGAGGATGCAAGGGCTGAGGACGGTCAATATGCCGCCCAGGAAAGCGATGAGAAACATGGGGATCACCTTGGAAATAATAGAGGGCGGCGCACCACACATAACCTGTGGGAGCGGGCTTGCCCGCGATGAGGCCGGTACATTCAACGTTGATGTCGACTGACAGTCCGTCATCGCGGGCAAGTCCGCTCCCACATTGGATCAGGGGTGACTACTGAAATACTGTCCGGCTTCAGGCCGTCTGCTCATCCAGCAACTGGCCCTGTGGTGTGCGGCTGCTACCGTTCTCGGCAACCATCTGACCTTGCGGCGTGCGACTGGAACCGTCCTGTACCTGCAAGTCATTGACGCCCTGCTCGTTCACCGGGGTCAGCTGGAAACAGGTGCTGCTGCCGCAGGTGCTTTGTTCAACGGCGGCGTTGGCGTGGGCGGCAGCGCCGGCAAGGGCGAAGGCAGTGGCGGTCAAAAAGCGGGTTACGTTGTTCATGGTGTTTTTCCTGTTGCAAAGGGGATTGGCAATCGGTCAACGAAGGACTCAGTTGTCTGAGTCGCAGTCAGCAAATTTGCGGTAGTCCAGGACCTGGGTTTTGTTCTGGGAATCCAGGTAAGTCAGCTGGGCATCGACAATCCCGCAGGAATTCGAGGCGTCCTGTTTCAGCGACACCACTTTCTTGATGTCCAGGTGCGTGCCGTAGGAGTAGGTTTTAGCGGTGACGTCTGCTTCGGCACGAGCCGACAAGGTGCAGATATTCAGTGCGGCAAACAGACAAGCGGCGTAGATGGCTTTAGTGTTCATGGCGGTTTCCTCAAGGCTTCAATGGGTAGATCGTTCAATGGAGCCGAGGCGGTTGGGTGTGCCTCGATGGAACCTATTAGAAGGCCCTGAGGTATCTCGTCTGTGTCGAGAAGCGGCGCGTGTAAATCGGTACGTATCAAAGGGGCCTGCCGATACACAGCGATACAAAACCCCTGAAATCCCGGGTTTTTAAGTCCATGTGTATCCCTCGACACAGCAGATACACTGCAATACAAAGGGTGGCGGGCGAGCGGGCAAAGGCTCGATAGACTGTGTGTCATTCCCTATTTGAAGAGGCTTGGCCCCATGGAACACGTCGATCACATCCTCATCGTGGACGATGACCGCGAGATTCGAGAGCTGGTAGGCAACTACCTGAAGAAGAACGGCCTGCGCACCACCGTCGTGGCGGATGGCCGACAGATGCGCGCGTTCCTGGAAACCACGCCGGTGGACCTGATTGTGCTCGACATCATGATGCCGGGCGACGATGGCCTGATGCTGTGCCGCGAGATCCGCGCCGGCAAACACAAGACCACGCCGGTGCTGATGCTCACCGCCCGCAACGATGAAACCGACCGCATCATCGGTCTGGAAATGGGCGCCGACGATTACCTCGTCAAGCCGTTCGCCGCCCGTGAACTGCTCGCGCGAATCAACGCGGTGCTGCGGCGCACACGGATGCTGCCGCCCAACCTGGTGGTCACCGAAAGCGGACGTCTGCTGGCCTTCGGTCGCTGGCGCCTGGACACTTCGGCCCGCCATCTGCTCGATGACGACGGCACCATGGTCGCGCTCAGCGGCGCGGAATATCGACTGCTGCGGGTGTTCCTCGATCATCCGCAACGGGTGCTCAACCGCGACCAGTTGCTGAACCTGACCCAGGGCCGCGACGCCGATCTGTTCGACCGCTCCATCGATTTGCTGGTCAGCCGCCTGCGTCAGCGCTTGCTCGACGACGCGCGGGAACCGGCCTACATCAAAACCGTGCGCAGCGAAGGCTATGTGTTTTCGCTACCGGTGGAAGTCCTCGGGGCGCCCTCATGAACCTTTCTCTGCGATGGCCCCGCACCCTCGCCTCGCGGCTGTCGCTGATCTTCCTGATCGGCTTGATTCTGGCGCAGGCGCTGTCGTTCGGCGCGCAGTACTACGAGCGTTACGAAAGCGCAAAAAACACCATGCTGGGCAATCTGGAAACCGACGTTTCGACGTCCATCGCCATCCTCGACCGCTTGCCGGCCGGAGAGCGCATGAGCTGGCTGAAACAGCTGGATCGCCGCAACTACCGCTACTTGCTGGATGAAGGCTCGCCGGGCACGGCGATGAGCGATACGCCTATCGCGGTGACCTCGATCAAGGACGCCATCGGCAAGGATTACCCCATGACCGTGACCGACATTCCCGGTCCGATCAAACATTTCCAGGTCCATCTGAAACTGGCCGATGGCAGCCCCGTCACCATCGACGTGCGTCCGGCGATGGTTCCGTTGTCTCCCTGGTTGCCGATTGTTTTGCTCGGCCAACTGTTGCTGATGATTCTCTGCACCTGGCTGGCCGTGAGAATCGCCATTCGCCCCCTCACCCGTCTCGCACAGGCGGTCGAAACACTGGACCCCAACACCCACCCGGTGCACCTGGATGAAAAAGGCCCGACCGAAGTCGCCCATGCGGCCATGGCCTTCAATGCCATGCAGGCGCGCATTGCTGCCTATCTGAAAGAACGCATGCAATTGCTGGCGGCGATTTCCCACGACCTGCAAACCCCGATCACCCGGATGAAACTGCGCGCCGAGCTCATGGACGACTGCAGCGAAAAAGACAAACTGTGGAACGACCTTGGCGAGATGGAACACCTGGTGCGCGAAGGCGTGGCCTATGCCCGCAGCGTCCATGGCGCCACCGAAGAGAGCCGGCGCACCGATCTGGATTCATTCCTCGACAGCCTGGTGTTCGACTATCAGGACGTGGGCAAGGACGTCCAGCTCAGCGGAAAAAGTGAGACCGTCATCGACACCCGGCCGCACGCCTTGCGTCGCGTGCTGGTGAACCTGACGGACAATGCGCTCAAATTTGCCGGCGCTGCGGAACTGCGGGTGGAATCGAAGCCTGGCGGCAGCTTGTCGGTGAAGGTCATGGACCGCGGCCCCGGGATTGCCGAAGAGGAACTGGCCCATGTCATGGAGCCGTTCTACCGCGTGGAGAACTCACGCAACCGCAGCACCGGCGGGACCGGCCTCGGCCTGGCGATTGCCCAGCAACTGGCGCTGGCGCTAGGCGGCTCGTTGACCCTGAGCAATCGCGAGGGCGGCGGTTTATGCGCGGAGCTGAAACTACCGACTCGCCCTGCGTAGGAGCCGGCTTGCCGGCGATGGACGTTAACGATAACGCGTGTTTTCTGGATAAACGCGTTATCGTTAACACCCTTCGCGAGCAAGCTCGCTCCTACAAAAGTGATATGGACATTGCCAATGGATGAAAACAGAAGACCCATCAAGACGCGCTCTGCGGGCTGGGCCAAACACGTCACCGACAGGTTGGTGAAAAGGGACATCTCCCCCAATCAGATCTCCGTCGCCAGCATCGCCTTCGCGCTCGCGGGCATCATCGCGCTCAATATCGACACTGGCGTCATCGGCTCGATCCTCTGTGCGCTCGGCATTCAGTTGCGCCTGTTGTGCAACCTCTTCGACGGGATGGTCGCGATTGAGGGCGGCAAGAAATCCGACATCGGCAGCCTCTACAACGAATTCCCCGACCGGATTGCCGACAGCCTGCTGATTGTCGGCCTGGGCTACGCCATCGGCTACTCTGACCTTGGCTGGTTCGCCGCGCTGGCCGCAGCATTGACGGCTTACGTCAGGGTATTTGGCGGTTCGATCGGTCTCAAGCAGAGCTTCATCGGCCCGATGGCCAAGCAACACCGGATGGCGGTGATGACGGCGGGCCTTGTGTTGAACGCTGTCGAAGCGAGCGTTTATGCCAGTCACTATGTGCTGTTGATTGCGCTGGTCATCATCGCTATCGGCGCCGTCGCGACGTGCGTCACGCGAACGCTGGACATTTCCAAACAGCTAAAAGGTGCCGTCCATGTGGATCAGTAATGCGCTGATTTCAGTCCTGCGATTCCTCATCGGCGTCACGGCGAGATGGGAGAGCCCCCCGGACCTCACGCGCCAGCGCATCTATTTCGCCAACCACACCAGCCACATGGACACCCTGGCAATCATCGCCGCCCTGCCCCCCGAGGCCCGGGTCAATGTGAAACCGGTGGCCGCCGCCGATTACTGGGGCAAGAACCGGTTCCTGTCGTACATCTCCCAGAAAGGCCTGAATGCAGTCCTGATCGAACGTAACCCGGCGCCCGGCGTGAACGTGCTGGAGCCGATTTTCGATGTGGTGCGCGCCGGCCATTCGATCATCATTTTTCCGGAAGGTACGCGGTCCAGCCAGGCATTGCCCGGTGAATTCAAATCGGGGCTTTACCGCTTGAGCGAAACCTTCCCCGATGTCGACCTGGTGCCCATATACCTGGAAAACCTGCATCGTTCCATGCCCAAAGGCAAACACGTGCCGCTGCCGATTATCTGCACGATCCGCATCGGCAACCCGATGCAACGGGTTGCCGGTGAGGAAAAACAAGTGTTCCTGGAGCGGGCGCGTGACGCCATTGTGAGGCTGTCCAAATGAGTCTTGAATCAAAGTTCCTGTGGTTCTTTTTTGGCATAGCCTGCTTGCTGGCGGTGGCGTCGCTCACCGGTCGACTGCTGGCCAAACGGGCAAAATCGGAAAGCTCGGCCGCAACCATCGAAAACCTCAACCAGCGCGTGAATGCCTGGTGGGGAATGGTGGTCATCTTCTTCGTGTCCTACCAGTTGGGCGGCAATGCCACCGTCGTGCTCTTTGGCTTCATTTCGCTGTTCGCACTCAGGGAGTTCATCACCCTGACACCGACCACCCGGGGCGACCATAACGCGTTGTTTTCGGCGTTTTTCATCCTGATTCCACTGCAATATGTGCTGATCGGAACCCACTGGTATTCGATGTTCACATTGCTGATTCCGGTGTATGCGTTCCTGCTGCTACCGGCGATTGCGGTGCTGAGCCAGGACACCGAAGGCTTTTTGGAGAGAACGGCGAAGATCCAGTGGGGCGTGATGATTTGCATCTATTGCATCAGCCACGCGCCGGCGCTGTTGTTGCTGGATCTGGAAGGCTTCCAGGGCCAGAACGCGCTGCTGCTGTTCTACCTGGTGTTCGTCGTGCAGTTGAGTGACGTGTTGCAGTACGTGTTCGGCAAGCTCTTCGGCAAGCACAAGGTTGCGCCGCTGGTGAGCCCGTCGAAAACCGTGGAAGGCCTGGTCGGCGGCGGTTTGTCGGCCACGCTGATTGGCGGCTGCATGTTCTGGATGACGCCGTTCAGTTTCTGGCAATCGCTGATGATGTCGTTTGTGATTGTGGTGATGGGTTTCCTGGGCGGCCTGGTGATGTCGGCGATCAAGCGCAGCCTCAGCGCCAAGGACTGGGGCACCATGATCAAGGGCCACGGCGGCATGCTCGACCGGATGGACTCGATCTGCTTCGCGGCGCCGATCTTCTTTCACCTGACGCGGTATTTCTTTTCGGCCCAGTAATTTCAGACACCACCCGTCCCCTGTGGGAGCGAGCTTGCTCGCGATGACTGAGTGTCAGCCAACATCGATGCAGGATGTGTTGGCCTCATCGCGAGCAAGCTCGCTTCCACAGGGTTATTGGGTGTTTGGAGGATGGTGTTTGGTCAGGCAATTACGCCAACCACCCCTTCCCCCTGCATCTGCCGCAACAACGTCGTCCCGCTGTCGATGAAGTCCTGCGATCCGGTTGTTCCTGCCTCGACAGCCAAACCCTCCAACTGCTCGCGCCCGTTCAGCTCGGGAAACTCGCCGATTCGCTGCAACAAGCGCCACGCCAACGGGCTCAATTGGGAAAACTTCACGCTCCAGTCTTCAACCCGGCGCACCAGCAGCAACGTCGGCTGGGCCGGCACATCGCCCGGCTGATAATCAGGACCGACCAAGTGCACCGGCCAGGCATACGCCAACGGCCAGGCCAGCGGCGAAAGCTGCAGCGGTCGATCCAGCAACAGCCCGGCATCGCCGGGTGGCAAAGGCTCGGCCTCAGCTTGTTGCAACACCATCTCGACCCACTCGTAATGCGCCAGCTCCACCATGAACGGCGGCCACGGCCCCTCGCGCAACGCTGACGGCTCTGACGCGAGAAAGTCGACAAACTCCCTGGCGATCTCCCCGAATTTCGGTGTGCGCGCCCGGTAGTCCCGCAGGAAAATTCGCAACAGCGAACGCCAGTGCTCATCGCCAAGAATCTTGATCAGCACCGGAAAGGTGCCGCTGAGCAATATCGAGAGGTTGTTGAAAATCAGGTCGCGGTAAACCTGCGCCCGCGCCACGTCCATTCCGGCCGGCGGCGCGCAATGATCGGGGTCACGCAGGTAAAGCCCCAAGGTGTTTTGCTGCTCAAACAGGCCTGAGTTAGCCACGGGTCACCCCCTCGGTTTGCAAGCGGCGGATGGTCTGCAATTCGGCGACCAATTCAGAGAACGCAGGGAAATTGAAATCACGCTCAAGCAACGTCGGTTGCGCGCCGAACCGGGCATAGGCCTGGGCCAGCAACGACCACACCACCGGTTTCACCGATGCACCGTGGGTGTCGATTTTCAACGTGTCGGATTCATCGAAATGCCCGGCCACGTGCATCGCCACCACCCGGCCCGAATCGATGCCGGCCAGAAACGCCTGCGGATCGAAACCGTGGTTGATCGAGTTGACGTACACATTGTTGACGTCCAGCAAAAGGTCGCAATCGGCTTCACGCAGCACCGCGTTGGTGAACGTCAGCTCATCCATGTCCTGCTGCGGCGCGGCGTAATAGGAGACGTTTTCCACCGCCAGGCGCCGACCGAGAATGTCCTGGGACTGACGAATGCGCGCGGCGACGTGGTGCACCGCTTCTTCGGTAAAGGGCAGCGGCAACAGGTCGTAAAGGTGACCGTCATCGCTGCAGTAGCTCAGGTGCTCGCTGTACAGCGGCACGTTGTACTGATCGAGAAAACCCCGCACTTCCTGCAAAAACCCGACGTCCAGCGGCGCCGGCCCGCCCAGTGACAGCGACAGACCATGACAGGACAACGGATAACGTTCGGCCAGGGCCAGCAACGCCGCGCCATGGGCGCCGCCGATGCCGATCCAGTTCTCCGGCGCGACTTCCAGAAAGTCGAAATCGCCCACACGGGCGGCTTGAAGGTCTTTCATTAAACCGCGACGCAGGCCCAGTCCGACGGTGGCCTTCGTTGATGGAATGGAAGTCTGCATGATGGCGATCTCAGAGGTTGTCAGAACGTAATCACAGTTAACCGAAACGGTGTATCGGGCCTGTGT
>NZ_JAVLRV010000002.1:690342-725432 GCF_055803035.1 Pseudomonas sp. 300 | reverse complement strand
TCGGTACAGAGCCGCCGGTGGGCGTTACGCCAGGTCGTATTTTTCGCGCACCAGATGGCCGATGCCGATGCGATCGAGTACGTCCATCGGGCACAGGAAGGTCACGCGCACGGTGCCGGGCAAGCGGCTGATGTCAATCGAGCCGGTGATGGTTGCGCGGTTGAGCACTTCGTCATACGGCAGGCCAGTCACCGCAGCGGCGCGTTGCAAACCGTTCTCCACGGCCACGTTAAGGTTCTCGCCGCTGCCGATGAAGGTGATCGGGCCGCTCTGCTCAATCTCGGTCTGGCCCCAGCGCTCGCCCAGTTCGCGGGCTTTCTGCCGTTGCAGGGCATTCATCGGCCGCGCCATCGGCGGCAGATCGTCGAGGTTTTGCAGGAGGATCGGCCCTTCCAGTGTCAGGTTCTTGATCACTTCGACCTGCACTTCGGTTTCCCCGGAGCAGTCGGTGGCATGCCCGGCGATCTCGCCGTTGCCCTGCTGGGCATGCATGTCGCCCATGTACACACCGGCGCCCGGGACTTTCACCGGGCAGATCAACACGCAGCCTTCGCGGATCGAGTTGGTGTCCATGTGACCGTCGGTTTTGGCCGCATGCAATTCCTCACGCGTCATGCCGAAACGGTGCGGCGCGCCGATCAGGTATTGGCCGAAGTCGGCGCAATTGTGCGAGTCCGGCAAGTCCCGCGATGGCGTGGTGCCGATGTTGCCGAGGAACGGCCGCATGTGCGCGGCGACGCCGGGGATGTCGGCGCGGGCCAGGGACAGGATCGAATGCTGGGCGGCGAATTCCGGCAGCGCCGACATCTCGGAGGCATTCCCGGCCAGTTGGTTGGCCACGTCCTGATTGACGGTCAGGCTGACCTGATTCTGCGCATCGAACACGATCACGTACCCGTGGCTGAAGCGGAAGGCGCTGACCTCGGCGCCGCAGTTGCTGCAACGAATCGAATCTTCACCGATGCCTTCGACGTAGCTGGCCGGGTGTTCGGTGCCGCATTTGCTACAGAATTTCGCGACGAACGGATCACCGTTGTAGCGGCCTTCAACGAAGCTCATCACGCCGGACGACGTGGCCAGCGAGGTGACGCGCATGCTTTTGATCTTGATCGCCACGGCGTCGCCGATTTCGGCACCGGCGATGGCCACCGGCTGGGTCACTTCATGGCCGCCCTCGAAGGCCGGCGTAATCATCGGCCCCCAGCAGCCCGGCGGTGTGCCGGTGATCAGGGTGCCGCCATCGGCCAACGGGCCGAGCATTGGCTGGCTTGGGCCGATGAGGCCGTTGGTGTACTGGTCGACGCGCAGGCGCTCGACGGGGGCAGATGTCAGGTCGGTTTCAGGCAGGAGTGTGGTCATTGTTGTCCCCTTCACGGTGTATAGGGTGCCAAACGGCCTATGCAGTTCATCGCAGGTTTGTATCTGGGCTGTGTTCGGCAGTGGCCCGGTATTAAGGGGAAATGTATCGATCAGGAGTCGGGATACATTGGGATACATGCAATCTCAGATCACTAATGGACTCTGTGGGAGCGGGCTTGCCCGCGATGGCAGTGTGTCAGGCGACAGGTAGGTTGGATGTACCGACCTCATCGCGGGCAAGCCCGCTCCCACAGGGTTCAGCGCGAACCAAAACGTGCAGCCTCAGGCGCTTTCGTCGCTCCAGCCAGCAGCCCACAGCCCCCGAACTAAACTTAGTGCACTCAGGACGCGGTTATTGTCCTGTTCATTCCCACGACCACCGCCCAGAGCTGGATGCCTCGAAAAACAACGCCTCTGGACCGTGATCCTGCAAAAGGAGCACACGTGATGGACGAGGCCAGACTCAACGATTTCATGGGCAAACTGGTGAACGACATGGGTGGGGCGGCGATGCTCGCCAACGTCATCCTCGGCGAAGAGCTCGGGCTGTACCGGGCGATGGCTGACAGTCAGTTGATCAGCCCCGAAACCCTCGCCGACAAAACCGGCTGCAACCCCCGCCTGCTGCGCGAATGGCTCAGCGCCCACGCCGCGTCCGGTTACATGGAACACCGCGACGGCCAGTTCCGTCTGCCCGAAGAGCAAGCCCTGGCACTGGCGATCGAAGACTCACCGGTCTACGTCGCGGGCGGTATCGGCGTGGTCGCGTCGTTTTTCCACGACAAGGACAAGCTGGTCAAAGCCATGCGCGGCAACGGCGCCCTGCCCTGGGGCGACCACCATCCGTGCATGTTCAGCGGCACGGAACGGTTCTTCCGGCCCGGCTACAAAGCGCACCTGGTCGCCGAATGGCTACCGGCCCTCGACGGCGTCGTCGCCAAACTGGAGGCTGGCGCCAAGGTCGCGGACATCGGCTGCGGGCATGGCGCATCGACGGTGATCATGGCCCAGGCGTTCCCGGACTCGCGGTTCGTCGGCTTCGACTACCACGCGCCGTCCGTCACCGTCGCCACCCAACGCGCCGAGGAAGGCGGTGTGTCCGGGCGGGCGCGGTTCTTCCAGGGCACGGCAAAAAGCTATCCCGGTGACGACTACGACCTGATCTGCTATTTCGACTGCCTGCATGACATGGGCGACCCGGTGGGCGCGGCACGGCACGCCTATGAATCGCTGAAACCGGACGGCACGGTGCTGCTGGTGGAACCGTTCGCCAACGACAAGCTCGATGACAACGTTACCCCGGTTGGACGGTTGTTCTACGCCGCCTCGACGTTCATTTGCACCCCGAACTCGCTGTCTCAGGAAGTCGGCCTCGGGCTCGGCGCCCAGGCAGGCGAGGCGCGGCTGCGCAAGGTGTTTACGGAGGCGGGATTCAGCACATTCCGGCGGGCGACGGAAACACCGTTCAACCTGATACTCGAAGCTCGCAAGTAAACACCACACCTGTAGGAGCCCGGCTTGCCGGCGATGGCGTCCGAATGATCGCCATCGCCAGCAAGCCGGCTTCTACAGCGTTCAGTGCTACCCTGCACACACTCAAGGTTTACCGGAGTGTTGAACATGCTCGACAGCCGTACCCGCGAAGAACTCGACCGGCTCCAGCAACTCATGGCCGACCAGCCGTTCGTGGTCCTGACCGGTGCCGGCATCAGCACCCCGTCGGGCATTCCGGACTACCGCGACCACCAGGGCGTGCGCCGTGGCCGGCAACCGATGATGTATCAGGAGTTTCTCGGCGCCCCCGAATCCCGGCGCCGCTATTGGGCGCGGGCGATGCTGGGCTGGCCACGGGTGCGTCAGGCTCAGCCGAATGTGGCGCACGAGGCGCTGGCCAGTCTGCAAAGTACGCAGCAAATCAGTGGATTGATCACCCAGAACGTCGACACCTTGCACGACCAGGCCGGCAGCCACGACGTGATCGAACTGCATGGCAGCCTGCATCGGGTGCTGTGCCTGGATTGCGGGCAGCGCAGTGATCGGGATTCCATCCAGCAGTTGATGGAAGCGCAGAATCCGTACCTGGCCGGCGTGGATGCGGTGCAGGCGCCGGACGGCGACACGCTGCTCGACCCGGGGTTCGAAGCGCGGTTTCAGGTACCGCATTGCCCGCATTGCGCGGGCGAGCGAATGAAACCGGACGTGGTGTTTTTTGGCGAGAACGTGGCGCAGCAGACAGCGGCGAAAGCGATGGCTGCGGTGGAAAAAGCGGCGGGATTACTGGTGGTGGGCTCTTCGTTGATGGCGTACTCGGCGTTTCGCTTGTGCCGGGTGGTGGCGGATCAAGGCAAGCCGCTGATTGCAATCAATCTGGGCAAGACGCGAGCGGATGACCTCCTCGACCTGAAAATAGAGGCCTCCTGCGAGCAACTATTACCGTTACTCGCCCAGCGCCTGACACCGTAACAACTGACACTGCAGGCGGGAGGTCTTCACTGCACATCAGGCGATACCACGCTTTACCTGCCGCGCCGTTGCTGGATAATGGCAACCTGCCACAACGGGCGACCGCTCCTCGGCCTCCCTCGGTATTTTTTTGCAACAGCCCGACATTTGCCATCAAGCACGGACGGCTACAAAACAAGGAGTTGGCAGCGTTGATACCACAGCAAGATTCACTCACAGCACCTACCCGCACTCAGAAAGTTGCCTCGATGATCACCCGAGGCATGGCAGGCCTCGGGGTCTTGCTCGGCGCCATGTGGGCATTGATCACCTATGCCGTGCCGGATCCCAGCGTGTTCGGCTTCAGTTTCATCAGCTGGAAAAACGTGGTGTTGCTGGTCAGCACCTTCCTGTTCCTGGGCGTGGTTTCCATCGGTTGGCAGATCCGCAACCTCACGCCGATGCTCAGGGGTGTGTTGCAGTTCTTCATGGTCGCAGGCCTGTCTTTCGGCTTTTTCATTTTGGGCACGGAGTACGCCAAGCCCTCGTTCGAATTCGCCAAACTGCAGTCCAAGGTCGTAGAAAACGAAGGCAGCAACCTGCTCGGCAAACGCATGGAAGTGCTGGATAACGTACGCATTGAATTGGAAGGTTGCGAAAACATCGGTCGTTTGCCGACCTGCACCTTTGAACTGACCAACCTGAACGTCGACCGCAGCTTCCGCTTCAACGATGACACGGTGCTGTTCGACGAATCTGGCGGTCCACTCAAAGGCCAATCAGCCCGGGTGGGCCAGGTCGAGGACAACATCTGGCTGCAGTTTCAGCTGATCCGCAACGTACCGACCCGGGTCACGCTGACGTTCCAGCAGAGCAACAGCAAGTTGAGTAAAACGCCAGCGATCAAGCTCGCGTTTCGTGACGGGAACAATGACCCGCTGCTGCTCAAGTTCAGTGAGGTTGCACTGCACTAAACGTCTGACTCAGTCGTTCATTTCCGCAGCGAGCAGATTCACCAGCGCAGCGGCCGGCATCTCACGAACCAGGGGCGCACCCTGCCCCGCCCATTGCACGGCAAACTCCGTGTTGGCCTTGGCGCTGGCCACGGCGTTGAGCGCTTTGTTGGCGTCATAGGCGCGCGGATAATCTGGCAGGGCCGTTCCAGCCGCCTCGAGGTCAGTGAAGTTGCGATTGACCATGCCCCGGGCAGGACGCCCGGAAATGACGCTGGTGACTTGGGTCTGGTGGGCTCGCGGCCCTTTCAAGGCCTCGCGATAGGCGTTGTTGGCGGAGGATTCCGGGCAGAGGATAAACGCCGTTCCCAATTGCGCGGCACTGGCGCCCAGCTGCATGGCCGCCTTGATCCCCGCGCCGTCCATGATGCCGCCCGCCGCGATCACCGGCAGTCGGCAAGCCGCCGCCAGTACACGCACCAACGCCAACGTCCCCATCTGCGAATCCTGCTGCGGATCGAATACCCCGCGATGCCCCCCGGCTTCGTAACCTTGAGCGACCAGCGCATGCACGCCGGCGTGTTCCGCGCTTTGCGCTTCGGCGAGGTTGGTCACGGAGCACAACAGGATGATGCCGGCGGCCTTGAGCGCATCGATTGCCGGTTGCGGCGGCAGCCCGAAATGAAAGCTGACCACCGCCGGACGTTCTTCCAGCAGCATCTGCAGCATGTCCGGGTCTTCGACGAACGAGGTATAAATCTCACGCAGCGCTGTTGGTGCAGCCACCCCGAACTCCGCAAAAAACGGCGCCAGAAATGTCAGCCACTGCGTCTCGCGAGCGCTGTCGTGGACAGCAGGCTGGTGGCAAAAAACATTCACATTGAACGGTTTGTCCGTCAACGCGGCCGTCTCGCGAATCATGTTCCGCGCCTGCTCGACGTTGCTCGCCCCGATGCCAATCGCGCCGAGGCCGCCGGCGTTGGACACCGCTGCCGCCAGTCGGGGCGTGGAAATACCTGCCATCGGCGATTGAAGGACGGGCAGTCGAATGTTCAATAGGGACAGCAGCGGAGTGGACATGGCAGCACCTGAAAGAGAATTGCACGGAGGTAAAAACGGACCCCTAGGCCCACACGGCGAAGCCTAAAGTTCACCGGTCATAAATTGCGCCTTTCCACGGCCGAAGGACCAGTCCGCATCGGCGTTCTCCACCAGCGAAACAATCAGGTCATCGGGCGACAGGCCACACGCGGCTTGCAGCTTCTCGGCCAGCAAGCGGTAGAACACGGTTTTCTGCACCTCTGAACGCGGTCGCGAAATCACCGTCAGCAACACCACGTTGGTCGTGCGTGTGTAACCCAATCCCGTGTCGTGCAGCACCAACTCCCCCGGACGATGTTGCGTAACGCATTGGTAGCGGTCACTGTCGGGCACTTCAAAGGCCTCGACCATCGCTTGATGGGTCACGTCCAGAAGGGTCCTGAGCTGTTCGTCATTGCGCCCCTGGATGATGTCGAACTTGAGCAACGGCATAGTGGTTCACCTGTGCGGAAAAAACCGGGAGCGAGGTGTTCGCTCCCCCTGGGAAAAAGGATGCCGTGCCAGCCCGTGCCAACACGTCATCTACCCCCAAACCTGTGGAGCAGAAAGCCGTGTTTACTTGGAGGTCGGCATGGCAAATTCCGCGCCCTTGGCAATGCTGTTCGGCCAGCGCTGCATGATCGACTTCTGCTTGGTGTAGAAACGCACGCCCTCTTCGCCATAGGCGTGTGTGTCACCGAACAGCGAGCGCTTCCAGCCACCGAAACCGTGCCATGCCATCGGCACCGGAATCGGCACGTTGATGCCCACCATCCCCACCTGAATGCGGCTGGCGAATTCACGGGCGATGTGACCGTCGCGGGTATAGCAAGCGGTGCCGTTGCCGAACTCATGCGAGTTGACCAGATCGACCGCCTCGGCAAAGTCCTTGACGCGCATGCACGCCAATACCGGACCGAAAATTTCCTCTTGGTAGATTTTCATCTCGGGGGTGACATGGTCGAACACCGTGCCGCCGAGCCAGAACCCGTCGGCGCAATTTGCGCCCGCCTGAACGCCGTCAAAACCACGACCGTCGACCAGCAGCTCGGCGCCTTCCTCAATACCTTGTTCGATGTAGCCAGTGATGCGTTGCAACGCAACTTGCGACACGATCGGGCCCATCTCGGCGGCCAGGTTCATGCCTTCGAGGACTTTGAGCGTGCGGGTGCGTTCCACCAGTTTCGGCATCACCTTGTCGGCGACGTCACCGACAAACACCGCCACCGAGATCGCCATGCAGCGCTCGCCAGCAGAACCGAACGCCGCGCCGATCAGCGCGTCGACCACCTGGTCGATGTCGGCGTCGGGCATCACCACCATATGATTCTTTGCGCCGCCCAGGGCCTGGACACGCTTGCCGTGGCGGGCACCGGTCCCGTAGATGTAATTGGCAATCGGCGTCGATCCGACAAAGCTCACGGCTTTGACGTCCGGATGATCGATCAGCGCGTCCACCGCTTCTTTATCACCCTGCACCACGTTAAACACGCCATCCGGCAACCCCGCTTCCTTGAACAATTCGGCGATCAGCAACGACGGCGACGGGTCGATGGGGCTCGGCTTGAGCACGAAGGTGTTGCCGCAGGCGATGGCCACCGGGAACATCCACATCGGCACCATCACCGGGAAGTTGAACGGCGTAATGCCCGCCACTACGCCCAGCGGCTGGCGCATGGTCCAGTTGTCGATGTTGGTGGAAACCTGCTCGGTGTAGTCACCCTTGAGCAGTTGCGGGATGCCGCAGGCGAACTCGACGACCTCGATGCCGCGCGTCACTTCGCCTTGGGCATCGGTGAAAACTTTGCCGTGCTCGGCGGTGATCATTCGCGCCAGTGTGTCGCGGTGTTCATTGAGCAACGCCAGGAACTTGAACAGGATGCGGGCGCGACGCAGCGGCGGCAGCGCCGACCAGGCGGGAAACGCGGCCGCCGCCGATTTCACTGCCGCGTCGACTTCAGCGGCATTGGCGAGCGCCACTTTGCCGATGACGGAACCGATGGCAGGGTTGGTGACGTTCTGCGCGCGACCTGAAGTACCTTGCGTCACGCGGCCGTGAATGTAGTGTGCGATGTCTGCTGGCTGGTTGCTCATGGCGGGTGTCCCCTGGTGGTGGATAAGAGCCATCTCTTGTTGTTGTCGGGAGAGCGTCAGGCGGCCGATGGCGCGCCTGCCAGAGTCAAAGTAGGCCAGGCAAAGGATCATGTAAAATGATGATTAATGATCTTATGGATCATAAATGGTGAAGGTGTTTGAGGTATTAAACAGCGCGGGTGAATGCTTGTTTAAGCGCGCTCGTGGTTACGTGATGAAAGCTACAAAACCTTGCGTCGTTGCCTACGGGTACGCCAGAATCCGCCGGCTTGTGCGCTTTGGGGGTGCCCGGTAACTTGATTCGTGCCACTGCTCATCAGTGGTCGGGTTTAGTCGCCCGTGTTAACCCAGTTGTGCGTGCATCTGTCATGCAGGTCATTCATTGCCTGTACTTGATGGTGGCTGTACGTGGGGCGCCCTCGGGCGCGCCGGATTGCTGAGTTGCCCGGTCGACTAACCTGCGTACAGCTGCCTCCCCTTTCGTTTAGTCGCAAGAGGGGTGGCACTCCATTAGGTAACTCAGCATATGATCAAGCCTTCACCGAACCCACCGGATACTGATCCAGCCTCCCCGTACGAACCCGATTCAAACAAACTCAACGAGGCCGCCGAGCGTGCCCTCGACTACCACTTCCCGTCGACTGCCGACATCAAAGCCACGCCGCGCACACCCAGCACCCTGTTTACCGTGGACCCAGCGCTCACGACCGAAACCCTGATGGTTTATCTGGTCGAGACGCTGGCCTCGGTGGATGTGATGGTCCATCACTTGGTGGACCTTCTGGACGGTGGGTCGCGTAACGCGCTGCTGGGCATTTCCAACAGCATCATGCTGGCGGAAATAACAGCGAACCGGGTGCTGGATCAGATTGATCCGCGTGAGTAAACACCGCTAAGCAGAGCTTGTGTGGCGAGGGGGCTTGCTCCCTCTCCACACGTGCACATGCGTGTACAGCTATTGGCCCTGAACCGCTTTTTGCAGCCACTTCGCCCGTTCCGACAGGCGCCGCTTCCAGTCTTCGGCCAATCCACGGCTTGCCGCCAACGCCAGCAGATCGTCGATCACCGGGCGGTGGGAAAGCTGCACCTGCCAGAATTCATCGATGGAAAAGCGCTCTGTCTGCCTGTCCAGCAGCTCGATCCTGTCGCCCGCTTCGATGAAGCCCGGTTGAAGCACCCGGTAATACCAACCGGTGATTCGCTCTTTGGCGACATGCATCGACATGTGTTCGGCGTCGAAACGATGATTGATTTTCCAGCACGGGCTGCGCGGCTGAGACACCTGCAACACTGCACTGCCCATCAGGAATACATCGCCGATGTGCACGTTGCGCTCCGAGAGTTCGAGCGCGGAAATATTCTCCCCCAGGCTGCCCGGAAGCAGCTCATGGGCGCAGTGCGCAAAGGCCTGCGCCAGACGCAGATAGTTTTCTGCCGCATAGTGATGAACCGCCTTTTCCGGACCGCCGTGAACCCTGGTGTCGCCGTGCTGGTCACCGACAATCCCGTGCAGCTCGACGCGAACGGGGCTCGAACGTCGCTGTTTGAAGATGCCCGTACGCTGCCCTTCGGGTTTCAATATCCCCAGGCCGCCGGCGAAGACGTGATCAATTTTCGAAGTCAATGTCATGGGTCCGATCGCACGTGTTAGCGGGTTTCGGCCACTTTACTAACCGGCGACAAAGGCCGTAAAGTGATCGTTAAATATGTCCATAATCACTTTTTATGATGGATGGTGACGATCATGGAAATGCGCCAACTGAAAATTTTCTGCGCGGTTGCCGAGCTTGGCAGTTTTACCGCAGCCGCCGTCAATGTGAATACGGTGCAGTCCAACGTCACCATGCGGGTGAAGGAGCTTGAAGCCGAACTGAATCGGGAGCTGTTCATTCGCAAGAAATCCGGGGTGGTGCTGACGTCGGCGGGCGAGACCTTCCTCGGTTATGCGCGGCGCATCCTGCAACTGACAGAAGAGAGTCGCAGTGCCTTGACGGACACCGGTGTTCCGACCGGACTGCTGCGGCTGGGCTCAATGGAAACCACCGCCGCCATTCGCTTGCCACAGGTGCTGACGAAGTACCGCGAGCAATACCCCGAGGTGCAACTGTCGCTGCTGACCGGGACGACCGTCGAGCTGATCAAGGCGATTGAAGCCCATCGACTCGACGGCGCGTTCGTCGGCGGATTTCACCAGAACTCGACCTTGGCGCAGGAAGAGGTTTTTCAAGAGGAACTGGTGCTGGTCAGTAGCAGCCAGTTCGAGACACTGGCTGCGCTCATCGAGAAGATCCCCCAGCAAACCGTGCTGGTCTTTCGCACCGGATGCTTCTATCGCTCCACCCTGGAAAACTGGTTCTACCAGGTCGGGCTGGTGCCCAACCAGATCATGGAACTGGGCACCCTCGACGGCATCCTGTCATGCGTCGCGGCGGGCATGGGCGTGACCTTGCTGCCCAAGGCCATCGCAGAGAATTGCAGCGTGCGGCATGCGATTCGCTGCCACACGCTACCGGCCGAATTCGCCAACGTTTCGACCGTGTTCATCCGCCGAAACGATTCGATGATCACCTCGGCCATGAGCGCGTTCATCGGCCTGGCGCAGAATCAGATTGCCCGGCCGGCAGCCTTGTAAACCATTGCGGCCGGCGCCGCGCACCCACGCAAAACGGCTCGGTCAATCACCCCGAGCCGTTGCTTTCTTCACGCGATCAATCAACGTTCACTGCCAGCCAAGCGGCCTTCTCTGCTCCAGCAAAAAGCTGCCAGCGGCGGCATAAGCGTCGCCGCGTTCAAACAGGCTTGTGGTCATCGGCAGTCCTGTCACCAGTTCCGCCACACGCTCTGCCGCAGGGACGACACTGTGGATTTTGCCAACCCCCTGCCCCGCGTACAGCGACAGCTTCTTGGCCATGCGTGGTTTGTCGATGGCACGGGCGCCACCGCCGATAAAGCGCAGCAGGTTCCACTTGTCGCGATTGGGAATCACCCGGTGCGGCGTGCCATAAGTCCAACCGAACGAATACCCGGTCCGGTACTCGGTGTCATCCGTCGTCGCCTCGACAATCTTTTGCTTGTAGAGCGGGTGCGCATTCGACTCGTCGGTGGCAATAAACGCCGTGCCCACCACCACCCCTGACGCGCCCAGCGACATCAGCGCGCGGACATCGTCGCCGTTGGTGATGCCACCGGCCGCCAGAACCGGTCGCCCCTCGGCAATGGACAGGATCGACGTCAGCAACGGCATGATGCCGATGGTGCCTCGATTCAAATGACCGCCACTTTCGCTGCCTTGCGCCACGATGATGTCAGCGCCTTGCGCGATGGCGATTTTCGCCAGTTCCACCGAGCCTGTTTGCACCATGACCACCAGCCCCGCTTCTTTCGCCCGGGGAATCATTTCGGCGGAATAGGCCTCGGCGTAAAACAAGGAAAGCAGCCGCGGCTTTTCTTTGAGGACCACCTGGAATTGCGCTTCAAACACGTCAGGGCCGCCGAACTGCGGCACCAGGTTTACACCAAAGGGTTGGTCGGTCAGCGCTCGGGTTTCCTGGATCCATCGGCGCAAGGTCAATGGCGGCAAGCGCAACCCGCCCACCACGCCCAGCCCCCCGGCGTTGGCGACTGCCGCCACGAGTGGCGGGCCGGAAATCGCCGCCATCCCGCCGAGGAAAATCGGGTATTTCACGCCGCACAGTTGAGTGATGGCGTTACCCGCAAAATCGAATCTGGCTTCGTTCATGACTCACAGCTCCACATGTTTTCCAAGCATCCGCTTGAGCGTGTTGTTCTTCAGGAGAAAGTGATTCTTGATCGCACCGAAGACATGCAAGGCCAGGCCGGCCAAGAACGCCCACGCTCCGATATCGAAGAGCACATCGACGACCTGCTTCAGTGCGGCATTGGTGGGCAAGAGCGCCGGAATCGAAAAACCTCCGGGCAGCCCCACTCCCTCGCCGGCTGCCGAGCGTGAGGCCCACACCGCGACCGGCAGCAGCACCATCGCCAGGGCGAGCGCTGCCGCGACGGAACGGCTGATGATCACTTCAATGGGGTTGGGCGTGCCCACCGGCAGCGGGTGGTAAGAGGTGATCCGGGCCCAGAACCGATAGATCGATACGAGAAACAGGATCAGCCCCATCAGGTTTTGCAGGTGTTCCAACGACGTCCGCCCGGCCTCACTGGACGCCTGGCCGATCACTACTTGCAAGCAGAGGATTGCGAGCAGCGACAACGCCACGACCCAGTGCAGCACGACCGTAATGGGTGAAAACCTTAAGCCATTGTCTCGAAGTTGCATGGCTGACTCCTTTTGCAAAAAGCGCACATCAGGGTAGGGAATTGACGGGCACACCTTCATCGCGATGACGGTGTGCCGCGTCTTAGTGGCTGACCGCTTGCGATGCGCCAAGGCCCGTTCGGGCGCGAATGAGCTGATCATCGAAACGCTCGCGTTCAAGCTCTGCGCTGCGACTGCGGTCGGTGACCGAGCCAAGCCAGGTAAACAGGAACGCCACGTTCATCGAGATGATTGCCGGATAGTCGAAGGGGAAGATCGCGTCGGTATTGCCCAGCACTTTGACCCACACCGCCGGCGAGAGAATCACCAGGCTGACCGAGCTCACCAGCCCCGCGATGCCACCGATCAACGCCCCCCGCGTGGTCAGCCCTTTCCAGTACATCGAAAGCACGAGGATCGGAAAGTTGACCGAGGCTGCCACGCCAAAGGTCAGCGCGACCAGGAAGGCGATGTTCTGATCCTTGAACAAAATGCCCAGCACCACCGCAACGATGCCGATGCCGACCGAGGCGATCTTCGACACACGCCGTTCGTCTTTCGCATCTGCGCGGTTTTTGCGGAAGACCCGAACATAGAGGTCATGTGAAATCGCCGAGGTCCCCGCCATGGTGAGCCCGGAAACCACGGCCAGGATCGTGGCAAACGCGACGGCCGAAATGAAGCCCAACAGCAGGTCGCCGCCGACGGCTTTTGCCAGATGCATCACCGGCATGTTCCCGCCGCCGATGAGCTTTCCACCGACAATGCCGGACTCATAGAAGGCCGGGTCTTGCCCGACGATCACGATGGCTGCCAAGCCCAACACCGCAACGATCAGGTAGAAGAAGCCGATGAAGCCCGTCGCGACGAATACCGATTTACGCGCTTGCTTGGCGTCCGGCACGGTAAAAAAGCGCATGAGGATATGCGGCAATCCTGCGGTACCGAAGACCAGGCCCAGTGACAGCGAGATCAGCGCCAAAGGGTCGGCCACCAGCTTGCTGGGCAGCAGGATCCGCTCGCCATCGTGATGCGCGGCAACCGCTTTCTCGAACAGCAGTTCGAAAGAAAAACCGAACTTGCTCAACGCCAGAACGGCCAGCAAGGTTCCGCCCACCAACAGCAATCCTGCCTTGATGATCTGCACCCACGTGGTGGCGACCATCCCGCCAAACGTGACGTAGATCGCCATCAACAGACCGACAGCGATCACCGCGTAGTTGTAGGGAAGACCGAACAGCAGCTGAATCAACTGCCCTGCCCCGACCATCTGCACCACCAGATAAAAGCAGACCACGGTCAACGAACCGAACGCGGTCATGGTGCGAATCCGGTTTTGATCGAGCCGGAACGACGCGATGTCCGAGATGGTGATGCGCCCCAGATTGCGAATGCGCTCGGCAAACAGGAACAACAGCAACGGCCAGGCGACAAAGAAGCTGATCGAGTAGAGCACCCCATCGAAGCCGTTGAAGAAAATCATGCTGGTGACGCCCAGTAGCGCCGCCGCCGACATGTAGTCCCCCGCCAGCGCCAAACCGTTCTGGAAACCGGTGATGCCGCCGCCGGCGTTGTAGAAATCGTCCATCGATTTGGTCTTGGAAGCGGCCCAATAAGTGATGCCCAGGGTCGTCAGCACGAAGACCAGAAACATCGCGATAGCCGTGATGTTCAGCGGCTGTTTTTCTACCGCCTGCAAGACGTCGGCAGCCGAGGCGCACGTGGTGACCGCGCCCAGCAGAGCAGGAGCAATGAGGTAGCGAAGAATGGGTTTCATACGATGGCCCCCTCGCGAATTTCTGCGGTGAGGTCATCGAACTCGCCATTGGCGCGCACGATGTACAGGCCGGTAAACAACCAGGCCCCGACGATGAAGGCGACGCCCAGCGGCCAACCGATATTGATGATGCTGGTCGCGGAGAGTTTCTGGGCTAGAACGTGGGGCGCGAACGCCGCGACGAGGATGAACGTGAAGTACGGGACAAGGGTGGCGGCAGTAAGACAAGCGACGAATCTTCGCTGCCGTGATACCAAATCCTGGTACCGGGGATGGTTGCGAATTCTGGCTGACTCGGATGCATGATTCACGTTGACTCCGTGTTGCAGTGGACAGTTATTGTTGTTCCACAGCCTCAAATTCGAAGACTCGATTTGCCACTGGCTGCGGTGTATTTGCACCTTCAACCTATGCCCGGCTTAAGATCATGTAAAACGATCATTAATGATGCGTATGATCTTTTTTGATGAATTCATTCGTCCCCAATGTCGAGCGTTGCTTGCCTTTGCCGCGCGTGAAACCTAATCTCTTTAACGCAGATGACTTGCGGTTAGTTATTGGTTTTCGAGATAGGTGAATTCGATGGATGTCACGGATCTGAAGGTGGTCGATGCGGTCGCGCGCCACGGCAGCATGAACAAGGCTGCGAGTGAGCTGAATACCGTGCAGTCCAATGTTTCCGCGAGGATTCGATCGCTGGAAGACGAGCTTGGGGTGGCGCTGTTTCAACGCAGCGCCAGAGGCGTTCAGGTCACGCCGGCAGGGCGGCGGATTTTGCCCTTCGCCGCCCGACTGTCCAGGCTTTTGTCCGATGCATCCTGCGCTGCGCGCGACGATGGGCATCCAAAAGGTGTGTTTGAGATCGGTACGCTCGAGACGACACTGGCACTGCGTCTTCCACGGCTGATCGCCAAGTTTGCCAAGGCTTACCCTGAGGTTCGCCCGGTGATTCGCACCGGCACCACGTGCAGCCTGATTCAGGGCGTCATCGACTGTAAGCTCGAAGGGGCGTTTGTCGTGGGCCCGGTCAATCACCCGGAATTGCTCAGTGAACAAGCCTTCCGCGAAGAACTCGTGCTGGTCACGTCCTGCGCCATTGACACGCTGGACGCGCTCGCCACCGTCGATAATCTGAAGACGGTGGTCTTTCGCATCGGCTGCTCCTACCGCCAGCGCCTCGATTCCCTGCTGGCCAACCTGGGCATCCTGGCGCCTGAGCCCCTTGAGTTTGGCTCGATCGAGGCGATCATTGCCTGTGTGTCCGCCGGCGTCGGAGTCACGCTGTTGCCCAAGGGCGTTGTGGCGAGCGCGTTGCGCGAAGGGTTGGTCAACGTGCATGAGCTCGCGCCAGAAATCGCCGACGTAGAGACGGTGTTTGTCAGGCGCCTTGATGGCTATTTTTCCAGCGCGTTATCCACCTTTCTGGACAGCGTTCGTCTGGATGGCGTCACCCAGGTAGCGATGCCTCACCCAGCTGTTCATTCCAGCGCATAACACCAGCAACGCCGCCGTCACCAGGAACACATGATGTAAACCGAGATGGGCACCAATCTGGCCGCCAATCAATGGACCGATCACCTGCCCGGAGAACTGCGCCGATTGCAGGTAACCGAGAATTTTGCCGGTGTTGTGCTCTTCGACCGAATGCCGGATCAGCTTGGCAATCGCCGGCAGGAGCCCGGCAATGGTCATGCCCATGACGCCGCGCAATACCGCCAGTTGCCACCATTGCGTGACGAACGCTTGGGGCACCATGACCACGGCGGTCAACAACAGACAACCGACAATCACGCGCCAGCCTCCAACCCGGTCGGCCAATGCCCCCAGTCTGGCGGCCGTCAGGATGCTGCCCAACGCGGAACAGGCCATGACCACGCCGGCAATCCGCGCCTGATGATCAACCGGCACACCGAGGTCGCCGATGTAGACGGTGATGATCGGCTCGATCGACATATTGGCGAGCAGCACCATCATCGCGGTCATGAGCAGTGCAGCGATGACCGGCCATTTCGAACCGGTATCCTCAGGCCGGTTTTTCCGGTCGCGTTGTCTGGCGTCCGATGCCCGGTCGAAATCCTCACGAACAAACAGGAGGGTGGTCAGGGCGGCGACCGCAATCATTCCTCCCCCGACGAAAAAGGTGCCGCGAATACCGACAAACTCCGGTAAAAACCCACCGACCAGTGGCCCGATCAGGTTGCCGGACAAGGCCCCCGTGGACAAAACGCCGAGTGCCCACCCCGCTCTTCCACGCGGGACCTGCGACCCGATCATGACGATGGACGCCGAGGCGTAACCCCCGATGAGGCCGGCGAGCAGGCGCAGTGCAACCAGGTCGGTAACGTTCCGCGCCAGCCCGATCAACGACATGACAATGGCCATCCCGATGGCCGCTCTGACCAGCATGGGTTTTCGGCCATAACGGTCGGCCAGGCGTCCCCACAATGGCGCGGTAATCGCTGTGCCGAAAAAAGTCGCGCCGAATGCCACGGCCGACCATTGCACCACGTCCGCCTGCGACGTCACGCCCAGTTGTTGAACGTACAGCGGTAAAAAGGGCAACAACATGCTCAGGCTGACCAGTGTGGTGAACGAGCCGAACACACAAACGGTCAGGTTCCGCCGCCAATACATCACGTTTCGATCGGAGTAATTCACGTTGTCAAAGGCTCCGGGAATCGCTGGAATTTTTTGCACCCGCCGCCACGTCAATCACGAACGCAAGCAGCATGGCCGCAGTCCCCATCATGAATAGCAAGCTGTAGTTGCCGTCGCTGTAGGAGAACAGGAACGACAAGCCATAGGCGGCGACCGCTTGAAACAAGGCAAATCCCACTGTGGCTGTTTGCCAGGCCGGACGCTGTTGGGCGGGATGGTGGGCGAGTATTTCATGGAGCCGACCCAATACCAGCGGCACGGTCCCGGTCACAAACGCCCCGACGATGACGCTGGATGCCATCAACCAGCCGGCGTCGAGCCCAAGGACGGGGACAATCACCGCGAATGCCTCGACGATGAACGACAGCCGTAACGCGCGCCCGAAACCGATCCGGTCCGCCAGTGCACCGGCCAACAGTGGTCCGACAGTCGCGCCGATGCCGAAAAGAACCCAGTACTGCGCCCCCACCTGAAGACCTTCGCCCCTGCCCCGGGCAACGAAATCAACCAGGAAAATCATGTGCGGTACCCAACCGGCAGCGTTGAGGGCGTATTCAACGTACAACGCCTTGAGCGTTCCGCTGCGTGCCGGGCGCGGGTGGTGGGTGGTTTCGGTGGCTGGCGCCTGCTCCTTCGGCCAGCCCCGCCAGGCAAGGGCGGTAAGCAGCAGGGAGATCACACCAAGGCCGAGCCACGTTTCGCCAAGACCCTGTTGCAGCAAGAGCGGCACCAGCGTTCCGGACAGGGCAATGCCAACACCCACACCCATGAAAATCACCCCGGCAACCAAACCGCGCCGGGACGGCGGCACATGGGCCAAAACCGTTGGAGCGGCCAACACCATCAGCGCGCCACCGGCGGTTCCGGAGAGGAATCGCCACGCGAAGAACCACGCGAACGACACGGGATAGGCGCACGCGAAAAACGCCACACTGACCAGCAGCATCATGGCTCTGAGCATGAACGTCGTTGAGGTTTTAGCCGCCAGGGAACGGCCGAAAATAGCGCCGCCCAGATACCCGGCAAGGTTGGCGGCGCCCAGGTAAGCGGCCTTGGACGGATCAAACCAGTGGGCGCCAATAATCGCCGGAAGCAGCGGCGTATAAGCGAACCGCGCAAGGCCGATGCCCCCCAGGCTCGCAGCAAAGCCTGCCACCGTTGCCCAGCCTGCGCTGGCCGGGTGCATCGCGGGCTGCGCATTGGCGATCGTTGTGTTCAACCTGTTCATCATCCGCCCTTCTCTATTTCAGATAGGGCAAACACTACGCGCGCGGGAAGTATCTCAAGAAGCGAATTAATCTGATCAGGGTTATCTCTAATTGAGATACCAGGCACCACGGCCAATCGGGATATCAACCGGGGCCTTGATCCTCGACGAACAACTTCGCGTCGCAGATAATGCACGACCGATGCCCCTGGCAGCTTGCCCACCGGGTAACTTATCTCGTGTGCAGCAAATCGAGTCTGACGACGCCCCTGTCATTTGACCTTGCATCAAGGAGATGCGATTACATGATCACGTGCTATCTGAAATACGTGCTGGACCCGTACCAGATCCCCGCATTCGAACACTATGCAAAGTTGTGGATTCCATTGGTGGAAAAATTCGGCGGCCAGCACCACGGCTATTTCCTGCCATCCGAGGGTGCCAATAACATTGCGTTGGCGATGTTCACCTTTGCGAGCTTTGCCGAGTACGAGCGCTATCGGCAGGACTCCATGAACGATCCGGACTGCCTCGCGGCGTTCAAGTACGCCGAAGAGAAAAAATTCATCCTCAGCTACGAGCGAAGTTTCTTCCGCCCGGTGTTCGGGGATCAGGTATAGACCCGTCAGGAAAGTCTTTGCAGACGTTCCCTCATGCCGTCATGACGGGAACAGGTCCAGGGTGCGCTCCACCTCTTGAACGTCGATCTTGAAGCCGTCGCCCTCTGGCGTTCCGACCACAAAGCCGAAATTCTGCCCGTCGCGATCCGTCAGGTACTTGTAGTAACTGACGAAACGGTTCGGTGGCTGCAGTGTCAGCAACGAACCACCCGGCTGGAGCACATTGACACCGTGCACCAGCTGACTGCCTTCGACCCCCACCACCGTCCGCGCCCCGGCGCACATCGCCACGATGGTCGGGACATCGGTTTTCAAAGGATCGAGAATGCGAAACCCCCTGCTCTTGCGCAGATGTTCAGCGATCTCGAGCTCATTGCGCAAAAAGCGCAAGTCGCCGTCGCCACCGCGCAGAATAAACACGCCGGGGTGAGCGTCATGCTTGACGTGCGACAGCAGTTTTTCACCCATGGCCCGGTACCGCAGATGTCTGTTTCGATTGTTGCTCATGTCGTCGAACAGCACGACCTCACGCAAAAACGCACTGCGCAAGCGCACCGGTTTCATGCCAAACCAGTCTTCGTAAGCGGGAGCCTGGGTAAATAACGGAAACTTCGCGGAGGGCGCGGTAGTTACCGGCACGCCCTCATCGCAGGCCAGGGAATAGGTCGGGCAGTCTTCCATCAACCAGGTGCCAAACCAGGTATTGCCATTTTGCGTGCAATAGACGGCTGCGCGATCGATCTCGGTGTCCACGACAATGCGCGGAAACATCCCCGGCTTGAGCGACAGCCACAGACTGGCGTTGTCCTTGTAGAGCGCGCCATCGATCAGCCAGACATCCTTGAGCAAGTAGCCACGGGTCGGGCCCTGTTCTACGTTGCCTAACCCTTGCATCGTGCGCGAGGGATGCTCGAAAGGATAAAAGCGCTTCGCCTCCCACCCTGTCACACGGTCCATTTGACCGGGCAGGAAGAAGGCCGGTGGAGAATACGAGGTCTCACCGGGAGCAATGTCCCAACTTTTCAGCGCGACGCTTTTCAAGTTGATGTCCGCCTGGCGCGCGAGTCTTCTTCTCGCCATATTTTTGTAGGCGGCCAGGGTCCATTTTTTCCGGTTACCAGCAGTCGACGTGCTGATTGGTGAAACATCGCTTTCCATCATGAGTCCTCCCTGCTGGGCAGGGTCAATAGTCAGGTGCGAGCACTGTAAGTATTCAGTCCTGGAAATGGCTCAGTTGGATGGAATCCGTTCCATGACGGGTGAGGTCTGCAAATTGGCGTAGCGACTGCGCAAGGTGTCGAGAAACTGTTCGCCCGAGCCCTTGGCGCAATAGAGATAAATCTTGTGCAGCCCGCCAAAGACCATTTCGTGATAACGACTGGCGATCTCCTCATCGCTGGGCCCGTCCGGCAGGCCAAGGTGCAGGGTTATTTCCTTGCCTTCGACAGCAAACAGCGGCGTGTCCCAGAGGAATCTGGCTTTCCCGGTCTTGGGCAGACGGACGAACATGTACGCGTGGTTTCCCAGGGAGTCGATATCGCCACCGCGCCGTCTTTTCCATTTCAAGAGTCCATCATCCGGGCGGGCCACGCAAAGACCGATGTCGTAATAATCGAAGCCATTTTCGATGGCCCATTCAAGTGCCATGAAGGTGGTAATCGAGTTCACCTCGCGCAGTTTTTTCGCATCCGAAAAAATCGCCTCGATGTATCCGAAACGTAGCGTGCTCCAATAGCGTTTTCCGCCCCGAGTGATGACGCAACCCAGGTGGCAGGCAACCACCTCGTCTTCCAGCATGATCAGGTCGAGCCGGCCGACAGTCTTGGCGATCCTCAAGACCTCCTGAGCGGGGAATTGCGCAGCATGGATGCCTTGCCTTGCTTCGGCATAAGGTCGAAGCATTTCCCTGTCGGCCTTTTCTATGTCCTCATCCAGCAGCGTCTGGACCATCCGGTAGCGCGGGCGGTTCTTGCGGATGTTTCGACGCAACTCGCTATCGTACTTTGCAGTGATATCGTCGATGGAGCGCCCCAGCGGTACGACGGCACTCAGGTAGAGGGGCACATTCAAGGCCCCCGGGGACGGGGCTTCACTGACCACCACCACGTGATTCGACGCGGCCGGTCCGGGTTCGCCATCGGTCGTATCGGACGGCCCCTGGGACTTCCCGCCGATGAGCAGCCTGGCCATTTCCCGCTGCTTTTTCCTGCCGATGTAGAGGAATTCGTATGGACTGTCCTTCTGCAGCCTGAACCGGGCAATCTCCCAACGCCAGAAACACGCACGCCCCAGGATGTCCTGCAACCAGGTTGCCGCGTTCCTGATCTCATAGCGTAATGAAGGAGAAATCAGTTTTCGGATAACGGCCGACAGCTTCTCTTTCATTTCTTTGTCATCCTTTGAGTTATCTGTCATGAGATCAGGACAAGATCCAGGCGGGGCTTGAAAAATATTCTTAACCTTTGAAATTAAAGAAATTTCTTATCAAGTTACACTTCCCCGTCAGTACTATTAAAGTTCAAGGCAGGGACTTTGCAAGCGACGTTCGGGTAGCGTCAACCGTATATTTCATGACGCCAGAATTTCTGCTCTTTTGGACAAAAGAGCAGACCCGGCAAATACCCCAAAAATACGCCAAACCGAGCCAAGAGCAGGCGTCATGCCGTCTAGACTGCAGGATACAAACACGCCTCTGGCCAATTGATTCTGGGGACGAGTGCAGAAATGAATGCGGGCGTCACTGACAGTGTCCGCTCAACGCGCACTTGCCCTATTCTTCTCTCCAACCCACAACTCCGGACATCGACATGCCCGCCCCCGAATCGACCCTCCTCGAAAGCTGGCACCACAACGCCCAATCCTGGGTCGACGCAGTCCGCACCGGGGCCATCGAAAGCCGCCTCAAGGTCACCGACCAGGCCATCCTGTTGGCGGTGGCAGGCCGTCAGCCCGAGCGCGTCCTCGATCTGGGCTGCGGCGAGGGCTGGCTGTTGCGCGCGCTCGCTGAACGGGCGATCAACGTGGTCGGTGTGGATGGCGATGCGACGCTGGCCGAGGCGGCGCGGGCGGCGGGCTCTTCGCCGGTGCATCTGGCGACTTATGAAGAGTTGGCGGAAGCGAAAGTGGAGATCGGCAGCAACTACGACCTGATCTGCGCCAACTTCGCCTTGCTGCACCAGGACATCATCCCTCTACTCGCCGCCATGAACGCCCTGCTCGCCCCCGGCGGCGCACTGGTGATCCAGACGCTGCATCCGTGGAGTGCAGCGGCGGGCGACTATCAGGATGGTTGGCGGCAAGAGACTTTCACCGGGTTCAAGGGACAGTGGCAGCCCATGCCGTGGTACTTCCGCACCTTGTCCAGTTGGCTCAACGCGTTGGACATGGCTGGCTTTCAGCTGACCAGCCTGCAAGAGCCACAGCACCCGCAAAGTCCTGTGCCGCAGTCGTTGTTGTTGGTGGCTGAAGTGCGGCGGTGAGTCTGTTTGATGGATGTCGGCGGGGTGTTGTTTGGTTGAAGACTCACTAGCGGATCTCGGGCGATTGCTGCGCTTCACTAAAGGCGGCAATCGGCCCAGAGTGTGTAAAAACGCGTCGCCAAAATTGAAGTGTGCGCATCTACGTTGAATCTGAAATTTATCGGCACATCAGCAGATGTGGATTTTGCGTAGAAGCGCGATTTCCAGTCTGGTTTTGAGTACCTGTCGCGCTGAAAAACGTTTTTACACAGCCTCGGCCAAAAGCGGACGGTCGGATCAGGTCCAGTTTGGCAGTAAAAAAGGCGGTCGATCGACAAACCTCACCTGGAGCCTTAGGCTCAACTACAACACAAATCTTAAAACAAGCAGCGACTGTCGCCGGTAAAAGAAAAGTCGCTTGCCCCAAGGTATTCCAAGGAGTGGTATGGGCATTTTGGATCGGTTGTTTGGTGGGCGCTTTACCATGCCTCCACCCGAGGAAACTAACCTCAGCGCTTCAGCGATCATGAAAGAATTACGGCCCGGCCCACCCGATCCCGCACAGAAAAAGGCACTCGAGACTTTTGCCCTGGCGCTGTTGGCGGTGGTTCCAGAAAAAGAAGGCGCCAGACTTGTCAGGCGCGTCATGCGTAGATACGCGATGGGAGATGACGCATGCAGTGCTTTCACAGATGGATTGTTGGATGGTTCAAAGGCGCAAAAACTTGAACACCTCGTTTTAATGAGCCTGGATTGGAAAGGTTTTGATGTGTTTGAATATCAGGTTCCTTATCTGGTTAGCGCCAACCAATTGAAAGAGCCCTACGTCTACGTGCGAAACGGTGCCTCATCAATGCCAGAGGTGCTTGATGAATTCGACCGATGGTTGGTTCGGTTTGGTAAACGTTATCTTCACTTGGACTCCGGTGGTGAAAATTACGATGGTTTTATTGTTGACGCTGACCGAGTGGAAGAGACCATTGAGTTGGCCAGCCGTGCGGGCATTAAAGTCAGTCTCGAGAACTTCTGACGTTGAGCAGTGCATAAGCGAAAATGGGCGGTGTGACGACCGTGGTGTCAGTGTTTACGAAAGGCCGCTGTGGGTCGAATAGCGACGGTCTAGTATCGACCGTCACTAGGGGGTGGTTAGACTTCTGTCTGCTCCGCCATTTCCAGGGCATCATCGACCTCGATTCCCAGGTATCTGACGGTGCTTTCAAGCTTCGTATGACCTAGCAGGAGTTGGACAGCTCTTAGGTTCTTCGTCCTGCGATAGATCAGCGAGGCCTTGGTTCGCCGGAGCGTGTGAGTGCCGTACATGCTTGGATCAAGGCCAATGGCGGTCACCCATGCTTTTACTATTCGAGCATATTGTCTGGTGGAGAGATGATCTGAGCTGTGCAGCCGGGTCGGAAACAAAAAATCCTCGCTGCGGAGGTAGGCCTGTCGCATCCAAGCTTCCAGAACCGTTCGGGTTTGCTCAGTGATTTCAAATTGCACTGGGTACTGGGTTTTCTGCTGCATCACGATGGCCCGTGACGACACATGTTCTCCATGGGCTATATCCCTTACTCGCAGCTTGGTTAAATCACAGGCACGCAGTTTGCTGTCAATAGCCAAGTTGAAGAGCGCCAGATCCCGTGTCTTCTCCGCGAGCTGGAGTCTGACCCGAATGGCCCAGATATCTCTGACTCGAAGCGGGGCTTTCTGCCCGACAAGCTTTCCCTTGTTCCAAGGCTGATGTCTGTTTTTAGCAATAATGTTCATGGCTCGTCCTCCACGTTGAGGGAGGACAAGGGTGGATCAATCACAATGAGTGGAGGTCGCTAACCGACCCGAAGCTGCCCGTCGCACAGGGAAACAATCTGCGGGAACCGGTCATCTTGAGGAAATCCATCGAGACGGTTTGCATCATGAATCGCGATTGGCAAATCACCACTCTATGAAGGCATAATGCTACCGCTCGTGGTTTGACATTAAAAATGTTTTTCCCGAATTAGCTGGCGGTCCCAATTTATCAGTCACCAGTTTTACATGGAGGTGTGCATGGCGCATTTAACAGACATGGAAGAGTTAGTATCTTCCATAAAAAATGAAGATATTCGGGACTATATGAGCGAGTCACTTGCTTGCTACATGGCGGGCGCTTATCGAGCCTCGGTAGTTCTTACGTTCATAGCATTGTTCGACGATATTATAGATAAGCTTGGAGAGCTTGGGAGGGTCAATAAAAAAGCTAAAACCATATTTGATACAGCCTCGCAAAAACGTACAGATCAAGATGTATTTGAAACATATTTGATTGATCAGCTGAAGTCTAACCTGCTATTTTCTACTCTTGATGCTGAATTCCTTGAAATACTTCGTAAGCTGAGGAATAAAGCTGCGCATCCGTCAGGTCATCATGCTTCCGCGGAGGAGGCACGTTTTGTATATCACGAGTCAGTATCTCGATTTTTATCTCGCCCTATACTGTCTACCACCCAGCTTGCGGATGAGATATTAGCCTCGTTAAGTAATGCAAATATGTTCCCGTCAACAAACATTGATATTATTACAAAGGTCGTCAAAAAAGAGCTTGAAAATATTCATTTTGAGGTTTACCCGTACTTGATCTCAAAGGTGTTAGACAAAACGCAAGAGACCGATACCGAAACATCAAAGAATTCACGATTTTTTCTAACTGGCATGGCTCGCGCGGGAGATCTTTCAGCGATTGCGGCACTAAAAAAATATGTCATCGAAAAGAAAATTTCTAACAAAGCATATAAAAATGCGATTTTTTCATTGCTATGTTCTAATGGAAAGCTATTTTCGGATTTAGACGAAGTAACGTATCATAGAGTATCTGTTTTAGTGGCAGAACAAATTGCCGCTGTAGAACTTACCGTTGAACATACCCGATTTTCCCACCCAGCAACACTTTTCATTTCTCTGTTCACTGAAAATGCCCATGCTTTTGTAATTGAAAAACTCGGCGGCGAATTTGATGCGTTTCTCGAAAAATTCACTTATAGCGCTTATTTCTGCGGCCACGTCTACAAATTTGAAACCGCAAAAGCCCTACTGTTAACTAAATTTTTTAATAGAGCGGGCTCAAGTGACTTCCAAACAGCTAATAGCTTTATAAAAAACGCATCCGATATTGAAAAATCAATGGGCAATTCATTTCTCCCTGTTGAAGCATTTACGTTAATCATCAATATAATTCAGGCAGCGAACTGGGGCGCGTTCGCAGCAGTGGACATGCGCAATGCGTCTTTCGGTACAATTCCAAAATTTAAAAAACTTGCTAATGATTTTTTAAATAAACAGCCTGGGGAGGCCAAGGTTATTGCAGCTAAGTTATTTCACGTAAAAGAGGACAATTTGGACGTTTATTTCGACTATTTTAAACAGACTCAGGATTAATGCGCGTCTATTTTTAGGCTTGCTGCTTCGTGCACTGGCTAGGAGGTTTGCGCGTCATGACAGGCAGAGTCCGCTTCTGGCCGATTTCTGCCTGCCGTGGGAGCAGCAGCCCCCCAAAGCGGACAGATCGACCCAGAACTTGAGTCGATCTATCAATGCCGGTTAGAAACGCCAGTCCTCAGCGTGAACGACACGACAGAATGGGCCTCCCAGGGTTGCATTGTGATGAGCGACGATAATTTCAGCCTTCAATGCGGGAGTGTCGGTGCAGGTATGGCCATCGGCGATCAGCACTGCATCGAATCCAAGATCTCGTGCGGCGCGGCAGGTGCTATCGACACAATACTGGGTCTTCATTCCGGCAATAACCACGCCTTGAGAACCACAAGCCTTTAGTCGATCGGCCAGGTCTGTCATGGCGAAAGCGTTAGGTCGGCTTTTTTTGAAAATCACTTCGTCGCCTTGCAGCAACAGTTCCTGCACCAGTTGCGTCAACGGGCTTCCAGGCTCGATAGGCGAGCCGAGCGGACCCACGTGGCGAGCAAGAAAAATTGGCGCGCCGGCCCTGCGGGCTTTATTCAACAGACTATTCAACGTATTCAGCAGCGCCTCACCAGCCCATGGTTTATCCGGGCCATGAAACAATCCAACCTGCATATCGAGAATCAACAGTGCATGCATAGTGCTTTTCCTTGCGTTTGGACCAGCGACACAAGGGCAAAAGAAAAGGCCCTATCCATCACTGGCGGGCCTTTGAAGTTCGTGCGTTATTGGCTCACGACACCTCTCACGACCCGCCTCGGGCGGTCGTGGGAGTGGTGGTCGAGGCAATACGTAGCTGATTCATAAGTGGACAGTATCTGCACGGTGCCTGGTTGGCAAGGGGACAAGATCTACGCGATGGCTACTTGTTGTATTGCTCGTTGAGGTCCGCTTTTGGCCCAGAGTGTGTAAAAACGCTTTCGTATATCGAGTGCGTCATTCAGGCGCTCCTGGGCGATGCAATTGTCCAAGCGTTTTCCGTGATAAACATTAATGACCTTCCAAAGCGGTTATGTAGCGGTTGAGCGCCTTCTGGGGCAGAGAAAACCGAGACTTTACACCGCCATCGCCTTCAGCAAGCTTGCTGTACCGATAATGCTCATAACTCGCTTCATGTTGTAGGCGAGTACATTCAGACTCATCCCAGCGCTTACCCCAACCAGTTTGCGCGTCAGGAAATGCGTTGAGCCCATCCATTGTTTGAGCGTCCCGAAGGGATGCTCAACTGTCCTTTTTCGGATTCGCATCATGTCCGGCGCATCATTCAACCGACGCTGCATTTCCTCGAGCACCGTTTCATGTTCCCAGCGCCTTACTCGACGATTTTTGCTCGGCGTGCACCGCGTTTTCAGCGCGCAACCCTGGCATTTCGAACTCCAATAACAGTGCATATTCATGCCTTTCTCAATACTGGAGAAGCGCCAAGGCAGCGCCTCTCCAGCCGGGCAGATGTATTCGTTTTTCGTCGCGTCATAAACGAACGCATCTTTGTTGAATCGACCATCCGCCTTGGCGCTTGAAGTCATCGGCTTTGGCACGTAGGCAGTGATGTCCGCGTCGTGACAGGCAAGGATTTCTTCACTCTTGAAGTAACCTCGGTCAGCTACCACCGCCAGCGTTTCGGACGCCATGGCATCGCGAGCCTGCTTCGCCATCGAGCTGAGTTGATCTCGGTCGGAACCGAAGTTGGTGACCTCATGAGCAACGATCAAATGGTTCTGGGTGTCGACCGCTGTTTGCACGTTGTAGCCGACAATTCCCGTGCCGCGCGTCATCATGGAGCGGGCGTCTGGAAAGGTCAGTGAGACCTGTTTATCCGGCGATTCGTTGAGCTGGATTTCGATCGCTTTAAGCTCTTTCATTTGCGTCTTCAGCTTGGCAATTTTCTCCTCCAGCCGCACGGCGCTGGGCTCGGAGGCTGTTGGCTCTTGCCGATCGGCAGCATCGAGTGCTGTCAGGTAACGGTTGATGCTCGATTCAATTTCTTCCATTCGCCGCTTCAGTTTGGCGCTGGTGAAATTGCGGTCGCGGTTGTTGACTGCTTTGAATTTACTGCCATCGATGGCGACCAGATTTTCTCCGAAAAGTCCCAACTGCTGACAGAGCACAACGAACTGGCGACAGACGCCTCGAATGGCCTTGCTGTTGTCTTTTCGGAAGTTGGCGATGGTCTTTAAATCCGGCATCAAACGCCCGGTCAACCACATCAGCTCGACGTTGCGTTGAGCTTCTCGCTCCAGGCGTCGGCTCGACTGGATGCGGTTGAGATAGCCGTAGATGTATATCTTCAACAGGATCGCGGGGTGGTAAGCGGGACGGCCTGTGTCAGCCGGAATAGCACCGTCAAAACCCAAGGAAACCAGGTTGAGTTCGTCGACAAAAACGTCGACTACGCGCACCGGATTGGTATCGCTAACGTAGTCGTCGAGGCTCTCGGGAAGTAAGGTGCCTTGGCCTCGATGTTCACCTTGGATAAAGCGCTTCATGGGCGATCCCTGCGATGAAATCCTCAGAAATCATAGCAAGGGTTCGCGAAGGTGTTTTTACACACTCTGGGCCGACTGCTGCCCTTTCTTACAGGCAGAAATTGGCCGATTCTTGCCTGTCATGAGGGGCAAAAAACGACCCATAGCAGTCACCTGTTTTTGTGCGAACGCCTTGATGAGAGTCGGAGTAGGCGTTCCATTGGCCTGGTAACGAGTCTAAGGCGAAGCCGATTGTCTTGCGAGCTAACGCCATAATGAAACCGATGTCACACTGAACCGGTAGGAACAACAGCACGTAGTTCCAGTCACGTCGATGATGGGGGTACGACTCCAATGAGCAACCTAGACGATTTTCGCCTCCAGTCTCACGAGCTTTTGCTCCAGCTTGACGCCGCAACCACCCATTTAATGATGCTTGTATCGGCACGGCAGGTAGAGGGCGCTTCGTGGATTGAAGCTACCAATAGCCAGAAGCTGGCATATGAGGCGTGGGCTACGTTTCTTAACGCACCAAAAATTGACCCAATGCCTGTTCTGGATGGCCGGGCGGCGGGTAGCTACGCACCATCGGCAGACTGAGAGTTCTTCTACTGGTTAAGTAGTCAAGGATGCTTAGATGATCAATCTCGCCCTACTCCGGATACTGCTGAGTCGGGCCGATAGATTCTTTGGCGGCATGAACCTACTAGATGATGCCATCGAGCTTTTTGCGGATCGCATCCAAGTCATCCCAAGGGTTACGCCGTTGTCCTGAGTAACCACAAGCTGAGGAATGGACGAACGCTTCACTACGATTAATTTCCTTCTGCTGCGCTTGGCAGGATCGGCAAGACACGATGCCGTTAGTGATTTTCCAGCGGCCGTTCCAATCAGTCAGATCCTCGCTCGCCGTCATAAATCACCATTCCAGATATACACCCTACTTAGAGGGAGTAGTCGGTAACGGGTAAGGTTCCCGAACCTCTTGGGCATGACTTTAAGCGATCTGAAATCTTCTCTGGGGCGGCAATCAGGCCATTGTGCGGAATAGCTGCTCCGAGTTTTTCGCTTCACACTCAGCCTCAGCTTCCATTCGTGTTGGAAATGACGCGCGCAGTCGACACTTTTCCTTGTTGTCGTAGATGTCGTAGCCACAAGGCGCCATGCTGGAGTAGAAGCGGGAGCCATCACGTACCGATCCCGTTTCCTTTGGTATCTCTGGAACGACAACAAATCTCGATGCCATTTCATCACCTATATGCTGACCTTCGCTATATGGTTTAGCGGCATATAGCCATTACATCAAGCCTTTCGAAATTGGAGTCGACGGGTGGATGCCTTGATCCGCTAGATGGTCAGTTTAGGTATCTCCTCGGTGACTCATGGTCTGGTTGTTAGTACTCGCAGAAGGGTACTGCTGCTGTCATACCTGTGAAGAATCTCCACACAAATATCTGAACATGACGTCGCAAGCAGATGACTGCTTTTGGCCGATTTCTGCCGGCTGCTACCCTCCGTAACTGGTCGTTATCGACCGAACGTAAAGAGGCACGAACTTTTAACCCCCCTCTCCCACAACTCAGCAGCCACCTGCGAGCATTGCTACGTCCAGTAATCGACCTGATGATGCCAACCGCTCGACAGAAGTCGCAATCAATCCCGAGCAATCTTGTCATTTGCCAAAGCTTAGGGCAGGGTCGATACCACTGACATCTCTGCCAAAGGAGTCACCCATGTCAAAGCTATATCCCAGCATCGATCCTGAGGGGTTGGTCGAGTACTCAGTGGTCTACACCGACCGCTCGCTCAACCACATGTCGCAGTCATTTCAAGGGGTGATGAAGAACATTTCCAGGACCCTGAAACAGGTCTACAACGCCCAGGGTGTTGCGGTGGTCCCGGGCAGCGGCACCTTCGGCATGGAAGCGGTGGCGCGACAGTTTGCCACCGACCAGCAATGCCTGGTGATACGCAACGGCTGGTTCAGTTATCGCTGGAGCCAGATCCTTGAGATGGGCAACATCCCGGCGGCCACCACGGTGCTGAAAGCCCGACCGGTCGACACCGGTCGCCAGGCTGCCTACGCCCCACCCCCTCTGGACGAAGTGCTGGCAGCCATTGCGGCGCAGAAGCCGCAGATTGTCTTCGCCCCCCACGTTGAAACCTCATCAGGGATTATCCTGCCCGACGACTACCTGCGAGCAGTCGGTGACGCCGTGCATGCGGTAGGTGGCCTGTTCGTGCTGGACTGCATCGCCTCAGGCACGCTTTGGGTGGATATGCACAAATGCGCAGTCGACCTGCTGATCAGCGCACCGCAGAAAGGCTGGAGCGCCTCCCCTTGCTGCGCCCTGGTGATGCTCAGTGCTTTGGCCCTGGAGCGCATCGAGCAGACGCAGAGCAGCAGCTTCGCCTGCGACCTGAAAAAGTGGCTTCAGATCATGCAGGCCTACGAACAGGGCGGACATGCCTACCATGCGACCATGCCCAGCGATTCCCTCGCGCGCTTCAACGAAGTGATGAAAGAGACGCAAGCCTACGGTTTCGACAAGGTCCGCGGCGACCAACAGGCTCTGGGCGATCGGGTGCGCGCAATGTTGACCGGCAAAGGCATCAAAAGCGTGGCCGCAGCCGGCTTTCAGGCCCCTGGCGTCGTGGTGAGCTACACCGATGATGCCGACATCAAGAGCGGCAAGAAATTTGCCAGCCACGGCCTGCAGATCGCCGCCGGAGTGCCGTTGCAATGCGACGAACCGGCCGACTTCCAGACCTTCCGCATCGGCCTGTTCGGACTCGAAAAGCTGCAAAATATCGAGCGCACGGTCAGCACCCTCGAACAGGCACTGGACGAGGTGATGGAAAACTAAGCCCTAATCTTGCCTGCCGCACATACCGAACGTGTGAATTCCAGGAAGTCATCCTGCCCTGGGCACTGCCGGCCCAGGGCGCTGATCTTCGACGAATATGACGCTGGTTGTCCGGACGTCATGTTAGAACCACAAGGGAAAGCCTGTGCACGCGTCTTGCTGACACGTGCGCCCTTCAGCGCTATGAAAAAAGGGTTCCAACGAAGCCTTTCACGGAGCGGATGATTGGCGGCTGTATGACTTGGATCGACCCATTCGGTGTAGGAATTGAGTGCTGCCGAGAATTTAGCGACGCGCGAACTCTATTTATTCAGTTATCCAATTTAGCTCAGGACTTAGGCCCGCCACGGTGGAAGAGCCCCTTCGAAAAGTGAAAAGGCTCGACTCAGGAAACTGTTGAAGCGAGCGGCATCACGCCGCAGCCCTGCCTGTTGACCACCAATCAGGCACAGATGGGCCACCCGACCAATCACTTCAGCTTCGCCTGGCATAGGGACCAAGCGGCGGCACGTCCGTATCGCGAAGTCCAGTCGTCTTGTGTCAACACGCTGCTGAAACTCGCCTACCAACGGATCGTGCAGCGACCAGGCTCGGATGGACACTTCCCGCCCAGGTTGTTTCTCAGCGGCAATACTCAAGTAGCGTTTCAAGATTTCGTCCGCGCTACGACCCTGCGCCGCATAAGCGAGCATGCGCTCCGTGTAGTCTTCTTCCCAAGCGGCCAGCAAGGTGCGGACAAAGTCTTCGCGATTACGGAAATGGTGATAGAACGATCCGCGGGTCACATTCAATCGACGCGATAGACTCTCGGCCGAAACACCAATATGTCCTATTTGGTCGAGGGCCTCAAAACCAGCCGCGATCCAATGGTTGCGAGTTAGTTTTCCCACCCGTTATTTCGCTCCATATTTAGCGCCATACAGACTGTGTATGGTGCGCAACCGATTGATACGCTGCGAACACCAGCAAAGATGGCCGTTGCGTTTTGCACGCTAGCACTTTTCATGGAGCTCGCCTTGAAGAAAATCGTTCTGGTTGCTTTCGACCAATTCACTGATATCGACCTATTCCTGATGTGGGACATTTTGGGTCGCAACACTGAGGACTGGCACGTCCGGATATTGGGTTCTAGCGCTATCGTGCGATCGGCGCACGGCCTGCCTGTTTCGGTGCACGGTCCGCTTTCCGAGGCTAATAGTGCCGACGCGGTATTGTTCGTCAGCGGCAAGGAAGGGATACCCGCTGCACTTGCCGCGGCAGACTTCCTGCCGTCGTTTGAACTTGACTCCAGACGCCAGCGAATCGGCTCCATATGCGCCGGAGCTTTCATTCTCGAACGGCTCGGGCTGCTCGGCGGCCAAGCAACTACACACCCGGATGCACGATCGAGCTTGCAAGCGCTGGGACTTGAGACCGTGGACCAGCCTCTTGTATGCCAAGGGAACGTTGCAACCGCTGGCGGATGTCTTTCGGCGCTCTATCTGGTGGGATGGTTGGTTGAATCCTGGTTCGATGTCGACAAGCGTCGTGCGACGTTGCTCCCTGTTCTGCCAGCTGGGCAGCAAGAGGTCTATGATGCCTTGATCGGGCTCAGTATCCGACAAGGAGCGTTATACGACAAACCATCGCAACAAGAAACGCGACATGGCATGTCGTCTAATTGGTAGTTAGAACTCAGGAGAGATCCCCGATGCCCCGAGAATTTGAGCTCATTATGTCCGTGCCAGTACCCTCGAGGTCCGGCATCACTCACCTTTACAAGTCGATGAACCTGGCGGACGCTTTTGCGATTCGGCTCCCGGCGGGCACCTCCAGCAATCCAGATTTGCTAGCTCGATTCATCCTTTCCCACCAGCCATTCTGGATCGGATGGCTCATGAAAGTCCGAGACACTATCGTTGCCTGCTTTGGTCTCAAGACAGCCAAACATTTGGCATCACTTGCTCATCGGATTCAAATCTTCAAGGTCTACAGCTCGAACCAGACTGAAATCGTGTTGGGAGAGGACGACAAGCACCTCGACTTCCGGATATCGATCCTGTGTTCGGGAGAGGCAGAGCCAGAAGGCAGTCGCCAACTGGTTTTTTCAACCGTGGTCCAGTGCCACAACCGTCTAGGCCGGGCCTACATATTCGTTATTGCCCCATTTCACCGCTGGGTTGTTAAGGCCAGCCTCCGACGCGCAGCGCGCATCGGTTGGCCTCTGGCTACCTGCCCCTAAGGCTGGGAGCGCTGGTGATCAAGTTGCTGGACCGGATGGACCGATGTCGTGGAAGGGGTTTGCCTTGAAATAGCCCGGGGAGAGACTTTTGGTCTCGTCGGGGAATCGGGTTGCGGAAAATCCACGGTGGCCTACCGGCTGCTCGGTTACGGCGCAGCCAACAGCCGCGTGCAGACCGGTGAAGTGTTATTCGAAGGGGTCGACCTGCTCAAGCTCGACGCCCGTTCACTGGCAAAGCTTCGCGGCAACCGCATTGCGCTGGTCCCGCAGAATCCGACAACCGCGTTAAGCCCCGGCATGCGGGTCGGCCAGCAAATACGCGAGATGATCCTGACTCACCAGGCACTGCCGGACGGGCTCTCCATGGAACAGCGCATCACGGACTTGTTTGCCTTGGTCGGGTTGCCCGATGTCAGCCGGCGTTACCCCATGAGCTGTCGGGCGGGCAACAGCAACGGGTGACGATTGCCATGGCGGTTTCATGCAATCCGGACCTGCTGGTCCTTGACGAGCCGACCACAGGACTGAACGTCACCACGCAACGGCAGTTTATCCAGCTGCTGTCGGACCTGCGAAGTCGCATTGGCATGGCCATGCTCTATGTCACCCATGACCTCGCCCTGCTGGCGCAAATCGCCGACCGCATTGGCGTCATGTATGCCGGCAAGCTCGTTGAGGTCGCGCCTTGCGAGCGGTTGTTATCGCACCCTGCTCATCCGTATTCACGCGGGTTGATCGGATCGATCCCGACGGTACAACACGGCCATCGTGCGGGTCGCGGTCTTCGCGGGATGCTACGGCGGGATCAGATGGCCGAGGGCTGCAAATTCGAGCCGCGGTGCGACTTTGCGACAGCCACCTGTCGCTCGACGCCGCAAGAGCTGATACCTGTGGCGGACGCGCAATCCGTCGCCTGCATGCGCTGGCCCGACGTCGCCGACACTCCAGATCCAACACCGTCGGCGACGGGTAACCTGCGGCCCGATCGGGAGCCGGCACGATTATTATCAGTGGAGAATCTCTCGCTTTCCTACGCACGGTCCGGATGGTTCGCAGAGCTGTTGGGGAAAGTGCCGATCCCCATCGCACGGGATATCGATCTTGAACTGCGCGCCGGTGAGATCGTGGCGTTGGTGGGTGAATCGGGCAGCGGAAAATCAACGATCGCTCGCGCCATCAGCGGGCGACTCGCGCCTAAATCAGGCACCATCAGCGTTGACGGGAAGGCATTGGAGCCTACGCTCGCGGGCAGGTCGGTCGAGCAATTGCGGGAGATTCAATACATCTTCCAGAACCCGGATGCGTCACTCAATCCGCGCCGAAGTGTGCGGGCCATTCTTGAACGACCGCTGCACCATTTCGCGATCGAATCGACCCCTGAAAAACTTGAGACGGCACTGGGAAATGTCGGGCTGCATGCCGGGTATCTGAATCGTTTTCCCGAACAACTGTCCGGCGGCGAGCGCCAACGGGTCGCGATTGCACGTGCCCTGCTGGTCAACCCAAAACTGTTGATCTGCGATGAAATCCTCTCGGCGCTCGATGTTTCCGTGCAAACGAAAATTGTCGAGTTGCTCATGGCGCTCAAGGAACAGCATTGCGTTGCCATGCTGTTTATCTCACATGACCTCGCGGTCGTGCGGCAGTTGGCCGACCGAGTCGCCGTCCTCTATCGCGGCGAACTGATGCAGATGGTCGATACCGATGCACTCTTCAATTCGCCATTGCATCCGTATACGCAAATGCTCCTCGGTGCGGCACCGGGCCTGAGTAAAGATGACTACGTGCCAGAACCGCCGGCAATGCCAGACTCGCCATCGATTGGCGGCCGTGGCTGCCCGCTCGCCGGACGCTGCCCTCGACAGGTGGGTGCCCTGTGCGCCGAAAGCCGTCCGCCCACGCAGATGACGCAGAGTGGGTTCGTTCGCTGCCATATCCCGCTCGCCGAGCTGGCACATCGAACCGACGACTCAGCCACGCCTCGACCGGTGCAAGTAGCGGGGCCGACATCTCCTGTTTTGCAGTTTCAGTCGAGAGGTTGAACGACGTGGAAGAACTCCGGGCCATGACCGGGGGCGGCACAGGATCTGGACGATTCCCCAATCAACTGTAGGAGCCGGCTTGCTGGCGATAGCGGTGGGTCAGCCAGCCTGTTTATTG